>NZ_JAJQPD010000003.1 GCF_021228295.1 Agromyces humatus
GCACGTCGCCGACGCCCTCGAACACGCAACGATCAGCGTCGACGCCGCCGCCGCGATCACGACGATGCTCGACCGGGTCGTGCTGCGCGCCGACCCAGAACTCGCCCGTGTGACCGAGGCCGCGCTGGTCGGTCTGGCCGCTCAGGTGCCCCTCGAGACCCTGCAGCGCGGGGTGCGTGAAGCCGAAGCCAGACTCGACGCCGACGGCGTAGAACCCCGCGACGAACTGCTCCGCCAAGAACGCTCCCTCACCATCCGCGAACAGGGCAACGGCATGGTGCACCTGCACGCCCGACTCGACCCCGAAAGCGCCGCCCCCATCAAGGCCGCGATCGAAGCCCTCGTCACCGATGTGCTGCGCCGCCGCGACCCCGCGGGCGAACGCGATGCTCGTGATCCGGGTGCCGCGCCCGTGGTCGAAGATCTGCGCACCATCCCGCAGATCCAGGCCGACGCGCTCGCGATGCTCGCCCAGCACACCCTCGGCTGCCGCACCACCCTGCCACCCCTGGCCAAGACCACCGTGGTCGTGCGCATCAACCTCGACACCCTGCTCGACGGGCTCGGGCACGCGAGCATCGACGGGCTCGACCAACCCATCCCAGCGAGCACGGCACGCCGCATGGCCGCCGACGCCGACCTCATCCCAGCCGTCCTCGGCGGCGACAGCCTCCCGCTCGACCTCGGCCGCGCCGCACGCTACTTCACCAAAGCGCAACGCCTCGCCCTCACCGAACGCGACGGCGGCTGCGCCTCCTGCAACCAGAACATCGGCTACGTCGACGCCCACCACATCCACTGGTGGCATCGCGACACGGGCCCCACCGACCTCAGCAACGGCGTCATGCTCTGCTCGTTCTGCCACCACCGAATACACCGCGAAGGCTGGCACATCCGCGCCACCGCGATAGAGGTCTGGTTCATCCCGCCTCCGCACATCGATCCCAGCCGAACCCCACGACTCGGCGGCAAGGCCCGATTCACGCTGCCCGAGACTGCCACCGCCGCGTGAATGCGCGAGCTACTCGCACTGTTCCGACGTGCGTGGGCAGGCGAGCGAGGCGACGTGCGACGGGGACTCAACGGCGACGGCGACGGCGACGGCGACCGAAGGTGACGCATGGCGACGTGCGGCAACACCGCGCCGGTAGCGTGGCAGGGTGAAGATCACGGTGCTCGCGGGCGGTGTCGGGGGCGCGCGCTTCGTGCGCGGCGTACGCGAGGAGGTGCGACGGCGCTGGCCCGACGGGAATGGCGGGAGTGCGGCATCCGTCACCGTCGTCGTGAATACCGGCGACGACCTCTGGCTCGCGGGTGTACGCCTGATGCCCGATTTCGACTCGCTGCTCTACTCGCTCGCGGGTGTGAACGACACCGAGCGCGGCTGGGGCAGGGCCGGCGAGACCGAGCGTGTCGCCGCGGAACTTCGCGAGTGGGGCGTCGGCTGGCCGTGGTTCACGCTCGGCGATCTCGACCTCGGCACCCACCTCGCCCGAACGTCGTGGCTGCGCGACGGCGCGACCCCCTCGCAGGTCGCCGAACGGCTGCAGCGTCGCTGGCCGCTCGGCGTGCGACTGATCCCCGCCACCGACACCGAGGTCGACACGCACGTGCTCGTCGCCGACCCCGATGCGCCCGGCGGCGAGCGCGAGCTGCACTTCCAGGAGTGGTGGACCCGGTATCGGGCGACGCTCCCCGCACTCGCATTCCGGCAGCAGCACATCGATGCGGCCCGCCCGGCACCCGGCGTCGTCGAGGCGATCGCCACCGCCGACGTCGTGCTCTTCGCACCGTCGAACCCGGTCGTCTCGATCGGCACGATCCTTGCGATCCCGGGCATCCGCGACGCCCTCGTCGAGACCCGTGCCCCGGTCGTCGGCGTCTCACCCATCATCAGCGGCAAGGTCGTCCGCGGCATGGCCGACGCATGCCTTCCCGTGATCGGCGTCGAGACGACAGCTGAGGCGGTCGGCCGCCACTACGGCTCTCGCGCGGCGGGCGGCCTTCTCGACGGCTGGCTCGTCGACGAGACGGATGCCCCGGGAGTCGCGTCACTCGAAGCGGCCGGCCTCGTCGCGACATCCGTGCCGCTCTGGATGCGCGATCTCGACACGTCGGCCGCGCTCGCGGGCGCCGCCATCGATCTCGGCGCGACGCTCGGGCCCCTCGGTTCGTAGGCGACGGCGTGTGAGCAGGGCGGCGTGAACCGGGGCCGGCACGCAACCTGCGCGACGGGTCTACGATGGAGACGACCGCCGGTCTGGATCTGACCGGTGTGAGTGGCCCGGGATTGGGCCGCGAGTCGCCGACACCGTCGGAATGTCACTTGCACACCGTCCCGGAGGCCACATGCCCGCTCGTTCGCTCCGTTCCTCGAACACCGCCCGTTCCTCGAACACCGCCCGTTCCTCGAACGCCGCCCGCTCATCGACCCGCGCCACCCGGCTTCGCGCGTTCGCCGCGACGTCGATTCCGCTCGCCGCCCTGCTCCTCGCGGGATGCGCGGGCAACTCCACCGCGTCGACCGAGAACGCGCCGACCAGCACCGACACCGGGTCATCCGGTTACCCGCTCACGATCGACAACTGCGGCACCGAGGTGACGTTCGAGTCGGCACCCGAGCGCGTCGTCACCGTGAAGTCGTCGACGCTCGAGCTCATGCTCGCGCTCGGCCTCGAAGACCGCATCGTCGGCAGCGCGTTCAGCGACGGCCCGGTTCCCGAGGAACTCGCCGACGCGGCATCCGGCGTCGAGGTGCTCTCCGACAACGTGCCATCGCAGGAGGCGACGCTCGCCACCGAACCCGACCTCGTCTTCGTCGGCTGGGAGTCGAACCTGTCGGCCGAGGGTGCCGGCGACCGCGACACGCTCGCGAAGCTCGGCGTCGCGAGCTACGTGGCTCCCGCCGCGTGCAAGGGCGAGGGCTACATGCCGAACCCGCTCACCTTCGACGAAGTCTTCCGCGAGTTCGATGAGGCCGGTGCGATCTTCGGCGTTCCGGATGCCGCGACCGAGCTCGTCGCCCAGCAGCGAGCAGAGCTCGACGCGATCGACCCGAACGCCGACGGCCTCACGGCGCTCTGGTACAGCTCGGGCGACGACACGCCGTATGTGGGCGCCGGCATCGGGGCGCCGCAGATGATCATGCAGGCCGCCGGACTCGAGAACGTCGCCGCCGACGTCGAGGACACCTGGACGGCAATGGGGTGGGAGGCGATCGTTGCGGCGAACCCCGACGTGATCGTGCTGGTCGACGCCGCGTGGAACACCGCGCGACAGAAGATCGAACACCTCGAGGCGAACGCCGCGACGGCGGCGCTGCCCGCCGTGCAGCAGCAGCGGTATCTGGTCGTCGACTTCCCGGCCACCGAGGCCGGCGTGCGCAACGTCGGCGCGGTGGCGTCGCTCGTCGACCAGTTGGAGGCGCTCGGCTGATGACTCACCCACCGCGGGTTGAGGAGCGCCCGACGAAGGAGGACGCGTCTCGAAACCGCCGCGAGCGCCCGCGGTTCCGCGACGGCGCCGGCGCGCCTCCTCAACTCGCTCATCCCGCACGTCGAGGCCTGCGCACGGGCGCGTGGGCCGTGGGTCTCGTGGCCCTGCTCGGGGCATCCGTCATCGTCGCGGTCGCGATCGGACCCGCCGGACTCGCCCCCGCAGACGTGTTCGCCAGCATCGCCGCGCATCTCGGCATCGGCGAGCCGACGCTCAGCCCCCTGCGCGACGGCATCGTGTGGGAGCTGCGCATGCCTCGCGTGCTCACCGCGGCGGCGGTCGGCGCAGGCCTCGCGCTGTGCGGCGCGGTGATGCAGGCGCTCACGCGCAATCCCCTCGCCGACCCGTACCTGCTCGGCCTCTCGTCGGGCGCATCGGTCGGCGCGGTCATCGTGATCGTGCTCGGTGTCGGCCTGCTGCTGCCGTTCGCGGCGTTCGTCGGCGCGCTCGTCGCACTCGCGGCGACGCTCGCCCTGGCAGCCGGCGCCGGCGGGGCCGGTGGCCGGGGCGGCACGGGGGGTTCGCTCACCCCCACGCGAACGGTGCTCGCGGGCCTCGCCGTCGCGTCCGTCTTCGGCGCCGTGACCAGCCTCATCATCTTCTGGAGCGCGACCGGCGACAGCTACCGCGAGATCCTCAACTGGCTGCTCGGCTCGCTCTCGGGCGCCGACTGGACGTCGGTCGCGATCGCGGGCGGAGCCGTCATCGTCATCGGCATGCCGCTGCTCACGAGCGCGAAGACCCTCGACGCCTTCGCCTTCGGCGACACGGCCGCCGCGGCCCTCGGGGTGCACGTCGGCCGCAGTCGGGCGCTGCTGCTCACCGCGACCGCGTTGCTCACCGGCGCGCTCGTCGCCGTCAGCGGGTCGATCGGGTTCGTGGGCCTCATCCTGCCGCACGGCGTGCGACTCATCGTCGGCTCGCGACACCGTGCCCTGCTGCCGCTGTCGGCGCTGGCCGGCGCGATCTTCCTGGTGTGGGTCGACACCGGCGCGCGCACCCTCTTCGACCCGCGCGAGCTGCCCGTCGGCATCCTGACCGCACTCATCGGCGGGCCGGTGTTCGCCCTGCTCCTGTTGCGGAACCGGGGGCTGCGATGACGGAACCTCGCAGCGTCGACGGCCGCAGCGCCGACGGCCTTTGGGTCGACCGGGTGCACTTCACACGGGGCAACCGGCTCATCATCGACGACCTCGACTGCACCGTGCCGGCCGGCGCGGTCGGCGCGCTGCTCGGCCCGAACGGCGCGGGCAAGAGCACGCTGCTGCACCTCATCGCCGGAATCGAACGGGCCGATGCCGGTGCCGCGCGCTTCGGCGAGCGCGACCTGGCCACGATGCGCCGCCGTGAGCGGGCGCGCCTGGTCGCGCTCGCCGAGCAGGAAGTCGCGGATGCCCCGGGCCTCACGGTCGCCGAAGTCGTCGCCCTCGGGCGCACGCCGCATCTCGGCGCCTTCGCCGGGCCGAGCGAGCGCGACCGGGCGATCGTCGCCCGCGGGCTCGAGGACGCCGGGCTGCTCGACCTCGCCGATCGCGACTACGGCTCGCTGTCGGGCGGCGAACGCCAGCGGGTCAACCTCGCGCGGGCACTCGCGCAGGAGCCCGAGCTGCTGCTGCTCGACGAGCCGACGAACCATCTCGACATCCGCGCGCAGCTCACGATGCTCGGGCTCGTGCGCGAGCTCGCCCGGGGCGGGCTCACCGTGCTCGCCGCGCTGCACGACCTCTCGCTCGCGGCCGCGCATGCCGACCACGTCGTCGTGCTCGCCGAGGGACGGGTGGTCGCCGCAGGCGACCCGCATGCGGTGCTGACACCCGAGCTCATTCGCGACGTGTGGGGCGTCGAGGCATCCGTCATCGGACACCCGGCGACTGGGCGACCGCTCATCGCGTACGCCGGCATCGCGGACTCACCGGTCGCGAGCCTGCCCGTCATGGGCCCGCGCGTGCAGGCGTAACCTGAAGGCATGCCCCGCCCGCTCACCATCCTGAACCGCACCGAGATGCTCGACGGCATCGTCGCCGAGTTCCTGCACAACTCACCGCGCGGCAGACGCCTGATCGCCGTCGACGGAGCCGATGACACCCGTGCCGCCCGATTCGCCGACGGTCTCGCCGAACGACTCGAGGTCGCGGGCCAGCAGGCACTTCGCGTGTCGGTCGGCGATGTCGACGAGGCCACCCTGCGCGCGACCACGGTCGACCCGTTCCGCGCGGGCACCCTGCCCGGTGAAGAGCACGACACGGTGCTCGTCGTCGACGGCCGCAACCTGCTCACGGTGTCGGCGCGGGGCATGTGGCACTTCTCGCTGTGGACCCTCGCGGGCGACGAACTGCCGCACTCCGGGGCATCCGTCATCGTCGACGTCACCGACGACGACGCGCCGCTGCGCTACTTCTACGACTACTGTGCGATTCCCCCGAGCGCCGGCGACCGCGCCGCCCCATCGCACACGTCGTAGTGCTTACGACAGCACGTCCTTCGTGACCATGCGGCTCACCGCGAGCGCGCCGAACACGACGAGGTAGCCCGCCTGCAGCAGTGCGTTGTCGGCGAACGAATCCCACACCGGCGGTTGGCGCAGCAGGTCGGCGAATCCGAGCCAGTATTCCGTGAAGAGCCACGGATGCAGCCACTCGAGCTGCGGCAGGGCGCCCATGATCTGCGCGACCACGGCCAAGATGGCCGTCGCGGCCATCGCCCCCACCGGCACCGTCGTGAGCGTCGAGAGGAACAGGCCGATCGCCGACATGCCGAGCATCGATACGGTGACGTAGGCGGCGATGGCGAGGAAGCGCACCAACCCCTCGCCGACGCTCACCGTCGCTCCCGACAGCAGCGTGACGGGGCCGACCGGGAACAGCGCCCAGCCGATCAGCGTGCCCACGACGACGACCGTGAGCGTCGCCGCGGCACAGAACACGGCCGTGGCCGCGTACTTCACGGCGAGCAGGCGGATGCGACCCGCCGGCGCGATGAGCAGGTAGCGCAGGGTGCCGTGACTCGCCTCGCCGGCGATGGTGTCACCCGCGACCACGCCGATCGTGAGCGGCAGGAACAGCGGAGTCGCCACGACCATCGCCGTGATGCCGACGAAGAGGCCGTTCTCGGTGATCTGCCCGAGGAAGGCGGGGCCGCGCCCGCTCGGGGCATCGCCCGCGATGCGGATCGCCACCGCGATCAGGATCGGGATGAGTGCGAGCGCACCGAGCAGGGCCCACGTGCGGCGACGCCGGAACAGCGTGAGCAGCTCGGAGGCGAAGAGCGAGAGGGTGCCGCCGATGACCCGGGCACGGGCGGTCGAGGCGGGTCTCGATACGCCGGCTTCGCCGTCGACTCGACCCGCGGGTGCGCCGGCTTCGCCGTCTACTCGACCCGCGGAGGTCACGTCACTGGACAACGTCGAACCCCTCACCCGTGAGTTCGACGAACCGCTGCTCGAGGCTCGCACGCTCGACTTCGAACCCGCGCACCCGCACCCCGTCGGCGACGAGCGCCGCGACGATGGCCTCGGGTGCGACATCCGTCGAGGCGAAGTGAGCGGCGACGACGGCACCGCCGCCGTCGCCGTCGACGTCGAGGCCGAACCGGGCCAGCACGTGCCGGGCCGCCGCGGCATCGGGTGTCTGCACCAGCACGCGCGCCTCGCCTGCGGCGCGGAACTCCTCGAGCGTGCCCTGCGCGACGAGGCGGCCCGCGCTCATGACACCCACGTGCGAGCACACCTGCTCGACCTCGGCGAGCAGGTGACTCGACACGAACACGGTCGTGCCATCGTCGGCGAGCGAGCGGATGAGGGCGCGAACCTCGCGAGTGCCCTGCGGGTCGAGCCCGTTCGTGGGCTCGTCGAGCACGAGCAGCTCACGACGCATGAGCAGCGCGTTGGCGATGCCCAGCCGCTGCTTCATACCGAGCGAGTAGGCGTGCACCTTCTTGCGTCCGGCGTGCGAGAGCCCGACCCGGTCGAGCGCCTCGTCGACCCGCGCCGACCGCGTGCGATGGGGCGCGTGGCGGTCGGCGGCGTCGAACCGCCGCAGGTTCGCGACGCCCGAGAGGTAGGGCGAGAAGGCCGGCCCCTCGACGAGCGCGCCCACGCGCGGCAGCACCGAGTCGACGTGGCGCGGCATGTCGGCGCCGAGCACCCGTGCGCCGCCGGCGCTCGCCGCGACGAGGCCGAGCAGCAAGCGGATGGTCGTCGTCTTGCCCGACCCGTTCGGGCCGAGGAATCCGAAGACGGCACCGCGGGGCACGGCGAGGTCGACGCCGTCGACGGCGACCTGCGAGCGGAACCGCTTGGTGAGGCCGTACGTCTCGATCGCGAGATCGGTGGCGGGCGCGGTGGAGATGGTGGTGGCGTCACCGACCGCAGCGTCGCCGGCCATACCGGTGCCCGCGGGCGACCCGTCGGTCAACGCCCGCTCGCGGCGGCATCGAGAAGTCGTTCGGCGGTGACGGCTCCGGCGAGCAGACGACCGTCGTCGGTGACGAGCACGGTCACGAGCGAGGTCTGCAGGATGCGCCCGCCATCGACCGGCTGGGTGAGCGTGCCGAGGAGGGCGGCGGCCTCGGGGTCGAGGCCTTCCGTCGCACCCGCACCTGCACCCGCCATCGGAAGCACGACCACGGTCGACCAGCCCTCGCCGATGACCTCGGGCTGCGGCATCCGATCGCTCGGCTCGCCCGTGCCGGCGGCGTGCTCGGCCTTGCGCTGCTCGAGTTCGGCGAGCGTCGGGACCGGCACCTCGTGCTCGGTCACGGCCGTGCCCTCGGGGGGAGTGAACGCGAACACCGACGCGTCGGGCGCTTCGAAGGTCACCTCGGTGAACGCGACGCTGAACGCGGGCTCGCTCGCCCCGCTCGCCGTCACCGATGCGGCGAGCGCGACGCCCGTGTCACCGTCGATCGACACCGAGATCTCGCCGACGAGGGTGTCGGCGTCGCGCGGTTCGAGCACGAGCTCGTAGACCTCGCGACCCGCGATGCGCGCGTCGGTGCCGACGCTCACCTCGGTGGACTCGTCGAGCTTCGCGAGCGCCTGGTCGAGCACCTCTTCGGGTGTCGGCAGCGGGGTGCCGAACTCGGCCTCGAGCCGGTCGCGCGCCTCATCGGCGTGGGCTTCGGCCTGAGCCGAGGCCTCGGCCTTGAGCGCGTCGAGCGCGGCCCGGTCGACCGTGACGTGCGTGGCCGCCTGCTCGCGCGAATCGTAGATCCACGCTCCCTCATCGGTGAGGTAGACGTTGCGTTCGGCGAGGTCGTCGAGCACCTGCAGACGCGCGTTCGTGCCGTCGAGGTAGACGCGAGCCGTGTGCGTGCCGGTCGCGAGCGAGATGAGGTCGTCGAGATCGGTGGCGGATGCCGCGTCTCGGGCGGTGCCGTCACCGCTCGAGTCGCCCTGGCCGCTGCCCGAGCCGAACCCGCCGCTGCTCGCGTCGCCGCCGGCACCGCCGCCCATCGTGCCGGTGAGGCCCGAGAGGTCGGGGAGCCCGAGTTCGGAGGTCTGCTCGATCGTGCCCGACAGGGCGTCGACCTCGCTCGCCGACGCGAACTCGAGCAACTCGGCGGGCGTGAGATCGGGCAGGTCGACGGCCGCGCTCGCCTGCATCGGCACGACCACGACGGCCACCCCGATCGCGATCGGCGCGGCAATGGCGGGGATCCAGCGGCTCAGCCGTCGGGACGCCCCGGAGCCATGTTGGGCGCGCATGCGTTCAGGCTACGCCGCGCCGCGACATCCGTCATCGATCAGCGGTGAACACTCAGGATCCCGGGCGGTCTCGACGCGGCGACCATTGCCACTTGGGCGGCCCTCGGGCTACGGTGAGGGGCATCGTCGCCGTTGTACCCAGTTCGGGGGGGTTCTTCATGGTCCACGTCATTCATCACTCCGCGTTCCGCGGCCTGAGCCTCGTGCTGGGCGCCACGCTGGCCGTCGGGGCCGTCGCCGTCGGCGCACCGGCATCCGCGGCCGGGCGGCCCGCGCCGCCTGCCCCATCGACGTCGACGGGGTACGGCGGGGCCGTGTCCTCCGTCGACGCCGAAGCGAGTGCCGTCGGCCTCGAGGTGCTTCGCAAGGGCGGCAACGCCGCCGACGCCGCCGTGGCGACCGCCGCGGCGCTCGGCGTCACCGAGCCCTACAGTGCGGGCATCGGCGGCGGCGGGTACTTCGTGTACTTCGATGCCGCGACCGGCGAGGTCACGACGATCGACGGACGCGAGACGGCGCCGGCCGCCATGCCGACTGACGCGTTCATCGACCCGGCCACCGGAACGCCCTATCCGTTCGCCGCCGCCGTGTCGTCGGGCCTGTCGGTCGGCGTCCCGGGCACGGTCGCGACGTGGGAGGCGGCGCTCGACCACTTCGGCACCGAGTCGCTGAAAGAGATGCTGAAGCCGTCGATCCTGCTCGCCACCCGCGGATTCCGGGTCGACGAGACCTTCGCGCAGCAGACGGCCGCCAACCAGGCGCGGTTCGCCGCATTCCCCGCCACGGCCGAGCTGTTCCTCCCGAACGACGCCCCGCCGGTGGTCGGCACGACGTTCACGAACCCCGACCTCGCCACGACGCTCCGCGAGATCGCGTTGCGCGGCACCGACGCGTTCTACGAGGGCGCGATCGCCGACGAGATCGCCGCCATCGCGCAGGACCCGCAGGTCGATCCCGCATCGACGCTGCCCGCGTTCCCCGGCTACCTGACGGCCGACGACCTCGCCGACTACACCGTGCTCGAGCAGGATCCGACGCACATCGAGTATCGCGGGCTCGATGTCTACGGCATGGCGCCGTCGTCATCGGGCGGCACCACGGTCGGCGAGTCGCTGAACATCCTCGAGAACTACGACCTCGCAGGCGAGGCAGTGCCGAAGGCCCTGCACCTCTACCTCGAGGCCACCGCGCACGCCTTCGCCGACCGCGGCGCCTACGTGGGCGATCCGGCGTTCGTCGACGTGCCGACCGAGACCCTGCTCAGCCAGGACTTCGCCGATGCGCGCGCCTGCGTGATCGACCCCGACGCCGCATCGGTCAAGCCCGTCGCCCCCGCACCGCTCGACGCGAGCGGCTGCGATGTCGCGGCGCTCGAGGAGCAGGCCGACACCGAGAACATCTCGACCACGCACCTCTCGGTCGTCGACCAGTGGGGCAACGCGGTCGCCTACACCCTCACGATCGAGCAGACCGGCGGCTCGGGCATGACGGTGCCGGGGCGCGGATTCCTGCTGAACAACGAGCTGACGGACTTCAACTTCGCCCCCGCATTCCCGGGCGACCCGAACACCGTCGAGCCCGGCAAGCGTCCGCGGTCGTCGATGTCGCCCACGATCGTGCTCGACGACGGCGACGTGCGGTTCGTGGTCGGCTCGCCCGGCGGGTCGATGATCATCACCACCGTCACGCAGGTGCTCATGAACCGCATCGACCTCGGCATGTCCCTGCCCGAGGCGGTGGCGGCGCCCCGCGCGTCGCAGCGGAACACCGCGGCAGTCTCGGCCGAGCAGGCGTTCCGCGACGTGTTCGAGGCCCAGCTGACCCCCTATGGTCACCAATTCGCGACCGCGGCCGAGATCGGCGCTGTGGCCGCCATCGAGGTCGACGCAGACGGCCTCATGACCGCCGCCGCAGAACCCGTGCGACGGGGCGGCGGCACCGGGCTGGTCGTGCGACCGGCCCCCTGACCCGAATCCGGGCTCGCTGAGCCTGTATCCGGTTCGCTGAGCCCGGAACGTCGCTCAGCGATCAGCAGGGCGGCCGGTCGGCCGGGACACCGACCCGCCGCCCTGCAGACTCGGGATCAGAGCGCCCGCAGCCGCGGCTCGAGGTCGCGTGCGAAGAGCTCTTGGAATCGCCGCTGGTCGTGCCCGGGCGCGTGGAACACCAGGTGGTTGAAGCCCCAGTCGACGTACTGCCTGATGCCCGCGACGACCTCGTCGGGGTCGCTGCCCACGATCCAGCGCTTGGCGATCTGCTCGATCGGCAGGGCATCGGCGGCCGCCTCCATCTCGACGGGATCGGTGATCGAGTGCTTCTGCTCGGCCGAGAGCGACAGCGGCGACCAGAACCGCGTGTTCTCGAGCGCCGCCGTGGCGTCGGTGTCGTACGAGAGCTTGATCTCGATCATGCGGTCGAGCGCGTCGAACGAGCGGTCGTCGCCGCGCGCGGCGAGCCCCTCCTTCACGGCGGGGACCAACTGGTCGACGTAGAGCTCGGCACCCTTGCCCGACGTGCAGATGAACCCGTCACCGGCACGGCCGGCGTACTTCGCCACGGTCGGGCCGCCGGCGGCGATGTACACCGGCACCGGGACATCCGGCCGGTCGTAGATCGACGCGTCATGCGTCGAGTAGTAGTCGCCCTCGAAATTGACCCGGTCGTCCTTCCACAACGCGCGCATCAGGCGCACCGATTCGCGCAGCCGCGCGAACCGCTCCTTGAACTCGGGCCAGTCCTGCTCGCCCGCGCCGCGGAATCCGGTGGCGATCTCGTTGAGCGCCTCGCCCGTGCCGAAGCCCGCGATGATGCGCCCCGGATACAGCACGCCGAGCGAGGCGAACGCCTGCGCGAGCACCGCCGGGTTGTACCGGAACGTGGGCGTCATCACGCTCGTGCCGATCTTGATCGTCGACGTGCGCTCGCCCACGGCGGCCATCCACGCCAGCGAGAACGGGGCGTGGCCGCCCGCATGCCGCCACGGCTGGAAGTGATCGCTCGTGAACACCGACTCGAAGCCGTTGGCCTCAGCGGCGACCGCGATCTCGACCAGCTCGCGCGGCGCGAACTGCTCGGCCGAGGCCTTGTATCCGAGGGTGAGCGTCATCAGGTTCCCTTTCGATCGGCGAGGTGCGCGACGACTTCGGCGGTGTGGTCGCCGACTCCATGGTTCAGCACGGCTTCGAGCGCGTCGACCGTGTCGACGTCGCGAGTGAGTCCGGTGAGGTCGGATGCCGCGAGCTCGACGAACCCCGCCGCGAGGTGCCGCGCTGCGGAGTCGGGACCGAACTGCGGCTCGAACACGCTGACCGCGCCGCGCGTCGCGGTCGCGAGCGTCGTTCCGGTTCCGTCGGCGTCGCGTGCGAAGGCGAGCGGATGCCGCGACGCGGCCTCGAGCGCGGCATCGAGCTCGTCGGGGCGAAGGGCGGGCAGGTCTCCCAGCAGCACCGCGACCCCCCACCGCCGGTCGATGAGCGAAGCGTCTCGAGACTCCACCGAGGCTCGCGCACCGGCCGGGTTTCGAGACGGGCGCTGCGCGCCCTCCTCAACCGGCAGATGCCTCGCGTGCGCGATGCCGTGCGCGATGGCGCGGGTGAGGTTGCGCGGCCCGTCGACGGGCTCCGCGAGGAACTCGGCCTCGCCGGCGAGCGCAGGGTCGTCGCCGACCACGACGACGTGCCCGACCGACTCCGCCGCGAGCGCGGCCGCGATCGTGTCGAGCGCGAATGCCCGCGCGAGCATCGCCCTGGCATCGTCGGCGACGGCCGGTGCGAGACGCGACTTGGCCGCCGGAGCCCCCTTGACCGGGATCACCACGGTCCACGAGGTCGCCTCCGCTGGTCGAGGAGGCCGCGCAGCGGCCGTCTCGAGACCGTCCCGGCGACCCGGGTTTCGAGACGCGTCCTGCGGGCGCTCCTCAACCCGCGAATGTCGCGTCACGAACGCAACCCCGGCAGCACCTCGCGGCCGAACACCTCGAGGAACTCGCGCTGGTCGCGACCCGCGTTGTGCAGGTAGATGCGGTCGAAGCCGAGATCGAGGTGGCGTTGGATGGCCGCGCGGTGCACGTCGGGGTCGGCCGAGACGACCATGCGGTCGGTGAAGTCCTCGGGTCGCACGGTGCGGGCGAACTGCTCGAATTCGAAGGGCGAGCGGATGTCGCTTCTCGGGAACCGCATGCCGCCGTTCGGCCACTCGGTGAGCGCGTTGCGCATCGCCTGCTCGTCGGTCTCGGCCCACGACAGGTGCAGTTGCAGCACCTTCGGCATCGCGTCGGCGTCGCGGCCCCCTTCGCGGGCCCCATCGTGGAAGCGGGCGAGCAGTGTTGCGAGCTTCTCGATCGGAGCACCCGTCGTGATCATGCCGTCGACCGTGCGGCCGGCGCGGCGCGCGGTGATCGGGCCCGACGCGGCGACGAGGATCGGCGGGGCGACGCTCGGCATCGTCCAGAGCCGAGCCGCCTCGAGGGTGAAATGCGGGCCCGAGTGGCGAACATCGCGGCCGGCGATCGACCCCGAGAAGAGCTTCCTGATGAGGTCGACGGCCTCGAACATGCGGTTGATGCGCTCGGGCGCCTCGGGCCAGTACGCGCCGACGATGTGCTCGTTGAGCGCGTCGCCCGAACCGATGCCGAGCCAGGTTCGCCCGGGATAGAGCGCAGCCTGGGTCGCCGCCGCCTGCGCGACGACGGCCGGATGCATGCGGAACGTCGGCGTCGTCACGCCCGGGCCGAGGTCGCCTGTCGTGCGCGAACCGATCGCCGCGAGCACACTCCAGACGAACGAGGATTCGCCCTGCGACGGCACCCACGGCTGGAAGTGGTCGCTCGCCATCGTGCCCCGGAACCCGTGCGCCTCGGCGAGGGCCGCGTACTCGACCGCCTCGGCAGGTGGGAAGCGCTCGAGCATCGCGGCGTATCCGATGTGGGCTGGCACCCCTCCATCCTCTCGCGGATCAGGATGCTCGTGGGTTGAGGAGGCGCGCCAGCGCCGTCTCGAAACCCGCCCACCCGAACAACGGGGTTTCGAGACGCTGGTCGCGAGGCGGCGCTACTCGGCGAGCGGGCCCTCGGCCTGCGCCTCGTCGAAGCCGGCGCGGTAGCCCTCGTCGTAGGCCTCATCGGCACCCTGCCGGAACAGGTCGCGCTCGGGCGGCCGCTGGATCGACCGCGCTCCGGGCAGGTCGAGGTCGCCGACGTACCGGCCGAGGCCGCGCACGACCGCCACGGGCACCCCGGCGGACTTGCCCTTGACGAGTTCGGCCGCACCCGCGAGCTGGTCGGCGACGCACGGCATCGTGACGGCGAGGGCCTTGCCCGAGGCATCCGCCTGCCCGCGGAGGTCGTCGAAGACGTGCACTCCGGCGGCACCGATCGCGATGTCGGTCTGGCCCTCGCGCCACGGCCGACCGAGCGTGTCCGAGAGGATCACGCCGACGCGCGCGCCCGTGAGCGCGCGCAGGCCGGTCGCGAGCGCCCGCGCGGATGCGTCGGGGTCGACCGGCAACAGCAGCACCGTGCCCTCGGGCGAGTTCGAGGCGTCGACGCCCGCCGCCGCGCCGATGATGCCCTGGCGGTTCTCGACGATGCGCGTGACGCCGCCCTCGTGCTGGCGGGTCGCGACGACCCGCACGGTCTCGCCGGTGATCGCCTGCTCGCGGTCGGCGGCCCGCACGATGCGTCCTTCGGCCTTCGAGACGATCTTCGACGTCACGACGAGGATGTCGCCGTCGTCGAGCGTCGTCGCGCCGGCGATGACCGCGGCGAGGTCATCGCCCGGTGCGATCTCGGGAATGCCCTCGACACCCTCGATGCGGTATTCCACTGCCGACCGCCCTCCGCTCGTGCTGCCTCGATCCTTGCAGCACCTGGCACGCCGATGCCAGAATTCGGCTGGTGGGGCGTTTCTCCGCGGCCGGACGGCCCGGGGAGAGGGGAGCCGGCATGACCGAGGCAGTCCAGCCGTACGACCCGAACCCCGCCCCCCCGCCGCTGAAGCGGCCCGTCGTCGTGTGGGACCTCGTGCTCACCATCGTGCTGCTGGTGCTGATGGTCGGCGCGGCGCTCGTCGCGTCGTTCCTCTCGTTCTTCCTCGCGTTCGCGAGCGACTCGTGCGGCGCGAGTTCGGTCTGCGACTACGACCGCATCGCAACCGGAATGCTCGTCGCGATGATCGGGCCGCTCATCGTGGGGCTGTTCGCACTCGTCGCCGCCGTCATCGTGCTGGTGCTCAAGCGCATCGCGTTCTGGATCCCGATCGTCGGGATCGTGCTGATCGCCGCGGTCTTCGTCGGGGCCGTCGCCCTGACCGCGTCGGGCGTGCAACCGGTGAGCTCATGAACCCCCGTCACGCCGGCCCGATCGCACCGGAGCCGGCCCCCGAGGACGGACGTGACGAGACGCCGAACGAGCGCAGCGACCGCAACTGGAACGACATCCTCCAAGAGCTGCGGGTCGCACTCAACGGCACGCAGCTCATCGGCGGATTCCTGCTCGCGGTCGCATTCCAGCCCCGATTCGACGAGCTCGACGCCTACCAGCTCACCCTGTACCTCGTGCTGGTGACGCTGGCCGGCCTCGCGACGGTCGTCGGCCTCGCCCCGGTGACGCTGCACCGCACACTCTTCCGACGACAGGTGAAGGAACGCGTCGTGCGCATCGGCAACCGGCTCCTCATCGGGCACCTCGTCGTCGTCGCGCTCCTCGTGATCGGGGTGGCCAGCCTGATCTTCGACTGGACACTCTCGCGCACCGCCGGGATCATCGCACTGGTCGTCGGCGTGATCGTGCTCGTCGCGCTCTGGGTCGTGCTGCCGCGCCTCGAGCTCGTGACGGGCGGAGAAGACGACCGCGCGGACATCGCGGCGGAGTAGGGGTGGAGCCGATCTGCGGCGGGGTTGCCCGTGCCGCGCGTCGGTTCGGAAACGATTCCCGTTCGGGGGGTGGCGCGGGGGACTCAGGAGTCCTTACGATGCCGCCTATGTGCGTCTGAAATCGGCGCCCGAACCCCTACGAAGGACGATTCAATGACCCGAACCCCCTCCGGCGTGCGCTGGCGCGCTGCGACTGCTGCGCTCGCGCTCTGCGGTCTGCTCGCCGCCGGCACGACCCCGGCATTCGCCGCCGACGATGACGTGGCCCAGCTGCGCGTGCCGGCCGCCTCCGACGAGTCGAGCGCACCGGCCGATGCGACCGACGACCCGATGGACGTGTTCCGTGCGGATCCGCGCGAGGACAGCGCGCCCGTGCGCCTGGACACGGGTGACGGCGGCTTCGTCGCCCGATCCGCGGGGGCCACCGGCACGATCTCCGGCAAGGTCACCTACACCGACATGACGACCAAGCCCGTGTGGCCGCTCGCCACCGGTCACGTCGAGGTCATCGCCTGGAATGAAGCCGAACAGAAGTACGTCCTGGTGGCCAGCGCAGAAACCGCGAGCAACGGCACCTACACCGTGAGCGGTGTTCCGGCGGGCACCTACCTGGTGGTGTTCTGGGACAACGCGGGGTCAAACCTCATGGCCGAGTTCTGGCAGGACGCTCCGCTCACGGGCTGGGCGACCTCGGTCGTCCTCGCCGACGGCGAGGCACGCACCGGAATCGACGAGACGCTCGAGCCGATGCTCACCGGTTACATCGCAGGCAGCGACCGCTACGCCACCTCGGCGGCGATCTCCCACTCCAGCTTCGACCCCGGCGTCGCCTGCGTCTACGTCGCGTCGGGCGCGAACTTCCCCGATGCGCTGAGCGCGGGACCCGCCGCGGCCAACTGCGAGGGCCCGCTGCTGCTCGTCGCCCCGACCGCGATCCCGGCCGTCGTCGCCGCCGAACTCGACCGCCTGAACCCGGTCGAGATCGTCATCGCCGGCGGCATCGGCGCCGTCTCGAGCGCCGTGCAGACGAAGCTCAAGGCCTATTCGCCGACCGTGCGACGCGTCGCGGGCGCCGACCGTTACGACACCTCGCGCAAGATCGTGGCCGACGCCTTCGGCACCTCGACCCAGGTGTGGGTGGCCACGGGCGCGAACTATCCCGACGCCCTCGCCGCGAGCGCGGCCGGCGCTGTCGAACGCATCCCCGTGCTGATCGTGCCCGGCAAGGCATCGGGCCTCGATGCCGCGTCGAAGGCGGCACTCAACGCCCTCGGCCCGCAGCAGGTAGCCATCGCGGGCGGCACCGGCGTCGTCACGAACGGAGTGCGGGCGTCGATCGCCGCGCTCCCCTCGGTGGAGGCGACCGGCCGCTTCGGAGGAGCCGATCGCTACCAGACCGCCTATGCGATCAACTCGTTCGTGTGGGATCCCACGCGGTGGTCTTCGGTGTACGCCTTCCTCGTGAACGGCACGAAGTTCCCCGACGCGCTCGCCGGCGCACCGCTCGCCGGCCTCGTGGGCGGCCCGGTGCATGTCGTGCCCCCGACCTGCACGCCGGCCAACGTCGCACAGCACATCACCGACCTCGGCGTGTACGAGACGTACCTGCTCGGGTACTTCGGGCAGCTTTCGTTCAACGGCAAGCCGTTCAAGATCTGCTGATCGAGCACTCCGGCTGACCGAATACGGGCGCCGCACGACCGGGAGGTCGGGCGGCGCCCGTTGCCGTCGGAGGGCTGCCATACGCTTGAGTCCATGCGCATCGCCACCTGGAACGTCAACTCGATCCGCACCCGAGTCGACCGCGTCGTCGACTGGATGGTGCGCGAAGACGTCGACGTGCTGGCCATGCAAGAGATCAAGTGCAAGCCCGAGCAGTTCCCCGCCGAGGCGTTCGAAGCGGCAGGCTACGAGCTCGCCATCCACGGGCTCAACCAGTGGAACGGCGTGGCCATCGCGAGCCGGGCACCCATCGCCGACGTCGAGACGACGTTCCCGGGCATGCCGGGGTTCCTGAAGGGGCACGAGGGCCCCGAACTGCCCAAAGAGGCGCGCGCGATGGGCGCGACCGTCAACGGCGTTCGGCTGTGGAGCCTCTACGTGCCCAACGGGCGCTCACTCGGCGATCCGCACTACACCTACAAGCTCGACTGGCTCGCCGCGCTCACCGAGTACACGCGAGCCGAGACATCCGCCCGACCCGACCTGCCGTTCACGCTCATGGGCGATTTCAACATCGCGCCGTTCGACGTCGACAACGGCGACCCGACCGTGATCGTCGGGCAGACGACCCACGTCTCGCCCGCCGAACGCGAGGCGTTCTTCGCACTCGAGCAGGCCGGGGTCACCGACGTCGCGCGCGCCCGGGTGCCCGAGGGCCTGTTCACCTACTGGGACTACAAGCAGCTGCGGTTCCCGCGCAACGAGGGCATGCGCATCGACTTCATCCTCGGATCCGCGGCGTTCGCCGACGCAGTGACCGACGCGTCGATCCACCGCAACGAGCGCAAAGGCAACGCTCCGAGCGATCACGTACCCGTGCTCGTCGACCTCGCACTCGGCGACGACGAGGCCGACCTGCCGATGATCTTCGGCTGATTCGGCGATCTTCGGCTGATTCGGCTGATTCGGCGGACGTTCATCGAGTCCGGTTACCCTCGAAAGGGTGACGACCACTCCAGAGCCCACGACCGTCGACGCCTTCACGGGCGTCGTGTTCGGTGGACGCTACCGCATCGACGGGCTCATCGGCCGCGGCGGCATGGCATCGGTGTACCGCGGCACCGACACCGCGCTCGGGCGTGCGGTCGCCGTGAAGGTGTTCGCCGAGGCGGCCGAGGGCATCGACGACGCCGCGCGCCGCCGTTCGGAGGTGGCGCTGCTCGCGAGCGTCGAGCACCGTGCGCTCGTGCGGCTCTACGATGCCGCCCACGACGACCCGACCGGCCGCGAGTACCTCGTCATGGAACTCGTCGACGGGCACGACCTGCGCGAGACCCTGCGATCGGGGCCGGTGGGCGACGCCGATGCCGCGGGGCTCGCGGCCGACGTCGGCGAGGCGCTGCACGTGATCCACTCGCGCGGCATCGTGCACCGCGACGTGAAGCCGGCGAACGTGCTGCTCGAACCGGCGCACCTTCCCACGCGCTCGTGGAATGCGAAGCTCGCCGACTTCGGCATCGCGCGACTCATCGACGACGCGCGCATCACTCGCACGGGCCTGCTCATCGGAACGCCCGGTTTCCTCAGCCCCGAGCAGGTGAGCGGCGAGGACGCGGGCAGCGCGACCGACGTCTACGCCCTCGGGCTGCTGCTGCTCGAAGCCCGTACCGGCCGCCCGGCGTTCCCGGGGTCTGCCGGTGAGGCGGCGAGCGCGCGACTGGTGCGCGACCCCGACGTCCCCGACGCGCTCGGGCGCCGGTGGGTCGACCTGCTGCGCGCGATGACCGCGCGTGACCCCGGTGCCCGGCCGACGGCGCTCGAGGTCGCGGTCGCGGCCGCAGAGCTCGGCCACGGGTCATCCGCACCTGCCGCGATCGCCGACAGCGGCTCGCGCGGCGGCGTCGGCGCCGTTCCCGACGATCCCGCGATCGCCGACGCCGCGACGGTCGCCGTCGGCGCTCCAGACGATGGAACGGCGACGACCCGGCTGCTTGCGACGCCCACCTCGGCCCCCGCGACACCAGCGGTCGACGCCGACCCGATTCCGACCGCGCAGACCCGGGTCATGACCGCCCGCGACGTCTCACCCCCGAAGCAACCCGAGTCGGATCGGCCCAGGCGCCGGCGTCAGCGGCGCCGGGCTCCGCTCGTCGCGACCCTCGTCATCGTCGCGGCCGTTGCGATCGCGGGCGCGCTGTTCCTGCCTGGGCTCATCGCCGCGCAGAACCCCGAGCCCGCAGCTCCTGAACCCCTGCCGACACTCCCCGCGGAGCTCAGCGAACTCGGCGGGCACCTGCAACAACTCGATGAGGCGGTGACTCCATGACACGACTGCGAACCACCGTGACGGCGGTGGCGATGGCGGGCGCGCTCGCCCTCGGTCTCGGAGGCTGCGCGTCGGCGCAGCCCTCGGCGTCGGAAGGCCTGCGCGACTCGGTCGTGCAGATCGCCCAGCGCGCGAGCGTCGAGGACTTCACCGGCGCGATGGCCGAACTGCTGCTGCTCGAGCGCGCGGTCGATGCCGCGGCCGCCGCCGGAGAGCTCGACGACGCCCGCGAGGCTGAGATCCGAACGGCGATCGAACTCGTTCGCGCCGACCTCGACGCCGCGGCGGCGCCCACGCCGACGCCGACGCCGACGCCGACTCCGACCGATGGCGACAACGACGGCGACGGTGACGGTGACAACAGCGGCCCGGGCAACAGCGGCGACAACCGCAACGACGGCAAGAAGGACAAGGGCGGCGACGGAGACGACGACTGAACGTCGGTCGATCGTCGAGATGCGTCAGCCGCGGCCGGTGAACCGCTCCATCGTGCGGTAGACACCGAACCCGTCGCCGACGATGCGGTCGAACGCGCGCGTCGGCAGCAGGCCGCGCAGCGCGCGGGACAGCCCCACGCTCCACGGCAACTGCACGAGGGGGCGCCCCGCGAGCATGGCGCGCCACACCCGATCGACGACGTACTCGGGCTCGAGCACCGGCGCGAGCACGGGCCCGCGAGCACCCGCGAACATGCCCGTGGAGATGTAGCTCGGAGTCACGGTCGTGACCTTCACGTTGCCGTGGTCGGCCTGCTCGAGTTCGAGGCGCAACGAGTCGCTCCACCCGATGAGCGCGGCCTTCGACGCGGCGTACACCGCCATGCGCGGGTTGGCGAGGGTGCCCGCCGCCGAGGCGATGTTCACGATGCGTGCCTCGCGATAGGCGTTCGCGATCATGCCGGGCAGGAACTCGCGTGTGATGTACATCGGCGCGAGCGCGTTGACCTGCATCGTGGGTCGGGTGTCGTCACCGTTGTCGGTCGCCCAGAAGTAGCGGTTGCCGCGCACGATGCCGGCGTTGTTGATGAGCACGTCGGGGTTTCCGACGTCTTTGCGCACCTTCTGCGCGGTCTTCGCGATGGCGCCGAGGTCGCCGACGTCGACGACGTACGACGAGATGCGGGTGCGGCCCTGCGATACCGCACCCAGCGCGTCGACGGTGCGTGCGAGGGCGGTCGAGTCACGATCCCAGAGCGTGACGGATGCCGCACGCTCGGCCACGGCCCGTTCGGCGTACATGCGCCCCATGCCGCCGGCCGCACCCGTGATGAGCACCCTCGCGCCACGCACCGTTCTCGTCATCCCTCCATCTTCGCGCACGCTCCGAGGGCACGTGGCACGATGGGGCCATGGCCGCGGAACCCGCTTGGATCACCCTCGCCCCGAAGACCGATGAGCAACTCGAGCGCTGGCTCGTCGAGTCGATGGCCGAATACGAGACGGCCCGCATCGCGGCGGGCGACACCCCCGAGCAGGCGGTCGCGGCCCGCAAGGAGTCCGAGGCCCGGTTCTTCCCCGACCGACGGCCGGCCGCGGGCCAGCTCATCTTCACCGTGCTCGCCGACGGCGACGATGCGGGCTGGCTGTGGATCGGCCCCTGGAAGGACACCGACGGTGACGGCGGTGATGGCGACCCGTGGTGGGTCTGGGACATCCGCGTGCACGATGCCTTCCAGCGGCGCGGTATCGGCCGCGCGACGATGCTCGAGGCCGAGCGGATCGCCCGCGAGCACGGGGCAGCGTCGCTCGGGCTCAACGTGTTCGCCTACAACGTGCCGGCGATCAGGCTCTACGAGAGCCTGGGGTACCTCACGACGTCGCTGCACATGTTCAAGGACGTCTGACCCTCGGTCGGTCTCCGCCCCTCGGTCGGCCTCCGCCCCTCGAACGCCGCGACCCGCCGGCGCGTCTGTTACGTCGCGGGTCATCCTCGCTTACCGCTGCCGAGCCCCTCGGTTAGTTTCGGGACATCCCCCAGTCCCGTCCGCGAGGAGCATTGGTGACCCCGTCATCCGCAGGCAATGAGCCGACCGACCCGGTGGTCGCACGCGCGGCAGGTGACGTCGTGACGGCGGCGCCGATCTCGTTTCACGGGGTCGGGCGCGCCTTCGGCACGGGCGACGCCGCGCGGCTGGTGCTGCGCGACATCGACCTCGAGGTTGCGGCCGGCGAGATCGTCGCGATCCTCGGGCCGAGCGGCTGCGGCAAGTCGACCCTGCTGCGCATCGCGGGCGGTCTCGACACGCCATCCGACGGCGTCGTCGCGATCGACGGCACCGTGGTCGCGCCCTTCGACGCCCGCTCGGCGGTGGGGTTCCAGGAGCCGCGACTGCTGCCGTGGCGCACGATCGCCGGCAACGTCGCCCTCGGCCTGCCCCGGGGTACGGCGCGCGGCGCCGGCCGCACGCACGTCTCCCGCCTGCTCGAACTCGTGGGGCTCGCCGACTTCGCCGGGCACCGGCCGCGCGAGGTCTCGGGCGGCATGGCGCAGCGCGCGTCCCTGGCCCGTGCACTCGCCCGCAACCCTGCGGTGCTGCTGCTCGACGAACCGTTCGGCGCGCTCGACGCCCTCACCCGGCTGAAGATGCAGGACCTGCTGCTCGACGTGCACGCGGCGGAGCCCACCACCGTGCTGCTCGTCACGCATGACGTCGATGAGGCGCTGCAACTCGCCGACCGGGTCATCCTGCTCGGAAACGACGAAGATCGGCCGGGCGCGCGCATCCAGCAGACCATCGTGGTGCCGGGCACCCGCCCGCGCGATCGCGGCTCGGCCGAACTGGCCGAACTCCGCGGGCGCCTGCTCGACGGGCTCGGCATCGATCGCCACGGCGCCGCGCGCGGCGTGCCCACCACGACCACCATCCCGCACTACCCGTACTGACGGCGCCCACACAGCATCCGCGCCGTACCGCACCCAGAAGGAGTCTCCATGTCCCGCACCCCGTTCCTCCGATCCGCGCTCGTCGCGGCTGCCGCCGCCGCAGCGTTGCTGCTCTCGGGCTGCGTCGCCGGCGAGGGGCAGGCCGCCGAGCCCGCGCCCGCCGAGTCGGGTGAGGCCGTCTCGCTCGAGGGCCAGACGCTCAACATCGATTTCGCGACCTACAACCCGCTGAGCCTCGTCATCAAAGACCAGGGCTGGCTCGAAGACGCCGGGCTCGAGGTCACCTGGGTGCAGTCGGCGGGCTCGAACAAGGCCAACGAGGCGCTGCGCGCCGGCGCGATCGATGTCGGCTCGACTGCCGGCTCGGCCGCGCTGCTCGCCCGTTCGAACGGCTCGCCGATCCAGGTCATCGACATTTACTCGCAGCCCGAGTGGGCGGCGCTCGTGGCTCCCGACGGCTCGGCGATCGCATCGGTCGACGACCTGAAGGGCAAGCAGGTCGCGGTGACGAAGGGCACCGACCCCTACTTCTTCCTGCTGCAGTCGCTCGAGGCCGAGGGTCTCGCGCCCGAAGACATCACGGTGCAGAACCTGCAGCACGCCGACGGCTGGGCGGCCCTGCAGAACGGGTCGGTCGACGCGTGGTCGGGCCTCGACCCGATCATGGCCGGCGCCGAAGAGGCCGGTGCGACGCTGTTCTACCGCAACGTCGACTTCAACAGCTACGGCTTCCTGAACGCGACCGAGTCGTTCATCGCCGAGAAGCCCGAGGTCGCGCAGGCCGTCGTCGACGCCTACGAGACCGCTCGCGCGTGGGCCACCGAGAACCCCGAGGAGACCGCCGCGATCCTCGCCGAGGTCGCCGGCCTCGACGCCGCCATCGCGACGAAGGTCATCGACGAGCGCACCAACCTCGACGTCGATCACGTCCCCGGTGACGCGCAGGTCGCGGTGCTCGAGAAGATCGGGCCGATCTTCGTCGAGCTCGGCGATGTCGCAAACCAGCAGCAGGTCGACGAGGCGCTCGCGAGCCTCATCGACGACACCTTCGCCACGCAGGCCGACGCGGCCCGCTTCGAGTAGCACCCGACGCACTTCCGGGGGTGCCTTCGCGCCAGTTCACCCGCGATGCACCGCAGGATGTGGCGCGAAAGCACCCCCGGAACGGCGCAGAGAGGAAGCAGGAGCCATGAGCAAGGCGGATGCACAGCAGCGATCGGATGCCCCGCGCACGGCCACGACGCCCCACACGGCATCGGTCGACCGTGAGTTCGCCGCGCCCGTGACGCACGACGGCCTTGCCATCGCCGCGGCCGGCCCGCTCGGGCCGTCGGGTGTCGACCGGCCCGAACGACTGCCCGGCTCGGGCATCGGCCGGCAGCCCGTCGAGGCATCAGTCCCGCCTGCGTCATCCGGTGGCCGGCGCCGCCTCGTCGACCGCCGCTGGTTCCGCGTGGTCGGCGGCGCGCTCATCCCGGTCGTGCTGCTCATCACCTGGCAGCTCGTCTCGACGAGCGGGCTCGTGCCGGTGTCGATGCTGCCGACGCCCGAGATGGTCTGGCTCGCCGCGGTCGATCTCGCCGAGCGCGGCCTGCTCGGACTCTACATCGCGATCTCGACCCAGCGTGTGTTCCTCGGGTTCGCGTTCGGCGCGGCGCTCGGCCTCGCGTTCGGTGCCGTCGTGGGGCTCTCGAAGCTCGGCGACATCCTGCTCTCGCCGACACTCGGTGCGGTGCGCGCGGTGCCGTCGCTCGCGTGGGTGCCGCTGCTCATCCTCTGGTTCGGCATCGCCGAGGACTCGAAGATCATCCTCATCGCGATCGGCGCCTTCTTCCCCGTCTACACGATCGTGGCCGCCGCGCTGCGGCACGTCGACCGTCAGCTGCTCGAGGCGGGCCGCGCGTTCGGGCTGCGCGGGTTCGCCCTGTTCACGGCGGTGCAGCTGCCGGCGGTCGTGCCGTCGGTGATCTCGGCGCTGCGGCTCGCCCTGGCGCAGGCCTGGCTCTTCCTCGTGGCCGCCGAGCTCATCGCGAGCTCGATGGGTCTCGGGTTCCTACTGGTCGACTCGGGCAACAACGGGCGCATCGACCGCATCTTCCTCGCGATCATCGTGCTCGCACTGCTCGGCAAGCTCACCGACTCGCTCGTCGGGCTCTTCGAGCGCTGGGCCGTCAAGCGATGGGCGTGAACGCCGCGCCGCCGACGACCTCCGGCACCGGCCCCGCGATCACGACCCTCGCGCACGAATCGCACGCCTACCCGCCCGACCCCGCCTTCGCGGCCGCCGCCAACGCCGACGCCGCGTTCGTCGCCGCGGCCGAGGCCGACCCGCTCGCGTTCTGGGCGCTCGAGTCCGAGCGTCTCGATTGGGCCGACCCCTGGCACACCCTGCACGAGTGGCAGCCGACGGATGCTTCGGCCACGACGATCCCCCGGGCCACGTGGTTCACGGGCGGGCGGCTGAACGTCGCCGTCAACTGCGTCGACCGGCACGTCGCGGCCGGCCACGGCGAGCGTGTGGCGTTCCACTTCGAGGGCGAACGCGGCGACCGCCGCTCGCTCACCTACGCCGAGCTCGAGCGCGAGGTGGCGCGCGCCGCGAACGCCCTCGCCGCCCTCGGCATCGGTCGCGGCGACCGGGTCGTCGTCTACCTGCCCGTGCTGCTCGAGACCGTCGTCGCGACGCTCGCGATCGCGCGGCTCGGAGCGATCCACTCGCTCGTCTTCGGCGGGTTCTCGGCCGAGGCGCTTCGGTTCCGTGTGGCCGACACGGGTGCGAAGCTGCTCATCACGAGCGACGGTCAGTTCCGCCGGGGCACGGCGGTCGCGGTGAAGGCCGCGGCCGACGAGGCCGTGGCGGGGCTCGACCACGTCGAGCATGTGCTCGTCGTGCGCCGCACCGGCGACGAGACGCCCGGCATCCCCTGGACCCCGGGCCGCGACGTGTGGTGGCACGAGGCCGTCGGCGGGGCATCCGATCATCACGACGCCGAGTTCTTCGACGCCGAGACGCCGCTCTTCATCATCTACACGTCGGGCACGACCGGCCGGCCGAAGGGGCTCGTGCACACGACCGGGGGCTACCTCGCGCACGCCGCGAGCACCTTCTGGTCGGTGTTCGACGCGAAACCCGACACCGACGTGTACTGGTGCACCGCCGACCTCGCGTGGGTGACCGCGCACACGTACGTGCTCTACGGCCCGCTCATCAACGGCGTGACGAGCGTCATCTACGAGGGCACGCCGAACACGCCGCATCCCGGCCGGCACTTCGAGGTCATCGAGCGATACGGGGTGACGACGTACTACACGGCGCCGACGCTCATCCGCTCGTTCATGAGCTGGTTCCCCGACGGCGTGCCGGCCGAGTACGACCGCTCGACGATCCGCTTGCTCGGGTCGGTCGGCGAGGCGATCAACCCGGCCGCGTGGGAGTGGTTCCGCAACGAGCTCGGCGCCGGCCGTTCACCGATCGTCGACACCTGGTGGCAGTCCGAGACGGGCGCCGCGGTCATGGCGCCGCTGCCCGGGCTCTCGACGCTGAAGCCGGGCTCGTCGCTGCGTGCCCTGCCCGGCCTCACGACCCGCGTCGTCGACCAGCACGGCGACGACGTCGGCCGCGGCGAGGGCGGCTACCTCGTGATCGACGGCACGTGGCCCGGCATGGCCCGCACCGTGTGGGGCGACCCCGAGCGGTACCGCGACTCGTACTGGGCGCGGTTCGCGCACCGCGGATACTTCTTCTCGGGCGACGGCGCGAAGGTCGACGCCGACGGCGACATCTGGCTGCTCGGACGCGTCGACGATGTCATCAACGTGTCGGGCCACCGGCTCTCGACGATCGAGATCGAATCGGCGCTCGTCGCCCACCCCGGGGTCGCCGAAGCCGGCGTCGTCGGCGTGACCGATGCCACGACGGGCGAGGCGATCGCCGCGTTCGTGGTCACCGGCGACGGCGTCGAAGGGCGAGCGGACGCCTCGGCCGAGGCCACCGCTCGCGCGCTGGCGCTGCGCGCCCACGTGACGACCGCGATCGGGCCGATCGCGAAGCCCCGCGACATCCTGTTCGTCGCCGAACTGCCGAAGACCCGCTCGGGCAAGATCATGCGGCGCCTGCTGGTCGACCTCGCCGAGGGGCGTGCGCTCGGTGACACGACGTCGCTGCAGGACGGCGAGGTGCCGGCGCGCATCGCCGCGGTACTCGCCGGCTGACGCGAGGTCGAGCGGGTCAGGCGAGTTCGTTGATGATCTCGACGAGTTCGTCGACGCGGTAGCCGTGGTGACGAGCGAACTCGACCAGTTCTCGCGCCCTCTGGACGACGGCGCCCTTGCCCGGCGTGCCCGCCACCGAGATGCCGCGGCCGCGGCGGAACTCGAGCAGGCCCTCCTGCCGCAGCTGCCGCAGGGCCCGCAGCACGGTGTTCGTGTTGACCTCGAGCACGGCGGCGATGTCTTTGGCCGGTGGGAGCCGCTCACCCGGCTCGGCCTCGCCGTCGGCGATCGCTCGGCGGATCTCGGCTGCGACCTGCTCGTGGAGGTCGGTTGGTTCGGCTCTATCGACCTTGACAGGGATCATGGTGCTAGTCATAATAGCACTACGGAATAAGAAGAAGGTGACCACGATGGTCGTCGACGCTCCGATTCGAGAACCCGTCTCCGCCCCGTCCGTGCTGGACGATTCCGTACTCGACGATGCCCCTACGCGCCCGCTCGTCGAGGTGCTCATCAAAGAGGCGAGAAGCCGCGCCCGACGACGGCGCCTCGTGATCGGCGCCGTCGCTGCCTCGACCGTGGCCATCGCAGCGATCTCGGTGACGGCCTCGCTCGGCGGCGGGGCGACGCCCGACGACCGAGGCGCGGTGCTCGGCGCCCCGGCCGGTGCGACGTCCCTCGGGGTCTTCGAGCCGCTGCGCGGCCGGATCGTCTACGTGGCGGGCGACGAATTGCGGGCCATCGACCCGGCCGACCCTTCCTCGGTCGCCTCGGTGGCGGTCCCGGATGAACTCCGGGACAAGGGACCCGTCGTAGCGGGCTGGTCGGCCGATGGTACGCGGCTGGCTCTGACGACCGAGGGCAGCGACGGGAAGGGATACGTGATGAATGCCGAAGGCGGAATCACGCAGGCCCGGAGCGAGCTCGGCTGCTGCACGTTCGTGCGGGAGCCCTGGCTCGCCCCCGATGGCACCACCGTCCTCGATCTCATCACGGCCGAGCAGATCTCACTCCGAGATCTCGAAAGAGGTGGCCCATCCCGCATCGTCGAACTCGACCCGCCTGTGGCAGAAGGTCTGCAATCCTGGTTCATACCGATCCATGCGTGGTCCCCCGACGGGACCAGGATCGCCTACACGGTGGACCAGCAGTTCGGGGTGCACGTCGAGCCATCCGTATACCTGGTCGACCTCGACACCGGCGCCACACGCGAACTGGTCGGCCCCGGGTTCGGCCACATCAGGCACATGACCTGGTCTCCCGACGGCTCCCGGCTCTTGGTCGTCGCCGGTCCATGGCGAGCATCGACCATCCCCACGGAGCTGAACCCGCTCACGCTGCCCCAGGAGACCGCCCTTTACCCGATAAGCACCGACAGCTCCACCCCGGCGGCGTCGCCCTCGACGCTTTCTCCTCTCACGTCGGGCCACTACATCGCCGCGACGTGGTCGCCCGATGGCGACCAGATCGCCGCCATCGATTTCGGACCGTCGGGCCGCCACTTGGTGGTGATGAGGGCCGACGGTTCGGCGTCACGAGTCCTCGTCACTGGCATGGGGTGGAACCTCTTCACCGGATTGGCCTGGCATCCGATCCCGAGCGACCGATGACGACCGGGGCGACCCACGCCTGAGGCGGTCGCGAGGGTCAAGAGCACCAAGGAAGAAGGTGACCGAGATGCGCGTCGAGACTCCGATCCGCGAGCCCGCTTCCGCCCGTTCCACGGTCGACGATTCCGCGTTCGATGAATCCGCGACGCGCGCGCCCGTCGAGGTGCTCATCAAGGAGCATCCGGCCCCGATCGGCCGGTAGCCGACGCCGGTCACTCGACGAGCGGCAGCACCTCGATGCGCGCGCCCGGCCCCGCGAGCACGAGGACGCGCTTCCCCGCGACGCCCTCGAGTGCACCAGCAACTGCTGCGGCGTCGGGGTTCGCCGGGGCTTCGGCCGCGGCATCCCCACCGCCCGCGGTCTCGGAGCCCGGCGGTCTGACGCCGGGCTCAGCGCGCTTCCAGACGGTGACGGCGGCGTGCGTGGCCGCACGGATCGCCTGTTCGATCGCCGCGGTCTCGCCGGCGGACACGAGGATGACCCGGCCGATGCGCCGCTCGACGCTCAGCCCCTCGGCTGCGATGACCGCCCGGTCGCGACGCCAGACGGTGAAGTGGTAGCCGAACACGAGCGCGGTCGCCACGAGCAGGCCGAGCGGTGCCCGCACGCGGTCGACGAGGCTTGCACCGCTGGCCGCGTCGAGCCCGAACTCGAACAGCCGGAAGCCGACCACGAGCAGGGCGATGAGCGCGACCACGGCACTGACGCCGAACACGGCCACGAGGTAGACGCGACGAGCCGGGGTCGCGACCTCGGCCGGGTCCACTCGGCGCGTGGGCTTCCAGCTCAGCCACCACGCCGGCCCGCCGACGACGAGCGCGCTGACGCCGCCGAGGAGCAGCGCACGCGTATCGGATGCCGCGAGCGGGCTGACGGCGGCCGCGAGTGTCGCGTTCAGCACGACGCCGATGCCCGACGCGGCCGCGGCGAGGCCGACCGCAGACATGCCCAGCGCGCTCGCACGGCGCGTGCCGACGGAGCGCGCCGCCGCGATGCGACGGTGGTGCAGCCAGACGACGGCTCCGACGAGGAACGCGGCCAAGGCCATTCCCAGCGGCCGGAGGATCTCGGCGGCGGGATCGGAGGGATCGAAGGCAAGCCGCAGCCCCACGTCGAGTGCGAACGCGAGTCCGCCGAGCATCAGGATGCCCGCCCCCATCACGCCGACGACGATGAGCGCGACCGCAGCGAGGCCCGTGGTCAGGCGCTTCGCGCCGTCGCGGTACCAGTGCCACCACCAGATCGCCCCGCCGGCCACCGCCCAGATGAGCCCCTCGAGCATGCCCTGCCACCATGGGGTTCCCGCGATCGCCTGCGCGGAGGCCCCGCGGATGGCGGCGTCGAACAGCGATCCGAGTGCGTTCACGGCACCGCCGACCCCGATGACGAGACCGTAGACGGAACCGGCGACCGCGGGCACGGTGGCCAGCCGCACCGGACTCTTGAGTGGGTGGTGCCACATCCACCGATGCCAGATCCAGACCATGGTCCAGGCGACGCCGGTCGCGGCGGCGGCGGGCTCCCAGCGCCCGTTCACGCCCCCCGTCGCTGCGCCGAGCAGCGCCGACGCGGCCGCGATGAGCGACACCGTGTACATGGCGGCCAGGTACAGGCCCCATGCGAGCGACGCCCGTTCGGAATCCTCACGCAGCCGGCGCCACACCACCCACCAGAGCAGCGCGGCGAGCGGTCCGCCGATGAGCGCGAACGCGAGCGAGAGCGCCAGGTCGGTGACCCCGCCGCCCGCGACCGGGTCACCGGGCTCGAACAGCCGCTCGAGCAGTCCCGCGACGCCGATCGCGGCGATCGTGACGAGCGCGAAGAGGATCGTGTAGACGATGAGGCGGCGCACGGTGCCCTGCGCCGAACCTGCCGCCGGCGGAGCCGCCACTGGTGCGGTCATCACTTCACCGCCGCCTCGGCGCAGATGGTGAGCGGCCACGGTGTCGACTCGATGAGCCACCCGCCCCCGTCGGCGACGAGGTCGAACGTGCCCTGCTCCTCGTATCCCGACGAACCGAACAGTCCGCCGTCGTACGAGAAGGCGATGAGCACCCGCACGTCGGCGGAGTCCTCTCGCTCGGTCGTCGACTCGAGCGTGACCCGCATGTCCTGCACCGGTCCGGGTTCGATGCGCTCGCACGAGTCGGCGAGTTCCGGTACGAGATACCCTCGTGCGGCCTCCTCATCGCCGGCGATCACGGCCGCGGTGTAGCGCTGCACCACGCCCTCCGGCGTGGATTCGTCGAGCTGTGCCGGCTCGCCGCGCGTGAAGACGACGATGAGCGCGATCGCCACCAGCGCGCCGATGACGGCGAGGATCACGATGAGCGTGCGGTCGCGTTTCGGTGCCGGAGAGTCGGTCATGCCTTCATCATGGCTCGCGCCGCTCACCGTGGCCCGCGCGACACGGTCTGCCCGGCCGGCGGCAGCGATCCGCCGAACTGCTCGGCGACGGTTGCGAGCGTGAAGCCGCGGTCGCGCAGCCCGTCGACGACATCGGGGACGGCGGCGACGGTCGCGGAATGCGTGTCGTGCATGAGCACGATGCTGCCGCGCGACGATTCCCCCACCGCGCGCTCGGCGACCACCTCGCTGCCGGGCTCGGTCCAGTCGAGCGTGTCGACGTCCCACACCACGATCGGCAGGCCGACCACCCCTCGAACCCGCTTGTCGACGTCGCCGTAGGGCGGGCGCAGCGACCGGGCGGTGATACCGGTGGCGGCCGCGATCGCGGCCTGCGTGCGCTTGACTTGAGCGCGCACCTCGGGGTCGGGCAGCTTGGTGAGGGCAGGGTGGTTCCAGGTGTGGTTGCCGAGCTCGTGCCCCTCGTCCATGAGTCGCTTCGCGACCTCGGGTCGCTTCTCGACATTCACCCCCTGCAGGAAGAACGTCGCCGGCGCGCGCCACTCGTGCAGCAGATCGATGAGGCCGTCGGTGAGCGAGGTCGGGCCGTCGTCGAACGTGATCGACGCGCACGCGACGAGCGTGCAGTCGATCGGGTCGGCCGCGGCCGGCGCGTCGGCGACGCGGAACGGCGCACCCCCGGCGACGACGCCGTGCACGGCCGCACCGAACGGGCTCAGGAACGGCACGAGCAGCCGCACCGGCACCAGCACCGACACCAGCTGCCGACCGCGTCCGTCGGCGCTCGGCACGAGCGGCACCTGCACGACGAAGTCGTCGGCCGTGACCACGGTGTCGGCGAGCAGCGTCCGGACCGCATCGGGTGCGAGTGCCGCGACCGCGACGGATGCCGCGGACGTGGACCCGCCTTCGCGCAGTCCCTCGGCGAGCAGCCTGAGCACGCGGTGCTCGACGCCCGGGAGGTATAGGGCCGAGCCATCGCCGATCTCGCCGGTCGCGACATCCGCGTACCAGACGGTGCGCTCGAGCGGCGCGGCGGTTCGCCCGTCGCGCCGCAGCACGATGATCCGCTGCCCGACGACCGAGCCGGCCGCGGCGACGATCTGGCAGTCGACGGTGAGGCTCACGCCGGTCGGCGCGGTGAGCGGATGCCGCGCGCACGCCGATCCCACGCCACCCGGGGCGATGTCGACGCCGGGCATCCAGGGCACGCCGTGCGCGGAGGCCGCGTCGCGCGCGAGTTCGGCGAACCGCGCGTCGAGCGCGTCGCCGAACGCGGTGACGCCCGCCGGGGTCGCCCAGCGCACCACGGCCGCGAAATCGGGCGTCGCCATCGCGGCGAGGCGTGCCACGAGCCCCGGGGCATCGCCGGGGCCCAGCCGCGGAAGGCGGTAGCCGAGGTCGGCACGCGGCTGCGATGGCGCCGACGTCGTCGACCCGTCAGCCGAGCCCGACGCGCCGGGGGTCGGCGGCACGGTGGGCTGGTCGGACGTCGAGGTCGGTGCAGGCGTGCGGCCTGTCGAGTCGTCGACTCCCGGTGGAACGATGCCGCACCCGGCGAGCGCGAGCAGGGCGACGAGTCCGATCCCCGTCCGCCACCGGCTACGCCGACCGCGCCCCATGCCGCCCACCCTAGGCGACGATCCCTCATGACTCGACCGACTCGACCGACTCGACCGACTCGAGGGAATCAGCCGGCCGACGGAATCAGCGGGCCGAGAATCGGGATCACCAGGGCTCGCCGGCCTCGGGCATCAGGTTGCGTGCCTTCTCGACCGAGTCGACGAAGCACGTGTCGAGCACCTCGGTGGCCGCCGTCTCGGTGCCGTAGTCGCCCGTGAGTCGAAGGCCGACGATCGTGTTGATGAGCATGCCCTGGGCCATGAAGGCTCGCGTCTCTTCGGCTGAGAAGCCGGCGTCCTCGCGCACGAACCGCCAGATCTCGCTGAAGCCCGCGCGCGCGACCCGGCCGATCTCGGGTTCGCCGCCGAGGGCGGTCGAGTTCGCGATCACCGAGAGCATGCCGCGCTCGACGAGCAGGCCGGTGTAGGCGGTGCCCATGCGCTCGGAGCGGCCCTCGGCGTCACCCGGCAGCGCGCGCCGGAACTCGTCGAGCAGCCGGCCGTAGGCGCGCTCGATCACGGAGATGAAGAGCTTCTCTTTCGTGCCGAAGAGCCGCACGACGTAGGGCTGGCTCACCCCCGCGGCGCGGGCGACCTCGTCGGTGGTCGTGCCCACGTAGGTCTTGGCGCCGAACACCGCGGTGGCGGCCTCGAGGATCAGCTCGCGGCGATCGGCGGCCCGCATGCGAGGGGCCGTGGAGACTTCTTCGATCGTCATGCTTGACATGTTATCAGTCGATTACTACTCTGCAAGTAATCATCCGATTACAACTCAGGAGCAACCATGTCCACCGTCCTCGATGCTTCGCCGGCGACACCCGCTCGACCGTCGTCCACGCGGCGACCGACCGCCCTCTGGCTCGTGCTCGTCGCCACCGCCGTCCCGACCTTCATGGCCACCCTCGACAACCTCGTGATGACGAACGCCCTGCCGGTGCTGCACGCCGAGTTCGGGGCATCCGTCGAAGAGCTGCAGTGGTTCATGAACGCCTACACGCTCGCGTTCGCGAGCACGATCCTCATGGCGGTCGCACTCGGCGATCGCTACGGTCGTCGAACGCTCTTCGTCATCGGCATCGTCGTCTTCACACTGAGCTCGGCGTTCGCGGCGCTCTCGACCGACTCCGGGCAGCTCATCGCCGCCCGCGCGCTGCAGGGCTTCGGCGCCGCGGCGATCATGCCGCTGTCGCTCACACTGCTCGTGGGCGCGGTGCCGCTCGCACGCCGTGCGCTCGCCATCGGCATCTGGGGCGGCGTCACGGGCCTCGGCGTCGCCACCGGCCCGCTCATCGGCGGCGCCGTGCTCGAGGGCTGGGCGTGGCAGGCGATCTTCTGGATCAACGTGCCCGTCGGCGTCATCTCGGTCGCACTCGCGCTCATCGCGCTGCCCAACAGCTTCGGCGCCCGCCTGCGCGCCGACATCGTCGGACTCGTGCTCTCGGGCGTCGGACTGCTCGCGCTCGTCTACGGCATCGTGCGCGGCAACGACGCCGGATGGGACAGCCTCGAGGTCATGGGCAGCCTGGTCGCCGGGGGCATCCTGCTCGCCGCGTTCATCGCCTGGGAGGCACGCGCCGGCGCGCCGCTGCTGCCCCTGCGGCTCTTCCGCAACCGTAGCTTCACCGTGGCGAACCTCGCAGGGTTCGGCTTCAGCTTCGGCGCGTTCGGCTCGATCTTCATCCTCATCCAGTTCCTGCAGGTCGTGCAGGGCGCGACCCCCCTCGAGGCCGCGCTGCAGACCTCGCCGTGGACGCTCGCGCCCATGGTCGTGGCGCCCCTCGCCGGGCTCGTCGCCCCGCGGGTCGGTACTCGCGCCCTCATCGTCACCGGCCTCGCGGTACTCGGCGGCGCCCTGTTCTGGCTGAGCGGCCTGCTCGACGCCGACCTCTCGTACGCGAACTACGTGGCGCCGTTCCTCCTCGCCGGCATCGGCATGGGGCTGGTGTTCGCGCCGTCGGCGACGGCGGTGCTGGCGGGCATGGCGTCGAACGACCACGCCAAGGCGAGCGGCACGAACTCGATGCTGCGCGAGGTCGGTGTCGCGCTCGGCATCGCCGTGTCGACCGCGGTGTTCATGGGAGCCGGCGGTGCGCTCACGCCCGTCGACTACTCGATCGGCGCCCAGCCCGCAGTGATCGTCGGCGCGGCGGTGCTCATCGCGTCGGCACTGGTCGCGCTGCTGCTGCCGGTCGGCCGCGGGTCGGGGCACTCCGAGCAGGAAGATCAGCCCGAGCAGCCCGAGCGGACCGAGCACGCCGAGGCTGCCGACCGCCCCGAGCGCGCGACAACCGAAGCCGAACTCGCCGCGGTGCGCTGAGCGTCACCGCATCGCGCGATACGCCGCGCGCGCTTCAGGCGTGAGGTGCTCGGTCGCATAGCTCAACATCGTGCGGGGCATGCGCGGGGCGTACTCGTCGAGGAATTCGATGAGTACGCCCCGCGCAACGCGTTTGCCGAGCTCGCGGAGCATCCAGCCGACGGCCTTGTGGATGAGGTCTTCGCGGTCGTCGAGCATGCGGGGCGCGAGCCGGAGAATGGGCGCGCCGTCGCCGGCCCGGGTGAAGGCGAACGTCGCGAGCACGGCCACGCGCCGCTCCCAGAGCGAATCGGATGCCGCGAGCTCGTCGAGGAGCGCATCGTCGCAGCGCCCCGACTCACGCAGGAACTCACCGACGAGCGAGTCGGCCGAGGCGTCGACGAGATCCCAGTTGTTCACGCGGCCCCGCCGCACCGCGTCGAGATATGCCAGGTGCAGGGCCTCCCGCGCCGCCTCGTCATGGGTGCGCGAAGCGCTCGCAACCCGGAACCGGCGCACCATGACGAGCAGTGCGGCCAGTCGATGCTCGTGCACGGGGCTGTCGAGCAGGGCGGATGCCTCGGCGAGGGGCATCCGATCGAATCGACGAACGATCGCACGCGTTGCGGGCACACGCACACCGACGAACACATCGCCCTCGCCGTACTGGCCGGGGCCGGTCTTGAAGAAGCGCTGCAGGAACGCGGCGTCGTCGGCATCGCCCTCAGCGTCGATCGCCGCGGCGAGCGCGACGGCCGTCGGTTCGGGCGATTCGGATGCGACTGCCACATGCCGCACTCTAGCGACGCCCACCGACGGGGGCAGCGACGGCAGACGAGAAGCGGGACCGGGCCATCGGCTCGATCCCGCTTCTCGTGGTGGGGGCTTGCAGTGGGGTCACCACTGCTGTTCGGGGTGCTGGGCACGGCGCTCTTCGTCGGCGACGCGCTTCAGTGCGTCCTCTTCGACCTGCGCGCGGTACGCTTCGGCCTGCTTGGCGAGACGGTCGCCCTGTGCTTCGGCGGCAGACACGTTGGGGGTCACGCTCTGCTGCTTGTCGAGGCGGATGGCCTCGGCTGCGGCTGCGGCCGCGGCCGCGGCGCTGACGCTGCTCTGCACCGACGCCTGCTTGTCGCTGCGGATCGCCTCGTTGGCGGCGAGCTTGCCGGCGTCGAGCGGCACGGAGTGCAGACGAGCGCGAAGCTCGGCCATCTCCTGGCGCTGGGTGTCGGCCTGGTTCTGCAGCGAGGTGATGCTCGACTGCCCGGAACCTGCATCGACCCGCGACCCGGCGCAACCGCTGACCAGCACGATGAGTGCCACGGCGCTGAGTGCAACTGCGCCGGTCTTCTTGGTGTTCATGGCTCTCTCCTGTTCTTGTTGGGGGTGTTGAGAACTGAACAAGTCTCAAGTTATGGGCGCAGGAATCGTGCGTCATCGGGACTCCCCCCGGGATCGGGGTAGGGAAAGCCACCACCCCCGTACTGGTGGTGGCATGGACACCCATCCGTGCCAGCGCTGAGCGAAACGGCGCCGCATGGAGCGTCCGGTCATCCGCGGGCATGGCGATCTGCGGCGCGGAATCTTGCGCCCACGCAGGATTCCCGCGTGGCACCGCAAGCAATCGCACAGGGATCGCTCGTAGCCTTGAGGTGTGCGGCGAATCGCGCCGCGACCAACCAACACAGATCCCCTCACGAGGAACGGAGGTTCACATGTCGAACACCACCATCGACGCCGTCGTCGGCGAACCCGAGGTCCTCGAAGACGAGGTCACCGCCGGCCAGATCGGGCTCGCGGCAGGTGTCGAGACCGACCCTGCATGGCTCGCGCTCAAGCAGGCGGCCACGACGCTGCAGTCGCTGCAGGTGAAGGACGGCTCGGTTCCCGACGAGGGCGACGCTGTGCCCGATGCGAAGGCGAAGGCGTCCGCGCTCGTCGACACCATCGTCGCGTCGGTCGCCGCGCTCGCACCGCGGTTCCCGCACGAGGCGGCGTACCTCGAGGCGCTCCAGGCCGACTTCCGCAAGTGGCAGGGCGAGGGGCTCGGCGTGCCCGACTTCCTCGACTCGCTTGTCGAGTTCCAGCCGCAGCGGCACCGCGTCGACGGCATCCGCCATCTGGTCGTGTTCCCGATGTACACGCAGAACGGCTCGACCGACCGGCACGTCGAGGCCCTCGTGGTCGAGACGATCTGGCCCGAGTTCATCGGCGCGCTCGAGTCGGGCGACTACTCGAACAAGCTGTTCGTCTCGCTGCGGCTCGTGGACTTCACCCCCGGGTACGACACGAACTCGGCGGTGCTGTTCCCCGAAACGGTCGCGATGCGCGAGATCCCGACGTTCACGTGGGGCGCGATCTTCCAGGACCGCGAGGCGGCGCGCTACCGCAGAGTCGTGCGGGCGGCATCCGAGATCACCAAGCTCGACCTGCCCGACGACGCGGCGGCGCTGCTCGACGACCAAGAGCTCGCCGAGCGCACGTTCGTGATGTGGGACATCATCCACGATCGCACCCACATGCGCGGCGACCTGCCGTTCGACCCGTTCATGATCAAGCAGCGCATGCCGTTCTTCCTGTACTCGCTCGAGGAGCTGCGGTGCGACCTCACCGCATTCCGCGAGTCGGTCAAGATCGAGCGCGGCCTGAACGCGCGCGTCGCCGCAGGCGAGGAACTCACCGAAGTCGAAGAGCAGATGCGCTCGACCGGCAAGCTCGTGCAGTACGCGGTGATCTTCGACCGCATCTTCCGGTTCGCCATCACGGGCTCGCGAGTGCGCAACTACGACGGGCTCGGCGGCCAGCTGCTGTTCGCGTGGCTGCACCAGAAGCACGTGCTCGAGTGGACCGACGTGTCGCTCAGCTTCGACTGGGCGGCGGTGCCCGACGCGGTCGTCGAACTCGGCGACGCGATCGACGAGCTGTACTGGAAGTCGATCGACCGGCCCAAGACGGCGCACTGGCTCGCCGCGTACGAACTCGTGCGCAGCGTGCTGACGCCGAACCCGGCGTCGATGTGGGCCGAGGGCCTGCCGCGCGACGTGCTCGCCGGCCCGCCCAAGGGCTACACCGACCTCGTGATGGACGACGAGTTCCCGCTGTCGATGTTCTTCGAGGCCCTCGACAAGAAGATGAAGCCCGTCATCGAGTCGACCGTCGGCATCACGGCAGCCGATGCCTGAGCACGTTGACCTGTCCGGCCGGACCGCGCTCATCGCGGGAGCGACGAGCGCGTCCGGCCGGGCAGTCGCCCGCGCCCTGCTCGGCGCGGGGGCGCGGGTGGTCGCCGTCGGCAGCGACGAGGGCCGAATCCGCGAACTCGAAGCCGAGCTGCCCGGTATCGTCGGCGAACACGCCGACCTCACCGACGGTGATGACGTGCTCGAACTCTCGATGCGAGTGCGCGCGCGCGTCGGAGACGTCGACGGCGTCATCCACCTCGTGGGCGGCTGGCGCGGCGGCGGCGGCATCATGGACCAGACCGAGGAGGACTACCGCGTGCTCGAGCGGTCGTTCACGGCATTGCGGTACGTGAGCCGGGCGTTCTGGCAGGACATGATCACCTCGACCGCCGGCCGCATCGCGATCGTATCCTCCATCACCGTCGAGTCACCGACGCCGGGCAACGCCAACTACACGGCGGTGAAGGCGGCGAGCGAATCGTGGATGCGCTCGCTCGCCAAGGGCTTCGCACCGCGACCGGTCGATCCGGTGGGGGCGCTGCAGCCCCTCGAACCAGGAGGCGGGGCCGCCGTCATCTTCCGCGTGCGCTCGCTCGCCGGCCTCGAAGACCGGCTCGGGACATCCGTCGTCGATCTCTGGAATGCGGATGCCGCGGAGCTGAACGGTTCCGTCATCGAACTGCGCCCCTGACCGCCGCGCGGCGAACGGGCCCCTGCGATCCGTGCTTGAGAGCGGCATCGAGCCGCCGTAGATCGTCGCCGAAGCCGCTCGGCGCCGCGATCTCGGAGCGCAACACGACGGCACGTGCCCGACCGTGTCAGTTCGTACCGCCGGTGAGGTGCACCGCGTAGCCCCAGCAGCCCGCCTTCTCCCAGTCGTAGTCGGCGCCGAGCCCGGAATCGCCGTAGAGCGCGAACTCCCACGCGGCGTATTCGTCGGCGGTCAGGTCGGCCGGCATCGGCGGGAACCGGTTCGACTGCGCCGACTTCGGGTTCCACCACTCCCAATAGAGGTACTCGTGCCCGGCGGCGACCATGCAGTCGCGAACGATCTGCTGGAACGCGAGCCACTGCCTGCGCTGCTCGGGCGGAGGCGGCGGCGTACTGCCATCGGGGTTCCGCTCGACCGAGTCGGGGCCGCCGGGCGCTGCGTGGCCGTCGGCCGGATCGTCGGGAATGGGCGTGGGGGTCGGCGCGTCGCCCGCGGGCGGCGGAGTCGACGGCGGGGTCGCTGGCTCGGTGGGCTGCGGCGCCGGGGCGGGCGCCGGCCCGACCGGTGGCGCGGCCGACTCGGGTGGGTCGATCGGCTCGGCGACACGGTCACCGCCGGTCGCGCCGTCAGGCGGCGATGCGGGGGCCTCGCCCTGGCTCACCCCGAACTCACCTGCGGAGTTCGGCGCAGGCTGCGGCAACCGGGCGTCGTAGAAGACGGGCGCACCGGTCGTGGCGGCGGCCGCGCCGGCGAAGACCGCCGCGATCAGGGCGAGTGCGACCCCTGCACTCAGCACCAGCACCTTCTTGCGCATGTCACACCCCCCATATCGGTGTCATCGCGTAACCGGCTTATCCGGACATGCTAACCGCGATCGCCCTCGCCGGAAAGCGGGATGTCGGCCGGCGGCTCACCGGACGGGTGGAGGTCGGTCGCGACATCGGCTGCGGGTTGCTGCCGCCGGCTCAGCCACAGGAACGGGGCCGCGAGGATCTGGATGCCGCCACTCAGGATCAACGAGCCCGGGTACCCCCAGATATCGGCCGAGCGGCCGAGCACGGGCTGGATCAGGGCGCCGCCGGTGCTGCCGAGCAGGGAGTCGAACGACAGCACCGTGGCGCGCTGTGCCGACGGGATCATGTCGTTGAGGTAGGCGCGCTGCACCGGCCCCGAGGCCGCGTCGACGAGCCCCCAGATGATCAGCAACGCGAACGCGACCCAGAAGTTGCGGTTCACCCCCAGCGCGACGAGCATCAGGCTGCTCACGACGACGCTGAGGATGATCGTCGTCGTGCGACGACGGAACCGGCTGCGCACCCACGGCGCCATCCAGCCGCCGATGACCTGCGAACCGGACAGGATCGCCGCCGCAAGCCCCGCGATCGTATAGGCGTTCGGGTCGCCCCACAGTTCGACGAGATAGGGCTGCAGCGCGTAGAAGACGTAGAACCCGACGCCGGTCGTGAAGAACGACGCGAACATCACGAAGCGCACCGCGGGTCGCCGCACCCCGTATTTCACCGACTCGCGCATCACCCGCTTGGTGGCCTGCCAGGGATGCGCCCGGCCCGCCGGCGTGAAGCCCAGGTCGCGCATCACGAACGCCGCGACGATGAACATGAGCACGAGGATCACCGCCCGCAGCACGAACGGCACCCCCAGGTCGGTGAGCTGCGCGACGGCGCCGCCGGCGAGCGACCCGACGAACATGGCCGCCCCCGACACCGCTGTGCCGCGGCCGAACACCCGCTCGAGGCTGCCCGTGTATCCGGTTGCGGTGAGCGCGTCGACAAGCCACGCCTCGACCGCACCCGAGAAGAATGTGAACCCCAGGCCGAGCAGCACCGACACGACCGCCCAAGCCCAGAACGGCGAGTGCATGACCCACAGCAGGTAGTAGAGCGCCGTCGTCACCGCGAGCGTGACCGTGCCGAGCAGGTACGACATGCGTCGCCCGAGCGTGTCGGCGACGACACCGGTGGGCACCTCGAAGATGACCATGCCGACCGAGAAGAACGCGTTGGCCGCGAACGCCTCGAGGTTCGTCAGGCCCGCGTCGAGCAGGAACAGCGTGTTGACACCCCAGATCAGCGAGGCCGCGAGCGTGTTGCCGATGAGCAGCGTGAAGTACACGCCCTGCACCCGCCGTGCTGCGTGGTTCACCGTCGCCGCATCGCTCACACCCGAGCTCCCCGATCAGACACGACCCCCATCTTCCTCCTGCGCACCGACACCGGAAAGGGGAACGCCGTTATCCGACCGCGCGGGTGCAGCGAGTTCCGCTTACCCTCGACGTCGGCACGGAGCATCCGGAATTCTGCGCATTCATGATTGAAATACGCAATTTACAATCAACTATTGACAGTGATCGCTCACTTGCGTCAGTGTGCTCAGCAATACCCGCACCGATCTCAAGGGAGTGCAATGACGCGTCTGTTCACCAGTCCGCGCGAGAAGGTCGGCTCGACGAGCGACCTCCAGTCCGCGGCATCCGGATTCACCCGCCGTAACCTCATCGGAGGTGCACTGGCCGGGGTCGCACTCGCGACCACCATGACATCGGGGGCGGCGACCGCAGCCGCGCCGATGCGGAAGAGCGGCTCGACATCGATGGCGAACGAGCCGTTCCAACCGGTCGACGTCGTGAAGATCGGCTTGATCGGCATGGGCAACCGCGGCATGGGAATGCTCGGCAGCTGGGTCGGTGTGCCCGGCGCACAGGTCGTCGCGGTCTGCGACGTCCGAGCCGATCGGGCGACGCGTGCCGCCGACCGCGTCGCGAACGCCGGTATGTCGCGGCCGCGCGAGTACAGCGGATCCGACGAGTCGTTCCAGAAGATGCTCGACACCGAAGAACTCGACCTCGTCTACATCGCCACGCCGTGGGAGTTTCACCACGCGCAGGGCAAGGCGGCGCTGCTCGCCGGCGCCCACGTCGGCGTCGAGCTACCGATCGCGACCGAGCTCGACGAGCTCTGGGACCTCGTCGACACGAGTGAACAGACGCGCAAGCACCTGTTCCTGATGGAGAACTGCTCCTACGGACGCAACGAGCTCGCGATGCTCAAGATGGCCCACGACGGCGTCTTCGGCGACGTCACGAGCGGCCACGGCGGATACCTGCACGACCTGCGCGCCCTGCTCTTCAACGACGGCTACTACACCGACGACTGGCGCCGGCTCTGGCACACCCGAAGCACCGCGAGCTTCTACGCGATGCACGGGCTCGCCCCGATCGCGGCGGCGATGGACATCAACCGCGGCGACCGGTTCACGACCCTCTCGGCGACGGCGACCGCGGCGAAGGGGCTCGCCGACTATCGCGAGCGTTTCATCCCGCGCGATCATCGCTCGTGGAACGAGGAGTACATCAACGGCGACCTCGTCACCTGCATGCTCAGCACCGCGAAGGGGCGGGTGGTCCGCGCGGAACACAACGTGAGCCAGCCTCGTCCCTACAGCCGGATCAACACGATCGAGGGCAGTCGCGGCATCTTCGAGGACTATGTCGGCGGCGACGGGACGGGGGCGCGGATCTACTCGGAGCCGCGCCACAGCGGCGACACCTGGCGAGGCGCCAGCGCGTTGCGCGCCGAGTTCGACCACTGGCTCTGGAAGGACCTCGAGGGGCCGGCAGCGGGGGGTGGCCACGGCGGAATGGACTACATCCTGCAGTGGCGCATCGTCCAGCAGATGCGAACCGGCCAGGTACCCGACATCGACGTCTACGACTCTGCGGCCTGGTGCGCGCCGGTGCCGCTCAGCGTGATGTCGCTCGAGAAGAACGGGCGCCCGGTCGAGGTGCCCGACTTCACCCGTGGCGAGTGGAAGAAGCTCCGCCTCGGCCTCGACTCCGTCCGCAGCACGATGCCCGCCGTCGCCTGAGCAGCGCAGGAAGGAAACCATGAACACGAAACTCATTCGTCGCGGCGCCATCGCCGGGCTCGTCCTCGCATCGGCACTCACCCTGTCGGCGCAGGCGGCATTCGGGGCGACCCCCGGCGAACCGGTCGTCACCGGCCCTCAGGTCGTCACCGAGACTCCGGCCCCGGCCCCGGCCCCGGCCCCGGCCCCGGAGGTCACCCTCGATGTCAGCGAGATCAGCCTCGACGGGCCCGCCATCGCCGAGGTCGACGTCACGGTGGTCAACGAATCGGATTCCGCGATGCGGTCGGTCTCGGTGACCTTCGAGGGTCCCGTCGGCTGGCAGGTCGCCGTCGTCGAGAACGACCTCGGGAACATCAAGCCGGGCACGAGCGAGACGGCGACGTTCCAGGTGCGCATCCCAGAAAAGCGGTCGGGCTTCGCGCTGCGCGTCTTCACCGCCGAGGCGACCTACAAGGGCGGCGACGGCGCGGGGAGCGCGGCCGCGACGCGGGCAATGCCCACGGCGGCTCCGCTCGAGAACTTGGCCGCCGCCTTCAACAGCAAGGGGATCACGAGCGAGTCCGCGCCGACGGCGGGTGACTTCGATGGTGAGGGCAACACCTTCTCGGCCGAGAAGCTCGCCGCAGCAGGTGCCGGCAAGGGCGCGGAGCTCGACGTGCTCGGCGCGACGCTGCACATGCCGTCGGTCGAACCGGGAACTCCCGACAATGTCGCCACCGCAGGTCAGGCGGTTCGCGTGCAGGGTGAGGGCGAGCGTCTCGTGCTCCTCGGTTCGGGCTCGGGCACCGCGGCGACGGGCACCGTGACGGTGTACTACAGCGATGGAACGGCCGGCACAGGCAGCGTTGGGTTCCCGAACTGGTCGTTCCAGGCGGCCGACGCGCACGGTGCACAGCTCGTCGTGTCGACCGACGGCCGCAACCGCCCGAACGGCTACGGCGATGCCGCTTACCAGTACCGGCTGTTCGCGCACTCGGTGCCGCTCGAGGCGGGCAAGACGGTCGAGTTCGTCGTGCTGCCCGGTAATGCGGCGATGCACGTGTTCGCCATGGGCATCGCGCCCTGATCGAACGCCGATGAGCGGCAGGGCGGTGCGGGAGCGGATCCCGCACCGCCGTCTGCTCACCCGGCCGAGGCACCCGGCCGAGGCACCCGACCGCCGACCGCCGACCGCCGACCGCCGACACGATCGACCCTCGCGCGTCGGGCAGACACGGCCCCGTATTCCACTACCCCCGACAGCGGAAGGGCTAGCCTCGACCCATGGTGCGCTTCCTGATCCGCGCGGCGATCTTCCTGGTCACCGCGGCCCTCGGCCTGCTCGTCGCGTCATGGATCCTGCCCGACTTCAACATCGAGTGGGGCGGATTCCTCGTCGCGACGCTCGTGTTCGCCATCGCGCAGAGCGTGCTGTCGCCGTTCATCTTCAAGATGGCGCACCGGTACGCGCCCGCGATCATCGGCGGCATCGGCCTCGTCTCGACCTTCGTCGCGCTGCTCATCGCCAGCCTGTTCCCGAGCGGCATCCAGATCACCGGCGGCGTCGTCACGTGGGTGCTGGCGACCCTCATCGTCTGGCTCGTCACGGCGCTCGGCGCATGGTTGCTGCCGCTCATCTTCCTGAAGCGCAAGGCCGGCGCCCGCGACGAAGGCTGAGGGTCCATCGCTGCTCAATGCATGTTGTCGTTCCCGGTGACATGCGTCGCGTACCCCGAGCAGCCGGCGTCCTCCCATCGGTAGGCCGCAGCCGAACCGGCGTCGCCCCACATCGCCGCCGTCCACGCGGCCTGCTCATCGGCGCCGAGGTTCTCGGGCATTCGAGCGTCGACTCTGGGGTCCCCCGGCTGATGCTCGGGGTTCCACCATTCGAAGTAGCGCACCTCGAAGCCGGCATCGGCCATGCACTCGCGAACGGCGTCCTCGAACACGAGCGACTGCTGCCGCGGCGTCGGCTTCGACGGGTCGTCGGGTGGCACGGGAGCGGTGAGGGGTGTGCCCGCCGCGCGGGCGGCGTCGGCCGCGGCGACGCCGGCGTCGGCGCATCCGCCGCCCGGGTTGTAGATGTCTGGTCCGTAGAGCGCCTGCGTCCAGAGCACGGAGCTCTCGAAGTCGAGCCCGCTGGGCTGCGGGCCCTCGTTGATCCACCAGAGGTTCGGCAGGTACTCGAAACCGGCGTCGTTCATGCACTGGCGAACGACGGCGTCCTGACCGAGGTACTCGGCCCGTTCCTCGAGGCTGACGTATTCGGGGTCGCCGGGTTCGAGGTACGGGTTGTAGTCGGCTGCCATCGCGCCGGCGCCGGGGCTGCGCTCGTCACTCGCATCGGCCACCTCGGGTTGCGGCACGCCGGTCGGCGGCGTGGGGGGCTCGGTCGGAGCCGGCTCGACGCCGGCCGAGGTCGCGGGTTCGGCCGACGCGGCGGGCACGGGCTCGGGCTGGCCGGCCGCGTATGCGGCCACCCCGAGTGCGATGACGGATGCTCCGCCGAGGGCGGCACCCGAGATCGCGACGATCGCAGCGATGCGTTGCAGGTTCACGCGGCGGCTCCTTCCGTGACGGGTTCGGTGGCGGCATCCGATCGCCGACCTTTCGACCCCCAGAGCGATCTCGCCGCGGGCAGCCACCACGCGGCCATCGCAACGAAGAACAGCACACCCGCAGCGGCGAGGCTGCGATTCACGAGGATCGCCTGGGAGAGCGACGAGATGTAGAACTCACCGAGGGTGACGCTCGAGGCGATGAGCGTGTACATGCCGAACCGGATGAGCACGTAGCTCGCGGCAGCGAGCCAGAGTGCGCCGAGCCAGCGCAGTCGGGGGATCGCCGTGAGCACGGCCCCGAGGAGTGCCATCGCGAGGCCGACGACTCCGGCCGCCACGAGATCCCAGGCGCCCGCCCAATCGCCCGATGCCATGCTCGCGGAGGTGCGCACCACGATGAGCACGCCCCACGCGATGAGCAGGGCGGTCGCCAGATGCGCGAGCGCGGGAAGCGCGAGCGGGAAGGTGCCACGCGGCGCGGTGAGCGCCGCAGGCGCGCATGCCGCCAGGTGAGATCGGCCGGGATCCCGCGAACGGCTCGGCCGACGATGCTGCGCGAAACCGAGTGCGCGCCGGCACGGTCGCCGGACTCGGCGCCGTCGGCGCGTTGCTCGGAGAGGTCGGAGGCGAGCTCGGCGACCCGGGCGGTGGCGACCGGCTCGGGGAGGTCGCGGGTGTACCAGCGGCACCACCCGAGCACGGCGGCATCGATGCGGTCGGCCGTCGTGCGCGGCACGATGGTCTGCGCGATCAGCTCGTCGCTCATGCGAAGGCCGCCTTCGGCTGCGGCGCGACGGCCGCGGCACGCGCGCCGAGCTCGGCGCGGTGGGCGAGTTCGCCGGCACCGGTCACCCGGTACAGCCGTCGTCGCGGTCGGCCCTCGGCCTCGGCGATCGCGGCGTCTTCCCACGTGGGCTCGAGCAGGCCGGAGTCGGTGAGCCGCGCGAGCGCCTTGTAGAGCGTGCCGTGCGCGGTGAGGGTGCCGGCGTCACGGTGCTCGGCGATGCGCTTCGCGAGCGCGAACCCGTAGAAGTCGCCGTCTTCGCCCTGCAGCTGCATGCCGGCGCCGAGGATGTGCATCTCGAGGTCGAGCAGTCGACCTTCACGTCTGCGTGCCATCTGGAAAGAATAGGAAGATATCTTCCCAATCGCAAGGGGCCCTTTCGCCGGGCAGCGCTCACCGCCGCTGACCGACCCATTCCTCGGCATCGGCGTGCGCGCGATGCACGGCTTCGCCGACCCACTCGGAGCTCTCGTAGACGCGATCGGGTCCGAGCCGGTCGAGCAGGCCGCCCGCCTCGAGCTGCCCTCGGATGCGCTCGCCGGCGATCACGAACCACAGCGTGGAACCGTTCTGCTCGAGATCGTTGAGGTAGCGGTCGAACACCGCGACGAACGACAGGCCGAGCTCGTCGATGCCGCGCAGGCGGAGGATCACGACCGTGCCCTGCGAGGTCGGCACCACCTTCGGCAACTGCGCCTCGAGCACCGGAGCACTCGCGTACGCCATGTTGCCGTAGGGCTGCAGCACCACGACCTCGTGCGGCGGCAGGAGCGGCACCGGGTCGATCTCGCGGATCCGACCTCCGGAGTGGATCTCGAGCTGGCGCACGCGGAGCCGGTTCGACTGCTGCGCGACGAACAGGATGATGCCGAGGCCCACGCCCACGAGCACCGCGAACTGCAGCGGGATGATGAGCGTGAGCACGAAGGTGACCACCATGACGGCGGCCTGCAGCGGGCCGGTCTTCACGACCGAGAAGATGCGGGCGGGCTTGATCGCCTTCACCCCGACGACGATGAGCAGTCCGGCGAGCGCGGGCATCGCGACGAGCGAGACGACGCCCGACGCCAGGAGGATGACCAGCGCCATCACCCCGGCCGCGATGAACAGCGCGAGGCGAGTGCGCGCGCCTGCCGCGACGGCGAGCGCCGACGCCGACATCGAGCCGCCGACCGGCATGCCCCGGAACACCCCCGAGACGATGCTGCCGACCCCCTGGCCGATGAAGTTGCGCGAGTCGTCGGCCGGCTTGCCGTCGGCATTCGGCACGCCGGCGGCGACGGCAGCACCCTGCACGAGGCCGACGAACGCGAGCGAGAGCGCCGGCACCGCCACGTAAGCCAGGTCGTCGAGGCTCGGGAGCACCGGGAGGGGGAGCCCTGTCGGCACGTCCGCGACGTCGCCGACGGTCAGCACGGGCTGATCGAAGACGAAGGTGAAGAGCGCGGCGAGCGCCGAACCCGCGACGATGGCGACCACCAGGCCGAGCGAGCGCAGCGGCGTTCGCGTGAGCACGACGATGAGCACGATCGTCACGAGCCCGACGATCAGGGTCGGCAGGTCGAACAGCCAGAAGTGCGCGAACGTGTCGATGGCCCTGAAGAGGCGGTTCGCGCCCCGGCCTGCGTATCCGGTCAGGTTCGTCAGCTGTCCGAGCACGATGTTGACCCCGACCGCGGTCACGAAGCCCACCATCACGGCGGTGGGCACGAACCGCAGCATCCGACCACCCTTGAGCAGTCCCGCGATGATCATGAACACGCCCGTGAGCATCGCGAGCGTGAACAGTGCACGATCGGGGTCGGGCCGGGTGCCGAGGTCCGTGTCCGAGACGATGAGCGCCATCGCCCCGGTCGCCTGCACCGCCATGAACGAACTGCTCGTGGCGAGCGCGCCGCCCGCCAGCCCGAACAGGAAGGCGTAGAGGCCCGCGACGGGATTGACCCCCGCGAGCAGCCCGATGGCGAGCCCGTCGGGAACGCTCTCGACGCCGAGGATGGTGCCGGCCAGGGCGTCCTTGCCGAGCGTCTCGCGCCGGAACACGCTGCGGACGCGGCGCCAGAGCACGGCGAGCTTCATAGGGCAGAGCCTAGAACCTGCGCGAGCCTGACGTCACGGTCGGATCGCCGCCAGGAGTCGTGCACGGCCGCTTTCTCCGCCGCACGACGGATGACCCTCCCCGACCCGCTCGCTAGCGTTGAGGGATGACCGCAACTCCGGCACCGCCCGTGATCGACGGCGTCGAGTGGGTACGCCCTCGCCCGGGTCGAAGCGGGCTGCGCAACGACATCGTGCTCGCCCTCGTGCTGCTCGTCGGACTCGCGGCGAGCGTCGTGCTGTACCGCATCACGGGCTGGGGTGAAGACACGCCGTGGTGGGCCTCGGTCATCTGGGTCCCTGCCATGTCGCTTCCCCTCGCCGCGCGGCGCCTGCAGCCCGAGATCGTTGCGCTCGTGGCATCCGTCGCCTTCGTCGTCGGCTCGGTCACGATGGCCGGCGAGGCGCTCATCAGCAACATCTGCCTGTTCATCGCGATCTACACCGTCGGCGCCTGGGGTCGCAGCCGGCGGCGCGCGACGATCGTGCGCGGCGTGATCGTCGCCGGCATGTTCGCCTGGCTGTTCTGGGCGCTCATCTTCTACTCGGCCGTGCAGGACTACCTGCCCGACCTGCCGCGTGATGGCGACGGCGGGCTCTCGCCGTACATCGCGTACGGGCTCATCAACCTGCTCACGAACGTGCTGTACTTCGGCGGCGCATGGTACTTCGGCGACAACGCCTACCGCTCGGCGCGCTCACGGGCCGAGCTCGAGCAGCGCACCGCCGAGCTCGCCGCCGAGCGCGAGCGCACGCGCGTGCAGGCGGTCGCGATCGAGCGGCTGCGCATCGCCCGCGAACTGCACGACGTGGTCGCCCACCACGTGTCGGTGATCGGCGTGCAGGCGGGTGCGGCGCGACGGGTGCTCGCGAAGGATCCCGATGCGGCGACGGCGTCGCTCTCGGCGATCGAGACGAGCGCGCGCGACGCCGTCGATGAATTGCACCGGTTGCTCGGCACGCTGCGCGGCACGGCAGACACGGGCGAAGTCGCGGTCGCGGTCACGCCGGCGCTCGCGGCGATCGCTGAGATCGACGAGCCCGCGATCACGAGCACGTCGACCCGCGGCATCGACCGCATCGACGAACTCGTCGCCGAATCGATCGTGAGCGGGCTGCCGACGACCCTCGCGATCGTGGGCGAGCCGCTCCCGGTGTCGCCGGTCGTCGGGCTCAGCGCGTTCCGTATCGTGCAAGAGGCGCTCACCAACGTGCGCAAGCACGCAGGCGCGGCGGCCACCGCTGACGTGCGCGTGCGATGGACCGACGAGACGCTCGAGATCGAGGTGACGAACACGGGCACCGTGACGCGCGCGATCGCAGGCGCGGTCGCACGAGAAGCGACGGATGTCCCGGACACGGGTCTCGGGCAGCTCGGAATGCGCGAGCGCGTGGCCGCGGCCGGCGGCACCATCGAGCTCGGGCCGCGCGCTCGCGGCGGGTACCTCGTGCGCGCGCGATTCCCGCTGCGGCGCGTCGAGGAGGTGCTCGGATGAGTATTCGCGTACTCGTGGTCGACGACCAGAGCCTCGTGCGCGCCGGGTTCCGCACGATCCTCGACTCGGAGGACGGCATCGAAGTCGTCGGTGAGGCCGCCGACGGTTCCGCCGCGATCTCCGCCGTCGCGAGGCTCTCCCCCGACGTCGTGTGCATGGACGTGCAGATGCCCGGCATGGACGGACTCGAGGCCACGCGCCGCATCACCGCGGATGCGACATCCGCCGCCGCCGTGCTCGTGCTGACGACGTTCAACCGCGAGGACTACCTGTTCGCCGCACTCGAAGCCGGGGCGAGCGGGTTCCTGCTGAAGAACTCGAGCCCCGAGCAGTTGATCGAGGCCGTGCAGGTCGTCGCCCGGGGCGACGCGCTGCTCTCGCCCGACGTCACGCGCCGGGTCATCGAGGCGGTCGCGTCGCGCTCGCAGGCACCGCTGGTTGAGGAGGCGCGACAGCGCCGTCTCGAAACCTCGACGTCCGTGCGGGTCGGATTCGAGACGGATGCTTCGCATCCTCCTCGACCAACGGGGCATGCCGCTCTCGCCACCCTCACCGACCGCGAGCGCGAGGTGCTCGTCCTGCTCGCCGAGGGGCTCTCGAACGCCGAGATCGCGCAGCGCATCTGGGTCGGTGAGGCCACCGTGAAGACCCACGTCTCGAAGGTGCTCATGAAGCTCGCGCTGCGCGACCGCGTGCATGCGGTGGTGTACGCCTATGAGCATGGGGTGGTGCGGCCGTCGGGCTGACGGCGATGCTCTGGCCTGACGCGTCTTCGCTGAGCGCCTGACTCAATCGAATGTATCTCTGATTTCTGACATTCTAATCGTTGACATCGTTCGAATCTGTTTGCTAGAATTGCACCACCTCGTGCCGAAGAGAGTGAACTGGAGACAGTCATGCACCCCTTCCCGCACGAAACCTCGCGCCCACGATGACGCCGGGCACGACGGTGGCGACCGGCCTCGACCTCATCCTCGATCGAATACATGACGTCGATGGCGCACAGACCGAGATCAACCGGGCTCATGCTCGCCAATGGGGCGCGCTGGCAGAACTGATGCGACTCGCTCGCGCGAATCCGCATGTCTACCTGCGCGCCGAGGGCATGGCCCGGGCCGACGCGCTGAGGTTCGCTGAAGACGCTGCGGCGTTCGACGTCGGGCTGCGACTGCGGCTCTCGACCAACCGGGTGCGCTCGATTGCGCACAGCGCGCAGGTGCTCGAAGACCGGTTGCCGACACTGCACGCCGCATTCGCAGCCGGTCACACCACGGTCGACCACGTCACCGCCGCAGTCGACCTCGTGATGGGATGGCACGACGATGCGGCGCTGCCCGAGTTCGATGAGAAGCTGGCGGCGGCCGCATCGAACTCGACGGCCTCGTCATTCCGTCTGCGGGCGCGCCGCCTGAAGCAGCGGCTGTTGCGAGAGCCCGCCGAGGTTCGTCACGCACGCGCCTTCGCCGACCGACGCGTGTGGGTCGAGCCGACCGATGACGGAATGACCTTCATCCACGCCCTTGTTGCCGCACCCGACGCCGTACGCATCATCCAGCGGCTGAACGCCACTGCACGCGCCGAACAGCAGAAGAGCCGGCGCGGTGAAGCCGGCTGGCGTTCGCGAGATCAGATCCGTGCCGACCTCGCCGTCGCCTGGCTCGCGGGTGACGGCACACCGACCGCCGCAAAGGTTCGTCCGATGTTGCTCATTCCGTTGCTGTCCCTGCTCGGCGAAGGCGACCAACCGATCGAGCTGCCCGGGTACGGCAGCATCGATCGTGTCTCCGCGGCGCGGTTGTTCGCGAAGGCCCCGTCATTCCGCCGCGTCGCCACCGACCCGTTCACCGGTGAGATCCTCGAGTACGACCGCACGCGGTATCGGCCCACGAAGGCTCAACGAGACTGGATCGCATTGCGATTCGAACAGTGCATCGATCCCAATTGCTCGCGGCCGGCCGACGACTCCGACGTCGACCACCTCGAAGAGTGGGTGCGCGATGTCGGCCCCACCAATGGCGACAACCTGTTCCCGCTCTGCGAAATCAGCAATCGCCGCAAGAACGTCAGCCGTGTCGCCTACCGACGACTGCCGAAGGGCCGAGTCTCGATCACCACGCCCACGGGATTCACGACCGTCTCAGAACCGACTGCGATTCCCGAAGCGGCGCCGTTCTGACAGCGTCCGCCGACATCGCGCGCCCCATGTAGGTCGGCGAGGCGACCGTGACGACCTACGTCGCGAACGTGCCCATGAAGCTCGGCGCGCGCGACCGAGTGCGCGCGATGGTGTACGCGTACGAGTACGGGGTCGTTCGGCAACGGTCCTGAGGGAGCACGCTGCGAACAGAACGAACAGAACCGACCGGCCGGATGGAGTCCGGCCGGTCGGTTCTGCCGAATCAGCCGCAGGTGACCTTTGCGTCAGCCCAGTCCGCACGGTCCCACCACTCGGCGCCGTGTCCCGGCAGCGACGCCGCCGCATTCGCGTCGACCTCGAGCGTGAGCGTCGAAACCCCCGTGACGTCGACCGACAGCGGCTTGGATACGCCGCCGGCCATCGCGCCCGAATCGAAGAGCTTTGTCCCGTCGCCGACGACCCGGAAGATCACGTTCGGGTAGGCATTCGGCTTGACCATGATGTCGTCGATGCCGACGACGGCGGCGAACACCGAGCACTTGGCGCCCAGGTTGAACGAGACGGACATCGGCGCCTGCACGCCCAGGCCCTTCGCGTACTGCACGCCGGCGATACGCAGGGGCCCGCCGTCACCGGCCCCGGCCTGGCCGACCTCGCGGTCCCGTTCGATCGGCCCGTAGCCGCCCGGGATCGTCTCCGCTGAGAACTCGAGATCCGAGAGGAAATGCGTTCCGACGGCCGGCGGAGCGGGGATCGGGACCTCCGCGTCGACGTGCCGGACGAGCGCCTCGGCTGCAAGCGCCTCGATATCGCCCGACGGCTCCGTCGCGAAGTCGCCCACGTCGGTCGACGTGGTGAATGCCGCACCGACGGTGTGCCAGTTGATGGCGACCGGGTTGCCGCCCTTCACCAACGCGGCGCGAAGCGAGTCGAAGTAATGCGACCACCGACCCTTGTAGTATGTGCCGACGAGGCCCTGGAACTCACGGTTCGCGTAGTCGTTCAGGCCCGCCTGCACCGCGGATGCCTCGCCCCACGTCGTGATCACGGATCGCGCGTCGTACTCGAGGGCGTCGGCCTCCGCGTCATTGCCGGCCATCGCGCGGGCGTCGGCGATCCACCGGCCGAGCAGGTTCTGCGGCTGCGTGCCGACGATTTCGTCCAGCAGGTCGATGTTCGAGAGCCATTCAGTCGTCAACGCGTCAAATTTCGCGAGATCCCGGCTCTGGTAGGCGCGTCGCACCTGCGGAAGCAGCGTTCGCGAGGTGTTCGAGACGACCTGCCGCGAGACATCCATCAGGTCGTATCGGAACGCCGCGTTGTCGATGCGGTCGGATGCCGCGACGAGGTGTTCGAGCGCGACCGCGAACTCCGCGAGGTCGTACGCCGCCGAACCGGGCGACCACGACGCAGCCGTCGTCTTCGTCAGCGACGGGGCGGCACCGAAGAGCCCATCGTGCGCCTCGCTGTAGCCGCTATTTTTCGGCAGCGTGTAGGCCGTCTCTGCAATCACGCGCCATGCCGCCTTCGCGTCGTCATCGGCGACGCCGTATCGGCGGAACGTCCAGTCGTCGAACCATGCGCCGACATCGACGGGACCGTCACGCCAGGCGAGACCGGCGAAGAAGTCGATCGCGGCGGGGTTGTTGAGCCCGCCCTCGGGCATCGCAGCAATGCCGTCGACGGCGCTGCCCTCCTGATCGCGCCACGCCCAGTACCGCTCGTTCCAGGTCGAGAGTTCCGCGCCGATGGTCGAGTGCCCGCCGAAGTTCCAGATGGTTCCGAAGGCGTAGGGAACGCCGCTCCATTGCTCCTCGAGGCCGCCTCGACCGTCATAGCGATCGGAGAGTCCGTCGACGATGAAGGTCGTCTCGGGGTTCACTGCTGCCGCGACGTCCTTCGGCGGGTTGTTCTGCCAACCGAGGAACACCCAGAGCGCTCCTGGATGCGCCGACTGCAGTGCGGACTCGATGGCGCGCGTCGCCGCGGGCACATCGACCGAGCCGCGGCGACCTCCCTCGTGGAGCACGTCCATCTTGTACATCGTCGAAGCGCCGAGCAGTTCTTCGGAAGTCGAGTAGAACGAATCGGCGAGCGCGCTGAACACACCTGAGTTCGGGTCGAGCCAGTCGGGCCGGGTGAAGCCGACCCAGCCGCCCTGCGGTTCGATCCTGGCGTCGGCGTTCCGCTCAGCGAACGCGGAGGGCACCGTGCCGAAGTAGCCCGGCAGCACGGGCACCATGTCGAGCTCACGGAGACGATCGGCGATCTTCCGCCCGAGCGCCGCCCGCTCTTCGAGCACGTGCTCGCTGATGCCCGAGGGGTACCCGGACATGTTCTGCAGCAGCCACCAGGGCTGGTGCGCGGGCAGCGGGATCCATGCCCGCATCTCCTCTGCCGTGTACCCGAACTCCTGGAACACCTCGTAGTAGACCGCCTCGGAGCCGACGGGCATGAAGACCTCGTTGAAGCCGAGCGCGGCGAGCTCGTCGATCTCGGCCTCCCACTGCTCCCAGCTGCGGTAGGCGCCCGTGTACCCGTCTTCCGTGTCGTTCCCGTAGAAGCGGTGCGTGACGTTCGCGGTTGACGTGATCGTCTCCTCGGGCAGTGGCAGCTCACCGCCTGGCTCGACGTTCCGAACGTTCCACGACACGGACTGCCCGATAGTGCCGAGGTAGGCGTTCAGGCCGGCGACGGCGGTCGCGGCGGTCGTCGCCGCGATGCGAATACGGCCGCCGACGGCACGAACCGTGTACGTGTCGGGCTGTACTTCGACGTCGTCGTCGACGTCGAACTCGACGAAGTCGAGCGCGTCGGCCGACGACCCGATCAGACGCTCGGCCGAGTCGCGTGCCGACTCGAAGCCGTGGTGGGTGAGAGCCTTGCGATCGGCCGCAGGAGTCGAACCCGGATCGGCCTCAGCGGCACCGACACCGACCGGGATCAAGAGGACGGAGGCGACAGCGGCGACGACGAGTCGCCGCGCCGACATGAGACGTGGCATGCGCGTACCTTTCCGCGAGGGGTGCCGCCCGGGCGGATCGCGACGGTGCGGTTCGGCCAGCAAACCAGATCCCACCACCATTTCGCAATGACAATACGTAAATACCGTTCGTAAACTACACTTGCGGCTGAGCACGACGGGAGCACGATGCACGATCAGGGCACGGCAGTCGGTACCGCACGGCTGAAGCAGTTGAACACCGACCGCGTCATGAACGAACTGCGCCGCCGCGAGGAGCCTGTGCGCATCGTCGAACTCGCTCACTCGATCGGGCTCGCCCGCCCGACCGTTGCCCAGATCGTCGAGGAGCTCACCGGTCGGGGCTGGTTGTCGCACCACGAGCCCATCGAATCACTCGGTCGCCCGGCGGTCCGCGTCGCGGTCAATCGCCGCCGCTTCCCCGTGATCGGCATCGATCTCGGCGCGCACCGGGTCGCCGTGCGGCTGTGCGATGCCGGCGGGGCACCCCTCGCCACAGCGGAGATCCGCCATTCGACGACCGACGGACGAGAGCTCCTGAAGATCGCCGGCGCCGCGATCTCGAAGGTCACGGCCGAAGCGCACGTCGACGCCGACGAGATCTCGGTGACCACCGCTGCGAGTGTCGGAATCGTCGACCATCGCAGCGGTCGAGTGCGTTACGTACGCGGAATCGACAAATGGTCCGAACTCGACCTCGTCGCCGAGCTCAGCGCACTGGTCGGCGGTGTCGTCGCGATCGACAACGACGCGAACCTCGCAGCACAGGCGATGCTCGCTGACGACCAGCCGTCCGCGTCGTTCCTCACGATCCAATGGGGGGCCCGCCTGGGTGCCGGACTCGTGCTCGATCGGCGGCTATACCACGGCGTGAGCTCTGCCGCCGGAGAGATCGGGGCACTGCGAGTGCGCGACGCCTGGAGCAGGGAGTGGTCGAGCCTCGAGGGCGCGGTCGGCGCGGCTCGGATCGCCGAGGTCGCCCGCCTCGAGGCGGCGCGCGACCCGAACGGAACGTTCGCGCGCGATATCGTCGACATCGACGCCACGGAGTACGTCTTCCGCCGGGCGAGCGAGGGCAACCGCACCGCCATCGATGTGGTCGAACGCATCGCGGGCGTCGCCGCCGAGGCACTGGCCCCGATCTGCCTCGCGCTCGACCTCGACCGGGTCTACATCACGGGCGGCATCGCACGGGCCGGCGCCGTGCTCACGAACGCGGTCGAGCGTGGGCTCAACGAGATCAGCCGGGTGCCCATCTCCGTGCTGGTCTCACCGTACGCCGAAGACACCGTCGTGCACGGCGCTGTCGCGGCCTCAGTCGAGCGCCTGTGGGACGAACTCGTCGACGTGAGGACCTGCTGATCCGGGCAGGAACGCCGCACTTCGAGAGGCGCGCGATCAGCTCGGCAGCGCACTCCCCACGGCGTGGAGTGCGCCGCGCGCCGCGGCGATCGCCGGGTTGTTCTCGCTTCCGCTGCGAAGCGCGAGTCGGATGGCACGACGGCCTCCGCTGGGCAGCAGGTTGCACGCCGCGGCGCCGGTCGCGATGAGCCCGGCAGAAACGCGACGGCCTGGCCCCGCGTGACGAGCTGCGCGTGGAGGAGCACGTCGACGGATTTCGAAGGCGACGTTCGGCTCGAAGCCCGCGGTGCGACAGGCCGCGACGGCCCAGTCCCTCGATCGCGTGCCGGGCGGCTCCATCGCCCAGCGTGCGCCGGCGAGCTCGGCCAGCGTGGTCGCCGGGCGTCGCGGGGTGCGGCGATCAGCATGGGGTCGTCGGCGAAGTGCTCGGTGCGGATGTTGGTGATCGGCGCGACGGGCGCTCCGGGGTACTCCTCGTAGGGCACCAGGTCGACGTCGCGTGCGAGCAGTGCCGGGAGGGCGTGCTCGGCGGCGCCCACGCCGCCCACGAATGGGTCACGCTCGACTCGCTTCGAGCCGTCACCGCCACGCTCGACCGCACGATCCGGCGCTACGTCGCCCGAAAAGCCGCTGCATCGGAACAGGGGTTGACGCGGCATCCGCCTGCTCGTACAGTTAAGGAATTCATTAATTAAGGAGTTGCTTACATGGCGCAGGTCGAAGACGAGCTCAGCCTCGTGTTCCAGGCGCTCGCCGATCCGACACGACGCGCGATCATCTCGCGCCTGCGTGGCGGGCCGACGACCGTCGGCGAACTGGCCGAGCCGTTCTCGATGAGCCGACCGGCGATCTCGCAGCACCTCAAGGTGCTCGAGCGTGCCGGGCTCATCGAACGCACGGCCGACGCACAATGGCGCCGCTGCACCCTTCGCACCGAACCGCTCGACGACGCATCCGCCTGGGTCGACCGGCACCGCGACGAGTGGAACGAGCGCTTCGACCTGCTCGACGAGCGACTGCGCCGACTCAAGGACTCCGCGAATTGAAGGGAACGGCCGATGCCTGAACAGACCAGCACCGAACAGACCAGCACCGAACAGAGCGCCACCACGCGCAGGCAGTTCACGATCACCCGCGTCTTCGACGCCCCCCGCGACCTCGTCTGGCAGGCGTGGACGACCGAGGCCGACGCCGTCGAATGGTGGCACCCTCGCGGCATCGAGATCAAGCCGGGCAGCGTCTCCGTCGACGCCCGCGTCGGGGGCCGCTACACCTACACGATGGTGAACCCGGCCGATGGGCAGGAGTACCCGACGGCCGGCGTCTACCGCGAGGTCACGCCGCCCGAGCGCCTCGTGTACACCTGGGGATCGCCGGGCGACGCCGATGACGAGGTACCGGTCATCACCGTCGAGCTCCGCGAACTGCCCGATGATCGCACCGAGATACGGTTCCACCTCGTCGGCATCGACGGCGCCCCCGGCGATGAGAACGTGTACGACGGATGGGACTCCGCGTTCGACCTGCTCGCCGAGCAGCTCGCAGAGGCGGCCGGGTGATGGGCCGCCTCATCGTCGAGCAGATCGTGAGCGTCGACGGCTACGCGGCCGACCCCGAGGGCGGCATCGGCTTCTTCGAGGCGGTCGATGAGGTCGACTCGAACGACGCCGACCAGCTCGCGTTCCTCGAGCACGTCGATGCGATCCTCCTTGGCGCGAACACCTACCGCATGTTCGCGGAGTATTGGCCGCAGGCCGACCCCGAGGTCGAACGGGTGGCCGAGCCGATCAACCGCCTACCGAAGTTCGTCGTATCGAACGCCCTGACGAATGCTCGGTGGGGCGCCGGCGAGGTCGAGATCCTCCGAGGCGACGGGGCCGAAGCGGCCGCCGCGCTGAAGGAGCGCTTCTCCGCCATCGTCGTCTGGGGCAGCCTCACGCTGGCGGACTCGCTGTTCGAAGCCGGGCTCGTCGACGAACTCCGCCTGCGCGTCGTCCCGGTGCTCATCGGTGAAGGGCGCTCGTTCACCCCCGCGAAGCTGGGTGAGCGGCGGCTCGAGCTCGATCACATGGTGACGCACCCCAGCGGTCACGTCGGCATGGAGTATCGCGTGCGCTGATGCCCCCGGGTCCGCCGTGGAGTGATCGGCGGCGAGTGCGGGAGGGGCCCTCCGTCACGCGGCGGAGCCCGAAGACCCGTCGTGCGGCGGATGCCCCGTCCTCGCGACATCCGTAGCGTGAGGGCATGCTCGAACTCAGCAACGTCAGCAAACGCTATGGCGACCGCCTCGCACTCGACCAGGTGAGCTTCACGGTCGGCGACGGCCGCCTCACGGGTTTCGTCGGCGGCAACGGCGCCGGCAAGACCACGACGATGCGCATCATCCTCGGGGTGCTCGCCGCCGACGGCGGCAGCGTCATGCTCGGCGGCGCGCCGATCACCGCGGCCGACCGTCGGCGTTTCGGCTACATGCCCGAGGAGCGGGGGCTGTACCCCAAGATGAAAGTGCTCGAGCAGACCGTCTACCTGGCGCGCCTGCACGGCTGGACGCCAGCTGCCGCGCACCGCAACGCACTCGAACTGCTCGAGCGCCTGGGCCTCGGCGAGCGCACGAACGACACGATCGAATCGCTCTCGCTCGGCAACCAGCAACGCGCCCAGATCGCGGCCGCGCTCGTGCACAAGCCCGAGGTGCTCGTGCTCGACGAGCCCTTCTCGGGCCTCGACCCGATGGCCGTCGAGACGGTGCAGGGCGTACTCGCCGACGTCGCCGCCGCGGGCTCCCCCGTGCTGTTCTCGTCGCACCAGCTCGACATCGTCGAGCGGCTGTGCGACGACCTCGTCATCATCGCCGGCGGGCGCATCGCCGCCGCCGGCCCAGGCGACGCGTTGCGCACCGAGCACGGCTCCGAGCGATGGGAGCTGCTCACCGCCGGCGACGCCGGCTGGCTGCGCCGACAGCCCGGCATCGAGGTCGTCGAGTTCGACGGCGGCTGGGCGGTGTTCGAAGCAGAATCGGATGCCGCTCGCCAGGCCACGCTCGCCGAGGCGGTCACCCGTGGCGAGGTCGTCAGCTTCACCCGCGAGCACACCACGCTCGCCCAGATCTTCAAGGAGGTCGTGCGATGAGCACGGTCGCAGACACCGAGCGCCGCACCCCGAGCTTCGTCGACAGCGTCTCGCTGATCGCCGGCCGCGAGATCACGATGCGACTTCGCAGCAAGGCGTTCCTCATCTCGACGGGCGTGCTCATGCTCGCCGTGCTCGCGTCGGTCGTGCTCGGCAGCATCTTCGGCACGCAGACCGAGACGACGAAGGTCGCCGTCATCGGCGGCGCGACCGCCGTGGTCGACGGCAATGACGCCCTCGAGGCGGTTCCGGCTGCCGACGAGGCCGCCGCCGAGCAATTGCTGCGCGAGGGAGAGGTCGACGCGATCGTCGCGCCCGCGGCATCCCTTCGACAGGCTCAGGACGGCGCCGACCCGCTCGGCATCACCGTGATCGGACTCGACTCCCCGCCCACCGATGTGGCGCAGGCACTGTCGGTGCAGCCGACCATCGAACTGCTCGAGCCCGCGGCGGTCGACCCGACGCTCGCCTACCTTGTCGCCTTCGGGTTCGGCATCGTGTTCTTCATGTCGGCGCTCACGTTCGGCACGACCATCGCCCAGTCGGTCGTCGAGGAGAAGCAGACCCGCGTCGTCGAGATCCTGCTCTCGACCGTCACGGCCCGCGCGCTGCTCACCGGAAAGGTCATCGGCAACAGCCTGCTCGCGTTCGGGCAGATCCTCGCGATCGCGGCGCTCGCGATCCTGGGCCTCGTGCTCACGGGGCAGCGCGTGCTGCTCGGCGGGCTCGGCAGTTCGGTGATCTGGTTCATCGTGTTCTTCGCGATCGGCTTCGTGATGCTCGCTGCGCTGTTCGCGGCGACCGCGGCCATGGTGTCGCGCGCCGAGGACATCGGTTCGGTGACGACCCCGGTGACGATGCTCGTGATGATCCCGTATTTCCTCGTCATCTTCTTCAACGACAACCCCACGGTGCTCGCGATCATGAGCTACGTGCCGTTCTCGGCACCGGTCGGCATGCCGATGCGGGTGTTCCTCGGCACCGCCGAGTGGTGGGAGCCGTTCGTGTCGCTCGCGATCCTCCTGGCGACGACGGCGCTCGCGGTGCTGATCGGCGAACGCATCTACCGCAACTCACTGCTGAAGACCGGCGCTCGGGTGCCGCTCGGCGAGGCGCTGCGCGGCTGAACGAGGTGCGAGGATAGTGCGGTGACCCAGCAGCTCCACGACACATCCTTCCGCGGCTTCGCCTCCGACAACTATTCGGGGGTGCATCCCGAGATCCTCGCCGCGATCAGCGCCGCGAACGACGGCCACCAGGTCGCCTACGGCGAAGACGTCTACACCGACCGTCTTCAGGAGGTGTTCGCGCAGCACTTCGGCAAGGGCATCGAGGCGTTCCCGGTGTTCAACGGCACCGGCGCGAACGTCACGGCGCTGCAGTCGATGCTGCCGCGCTGGGGTGCCGTGATCTCGGCCAAGACGGCGCACATCAACTCCGACGAGGGCGGCGCGCCCGAGCGGGTCGGCGGCATCAAGCTGCTCACCGTCGACGCGCCCGACGGCAAGCTCACCCCCGAGCTCATCGACCGCGAGGCGTGGGGCTGGGGCGACGAGCACCGCGCCCAGCCGCTCGTCGTGTCGATCACGCAGACCACCGAGCTCGGCACGGCCTACACGGCCGACGAGATCCGGGCCATCGCCGACCACGCCCACGGGCATGGCATGAAGCTGCACCTCGACGGTGCGCGGCTCGGCAACGCGGGCGCGTCGCTCGGGCTGCCCCTGCGCGCGTTCACCCGCGACGCCGGCGTCGACCTGTTGAGCGTCGGCGGAACCAAGAACGGATGCCTCGGCGCCGAGGCCATCGTCGTGCTGAACCCCGAGGCATCAGAGGGCCTCAAGTACCTGCGCAAGCTCAACATGCAGCTCTCGTCGAAGATGCGCTTCGTCTCGGCGCAGCTCATCGCGCTCTACGAGGGCGACCTGTGGCTGCGCAACGCCACGCACGCCAACGAGATGGCCTCGCGCCTGCGCGACGCGCTCGACGCCGGCATCGCCGCGGGCGAGCTGCCCGGCCTCGGGTTCTCGCAACCCACGCAGTCGAACGGCGTGTTCGCGGTGCTGCCTGCGGGCGTCTCCGACCGGCTGCGCGACCGCGGCTTCAAGTTCTACGACTGGGACGCCGCCAAGGGCGAGGTGCGCTGGATGTGCTCGTTCGACACGAGCGAGGCCGACATCGACGCCTTCGTCGCCGGCATCCGCGACGAGCTGCACGCCTCCTGACCCCCACCGCGGTACGGTGATCCCGGGATCCCGACCGCGAGAGGAGTGCGGCGATGTGGGACGAGTTCGCAACGATGTCCAGAGCGTGGGCGCCGGTCATCGCTGCGTGCATCGCGCTCGTCGCCACGGTCATCGGCGGCGTGATCGCCGTCGGATGGCCGACTTGGAGGTCGCGGCAGATCGGACGCCGCTTCGTCGGCCTGATTCGCCGGGAGCTCGAGGAGATCGGACCCCGAATCCCGAAGAGTGATCCTGACGCAGGTCGCAGGCCATGGTGGGAGTACCTCTCGAAGCGCTTCGTGCACGAGGAGTTCCTGGGTCGCGAGCGAATCGCCGAGCACCGGGACTTCGTGCTCAGCCTCGATCCGACGCTCGTCTATCTGCTGTCGCAACTGTGGATCTCGTACGAGAAGCGCGATCTCGTGCAATGGAAGCAGTTCCTGAACGAGCTCGCCGCGAACGAGCATGTCGCGACGACACGTCTGAAGGATGCGGCCGACCGTTGGAACCGCATCGAGCCCGACGCGCAGACGACGGAATGGGTTCGCGGCTCCGCCGGCCAACTTCGCTCGCCGGTCGAACAAGTGAGTGGCTTGTTCGAGGCGCGACTCGACGCCTACCGCGAACTGACCTCGTCGCTGACGTCAGCCGCAATGGCCGACGAGCAGGGCCGATCGGTGCTCGTGAACGGCAACAACGGCACATTGCGCGTGTGGTATCGAACGCACGGATTGCTCCTGTCGGGCGATGCGCTGCACCGTTATCTTCACCTTCGCGACCTGCTCGAAGGCGTGGCCGACCCCGGCCCTCTACCCCTCGGTGATGCATTGAGGGACGCACGTTCCGCACTGTGCACCGAACTGAAGATCGACCTCGGGGTCCGCCATCCAGATGAGCGCGATGAACCGACGGATGGAGCCCGACGACGGGGCTGATCGGACCGTTTCCGGATGGCGCCGCTGCGAAGCCGAACGGATGTCCCGGGGCCGCGCCCGGGACATCCGTTCGGTGGCGTTGCGTGTGTTCAGTTCCCCGCAAGCCGATCAGCCCAGATAGCCCTCGAGCGTCTGGAAGAGAGAGCTGCTGACCACACCTTTGCCGCCGAGCACCACGATGCGGGTGGGGTTCAGCCTCGCCAGTTCCGCGGCCACGGCCGGCGGGATCGAGTTGGCGTGCACGAGCAGCACGGGACCCGCGGTCGTTCCGGCGACCGGTGCGCCCGCGAGTGCGTCGGGGAAGTTCATCCCGCTGGCGACGTACACCGTGCCGACGCCCGCCGCGAAGATCTTCGAGATCGACGCGGCCGTGCCGAACCGGTCGGGGCCGGCCATACGCGTCACCGCGCCCGCGGTGTACTGGTCGAGCGACTGGAACACGGCGCCGCCGACGACGCCGGTGCCGCCGAGCACCACGATGCGACCCGGGTTCAGCCGATCGAGCTCGGCCGCGATCACCGACGGGATCGAGCCCCGCTGCACGAGCAGCACCGGCCCACTGTCCTTGCCGGCCGCCGCTGCACCCGCCAGCGCATCCGGGAAGTTCATCCCGTTCGCCACGTACACCACGCCCACTGCGGGGTCGTAGTTGTTCGACGAGATCGCTGCCGCCGTGCCGAACCGATCGAGGCCGGCCAAGCGCGTCACCGTGCCCGCCGTGTACTGGTCGAGCGACTGGAACACGGCATTGCCGACGACGCCCCTGCCGCCGAGCACCACGATGCGACCGGGGTTCAGCCGATCGAGCTCGGCCGCGATCACCGACGGGATCGAGCCCCGCTGCACGAGCAGCACCGGCCCACTGTCCTTGCCTGCCGCCGCTGCACCCGCCAGCGCATCCGGGAAGTTCATCCCGCTCGCCACGTACACCACGCCCACGCCGGGGTCGAAGTTCGCGTTCGAGATCGCGGCCGCGGTCGCGAATCGGTCGGCACCTGCCCACCGCTCGATCGTCAGAGTCGGATCGGGATCCGGGCCGGGACCGGGGTCAGGGTCAGGGTCAGGGTCAGGGTCAGGACCCGGACCGGGATCGGGGTCCGGACCGGGATCGGGGTCCGGACCGGGATCGGGGTCCGGACCGGGATCGGGGTCCGGGCCGGGGTCAGGCGCGGACACGACGGTGAAGCTCAGCCCGCCGATGCCGAACGTGGTTCCTGTCGGGTTGGCGAGACCGCTGGGCACCTTCCACTGGGCGACGCCGGCCGCGTTCGCACCCAGAGACCCTGCCGGCCACAGGTAGTCGAAGCCGTTGAACGTCACCGCCCCGAGCGGCCAGGTGCTCGCGTCGATGATCGCCGTCGCGGTACCGGACCGCGAGGCGATGCCGTTGTTGGCCTCGTACGAGCTCCACTCGGCGACGTGCACGCCGCCCGCCGAGTCGGTGAACGCGAAGCTCACGCCGTCCACCGGGCGATCGAAGAGCCACGCCACCCTCAGGGTGTCGCCACCGGCGAGTGCGGCCGAGGAGATGCGCCCGACATTCGTCAGCGACGGCGCGCGCGACAGGTCGACTTCGGTGACGACCTCGAAGGTGATGGCGGCCAGATCGGGCAGCGGGCCGGGAACGCCGGTGCCCTCGGTCTTCCAGATGAGGCTTCCGTCGCCGTCGAAGCTGGCGGAGTGCTTCCAGCCGTCCCACGCGACCGTGAACCCGTCGAGCGTGAACATTCCGCGCGGCCAGGTCGGGTCATCCACGTGCCCGACGGCTTCTCCGGTCAGTTCTCCGGGCGGCAGGCCCTCGACCGCCTCATCCGCCAGGTTGCCGTTCCACGTGACCTGCTGCTGTCCGCCGAGAGCATCGCTGAAGTGGAAGCTCACGAAGTCGACCGGGGCGTCGAACTCCCAGGCGACGATGACGTCTTCACCGTCCTGCACCACCGGCGTGGTCACCTGCGCCGACACGAGCGAGGGGACGGGCGAATCGACGGCGACAGCGGGAGGCGGCTGCCACAGTGCGAGCGAGGTGGCGGCCAAGAGGACGAATGCGGTGAAGGCACTCGTGGTCAGTCTGCGGCGTTTCACAGTCATGAGAAATCCTTGATTTGCCTCTTCTCAGGGTACGAACCTGAGGGCTCACCGCCGATCCCCAGTTCAGGGCACGCCCGCCGATCGCAGGCCGTCGTGGCCGCGACATCCGCCGGTCATTCGCGCCGTCAGGGGCGCAGCAGCACCTTGATCGCGCGGCGCTCGTCCATGGCGGCGTACGCCGCGGCGGCGTCGCGGAGCGGCAGCTCGAGATCGAACACCCGGCCCGGCGCAATCGCTCCCGACCGCACGTCGGGCAGCAGCTCGTCGATGTACCCGCGCACCGGTGCGACGCCCCCGTTGACCCCGACGTTGCGGTTGAAGAGCGGCCGCACGGGCAACTCGGGCCCGCCGTTCGGCGCCCCGACGTACCCGACCATGCCGCCCGGGCGGGTCGAGCGGATCGCCTGGTCCATGGACTCCTTCGAGCCCACGCATTCGAGCACCCGGTCGGCGCCGATGCCGCCGGTGATCTCCTGCACGGCCGTGATGCCGACGTTGCCGCGCTCGGCCACGATGTGCGTCGCGCCGAAATCACGGGCGAGCTCCTGTCGTTGCGGATGCCGCGACATGGCGATGATCGTCGACGCGCCGAGCCGTCGCGCCGCGATGATCGCGCAGAGGCCGACCGCACCGTCGCCCACGACGGCGACCGAGTCGCCCGGACCGACCCCGGCCGACACGGCGGCGTGGTGGCCGGTGCCCATCACGTCGGAGAGGGCGAGCAGTCCGGGGACCTCGTCGTCGCCGACGGGACCGGGCACGACGACGAGGGTGCCGTCGGCGAGCGGCACGCGCACCCGCTCCCCCTGCCCGCCGTCGGCGAAGCCGCCCAACCGGTCGTCGGCGCCCCACCAACCTCCGTGCAGGCACGACGTCGACACCCCGTTGCGGCAGTTGATGCACGTGTTGTCGCACACGTAGAACGGGGCGATCACGAAGTCGCCCACGGCGACGTGCTGCACGCCCTCGCCGACCGCCTCGACCACGCCGACGAACTCGTGCCCGATGCGGTGCGGTGCGCGCGTCGGCGTGACTCCTCGATACGGCCACAGGTCGGAGCCGCACACGCACGCCGCGACGACCCTCACGATCGCATCGCCACCGGTCGACAGCACGGGGTCGGGCACGGTTTCGACACGGATGTCGCGGGCGGCGTGAATGACGGTGGCGCGCATGGTTCGAGCCTACGGCGGCCACCGCTGGTCGAGTAGTGAGCGCAGCGAGTGTATCGAGACCCGGTGTCGCGTGATCTCGATACGGCCCTGCCGGGCCGACTCGACCGACGCGCGCCTCACACGTGCGGCACGAACGCCTGCCACGCGAGCCGTTTCTCGCGCCGCGGGTCGAGTTCCACGTGGTCGACGCGGTCGAAGACGAGGGTGCGCCGGGTCGCCTCGTCGTACGCCGGCCAGTCGTCGAGCGGCGCGCCGGATGTCGCGAACGCGACCCAGTGACCCTGCATGCGCCGCCCGACCTCGCGGAACATGCGCCGCCCGCCGAGCAGCGTGAGGCCGACGCCGGTCGGGTTGTCGAACTTCTCGAAGAGCGCGAAGAGCTCGAGGCCGTGCGTCGCGTCGAGGCCGAGCAGTCGCGGCATGCGCGGGGCCGCATCGAAGCGGTACATGAACACCGGCGAGAACCTCGAGTGCCGCTCGGCCAACTTCACCGTCGGGAACCAGAACGTGAAGTCACCCGCGAAGTCGGCCGCCGGGCGACGGTCGGGCAGACCGGGATACTGCCGCTTGATCGCTTTGCGCGCCTTCTTCTTCGTGTTCGCGAAGATCGCCCGGATCCGAGGTTTGGTCGTGGGCAGGATGCTGATGCGCCCCTCGAAGAGCGACCCCTCGCGGTCGTTCGTGCCGATGATGAGCGGGACTCGGTGCGCAAGGCCGTCCCGGAATGCGTCGAGCGGGCGGTGCGGCAGGAACTCGCCGTCGATGACGGGCGCGAGACTGATGGTGCCGGGGTTCTCGTCGGGCGTGCGCACGGTGAGCGCGGTGGTCGCCTCGGCGAGCAGCATCGCGTCGGTTGCGCGGAGCATCGCCGCGGCATCCTCGGGCGATTCGCTGTCGAGGTCGTCGTCATCGACGAGGCGACTGAGATGCTGCACGTATTCGCCGGCCCACTTCGCCGCGACCTCCGGCAGGTAGACCGCGTTCGCCGGCGAGCTCTGCGAGATCGCGCGCGCGAACAGCCCCTCCGCGGCGGGCACCGTCAGCAGCGTCGTGACGGCATTCGCGCCCGACGACTCGCCGAACAGCGTCACGTTCCCGGGATCGCCGCCGAACGCACGGATGTTGCGGTGCACCCACTCGAGCGCCGCGACCTGGTCGCGCAGCCCGAGATTGCCTTCGAACGGATGCCTCGGCGACGAGTACGCCCGGAAGTCGAGCCACCCGAGCGCGCCCAGGCGGTAGTTGAAGCTCACGTAGACGACGCCGTGCCGGCGCACGAGCCGCTCGCCCTGCTGCGGATACTCGCCCGACGAGCCGACGCTGTAGGCCCCGCCGTGGATGAACACCATGACGGGTCGGCCGCGGGCCGGGTCATCCGAATCGGCTGGGGCGACCACGTTCACGCTGAGGCAGTCCTCGCTGCGCGCAAGGCGCGGCGAGGCACCGATGAACTGGCCCCTGCGCTTCTGCGGAGCGACCGGACCATACGCGAAGGCGTCGCGCACGTCGTCCCAGGCGAGCGCCGGCAGCGGCGCCCGGAAGCGTCGATCGCCGGACGTGTCGGCCGCGTACGGGATGCCCCGCCAGATGCGCACGCCACGTCGCCTCGCGCCCCGCACCGCCCCGCGGTCGGTCTCGACGATCGAGTGACCTTCGTCGAGGCGTTGACCGGGGCCCGTGCGCAGCGTCATGGCGGCAGGGTACGCCCGGCGGGTGAAATGTCGCCACGCCCATGCTCGCGCCCGAATCGCCGATGTCGGTGGTATCCGGCAGGATGCTGGAGTGACGGGCATGAGAGGGTTCTGGGGCGCGCTCCCCACCGAGGGGCGTTGGCTGCTGTCGACGGTCGCGATCCAGACGCTCGGCCGGGGGCTGACGCTGCCGTTCACGATCATCTACCTGCACGAGGTGCGGGGCTTCGATCTCGGCCTCTCGGGCGCGCTGATGAGCCTGATCGCGGTCGTCGGGCTCATCGTGACGGGCCCGGGCGGCACGCTCATCGACCGCTTCGGCGCGCGCGCGGTGCTGCTCACCGGGCTGACGGCGATGATCGCCGGCTGCACACTGCTCGCATTCGCCACCCACCCCGCGGTCGCCGCGGTCGCGCTCGTGCTGATCGGCGTGAACTTCGGCGTCTCCTGGCCGGGGTTCAACGCGCTGATCGCCGCCGTGGTCGACGGCGACCTTCGTCTGCAGTACTTCGGCGTCAACTTCGCCCTCGTCAACCTCGGCATCGGCGTGGGCGGCATCATCGGCGGGTTCTACATCGACGTCGACTCGCCCGAGACCTTCACCGCGATCTTCCTCATCGACGCGATCAGCTGCCTCGTGCCGGTCGCGTTGCTGCTCGGGCCCCTCCGCCACGTCCGCACCCAGGCCGAGCCCTCCGACGACGCCCCGACGACCGGCGGCTATCGCGAGATCCTCCGCCGGCCCGCGGTGGTCTGGGTGACGCTGCTCACCTTCATTGCGATGTTCATCGGCTACGGCCAGATGGAGGCCGGGTTCCCGGCCTACGCGCGGCAGGTGGCCGAGGTCTCGACCCGCGTGATCGGGCTCTCCTTCGCCGTCAACACCGCCGTGATCGTGCTACTGCAGTTCACCGTGCTGAAGTACATCACGGGTCGACGTCGCACCCGGGTCATGTGGGTGATGGCGCTCGTGTGGGCGTGCTCGTGGCTGATACTCGGCGCGGCCGGGCTGCTTCCCGATTCGCTCGCCGCCGCCATCGGCGTGCTGGCCTTCATGGGCGTGTTCGCCTTCGGAGAGACCCTGCTGCAGCCCACGGTGCCCGCGGTGTACAACGACCTCGCCTCCGACCACAACCGCGGCCGCTACAACGCGATCAACTCGGCGGCGTTCCAAGGAGGCGCGATCGCCGGACCGATCGCCGCGGGCCTGCTGCTCGATCAAGGACTGTCCGCGGTGTACATCGGCATCATGGTCGTCGGCTGCATCGGCATCGGCCTGCTGGCCATCGCCCTCGAACGGCGCATTCCGGCGAGCGCGAACGGCGTGCGCGAACCGTCGGCCGAGCGCGAGCCCGCGCCCGAGCCCGAGCGCGCCGACGACTGACTCCGCCTACTGTCCCTCGTCGATGATCTCGGCGTCGATCACGTCGTCATCGAGATCGACCGCACCGTCGCCGACCGGAGCCTCGGCCCGCATCACCGTCAGTGATTCGCCGTCATCGTCGAGCCCCACGACGACCGCGTCACCGTCGCGCACCGCACCGGTGAGCAGCGCCCGGGCGAGGCGGTCGTCGATCTCGTGCTGCATGAGCCGGCGCAGCGGCCGGGCACCGTAGAGCGGGTCGTAGCCGCGCTCGGCGAGCCAGGCCCGCGCGTCGGGCGTGACCCCGAGTTCGAGCCGGCGCTCGTGCAGACGCAGCGACAGCCGGTCGATGTAGAGGTTCACGATCTCGGCGAGTTCCTCTTCGCTGAGCGACGAGAACACGACGATGTCGTCGAGCCGGTTCACGAACTCGGGCTTGAACGCCTGCCGCACGGCCTGCAGCACGGCCTGCTCCTTCTCGTCCCACGCGAGCGACGGGTCGATCAGGTACTGCGAGCCGAGGTTCGACGTGAGGATGAGGATCGTGTTGCGGAAATCGACCGTGCGGCCCTGGCCGTCGGTGAGGCGACCGTCGTCGAGCACCTGCAGCAGCACGTCGAACACCTCGGGGTGCGCCTTCTCGACCTCGTCGAACAGGATCACGGAGTACGGGCGACGCCGCACGGCCTCGGTGAGCTGGCCGCCCTGGTCGTAGCCGACGTACCCGGGTGGCGCGCCGACGAGCCGCGAGACCGAGAACTTCTCGCCGTACTCCGACATGTCGATGCGCACCATGGCGTGCTCGTCGTCGAAGAGGAACTCGGCGAGCGCCTTCGCGAGCTCGGTCTTGCCGACACCCGTCGGGCCGAGGAACAGGAAGGATCCCGTCGGACGGTTCGGGTCGCTGATGCCCGCACGCGAGCGGCGAACCGAGTCGGCGACCGCGGCGACGGCGCGCTTCTGGCCGATGAGCCGCTTGCCGAGTTCGGTTTCGAGGTGCAGCAGCTTCTCGGTCTCGCCCTGCAGCAGCCGGCCGACGGGGATGCCCGTCCACGCGGCGATGACCTGCGCGATGTCCTCTTCGGTGACCTGCTCGTTCACCATGCGCGGCTCGTCGGGTGCGGCCTCGGCCTGCTCGGCAGCCGCCAGATCACGCTGCAGCTGAGCGATCGTCTCGTACTCGAGTTTCGAGGCGCGCGCGTAGTCGGCCTCGCGCATGGCCCGGTCGCGCTCGGTCACCGCCTCGTCGAGCCGGCGCTTCAGGTCGCCGACGCGATTCAGCGACATCCGTTCGCGTGCCCACCGGGCCTCGAGGTCGGCGAGCTCGCGCTCATGGTCGACCAGCGCCTCGCGAAGCTTGGCGAGGCGCTCTTTCGACGCGTCGTCCTTCTCTTTCTTGAGGGCGAGCTCCTCGAGCTTCAGCCGGTCGACCTGGCGCTTGAGCTGGTCGATCTCGACGGGGCTCGAGTCGATCTCCATCTTGAGCCGAGACATGGCCTCGTCGACGAGGTCGATGGCCTTGTCGGGCAGCTGACGGGCCGAGATGTAGCGATTCGAAAGGGATGCCGCGGCCACGAGCGCCGCGTCGCTGATGGTGACCCCGTGGTGCGCCTCGTAGCGTCCCTTGAGTCCGCGAAGGATCGCGACGGTGTCTTCGACCGACGGCTCACCGACGTACACCTGCTGGAAGCGGCGCTCGAGCGCGGCGTCCTTCTCGATGTACTCGCGATACTCGTTGAGCGTGGTCGCGCCGATGAGGCGCAACTCGCCGCGAGCGAGCATCGGCTTCAGCATGTTGGATGCCGCGACCGAACCCTCGCCCCCGCCCGCGCCCATGAGCAGGTGCAACTCGTCGACGAAGGTGATGATCTGGCCCTCGGCCTCGTCGATCTCTTTCAGCACGGCCTTCAGCCGCTCCTCGAACTGGCCGCGATACATGGCGCCCGCGACGAGCGCCGAGATGTCGAGCGAGATGAGCTGCTTGTGCTTCAGCGACTCGGCGACGTCGCCCGCGACGATGCGCTGGGCGAGCCCCTCGACGACGGCGGTCTTGCCCACGCCGGGCTCGCCGATGAGCACCGGGTTGTTCTTGGTGCGCCGGGTGAGCACCTGGCTGACCCGACGGATCTCGGCGTCGCGCCCGATCACCGGATCGAGCTTTCCCGCCTTCGCGATCTCGGTGAGGTTGACACCGAACTGTTCGAGCGCCGACTTCTGCTCTTCCTGCGAGCTCGGCGCGCCCTGCATGTTGGCCACTGGCACTCTCCCTTCGTTCAAACTTGAGTCTACTCAACTCAACTCTGTCGTGTGGGTGGGTATTCCGGGTGTGACGTGCTTCAGCACTTTCTCATATGTTCGTCGGCAATGCTTGAAGTCCGACGCTGGGGAGCAGCATGCAGAAGCGCACGAAGATCATCACCATCTCAATCGTCGCCGGAGCGCTCGTGCTCGGCGCCACTGCCGCCGTAGCCGGCCCGATCATCTACCGCGATCTCATCGTCGGCGAGGCCGACGCCGCACCGTCGGTGACCGCGGCCCCGAGTTCGACGAACGACACCGGGGCGCATACTGGGGCATCCGATCTCAGTGGCGACTGGGCCGTCACCGAAGGCTCGTTTTCGGGCTACCGCGTCGACGAGGTGCTGAACGGCACCGACGTCACCGTCACCGGGCGCACCTCTGATGTCACGGGCACGCTCACCGTCGACGAACTCACGCTCACGAGCGCGTCGCTCGAGGTCGACGTCGCGTCGATCGCGACCGACTCGGGTAACCGCGACGAATACTTCCGCTCGAACGCGATGCGCACGGGCGAGTTCCCGACGGCGACCTTCGTGCTCACCGAGCCGGTCGCGGTCGACGCAGCACCGACGGTCGGCGAGGTGCAGACCGTCCAGGCGACGGGTGAACTCACCCTCGCCGGCGTCACCCGCACCGTCACGGTCGACCTCGAAGCCGTGCTGAACGGCGCCGACGGCCAGGTTGCCGGCAGCATTCCCATCACGTTCGCCGACTTCGGTGTCGAAGCGCCGAACCTCGGCTTCGTCTCGGTCGAGCCCGACGGGTTCGTCGAATTCTCGCTCGTGATCACCCGCCCCTAGTTCACCGGCTCCCGTCGCGCACGGGATTCCCCGAGAGTCGGCGCAGGGTCTCGGCGCGATCGTCGGGTTCCACGAGCAGCGCCCGTACGAGCAGGGTGAGCGGGATCGACAGGATCGCCCCGATCGGCCCGATGACGAAGGCCCAGAAGACGACCGAGAAGAACGACAGCGTGAGGCTGAGGTCGACGGCATCGCTCACGAACTTCGGCTGCACGAGCACCTGCAGCGTGACGTTGATCACGCTGTACGCGAGCACGACCACGAGCGCGAGAGGCCACCCGCCGACCACGAGGGCGAGCACGGCGGGCGGAATGAGGCCGAGCACGAACCCGATGTTCGGCACGAAGTTCGTGACGAACGCGAGGATCGCCCACACGATCGGGATCGGGATGCCGAGCGCCCAGAGCAGCAGTCCGTCGAGCACCGCCACGATCGCGCCGAACGTCGCGTTCACGACGTAGTAGCGGCGCACGCCGCCGAAGTAGCCGCGTCCGATGCCGTCGGCGCGGGCATTGCCGAATACCGTGCCGGCGCGGGCGAAGCGCGCGGCATCCGCTGCCATGAAGATGACGTAGGCGAGCACGAAGAAGAACGCCGTGGCGAGGCCGAGCACGGTGTCGGCGACGGATGCCGCGAATCCGACGAGCGTGCCGGGATCGAGCAGTGACGACGTCGCATCGGATGCCGCGTCGGAGAGACCCATCGACGCGAGTGTGTCGGCGACGGATGCCGCGGTGGCCTGCAGCTCATCGGCGTAGTCGGGCAGCAGAGCGACGAACTGCGCCGAGGCGAAGAGCAGCAGTGCGGCGAGCACCGCGAGGATCAGGTACGCGACGACGATCACTGCGGTGGTTGCGACCCAGCGCGGCCACCCGCGACGTTCGAGCGGATGCCGCACCGGATGGGCGATGATCACGACGACCGCGGCGACCGCGGCGGGCGCCAGCACGTCACGGGCGAGCCACACGCCGGCGAACGCGACGACCGCGGCGGCGACGGTGAGGAGCACACGGGTTCCGTGCGCGAGGCCGGCGCGCTGCGTGGGAGCATCGCTCGCGGCATCCGTCGTCACGTTCCCGCCCATGTCAGAAGTTCCCGATCCCCTTGCCGATCACCACGACGCCGATGACGAGCAGCAGCACGGCCATGACGGTCGCGTTGTTGTGCACGAGCCAGCCACGCAGCGACTCGAGAGGCCCGGCCATCTGCTTCGATGCCACCAGGTAGCCGATGACCGGGATCGCGACAGAGCACGCGGCGATGACGACGAACACGGCGATCGCGATCGTCTGTTCACCGCCCGAGATGCCGGCGGTGCCGATCACGATGCCGGCGCTCACCGCCATGATGAGGTTCTTCGGGTTCACCGCCGAGAGCAGGAACCCGAGACCCAGGCCCTTCACCGCGGTCATCGTGTCGATGGCGCTCATCCACTTCGGCAACGGCGGCTCCTCGTCGGCCTTGGGGCGGCCGCGCCACTGCTTGAGCGCCAGGAACAACAGCAGCGCGCCGAGGACGATCTTGATCATGCCGGCGATGGGCTTCGAGGCATCCGGATCCTGTTCGGGGATCACCGAGGCGAGCAGGGTGAACACGACCACCGCGACGACAATGCCCAGTACCCAGCCCAGGAGGAACCCGACGCTCGTGCCCTTCGCCTGCGGCGACAGCAGCATCAGGATCGCGGCGATGATCGGGATCGGCGAGATTGCGATTCCGACGGCGAGGGGGAGGATATCTCCGATGACGGCACCCATGGGCTCATCCCTTCTCGACGGCGGCGCCGTCGTCTTCGGTGAGCGCCGTGATCGCCGCTCGGTTGGTGTCGAAGATGCGGGCGTCTCCGAGCAGATCGAGGCGGTCGAGTCGGGCCTTCGCGACCGGGCGCACACGGCTGAACGAGAGCTCGATGTCGTGCTGCCCGAGCCATTCGAGCAATGCCTCGAAGGTCTCGGCGCCGGTCACATCCAGGTCCGTGACCGCCTCCATGTCGATCACCACGTGCCTCACCGGGCCGTGGCCCGCCGACTCGGCGGCGCCGACTGCGCGTTTCACGGCATCGCCGAAGACGGCGCTGTTCGCGAAGAACAGCGGCGCCGCGAGCCGCACGACGATGACGCCCGGCGCGGTCACGGCACCACGGGGAGCCTCTTCGAGCAGCGAGTCGGTGGGCTCGCCGCCCGCCTCGAGCACGTCGATGGCCGGGTTGGCCGCGCGCTTGGCGAGGTTGATGAGCGCGAGCACGAACGCCACGAGGATGCCCGGGATCGCGCCGATGAAGAGCGTGACGAGAAAGCATGCCGCGCCGACCACGAACTCGAACCGGTCCTGCCGCCACAGGCCCACGAACTCGCGGATGCCCAGGAGCGGAAGAATGGCGACGCCGACGATCGCCCCGATCGCGGGCGACGGGATGTCGGCGAGCAGTGCGGTGCCGAAGAGCAGCAGCAGCAGCGTGCCGGCCGCGAGCACGAGTGAGGGCAGCTGGGTCCGCGACCCGGACTGATCCATGGCGGCCGTCCGCGAGGTCGAAGAACCCACCGCGAAGCTCGCGCTCGCGCCCGCGGCGATGTTGCCGAGGCCGAACGCGAGCAGGTCCCGGTTCGGGCTGGTGGGGTAGCCGCGTTTCTCGCCGTATGACCGGGAGACGAGCAGGCCCTCGGCGGTGGTCACGAGCGTCAGCGCCATCGCCGAGGGGATGAGCACGAGCCACATCGACCAGTCGAGCATCGGCCAGGTGAGGGCCGGGGGCCCGGCAGGTACTTCGCCGAGTACGTCGACGCCGGCGTCGTCGAGGTCCGCGATCATCACGGCGATCGTCGAAAGCAGCAGCACGACCAACGCCCACGGCACGACCGGCAGCAGCCGACGTCCGCCGAGCAGGATCGCGACCGATACGACCGAGATGGCGAGCGAGACGAGGTTGATCGTGCCGAGGCCGGTCACGAGCCCCACGACCTTCTCGACGAACTCGCCTCCCGAGTCGATGCCGACGCCGAGCATCTTGGCGATCTGGCTCACGAGGATGTCGAGTGCGAGGCCGCCGACGAAGCCCACGAGGATGGGCTTCGACAGGAAGTTCGCGAGGAAGCCGAGCTTCAGCACCGAGAGCAGCACGAACATGATGCCGCAGATGATCGCCTGCGCCATCGCGAGCGTGGCGTAATCGGCGCTGCCGGCGGCTGCGAGCCCGCCGATCGACGACGCGACGAGCGCGGCGGCCGCGGCATCGGGCGACGCCACGAGTTGCCGGCTCGACACGACGAGGGCGTACACCACGGTGGGCACGATGAGGGCGTACAGACCCGCCGTCGGCGGCAGCCCGGCGATCTGCGCATACCCGATGTTCAGCGGGATCGCGATCGCGAGCAGGGTCACGCCCGCGGTGAGTTCCCTGGCCAGATTCCTGCGAGTCAGACCCGCGAGCGGTGGTTGCATCAGTGATCCTCCTGCCGTTCGCCGCGCGGGTCGGCGGTCGCCTCGCCCAGCGTCGGGTAGACCCTGCCGGCCGCCTCGAGGCCCGCGTACCAGCTCGTCCGCCGCGCGACGGTCGCGCCCGCGTCGGGCACGGCCGCGAGACGCAGTTCGATGCCCTGCCCGCCGAGTTCGCGGTCGAGGTCGGCGAGCGTGTCGAGCACCGTCACCGAGGTCACCGACATGCGGGTGAGCTCGAGCGCCACCGAACGGATGCCCCGGTGTGCGGCCGCCCCGTCGAGCACGGCGTTCTCGTTCGCGAGCACGTTGGCAGTGTAGAGCGGGCCGAGGAGCCGGACGGGAAGCACCCCGTCGATCGGGTTGCCGACGTCGATGCGGACCTTGTTCAACTCCCGCAACACCACCACGAACGTTGCGAGCACGCCCACGAGAACCGCGAGGAGCAGTCCCGCGGTGAGGCCGACCGCCGCTGTCGACACGGCGATCCAGAAGTCGGTGCGGCTGATGCGCCAGAACCGCACGAGTGAGGCGATGTCGATGAGGCCGACGACGGCGACGAACACGAGTGCCGCCAGCGTGGCCTGCGGCAGCAGGCTCAGCACCGGCCCGAGGAACAGCGCGACCAGCACCGCGAGCACGACCGTGACGATCGTCGAGAGCTGCGTGCGCGCGCCCGCGCCCTGGTTCACCGCGCTCTGCGAGAAGCCGCCTGCGGCCGGCAGCACCTGGAAGAACGAGCCGAGCGTGTTGGCCGCACCGGTCGCGAACAGCTCTTGATTGCTGTCGACCTGCCGCTCGCCGGGCTTGCGGATGCCACGCGCCACGGCCGCCGACTCGAGGAACGCCATGACCGCGATGCCGAGTGCGCCCGGCAGCAGGGCGCCGAGGTTCGCGAATGACGGCAGGGCCGGCACCGGGAAGCCCTGGGGCACCGGCGCGATGAGCTCGACGCCCGCCTCGTCGAGCCCGCCGAACGCCACGAGCAGGATGCCCGCCGCGACGACGACGAGCGGACCCGGCACCCGCGGCGCGAATCGCTTGACCACGAGCAGCACCGCGATCGAGCCCGCCGAGAGGGCGACGGTCGTCCAGTGCGCGCCGGGCAGGGCCTCGGCGACCGCGACGAGCGAGCGGATGAATCCGTGCCCCGAGAAGTTCTCGGTCTCCCCCAGCAGCTTCGGCAGCTGCCCGACGGCGACGGTCGCGCCCACGCCGACCTGGATGCCGACGATGGTCGCGCGCGAGATGTTCTCGACGAGGGAGCCGAGCTTCGCGAGCCGGGCGAGCAGCAGGATCACGCCGACGAGCAGCGCGAGCGCCATCAGGTCGGGGATCGGGTCGTCGCTGCCGGCGGCGACTCCAGCCGAGACGAGGGTGGTCGCCGTGAGGGTCGCGATCGTCGACGTCGTCGACACGCTCATCGCCCGCGAGCCGCCGAGCATCGCGTACACGAGCATCGGCACCATGCACGTGTAGAGGCCGGTCTGCACGGGCAGGTTCGCGATGGTCGCGTAGGCCATCGCCTGCGGGATCACGACCGCGCCCGCCGAGAGTCCGGCGAGCAGGTCGGGCCCGAGCCATGCGCGCCGGTACCCCGCGAGCGTCGGGAAGAGCCGGAACCGGCGGCCCGCGACATCCGTCTGCGACATCCGCCCGCCCTACGCAGCCGGGAAGACGGTCGACAAGTCGCGCTTGACGCTCACGACCGTGAATCCATGTGCGGATGCAGCGGCGAGCGCCTGCTCGGCGGCCTTGTAGGGCTGGTGCTCGGCGAGCGACGGGTCGGCCGCTGCAGCCGCCGCCCACTGCTGCACGACGAAGTGCAGCTGGGTGGGCATCGGCTTCTCGGTCCACAGCGTGCCGTCGTTGTCGAACACCGCGATGCGGGCGGCTTCGGGCACCGCATCGGGGCCCGACGAGACCGACTCCACGAACGCGAGGATCGCGTCGCGGGCCGGCCCGTCGGACCACGACGGAAGCGGGCGCGTGTCAGTCACGCGCCATCGCCGCGGCGAGGTGCGCCTCGAGATCGATGTACGCGTCGTCGGCGATATCGAACACCACCTTGGCGATCTCGCCGCCGGTGAAGTCAAAGCCATAGCCGTACAGCGACGACACCGGGTCGGCGCTGTCGCGCCCGATGGTGAGCCCCTCGCCGCAGAGCGAGAAGTGGCCGAGCACCGTACGGATCTGCTGCTCGCCGACCTGCTGGTCGTCGATGTACAGCTTCAGCGGCCCGACGCCTTCCCGGTACTGGCCCATTCCCTCCTTCGTGAACTCGACCCCGATGATGTGCCTGCCCGACGTCGGGACCGGGGCAGAGATGCGATCCTCGGGCGGGATGCCGAGGAAGTTGTACACGTAGTGCACCTGGCCGTCCTTGATCACGAGTGCGTGCCCGCCGAAGCGCGAACCGTGGGCGAAGATCACGCCCTGGCTGTCGGGTGTGAGCTCGACCTCGGCGGCGATCTTGTAGGAGACGCCGTGCACGTTCGCGGCGGAACGCTCCGGGATCTCGGACGTGCCCGGGTAGTACACGAACTGCCCGCTCGCTGGGGCCGGCTGGTGGAACTCCATCTTGATGAAGGCCTCATAGTCCTTCGGGTTGCCGATGATCTGCAGGTCGTTCAGCGGCAGCACGTTGTTCGCCTCCGCCTCCGCCAGCCAGAGCGCCTTCAGCTCCTCGAGCTTCTCGGGGTGCTCGGCCGCGAGGTTGTTCGCCTCGGAACGATCGACCTCGGTGTGATACAGCTCCCACACGTCGTTGTCGAAGTCGCCCTTGCCGCTCACCGGGCCGTGCACGGTGACGGCCTTCCATCCCTCGTGCCAGATGCCGCGCTGGCCGAACATCTCGTAGTACTGCGTCTGCTTGTTCGTCGGTGCGTCGGGCGTCGCATCGAATGACGGCGTCATCGAGACGCCCGAGAGGGGCGTCTGGTCGACCCCGTTGTACGTGTCGGGGAAGGCCACTCCGCATGCTTCGAGGATGGTCGGCACGATGTCGGTCGAGTGGTGGTACTGGTGGCGAACCTCGCCACGGGCCGCGATGCCTCTGGGCCAATGGATCACCAGCGGGTCGGCGACCCCGCCCTGGTAGGTGTACCGCTTGAACATCTTGTACGGCGTCGAGAAGGCCGCCGCCCAGCCGGTCGGATAGTGGTTGTAGGTGTCGGGGCTGCCCAGCTTGTCGACGAGACGCAGGTTCTCGGCTTCGTCGTCGGGGTAGCCGCCGAAGATCTTGCCCTCGTTGACCGAGCCATTGGGGCTGCCCTCACCCGAAGCACCGTTGTCGGCGCAGTAGATGACGAGGGTGTTCTCGAGTTGGCCCGACTCCTCGAGGTAGTCGATGATGCGGCCGACCTGCGCATCGGTGTACTCCGAGAAGCCGGCGGACACCTCGGCCATGCGGCTGAACATCGCTTTTTCCTCGTCGTTCAGCGACGCCCACGGACGCACCTCGTCGGTCGGCGAGAAGGTGCCGTCGGGCATGGGGTTCAGTTCGGTCAGCACCGTGTCGGCGGGCAGGATGCCGCGCTCGATCATGCGCGGCAGCACCCACTCGCGGTACGCCTCGTAGCCGTCGTCGAACCTGCCCTTGTACTTCGCGATGTACTCCTCGGGCGCGTGGTGCGGCGCGTGGTTGGCGCCCGGGCAGAACCAGAGGTACCACGGCTTGTCGGGCTCGGTCTGCTTGACGTCGCGGATCATCTTGAGCGCCTGGTCAGCGAGGTCCTTCGAGAGGTGATAGCCGTCCTCGGGCAGGTACGGCTGGTCGATGTACTTGTTGTCTTCGGCGAGCGAGGGATACCAGTTGTTGGTCTCGCCGCCGATGAAGCCGTAGAAGCGGTCATAGCCCTGGGCGAGCGGCCAGTTTTTCTTCGAGGCCCCGGCGGTCCACTCGTCGATCGGCACGTTGTGGTTCTTGCCGACCCAGAACGTCGACCAGCCGGCATCGCGCAGGAGGTGCGCCATCGTCACGTTCGACGGCGGGATGTGCGAGTTGTAGCCGGGGAACCCGGTCGACGACTCCGAGATCGTCGCGAACCCGTTCAGGTGGTGGTTGCGACCGGTCAGGAACGTCGAACGCGTCGGCGAGCACAGTGCGGTCGTGTGCCACTGCGAGTAGGTGAGGCCGTCCTTGGCCAGTCGGTCCATCGTCGGCATGTCGATGCGGCCGCCATACGGGGACCATGCCGCCATCCCGGTGTCGTCGTACAGCACGACGAGCACGTTCGGTGCACCCTCGGGTGCCCTGCTCGGCAGGAACGCGTCCCAGTCGGATACTGAGTCGCGCACGTCGAGTTCGATCTTCCCCGCGAATTCCTTCGTCACAGCGTCTGCCTTCCCCCGCATACCGCCGACCGTCGACGGCCCGGCTCCCACGCTGGCATACAACCTTCGGGCGGGGCAAGGAAGGCGGGCATCAGCCTGTCGCTCCGTCTGCCGCACGACCTCGCCCGATCCGTGGGGGAATTCGCCGGCTTCGACCCGGGTTACGGTCGATGAAGACCACGAAGTAGGGGAGACAGATGCCACTCGAGGGCGAATACGCACCGAGCACGTCGGGCTGGGCCCGCACGCAAGCCGAGGCCTTCGAGGCGTCGAACGGCGCCACGGCGAACACCCTGCGAGGCATGCCGATCATCGTGCTGACGACGCTCGGCGCGAAGACGGGCAAGCTGCGCAAGACCGCACTGATGCGGGTCGAGCACGACGGCGAGTACGCCGTCGTCGCGTCGATCGGCGGCGCCCCGAAGCATCCGCTCTGGTACCACAACCTCGTCGCCCACCCGCACGTCGAACTGCAGGACGGCGCCGAGAAGCACGACTACGAGGCCCGCGAGCTCAGCGGTGACGAGCGCGCCGTCTGGTGGGCGCGCGCGGTCGAGGCGTACCCGCCCTACGCCGACTACCAGCTGAAGACCGGCCGGCTGATCCCGGTGTTCGCGCTCACTCGAATCGTGCTCTGAACCGGCGGCACCGGCCCAGCCGACTCACAACCACCGCATCGTGAATGCGCGCGCGAGCAGTCCGCGCAGCGGCGGCACCGCCAGCACGCGCACGGCGCCATTGCGCACCCGGAGTCGCACGCCCGTCGCGGGTGCGCCCATCGCCATGTTGAACGCGGCTTGACGGATGGCCCGCGCCGCGGCCGCGCGTCGCACCTGGTCGTACGCCTCGAACGCTTCGAACGGCGCCCCCACCCGGAGCGCGGTCTCGAGGTCGTGGTCGAGCCGCAGCGCGTCGAGCCAGCCGAGGTTCATGCCCTGGCCGCCGATCGGGCTGATCTCGTGGGCGGCATCGCCGACGAGCGCGACGCGTCCGTGCGCGAGGCGCGAGGCGAGGTGCTGCCGCGCCTCGAACGCGCTCGGCTCAGAGGCTGCGGCGGCGTCGAACGCACCCGACGTGCGCGAGCGCACGATCGTCGCGAGATGTTCGACCGAGGTGTGTGCCGGAGGTCGCCTCACCCAGGCGACCCAGCGGCGCAGACCGCCGGGCATCGGGAACGACTCCACGACGCCCGACGGCTCGAAGTGCAGCAGTGCCTGATCGGGTTCGCCCGTGTCGTCGCGCGTGTCGCCCATCACGTAGTGGGCGTGTCCGGCGTGGGCGTGCCAGTCGATGCCGAGCTGTTCGCGCAGTGCGCTGCGCACCCCGTCGGCCGCGACCGCGTACCGGGCACGCACCGAGAGCACCCCGGTCGCACGACCGGCGTCGCCGACGTTGACGGCGTCGACCATGACATGGGTTCCGCGGTCGCGCACGTGCCGCACCTCGACGCCGCGCCGCAGCGCCCCCGGCCGCAACTCGTCGAGCCGCCCCTCGAGCAGCCGCTCGGTCTCGAGCTGCGGCAGCGACAGCACCGCTCCGGCCTTGGCGAACGACATGTCGCCGAGCACCCGGCCCTCGCACATCACGCGGCCGCCGGCGATCTCGATTCCGGCCGCGCGCACCGCCGGCTCGAGCCCGACGTGCGCGAGCGCACGCAGCCCTGGCGGGTGGATGCCGATCGCCCGCGATCGCCCCGACCGCTCATGGCGTCGTTCGAGCACCACGACGTCGCGCCCGCGCAGCGCGAGCAGGCACGCGAGCAGCATGCCGACGGGGCCGCCGCCCACCACGACCACGTCGTGGATCGGTTCGTGTGCGATTGCCGCCGGCTCAGACATCCGGCCCCCAGGCCACCTCGAGCCGCGAGGGGAACGCCCGCCGCACGCGCCACCCGGGCGGCAGCACGCCGGCGAGCTCGGCGACCGTGTGGCTGCGACGGATCGACGCGAGCCCGTCGCCGCGGATGTAGGTGCCGGCGAGCAGGTTGCCGGCGAACGGCAGGGTACCGAGCCAGAAGCCCGCGTAGCCCCAGCAACTGCGCTCGATGTCGCCGAGCACCACGATGCCGCCCGGACCCACGAGGCGCTGGCAGTCGGCGAGCAGCGCGCCCGTCTCGTGTCCGTCGAGGTGGTGCAGCACGTGGTTCGACAGCACGATCTGGAACCGCTCGCCGGCACGCACGAGGTCGCCCGTCATGGCACGCCGCGCCGTCAGCCCCCGCACGGGCGGCTGCGCGTCGGCCCAGGCGATCGCCCGCTCGTCGGGGTCGATCGCGGTGATCTCGAGGCGCAGCCTGTCGGCGCGGGCCCAGCGCAGCATGCGGCGGGGCAGGTCGGCGCTGCCCGTGCCGACGTCGAGCAGCCGCGTGGCCCACACCGGCGAGAGCCGCGGGCGCACCCACCGCCGGTACACGGCGCGCTCGCCTGACACGACCGCATTCACGAGCCGGAATCGCTCGTACGTCTTCGCCAGCATGTTCGGGTCGGCGTCAGGGCCGTCCATCTGCTCGACCACACGTTCGTCACGGAACGCGAGCGAGGTGAACGGATGTCGCACACTAGGCCCGCACGGTGAGCAGTGCCGATTCGACGGTGAGCCCCGGCCCGAACGCCATCGCGGCCACGCGATCGCCATCGGACGCCGCGTGCGACTCGAGGATGTTCTTCAATACGAACAGCACCGTCGCGCTCGACATGTTGCCGAAGTCGCGCAGGGTCTCGCGGGCGGGCACGAGCTGCGCCTCGGTGAGCACGAGCCGCGACTCGACCTTGTCGAGGATGCTGCGCCCGCCTGGGTGGATCGCCCAATGCTCGACCGCCTGCGACGCGGTGTCGGCGGCGAGTGCCGCGGCAAGCGTCGGCTCGGTCGCGAAGAGCGGCTCGAGCGCGCCCGTGATGTGGTCGTCGATGATCGCGGGGATCGCGTTCGAGAGCACCATCTCGAAGCCGTGGTCGCCGATCTTCCAGGCCATGTCGCCCTCGCCGACCGGTGTCACGCGCGTCGCGAACCCGTCGAGGTCGAACGCCTTCTCACCCGCTTCGGCCGGACGCGTCGACACGATGCCAGCCGCCGCGCCGTCGGCGAACAGCGACGACGCCACGATCGTGTCGGGGTCGTTCGACGATCGCAGGTGCAACGTGCACAACTCGGCGCTGACGACGAGCACGACCGCCGAGGCATCCGCTTCGCACAACTGCTTGGCGATGCGCAGCGCCGGAATCGACGCGTAACACCCCATGAATCCCAGGTGGTATCGCTCGACGCCCGGGTTGAGCCCGAGGTCGCGGGCGAGCATGAAGTCGGGGCCGGGTGCGTAGAACCCGGTGCACGAGACGGTCACCACGTGAGTGATATCGGATGCCTCGACCCCCGTGCACGCCGCGAGCGCGGCCCGCGCCGCCTCGAGGTACAGGCGGGTGGCCTCGACCGCGTAGATCTCATTGCGGACCTTGGTGCCCGGCAGCCGCAGCTCGCCCGAGTCGATGTCGAAGAACACCGGCTCGTCGGGGTGCGCCTCCCAGCTCAGCTCGTCGAGCACCGTGTGGCGTGTTTCGATGCCCGACACGTCGAAGGCGGTGCCGATGATGCGCTGTGCAAGGCGGTTGAGGCCCGGTTGCGCGGCGAAGACGTCGCGCACCTCGGGCTGCACGAGAATGGTCGGCGGAACAGCGGTCGCAACCGCTCGCAGGGTGACGGCCATGTCGTGGTCGCGGCAAGGCCTCAGCCGAGCAGCTTCGCCTTCGCCGCCGCGAACTCGGCGTCGGTGAGGATGCCCTGGTCTTTGAGTGCTCCGAGCTTCTGCAACTCGGCGACGATGTCGACGCCTCCGGCGGCGGGCGCGGCGGGTGGGGGCGCTGCGGCGGCGGCGGCCGCCTGCTGCTGCGCGACGGCCTGTTGCGCCGCCGCGTCGATCTGCGCCTGCTGCTGTTGCGCCTCGTACTGCTGCTGCTCGTACTGGCCCTGGGCCTTCTCCTGCTGGTGCCGCTGCACGCTGCCGCTGACCGCCGTGGCGGTTCCGGCGACGACGGCGGTGCGAGCGGCCATCCCGACGAGTCCCGGGCGTCCCATCCTCCTGAACGGCATGGTGCTACTCCTCTTCAGCTTCTGCCAGCACGGCGTTCACGACCGTCGCGGGAATGCGTTCGGCCGACAGTACGATGCCGCCCGACTGGGCGAATCGGGAGGCGAGCTTCTTCGCCCAGACGAGCTCGATCGCGAGCAGCGCCGCCGACGTGCCGAGCGGGATCTGCTCGGCGAACTCCTCGACGTCTTCATCGCCGACGAGGCCGATGGTCTCGAGCTCGGTGACGCCGAAACCGTAGTCGTCGGCGATCTCCTCGAACTCCGAGACCTGCAGCGAGCCGTCGGGCTCCCTCGAGACGACGAGGAAGTCGAGCAGCCTGATCTCACCACCCGCGACGAGCTCTCGGATGGCCTCGAGCGTGCCCTCGTCGGGCCGATCGCCTTCGAATCCGACGAGATAGAGATCGACCGGACCGTACTCGAATTCCGTCATTCGTGGCTCCCCTTCACGCGTTCTCTGCAGACTATCCCCGAGCGGGTGGCGGCGCTACAGCCGATTCTGATGCGGGCGGCGCGATGCGGAACTCGGGCGCGCGAGTCACGAGCAGCCAGGCCGGCAACACGATCACGCACAACACCGGCAGCACCGAGACGTCGCCCACGATCGCGACCGCGACGAAGATCGCCATCCAGCCGTCGCGGGTCACCACGAGCACCACCCCGAGCACCGCGGCGCCGATCGCCAGCCCGACGGGCATGGCCGGGATGAGTGCACTCGCCAGCAGCCCGAGCGCCACCCCGATGAACACCGACGGGAAGACCCGGCCGCCGCGGAACAGCGAGCTCGCCGCGACGAGCAGGGCGACGATCTTGATTCCCGCCAACGCCGCGAGCTGGGCCGCGTCGTAGTCTGCGGAGTTCGCCAGCAGGTCGCCGGTCTGCTCGAGCCCCTTGAACATCGTGATCGGCCCGCCGAGCAGCCCCAGCAGGCCGAGCAGCAGGCCACCGGCCGTCGCGATGAGCACCGGGTGGCGCAGCGAGTGCATGATCCGGTACACGACGGGGAACGCGGCCAGCATCGCGAGGGCGATGACGGTCGCGGCGCACGCCACGATCGCGCCGGTCACGAGGTCGGGCGGCTTCGGGCCGTCGTACCCGGGCACGTTGAATCCGAAGGCCTGCTGGCCCAGCAGGTGCATCGTGATGGCGCCGGCGCCCGCCGCGACGAGCGGCAGGAAGAGGCGATCCCACAGGGCCCCGCCCGACTTCAGCGAGGCGACGATTCCGGTGAAGAGCAGGGCGGCCGCGACCGGCGTGTCGAAGAGCGCGCCGATGGTGGCCGCGACCGCGAGCGACCCCGTGAGCCGCGCCGGCACCTTCGGCATGAACCGGGCGCCGACGGCGACGAGCATCGCCACGTTGATCGCGATGATCGGGTTCTCAGGACCGAGGCTGACGCCGCCCGCGAGCGCGAGTACCGTCACGATCGCGAGTCCGGGCAGGTTGCGCAGCGGTTGCGGGGGCTCGGCGAGCTCGGTCGTCGCCGAGTCGGGGCCGCCGTGGCCGGGCGCGACGACGAGCACGAGCCCCACGGCGAGGCCGGTGACGGTGAGCACCAGCACGATCCACCACCCCGACGAGTCCACGCCGAGCGCACCCGGGATCGTGTCGTAGAGCACCGACGACAGTGCCTCGGACACGGAGTTCAGTGCCCAGAGCACCAGAGCCGAGACCACGCCGATGAGGAGCGCCGGCACCGACAGCATGATCAGGCGGCGTGGCGTGACATCCGCATCTGTCGGAGGTATCGCGAGCGTCATGTCAGCTCCTGTCTGCCGGATTCGTGGGCGGGTCGCGCGGTCGAACGGCGAGTACCTGGCGCCACTCTCCCGAATGCGTCCTCCCGCGTCGAGGGTAGCGCCGCAACGGCGCGGAACTGTGGACGTGCGAGACCGCCACGCGATAGGTTCGCCACAGCGGCGCTCTATGGGGGAGCGCTCCCGCAGTGAAAGGGCTCCGCATGACCTTCTGGAACAATTTCTGGGATCTGATCTGGTGGTTCCTCTGGGCGTTCGTCTTCATCGCCTACCTGTTCGCCCTGTTCGCGATCATCGGCGACCTGTTCCGCGACCACAAGCTCAACGGATGGTGGAAGGCGGTGTGGATCCTCTTCCTGATCTTCGTGCCGTTCCTCACTGCACTCGTCTACCTGATCGCACGCGGCAACGGCATGGCCGAGCGTTCGCAGAAAGAGGCGAGGCAGTACCAGGCGGCGACCGACGAGTACATCCGTCAGACCGCCGGGAGCGCGGCGAGCCCATCCGACGAGATCGCGAAGGCCAAGGCCCTGCTCGATTCCGGCACGATCTCGCAAGCCGAATACGACCAGCTCAAGGCGAAGGCGCTCTCGCACAGCGCGTAGCCGCCGAACGACGAACGAGGGGCCGGATGTCGCGACATCCGGCCCCTCGTTCCGTTCGAGACTCGTCGTTCCTCAGGTCGCGGCGACGGCCGCACGCGGCGAGTGCATCGCACCCGAGCTGCGCAGGAACACGATGATCCAGCTGAAGATCAGCACCCCGGCGACGAGCTCGACCGCGGTGAGGTTGTAGTAACCAGTCGCGAAGAACGCCCCGAGCATCGCGATGACGCCGACGTAGACGTACCCGAGCAGGATGAAGACGCGCGGCATCGAGGGGATGAACCAGCGCAGGCCGATGACGACGACGGCGAAGACCACGGCCATGCCCGTCGCGACGGTGTTGTGCACGAAGAAGAACCGATCGACCGGGAAGACGCCGACGCAGGCGAGGAAGATGCCGATGAGGATGAGGCCGACGCGCACGACATTGCGGCCTCTCACCTCGGCCGCGGTGGTGACCGGAACCGACGCGGTCGCGTAGCGGGCGATGGTCGTGACGATCGCCCCCGCGATGATCAACGTGACGTTGAACGCAAGCGACGAGATGTCGTCGGTCATGCCGAGCGCGCTGAGGTTCTCCTGCCACCACTGGGGGTCGCTCGCGCTCAGCATGCTCGCCAGCGCACCGACCACGAGGAACAGCGCGAGCACGAACGAGAGCAGCATCGGCGTGAGGTGCGCCGACGACAGGAACACCGCGTACCCCGTGACGGCGAAGCCGACGCCCGCGAGCACGGCGCCCGGCAGGCTGAACACGACCGCGCCCTGGAAGCTCTGCTCGAGCAGGTCGGAGAGGCCAACCCAGCCGAGCAGGGCGATCACGGCGTGGGCGACGCCGATCGCGGTGAGGTCGAACCAGTGAATGTGCACGCCCGGGCTTTCGAGACCGGCCAGCGGCTCGGGCTGCGCGGCGGGTGATTGCGTGCGCCGGCGCAGTGCGATCCGGCCTGCGACGAAGGCCACGATGGTCACTACGGCCGACCCGATCGCGACGAACTGGCCCAATGACCCCTCGCCGGCGATCGGCAGGTCACGTCCGAGGAACGAGATCCACGCGACGATGCCGCCGACGGCGAACAGCGCCGCTCCGAGCACGAGCGCGCTCGACTCGAGGGACTCGGCCGTGGCGGCCGGGTCGCGAAGTACGCGCAGAATCGACGACGGTTCGCGAACCTTCGTCGTGGCGCTCGAGGTGGTCGCAGTTCGGCTCACTCGGGTCCCCTGTCGTCAGGCGGCGCCGAGGCCGGCGTGGCCGCTCGGCATCAGCATGCCAGCCCCGGGCACGCGCACGCACGCGCGGCGCGCGGCGGGGCATCCGCTCGGCCCGTTCGACGAGATGAAGGCGCCTGGACGGCTCAGGGCTTGATCGGGTCGAGCACCTCGAGCATCGAGCCCTGCACGAACCCAGCCCATTCGTAGGCGGCACGAAGGTAGTCGTCGCGCGTCTCGACGTCGGCGTCGCCCTCGTCGTCGTCGACGCCGACCCGCTCGGCCAGGATGAGTCGCAGGTCGGTGAGGAACGTCAGCCAACCCCACGCCTGGGCCTGGTCGAGCTCGATCTGCACCACTCCGGCGTCGACGTGATCGACCGCGGTCGCGTCGCGCACCGACTGCGCGGCCTGTCGCTTGCCGTCGACGAGGCTGTCACGTGTGTAGCGGGTGAACTCCTCGGACGCCTCGAGGTCTTCGGGGTAGGCGTTCGGCAGCAGCCGCCCGAGCGCGGGGTCGTCGGCCTCGCCGAGCAGCAGCACCGAGTCGACCTGGTCGGCGAGCTCAGAGAGCAGCATCGCCTCTTCGGTCTCGAGCACGATGCGGATGCCCTCGCCGCCGCCGAGCCCCGCGACGATCACGTCTCGGCCCTCGCGACCGTGGCCTGGAGCCCATACCCGTGCATGGCCTGCACGTGATGCTCCATCTGCTCGCGGTTGCCGCTGGCCACGATGGCCCTGCCCTCGGTGTGCACCTGCATCATGAGCCGCTCGGCCTTCTTGCGCGGAAAGCCGAAGTAACTGCGGAAGACGTACGTCACGTAGGTCATCAGGTTGACCGGGTCGTCCCACACGATCGTCTGCCACGGCACGTCGGCCGCGACGCGCTCGCGGAGTTCGGTGTCGTGCTGCTCGAGGGTCGATGGGGTCACACTCCAAGCCTGACACGCCCGCGCGCGCGACGGAACCTCGAACCGTCACCGCCGGGTCGACGCGGTGACCGTGAACTTCGGGTTGCGGGCGATCTGGCGCGTCGGCCCGACCGCACGCTGGAGCATCGGCCGGTACCGCAGGTGCGAGTTCCACACGCACCACAGCTCGCCGCCCGGCGCGAGCACCCGTGCCGCGTCGGCGAACAGGTGCGAGGCGATGCCCGTGTGCAACGCCGCATCGGAATGGAACGGCGGGTTCAGCACCACGAGCGGCTCGCTCGCGTCGGCGAGCAGCTCGAGACCGTCGGCCTGCGTCACGTCGACGCGATCGGCGACGCCGTTCGCGTCGGCCGTCAGGCGAGCGGATGCCGCTGCCGAGGCCGAACGATCGGTCGCGGTCACCCGCAGCCCGGCGCGCTCGCGCGCCAGCCAGGTCGCGACGACGCCCGTGCCGCAGGCGAGGTCGACCGCGGTCGCGGCATCCGGAACCGCGTCGGCGAGGTGCGCGAGCAGGAACCGCGTGCCGATGTCGACGCCCGTGCCGGCGAAGACCCCGCCGTGCGCGAGAACGGTGAGCCCCAGGTCGTCGTGGTGCTCGCGGCGGGGCCACGCATCAGCTGGTCGAGGAGCGCCCGACCCCGCTGCAGGTCGAGGAGCGCCCGACGAATCACCCGCTGGTCGAGGAGCGCCCGACCCCGCTGCTGGTCGAGGAGCGCCCGACGAATCACCCGCTGGTCGAGGAGCACCCGACGAATCACCCGCTGGTCGAGGAGCGCCCGACGAATCACCCGCTGGTCGAGGAGCGCCCGACGAAGGAGGACGCGTCTCGAGACCCGACGCCGTCAGCACCCGCGACTTCTGGCGCGCGTGCGACACGTCGAGCGCCCCGAAGTGCCCGCGTAGCACGTCGTTCATGGCGAGCGACATGTGCTTGATACGTCCGCCCGCGACGAGCACGACATCGGGGTGCGCGTGCTCGGCGACGAGCGCCGCCACCTCGTCGAGCCGGTCGAGCGAGCGCGGCAGGCGCATGAGCACGAGGCGCGCATCAGCCACGAGCGCCGCCTCGAACGGCATCGACCGCACGGCCTCGGCGAAGCCGGTGCGCGCCGCGTTCTCGGCGAGCGCGCGTTCGCCGGTCACGAGATCCTGATGCACGCGGATGCCTCGTGCCCCGGCGTCGGCCGCGCCGAGCGCGATCGCGCCGTAGGCGTCGTCGATGACGACGATCTCGCCCGGCCCCGCCGCCGCGATGCGCGCGGCCGCTACATCGAGCACCAGTCGGTCAGCGGCATCCGATGCTTCGAGTCCCGGCCCCTCGACGTCGGGGTGGCGGCGCAGCGCGCCGAGATCGAAGGGCATGGGCCAAGGGTACGCAGCCTAGGTACGCAGCGCGCACCCGCCGTCCGCGCGCGAACTCCCCGCACCGAAGCCCCCCGCCCGCGAACTCCCCCGCACCCGAACTCCCCCGCACCCGGAGTGCAACAGGAAGAACCTGCCTGCCGGCGGCGTGTCGCCGCGTGACTCGCCGCCGAGATGTCAGAAGTTCCTGCATCGGTGGGGCGTGGGCCGGCTGCGGCCGACCCTGGGTGCGGCATCCATTCGACTTTGCTACCCTCGGTGCTCGCATGCGGCGCGCACGGCACGGGGGAGTGAAACGCGGCGAGCGATTCGTTCGCCGCTTCGCCGGTGTGCTCTCGGTCACGGCCGTGCTGGGCCTGATCGCCACGCTCGCGCTGGCTCCGCTCTCGCGTCCCGACGCGACTTCTCCGGCATTCGCGGCAGCGGCGGACTCGCCGCACAACGGTGACGCGCAACGCGTCGAGGTCGCATCGGATGTCGCAGCCCCCGCCGTCTCGCACGAGTCGTACACCGCGGCCACCGGGCCTCAGACGCTCGTCGCCGGCGGCACGAATCACGACTGGGCCAAGCTCGTGCTCGTGCTCGGTGAATTCCCGGTGACCGACCAGAACGTGGTGGTCATCACCCAGTGGATGCGCGAGGAGAACGGCCCCGACAACTGGTGGAACCGCAACAACCCGCTGAACAACGGAAACGGGTCTGGCGGCGGCTCGGGCCTCGGCAGCTATGCCACCCTCCAGGTCGGTGCCGAGTACGCGGCCGACAGCTTGCGGCGCCTGTCGTTCTACGACGCGATCGAGGCCGGGCTCGACGCCGGCGCACCCGCCGCGACGACCGCGGCCGCGATCTGGCAGTCGCCGTGGGCGACGAGCCACTACGGCAACGGCGCGCACTGGTCGACCTCGCCGGTGCCCGTCGTCGAGGCGCCCGAGTCGGCCTGGTGAGTTGACGCTTCCGAGTCCGCGCCGCTCAGCTCACCCTGAGCAGCGTTCGCTGCCATCCTGTCGAGCCGTCTGGCGCGATCGGCGTCCGCTCCTCGATTTGGAGCATGCCGTTCCGGTCTGTCGCTCGCACCGCCACATAGTGCGTTCCGGCGGTCGCCTCCCACTCGAGATACCACTGCACCCACGTGTCGCGGTTGATCGGCGTGGAGAGTACGGCGTCCTCCCAGGGGCCATCGTCGATCTGCACCTCGACGCGCTCGATGCCGACGGGCTGGGCCCAGGCGACGCCGGCGATGATGGTCGGTCCCGGGCTCAGCGCCTTGTCGATGCGGGGGGTGTCGATGCGCGAGGACAGCTTGATCGGGGCCTTGGCGCTGTAGCCGCGCGGAGTCCAATACGCTTCGTCTGCTGCGAACGTCGTCACCTTCAGCTCGGTGAGCCACTTCGTCGCGGACACGTAACCGTAGAGACCCGGGACCACCATGCGCACCGGGAAACCGTGCTCGAGCGGGAGCGGTTCGCCGTTCATCCCGACCGCGAGGATCGCGTCGAGGCCATCGTCGGTGAGCGCCTCGAGGGGTGTGCTCGCGGTGAAGCCATCGATACTTCGCGAGAGCACCATGTCGGCGCCCGCCTGCGGAGAAGCACGACGCAGCACCTCGCGCACCGGAACCCCGAGCCACCTCGCGGTGCCGAGCAGGTCGCCGCCGACCTCGTTCGAGACGCAGGTGAGGGTGATCGCGAACTCATCGAGTCCCATGCCCACGAGGTCGTCGAACGTGAGCTCGATGCGGCGGTCGACCATGCCGTCGACCATGAGTCGCCATGCGGAAGGGTCGACGGATGGCACGGTCAGCGCGGTGTCGACACGGTAGAAGTCGCGGTTCGAGGTGAAGAGCGGTGAGATACCCGGGATGTCGAGTTCGGCGCCAGTCGGCACGACCACCCTCGAACTCGGTGCGGGCAGCCTCAACGCCTTCCGCACCGCGGCGATCGATGAGGTGGCGGCGTTCACGACGCGGGCGCCGAGACCCACGACGAGAGCGGACGCCGCCGAGATGCCTGCGAGGCGGAAGAATGCGCGCCGATCGACGCCCTCGAGCACCGCGGCGGGCCGTGGGTCGCCCACGCCGACGACGTCGCTGCCACGGCCCTCGACATCGCGAATCGCAGCGTCGCGCCAGCGGTGGAGCCGCCGCACGAGGAGCACCAGCACGACGACCCCGGCGATAGTGCCGACGACCGGCGGCGCCCAAGCCAGCGAAGTGGCGCCGGCACGGGTCACGATGGCAGCGGTGGACAGTGCCCCGGCGACGCCGAGGGCGATGACGCCGAGCGGCGGCCGAAGGTACTGCAGCACCCCGATGACGGCGGCGGCGACCGCCACCGCGACGGCGAGCGTGATGAGCAGCACGGGCTTGTCGTTATCGCCGAAGGTCGCGATCGCGAACTCCTTCGCCCAGCGCGGCACGATGTCGATCACGAACGACCCGACCGCGAGAATGGGCCCGCCATCGCGTGCGACGAACAGGGCGACGAGTTCGGCGGCCGCAAGGAACACGCCGGCGCTCACAAGTCCCGCCAGCGCCGCCCAGGCGAGGCGCGCTCGCCCGCGCCGCTTCGCGTTCGTCTCGATGTCGCGCGACATCACGCCTCCGCCTCCGCGGGAATCCGGATCACCCGCTAGTGAGGTATTCGTTGCCGAAGCGGGTTCGGATTGCGCGTACGCGCCGATCCGCACCCGGTTCGGGTGCTCGAGAGCGGGTGGTGAGGGCAGCCCGATCAGCGGTCGAGCGGGCGCCAGACGACGACGGCGTTCTCGCGCCGCACGCGCGTGCCGGCACGCAGGGTGACGACCTCGCCCGCCGAGCCCGCCGCGAACACGCGACGCCCGGGCCGGTTGAGCATCTCGTCGGCGAGCGCCGCCTCGAGTTCGCGCACGCGGGCGCGCAGCGTCGCCACCTCGTCTTCGAGGCCGAGCACACGGCGGATTCCCTCGAGGCTCACGCCCTCGCTCGAGAGCTGTGCGATCTCGCGCAGCTGCGCGACATCCCGCATCGAATACCGACGTGACTTGCCCGCCGTCCGCGTCGGCGACACGAGGCCCATTCGGTCGTACTGCCGCAGCGTCTGCGGGTGCATGCCGGCGAGTTCTGCGGCGACCGAGATGACGAACAGCGGGCTCATCTCGTTCATGTCCATCGCCTAGCTCCGCGCCTTCGCGATGAGGTCGTCGCGTGGGTTCTCGGCAGGCAGCTCGGCGGCGAACGCCTTGAGCTTCTCTTCGGCGTCGCTCGACAGGTGCGACGGCACGGCGATCTGCACGACGGCGAGCAGGTCGCCCGTGCCCTTCGATGTCTCGACGCCGCGGCCCTTGACGCGCAGCACACGCCCACTCGGCGTGCCAGGCGCGACGCGCAGCTTCACCGGGTCGGCGCCGAGCGTGGGCACCTGGATGGTCGCCCCCAGCGCGGCTTCGGCGAATGTCACCGGAACGGTCACGCGCAGGTTGAGCCCGTCGCGCTCGAACACGGGGTGCTTGCGCACGTTGACGGTGAGGATGATGTCGCCCGACTCGCCGCCGTCGGGCGACGGGTGCCCCTTGCCGCGCAGCCGGATCTTCTGGCCGTCGGCCACACCCGCGGGGATGCGCACGGTGATCGGCTTGCCCTCGGCCGACTGCAGGGTGATCTGGTCGCCCTTGGTCGCGGTGATGAAGTCGAGGGTCGTCGTCGCGGTGACGTCGCGTCCTCTGGTCGGCCCGCCGAAGCCGCGGTAGCCCCCGGTCGGCTGGCCGAACCGGCCGCCGCCGAAGAGGCCGCCGATCAGGTCGTCGTAATCGCCGCCCTGCTGGAACGTGTACGACTGACGCCCACCGCCCTGGCCGAACATGCCGCCGAAGACGTCTTCGAACCCGCCTCCGGCACCGGCGCCGCCGGGCGCGGTGAACCGAGCGCCCGAGCCCATGGCGCGGATCGCGTCGTACTCCTTGCGCTGCTCGGCGTCGGAGAGTACGGAGTTCGCCTCGCTGATGTCCTTGAACTTCGCCTCGGCGGCGCTGTCGCCCTGGTTCTGGTCGGGGTGGTACTTGCGCGCGAGCTTGCGATACGCCTTCTTGATGTCGGCGCCGCTCGCGTCCTTGGAGACGCCGAGCACCTGGTAGAAGTCCTTGTCGAACCAATCCTGACTGGCCATCGGCACCTCCTCTCTCTGAGTCTGTCTGAAGCGGGATCGTCGGTCGAGTAGGCCGGAGGCCGTATCGAGACCTCGTGGTGGTCTCGATACGGCGCTGGCGCGCCTACTCGACCGACGATGGGCTACTGCGGCGTCTTGACGACGACCTTCGCCGGGCGCAGCTGCACGCTGCCGAGGTTGTAGCCGTTCTCGACGACGTCAGCGACGGTGTCGATCTCGACCTCGTCGCTCGGCTGCTGGAAGATCGCCTCGTGGTGCTGCGGGTCGAACGGCTCGCCGACCTCGCCGAACGAGGTGAGCCCGAGCTTCTCGACCTGGGCCCGCAGTTTCGCGGCGATCGTCGCGAACGGCGTGTCGCCCTCGAGGTCGCCGTGCTTCTCGGCCCGGTCGAGGTCGTCGAGCACGGGCAGCAGCACGGCGACGGCCGCACCGACCGCGCGTTCGCGTTCGAGCTCGCGGTTCGCCTCGGTGCGCTTGCGGTAGTTCGCGTACTCGGCGGTGACCCGCTTGAGGTCGGCGAGGTGCTCGTCGCTCGGCTCCTCGACCTCGGCGTTGGCCGCGTTCAGGATGTCGTCGACCGTGAGCTCGTACTCCTCGTCGGCGAGATCGGATGCCTCGGCGCCGGCGTCGCCCGCCGCCTCGGTGACGCCGCCCGCCGCCTCGGGGGCGCCTTCGGCGGGCGCCCCGTCGGCGTGATGGGGGTGCCGAACCTCACCGGTCTCGGGGTCGATGCGACGCTTATCGCGGATCACCGGCTCCTCGTGGTTCTGGTTCTGCTCGTCGGTCATGACGTCTTCTTCTCGTCTTCGTCGTCGACCACTTCGGCGTCGACCACGTCCTCATCGGACGAGTCGTCGGCGGCCGGGCCGGACGCCGAAGCGTCTTCGCCGCCGGCGGCAGCCGCGTCGGCCTGCTGCGACTGGGCGTAGATCGCCTCGCCGAGCTTGCCCTGCGAAGCGTTGAGCTTCTCGAACGCGCTCTTCACGGCCGCGTCGTCGTCGCCGGCGAGGGCCGACTTGAGCGCGTCGACGTCGCCCTGCACCTCGGACTTGACGTCGGCGGGCAGCTTGTCGTCGTTGTCCTTGATGAGCTTCTCGATCGAGTAGGCGAGCTGCTCGGCCTGGTTGCGGGTCTCGGCCGACTCGCGGCGCGCCTTGTCTTCGGCGGCGTGCTCTTCAGCCTCGCGCACCATGCGCTCGATGTCGTCCTTGGGCAGCGACGAGCCGCCCGAGATCGTCATGCGCTGCTCCTTGCCGGTGCCCTTGTCTTTCGCGGACACGTGCACGATGCCGTTGGCGTCGATGTCGAACGTGACCTCGATCTGCGGGATGCCGCGGGGAGCCGGCGCGATGCCGGTGAGCTCGAACGTGCCGAGCGGCTTGTTGTCGCGGGTGAACTCGCGCTCGCCCTGGAAGACCTGGATGGCCACCGACGGCTGGTTGTCGTCGGCGGTCGTGAAGGTCTCGCTGCGCTTGGTCGGGATCGCCGTGTTGCGCTCGATGAGCTTGGTCATGATACCGCCCTTGGTCTCGATGCCGAGGCTGAGGGGCGTGACGTCGATGAGCAGCACGTCCTTGCGCTCACCCTTCAGGACGCCGGCCTGCAGGGCCGCGCCGACGGCGACGACCTCGTCGGGGTTGACGCCCTTGTTGGGCTCCTGGCCGGTCTCCTGCTTCACGAGGTCGCTGACCGCGGGCATGCGGGTCGAGCCGCCGACGAGCACGACGTGCGCGACATCCGACAACTTGATGCCGGCCTCGCGGATGACGTCTTCGAAGGGCTTCTTCGTGCGATCGAGCAGATCGCTCGTCATGTTCTCGAACTCGGCGCGCGTGAGCGTCTCGTCGAGGTTGGCCGGGCCGTTCTCGGTGAGCGAGAGGTAGGGCAGCTGGATCGAGGCCTTCAGGCCCGACGACAGCTCCTTCTTGGCCTGCTCGGCGGCCTCCTTGAGGCGCTGCAGGGCGATCTTGTCCTTCGAGACGTCGACGCCGGTCGAGTCCTTGAAGCGCTTGATGAGCCAGTCGACGACGCGCTGGTCCCAGTCGTCGCCGCCGAGGCGGTTGTCGCCCGAGGTGGCGCGCACCTGGATGGTCGAGAAGTCGTCGTCCTTGCCCACCTCGAGCAGCGAGACGTCGAAGGTGCCGCCACCGAGGTCGAAGACGAGGATGAGCTCGTCTTCCTTGCCCTTGTCGAGGCCGTACGCGAGCGCGGCGGCGGTGGGCTCGTTGATGATGCGCAGCACGTTGAGGCCCGCGATCTCACCGGCCTCCTTCGTGGCCTGGCGCTCGGCGTCGTTGAAGTACGCGGGCACGGTGATGACCGCGTCGGTGACGGTGTCGCCGAGGTACTGCTCGGCGTCGCGCTTCAGCTTCTGCAGGATGCGCGCCGAGATCTCCTGCGGCGTGTACTGCTTGCCGTCGACCTCGGGCGACTTCCAGTCGGTGCCCATGTGGCGCTTGACCGACGCGATCGTGCGGTCGACGTTGGTGACGGCCTGGCGCTTCGCGGTCTCGCCGACGAGCACCTCGCCGTCTTTCGTGAATGCGACGACCGACGGGGTCGTGCGGAAGCCCTCTGCGTTGGCGATGACGGTGGGCTCGCCGCCCTCGAGGACCGAGACGACCGAGTTGGTCGTGCCGAGGTCGATTCCTACTGCACGTGACATGTGTGTTTCTCCTTCTTCCCTCGCCGGTCGAGTAGCGCGCAGCGCGTGTCGAGACCGTTGCAGGGTTACCGGTTCGGCCGTTCCGGCCCGCAACCGAAGTACGGGGTGACGAGACTTGAGCCTCGCCGACTCAAGCTTCGCAGCGCCGACTTTTCGTGTCAAGTTGAGGCGGCCAAACTTGAGCGCACTTGACTCAACTCACAGCGCTTGCTCAGTATTCCGGCAGGGCTCGGCGGCTCTACGGTTCCACCCGGCTGCGCCACTTCGTCGGCGCCTGCGCCAGTTCGGTCGGCGCGGAGGACGGCGAACCGGCGCACAGATGGCTCGGCGGTCAGCGAAGGCACTACCGGCCGCGTTCGACCACCTCTAGAGTGTCGCGCACACGCGTTTCGTGGAACAACGAGAGGAGCAGTCGTGAACGGGAGACGGTTGAAGCTGGTCGGCAGCCTGGCGGTCGCGGTGACGGTGATCGGAGGGCTCGGGGCGACCGGGGCCGCTGCCGCCCCCGGAGCACCTGGCGGGCCGCGTTACACCGCCGGCGCGCAGGGCGTGGGCGATGCCTACTTCCCCTACTCGGGCAACGGCGGGTACGACGTGAGCCATTACGACCTCGACGTCACCTACACGCCACCCGCCGCGGCGCCGGCGCCGCTCGAAGGACAATTCGAGGGCGTGGCCACGATCGACCTCGTCGCAACCCAGGACCTCGACCGGTTCAACCTCGACCTCCGCGGCATGGAGGTGAGCTCGCTCATGGTGAACGGCAAGCGCGCGAACGCGATCGCACCCCCGGCACCGGGAGCCGAGGTCGACGGGGCCGCGTACTGGCATGTGCAGAACGATGCCGAGCGCATCTGGGAGCTCACGGTGCAGCCCCGCCCGAAGATCAAGGCGGGCCAGAGCGTGCAGCTCGTCGTCGAGTACGGCGGAGCGACCACGCGGCCCCTCGACATCGAGGAGGCGCTCTACGGCTGGGTGACGACGCGCGACGGCGCCATGGTGGTCAGCGAGCCCGAGGGCTCGATGACGTGGTACCCGGTGAGCGACCACCAGACCGACAAGGCGACCTACAGCTTCGCGATCACCGTGCCCGAGGGCAAGGTCGCCGTGGCGAACGGCGTGCAGCCCAAGCCCGAGGAGACTTCCGGAGGCTGGACGACCTGGTACTGGGATGCCCCAGACCAGCAGGCGAGCTACCTGACCACCGCATCCGTCGGCGACTTCGACCTGCGCGACACGTACTTCTCGGCGAGTGGGGTGCCGATCATCGACGCGGTCGACACGAAGCTCACGATGAACCAGCGGAACACGACGAACGCGAGTCTCGCGCTGCAACCGCTGATGATCGACTTCCTCGAAAGCCGGTTCGGCCCGTACCCGTTCAACTCGTACGGTTCGATCGTCGACAACGACAGCGTCGGCTACGCGCTCGAGACGCAGACGCGTCCGGTGTATTCGGGTTCCGCAAGCCAGGGAACCGTGCTCCACGAGCTCGCGCACCAGTGGTTCGGCAACGCCGTGAGCCCCGAGCGCTGGCAGCACATCTGGCTCAACGAGGGCTGGGCGACCTACGCCACGTGGCTGTGGGACGAGGAACGCGGCATCCGCACGGCGCAGCAGGCGTACAACAGCTGGTACGGCCCCGCGCGCACCCCGGCCTACTGGGAGTTCCAGATCGGCGATCCGGGAGAGTTCGGACTGTTCGCGACGCAGGTCTACAACCGCGGGGCGGGCACCCTGCACGCGCTGCGCGTCGAGGTCGGCGACACGAATTTCTTCGCCGCCTCGCGACTCTGGCTCGAGCGCTACAACGACTCGGCCGGCACAGCCGAGGACTTCCAGGCGATCTTCGAGGAGGTCTCGGGCGAGGACCTCGATGCCTTCTTCCAGACCTGGTTGTACGACCAGGTGAAGCCGCCGACCACCTGGACCCTGCCGTAGGGCACCACCCTCATCGATCCCCGTGGGTCGGCGCATCGCCGACCCACGGGGATCGATGATGTCAGGCTCAGGCGATCGGCACCGGGGTGGTCGGCGGCTCCTCGCGGGCGCGCGACACGGGCGGCGCCGTCGCGGGAGTCGCAGCAGACGAGCCCGAGCCCGACATCGCGAGCGCCCGCTTGATGCGCCAGGCGGCGAACACGGCGAGCGCACTCACCGCGAGGTGCATGCCGAGGAACACGTCGGTGAGCCCCGCCCCGAGCAGCACGCCCGCCACGAGGGGACCCGCCGCCGAGAACGCGGTCTGCAGCGCCGCGATCGTGCCGAGGGTCTGCCCGACCATGCCCTTCGGCGCGAGCTGCGCCGTCAGCGGGTTCAGCACGGGGCTGTAGATCGTCTCGCCGACCGCGAAGATGCCGTAGGTCATGACGAACAGCGCCGTGGCGATGCCGGGCGAGAACTGGGCCGCCGAAAGGATGAGCCAGGACACCACCCAGATGCTGCCGACCACCATGAGCAGCGCCGGGGCGCTCCGCTTGGCGGTGAGCTTCACGACGATGACCTGCAGCGCCACGATCACGACGCAGTTGATCGCTGCGGCGATGCCGATGGCGGCCGGGTCGACGTCGAGCACGGTGATGCCGTACGCGGGCAGGCCCGACTCGAACTGGGCGTAGAAGCCGAGCGCGAGCGTGATCGTGACGACGGCGGTCCAGCGCATGGCCGGCTGGGCGAAGATCGTGCGCAGCGCGCCGCGCGAGCCCGCGCCGCCGTCGGGGCGCCCGTCGCCGTCGAGGTCGACCACGGTGATCGCCCCGGTCGCGGCGTCGACCGCCCCGGATCGTGGGTTGAGGAGCGACGAAGGAGCGTCTCGAAACCCACCCGCTCCCGGTTTCGAGACGTCGCTTCGCTCCTCCTCAACCCGCACTCGTCCGGCGAGCGCGATGATCGCCGACGACAGCACGAACCCGCACGCCGCCATGATGAAGCCGATGTCGAGTCCGTCGGCCCGGTCGAGATCGACGACGAGCCCCGCGAGGAACGCGCCGGCCGCCATGCCGAGCGCCTCGCCCGTGAACTTGTAGGCGAACACCTTGCGACGGTCATCGCTCGACGACCAATTGAGCGCGAGCACCTGCTTGGCGGGCACTGCGGCTGAGAGGCCGAGGCCGAAGACGAGCATCCCCGCGAGGAAGAGCCCCGGCACATCCGCGAACACGAGCGAGGCGACGCCCACGGCACCGAGCAGTTGGGCGACGACGGCCACGCGCACCGGGTCGAAGCGGTCGGCGAGCCGGCCCGCGAGCGGAGCGGCGGCGAGCGCACCGATCGAGAAGAGTGACGACGCCCCGGCGGCGACGAGCGCGCCCCAGTCGCGGGTGTCGGCGGCGTAGGCGTACTGGTACGGCAGCACGGCTCCCCAGCCGAGCGAGCCGATGGCGCTGGCGAGCACGAGCAGTTTCGCGCGCATGAAGGCGCCCTCCTCTCAGGGTCGTCGAGGGTGAGGATGCTCCGCGCCGAGGCCGGCCGCGAGGCATCCGTCACCCTTCGAATACGAAGTATTCGATATCGAAATATTAGCAACCGAAAGATGCGTGCGAGAATTCCCGTATGGCCAGACGCACCCCGAGCGCGCAGGAACTCCATCGGCGCGCCGTCGCGACCTACGTCAAGGCGGGCGGCGAGGAGTCGGTGCAGCGCGTGATCACCGCCGTGCAGGGCCTCACGAAGAAGCTCGACCAGTGGTACGCGCACCAGCTCGTCGACCTCGAGGTGACCGCCGGCGAGTGGGCTGTCGTCACCTCGCTCGCGAAGGCCGGAGAGGCGCTCACGCCCAGCCAGCTCGCGGAGCTCACGAACGTCGCCCCGTCGTCGATGACGCACCGCCTCGACAAGCTCGCCGAACGCGGACTCGTCGAACGCTCCCCCGACGCCGAGAACCGCACCCGCATCCACGTGAGCCTCACCGACGCCGGCTGGCAGTTGTTCAGCGTGGCCATCCGGGGCTCCGACGTCGTCGAGTCCGACGTGCTGCAAGACCTGAGCGACGCCGAGCGCGGCGAACTCGCGCGGCTGCTCGAGGTGGTCATCGCCCGGCTCGACGACATCGACGCCTGAGCTCGGCTTGCTGCTTCGCCGCCACCTCGACCCCGGCACTGCGCCACTTCGGCGGTGTCTGCGCCAGTTCGGGTGGTGCGGAGGGCGGCGACGTGGCGCACAGGAAGGGGCGGATCAGCGCACGCGCTCGACCTCGAACTGCATCCGCGGATGCGCGAATGCTTCCTGCGAGGCGACGAGCGCGAGCTCGCGGTCACCCGATTCGAGCGTCTGCTGCAAGAGGTCGAACACGCTGCTCGCGGTGCGAGCGAGCGCTTCCGCGCTCGAACCCGTGCGGTGACGGTGCGCGGTGAACAGCGCCGCGGTCACGTCTCCCGAGCCGTTGGCCTTGATCGGCAGCCGGGGCGTCTGCACGATCCAGGCGCCCTCCTCGTCGACGGCGAGCATCTCGATCGTGTCGACCGGGGCGTCGGGTCGCTCGACGCTCGTGACGAGTACCGTCGACGGACCCATCGCCCGCGCGAGGTCGGCTGACGCGAGCGTCTCGTCGAGCGAGTGCGGATCGGTTCCGGTGAGGAACCCGAGCTCGAACTGGTTCGGCGTGATCAGGTCGGCGGCCGGAACCACGCGCTCGCGCAGCAACGGCGGGATCGCCGGATTCACGAAGCATCCGGATTTCGCATTGCCCATCACCGGGTCGCACGTGTACGTGGCCGCAGGATTCGCGGCCTTCACCCGCGCGACCGCATCGAGGATGACGTCGCCGATCTCCTCGCCGCCCTGGTAGCCCGAGAGCACGGCGTCGACCTCGCCGAGCACACCCCGCTCCTCGATGCCCGTGATCACGTCGCGCACGTCATCGGCCGACAGCAGGGGCCCACGCCACGCGCCGTAGCCCGTGTGGTTCGAGAAGTGCACCGTGAACACCGGCCAGACCTCGACGCCGAGCCGCTGCAGGGGGAACACGGCGGCCGAGTTGCCCACGTGGCCGTAGGCGACCGACGATTGGATGCTGAGGACCTTCATCCCGGAATCCTCGCACGCGCCACGCCCTCGCAGCGCCGAGGTCGTGACCCGGACGATCGGTACGCTGCCCCGATGGCCAATCTCGCGCGCACGCTTCCTGCCCTCGTCGTTCTCGGACTCGCCCTCACGGGCTGCACCGCCCAGTCGGAGCCGGTGCCGAGCCCGTCGCCCGCCGCGACGACGCCGGCCGCGACGACGCCGGCTGCAGTGGATGCGATCGAGTGCGACAACGTGCTGGCGCCCGACGGCTACGCCAAGCTCGCCGCCGACGGGCTCGAACCGATCGAGCCGCGCCTCTTCGATTCCCTCGCGGTCCAGCTCGAGGAGGCCGGCGGCACGGCGTGTTCCTGGGGCAAGCCGCAGACCGACATCATCCTCACGGTTGTGCAACTCAACGTGCCCGACGCGGACTGGGCAAGCTGGGAGACTGCGCTCGCCGACGCGGGCTACGCCGTCGACAGCGACTCCGCGAACGGCACGTACACCGGGCCGGACCCCGGCACGGGTCTCAACACCGTCGCCGTGGTCGCCGGAGACCGGATCACCTTCCTGACCACCCCAGCATTCGCAGACCTGCTCGTGCCGCACTCGATCTGAGCGTCGGCGTGAACGTCAGCCGAGCATCGTCCCCTCGGCTGCCGCAGACGGCTTCGGATCGGGGAGACGCCGCATACGCAGCGCGTTGAGTATGCCGAACACCCCCGCGAGGATCGGCACGAGCAGGGCCACCTGCAGCGCGATGAACCGCGAGTCGGTGTTGATGCGGATGACCTCGTCCTGCACTTCGGGCGTCTCGTCGGCGAGCAGTTCCTCGAGGCCGGTGTTGGTCATGATCTCGGCGTCCTCCTCGAGCACGGCCGACACCTGCTGCTGCTGCTCGGGCGAGAGCACGGTGCTCGCGTCGGACTGCGCGGTGAAGGTGAAGGCGAGCGTCGCGAGCATGATCGCCCCGGCGAACGCAAGTCCGAACGAGAGGCCGAACGAGCCCGCCGCCGAGTTCACACCGGCCGCCTCGCTGACCCGCTCGTCGGAGATCGGCGAGAGCGTGTAGTTGTTCAGCTGCGAGACGAGCAGGCCGAGGCCGCAGCCCGCGATGATGAGCGGCACGACCAGGTACCAGCCCGAGTCGATCCTCGGCACGAGCGGCACGAGGATGACCAGGCCTGCCACGATGAGCACGAACCCCCAGAGGATGATGCTCGCCGGCCGGCGCTTCAGGCCGCGACCGGCCAGCAGCGCGACGACGAACATGCTCAGCGAGAGCGGCGCGATCGAGAGGCCGGCCTGCAGCGCGTTGTACTCGAGCACCATCTGCAGGTAGATCGGCAGCACGATCATCGTGCCGCCGAGCGCGATCTGCTGCAGCATCTGACCGGATGCCCCGGCGCGGAACATCTTCGACTCGAAGAGCGTGGGGTCGAGCAGGGTGGGCTTGCCGCGGCGCTTGCGGCTGCGCAGCCAGAACACGAGCAGGCCGAGGGCGAGCACGCCGAGGCCGATGATCAGGCCGACGTAGCCGCCGCCCTCCTGCCACACGAGGATGCCGGTCACGACGCCGCCCATGCCGACGACCGACAGCAGCGCGCCCACGAGGTCGATCGACCGGTCACCGTGGTACGGCACGTCCTTCACGAGTCCGATGCCGGCCAGCACGACGGCGATGATCAGGGCCTCGAGCGCGAAGCCGACCCGCCACGAGAGGAACGTCGTGATGAATCCGCCGAGGAGCGGCCCGACCGCGGCGGCGATGGCGGCGGATGCCCCGACGAGGGCGTAGACCCGCGTCTGGTGCGCGCCCTCGAAATTGCCGTGGATGAGCGACTGCATCGCCGGCAGCAGCAGCGAGGCGCCGATGCCGCCGATGACCGCCCAGAACAGGATGATCGCGCCGAGGTCCTGCGCGAAGACCATCGCGATCGCGCCGATCGCATAACCCAGCAGGCCGAGGACGTAGGCGAGCTTGCGCCCGATGAGGTCGCCGGTCTTGCCCCCGATGAGGATGAACGCGGCCGAGACGAGCGCCTCGAGCGCGATCGCGCCCTGCACGCCGCTCACCGTGGTGTCGAGATCTCGCACGACGGCCGAGATCGAGACGTTCATGAGCGACGTGTCGACGACCAGCACGAACATGGCCATCGCGAGCAGGATCGCGAGCCGTCCGTTGAACGGCGCCGAAGCACCCTTGTCAGCGCTCATGGCTCAGCCAACCACAGCGAGCATTCATCCCGCCAGAGCCGACTTCGAGGGGCGTGGCGGGCGCCGCGACGTCGATACAGTCGTCGATGACGCCCGAAAGGAGCTGACGTGGCGGTGATCGTGTTCGCCCCGGTGACGTTCAACCTCGCCGAGACGACCCGCATGATCGAGGTGGCCCGCGCGCTCGGCCCAAGCCACCGGGCGGAGTTCATGGGCTACGAGCACGACTTCGTGCACCTCATCTCCGACGCCGGCTTCCCCTACCGTGCGCTCGAGCCCGCGTGGACGGCGGCGCAGCGCACGCAGGCGCTCGACTTCGACCAGGGCCGGGCCATCCGCAGCCCGTTCACCCGGGAACTCGTCGCGGCGCGCGTCGATGCGGAGCGCCGCCTCATCCGCGAGCTCGGGGCGTCGGCCGTGGTGATCGGCTCGAACATCACGTCACTGCTGTCGGCGCGCGCCGAGCGGGTACCGCTGTTCTACCCCGTGCCATTCGCGCTCACCGGCCCGCAGGTGGCGCAGACCCGACGCATGCATCTCGTGCACGGGTCAGGGATCCTGGCCCGGGCGGCCGACCGCGTCGCGACGACGGCATTCCGGTGGCTCTACACTCGCGCGCCCGTCGCGCCTCGGGCGTTCACCTCGGTGGCCCGGGCGAACGGCGTGCCGCCGCTGCGCACCGTCGCCTCGATGCTCGAGGCCGACGTCAACCTGCTCACCGTCATGCCGTGGGAACTCGACGGCTACGACCTGCCCGACGACTACCGCCGGGTCGGCCCGATGTTCGCCCACATCGACGCGCCGATGCCGTCGGTCGTCGGCGAGCTCGCCGCCGCACCCGAACCGCTCGTGTACCTCGGGCTCGGCTCCTCGGCCGACCGTCGGCTCGCGCTCGCCGCGGCCGAGGTGCTCGGCGACCTCCCCGTGAACGTCGTCGCGCCGATCCGCCACTACCTCCAGCCCGCCGACGAGGTGCCACCGAACGTGCACGTCACCGACCTGCTGCCCGCCCACCGCCTCGGCGGGCTCGTCGACGCCGCCGTGCTGCACGGCGGGCAGGGCACCGTGCAGACCGCCTGCGCCACCGGGGTGCCGTTCGTCGGCCTCGGCCTGCAACCGGAGCAGGTGTGGAACATCGAGGTCTGCGTGGGTCAGGGCAACGCCCTCCGGGTTCCGCCGAAGCGCGTGGGAAAGCCCGACTTCCGTGCGGCGGTCGAGCGCGTGTCGTCGGATCCGGCGATGCGCGAGGCGGCGGCCCGCGTGCGGCGGGAGTTCGCGCGCGAAGACGGCGCGGCGGCGAGCGCGCGCCTCATCGAGGCCGCGGTCGCGAGCTAGTACGCATCGACCCATGGACACTGCGCGCGCGAGCGCGTATGCTCACGGGCGGACCGCACCACGCGGCATCCGCTCGCACCGAGTGCTGAGACGAAGGGAGAGAACGATGAACGTCGTCATTGTCGCGCGCATTGCAGACACCCTTCCCTGTGAGGCCGCCCGCCCGTAGCGCATCGGCGCCGGCGTTCGGTGGCCTCCGTGATCTCTCGGAGAAACCACCGTGCATTTCCTCTCGTCACTCGACTCGCTCGATGCGATCGACGACAACTCCGTCGCGCCGTTCGGCGCAGACACCGCATCCCTCGTCTTCCAGGCCGCAGAGCCCGGCGACGACCAACGCTGGTCGACGTGGCCGGCGACGCTTCCCTCGGAGCGCGGCCCGCAGCCGCGGCCCGACTGGCTCGTGACCTCGGCCGCGGCCATCGACACCGAGCTCGGCGTCGTGAAGACCGGAAAGGAGGCCGACCTGCACCTCGTCGAGCGGGCGATTCCGGATGCCCCGACCGACGTGCTGGGCAACCACGTGCTGCTCGCCGCGAAGCGGTACCGGTCGGGCGACCATTCCGACTTCCACCGGTCGACGATCTACACCGAGGGCCGCGGCACCCGCCGCAGCCGCGACCAGCGCGCCGTCGACAACCGGTCGACGTTCGGCCGCGCCGTCGCGCGCGTGCAGTGGGCGAGCGCCGAGTTCGAGGCACTCGCGCGATTGACCGAGCTCGGGGCATCCGTTCCGTATCCCGTGCAGGTGCACGAGACCGAGGTGCTCATGGAGTTCATCGGCGACGGTCGCGTCGCCGCGCCGCGCCTCGCGCAGGTACGCGCAGCGCGCGACGAGCTTCGCGAACTGTTCGCGCAGATCGTGGAGTTCATGCACACGCTCGCGAACGCCGGACTCGCCCACGGCGACCTGTCGCCGTACAACCTGCTCGTGCACCGCGGGCGTGTCGTGGCGATCGACCTGCCGCAAGTCGTCGACGTCGTGGCGAACCCGCAGGGGTTCGACCTGCTGCACCGCGACTGCGTGAACGTGTGCGACTGGTTCACCCGGCAGCGGCTCGAGTGCGATGCCGAGCAGCTGTTCGGCGAGTTGGTGGGGGCGGTCGTCGTGTGAGCGGATTCGGCGCTACAGTGCACCCAAGATCCTAAGATCAGCGACGATCGAGCGGATGTCCCGCCCGGTCGCGCTCGTCACCTGCCGTTCATCCGACCGAACGAGGCTTTCGTCATGACCCTGCCGCCCGAGCAGCCCACGCCGCGCAACTTCCCGCCCTCGCACCTCACCCCGCCCGACGGTGCGGCAGCCACGATCGGCGTGCCCACCGAGCAGGTCGACGCGGTGACCGAGGCGGGAGCCCGCAAGGGCCGCATCCTCGCGTGGGGCCTGTGGGACTGGGGTTCGGCGGCCTTCAATGCCGTGGTCACGACGTTCGTGTTCACGGTGTACCTCACGAGCGAGTCGTTCGGCCCGAGCGGCACGGTCGAGGCGCAGCTCGGATGGGCGCTGGCGATCGCGGGCCTGCTCATCGCCGCGCTCGCGCCCATCACGGGGCAGCGTTCCGACACGAGCGGGCGGCGAAAGCTCTGGCTCGCGGTCAACACCTACATCGTCGTCGCGTTGACGCTCGCGATGATCTTCGTGCTGCCGGCACCCGAGTACCTGCTGCTCGGGTTGTTCCTCGTTGCGGCGGGCAACGTGTTCTTCGAGTTCGCGAGCGTCAACTACAACGCGATGCTCGTGCAGGTGTCGACGCCGCGCTCGATCGGTCGCGTCTCGGGGTTCGGCTGGGGCATGGGCTACGTCGGCGGCATCGTGCTGCTGCTCATCGTGTACTTCGGCTTCATCCAGCCCGAGGTCGGCCTCTTCGGAGTCACCGGCGACAACGGCCTCGACGTGCGCGTCACGATGGTCGTCTCGGCGATCTGGTTCGGGCTGTTCGCACTGCCCGTGCTGCTCACGGTGCCCGAATACCGCAACCCCGCCGCGGTCGATCGGGGCAAGGTGAGCTTCTTCGGGTCGTACGCGCGGCTCGGTCGCGACATCAGGCGTCTCTGGGACGAGCAGCGCAACACGGTGTGGTTCCTGCTCGCGAGTGCGGTCTTCCGTGACGGTCTCGCCGGGGTCTTCACGTTCGGAGGCGTGCTCGCGGCATCCGTCTTCGGATTCTCGGCAGGCGAGGTGATCATCTTCGCGATCGCCGCCAACGTCGTCGCGGGGATCTCGACCATCGCGGTCGGCGCGCTCGATGACCGGCTCGGAGCGAAGCCGGTCATCATGACCGCACTCATCGGCCTTGTGGTGAGCGGTCTCATCGTGTTCTTCCTGCACGACGGCGGGCAGATCGTGTTCTGGACCGCAGGACTCGCGCTGTGCCTCTTCGTGGGTCCGGCGCAGTCCGCGAGCCGCACGTTCCTGGCTCGGCTGATCCCCGCCGGCCGCGAGGGCGAGGTGTTCGGCCTGTACGCGACGACGGGTCGCGCCGTGAGCTTCCTCGCGCCGACCGCGTTCGCGCTGTTCGTCACGATCGGCGGCGAGCCGTACTTCGGGATCCTCGGCATCGTGCTCGTGATCGCCCTCGGTCTCGCGCTGCTCATCCCCGTGAAGGCGACGCGGAAGGCTGCCCCGGTCACCGCGGGCTAGCGGGCGCCGGGCCCGACTCAGCCCCGGCGCCAGGCCTCCGCGAAGCGGGTGAGCAGTCGCGCGAACTCGGCCCGCTCGTCGGGCGAGAAGTCGGCGAGGGCCTGCTCGATCGCGGTGCGCCGGTGGTCGATCACGGCCGAGAGGGCCGCGCGGCCCGCTTCGGTGATGACGAGGATGCTGCGCCGGGCGTCGGCTGGGTCGACCTCGCGCCGAACGTGGCCCGCCTCGACAGCCGCTTGGACGAGGCGACTCGCCCGCGGCTGGTCGACGCCGATCGTCGTGGCGAGGTCGCTCACCGAGCTCGGCCCATGGTTCGAGAGCATGATGAGCAGTCGCATGGCGGCATGGCCCCCGCGTCCGGCGTGGCCGCCAGGGCCGCCGCGGCGACCGCCGTGGCTGTGGTCACCGTGGCCGTGGCTGTGGTCACCGTGGCTGTGGTCACCCCAGCCACCGGGCCCCCGCGCGAACGGCCCCTGCCCCGCGCCGAACGGGCCCGACCCGAACGGACCGCCGGGGCCTCGTCCGCGGAACGCCCCGAGGGCGGCCTCGACCGCAGCGATCGGGTCGACCGAGTCGGAACCTGAGGATTCACCGAGACCGTCTTGACGAGGCGGGGTCATACATGTCATTGTACATATACATGTCATATGACATGCAATACAAGACACGCGCAACGCGCGCCGGGCGCCCGACAGGCGCACCGAGAAAGGCAACACCATGAACACCGATCAGATCAATCCCGACCCGGATCAGCCCGACGAGACCGTCCGGCCCGAGGCATCCGCAGTCACCGACAAGCCCTTCGGCTTCTGGCTGAAGATCGTCGACCGCCGCCTCTCCGACGAGATGCAGACCCTCTTCGCCGCCGACGGCATCACCCGCCGCGACTGGCGCATGCTGAACCTGCTCGCGGGCGAGGCACACGACGAGCGACTCGCCGACCGGCTTCGCGCCAGGCCCCACGCCCTGCACCGCCTCGCCGAGCGCGGCTGGATCACGGGCGCCCCGCCCGTGCTCACCGACGCCGGCCGTGAGGCTCGCGACCGCCTCGAAGGCCAGGTGGGCGCGCTCCGCGAGCGCGTCGCCGGCGCCGTCTCGGCAGAGGACTTCGCGACGACACTCCGAAGCCTCGAGGCGATCGCCCGCGAGCTCGGCTGGAACGAGTCCCACCCGATGACCCGCGGCCGCCGCGGCGGCCGTCGCCACGGCTTCGGCGGCTGGCACGGAGCCGGCATGGGCCGCGGCTTCGGGCATCACCCGGGCTTCCGCGCGCATCCGGGCCACCAGGACGTCCACGTCCACGTCCACCTCCACGACGACGAACGGCGTCACGACGACGGACGGCGTCACGACGACGGACGGCGTCACGACGGCGACCGGCGTCACGACGGCGAACGGCGTCACGGCGGCGACCGTCGCCATCACGGCCGGCCGCACGCCGAGCACTGACGAGGGCTCGAACCCGCAGCCGGGTGCGCTCCACCGAGTCGCTCCCGGCTCCGCCGTCCGGCTCCGCTCACGGGCGCCGGACGGCGAACCCCATGTAGGACAGGCCCAGCGACGTCACGCGACCGAAGTCGAGCCTGCGGCTCAGCTCGCCGTAGCTGATCCGACCGCGCCGGGTCTCTCCCAGCGCGGTGAGGATCGTGAGCCAGCTCGCGCGCGGTGCGAGCCCGACCACCTCGCCGACGTCCATTCCGTACCGGTCGAGCGTCGCGGCGAGTTCCTCGGGCGCGATGAACATCGACCACTCGTGGATCGCCGTGTCCATGATGCGCGTGAGTCGCCACTCCTGCATCGCCTTGATGGCCAGCACCTTGCTTTTCCACGTGCGGTTGATGGTGTCGAAGAGGTAGAGGCCGCCGGGCCGCAGCACCCGCGCCGTCTCAGCGATGACCCGGTCGAGGTCGCGTACGTGCTCCAGCACGTCGCAGCAGAACACCAGGTCGAACGTGGCATCCGCGAAGGGCAGCTCCTCTCCGGCACCGACCAGGTATTCGATGTCGAGACCGTGCTGCCCCGCGTGGGCCCGGGCCGTCTCGATGGCGACGCGCGACGGATCGATCCCCGTCACCGTGAATCCCGCCCCGGCGAGTTCTTCGGCGATGAAGCCGGCACCGCACCCCACGTCGAGCGCCCGGCCGCCCACCACGCCCCGATGATCGAGGATCTCGCGGAAGAACCCCATGCGTCCGGGCGTGCAGCTGCCGTGCAGCATGTTCAGCGGGTTGCCCTCGTCCCACCAGCCCGCGCCGAGCCGGTCGTAGACCTCGTTGTCGATCGGCATGTCCCGATGGCGGCGCGGCTTACGCCTCGTTCGCGCCCCTCGCGTTGTAGACGACCGCGTCGGATGCACCGAACGCCCGGAACACCTCGATGGCGTCATCGTGTCCCAGACCGATCGAGACCCGGATTCCGCGGCGTTCGAACTCGCCGACCCAGTCGGCCGGCATCGGTCCCTCGTCGAAGCCGGTGAGCCGCTCGACCTCGGCACCCTCGCCCGCGATCGTGAGTGCGCGCACCCCCGACCACATGGTTGCGCCGTAGCACATCACGCACGGTCGCCAGTTGACGACCAGCTCGAGCTCGTCGCCGTCTGCTCCGAGATCCCATCGACCGAGCGCCCGCTGTGCCAGGCTGAGCGCCATCATCTCTGCGTGCGTCGCGCTGAGTCCGCTCGCGAGCACCACGTTCACGCCGACCGAGACGAGCGCACCGGATGCCGCATCCACGACGATCGCCGCGAACGGGCCCCCGTTGCCCGCACGCCAGTTGCGGTCGGCGAGCCGGTTGACCAGCCGGATGCGTTCCTCGGGGGTCGAGATCGGAGACGCGGCGAGCAGTTCCGGAAGCTCATCGATGAGCCACGGTGGCAGGGTCGCGTCGAAAGCGGAGGCGAGCTCGACATCCATGCGACCCATTCTGCCCCGGCACGGTCGCCCGCGTCCGATAATGTGACCGGGCGGACCCCGAAATGCATGCACCTGCACATAACGACCGAGAGGCACACTGGCACCCCCTGTGACGACCACGATCAAGGCGAGACAGCGGAGGAAGCAGCGCCACCGCGCCGTCGCGTACGTGGCGATCGCGGCAGGATGGGCCGCCGCGATCTGGATCAGCACACTCCTGGCCGCTCCGCCCTGGCTGCACACCATCGCGCTGTTCGTGCACCTCGCCTCGCTCATCGTCGGGTTCGGCGCCGTGCTCATGGTCGACTGGTACGCCCTGCTCTGGGTGACCGAGTGGCGCACGGTGCGCGACCTCCGACAGGTCGACGTCACGCTCAAGCTGCCCATCTGGGTGGGCATCATCGGCCTGCTCGCGAGCGGTGCACTGCTGCAACCCGACCTCGGCTCGCCGCTCACGATCATCAAGCTCGGCGCCGTCCTGGTGCTCTCGCTCAACGGCGTGGCGATCACCCGCTGGACGATGCACCTCGCGAGGTTCCCGCGCAAGACCCGCTTCAGCGCGGTGCCGCGACCGGCCCGCATCCGGTTCATCTCGAGCGCCGTCATCTCGCAGATCGCGTGGTGGGCGGCCGTCGTCATCGGCATGCTGAACTCGACGACCTGAGCCCCGATCCGGTCGCTGCACGTCGCCGGCACGACGCTGTCGTGGTGTCTATTCCGTACCCATCATTGGGATCGTCGGTGACATCGGGATATGCTCGCCTCGGCCCTGCACCGCCACCCGAGGACAGACCCCCATGTTCGATTCACTCGTGCTGCGTGCCCCCGACCCGGACGCACTCACTCCCAGCCGCGCCCCGCGCCGCGATCGATCGACGATCGGAGTCGCCGCATGAGCGCGGGCGGGCCGTCACTTCGTCGCGAGCGCCGCCGCAGCGAGCAGCGCGCGCGACGACGTCGCGGAACACGATGGACCATCATCGGCGCCGCGACGCTCGTGCTGCTCTTCGGGGGTGGCGTCGCCACCGCCCTGATGCTGAACAGCCCGGGTCCCTCGACCGAGGCCGACGGAGCCGACGAGGCACCGCAGAGCGCTGAGCCGATCGTCTTCCCCGAGGACGAACCAGCAGCGGCAGCCGGCGCGAGCCCGTGCACGTCGGTGAAGGTGCTCTCCTCGTTCGAGAACGCGGAGATGATGTCGCGACTCGTCGACGGCTACAACGCGCAGCCGCGCGACGTCGACGGCACCTGCGTGACGGCCGTCGCGACGAAGGACAAGTCGGGGCTCGTGGCAGAAGACGCCTCGCACAGCTTCACGGGCATACCCGAAGAGGAACGTCCGACCGTGTGGGTGCCCGACGCCAGTTCGTGGATCGGGCTCACTCGAGCCACCGGCGGTGGCGCGGCCGTGCCCGCCGAGAGCACCAGCCTCGGGGCATCCGACATCGTGCTCGCCATGCCCGAAACGCTCGCCGACGCCATCGGCTGGCACGATGACGCCCCGACATGGGGCGAGGTCTACGATGCCGCCGAAGACGAGAACACCTGGAGCGACCTCGGCCACCCCGAGTGGGGAACCTTCAAGCTCGGCAAGACGAGTCCGCTCGTCGCGAGCTCGGGCGAGGCGGCGCTGCTCAGCTCGTACGGCACCGCAGCCGGTTCCGGCGGCGACCTGACCCGCGAGGAGGTGCTCGACACCGATGTGACCGAAGAGGTCAGGCAGCACGAGCTCGCGACGAGCCACTACATGGCGACGCCCGAGCACTTCCTCTGGCACGCCCGCCAGTCTGAAGACAAAGGCTCGGTCGCCGACTTCCTCTCGGCAGTGATCGTCGACGAGAAGTCGGTCTGGGACTACAACCGCGGCATCACCAGTCGCGACGGCGTCACCCGCATCGCGAGCGACCCGCCAGTGGAGAAGCTCGTGCCGATCTACCCCACCGACGGCTTCTACGTGGCCGACAACCCCGCGGTCGTGCTGACCGGCGCCTGGGTCGATGACATCGAAGCCGCGGCCGCACAGGACTTCCTGCAGTTCGCGGTCACCAAGCAGGGTCAGCGGATCGTGCGCGAGACCGGGTACCGCGACCTGAACGGCGTGTTCGACCCGCTCGTCGCGGAGGTCGGCCAGTTCGCGGTCGACCCGCCCGGGGCTCTTCCCTACCCTCGCGGGAGCGTGATCCGTGCCGCACACGCCTCCTTCCCCGAGGTGCGCAAGCGCGCCGAAGTGCTGTTCCTCGTCGACGTCTCAGGATCGATGGAGGAGCCGATCGCGGGGGGCATCACGAAGCTCGCCGGGGCGAAGAATGCGATCACCCAGGCGCTCGACCACTTCACGCCGGGCGACAACGTCGGCCTGGCCGCGTTCTCGGCGGTCGACATGGACCCGATCTCCCCAGGACTCGTGAGCCCCGTGGCCGACATCGGCGACACCCGCACCGATTTCCTCAGGGCACTCGGCGCACTTCGTCCGATCGAGTTCACGCCGCTCTACGCGGCGGTCGACGAGTTCGCAAAACAGCGCGCCGCCGACTGGCAGCCCGACCGCATCAACGCGATCGTGCTGCTCAGCGACGGCCAGAACGAGTACTTCGGCCCTTCGGTCACGGCCCCGCAGATGATCGTGAACCTCCAGCAGTTGCACCACCACGAGACGCCGGTGCTCGTCTTCACACTGGCGTACGGTGCCAATGCCGATGTGGCGACGCTGCAGTCGATCTCGAGCGCCACGGGCGCCCACTACTACGACGCCACCGACCCGACGAAGGTCGGCGACGTGCTGGGCGACCTCGTCACGAGCTTCTAGAAACCCGGGCTCCGACCAGCACGACGGCGCCCCCCGCTCTCGCGGGGGGCGCCGTCGTGCTCAGTTCGCCGGTTGTGCCGTCGTCACGGGCCGACTCGAAGGGTGACGGTCTGGGTCGTCGTGTTGCCGCTGTCATCGGTCGCGGTGTACTCCAAGGTGTAGACGGCGCCGTTGCGGGCGAGCACCTCGACCTCGGTGTCGGAGATCACGCGGATCTCTGCCTTGTGGCCCTCGGCCGTCGCACTCACCAGCTCCACCGTCACGTCGGGGTCGACGTTGTCGGTCGCCTCGATGTCGATCTCGACCGTGCGCCACTGGGCGTTCGGCGGGAAGATCGCATCGGGCGATGCCGTGACGCTCAACTCGGGCGCGATGACGTCGAGGTCGAGCCCGACGATCACCGGGTCGTGGTCGCTCGAGCGCCACTCGTCGGGTGCGAAGAGCGCGTCTTGGGCGGGGAGCTTGAACGTCATGTCGTAATCGATGAGGTTCGGCTCGTCGGAGTTGATGTGCCAGGCAGCTGCGCCCGTCACCCGCTCGGTCAGCCCCGCACCGGCGAGCGCGTAGTCGAGGTAGCCGAGCTGCCCGTCGAACACGTACGAGTACGCCTCCTCGCCCTGGTCCTCGAACAACAGGTCGGAGTAGCCGGCCTCGCGAAGCGCGTCGATCGGGTCCTCCTTGTCGTACGCGTTCAGGTCGCCCATGATGACCTCGTTGCCCGCGCCCTGACCGGTCGGGTCGCCCGCCAGCCAGTCGGCGAGGGCCTCAGCGGCGAGCGTGCGGGTGACATTGCAGTTGCCCGCACCGTCTCCGAGGTCGGGATCGCCGGCGCACGCCGATCCCTTCGACTTGAGGTGGTTCACCACGACGGTCACCTCGCCGCCGGCCCGCACGTCCGTGAAGGTCTGCGCCAGGGCGGGGCGGTTGAGGTCGGTGTTGAACCGGGGATCCTCGACTTCCGTGAGGACGGCGTGGTCGCCGGTCGGCGCGACCTCGGCCGGCTTGTAGATGAGCGCCGTCGTGATGACGTCGGTGCCCAGCACGCCCGTCGAGATGAAATCGTACGTGCCGTCTCCCACCTCGTCGTTCAGGGCCTCGACCAGCGTGCCCACCGCTTCATCCCCGTTGTTCTCGATCTCGATGAGCCCGACGATGTCTGCGTCGATCTCGGCGATCGCCGAGACGATCTTCGCCTCCTGCCGCTCGAACTCCTCGGGGGTGTTCGCTCCGCGCGAGTCGAGCGTCGTGAAGTAGTTCAGCACGTTGAAGCTCGCCACCTTGGTCGTGCCGCCGACCTCGGGCACGCCGTTGTCGGCGCGCAGGTTCACGGCCTCGAAGTCGGCGCCCTCAGTGGGCTGCACACGCCAGCGGATCGACGAGTTGTCGGTGCCGTCGCGGCGGTGATCGAGGATGCCCGTGAGGTTCGACACGAGGTCGCCGCCGCGGAACGAGTTGTCGAGCGTGAACACGTCGCCGTTCGGGTGGATCGCCGGGTCGGGGTTCTGGAAGAAGCGACCGTCGTCGATCGTGATGCGCTCGGCGAGGTTCTTCGCCACGAGTTCATCGAACTCGGGTGAGCCCGGCTCGACGACCGCGGTGGGCGTCATCTGCCGGCCGATGCCGACGTCGATCGTGCCGTAGCGCGCGTACTCGAAGGTCTCGAGGATCGCGAGTTCCTGCGACAGCGTCACGCGCATGCCCTCGAGCGACTCATAGTCCCCGGGCGCGGCCGGGATGCTGAACGCCTCCGCCGCCGGAACCGCGAGCCCGGTGGCGCAGACCGCAGCGGCGTCGGCCGTGACTTCGGTCATGCCGAAGAACTCGCTGACCTCACCCACGACGTGCACCTCATCGCCCACAGCGACGTCGAGCCCGCCGGGTGCGTAGACGAAGATGCCGTCGGATGTCGCGGCGTCACCGTCACCCGCGTCTTGCAGGTAGTAGCCGTCGTACTGGCCGGTCGACTGGAAGTCGCCGACGACGACGCCTTCGATCTCGACGGTGTCGCCGACGCTCGGAGAGACGTCGCCCGAACCCTGCACGGCACCGATCGTCACGACCGGCGTCTCGCAGTTCGCCTCGACCGGCGGCTCCTCAGGAGCTTCGGTGGTGTTCTCGGCGCCCGGGGTGTTCAGGGCCTCAGCATCGATGAGGGTTCCCGTGTTGCCGGGGATGCCGGCGAGGTCGAAGTCGTTGCGCACCCAGTCACCGGTGGTGTCGGTGTCGGTGCCGTCGGGGATTCGGGATGCACCGCCCGGGGCGAACGGCAGGCCGTCGTACGAGACGCCCAGCGTCACGCCGCCGTAGGTCAGATCGCCCGAGCCGCCGTCGTTGACGGCGATCGAATCGACGACCTCGACGCCGGCCGGCAGGTCGAGCACGCCGTCGTCGTTCGTGTCGAGGTCGTTGCCGAGCGCACCCGCGAATCCGGTCACGAGCAGGAACGAGATCGAGCCGTTCTCGAGGGAATTCACGGGCAGCGAGACGAGTGAGCGACCGTCGGCGTCGGGGGCGCCGAAACCGATGACCTCATCGACCAGGCCCCGGGCGGTCGGCACTGCTGCCGAGAAGTCGCCTTCGATCTCGAGCAGGCGGTACGCACTGAGGTCGGCGTTCGGCTCGGCCAGCAGTTCGACGTATTCGACGTCGTCGCCGGCGGTGCTGTGCGAGACCTCGTTGATCACCGTTGCCTGCGGGCCGACGTCGCCGCACGTCGCGGTGTGCGATCCGAGCCCGTTGAAGGTGTCGGTCGCGAATCCCTCCCACTCGACCGCTGGGGCGAACGTGTCATTCGTGATCGTGTCGCCGGCGCACACCGAAGCCAGGCGCCGCAGCGTATTGTCGGCGGTCGAGACGAGACCGCTGCCCCACTCGGTGCCGGGGTCGGACCCGACCTGGCCGAGGGAGTCGACGGCCACGCCGCCGCGTGTGAGCACGACGGCGTCATCGCCGTTGAACCAGCCGGCGCCGTTCGTCTGGTCGGCCTGCGCGAGGATGGCGGCTGCGGCGGAGGCCTGGGCGACGACGTAGACGTCACCGGCTGCCACGGTGCCGGTGAGCGCGATGTTCAGCCCGGAGGTGGCCGTGCCATTGAAGTACATCTGCACCCCGTAGCCACCGGCCGCGAGATCGACCGATGCCCCCGTGCCGTTGTAGATCTCGATCGCCTTGTTGTTCGACGACCCCTCGATGTACTCGCTGATGAACAGCTCGGTCGGCACCGCAGCCTGGGCGGCAGTCGCCGGGGCGGCAGCCAGTCCCACGGCGAGCAGTGCGCCCGCCGCCATCGTGACGGTGACTCGTTGGACGACGTGTTTCATCAGCACACTCCCCGGCTTCACTGCGCGGGCGCCGGCCTGGCTCCCGGGCGACAATGCCGCCAGACTACGAGGCGCCCGTCCTCGCGGGAAGACCCGGTGCGCGAACACTCGGTGAACCGCTCGGATGTGCACGATTTCCGAGATCTCTGCGCATCTGCGCACGCACATTTGCGATGATTGATGGATGACCCGGCAGCCACCCGCCCTCATCGGAATCTCGCACGGCACCTCGTCGAGCGAGGGGCGCGCAGCGGTGCGGGCGCTGCACGAGGCCGTCGCGGCGGCCATCGTCGATCGTGCGACCTGGGTCGGCGCCGACGCCGGCGCCGACGACCCGCCGCGCGCACCGAGCGTGCGGCTCGGACACGTCGACGTCGAGCAGCCCGACGTGCCGGCCACCCTGGCCTCGCTGGAGCCGGGCGAACCCGCGGTCGTCGTGCCGCTGCTGCTCTCTGCCGGGTACCACGTGCACGTCGACCTCACCGAGGCCGTCGCCGAGGCGCAGTCATCCGACCGCCCGGTCGCGCTCGCCGGGGCGCTCGGGCCCGACGATCGGCTGGCCACCGTGCTCGCACGTCGTCTCGACGAAGCAGGGGTGCGCGACGACGACGCGGTCGTGCTCTCGGTCGCGGGCTCGAGCGACGGGCGCGCCGTGCGCGACTGCCGCGACATGGCCAAGCGGCTCGCGGCGGCCTGCGGTCGCGACATCCGCCTCGGATTCCTCTCGGCGGCGTCGCCGCTGCTGATCGATGCGATCGCGCAGGCGCGAGAGGATGCCCCGGGCGCGCGCGTCGTCGTCGCGAGCTACCTGCTCGCGCCCGGGTACTTTCAAGACCTGGCCGAGGCCGCCGGCGCCGACGTCGTGAGCGCCCCGCTGCTCACGACCGATGCGCCGGTGCCCGGCGAGCTCGTCGAGATCGTGCTCGATCGCTACGACGCAGCCGCAGGCTGAACCGCGAGGTCGTCGACGTCGGCGAGCGGCCGCAGCACCTCGGGGTCGGCGCCCGCGGCGAGCAGACGCGCCACCATGGCCCGACGCGCGAACACGTACGGCTCGTTCGAGTCGTGCAGCAGCGAGCGGGTGTTCGCGCCGTCGAGCAGCGCGATGAACTCGAACGCGAGCTGTGCGGCATCGGTGCCCGGGGGCAGCTGGCCCTGGTCGATCGCATAGCCGATCGCCACGCGCACGTAGTCGTTCCAGCTCTGGAACGACCGTGCCACGGCGTCGCGCACCGGTCCTGGCTTGGCATCGAGCTCGACCGCGGCCGAGGCGAAGAAGCACCCGCCCGGGAACACCCGGTCGCGCGAGTAGGCGATCCAGCGGTCGAGCAGTACGACGACGCGACGGATGCCCCGGGGCTCGACCCGCGCCGGTTCGAGCACTGCCTCGCGGAACCGATGCGCCGCCGCGTCGACCGTCGCGAGTTGCAGCCGCTCTTTCGTGCCGAACAGGGTGGCGACCCCGCTCTTGCTGACACTCGCCGCCGCGGCGAGGCGGCCGATCGTGAGCCCGTCGAGCCCGTCGATCGAAGCGAGGTCGACGGCGCTCGCGAGCACGAGGCGCCGTGAGGCGTCGCCCCGAGCCTTTCGTCCGTCGATCTCCGTCATGTCTTGTATTTTACGCACGATCGTTCGTATAGTGTAAGTACGACCGTTCGTATTGTTTGATTCGGCCCGCTCGAGCAGTCGGTCGAGCAGCCGGTCGAGCAGCACGGTTCGAGCAACCGATCCCGAGGAGACACCGATGTCCGCAGCATCCGCCATCGCCACCGGCATCCGCACCGCCGGCGCGGTCTCGCCCGCACTCGCGGGCCGCCTCGCCTTTCCGCTGTTCATGCGCGTCGGCAGGCGAACGCCCGTCGCGCCCGCCGACCGGGCCACGCACGCCGCGGCCCGGCGCGGCACCGTGCGCATTCCGGGCCTGCGCCGAGCGGGCGCCGACGTCGTCACCTACGAGTGGGGCACGGGCGCCGACACGGTCGTGCTCGCGCACGGCTGGCAGTCTCGGGCGAGCGTCTTCGCACCGCTCGTGCGCGAGCTGCGCAGCGAAGGCTTTCGGGTCGTCGCCTTCGACGCGCCCGCGAACGGCGACTCGCCGGGCAGGGGAACGTACCTCGTCGACCACCTCGACACCATCACCGAACTTCAGCACCGCCACGGCGCGTTCCACGCGATCGTCGGCCACTCGTTCGGAGCCCTCGCCGCGCTCGTCGCGGTGCACGACGGCATCGCCGCGCGCCGGGTGGTGGGCGTGGCGGGCGCCGGTTCTCCCGACGTGTTCATCGAGGGCTTCGGCGACGTGGTCGGCCTCGACCGGCCGAGCCGCGACGCGCTCGCGCGGCGGTTCGCCGCCCGGCTCTTCCCCGGCGGGCCCGACCCGTTCGAGCGCTTCTCGGCGCTGCGGCATCCGCTGCCCGATGCGACCTCGCTGCTGCTCGTGCACGACCGCGGCGACCGCCGGGTGCCGTTCACGCAGTCCCAACGGCTGGCCGAGGTCAACGGCCCGAGCGCTCGCCTCGTCGCCACCGACGGCCTCGGCCACAACCGCATCCTGCGGGCCGACGTCACGCTCGACGAGGTCACCGCGTTCCTGACGGCGGCTGATGTCGTCGGCGGGCGCACGGCCGGTCGATCGGGCGCGGGTCAGGCGCCTCGCCTCGAGCGCACGACCGCCTCGTAGAACGCCGCGTGCGCCTGGGTGACGGCGGCGTCGTCGAGCAGGCCGTGAGTGGCCGCAGCCGCGATCGCGAGCCGCACGCGCAGGTCTGCATCGGCGTCGAGTCGGCCGAGCGCCGCGGCGAGCGCGTCGATGTCGCGCGGCGGCACGAGCAGGCCGTTGACGCCGTCGGTGATCCACTCGGCGGGACCGCCCTCGTCGGCGGCGATGACCGCGCGGCCCGCCGCGAGGTACTGCAGCACGTTCTGGCCGAGCGGTTCGGGGCGGGTCGACGCCTGCACGGCGACATCCCATCCGGCGAGCAGCGTGTCGACGTCGTCGACGTGGCCGAGGAAGTCGACCTGCCCTGCGACACCGACCTCTGACGCCCGGCGGCGCAGGTCCTCGAGGTGCCGCTCGTGCCCGAAGGGTGCGTCGCCGGCGAGCTGCAGGCGCACGTCGCGGTCACGGAACACGCGCGCGAACGCCTCGAGCAGCACGTGCTGCCCCTTCCACGGGTCGATGCGGGCGAGCATCCCGACCGTCTGGATCGGACCGCGCACCGGGGCGGCAGCGGCGCCGATGCGCAGTCCCGACGCACTGGGGATCACCTCGGCGAGCGCTCCGTGGCGAAGGTGCGGACGTGCCGACTCGAGCGTTGCGCCCGAGTTGGCGATGACGCCGTCGGCTCGCGGCAGCACCACGCGCACCATCAGTTCGCAGCCCGCCCGGCCAAGGGCCTCGACGTCGACGAGATCACGCAGGTGCACGACGAACGGCACGCGCGACGTGCGCGCGGCCAGCGCACCGTAGGCCGCCGCGCGGGCGGTGTTGGCGTCGACGAGGTCGGCGCTGCCGAACGCCCGCGACGAGCGCACGGAGGCGGCCTGCGCGACGACCCGCAGCCCGACCGAGAGCGCCGCGCCCAGGCCGCCGGAGGTCGCCCCGGCCGGCTGTCGGACGCCGGCGATCGCGCGAGGAACACGAGACGGCACCGCGTCGTAGACGCCGAGCGCACGATCGGATGTCGCAGCGAGCAGCAGGTACGGCGCCCACGACGGCTCGGCGCGCAGCATGCGAAGCAGTGCGAACTCGGCACCGCCGCCGACGTTGGTGTGATCGAGATGCAGCACCCGCAGCGTCACACCTGGCGCCGCCCCCGGGGGCGCGCCTGCGTCGAGCCGGCGGGGCCTGCGGAGCCTGCCGTTTCGCTGTTGAACGAGAACTCGGCCGCCTCGGCGGCCGCGTCGTAGGCCGCGACCTCGCCCCGCGGCATCCCGAACAGCACCTGAGCCAGCCGTGCGAGCGGCGGAACCTGCTGCCTGGCCATCTCGCGATAGGCCTCGTCGTCTTTGCCCTCAGGGTCGACGATGTCGTCCCCGCCCGAGCGGTCACCGGGTGTCGCCCGGTTCTCTGCGAGCGACGCGACCCGAAGTCGCAGCTCCTCGACCGAGCTCGGTGCGGGCATCGTCGGCAACGTCGCCGCGATGCGCCCGGCCTCGCGCATCGTGAACGTCGAGCGGACCGAACCCGGCACCAGGTCGAGCACACTGCCCCGCTGACGCGTCGACGAGACGAGCACCAGGTCGGCCGCACGGATCATGCCCTCGGTGATCTGCGAAGCCCGATGACCCGAGCCGTCAGCGCCGAGCGCCTCGGCGATGACGCGCGCTCTGGGCCCCATCGGGGCGCCCACCGGCGCGCCGAGCCCCGCGCTCGTCACCTCGACCTGTGCTCGAAGCGGCGACGGCAGATACCAGTCCACCCACCGCTCGAGCAGGACCGCGCCGAGCGCCGATCGATTGACGTTGCCCTGGCAGACCACGAGCACCGTGAACGACTCCGCACCCACTGTGGCCCCCCTTTTCGGCACGTTTCGCGGACGACCCCGCCCACCGCAGCACGGCTAGGGTTTCCGTTAGGAGTCTAGAGGGGGTGTGGTGCGCGTACTCAGGGTCTCGCACAGCGCCGTCGTCGACGAGTGGCGCGGGCGCGAGCGCGCGCTCACCGATCTCGGCGTCGACGTGTCGCTGCTCAGCGCGCGCCGCTGGAATGCGGGCGGCGTGCCGGTCACGCTCGAGGCCAGGCCTCACGAGCGAGTCGTGGGCCTGCGCACGATCGGCACGCACCCCGCACTGTTCGTCTACGATCCCCGCCCCATCTGGCGGGCGCTCGGCCGCGACTGGGACGTCATCGACCTCCATGAAGAGCCGTTCGCCCTCGCCACCGCCGAGGTGCTGCTGCTGCGGGCACTGCGCCGGCGGTCGCGTCGCACCCCGGTGGTGCTCTACACCGCTCAGAACCTGCGCAAGCGCTACCCGGTGCCGTTCCGGTGGCTCGAGCGATGGGCGCTCCGCTCGGCCTCGGGCGTCTCCGCCTGCAACGCCGAGGCCGCCCGCATCGTCGAGCACAAGGGCTTCGCCGGGCGGGCGCGCGTCATCCCGCTCGGTGTCGACGAGCAACGATTCAGACCGGCGGATGTCCCGGCGTCGCAGTCGCCCGCCGAAGGTCTCGATACACCGGCTTCGCCGGCTCCTCGACCGACGGACGCCGACCTCGCCGCTCGAGGAGGCGCGCCAGCGCCGTATCGAGACCACGCGACCACCGAGATCACCGTCGGCTTCCTCGGACGCCTCGTCCCCGAGAAGGGCGTGCTCGTACTGCTCGACGCCGCTGCACGCGACCCGCGCCTGCGCCTGCGCATCGCGGGTTCGGGCCCCCTTGCACCCGAGCTCGCCCCTCTCGCCACGGCGCGCGGCATCAGCGACCGGGTCGAGTTCATCGGCCCCGTCGACCCCGACGATGTCGTCGGGTTCTACCGAACCCTCGACGTGCTCGCGGTGCCGTCGCTGCCGACGCCGTCGTGGACCGAGCAGTTCGGCCGCGTGGCCGTCGAGGCGATGTCATGCGGCGTGCCGGTCGTGTCGAGCGACGCAGGAGCCCTTCCCGACGTGGTGGGCGGCGCCGGCGTCGTCGTCCCCGCGGGTGACGACGCGGCACTCTCGGCTGCCCTCGTCGATGCCGGAGCCGCCCGGGCCGACGAGCTCCGCACGACCGGCCTCGCCCGCGCCGGGGAATGCACCTGGGATGCCGTCGCCCGCGACTACCTCGACCTCTACCGATCGGTCGTGCACGAGGCATCCGACCGCCCTCGCGAGCTCGAGGTCATCGTCGTCGCCTACGGCGCGCCCACCATGCTGCGGCGAGCGCTCGAACCCGTGGCGCACCTGCCGGTCACCGTCGTCGACAACTCGTCGATGCCCGAGATCGCGGCGCTGTGCGCCGAACTCGGCGTGCGCTACCTCGACCCACGACGCAACGGCGGCTTCGCTGCGGGCGTCAACGTCGCGGTGGCCGACCGGCTCGTGCCCGGCGCCGACGTGCTGCTGCTGAACCCCGACGCCGTGATCTCGGCCGATGACGTCGCCGTGCTGCAGCGGGCCATACGTGCCCGGCCCGACCTCGCGAGCGTCGGACCGGCGCAGGTCGACGAGGAGGGCGCCGCCGCCCGCGTCGAGTGGACGTTCCCGTCGCCGGCCGCGGCCTGGCTCGAGGCGGTCGGGCTCGGGCGGCTGCAAGGCGGCGCTCGCTTCGTCATCGGCTCGGTGCTGCTGCTGCGCGCCGAGTCACTCGATCAGGTGGGCGGGTTCGACGAGCGGTTCTTCCTCTACGCCGAGGAGACCGATTGGGCCTATCGGGCGCATCGCCTCGGCTGGCGCCACGCGGCCGTGCCCGAGGCCCGGGCGCTGCACGTCGGCGCAGCCACGAGCAGCGACTCGTCGCGTCGCGAGGCGCACTTCCGTGCCTCCCAGGAGCGCTACCTGCGCAAGCACCACGGCGCGCTCGGCTGGCAGTCGGCTCGACTGGCGCAATGGCTCGGGTCGATGGTGCGATCGGTCGTGCTGCCCGGCGAGCGCGGGCGAGCGGCGCGCAAGCGGGCGGCGCTGTATCGACTCGGGCCGGTGCGCGTCGAGGCACGGTACCTCGAACCCGAGCTCCCCGATCCCCTCGCCAACGGACGCCTCGCATGACGCGCATCGTGCAGATCGCCAATCGCGTCGGCCCCGGCAGCGGCGTCGCCGGCGTCGCGTGGAACCTCGAGCAGCAGTTCCGCGCGCTCGGCGCGACCGTCGAGCGCTTCACGTACAGCGATGCACGGCGCGGCAAGGCGGAGCGGCCGTGGCCGACGACGCGGTGGCGGGCACGGCTGGCGGGCGGCTGGCGCCAGGTCTGGTTCAGCACGGTCGGCACCAGGCGCGCCCGCGAGTTCATCGCAACGCGCCCCGACGCCGTCGTGATCTGCCACAACAGCGTCATGGCCGGCGACATCTTCATCAACCACGGGGTGCTGCTCGCCCTGATGCGGGCGCGGGGTCGCTCGGCGTGGGAGATCTACCGCAATCCCGTGCACGACTTCATCTACCTCCGCGACCGCATCAGGTACCGCGGGCGCACGCACCGGGCGGTCGTCGCCCTCTCGCAGGCGGCCGCCGCCGAGCTGCGTTCGACGTACGGCCCGGTGCGCCCGAGGATCGAGGTCATCCCGAACGGCGTCGACCTCGACCGTTTCCACCCGCCGACCCCCGTCGAGCGGCGTGCGGCGCGCGAGCTGCTGCACCTCGGCGACGACGAGCGGGTGGCCATGTTCCTCGGCCACGAGTTCACGAACAAGGGCGTCTCGTTCGCCATCCAAGGCCTGCTGCACGCGGAGTCCGTGCTCCTGCTGGTGGTCGGCGGCACCGACGAGATCATCGCGGCGGGCAAGGCCGAAGCCGAAGCGAATGGCGTCGCGGAACGCGTGCTCTTCCTCGGCCCGAGGGGCGACCCGACGCCGTTCCTCAGGGCGGCCGACCTGTTCGTGCTGCCGAGCGCATCCGAAGAGAATGCCCTCGTCGTGCTCGAAGCCCTCGCCTCGGGGCTGCCGGTCATCGCGACACCCGTCGGCTTCGCGCCCGAGGTGATCGTCGACGGCGTGAACGGGTTCCTCGTCGAGCGCACCGGGCAGGCGGTCGGCGAACGCATGCAGCAGCTCGCCGCACTCGACGACGCGGATCTCGCGAAGTGGCGACGTCGGGCTCGAGAGTCGGTCGAGGCCTACGGATGGCGCGGGGTCGCCCAGCGCTACCTCGACCTCGCCGACGAACTGCTCGCCGAGCGCGAGCACGAGCACGGCGGTTCGGGGCATCCGTTCGCGAGGAGCAACGGATGACCCACATCGTGCAGATCGCGCCCGCCATCAGCTCCGGCAGCGGCGTCGCCGGCGTGGCCCACGCGCTCGAGCGCGAATTCATCGCCGCGGGAGCGACCGTCGAGCGATTCACCGCCGCTGAGGCGGGCAGGCCCTCGGGGTTCCGCGGCCGGACTCCGCTCGCCACCCACCTCACCCGCGCGCGCAACGTGGTCTGGTTCAGCACGGTCGGCACTCGGCGAGCACGGCGATTCCTCGCCGAGCGGCCCGACGCCATCGCGATCACGCACAACGACGTCATGGCCGGCGACATCTACGTGAACCATGGCCTGTTGCAGGCCGCCATGCGCGCGCGCGGCGACTACGCCTGGCGCATGGTGCGCAACCCCGTGCACCTGTTCACGGCGGTGCGCGACCGCATCCGGTATCGCGGTCGCACCCACCGCGCGGTCGTCGCCCTCACGACGAACGAGGCCGAGCTGCTGCGCTCGACGTACGGCCGCGTGCGTGCGCCGATCCACGTGATCCCGAACGGCGTCGACATCGAGCGGTTCCGCCCTCCCGATGCCGCCGAGCGCGTGCAGGCCCGGGCCGAGCTCGGCGTCGACGACGACCGCACGATCGCCGTGTTCATCGGCCACGAGTTCGAACGCAAGGGGCTGCCCATTGCGATCCAGTCGCTGGGCACGGCACCCGAGGTGCTGCTGCTCGTGATCGGCGGCTCACCCGACATGATCCGCCGGGCGCAGGCCCAGGCACGAACCGCGGGCGTCAGCGAGCGCGTGCACTTCGTCGGCACGCACCGCGACCCGATCCCCTTCCTCTGGGCCTCTGACGTGCTCGTACTGCCGAGCGCCTACGAGGCGAACGCGCTCGTCGTGCTCGAGGCGCTCGCGTGCGGGTTGCCGGTCGTGTCGACGCGGGTGGGCTTCGCTCCCGACATCCTCATCGACGGCGAGAACGGATTCCTCGTCGAGCGCTCGGCGAAGGCCGTCGGCGCTCGCCTCGACGAGCTGTCGAGCCAGCCGCTCGATGGGTGGCGAGTTCGGGCCCGGCAGACGGCGGAGCAGTACGCGTGGCCGCAGATCGCCCGCCGCTACCTCGAGCTCATCGAGTCGATGCGACGGGGCGGGGTCGGGGCCGCTCTGGGCCAAGGGACTCCAGACGACGCCGGCGACGAGGCCGGCGGATGACGCGGCCGCTCCGCATCCTGCACGCCATCCGTTCCGACGGATTCTCGGGTGTCGAACAGTTCGTGCTGCGGCTCGCACGGGCACAGTCCGGCGACGGGCACGCCGTCGCCGTCATCGGCGGCGACCCCGAGCGCATGCGTGCCGGACTCGACGAGGTCGGCGTAGGGCACACGCCCGCACCCGGCACGGCCGACGTGTACCGGGCCGTGCGGCGACTCAGCCCCGGCGTCGACGTCGTCAACACCCACATGACCGCCGCCGATGTCGGCACGGTGGCCGCCCTCGGGTTCCGGCGACGACCACGACGGCCGGCGATCGTCGCGACGCGGCACTTCGCGAAGCCGCGTGGCAGGCTCGGGCCCGTGCCGATCAGCGCGCTCGTCGGGCGATCCATCGACGCGCAGATCTCGATCTCGACGGCGGTCGCGGGCGCGGTCGACGGCCCCAGCACGGTCGTGCACTCGGGAATCGAGCCCCGACCGCTCGGTGACGTCGCGCTGCGCGAACGCGTCGTGCTCATGGCGCAGCGACTGCAGCCCGAGAAGCGCACCGACATCGGGATTCGCGCGTTCGCGGCATCCGGGCTCGCCGATGACGGCTGGGGTCTCGAAATCGCAGGCATCGGGCCCGAACGCGAATCGCTCGGTGAGCTCGCCGCGTCTCACGGGCTCGAAGGTGCCGTGCGATTCCTCGGGTATCGCACCGATCTCCCGGCGGTCATGGACCGCGCTGCGCTGCTGATCGCTCCCTGCCCGGTCGAGGGCCTCGGGCTCACCCTGCTCGAGGCGATGGCCGGCGGGCTTCCGGTCGTCGCCGCGGGCGCGGCCGGTCACCTCGACCTGCTCGCGGGCCTCGACGCCCGGGCCGCATTCGCGCCGAACGACGTCGACGAGGCCGCCGCTCACCTGCGATCCCTCGCCGACGACGCCGCCGGACGCACAGCCCTCGCGCTCGCGGCTCGAACGCGGCAGCAGCACGACTACTCGCTGCGGGCGCAGGTCGACGGCACCGACGTCGTGTACCGGAGCGTGCTGTGACCGATCTCGTGGTGATGTCGCTCGAAGCGTGGGACGACGTCTGGCGCCGCAACCAGCACCTGGTCGCTGGGCTGCTGCGATCGGATGCCGCGTTGCGGGTGCTCTTCGTCGAGCCGCCCGCCGACCCGACGCACGACCTGCGGTCGGGCCGCCGACCGTCGTTCGCGCGTGGCGTTCGCAAGGTTCCGGATGTCGCGCCCGACCGGCTCTTCGCGATGCGCCCCGTGAAATGGATGCCCCGCCGGTTCGACCGCCGTGCCGACGATCGCCTCGCGCACGCGGTGATGCGCAGTGCCGAATCGCTCGGCATGCGACATCCGCTGCTCTGGATCAACGACCCCGGTGCCGCGCCGCTCGCCGAACGATCGGGCTGGCCGACCGTCTACGACATCACCGACGACTGGCTGTCGGCCGACCGGTCGTCGGCCGAGCTCGAACGAGTTGCCGCCAACGAGGCGCGGCTGTTCGAACTCGCCCGCGAGGTCGTCGTGTGCTCACCCGAGCTGGCTCGCCGCAAGAGCGCGCTGAGGCCAGCGACGCTCATCCCGAACGCGGTGGATGTCGCCGCCTATCGCCGGCCGGTCGCTCGCCCAACCGACCTTCCTGGCGGGCCGATCGCCCTCTACCTCGGCACCGTGCACCCCGACCGCATCGACGTCGACCTGTGCGAAGCGACCGCGCGCGCTCTCGGGCCGGCCGCGACACTCGTGCTCGTCGGTCCGAACCTCTTGGCACCCGACCAGGTGCAGCGCTTACACGATGCGGGCGCCCAAATGCTCGGCCCCCGCCCGCGCGACGCCGTGGTCGGCTACCTGCAGCACGCCGACGTGCTCGTCGTGCCGCACGTCGTGACCGACTTCACCGACAGCCTCGACCCGATCAAGCTCTACGAGTACCAGGCGGTCGGACGCCCGGTGGTGTCGACCCCCGTCGCGGGATTCCGTGATGCGGATGACCCGCGCATCACGGTCGCCTCGGGCGATGCGTTCGCGGCGGCGGTCGCCGCCGCGGTGCCGGCGACGTCGCGCTTTCCCGATGGCGCCGACGGGGCTGTCGCCGACTGGGGCGACCGCGTCGCCGCGATGGGCGCAGTGCTGCGGCGCCTCGAACCCGCGCGAAGGTAGCTGGTGATGCGTGCGGTGGCCGACTGCGCCGTGCGACGAACGTGCCGGCGCTCGGCCTGTCGGATGTGCCCCGGAATGCAGAAACCCGGCGAGCCGAGCGGCCCTCCGGGTTTCTGCCATCGCAGCGGGTACTAGAGTTCGCTGGCGATGCAGTTCTTCTCGGCCGCCGTGAACGAGTCGCAGGATGCGCCCTGGATCGGGGGTGCAGCGTTCGCAGCGGTGGACACCTGCTGTACGGGACCGCCGTCCACCGTGTAGCTGATGATGAGCTGGCCGTTCGCACTGTTCGCCGCATTCTGGGTGATGAGTGCCACGTCGAACGTGCTGTTCGCCGCCACGACGAACGTGTTCGTTCCGAGGTCTCCACAGGGGCTGAGACGGATGACGCCGACATTTCCGAGATCGTCGCCGCCCAGGGTCATGTCGACGATCGTGATGGTGATCTGGGCGTTCGTCGTATTGGAGATGGTGGCCCTGAATGCGTAGCCCTTGAACACGTCCTGCGAGGCGCCGGGCAGCTTGCAGCCTGCGCCGTTGACGGTGATGATGCCGGGCGACGCCGCGAACGCAGGCGCGGGAACGGCGAGGGCCACCGCGGGGACCGACCACGCCATCGCCTTGGCGACCGTGCGGCGGCTGACTCCAGGCTTCTGTTCTTCGAGGTCACTCATTGCAGGCCTTTCTTACGTGGGCGGTCGGGTCAAGAATTCGGGTGACTGAAACACTGGTACTCGCCAACTCTAGAGGTACTTACCTCATTCGTCGAGCGCTCGCATCACCCTCGTTCGGGGGCCTACCGGAGTGGGGCCTCAGGTGCCGACGAAGATCCTCGACTCCACCAGGCTGTGGACAGAATCGGAGATGACCGCGGCGACGTCGACGCCGGCGGGCGGATCAGGGAGCTGTCGCAACGCGATCGCTTGCAACTCCTCTTGGGTGAGACCGTCGGCGGCGAGCCACAGAATCGGGCCGACACCGGTGAGGACCACCACCTGTCCCGATACCAGCAGCACCAGCGAGTCATCGACCATGAGTGCATCGCCATAGGTCACCCGCCAGTACGCACCCGGTCGCTCGACCCGTGAAGGATCCGATGGCGTCTCAACGATGCCCGAGAAGCAATCGCAGTCGCGTTGGGACATCTTCGCGACGTCAGTGAGCACCGGTGAATCGCCGCCGGTCTCCCGGAGCACGTCATCGATCAGCGGGGGCAGCGACGACGCCTCGGAGTAGACGACCCGGCGCACCCCGCCGGTCGAGAGTATCGCCTCGAGGAGCGTTCGGAGCGGCCGATCGAGCGCCGACAGGTGGCTCGTCTGCGGAACGAGTTCGGACAGTGCCTCGATGATCGGCACCGATTCGACGAATGGCTGCTCAACCTCTGGGCGCCGGTCGAGCAGCACGATCGCCGCCAGGTGGAGGCCATCGGCTGGTGCCCCGCGCAGGCCGAGGGCCGAGGCCGGCTCCGTGACCTTCACGCCCGGCCATGACCCGATCGAGAGCGGCTTGGGGTAAGCGACGACCGAACCGTCGACGCGCACCGCCAACGTTTCGTCGGTCACGTAGCCGTAGACGCGGCCGAGTACCTGTGAGGCCGTCGTCTTGCCCCGGCCCGACGGCCCGACGAATCCGATCACCCGCCCGTCATCGAGCGCCACGGCGCTCGCGTGGAGCATGAGGGCCTCGCCGCGGAGCCCGCCGATGGCACCGATCGTGACCTCGGACGTGATGCGCTGGGCGACCGCCTCAGGCGAGTCCGCACGGATCACCTGTGCAGCATCGGATGCCGGGTAGTCACGCAAGCCGGCGCGGATCACCTGGTCGGGCTCGCCGACGCCGTCGTGAGCGAGATCTACCCAATGCGCTCTGATCGACTCCTGGTCGGCGGTGCTCAACGAATCGTCGAGTTCGATACGGAAGCTGCTCGCCAGCGCACGCACGTCGAAGGCTGTTGACATACCACGGAGCCTACCTTCCCGTGCGCTCCCGTCACCCTCGCACGGAAGAACCCGGAGGTGGGACCGCACGCGCGGAACTCCCTGGACTCCTCTACTCTGGGAGTCCGATGGCTGCGCACCCACGACTGACGATCGCGACGATGGCGACCGAGCATCCGATGGGTGCGCAGATGTACCAGGAGCAGGTCGCTCGACGTGCCCTAGATGCCCTGCGGACGGTCGACGAACGCGCCTGGGCGGTTCGCCGACTCGTCGTGCGGTCACTGCGATCCAAGCTTGCCGGCGACCGGCGGCTTCCGGTCGGGCGGGTCGCTTCGGCGTCGACCGCAATGAGGCGCAACCTCGGGCGCCTCCTGTACGGGCGAGACCAGGTCGTGCACCGCATGAACCTCGAGCTCCCTCCGGCGCCGGGCGCAGACGTGATCACCCTGCACGACGTGGTCGCGTGGCGGTTCCCCGATGAATCGGCGCCGGTTCCAGCCGCGATCGAGGAGGCGCGGAGAGCCGCGGCGGTGATCTGCGTGTCGGAGTTCAGCGCCCGCGAGGCGGTGGAACTGCTCGGTATCACCGACCCACATGTCGTGCACAACGGCGTCGAGGAGCGATTCTTCGACGCCGAACCGCTGCCCCGCGACATCCGCCGATCGCTTGGAATCCCAGACGAGTACGTGCTGCATGCCGGCGGCGCGTCCCGTCGGAAGAATCTCGAGGCCCTGGCCGAGGCGTGGCCGCTCGTACTTCGAGAACGACCGGGGCTCGGCCTCGTCCTGGCAGGGCCGCCGCACCGGCATCGCACCGAGCTGTTCGACGGAATGCCGGGTGTCGTGCTCGCAGGGCGCCTGCCCGACGAGTTCATGCCCGGCGTCGTCGCGGGCGCCGCAGTGGTGGTCGTGCCGTCTCTCTACGAGGGGTTCGGTCTGCCCGCCCTCGAGGCGATGGCGGCGAATGTGCCGGTCGTCGCCGCGGCCACGAGCTCGCTGCCCGAGGTCGTCGGTGACACCGGCATCCTCGTCGATCCGACCGGTGCCGGCATCGCGGGCGGCCTGCTCGACGCGACGCGCGGCGACGCGAGCGGTGCGCTCGTGCGCGCGGCGCGCGAACGAGCCACGCGCTTCACCTGGGAACGCTGCGCCGAGGCGCACGCCCGTGTTTGGGCGTCGCTGGCCTGATCGACCTCACACCCGGTCGGCGAGCGCCCGTAGCAGGTCTCGCGGGAATCGGCCCGGAGAGCCGAGCGCCTGGGGCAGCAGTCCCGCCGCGGCCTCGAGCGCGTCGCAGGCGGCTTCGACATTCGCCTGAGGCGCGGCGGTCGCAGATTCGAGCAGCTCGGCGAGCGGCATCCGGGATTCGAATCGCACGAACCGAGACCCACCCGGCGTGACCACCGACTCGTAGTCATGGAACTTGAACGCGCCGCCGGTGAGCGGGGGATCCAGCGTGGTCCACACGGCGGGGATGCCGTACGCGTCGGCCGTGACCAGCCCATGCAGCGATGTGGTGACGACCGCGCCGCTGGCGGCGATCTCGCGCACGACGCGTTGCGCCGACTGGTGCACGTTCACCACGTGCACGCGCTGGCCGGCGGACTCGGCGAGCGCAAGGAACGGCTCGTGCGAACGGTGGTGACCATGCGGCACGAGCGCGACATCCCATCGCTGCTCGGGCCTCGGCCGGTGGCGAGCCACGAGGATCCCCGGATCGCCGAGCGCCACGTCGTCGGGTGCACCGATGAGCTCGCGGGTCAGGTGTCCACGCACGGCGAGCACCCGTGCGTTCGGGAGCGGATGCGGCTCGCCGCGCATGAGGCCGCTTCCCCAGATCACGCCGTCCCAGTCGGCGGGCAGGAACTCGAGGATGCTGCCGACGCCCGCAAGCCGCGCCCGTGAGGCGACTCGGTGGATCGGCAGCACCCCGTAATTCGGCAGCAGCCATGGCGTGAGATCGTCGCCGAAGTTCGGGTGCCCGTCCCACCATTGCGCGGGCACGACGAGGCCACCACGCCACATCGGGCGCCGGGTGGAGGCGACGCCGACGCGCCGGAGTTGGCGGAGTCGTCTGACGAGCGGGCCGGAATAGTTCATGCGGTGACTCCGGCCCGGTCGGATGCCGCGGCGTAGAGCTCTTCGTACGCGTGCGCGACGCGCGCCCACGTGAACTCGCCCACCCGTTCGCGACCCGCTGCGGCGAGCTGCATTCGCAAGGATTCGTCGGCGCTCACGTGCTCGAGGGTGCCGACGAGCGCGGCCATGTCCTCGGGGTCGACCAGGACTCCGTCGACACCGTCGCGCACGAAGCCCGGGGCACCGCCACGGTTCGTCATGACGAGCGGCGCCCCGCTGCGCCATGCCTCGAGCGCGACGATGCCGAACGCCTCCATGCGGCTGGGCACCACCACGGCGAGCGCGGCCGACATCGCCTGGGCGACGGCCGCCGCATCCAGGCGGCCGACCAGTTCGACGCGATCGGTCAGCCCGAGTCCGGTGACCTGTGCGTGCAGGCTTTCGCGCTCGGGTCCGTCACCCGCGATGACCAGACGGATGTCGCGATCGAGCCCTGCTCGCGCGAATGCGTCGATCAGCAGGTCGAAGCCCTTCATTCGGCCGAGGCGGCCGACTCCCAGCAGATAACGTCCACCGAGCCCCGGCCCGGCGGTCATCGGCGGTGGTGGAGTGGGCTCGACCCCGTTCGGGACCACCAACCCGCCAACCAACCCGTAGTTGCGCTGCAGATCATCGATGACGAACCGTGACGGCGCCGTCACGCTCACCGCAGCGACCAGTGCGCGCCTGAGCGCGGTTCGGAGGAGTCGTGAGCGCTCGAACACCGCGTGATCGTCGGCAACGGTCTCGCCGTGCGACGTGACGATGAGCGGGAGGCCGAAGCGCCGATGCATGGCGACCGCATAGGCGCCGTTGGGGCCGAAGCAGTGCACGTGCAGGAGGTCGGGCCGGAACCCGCGTCGCGCGGCCGCCCAGCGACGCCACGCGGCGGGCAGCCGGAGCAGGAATCGGAACGCGGCACCCGGCGACGCGGCCGGGAGGGGAGTCGGCAGGTACCGCACCGTCAGGCCCTCGACCTCGCGCACGCCCAGTGACTCGCCGCGATCGACCGTCCAGACCTCGACCTCGACGCCGTCGTCGCGCAGTCGTCGGGCGACCTGGCGGACGTGCTCCTCGACCCCGCCGACGTACGGGTCGTACGAGGAGCTCACGAGCGCGACGCGGCGTGGGGTGCCCATCGCGGCCGCAGCAGCCGCTCGCCCACTCACTCGTCAGCCGCGACGACCGCCACGGCGCGGTGCAGCGACCGGGGCTTCGTCCACGAGGTCGTCGGTGTCGGCATCGTCGACGCGCGACGTTTCGGGCAGAGCCGAAACCTCGGCGGGCACGACCTCGTCAGGCTCTGCCCTCGACGTGTAGTCGCGGCGATACTCGTACGAGTACGCGGCGGCGTCGGTGCCGCGCAGAGGAGCCCGGTTCAGCACGATGCCGAGTGCGCGCCCGCGCGCCTTCTGCAGCGTGTCGAGGGCCTTGTCGAGCAGGTCGAACGTGGTCTTGCGGAGGGTGACGACGACGAGTGCACCGTCTGCCTGGTGCGCGAGCACGGCGCCATCGGTCACGGGCAGGAGCGGCGGGGCGTCGATGATCACCGTCGCGTGCTTCGTCAGGTCGGCGATCAGCGTGTGCATCCGCTCGGAGCCGAGCACCTCGCTCGGGTTCGGCGGAACGCTGCCGGCGGCGAGGACGAGGAGGTTGTTCGACTTCGGGGTGCGCTGCAGCACGTCGGCGAGCGCCGCCCGCCCCGCGAGCACGTCGCTGAGACCGGCTCCACCGGGCAGTCCCATGGTCGTCGCGACCATCGACCGGCGAAGGTCGCCGTCGACGAGCACCACGGTGGTGCCCGCCGCTGCAAGCGTGAGCGCGAGGTTGCACGCGACGGTCGACTTTCCGTCGCCCGGAAGCGGACTCGTGACCACGATCGTCTTCGGCGGGTGGTCGACGTCCATGAACTGCAGGTTCGTGCGAAGGGCCCGCAACGCCTCGGAGACGGCGAAGGTGCCGTTTTTGCCGGTGGAGCCCGACGTCGACGGGTCGACGAGCCTGGTCGCGTCGTCGAGGCCGGGCACGATCGGGATCGTACCGACCACGGCGACTCCGGTGCGCTGCTCGACGTCCTCCGCAGCGCGGATGCGACGGTCGGAGACGGTGCGGACCATGGCGAACGCGATGCCGAATCCGAGGCCGAGGATTCCGCCCACCATCACGGCCGTCTGCACGTCGGGGAAGCTCGGCGATGAGGGCAACGACGCAACGTCGCCCGGGAGGATCGTGACGGGGGCCGAACCCGCGGTGCCGTCGCCCTCGAGTTCGTCGATCTCGAGCTTCATCGCGTCGATCCACGCCTCCGCCAGCGCCCGGGCGTCTTGCGGGCTCGAGCCTTGGGCGTTGACCTTGATGAAGGTCGTGCTGTCGGGGTTCGTCACCTCGATGCGCTGGACGAGCGCCTCAGGGGTGGTGTCGAGCCCGAGCTCCTCGATCGCATGCTCGGCGACCGTGCGCCAGCCAGCGATCTCGAGGTAGGTGGGAACCTTCGCCCTGGCCAGCGAATCGCCGAGCGTCGATGTGCCGAGATCTTCGACCCCGGTCGACGACAAGTAGCCGCTCGCCCCAGCGACGTAGACGGGGGTCTGGAGCACCGTCCACCCGTACCCTGCACCGGCGCCGACGAGCGTCATCAGGAGGATGGCGATCCAGTGCCTGCGCAGACCGCGCAGGTAATCGCGGAGCTCCATGCAACCTCCGTGCTTTCCAAGGCGTCACCGCGGCGCGGCAGACCCTTCCATGAATAGCCCAATGGTATGTCAACGACCATCGATGTGCGCGCGCGAGCCTATCGGCCCGGACCGGTGCCCGCCTTGGATGCGCCGAGGCGCGCGAGGGGCTCTGGCGTGGCGAGTTCTTCGCGCGCCTCCTTCGCCCTTCGTTCGTGATCCATCGCACCCAGGCAGATGCCCGCGACCACGAACGGCACCGACACCTGCACGGCGACCCAGAACAGGTCGAACTGCGACTGCACGAATCGGCTGAGCAGCACGGCGACCGCGAGGGTGCCGAACCGCGGGTCGACACGCCAGAGCACGACAAGCACCCCGATCCACATCACGAGGAACCCGATGAGCCCGACGACACCCGCCGAAGCGAGCACCTCCAACTCGGCCTGCGGGGGCTGGTACCCCAGCTCGCCGGGGTTGTACCAGTAGCGCAGTCCGTGCCCGAAGATCGGAGACTCCCGCCAGAAGTGATACACCTCGCGGAACCACTCGACTCGCTGGAAGACCGAGTTGTGCCGGTTCTGGGACTCGACCTGTTCGACCACCATCGAGATCACGAGCCACGCCGCGGGGATCAGCAGGAGGAGCACCCATCGAGAACGTCCGGTGGTGCTCCGGCGCAGCACTGCGATGATGATCGCGGCCACCAGCCCGATGAGTGCCTGACGAGACTGTGCGACCACGATGCCCGCCGCCATCAGCACGAACGCGAACCTCGCCCAGCCCTTCGTCCAACCAACCCAGTCGGGGTTGAGGTACGCGATGATCGCGCCGAACGCGAGCACCGTCCCGATGAAGTTCTTGTGCATCGGGAACGGCCAAGTCGGCGTTGCCGGGCCGAAGTCACCGACCGCATACTGGAAACCGGCTGCTACCACGGTGAACGCGGCGAACAAGGTGGCGGTGAAGACGATGAGCGACAGCGCAAGTCTCGCGTACCCAGCGGCGCCGAGTGCCCACCCGACGATGAGCGCGCCCGAGACGAGCAGCCACGCGTGGAACCACTCGATCGTGTTGAGTGCGTACGGGTTGACGACGACGGTGAACAGGGTCGCGAACTGGTACACGAGATTGATGAGCAGCAACTGGCGCAGCGGCTTGCTGTAGGGGCGATGGCCGAGCAGCAGCGCCGTGCCGAACGCGGCGGCGAGCGCGGCGTCGGAAACTGAGAGGTCGCCGCCGCCGAGGCCGATGCGCTGAGCGACCAGCAGGCCCGGCATCGCGAACAGTGCGATCGCGAGGGGCTTCGACGTGGTGAGCGCGGCGGCGACAACCAGTCCGCCGATGACGATGGCGAGCGTCGCACCGCCCACGAATCCCCGCTCGAGGACGAAGTACGTGGCGACGACAGCTCCGAAGGCTGCAAGAACCCAGCGCCACGCGTTCGCCCACAAGTCGGCGATCCGCTCGCGCCAGAGCTCTCGGCGCGTGGTGGTCGAAGTCATGCCCGGTCCTTCGGTGTGATCCGGTCAAGTATCGCACCTCTCCCGTGCGGCTAGTCTGGCCCGATGGGACACACGATCGGCGATGTGGTCGCACAAGGGATGTGTGTCGGCTGCGGCGGATGTTCCATCCGCACCTCGGGGGCGATATCAGTTCGACTCGACGGCTACGGGATGCACCAGGCTGACCTCACTGGCGCGACTCCCGCACAGATCCGGCAGGCAGACAGTGTCTGCCCATTCTCAGACGCATCGAAGGATGAAGATCGCATCGCAGCGGAACGGTACGGCGACCTGCCGTCGGACTCCCGCATCGGGCGGTACGGATCGATCCACGCCGGGCGCCTCACGGACGACGCGCGGGTGATGGGCAGCAGCTCCGGTGGGCTCACCTCGTGGTTCCTGGGCGAGCTGCTCGATCGACGGCTCGTCGATGGGGTCATCCACGTCGGACGCGACGGTGGCCGGGAGCTGTTCGGCTACACGATCTCCCGCAGCGCCGAGGATCTCCTCGCGTCTCGCAAGTCCATGTACTACTCGACCACGCTTGCCGAAGTCGTGCGCGAGGTTCGGGGCGATGGGCTGACCTACGCGATCGTGGGCGTGCCGTGCTTCATCACGGCCATGCGACATCTCGCGGAGGTCGACGCCGATCTGCGCGCCCAGTTCACCTGGCACGTCGGGCTCGTGTGCGGGCACCTCAAGAGCCAGTTCTTCGCGGAGTCGCTCGCGTGGCAGGCGGGCGTGCGCCCGGAGCACCTCGAGGCTATCGACTTCAGGGTCAAGAACCCCTCCCGACGCTCCTACTCGTACGATTACGAGGTCCGCGCGCACGGTCGGCTTCCGCGGCGGCGCCGCACCCTCTCGGCCCTCGACGGCAGCTGGGGCTACGGCGCCTTCCAGCCAGCGGCTTGCAACTTCTGCGACGACGTGTTCGCCGAGACCTCCGACATCGTGTTCGGCGATGCGTGGCTGCCTCGGTACACGGACGACTGGCGGGGCACCAACGTCGTGGTCACGCGCCGTGCGGACGCCGACCTGATCCTCGCCGAAGGCGTCGACGACGGCACTGTCCTCCTCGAGCCGCTGACCCCCGACCTCGCCGCGCAATCGCAGGCGGGGAATTTCCGGCACCGACGCGATGGCCTCAGGGTGCGGCTGGCCGATGACCTCGCCGCGGGGCTGAGCGTGCCGCGCAAGCGGGTCGTCCCCGGATACGAGGGTGTCTCGGCCGATCGGATGGCGCTGATCCGTCAACGCCGTGCGATGTCCGTGCTCTCCTTCGAGGCGTTCGCGCGATCGAAGCAGACTCGCCGGCTGTCGTCGTACACCCGACCGATGCGCGCCGCGATCGCTCGATACCGAAAGGTCGAGTCTGCCGGGCAGAGTCTGTCCACCCGCGCGCGCGCAAAGCTCCGATCCCTGCTCAGGCGCGGGTAGACCCGATGGGCACTTGCAGGGTCGGCATCGTCACGATCAACGACGACACGAACTACGGGAACCGCCTGCAGAACTACGCGCTCCAGGAAGCGGTCCGGTCGCTGGGATGGGAGCCGGAAACAATTCGGAACCGACCGCCCGCTTGGGATCGCGCCCTGCTGGCGCCGCGTCTCCTGCACGACATCCGAAAGGACGTCGTCGGCTTCACTCGCCGAGCGAGCACCCGCGCACGCGAGCGCGTGCAGGGAAGTGCCGTGAGCGCTCCCGCCTACCTCGAGCGCCGTCGCACAGCGATCCGCGAGTTCGCCCGCACGCGGATCGCTTCGTCGGCGCAGGTGTACTCGGAGATGCCTGCAGATCATTGGGCTGATCGGTATGACGCCGCGATCGTCGGATCGGACCAGGTCTGGAATCCGACATACCGTCGGGCTCAGGGCATCGACTTCCTCGACTTCGTCGGCGAGTCGCGACGGATCGCCTACGCTGCGAGCTTCGGCATCGAGCATGTGCCCGGGTTTCTCCGTTCCCGGTATCGCACGTGGCTCAATGGCATCCCGCAGCTGTCGGTCCGCGAGTCGAGCGGGCGCCGCATCGTGGCCGACCTGACGGGTCGAGATGTGCCTGTTGTGGTCGACCCGACCCTGCTCGTGGACCGGAGCGCCTGGGATCGGCTCATCGCGGCAGAACCGCAGATCCTCCCCGTGCCCTACGCGGTTCGCTTCTTCCTCGGCCAGCCGACGCCGGAGCAGGACGCCTGGGTGACGCGACATGCGCTTGACACCGGCCTCGAGGTCGTCGACCTGCACGCTTTGGATCAGGAGCGGTTCGCCGACGTCGGCCCCGCCGGATTCGTCGCCGCGATCGCTCGTGCGGAGGTCGTCTACACCGACTCGTTCCACGCGGGGATCTTCTCACTGTTGTATCGGCGGTCCGTCGTCTTGCGCCACCGCTTCGATCGAGACCCGCGTTGGCAGGAGCTCCTCTCGCAGAATGGCCTGTCGACCCGTGCGACCGAAGTCGGGGGGCTGCAGTCGATCGCGGGGGTGGACTGGGCGGCGGTCGAGACGCAACGGGATCTGCTTCGGAGCACATCGGCGGCGTTCCTCCGCGGTGCGCTCGAGTCCTCAGCGGTCCACGCGGGATAGCGCAGAGGACCGGACCTCGTGCGCCCGGGTCCGCGATCCGAGCGCGATCCAGATGCGCGGCGGATGACGCAGCAGCGTGTGCGCGACGCCGTCGGCCGCCTGCGCCAACCCGGGCAGCAGTCTTCCGTGGGCGATGAGGGCCCGACCCTCGTCGAACTTGCGCCGAGCGGTGCGTGCCTGATGCGCACGCCAGATGCCGCGGATGCGCTGGCGCATGCCATCGGAGTGGTCGGCGTGATACACGGCCGCCCACACCTGGCGGGCGCCTCGGACGTTCCGTGCACGGTTCCCCGATGCATTCGACGTGTGCCGGCGGTATCCGACGAGCACGCGATCGACCGGCACGAACGGCCCGTGCTTCGCCAGTCTCGCCACGAACTCCCAGTCCTCGGCGAGGAACCTGCCGTCGAAGCCGCCTGCGGCGTCGTGCGCGGCACGGCGGATGAGCAGGCAGCTCGGCGGGTAGACGAGGTTGGCGATGAACAGGTGTTCGGCCCGCACGTCTGCGGCGCTGTCCCGCGGCACGAGTCGCCCGTCTCGGAGGTCCTCGCGCCCGCGCATGTGCCGCGGGAAGTCGCCCGGGTTCATGACCTGCCCGTCGCCGTCGATGTACTCCGCGAGTGCGAACGCTCCCGCCGCGTCGGGGCGTTGTTCGAGCGTGCTGACCAAGGTCGCGAGCGCCCCCGGATCCCACACGTCGTCGGCGTCGAGGAAGACCAGGTACGACGAGCGCTCCGACGCCTGCGTGGCCCCCGTGTTGCGAGCTTCTGCGACACCGAGATGCGGGTTCGTCGCGAGGTGCACGCGCGCGTCGGACTGGTGCGTCCTGACGATGCCGGGACCGCCGTCGGTCGACCCGTCGTCCACGACGATCACCTCGAGCCGCCGGAAGGTCTGCGCGAGCACCGACCGAAGTGTCTCCTCGATGAACCGCTCGCCGTTGTAGAGCGGGATCACGATGGTGACGATCGGCGACTCGGCGTTGGACCTCACGTGAGAAGGATGCCACGAGATCCGATCCCGAGGCCGAACGGGAGCGATCGACCGCTACGCTGATCCGGTGCGCGCTCCCCTCTCGACCGTCGTCGTCATCGCGACGTACCAGCGCGCCGAGTACGTCGAGGAATGCCTCGCCCATCTCGAGCGCCAGACTGTGGCACCCCACCGGGTCGTGGTCGTCGACGCCTCCCCGAACGACCTGACGCACGAGGTCGTGGCGCGCCATCCGGGCGTCGAGTACCGGCGCAATCCGCTCGGCGTCGGGCACACGGCGACGTCGCGGGCGATCGGCGTCGAAGGCGCCGAGGAAGATGTCATCGTTTTTGTCGACGATGACGCATACGCCGATGCCGACTGGCTCGAGCGGCTCCTCGAACCGTATGGCGATCCCGATGTCGCAGCCGTAGGCGGTCGCGCGCGCAACGGCCAACCCGATGAGGAACACGACGGGATTGGCCAGATCGGGCTCCTGCTGCCCGACGGGCGACTCACCGGCTACTTCGCGGCCGCGCCCGACCGGGTCGTCGAGGTCGACCACATGCTCGGGGCGAACATGTCGGTTCGCTCCAGCGTCGTGCGCGAACTCGGCGGCATCCGCGACTTCTACCCCGGAACCTGCTTGCGCGAGGAGACCGACATCGCCCTGCGCATGCGTCGCCGCGACCTGAGAATCGTCTACACCCCGTTCGCCGTGGTCGAGCACGTGGGCGGGCGCTATGCACGCGGCCGCCGCTTCGACTCGCGGTACCGGTACTTCGGAGCCAGGAACCACATCGTGCTCCTCGCGACGACCCTCGGATGGCGCGACCCGCACGTCCGTACCTACGGCCGAACCGTACTTCGGCGATCCCGTCATGAGGTGCTCGACGGCCTCCGCGCGTTCCGGCGTCGGAAGGGGGTCCGAGCGAGGCTCAAGGGGCTTGCCGGCGGCGTGCAACGCTCGTCGGTCGACCTGACGGGTACCGTCGCGGGCGCGCTCGCCGCGTTCCGCGCGACGTCCACGCTTCGCAGACGTGGGTCCGAGCGGTGAGGCTCAATGCGTACGTGCTCGCCGGCGATCCCGCGTGGATCGCCCAGAGTATCGGCTCCTACTATCACCTCGTCGATCGCATCGTGGTGTCGTACGACCGTTCGGGTCGCTCATGGGCTGGGCATCCGTTGTCGGTGCAGGAGTCCCTCGACAGGATGGTCGCGGCCGATCCGGAGGGCAAGATCCTGTTGCTGCCCGGGGACTACACAGATCCCGACCGCTTTGTCCTCGACGTCGAGACCGAGCACCGTCAATCCGCACTCGACGCCGCATCGGAAGGTGCGGACTGGGTGATCCAGTTGGACACGGATGAGCTCCTGCCCTCGCCCTCGACATTCACTGCTCAGTTGACGATCGCTGAACAGCGAGGGGCCGACGCGCTCGAGTTCCCTGCGCGGATCATCTACGCACGAACGCCGTCCGGTCGATTCCTCGAGCAGTGTGGACGTCTCTGGACCGCCCAGTCGGCGTATCCCGGGCCTGTGGCTGTACGCGCGGGAACACGACTTTCGCACGCCCGACAGGCGGCGGGCTCACCGATGCATCGTGTCGACGTGGCTCCGTGGAACACCGATCCCGCACATCCGTGGAATGCGCCCGTCCATGCTGTCATCAGCTCAGCGCACGCGATCCTGCATATGAGCTGGGTGCGGACCGAGGCGCAGATGGCCGAGAAGCGACGGGTGTCGGGCTACGCAGGCGCCGTCAAGTGGGAGTCCGAACTGCAGCACTGGCGGTGGCGGGCTCGTCACCCGCGCTTGACGGCCCTCAGGGCTCCAGTGGCGCGGGACCCGCTCAGACGATTTCGCGTCACCTCGCTCCCGGTGCTCGCCCGAGTCCAGCCGTAGACCGACGCGCGGAATCAGCGTCGGCTGCCACGTAGGCTTGTCCTCGTGAAGTCCGCGAGGATCATGGGCGCCCGAGCGAAACGGGCGACCGCGCGACATGTCCGCGGTGCCGCCGATGCGACGCTCGACCTGATGCGACGCGGGGAGCTGACCGTCACCATGACCCCGCAAGTCGGGCTTCGACTCGGCAACTTCCTCTACGTGTGGCTGCACGCACACCGCGCCGGCATGAGTGGAATGCCGACAATGGCTCTTGCATCGCGCGCGATGGAACCGTGGCTCACCGCGTTCCCCGCGCTCGGCGAACTCACGATCCGACGGGAATCCCTACGCTTCCGCGATCGGAGGGAGTGGGACGACGTCTGGCTCTACCAACGATTCGGCGTCGACTTCACGGCCGACGACGTCGACGCTTTCGTTCGCGCAGCGGTGGCGCCGCACATCGCCCCCGACGACTCGGGGACCCTCGTGATCAACGTGCGGCGCGGCGACTACTACACGGATTTCACCGACAAGTACGCGTTCGACCAGGTGGGGTACGTGGGCGCGGCGCTCGACCGCGTCCGCCCTGCAAAGCGGGTCCTCGTCGTGTCCGACGATCCGGAGTGGTGCCGGGTCCATCTGAGCTCGATCATCCAGACGAAGACGCCCGAAGTGACGTACGCGCAGCCCGACCCGCTCGCGAACTTCCTCACCGTCGCCGGGGCCGCTCGCATCATCGGCACCAACTCGACGTTCACGTACTGGGCGGCGTACGTCGCCGGGGTCGTCCACCCGGACGCGGAGGTTGTCATGCCCCGGTTCCACGCGCGGATGGCCCACGGCACCGACGCCCACCAGCTCGACCCCCGTTGGACGGCGATCGACGGCTTCCACTGAGCGGTAGGCCGCCTCAGTTGAGCTCGCCGAGCTGCACCAAGCGGGCGAAGTCGGGGCTGGTCGCGCGAACGTGTTCGAACGTGCCGGTCTCCTCGATGCGGCCGTCCTTCAGATAGACGAGGGTGTCGGCGTTGCGCACGGTCGAGAGCCGGTGCGCAACGATGAGGATCGTCATGCTGCCCTGGAGCGACCGAAGGGTGGTCGCGATCTCGTGCTCGGTCGCGTTGTCGAGCGCCGACGTCGCCTCGTCGAGCACGAGGATCCGCGGCTGCCGGTAGAGCGCGCGCGCCAGCCCGATCCGCTGCCGCTGGCCGCCCGACAGTCGCACTCCCCGCTCGCCGACCTCGGTGCGCAGGCCTTGGGGGAGGTCGGCGACGACACCGTCGAGCTGCGCCGTGGTGATCACCTCGGCGACGCGAGCGAGGTCGATATCGGCCTCGGGCACGCCGAACGCGATGTTCGCCGCGAGCGTGTCGTTGAGCAGGAAGACGTCTTGCGGTACGACGCCGAGGTTGGCGAACCACGACGGGAGATCGTCATGGACCGATCGGCCGCCGCACTCGATGCTGCCCGACGTGGGCTCGAGCAATCCGAGCACGAGGTCGAGCAGCGTGCTCTTGCCTGCGCCGCTCGAGCCGACGAACGCCGTCGTGCGGTTCTCGGCGATATCGAGCGAGATCCCCCCGAGCACGGGCCGATCTGCATCGGGATAGCGGAACTCGACCTCGTGCAGGGTGATGTCACCTGCGTATCGGCTGTCGGGTCGAGGTGTCTCGTCGTGCATGCCCCCTCGGCGCAGCTCGTCAGCGGTGTTCGTCACGATGTCGAGGCCCACCTGACCCGTGCGAATCGTCGCGAGACTCGCCGCAACTCGGTTCATCGTGGGAAGGGCGCGGACCGACGCCGCACCGAACACGGCGAGGATCGTGAGCGTCTCGGCCGGCGACGTCGTGGCGGTCAACACCGCTGAGATGCCGATGATCGCCAGCACGAACCCGATCTCGAGCAGGTAGCGCGGAGCGTCGGAGATGATCGCCAGCTGGCGCCCGGCATGAGCGGTGCGGAGCTTCGCCTTCTGGTACCCGTCTGCGAAGGCGTTCGCACTCGAGGTGAGCCGCGCCTCGCGGAACCCATCGAGCGCCGGGAGGAGGTATTGCCACGACTGGAGCGCGGATGCCGAGACCTCCTCGCCGATGCGCGACTGCCGGTTGCGCAGCATCCGCTGGACGCCGAAGACCAGAACACCGAAGATCACCGCCGTGACGAGCATCACGCTCGGCGACACGACGGCGATGACCACAGCGAGCGCGATGAGCACCAGACTGTCGGTGAACAACGCCGTCACGGCGAGCAGGACGCTCGTCGACTGCGCAGTACTGTCGCTCACGCTGCGATAGATCTCGCTCGTGCGACGCGACCGGTGATCGGCGTACGGGGCAAGGATGTACATGCGCATCAGCTGGGATGACGCGAGCGCAGAGATGCGCGTGGTCCGTCCGAGGATCCACCAGCGAAACAGCAGCGCGAGCACGCTTTTCAAGATGAACAGCCCTGCGACGATGCCGGCGACGATCGGGATGAGGGCCTGCGGCGACGAGGTTCCAAGCAAGGTCGAGATATCCGCGAGGATGCCGGAGTCGGCGGATCCGGTGGTGATGAGCTGCATGAGCGGCGCCATCGCGGCGACGCCGAGCGTGTCGAGCAACGCGAGCGCGATCGAGCCGATGACGACGCCGAGGATCCAGCTGCGAGGGTTCGCCCCCGCGAGCCCGAGCAGCTGTCCGAGCTGCTGTCGCAGTCTCGCATTTCGGGCTTCGCGTGCCATCATCCTCCGTCGGGGCCGAAGTGGTAAGTATCGCAGGCGCGAGCGGGCGTCATCGCCTGAGGACGCCGGCGACGCGCTTGGCGTACCGGCTTGCCCGACCCGCGAACCGGGTCGCAGCCCTCCCGGCTCTGCGACCTTGTGCCTGAGCTCGGAGCCTCAACGGAATACCGACGCGATCGTCGTAGAGCTCGACCACGTGCCGAGCGGTCGGCCCTGGCTGCGTCAACAGATAGACGATCAAGTTCTCGCGCCAGTAGGGGTTCCGAGGCGTTGTGAATACCGCGTGATACCGGTCGAGCACCCCGAGCAGCTCGAGCGTGAGCATCGTGCGCTGGCATTTCCAGCACTCGGAGCAGTTGGTGCCGTCGGTGGACTCCACGCAGACGTCGAGACGCTCGTACGTGTGGGAGATTTCGGCAATCAGAGCGGTCTTCGCCACACGGTCGATGTCAGAGCACGACGATCGCAGGCTCAGGGAGCGCGTGGACAGCAGCGGCAGCAGAACCGGTTCGGCGAAGGCCAGGTCGTAGGTGGCGGCGACGGCCGTGTCGCCCCACGGCACGGAAGACGCATAGAAGTAGTGGCGGATGCCGCCTGAGAGCAGGTGCACCACACCGGCGTTGCGCATCGTGTGCGATTGCTGGAAGCCGAGGCGGACCGCGAGGTAGAACTCGTCGATGTTCGAATCGACATCGGTCAACGGCAGCCCGGTCGTGAGCGCATTCGGTCGGAGCAACTCCAGTCGGTTCCGGTACAGGGCGCGCCCGGCGTCGCCATGGCCGTGCGAGCCGACGTTGTTGTACAGCAGGTGAGTCACCCGCAGTGATTCGGGCACGTCGACGGCGAAGCGGTGGCGGGCGAGCGTCGCGTACGAGTCGACGCCTGCAGAGTATCCGGTCGCGACACCCGCCGCGCCCAGTAGCGCGGGCAACGGATCTCGGACCTCGATGTCGACGCGCGAAAGCTCGGGCCGCAGGCGCCGGAGCACGTCCTGCACCTCACCGTGGAGGCTCCACGCCAGTTCGTCGGTGATCGGCCCCTCGACCACGATGTCGCGGCCAGCGGCCATCGCGGGCATGAGGAGTGCCACCAGGGCGGCATCCGCTCGCGTGTTCACCAGCGAAGCCGCCTCGTCGGGCACCGAGAACCACAAGCTCCGCAATCCCGGGAACCCGTCGACATCGACGCGGTACGTGAGCCGGCCAACGCCCGAGTCGAGGGTGGGCACTCCGAGAACGATCGACATGGCGGTCCCGTGGGTGGAGGCGGTAAGAGGGAGCGGAGCGAGCCTAACCGATCACTGCACCTCGAGCAGCCCCCGCGCCACGAGATCGGCCACGAATGCGTCGACGTGCGCGCGAATCTCGTCGGGCGGGGCGTCCGTCGCCTCCGCCACCCGATCGGCAATGGTGTCGCGATCACCGCCGCACGCCTCGCCCCAGATCAACACGGCAATTCCTTCGAGTACGACGATGGGGCCGTCGGGCAGGGGCGCCACATAGACGGTTCCATCCGACTCGAGCGTGCCGACGCCGGCGGCCGGCCGCAGCCGGGTCATCGGTTCGCTCCAGCGCGACGAAGGCCCTGCCACGCCTCTCGCGCGGCGCGCGCGGGACGTCGGAAGAACTCACCGAGGATCTCGGCGCGCGAGGGCGGCCGGCCGAGGCGATGGGAGAGGTGGTCGACGTTCACGAGCGGCGCGCGCGCCGCGACCCGGAGCGCGGCGCCGAGGCTCGGGGCCGCCCGCACCCGCGCCCACCACTCACTCGTGCGCGAGCCGCCCTGAGAGATGATGCGCCAGAGTGCGTAGTCGCGTTGACCGCGGTAGCGGTCGAGCCCGCCGGTGGCGGCGGCGAAGGCCACAGGGGCATCGAGGTCGGCGACGAGCGCCTCGATCTCGGCCCGGACTTCAGCGGTGGCTTCCCGCCACGCGAGCTGCACATCGGGCCGACTCCCGGCGCGAGACCGGGCGGCGTTGAGCACGAGCAGCACCGCCTGCGCGGGAACGCTCGGCACGGAGCATCCGACGCCCGCGATCTCGACCTCATGGTGGTCGACCCAGAACCGCTCGAAGGCGGATGCGGGATCGACTCGGATGCCGGGGAAGAACCGGTGGATATCGAGGTACCCCCACATGTCATGGAGGTAGGTCTGGGCATGCTCGAACGGCGAGCCGTACTCGAACGTGCTGTAGAGACGCCATCCGTGCCGCCGCAGCACACGGTCGAGGGCGACGACCTGGCTTGGACGGACGAGCACATCGACATCGCTCCCCGCGTAGCCGCCCGGTCTCAGCGAGGGATCGACCGCGACACCCTTGATGTGCAGCAGATCGACACCGATCGTGTTCGCCAGCGTCTGCACGGCGGCATGCCCGAACCTCAGGCGCACCGAAAGCGGCACGTCGACCTCGGATCCGTTCACGCCCGCTGCACCACCTCGTCGATCACTCTAGCGATGTGGGGATCCGTCGGGTGCACGGCGAACGCGAGTCGCGCGGCAAGCGGCCGCCTGCCCTCAGATCTGGGGTAACACGCGCTGGCACGCCTGGCTTAGGTTGGTCGATGTGACCAACGCGGAGAGGCCGACGACACAACGGATTCATTCCGTCGACGGCCTGCGCGCGATCGCGTTCCTCGCGGTATTCGCGTTCCACACCTGGGAGTTCGCGGGGCGACCCGAGATTCCCGTGCTGTCATCGGTCGTCAGTCAGAACATCCGCCCCGACTTCTTCGTCGTCCTGACCGGTTTCGTACTCTTCCTGCCGTTCGCGCGACGCCCGGAACGAATGGATGAGTTCAGAACCCGAGCGTACCTCTGGCGTCGCATGCGCCGCATCGTGATCCCCTACTACGTGGCCCTCGCATACGCCGTGCTCCTGCCGCAACTGCTCGTGGTGATCATGCGTGTGCTCGGCCGCGAGGCGTCGTGGCAGCCGATGCCGGGTCTCGGCGACTGGTTGAGCCACCTGACGTTCTCGCACCTGTTCTTCGCCGAGTACTGGAGCTCGATGAACGGCAGCCTGTGGACCATGTCGCTCGAGATGCAGCTCTACCTGCTGTTCCCGCTCCTGCTCATCGCGGCGAACCGCTGGGGGGTGCGGGCGCTGATCGTCGCGATCGTGCTCTCGGTGATCTTCCGGATCGCCGTCGCCCTCTTCGTGCCCGGCGAGGCCTTCCCCGATCAGTTCCTATGGAGTGCCTCCGGGCTCGGGCGTCTGATGGAGTTCGCTGCGGGCATGCTGGCCGCGATCGTGGCCTTCAAGGTGGTCGACCGGATCCGTCGGCCCCACATCGTCCTGCTCCTGGGATTGATGGTCGCGTCGTATCTCGTCGCGACAGCCCCGGTGTTCGGCGGAACGGTCCTGCCGATACGGGAACTCGGCCTGAGCGCGCTGTTCGGAAGCCTCATCGTGCTCGTGCTGTCCGTCCCGGCGATCGGTCGCGTCTTCGCGTGGAAACCGCTGTCGTACCTCGGATACCGCTCCTACAGCCTGTTCCTCATCCACCAGCCGACCGCGTGGTACGTCTCGGAATTCCTGCAGAAGTTCCTCGACATACCCGAGGGACCGCTCTTGCTACTGTTGCTCTGGACGGTCGGGTTCGGCGTGGTGTTCGCCGTCGGGCAGCTCTTGTTCGTGACGGTCGAACGGCCATGCATCGATTGGGCGAAGCGCGCTCGCCAGCCCGCTTCAGCGCAGGCCTGAGCAGGCGTTCGACGCGGGCCTGAGCCCCACGCCGGCCGTCACGCGCGCTGCACGACCTCGTCCATGACACGCGCGAGGCGGGCGACGTGCGCGTCGCGACCGAAGCCGCGTGCCCACTCGCGGGTCGCGGCGGGGTCGAGATCACGGGCACGCCGAATCGCCGACGCGAGGTCGGCGGCGGTGGCGGATGCCGCGTGGTAGCCGCTCACACCGGGACTCACGGTCTCGAGGTATCCGCCCTCGGCGATCGTCGCGGCGGGCGTTCCCTCGAGCGCGGCTTCGATCACCGTGAGGCCGAAGTCCTCGTGGCCCGCGCCGAGCACGACGGCGGCGTTTCGGTACACCCAGCTCAACTCGGAGTCGGTGACGCAACCGAGCCCGTGGACGCCCGAATGGGGCTCGTCGAACGTCTCGGAGCCGGCACCGACGACGACGATCGGCAGGCCGGCCTCCTTCGCCGCGGTGACCGCGAGCGGCACGTTCTTGTAGCCGCGGGCTCGCGCGACGACGACGACGAAGTCGGGCGGGAGCTCGCGCGACGGCGGGGTCGCCGTCGTGGACACGGGCTCGACAGGCGGGCTCACCACCACGGAATCCAGTCCGTAGGCCGAGCGGATGCGGTCACGCGTCACGATGGAGTTCGCCACGATGGCATCAGCGCTGCACATGGCCGCGAGATCGCCGTTGCGCAGCAGCGGTGTGCTCATCGTGAGACCGGCACGGCGGAGCAGGCCGAGCCGCAGCCGGTAGTCGTCGGCCGCGTACAGCCAGCGCGCGGGACTGTGCACGTAGACGACGTGGGGGATCTCGAACCTGAAGCGATGAGCCCAACCGCTGCTCGAGACGAGGGCGATGTCGCCGCCCGAGACGGTCGTGCGCGACGCGATCGAGGGAAGGGCCGGCAGCATGCGCTCGACCTGGCCCGTGAACGAGCTCGGCAGGCTGGCGCGCACCTCGAGGCGCCGGAAGTCGTCGAAGGTCGACTCGGGCCGGTACGCGAGCGTCACGATGGCTCGCGCGTCGAATCCGGCGGCCCAGTGCGCGACGACGCGCTCGGCGCCGCCGATCTGCACGAGGTAATCGTGGGCGAGGACGATTTCGGGCACGGCTCACCTTCAACGGAATTCGAGTCTGCGAAAGTTTACCTTCCGCCCCGGCCACGTTTCACTTAGTGGCGGACGGGAGGCCCCCCAATTGAGGTGCCATGCCGCCCGGGACATCCGGTCGACTCGAACTCAGCACCGCGCGTCCTCAGCTGCCCGCGGAACCCGCCTCGGTCACGCCGACATCGGTGCGGTGGAAGTTCTGGAACGACCTCGACGCCGTCGGCCCCCGCTGGCCCTGGTAGCGGTTCGCGTACTCGGCCGATCCATAGGGCCGCTCGCTCGGCGACGACAGCCGGAAGAAGCACATCTGCCCGATCTTCATGCCCGGCCACAGCTTGATCGGCAACGTCGCCACGTTGCTCAGTTCGAGGGTGACGTGGCCCGTGAAGCCCGGATCGATGAAGCCGGCGGTCGAGTGCGTGAGCAGTCCGAGGCGCCCGAGTGAACTCTTGCCCTCGAGGCGCGCCGCGACATCGTCGGGCAGGGTGACCGCCTCGAACGTCGACGCGAGCACGAACTCGCCCGGGTGCAGGATGAACGCCTCATCGGGCCGCACCTCGATGAGGTGCGTGAGCTCGGGCTGGTCTTCGGCAGGATCGATGAACGGGTACTTGTGGTTGTCGAACAGCCTGAAGTAGCGGTCGAGACGCACGTCGATGCTGCTGGGCTGCAGCATGGCCGGTTCGTGGGGTTCGAGCCGGATGCGCTCGCGCTCGAGCTCGGCCCGGATGTCGCGATCTGAGAGCAGCACGCGCCCAGCCTACCGATCGTGGTTGGCAGGCTGGGCGCGCGCAGCGGATCGAACCGACCGCCGGTCGGGTAGCGAAGCGTATCGAGACCCTTGCTACGATGGTCACCGCTGCATCTCACGGATGCCGCACGCCGATGTAGTTCAATGGTAGAACTTCTGCTTCCCAAGCAGACAGCGCGGGTTCGATTCCCGTCATCGGCTCTTCGTGGGTGGAGCCTGATCAGAGGCTACCGGCGCCTCCTTGCCGGAGCGGATGACCGTCCGGGGTCGATCTGAACGTTCCGGTAGCGCGAACGTGTCGGAGATCCGAGCTCCGCGACCTCAGTGGGTCGTCGCGGCGTCGAGCACCGTCCGCACCGAAGGCAAAGCGGCGCGTATGCGCTCCGGCAGGGGCGTCGCATCGATCGACGGATCGGCCAACCATGCGTGCAGTTCTCTCCGAAACAGGGCGAAGCCGATCGCCGCGAGCAGGCCGGCATCCGCCGGATCGAACCCCCGCTCGGCGAGCGCGGCCGAGATCGCCTGCTGCCAACGCGCCTGCTTCGCGAGCTCGCGGCCCATCAGCGCGACATCGGAATCGATGATCGCCTGGCGCCGACGCAGTGGCTCATGAGCGGACTGCATGCGCTCGGCCAACGCACCGAGCGCACGCGCCATGAGCGGCTCCGCTGCGACCGGTCCGGTCGGCTCGGCGATCGTGGCGAGCAGCGACGGGAGCAGCAGGTCGTCCTCGGCGAACAGCACCTCCTCCTTGTCCCTGAACTGACGGAAGAAGGTCCGCGCCGTCACGCCGGCACGATCGGCGATGTCGTCGACCGTGACCGCCGAGTACCCGCGCTGCGAGAACAGGTCGAGCGCGGCGTCCGCGAGTCGGGCGCGGGAGTCGGCGGGCCAGCGGGGCATGCGACTCATGCTAGCGAACCCTTGTGTCATGATCTGACATCACGCATAATCCAGTTATGACAGATCCTGACATCAACTCACCCACCATCCTGCTGACCGGTCCGACGCGCGGCATCGGTGCCGCCATGCTCGAGCGCCTGATCTCGCACCCGCGGCAGCCCCGACTGATCCTGCTCGCACGAGATCCGCACGCGCTCGACACGGCGGTGCGCCGTGCCCATTCGGCCGGCCGGGACGCCTTCGGCGTCATGGTCGACCTCGCCGACCTCGGCACGGTCGACGCCGCGCTCGACGAGCTCGGCGCCCGCATCGGCCGAAGCGAGTCCCACCCTCCGGACGCCGCGATGCTCAATGCCGGCGCCCAGTTCGGCGACCGCCGCGGCACCAGCGCGCAGGGCATCGAGCAGACCTTCGCGGTCAACGTCGTCGCCCAGCACGTGCTGGTGCGCGGCATCCTGCCGCTCCTCGCACCGCGTGGCCAACTGGTGATGATGGGGTCCAGCACCCACCGCGGGCGAGCGCAGTCCTTCGGGCTGATCCCGTCGCCACGGTACGCGCCGCCCGACCTCTTGGCCGTACCGGACGGCACGGCCGAGGGAGCCACCCGGCACGCCGGCGGACGCGCCTACGCCGACAGCAAGCTCGCCCTCGTCACCCTCGCCCACGCGTTGGCGCGCCGTGCCGCGGCATCCGGCCATCGCCTCAACACGTACGACCCCGGTCTGGTCCCGGGCACCGGGCTCGGACGCACTATGCCCGGCTACATGCGCTGGACTTGGGAGCACGTCATGCCCGCCATGTCACTCCTGCCCAAGGCGGCCACCCCGCTCACGACCGCGCGGCACGCCATCGACCTGGTGATGGGCGACCGGCACGCCGACCTGCACGACGCGTACATCGAGCTCGGACGGATCACCCGTGCGGCAGATCGTACCTTCGACCGGGATCGACAGGACGAGCTGTTCACCTGGATCGAGGCGCGGCACCCGGAACAACGACAGGCGCGGCCGAGCGCTGCGGCGTGAGACCCGACACCCGCGCCGACGCGACCCGATCTCCGCGACATCATGCCGGAATTCGGCACTCGAGGTGGCCTTCGATGGCTCGCTCACGGTTGACTCATGGCTCAGACCGCCGACTCACCGCTGACGCGAGGTCTTGAGGTGTTCACGATGACTCACTGCGTTTCGCACTCATGTGGCATCGCTCCCGCCGCAGTACGCTGGGATACCCCGATCACGATCGCGAGGAATCCATTGGAAGCGACGCAGCCCGCGATGTCACCGTCCGACCTGCCGGTCGAGGTGGTGCTCGATCACGCCACGGGGCCCCGACGAGCCGAGGCCGACGAACTGCTCGCGCTCTTCGGCGAGATCAGCGGCGAGCAGCCGGCCGTCTGGGCGGGCCGCATCATCGGGTTCGGAGAGGTCGAGTACCGCTACGAGAGCGGGCGTGGCGGCCGTGAACCCCTGCTCGCCTTCGCGCCGGGGCCGAGGCACCACACGATCTACCTGCCCGAGGACTTCGCGGTGCGCTGGCCCGATCTCATGACCGGGCTCGGCACGCACCGCGCGAGCAAGGTCTGCCTCTACCTCACGCGGCTGACCGACGTCGACCGCGGCGTGCTGCGCAAGCTGCTCGAGCGCTCGCTCGCCGAGACGCGGTCGCACGCGCGCTGAGCCTCTCGTGCGACGGCCGGACCCGCCGATCGCGAGTCCAGCCGTCGTCGTTCGTACGTGAGGTCACGCGAACAGCACGTGCCCGATCGCCATCACGCCGCGAGGGTCGTAGGTACGGATCGCCCTGCGCAGCCGGGCACTGGTGAACTCGCCGTAGGCGTCGGCATAGTCCTCGGGGGCGAACGTGAAGTTCGGCAGGCGGTGCCCGCCGACCCACGGTTCGAGGGCCTTCACGATCGCCGAAGCGTGCGACTGCACACCGGGCACGCCGGCGATGCCGACGATGAGCAGCGAGTACGCCGCCCCGCGCGAGTCGAATGCACTCTCGTGCTCGCCGCCATGGGCGATCGCACCACCCATCTGACGCACCTCGACGAGGATCTGGGGTGACGCCGAGCCGGGGCCGTTCAGTGCGAGCAGTGCGGCGGCGGCCTCCGCGGGGAAGTCGGTGAGCACTGCGGCGGCCTCGTACGCCGGCGTCGGGTCGAGCGGGTCGGTGTGCACCGAATCGATGGCCGTGTACGGCTTGAGCGCGACGTCGTCGAGCAGCACGGGCGCGGACTCGCGGATCGCGGCGAACCGCTTCTCCCCCTCCTCGGCCTCCCCGGTCCACACGTACCGCACCGACAGCGTGAGGCGGCCGGCGAGCGCCGGTGGCACTCCGGGGATGTCGGGCAGCTGGAACAGCGCGAACGAGGTGGTGGCGAGCTCTGGCAGGTCGGCCGACCACTGCTGCCACCGTTCGATGACGGCCGCGGCGTCGTCGCCGTCGAACCACAGCGAGCCGCCGTAGAACGTCGGCTGGTGCACGAGGTCGAATTCGATCGCGGTGACGATTCCCAGCATCCCCTTGCCGCCCCGAAGGGCGAAGAAGAGCTCGGGATGCTCCGTGGGGGTCGCTCGGCGCAGCACGCCGTCGCCGGTGACGACCTCGATGGCGCGAACCTTGTCGCTCGCCATGCCGTAGGTGCGGGCCATCGGGCCGAGGCCGCCGCCGGTGGTGTAGCCGACGATGCCGACGTCGGTGATCGACCCCGACAGCGGGGCGAGTCCGAAGGGCGCCGCCGCCTCGACGACACGAATCCACTTCACCCCGGCTCCGACACGCGCCCAGCCCTCGGGGTGCACGACGCACTCGTCGAGATCCTTCGTGACGACGAGCAGCTCGGTGACCAGCTCGGCGATCGCGCCGTGGCCGGTGGCCTGGGGGGCGACGTGCATGCCGTTGTCGGCGGCGAAGCGAACCGCCTCGACGACATCCTGTGCGCTGCGTGCGGCCACGACGGCGGCGGGACGCACCGGGATCGCGAGGTTCCACGGCGAGACGAAGGCGTCGTACGCCTCGTCGCCGGGGACTGCCACGGTGCCGGTGGTGCGGGCATCGAGGTCGGCGAACGACGACTGGGGCAGGATCGGCTCGGTGCGAGCCTCGAGGTTGGACATTGGTTCCTCCGGGTAGTGGTGCGGTGACCGCACGGTGGTGCAGCGACAGCACCAACCCTGTGCCCGGGCTCTTGAGGCGCACTTGGGTACGACTTGAACCGGCTGATCCGGCTGATCCGGCCTCGGCGATCACGCGTGCGGCGTGACGAACATTCCGCGGGGATCGACCTGCGCCCGCAGTGCGGCGAGGCGCTGCCATGATGCAGCCGGCCATCCGCGCCGGGCCTCTGCTTCATCGTCGGCCATGAGCAGGTACACGGATCCGGTCGACCACGGCTCGAGCATGCTCGTCACCCGACCGACCTGGGCGCGCACGGCCTCCCAGCCTGAGCCGGTTTCGGTGCCGACCGCCAGCACGAGTACCGAGCCGTCCATGCGATCCAGGGCGCCGGCGCGTGCGGACGGCCGCGAGAGCGCGCCGCCGAGTTGTCGAAGCTCGACGAAGAGCAGGTCCGACTGCGAACCGGGGCCGGCCGACGCCACGAGCGCCTCCACCGCGCGGTCAGGCAGGTCGGCGAGCATGATGCTGTTGGCGTAGACGGCGGTCGGCGCTTCCGGGTCGAGATGCAGGCGCGCGGCGGCAGCTGCAGCAACATCGGCACAGGTATCGATCTCGGGCCGAAGCGCGCGCAGCGGCGCGAGGATCCGCTCCGCCTCCGCGGAGTCGCCGAGCACGACCGAGTCGATCACGACGAGACGCCGCCCCCTGACGTCGGCGGGCAGCCACGGTTCATCGGGCGCCTGCAGCAGCCGCGCGATGCTCGTGACGGCTTCGGGCGCATCACCGGCGAACTCGGCCCAGGTGCGCAGCACCCGATCGGCGTGCTTCCAGTCCCAGGCGAGCATTCCGGCGTACACGCGTCGCACGGGCAGCAGGTCGAACTCGAGCGCGGTGACGACCCCGAAGCCGCCGCCGCCACCGCGTGCCGCCCACAGCACGTCGCTGTCGTGGGTGTCGGTGGCGCGCACGAAGGTGCCGTCGGCAAGCACGACCTCGACGGCGGTGAGCGCGCTGCACTGCAGGCCGCTCGAGCGCGCGTACCAGCTCAGGCCGCCACCGAGCGAGGAACCCACGACCCCCACGCCCGGGCTGGTCGTGTGCCGGGCCGCGAGGCGCGAACGCCCGGCTCGTTCGACCACGTCTCCCCACCGCAGACCGGCTCCGACGCGCGCGGTTCGACGCTCGGCATCGATCTGCAGCTCGGTCATCGCCGAGGTGCGCAGCAGCACGGCATCGTCGAGCCGTCCGGCAAGCGGCGGCGCCCCGTGGCCTGTGCCCTGCGGGGCGACCTTGAGACCGACCGACGCGGCCGCACGAATCACCTCGGCGACCTCGGAGGGGAACGCGGGGTAGGCGACCGCGGCGGGCGACGCGTCGACCTGCAGGTTCCACGGCACCCTGACCTCGTCGAACGCAGCGTCACCGGGCAGGTGCACCGCACCGCCGCACAATCCCCGCAGCACCTCGGCGCCCGGGGCGGTGAGAGACGTGCGCTCAACGGCCATCGGCTTCCTCACGATCGGGGATCTCGAGTCTGACATCCACGTCTTGAGCCTGACTTGAGCCGGGAGCAGTGCGACTCGCGCCGCTTCCACGCCGCGAGCATGCCGCCGCCGCGCGCTCGGCCACGGATCGGGCGCCGCAGGCGCGGGCGTCGACGAGGGCGGCCTCCAGCATCGGCAGCGCATCGGCGTCGCCGACCTGCGGCGAACTCCCCAACGAGAGCTGTGCGCGCGCCGATTCGAGGACACACGGAGACCCGACGAGCAGTCCGACCGCCTCGTGCAGATCGGGTGCGCCGTCGGATCCCCGGAGTTCGCCGCGCAGTCGCAATGAGGATCCGAGCGACGAGTCCGCGCCCCACCGTCGCAGGATCGCCACCTCGTCGTCCATGAGCGCGACGGCCTCGTCGACCTGCCCGAGCTCCGCGAGCGCTCGGGCCTTCAGCCCACGCCAGGGAGCCCACGCGGGGTTGAAGACCATGGCTGCGCCGACCGGCGCGGAGAGCTCGTCGAGGGCGGCGGCCGGCCGACCCTGTTCGATGAGCAGCCGAGCCGCTCCCTCATGCAGCAGCCGACCGCCCTCGCCGACCCATGGCAGCTCGCGGGCGGCCTCGAGCCCTGCCGACGCCGCCGCGAGGTCGCCTCGATCCAGCTGCACACCCAGCGTGAACGCGGCGGCGTAGGTCGCGGTGACATCGGAGATCCCCCACATCCGCTGTTGTTCGGCGGCGTCGGCGAGCGACTGGAGCGCGTCGTCGAGCCGGCCGTATCGCCATTGCATGAACCCCCGCCACAGATTGACCGACAGGGTCGTGAACAGGCCACCGCTCGCGTGAGCGCGAGCCATGGCGCGATCCCAGAAGTCACCGACGTCCTCGTCGGCCAGCAGCAGCACGGCGGCGGCGACGACCCAGAGCAACCCGTTGTCGACTTCGAGCAACCGGTCGCCCGCCAACGCGAACCGGCACAGTTCGACCGCCCGCTCGCGGTCGACGCCGTCGCGCAGCCGTTCGTAGCCGAGCACGGCGGCCAGCATCCGCGCCCCTTCGCCGTCTCCTGAGATCTCGGGTTCGGGGCCGGCCCGATACCCGATGTCGGGAAGGCCGTGCATGAACGCGGTGATGCGGCGCAGCGCGAGCAGACCCTGGCGTTCGTCGTCGAGTCCGGCGGGCAATGCAGCGGCGGCGGCGGCCGCGAACTCCGTCGCCACCCCCGGAGGTGAAACGAAGACATGGATTCGGGCGATGGCCATGGCGAGCCGCGCGCGCTCCCGATCGTCATCGAGCCGCACGAAGGCTTCGGAGAGGTGCCCCACCCCCGCCGGCCCGTCGACCAGGGTCTCGGCCATCCCCAACTCGACCAGTACCGCAGTGAGCGCGTCGCCCACCGGCGGCTCCTCCAGCGCCCGCCGCAGCAGGAGCACCGCCGACTCCGGGGCGCCACGGCTCGTGGCGGTGCGGGCGGCGGCGCGCAGCAATTCGACGGTATGGGCGTCTCCCCGAAGCGGTGCCGCCATGAGATGCACCGCGACCTGCTCGGCCGCCGCCCCCTGCCGGCGCAGCATTCCGGCCGCCCGCTCGTGCAGCAGCGCCCGCTCAGCTGCGGGCATGTCGTCGTACACCGCGTCGCGGATGAGCGGATGCACGAACCTCGGGTGGTGCCCGTCGGTGAGGATCTCACTCCGACTCAGCCCATCGAGCGCACCGGCGACCTGCTGCTCCGGAAGCTCGACCAGCTCTGCCACCGTCGGCAATCCGGCGTCCGCTCCCAGCACCGCGACGCCACGCGCGGCGGCGGTGACTTCGGTCGGCATCCGGCGAAGCCGCAAGGTCACCAAGGCCGAAACGGCGCGCGAGCCGACCGCCCGTACGGTGTCGACGTGCGAGACATCGGGCGCGACGCCCTGGTCTTCGAGCGCGCGAAGCAACTGGCGCAGGAGCAGCGGGTTGCCCGACGTCATACGGTGGCACGCATCCACGAACGACTCGGCCCCCTCACCGAGCCGTTCGCGCACGAGCACGCCGGTCGCGTGTACCGACAACGGAGCGGGTCGCAGCACAGTGGCCGAGGCATCCGTCGCGACCTCGTCGATCAGTGCGTCATCGGACTCCTGCTCCCCCGTGCGCCGCGTGAGGGCGATCAGCACCGACGATCCCGCGAGCCGCCTGACCAGGTAGGCGAGGAAGCGCAGCGAGGCGGTGTCGCACCATTGCACGTCGTCGATGCAGATCATCAGACGCGCCTGCGACGACAGGTTGATCGTCAGCCGGTAGAGCGCGTGCAGGATCGCGAAGCTGCCCTGCTGCACCGGCGCCTCGGCCGCCGGATCGGCGAACACCGCCGCTGCCCCCGCAGCAGCGCCGTCGAACGCCTCATGGGCCGCGGGCCCGGTCGCGCAACGTTCGAACAACTGGCGGACGACCCCGAACGCGAAGGCCTGTTCCAGTGGACTCCCCCTGGCCGACACCACACGTACGCCGCCGCCTTCGGCGAGGCGCGAAGCCTCGGCGAGCAGCCGCGACTTGCCGATGCCCGCAGGGCCCTCGATGAGCACGCAGCCAGGTGTCCCCTCGATGAGCCCGTCGATGGCGCGCTGCAGGATGGCCGACTCCGCGACGCGGTCGACGAGATCGGCGAAGACGGGATGTCTCGCCGGCGCGAGATCGGGCGAGGGCGACCACGGAGCCGAGGCCGGCGAGGGTGCCGAGGCCGGGGCCGCCGGCAGATCGAGGGCCGGCGACTGTGCCAACACCGCCGACTCGAGCGAGCGCAGCGCCGACCCCGGGTCGACTCCGAGTTCCTCCGCGAGCGTCTCACGTGCCCTGCGCAGGGCGGTGAAGGCGTCGGCCTGACGCTGCGAGCGGTAGAGAGCGAGCACCAGCAGCCGCCATCGCTCCTCGCGGAGCGGGTCGTCGGCGACCAGTGCCTCGAGCTCGCCGACAAGCAGTGCGGGATCGGCCGTGTGCATTCGTGCCGCCAACAGGCGCTCGCGGGCCACCGCACGCAACTCGGTGAGTCGCACGATCTCTGGCTCGACCCACGACTCGGCCGCGTATTCGGAGTACGGCGGCCCCCGCCAGAGCCGCAGCGCGTCGTCCAGGGTGCGGGCCGCGTCGGCCGGCGCCTGCGTGGCAGCGGAGGCGACCGCCGCTTCGAAGGCCCACGCATCGACGCCCTCCGGATCCAGCCGAAGCAGGTACCCGGCACCGCTGCTCGCGATCACGCCGTCGCGCCGACGCGCACCCGCCTCGGGCTGCAGCCGACGCCGGAGATGGCTGACGTAGGCCTGGATCGCCCCGGTGGAGTTCTCGGGCGCGGCTTCGCCCCAGACGCAGTCGGCGAGGCGATCGACCGGGACGACCTGATCGCGCAGCACGATGAGCGCGGCCAGCACGGCACGTTGACGACGCCCGCCGAGGTCGATGACCGCACCCTCTTGGGTGGCTGTCAGCTCGCCGAACACACGCAGACGAAGCCTCGTGTCGCCGTCCACCTCATTCCCGTCTCGCTAGGTCGAGGATAACGACGTCGACACGGCAGCGATAGCTCCCGAGCAGGGGGTCCGCGAGCGAATGACCCGAGGCCGCCCGATCGACCCTCCGCGCACTTGCGGAATACTGGTGGGGGGTATACGGTCTTCCTATTCGATTCAGATACCCCCCAGAGGTATTTGAGGAACTGGAGAGAAGCGATGGCAACGTCGGAGTTCACGGTGACCGGAATGACGTGCGGACACTGCGAGATGTCGGTCCGAGAAGAAGTCGGGCAGCTCGGCGGAGTATCGGCGATCGACGTGTCGGCGGCGAACGGGCGCCTGGTGGTCTCGGCGACCAGTCCGATCGACGACGCTGCGGTGATCGCCGCCGTCGAGGAGGCCGGCTACCGGGCCGAGCGGGTCTGAGATGCGAACCCCCCTTCGGCTCGGGCTCTTCGCCGCGGCACTCCTGGGCGTGTTCGCCGCCGCCGTCGGCGGCGGGCGCCTGCTCGTTCCGTCGTCGGCGGCCGACGGCTGGCGTGACGAGAAGCCCGCGCACGGGACATCCGGCCACGAAGCCGAGGGCACGGATGCCGCGTCTGCGCCTTCGCCCGTCAGCGGAGTGGTCTCCAGCGAACGGGGGTACACGCTGCAGGATGTCTCGGCACCGACGATCGCCGGCGAGGCGGGCGTGCTCGCCTTCACGCTGACGGGGCCCGACGGTGCGGCGGTCACCGAGTACGCGACCGAGCACGAGAAGGACCTGCACCTGATCGTCGTGCGCACCGACGGCGCGGAGTTCCGTCACGTGCATCCCATCCTCGCCGAGGACGGCACGTGGTCGATCCCGTGGACGTGGGGCTCCGCCGGCGGCTATCGGCTCTTCGCGGACTTCGTGCCGCGAGCGCTCGGCGAGGGACTCACCTTGACCACGTCGTTGCAGGTCGAGGGAGACGTCACCTCATCGGGCGCGCCGCCCGTCGCCACGGTCGTCTCGGCTGGACCGTACGAGGTCTCGATCGATGGCGACGTCGTCGCGGGCACCGCTTCCGAGCTGACGTTCTCGATCACCCGCGACGGCGCGCCCGTCGTGCTCGAACCGTACCTCGGCGCGAACGGACACCTCGTGGCCCTGCGCAAGGGCGACCTCGCGTACCTGCATGTGCACCCCGAGCACGGCGAAGAGACGGATGCCTCGACGGTGTCGTTCGCCGCGCAGGTGCCGAGCGTCGGCGAGTACCTGCTGTACCTCGACGTGAAGATCGACCGACAGGTGCACACGGCGGCGTTCACCGTCACGGCGGGCGAGGCGACCTCGTCGGCCGACGACTCAGGACCGCCGCACACCGACACCGGCACCGGCACGCACACCGGCACCGAGCAAGGACACTGAACCCATGCCCGCAGCGACGACGACCCAGCGGGTCGAGCTCGAGATCGGCGGCATGACCTGCGCGTCGTGCGCGATGCGTATCGAGAAGAAGCTGAACCGGCTCGACGGCGTCAGCGCAACGGTGAACTACGCCACCGAGCACGCCCGCGTCGAAGCGCCCGCGGGCTACGACACCGCTGACCTGATCGCCGAGGTCGAGAAGGCCGGGTACACGGCCGTGCTCCCAGCGCCTCCCTCCGAGCCGGCGCACGCCGCTTCGGGCGATCGGCGCGATGACGAACTCCGGTCGCTGCGGAACCGGCTGGTCGGAAGCGTGGTGCTCGCCGTTCCGGTGATCGCCATGTCGATGATCCCCGCCCTGCAGTTCACGTACTGGCAGTGGCTCAGCTTCGCGCTCGCCGCTCCCGTCGTGCTGTGGGCGGCGTGGCCGTTCCACCGGGCGGCCCTGATGAACCTGCGACACGGTGCCGCGACGATGGACACGCTCATCTCGGTCGGCACCATCGCAGCGCTGCTGTGGTCGTCCTGGGCGCTGTTCTTCGGCACCGCCGGCACGCCGGGCATGACGCATCCGTTCGAGTTGACCATCGCTCCCACCGACGGAGCGGCGAACATCTACCTCGAGGTCGCTGCCGGCGTGACGATGTTCGTCCTCGCCGGGCGCTACTTCGAGAAGCGCTCCAAGCGACGGGCCGGCGCGGCCCTGCGAGCACTGCTCGAACTCGGCGCGAAGGATGTCGCCGTGCGCCGCGGCGGCGCCGAGGTGCGGATCCCGGTCGAGCAACTCGCCGTGGGCGACGAGTTCGTCGTGCGGCCCGGGGAGAAGGTCGCGACCGACGGCGTCGTCGTCGACGGTCGCAGCGCCGTCGATGCGTCGCTGCTGACGGGAGAGTCCGTTCCGGTGGAAGTCGCCGCAGGCGACACGGTCAGCGGCGCGACCGTGAACGCGGGCGGGCTGCTCGTGGTGCGAGCCACTCGCGTCGGATCCGACACGCAGCTGGCGCAGATGGCTCGACTGGTCGAAGACGCGCAGTCGGGCAAGGCCGAGGTGCAGCGACTCGCCGACCGGGTCGCGGGGGTGTTCGTGCCGATCGTGATCGCGATCGCCGTCGCCACGCTCGGGGCATGGCTGGGCGCGGGCTTCCCGGCCGAGGCCGCATTCACGGCCGCCGTCGCCGTGCTGATCATCGCGTGCCCGTGCGCGCTCGGCCTCGCCACGCCGACCGCCCTGCTCGTCGGCACGGGTCGCGGCGCGCAGCTCGGCATCCTCATCAAGGGCCCCGAAGTGCTCGAGCAGACGCGTCGGGTCGACACGATCGTGCTCGACAAGACCGGCACGGTCACGACCGGCAGCATGACGCTCACCGACGTGCACACCGCCGACGGCGTCGACGAGGACGACGTGCTCCGCTACGCGGGTGCCGTGGAAGCGGCATCCGAACACCCGATCGCACGAGCGATCAGCGTCGGCGCTGCCGAACGCACCGGCGCGCTCTCCGACGTCGAATCGTTCGCCGCCCTCGAAGGTCGCGGGGTGCAGGGCGTCGTCGACGGCCACCTCGTCGTGGTCGGCCGCGGCCTCCTCCTGCAGGACTGGTCGATCGAACTGCCCGACGAACTCGCCGAGGCCGTGCGCACCGCAGAACGCGCCGGCAGCACCGCCGTGCTCGTCGCCTGGGACGGCGCCGCACGAGGTGTGCTCACCGTCGCCGATCGCATCAAGGCCACGAGCGCCGAGGCGATCGACGAGTTCCGGCGACTCGGCCTGAAGCCCGTGCTCCTGACCGGGGACAACGCCGCCGTCGCACGAGACGTCGCCGCCCAGGTCGGCATCGACGACGTGATCGCCGAGGTGCTGCCGAAGGACAAGGTCGACGTCATCACCCGCCTGCAGGCGGAGGGCAAGGTCGTCGCGATGGTCGGCGACGGCGTAAACGATGCCGCAGCACTCGCCCAGGCAGACCTCGGTCTCGCGATGGGCACGGGAACCGATGTCGCGATCGAGGCCGCCGACCTCACCCTGGTGCGCGGCGACCTGCGTGCCGCGGCCGATGCGATCCGCCTCTCACGGCGCACGCTCGGCACCATCAAGGGCAACCTGTTCTGGGCGTTCGCCTACAACGTCGCCGCCATCCCGCTCGCCGCGCTCGGCCTGCTGAACCCGATGCTCGCGGGTGCCGCGATGGCGTTCTCGAGCGTCTTCGTCGTCACCAACAGCCTTCGGCTGCGGGGCTTCCGCTCCGGCGTCCGCGCCGGTTGATCCCACGCTGCACGTGCGTCACCGTTCGCCGCCGACGTCGTCGCCGTCGTCGTCGTCCCACTTCGTTCCGTCGAGGTCACCGCGAAGGGTGCCGGTGACGTCGTCGACGGCGGCGCCGACGGTGGGCGCGAAGCGTTCGGGAGGGAACCGGTCGCGCAGCCCGTACTCGCGGAGCACGTCGACCACCGGGTCCTTCATCTCGGCGATCACGAGACGGATGCCGCGTGAGGCGAGGTAGTCGTCGAGTTCGACCAGCTCGTCGATGGCCGTCGTGTCGATGTCGGTGATCGGTTCGGCCGCGAGGATCACGGTGCGGATGCCGGGACCCGCGTCCTTCACCCGTGAACGCACGAAGGCGTCGAAGAGGTCACCGTTCGCGAAGAAGAGCGGCGCGTCGAAGCGCACGATGACGACACCGGGGATCCGCTCTCCCTCGGGGTACCGCGAGAGGTCGTGGTAGCCGCGCAACCCCTCGACCCGCCCGAGCTCGGCCCGGTACGGGCGCCAGGAGCGGATCACGAACGCGAGCAGCGACAACCCGATCGCGACGCCGATGCCCTCGAGCACACCGAAGACGAGCACGCCGAGGAATGCGGATGCCGAGAGCAGGGCATCGACCCGGTCCATCCGCACCAGCCGGATGAAGCCCTTCACGTCGATCAGCCGCGATGCCGCGACGATCACGACCGCGGCGAGGGCCGCGGCCGGCAGGTGCGCCGTCAGACCGGGGACGAGGAGCATGAATGCGATGAGGAGCACCGCGCCGACGACACCGGTGAACTGCGTCTTCGCACCGGCCTGCTCGGCGACGGGCGTGCGCGACGACGACCCGCACATCGGGAAGCCGCTGAGGAACCCGGTCGCGATGTTCGAGACACCGAGCGCGGCCATCTCCTTGCTGCCGTCGACGGTCTCGCCGCGGCGTGCGGCGAAGGTGCGTGAGAGCACCGCCGTGTCGGCGAACGCGATGAGGGCGATGCCGAGTGCGGGCAGCGCGAGATCCGCGACATCCGACCACTCGAGCCCGGCGAGCGCCGGTGTCGGGAGCCCTCCGGGCAGGGCGCCGACCACGGGCAGATCCTCGGCCAGTCCGAGGATCCACACGAGGGCCGTCGCCACGACGACCGCCGCGAGCACGCCCGGCACGGGCGACTTCAGCCAGGTGAGTCCGAGGATGACGACGAGGCATCCGACGCCGAACGCGACCGCGAGCGGCTGGATCTCACCGCCCGCGATGCCCGCGAAGATGGCACCCACCTCGTCGAGCAATGAGTCGCCCTCGACCGAGAACCCCAGCAGCTTCGGCACCTGCGAGATGAGCACGATCAACGCGATCGCGTTGAGGTAGCCGACGCGGATCGGCTTCGACAGCAGGTCGGTCACGAAGCCCAGCCGCAGGACGCCCCCGGCCAGGAGCACGACTCCGACCATGATCGCGAGCAGCCCGGCGAGCGCGACGGCCCGCGACTCGTCACCGACCGCGAGCGGGAGGATCGCCGCCGCGATGATCGGTGCGAGTGCCGAGTCGGGACCGATCACGAGGATCTTCGACGGCCCGAACACCGCATAGACGAGCAGGGGCACGATCGTCGCGTAGAGGCCGGTCTCGGGCGGGAGGCCGGCAACCTCGGCGTAGCCCATGCCCGCCGGGATGAGCAGGGCCGTGAGCACGAGTCCGGCCCGCACGTCGGGCCAGAGCCAGGCGCGCTCGTAGGTGAGCGCCGTATCGACTCCGGGCGGCACCAGCCACCGGGGAATGCGCTTCGCGGTCATCTCGGCCCCTCTGTCGACCATCATGGCGGATCCGGCGCGGATCGGCGATGAGGCCGGAGACAGCTCCGAATCACGCGATCCGTGTGATGCGGACGGCAGGTGCAGGGAGGATCGTTCCGAGCATCGAGGAGAGGAACCGAGATGACCGAGCGCACGTTGGACGAGTTGGGGCCGGTGGACTTCCTGGTCATCGAGTTCCCGGCGGGGCAGGCGAATTTCACCGGCGAGATCGCCGATGAGCTCGTCAGACTCGTCGACGCGGGCACGATCAGGCTGATCGACCTCATCATCCTGACGAAGGACGCCGAGGGCGAGATCGATGCCATGGAGCTCGAGGATCTCGGCGAGCTCGGGCCGCTGGTCGCGCTCGAGTCCGAACTCGCCGAGCTGCTCGCCGCAGAAGACGTCGTGAACCTCGCAGTGGCGATGGAGCCGGGCAGCGTCGCCGGCGTGCTCGTCTACGAGAACCTGTGGGCAGCCCCGTTCGCCTCGGCCGCGCGCCGGGCCGGAGGGCAGCTCATCGCCAACGGTCGAATCCCCATCCAGGCGATCATCGCCTCGCTCGAGGCCGACGCATCGCTCGACACGACAGGAGCCTGATCATGCCACTCAGGGCAGCACGAGTCGGACGGGTCGGCGTCGTCGGCGCCCCCGTCGCCAGGGCCGCCGTCGTCGGGGCGGCGGTGACCGGCCCCGGCAGATCGCCGATCGCAACCGCCGCCGTCGTCGGCGCCGCCGTCACGCCCGGACCTGCGCCGATCGCGAAGGCGGCCGTCGTCGGCGCCGCCGTGACACCGGGTCGGCGACGCCGCATCTGATCGGGGCATCCGCCCGACGGTCGTAGACCGCCGCGACGGTCACCCGTCATCGCGACAACGCGCTCACCATGCTCGCCGCAGATCAGCCACCGGCATCCCGCCCGACCACACGCATCCGGTCGGGCGGGGTGAGCCCGCGCTCGTACGGCCTCCGCGTCGAGACCGAGGCGATCGTCGCCGGGCTCGCAGCGGCCGTGCTCTTCGGCCTCGTCGCGGCGGTCCTCTTCGCCGGGCAGGTCACCCCGCTCTGGGGCGGCCTGTCGGTCGGCGCCGTCGCGGCCCTCGGCGCACTGGTCGGGGGCACCGCCGCCGGCTATACCGGTTACTGGCGCTCGAGGTACCGGCCGGGACAGGAGTGGCGACTGCACATCGCGTCGTGGAAGTTCCTCGTCGACTCGACCACGGTCGCGCTCGTGCACGCGATCATCGCGGCGATCCTCGCGACGGCGGTCTTCGTGCTGCTGCAGCGCAGCTTCGAGGGCCTCGTGCTCGATGTCTACAGCAGCGCCATCGCGGTCGCGGTGAGCGCCGGTGCCGCCGCATACCTGATCTACCAGTCGGTCTCGGAGATCTCGACGCGCAAGATGTCGTCGATGCTGGTGGCGTTCATGGCGATCAGCGTGCTGACGAGCATCGCGACGGCGCAGGACCCGGCCTGGTGGGAGTACCACTTCAGCCAACTGGGCACAGCCGGCGACTTCTCGTCGTCGCTGTTCAACCTCGCGCTGATCGTCGCGGGATTCTTCGTGACGACGTTCGCACTGTACCTCGACCGCGATCTGACCGCGCTCGTCGAGCGGGGCGTGCTGGAGCATCCGACCGCCCCTCGCACCATCTCGGTGACATTCGTCGTCATGGGACTCATGCTCGCGGGCGTCGGCGTCTTCCCGCTGCACGTGAGTATGCCGCTGCACAACCTGTGCGCGTCGGGAATGGCCATCGCATTCTCGGTCATGGTGCTCGGGTCGCCGCACATCCTCGCCGGACTCCCCCGCCGGTTCTTCATCTTCTGCATCGGCACCTTCGCAGTGCTGATCGGGGCGTTCCTGCTGTTCGAACCGGTCGGCTACTACAACCTCACCGCGTTCGAGCTGATCGCGTTCAGCATCATCTTCGGGTGGATCTCGGTGTTCATCCGCTTCGTCAACGCGCTGGCGGCCCCCGGCAACCCCGACGTACCGCCCACCGTCTGACATCGGATGCCGCGACCCGCGGCGCCCGTGGGGTCGGTGCCGACCGGTAGCATGCGTGGATGGTCGATCGCGACGCCGCCGAACGTCTCCACGTCGAGTCACGCGCGCAGTGGCGCGCCTGGCTCGCCGACAATCATGCCGCGAGCCCCGGAGTCTGGCTCGTCGTGTGGAAGAACACCACGGGCCGGCCGCGCCCGACCTATGACGAGCAGGTGCTCGAGGCGCTCGCCTTCGGGTGGATCGACGGGCAGGCGAAGTCGGTCGACGACGAGCGCACGATGATGTGGTTCACGCGCCGCACGCCCAAGAGTCCGTGGTCGGCGTCGAACAAGCAACGCGTCGAACGACTCGAGGCCGACGGGCTCATGCACCCCGCGGGCACGGCTGCCATCGATGCCGCGAAGGCCAACGGCATGTGGAACGTGTTCGACGACGCCGAGCGGCTCATCGAGCCCGCCGAGCTCGCGATCCTGCTCGACGTCGACCCGGCCGCGCGCGCGAACTGGAACGCCTACCCGCCGTCGGTACGCCGCTCGGCGCTGTCGTGGGTCGCGCTCGCCGCCCGCGACGACACGAAGTCGCAGCGCATCGCGGCGATCGTGCGCGACGCGTCGGCGGGTCAGCGGCCCGGCCCTCGCTGACTCGAGAGCTCGGCGGGGTCCGGCCCTCGGCGGCTCAGACGGTCGACGCCGCCTCGAGCCGGCCCGAGGCAACCGCATCGGCGAACGCCGCGTAGTCCCGTTCGTTCTGGTCGGCGTAGTCGGACGCGAACTCGGCGATCGCCGTGTCGAACCGGTCGCTGCGACCGAGGTACGCGGCGATCGCCACACGGTCGCCCGCGCGAGCGTGGGCCCTGGCGAGCACGCCGCCGCAGAGTTCCGCATAGAACCTCGCCCCGGTGACGTCGAAGTTGTCCACATCGGCAGCGCCCTTCCAGTCGTGCAGCTGCCGCAGGTAGAAGTCGCGCTCGAGTCCGTCGAACCCGGTGACCCGCTGCCAGCCGAGGAAGATGTCGCTCGCCGCCTGCATGAGCCGTTGACCGTTGACCACGCGCTCACCGTGGTTGTCGAACTCGCTCGCCGGCAGGAATCGTTCGAGCACCGACGCCTCGGCCTGCTTCGCCTGCAGCAGCAGTGGATCGCCGTCGTCGCGGCCGCGCAGCAGCACGATCCACGCGCGGGTGCCCACGCTGCCGACACCGACGACCTTGCGCGCCATGTGCACGTACTCGAACTCCTCCATCGGGTGGCGGGGCAGACGCAGCGTGGACTGGTACGAGCGAAGCAACTGCTTCATCTGGGCGACGTCGTCCTCGCGGGTGCGACCCGCCGGGTGCAGGTCGTCGAGCGGCACGATCAACGGGGGATCGGCCGCGATGCGCATCTCGCCGTCGACCACCTCGACGAGTTTCGCGACGGCGCGCATGCTGTCGCGCGTGCGCGCCTTCTCGATGACGGCAGTCGTGCTCTTCAGCTGCCTGCGCTCGATGCGCTTCGCCTTGCGCTCGGCCTCGACCGAGGCCATGAACCGCTCTGCTTCGATGCGGTCGTACCAGGCGTCGAGCACGTTCGAACCCGCGGCCGTGAGCATGATCTCGCGATAGCCGCGGACGACCGCGAGGTTCACCGCACGCCGGTCGCCGCGGGAAGCGCCGAAGTTGCGCGAGGCGACCTCGAAGCTCGCCGCGAGCCGCTTGACGTCCCATTCCCAGGGGCCGGGCAGGGTCTCGTCGAAGTCGTTGATGTCGAACACCAGCCGGCGCTCGGGGGTGCCGAAGACGCCGAAGTTCGACAGGTGCGCGTCACCGCAGATCTGCGTGGTGATGCCCGACACCGGCGTGCTCGCGAGATCGGCGGCCATGAGCAGCGCGGCACCCCGGTAGAAGGTGAACGGCGAGACCAGCATGCGCGCGTGCCGAATCGGCACGAGCTCGGGCACGCGCGTCGTCGCCTGCTCCTCGAGCAGGGCGACGGGGTCGAAGCGATCGGCCGGCGGGGTCCATCCGGCATGGCTCGATCGCGGCGTGCGCCGCCTGGCCTCCCGGCCGTACTCGGCACGTGCGCTGAAATCGGTCGGCGATGGGAGCGGTTGCGGGTTCATGAGTTCTCCTTCGTCGGCGAAGCGGGAGCATCGGCACGTTCGTCGGGCCCCTCCCCGGGTGCTCGGCCGAACACCGCAGTGGGGATGCCGCGCGAGAAGAACAACGACGCCAGCGCGATCACGATGAGGGCGACGAGCGACACGCGCAACGACTCGATCTGCGATTCGGCGTAGACGCGCTCGAGCTCAGCGGCCTCGGCGTCGTCGAGGCCGGCCTCAGTCGCAAGCTCGGGAACGGATGCCGCGGGCACGATGGACACGCCGCCCTGCGTCGCCTCGGCCACCACCGCCTGCGTCTCTTCGGGGAGCGAGCTCGTGGCCACCCCGCCGGCGAACGACGTCGCGAGCGCCCCGATCAGCACCGACCCGATGAGGGCGGTCCCGAGCGACGAACCGAGGTTCTGGAACACCCCCTGCAGGCCCCCGACCTCGCTCGACTGCTCCTCGCCGACGCTCGACATGTTCACGTTGCCGATCTGCGAGGCCAGCAGCCCGAGCGCGGCGCCGGCGGCGAACATGCCCGCACCGAACGCCAGGCTCTTCAGCTCGAGGTCGACGGCGCCGAGCAGCAGCCCCGACGCGAACACGAGGATCACCTGCCCGACCCGGATGATGCGACGCGGCGACCAGAGCAACGAGAGACGCGTGCCGAGGATCGAGAACAGGATCAGCCCGATCGACAGCGGGAAGATCCGGATCCCGGTCTGCAGCGCATCGAGGCCGAGGGTCATCTGCAGGTAGACGGGCATCATGAAGAACAGGCCCGCGGTCATCGCGTACTGCGCGAGCAGCACCGTGAGCCCGCTGCGCAGTCGCAGGATGTGGAACAGGGTGATGTCGACGAGCGGCGGGCGGCCCGCGGCGGCCAGGTGCCGTTGCCTGGCCACGAAGGCCCAGATGAGCGCCGACCCGGCGAGAATGAACCACGTCGTCGGAGACACGCCGAGCGGGGCGATCTCCATGCCGCCGACGATCGGGGGCTGCAGCGGGATGACCCAGCCCCACGTCTTGCTCTGCAGCATGCCGAACACGACGAAGACGAGCCCGGCCGCCGAGAGCAGCACGCTCAGCACGTCGATCCGCGACGGTCGGGCACCCGTTCGATCCTCGATGCGTCGAGCGAACAGCACGACGCCCGCCATGATGACGACCTCGGCGACGAACACGTACCGCCAGCTCAGGTAGGTCGTCATGAATCCGCCGATGAGCGGTCCTGCCGCGACCGCCGCGCCGGATGCCGCGCCGATGATCGCGTAGGCGCTCACCCGGGCGTGCCCGTCGTAGTTGTCGGCGATGAGCGCAGCGATCGCCGGGATCACGAGCACCGCACCCAAGCCCTCGATGATCGACCAGCCGAGGAAGAGCACGGCGACGTTCGGGCTCAGCGCCGTCGTGAGCGAGCCGACGGCGTAGACGATCGACCCGATCACGAACGCCCGGCGCCGCCCCCAGACATCCCCGAGCTTCGCGCCGAGCAGCATCAGGGCCGCCATCGTCAGCGTGTAGAACGTGATCGCAGCCTGCATCGCGTCGACCGACGTATCGAGGTCCTCGACCACGGTGGAGATCGACACGTTCATGACGGTGCCGTCGAGCACCATCACGAACTGCGCGCTGCCGAGGATCGCGATGACCGGCCAGTTCTTCATCTCGACCCCGTTCCGCCGCATCCCCATGCGGCACCCCCGACGCCGGACGAACGTCTACGGTGATGTTCCCACCGATGGTGCCGCTGCGGGAAGAGGGACGCCGGGCTCCGCTGGGACTCGGGCAGCGGAGCGCGCGTCAGCCCTCGGCGGGCGGCGCGGGCGTCTCGGTCGGCGTCTCCTCCGGAGCATCCGTCACGGTGGGGCACAGGCCGAGTTCCGTCATCTTCGCCGACGCCTGCTCGAACGACCACGGCAGCTCGACGAGCGGCCGCTGGCGTTCGCCCGCCGCGGCGGCCTTCGAGCCGAGCGACGCGAGGGCGAAGGCGGTCTCACGCACGAAGTCGGCGCCCGAGGTGGAATTGTTGAGCGCCACCACGACGGTCAGCCCGGTCTCGGGATCGGTGAACGCCGCCGTCAGCGCTCCGGGCGATTCGCCGAATCCGCCGCGCAGCGGGCCGTACTCGGCGCCGCCGATGCCGAACTTCTGCCATGGGGGCGCGGAACCGCCGAGCGGTATCGTCGTCCACTGCGCGCGCGCGTGGTGCTCGCCGAGCAGCGACCCCGTCGCGAAGGCCTCGCTCAGTTTGCGCACGTCGTCGAGGCTCGACACCGCGCCGGCCGCGACGCCGCCCATCGAACTCGACTGCGCCGAGTCGTCGAGCACGGCTTCGCACACGGGCTTGCCGTCGGCCGCGATGCTCGCGGCGTACGCCCCGAGCACGCCGTCGACGCGGGTGGTGCTCGGACCCGGCAGTGCCGTGTCGTCGAGGCCGAGCGGATCGGCGATGTACTGCGTCACCAGCTCGTTCCAGGTGCGGCCGGTGGCCTCTTCGAGGGCGAGCCCGAGCAGCAGGATGCCGGTGCGCGAGTACGACCACTTCTGACCCGGGGTTCCGGTGCGGTTGTTGGCGAGGCCGGTCGCGAGCAGTTCGTTGGGCGACCAGACGCGCTCGGGGTTGGCGATGAAATGCGGCTCGAGTCCGGGGTAGTAGTCGGCGAGACCCGACGTGTGACGGCAGAGCTGCTCGAGTGTGATGTCATCGAGCCCGGCCACCCGGTCGACGTAGTCGGTCACGGGGTCGTCGAGCGCGACGGTTCCGGCCTCGACGAGACGAAGGAAGACCGTGCAGGTCAGCTCGGCCGTGAGCGGGCCCAGGCGGAAACGGCTGTCGGTCGACACCGGTCGCGCCCCCTCGCCGAGACTGACGGATCCCGAGGCCGCCGACCACGAGCCCGCCCACGGCGCCCAGACCCCGGCGACCCCGCCGCTGGATCCGCTGAGCGCGATCGCCTGGTCGAGCACGCCCTCGAGCGACGTCACGAGCGCTGCGTCGAACGCGCCCTCGACGGGATCGAACTGCTGCGCCGGATCGACGGGACCCCCGGTGCAGCCCGTCAGCGTGAGCGCGGCCGCGGTCGCGAAAGCGGCGATCGCCGCTCGCCATCGCCGCTTGCCCCCATACCGGTCACCCACCAAGCCCCCTTAGCCGTGTGTCCGTTGGAATTGTAACCCGGGCAGGCGAAGCGGCCCCGATCAGTCGCCCGCGGGCCCGATCTCGCGGATGGCGCCCGACATGAACCGCTCGACGTTGCGGTCGACGATGATGTCGTTCGGCCGCAGCGGCCGCGAGAGGTAGAGGCCGTCGAGCGCGGTGAGCCGGCTCAGGGCGACGTAGGTCTGGCCGGGGCTGAACACCCGCGAACCGAGGTCGACGATCGCGGTCTCATAGCTCGCGCCCTGCGACTTGTGGATGGTGACGGCCCACGCGAGCCGCAGCGGGAACTGGGTGAACTCGGCGACGATCTCGCGCTCGAGCTTCTTGCGCACCGGATCCCACGAGTACTTGAACTTCTCCCAGGTGACCGGCTCGACCTCGTGCTCGTCGCCGTCGATGTCGACCTTCACCTCGCGCTCGAGCGATGTGATCGTGCCGATCGTGCCGTTCACCCAGCGCTGGGCGTCGTGCCCGATCGCGGTGTCGTTGCGCAGGAACATCACCTGGGCACCGACCTTGAGCTCGAGTCGCTCGTCGGCCGGGAACGCACGCCCGCCGAAGTCTCCGTTGACCTCGGCCTCGTTCGCCTGCGAGGTGCCGGGCAGCCGGTGCAACTGGGTCGCATTGATGCGATTGACGGTGTCGTTGCGCGTCGCGAGGGTGATGGCCCCCTGCTCGGGCAGCGGTCGCCGCGCCCCCACGCCGTTGAGCACGCCGGCGATCTCGGCTGTCACCCGGCCGTGACGCACGGCGTTCAGCATGAGCTTGAACTCGTCGTCGTGCTGGCGGTGCACCTCGCCGAGCTCGAAGATCTTGAGGTCGGCGTCGCGCCACACCTTCGCGTCGAAGAACCACATCGAGTCGTACGTGTCGGCGAAGTAGGCGCGTTCGTCGCCGTCGCCGGGCACCGGGGCGAGCTGGTACGGATCACCGAACAGCACGACCTGGGCGCCGCCGAACGGCTCGAACGGCCGCTGGCGGGCCTGCCGCAGCGACCGGTCCATCGCGTCCATGAGGTCGGCGTTCACCATCGATACCTCGTCGATCACGAGGGTGTCCATGGCGTTCAGGATCTTGCGCACGGTGTCGTTCTGATCGATGTCGTGGTCGGCGATGACGCCGATCGGCAGGCGGAACAGCGAGTGGATGGTCTGCCCGCCGACGTTGAGGGCCGCGACCCCGGTGGGCGCGCAGATCACGATCTGCTTCTGCGTGTGCCAGTTCAGGTGGTTCAGCAGCGTCGACTTGCCGGTGCCGGCGCGACCCGTGACGAACACATGCTCGCGGGTGCCCTCGATCGCCTGGAACACCGCAGCCTGTTCGCGGGTGAGGGTCACGTTCTGCACGGGGAGTCTTTCGATGAGGCGAGCGGATGTCGCAGCCGGTGCCGCGCGTCGATGCCGGCCGTGGGCACCGCGCCGTCGCCGAGGGTGCGCGCTCCCACTGTAACCGCGTGCGACGGCGCCGTCGGCGAGGGGGCCGAATCTGTGCACCGCCGGCGAACGGGGGCCGTTGTGGATATCCTCAGGTTGTCCTGAACCCCACCCATAGACTTGGCCGGGTGGGGAATTCAGAGGTGCGCCGGGGGCGGGTCTCCGCCATGGCCATCATCGGCTGGGCGGGCCTGGCCATGCTCGTCGTCGGAGCGTTCCTCGCGGCGCTCGGCGGGCTGAACGCCACCATCTACGGCGCCTCGAGCTTCGTCGAGCGCTACCTCGAGGCGATCGCCGACGACGACATCGCGGGTGCCGCGTCGACTCCGGGTGTCGCCCTCGACGAGGCCGAGCTCGAGGCATTGGGCCTGCCGGCCGACCTCTCCACCGCCATGCTGCGCTCGGGCGTCGTCGCCGCCGGCCCGCAAGACGTGCGCATCGTGAGCGACATCGCCAACCCCGACGGAAGCCACTCGGTCACGGCGAGCTACCGGCTCGACGACGAGATCGCCGAGTCGACGTTCCGGGTGCACCCGATCGAGCCGCTCTACGGCGTGCTCCACCGGTGGGAGTTCGACGAAAGCCCCATCGCGGTCATCCACGTGACGGCAGCCCACAATCCGCTCTTCACGGTGGGCGAGCTGACCCTCGACACGCGCGCGACCAAGACCGGCGAAGAGCTCGAAGCGTTCAGCCACACGGCGCCGTACCTCGCGATCGCCCCAGCGTCGTACACCTTCGAGTACGACTCCACCCTGCTCGAGGCGGCGCCCGTGTCGGTGCTGGCGGGCGCGGCCGAGCGGGTGCCGGTCACGGTCGACGCCCAGCCCACCGCCGCATTCGTCGAACGCGTGCAGCTCCAGGTCGACGAATACCTCGCGGCGTGCGCCGAGCAGCAGGTCCTCCAGCCCGCCGGGTGCCCGTTCGGCATCGAGGTCGACGACCGCGTCACGAGCACGCCGCAGTGGTCGATCCTCAGCACCCCGCAGGTCACGCTCACCCCGAGCGACACCTCGTTCGACATGCCGCCGACCGAGGGTGTCGCGCACATCTCGGTCGAGGCGCAAGACCTCTTCGACGGCCGCTTCTACACGCTCGAGGAGGACCGGCCGTTCACCCTCGCCCTCGCGGCGTCGATCAACCCCGACGGCTCCATCGCGATCCAGCTGAAGTAGCGCGCCGGCTCGAGTGGGGTGAAGAGGGAGCGCAGCGCGCGTGGGTCGAGGAGGCGCGCCAGCGCCGTCTCGAGACCACCGCCTCGAAACCCGCGTTCGCTCGGCATCGGGCCGGGCGCTCCTCGACCTACGATCTGCGGTCGTGCTCGGCGATGGCGGCGAGGCGCGCGTTGTACTCCTCGAGGTCGGCGTCGCCCGTGCGGTCGGCGTGACGGTCGAGGCGCTTCGACTCCTTCTCGTCGCTGCGTGCCCACTGCACCGCGACGGTGATGGCGAGCGCCACAGTGGGGATCTCGCCGACCGACCAGGCGATGCCTCCACCGAGCTGCTGGTCGACGAGCGCGTCGGTGCCCCAGCCCATCGCGCCGTACCAGTCGGCGAGGAACAGCCCCGTGCCGCTCATGATCGCGAGCCCGAAGAACGCGTGGAACGCCATGGTGCCGAGCAGCAGCAGCAAACGGAACGGGTACGGCAGGCGGTAGGGCACCGGGTCGATGCCGATGAGCGACTGCACGAACAGGTAGCCGGTGATGAGGAAGTGCGTGACCATCCACTCGTGGCCGATGTGGTCGAGCATCGACCAACGGAACAGCGGCGTGTAGTAGAACACCCAGAGCGAGCCGGCGAACAGCACCGCGGCGACGATCGGGTTCGCGATGAAGCCCGCGAACTTCGAGTGCACGGCGAGCAGGATCCACTCGCGACCGCCCCGGCTGCCGTCTTTGCGCGGTCGGATGGCCCGTGCCGCGAGTGTCACCGGAGCACCGGGTACGAGCAGCACCGGCACCGCCATGGTCAGCGCCATGTGGCCGAGCATGTGCGCCGAGAAGAGGTACTGCTCGTACACGTTGACGCCACCGCTCGTGACGTAGGCGAGCAGCAGCAGGCCGGCCACCCACAGCACGGCGCGGTACACGGGCCAGTGGTCGCCGCGCCTGCGCAACCGCAGCACCCCGGCGATGTAGAAGAAGATGCCGAACCCGCACGCGACGATCCACAGGAGATCGGGCTTCCACTCGGTGAAGAACCGGAAGTAGTCGGGCCACGGCGGCAGCGGCTCACCGGTGAGGATCTCTGCGGGCGTGCGTGCGAGCGATCCGGCCGCTTCGGTGACGGGCGTCGCGGTGCGGGCGAGCGCGGCGGCGACGCCCGATGCCAGACCCATGAAGACGAGCTCGCCGACGACGAGCCACCAGAACGGGCCTGCACCCGCACCACGGGTCATCCGCCCGATCAGGAACCGACGCTGCACCGCGCCGAAGCAACCCAGCGCGATGAGGGCCGCGACCTTGACGAGGACGAGGCCGCCGTATGGAGACGCGAGCTCGTCGAGCGTGCCGATGCGAAGCGCCGCACTCGCGTAGCCCGACAGCGCCACGACGATGAAGCAGACGAGCGCGACCGTCGAGTACCGAGTGAGCACGACCACCAACCGCTCGGTGCCGAGCGCACGCGTCAGCAGCACGATCGTGAGCAGCCCGCCGAGCCAGGCGGCCGCGAACACGAGGTGCAGCCCCAGCGCCGAGATCGCGGCGTTGTGGCCCGCAGCGCCCGCCGCGTGGCCCTGCTGCGCCATGGGCACGAGCGAGGCGACGGCGAGCGCCGTCACGAACACGAGCGCGGTGTGGTTGCGCACGGCGAAGCACAGCACCGTCACGGCGGCGGCGACGAGGGTGGTCGTCAGCCACGCCTGGCCGAGCTCGATCGTCGTGACGAACTGGCCGAGCTTCTGCCCGAAGTCGTCGCTCAGGTCGAACGGCACGGCCGTGACCAGCAGGAAGGTGAAGAACGCGGTCGCCGCACTCGCGACGGTCATCACCGCGGCCGACGCCGCGGCGACATCGAGGGCGAGGTCGAACTCGCGGCGCTTCGGGCTGAGCGCCCACATCGCGAGCACGAGCGCGCCGATCATTCCGGCCGCGGAGAGGTTCGTGAGGAGCTTCGCGATCGGCACCCCGTAGCGGGTGATCGGGCCGGGGTCCTGAATCAGCTGCGCATCAGCGCCGCCGCCGAACGCGAGCGCGGCGAACGTCGCGACGAGCGCGACGATGGTGAGCACGGCGGGGCCGAGCACGCGGACTGAGCGGGGCACTGAACCAGCCTAGACGGCCCGATCTGCGGGGCGCGCCCAGCGCCCTTCACCCCACGTCGAGAGACGACGAAGGGGCGCGCGGCTCACGCCGCACGCCCCCTCTGAAAGGCCCTGCCTACTTGGCTGCGGCCTTGAGCTTCGAACCCGCCGAGACCTTGACCGAGTAGCCGGCCGGGATCTCGATGGTGGCTCCGGTCTGCGGGTTGCGGCCGGTGCGCGCAGCGCGGTGCGTGCGCTCGACGGCGAGCCAGCCGGGGATGGAGACCTTGGTTCCCGAGCCGACGGACTCGGCCAGCGCCTCGAACAGGCCGTTGAGCACGCCGTCGACGGTGGCCTGGCTCTGGCCGGTCGACGAAGCGATCTTCGCGACGAGCTCGGACTTGTTCAGCGTGTCAGCCATTGAATGTCCTCCTCAGGACTTCCGCTGTGAAAAGTACAGCAACTTGAATGGAGTGGGAACGATCATTCGAACGCCCCCGTGGCCGTCAGGCCGCCTCGAATGTAACAGAGATCCCCGGAATCTCGCGGATTTCCGGCCCTTTTCCGTACCTTTGCACGGCGTGTCGCCGGGCGGGCGTCGGCCGGAGCCGATGACCGGATGCCCCGGGACGACGAAAGGGGCGCCCCTGACGGGACGCCCCTTTCGGTGAAGCTACTGCTTACCAGCTCGACTTGGTGATGCCGGGCAGCTCGCCACGGTGGGCCATGTCGCGGAAGCGGACGCGCGAGACGCCGAACTTCGTGAGCATGCCACGGGGGCGGCCGTCGATGGCGTCACGCGAACGCACGCGAACCGGCGATGCGTTGCGGGGAAGCTTCTGCAGGCCGATGCGAGCGGCCTCGCGAGTCTCGTCGGTGCCGTTCGGGTCGACGAGCGCCTTCTTCAGCTCGAGGCGCTTCGCCGCGTAGCGCTCGACGATCACCTTGCGCTGCTCGTTGCGCGCGATCTTGCTCTTCTTCGCCATGTCTTAGCGCTCCTCTCGGAAGTCGACGTGCTTGCGCACTACAGGGTCGTACTTCTTGAGCACGAGACGGTCGGGGTTGTTGCGGCGGTTCTTGCGGGTCACGTAGGTGTACCCGGTGCCTGCCGTCGACCGAAGCTTGATGATCGGCCGGATGTCCTGTGCCTTCGCCATTAGAGCTTCACCCCACGTGCCTGCATGTCCTTGACCACTGCTTCGATGCCGCGGGCGTCGATCACCTTGATGCCCTTGGCGGACACGTTGATGGTGATGCTACGACGCAGCGACGGCACGTAATAGGTCTTCTTCTGCACGTTCGGGTCGAAGCGGCGCTTCGTCCGGCGGTGCGAGTGCGAGATGTTGTGTCCGAAGCCGGGAACGGCTCCGGTCACCTGGCACACTGCTGCCATTGGTCTTTCCTCCAATACCGAGGGGCGGATGCCCCTCCCAAGGTCTCTTGTCTGCTGACGATCCCGCGCGAACGCCCGCGATTGCTCGCGGATTCATGAGGGATTGTCGACGGTCTGGGCAGTGGAAGTACCCAGCCAACGAGCCAGCTTACCAGAGGCCCGGTCACGAGCCGAATCGATCGGATGTTCCGTCGCGGCGTTCCACGCGGCCCCGCCTCACTCCCGAATGCAGGAACTCTTCGGGGGCACGCCGGCGTCTCGTCGACCCTACGCGGCGTGTCGTGCAGTTCTTCCTGTGCTGGCTTCCGAGACGCTCCGGGACATACGCTCGCCCTGTTCACGCCTCCGCGTCGATCGTGCGACGCGACAGCAGCGCCGCGACGAGGAAGCAGATCGCTCCGAGCAGCGTGCCGAGGTTCGCCCAGAACATGCTCAGCAGGGTGTCGGTCTCGGGCACGACATAGGCACCCACGGCCGAGGCGCCGAACGCGATGGAGCCGAGCAGGTTCAGCCAGGTGCCGTGCCATGTTCGCGCGTCGGTGTCCCAGAGGCGCGCGCGATCCTTCGTCGCGACGACCGCGAGCGCGCTCGAGACGAGGAACGCGACCGATCCCCACGCATCGGGTCGCCAGCCGGCGCCGACGCGGGTCGGGTCGGCGATCGCCGCGAGGAGCGCGACGAGCGTGCTCACGTTGAAGCAGAGGGTGCCGAAGAACTGGATCGCCGCAGCCCACCAGTCGGCCCGATCGGCGCGGTTCGTGTCATTACGCGGGGGTCGCCGTCCGCTCAGGCTCAGCTGGATGAACGCGGCGGCGGTGAAGAAGATCGACCCGGCGAAGAACGTGATGTTCGTGCCGACGACCCCGGCCCATTCGGCGTAGAACGGCACCGCGCCCACGAGGAAGCAGAGCGATCCGACGGCGAATCCCCACGCTTCACGGCGCAGCCGCCGCCGTCGCCCGGCGCGCCCCGCGGAGGCACTCGTCGCCGCGGCATCCGTGCTCATGATCGGCTCAGTGGTGGAACCCGGGCCGCTGCCCTTCGGTCGGCATCGGCGAGCTCAGCCCGTCGAGCCACGCCGTCTCGGCGCGGATGTCGTCGAGCAACTCGTCGGCGAGGTCGCGGCTCAGGCCGTTGCGCACCACGATGCGCTGCACCGTGAGATCGCTCATGTCGTCGGGCATCGGATACGCCGGGACGAGCCAGCCCTTCATGCGCAGGCGATCCGAGAGGTGGTAGAGGTTCCACTTGTCGGTGTAGCCCGGCTTCAGCCGCCACGCGAACACGGGGATGTCGGATCCATCGCTCCACAGGTCGAAGGCGCCCATCTCGGAGATCCCCTTCGAGAGGTACATGGCGACGTCCTGGCACTCCTGCTGGATGGCCGTGTAGCCCTCGCGTCCGAGGCGCAGGAACTGGTAGTACTGCAGGAGCACCTGGGAGCCCGGCCGCGAGAAGTTGAGCGCGAGGGTGGGCATGTCGCCGCCGAGGTAGCTGACGCGGAAGATGAGCTCGTCGGGCAGCGCATCGAGCGTGCGCCAGACGACCCACCCGACGCCGGGGTACACGAGCCCGTACTTGTGGCCCGACGTGCTGATCGAGTGCACGCGCGGAAGGCGGAAGTCCCACTCGACCTCGGGCTGCAGGAACGGTGCGATCATCGCCCCCGACGCGCCGTCGACGTGGATCGGCACGTCGAGGCCCGTCTTCTCCTGGAGCGCGTCGAGCGCCGCGGCGATCTCCTGAACGGGCTCGTACCTGCCCGTGTACGTGACACCCATGATCGCGACGACGCCGATCGTGTTCTCGTCGACGTACTGCTCGAGCTGGCTGCCGTCGAGTGAGGGGTGCTCGTCGGTGACCGGCACGTACCGGGGCTCGACCTCGAAGTAGTTGCAGAACTTCTCCCAGCAGACCTGCACCGCCGAGCTCATGATGAGGTTGGGCTTGTCGGTCGGCTTGCCCGCTGCCCGGCGGGCCAGCTGCCAGCGGCGCTTGAACGCGAGGCCGCCCAGCATGCACGCCTCGGACGACCCGATCGTCGAGGTGCCGATCGATGCCTTCACGTCGGGCACGTTCCAGAGCGAGGCGAGGATGCGCCAGCAGTTCTCCTCGATCGCCGCCGTGCGCGGGTACTCGTCCTTGTCGATCATGTTCTTGTCGTACGTCTCGGCGAACAGCCGGTCGGCCTCGTCACCCATCCACGTCGCGACGAAGGTCGCGAGGTTGAGGCGTGCGTTGCCGTCGAGCATGGTCTCGTCGTGCACGATCTGGCGAGCGGTGCCCGGATCCATCTCGGAGTCGGGAATGGTGAAGCGCGGCGCGGGACCGCGCTCCGCGGCTCGAGTGTAGGTCGGGGCGAGAACGTTCGGATCATGGGTCATGGTGCGCTCCTCCGGTCAGGTCGGTCGACCGGACCCGCGCGCGGGTCGCCTGAAGGGCCGCCGACCTGGAGCAGGCACCGGGCCCCCGGCCGGTCACCGTCTACGCGCCAGACACTACGCCACGCCGACATGCCCCCGATACCCCGAATCGGGGGCCATCGGATGCGAACGGCGGATGTCGCGTGCAGCACGCTGCACGCGACATCCGCCGAATCCAACCCGGGTCAGGAGGTCAGCGAGTCGACCCACTCCTGGTTCTCCGAGATCCACTGCTCGACGACGGGACCATAGTCGTCGGCGTCGCTCTCGTTGAACATCGCGTTCTCGAGCGAGAACAACAGGTCGCTGTCCATGCGGAAGTCCTGCAGCCAGCCACTGAGCGTCGGGAAGTCCTCCTCGAAGCTCTTGCCGCCGAACGCGTGGATGCCCTCGGCATCGCCGAGCATGCCCTCGGGGTCCTCCAGGTCCTTCAGCGGGAACGCGTCGTACGCCCAGTGCGGCCGCCACAGTGTCACGGCGATGTTCTCGCCCGCGTCGGTCGCGGCTGTCAGCTCGGCGAGCATCGCGGGGGTCGACGAGGTGAGGTACTCCATGTCGTCGAGGCCGTAGGCGGGGATCACGTCTTCAGTGGTCACCCGGTTGAGGCCCGAGCCGGGCTCGATGCCGACGAGGCGGTTGTCGAACGCGTCGGCGTTCGCGGCGAGCTCGGCGAGCGAGTCGATGGGGGCATCCTCGTTCACGGCGATCGTGAGCTTCGCGTCCTCGTTCCAGGCGCCGAGGTCGACGAGGTCGTCGCCGTACTGCTCGATGTAGTCCTGGTGGGTGGTCGGAAGCCAGGTGTCGAGCGTCACGTCGTAGTCGTCGGTCGTGAGACCTGAGTACACGGGCGCGACGTCGGCGTACTCGAGCTCGACGTCGTACCCCTCCTCGGTGAGGATCGCCTTCCAGAGCTCGCTCGCGGCGATGCCCTCGTCCCAGCCGTTGAACACGGCGATCGTGACGTCCTTGCGGTCGCCATTCTCGAGCGATCCGCTGCCGGCGTCCGCCGAACAGCCGACGAGCAGGAGAGCGGATGTCGCGGCGAGGGCCGCGGCTCCGGTGGTGCGCTTCTTCATGGTGTTTCCTTTCCTCCCGTGTGCTGTGGCACGGGTGTTGGGGAGCGCCGCGCATTCGCGCGCGACGGGTCTTCGGTCGGTTGCGCCGGTCAGGCCGGCACGGACGACGGCGCGGCGACGGGATCGGCCGGCGCGGGGACATCCGTCGATCGCTCGCGGGTGGATCGCGACGTTCGCCGCCGGGCGCCGAGCGCGCCCGTGATGCGGTCGAGGATGATCGCGAGGATCACCACCGAGAGGCCGGCCTCGAACCCCAGGCCGACGTCGATGCGCGTGAGCGACTGCACGACCTCGCCGCCGAGGCCGCCGGCTCCGACCATGCCCGCGATGACGACCATCGACAGCGAGAGCATGATGACCTGGTTGACGCCCGCCATGATCGACGGCATCGCGAGCGGCAGCTGCACCTGGCGCAGGATGCGCCACGGCGAGGATCCGAACGCATGACCCGCCTCGACGACCTCGCGGTCGACGCCGCGGATGCCGAGCTCGGTGAGCCGCACGCCGGGCGCCATCGCGAACACGATCGTGGCGACGATGCCCGGCACGACACCCACCCGGAACAGGATGAGCGCCGGGATCAGGTAGACGAACGCCGGCATCGTCTGCATGAAGTCGAGGATCGGGCGGATGATCTTCGAGGCGACGTCCGAGCGTGCAGCGAGCACGCCGATCGGGATCGCGATCACGATGGCGATGGCGCTCGCGACGAGCACGAGGGCGAGGGAATCCATGGCGTTGTCCCACTGGCCGACCCCCACGATCACGAGCAGGCCGACGACGATGCCGACCGCGAGCCTCCAGCCGCGCGCCGCGTATCCGAGCACCGCGATCACGACGATGATCGCCCAGAACGGCGGGGCTGCGAGCACCAGGTCGACGAGGTCGTAGAGCCCCGCGAAGACGGCCCGCACGACGGCGAAGAATCCGCCGAGCACCTCGGTGATCACGGCGATGACGGCCTCGGCGGCCTCGCCGAGGGGAAGACGGAAGTCGTTCATGCGGGACTCCTCTCAGCGGCATCCGATCGGACGGCGTCGGCGACCTCGGCGGCGACCTGCATCGCGGCGGTGCGATGCAGGGTCTCGGTGATGACATCGACCGGGATCGTGGCCGGCGTCTCGACGGCGGCCGGCTCGCCGGTGTCGGTGCTCACGTTGCCGAGCGCGGCGAGCAGCGTCACGCGGGGCACCGCGCCAAGCAGCCGACCGTCGTCGTCGACGACCGCGAGGGGCAACTGGCTCTCGACGGCGCTCTCGAAGAGCTCCGAGAGGTGCTCCCCCGCTCGGACGACGGGGTGGTCGTCGCTGATGACGCGGTCGAGCGACCGCTCCCCGCGCTGGACGAGTCGCAGCACGTCACGATCGTGCGCGACGCCGAGCAGCCGCCTGCCCGCACCGACGACGAACACCATCGAGGTCTGCAGGTCGCGCATCGTGCGCAACGCGGCGCGAGGACCGGCCGAGGCCACGACGACGGCGCGGGGCGCCTCCATCACGTTGCCGGCCGTCAGGACCCGGGCGCGGTCCACGTCACGCACGAACTGGGCGACGTAGTCGTCCGCGGGTTCGGTCAGGATCTCCTCGGCGGTGCCGAGCTGCACGATGCGGCCGTCGCGCATGACCGCGATGCGATCGCCGAGGTACATCGCCTCGTTGAGGTCGTGGGTGATGAACACGATGGTCTTGCCGAGTTCGTGCTGCAGCTCGACCAGCTGCTCCTGCATCTCGCGTCGGATCAGGGGATCGAGCGCCGAGAACGCCTCGTCCATGAGCAGGATGTCGGTGTCTGCGGCAAGGGCGCGCGCGAGGCCGACCCGCTGTTGCATGCCGCCCGAGAGCTCGGCCGGCATCTTGTCGCCCCAACCGCCGAGACCGACGCGGTCGAGGATGCGTTCGGCACGCTCGCGACGCTCGGCCGACGCGACGCCCTGGATCTCGAGGCCGTAGGCGGCGTTCTCGAGAACGGTGCGATGCGGCAGGAGGGCGAAGTGCTGGAACACCATCGACACGTGGCGTCGTCGGATCTGACGCAACCGCTTGGCCGGGATGCCGGCGATCTGCTCTCCCATCACCGTGACACCGCCGTCGGTCGCCTCGAGCAGGCCGTTCAGCATGCGGATGAGGGTCGACTTGCCCGAGCCCGAAAGGCCCATGACAACGAAGATCTCACCCTGCCTCACCGTGAAGTCTGCGTCGATGACGGCCGCGGTGCCGAGCGGGGCGAGCTCGTCGCGGGTCGCGCCCGAGCGCAGTTGCTCGAGGGCTTCGCGCGGCTTGCGGCCGAAGAACTTGGTGAGGTGGTGCACCTCGAGGGCTGGAGTGTCGATCATCGGATGGGGCTCCCGGAGGCGCGCCGAAGCGCGCGTCGAAGCGCGCGGAATCGGATTCGGGGTCGGCGAACGCCTGGGTCACGGCCGGGTTGACGGTGCATCGGGAGGCACTCTCAAGCCGGCGGCGAGGTGCTGTGCACCGGCGAGAACGGAACTCCATCGGGTCCGGCCATTGGGGCTGGACGCCACACCGCCGAACCATACGTTTCGGAATTCCTGAGTGGGGAATATCGGAGCGCGGACTGGGCGATTCGGTCTTGCAGGACCGCCACCCACCGTATCGAGGTTCTCAGGGAACCCCAAACCGAGGGTCGGAAATTCACCGGTGGCCGGACATTCCTGCGATCTGGCCCGCATGGCGCGCGGCGTGGCGTGGCTTCCACCGAAGAGAACCGTAAGAGTGGGGTCTTGCGCCCTACTTACGTCGGCGATAGCGTGACTTTCATCGCATCCGGCGGCAGAAGGATGAGTCAGCCTCGAATCCGAGGCCACGAGCGCTTCAAGTTTCTGCACCGGTCGCCCCAGTCACCGTCGACGAAGGAGCACCATGAAGCCAGTACCGGCGATCTCCGTGGTCACGGAGTCTGCTCCGTCGGCGTATGCGCTGCATGAGGCGGCCGGCGTTGGGCTGGCGTCGCTGGTGGAGGAGTTCGCGGTGCATGTGCCGGTGGCGACGTCGGCGTTGTGGCAGCGTGTGCGTGCCCGGTGTGCTGATGTCGGGCCGGCGGTGTCGCGGCTGATCGATGATGCCGAGGCGTCGGATGGTGGTAAGCACATGCGTCCGCGGTTGGTCGCGGCGGCGTTCCTGGGTATGGGGGGCGTTGATCGGCGGTTGCTTGCCGAGGTTGCGGGTGCGCAGCAGTTGCTGCATTTGGGGTTGTGCCTGCATGACGACCTGATCGACGGGGATCGGGTGCGGCACGGGGTGCCGAACCTGATCGGGCGTTCGCATGATGCGGCACTCGCGGCGGGTGCGGGTGGGGTTGCGGCTGAGCGTCAGGCGCTTGCCGCGGGTCTGCTCGCGGGCGATCTCACGCTGAACGCGGCGCTGCTCGCGCTGCTCGATGTGCCGGCGTCGCTGGCGGTGCGGCACCGGCTCGCGGTCGAGGCGACGACCGAGCTCGAGCGCACGATCGCGGGGGAGTTGCTCGATGTGCAGTCCGAGACGATCACGCCCGACCGGGCGGCGCCGTTGCATGTCGCGGAGTTGAAGACCGCGGCGTACAGCGTGGTGCTGCCGTTGCGTCTGGGTGCGGTCGCGGCCGGCTGCGAGTCCGAGGCGATCCTGCGTTGTCTCACCCAGGTGGGGGTGGCGCTGGGTATCGCGTATCAGCTCGCCGATGATGATCTGGGCCTGTTCGGGGTGACCGAGGCGACGGGTAAGTCGGTGCTCTCGGATGTGCGGCAGGGTAAGCGCACCGAGCACATCCGGATCGCGTACCAACGGGCCGGGTTCGCCGATCGGGCGACGCTCGACGGGGTGCTCGGGCGGCCGGACGCGACCGACGCGGATGCCGACCTGGTGCGTGAGATCGTGCGGCGCACCGGTGCACGCGAGTCGGTGACGCGCACGATCGACGAGTACATGAGCCGCGGCATCCGACTGGCCGATACGGCGCTGCCCGACCCGCTGGCCACCTACCTGGCCGACCTGGCCCGCTCGATGCGGGGACGACGGCGATGAACGACACCACTTGGAGGAACGACGTGACCATGCTCGACACACCAACCCAAGCCCAGGCTCCTGGCCGCCCAGCCGATGACCGTGTCGGGATCTGGCTGGTGGGCGGGCGGGGCTCGATCGGCACGACCGTCGCGGTCGGGTTGCACGTGATCGCGAACGAGCTCGCGGCGCCGACCGGGTGCACCACCGCGGGCGACGCGTTCGTCGGGGTGCCGTTGCCGCGGTTCGCGGACCTGGTGCTCGGCGGGCACGACATCAGCGCGACGCCGCTGGTCCGGCGGGCGGGGCAGCTGGCCGATTCGGGCATGATCCCGCCGCGCCTGGTGGCCGCAGCCCAGGCCGGTCTCGAGCAGGCCGACCGTGAGATCCGGCCCGGCTACGACCCGGCCACCCACGAGGGCGCGCAGGCCGACGCGGTGCACCGGCTCGCGGCGGACATCACCGGGTTCCGGGCGCGGCACGGGCTGCGCACGGTCGTGGTCGTGGATGTCGCGTCGACCGAGGCGATTCCCGAGGATCGTCCCGAGTTCCACGACCCCGACCTGCTGACGCAGGTGCTCGCCGACCCCGACGGCGTGCTGCTGCCGGCGAGTGTGATCACGGCGCTCGCGGCGATCGAGTCGGGCAGCGGGTATGCGTGCTTCACCCCGTCGGCCGCGATGACGCTGCCCTCGGTCCGGGCCCTCGCCGATGCGCGTGGGATCGTGTTCGCGGGGCAGGATGGGAAGACCGGGGAGACCCTGCTGCGTACCGCGATCGCGCCGATGTTCGTGGCCCGCGGCATGCACGTGCACTCCTGGGCCGGTGCGAACCTGCTCGGCGGTGGCGACGGGGCGACCCTGGCCGACCCTGAGGCGGTGCGCAGCAAGCTCGCGTCGAAGACGCGTGGGCTGCGCAGCCTGGTCGGTGAGCACGTGGTCGCGCCGCTGCATATCGACAACGTGCCCGACCTGGGCGATATCAAGACCGCGTGGGACCACATCCACGCCGAGGGCTTCCTCGGCTCCCGGATCACGATGCAGACCATCTGGTCCGCGTACGACTCGATGCTCGCGGCACCGCTGATCCTCGACCTCGCCCGCCTGCTTGCGCTGGCCGAGCGTGCCGGCGTGCGCGGTGTGGTGCCCGAGCTCGGGTTCTTCTTCAAGGACCCGTGGGGCAGCGACGTGCACGACTTCTCCCAGCAGACCACCGAACTGCACGCCTGGGCGCACGCCACCGCCGCCCGCGTCGCCGCGACGACGACGACCTCCGGGCAGTCTGAGGCGTTCGGGCGATGACGACCGCCGGCGACGTCCTCGAGCTGGTGCGCGCGCCCGCCGCGCTCACCGTGCTCGGCGACACCATCGCGGGCGGCCACGCCGGCGGCGCCCGGTTCACCGCCCGGCAATGGCTGCTGCCGCTCGCATCCGTGTTCCTGTACAGCGGCGGGATGGCCCTCAACGACTACGCCGACCGCGACCTCGACGCCATCGAACGCCCCGAACGGCCGATCCCCTCCGGGCGGGTGTCGTCACGCCGGGCGCTCGGCATCGCCACGACCCTGATGGCGGTCGGTGTCGGACTCGCCGCCGTCGGCGGCGGACGTCGCTCGCTCCGGGTCGCGGCACCCCTGGTCGGCGCGATCGTGCTGTACAACACGGTCGCGAAGGACACGACGGCCGGGCCCGTGTCGATGGCCGCGTGCCGCGGCCTGGACGTGCTCATGGGCGGCGGCGGCGGCCGGGCCGCGCTGCCGGCCGCCGCGACGGTCGCGCTGCACACCGCCGGCGTCACCGCCACGTCGCGGGGCGAGGTGCACGGCGGCACGGTCGGCACGGCGCGCGCCGGCCTCACGATCACCGGCGCGACCGCTGTGGCCGCACTCATCGGCGGGCCCGCCGCGGGGGCGACGACGAATGACGCAGCGAGCCGTCCGAGCCGTCCGGAGACGCGCACGACCCGGGTGCTCGCCGGGATCGGTGCCGCGGCGGCGGCCGTGGCCTATCTCGCCACGGCCCTCCCCAGCCAGCTGAAGAGCCTCGAGAACCCCTCGGCGAGCAACGCACGCACCGCGACGCGGGCCGGGATCGGGGCGATGGTGCCGTTGCAGGCGACCCTCACCGCCCGCTCCGGGGCGCTGGCCCCCGCGGTGCTGCTGGGCGGGGTCGACGTCGCCCGCCGCGCGCTGTCGGCGCGGCGCGCGCGAGGTGATGTCACATGAGCGACACCCTGGCGTCGGCGATCGACGCGCTCTGGCATCCGCTGCCCGGCGCCGGGTTCACGCTCGGGTACGGCACCAACGGGTTCGCCGACCACCCCCTCGACCGTGCCCTCGAGGTGCTCGAGGTGACCGGCTACGGCGCGATCGCGCTCACGTTGGGGCATCCGCATCTCGACCCGTTCACCGGTGACGCCGACGCGCAGGCCGCCCGCCTGCGCGTGCGGCTCGACGAAATGGGTTGGCGGGTCGTCGTCGAGACCGGCACCCGGTACCTGCTCGATCCGTTCGTCAAGCACCGGCCGACCCTGGTCGACGTGGACGCGGAATCGCGGATGGTGTTCCTGCGCCGCGCGATCGACCTGGCCGTGGTGCTGCGCGCGGACTGCGTCTCGCTGTGGTCGGGCGTCGTGCCCGACCACATGTCACGTGCCGAGGCGTGGCGGCTGCTGGTCGGTCGGATGCGCGAGATCGTCGCGTACGCCGACGCGTCCGGCGTGGTGCTCGGGTTCGAGCCCGAGCCGGGGATGCTCGTCGAGACCGTCGCCGACGCGCTGACCCTGCGCGACGAGCTCGGTTCGCCCGACGCGCTCGGGATCACGGTCGACCTGGGGCACTGCGTCGCGGTCGAGCCCGGCGGGGTCGTCGGCGCGCTACGGGCCGCGGGCGACCTGCTCGTGAACGTGCAGGTCGACGACATGCTGCCCGGCGTGCACGAACACCTCGAACTCGGCTCCGGCCGCCTCGACCTGGCCGCGGCGCTCACCACCCTGCATGAGATCGTATACCACGGTGTCGCGGCGGTCGAACTGCCCCGCCACTCACACGACGCGCCGGGCACCGCGGCACGCAGCATGCGTGCCCTGCGCACAGCTTGGGAGAAACGATGACCCACCCCTGGACGACCACCGCCGTCACCGAGATCACCGCGGAACCGGCACGCATCGCCGTGCTGTTCCCTACCGCCGGACGCACCGTCGGCCGCGACCCGGTCGACCCGGCTGGCGACCCGCTCGGGCTCCGGCACGGCACCGCCGACGACCTCGCCCGCGAGCAACTCGTGGCGGCGCTGCTCGCCGCGGCGCCCGCCGACACCGCCGCGGCCAGCCTCAGTGAGCTCTACCGGTACGGCGACGACGCCGAACGACGCGGCGTGCTGCGCGGCCTGAACGCCGCACCCGACCAGCAGCAGCCCATTGTGAGCATCGGGCTCGAGCTGGTCGCGGACGCGCTGCGCACCAACGACACCAGGCTCGTGGCGGCGGCGCTCGGCGACTTCGCCGGCGCCCACCTCGACGATCATGCCTGGCGGCACGGGGTGCTGAAGGCACTGTTCATGGGCATCCCCGTCGACGTGGTCGCCCGGCTCGACGAGCGGGCCGACGACGAGCTCGCGCGGATGGCCGCCGGGCTGATCGCCGAGCGCCGCGCTGCCGGCCGGGAGATCAACGCCGACATGCGCCGCGTCGCGTCGGGCGCCTCGACGGCCGCCACCGCTTCCTCCACCACCACGACCCCGACGCCGGGAGGCTGACATGCGAATCTTCGACCCCCACATCCACATGACCGCCCGCACGACCGATGATTACCGGGCGATGTACGAGTCGGGTGTGCGCGCGGTGGTGGAGCCGTCATTCTGGCTCGGGCAGCCGCGCACCAACGTGGGCAGCTTCACCGACTACTTCGACGCGCTGATCGGCTGGGAACGGTTCCGTGCGGCGCAGTACGGCATCCGCCACCACGCCACGATCGGGTTGAACCCGAAGGAAGCCAACGACCCCCGCTGCCGCGAGGTGCTCGACATCCTGCCCCGCTACCTCACCAAGGACGGTGTCGTCGCGGTCGGCGAGCTCGGGTACGACTCGATGACCCCCGAAGAAGACGACGTGTTCGCGGCCCAGCTCGCCCTGGCCGTCACGTTCGAGCTGCCCGCGATGGTGCACACCCCGCACCGCGACAAAGCCGCCGGCACGGCACGCACCCTCGACGTGGTCCGCGAGTCCGGCATCGCGCCCGAACGGGTCGTGGTGGATCACCTGAACGAGACCACGGTCGCGGCGGTCGCCGACAGCGGCTGCTGGATGGGCTTCTCGATCTACCCCGACACCAAGATGGACGAACACCGGATGGTCACGATCCTGCGCGAGCACGGCACCGACCGGGTCCTCGTGAACTCGGCCGCGGACTGGGGCAACTCCGACCCGCTGAAGACCCGCAAGACCGCCCGCGCGATGCTCGACGCCGGGTTCACCGAACACGACGTCGACGTCGTGCTCTGGCAGAACCCGGTCGCGTTCTACGGGCAGAGCGGCCGGCTGCACCTGGACCCCGTGCCCGGATTCGCCGAACACGAACCCCCCGCCGCCGGGATCACGTTCGAAGGCAACTCCGTACTCCGCGGGGCCCGGGTCTGATGCACCTCTCCTACTGCACCAACGTGCACCCCGCCGAGGACCTCGACGGGGTGCTCGCCCAGCTCGACGCCTTCGCCGGGCCGGTTCGCCGCGCCGCCGGCCTCGACGAGCTCGGCGTCGGCCTCTGGCTGCCCGCCGACCTCGCCGCCCAACTCGCCGCCCACCCCGCCGACCGGCAGCGCCTCCGGGAACGGCTCCACGCGAACCGGCTCGTGCTGCGCACGATCAACGCGTTCCCCTATCGGGCGTTCCACGCCGACATCGTGAAACACGACGTCTACCGTCCCGACTGGACCGACCCCCGCCGCACCCAGCACACCCTCGACTGCGCGGCGGTGCTCGCCGACCTCCTCCCCGACGGCGCGGCCGGCAGCATCTCGACGCTGCCCCTCGGCTGGCGCGAACCGTGGACCGTCGACCAGGACCGGCAGGCCACCGAAGCCCTCGCGACCGTGTCGCGCGCACTGCGCGCACTGCGCGACACGACCGGCCGCACGATCCGGCTCGCCATCGAACCCGAACCCGGCTGCGTCCTCGACACCGTCGCCGACGTCGTGGCATGGCTCGCGCCGCGCACCCGGGCCGGCGTTGGCGCGGGCGGCATCGACCCCGAATTCGTGATCGACCCCGAGTTCGTCGGCATCTGCCTGGACACCTGCCACCTCGCCGTCTCATTCGCCGACCCCGCCGACGCCGTGCGCCAGATCGCCGACGCCGGGCTGCGGGTCGTGAAGGTGCAGGCCTCGGCGGCGCTGCACGTGGAGCGTCCGTCGGACCCCGCGAGCCGCGCTGCGGTGGCCGCGTTCGTCGAGCAGCGCTACCTGCACCAGACCCGCGCGCTTCGGCCCGACGGTTCGGTGGCCGCGGCCGACGACCTTCCCGAGGCGCTTGAAACCCTGCCGACGGATGGCCCGTGGCGGGTGCACTTCCACGTCCCCCTGCACCTCGCGCCCCAGCCACCGCTCACCGCCACGACCGGCGTCCTCACCGCCGCGCTCGACGCCGTCCGCGACAGCCCGCACGGCAACGACGCCCACCTCGATGTCGAGACCTACACCTGGTCCGTACTGCCCGACCCCGTCGACGACCTCATCGCCGGCATCGCGGGGGAGCTCCGCTGGGCCACCGAACACCTCCTCGGCAATACGCCCCAACCCGTGCCCGCGGCGCCCGCGCCCGAACCGGTGCCCGCGGCATCCGTGCCCGTGGCGGTGGTGTGATGACCTCGACCCTGCTCCTCGACGTCGTCGGCCTCACCCCACGCACCCTCGCCCACATGCCCCGCCTGAGTGAGCTCGCCGCATCCGGCGCGCAGACCCGCCTCGGCACCATACTGCCCGCGGTCACCTGCAGCGTGCAGTCCACGATGCTCACCGGACTCCCGCCCGCCCAGCACGGCATCGTCGGGAACGGCTGGTACTTCCGTGACACCGGTGAGGTGCACCTCTGGCGCCAGCACAACGCGCTCGTCCACGGCGAGAAGGTCTGGGAAACCGCCCGCCGCACCAAACCCGGGTTCACCGCCGCGAACATCGGCTGGTGGTACGCCATGGGCGCCAGCACCGACATCACCGTCACCCCCCGCCCGATCTACCACGCCGACGGCCGCAAATCCCCCGACGCCTACATCCGCCCACCCGCCCTGCACGACGAACTGACGAGCGCGTTGGGTGAGTTCCCGCTGTTCCAGTACTGGGGCCCGACCGCGTCGATCACCTCGACCCGGTGGATCATCGACGCGACCCGCACCATCATGCGCGAACAGGCCTCCGACCTCGTCATGGCCTACCTACCGCACCTCGATTACGACCTGCAACGGTACGGACCCGCGTCCCCGGCTGCCGACCGGGCCGCCGCGGAACTCGACCAGGCTCTCGCGCCGCTGCTCGACGACGCCGCTGCCGCCGGGGTCACCGTGATCGCCGTCGCCGAATACGGCATCGAACCCGCCACCCAGCCCGTCGACATCAACCGCACCCTGCGCCGCGAAGGACTGCTCGAGGTCTACACCCAACACGGCCGGGAACAACTCGACCCCTGGACCTCACGCGCCTTCGCCGTCGCCGACCACCAGGTCGCGCACGTCTACATCACCGACCCCGCCGACCTGCACCGCACCCGGCAGATCCTCGAAACCCTGCCCGGCGTCGACGAAGTCCTCGACCGGAAACAACAGGCCCGGTACGGCATCCACCACGACCGCTCCGGCGAACTCGTCGTCATCGCCCAGCCCGGCGCGTGGTTCACCTATTACTACTGGCTCGACGACGACCGCGCTCCCGAATTCGCCCGCGGCGTCGACATCCACCGCAAGCCCGGCTACGACCCCGCCGAACTCTTCCTCGACCCCGCCGACCGATTCGCCAAAGCGAAAGCCGGACTCGGGCTCCTCAAGAAGAAGGCCGGCCTGCGATACGCGATGAACGTCATCCCCCTCGACCCGACCTGGGTCCGCGGCACCCACGGCCGCCTCCCCGACTCGGTCGCGGACTCCCCGCTGCTGCTGTGCTCCGACCCGAACCTGGCGTTCTGGGAGACCGCCGGCGACGCGGTGCCGGCCGCCCAGGTCCGCGACCTGGTCCTGCAGGCCGCCGGCATCGCGGCCCCAGCGATCGCAGATGCGGCGCACACCCGATGACCGCCACGCTCGCCGACGAACACGTCGTCCTCCTCGACCCCGACGGCACCCCCATCGGCACCATGGACAAAACCCGCGTACACACCGCCGACACGCCCCTGCACCTCGCGTTCTCCTGCTACGGCTTCGATTCCGACGGCCGGATCCTCCTCACCCGACGCGCCCTCGACAAACGCACCTGGCCCGGAGTCTGGACCAACACCTGCTGCGGACACCCCGCCCCCGGCGAACCCATCGAAGACGCCATCAGGCGGCGCCTCCGCCACGAGCTCGGCGTCCAGGCCGAGTCGCTGCGGCTGGTGCTGCCCGACTTCCGCTACCGCGCCACCGCCCCCGACGGCATCGTCGAGAACGAGATCTGCCCCGTCTACTTCGTACAACTCCGAACCGACCCACACCCTGCACCCGACGAAGTCATGCAATGGTCCTGGACCAGCGTCACCGACTTCCTGAGCGCCGCCGACACCGCACCATTCCTCCTCAGCCCCTGGAGCGTGCTCCAAGCCCACGAACTGCGCGCCACGGGAGCACTGCGCGCAACCGGAGACCTCGGCTATCCATCATGACAACCGAATTGGGGTCGCCAAAACGACCGAAGCGTGCCCCCTTTGACCAGAAGACATGGAATAATAAGACTATGACCGACATAAGTCGCGAGGGGGGCGACGGGCACGTCACTGCCCTCGGCTCCTCCGTAGCGAGCGACCTCTTCCAGATCCTCCGCGACGGCCGCCCACGCACCCGCACCGAGCTTTCGGCGATGACCGGCCTCGCCCGGTCGACCGTCGCCCTGCGCATCGATGCGCTGATGAAGCTCGGCCTCGTCGGCCCCGTCGGCGACGCGGTCTCGACCGGCGGTCGCCCGTCGAGCCAGTTCGCGATCGCGGCGAGCGGCCGGGTCGTGCTCGGCGTCGACGTCGGCGCATCCCATGTGCGCATCGCAGTCAGCGACCTCACCGGCCGCCTGCAGGCCGAGAGCAGCGAGCCCATCCAGGTCGCCGAAGGCCCAGAGGCCGTGCTCAGCTGGGTGTCGAGCGCCGGCCACGACCTGCTCGCCCAGCTCGGTCGATCACCGAGCGACGTGCTCGCGATCGGCATCGGGCTGCCGGGTCCCGTCGAGTACAGCACGGGCCGCCCCATCAACCCGCCGATCATGCCCGGCTGGGACCGCTTCGACGTGCCCGGCTGGTTCCACGACAGCTGGGACGTGCCGGTGCTCGTCGACAACGACGTCAACATCATGGCCCTCGGCGAGCGCGAGCTCTCATGGCCCGAGGTCGACCACCTCATGTTCGTCAAGGTCGCCACCGGCATCGGCTCGGGCGTCATCTCGGGCGGCATCCTGCAGCGTGGTGCGCAGGGCACCGCGGGCGACATCGGCCACGTCTACGTGGCGCGCGGCGCCGACGTGCCCTGCAAGTGCGGCAACCGGGGCTGCCTCGAGGCACTCGCCTCCGGGCCTGCGCTGGCGCGTGCCTTGAGCGAGATGGGGCTGACCGCCGAGACCGGCCAAGACGTCGTCGAACTCGTCAAGCGCGGCAACATCGACGCCATCCAGGCGGTGCGCCAAGCGGGCCGCGACATCGGCGAGGTGCTCAACACGTGCGTGAGCCTCATCAACCCGTCGGTCATCGTCATCGGCGGCTCGGCCGCTCAGGTGGGCGAGCACCTCATCGCCGGCGTGCGCGAGATCGTCTACACGCGCTCCATGCCGCTGGCCACCGAACACCTGCAGATCACCCAGTCGAAGGCCGGGGCCGACGCCGCCGTGCTCGGCGCCTGCATGCTCGCGATCCACCACGCCCTGTCGCCCGCGAACATCGAGGAGATGGTCATCGGCGCACCCGGCATGGCCAAGGTCTAGAGCCGGCGCGGCCGGGCGACGGATGTCGCCCGGCCGCAGTGGTCACCGCTGTGCGCCGCGCTGCTGCGCGGAGCCACGCAGAATCACGGATGCCGCGGGGGATCACACACCCCGCGGCATCCGTCGTTCTCAGGCGACGCTATTTCGTGCTGAACGCCGCGTCGAAGGCCGCGTCGGGCGCGTCGAACGCGAGCCGCCGCACGAACTCGAGCGCCTCGGGCGCGCCGATGAGCCGATCCATGCCGGCGTCCTCCCACTCGACCGAGATGGGCCCGCGGTAGTCGATCGTGTTGAGCACGCGGAACGCGTCCTCCCAAGGCACGTCGCCGTGACCCGTCGAGATGAAGTCCCACCCGCGTCGCGGGTCGGCCCACGCGAGGTGCGAGCCGAGGCGGCCGTTGCGGCCGTTGCCCATGCGCTTCTTCGTGTCCTTGCAGTCCACGTGGTAGATGCGGTCGCGGAAGTCCCAGAGGAAGCTGACCGGGTCGAGGTCCTGCCAGACCATGTGGCTCGGGTCCCAGTTGAGGCCGAATGCCGGGCGGTGCCCGATCGCCTCGAGCGTACGCACGGTGGTCCAGTAGTCGTACGCGATCTCGGAGGGGTGCACCTCGTGCGCGAAGCGCACGCCGACCTCGTCGAACACGTCGAGGATCGGGTTCCAGCGGTCGGCGAAGTCCTGGTAGCCGGCATCGATCATCTCCTGCGAGACCGGCGGGAACATCGCCACGTACTTCCAGATCGACGAGCCGGTGAAGCCGACGACGGTGTCGACGCCGAGGCGGGCCGCGAGACGCGCGGTGTGCTTCATCTCTTCGGCGGCGCGCTGGCGCACACCCTCGGGGTCACCGTCGCCCCACACCTTCGTCGAGAGGATGTCGCGGTGACGGGCGTCGATCGGGTCGTCGCAGACGGCCTGGCCCTTGAGGTGGTTCGAGATCGCGTAGACCTTGAGGCCGTGCCGCTCGAGCAGCGCGAGCCGGTCGGCGATGTAGTCGTCGTCATCCCACCGCCACGGGTCGAGGTGGTCGCCCCAGCAGGCGATCTCGAGGCCGTCGTAGCCCCAACCGGATGCGAGTCGGGCGACCTCCTCGAGGGGCAGGTCGGCCCACTGGCCGGTGAACAACGTGATGGGTCGAGTCACAGAATCCTCCTTGATGCGGTGCCTAGGTGACGATACGGGGGTCAGGCGATGTCGGTCCAGACGCCGTTGGCGCCGGAGCTCTGCTCGACGGCGCCGAGCACGCGCTGCACCTGGTAGCCATCGGCGAACGACGGCCGAGGCTGCGTTCCGGTGGCGATGGCTTCGATGAAGTCCTTGGCCTGATGCACGAAGCCGTGCTCATAGCCCAGCATGTGGCCTGCCGGCCACCAGGACGCGACATACGGGTGCTCGGCCTCGGTGACGATGATCTTGGCGAACCCCTGCCGATCGACGGGGGCGGTGCCGTCGTAGAAGCCGAGCGCGTTCATGTCTTCCAGGTCGAAGGCGATGGCGCCACGCGAACCCGAGACCTCGATGCGCAGCGCGTTCTTGCGGCCGGTGCTCATACGTGAGGCGACGAACGATCCGAGGGCGCCGTCCTCGAAGCGGCCGTTGAACAGGGCGACGTCGTCGACGGTGACGGTCCCGAAGCCCGTTCCGGCGGTGCCCGACAGGCCGCTGCCCTCGGCGAGCAGCGGGCGCTCCTTGACGACGGTGTCGATGATGCCCGAGACGCCGGTCAGTCGCTGGCCGGTGATGAACTGGGAGAGGTCGATGGCGTGGGCGCCGATGTCGCCCAGTGCGCCCGATCCGGCGTGTTCCTTCTGCAGACGCCACGCGAGCGGGGCGTTCTCGTCGACGAGCCAGTCCTGCAGGTACTCCGCGCGAACCTGGCGTACCTCGCCGATCGCACCACCGGTGACGAGTTCGCGGGCGTAGGTCGCCGCGGGAACGCGACGGTAGGTGAAGCCGACCATCGCGTAGACCCCACGGGCGGCGGCACTCGCGGCCGCGTCGGCCATTGCGGCGGCCTCGTCGACCGTGTTCGCGAGTGGCTTCTCGCACAGCACGTGCTTGCCGGCCTCGAGGGCGGCGATCGCGATCGCCGCGTGCGAGTCGCCGGGCGTGACGATGTCGATGACGTCGATGTCGTCACGGCGGATCGCTTCGCGCCAGTCGGTCGAGGTTTCGGCCCAGCCCCACTTGGCTGCGGCGTCTGCGACGGGTCCACCCCTGCGGCCGACGAGCAGTGACATCTCGGGCTGTGCGGGCAGGTCGAAGAAGCGGGGCGCGACGCGCCATCCCTGCGAGTGCGCGGCACCCATGAATCCGTAGCCGACCATGGCTACCCGCATCGAGGTCATCGTTCTCTCTCTCGTCTGCCGCGCTGGGCGAGTCGGGGGGAACGCCCGCATCGCGACTGCGACGCGGGCGTTCCGGGGTTGGTGTGCGGGGGTGCCGCCGCCGCGGCGGCACCCCGCGCGATCAGGAGGTGAAGGCGGTCGGCAGGTACTCGTCGACGTTGTCGGCCGTCACCACGGGTGCATAGAGCACGATGCGGGTCGGCACGTCCTGCTCGACGAGGTCGCCCAGCGACTTGCCCTGAGCCACGAGACGGGCGAGCGCGACGCCGTCGGCACCCTGCGTCGACGGGTAGATGACTGTCGCCTCGAGCACCGAGTCGCCGGACTTGATGGCGTCCATCGCATTCTTCGAGCCGGCGCCGCCGACCATGAAGAACTCGTCGCGGCCGGCAGAGTCAATCGCCGCGAGCACGCCGACACCCTGGTCGTCATCGTGGTTCCACAGCGCGTCGATCTGCGGGGCGGCCGACAGCAGCTGCGATGCCGCGGCCTCGCCGCCCTGCACCGTGAAGTCGGCCGCGACGCGGTTGCTCACCTCGAGGCCGCAGTCGCCGAGCGCGTCGGAGAAGCCGCGCGAACGGTCCTGCGTGAGCGGCAGCGAGTCGATGCCGGCGATCTCTGCGACCACAGCGTCGGGGTTGTCGCCGAGCTGCTCGCAGATGTAGGTGCCGGCGCTCACGCCCATGCCGTAGTTGTCGCCGAGCACGGTGACGCGGGCGGCGAAGGTGCTCGAGAACTCGCGGTCGACGTTGATGACCGGAATGCCAGCCTCCATCGCCTTGATCGCGACCTCGGTGAGGGCTGCGCCGTCGGTCGGCAGCAGCACGATGGCGTCGAGCTCGTCGTTGATGAACGTCTCGACCTGGCTGATCTGCAGGTTCGCGTCGTTGGTGCCCTCGGCGACGACGAGTTCGACGTCGTCGTACTTCTCAGCCTCGGCGATGGCCGCGGAGTTGATCGCACCGAGCCAGCCGTGGTCGGCGGCGGGGCCCGACCAGCCGATGCGAACGGTCTCGCCGGTCTCGGTGTTGTTGGCATTGTTCGTCGGACCGGAGCTGGTGCTGTCGGTGCCGGCAGTACAACCGGTGACGAGCCCGGCGACCGCCAGCATGGCGCCGGCTGCGGCGAGCATCCGCCCTCGAGTACGCGCTGCGCGCATGGTTCCTCCAAATATGAGTGATTCGCAGAAGTGCCGGCGGGGGCGTGTGCCCGGCACCTGCCCGGGGAGGCTGGCCGTGTGTCGTCCTCGCTGACTTCGTCACCGTAACATAAGTGGATCGTTCGTTGTCAACTTAATTCTGTCAATCGTCATAAGTCGGGATGACGCATCCACAGGTCGACCGCGCCCGCATGGCACGCGCGCGCGTAGCGAAGACGATCGTCCCCGGAGACTGGTAGAGCGGCCGGTGCATCTGTTATGTTCATCGCATGCTCAAAGGTGATAACACGGCGTCATTACTCTCGATGCGCGGAATCACGAAGGAGTTCGCCGGAGTCAAGGCCCTTCGTGGCGTCGATCTCGACGTCGTCGCGGGCGAGGTGCATTGCGTGCTCGGCCAGAACGGCGCGGGCAAGTCGACGCTCATCAAGATCCTCGCCGGCGCACACCAGCCCTCGGGCGGCGAGATCTTCTGGCAGGGCGAACAGCGCGAGATCCCGAATCCGGTTGCGGCGATCGACATGGGCGTTGCCACGATGTACCAGGAACTCGACGTCGTCGACGGCCTGACCATCGCCGAGAACATCTTCCTCGGCCACGAGCTCGCCACGGGCGGCGTGCTGCATCGCGCCCGCGCGGCCCGCACCACCCGCCAGCTGCTCGAGCGGCTCGGCCACGGCAACCTCTCGCCCCACCGCGAGGTCGGCACGCTCTCGGCCGCCAACAAGCAGATCGTCAGCATGGCGCGAGCCCTCTCACACGACGCGAAGCTCATCATCATGGACGAGCCCAGTGCGGTGCTCGACGCCGAAGAGGTGAAGAACCTCTTCCGCGTCGTCAACGAGCTCACCTCGCAGGGCATCGCGATCATCTACATCTCGCACCGGCTCGAAGAGATCCGTCAGATCGGCGACCGCATCACGGTCATCAAAGACGGGGCGAGCATGGCCAGCGGCCTCTCGGTCGCCGACACCCCGACGCCCGAGCTCATCCGCCTGATGACCGGCCGCAACGTCGAGTTCGTCTTCCCCCCGCGGCGCGAGCTGCCTGCCGACGCCCCGGTCGTGCTCGACATCGACGGGCTGAGCCTGCGCGGCATCTTCGCCGACGTCTCGTTCGACGTGCGCGCGGGCGAGGTCGTCGGTCTCGCGGGCCTCGTCGGCTCGGGTCGTTCCGAGATCCTCGAGACGGTCTACGGCGCGCGCCGCGCGTCCTCGGGGCACGTCTCGGTCGACGGCAAGCGGCTCCGCCCCGGGGCCGTCGACCGTGCGGTCACCTCGGGCATCGGCCTCTCCCCCGAAGAGCGCAAGAGCCAGGGCCTGATCCTCGACGAGCCGATCTTCAAGAACGTCACACTCTCGAACTTCGCCCGGTACGCACGCGGTCCGCTGCTCAACGAGCGTCGCGAGCGCGCCGTGACCCGCGAGCAGATCGAGGCGCTCGAGTTGCGGCCCGCCGATCCCGATCGCCCGGCCGGCACCCTCTCGGGCGGCAACCAGCAGAAGATCATGCTCGCCCGCTGGCTCGTGCACGGCACCCGCGTGCTGCTGCTCGACGAGCCCACTCGCGGCGTCGACGTCGGCGCACGCGCCGAGATCTACGCTCTCATCCGTCGGCTCGCCGACGCCGGCACCGCGATCGTCGTGGTGTCGAGCGAGATCCCCGAGGTGCTCGGCCTCGCCGACCGCGTGCTCGTGATCGGCGACGGCCGCGTCCTCCACTCCACCCCCGCAACCGAGATCGACGAGCACGGCGTGCTCGACCTCGTCATGAAAGGAACGGCCGCGTGAGCGAGCAGACCCCCACCACCGTCAGCGAGTCGGCGGCGCCGACTCAGGCGGCCCCGCCCGAGAAGAAGTCGGGCAACGCCATGCAGCGATTGCTGGGCGGCGCCGCCGGGCGCAACCTCGGCCTCGTCATCGCGCTCGCCCTGCTCATCGTCGTCGGGGCCATCACCGCGGGCGACCGCTTCATGAACGTCGAGAACTTCCTCAACATCATCCGCTTCGCCTCGATCATCGGCGTGATCAGCATCGGCATGACCTTCGTCATCACGGCGGGCGGCATCGATCTCTCGGTCGGCTCGGTGATGGGCCTCGCCAGCGTCGTCGCCTCGCTGTCGTGGGTGCAGGCCGCGGCCGACCAGACCAGCTGGCTGCTCATGGTCGCGGTCGCGCTTGCCGTCGGCGGCGCCGCCGGCCTCGTGAACGGCATCGTGATCGCCTACGGCAAGGTCGTGCCGTTCATGGCGACCCTGGCCATGCTCGTGGGCGCGCGCGGCCTCGCCGAGCTCCTGTCGAACAAGCAGACGCAGATCGTGTCGCAGCAGGGGTTCCTCGAATTCTTCCGCGGCGACTTCCTCGGCATCGCGTGGCTCGTCTGGATCTTCGTGATCGCGGCGGTCATCGGGTGGTTCCTACTCGGTCGCACGACGTTCGGCCGCCGAACCGTCGCGATCGGCGGCAACTTCGAGGCGACGCGCCTCGCCGGCATACGCGTGAAGCGGCACCTCGTCGCGCTGTACGTGCTCGTCGGCGTCAGCGCCGGCATCGCCGCGGTCATGATGCTCGGCCGCACCACGGCGGGCACCTCGACCCACGGAACGCTCTACGAGCTCGACGCGATCGCCGCCGTCGTCGTCGGCGGCACGCTGCTCGTCGGCGGACGAGGAACGATCGTCGGAACCGTGCTCGGCGTGCTCATCTTCTCGACGCTCACCAACGTGTTCACGCAGAACAACCTCTCGAACTCGGTCCAGTCGGTCGTCAAGGGCGTGATCATCGTGGTCGCCGTGCTGCTGCAGCAGCGCTTCGCGAGCCGACCCGGCCGCTCGAGTTAGCCCAGCGCCTTCCTGACTGCGCCCCGGCGATCATCCGATCGTCGGGGCGCAGTCGTATTCGCGCCGGTTCCGAACCGGAGCCTGAGTGCTGCCGCGGAACCGGTGACGCGGCACTCGCGCGCCGATTCGACTCTCTGGTGCTACGCGAGCTCGCGGTAGAGGGGCGGATGCCGCCACCCGGGTTCCACCCGTGCGCCGTTCACCCCCGCGCTGGGGGAGGCCGACTCACAACTTCGCGAACTAGAATTCTGTGGCTGGTCCTTCTTGGAAGAGGGGTGCCGCAATGTTCTGGGTCGCTCGTTACGGGTGCGGCCCAGAACGCGGTCACGTCGCACTCCGCGTCCGCAGTTGGGCGCGCTCCCGACCTGGCGCTACTCGCCCGGGACCCACCCATCCCGGCCCTGCGGTAGCGATCGCCGCGCTCGCGCCAGCGGATCGACCCCGCGACATCCGACGCCCCACGCGCGCCAGCGACACCCGCTCGACCCGCGAAGTCCAACGCACGGACATCCGCTCGCCGCTCGCAACGCCGTCGGCCCTCTCGGCCTTGCCGACCACTCCCCCACCGTCGCCGCGCTGCTTCTCGATCGTGCGGCGCCGCGCGGGCTGATGGTCGCATTCCGGACATGCGAAAGCCCCGGTTCGAATCGAACCGGGGCTTCCGCGGTAGGCGTTTCGCGACGCGCTACTTCAGGTCGGCGATCACCGCCTCCGCCGCACGGATGACCAGCGCCGCCGCGTCAGCGTCGGTGCGGATCCGGTTGGGGACCTGCGTGACGATGAACTCGAGCTTGCTGATGGCCGTGGCGGTGTCGCCGCCGGCGAGCGCCGCGTCGATCTCGGTCAGCGTGTCACCGAACGACGCCTCGGCACCGCGCGTGATGCGGTTGTCGGCCTCGAGGGCGTCGAGCAGAGCACGGATGTCGCTCGTCGACGTCGTGAACGCCAACTGGTCGAGCTCGACCCCGCCGGTGCTCGTCACGTAGAGCCGGTCGGTGCCCTCGGGCACGCTCACCAGCGGCGACGAGACCTCCTGCCAGGCGCCGCTCGTGTTCGCGACGTCGATCGTGGCGAACGGCTCGGAGTCGACGCTGCCCCAGCGCAGGGCGAGCGTGCCGGTGCCGATCGCGCGAGCCTCGACGCCCGTGATGCCGACGAGGTTCACCGGGTCGTAGGCCAGCCAGTCACCCGGGTCGAACGACGTGACCTTGCGGAACGCGTGAGCGGTCTCGTCGTCGACGATCGTCGTCTCGCCGCCCTTCGCGTCGGCGTGCTCAGCCTGCAGCTCGCGCGGGTTGATGAGCGTCACGTCGTCGGCAGAAAGGGCAGGAGCCGTCGCGCTGCCGCCGTCGGTGTAGGAGGCGCCGATCTGGGCGTAGATGTTCTCGGTCTCACCGTGGCCGGCCTCCTCCTGCATCTCGATCTCCGCGGTGCAGCCGGTTCCGGTGAACAGCGGGTGGGCGTGCGTGTTGTCGTGACCCAGGGCGTAGCTCCAGTTCACGCGCGAGCAGTCGATCTCGTCGTCCTCGGGGTCGGTGACCTTCACCTCGAAGGCGACCGTGTCACCCCAGTCGGCGAACGACCCGTTCTCAGGAGTCACGATCTCGATGGTCGGCGCGGTGTTGCCGACCGTGATCACGACGGAAGCGAGGCTGACGCGTCCGCTGGAGTCGGTGACCCGCACGCGTGCCGTGTACTGGCCGTCCTCGGTGTACGTCTTGCTCACCTCGGATTCACCCTCGGTGAACGTGCCGCTCCCGTCAAGATCCCACGCGAAGCTGAGCGCGAGGCCGTCGGGGTGGGTGCTCTCGGCAGCCGAGAAGTCGACATCGAGCGGGCCCTGGCCCGACGTCACCGACGCCGAGAGGTTCACGCGCGGACCCTTGGTGCCCTCGACGTAGTCGACCCGGTAGAGGCCGGCGTCGGGGTTCGGCCGGAAGAAGCCGTCTCCGTAGTCGAGCACGTAGAGCGAGCCGTCAGGACCGAACTCGAAGTCGATCACGTTGTCCCACGGCGGCATGCCCGCCGCGTTGAGCGAGGCATTCGGCAGGAAGTTCTCGATCTTGGTGACCTCGCCGTCGGGGTCCTCTTGACTGAAGGCGAAGATGCGGTCACGCGAGAACTCGGCCATGAACGCCTTGCCGTCCCAGTACTCGGGGAACTTCGTCGTCGACTCGTTGTCCTCGTCGTAGCTGTAGGTCGGGCCGCCCATGGGAGCCTGACCGCCGGCGCCGAGCTCGGGCCACGGCTGGTGGGTGGGCTGGTCGCCGTACCAGATCTGCGGAGCCGTCGCCGGGGGCAGCTGGTCGAGACCCGTGTTGTGGCGGGAGGTGTTGAGCGGTCCGGCCTCGCAGTCGAACCACGGTCCCTGCGTGAGGGTCTCGAAGTCCCAGTCGTTGTAGTTCGCGTTCGGGCCGTGGCAGTACGGCCAGCCGCCGTTGATCGGCTTGGTCGTGCTCTGCCACTCGACGTACCCCATCGGACCGCGCAGGTCGTTCGCCGTGCCCGCGTCGGGACCGTATTCGCCCCACGTGAGTGCGCTCGTCTCGGGGTCGTAGTCGATGCGGAACGGGTTGCGCAGGCCCGTGACGTAGATCTCGGGGCGGGTCTTCTCGGTTCCCGGAGCGAACAGGTTGCCCGCGGGAATCGTGTAGGAGCCGTCGTCCTGCACGTCGATCCTCAGGATCTTGCCGCGCAGGTCGTTCGAGTTGCCGGCGCCGCGACGCGCATCGAGACCGGGGTTGAAGCCGGCCCGATCGTTGTTCGGCGCGTAGCCGTTGGCACCCGGCGTGCCCGCGGGCGTGTTGTCGCCCGTGGAGAGCAGCAGGTTGCCGTCGTTGTCCCAGGCGATGTCACCGGCGACGTGGCAGCACTGGCCGCGCTGCACCTCGACCTTGATGATCACCTGTTCGCTCGCGAGATCGAGCGAGCTCGTCTCGGCATCCCAGGTGAAGCGACTGAGCTGGTTGTAGCCCTTCCACTGGTTCCAGTACGACTCGTCCGCACCTGCGGGCAAGGTGTTGGGCGCCGAACCGGTCGGCGTCGTCGCCGGGTACGGGGCCGTCATCGTGCGGGGCGCGTAGTAGAGGTAGACCCAGCCGTTGTCTTCGAACGCGGGGTCGATGGCGATCGTCTGCAGACCGTCCTCGGAGTTCGCGTAGACATCGACGGTGTTCACGACGGTCGTCGTGCCCTGGGCCGGATCGGTGAGGCGCACCTGACCGCCACGGGTCGTGTGCAGCACGCGCGAGTCGGGCAGCACCGCGAGGTCGATCGGCTCGCCGACGTCCCTCGTCAGGGTCACGCGTTCGTAGTTCGCCCACGTGGTCGCGCTGACCTCGTCGCCGTGATCGTGCCCTTCATGGGCAGAGGCGGGGCCGGCGCTCAATGCGAGCGACGTTACCGCCAAGAGTCCGCTGAGCACGAGTGCGCCCAGGCGGAACCGGGGTGTTGACATGAGTGTCTCCTTGGAAGAGGGGTGTCATGAGATGAACGGATACCCCGGGCCGGCGTTACGGGCCGACCCGGGGCAGGGGGACCTAGCCGCGGAGCTGGGCCATGTTGCTGTACGAGACCTGTGCGAACTCGAGCGACTGACCGGGGTTTGCGGATCCGCCGGGCGCGGTGTCCTGCTCCCACATGGCGTTGTGGTAGCCCTTCGCACCGATGCGCTGGAAGAACGTCGTGTAGTCGATGTCTCCCGTGCCGAACGGAGCCATCACATAGCCGTTGGCCACGGTGGTGTCCTTCTTGCCGTCCTTCGTGTGGAAGAGCGGGAACCGAGTGGTCTGCGCCGCGACGACGCCGGCCGGATCGAACAGGCTCGGCACGATGCTGCCGTCGGGCGCGGTGAAGGACGTGTGCTTGTACTGCGCAACGTGTGCCCAGTAGACGTCCATCTCGAGGTACACGTAGCTCGGGTCGGTGTTCGCCAGGAAGTGCTCGAGTCGGCGGATGCCGCTCGAACGTGTCGGGCGGCCCAGTGCGTCGAGCGGGCCGCTGTCGAGCAGGAAGCTGTACGCGATGTCGTGGTTGTGCGTGTACAGCTTGAGGCCGTGGCCGGCGGCGCGCTCACCGAGGATGTTCCAGCGTTCAGCCGCGAGCTCCCAGTCGGCGAGGTAGGCGCTGCCCGTGGGGTCGCCGCCTGTGCCGATGTGGCCGAAGCCGAGGATGTTCGCGATCTCGCACTGCGCGTCGAACGCCGCGAGCGTGGCGTCGGAGATCGTCGACGGGATCGAGCCGTGGTTGCCCTCGGCCTCGAGCCCGTTGTCGTCGAGCCACTTGCGCAGCAGCTGCGCACCGGCGACGTTGTTGACGTTGCCGCCCTCGGCGTTCGCGTTCTGGTTGTAGCCCGCGAACTCGATCTGCTTGTACCCGATGCGGGAAAGCTCCTCGAAGACCTCGCGGAAACCGGAGGCGAACGGCGTGGTATTCGGGTCGCGCGAGATGGCGTCGCGCACGGTGTAGAGGATGATGCCGCGCTTGCCGGGCGGGATCAGCACTCCGTTGGCACCCGGCGCAGTGCGCACCGCGGTCGCCGTGGCGGCATGGGCCGGGCTGCCGGCGCCGAACGCGGCGGCCCCGAGTGCGGCGGCTGCGGCCATGCCCGTCGTCGCTGCGAGCAGCTGGCGCCGGGAGAGACCGAGGCTGCGCCCCAGCTGAGGATCGTCGCTGCGATCGATGAGATCGTCGTTCATGATGCTCCTTTGCACGTGAAGAGGGGTGTTGACAGCTCGCAGTGAAACCACATGCTCGCTTTTCGGAACGCTACGGCATTAATCACAAGCCGGTCAAGCAAAAGCTGGCGGGTCTTCAGATAGCTTTAGTCGAAGCTTCGTCATAAGTCGCCGGAGACGACTCGACCGTGTCCGCGACCGACGCCGGGACCGAGGTGGCGTCGCGCTTCGCGCCCGGTTCTTCGCGGATCTCGGTCTTCAGGATGCGCATCGACTGTCCGAGCGACCGCGCGAGCTGCGGGATCTTGGGTGCACCGAAGAGCAGCAGGATGACGGCGATGATGATGACGGCGTGCCAGCCGTTGAGGTTCGCGAACATGATTCCTCCAGTCGAAGGCCCGTTCGGCACCGGCGGCGCCGCAGGCGAGGACAGACTAATCACAGATTCCGGTGAAAGTCGAACGTTGCACGCTGGAAATGGCCTCCGACCAGAGCGCGAGGCGGCGAAAGGCCGTGCGGGATTCCTACTCCCCCGCTGCGAGCCTCGTGCAGTTCTCGCACAGGCCGAAGACGTCGACCACGTGCGCCGCCTGCGTGAAGCCGTTGCGCGCGGCGACGCGCTTCGCCCAGGACTCGACCTCGTCGGCGGCGATCTCGACGGTCAGCCCGCAGTTGCGGCAGATGAGGTGGTGGTGGTGTCCGGTTGTCGTGCAGGCGCGGTAGAGCGACTCGCCGTCGGGCGACTGCAGCGAGTCGGCCTCACCGCTCGTCGCGAGATCGCCGAGCGCCCGGTACACCGTGGCGAGGCCGATCGGCGATCCGCTCGCGTGCAGCGTGGAGTGCAGCGCCTGCGCGCTGATGAAGCCCTCGGTCGCGTCGAGCGCCTCGCGCACGGCCTCGCGCTGCCACGTATTGCGTTTCATGCGATTCGTGCGTCCTCTGCAGTCTCGACGGGGATGTCGGCTCGCCTCAACGGTAGCCCGCGCACCTTGGAGATCCCCAAGGCGAGCAGGAAGAAGGCGGTGGCGGCGAGCGCGATCGCAGGGCCCGCCGCGACCGCGAGAGCCCGTGAGGCGAGGACGCCGAGCACTCCCGAGGCGGCGCCGATGACCGGCGCCGCGAGCAGCACCCCGCGGAACGATGCGACGACGAGTCGCGCCGCAGCTGCCGGCGCGGCGATGAGTGCGATGGCGAGGATCGCGCCGACCGCAGGCAGTGAGCTCACGACCGACGCGGCGGTCAGCGCGAGGACGAGCAGCTCGATCGGCCACTCGCGGTAGCCCGCGGCGCGGAAGCCTGCGGGGTCGAATGTCGAGAACGCGATCTCCTTGCCGACGAACGCGACCGCGGCGATGGCGATGAGCGCGACGCAGGCGGCCAGTGCGATGTCGGCCTCGCTCACGGTGAGGATCGACCCGACGAGCAGCGATTCCGCCTGCACGGGAAGTCCAGGAATCAACGCCTGCAGCAGCGCACCCGCGGCGAATCCGCCGGTGAGCACGATGCCGGCGGCCACCTGCGCGCCCTGCCTGCGGATGCGTGCGATGCCTGCCATCATCGCGACGAGCGCGACGGATGCCAGTGCCGCACCCGCGGGCACGCTCACGCCGAGCGCCGCGGCCGCCACTGCGCCGGGGTAGGTGCCGTGGGTGAGCGCCTGGGCGAAGAAGGTGCGCCGGCGCAGCACGACCAGGGCGCCCACGAATCCGGCACCGGCGCCGATCACCACCGCGGCGAGGAGTGCACGCTCGAAGTACCCCATCAGCGCCCCTCCCCCGCGGCGCCGACCGCCGGTCGCGTGCCGGGCTGGTCGAGGAGCGACGAAGGAGCGTCTCGAGACCCTTCCCCCGTGCGTACGCGCCCCGCCACGAGCCAGGCCAGCAGCAGCACGGCATACCCGAGCACGAACACGCCGACGATGGTCGCGCCCGCCGGCAGGTCGACACCCGCCCCGACCGAGATCGCGAAGCCGGCCGCGAGGCCGAGCCACGAGCCGACGGCGGCGAAGAGCGCCGCGATCGGGAACAGCCACCACAACCGCCGGGTGACCAGTCGCGCCACGGCACCGGGCACGATGAGCAGAGCGAGCACGAGCAGCGTACCGATCGTGCTCGCGGCGGCGACCACCACGAGCGCGATCGCGGAGTTCAGCACGAGGTCGAGCGCGAGCGCCGAGTTGCCGGCCGCACGGCTGCCGGGTGCGTCGAACGCGCGGAAGAGCTGCTGCTTGAGCGTCAGCCCGGTCGCTGCGAGCGCGACGAGGCTCACCAGCATGAGCGGCAGCACTTCGTCGGGCGGGATCGTGAGCACCCGCCCGAACAGCAGTGCCTCGAGCGCCCCCGCATAGTCGTCGCTCCTCGACACCACGATGACGCCGATGCTGAACGTCGCGGTCAGCACGATGGCGATCGCGGCGTCGGCGGTGATGCCGGCCCGGTCGAGCCAGGTCAGCGCGATCGCGCCCGCGAGGGCCGCGATCGTCGCCCCGGGCACGAGCCCTGCCGTTCCGCCGAGCACGAGGCCGACGGCGAGGCCAGGGAAGACGGCATGCGTGAGGCCGTCGCTGATGAACTCGAGGCCGCGCAGGTTCACGAGCACGCCGACGACTCCTGCGACGATCGCGAGGACGAGCATCACGAGCAGAGCCCGCCCCATGAAGGGGATCGAGAACGCGGCGAACAGCGCGTCGGTCAGGGACATCCGATGCCACTCCCCCACGCGATGCGAGCGTATGCCGACGACGGTATCAATGGCCCTCGTGCCCGGGCACGACGAGTGTGTGCTCGTCGATCTCGACCTCGACGCCCTCGAAGCACTCCTGGATGTTGCCGAGGGTGAGCACCTCGTCGACCGGTCCGCACGAGACCTGGGTACGGTTCACGAGCACGACCGAGTCGCACACCAGGCGAGCGAGCTCGAGGTCGTGGGTCGAGACGAGCACCGCGACCCCGTCGCGCTTGAGCGAGCGTATGGTGTCGACCAAGGCTTCGCGGTTCGGCTGGTCGAGCCCGTTGAACGGCTCGTCGAGCAGCAGCAGCCGCGGCTCGGACGCGAGTGCCCGCGCGAGCAGCCCCCGCTGGCGCTGGCCGCCGGAGAGTTCGCCGAATGGACGAGCGCCGAGCGACTCGAGGCCGACCGACTCGAGCACGTGCCTCACGGCGGCACGGTCGGCGCGACCCGGCCACCGGAACAGCCCGAGCCCGCGATAGCGCCCCTGCATGACGACCTGCTCGAGACTGATCGGGAAGTCGGGGTCGAGGTCGGCCGACTGGGGCAGGAACGAGACTATGCCATGTCGGGCATGTGCTTGGGCGTCGCCGGGAACTCCGCCGATCTCGATCGTGCCCGCGGTGCGCGGAACGAGGCCGAGGATCCCCTTCAGCAGCGTCGACTTGCCCGCGCCGTTCGGCCCGATCAGCGCCACGGCCTCGCCCGGCGCGATGTCGAGGCGCAGCCCTTCGACCCCGGCACCACCGGGATGGGTGAACGCGGTGTCGACCAGGCGCAGCACGGGCGAGTCGGTCATGGCGTCATCCTTGCAGGGCTGCGGGGAGCGCGGAAGGCTCGACGCCCCACGAATCGAGGATCAGCCGGGCGTTGTGCACCTGGCTGCCGAGGTAGGTGTCCCCTTCGGTGCCGGGCTGGCCGAGCGAGTCGCCGTAGAGCGCGTCGTCGCCCGAGTACACGGTGACGCCCGACTCGGCCGCGATCGTCTCGGCGGCCTTCGGCGAGATCGACGCCTCTGAGAACACCGCCCGCACGCCCGTGTCGCCGATCTGCGCGACGAGGTCGTCGATCTCGGCGGCGCTCGGCTCGGCGTTGTCGTCGAAGCTCGGGATGATGCTGCCGACGAAGGTGACGTCGTATGCGTCGACGAAGTAGGTGAACGCGTCGTGGTTGGTCACGAGCAGCCGCTGCTCGACCGGAACCGTGGCAACGTTCTCGCTGATCCACGCATCGAGCGCGTCGAGTTGTGCTGCATAGTCGGTCTCGTTGGCCTCGACCTCGGCGTCGTCGACACCCGGCACCTCGGCGAGACCGTGGGCGATGTTCTCGACCATGCGCTCGGCGAGCGCCGGGTCGGTCCAGATATGCGGGTTGCCGTCGCCGTGATCGTGGCCTGCCTGGTCGTCGGCGGCCGCGCCTGCGTCGTCAGCGTGGACGTCGCCGGCGTCGCCGTCGCTCGCGTGGTCGTCGTGACCGTCAGCGGCCGCAGCCGCCGGTTCGTCACCGTGGTCGCCGGTGCCGTACAGCTCGATGCCCTCACTCGCGTCGATGAGGACTCCACTGAACCCCGATGCCGCGATAGCGTCGTCGAGCCAGCTTTCGAGCCCGCCGCCGTTCACGACGAGGGCGTCGGCGTTCGACAGCGCGAGCAGCTGCCCGGCCGACGGGTCGAAGCCGTGGGCACTCTGCCCGGGCGAAAGCAGTTGGGCGACCTCGGCCGATGAACCCACGAGCTCGCGCGTGAAGTCACCGACCTGGGTCGTCGTCGCCACGATCGACGGCCCTTCGCGCGAGTCGGATGCCCCGGGGCTCGCGCAGCCCGCGAGTACCAGCGCCGCCGTGGCGAGGACCCCGCCTGCCACGAGAACGCGGGTCGATCGGTCAGCGGTGCGTCGGGCTCGGCGGTTCATGTGACGAACCTACGCTTATTGATAATGATTGTCAAAACCAGTAACGCTCCCGCTGGTCGGGGAGCGCGCGACGAAGGAGCACCCGTCTCGAGACCCGTCGAACAGGAACGCATGGCCGTTCGTGACATTCCCCGTCATCCTGTGGAGAACTCTGGCGAGTGTCGGACCGACGTGCAAGAGTGAAGTACGTGGATACGACGACGACCCCCCTCACGTTGCATCCGTTCACCCTCGACGACGCCGAGCGCATGCTGGCCGGCGAGGTCGACCCCCACGACGGGTGGGAGGGGGCCTACGCCTTCACCGACGAACCCGAACTGCTCTCGGAGTACGTGCGTGCGGTGCGAGAGAACGGCGACCCGGCCCCGTTCGGCCCCTACCTCGTGCGCCGCGGACGCGACGGCTCGGCCATCGGGGGAGTGAACCTGTTCGGCCCGCCCGACGCCGACGGCGTCGTCGAGTTCGTGTTCGGGCTCGTGCCCGCGGTGCGGGGCGAGGGCCTCTCGCAGCACACGGTCGCCGCGACGGTCGAACTCGCACGGTCGGCGGGCGCTCGCGTCGCTCGAGCCGAAGCCGAGATCTCGAACCTCCCCGCCCGTCGCGTGCTCGAGGGCGAGGGCTTCGCCGAGGCCTCCCGCACGCCCGACTCGATCGTCTACGAGCTCCGGCTCTGACCGGCGATCGCGGGTCGAGTAGCGAGCGACGAAGGAGCGCGCGCTTGCACACCTACTCGACCGACGGCGAGTTCAACAGCCAGCCTTACCGTCGGTGAAGCACGGCTCCAGGTTGCCGAATGAGGTACCGCCCTCGGGTGCCTCGTCGACGACGGTCGTAGTCACCGCCGTCCATCCGAACGCGGTACCGGCCGGCATTCCGCCCGACTCGCGCAGCAGGACCTGTCGCTCTCCGATCAGCTCGCCCGTCTCTGGATCGATGATGATCTCCTGGCGAAATCCGTTGGCGCCTTCGTCACGCCCGATCGCGACCCCGGTGCGTCCGTTCAGGTTCGCCTCGTCGTCGAGGACCTCGACGCCGGGGATGCGGGCCGCCGCCTCCAGCAGCGCCGCGCGCAGTTCGGCCGGTACAACACCGCTCCGCAGGCGGTCGGCAATGAAAACGAGAGCCTCGCCGTCGGGCGACGGGCCGGCTCCGAGCGTCACCCGGTAGATGTGATTCAGCAGCCGATGCGGGTCGTGGGGGAGTGCCGCGATCGCGGATTCCGAGACCATCGACTCACTGCCGTAGAACGATCCTCCGGGAGCCCGAACCAGCTCCTGCTCACCGCGGACCTGCGGGACGATGTCATGGGCGAGCTCCTCGGACTTCGGTCCGAACGTCTGCACGACCTGGCCGGGCTCACGCACCCACACCCAGTCCTCGCTCCGGTCGGCCGGCACGTACAGCGTGCCGTCCTGGGACTCGAGCCAGCTGACCTCGGTCCCTTCAGCATCCGAGGTGGTGCCGCTGTAGACGGCATCGGTTTCGACTTTGAGGTACTGGTCCGGCCCGACGAAGGGATCGCTCGTCTCGACCGCGAACGTTGCCGCCTGTTCGAGCACCGCCGCAGCGGCCGGTGAGGCTCCGCCTCGCCAGCCTGCGAGTCCCACGAGATCGGCCATCACGAGCGTCGCGACGGCTCCCGCAGCCACCGCGCCGCCGAACGTTCCGATCCCCCAGCCGCGCACGCGGCGGTGCCGGCGCGCTGCTCGAGCGGTCGCCGCGGCATCGGCCGAGGCATCCGGATTCACCGCACCCTCGATCGCCGCGAACAGCGCCGCCCGTCCCTTCGTGAGCGCCTCGCCGCTCGGCACCTCGACGCCGTCAGACGCTCCGCGCAGCAGTTGCAGCTCGTCCATGTTCAACCTCCGATTCGCGGGGCTCGCCCGCTCCAAGTTCGATGCGCAGCTTGCGCCGCGCGCGAGTAAGTCGTGAGCGGACCGTGCCGATCGGTACTCCGAGCGCGTCGGCGACGCCCGCGTAGTCGAGCTCGCCCCACGCGTCGAGAAGGAGCGCGTCGCGGTCGCGACGCGGCATCCGCGCGAGAATCCTGCCGAGTCGACCCATTGCGGCCTCCGCGTCGATCCGATCGCCTGCGGCGTCGGTCTCATCGAGGTGGGGCTCTGTTGCGGCGTGTGCCGCGGCCAGGCCGCGCCACGCGCGTGCCTCGAGTCGGGCGTGCTTCTTCAGCAGGGTGGTCGCGATGCCGTAGAGCCACGGCATCGCGTCGTCTCGCGACAGCTCGAAGTTCCGGCGACGCTCGAAGGCGACGAGGAACGTCTCGCTCATCACGTCATCGGCCACGTGCGCGCCGGCGCGTCTCGCGACGAATCGGTGCACACGACGGGCGTGGCGATCGTAGAGCTCGCTGAACGCCGCCGGGGTCTCCAGCGACCGGGCGATGATGTCGCGGTCTGTGCTCACACCGGGTATTGCACGTTCCGCGAGATCAAGTTCACGATCGGATGCTACAGGGCAGGTGCCGTCTCCGGCTCCACCAGTCGGACACGCCGCCGAGGCGCTCGCGACTGCGCCACTTTCGCGCCGTCCGCGCCACTTCGACTGGCGCGGACCAGGCCGAAGTGGCGCAGCGGGCGACCGGCCGTCGCGCGGAGTGCGAGAACGACCGACGGCGGAGGGTCGGACGCTACTCGAGCAGCAGTGCGGGCTCCTCGATGATCGACGCGACGTCGGCGACGAACCTCGACACCACGTCGCCGTCGACCACCCGGTGGTCGAACGACCCGCCGATCGTCGTCACGTAGCGCGGCCGCACCTCGCCGTCGACCACCCACGGCTTCTGCTTGATCGTGCCGAGCGCGACGATGCCGACCTCGCCGGGATTCAGGATGGGCGTGCCGGTGTCCATGCCGAACACGCCGATGTTCGTGATCGTGATCGTGCCGCCCTGCATCTCGGCGGGCTGCGTCTTGCCCTCGCGGGCGGTGAGCGTCAACTGCTCGAGCGCGGTCGCGAGCTCGACCATCGACATCGCCTGCGCGTCCTTCACGTTCGGCACGATGAGGCCGCGGGGCGTCGCCGCGGCGATGCCGAGGTTCACGTAGTGCTTGACGATGATCTCGTCATCGGTCCACTGCGCGTTCACTGTGGGATTGCGGCGCACGGCCCAGATCATGGCCTTCGCCATGATCAGCAACGGTGAGATCCTGATGCCGGCGTAGTCGGGCGACGCCTTGAGCCGCTTCAGGTACTCCATGGTGCGCGTCGCGTCGACGTCGACGAAGACCGATACATGCGGCGCCTGGAATGCACTCTTCACCATGGCGCTCGCGATCGCCTTGCGCACGCCCTTGACGGGAATTCGGCTCTCGCGGTCGGCGGGCGCCTCGGGCGTCTGGATATTGCGGAACACGCTGGCCTGGCTCGCCTCGCGAATCACGTCGTCGCGGGTGACGTCGCCGATCGGGCCGGTCGCGGCGACCCGCGACAGGTCGACGCCGAGGTCTTTCGCGAGCTTGCGGATGGGCGGCTTCGCGATCACGGGCACATGTGGCTCGGACGTCGGCTCGGTACGAGGCGCGGATGTCGCAGCCGGCGTTGCTCCGGCCGTCGCAGCCGGCGCAACCGAGGCCGAGGGCGCTGCGGGTGGCGCGGGCGCTGCGGGAGCGGGTGCGGGCGGCGCGGCCAAGGTCGTGTGCGCACCGGCGGGGGAGGGGTGACGGCGTCGACGTGTGCTGGCCGGGCCCGATGCGCCGTGCCCGACGAGAACGGCGCCGCCCTCGTCGGCTCCGCCCGTCGGTCGAGTAGGCGGCGAAGGCGGTGTATCGAAACCACCTTCGGCCACGGGCGCCGCCGGCGACGAGTCGGCCGCGGCCGGGACGTCCGTCTGGATCACGAGGATCGGCGTGCCGACGTCGACCGTCTTGCCCTCGTCGACGAGGAGTTCCGAGACGATGCCCTCGTAGGCGCTCGGCAACTCGACGAGCGACTTCGCCGTCTCGATCTCGACGAAGACCTGGTCGAGGGAGATGCGGTCGCCGGGTGCGACGCGCCATTGCACGATCTCGGCCTCGGTGAGGCCCTCACCGACGTCTGGGAGGGGGAATCGGATCTCGCTCATATCTGTCTTCTACCCTCGCAGTCGAGTTATGCCGTGATCGGCATGTCAATAGGCCAGCGCGCGGTCGACGGCCTCGAGCACCCGGTCGGGGCTCGGCAGGAATTCGGTCTCGAGGGCGGCCGGCGGGAACGGCGTGTCGAAGCCCGACACCCGCAGCACGGGCGCCTCGAGCGAGTAGAACGCCCGTTCGGCGACCGTCGCCGCGATCTCGGATCCGATCGAGACGTTGCCGTAGGCCTCTTGGGCCACGATGAGTCGGCCCGTGCGGTTGACCGAATCGAGCAGCGGGCCGTAGTCGATGGGGGAGAGCGAGCGCAGGTCGACGACCTCGACGCTGCGACCCTCTTCGGCCGCGATGTCGGCGGCCTGCAGCAGCGTCGCGACCATCGCGCCGTGGCCGACGAGCGTGACATCGGTGCCGTGCCGCACGACGCGGCTCGCGTGCAACGGCAGTCCCGAGTGGTCGAGGTCGACCGGGCCCTTGGGCCAGTAGCGGCTCTTCGGCTCGAAGAACAGCACCGGGTCGTTCGAGGCGATCGCCTCCTGGATCATCCAGTACGCGTCGTGCGGGTTCGACGGGCTGACCACCCGCAGCCCGGGGGTGTGCGCGAAGTACGCCTCGGGGCTCTCTTGGTGGTGCTCGATCGAGCCGATGTGCCCGCCGTAGGGCACGCGGATGACGATCGGCATCGAAAGCGTGCCGTCGTGACGCACGGTCTGGCGCGACAGTTGCGTCGTGATCTGGTCGAACGCGGGGAAGATGAACCCGTCGAACTGGATCTCGATGACGGGCCGGTACCCGCGCATGGCGAGGCCGATCGCCGTGCCGACGATGCCGGACTCGGCCAGCGGGGTGTCGAGCACGCGCTTTTCGCCGAACTCGGCCGAGAGCCCTTCGGTGACGCGGAACACGCCGCCGAGCGGTCCGATGTCCTCACCCATGAGCAGCACCTTCTCGTCGCCGAGCAGCGCCTCGCGAAGGCCCGCGTTGATGGCCTTGGCCATCGACAGCGTGTGCACGCCGCGCACCTCGGGCGCGGGGGAGTCGACCGGGGGAGTGGCCGCCGACGGCGCCGCCTCCGTCGGTCGAGTGTCCGAAGGCGTATCGAGACCCGAAGCCCCGTTCGCAACATCCGTCACGCGGACCTCCTCATCGATTCCCGCGCTCATTCCGCGCCTCCGTCGAACGAGTTCTCGAATGCGTCGAGCCATGCCGCCTGTTCGACCATGAGCGGGTGCGCCTCGCTGTAGACGTGGGCGAAGATCTTCTCACGCGTCGGAACGGTGATCTCGAGCGCTCGACGGCGCACATCGGCCGCGATGTCGGATGCCTCTTCATCGACCTCGGCGAAGAACGCTGCCGAGGCGCCCCGGCTCTCGAGCCAGGTGCGGTAGCGGGCGATCGGGTCGCGCTGCTGCCAGTACTCGACCTCGGCGTCGGTGCGGTACTTCGTGGGATCGTCGGCGGTGGTGTGCGCGCCCATGCGGTAGGTGAGCGCCTCGATGAGGGTCGGCCCCTCACCGGCCCGGGCCTCTTCGAGCGCCTGGCGGGTGACGGCGTAGCTGATGAGCACGTCATTGCCGTCGATGCGGATGCCGGGCATGCCGAAGCCGCCGCCGCGAAGCGAGAGCGGACTGCGCGACTGCCGTGAGACCGGCACCGAGATGGCCCATTGGTTGTTCTGGATGAAGAAGACCTGCGGAGTCTGGTAGCTCGATGCGAAGACGAGCGCCTCGTTGGCGTCGCCCTGCGAGGTCGAGCCGTCGCCGTAGTAGACGAGCACGGCCGCGTCGGCGTCGGGGTCGCCGGTCGCCGTCGCGCCATCGAACTGCAGCCCCATCGCGTAGCCCGTGGAGTGCAGGGTCTGCGACGCGAGCACGAGCGTGTAGAGGTGGAAGTTGCCGGTCTCCTCGGGGTTCCACCCGCCGAGGGTCGTGCCACGCAGCAGCGCCATGATGCGCACCGGGTCGAGCCCGCGGATCATGCCGACGATGTGTTCGCGGTACGACGGGAAGATGTGGTCCTGGGGTCGGGCGGCGTGCGCCGACCCGACCTGCGCGGCCTCCTGGCCGAGGCTCGGCACCCAGAGCGCGAGCTGGCCCTGGCGCTGCAGGTTGGCGCCGGCGACGTCGAGTCGCCGCGACACGGTCATGTCGCGGTGGAACCGTTGCAGGGTGGCGTCGTCGAGCGCCTCGATGAGGGGGAGATACGCTTCGGCCTCGGGTGTCGCACGCAGCTCGCCCTCAGGGGTCAGCAGCTGGACCGTGGGCGCGGTGAAGTCTCTCTCGCTGGCTGGCACCGTTCCACGCTACCCGCTAGACGGCAGCCCCTTCTTGTGAAGCCGGTACAAGCTCACCGAGAATCCTGAGGAGGATGTCGACAGACGTCTCCTCGCCGATCGACACCCGGATGCCTTCGGGCGCGAACGCCCGGGTCACGAGACCAGCGTCGAACAGGCGGTCGGCGACGGCCGTCGTGGCGTCGCCGGTGGGCAGCCAGACGAAGTTGCCCTGCGCCTGCGGAATCTTCCAGCCTTGCGCGATGAGCGCTGCACGCACGCGGTCGCGGCGTTCGACGATGACGTCGACCCGCGCGAGCAGTTCGGACTCGACCTCGAGCGAGGCGATGGCGCCCGCCGACGACGCGGCGGTGACGCCGAGGGGAATCGCCGTCGAGCGCGCGGCGTCGAGGATCGCCACCGGTCCGATCGCGTAGCCGACGCGCAGCCCCGCGAGCCCGTAGGCCTTCGAGAAGGTGCGCAGCACGACGAGGTTGGGGTAGCGCCCGATGAGGGTGCGCCCGTCGACGGATGCCTCGTCGCGGACGAACTCGATGTACGCCTCGTCGAGCAGCACGAGCAGGTCGCTCGGCACCGCGGACATGAACCGCTCGAACTCGTCGGCGGTGACGACCGTGCCCGTGGGGTTGTTCGGCGAGCAGACGATGACGACCCGAGTGCGATCGGTGACGGCGGCCGCCATGGCTTCGAGGTCGTGGCGGTGATCGGGGCGGTTGGGCACCCGAACGCTCGTCGCACCCGCGACGGTGACGAGCCCGGGGTAGGCCTCGAACGAACGCCACGAGTAGACGACCTCGTCGCCGGGCGCCGCCGCCGCCGTGATGAACTGGGCGATGAGCGACACCGAGCCGGCGCCGACGATCACCTCGTCGGCGGTGACGCCGAACCGCTCGGCGATGCGCTCGCGTACGGCGAGCGCCGTGGCGTCGGGATAGCGGTTGATCGCGTGGGCGCTCGCGGCGACCGCGGCCTCGACGCCGGGCAACGGCTCGTGCGGATTCTCGTTGCTCGAGAGCTTGAAGCCGTCGGCGGGTGCGGGGCGCCCCTGGCGGTAGGCGGGAAGGGCTGCGATCTCGGGGCGGAGTCGAACGCTCACGCCTGGCTGCTCCGGTGCGGTCACGATTTCCACCGTACCCCTTCGCCCCACCGCGCCTCTCTGCCAGAGTTGAAGCCATGCGGTTCATCGTCAAGGTCATCGTCGTCGCGTTCGCCCTCTGGCTCACGACGTTCATCGTCGCGGGCGTGCGCGTAGTGCCATACGAGAACACGCAACTCGCCACGGTGCTCACGTACCTGCTCGTCGCCCTCATCTTCGGCCTCGTGAACGCGATCGTCGGCACGTTCATCAGAATCGTCGCGTTCCCCATCTATGTGCTGACCCTGGGGCTCATCTCGTTCATCGTGAACGGCTTGCTTTTGCTGCTCGTCGACTGGATCAGCGACCTGCTGGGCTTCGGGCTCGTGGTCGAGAGCTTCTGGTGGGGCGTGCTCGGGGCGCTCGTGCTCGGCCTGATCAGCTGGCTCATCGGGCTCATCGTGCGCCCGTCGAAGAGCTGACGTCGCGCGTCGCGGTCCATTCGCTCAGTTCGCCGGGCCCACCGCCCGTGAACCCCACGAGTTCGCGGAACGCGATGAGGCGCGCCTCCTCGGACTCGTCGACCAGGGCGGCCGTCTCGCGATAGCGCCACAGCTCGTGAGCGGGCAGGGCGGAGTCGTACTCGCGTCCCTCGTCGAGCACGCTGCGCGAGACGGTGAGACGTTCGGCCGACGGATGTCCGAACCCACCGACCGCCGGAACGAGGTCCTCTTCGTGCTCGATCGAGAGCACGGGCACGCCCTCGCTCGTCGGTGCCGACGCGCCGGGGCCACCGAGGTTGACGGCGCCGACGACATTGAGTTCGGGGTCGGCAGCGAGCTTCGCCGCGATGATGCCGCCGCCCGAATGACCGACGGGCATCACGGGGTCGCCGGGTGCGATGCCGGCCGCCTCCATCGCCTGCCTTACGGCCCGCTCGCCAGCGCCCGACTCGGCGCCCGCGGCGCGCAGCTCGTCGATCCACGAGTCGTCGGCGATGCCGAGGACATTCGACGTGTGGTCGAACGGTTCGTCGCCCGCCACGAGCGACGACTCGACCGTGCCGCTGACGTAGACGACCCACCGCGGGTCGTCGGGCTGCCCGTACCGTTCGATGCGGATCTGCGGGCCCTCGCCCGACGGCACGCGGTCGGCGAGGTCGGCGAGCCCGGTCGGCGCGGCCACGACTCGAACGGGCGCGGCCGCGGGGTGTCCTGGAGGCGCGCCCAGTCCGGGATTCGACCTGGTGACCGACACCGGGCCGTCGACGAGCACCTTCGTGCCGAGCAATGCGGCCAGGGCGAGGAGCACCGAAGCGCTCTCGGGCGCGCCGACGAGCTGGCCGAATGGCGCGTATCCCGGCATGCCACGAGCGCCTGCCACGAGCTCGTCGGCCGAGTCGGCGACCGCCCGCACCGCGCGAACGAACGTCGGATCGGAGAGCAGCCCCCTGTGGGAGGCGATCCACCGGTCGAGCGGCGTCGGCCCGCCCAATCCCCGCGCGATGGAATTCACCGCAAGACCGATCCCGAGACCGAGGCCATGTGCCGAGAAGACCTTCGCGCCGAGTACCACTCCGAGGACCCCCGCGATGAGCCCGCCCCCGACCTTCCAGAACCCGTCGATCGTGCGCTCGGCCCAGCCGTAGCGCTCGGCGCTGGCGATGAGGGCGGAACGCAGCGCTTCTGCCGTGTCGCCGCAGCGGCCCAGTGCCTGCTCGACGCGTCGCATCGCATCGGCCGGGGCCGGCTCGGCCCACCCACCGCTGCCGCGGTCGAGGCCGGCGGCGTCGAGCTCGGTGCAGAGCGTCGCGGCGCTCGACTTCCACCCGTCGATCACCCCCGCCGCGGCTCCCAGCCGGGCGGCATCGATGAACAGCTCGTCGGTCGCGACCGTCGTCTCGCCACCGCCCGAGATCGTCAGCCCGTCGCCCATCCGGGCCTCCTCTCGTCGAGCGCGGCGAGTTGCGGGTCGAGCTGCGCGCTCAGGTGCCTGATGCGCTCGTCGAGGTGCAGGTCGGCCGCGCCGAGGGCGGCGCGCACCTCGACGAACTGCCCCTGCAACTCGACGAGGCGTTCGGCGTACCGGTCGGCCGCGGCGGATCGCCATGCGCCGGTGGCGTCGGGTGCGAGCCCGGGCAGTGTCTGCTCCACCTCGTCGCGAAGTGCGCGCAGTCGCCCGCGCAGCCGCACCGCCTCGGCCACCTGATCGGGCGTCACGGCGCGGCCCGTGATCAGCGCGATGAATCGGTCGGCTTCATCCATGCCGCGAGTCTGCTGTCACGCCGACGGTCGAGCTTGCGATCGCCGAGCGCTCGTGGAGAGCACGGCGCAGCCGTCGCCTGTCGAGGATGAGTCGACGGTCAGTCGGCGACGAGCTGATCGAGCACGTACGCGGCGACCTGCCCGAGCGGACCCGTCGTTCCGGTCGCCTCGACCACGGCGCTCGCGATCACGAGGGCCCAGCCCCGCGCCCGCTCCCAGGTCGCGTCGTCGACATCCATACGCGCCTCCACCTCGGCGCGGAACACGCGGCGGCCCTCGGGTCCGAACGTCAGCCACGCCGTCGCAAGATCGGTCGCCGGGTCGCCGGCGGTGAGGTCGCCGAAGTCGATGACCGCAGACAGTCGACCGGATGTCCCGAGCAGCAGGTTCGCCGGATGCAGGTCGCCGTGCACCCACAGCTTCGGCCCTGGCCACTCGGGCGCCGCGAGCGCCCGCTCCCAGAGAGGCGCCAGCCGCGAGGCATCCGTCAATCGCCCGCCGGCGAACCGGGCGCGCATCGTGTCGTCACGGTGTGCGAGCGGCACACCGCGATACGCGTTGTGCGGAGCGTCAGGCGGCGCGGGACGCGCGAGGGCCGCCACGAACCCGGCGAGCGCGGAGGCCGCGACGTCGCGCTTGTCGACCGCGAACCCGGTCGCGCTTCGACCGGTCAGCCACGGCACGATGCTCCAGGGCACGTCGTACCCGAGCTCGGGTGCGGGCCGGCCGATGCGCACCGGCGTCGGCACCGCGATCGGCAGGCGACCGGCGAGTTCGGGCAGCCAGCGCTGCTCGTGCTCGATGAGGCGCACCGCGAGCTCCCGACGGGGAAGCCGTACCGCGAGCCCGTCGCCGAGCCGGAAGATCGCGTTGTCCCAGCCGTTCGCGACCAGCGTCAGCGGCCCGGCGAGCTCGGGATGCTGCGCTGACACGAGCCGCGCCGCGAGCTCGGCATCGACGTGGAAGTCGGGCGGCGGGGCATCCATCATCGAAATGCGACCTCCCTCGACGTCCGTCCGCCGCGCTCGAAATCGGGGCTGTGCGAACCGTCGATCTCGTCCAGAATGGAACCCATGACGCGAGCGGTGCCCAGGGGTCACGCCGCGCAACAATTCAGTGTCTCATTCGTGTGCACAGGCAACATCTGCCGCTCACCGATGGCCGAGGTGGTGTTGCGCACGCTCGCCGACGACGCCGGGCTCGGTGCATGCATCGCCATCGAGTCGGCCGCGACCGGCGACTGGCACGTCGGCGAGCCCGCCGACCAGCGCACCATCGACGCGCTTGCGCGCGCCGGGTACGACGGCACCCACCACCGTGCGCGGCAGTTCGACGCCACCGACTTTCCGAAGCTCGACCTCGTCGTCGCGTTCGACCGCGGCCAGGCCCGCATCCTGCGCAACTGGGCGGGCTCGGCGACCGAGCAGCAGAAGGTGCGACTGCTGCTCGAGTTCGCCGGCGATCCGAGCGGGCCGCACGACGTGCCCGACCCCTATTACTCCGACGCGGCGATGTTCGATCGAGTTCTTGGCATGATTGAACGGTCGACTCAGGCGCTCTTCCGCCAGCTCGCCCCCGCTCTCAGACAAGGAATCCGATGACTTCGCTGCCTCCCCAGCCGCTCAGCCCCCTTGACGGCCGGTACCGGTCGGCGGTCGGTGAGCTCGGCGAGCACCTCTCCGAGGCGGGCCTCAACCGGGCGCGGGTGCACGTCGAGGTCGAATGGCTCATCGCCCAGACCGACCGCGGGTTCTTCGGCTCGTCGCCGCTGTCGACCGACCAGAAGGCCTCGCTGCGCAAGGTCGTCGCCGACTTCGGCCAGGCCGACATCGACGAGCTCGCCACGCTCGAGGCCACCACTCGCCACGACGTGAAGGCCGTCGAGTACTACGTGCGCCGCCGCCTCAGCGACCTGGGTCTCGATGCGATCGCCGAGCTCACCCACTTCGCGTGCACGAGCGAAGACATCAACAACCTCTCCTACGCCATCACCGTGCGCGACGCGGTGCGCGACGTGTGGCTGCCGAAGTACCGCCTGGTCATCGACACGCTCGCGGCCCTCGCCGTCGAGCACCGCGACGCGGCGATGCTCTCGCGCACGCATGGCCAGCCCGCGACCCCGTCGACCATGGGCAAGGAGCTCGCGGTCTTCGTCTACCGCCTCTCGCGCATCGCCGCACAGGTCGAGGCGAGCGAGTACCTCGGCAAGTTCTCGGGGGCCACGGGCACGTTCTCGGCGCACGTCGTCGCCGCACCGGATGTCGCATGGCCCGAGGTCTCTCGCGAGTTCGTCGAGTCGCTCGGGCTCACGTGGAACCCGCTGACCACCCAGATCGAGTCGCACGACTGGCAGGCCGAGCTCTACGGCCGCATCTCTCACGCCAACCGGGTGCTGCACAACCTCGCGACCGACATCTGGACCTACATCTCGCTCGGCGCATTCCGCCAGATCCCTGCGGCCGGTGCGACGGGCTCGTCGACGATGCCGCACAAGGTCAACCCCATCCGCTTCGAGAACGCCGAGGCGAACCTCGAGCTCTCCTCGGCTGTGCTCGACTCGCTCGCCGCGACGCTCGTCACCTCCCGCCTGCAGCGCGACCTCACCGACTCTTCGGCGCAGCGAAACATCGGCGTCGGCTTCGGGCACTCGCTGCTCGCGCTCGACAACATCCAGCGCGGCCTCGGCGAGATCGACCTCGACCTCTCGGTGCTCGCGGCCGACCTCGATGCGAACTGGGAGGTGCTCGGCGAGGCCATCCAGACGGTCATCCGCGCCGAGGTCGTCGCCGGTCGCTCGACGATCGCCGACCCGTACGCCCTGCTCAAAGAGCTCACGCGCGGCAAGCGCGTCGGCGCGGCAGAGCTGGCGGCGTTCGTCGACGGCCTCGAGATCGGCGACGAGGCGAAGCAGCGCCTGCTCGCGCTCACGCCGACGACGTACACCGGCATCGCTTCAGCGCTCGTCGACCGGCTCTGACAGCGGCGGACCCTTCCCGGTGGCCCTGATCTGCGGGATCATGGCAGGCAGGGGGACCGCCGATGCCGCTGCGCACGCGAAGGACCGCACCGCCCATCCGCGCGGTTGTCGATGCCACCGACGGTGGGCGCGTCGACGTCGACCGTCTCCAGGCTGGGGCCATGCGCCGACGATTGCGTGCACCCGCACTCGCACCCGCACTCGCACCCGCACTCGCGCTCGCGCTCGCGCTCGCGACGGTGGCGCTCGTCGCGGGATGCGCGTCCGATCCCGTCGGCGAGTCGCAACCCCCGGTCGCTCAACCCAGTGCCGCTCCGAGTCCCACGCCGGTGGCCACCCCTGGCGGATCGCAGCCGATCGAGTTGGTCGGCCTCTGGCGGGTTTCGGGCGCAGAAGGTGAGAGCGACCAGACCTGGCTTCGGCTCGAGGCTGGGCAGTTCCAGTTGTGGCGCGATTGCGGCATGATCCAGGGCTCATGGAACGCCGGCCGACGCGTGTTCCTCGCCGTGGTCATCGGAGCATCGGGAGGGTGCGCCGTCGGCGCACCGCCCGAGATTCCGTGGCTGGACTCGGTCAGCGCGTACGAACCGACAGAGGCGGGCTGGCGGCTCACCGATGCGGCGGGCGGGGTCATGGCGTCACTCGCGATCGACGGGGCGCCCGAGCCGATCGACACTGCGGCCGGGTTCTACGCGGAGCCGCCGGTGATCGACGACTCGATCCGGGCGGCATTCCAGCCGGTCCCCGCGCTGCCCGATCCCCTCGAGCCGGTGTCCACTGCCGAGCTGCTTGGTCGGTGGACGCCGATCGACGCCCCCGAGGGAACCGATGCCCAGGTCGAGTTCCGTGATTCCGGGTCGTGGGGTGGGTCCGACGGCTGCAACTTCAACGGAGGGCGCTGGGCGATCGAGGGCGAGGGCGAGATGCTCACGACGTCCGGGTTCTCCACGCTGATCGGGTGCGGCAACGTTCCCGTGCCGAGCTGGGTAGCCTCTGCCCGCCTCGCGGGCTTCGACCGTGACCAGCTCGTGCTGCTCGACGTCAGCGGTACCGAGCTCGGTCGTCTGCAACGGGCCGACTGACGCGGACCCGAAGCGCCATCGGGGGCCGGCGCGTCGATACGTCCAGGAGTTCGACTCAGTGCGCCGAGCCCGGGCCGCCGGGGGCTTCGGGATCGGCCGGGCCCGGGTCATCCGTGCCGTCGATCTCGGCCGTCTCGTCGGCGTTGGGCTTCATCGCCATCGCGAGCAGCGCGAGCACGACGAGCACGGCGATGAACGCGATGCCGGCGATGATGAGCGTCAGGGTGAGGTCGCGGGTGGTGAAGAGCACGACGACGCCCGTGAACACCGCGGCGATGGCCGCGCCGCCGACGTACTCGACGGGGCGCAGCACGTCGCGCCGGCTCGGCCTGAACTCACCGGGGGACTGGGTCACGAGTGCTGCTCCGTTCCGGCCGCCGGGCCGGGCTCGACCGGGGCGGCGGCCCATTTCAACGAGAGACCGCCGATGATGAGGTAGACGCCGACGATCACGAGGTATCCGCCGAGCAGGCCGACCGCGGTGACGGCGTCGGGGGGAAGCAGCAGGAAGACGATCGCGAGGATCGCGGTGAGCGCGCCGACCGCGATCCAGTCGCGCGCCGCCGCCTCGCGGCCACGGGCGCTCAGGCCCGCGAAGAGTTCGACGAAACCGGTGACCGCCGCCCAGACGCTCACGAGGTAGAGCAGGAACGGAAGCCCGCCGCCCGGCACGGTCAGCGCGAGCAGGCCGGCGACGACGGTCACGACCGCATTGATCGCGAAGAGCGAGCGGATGCCCCGTGCCGTGACGAACCGCAGCGACAGCGCCCCGACGATGAGGCCCGAGACGACGGCCCACACGCCGAAGACGAGCGTGCCGAACTCAGGGGAGTGGTTCTGCGAGAACGTGATGACGACTGCGGCGACCGCGGCGAGGAGGCCGCGGACGACCGGGACGACCCAGTACTGGGCGCGCTCGGGGGCAGCATCGCGGGCGGTGGCCACGGCGACCTCTTTCACATCGGGGGTTACCGATCCATCCTACGTTCCCCGGAGAGGTGGGTTGAGGAGGGAGCGGAGCGACCGTCTCGAAAGCCTGAGCGGGGACCGGGTTTCGAGGCACCTTGCTCCTCATCCCACCGAGCGCCTCAGATCGCCCGCAGGATGTCCTCGACGCGCTGCTTCGCGTCGCCGAAGAGCATCTGCGCGTTGTCGCGGTAGAACAGCGGGTTCGCGACTCCGGCGTAGCCGGCCGACATCGAGCGCTTGAAGACGATGACGTTCGAGGCCTCCCAGACGCGCAGCACCGGCATGCCCGCGATGGGGCTTCCGGGGTCTTCGGCGGCGGCCGGATTCACCGTGTCGTTCGCGCCGATGACGAGCACGACCGTGGTGTCGGCGAAGTCGTCGTTGATCTCGTCCATCTCCTCGACGATGTCGTACGGCACCTTCGCCTCGGCGAGCAGCACGTTCATGTGCCCGGGCAAGCGGCCGGCGACGGGGTGGATGCCGAATCTCACCTCGACACCGTGCTCGCGAAGCCGGCTCGTGAGCTCGGCCACCGGGTACTGCGCCTGGGCGACGGCCATTCCGTAGCCGGGCGTGATGATCACGGTCGACGCGTCGCGCAGCAGCTCTGCGGCATCTTCGGCGAGGATCTCGCGGACCTCGCCCTCGACCTCGCCGCTCGAGGCCGGCGCCGCGATGCCGAAGCCGCCGGCGATCACCGAGATGAACGAGCGGTTCATCGCCTTGCACATGATGTACGACAGGTAGGCACCCGAGGAGCCGACGAGGGCGCCGGTCACGATCAGTAGGTCGTTGTTCAGCAGGAAACCCGCGGCAGCGGCGGCCCAGCCCGAGTAGCTGTTCAGCATCGAGATCACCACGGGCATGTCGCCGCCGCCGATCGAGGCGACGAGATGCCAGCCGAGCAGCAACGCGAGCGTGGTCACGACGACGAGCAGCCACAGCGCCGGATCGATGACGTACCAGACGGTGAGCGCTACGAACGCGACGAGCGCGCCGAGGTTGAGCACGTTCTTTCCGGGAAGCATGAGCGGGGCCGATGACATCCGCGCCGAGAGCTTCAGGAACGCCACGATCGACCCGGTGAAGGTGACGGCGCCGATGAAGACGCCGATGAACACTTCGGCGTGATGGATGTCGAGCAGCGCACCGGTCATGCCGGTTTCCTCGAGCGCACCGTTCCATCCGACGAGCACCGCCGCGAGGCCGACGAAACTGTGCAGCAGTGCGATGAGCTCGGGCATGCCGGTCATCGCGACGAGGCGGGCGCGCCAGAGGCCGATCGCGGCGCCGACGAGCACCGCGACGACGAGCAGGCCGAAGCCGACACTCGCCTGTGGCGAGCCCCAGACGCCGGCGAACGTCGCCCACACGGTCGCGACGAGCGCGATCGCCATGCCGGCGATGCCGTAGTTGACACCGGCTTTGGCGGTGTCATGCCGGCTCAGCCCGGCGAGGCTCATGATGAACAGCAGCGCCGCGACGATGTAGGCGGCTCCGGCGATCGACACCGGGGTCAGCAGGGCTACGGCTTCAGGCACGCTCGGCTCCAGTCTTGACGTTCGCAGCGGCAGTGCCCGTGGCGGATGCCGGCGTCGATGGCACGCGCGTCGATGCGGCACCGGCCGGGGCGGTGCCCCTGGCGAACATCGAGAGCATGCGGCGGGTCACGGCGAAGCCGCCGAAGATGTTGATGCTGGCCAGCAGCACGGCCACGGCGGCGAGCACCTGCACGGCGGGCACCTCACTGGTGATCTGCACCATTGCGCCGACCACGATGATGCCCGAGATGGCGTTGGTGACGCTCATGAGGGGCGTGTGCAGGGCGTGTGCGACCTTGCCGATCACATAGAACCCGACGACGATCGCGAGCACGAGCACCGTGAAGTGCTGCGGCAACGGCGGAGGGGCGATCGCATTCACGGCGAAGAGCGCGGCGATGCCGATTGCGACGAGCACCACCCGCTTCACGGGTGACATCGGCTTCTTGGGCTCGGGCGCGGCCGCCGGAGGGGCGGACGTCGCTGCAGCCGGTGCGGCGGACACCTGCACGGGCGGTGGCGGCCAGGTCACCTGGCCGTCGCGCGTCACGGTGACCGAGCGCTGCACGATGTCGTCGAAGTCGAGGACGAGCTCGCCGTCCTTCGCGGGCGTCAGCAGCTTCACGAGGTTCACCACGTTCGTGCCGTACAACTGCGACGCCTGGGTGGGCAGTCGGGACGCGAGGTCGGTGTAGCCGAGGATGACGACGCCGTTCGGCGTCACGATGCGCTCGCCGGCCACCGAGCCTGCGACGTTGCCTCCCTGACCGGCAGCCATGTCCACGATGACACTGCCCGACTTCATGCTCGCGACATCCGCCGCCGTGATCAGCTTCGGCGCGGGCCGGCCGGGGATGAGCGCGGTGGTGATGATGATGTCGACATCGCGGGCCTGCTCGGAGTAGATGTCGGCGGCCCGTCGGTCGTAGGCCTCGCTCGTGGCCTTGGCGTAGCCGTCGGTGGACTGCTCGACCTCGACCTCGACCTTCAGGTACTCGCCGCCGATCGACTTCACCTGGTCGGCGACCTCGGGCCGCGGGTCGGTCGCCCGGACGATGGCACCGAGGCTCGAGGCCGCGCCGATCGCGGCGAGACCGGCGACGCCGGCACCCGCGACGAGCACCTTCGCCGGCGGCACCTTGCCCGCCGCAGTGACCTGTCCGGTGAAGAACCGGCCGAATTCGTGGGCCGCCTCGACCACCGCGCGGTACCCCGAGATGTTCGCCATCGAGCTCAGCACGTCCATCGACTGGGCGCGCGAGATGCGCGGGACCGCGTCCATCGCGAGGGCCGTCACGCCGCGCGCGGCGAGCGCCTCGAGCAACTCGGGCTTGAAGGCGGGCGCAAGCAGGCCGATGAGGGTCGAGCCGGGCGTGAGCTGTGCGATCTCGGCACCGGTGGGCGCATTGACCTTCAGCACCACATCGCTCGTGAGTGCCTCGGCTGCGGTCGCGACGCGCGCACCAGCATCGCGGTACGCCTCGTCGAGGAACGCCGAACCTGCGCCGGCGCCGGCTTCGACCACGACCTCGTGCCCGAGCGCCGTCAATTGCTTCACGGTCGCCGGCGTGGCCGCGACGCGGGCCTCGGGACTCTGCTCGGTCACGATGCCGATACGGGACATGCGGCTTCTCCTCCTCGATGAGCGGACGCCGACGACGGCGTCACTGCAGCATGTCGATCAGCGTAGGCGGCGCAGCGACCGAGTCCGACGAAATGGCCCGATTTCGACGACGAAGAATCGCAGATCTTTCGAAATCCGGCCGGCATCTCTGAATTCACCCCGGCCTCGAGACGCTCTCCCGTCGCACCCTCGCACGGCGGGAAGAACTCCAGCCTTGACCACGCCGACCATCATCCAGCGTTCACCCGACCCGGATTGGCGGGACTCCGCCCCCTCAGGGTCGACCCTGGGCCCGCGCCGGTCCGGCGTGCGATGCGCGGATGGCGCAGCGTCAGGGCACGAGGCGGTAGAAGCGGAGGTCATCGTCGGTGACCGGGAGGGTCTCGACGGTGCCGAACCCGGCATCGGCCGCATAGTGTCGCAGGATGTCGACCCGCATGACGGCTCCGGTCATCGCCGAGTCGGGATCGCCCATGGCATCGGGAAGGCAGGCGACGACGCTGATGCCGTGCACGTAGCGGTCGCGCTCCGACGCATCGGCCGTGAAGGCGTCGCTCACTCGCTCGTCAGCCACGAGGACCGACCCACCGGGGGCGAGCATCTCACGCGCGGTGCGCAGCACCTCGACCGGACGGGTCATGTCGTGCAGCGCTTCGAGGATCGTCACCAGGTCGTAGGGCGGATCAGCCGGGTGCGAGGCATCGGCCACCGCGAAGGTGACCCGGTCGCCGAGCCCGCGAGCGGCGGCGTTGTCGCGGGCCGTGGCCACCGCGTCGGCATCGAGGTCGCGTCCGTGGACGACGATCGACGGATAGGCCTGCGCCATCGCGATGCTCGACCAGCCGGTGCCGCACGCGAGATCGGCCACCTTGGCCGGAGGCACCGCCTTCAGTCGCCGGTCAATCGGCTCGACGGCAGGAAGCCACTCGCGGCCGAGCTTGGCGAGGTACTTGGCGCGGTTCCACTCGGCTCGACCCTCGGGCTCCCACGTGAGCGGCGGCGGGGCGTTGCCGGTGCGGAAGGACTCGACGACGTCGGGCAGCGATCGGGCGTTCCGAACCATCTCGATCGCCTCGTGCGCGGTGAAGGAAGGGTGGTCGGCGTCGGCGAGCGCGGGCACTTCCTCGTCACGGATGGCGTAGCGGCGTTCGAGCGCCGCCCCGGCCGCGTCGTCGACCGTCAGCAATCCGGTCGCGGCCTGTTGTTCGAGCCACTCGCGGACGAGGCGCTCATTGGTGCCCGTGCGATCCGAGAGCTCCGTCGAGGTCGCGGGACCGTCGGCGGCAAGGGCGCGGTAGAACCCCAGTCGCTCGCCGATGTAGACGGTGTAGAGGTCGAGCGCGGCCAGCGCGCTGCGATCCAGTCTCGTGTTCATGGCATCCATCTGTGCTCCCGAGGCTGAGGTTCACCGAGTCGAGAACTCCACGGTATCGGGCGCGCTGCGCGTGTGCCGAGATAGGTTTGGAGGACGCAGAGAGACGCCCTGTCTGCGGATCGACCCCGGGAGGTCGCGCCATGGCTGAAGCGACATTCGATGTGCATGTCGTCCACGAATTCGATGCGCCGATCGAGCGAGTCTGGGCGGCGTGGACCCAGCCCGAGGACCTGCGCGAGTGGTGGGGTCCTGAGGGATTCACCTGCCCCTCCGCCCAGGCGGACGTGCGGGTCGGCGGGCGGATCTTCGTCACGATGCGCGCACCCGACGAGTGGGGCGGCGTCGAACAGCACAGCACGTGGAACCTCGTGGAAGTCGAAGCGCCGCATCGCCTGCGATACGTCTTCCGCTTCGCCGACGCCGACGGGAACGCCATCACCCCGGCGCAGGCCGGCATTCCGGCCGATGGCGTGCCCGACAGCGGCGAGCACGAGGTCGTCCTGCGCGAGCTGCCCGACGGGCGCACACGGCTGGAGATGACCGAGCACGGATACACGACCGCCGAGTCGCGGGACATGTCGCAGGCGGGGCTCGAGCAGTGCCTCGACAAGATGTCGGCGCTCGTCGAGGGATCTCGCCGCCCGTAGATCAGAACGGGAAGGTTCCGGCCCGGCGGATGAGCGCGTCTCGCTCTGCCAGGGCCGCTTCGGCTGCGGCACGGGCCTCGAGGCGACTCAGCTGGCGGTCACGGTCGGTGCGGCGCGTCGCCCGCCGGAGTCCCCAGCTTGCGACGAGGAGGCCGCCGCGGACAGCCCAGTCGGCGAGGACGCCGGATCCGGGGGAGAGGGTTGCGGAGTTCATCGGTGCTCCTTCGGGATGGTTTCGTCGGTGGGTTCCCCGCGCACGAGAGGGAACGCATTGAGGTGGATCTGCACCGGGCGCGAACCCGGTGACGGGGTGCGCTTGTGTGCGTCGATGTACTTCTTGAAGACCACGTCGAGATCGGCGACGAGTGAGCCCAGCTGCTCGGGCGTGAGGCGCAGGTTGATCGTGTCGCTCGTGGCGATGTCGAGCCACTCGGGACCGAATACCTGCTCGCCCTCGGCCACGAACTCGCGGAAGTTCTGCTCGCGCGAGCGGAACCACTCGTCTTCGACGAGTTTCACTGCGAGGCGCTCAGCACTGCCCGGCGGCAGCGAACGCGCATCGGGGATCGCGATCGAGCCCGGAACCCGCTCCCACCAGCGTTCGCGCCCCTTGCCGCGCGTGGTGTCCTCACGAACGAGCCCGGCACGCTCGAGCTGGCGCAGGTGGTAGCTCGTCGCGCCGCTCGACTCGCTGAGCCGGTCTGCGAGTCCGCTCGCCGTGAGTGGGCCGTAGGCCGAGAGCTCGTCGTAGATGCGCACGCGCAGGGGGTGCGCGAGGGACTTCAGGCTCGCGCTCGTCAGTACATGGTCGATGCCGGGGTGGCGCGAGCTGCTCGGCTGGGCCTGGATGTCTTCTGGTTTCGACTTCGGCATGTTGCAAAGGTACCGCTGCAAAGATATCTTTGCAAGTACTTCTTTGCAATAGTTCCTTTGCACGAGGTACCGAGGCTCGGAGCATCCGAGAAGACGACGATGCCCGCTTCCCATGGGGAAGCGGGCATCCTTCGTCAGGCGGCACGGCCGGTGCCGCGCTCGGACTCAGCTCATCTTGCGACGGTAGATGGAGATCGCGAAGGCGTAGGCGATGACGAGGATGCCGACGAGCCACGCGAGGGCGATCCAGATGTCACTGCCGACGGGCTGCCCGGCGAACAGCGCTCGCATGCTGTTCACGATGGAGGTCACGGGCTGGTTCTCGGCGAACCAGGCGACCGGGGCGGGCATCGACTCGGTGGGCACGAACGCCGAGCTGATGAACGGCAGGAAGATCAGCGGGTACGAGAATGCGCTCGCGCCGTCGACCGTCTTCGCCGACAGGCCGGCGATCACAGCCAGCCAGGTCAGGGCGAGGGTGAACAGGATCAGGATGCCGGCGACCGCGAGCCAGGCGCCGATGGATGCCCCGGTGCGGAAGCCCATGATCAGCGCGACCCCGATGACGATCGCGATCGACACCAGGTTCGCCACCACAGAGGTGAGCACGTGCGCCCAGAGCACGCTCGACCTCGCGATCGGCATGGACTGGAAGCGCTCGAAGATGCCGCCCTGCATGTCGAGGAACAGCCGGTACGCGGTGTACGCGATACCCGACGCGATCGTGATCAGCAGGATGCCGGGGAGCATGTAGTTGATGTACGACTCGTCGGATCCGGTGCTGATCGCGCCGCCGAGCACGTACACGAACAGCAGCATCAAGGCGATCGGGGTGACCGCGGTGGTGATGATGGTGTCGGGGCTGCGCATGATGTGGGTCAGCGATCGGCCGGTGAGGACCCGGGTGTCACTGAGGACGTGGGTGGTCATCGGGATTCCTTTCCTGCGGGGACGCCGTCGGTGCGGTCCCTGGCACTGCCGGTCTCGCCGGTCTCGCCGGTCTCGCCGGTCTCGCCGGTCTCGCCGACGAGTGCGAGGAAGACGTCCTCGAGCGAGGGCTGCTTCTCGACGTACTCGACCGTGGCGGCCGGGAGGAGTTGCTTCAGTTCGGCGAGGGTGCCGTTCTGGATGATCGTGCCCTTGTGCAGGATCGCGATCCGGTCGGCGAGCTGCTCGGCCTCGTCGAGGGTCTGCGTCGTGAGCAGCACGGTGGTGCCGGTCTCGGCGAGCCGCTTGACGGTCTGCCAGACCTCGAGACGGGCCTGCGGGTCGAGCCCGGTCGTGGGCTCGTCGAGGAAGATGATCGGCGGGTTGCCGATCAGGCTCATCGCGATGTCGAGCCGGCGGCGCATGCCGCCCGAGTACGTCGACGCCTTGCGGCCGCCTGCATCGGTGAGCGAGAACCGGGCGAGCAGGTCGTCGGCGATCTCACCCGGATTCTTCAGGTGACGCAGCTTCGCGATCAGCACGAGGTTCTCCCGGCCGCTGAGGACCTCGTCGACCGCGGCGAACTGGCCGGTCAGGCTGATCGACTCGCGCACGCCACCGGGCGTGCCTGCGACGTCGAAGCCGTTGACCGCGGCGGTGCCCGCGTCGGCCTTCAGCAGCGTCGACAGGATGCGCACGAGCGTGGTCTTGCCCGCGCCGTTCGAACCGAGCAGCGCGAAGATGCTCCCCGCCGCCACCTCGAAGTCGACGCCCCGAAGCACGTGCAGGTCCTTGAACGACTTCTCGATGCCCCGGACTCGGATGGCCGGTTCCTTGGTCATCGCCGTGGTGGTCATTTCCGCTCCTCTCGCTCCGCGTCTTCGATCGCCTTGGTGAGGCGGGCGCGCTCCTTGTCGATCCACTGCGTGCCGGTGTAGGCCTGCGCGAAGGTCTCGGCGAACTCGACCGGGTCGTCGCCGACGATCTCGCGCAACGGGGTCCGGTCTGCTGCGGCCCGCTCCCACAGGTCGGCGAGGTCGCCGAACATGGTCATGAGGGTGTCGCCGTCGGTGATGCCGCCGTAGTACATGAAGTACCGGTGCATGGCCTTCGCCGCGGTTGCGTACGGCTCGGGGAGCCCGTCGATGCGGGCCTTGTCCTGCTTGTACTGCTTCTTCTGCTCGAGCGACCCGGTGAGGGTCTCGATCCACTTCGCGACCATTTCAGTTCTCTCCTTCTGCGGGTTCGTTGTGGAGCTGTTCGATACGTTCTGCGAGGAAGCTCCATGTCCTCCAGAACTCTTCGAGGTATTCGCCGCCCACTGCGTTCAGCGAGTAGACCTTGCGCGGTGGCCCCTTCTCTGACGGGACCTTCTCGACGTCGACGAGGCCGCGCTGTTCGATCCTGATCAGCAGGGCGTACACCGTGCCCTCGACGATGTCGGAGAAGCCCTGATCGCGCAGCCGGGCCGTGATCTCGTAGCCGTATGCCGGCTGCACGGCAAGGATCGCGAGGACGATGCCCTCGAGCGTGCCCTTGAGCATCTCGGTCATCTGCTTGCCCATGGAACCCCCTCCCTTCACTACTTGGCGGTGATGAGTACTAGTACTCTGTGTTGCTGACTACCGCTACATAGTAAGCACAGGTACCGGTAGATAGCAACACTGAATAGTGAATCGGTTGCCGGTAGACGATCGACGCCGTCACGACGAAGAGCCCGTCGCAGCATCTGCTGCGACGGGCTCTTCGGTGACGGGCTCGCTCTCGCAGTCAGCGAGGTGGCGTGGGCATGGCGCCGGTACGCGACGACCACATCGTGGCCCGGCCGTGGTGAGCTACTTCACCGGGTCGACTGAGCCGCGAGCCAATCGGCGAACGTCGTCGTCGACAGTCGGGCGTCGTCGCTGAGCGGCACGAGTTCGGTACCGGTGAGCTTCGTGCCGAAGTACTTGGCCTCAGGGTCGCCGATGACGGGGCGCGTGTCACCCTTGGCGGCGAGGCCGGTGCGGACGAACTGGTCTTGAGTCATGCGTTCAGGCCCGCCGATCTCGATGATGCCGTTGACCGGTTCGTCGGCGGCGACGCGAGCGACGGCGGCAGAGACATCCGCTGCCGCGATCGGTTGCATGATGCCGGTGCTGAGGCGTGCGGTGCCGTCGACGGTCGCCTCGTCGGCGATACGCATGGCGAACTCGTAGAACTGGGTCGCCCGCACGATCGAGTACGGCAGCCCCGATTGCTCGATCAACCGCTCCTGGGCGACCTTCGCTCGCAGGTACCCGCTGTTCGGCACGCGTTCGGCTCCGACGATCGAGAGGGCGACGTGGTGGGTGACCCCGGCCTCGCGCTCGGCGGCGAGCTGGTTCGCGGTCGACGTGGTGAAGAACGCGAGCACGTCAGCGTCGGCGAACGACGGCGAGTTCGAGACATCCACGACGACGTTCGCGCCCGCAAGCGCCCCGGCGAGTCCCTCGCCGGTGATCGTGTCGACGCCCGAGTTCGGCGACGCGGCGACCGCCTCGTGGCCGTCAGCGACCAAATGCCCGACGACCTTGGATCCGATGAGGCCGGTGCCTCCGATGACGACGATCTTCATGACTGGTGCCTTCCGTCGGGGCTGCGGTGAATCCGCTGCCGTCACACAGCTCTGACCGGGCAGACGCCGAATCTGTGACGAGTGCGCGTGACACGGCTCACTCGACGTCGGGGCCGAGATTCCGGCGTGGATTCCAGCGAGCCAGCTTCATGGGAGCTGCCGAGAGCCACAGTGCCTCGATCGTCGCGCCGCCATCGACACCGAGCACGGCGACCACTTCGCCGCTCAGGCTACGCAGCGCAAGCCCCGGCCTCCCGTTCACGTGCACAGTCCGCGGCGACGCATCCGGATGCATCGCGAAATGCGCACGGAGCACGCGGATGACGCGGACCCGGCCTCGCGCTTCGCGGCCGGCCTCGTCGCCGGCATCGACGACGAGTCTCACGTCGCGGTGCAGCACGCCTGCCAGCGCGAGCTCATCACCGTGCTCGAGCGCAGCGAGCAGGCGAGCGGCGAGGTCATCAGGCGGCACGGGTTGCCACAGCGCCGAGCTTGCTCGGGTTCATCAACCAGAGCACCTGATCGATGCCCTGCTCGCCGACGACCAGGGTGACCACGGCGAAGATCGAGCCCTCCTTCGAGAGCAGCACCGAGGGCTGACCGTTCGTGTCGGCCTCGGTGATGTCGACCCCGTTCCAGAAGTGGGTGTGGAAGGCGCGCACGTACTTCGCGACGCGCAGACGCCCGACGACAGGAAACTTCGAGGCGCGCACGACGCCGCCGCCATCGGAGTACGAGACGACGTCCTCGGCGAGCAGTTGCTCGAGCTCGTCGAGATCGCCCGTCTTCGCGGCGCTGAGGAATGCGGTCAGCAATCGCCGCTGCTCGGACTGCGGCACCGTGCGCCGGCGTTCGCCGGCGAGGTGCTTGCGCGCACGGCTGACGAGTTGGCGGGCCGCTGCCGCAGAGACCTGCACGATCTCGCAGATCTGGTCGTACGGGTACGCGAAGGCCTCGCGCAGCACGTAGGCGGCCCGCTCGGTCGGAGTGAGCCGCTCGAGCATGACGAGCACCGCGAACCCGAGGGCCTCAGCGCGCTCGGCGCCGAGAGTGGGGTCTGCACTCGTGTCGACCGGCTCGGGCAACCACGGACCGATGTAGGTCTCGCGGCGGGCACGCGCCGATTGCAGCGCGTTGATCGCGAGACGGGTCGTGGTCGTCGCGAGGAACGCCGGCGGATCGTCGACGACGCTGCGGTCAGTGCCCTGCCAGCGCAGCCACGCGTCCTGCACGATGTCCTCTGCCTCGCTCGCACTGCCGAGCATGCGGTAGGCGATGCCGAACAGTCGCCCGCGCACACCTTCGAAGACGGCCAGGGCGTCGTCGAGACTCGTGTTCATTCTTGATCCCGTCGGTCGGCAGCGTGATGCGGGGACGCTCGGATGATACGGCCGGATGCCACGGGCCGCGACACCCCCATCGGGTCTCGCGGGCCCGTGGCCGGGCTGTTTCACGGCCTCGTACGACTGGTCGTCGCGCGGCACGGTGTCAGGCAGCCGCACGGCCTTCGATGACTCCGCGCACCGCATCGAGGATCGTGGCGACGACCGCCTCGGGCTGTGAGACGCTCACTGCGTGTGAGGCACCCGCGAGTTCGATCGTGCCGCGCGAACCCGCGCGCTCGGCGCCCGCTCGCAGTACGGCTGCCGGGATGTTCCGGTCTTCGGCGCCGAACACGTGCCATGACGGCCGGTCCCTCCATCCGGGCGCCGGTGCCTGCACGGCGTCCTTGAGCGCCGCCTCGGTCACCGGGCGCTGGGTCGCACCCATCAGGCCCGCCTGCTGCACGGGCACGTCGGCGGCGAACTGCTCGCGGAACACAGAGCGTCGAATCACGAGCTCGACCCCGCCGGTCGCGATCAAGTGTGACTCGAGCGCCTCGCCGAGCGTTGACCCCGGCTCGCTCGCCGACAGCGAAAAGGCACTGTCGCCCGGCTCGGGCACGAAGGCCGAAACGTACACGAGGGCGGCGACCTGGTCGTTGCCGGCGGATGCCTCGCTGATCACGAGCCCGCCGTAGGAATGTCCGACGAGCACGACAGGCCCGTCGATCGACGCGATGATATCGCGCACGTATGCGGCATCGCCGGCGAGGCTGCGAAGCGGGTTGGCAGCGGCGACCGACGTGATGCCCTCGGCGTAGAGGCCTGAGATGACGCCGTTCCAGCTCGCGGACTCGGCGAATGCGCCGTGCACGAGCACGACGGTCGGCTTCTGATCTGACATGACGATGTTCCCTTCTCGAATCGTGCCCACCGATTGCGGACCCGATAGCAACTCAGACCGGACGGGCGCGCAAGTTGTGACGACATCCGTCGACGAAGTGTTCGCCCGCTGCGGCCGTCACATCGGCGGCGCGTCCCCGGTCAGTGCTTCATGACCGGGCTCAGCAGAGTCACCGGCGAACTGCAGGAGGGCGCCATGAGTACCGCAGCGAGCTTCACCACGATCGAGTACCCCGATTCGGCCGGTTATCCCGACGGGGCCGGCGTTCTCAGCCAGGGCACGAAGGGCCAGCTCGACGAGGCGACCGCCGGCGGCGGGAGAACGCTGTGAGCGAGCTCCGGCGGCTCCGGCCGATCCGACACATCGAAACTCCCCACCTCGACATCGCGTACTTCGAGGCTGGCCCCGAAGGCGGAGTGCCTGTGCTTCTGCTGCACGGATTCCCATACGACATCCACAGCTACGCTGATGTCGCTCCGAGCCTGGCCGACGCGGGTTTCCGCGTCATCGTGCCCTACCTGCGCGGGTACGGCGAGACACGGTTCATCGACACTGCGACCGCTCGCACCGGGCAACAGGCCGCGCTCGGCCAAGACGTCATCGAGTTGATGGACGCGCTCGAGATCCCGCGTGCCATCCTCGCGGGCTATGACTGGGGCGGGCGGGCTGCATGCGTGGCCGCCGCCGTCCGGCCCGACAGGGTCATTGCGCTCGTGTCGGTCAACGGCTACCTCATCCAGGACATCGGCGCCTCGATGCAACCGCTCTCGCCGCACCTCGAAGCGGGGTTCTGGTACTTCTTCTACTTCCTCACCGAACGTGGTCGGCTCGGCCTCACCGAGAACCGTCGCGGCATCGCGGATGTGATCTGGCGCCGCAACTCACCGGACTGGGACTTCGCCGCGGCCGAACTCGACCGAGCAGCACCGGCGTTCGAGAATCCCGACTTCGTAGACGTCGTGCTGCACTCGTACCGGCACCGGCTCAACCGCGTGGCCGGGGCACCCGAATATGCGCGACTCGAGGCGCGGCTGGCGGAACTGCCCGCGATCACCGTGCCCGCCGTCACGCTCGACGGTCTGGCCGACGGCAACTTCCCTGCACGCGACGCTACGACAGCTGGCGTCCATTTCGCCGGCCCGCACGAGCATCGACGTGTTCCGCATGCTGGCCACAACCTACCGCGGGAGGCGCCGCTGCCATTCGTGGACGCGATCCGTCGAGCCGCCGAACTCGCAGGGCTCACGCTCCTTCGACGACCTCTGGCGTGAGTTCGTCGATCGATTCGAGGACGACGTGGGCGAGCGCGAGCGCGTCGGCGGCCGGCGGATACGCGCGATTGGGCACGGCCACCACCCACATCCCCGCGGCGTGCGCCGATCGGAGTCCGTTCGACGAGTCCTCGACTGCCGCGCAATGCTCGGGCGCGACACCGAGACGCGACGCGGCCTCGAGGTAGACGTCGGCCGCCGGCTTGCCCCGATCGACCTCCTCGCTGGAGACGACGGCGCGGAAGGAATCGGCCAGACCAGCCAGATCGAGCGCCAACTCGATCAGTTCCCGGTTCGACGACGAGGCGACCGCGAGCGGATAGCGTGCGGCGAGCGCGCGGATCGCCTCGCCGGCGCCCGAGATCAGGGGCAGGTCGTCGCGGTACGACGACGCGATCTGGGCGACCACCCGGCGGCCGATCTCGGCCGGCGAACCGGGCACGCCCAGTTCCTCGTGCAGGTAGACCTCCCACTCGGGAGCGCTCATGCCCTGCATCATCCGCGTCGCCTCATCGGGATAGGGGCGACCGGAGTCGATGACGAGCCGTCGACGAACCGCCTCCCAGCGCTGCTCGCTGTCGACGATCACGCCGTCCATGTCGAATACGACTGCCTCGACCATGCTGGGAAGCCTAATGGACGTCAACGCGCGGGATCTTGCCGGCCCAGGCTCGTCATCTGCGCGCCGTCATCCAGTCGGTCGAGGAGTTCGCCGGCGCTGAGGCTGGGTGCATTCACCCAGCCTGCGACGTGCGTTCGTTATGAACTGACTTGCGTTCGTTATGAGCAGGGGAACCAGTCGGCGGCCCGATCGGCCGTCTCGCGGTGTCGCACGAACCGCTGCCGTACGTCGGCGATGGCGTCGGCGAGCGGGAAGATCTCGCGCCGAACGAACTGCGACTCATCGGTCGCGGAGACCGGATGCCACCACACGCCCTCCGCGGTGATCGTGACCTCGGGGATGAGGGATTCTACCGTGAGTTCGATACCGTCGTCGGCTGCGCCCTGGTGGGCGACTGCGCGGATCACCTGGTTCTCGGGGCGGATGCCGAGCGTACCGAGGAACGCCTTGAACGGCGCGACCTCATGGGTCTGCTCGGCCGGGAGGGTGGCCGCGACCTTCACGTCGAAGCCCTCGTCGAGCGCCAGCCCGATGCCGGCGACCGCGCGCTCCCACGCGTGAGGTCCGCGGTGCGCGTCGTGCTGTTCGGATGTCGCGGAGTCCAGGCTGATCTGCAGGGTGAGTCGCTCGCGGTCCATCCGGCGGAGTCGCTCGAGGCGAGCTCCGCGGAAGAGCATGCCGTTCGTCAGCAGCGTCGTCGGCAGGTGCGCGGTGCAGGTGGCGACGAGTTCGTCGATATCGGGCAAGAGGAACGGCTCGCCGCCGGTGAGGATCAGCTCACGTACACCGGCCTGCTCCGCCTCTGCGGCAAGTCGCGCGATTCGGTCGGCTCCGAGTGCCCGCCGGTCGGTCTGCGGCGAGGAGCTCACGCAGCAGTAGTCGCAGTGCAGGTTGCAGTCGAAGTTCGTGTACATCCAGAGCCGTGTGCCCGGTACCTGGTCGGGGTCGAGACCGGCGAGCACGTCGGCACTGCGCCCGTGCCGTACGACGACGGCGTCGGACCGCGACTCGACGAGTTCGTTGCCGCTCGCCCGGCACCAGGTGGCGATCATGTCGACGTTGTCGGCGATCTCATCGGCGTCGGAGGCGCCCGATGCGACGTCGAGCGTGATCGTCGAACCGGCCGGGGTGCGACCCAGTTGTTCGATGAGGTCGAGCACGACGCCGTGGTTCACCATCGGTCGTGGATTCCCTGATCTGCGACGGCGGCGAAGAGGCTGCGGTACCCGTCGAGGTTCGGCGGCACCCAGCGGCGCAGTCCCTCCAGCTCGAGGATGGCACGATGATCCGGGTTCTCCCAGTCCATCGCGTACAGGTTCGCGAGCCAGGCCTCGGCCCATTCGCTCGACAGCGCAGGCAGAGCGGTGAAGGTGCAGTGACTGTACTCGGGCGACATCCAGAACGACTCGATCGCGCCGGCCATGATCTCGCCGCGGGTGACGGACCGCCACGTGTTGACGCCGATGGCGGCGGCATCCGCCCGGTCGTCGATCACCGCGCGCAGGGCGTCGAGCTCACTGCGACCGGTGTCGCCGTGCTTGCCGACGTCGCTGTCGATGCGCAGGAACGTGGCGTCGTCGTCGTCGATGCCGGCCTCGTGCAGGTACTGCACGGGAAGGATCGCCGCCTGTGCGGAGTCCCGCGAGCCGAGCGCCAGGCGACGCCCGCGCACCGCCTCGAGCCCGTCGAAGCCGGCGCCGGCGCGCGAAACGAACACGCTCTGGAATGCGACGTCCGTGTCGCGTGAGGCGAGCGCCCGGCAGGCGCCCTCGGTCTGCGCGACCGTGCGCACGTAGGCGAGATTCGTGTTCCACGCGAGGTCGACGGTTGCCGCGATGAGCTCGTCGACGAGCCGGCCGTAGTTCGAGAACAGCACGAAGTCGATCGGGGTGTCGGTGCCGGCGAAGTAGTCGCGCATGCCCTCCCAGACGGTGACGACGTTCGGGGTATACGCGACCGACCCGATGAGGAGCGGGGCGGTCGATGTGCGGATCACGGCGCCGCTCCAGGGCTGGGCGCCGTTGCCGGAACGGGCTCGGTCGGCGCGTCCTCAGCCGGCGGGTCGAAGAGCGGCCGGCCGGTGATCGCCCGACCGTAGAACTCGTAGAGCGCGTCTGCGGTCGGGGCCATCACATGACCGGCACGTGCATCGCGGAAGTACCGGTCGATCTGCAGGTGCTGCGAGAAGGCTGCGCCGCCGCACACCCGCATGGCCGCGTCGGTGATGCGCAGCGCGGTGTCGTTCGCGGTGGCCTTGCTGCCGAGCACGAACAGCGGTGTGTCGTCCGCGGTCTCGGCCACGCGGCTCGCCGCCCGGTCCAGGTACGCCGATGCGGTCGCGAGGTCGATCGACATCTTGGCGAGCTGGGCGCGGATCGTCGGGAGCGCCGACAGGGTCTGGTCGAGATGCTCGAAGCGCGCCCCGGCGGTGTGCCGGATCGCGGCATCCACGGCGGCGCGGCTCAGCCCGAGCGAGACCGCGGAGTTGCCGAGGTTGAACCAGGGCAACACCACGCCGAGCATGAGGTCGGTGCCCGTCCCGGTGTCTCCGAGTCGCAGGTCTTCGGGGAGCGTGACGTCGAAGGTCATCGGGCTGGACGCGTTGCCCCGGAGTCCCATCCCCGAGAACGGTGAGTCGACGGCGACACCCGGATTGCCGGCTGCGATCGCGTAGAGATCGACGCCCGAGGCATCCGGCGTCTTCGTCGAGAGGACGTACAGGTCGGCGTGCCCTGCGGAGGTGACCCAGCTCTTCTTCGCCGTGACGTGCAGTCCGCGGCCGTCGTCAGCGGGTTGCGAGACCGGCGCCCAGAAGTGCGAGCGAGATCCCGCCTCGGAAAGGGCGAGCGATGCGAGGACCCGGCCTGACGCGAGGTCGCCGAGGAGGCCGGGTGTTCCCGATGGTGTGGCGGTCGCGAGGGGCATCGAGGCCGACACGTGCATCAGGTAGATCATCGCGGTCGACCCGCACGCGCCCGCGACGGCGGTCATCACGTCGACGAGGTCCTGCGGACCTCCGCCGAGGCCGCCGTGCTCGGACGGCAGGGTGAGACCCAGCAGGCCGGACTCGCGGAGCGCGGCCACCGCCTCGTCGGGGAACCGGCCGCGCTGGTCGACGTCGTGGGCGTGCTCGGACGCGACCGCGAGCACCGGTTCGAGCCGGTCGTGGAGGTCCATCAGGGGTCGGCCTTCCTGTCGAGGATCGAGGTGGTGCCTGGCGGCGTGGATGCGGCGGAGCGGCGGGCGAGGCCGACGGCGAGCAGACCGATGCCGAACGCGCCGAGGAGCGCCATCATCGACGCGTCGCCGCCGAGCGGCCGCGGTGAGAGCGGCAGCGTGGCGAGCTGTACGAGTGCGGCGATCGTGAGCCCGCCGCCTGCCACGAGGATCAGGCTGCCGCGGTGCAGCGCACCGCCCAGGATGCCGACGAGGCCGAGCGCGGCGAGCACGATCGCGCCACCGAGGCCGACGTGCGCGAAGTCGATCGGAGTGGGCGCATCGGCGCCGAGCACGAAGATCGACGAGACGAGGCTTCCCGCGCCCAGGGCGATCGCCGCGCGGTCATAACGCGCGCGATCGTCGTTCACGAGAGCCGCACCGTTCACGAGAGCCTCACTGTTCACGAGAGCCTCACCATCGCTCGAGCAAGCCGGCCGGAAGACCGCGACCAGGCCGGCCGCAGCACGCCGTCGAGTCCGAACCAACGTCCCGCCGCCGTCGCGAAGATCGCGAGGTGGGCCAGAAACATCAGGTAGTACGACCAGTGCCACTCGTGCGGCGCGTTCAGCACCGAAAGGGTGATCGCGAGCGTCTGCGCGAGCCCCACCACCGCCCAGAAGCGCGTCGCGAGGCCGATGAGCAGGAAGGCCCCCAAGCCGCCCTCGACCAGGAGGATGATCCATCCGACGACCTCGATGCTGGGCAGGAAGAGCACCTCGACGAACGCCGAGTACGGCGGGAACACCGGGAATTCGACGGCCTGGCCCGCCCAGAAGAACAGGCCGTTGTCATCCGCCCGTCCGAAGTCGGGCGGACGCTTCCACGCCACGTTCTGGATCCACATCACCGCAACGCCGATGCGCACGACAGAGAGCAGCCCTCGCGACAATCCCGACGCCAGCGGACCTGCCGGCGGATCGTGCATCGCAGCGGTCATCGACGACCCCTCTCTCCGCCCTCAGTCAACGCAGGGGATCGTGGTGCGGCAATGGCGAATCCTTACGAAGTGCTGACGACGTCGTGCTCTCCCCGCATCACCACCCGGTGAAGAGCAGATGTTGCACGATGAGTGCGAAACCGAGCTGGCCCGCGAACCCGATGCGTCGCCAGCGCTCCGAGAGCAGCGCCGTGCCGAGCAGCATCCACGGCACGAACGGCAGCCAGATGCGCTCGACCTCCGCCTTGCTCATCTGCGACAGGTCGGCGGCGAGCACCGTGAGGGTGCCGGCGAGGGCGAGCAGCGCGATCGCGCGATCGCCCGCAACGAGGATCCCGAGCCCGAAGCCGCGCTGCACGGTCGCCGCGACCGCCGCGCCGACCATCGGTCCCGCACTCACTGCGAGGGCGGCGAGGTTGCCCCAGACCCAGTAGGTGAACTGGCGCCGGCTCGCGACGCCGTCCCAGTAGCGCTCGACGAGCACCGGGTACGCCTCCCACCACACGAAGCCGAGCACCGCGAACGTGAGCACCAACCCAACGGCGGCCACGACCGCCCACGGCAACGGCCGCCAGGTTCGGACGAACACGAGCACGGCGATGGCGAGGATGCCGAGGAGCGGGAGCCCGTACGAGAGCATCACGCAATAGCCGAGCAGCAGCCCCGCAGCGATCCCCCAGCCGGCGGTCCCACGCCACGTCGCAGCGGTGGCCGAGTAGGCGAGCGCGCAGAGCCCCCACGCCGCGACCGCGCCGAACATGCCGTCGGCCGAGACCGCCATCCAGATCGCCGCCGGCCCCATCACCAGGAACGGCGCCGCACGGCGAGCCCACCTCTCCGCGCCGAGTCGGCGGAGCAGCAGCAGGACGGCGACGGGCGTCGTGGCCGCCACCGACAGCACGACGAATCCGGCGGCGAGGCCGCTGCCGAGCCCGAGCTGCACGAGCACGCCGAAGAACAGCAGCGCGCCCGGCGGGTGGCCCGCGAGGTGCACGGGCCAGTTGTCCTCCGAGTCGAGCGGGATGCGTGAGACGTACTCGCGCAGCGTCGCAGGGAAGTCGGTGACGGCCCGCGCCGTGTCGAGGTACTCGTATTGCGTGTCCAGGATGACCCCGATGCCGTCGAGTCCGTCGACGGTCGCGAGGCTCACGAGCCAGGCCACCCCGACGACGTAGCTCCCCGCGAGCAGCGCCCGCCACGGCGCCCGCGCGGCCGCGTCGACGCCTGAGGTGGACGCAAGCACCGCGAGCACGACGGCCGGCAGCGTGCCGGGGCCGAGCCGCGGAATCCACTCCGCGTGCAGCGGCGGGAACGACTTGACGTGCACGCTCTGGCCGAGCAGCACTGGAACGGCCATCGCGAGTCCGATGAGCGCGACGGCGATCCCGAGCCCGATCCACGGTGCGAGGCTCCGCCGCGGCCGCGCGGTCGGCCGCCGGCTCGCCGGCGCGGTCTCGGTGGTCATGACGCGATCGATGAATTCATGCGGGCCGCCCCACCGTGAGCCGCCGGAACTCGCGCGCGAACCGCGAGTCGGGCGCAGTCGCGGCGACGATGGATGCCTCGGCCACGGTATCGATGTCGGTGAGCACGGGAAGCGTCCCCACCGAGAGACCCGCCTCCACGAGCCGGTGGCGCTGCCGCGCACCCGTATCGTCGCGCGACATCGGCACGCCGCGGACGAGGTCGCCGCGCGGCTCTCGCATGCCGAGCGCCCAGAATCCGCCGTCGGCCGCGGGGCCGAACCAGCAGTCGACCCCGCCGACGGTCCCGGGAGCGAACGACACGAGTGCCGCAGCGACGTCGGCGGGGCAGAGCTGCGGGGTGTCCATGCCCACAAGCAGCATCGGCTCGGTGAACACGTCGAAGACGTGCGCGAGCCGCTCGTCGAGCCCGCCGCCGACCTGTGGCAGCAGGTCGAATCCGAGCCGCGACGCCGCCGAAGGCTGGCGGATCCCGTCGAAGAAGAGCACCCGCCGCGAGGCGGGGAGCGACGCGACCGTCGAGAGGGTGTCGTCGAGGCACTCCGCCGCGAGCCGCGCGGCCTCCGCCGGCGAGAACGGCGGGCTCAGGCGAGTCTTCACCTGCCCCGGCAGGCACTCCTTGGCGATCACGACGATCGTGGTCACCGCGACACCTCCGTGAAGATCCGCGACATGTCGGCGACCGCCGTGACCGTGCCCCGCAGGGTACCCGTGACCTTCGACCGGCCCATTCGCGGTGCGTAGGCGACATCGACCTCTCGGATCGACCATCCGGCGGCTGCGGCCCGCAGCACCATCTCGAGTGAGTACCCGCTGCGCCGGTCCCGGAGACCCAGTGCCAGCAGGTCAGCGGTGCGCGCGACCCTGAGCGGGCCGAGATCGTGCAGACGGATGCCGGTGCGCCGCGACATCCGTGCGGCGAGCACGCGGTTGGCGAGCCGGGCGTGAAGCGGCCATGCGGTGCGGATAGTCGGCCGTCGCCGCCCGAGCACGAGATCGGCGCCGCCCTGCTCGAGGAGCTCCACGAGGCGCGGAAGCTCGGCGGGGTCGAGCGATGCGTCGGCGTCGCAGAACGCGACGAGCGGGGCATCCGCCGCTTCGAGTCCCGCATGAGCGGCTGCGCCGAACCCGCGCCGCGGCTCCGTCACGACGAGCAGGCCGAGCTCCCGCGCGATCTCGGCCGAGCGATCGGTGCAGCCGTTGTCGACGACGATGGCCCGCACTCCGGTCGGCAGGCGGCCGAGCACCCACGGCAGCGCCTGCTCCTCATCGAGACACGGGAGCACCAGGTCGACGCGGGATGCCGCCATGGTTTCGACGTTAGGTCAGAGTATCGACGCGGGTCGTCGGGCAAGTCTTACAGAACGCGAACGGTTGGCCGAGGCCACGGGATTCGGCGTGGGAGCGGACGTAGTCTGTGAACGTGTCCGCCGCTGCCCCCTCTTCGATCGGCAACGAGGACCTCGTCGGCCGACGAGTGCTGCTCGTCGATGACGACCCGACGGTCGCCGAGGTCGCGTCGAGCTACCTGCGCGCCAGCGGCTTCGTCGTCGAGGAGGCGGGTGACGGCTTCACGGCCCTGCAGGACGCGGAGCGTCTCGCGCCGGACCTCATCGTGCTCGACCGGATGCTGCCCGGCATCGACGGCCTCGAGGTGTTTCGGCGGCTGCGCGAACGCATGTCGACCCCGGTCATCCTGCTCACCGCCCTCGGCTCCGAAGACGACCGCATCGCGGGACTCGCGGCCGGAGCCGACGACTACCTTGCGAAGCCGTTCTCGCCGCGCGAACTCGTGCTGCGCGTGCAGTCGGTGCTGCGCCGCTCGATCGGAGAGTTCACGCCCGAGTCCGTGCTCGAGTGCGGCGAGTTCCGCCTCGACCCGTCGGCCCGCATCGCGACCCGGGCGGGCGTCGAGCTGTCACTCACGGTCCGCGAGTTCGACCTGTTCGAGTTCCTGCTGAAGCATCCGAACCAGGTCTTCAGCCGTGAGGATCTGCTGCGCACGGTGTGGGGCTGGACCTACGGCGACCTCTCCACGGTCACCGTGCACGTGCGCCGGCTGCGGGAGAAGATCGAACGCGATCCGCGATCGCCGGCCATGCTGACGACCGTCTGGGGCGTCGGCTACCGATTCTCGATGGGTGGTGTTCCGGATGCCGTGGTCTGATCTCGTCGCGGTCGCCTCGATCACGCTCGCCACGACCGCGATCGTGGGCGGGCTCGGTATCGTCGCGCTGTTGTTGCTTCGGCGTGCGTCGCTCGTCGTGCAGGTGTGCGTGCTCGTACTCGCCGCGATCGTGTCGGTCGTGGCGAGCATGGTCGGCGTCGCCAACGCGATGTACCTCTCCGAGCACGACCTCACCGTCGCCGTGGCCGTCGCGGCGAGCTCGGGTGTCGTGTCGCTCGTACTTGTCGCGGTGCTCGGCTGGCTCGTCGCGCGCAACTCGCGAGCACTGTCGGTCGCGGCCCGGCGCATCGGCGCGGGTGAGCGCCTCGAGTCGGCCGGCCGCTACTCGAACAGCGAGCTCAACGCCCTCGCCGACGAACTCGTCGCGACGAGCGCGAAGCTCGCCGAGTCCCGCGAGCGTGAGCAGCGCATCGAGGCCTCCCGCCGCGAGCTCGTCGCGTGGATCTCGCACGACCTGCGCACCCCGCTCGCTGGCATCCGGGCGATGGCCGAGGCCCTCGAGGACGGCATCGCGCCAGACCCGGCCCGGTACCACCGACAGATGCGCATCCAGGTCGACCAGCTCTCGAGCATGGTCGACGACCTCTTCGAGCTGGCGAAGATCGACTCCGACGCCTTGCACCTCTCGCTCAAGGAGGTGTCGCTCTACGACGTCGTGAGCGACACCGTCGCCGACCTGCGGCCCGCGTCGCGCGGGCGCGACATCCGCGTCGAGGCGCCGCTCGCTCAGGATCTCGTCGTGATGGCCGACCCGCGGGAACTCTCGCGCGCGATCGGAAATCTGCTCATGAACTCGATCCAGCACACACCCGAGGGCTCGCCGATCACGATCGCCGTCGACCTCGTCGACAACCGTGCGATGGTATCGGTGATCGACGCGGGCGGCGGCATCGACGAGGACGACCTCGACCGGGTATTCGAGCCGGCCTGGCGCGGATCGATGGCCCGAACGCCGTCGTTGCGCGAGGGCTCCTCGGGCGGCGCCGGCCTCGGCCTCGCGATCGTCAAGGGCATCATGACCGCGCACCGGGGCGAGGTCACGGTGCGCAACGTGCCGGGCGGCTGCCGCTTCGACCTGCTGCTCCCACGCGACGCCTCGCTCACCGCCTGACGCGCCGGCCGGTGCCGCGACGGTCAGCGGTCGATGGCGAACTCGCGGAGCCCGTCCTCCAGAGACACGGCCGCCCGCCAGCCGAGCTCCGCGCGGGCTCGTCCGGGTGATGCGGTGATGTGCCGGACGTCGCCGAGGCGGTACTCACCGGTGACGATAGGGGTTGGCCCGCGCATGACGCGCGCGAGGCCCTCGGCGACTTCTCCGACCGTCGTCACTGTGCCGGAGCCTATGTTGAACGGGCGCACGGTGCCGGACGCCTGCGCGGGCAGCCAGTCGATCGCCGCGAGGTTCGCGCCCGCGACATCCGTGACGTGCACGAAGTCGCGCCGTTGCCGGCCGTCCTCGAAGACGCGCGGCGCCTCGCCCCGCTCGATCGCCGAGCGGAACAGGGCCGCGACCCCGGCATAGGGGGTGTCTCGCGGCATGCCGGGGCCGTAGACGTTGTGGTACCGCAGCATCGCCGCGGTTCCGCCGGTGGCACGGGCCCAGGTCGCCGCCAGGTGCTCCTGCGCGAGTTTCGTGAGCGCGTAGACGTTGCGGGGGTCGAGCCCGTCGTCCTCGTCGATGAGGTCGGGCTCGAGCGCTTCGCCGGTCTCGGGGTCGCGCGGCTCGAATCGGCCCGCGTCGAGATCGCGTGTCTCGCGGGCGGCCGGTCGGCGGCGACGACCGGCCGCGTCGCGATACGCCCCCTCGCCGTAGACGACCATCGAAGACGCGAGCACGAGCCGACCGGCACCGGATCGGCCCATCGCGGCGACGAGTTCCGCGGTACCGGTGACGTTCGTCGAGGCGTAGTCGGGTGCGTCCGAGAGGGCCACGCCGAGGCCGACCTTGGCCGCCTGGTGGCAGACGGCGTCGACGTGGCGAAGCGCACGATCGAGGGTACCGGGATCACGGATGTCGCCGCGCACGAGCTCGACGCCGTCGATCGCCGCAGGCTCCACGCGGTGGACGTCGTCGCGCAGCGAGTCGAGGACCCGCACCTCGAAGCCGCGGGCTGCGGCGAGCCGCGCGATCTTGCCGCCGATGAACCCGGCGCCGCCCGTGACGAGCAGGATCATCGCGCCACCCGCAGCGCCCGGAGCGCCGCGACGGCCTCGTCGTCGATGAGCGGGCGCGGCGTGTACTCGCTCGGCACGGCCACGACGATCCGTTCGATCGCCGCCACGATGCGTGGCTTCGCCTCGGCGAGCCGGCGGAAGACGAGCTCGGCGGTGACCGCGTCGGGATCGTCGGCCGAGGCACCGCTGTCGGTGTCGGTGACGATGCAGATCGTGACGGTCCCGATTCCGATCTCGGCGGCGAGCGCCACCTCGGGGCACAGCGTCATGTTCACGAGGTCGACACCCGCCTCTCGGAGAATGCGCGACTCGGCAGCGGTCGAGAACCTCGGACCCTGGATCACGGCGACGGTCGCCCGCGGCGCAGCATCCGGCAGTGCCTCGATCGCAAGCGACCGCAGCACCGGGCAGAACGGCTCGGCGAACGGCAGATGCCTGACGAGTCCGGCGTCGAAGAACGTGTCGGCCCGCCCGGACGTGCGGTCGACGAGCTGGTCGGCGAGCGCGAACGACTCGGGCGGGAACGCCGGCCTGAGCGAGCCGACGGCGGTCGTCGAGACCACGGCGCGCACACCCAGGCTCGCGAGGGCCCACAGGTTGGCGCGCGCGTTGATGAGGTGGGGCGCGATCGTGTGGCCCGCGCCGTGCCGGGGCAGGAACGCGACGCGCCGTCCGCCGACTTCGCCCACGGTGACGATCGCGGATCCGTACGGCGTCGTGACGTCGAGTGTCTCGCCGCCATCGACGAGCTCGCCGAGGCCGGTGCCGCCGATCACGCCCACGATGTCCACCACCACTCCACCATGCCGCGCTCGGGCCTCGCGTCGGGAGGGAGATCCTTACGATCCGATGACGGGTCGCCCGCTCCGGTTCATGCGGAGGTGCCCGATGTCAGCAATCCGTAATCTCTCGCATCATCCGGCGCTCGGCGCCTTGGTTAGCGTGGGTGTGAGCGGGGCGAATCCCCGCAGATCGGACGATCCACGATGCACGCACGAAGCAAGGCCGCGGCCGCGCTGCTCGCAACCGCGCTCGCCTTCACGGGGTGTGCGACCCAGCCGACGGATGCCGCGCCCTCCGGTTCGGGCGACCGGACGAGCACCCCGAGCGCGACCCCGGAGATGCCGACCCCGACCGCTGACGCGGCGCCCGAGGCATCCGCCGCCCCGGTGGCGCCCGTCGAGGGCGCCTACGTCGACTACACCGACGGCGTGATCGAGTCGACCGCCGGCCCGAAGGTGCTGTTCTTCCACGCGACCTGGTGCCCGAAGTGCCGCCAGCTCGACGAGGAGCTCCGCGCCCAGGGCGCGCCCGATGGCCTCACGGTGTTCAAGGTCGACTACGACAGCCGCAGCGACTTGCGCCAGAAGTACGGCGTGACACTGCAGACCACCGTCGTGTTCGTCGACGACCGTGGAGAGCTGATCTCGAGCACCGTGCTCTACGACGATCCGTCGATCGCCTCGCTCGTCGCGGCGATCCCATGAGCCCTGCGCGCCAGGACGCGACCGCCGACCCCGATCGAAGCGCCACGCACCCATGACCGCCTCCCTCGTACTGAGCCTCGCCGCCGGCGTCCTGACCGTCGCGGCACCGTGCGTGCTCCCGCTCCTGCCCGTCATCGTGGGCGGCGCGATCGTGCGGGGCGGCGACGAGCGCCGGGCGCGCCGGCGGCCGTACGTCATCGCCGCGTCCCTCGCGGTGAGCGTCGTGGCCTTCACGCTGCTGCTCAAGGCCACCACCGCCCTGCTCGGGGTGCCGCCGCAGGTGTGGCAGCTCGTGTCGGGCGGGATCATCATCCTGCTCGGCGTAGACCTGCTCTTCCCCGCGCTGTGGGACCGCCTCTCGACGGCGCTCCGACTGCAGGCGCGCAGCGGCGAGTTCCTCGACCGTTCGGTGTCACGACAGAGCACGACGGGCGACATCCTCACCGGCGCAGCCCTCGGACCCGTGTTCTCGAGCTGCAGCCCCACCTACGCCCTCATCGTCGCTGCCGTGCTGCCCGTCTCATTCGCCGAGGGAGTGCTCTACGTTGTCGCGTACGCGGTCGGGCTCGCCGCGATGCTGTTGCTCATCGCCCTGCTCGGCCGCAGCCTCGTGCGCCGCCTCGGCTGGCTCGCGAACCCCGGCGGCTGGTTCCGCCGCATCGTCGGCGCGATCTTCGTGCTCGTCGGCATCGCAGTGATCACCGGCTTCGACAAGCAGCTCCAGACGTGGATCCTCGACGCCGGGCTCTACGACCCGATCGCCGGCCTCGAGGAGCTGATCGGCGGCGGGTGAAAGCTTCCTGAAGGCGAGCACCACGATAACGGCGGGACGGCGGTGGCGCGCGTCCCCGGCTATGTCCTATCCAAGATCGCCGACGGCATCCGAGTGGTCCTCGCGGGGATCCTGCTCTGCGAAAGACGGCAATCTGGGGTCGAGGCCAGGGCCGTTGACATCCGTTCGGTTCCCGTCGAAGTCCACGCTTCGTGAGAACGCTTCGGCGAGCCCCTGAATCGGACATCAGGCCTCAGGCCCCCGCCGACATCGTCGAACGATCGACGGCCGGCATTACGTCGTGGATGCGCCACCCGCCGCGCGACGGAACCTCGTCGCGAGGCGATCGAACGCCATCGCGAGCGCGTCTCCCTCGATCACCTCGATATCGACGTCGAGCTGCGCCAACCACAGCGAAAGCCGGTCGGGGTCGTCGGCGCCCAGCTCGACACGGCAGGTGGACTCGTCGACCACCTCGATGTGGACCGGGATGAGGATCTTCGCGGTGACTGCGGCGGCGGGAGCATGCACGAGCACGTGGGCCCGATAGGTCCAGGCCGCCGTGATGACGCGTCTGACGACGTACTCGACGACATCGTCCTCCGGGATCACGCGCGGCCGGAACCTCGCCCCTGTCGGTGCATGCGGAACCATGCGATCGACGCGGAAGACCCGCCAGTCGTCGCGGTCGAGATCCCACGCGAGCAGGTACCAGAGCGGCCCCCAGCTCACCAGCCGTTGCGGTTCGGCGTGGCGCGCCTCTTCGCTGCCCTCGGGCTTCGTGTACCCGAATCGGAGCCGTTCGTGGCCGCGGATCGCGGACGCGACCGCGCTGAGCGCCGAGAGATCGAGCGACGGTCCAGCCCCGGGAACGACGCTCGTCGCCTCACGGATCGCGTCGACGCGCCGACGGAGCCGCGAGGGCATCACCTGCTCCAGCTTCGCGAGTGCGGTCAGCGATGTCTCTTCGACACCGAGCTTCCAGGTCGCGACCGCCCCCAGCCCGACCGCGACGGCTACGGCCTCGTCGTCGTCGAGCAGCAGCGGTGGCATCGCCGTTCCGGCGGCCAACCGGTACCCGCCCGCGACGCCGGGGCGCGCGTCCACCGGATAGCCGAGCGACCGAAGCTTGCCGATGTCGGCGCGCACCGTCCTCGTGCTCACATCGAGCCGACCGGCGAGCTCGGAGCTCGTCCAGTCGCGCTTCAGCTGGAGCAACGACAGCAGTTCGAGCAGGCGGGCCGAGGTCACCAACATGTTCTCGATCATCCCAGCAATCGCGGAAGCTACCCTGCCGCATTACCTGGGAACGTGGATGTCATGAACGAGAACACGGCACTCACACCGTTCCGCATCGACATCCCACAGGCCGACGTCGACGACCTGCGCAACCGGCTGGCACACGCACGCTGGCCGATCCCCGTGCCGGGCCGAGACGATCGCAGCGACTTCAGCCGCGGCATCCCGCTGGTGTACTTGCGGGAGCTCGCCGAGTACTGGCGCGACGGGTTCGACTGGCGTGCGCAGGAGGCGAAGCTCAACGAGTACGAACAATTGACGACGGTCGTCGACGGTCAGACGTTCCACCTCGTCCACGCGCGATCGGCGAACTCGGATGCCATCCCGCTGATCCTGAACCACGGTTGGCCGAGCTCGTTCGTCGACTACCAGCGACTCATCCCGCTGCTGAGCGACGATTTCCACGTGATCATCCCATCGCTGCCCGGCTTCGGGTTCTCCACCCCGCTGTCAGGGACCGGCTGGGAGCTGGCGCGGACGACGGCGGCCTATGCCGAGATCATGGCGCGTCTCGGCTACGAGAGGTTCGCGGCCCACGGCACCGACATCGGGGCCGGCACCACCGGGCGCCTCGCGGCGATCTACCCGGAGCGCGTCATCGGCATGCACGTCGGCGCCGACCGCCGCTTGCTCGGCTTGGTCGGCGGCAAGTTCCCCTACCCCGACGGCCTGTCCGAGGCCGAGACCGCACAACTCGAGGCAGTCCGGACCGAGTATGTGGGCGAGCGCGGGTATCTCGAGATGCAGGACCACCGTCCCGACACGATCGGCGCGGCGCTCACCGACTCGCCGGTCGGTCAGCTCGCGTGGATCGCCGAGAAGTTCAAGACCAGGACCGGCGGTGGCTACCGCACGCCCGATGAGACGGTCGACCGGGATCAGCTCCTCACGAACATCAGCCTGTACTGGTTCACCTGCAGCGGCGCGTCGAGCGCGCAGTTCTACTACGAATCCGAGCACTCCGGACTCGACTTGGTCATGGCCGCCGACGTGCCGTCCGGATGGGCCGTGTTCGACACCCATCCGCTCTTACGTCGCGCGATGGACCCGTGGAAGGCGATCGGCCACTGGAGCGAGTTCACGGAAGGCGGTCACTTCCCCGCGATGGAGGAGCCGGAACTGCTCGCGGACGACATCCGCACCTTCTTCCACGGCATCTCCTGACCCGCGTCATGGCCGGCGAGCCGCCGAGGGGCTCCGACAGCGCTTCGCCCCGGGCCGTGCACGCCGATCCTGTAGGTTCCTGCCCGACTTGGCGGACGGACCGGGGATTCTTCGACGGTTGGCGGTGGTTTGGCGCTCTGGATTCCACGCGAAATGGCGGATTCCTACACCGCCACCCCGTCTCCACGCGGCGCATTCCGCTTCGCACGGCGGCGGGTCCCGAACTCCGCCCAGGCGAGCGCGGCGGCCACGACGATCTCGACGCCCACCGTCGCCAGCAGCCCAACGCCCGCTGCATCCGTGATCACCGAGTACACACCGACCGCGGCGTAGGTCAGCCAGGCAGCGATGAAGGCGACGCTGACCGCGAGGCGCCCACGCGACGGAGGCTCGCGGCGCACCAGGAAAAGCGCGATGCCGAAGCCAGCGGTCCCCACCCCTGCGCGGAAACCGAACCAGGCCGCCACCGGCTCGATCTCCAAACCCCAGGACGTCAGCGGGACCGACGGCGCGACGAGCCATGCCACCGGGATCAGCCAGCAGTACACCGCGAGGATGGTCGCGACCCAGAAATACCGGCGGCTCATGCTACTGCTCGCTGGGTCGACCGGGCCGGAACGGGATCGATGCACACAAGAGCCGAAGGCATCGCGCTTCGCTGACAGGGCGCTGTGGATCAGGGGTCATATCGGTTCCTAGTTCCCCAGGACGGCGGGCCTTCGCGTGATGATGCTCACTATGGCAGACCTCGGCCCATGACCACAACGGCTCCACGACGGCGGGCGGGCACGGCGCACGGGCTCTTCGCGACAGGGCGAGAACCCTCGGGAGAGCTTCCGCCTGCCCGGTCAGCCGATCTCGCTCCCCATCGATTCCCACTGGAGTCTTCGGATCCGAAAGACCTCCGAGATGTCGACTGGGAAAACGAAGACTCCGGCGGGAAACTACCGATCCACAGAACTACACCTGCACCATGTCGGCGAACCGCGAGAAGTGCCCGTGGAACGCAACCGTGATCGTGCGAGTCGGGCCGTTTCGGTGCTTCGCGACGATGAGGTCGGCCTCACCAGCGCGCGGGCTGTCGCGCTCGTAGGCGCTCTCGCGGTGCAACAGGATCACCATGTCGGCGTCCTGCTCGATCGAGCCCGACTCACGCAGGTCGCTGAGGGCCGGCATCTTGTCGGCTCGCTGCTCGGGGCCACGGTTCAGCTGCGACAGGGCGACCACCGGAACCTGCAGCTCTTTCGCGAGCAGCTTGAGCGCGCGCGAGAACTCCGACACCTCCTGCTGGCGGCTCTCGACGCGCTTGCCGCTCGTCATGAGCTGCAGGTAGTCGATGACGACCATCTTGAGACCCACGCGCTGCTTGAGCCGGCGGCACTTCGCGCGGATCTCGACGAGCGTCATGTTGGGGGAGTCGTCGATGTAGAGCGGCGCCTCATTGATGCGACCGCGCGTCGAGGCGATCGTGGTCCAGTCGCGCGAGTCGACGGTGCCCTTGCGCATGTTCTGCAGCGGCACGGATGACTCTGCCGAGAGCAGGCGCATCGCGATTTCGCTCTTGCCCATCTCGAGCGAGAAGAACACCGACGGCAGGTCGTTCGTGATCGACGCGGCACGGGCGAAGTCGAGGGCGAGCGTCGACTTTCCCATGGCGGGCCGGGCTGCGACGATGATCATCTGCCCGGGGTGGAACCCGTTGGTCAGGTCGTCGAGGTCGGCGAAGCCCGTCGGCACGCCCGTGAACTTGCCGTCGGTGTGCTTGGCCGCCTCGATCTCGTCGATCGCCACCGTGACCGCATCGGAGAGCGGCACGTAGTCTTCGGTCTCGACCGAGCCGGTGACCGAGTAGATCTCGGCCTGGGCGTTGTTGACGAGGTCGGTGACCTCGCCCTCGCCCGCGTAACCCATCTGGACGATGCGGGTGCCGGCCTCGACGAGGCGTCGCAGCAGCGCCCGCTCGGCGACGATCGAGGCGTAGAAACCGGCGTTCGCAGCCGTCGGCACCAGGCTCGTCAGGTTGTGCAGGTATTCGACGCCGCCGGCACGCTGCAGTTCACCCGCCTTGGTGAGCTCATCGGTGACCGCGATGACGTCGGTGGGTTCGCCGTGTGAGTAGAGCGTCAGGATCGCGTTGAAGACGACCTCGTGCTTCGGCACGTAGAAGTCGACGCCGCGGATGGTCTCGATGACATCGGCCACGGCGTCCTTCGAGAGCATCATGCCGCCGAGTGCACTCTGCTCTGCGAGGAGATCGTGCGGAGGAACTCGCTCGCCCCGTCGGGCTTCACCGTCGTCGACGGGATCTGCGAGCCCGATGTGCGCGATCGACAACTGGATGCCTCCGATTTCGGCTCCGAAGAGCTGGATTCCCCGGCCCGCTCTTCAGTGTGATCGGAGCCACTGACATGGGCTCTCCGACCGGGTGCCAACCGCTGACCGAGGGACGCTGATTCACGATATGGACTGCCCGTCCACAGCACAACCCGACCTGTGGATAACTCTGTGGACAGACTGCGCGAAACGCCGCTGTACATGTGCACTCGGCCTGTGGAAAACTGTGGAATTAGTGTGAATTACACCGTTGCAATTTCAGCTTTACCGGGGGTTTTCAGTTTCCACACCTGTGGGGAAAAAGTTCTTCAGATTCCCACCGCCGAGAACGCCTCACCTGTGTACAACCCTCCGAGTGAATCCACAAGGAACTTGCGCTCGACCCGCCCGCGGGTGTATCCGGACAATGAGATCAGCAAGGTACCGCGCCGAGCTGCGCCGCAGGCGCGAACGCACTGCACGGGAACGACGAACGGCGGCCGGAACCGAGGTTCCGACCGCCGTCTGCGTCGTGCTGGGCGAGTTACTTCGCCGCGACCACCTGAAGGGTGATCGTCGCCGAGAGCTCGTCGTGGAGGCGAACCGTCGCCTCGTGGTCACCGACCGCCTTGATGGGCGTGGTGATCTGGATCTTGCGCTTGTCGAGGTCGCCGAGGCCGGCCGCCGCGACCGCGGCCGCGACATCCGCCACCTTCACCGAACCGAACAGGCGGCCGCCGAGGCCCGCCTTCACGGCCAGCCTGACCTTGCCCGACTCGAGCTTGGCCTTGAGGGCCTGCGCGTCCTCGAGCGAGTGCAGCTCGCGAGCGGCACGCGCCGCCTTGATCTGCTCGACCTGCTTCTCGCCACCGCGGGTCCACGGCGTGGCGAATCCCTGAGGAACCAGGTAGTTGCGCGCGTAGCCGTTCTTGACCTCGACGACGTCGCCGGGCGTGCCGAGGCCGCTGACCTCGTGCGTGAGAATAACCTTTGCCATTGTCGTGCTCCTTAGCGGCCGGAGCCCGAGTAGGGCAGGAGGGCCATCTCGCGCGCGTTCTTCACGGCGCGGGCGATGAGGCGCTGCTCCTGCACGGAGACACCGGTGATGCGACGGGCGCGGATCTTTCCACGCTCCGAGATGAACTTGCGAAGGGTCGCGACGTCTTTGTAGTCGATGACACCGACCTTGATGGACTTCGCCGGGGCGGCGTTCTTCGCGCCCTTCCCGCGGCTCGGCTTGCGGCGATCGCCGCTCGACTTTCCAGCCATTGTCTTTCCTGTCTTGAGGTTCGCGGGTTGAGGAGCGGCGGAGCCGCGTCTCGAACCCACAGTGAGTATTAGAAGGGGGTCTCGTCGCCGTAGTTGGTGCCGGGCGTGTTCCAGACGTCGCCGCCGCCGCCGCCCTGCTGGGCTGCTGCGGGCGCGCTGGGTGCCCATGCGTCGTCGGACTGGCCGCCCCCGAAGGAGCCGCCGCCGCCGCCGACCGCACCGCGGTTCGACTGGGCGCGCGTCACGGACGCGGTGGCGTAGCGCAGGCTCGGACCGATCTCGTCGATCTCGAGCTCCATGGTGGTGCGCTTCTCGCCTTCCTTCGTCTCGTAGGAACGCTGCTTGAGACGCCCGGAAGCGATGACCCGGGAACCCTTGGTGAGAGATCCGGCGACGTGCTCGGCGAATTCACGCCAGACGCTCGCGCGCAGGAACAACGCTTCACCGTCCTTCCACTCGTTCGCCTGACGGTCGAACGTGCGGGGGGTGGACGCAATGGTGAAGTTGGCAACCGCGAGTCCGTTCTGCGTGTAGCGCAGCTCGGGATCTGCAGTGAGGTTGCCCACCACGGTGATGATGGTCTCGCCGGCCATGGGGACTAGGCGTCCTTCTTGGCCGAGGCAGGTGCCGCGGCGACGGCAGCAGCCGGGGCGGCGGCCTTCGCACCGGCCCGGGCGGAAGCGGCGGCCTTCTTCGCGGCCTTCTCCTCCTGCGCCTTGGCGTGGGCGGCGACCTGGGCGATCGCCTCTTCGGCGCGGAGCACCTTGGTGCGCATGACGGCCTCGCTGAGGTTCAGCTGGCGGTCGAGCTCATCGGTGGTCTTGGACTCAGCGGTGAAGTCGACGACGGCGTAGATGCCCTCGGACTTCTTGTTGATCTCGTAGGCCAGACGACGACGTCCCCAGATGTCGACCTTGTCGACGGTGCCGCCATCATTACGGATGACGTTGAGGAACTTGTCAAGGCTGGGAGCAACGGTGCGCTCATCGATCTCGGGATCGAGGATAACCATCAGCTCGTATTGGTGCATGACTAACCCACCTCCTTCGGACTCAAACGGCTACAGGATCTCTGCAGCAGGAGGGTTGTGCATACGTCACGTCGTGGAGGCCGCACAATCGCGGCGCACGGGCAACCGGTACAGCCTAGCGGATGTCCCTCCCCGGCGCCATTCGCCCCCTCGCCAATCGCTTCCCGGGGTGCTTTCGTGCCAGATTCCCCCGAATGAGCCCCGGTTGTGGCACGAAAGCACCCTCGGGATGCTCATGGACGGGCACGACGGGGGAGGCCGAGGTCATCGAGCACCCCGGCCAAGCTCCGCGGACGCATCGCGGTCCTCCAATCCCAATGGGCCGAACGGCGGCGGTGCCGAGTGCCGATCCGCTGATCGCGCTTCTTCTCGTCCAGGATCACCTGCTCGACGGTTCGCCCGCCTCGATACCTCGGATCGAGGTACTTGAGGTCGCCGTCGAACTCACCGAAGGCGCCGAAATCGGGCCAGTCGAAGTCCACGCGATCGATGCCCCCGGCGGCCCGGTCGAAGACGACCTGCAGCTCCGGCGGCGGATACCCGAGCAGATGCATCTGGGCGCGACTCAAGGACTCGCCGGGCGACTCGGCGCGATGGTCGGCGAACTCGATCGCCCGCAGCGCGGCGCTTGCACCCGTACGCCGCCCGAACTCCCGGAGCCTCTGCGTGACCCGCTCGGCGGGAACCCCGCGCGCGACCACGAACGCCCCGGATCGCAGGAACGCTCCGGTCGAGGCATCCAGTGCGACGACCGCCCCGACGAAGTCACGGTCGCAGACAAGGTCGGTAACGGTCTGGAGGAGCCCGGTGACGAGGAAGCCGTTGCGCTCGACGACTTCGGCGGCGTCGAATGGCGTGCGACGCCAGCGAACTCCGTTCATCGAACGCGGGCGCGTCGACCGAGCGTCGACCAATTCGACCGCGTCGGGTGCCGGACCGATGCGGGGGATGCCCCACACGACCGCCGCGGCCTCATGCGAGAGCACGACTCGAGAGCGTCGGGTGCCGACGACCGCCTCAATTCGTGCGAGCTCGCCCCGGCGGGCGTTCGCCGCGGCGAGCTCTTCAGGGACTGCGTATGCTCCGGCTCGCACTCGGACGAGTGTTCCGGCGTTCACGCAGCGATGAGTGGTGCGCCGCGACGTGTCGAGGGAGGCGGGGTTCGCGCGGAATCGAAGCTCGACGGGAAGGTCGTCGTTCTGAACGCTCATCAGCCGATGGTGCCTCGTTCGTCGTGCCGACCATCCCGCTCGAAGCCGAGCTGTGAACGTTCTGGCCCCCGCCATCCCTGTGGAGGACCACTCTCTCCGTCACCACATCGCCTGCCTCCAACCCGCGCACCACGTTCCCGGGGTGCTTTCGCGCCAGAATCCGCCCGGGGTGCCCGCATTCTGGCACGAAAGCACCCTCGGAACGGGGGTGGGGCTCGCGCGAGGGCGGGAGCGAGAGCGGGAGGGCGGGAGCGCGGGAGGGCGGGAGCGCGGGAGCGCGGGAGCGCCGTCAGGCGCCGGCGGGCTCGCGCGACGCCCACCAGGCGCGCAGGCGCTCGGTCGCGGCATCCGTGCCGATCGGTCCCTCGTCGAGCCGTACCTCGAGCAGGAACTTGTAGGCCTCGCCGACGATCGGCCCGGGCGCCAGCCCGAGGATCGCCATGATCTGCTGCCCGTCGAGCTCGGGGCGCACGGCCGCGAGCTCCTCCTCTTCGGCGAGCACGGCGATGCGCTCCTCGAGATCGTCGTACGCGAACCCGAGCTGATCGGCCTTGCGGCGGTTGCGCGTCGTGACGTCGGCCCGCGAGACGATGTGCAGCCGCTCGAGCTGGTCGCCGGCGTCGCGCACGTATCGACGCACGGCCGAGTCGCTCCACGCTCCGTCGGTGTACCCGAAGAACCGCAGGTGCAGTTCGATGATGCGCGACACCGCAGCGATGGTGTCGTTGTCGAAGCGCAGCGCACGCAGGCGTTTGCGGGCGAGCTTCGCACCGACGACGTCGTGATGGTGGAAACTGACCGACCCGCCCGGCTCGTACCGCCTGGTCGCGGGCTTGCCGATGTCGTGCATCAGCGCTGCGAGGCGCACGACGAGGTCGGGGGAGTCGAGCACGCCGCGCGACTTCTCGTAGTCGATCGCCTGCTCGAGCACCATGATCGAGTGCTCGTACACGTCTTTGTGGCGGTGGTGCTCGTCGCGTTCGAGGCGCAGCGCGGGCACTTCGGGGATCACGAGGTCGGCGAGCCCCGATTCGACGAGCAGTCGGATGCCGCGGCGCGGCGCACCCGTCAGGAGCAGTTTCGACAGCTCATCGCGAACCCGCTCGGCGGAGATGCGTTCGATCGCGGGCGCGAGGTCGTCCATGGCCCTGCGCGTGGAGTCTTCGACCTCGAAGCCCAGCTGCGACGCGAAGCGTGCGGCGCGCAGCATGCGCAGCGGGTCGTCGCCGAAGGACTGCTCGGGCGCGGCGGGGGTGCGCAGCACGCCCGCCACGAGGTCTTCGACGCCGCCCGACGGGTCGACGAGCTCGAGCTTCGGCAGCCGCAGTGCGAGCGAATTCACGGTGAAGTCGCGGCGTGTGAGGTCGTCTTCCAGCGACGATCCGAACGCCACCTCGGGTTTGCGCGAGTCTCCGTCGTAGGCGTCGGCCCGGTAGGTGGTGATCTCGACGGTCTCGCCCGCGATCTTCGCGCCGATCGTGCCGAATGCGCGGCCGATGTCCCAGTGCGCCTCGGCGATGGGCTTCACGATCGCGAGGATCTCGTCGGGAGTGGCATCCGTCGTGAAATCGAGGTCGCTGACCGGTCGACCGAGGAAGGCGTCACGCACCGGGCCGCCGACGAGCGCGAGTTCGTGGCCCGATGCCTCGAATGCCGCGGCGAGCTTCGCCACGGTCGGCGAAGCCGCCAGCTCGCCCAGCCGGTCGAGGGCTGCCGCGACACTCTGCATGCCCCCATGTTAAGTGGAGTCGCCCGCGACGACCTGCGCGGCCCCCCTCCGCCTGTGGAGATCGAGCGGATACACGGGGGCCAACCCGTAGAATCGCGTGCATGTCCGACGAGTCGATTCCTGCGCGCGCGCCCGCAGAACGACTCCGGTCGACCGACGACTCGATTGCGGATGCCCCGTCCGCCGGTTCGGGCGCGATCGCAGAGGCCGAGATCGAGTCCGGTCCGCGCCGCCGGCGCGGTGTCGCCCTCGGCATCGCAGCCGCCGCGATCGTCGCGGTCATCGCCGCACCGCTCGGCGCCCTCGCCGTCTCCGACGCGCGCGGTACCGCTGAGACCTCGATCGATGCGGTCGGCGGCCCGGCCGCATCCGCTCGCCTTTCCGAGCCCACCGCCGACGTCGACGGCGTCGAGCTGCACATCGCGCCGACGGTCGACACCATCGTCACGACCGGCGCACCGCTGACCGTCAGCGTCGAGATCGAGAACGCGACGGCCGAGGCGCTCGCACCCGGAACCATGCGCCTGACCCGTGCCGAGGGCCCGATCGACGGCACCAGCGAGCTCGTTGCGTGGCTGGGTGCCCGAGGCGATGCCGCCGATGCGCCGGCCGGCGACGGGGTCGTCGTGCTCGAGGCCGAGTCGCGCGCGGTGGCCGCAGGATCGACCACGGTCGTGTCGTTCACGGTGCCCGCGAACGCGCTCGGCGCCGCCGACGACGGGCCGGTGCTCGGCCTCGGCGCCGAGATCGTGATCGACGGCATACTCGTCGCCTCGGCGGGCGCGGCGTTCGCGACCTCGACGGCGCCGGCTCCGAATCCGACGTCGCTCGCGATCGTCTACCCCCTGACGGTGCCCGCCGAACCGGCCGGGCTCTTCACGGCCGAGCAACTCGAGGAGTGGACCGCCCCCCTCGGCCTGCTCGATCGACAGCTCGACGCGGTCGCCGACAAGCGGGTGGCGATCGGCATCGACCCGCGCATCATCGCCTCGATCCGGGTGCTGGGAACGGCCGCTCCGGACTCCGCCGCGCGGTGGCTGGCACGACTCGGCAGCATCACGAACGAGACCTTCCCGCTTGCCTATGCCGATGCCGACGTGGCGTTGCAGGCGCAGCTCGACCTGCCCGGCCTGCTGGCGCCGACGACGTTCTCCGACGTGCTCGATCCCGATGCCTTCGCCGACGTCGAGCCACCCGTCGACGGTGCCGAGACGCCCACGCCGACGCCGACCGCCCCTGAGACCGGCGCGGCGACACCCGAACCGACCGACCCCGCAGATCCCACCGGCGTCCTGCCGACGACCGAGGAGATCCTCGCCTGGCCGTACACCCGCACCGACATCGCGTGGCCCGCCGATGACACGATCGCGACCGGCGACCTCGGCTACCTCGATGCGGCTGGACTCACCACCGCGATCGTCGCGCCGGGAAACGTCACCCCACTCGATGGCCGCGTCGACGCCGCGTCGGCCGTCGAGGGCTCGACCGCGGTCGTCGCCGATGCACGACTCACGGCGTCGCTGCGCTCGGCTTCGACCGCGTCGACCGAGACCGAGTGGCGTTCCGCTGCGGGCGGGCTGCTCGCAGAACTCGCGATCGACGCCGAGTCCGGCCGCCCGGCGACGATGCTCGCGACGTTCGACCGCGGCGCCTACGCGAACGCCGACCGCGTCGCCGACACGATCGACGAGGCGACCGGCAACGCCTGGGTGCGCCCCGCCGGCCTCTCCGATGCGATCGGCGCGCCGCCTGTCGCGCGCACGCTCGTCGATGAGCCCGAAGACGATCAGCGTCGCATCGCCGCAGAGCGCATGATCGCCGTCGAGGCCGAGGTCGACGCGTTCGCGACCGTGCTCGATGACCCCCGCCTGCTCACCGGACCGGTGCGGCGCGACCTGCTCGCACTGCTCGACGTCGCGTGGCTCGGCGACACCGGCGCGTGGAATGCCGCGATCAACACGTGGCTCACCGAACGACGGGCGACGCTCGATTCGGTGTCGGTGGTGCCGAGCAGCAGCGTGCTGGTCGTCGCCCGCGAGTCTCCGTTGCCGACGACGGTGCTCAACGCGCTGCCATACCCCGCGACGGTCATCGTCTCGGCCGACCCCTCCAACGGCCGGCTCATCGTCGAAGACAGCGTCGAGGTCACCGTCGGCGCCGAGTCGCGAAGCACCGTGCAGGTGCCGATCGCGGCCGGGGTCGGCCGCGGCGAGGTCACGATCGCCGTCTCGCTCGCCTCGCCCACTGGTGTGCCGGTGGGCGGCACGGTGAACGTCGAAGCGAATGTGCAGGCCGACTGGGAGGGCCTCGGCGCTGCGATCCTCGCGACCGCAGTCGCACTGTTCTTCGGCTTCGGCATCTGGCGCAACATCCGCCGTCGCCGCCGGCAGCGTGCCGAGGCGGCCGCCGGGGGCGCCGAGGTGTCCGAGAACGCCGAGACCCGTGAGACGACGGATGACGCGACTTCGGCGGATTCCGAACAACGCGAAGCCGAGGCATCCGATTCGACATCAACCGATCACGCGGATTCCGATTCGGATTCGTCCGGCCCCGCGACATCCGAAGGCGTAACCGATGAAACCCGCACCGATACCCCCGAGCCGCGGAATGACTGACGGCATCGGCCGCGCGAGCGCGTTCCTCGCGTCGGGCACCATCGTCTCGCGCCTCCTCGGGTTCGTGAAGGCGATCATCGTCGCCGCGACGATCGGCGTCGTCGGCTCGGCCGGCGCCGACGCGTTCGCCGTGGCCAATGCCCTGCCCAACACCGTGTACGTCATCGTGGCGGGCGGTGTGCTCAGCGCCGTGCTGGTGCCCCAGATCGTGCGCGCCGGCGCCCACGCCGACGGCGGCAGCGCCTACATCAACAAGCTGCTCACCGTCGCGCTCGTCATCCTCGCGGGCGCGACGATCCTGGCGACCGCGTTGGCGCCTCTGCTCACGCTGCTCTACGGCGCCACCCTGCCGCGGGCGACCCTCAACCTCGCGATCGCGTTCGCCTGGTGGTGCCTGCCGCAGATCTTCTTCTACGGCCTGTACACCCTGCTCGGCGAGGTGCTGAACGCCCGGCGCAGCTTCGGGCCGTTCACCTGGGTGCCGGTGCTCAACAACATCGTCGCGATCGCGGGCCTGCTCGTGTTCGCGTGGGCGTTCGGCGTCGACCCGAGCGGTGCCCGCGCGGCCGACGAGTGGACCCCCGCGATGATCGCGGTGCTGGCCGGATCGGCCACGCTCGGCATCGCCGCGCAGGCACTCGTGCTGTTCTGGTTCTGGCGGCGCATCGGCCTGCGCTACCGCCCCGACTTCGTCTGGCGCGGCGTCGGACTGGGCACCGCGGGGCGCATGGCGGGGTGGACCTTCGGCATGCTGCTGCTCACGACGCTCGCCGGCATCGTGCAGACCCTCGTGCTCGGCACGGCATCGGGCGAGAACGCGTCGATCGCGGCCGTCGACTACGCCTGGCTCATCTTCATGCTGCCGCACTCGGTGATCACGGTGTCGATCGCGACGGCCTACTTCACCCGCATGAGCGAACATGCGGCGGCCGACGACCTCGACCGGGTGCGCGACGACCTGTCGGGCGCGATCCGCGGCATCACGCTCATCATCAACCTCGCGGCTGCGGTACTGCTCGTCATCGCCTACCCGTTCGCCGCGGTGTTCGAGCGGGCGAGCTTCGCCGACACCGCCGCGCTCGGCAACGTGGTCATCGCATTCACGCTCGGGCTCGTGCCGTTCTCGACGCTGTTCGTCGTGCAGCGCACGTTCTACGCGCTCGGCGACACCCGCACGCCGTTCCGCTTCACGCTGTTCCAGGTCGTCGTGTTCATCGCGGGCGCAATCGCCTGCCTCGCCCTGCCGAAAGACGTTCTCGCCGCAGGCATCGCCCTCGTGACGACCATCGCCTGCATCGCCCAGCTCATGCTTGCTTCGTGGCTGCTGCGCCGCCGCCTGCACACGCTCGACGCTGCCCGCATCGCGCGTGGGTTCGGACGATCGTTCCTCGCCCTCGTGCTGCCGCTGGCCGCCGGAATCGGGCTCCTCGTGCTGCTCGGGGGCACCACCGACGGCGGGTTCGCGGTCTCGGGCATCCTCGGATCGATCGTCACGATGGCGATCATCGGCACGGTCATGGCGGCGCTCTACTTCGCCGGGCTCTGGCTGTTGCGCTCGCCCGAGCTGCGCGGGTTCGCCGAGCCGCTCGTCGACCGGCTGCGCCGGGGCTGATCGGCGACCGGGCCATGGCCGCTCGCTGCGGTCAGCACGCGTCAGGCGGCATCCGGCACACTCGCGACGCACGAGCGGGCGCTGGAATAGCCGCCGCCTAGACTGTGTTGACCATGGCGTGACATCCGGATGATTCGGATGCCACACCTACGAGAGCACAGGGAGCAAACCGTTGCGCGACATCATCATCATCGGCTCAGGCCCGGCCGGGTTCACGGCCGCGATCTACGCCGCTCGTGCTGAGCTGAAGCCGCTGCTCATCGCGAGCTCGGTCGAGATCGGCGGCGAGCTGATGAACACGACCGAGGTCGAGAACTTCCCCGGGTTCCCCGAGGGCATCATGGGTCCCGACCTGATGGCGAAACTGCAGGCGCAGGCCGAGCGGTTCGGCACCGAGGTCGTCTACGACGACGTGGTCGAGCTCGAACTCGACGGCCCGGTCAAGCGCGTGAAGCTCGGCAACGGCGAGACGCACGAGGCCGCGGCGCTCATCTACGCGACGGGCTCGGCGTACCGCAAGCTCGGGCTGCCCGAAGAAGAGGTGCTCTCGGGCCACGGCCTCTCGTGGTGCGCCACGTGCGACGGCTTCTTCTTCCGCCAGAAGACCATCGCGGTCGTCGGCGGCGGCGACTCGGCCATGGAGGAGGCGACGTTCCTCACCCGTTTCGCCGACAAGGTCTACGTGATCCACCGCCGCGACACGCTCAAGGCCTCGAAGATCATGCAGCAGCGTGCGTTCGACAACGAGAAGATCGAGTTCATCTGGAATGCCGAGATCGCCGCCATCCACGGCACCACCGCGGTCACCGGCGTCACCCTGCGCGACACGGTCACCGGTGACGAGCGCGGCCTCGACCTCGACGGCCTGTTCGTCGCGATCGGCAACGACCCGCGCACGCACCTGGTGCACGGCAAGCTCGAACTCACCCCCGAAGGCACCATCGCCGTCGAGGGCCGCACGTCGAAGACGAGCCTCCCCGGCGTGTTCGCGGCGGGCGACGTCACCGACCCGCACTACCGCCAGGCGGTCACCGCCGCCGGCTCTGGCACGGTCGCCGCGCTCGACGCCGAACAGTACCTGGCCGCGCTCCCAAAAGCGCCTGAGGCCGAGGTCGCCGCCGCCGCGACATCCGTCGCCGAGGCCGAAGCGGTCGAAGCGGTCGAAGCCGAGTTCGCCGTCGTGAATTGACGCGGCGCGACATCCGACCACCGGCGAAGCCGGTTCCCTGATTTCCACCCAAAGGAGAACGCAATGACTGCACGTGCAGTGACCGAGGCCACCTTCGAGCAGGAGGTACTCAACAACGACAAGGCTGTGCTCGTGGACTTCTGGGCCGAATGGTGCGGCCCGTGTCGCGCCGTCAGCCCGATCCTCGACCAGATCGCGACCGAGCACTCAGAGAAGCTCGACATCGTGAAGCTCAACGTCGACGAGAACCCGGGTCTCGCGATGAAGTACCAGATCACCGCGATTCCCGCGTTCAAGGTGTTCGAGAAGGGCGAGGTCGTGAAGACCGTCATCGGCGCAAAGCCGAAGCCCGCTCTCGAGGCCGACCTCGCCGCCTACATCTCGTAGTCGGCGGTCTCGCTTCACCCAGACCCGTCCGGCGAAAGCCGGGCGGGTCTTTCGCGTCCCCGCTTCGTGTGTCCGCCCTCGCGATCGCCCGCGAATCGGCGTTCGAGCAGCGGATGTCGCGGCGCGACGCCCCCGGACGACCACCCCGAACCCACCAACTACCATTGAAATCCTGAGCAGAACGGAACAGTGCAGTGGCATCTGACGGCGTCCCCCAGCGGACCGGCAACAATCTCGACCCTTGGTACGCGAATTACGCCGAGCGAGCCGCCGGGCTGGCCGCCTCTGAAGTCCGAGCCCTCTTCGCCGTCGCCTCACGGCCCGAGGTCGTGTCACTGGCCGGCGGCATGCCGTACGTCTCCGCGCTTCCGCATGAGCTCATCGTCTCCTCGATGGAGAAGGTCATGCGCGAGCGCGGGGCGGTCGCGCTGCAATATGGCTCTGGCCAGGGAATTCCCGAGCTGCGCGAACAGATCCTCGAGGTCATGGCGATCGAGGGCATTCACGGAACCGTCGACAACGTCGTGACCGCGACCGGCTCGCAGCAGGCCCTCGACCTCGTCGCGAAGCTCTTCATCGATCCCGGCGATGTGATCCTCGCCGAATCGCCGAGCTACGTCGGCGCTCTGGGCATCTTCCGCTCCTACCAGGCGAACGTCGCGCATGTCGCAACCGATGAGCACGGCCTCATCCCCGAGGCGCTTCGGCAGACGATCGCCGCGTTGCGCGGTCAGGGCCGCCGCATCAAGTTCCTCTACACGATCCCGAACTTCCACAACCCTGCCGGCGTCACGCTCTCGGCCGAGCGGCGCCCCGAGATCCTCGAGATCTGTCGGTCGAACGAGATCCTCGTGCTCGAAGACAACCCCTACGGCCTGCTGCACTTCGACGAGCCCGCGCCGAACGCGCTCCGCTCCCTCGACCCCGAAGGCGTCATCTACCTGGGGTCGTTCTCGAAGACGCTCGCGCCCGGATTTCGAGTGGGGTGGGCGCTCGCGCCGCACGCCATCCGCGAGAAGCTCATCCTCGCCGCCGAGTCGGCGATCCTCTCGCCCAGCTCCTTCAGCCAGATGGTGGTGTCGGAGTATCTGGCCACGGCCGACTGGCGCGCGCAGATCGACACGTTCCGCGGGGTGTACCGCGAACGCAAGGACGCGATGATCGAAGCGCTGGGGGAGCATCTGCCCCAGCTCAGCTGGACGAATCCGAACGGCGGGTTCTACGTCTGGGTCACCATGCCCGACGTGCTCGATTCGAAGCAGATGCTGCCGCGTGCCGTGAAGGAGCTCGTCGCCTACACCCCTGGAACCGCGTTCTTCGCCGACGGTCGGGGTCGGCATGCGATGCGTCTCTCGTTCTGCTATCCGACCCCCGAAGCCATCCGCCTCGGCGTACGGCGCCTCGCGACCGTCGTGAACGGCGAACTCGATCTGCTCGACACGTTCGCCGGCACCGGCACGCTGCAGCTTCCGCCGACCTCGGGCTACGAATCCGCGCCGCCATCCGACCTGAAGTAGTGGAGAAACTCCTGATCATGAGCGAATCTAACGCGTTGTCTGTTGTCGTTCTCGCCGGCGGGATCTCGCATGAACGCGACGTGTCACTGCGTTCCGGTCGCAGGGTCGCCGACGCGCTGACCGCAGCCGGGCATCGAGTGGTGCTTCGCGATCCCGATGCCTCACTGCTCCCGTTCCTCGCCTCGGAGCGTCCCGACGTCGTGTTCCCGGCGTTGCATGGATCGAGCGGTGAAGACGGGTCGCTGCTCGACCTGCTGGCGGGGCTCGGCCTCGCGGTCGTCGGTTCGAGTGGCGCCGCGGCCCGCCGGGCCTGGTCCAAGCCGGTTGCGAGCTCGCTCGTCGATACCGCGGGCCTGTCGGTGCCCGAGTCCATCGTGCTTTCACATGAGGCGTTTCGCGAGCTCGGAGCCGCGAGCGTGCTGAAGGTCGTCCTCGAGCGGCTCGAGGGTGATCTGGTCGTGAAACCCGCTTCAGGCGGTTCGGCACAGGGCGTGAGTATCGTCGAGAGCCCCGACGGGCTGCCGCGTGCGATGGTCGAAGCGTTCACCTACGCCGATGTCGCGGTCGTCGAGCGCCGCGTGTTCGGCACCGAGGTCGCCGTGACCGTCGTCGACAGCGGCGACGGTCCTCGTGCCCTCCCCGCGGTCGAGATCGAGCCGACTGCCGGCGTCTACAGCTTCCAGGCTCGTTACAACGCCGGCGAGACCACGTTCTATGCGCCGTCGCGACTTGACGATTCCGTGATCGCCGCCGCATCCGACGCGGCGATCCTCGCCCACCGCACGCTCGGGTTGCGCGACCTGTCGCGCATCGACTTCATCGTCGATCGCGAGGGACGACCGTGGTTCCTCGAGGCGAACGTGATTCCCGGTCTCACCGAGACGTCGCTCGTTCCGCTCGCCATCGAAGCGTCTGGTTCGACGGCGTCCGCACTGTACGGCGAGCTCGTGCGGGGCGCCGTTTCGCGAGCCGCGTAGCCGCACGGAAGACGCGATGCGGGGGCGACATCGTCGCCCCCGCATCGTTCACGTCTTCTCACGCTTCGCCGGGCCGCATCGTCGGCGTTTCAGTTCGTCAGGAACGATCCTGCGAGCGGCTCCGTCTCACACGCCGTCGAGCTCTTCGCCCAGCTCGGTCAGGATCCTTCGCAGATCCTGGACGGTAGCGAAATCTATGCTGATCTGGCCTTTCCGGGAGCCCAGAGCGATCTTCACACGAGTGTTGAGCCGGTCACCCAGGCGGGTGGCCAGATCGTCGAGGAAATCCTGCCGCTTGCCTGCGGCGGGCTTCGCTCGCATCGCCTTCGGTTCCTTTGTGGCGAGCGACTCCGCCGCACGCACCGAGAGCTCCTCGTTCACGATCTTGTCGGCGAACCGCTGCATCTCGTCGGGGTCGCCGACCGACAGGATGGCTCGAGCATGGCCGGCCGAAAGCACGCCCGCCGCGACCCTGAGCTGCACCGGCTCGGGCAGCTTGAGCAGTCGCAACGTGTTCGAGATCTGCGGCCTGGATCGCCCGATACGGCTCGCCAGTTCTTCCTGCGTGATGCCGAAGTCGGCGAGCAGTTGCTGGTATGCCGAGGCCTCTTCAAGGGGGTTGAGCTGCGACCGGTGCAGGTTCTCGAGCAGCGCATCGCGCAGCATGTCTTCATTGGCCGTGTCCTTGACGACGGCGGGAATCGATCCGAGGCCGGCCTCCTTCGTCGCGCGCAGGCGACGTTCACCCATGACGAGCTCGTACTTGCCGGGCAGGTCGGGGTGCGGTCGGACGACGATCGGCTGCAGCACCCCGAACTCGCGGACGCTGTGCACGAGTTCGGCGAGGTCCTCAGGGTCGAACACGCTGCGCGGCTGCTGGGCGTTCGGCAGGATGTCGACGGGGTTGAGTCGGGCGAGGTGCGCGCCCGGGACGGTAACCAGTCCGCCCTCTGCAGCGGCGGCCTGCTCGACGGCCGCGATCGCCGTCGCCGGGGTGGAGTCAGCGTCGGGGAAGAAGACGTCGACGGGTCGCGATGACCGCATGCCGTCGTCGCCGCTCGGGATCAGCGCGCCGATGCCTCGGCCGAGTCCGGTTCGCTTCGTTGCCATCAGTTCGACTCCTGGGGTTGTGCAGCGCCGCGCTGTGCGATCTCAGCGGCTGCCTCACGATAGGACAGTGATCCGCTCGACGCATAGTCGTAGCTGATCACGCTTTGGCCGTAGCTCGGCGCCTCCGACACACGTACCGAGCGCGGAATGATCGTCGACAGCGTCTGGCCCGGAAAATGGTCGCGCACTTCTTGTGCCACCTGTTGCGCGAGGTTCGTTCGCGAGTCGTACATGGTCAGGAGGATCGTCGACAGGCGCAACTCGGGGTTGAGGTGCTTCTCGATGAGCTCGATGTTGCTGAGCAGTTGCGACAACCCTTCGAGCGCGTAGTACTCGCACTGAATGGGGATGAGCACCTCACGTGCGGCGACGAACGCGTTGATCGTGAGTAGGCCGAGCGAAGGCGGGCAATCGATGAAGACGTAGTCGTAGGGGTGTTCCATCGTCGCGAGGTGGGCATCGAGGGCTCGACGAAGGCGCTGTTCGCGCGCCACGAGTGAGACCAATTCGATCTCAGCACCCGCGAGGTGGATGGTGGCCGGCACGCAATCGAGTCGCTCATGCTCGGCAGACAACTGCACGACGTCGGCGAGCGGCAGATCCGCGACGAGCACTTCGTAGACGCTCTGCCGATCGGAGCGGTGGTCCACACCGAGCGCGGTCGACGCGTTTCCCTGCGGATCAAGGTCGATGACGAGGACCTTTGCACCCGAGCGAGCGAGCGCCGCCGCCAGATTGACGGCGGTCGTCGTCTTGCCGACGCCGCCCTTCTGGTTCGAGATGGTGAGCACCCGAGTCGCCGGGGGGAGTGGGAGTTCAGCCTCCTCGAGCGCAATGCGCCGACGTGTCTCATCGGCAAGTTCGTAGGCCAGGGGAGTTCCTCCGTGATCGAGCAATGTTTCACGTGAAACATCGATGGTGGTTGGGGCCGGAGCCTGGTTGGCATCGGCAATTGGGGCTGGGTCTGAGGGGGCTGTCGGTTGAAGCACGGCCCCGCTGAGTCGTGGCACCGGTGCGTGGCCGGCGACAGCTGGCTCGATGGGAGCCGGGGCGGCAGCGGTGTCGGAAGCCTCTGGCGGACCAGCCTCTGCAGGATGGTTCCGCGCCGCATCAGCGAGTGCAACCGCCGAGGGTGCTTGCGATGCGGAACCAGAGCCCTCGCCTTCGCCCTCGACCGACGCCGATGATTCGAGTGACGCTGCAGGCTCGGCTGGGGGAGTAACCGTCGTCTGGGATGCCGCGTCGTGCGGCTTCTCGACACTCCCGGATTCGTCGCCGGGGGACTGGGCGTCGGGAGCGTTGTCGTCGTGGTTCGTCAGGCGAGGTGTGTACAGCGACGACGCCGTGTCGACTGCTGCGTCGCCGACGATCTCACGGATGAGATCTTCGAGCAGCTGGTCGGGTGCGGCGTGTGCATCGAGCGTGCTCGAGCTGCTCGGCCGACGCACGGCGTCGCCGTCACCACTGAGTGCTGCCGCCGTCTCGGCGTCCCAGTCGATACCCGGATTCGCTGTGCTTGCATCGTCGATGTGGTGGCCGGCCGCGGGTGCCGACGAGATCTCGGTGCGGTCACCATCGAGCGTTCCGGCGGACTCCTGATTCGAAGAAGTGAGCGCAGCGGACGAGGGCGGCACCGCGCGAGCGCCGTCGGTCACCTGGGTCTCGGGCGGCATGGGTACGGACTGAGGTTCGAGGGCAGCCGGCCGTTCGCCCTGGAGATGAGCCGGAGTGAGGAGATACCCGGCCGAGGAAGATCCAGTCTGCGTCGGCTGTGCTGCATCGGCGGGTGCTTCCGGCGCGCTCGTATTCTCGGGCACCGGTGGGTCGGCGGGTTGTGAGCGCCTCCGGTGGAACCAGCCACGCCCCCCGCCAGGTGTCATGCCGTTCGCTCCTTTTGCCCGTCTGGCGTCGATCCCCACGAAGATCGGGTCGACCCGAGTGTCAAGCTTAACCGGCTCCTCCGACGGGGGCCTCGGAATCGGTGCATTCGTTGGAAATGCCCTGGTTCTCTGTGGCTGCTCGTCTCGGGAGCCGTGGGAGTGTTTCACGTGAAACGTCGGCGCTTCGTTCCTGAGGCAACGCCGAAGCAGTGTTTCACGTGAAACGTCGGCACTTCGTTCCTGGAGTAAACGCCGAAGCAGTGTTTCACGTGAAACGTCGGCTGGACGACCGATTTGTTGCCGTGCCGACGTGTTGCCGTGCCGACGTGATGCCGTGCCGGGGGAGCGTGGTTGCACGCCTGGGTTCCACCGCGCCTGCGTCGAGGGTTGTCCAATCGTGGCCGGAATCTGGACTGCCTTCCCTGAGTCGCAGAGAGATGACCGCCCACCAGATCGCCGGAGATCATGCGCGTGCGACTGCGTGCGTTGAAGCGATTGTGGTCGCCTGTCGGGTTGGGGGGTTCGTCGCGCTGACTCGCAAGAAGAGCCGCCGGCTACCCGCGTCTCGGGTGCTGCCTCGCGCGGTCTCGCGGCCGGATTGGGCGGTGATGCTGCCGCGCCGTCGAGCGCGACCGAACGACCGCGCTCGGGCACGACAACTCGCGACACTGACTTATGGGATATGGACTCCCTCACCGCGCCTGCAGCGTTCGCGGTGCCAGGTCCCTCACGCGTCGATGCAGCGCCGCAGCACAGAGCCACCGGGACGACTCGCGAGGGGTGGTCACGGGATTCAGCGAGAGCCGGGCGATCGTGATTCTGTCGAAGGTGACGTCGGTGGGTGACCGCCCTTCCGCCGCCAACTATCGGTGTCGGCGGAGCGGCTCCCGGTGGCTCTTCGACGGGGATCGCTGCAAGGTGCAGTATCCACGCACCCCGAGGTTCGTGGGGACGCGATCGAATCCGAGGTCGTTCATTCCCGGCATCTCTGAAGCGAGGTTCAGCCGCGGATGAGGGGTCGGGGATTCGCCCTCCCGTTTGTGCTCGACCCTTTTGGGCGGCCGACCTGGGTCGAACTCACCGAACAGGATTCGATGGTGTCCAAGCCCGTGGGAGCACGAATGGCGACCCAGCGCGAAATCTGGCTCGGCGCGAGACGTTTCACGTGAAACATCTCGCGCCCAACGGACTCCGCCTGGCCGGTGGGCGGCCCTACGGAAGGTGGGCAGTCCTGCGGCAGGTGCGGCGCCACACCAGTGTGCGGATTGCGTAGTTCTCGTTGGCAACGTACCTGTCGCGGTCGCCCACAGTCCGTCGCACCGACCGATGGGCGCAGCGCCGAGACCACGAGGCCACCATCGAGAGTTGAGACGTCCCGATGGGCTCGACTCTCGCGATTACAGGCGCCGATTTCGCCTCGGCGCGCGGCTCCAGTGACGTTGACGTGGCGCCGGGCCCACTCAGTGTCGATGGAGCGCGACGGGTCGGCTCGGCCTCGAGTGGACGCCCGGCCCGCGAGTCGACCTGAATCTCTACTCGACCTGATACGTGACGGCTGACAGAAGGGCATCGCGCATACATGATCCTTTGCGTCTACCTGGCGTCGATCGATCGGTCACCTCGCCTGCGCGTCGGAGCGTGAGCTTCGTGTCAGCCGCGAATGGACTCCCTTGACGGATGCGGCTTGCGCGAGTGAATTCGGGGGTACGCGTCGCGACGACCGACCGGTCCGCGTCGATGGCCGGGGTGGTACCCATTTGGTCGCGACAGGCACCAGCGCGGTTCGACGCGGCTGCGGCGAAGCGCAGTTCGACGACCTGGCGTTGCCGAACCCGCACGAAGTGCACGACGGCCAGATTGCCGGCCGCGCCAACGGGCTGCATTCGGGATCCGTGTGCTCGGAGACCTGGCGGAAGTGGGTGGCGCGAGTCGGGTCGGATCCGGTGGCGGCCCGCCCTCGATCGGGTTGCTCGCCGCCGCCTTCGGTCGAGCCGCTCGCCATGTGCAGGGAGACACGCGCCCACGACTGACGTATGGCTGCACGCCCGACTGCACGGTCGCGTCGCCACCGCCCCTCGCGGTCTCTTACGGACATCACGGGCTGTCGGGCTCGCGCACGTCGGCGGCGAGGTCATCCCTTGCACCGCTGCAACTCGAGGCTGAGGTTGGACTGAGACCAATCTGGAGACCCCACCTCCACAAGGTGCACCTGACGTGACGTCGACCCCCACCGAGGAACTGCGGCACCGAGACGCTCGGAATCTCCGAGCCCAGCGACCCCGGGGCCACAATGTTTCACGTGAAACGTGGTGAAAGCGAGACGGGAGGGACGAGCCTCGATCGCGTCACACCGTTCCTCACACGCATCAACGCGGGAAGTCGCGAGAACGAGCACCACGCGAGCACGACGCGACACGACACGACCAAGCCACAAGCAAGCCACGAGCACGAGCACGAGCACGCCTCGAACCACTCAGAGCCTGCTCTTGCGGCCCAGGCAGCGCCAGTTCAGCCGACAGTCGCCCGGAACACCCGCGTGACCTCGTTCGCCGGCACGACACCCTCGCCGAGGACAAGCACCTCAACGTCACGCAGCTTGTACTTGCGAATCGCCTTTTCAGCCGCGCCGATCTCGCCGTCGACACCGGCACCCTTCATGAGCACCAGTTCACCGCCGGCCCTGAGCAGGGGAGCGGTCACGGGGATCAAGGTGCGCAAGGCACTGACGGCTCGAGCGGTCACCTGGTCGAGCGAATCGAACAGCTTCGATTCCTCGGCGCGAGCCCGCACGACGGTGACGTTCGCCAGCTCGAGCTCGTTCACCTGCCGCTCGAGCCAAGCAACGCGGCGTTCCATCGGCTCGATGAGCGTGAACGACACGTCGGGGCGAGTGATCGCCAGCACGAGACCGGGCAGGCCGGCGCCCGACCCGACGTCACCGACGCGCCCAGGCCGCATGAGCGGTGCCACGAGCGCACTGTTGAGCACATGCCGGGTCCACAGGCGGGGGAGTTCGAGGGGACCGATCAGGCCCAGCTCCTCGCCGTGGCGCGCAAGTGAGGTGGTGAACGCCCGGCCCGCTTCGAGGTGGTCGCCGAAGAGTTCGGCAGCGGCGTCCGGCTCGGGCTCGAGTCCGTCGATCATCGTTTCACGTGAAACGTCAGCCGACGCGGGTGATGACCGTGTGCCGGTCGGCACCCTCGCCGTTCGACTCCGAGTGGAAGCCGCGCTCGGCGACGAGGTCGTGCACGAGCTTGCGCTCGTAGGACGACATCGGCGGGAGTGCGGCAGAAGCAGCACCGCCCTCGATTCGCTCGATGGCCCGGGAAACGAGCATGGCCAACTCATCGCGGCGCGCGTCGCGCGAGCCGCCGATGTCGAGGATCAGCCGCGAGAACACGCCGGTCTTCGTCTGCACCGCCAGTCGGGTGAGCTCCTGCAGCGCGCTGACGGTATCGGGCTTCGAGAGCATGTTCAGGTTGGCGCCCTCGCCTGCGTTCACCGAGATGTACGCCCGGCCGTTGCGCGCATCGATATCGATGTCGCCGTCGAGGTCGGTGATGTCGAGGAGTTCCTCGATGTAGTCGGCGGCGATGTCGCCTTCTTCTTCGAGTTGTGCGGTCGATCGGTGCTCGGCGTCGTGTTGAACGTCAGTCATGTCTACTTCCCCTGCTTCTTCGCGCGCGACTTGCTGATCGGCTGCTGGCGCTGAGTCTTCTTGGGCTCCTCCACGACGATCACGTCACCTGACGCATCGTCGACGACGAGCTTGCCCTTCTTCGCGAGGCGCGCCTCGCGGGCCTTGGCGGCCTCGCTGCCGGGAGTCGGCATGTTGCGGATGACGACGAACTGCTGACCCATGGTCCAGAAGTTCGAGACGAGCCAGTAGAACATCACGCCGATGGGGAAGGCGACACCCGAGAACGCGAACACGAGGGGGAGCAGGTACAAGAGGATGCGCTGCTGTCGGAACATCGGGCTCGCCTTGGTCTCGGGCGACATGTTCTTCGAGACGATCTGCAGCTGCGTGATGAACTGCGAGGCGGTCATCAGCACGATCATGACCGAGGCGACCACCATGACCTGCCACGGCTGGAAATTGTTGTTCCACGCGTTGATGAAGGTGTCGCTCAGCGGTGCTCCGAGGAACTCGGCGTTCGAGAACGACTCCGCCAGTGTCGGGGTCAGCACGCCGACACCGCCGCGTTCGGCATGGATCGACGCGTCGTTGAGCACCGAGAAGAGGCCGAAGAAGATCGGCATCTGCAGCAGCAGCGGCAGGCACGACGAGAGCGGGTTGGTGCCCGTCTTCTTGTAGAGCTCCATGGTCTCGCGCGACATCGCCTCACGCGAGAACTGGTCCTTCTTGCCCTTGTACTTGTCTTGGATCTTCTTCAGCTGCGGTGCGACCTCGAGCATGCGCCGCTGGCTCTTGATCTGGCGCACGAAGATCGGAATCAGCGCGGCTCGCACGACGATGACGAGGCCGACGATCGACAGCACCCAGGTGGCGCCCGCGTTCGGGTCGAGTCCGACGAACGTCCACAGGGAGTGGAACGCGACGAGGATCAGCTCGATGACCCATTTGATGGGCCAGAGGATGATGCTGATGATGTCCATGGAGCTGGATCAGTCCTTTCGGGACACTGCGGCGTTGGAGGTGGCGAAGACCGCATCGCGCCGAAGCGCGACCGGTGCGACGTTCAGGTGATCGGATGCCCCGTGCGCGAGATGTTCGTGCGGGTGGCCGTCACCGTGAAGGTGAGAGATCGGTGCGCCGGCAGGGACATCCGTCATGGAAACGCCGCCGGCCGGTACGACCCAGCCGAAGGGGGTGACGCGGTAGCGGCCGTGCTGAGCGGCGCGGACGTCGTCGATGCCGCCGGCCGACCAGGGGTTGCACCGAACGATGCGCCAGGCGGTGAGCAGTGAACCGATGACGAGCCCTCGTTGCTGAATGGAGCCGAGCCCATAGGCGGAGCACGAGGGGTGGTACCTGCAGACATCCCCGTAAAGCGGCGAGATGACGGCGCGGTACGCGCGGATCAACAGCACCCCGAGGTTTCGGGGGATGAGGAGCACGAACAGGGCAGCGGTGCGCATCGTCACTCGCCTTTCGCGGGAGCAGCGAGGGAGCTCGCAGAAGCGCGCTCCCGGGCGCGACGATTCGCCACTGCGGCGAACACCTCGGACCGCAGGGCGGCCCAATCGGCCGCGGCCGCCGAGGGGAGGGCACGCACCACGATGTCGACGCCCGCCACGTCGTCGCAGAGCGCCTCGGAGCACGCGGCCTTCAGCCGACGACGGACGAGATTGCGGCGCACGGCGCCCCCGACCTTCTTCGAGACGATGAAGCCGAAGCGTGCGTCGGTGCCCGACTCCCGTGCGCGCAGGTAGCTCACGGTGTGGGTACCCGCGACCTTCGCACCTCTGCGCACGATGACCCGATAGTCGTCGGCGCTCGTGATGCGATTGGCTTTGGCGAGCACCGAAAGACTACGCGGAGAGTTCGGTGCGGCCCTTGGAGCGGCGTGCCGAGAGGATGGCACGACCGGCGCGGGTGCGCATGCGAAGGCGGAAGCCGTGCTTCTTGGCACGACGACGGTTGTTCGGCTGGAACGTACGCTTGCTCATTCTTCTTCTCCGGCTGTTGGATCTCCTCGCCGGGAAGCAGCTGCGACAGGTGGTGCAGCGCGATGGCGGGAAAACTGGGTGCCCGAAAGGGCTGGGGTCAACTGATTAAAACTACGGCCTCCGTGGCTCAGGGTCAAACCGAGGAGCCGCGTGTGAGGCGCAGATCGAACCCCACAGTATCCCCCCAACCTCGATGATGCCTGTGGAGCGACACGCGCGGCCGATCGAATCCTCCAATCGGCATTTGTCCACAGGGCCTGTTTTGGATAGCGTTTGACACCAGTTATCCCCAGCCTTGCGCGCGGAATCTCGGGCGACTTCCCGAAACTGCCCACAGGACGTGGATAACGTGTGAACACGCGCCTCGCGCCGCTTTGCTTCGTCGATCGGGGGATCGATCGGGCGGCGTACCAAGGCACCCAGACCGATTGCGGGGAACGATGACAGAGCAGCCCATTTCCGACACATGGGCGACGATCCTCGATCGACTGTCAGACGATGACGCGATCACGCCGATGCTCCAGGGATTCCTGAACCTGGTGGAGCCGAAGGGCATCGCGGCGGGCACGTTCTATCTCGAGGTGCCCAACGACTTCACGGCGAGCATGCTCAACCAGCGCATGCGGGTCTCGCTGCTCTCTGCGATGAGCGAGGTCGACGCCCCGGCGCCCGTGACCTCGTTCTATGTCGTCGTGAACCCCGAACTCGAGGAGCTTCGTGCGCGCGAGCCGCAGGCGGTGTTCGTCGACGACCTGAGCGACCCGGTGGAACTCCCGGCATCACCGCAGTCGGTCTTCGAGAACACCAACCCGGTCTCGGCCCGCGACACGCGGCTCAATCCGAAGTACGCATTCGACAGCTTCGTCATCGGCCAGTCGAACCGTTTCGCGCACGCGGCGGCGGTCGCGGTGGCCGAGGCACCGGCCAAGGCATACAACCCGCTCTTCATCTACGGCGACTCGGGCCTCGGCAAGACGCACCTCCTGCACGCGATCGGGCACTATGCGATGAGCCTGTATCCGGGCATCCGGGTGAGATACGTGTCGTCCGAGGAATTCACCAACGACTTCATCAACTCGATCGCCAACAACCGGGGCTCGCTCTTCCAGCAGCGTTACCGCAATATCGACATCCTGCTGATCGACGACATCCAGTTCCTGCAGGGAAAGGCCGAGACGCAGGAGGCGTTCTTCCACACGTTCAACACGCTGCACGACCACAACAAGCAGGTCGTGATCACGAGCGACGTGCCGCCGAAGCACCTCACGGGCTTCGAAGACCGCATGCGCAGCCGGTTCGAGTGGGGCCTCATCACCGATGTGCAGGCACCCGACCTCGAGACGCGCATCGCGATCCTCCGCAAGAAGGCGCAGTCCGAGCGCCTCCAGGTGCCCGACGAGATCCTCGAGTACATGGCGTCGAAGGTATCGAGCAACATCCGCGAGCTCGAGGGCACGCTCATCCGGGTGACGGCCTTCGCGAGCCTCAACCGCACGCCGGTCGACATGCCGCTCGTGCAGACGGTACTCAAGGACCTGATCACCGATGACTCCGACAATGTCGTGGCGCCGGTCGACATCATCACCGCCACGGCCGAGTACTTCAAGCTCACCGTCGACGATCTCTACGGCTCGAGCCGCTCGCAGGCGGTGGCGACCGCTCGCCAGATCGCGATGTACCTCTGCCGCGAGCTCACGAACCTGTCGCTGCCGAAGATCGGCCAGCTGTTCGGCAACCGCGACCACACCACGGTGATGTATGCGAACAAGAAGATCTCGGAGCTCATGAAGGAGCGCCGGTCGATCTACAACCAGGTCACCGAGCTCACCGCACGCATCAAGCAGACGAGTCGCTACCGCTGAACGAGACGAACGTCGAGCGGGTTGAGGAGCGACGAAGGAGCGTCTCGAAATCCGACCCCTGCGCAACGGTTTCGAGACGCTCGCTTCGCTCCCTCCTCAACCCGCCGAACTGACGAAACAGGGTCTGCAGGGTCCCTGCGGACCTGCCGCGTCGCGAATCCCACAGTTGTGGAGAACCTGTGGATAGTTAACGAGCAACCGCGTCACGCCTGTTCAGTTCGTCGCCTCCCCTGTGTAGAACACCGTGCGGCGATCGCGCGGGGCACGGGACATCCGGTCGTCAATCCACACACTGTGCACAGATCGGATGGCCCGAAATCGGTGTCATTCCGTGGCCGGCGCTTCGTCATCCACAGTTTCCACAGCGGTTAACACTGTTAAGAGATAGAGGGTTAGAGCGGACTTCCCACAACCTCGACGTCCGAACGCGGAACCCGCGTCCACGGCTCGGGTGAATCGCCCGGCACCGGGAACGGCTCTGCGGCTAGCATGGGAGCCACTATTGCGACATCCACGACAGGAGAACCGTGAAGTTCCAGGTCAATCGCGACGTCTTCAGTGAGGCCGTTTCCTTCGCCGTCAAGCTGCTCCCGCAGCGCACGACGCTGCCGATCCTCTCGGGTGTGCTGATCCAGGCGAACGCCGACGGCCTCGTGCTCTCCTCCTTCGACTACGAGGTGTCGTCGCAGACCGAGATCCAGGCCGATGTCGAAGAGCCGGGCACGGTGCTCGTCTCAGGCAGGCTGCTCGCCGAGATCGCCGGCCGCCTGCCCAACGCGCCGGTCCGAGTCGCCACCGAAGAGAGCCGCATCTCGGTGAGTTGCGGCTCGGCGAGCTTCACCCTGCTGTCGATGCCGGTCGAGGAGTATCCGTCGATCCCCGAGATCGGCGAGCAGTCCGGCGTCGTGCCGGCAGAGGAGTTCTCGGCCGCGGTCGCGCAGGTCGCCGTCGCCGCCTCCCGAGACGATGTCACGCCCGTGATCACGGGCGTGCAGCTCGAGGTGCGCGAGAACAGCCTCGGCCTCGTCGCGACCGACCGCTACCGGGTCGCCGTGCGTGAGATCGACTGGGACGGCGGCACGGTCGCGGGCGAATCCGAGGCGGTCACCGCCCTGGTGCCGGCGCGCACGCTGCAAGAGGTCGGCAAGACCTTCGGTCACTCGGGCACGATCTCGGTCGCCATCACGAGTCGCGACGACCGCGAGCTCATCGCGTTCAGCGCCGACAAGAAGACGGTGACGTCACTCCTCATCAAGGGCAACTTCCCACCCGTGCGCCGACTCTTCCCCGAGACCGTCGACAACTACGCGGTCATGAACACGGCCGACCTCATCGAGGCCACCCGACGCGTCGCCCTCGTGCTCGAGCGCGAGGCCGCCCTGCGCTACAGCTTCACCGCCGACGGCCTCACCCTCGAGGCGATCGGTTCCGAGCAGGCTCAGGCGTCCGAGTCGATCGACGCGATCCTCACCGGCGACGACACGGTGGTCTCGCTCAAGCCGCAGTTCCTGCTCGACGGGCTCGGCGCGGTGCACTCCGAGTTCGTCCGCATCTCGTTCACCAAGACCGAGAACCCCAACAAGCCGGGGCCGGTGCTCATCACGAGCCAGTCCTCGCGTGAGCAGGCCGGCGCCGACAGCTACCGGTACCTGCTGCAGCCGAACCTGCTGCTGCGCTGACCACGCGCCCAGGCCGATGTCGGTCGTGGGCGGTAGCGTATTGATTCGCAATCCGGTCGGCCACGGGGCATCCGGATGCTCCGTCGTCGAAGGGAGTCCAGCGTGCATGTCGCTCGACTCTCGCTGACCGACTACCGCAACTACCGGCGTGCCGAACTCGCGCTCGAGCCGGGCGCCACGGTGTTCGTCGGTCGAAACGGGCAGGGCAAGACGAATCTCGTCGAGGCCATCGGCTACCTGTCCACGCTCGGGTCGCATCGCGTTTCCGGGGACCAGGCGCTCATCCGAGCCGGCGCGGATGCGGCGATCGTGCGCGCCCTGCTCGCGCATGGCGACCGCGAACTGCTCGTCGAACTCCAGTTGAATCGCCAGGGTGCGAATCGGGCGCAGCTCAATCGATCGCCGGTGAAGACGCGAGAGCTGCCGCGCTATGCGCACAGCGTGCTGTTCGCACCCGAAGACCTCGCGATCGTTCGCGGTGAGCCCGGCGTGCGGCGGCGACTGCTCGACGAGTTGCTGGTGCAGCGCACCCCGCGACTCGCGGGAGTCACGGCCGACTACGAGCGCGTGCTGAAGCAGCGCAACTCGCTGCTCAAGAGCGCGCGTACCCGTGGGCTCGCCGCCGACCGGTTGCCCACGCTCGACATCTGGGACGAGCGGCTCGTGGCACTCGGCTCCGAGATCATCGACCAGCGCCTCGCGCTCGTCGCCGAGCTCGCCGGGCCGCTCGCCGACGCGTATCGCGCGATCGTCGACGCCGACCACTCGCCGGGCCTTCTGCCGGTGCTCTCGATCGATGGCGCAGACATCGAGGCCGACGCTTCGGGTTTCGAGACGGCTCCTTCGTCGCCTCCTCAACCCGCAGAAGTCACCACGACCGGCGAGCGCTTCGCGGCCACCCTTCGCGCGCTTCGCCCGAAAGAGCTCGAGCGCGGGGTGACCCTCGCCGGCCCGCACCGCGACGACCTGCTGCTGCTGCTCAACGACCTTCCGGCCAAGGGGTACGCGAGTCACGGTGAGTCGTGGTCGTTCGCGCTCGCCCTGCGACTCGCGTCGGCCGAGCTGCTGCGCCGCGATTCGACGACGGGCGACCCGGTGCTCGTGCTCGACGACGTGTTCGCCGAACTCGACCGTCTGCGCCGGCAGCGACTGGCTGAAGCCATCGGCGGATTCGAGCAGGTGCTCGTCACCGCCGCGGTGCTCGAAGACGTTCCCGAGCCGCTGACGGCGCGCATCGTGCGCATCGACGCCGGCCGTATCGTCGAGGAGGGCGCCGATGCCTGATCCGATGAACTCCGAGGCCGCTCGCGTCTACCAGCACTTCCGGGAGATCTTCGGCGGCGAACCACGCGGCCGGGCGGGCCGCTCGGGCAGGGTACGCACCCGCGAGACGCCGGGGAGCCAGCCGTTCACGTCGGGTCGTGACCCGAAGGCGCTCGGCGCAACGCTCGACGGCCTGAGTTCACAGCTCGGGTGGACGGGCCCGCTGTCGCAGCACGAGGTGCTCGCGTCATGGGCCGAGATCGTCGGTGAAGAGACCGCTCGGCACTCCGAGGCGATCGCGATCGAGGGCGGCGTGCTGCAGGTTCGCTGCGAGTCCACGGCGTGGGCGACGCAGCTCCGGCTCATGCGGGCCCAGCTCGTCACCGAGATCGGTTCGAGGTTCCCCGGAGCGGCCGTCGAGACGATCCGCTTCCAAGGGCCCGATGCCCCCACCTGGAAAAGGGGTCCCAGATCGGTTCCAGGGCGCGGTCCGCGCGATACTTACGGCTGACAAGGCCAAAACGGTCATCACGCCCGGTTCATCGCCTGAGATCGGCGCTTCCGGCCTTCCGCGAAGGCTCTGTTTGATAGGGTTAAGGGTCGCCAGAATGACGGTCAGGAGCCCGATTCACACATGACAGCCGAACCCACGAAGGCCCAGCAGACGCCGGCATACGGTGCTGATGACATCCAGGTTCTCGAGGGCCTCGAAGCGGTTCGCAAGCGGCCGGGTATGTACATCGGCTCCACCGGTCCGCGGGGCCTGCACCATCTCGTCTCCGAGATCGTCGACAACTCGGTCGACGAGGCGCTCGCCGGCCACGCCGCGAACATCGACGTGACCATCTTGGCCGACGGGGGAGTGCGCGTCATCGACGACGGCCGCGGCATCCCGGTCGACGTCCACAAGACCGAGGGCCGCTCCACGGTCGAGGTCGTGCTCACGGTGCTTCACGCCGGTGGCAAGTTCGGCGGTGGCGGCTACGCCGTCTCGGGCGGGCTTCACGGCGTCGGGTCATCCGTGGTCAACGCGCTCTCGTCCCGGCTCGACGCCGAAGTCCGCCGCCAGGGCCACGTGTGGCGGCAGTCGTTCACGGTCGGCGTGCCCGATGCGCCCCTCTCGAAAGACGAGGCGACCGACGAGACCGGCACGACCATCACGTTCTGGCCGAGCCCCGACATCTTCGAGACCGTCGAGTTCGACTACGAGACGCTGCGCAGCCGATTCCAGCAGATGGCCTTCCTCAACAAGGGTCTGCGCATCACGCTCACCGATGAGCGCAGCGGCCACGTCGAGATCGATCCCGACGACACGGCAGCGAGCGAAGCCGACGACGCCGCCCCCGGCCAGCGCTCCGACACCTTCCTCTACGAGCGCGGACTCGTCGACTACGTCGAATACCTCAATCGCTCGAAGAAGTCCGACGTCGTGAACGACGAGATCATCTCGTTCGAGACCGAAGACACCGACCGCAAGATCGCGCTCGAGGTCGCGATGCAGTGGACGACGGCGTACACCGAGTCGGTCCACACCTATGCGAACACCATCAACACGCACGAGGGCGGCACGCACGAAGAGGGCTTCCGCGCGGCGCTCACGACCCTCGTCAACCGGTACGCCCGCGAGAAGGGGATCCTCAAGGAGAAGGACGACAACCTCTCTGGCGATGACGTACGTGAAGGCCTCACCGCGGTGATCTCGGTCAAGCTCTCCGAGCCGCAGTTCGAGGGCCAGACGAAGACCAAGCTCGGCAACACCGAGGCGAAGTCGTTCGTGCAGAAGGTCACGGGCGACCAGCTCGGAGACTGGTTCGAGCGCAACCCCACTCAGGCCCGCGACATCATCCGCAAGGCGATCCAGGCCGCCACCGCCCGCATCGCGGCCCGCAAGGCGCGTGAGGCGACCCGTCGCAAGGGCCTGCTCGAGTCGGGCGGCATGCCGGGCAAGCTCAAGGACTGCTCGTCGAAAGACCCGTCCATCTCCGAGATCTTCATCGTGGAGGGTGATTCGGCCGGCGGTTCCGCCGTGCAGGGCCGCAACCCCGAGACTCAGGCCATCCTGCCGCTCCGCGGAAAGATCCTGAACGTCGAGAAGGCACGCCTCGACCGCGCGCTCGCGAACGCCGAGGTGCAGGCGATGATCACGGCGTTCGGCGCGGGCATCGGCGAGGACTTCAACCCAGACAAGGCCAGGTACCACAAGATCGTGCTCATGGCCGACGCTGATGTCGACGGCCAGCACATCACGACCCTGCTGCTCACCCTGCTGTTCCGCTACATGCGGCCGCTCATCGAGCTCGGCTACGTCTACCTCGCGCAGCCGCCGCTCTACCGACTCAAGTGGACCAACGCCGACCACGAGTACGTCTACTCCGACCGCGAGCGCGACGCGCTGCTCACGGCCGGCATCGCAGCCGGCAAGCGGATCCCGAAGGACAACGGCGTGCAGCGTTACAAGGGCCTCGGCGAGATGAACCACCAAGAGCTGTGGGAGACCACGATGAACCCCGAGACCCGCACGCTGCTGCAGGTCACCATGGACGACGCGGCCGCCGCCGACGAGATCTTCTCGACCCTGATGGGCGAAGACGTCGAGAGCCGCCGCAACTTCATCCAGAAGAACGCGAAGGACGTGCGTTTCCTTGACATCTGATGTGATCAACCCCGGCGCCGCAGACGACGAGGGTCCCGGCATCCACGGCAAGATCGACCAGGTCGACCTGCAGCTCGAGATGCAGCGGTCGTACCTCGACTACGCCATGAGCGTGATCGTCGGCCGCGCCCTGCCCGAGGTGCGCGACGGGCTGAAGCCCGTGCACCGGCGCGTGATCTACGCGATGTACGACGGCGGGTACCGGCCCGACAAGGCGTTCTCGAAGTGCGCCCGCGTGGTCGGCGACGTGATGGGGCAGTTCCACCCGCACGGCGACACGGCGATCTACGACGCGCTGGTGCGCCTCGTGCAGCCGTGGAGCATGCGCTACCCGCTCGCGCTCGGCCAGGGCAACTTCGGCTCGCCCGGCAACGACGGCGCCGCGGCGCCGCGGTACACCGAGACGAAGATGGCGCCCCTCGCGCTCGAGATGGTGCGCGACATCGACGAGGAGACCGTCGACTTCCAGGACAACTACGACGGCCGCACGCAGGAGCCGTCGATCCTGCCGGCGCGATTCCCCAACCTGCTCGTCAACGGCTCGGTCGGCATCGCCGTCGGCATGGCGACGAACATCCCGCCGCACAACCTGCGTGAGGTCGCCTCCGGTGCCCAGTGGTACCTCGAGCACCCCGAGGCCACGCGCGAAGAGCTGCAAGAGGCGCTCATGCAGCGCATCAAGGGCCCCGACTTCCCGACCGGGGCGCAGATCCTCGGCGTCAAGGGCATCAACGACGCGTACCGCACCGGCCGCGGCTCGATCACCATGCGCGCCGTCGTCTCGGTCGAAGAACTGCAGGGTCGCACCTGCCTCGTCGTCACCGAGCTGCCCTATCAGGTGAACCCCGACAACCTGGCCGTAAAGATCGCCGACCTCGTGAAAGACGGGCGCATCGGCGGCATCGCCGACATCCGCGACGAGACCTCCGGCCGCACCGGCCAGCGCCTCGTCATCGTGCTCAAGCGCGACGCGGTGGCCAAGGTCGTGCTCAACAACCTCTACAAGCACACCCAACTGCAAGAGAACTTCGGCGCGAACATGCTCGCGATCGTCGACGGCGTGCCCCGCACCCTGTCGATCGACGGATTCATCGCGCACTGGGTCGACCACCAGGTCGAGGTCATCGTGCGGCGCACGCAGTACCGCCTGCGCAAGGCCGAAGAGCGCATGCACATCCTGCGCGGCTACCTCAAGGCGCTCGACGCGCTCGACGAGGTCATCGCCCTGATCCGGGCCTCGGCCACGGTCGACGACGCGCGCGACGGACTCAAGCGACTCCTCGACATCGACGACCTGCAGGCGGATGCGATCCTCGCCATGCAGCTGCGCCGCCTCGCCGCGCTCGAGCGCCAGAAGATCGTCGATGAGGCCGACGCGCTCGAATCCGAGATCACCGACTTCCGCGACATCCTCGCCCGTCCCGAGCGCCAGCGCACGATCATCTCCGGCGAACTCGCAGAGATCGTCGCCAAGTACGGCGACGAGCGCCGCACGCACATCCTCCCGGGCTTCGATGGCGACATGTCGGTCGAAGACCTCATCCCCGAGGAGGAGATGGTGGTCACCGTCACTCGCGGCGGTTACGTCAAGCGCACCCGCAGCGACAACTACCGCTCGCAGCATCGCGGCGGCAAGGGCGTGAAGGGCGCGCAACTGCGCGCCGACGACGTGGTCGACCACTTCTTCGTCACCACGACGCATCACTGGCTGTTGTTCTTCACGAACATGGGCCGTGTGTACCGTGCGAAGGCCTACGAGATACAAGAGGCAGGTCGCGACGCCAAGGGCCAGCACGTCGCGAACCTGCTCGAGATGCAGCCCGATGAAGAGATCGCCGAGATCCTCGACATCCGCGACTACGAGGTCGCGAAGTACCTCGTGCTCGCGACCCGCGACGGCCTCGTCAAGAAGACCGCCCTCGACGAGTACGACACCAACCGCTCGCGAGGGGTCATCGCCATCAAGCTGCGCGACGGCGACGAACTCGTCTCGGCCATGCTCGTCGACGACGGCGACGAGATCCTGCTCGTCTCGAAGAAGGGCATGTCGCTGCGCTTCGAGGCCACCGACGAGGCACTGCGCCCCATGGGCCGCTCGACGTCAGGGGTGAAGGGCATGGGCTTCCGTGACGGAGACGCCCTGCTCGAGGCATCCGTCGTTCGCGCGTCGTCGCCCGGCCTCGAAGCAGCCGACGAGACGGATGTCGCAGACGACGCCCCAGACGCCGGATTCGTGTTCGTCGTCACCGAGGGCGGCTACGCCAAGCGCACCGCCGTCGACCAGTACCGGCTGCAGAACCGAGGCGGCCTGGGCATCAAGGTCGCGAAACTGAGCGACGATCGGGGCGACCTGGCGGGCGCGCTCATCGTCGGCACCGACGATGAGGTGCTTGTGGTTCTTGCCAGCGGCAAGGTGGTACGCTCTGACGTCGCCGAGGTTCCCGCCAAGGGCAGGGACACGATGGGCGTCGTGTTCGCGAAGTTCGCGGACGACGATCGCATCATCGCCATCGCGAAGAATTCCGAACGGAATCTCGTGGAGGAGGAGGCCGCAGAGTCCGAAGCGGCCGAGCCCGCGAGTGAAGGAGTAACCGACAATGAGTAGCGTCGCCGAGAAGCTGGCCCGAAAGTCGAGCAAGCGCGCGCCCGCGAAGCAGGTACGCCTGCGGCTCGTGTACATCGATTTCTGGTCGGCCGTGAAGCTGTCGTTCCTGATCGCGGTGTGCCTTGCCGTCGTGAGCATCGTCGCAACCTTCCTGATCTGGACGGTGCTGAACTCCACCGACATCTTCAACAAGCTCAACGAGCTCGTGCAAGACGTCGCCGGCACGGGCGGCGACCTGTCGTCGGTGCTCTCACTCGGCAACGTCATGGGCTTCGCGGTCGTGGCCGCGCTGCTCAACCTCGTCGTGACGACCGCGCTCGGCGCGATCCTCGCCGTGCTCTACAACCTGAGCGTCAAGATCACCGGCGGAATCCTCGTCGGCTTCACCAACAACTGACGCCGTATCGGCTGGATTTCAAGATTCCTGCGGTGTCGGGTAGTCTTTCCTCTGGCCGAAATTCGGGGATATAGCTCAGGCGGTTAGAGCGCTTCGCTGATAACGAAGAGGTCCGAGGTTCAAGTCCTCGTATCCCCACCGAACAACTCCATACCGCAGGTGCCACGGCATCTGCTCCGGGGCCTTAGCTCAGTTGGTAGAGCGCCTGCTTTGCAAGCAGGATGTCAGGAGTTCGAATCTCCTAGGCTCCACACAGAATTCCTCAGGGTCGTGCGCTCTGCTCCATCTCCCCGCGTGGCTGCGGTGCGACGTGGGCGAGGAGTAGAATCACCCCCGCGTGTGCGCCCTCACGGGGGCGTTCCGCGGTGCCGGTTCGATCCCGAGGAGGTCGCTTGGCCCGCAGGTCGAGTGCCATCGCACTGTGCGCAGCCGTCCTCGCGTTGGCCGGGTGCACCGCTCCGACGAACGACGACGGGGCCGTTCAACCGAGTCCCGACCCCGCACGCCAGCTCGACGTCGACGGGGTGATCGATGTCGGCGACGGCCGCGGCATCTACGCGAAATGCGCGGGGCAGGGACATCCGACGGTGATCCTCATCGCGGGCAAGGGGAACGGTGCCCGAGATTGGCAGGACGTCCTTGCACCCGACGATCCCGCCCACGATGCCCCGCTGGACGGTCTCCCCTGGGGACTCGGCACGCTCGAACCCAGCGACGACGCCGTCTTTCCATCGGTCGCCCGATTCACCCGGGTGTGCACCTATGACCGGCCCGATGTCCGTATCGATGGGGACGACGTGACCACCCCGAGAGCGCAGCCCCATACCGTCGACCTCGATGTCGACGACCTGCACGCGCTGATGACCTCGCTCGAGGAGCCCGGTCCGTACGTCGTGGTCTCGCACTCCTACGGGGGTCTCATCGCGGCACTGTACGCCCGCCAGTATCCCGACGACGTCGGTGGACTCGTCATGGTCGACACCGTCACCCCCCTCATGGCAGACGTGACCAGCGCCGACCGGCTCGGCAACTGGGATGCGTCCAACGCGACCACCTCACCCCAGGTACGCGAGGGGGTGAAGCTCATCGACGCGTTCGAGCAGATCAACGCGGCCTCACCCCTGCCCGAGCTGCCCGCCGTCGTGCTGTCTGCCGACAAGCCGTGGCGAACCGACCTGCTGCCGGCCGAGATCGCCCGAGTCGAGACGGTCACCTTCGACGACTGGTTGGCCTCGTTGGAGCTTCTCGCGGCCGAGCTCGGTGCCGAGAACATCACGCAGACGATGAGCGGACACGACATCTACCTGTACAACCCGGCACTCGTCACCGACGAGATCCGTGGCATCGTCGACACCGTTCGCGCTGACGACTCCGCTGTGGGAGCGGCGCAATGAGCGACACGTATTCGATCTACGGTCGGGTGTCGTCGTCGTTGCGCTCCTCCTCTCCATGGCCGTGACATCCTGCAGCGGGACCGGTGCGGGAGACTCCGCGCGGGTCGCCCCGCCACCATCGAGCGATTCGACGGCGGGAGCGAACCGGTCAGGTGACCTCGCCGGCACCGTCGACCTCCCCGACGGCCGCAGCATGTACGTCGAGTGCCGGGCTTCCGGCTCACCGACCGTCGTGCTCGTCGCGGGACTCGATGCCGCCGGAGACCTGTGGGACAGCACCCACCCCGAACAGGTCGCCGGACTGGTGCTGGTCGACAGTCTCTCGCCCGAACTGCGAGCCGACATGACGCCGCAGCAGTGGGAGATCTGGAACGTCGCGAACGCACGCAGCACCGAGCAGATCGCCGACTATCCCGACCTCGAGCGGATCGACGCCGATCGTGCCCATCGACACGGTCATCGACGCCGTGCGCGAGAACCGGTCGACCGCGACCGGTTAGCGTAGCGGCGCGGGGGTGGCAGGAGTCCGGAACCCGGTCTGCCGTCGGGATATCCGGTTCCGCTAGTGTTGGCCTCATCGGCGCGGGTATCGCCTGCGCGATCCGGCGGAAGGACGCAGCGATGCTCACCGAATACGGCTTCTGGGACATCTTCAGCGGGCTCTTCGGAGTGTTCGTCTTCATCGCCTACCTCGTGGTGATCTTCACGATCATCGCCGACCTCTTCCGCGACACGGAACTCGGCGGGTGGGCGAAGGCCCTCTGGCTGATCTTCATCGTGCTCGTGCCGTTCCTGGCCGGACTCGCCTACGTGATCGCGCGCGGCTCGCAGATGGCGGCCCGCCAGCGCGAGCGCCGCAGCATCGCCAACGAGTACATCGATGATCGCGGTGGGGTGTCTGCGTACAACCCCAACGACGAGATCGCGAAGGCCCAGGGACTGCTGCGCGACGGCACGATCAGCCAGGCCGAATACGATCGCATCCAAGCCGACACCTACAGCCAGTGACGCGAGTGGAGTTCCAGACGCGCCCGCTACAGTGACGTGATGGACATCCGCATCGCTGCGTATGGCGTGATCATCCGCGACGCGGAGATCCTGCTGTCGCACTGGAACGAGCACGGGCGCTCGGGCTGGACGTTGCCGGGGGGTGGCGTCGAAGGCTCGGAGCATCCGCTCGATGCGGCTCGCCGCGAGATCCGCGAAGAGACCGGGTACGAGGCATCCGTCGATCGCCTGCTCGGCATCGATACGATGGTGATTCCCGCAGCCAAGCGGCACCGCGCGACGTCACCGCTCTACGCGATGCGTGTCATCTACCGCGCGAGCGTGGTCGGCGGAGCACTGCACAGCGAGATCGACGGCTCGAGCGACGAGGCGCGCTGGTTTTCGCTCGACGAGGTCTCGCGGCTCAAGCGGGTCAGCCTGCTCGACATCGCGCTTCGGCTGAACGCGGCTGAGCCGGCCGACGGCCGGCCGACGGCGCCGTAGCGACCCCGGTCGCGGCATGCAGGCAGCCGCGCGGCCCCGACGCGGGCGTTTCGACCGGATGCGGCCGAACCACTCGCGACGAGGCCGCGCGGCTGCCGAACTCCCGGGGCGACGCCGTCGCGTGGGCGACGGCGCCGTCCATCGGGAGTTCGGTGCGGGTGGTGTCCATTCGGGTCACCGCAGCGTCGGCGCGATCAGCGCGTTGTGCTGGAAGTTGCCGTCGAGCACCCGGTGTGCGAGCTGCGCGTTCTGACGACGCAGTAGCACCGCCTCGTGGCTGAGGCGTTCGCTCTGGTGACGGCTGTACGCGATGAACGCGAGACCGATGCGCAGGGCGATTCGTTCGTTCAGGCCGCGCGAGTGAGCGCGGGCGGCGATGGCCGATCCGGATTGGGAGCGACCGAGGGAGAGAGAACTGGCGTTCACTTCGATTCCTTCGTTTCTTCACGGGGATGCACCGGATGGTGCGGCCCGCACCGGATGGTGCGGGGTGCGCCACGATCGGCGGGCTGCCGGCGAGGCGTCGTCGAGGGATGCACAGGTGTGCGGGAAGGGTGTGCTGCGAACCAGAGGGCAGCCGCAGCGGGCACCGGGAGTCACGGCCGAGCCGTGGGCCGGGGGTGTGGGCGGGACATCCGATCGCCATACGCGCATCTGCGACGAGAACGTCGACGGATGTCGCAGGCCGGAGCCGCGGATCACACCACGAGGGCGGCCGGCGACGAGGGCAGAGTTCTACCCCGGCCGCCGAAGCGGCGAGTTAGCTGGCCGACTGGTGGAGGAGGATCTCCGTGCGGAGGAGGATCTCCGAGCGGGCCGCAGTGAATGCGGGCGTGTAGATGTGGGTCATCATCGGGATCAACTCCTCTCTGGGTTCTGGCGCGTTTGCACCGGTAGAGACACTAGCGGGGGTTTCACTCCGAACGCAAGGGGAATTCTCAGATGCGTCCGAGATTCAGTGCCAGCACTGAGACGACGGGTCTGCGCATCGCTGTCGGAGGCCCAGCGCACCCCGCGCGCAACGACGAGTGACCCCGCCTGAACAGGCGGGGCCACTCGGAAGATCAGTGCGTCAGGCGCCGGACGTCGTTCCGACGTCGGGCTCATCGTCGGCGACCCACAGCTCGTCGTCGGCGCGGAACGTCTGCCAGACCGCGTAGGCGATACCGACTGCGGCGACGATGCCCGCGCCGATGGCGAGGTAGGTGCCGACGCCGCGGCCCTTCTTCTTGTCGACCACGGCGGCCGCGCGCGGCGAAACCCGCTGCACGGCGCGACGTACGCGTGCGTCGTTGGCGATGTCGCCGATGGCGAGCACCGAACCCAGCGCGTTGCCGAGGCTGCGCTCGACGGTGTCGCCCGCGACGCGGGCGTAGTCCTTCGCCTGGTCGACGCCGGGGCGCACATAGCTCTCGTACCCGGTGCGCACCCGCGGTACGACCTCTTCGCGTGTGAGGTGACCGAGTTGACGACTGGCCTCACGAGCGACGGAATTCGCGTGCTCGAGCACGTGCTGCTGGTTTCCCCAGAGTTCTTCAGCGCTGCTGCGCAGCCGCTTGAGTTCCTTCCGGCGCTTGCGTGACAGGCTCATCTCGACCTCCATCGTTGTGCAGCGAACTCCTCCATCTTGCCACCGAACTGGCTGGAAGCGGGGTGGGAGTCGCAATCCTTCATTCCGATTCGCGAATCCACGCCCGGGTCACCGTGACAGAATGTCAGCATGCCGATTCCCACCGCAGTCGCGACGCTGAACACCAACCACGGCCCCATCAAGGTCGACCTCTACGGCGACCACGCCCCGAAGACCGTCAAGAACTTCGTGGGCCTCGCCACCGGTGAGATCGAGTGGACGCACCCCGCCACCGGCGAGAAGTCCACCAAGCCTCTCTACGACGGCGTCGTCTTCCACCGCATCATCCCCGGATTCATGATCCAGGGCGGCGACCCGCTCGGCCAGGGCGTCGGCGGCCCGGGCTACCAGTTCGACGACGAGATCAACTCCGACCTCGACTTCACCGAGCCCTACGTGCTCGCCATGGCGAACGCCGGCACCCAGGGCGGGCGCGGCACCAACGGCTCCCAGTTCTTCATCACCGTCGGCCCCACCACGTGGCTGCAGGGCAAGCACAGCATCTTCGGCAAGGTGACCGACGCCGACAGCCAGGGTGTGGTCGACAAGCTCGCCTCGGTCGCCACCGACGGCCGCGATCGCCCGCTCGAAGACGTCGTGATCGAGAGCATCACCGTCGAACAGGTCTGATCACGAGGTGAGCGACGCAGCGCCCGATCGCACCGGCTACTGCTACCGGCACCCCGACCGGCCGAGCTTCGTGCTCTGTCAGCGCTGCGGTCGAACCATCTGCGGTGAATGCCAGACACCGGCGCCTGTCGGCGTCATCTGCCCCGAGTGCATGCGCGAACAGCGTGCCTCGGCGCCCCGAACGAAGCCCGCGGTGCTCACACGCGCTCGCGCGGCCGCCGGGCGCGGTGCCCCGGTCGTGACGTATACCCTCATCGGCATCACACTGGCCGTGTTCCTGCTGCAACTCGTGCCCGGACTCGCGCTCACCGATCGACTGCTCTACGCCGGCGTGTACTCGATCCCGGGCAACCTCGAGCCGTGGCGCATGCTCACCTCGGTGTTCGTGCACTCCACCGGCCTGATCTTCCACGTGCTGCTCAACATGTACACGTTGTGGATCTTCGGGCAGCTGCTCGAGGGTCTCCTCGGCCGCTGGCGCTTCCTCGCGCTCTACCTGATCTCGGGGCTTGGCGGTTCAGTCGGGGTGCTCTGGCTCTCCGATCCGCGCGTCGGCGTCGTCGGGGCATCCGGGGCCATCTTCGGCCTCATGGGCGCATTCCTCGTGGTCCAGCGGCGACTCGGTGGGCAGACCACGCAGCTGTTCGTGCTGCTCGGCATCAACCTCGTCATCGGGTTCGTCCCGGGGTTCAACATCGCGTGGCAGGCTCACCTCGGTGGCCTCGTCGTCGGCGCGCTCGTGGGGTTCATCTTCGTCGAGACCCGCCAGCGCTCGCGTCAGGCCCTGCAGGTGTGGCTGCTCGCCGGCGTGGTGGCGGTGCTGCTGATCCTCGGCCTGCGATTCTTCGTGTTCCCCGTGTTCTGATGACCTCCCTCCACAGGTGAGGAGTTATCCACAGGCGTTTCCACAGTTGGGGAGAGTTACACGGCTGTAATTGTGGTCATTTCGGGGGACGCAGGCCTGTGCGACTCATCCACAGCTGTGGATAACTTTCGGCGCGGTGCTCGCCTGCGCATGAAGGCGGGCGGATGCCGCAGCACCCGCCCGTCGCGAGAATTCGCCGGCCGAGGTCGTCAGCGCCAGCGTGTGGTCATGAGGAAGCCGACGAAGGCGATGCCGAAGCCGATCAGGATGTTCCACGAGCCGAGGTCGGGAATCGGGAAGCGCCCCTGGCTCACGTAGAAGACGATGATCCAGGCGAGCCCGATCAGCATGAAGCCGAACATGACGGGCTTGAACCAGATCGGGTTCGGAGCCTCTTCGCCACTCGTCGCTTCAGCGCGCTCGGGCTTCGATGATTTTGCACGTGCCATGCGGGCGATTCTATCCGAGTGAACCGCACGGACACAGCACGGAGGTCGCCGCCGGGGAGGCGCCCGGGTCGGCGCCAGTGGTCTCGGCCGGATTCGAGCACATGGGAGCGGCATAGAATCGCTCATATGTCCGTGTCGCAGCCTGCCGTCGGTGGGTTCGTGGACGGGTCTTCGGGTCACCCGGCACCGACGAGGCGCCGGGTGTGCGCCCAGTGGGCCGGCGCGATGCCCAACACCATCAACGTCGCCGTGGAGGCACCATGACCCGCATCCTCGTCATCGACAATTACGACAGCTTCGTCTACACACTGAACGGCTACCTGCAGGAGCTCGGCGCCGAGACCGAGGTCGTGCGCAACGACGACATCGACGTCGCCGACGTGCCCGCGAAGATCGCCGAGTACGACGGCGTGCTCATCTCACCCGGTCCGGGCAAGCCGGCCGATGCGGGGGTGTCGATCCCCGTGGTCGAGGCGGCGCTCGCGACGGGGCAGCCGATCCTCGGGGTGTGCCTCGGCCACCAGGCGATCGCCGAGGCGTTCGGCGCCGTCGTCACGAACGCCGAAGAGCTCATGCACGGAAAGACCTCGCGCATCGAGCACGACTCCAGCCCGTTCTACGAGGGCGTGCCTCATCCGTTCACCGCGACCCGCTACCACTCGCTCGCGATCGTCGACGGCACCATGCCGTCCGAGCTCGTCGTCACGAGTCGCACCCAGGGTGGCGTCATCATGGGGCTGCGGCACGTGACCGCACCGATCTACGGCGTGCAGTTCCACCCCGAGTCGGTGCTCACCGAGGGCGGCTACCGTATGCTCGGCAACTGGCTCGCGGTCGCCGGGCTGCCAGAGGCGCGTGAGCGCGCGGCAGACCTGAACCCGTTGGTGCGCCCGACGGCGTAGCGCGCGCACCTATCCCGGCACGCACGCACGCATCCACGCACGCATCCACGCACGCTCGTGTGCGCTCGTGTGCGCTCGTGTGGCGCTCAGCCGGCGCAGTAGGTGAGTTGCACGTCGGAGTGCTGCGGCACGTCGCCGGGGGCCAGCGACTGGCGCGTGATCGGCGACCCGGGCGCGGTCGGGCACGCCGCATCGGGCACCGGGACCGGGTTCAGTTGCAGGTTGTCGGCCGTCAGGTAGTCGGATGCCGCAGCGAGCGTCTGCCCGGTGAGGTCGGGAAGCAGCACGAGCCCGTTGGAGAGCACGAACTGCACCGTTGAACCCATCTCGACGGAGGCGCCGCCCTCGGGCGTGGTTGACAGGACGGTGTCGGCGGCCACGGTCGGCGAATACTCACGGGTCTCTTGGCCGGCGACCAGGCCTACGGCCTCGAGCGCGGCCTTCGCGTCGGCCAGGGTCATGTTCGTCAGCTCGGGCACGGCGACCGCCTCCCGCCCGGTCGAGACGCGCACTCGGATGACCGTGCCGGCATCGACGATATCGCCGGCGGCCGGTTCGCTGCCGATGACCTGGTCGGCCGGCACCGTCTCGTTCGTCTCGTCGATCCGTGTCGCGGGCAGTCCGATGGCGGTGAGCCGCTCGACGGCGGCCTCGTAGGTGATGCCGGTCAGTACCGGAACCTTGCGGGCATTCGAGGGCAGGTCGTCGGCGGGCTGCAGGTTGAACGCCCAGTACATGACGGCGATGACGATCACGACGACGCCGATGATGCCCGACCAGATCCAGATCGCCGGGGGGCGTCGCTGCGTGCGCGCCATCGTCTCGTCTTCGGTGAGCTGTCGCAGTGCCAGCTCGGAGCTCGAGAGCGACGCCGTGGGCGCCCCGAACAGCAGTTGCGACTCGCTCGGCTTCTGGTGAACCGGCACGCGACCGGCTGCCGCGGTGTCGACGTCGGTGCGGAACTCGACCGCGGTCTGGTAGCGCTCGTCGCGGTTCTTCGCGAGTGCGTGCAGCACCACGGAGTCGAGCGCGGGCGAGACCTTCGGGTTGATCACGCTGGGCTTGACGGGTCGTTCGCTGACGTGCTGGTACGCGACGGCCACGGGTGTGTCGCCCCGGAACGGCGGGCGCCCGGTGAGCATCTCGAACAGCACGACACCCGTGGAGTACAGGTCGGTGCGCGCGTCCACGGTCTCGCCCTTGGCCTGCTCGGGCGAGAAGTACGATGCGGTGCCGAGGATCGCGGTGGTCTGCGCCACCGTGGTCGCCGAATCGGAGACGGCGCGTGCGATGCCGAAGTCCATGACCTTCACCTGGCCGGTGGTGGTGATCATGATGTTTCCGGGCTTGATGTCTCGGTGCACGACGCCGGCCCGGTGCGAGTACTCGAGGGCGGTGAGCACTCCGTCGATGACGCGCACCGCCGCGGCGGGCTCGAGCGGGCCATCGTGGATGATGTCCTTGAGCAGGCGCCCCTCGACGAACTCCATGATGATGAACGGCAGCTGCACCTCGTGCCCCGAAGGGTCGACGACCGTCTCTTCGCCGGCGTCGAACACGCGCACGATCGTGGGGTGCGCCATGCGTGCAGCCGACTGGGCCTCCTGCCGGAACCGCATGCGGAACGCCGGGTCGGTGGCGAGCTGCGGCTTCAGCAGCTTGATGGCGACCTGACGCCCCAGTCGGGTATCGGTGCCGACGTGCACGTCGGCCATTCCGCCGCGCCCGATGAGCGAGCCCACGCGATATCGTCCAGCGAGGACTCGTCCTTCATCGCTCACGGTGCGCGGCTCCCTTCATGGCTCGTCGTGGTCGTCGTGTGGGTGTCGCGCCGCTGGGCGGCGGCGTTCGACGCGTTCGGTCTACTCGCTGCTGGTGTCGGGTCCGGCGATCACGTTGACGGCAGTGGAAGGCGAGGACGGCGAGCTGAGCTGGCCGCAGAAGTACTGGTAGCTCACGTTGACCGTGCCCTCACCGGTCGTGGTGATCGTGACGTCGGTCGCGCCGGCGCCGAGCGGCGGAGCGGCGTTCGCCGGACCGTCGATGGCGACCTGGTAGCCCGACAGGGTCTGGCCGGCAGGGCAGGTCGCTGCGGGCCACGAGACCCGGAACGATTCGCCGTTGCGAACCTCGGCGGGGTCGACCGTCGGGGCCGCCGACGGAGCCGCAGGCGTCTCAGGGGCCGCGTAGTACGTGATGGTGACTTCGCTGCCGAGGGGCACGGGACCGGTCGGGTTCACCGCGTAGACGAGACCTGCCTGGTCGGGCGACGTGGCCGCGTTGCCCTCGGCGGCGTTCGCGACCATGCCGAGGTCGACGAGCTTCTGGCTCGCCTCGTCGGCCGAGAGTCCGACGAAGTCGCCGGGATTGATCTGTGCGGTCGTGGGAGCCACCTCGGTGGGGGTGGGCGTCGGTGTCGGAGTCGGGGTGTCGGCGGGCGTGGAGGGCGGCGTCGACGGGGGCGTCGTATTGGGGGACTCGTTGCCCGCGTTCAATGCGAAGGCGATGATCGTGCCGATGAGCACGATCGCGAGCAGGGCGATGAGGACGATGAGCGGCCACGTCCACGGGCTGCGCTTCTTCTTCTCGCCCTCGCCCTCTTCTTCGAGCTCGCCGTCGCCGGGAGCGGCTGCGGGCAGCACGGTCGTGGCCGCGGTGGCGGCCCCCTGCTGCGGCATGAGCATGGTCGCAGCGGTGACGCCCGCCGCACCGAGTACGGCGGGCACCGCGGCCGCAGCGGCCTGCACATCGCCGCGCCGCAGCGCCGTGGCGGCGCGGGCGAGGTGGGCCGCCGACTGCGGGCGGTCGGCCGGGTTCTTCGCGATGCACGAGTAGACCAGGTTGCGCACCGGCTCGGAGACCGTGACCGGAAGGTCGGGCGGCGTCTCGTTGATCTGCGCCATGGCGATCGCGACCTGCGACTCGCCGGTGAACGGCCGCCGGCCGGCGAGCGCCTCGTACGCCACGATGCCGAGCGAGTAGATGTCGGTGGTGGGCGACGCGGGATGACCCGAAGCCTGCTCGGGCGACAGGTACTGCACGGTGCCCATGACCTGGCCGGTCGCGGTGAGCGGCACCTGGTCGGCGATGCGGGCGATGCCGAAGTCGGTGATCTTCACCCGACCGTCGGGGGTGATGAGCAGGTTGCCGGGCTTGATGTCGCGATGCACGAGGCCGGCCGCGTGGGCGGCCTGCAGCGCCGACGCGGTCTGCGCCACGATGTCGAGCACCTTGTCGGTCGACAGCACGTGCTCGCGCTCGAGGATCGTCGAGAGCGCCTCACCCGGTACGAGCTCCATGACGAGGTAGGCGCTGCCTTCTTCCTCGCCGTAGTCGAACACGTTCGCGATGCCCTCGTGATTGACGAGCGCGGCGTGGCGCGCCTCGGCGCGGAACCGCTCGAGGAACCCCGGGTCGCCCAGGTACTCGTCTTTCAGGATCTTGATGGCGACCTGTCGACCGATCACGAGGTCGGTGGCTTGCCACACCTCGCCCATGCCGCCGATCGCGATCCGCGACTGGAGTTCGTAGCGCCCCCCGAAGGTGAGCCCTGCGCTCGGTCTCATTTGTTCAGCACCGCCTCTAGTACCTGCTTTGCGATGGGTGCGGCGATGAGATTGCCGAACCCCTCCTGACCCAGTCCTCCGCCGTCCTCCACGAGCACAGTGATTGCATACTGAGGATTGTCTGCGGGGGCAAAACCCGTGAACCAGAGAGTGTACGGGTCACTCTCGCCGTTCTCCGCTGTTCCGGTCTTACCGGCCACACTGACGCCGTCTATTCTTGCATTACTCGCAGCCCCGTTTTCGACGCCGTTGACCATCATCTGCACCATCGTGTTCGCCGTCTGCTCGCTGATGGCGCGGCCGAACTCACTGGGCTCGAACTCCTGCAGCGGGTTGAAGTCGGGCGCCGTGATCTGGTCGACGAGGTTGGGGTTCATCACGATGCCCCCGTTCGCGATCGCGGCCGACACGAGCGCCATCTGCAACGGGGTCGCCCGCACATCGCCCTGGCCGAAGGCGCTGAGTGCGGTCTGCGGGTCGTCGAGGCCGCGCGGGTAGGTGCTCACCTCGGTTGCGGTGGGGATGAGGAACTCGCTGTTGAAACCGAACTTCTCGGCCTGCTCGCGGATGGCGTTGTCGCCGAGGTCCATGCCGAGTTCGGCGAACGGGATGTTGCATGAGAGCCGGAGCGCGTCAGCCAGGGTCACGGTCGAACCGCCGCCGCACGACCCGCCGCTCGAGTTGCGCACGACCGCGTCGGTGCCGGGCAGCGTCAGCTCGGCGGGGTTGGGGAACGTCGACTCGGGGGTGTACCGCCCCGATTCGAGCGCGGCGGCCGTGACGACCAGCTTGAACACCGACCCCGGGGGGTTCATGTCGCCGCCGGTGGCACGGTTGAAGAGCGGATCCATGGGATCGGCGAGCAGGCCGTCATAGGTGGCCTGGACCTGCGCGCTGTCGTGCACCGCCATCGAGTTCGGGTCGAACGTGGGCTTGGTCACCATCGCGAGGATGCGCCCCGTCGACGGCTCGGTGACGACGACCGCGCCGGTGTAGTCGCCGAGCGCGTCCCATGCGGCCTGCTGCGCCACCGCATCGATGGCGACCTCGACGGATGCGCCCATAGGGTCTTGACCCGAGATGAGCCGGTTGAGCGAATCGAAGAACTGGCTCGATGATTGACCGCTCAGATACTCGTTGAGCGATCGCTCGAGCCCGGTGGCCTCGCCGTTCACCGGGATATAGCCCGTGATCGGCACGTACAGCGGTCCGCTGGCGTAGACGCGCTGGAACTTGTAGTCGTCGTCGCTCGGCTGCGAGAACGCGATCGGCGTGCCGTCGACGAGGATCGGCCCGCGCTCGACCGAGTAGCTCTCGTAGAGCGTGCGGGCGTTGCGCGGGTCGGCCGCGAGGGCGCTGGCCTGGACGTACTGGATGATCGTCGACGACACCAGCAGCGTGACGAACATGAGCAGCGCGATGATCGAGACGCGCTTGAGTTCCCGGTTCATCCGTCGATCACCAGCCTCGGATGGTTGCGTACCGTGTCGGAGAGTCGCAGCAGCAGCGCGACGATGATCCAGTTCGCGACGAGCGACGAACCACCGGCCGCGAGGAACGGGGTCGTCAGACCGGTCAGCGGGATGACCCGGGTCACGCCCCCGACGACGATGAAGACCTGCAGGGCCACGACGAAGGCGAGGCCGACGCCGAGCAGCTTGCCGAAGTCGTCTTGACCGGCGAATCCGATGCGGAATCCGCGTGCGACGAACAGCAGGTAGAGCGCGAGGATCGCGAACACGCCGGCGAGGCCGAGCTCTTCGCCGAGGCTCGCGATGATGTAGTCACTCTGCGGCACCGGCGTGAGGTCGGGGCGTCCCTGACCCCAGCCCGTGCCGATGAGGCCGCCGTTGGCGAGGCCGAAGAGTCCCTGCACGAGCTGGTAGCTGCCACCGAACTCCTGCTCGTAGCGCTCGGGATTGAGGGGGTCGAGCCAGTTCGCGAAGCGGTTGCCCACGTAGTCGAGGGTCTGGCTCGCGATGAGGGCGCCGCCGACGAACAGCGTGAGGCCGAGCACGACCCATGAGATGCGGCTCGTGGCGACGTAGAGCATCACGAGGAACAGGCCGAAGTACAGGAGTGCCGTGCCGAGGTCGCGCTGGAACACGATGACCGACATCGACAGAGCCCACACCACCAGCAGCGGCCCGAGGTCGCGGGCGCGCGGGAACTTCATGCCGAGGAACTTCGTGCCGACCATCGACAGCGAGTCGCGGTTGCGCACGAGGTATCCGGCGAAGAACACCGCGAGGGCGATCTTGGCGATCTCACCGGGCTGGAACGTGGCGATGTCGCCGAAGCCGATCCACACCCGCGCGCCGCTCACCTCGCGCCCGAGCCCGGGGACGAGCGGCAGCAGGAGCAGCACGATCGCGACGAGCCCGGCGAGGTAGGTGTACCGGAACAGCACGCGGTGGTTGCGGATGACGAGGATCGTCGCGATCGCGGCGATGATCGCGATCGCGCTCCATGCGATCTGGCGCACGGCCGCCGACTCCCAGCCGGCCTCGCCGTTGGCGATGTCGATGCGGTAGATCATGGCGATGCCGAGGCCGTTGAGCACGGTCGCGATCGGCAGCAGGAACGGGTCGGCGTCGCGTGCGACGAAGCGCATCGCGATGTGCAGGCCGAAGACGAGCACCGAGAGGCCGGCGCCGAGCAGCACGAGCTGCGTGTCGACGCGGCGCATTGCGCCGAGCTGCACGAGCACGATCGCGGCGGCGTTGATGAAGCAGGCCACGAGCAGCAGCCAGAATTCGAGATTGCGCAGCTTCTGGGGCATCCGGATTCTTCGGACGCCGGTCGGCGGCGTGCCGGTGGCGACCGGCGTGCCGGTCACGTCACTCAATGGAGTCCTCCAATCGCTGGACGATGAGCCTCGCCTCGCCGAGCGAGCCGGCGCTGATCGTCTGCTCGACTCGCTGCTGATCGTACGTGCGCAACTCCGAGACGTCGATGGTCGTCTCGGTGTGCAATTCGTGCAGCGACAGCGGGCCGAGGTTCTGCTGGATTCCCTGGAACACGGCGACCCGGCCGTTGGACTCGCCCACGTAGTAGCGCGTCTGCGTCCACTGGTAGCCGAGCACGAATGCGGCGACGATCGCCCCGATGAGCAGCACGATCCAGAAGCCCCACAGCCACCGTCGCCGGCGCCTGCGACGCGCGTCTTCCTCGATGATCTCGTCGAAGAAGTCCTCGGAGTCGGGTTCGAAGTGCGTCTCTTGAACCGGGTGCGGCCGGAACGGAGTGAGACGGATGCCGCGGGGCCGGGCCGGTTCGGGTGCGGCGCCGAAGGCGAGCGGGGCGGCGGCGGATCCGACGATGAGCGGGGGCGTCGCGGGAGCGGCCGGCTCGCCGATGTCGACGACGACGACGGTGACGTTGTCGGGCGCGCCGCCATCGAGCGATGCCTTCACGAGACGATCGGCGACCTGCTTCGCCCCGGCGTCGGCCGACATGATCTCGAGGATCTCGTCGAACGACGCCACCCCCGAAAGGCCGTCGGAGCAGAGCATCCACCGGTCGCCGTCGCGGGTGTCGAGCACCATCTGGTCGATCTCGGGGGAAGCCTCGACGTCGCCGAGCACGCGCATCAGCACCGAACGACGCGGGTGCACCATGGCCTCGTCGGCGGTGATGCGACCGGCGTCGACGAGGCGTTGCACGAAGGTGTGGTCGGTCGAGATCTGGCTCAACTCGTCGGAACGCAGCAGGTAGATGCGGGAGTCGCCGATGTGCGAGATGACGACCTGGTCACCGAGATGCAGCAGCGCGCTCACGGTCGTGCCCATGCCGGTGAGCTCGGCGTGGTCGGCGACGGTCTCGGCGATCTGCCGGTTCGCGGCGATCAGTGCGGCCTCGAGATCGGCCCCCGCATCGACGGAGCTGTCGTAGTCGATGTCGGCCTCGGCGATGCGGCGGGTCGCGATCGCGCTCGCGACGTCACCGCCGGCGTGGCCGCCCATGCCGTCGGCGACGAGGAACAGCCGGCGCCCGGCGTAGCCGGAGTCCTGGTTGTTCGAGCGGACCCGCCCGACGTGCGAGACCGCTGCGCTCGCCTTGACCGTCGCCATGGGCTACCGTCGCAGCTCGAACGTCGTCGCTCCGACCTTGACGGTGGCTCCGAGCGGGATGGGCACGGGCACGGTCACTCGGGAGCCGTTGAGAAAGGTGCCGTTCGTGGAGTCGAGGTCTTGGATCATCCACCGGCCGTTCCACAGCATGATGCGGGCGTGGTGGGTCGACGTGTAGTCGTCGCGGATGATGATGGCCGAGTCGCTCGACCGGCCGATCGTGATCTCGTCGCGACCGAGCGGGAACTCGGCGCCCGCCTTCGTTCCGCTCGTTATCACGAGTCGGGTCGCGTTCTCGCTCGAGGCGAGTTCGCCGTCGGGCCCGGATGTCGCTGCCGACGCCGCGACGGGAGCCCTGAGCGCTGCGGGGACCGGGGTCACCGGGGAGCTGGGGAACGCCGAGGCCGCGGGGGCGGGTGCCGCGCTCGACGCCTCGGGCTGCAGCTTGCGCACGCGCTGCCCGAACAGGTCGCTGCGCAGGGCGTACACGATGGCGAAGATGAACACCCACAGCAGCAGCAGGAAGCCCAGTTGCAGGACGAGGAGGGTGAGTTCGCTCATTCGCCGGGCCCCCAGAACCCGCCCATGTCGTGGCGCTCAGTCGCCGGGTCGGCGCGGCGCGGATCGCTCGGTGCGCCCGACGCCTGGGCGAGCACGCGGAAGACGATGCGCGACCGGCCGATGGTGATGACCGAGTCGGGTTCGAGGATGGCCTCTTTGACCGGACTGCCGTTGAGCTGGGTGCCGTTGGTCGAGCCGAGGTCGCGCACGCGCGCCCGGCTGCCGTCCCACTGCACCTCGGCGTGCCGGCGGGATGCCCCCGAGTCGTCGAGGGTGATGTCGGCCTCGCTGCCGCGACCGATGACGGTGCGGCCCTTGATGATCGGGTAGCGCTTGCCGTCGACATCGAGCACCGGGGTCCAGGCGACCTGGCCCTTGACGTTGAGCGAGTCGACCTGCACCATGCCGACGCTGAGGCCGGAGTCTCGGTCGAGCCCGATCGTGATGCCGCCCGCGAACTGGAAGCGCTGGCTCGCAGCATGCTTCTGCACGAGGTCGACGAGCTCGTCGATGAGCGCCGGGCCGAGGCCCGTCATGCGGTCGTAGTCTGCCGGAGCGAGGCGGACCGTGAAGTTGTTGGGCACGAGCACGCGGTCGCGCGAGACCACGGCCGCCTTCGTGTCGATCTCGCGCTTGAGAGCAGACGTGATCTCGACGGGTTGCAGCCCCGATCGGAAGGTCTTCGCGAACGCGCCGTTGACGGCACGCTCGAGACCCTTCTCGAAGTTGTCCAGTAGGCCCACAGGTCTCCCGCTCCGGTTTCTGACTGTGTGACATGGTAGCCCGAAGGCCTGTGCAGACGTCGATTCAGTCGATCGGAATCACGGTCTCGAAATCGTCGGCGTCGAGCGACAGCGTTGGGATCGACGCCGTGAGCAGGGTACCGTCGGCGCGGCGCGAGCCCGTGACATCCTGCATCGTCGGCGAGCCGTACAGCCGCGGGCCCTGACCGTCGAGCGGCACCGTCACCGGGGAGTGGCGTTCGACGGTCACCTGGGCGCCCCGCACCCTGACCGTCGCCTCGTCGCCGACCTCGACCGTGAACGTGATCGATTCGGGCTTGAGGTCGACGCGCAGGCGAGTGCCCCGCAGCGTGAGGCGGAACGTGAGGCGCTCCCAGGTGTCGGGCAGGCGCGGGTCGAACGTGAAGACGCCGTTGTGATCACGGAATCCGCCGAACCCCGACACGAGGGCCGACCACACGCCGCCGGTCGACGCGACATGCACGCCGTCGGCCGCGTTGTGATGGAGGTCGGCGAGGTCGACGAAGAGGGCAGAACGGAAGTACCGCACCGCGAGTTCGTGGTAGCCGACCTCGGCCGCGATGATCGACTGGACGACGGCCGAGAGGGTGGAGTCGCCGGTGGTCAGCGGGTCGTAGTACTCGAAGTTCGCGCGCTTCTCGGCGGCGGTGAATCGGTCTCCCTGCAGGTACAGGGCGAGCACGACGTCGGCCTGCTTGAGCACCTGGAACCGGTAGATGACGAGCGGGTGGTAGTGCAGCAGCAGGGGACGGCGGTCTTCGGGAGTGTGCTCGAGGTCCCACAGCTCCTTCTGCAGGAACGCGCTGTCTTGAGGGTGGATGCCGAGCTGCTCGTCGAACGGGATATGCATGTGCGCGGCGGCGCGGCGCCAGCTGGCGACCTCGGCCGGCGTGACGCCGAGCCGCTGGACGAGCTGGTGGTACGCGACCGCGTCGTCGACCTGCAGGTTGTCGATGGCGAATGCGGCCGCAGCGAGGTTCGCCCGCGCCATGACGTTCGTGTACAGGTTGTCGTTGACGACGGTCGTGTACTCGTCGGGCCCGGTGACGCCGTGGATGTGGAAGACGTCGTCGGCATTCGACCGCCAGAACCCGAGGTCTTCCCACATGCGGGCGGTCTCGACGAGGATGTCGATCGCGCCGCGCCCGAGGAAGTCGGTGTCGCCGGTCGCCGCGACGTACTGGCAGAGCGCATACGAGATGTCGGCGTCGATGTGGTACTGCGCGGTGCCCGCCGCATAGTAGGCCGACGACTCCTGGCCGTTGATGGTGCGCCACGGGAACAGGGCCCCCATCTGGTTGAGCTCGAGGGCGCGAGCCCGGGCGGCATCGAGCATGCGCTGCCGGAACCTCAGGACATTGCGCGCCACGATCGGCGCGGTGTAGCTGAGGAACGGCAGCACGTAGATCTCGCTGTCCCAGAAGTAGTGACCACCGTATCCTGAGCCGCTCACGCCCTTGGCGGCGACGCCGCCGCCGTCGGTGCGGGCCGTGGCCTGGGCGAGCTGGAAGAGGTTCCACCGCGTCGCCTGCTGCAGGGCCGGTTGCGCGGCGATCTCGACGTCGGATCGTTCCCAATAGTCGTCGAGCCAGGCGCGCTGCTGGGTGAAGAGCTCGCTGACCCCGAGTTCGGCCGCGCGGTCGAGGGTGCGGTCGCACCGGTCGACGAGCTCGCGCGCAGGCACCTTGCGTGCCGTGTGGTAGCTCACGGTCTTGGTGATGCGGATCGGCATGCCCTGCTTGGCGTGCACGCGGTACACGTGCTTGGCGAGATCGTCGCCGATGGTTCCGCTCTCGGAGAAGGCGTTGTCGGTGGCGATCGAATGCTCGACGCCGACGGCGAGGGTCATGCCCGAGTTCGTGCACTGGTAGCCGAGAATGTAGCGGCCGTCGGCGTCGCGCTTGACCCGGGGCTGCAGCACCCGCTCGATGAACTGCTCGGCCTTGCGCGGGTCGAACCCGCCGGGCGCCTCGAGCACGCCGCCGCGGTACTCGTCGCGCCCGTCTTGGCGGTTGAGCACCTGGCTCGAGATCGTGACCGCGGCGTCGGCGTCGAGCAGTTCGACCTCGTAGTCGATGACGGCGAGGTGTCGGTCGGTGAAGCTCGTCATGCGTCGGCTCGTGATCAGCACGCGCTTGCCCGCTGGCGTGCGCCACTCGATCGACCGGCTGAGTGCGCCGAGCCGGAAGTCGAGCCGCCGCTCATAGGAGAGGAGTTCGGCCTCGGTGAGCACGAGCGGCTCGTCGTCGACGTACAGGCGGATGATCTTCGCATCGGGCACGTTCACGATCGTCTGCCCGACCCGCGCGAAGCCGAACGCCTCTTCGGCGTGCCTGATGGGCCAGGTCTCGTGGAACCCGTTCACGAACGTGCCGTGCATGTGGCCGTCGCGGCCCTCTTCGACGTTGCCGCGAAGGCCGACGTAGCCGTTGCCGACCCCGAACAGGGTCTCGGTGCGCCCCATGTCTTCGTTGCCGAACTCGGTCTCGACGAGTGCCCACTCGTCGACGGGGAAGCGGCTGCGCTTCAGCGGATCGTCGTCGGCGAACCTCATGCGTGATCCCCCCTTCGCGTGGGTTGAGGAGCCGTCTCGAAACCGGAGCGGGTGGGTTTCGAGACGTCGCTTCGCTCCTCGTGGACCCGCCGAAGCGCGGGGATGAGTTCGTCGAGCTCGTCGACCACGACGTCGGCACCGAGCTCGACGAGCGTGTCTCGGCCGACTCCGCGGTCGACGCCGATGACGATGCCGAAGTCGCCGGCCGCGCCGGCGCGGACACCGGACTCGGCGTCTTCGACGACCGCGCACGCAGCGGTCGGCAGGCCGAGCAGCACGGCCGCGCGTTCGAACGTGTCGGGCGCCGGTTTGCCCGGCAGCCCCTCGCGCGCGGCGACCGCGCCGTCGACGACGACCTCGAACCGGTCGGCGAGGCCTGCGGCATCGAGCACGGCGGGTGCGTTCTTCGAGCTCGAGACGACGGCCACGAGGCATCCGCTCGCCTGCACCGCATCGAGGAACGCGACACTCGTCGCATACGGGGCGACGCCCTCGTCGGCCAGGGTCTCGTTGAAGGCCTCGTTCTTGCGATTGCCGAGACCGTGCACGGTGTCAGCAGTGGGCGCGTCGGTCACGTCGCCCTCGGGGATGCGGATGCCTCGGCTCTCGAGCAGGCTGCGCACCCCGTCGTAGCGGGGCTTGCCGTCGATGTGGGCGAAGTAGTCGGCCTCGCGATACGGCGCGGCACCGTGCTGCTCGAGGTAGGGCGTGAACAGCCGCGCCCACGCGTGCATGTGCACGATCGCCGTGGGCGTGAGCACGCCGTCGAGGTCGAACAGGTAGCCGCGGATGCCGCTGAGATCGGTGTCGGCGGGAGCCCTCGGTGTCGTGGGGGACGAGGGGGAAGGGGACACGGGGGCGGTCCTTTCGGTCGCGATGGTCGTGGGGCGCCAGAACCCGTACGTTCGATGGTATTGCCGCGTGGCGCGGGAGCGCGAGGTCAGGTGGAGACTCTGAGGGAGTGCCAAGGGTGGTGCTCGAATGGTGTTGCCGCCTCGGAGATGTTAGTCTCTCGTGGTTGGACGCACCACGGTGCGACCACACGTGCGCGAGTGGCGGAATTGGCAGACGCGCTGGCTTCAGGTGCCAGTACTCGCAAGGGTGTGGGGGTTCAAGTCCCCCCTCGCGCACCACGATCACGACAGAGCCACCTCATGGGGGCTTCTTGCTCGGCGCCATCGAATCGCGCGCTCACCGCATAGGGGGCGCCTGATCCGACCGCAACCGGTCGTGCAGCAGCTTCGCCGCGTGGCCGAGCGCCTGCTCGGCGGCCGGCTGCCGCCACGCCGGAACGGATGACTCGCTGAGCACGGCGATCGCGAAGACGCCGCCGTCGACGTGCTCGAGCACGCCCACCTCGTGCCGGAGATGCAGGAAGCTCCCGGTCTTGGAGTGCCACACCGCATCGTCCGACTCGAGGTCGGGCGCGAGCCGCTGACGCATGAGGTTCATGCCGAGCAGGTCGCGGAGCACCGCCCGGTGCGGGCGCAGCGCGGGGTCGCACCAGATCCGGTCGAGGAGGGTCGCAAGCGAGCGTGCGGTTCCGGCGTTCGCGCTCGTGACGTCGAGTTGCGGAATGAGATGACCGCCGCCCTGCGTCGAGGCCTGGACGGCGAGCGTCAGCGCCTGCGGCATCTCTTCGGGTGAGAGCCTGCTCGCGAGGGTTCGGTGGAGCTCGCGGATCGAGTGGCGCACGGTGATGTCGGCGATACCCAGCTCGCGGAGCAGGTCGGTGACCGCGACGGGCGGGCAGAGGCCGAACAAAGCGTCGGCGGCGGTGTCGTCGCTGACGGCGAGGGCCATGTAGATCAGGTCCTCCACGGCAACGGTCGTCGGATGCCGGAAACGGCTGTACCCCGTGAGCCCGGGCGTGCGATCCGCATCGGCGAGTTCCACCATCCGGGCGAGATCGAGCTCGCCGACTGCCGCCCGATCGAGCACCGCGAGGGCGAGCGGGAGCTTGACGACGGAGGCGAGTGGATACGGTTCGTCGGGTTCGATCGAGATCTCGCGGCCGCTGCGGAGGTCGCGGACGACGATGGAGGCAGTGAGCCCCGCGTCGGCGAGCACTGCCGCGGCCTCGCGCACCACTCTGTGGTCACCCAGCATGGGCGAATCTCGCCTTCCTCGCCCGTGTCGTGAGCGGTGGCACGTTCTCGGTCGCCCGGAGCAGTGCTGCGAGGTGCGCGCCGGTCGCTTCGGTGAAGCGCGCCGCGAGGTCGCCGTCTCGGGAGGCGAGAGCGTAGCCGCGAACGAGCCGGAGGTCGCCGAGCGGCCGCCATCCGAGGCCGAACCCGTCGGCCTCCGCGCGGGTGCAGAGCACCCGATCGCCACCGCCGATCGCCTCGGCCATCGCCGTGATGATCGATGGTGCGATGCGCAGCTGCCCCGGTACGAGCCCGGCGCCGTTCCGCACCCGTTCGAGCCGGTCCCGCACGTGCGGCACCTCGTCTTCGGGCTGCAACCAGAGTCGTCGTGTTCGCACCGCGCCACGCTTCTGCCTCAGCTCGGCGAAGAAGAACGGTGCGTCGGTGTGGCCGGCCCGAGCACTGCCGACCCCGAGTGGACTCGACCACCGGGCGCGGTCGGGTTCGACGTGTTCGAGCACCAGCCGGATGCGACCGGCGCTGAACGCCTCCGCACGCTCGGCCGGACGCCCCGGCGCGAGCTCCACCGTCATCGATCGGGCCGCGGCCGCAGCGCAGAGCCGCGCCGCGGCGGACTCGTCGATGTGGTGCGGCACGCCGAACCCGACCGGGAGAAGGAGGGCACGGCCAGCGTCATCCGAGAGTTGGTGCGCGGCCGTGACGAGCTTGATCGCCGTCGGCAGCACGCCATGCCCGAACTCGGTGAGTTCGACGCGACGCGAGGATCGGTCGAAGAGCCGCGCGCCGAGGTGCTCCTCCAAGGCGGCGATGCGTCGGCTCGCGACCGATTGCGTCACACCCGCGCCTGCGGCGCCTGCAGTGAAACTCTCGCGTTCCGCCACTGCGACGAACACCTCGCAAGCGGCCTTGAGATCGAGCTGTCTCGACATGCATGCGATTCTTGCATTGATAGCCGCCTTCAGTGCTTTGCCTGCATCGACGGCGGGCGGCAAGACTGCCGCCATGACCTCACGACCGAACTCCACTCCGATCACCCGCCGCTCGTTGCTCGCGTTCAGCGGCCTCTCCACCGCCGGTGTCGCCGCCGCCGTCATGGCCGGTCCGCCTGCGTTCGCGGCTCCTGTCGGCAACCCCGAGCGGATGACCCGCGCGCTGCGCGAACTCGAGCTCGCGGCATCCGTCACCATCGGCGTCACGGCCGTCGCGCACGGCTCGCACCGGGCGTTCCGGTACCGCGGCGGCGAGCGGTTCCCGATGTGCTCGCTCTTCAAGACGATGGCCGTAGGCGCGCTGGTGCAGTCGCGCGGCTACGACGACGTGTACTGGAACACGCCCATTCCGTTCACACGCGACGATCTCGTCGAGAACTCGCGCGTGCTCGACAAGACGACGACGTGGCAGGCGACACCCGGGGAACTCGCCGACGCAGCCCTGCGCTTCAGCGACAACACCGCGGGCAACCTCATCCTGCGCGAGCTCGGCGGGCCCGCGGCGATCACCGCGTTCGCAGTCTCGCTGGGCGCGACGCACACCCGGCTCGACCGGTGGGAGCCCGAGCTGAACGATGCGATCCCCGGCGACGAACGAGACACGTCGACGCCTGACGACATCGCGCGGATCTACGAAGCGCTCCTGCTCGACGACGCCGCCGGCGTACTCGCCTCGTCCCGTCTGAGGGAGTGGATGCTGCGCAATAGGACGTCGGACAACCGCATGCGTGCCGGGCTGACGCCGCCGTACGAGCTCGCGGACAAGACCGGCGGAGGCGACTACGGGGTCGTCAACGACGCGGGCGTGCTCTGGCGCCCGAGTGAGACCCCGCTCACCATCGCCATCATGACCCGCACCGATCGCGCGGACGCCGCGTACGACAACGAGGCCATCGCCGAGGCGACCCGCATCGTCGTCGGCGGCTGAGTGCAGGCCGATCAGCCGCGCGATGGATCATCTGCCGGTGTCGGGCGACGGGGCGGCCGGCAGCCGGACCGCGACACGGAGCCCGCCGTCGGGACGGGGCGCGACGGTCAGCGTTCCATCGTGTGCGTGCACGATGCTCGTGACGATCGCCAGGCCGAGGCCGACACCTGGGTGGTCGCTGCGGATGCGCTCGGTACCGCGCTGGAACGGTTCGGTGAGCGTCGAGACCAACTGCGGGCTGAGCTGCTTGCCGGTGTTCTCGACACATCAGCTCATGTGTCCGGGACGCGGTCGACATCGGCGACGTCGATGCAGCGGTGAGAACTCGTCATCAAGCGACCCACGTGTCCGGATGCTCGTCATACTCGTATGTGGCCCCTGCCGGCGATAGGACGACACCCCCATGATCCGCACCATGCTCAAGTCCAAGATCCACCGTGCGACGGTGACGCATGCCGACCTGCACTACGTGGGGTCGCTGACGGTTGACCGGGACCTGTTGGACGCCGCCGACCTCGTGCCCGGCGAGCAGGTGGCCGTCGTCGACGTGACCAACGGTGCGCGGCTCGAGACGTACGTGATCGAGGGGGAACGCGGGTCGGGCGTGATCGGGATCAACGGGGCGGCGGCGCACCTGATCGGCGTCGGCGACCTCGTGATCGTCATCTCCTACGCTCAGGTCGAGGCGCACGAGCTGCAGGAGTGGGAACCCGCCGTCGTGCACGTGGACGCCGCCAACCGGGTGGTCGAGATCGGCGGGGACGTGGCTGCGCCGACCGACTCGACATCGACACCGCCGCACGCGATTCGGCGCTGACGTCAGACGAGATCGCCGGCGCTGAGCATGCGTCGCGGTGCTGGTAACCCCCGAGAACGGTTATGATCCGGTCGGCACCAGCCTGAACGTTGTCTCGACCACCTGATCGCCCACGACCGTCCCCACGATGCGCGGCCCATGGCGGTCGTACTTCGCGTGGTACGCGGCGTCGATCGCGGTGTGGGCATCGGGTGCGGCATCCGCGAACTCGACATCGCGCTCGACGCCGCCGGCGCGGATCCGCCCGCGACCGCTCGCCTTCGCCCGGCGGAACCAGCCGTTGTCGGGACCGTAGGCCGACCGGATGACGAGGTCGTCACCGGCGCGGACGACCCAGATGATCACGTACGGCCGCAGCGTGCCGTCGCGGCGGTACGACGCGACCCTCAACTCCTCGGCATCGCCGATATGGCGCAGGTCATCCTCGGTCCAGCTGCTCACGTCGTCTCCTTCTCATAGGTACGGTTCCAGTCTGCGTCGCGTTGGGCACGTCGGGGGCGGACGTCCCGGCTCGGCGAAGACCGCGAGGTGCGACATCCGATCGCCTCACGGCTCGGCGACCACCTCGAGCACCACGCGCGTCCATACCTCCGCAACCCTTGATTCGAGGTGTCAGGTTCGGAAGGATGGCAACTGTCGCAGTCCGACGTCGCTTTGCTCGTTCCGGACACACGCCGGAGCGTGCTCTACTCGCCGAGGAGTTGCCGTGACCGACCTCGACCAAGACGGGCAGTCGCCCGCCGATCCGCTGCTGCACGCGTTCACGCCCGGAATGCACGGGAATCCGCCCGAACTCGCCGAACTCACTCGCGACGACGAGGTCGTGCCGCAGGTCGTCATCCCGGTCGCCGACGTGAAGACCCGCGAGTTCGTCGAGGAGTGGCGCAACGCCTCGTACAACTGCTATTCGTCGGGCCACAAGTTCTGCCGCGAGGTCTGCCCGGTCATGACCGAGACCCGCAACGAGTCGTGGACCCCGACGGCGTTCCACGCGAACGTCGTGGCGATGGAGCGCGGAGAGCTGACCATCGACGACGTCGCCGCCGACTACGTGAACTGCACGCAGTGCGGCGCCTGCGAGTTGCGCTGCCCGAACACGCTGTACACGGGCGACTTCTACCGGTTCCGCACGCGAACGGTCGATGTCGTCAAGGCGGCGCGGGCGCTCGCCGTCGATTCGGGCATCCATCAGGAGGGATACCGGTCGTGGAACGCCCGCACGGCCGAGCGCAGCCACGAGCCCGTGCTCGGCGACGTGCCCGTCGGTCAGGACACCGTGCGCGACTGGGCCGACGGTCTCGGCATCCCCGTCGGCGGCGAGTCGATCCTCTTCGTGGACTGCGAGGCGGCCTTCTACCGCACGTCGGTGCCGCGTGCCGTCGCACAGGTGCTCCAGAAGGCGGGCTACGAGTTCGGGCTCATGGGCGAGCAGTGGTGCTGCGGCGGGCCGGCCGCCGAGATGGGCTACGTCGACCAGGCCCGCGTGTTCGCCGAACACAACATGGCGTCGTGGCGCGCCACGGGTACGAAGCGGATCCTCGTGCTCGACCCGCACGACTACATCAGCTTCACCGAGGACTACCCGAAGTACTTCGGAGCGGACTTCGACCTCGAGGTGGTGCTCGTCGTCGAACTGTTCGCCGAGATGATCCGCGACGGCCGGCTCGTGCCCGACGTCGCCGTCGACCGTGCGATCACGTACCACGACCCCTGTCGACTCAACAAGCGCAAGGGCATATGGAAGGAGCCGCGCGAGGTGCTCCGTGCGATCCCCGGGCTGCGGTTCGAGGACGTCGACCGGGTCACCCAGTGGTCGTACTGCTCGGGCGCCGGCGGGGGACTCGCGGTCGAGAAGCCCGAGCTCACGGCCGCGATCAGCGCGCGTCGCCTCGACCACGCCGGCCGGCTCGACGTCGACACGCTCGTGAGCGCGTGCCCGTGGTCGGAGCGCCCGCTGACCGAGGCGGGCGACGACGTCGACATCGACGTGCTCGACATCCACGAGCTGCTCGCAACGTCGCTCGGCATCGAGGTCGGCGGCACGCGCGGCGAGACCGGCGACCGGCGGCTCGCACAGGCGCGCACGGGTGCCATGGGCCGCGTGCGCCGCACCAAGAGCGCTCGCGGTTCAGGCGGCGTCGGTTCGGATGCCGCGGGCTCGGGCTCGGGCCACGGCTGAGGGGGAGCTCACCGATGACGATCATGCTCGAGGACGTCGACGAGGTCGTCCGCGCCCTGCGCACCGCGCTCGCCGACGAACAGATCCTCACGGGACGTGGTGACCGCTACAACCGGGCGCGGGTGCCGGCGCCGTTCCCGGTGCACCGCTGGTCGGAGCGGGTCCCCGACGTCGTGGTGCTGCCGACGTCGACCGAGCAGGTGGCCGCGGTCGTGAAGATCGCCAACGACCTGCGGGTACCGGTCGTCCCCCGCGACGGGGGCACGGGACTCACCGACGGTGCGGTGCCGCTGCGCGGCGGGATCCTGATCGACGTCAAGCGCATGAACCAGGTGCACGAGCTCGACCTGGTGAACCGCACCGTCACGGTCGGCACGGGTATCAACATGCTGAAGCTCAACGAGTACCTTGCGCCGCACGGCCTCTTCTATCCCGACGATCCCGCGTCGTACCCGTGCTCGCTCGTCGGCGGGCGCATCGGCACGAGCGGCTGGTCGCTCATCGGCGCCCGCTACGGCCACACCCGCGACCTCGTGATGAGCTTCGACCACGTGCTGCCGACAGGCGAAATCTTGCATGTCGGCGACGGCATCGGTCGCAAGGTGTCGAAGTCGTCGAGCGGCTACCAGCTCAAGCATCTCTTCATGGGCCACCAGGGCACGCTCGGCATCGCGACGCGTGCGACGCTCAAGCTGTTCCCGAAGCCCGAGGCCGAGCTCTCGCCGTTCTGGGCGTTCGACAACTACGACGACGCGTACGCGTGCACCGGCGCCCTCGCGCGGGCCGGTGTCGCGACGTTCGCGGGGGCCGTGCTCTTCGACGAGCACAAGGTGGCCTACCTGCGGCGCGACGACGAGGCGTACATTCCGCAGCCCACCGACGTGCGCGCGCTCGTCTGCGCGGTCATGTACGGCTGGGACGACGAGGTTCGGGCCGGCGGGAAACGCCTCTTCCGCATCGCGAAGGAGCACGGTGCGCGTTACCTCGGCGACGAGATCTCGGAGGGCGACTGGGCGGCGCGGCACGACCGCTACGCGACTCCGTTGCACGGCCGAACGAAAGACGGCCAGGTCATCCCGATGAGCTGGCACTGCGAGGACGCGGCCATCAACTACTCCCACGTGCCCTCGGTCACCAGGGCGTGGCACGAGATCGTCGCCGACCTGCGGCGCCGGACCGACGTCTTCGACGACTGGGGCATGTTCGCGTACACCTCGGGGAGCACGGGTGTCGACTATCTCACCGAGATCGACGTCGGCATCTGGGAGCAGCAGCTCGATGATCGCGCCTGGGGCATGTGGGTCGACGCGAAACGCGCCATCGCCCGCGTCGCGCTCGACCACGGCGGCTCGATCAGCGCGTGCCACGGTTCGTGCCGCGAGGGCGAGGTCGACCTGGTGCCCGAGGAGCTCGGCCGCGGCTTCGACGTCATGCTCGACATCAAGCGCACCCTCGACCCGAACAACATCATGAACCCGGGCAAGTACCTGCTCGACCGCGCCTACCCCGAGGAGGGCTGAGATGGCATTCCGCTACGAGGAGCAGATGCAGCCGCCCGAGCCCCAGCGGGTGACGGATGTCGCGATCACGACCCACGAGCACGTCTACGAGGTCGACCCGCGGCTCATGGAGCGCTGGGTGCTGCAGCAGGCGTTCCCGAACTGGGACTCGCTGCGCATCATGAACGCGCGCGGCGATCACCTGGCCTGGATGCACGCGCACTTCGCGAACAGCGTCGTGACGGGTTCCGAACTGCTCGCCGAGGTCGACGCCGACGATGCGGCTCGGGGCGCCGAAGCGGCATCCGGCACCGAATCGTCGACGGTGACCGCACCACCCGATCGGTAACGCAACCCGAAGGAGATCGCCATGAAGTTCAGCTATGTCACGCTTCCCGTCTATCCGTTGGAACAGTCTCTGCGCTCGATCGAGCTCGCCGACGAACTCGGCTTCTACGGCGTGTACGCCGCGGACGAGACCTGGCACAAGGATCTCTGGCTCCTCTTCGCTGCGGCCGCCGACAGGACGAAGAACGTGCGGTTCGGGCCGAGTGCCTCCGGTGTCATGCTGCGCGAGCCGACCCTGATCGCCCAGGCGGCCGCGACCCTCGACGAACTCACGAACGGCCGCGCCGAGGTCGTACTGTCGAGTGGAAACTTCGGCCTGCTCGCCGAGTACAAGATCGACTGGAAGGGCACGAAACCGCTCTCGCGGGCGCTCGAAGGCGTGAAGGTCGTGCGCACGTTCCTCGACGACGGCGCCATCACGATGGACGGGGAATTCTTCTCGTACTCGGGGCTGACCACGTTCGCGCGACCCGTGCAGGAGCACCTCCCGGTCAAGATGGGCGCGATGCGCGGGCCCAAGTCGTTCGAGGCCAGCGCCGAGTTCTCCGACGGCTGCCACCACGCACTGAGCTACACGCGCGAGGCCTACGAGTACATGATCGAGCACTGCACGATCGGAGCCGAGCGGGCGGGCAAGAACGTGCAGGATCTCGATCTGGGCGCCTGGGTCGTGTTCTCGGTCGGCGAGGAGTCCGGCCCCGCGAAGGATGCGGCGCGCGCCATGGTCGGGCTCTACGCCTCGTCGATGCCCGACGAGCAGTTGCGTCGCAACGGCGTCGAGCCCGAGGAGTTCGGCCCGATCCTCGAGGCCCTCGGTGCGGGTGACCTCGCGGGGGCCATCGACCTGACATCGCCCGAGCTCGCCGAGAGGCTCTCGATCGCCGGCACCCCCGAGGAGTGCCTCGAGAAGATCCAGCGCGAGATCGCGCCCACGGGCATCAACCACATGATCCTCGCGATCACCGACGCCGCGCTCGTCAAGTCGTTCATGGGCCGTGAGGTCGAGGGCGTCGCCGACGTCGACACGCAGCTGCGGCTGGTGCACGACCGGATCATGCCCGCGTTCGCGTAGGCGTCCGGTGACGATCGAAGCGACGGATGTCGCGACCGGCGTGAAGACGAAACTGATCGTCTTCGTCCCGGGCATCGGCAGGGATCGGAGCGATGCGTTCCTCGAGCTGGTGCGCGAGCGCGCGGGGTCCGGCACCACGGTGGTCGCCCGCCCACAGCGGGTGAAGCCCTGGAGTGTCAGGAGAACGCCCGACCTCGAGGCCGCGAACCTCGACGCATACCTCGAACGGAATACGCACGACGTCGACGAGATCGTGCTCATCGGGCACAGCCTCGGCGGGCTCATCGTGCGGTCGGCCTGGCTCAAGGGCACCGGCTCCGAACGCAGGGAACCGTCTGCCTGGCCCGTGAAACTGAGTCGCATCGTGCTGCTCGGCGTTCCGAACGGAGGGTTCAAGTTCCGCAGGGGAGTCACCTTTCTGAAGCTGCTCTACGCCCTGGCATCGCCGTTCTTCGACTTCGCCATCGAACACGCGAAGTCGGGTGGGTACTGGGTGACGAATCTCCGGATCCTCTGGCTCGTCGCGTTCCGCATCCTCCCCGACCCGATGCGCCCGTACGTCGCCGAGGTCATCGGCGTCGACGATGTGCTCGTCACCGGCGACGACCTGACCGACAGCGATCAACTCTCCGACGCGGTGACGTTCCGGATCGACGCGACCGATCACCGCGGCCTCGTCGATCTGCGGACCGACGATGAGGTGAAGCTGCGCTGGCCCACCCTTGAGCGGGCGATCTTCGGTGCCCCCGAGCCGACTCGCAGGCTCGCCCCCCTCAGCCACAAGCGGGTGTACTTCATCTACCACGGCATCCGAGCGTCGGCCCACGACGACTGGGTCGCGGCCATGCGGGCCGAGCTGGCGACCGGGCGCGCGAAGGTCGTCGCGCCCGACACCGGTTACTTCTCGGCATTCGAGTTCGCGCTCCCGTTCGTGCGCAACCGCAAGGCGCATCAATTCCTCGAGAAGTACGGCGATGTCGCCGTCACCCACGACCCCGACAACTTCGCGTTCCTCGGCCATTCGAACGGCACCTACATGCTGGGGCGGTCGATGCTTCGCGTTCCGGCGGTGCGCTTTCGCAACATCCTGCTCGCGGGCACGGTGCTCAACCCGAACTTCGACTGGGAGTTGCTTCGCAGACGTCGACAGATCGGCTCCTACGGCCCGAACAAGAATGGACTCCGCGAGTGGAAGGACGGCGCGGTGCACAACGAGCGCGTTCGCATCGACGTGCCCGTCGGCGTGCTCTCGGCGTTCCTCGGCGGCCTGAAGCCGTTCAACGCCACCGTCGGTACGGGTGGCACCGCCGGCTTCGTGAACGCCGATGGGGTCGTCAGTCAAGACGACGGGTTCTATCGCGGCGGGCATGCGGGCGCGCTCAGCACCTCCGAGATGGCGCGCCGGGAGGAGATCGCCGCGTTCCTCAGGATCGGCAAGCCCGCCGATCATCCGACCGAGAAGCCGTCGGACTTCTTCGGCTGGGTCGGCCGGGTCGTCCCGATGCTGAGCTGGATCATCATCGGGTTGCTCGTCGCCCTGCTGGGGTTGCTGGTCGTTGTGCTGTGGACGGGCGGCCTCGAGTGGTGGTCGCTGCTCGTCGTCGGGGGGCCGCTGCTCGTCGCCTACGTGCTGCTGCGCACGGTGTGAGGCGCAACCGCGGGTTCGTCCGTTGCGCGTCGGCCGGCCCTCTCTAGGCTGAGGGGATGCGGCGGCTGGTGGACTGGTGGGACCATCACCAGGTCGCGCTCTACCTGGCCGCGATCGCCTCCGGAGGCGTGTTCGGGATCCTCGTTCCTGCCGCCGGGCCGGCGCTCGCGGTCGCGACCAACCCCGTGCTCGGGCTGCTGCTCTTCGCCACCTTCCTCGGCGTGCCCCTCATCGAGGTGGGGCGTTCGTTCAGGGACATCCGATTCCTCACGACGGTGCTCGCGGTCAACTTCGTCGTCGTCCCCATCGTCGCCTTCGGACTCTCGCGCTTCGTCGCCGACGATCAGGGCCTGCTCCTCGGGGTGCTGCTCGTGCTGCTGACCCCGTGCGTGGACTACGTGATCGTCTTCACGGGAATCGCGGGCGGCGCGCGACCGCAGCTGCTCGCGGCGACACCGCTGCTGATGCTGCTGCAGATCGTGCTGCTCCCCGCCTACCTGTGGCTCTTCGCGAGCGGCGACGGGGTCGAGGGCATCGACACCGGGCCGTTCGTCGAGGCGTTCGTCCTCCTCATCGCGTTGCCGCTCGTCGCGGCCGGCATCGTGCAGGCTGTTGCCCGCAGGCAGCGGTGGGGGCGAACGATCGAGAGCGTGATGGCCGGTGCGATGGTGCCGCTGCTGATGCTCACCCTGGCCGTCGTGGTCGGCTCGCAGATCGCCGACGTCGGCGGTGCCGCGCTCACCCTGGTTCGGGTCGTCCCGATCTACGTCGTGTTCCTGGCCGTCATGCTCTTCGTGGGGCTCGCTGCCGGGCGGATCGCCCGCCTCGACGTACCCCGAACCCGAGCCGTGATCTTCAGCGGTGCGACCCGCAATTCCCTGGTCATCCTGCCGCTCGCGCTCGCCCTCCCCGCCGACCTCGCCCTCGCTCCGCTCGCGGTCGTGACGCAGACCCTCATCGAACTGATCGGCATGGTCGTCTTCGTGCGCATCGTGCCGGTGCTCGCACGAGGGAGCCGGTTCCCGGCTTCGCCGGACCGCCCCACCTAGAGGTCTCGTGCCCAGTTCTGCCCCACGAGGTCGAATCCGAAACTGTGGTGCCGTTCCTCCTCGACCAGCTCGAAGCCGGTAGCTTCATAGATCCGGCGGGCGGAGACCAGCACGTCGTTCGTCCACAGCGTGATCCGCCGGTAGCCGGCAGTCCGCGCGAAGTCCAGGCAGGTGTCCACCAGGCGACGGCCCAAGCCGTGGCCCCGACCGGCCGGGTCGACCAGCAGGATCCGCAACTTCGCAGTGGTGTGGTCGACGGCTACGCAGAACACGCACCCGACCCGTCGCCCGTCGACCTCGGCGATCCAGGCCGCCTCCCTGGCTGGATCGTGATCAGCGGCGTAGTCCGCGACGATCCGGGCCACAAGCGCCTCGAAGCGGGTGTCCCAGCCGAACTCGGCGTTGTAGAGCTCGCCGTGGGCCATCACCACCCAGCCGAGGTCTCCTGGCCGGCCCAAACGGCGAATCACCGCGCGCTCTCGCGTTGTGTCGTCCTCCATCACGCCTCAGAACGTTGCAGACCCCACCTGGCTGGTGGCCGAGGATCACCGGGCGCTGTGTCGACCCTATGGGTGGAAGGCTACGCCCGGTCATGGTCGAACCCCGTCGGCCCGTGGCAACCGCAGCGCGGGGCAGAGGTGATTACACGGAAGCGAGCTCGGCGAGCAGTGAGCGCACGCGGCGCTCGATGTCATCGCGGATGCGCTGTACCTCAGCGTGCGGCTTGCCGACCGGGTCGTCGAGCTCCCAGTCGAGGTACCGGCGTCCGGGGTAGACCGGGCACGCATCGCCGCAGCCCATCGTGATGACGACATCGGCGGCGCGCACGACCTCGTCGGTCAACGGCTTCGGGTACTCGCCGGCGACCGGCACGCCGATCTCATCGAGGGCGGTGACGATCGAGCCGCGGAGCTGACCTGCGGGCTCGGATCCGGCGGTGCGGACGTGGACGCGGTCACCGCCGAGGTGACGGAGGATCGCCGACGCCATCTGAGATCGCCCGGCGTTCTGCACGCACACGAACAGCACCTCGGGAACCCCGGATGCCGGATGCGCGGCGTCGCGGGCGAGGGCGTCGAGGCGATCCGCGGCGAACTGGGCGGCAAGAGAGGGCAGGTAGCGGTCGGTTCCGGGCCTCGCGGCGAGCAGGTCGTAGCTCTCGCGCACGTAGCGTTCGACCGTCTCTCTGCCGAACGTGCCCCGATAGCGCTCGCTGAGGTCGGCCGCGACACGGTCGATGACGTGGTCGACATTCGCATCGTCAGCCATCGGGCGCGCCTGCTGCCCGAGCATCTCGCTGATGCGCTCGGCGTGCTCGGGTGCGAGTGAATACCAGGCTTTGCGCCCTTCGGGGAGGCGCTCGACGAGCCCCTCGTCGAGCAGGGTCTTCATGTGGTGACTCACGGTGGGCTGCCGCAGGCCGAGCCGCTCGGCCGTCGACCCCACCTGCACCCGCCCGTCGGGACTCTCGAGCATCTGCTGCAGGATCTTGGCGCGCGTCGGATCGGCGAGCACCCGGAGCCGGGTGGCATCGGTCGCGACATCCATAGATCGAAGTCTATGCGCTACGGTGCCACCCGTCGCCGGTCAGCAGCAGCCCGAGCCCGAGGCGCCCGAGGCGTCGGTCGAGCACACGCCGGTGGCTGGAAGGACGAGCGCGACCCGGCTGGCCGCGGCGACGTCGCCCGCGAGCCATGCCGTGATCGAGCGGACCTGCTCGTAGCCGGTGGCGAGCAGGAAGGTCGGCGCGCGACCGTAGCTCTTCATGCCGGCGAGGAAGAATCCGGGTTCGGGATGCTGCAGCTCGGCGAATCCGTGCGGCTCGACGGTGCCGCAGGTGTGCACGTTCGGGTCGATCAGCGGTGCGAGGCGCCTGGGGGCCTCGACGATCTCGTCGAGTTCGAGGCGGATCTCGCGGAGCATGTCGAGATTCGGGTGGAACCCGGTGGCGTTGACGACGACGTCGGTGTCGTGGTCGACGAGCTCGCCGTTGCGGGCACCGATGAGGCGAACGCCGTCGCCGTCGCGCGCGAGGCGCACGATCTCGAACCGGTCGACGACCGTGATGCGCCCGGCGGCGACGAGTGCGTCGACGCGGCGACCGATGTTCGCCCGCGCCGCGAGCTCGTCGTCGTCGGAGGTCGTGACGCGAACAGCGCTGGCATTGCGGATGAGCCAGGTGACGCGGGTGCCGGCCTCCTGTTCGGCGAGCTCGACGAGGGCCAGCAGCGTGTTGGCCGCCGAGTGGCCGGCACCGACGACCGTGGTGTGCCGGCCGGCGAACGTCGACCGGTCGCGGCCGAGCGCGTCGGGCAGCGCGTGGCTGACGCGATCGGCGACGTCGGCGAGACCGAGTGGCTCGAGCCCGCTCGACGCGAGGCTGTTCGGCCGCTCGTAGGTGCCCGAGGCGTCGATGACTGCGCGGGCGGTGACGTCCTCGACGCCGTCGTCGGTGCGCGCGCGGAGCAGGAACGGCGTCTGCGAGCGGCGAGCGGTGCGGGTGCGGTCCATGCCCTGGCGGGTGACGGCCTCGATCGTGACGCGGGTGCGGATGCGCGAGGCGATCGGATCGAGTTGCGCGAGCGGTTCGAGGTACTGCTCGACGAGGTCGGTGCCGGTCGGGAGCCGGTCGGGGGAGGGTAGCCGCCACCCGGTCGCCTCGAGCAGGCGTCGCGAGGCCGGGTCGACGACATGCTTCCACGGGGAGAACAGGCGCGTGTGGCCCCACTGCCTGATGCTCGAGCCGACCTCGTCGCCGGATTCGTAGATCACGAAGTCGATGCCTCGCTCGACGAGGTTCGCGGCAGCGGCGAGGCCGACCGGGCCCGCTCCGATGATCGCAACGGGCAGGGTGTCGAGGCTGCGCTGCTGCAGGCTCGTGACGGTGAGGTCGATCAGGGTCATGGCAGGTGTGCCTCCAGTGCATCGAAGTTCTTCGATATTGAGTGTGGCGACTATATCGAAGGTTGTCAATATTCGGCTAGCATGGGTCGCATGAGTTCGACGATGCTGCAGATCACCGACGTCACGCTGGTCGGCGATGTCACGGATGTCGCAGCCGACGCTGCTGCCTGCTGCATCCCGCTCACGCGCGAGACGATCGACGCCGACCGTGCCGAAGACCTCGCCCGCAAGCTCAAGGCCCTCGCCGATCCGACGCGGCTGCGGCTCGTCTCGATCGTCGCCGCGTCACAGGGCGAAGAGGCCTGTGTGTGCGACCTGATCGAACCGGTCGGGCTCAGCCAGCCCACGGTGTCGCATCACCTGCGCATCCTCATGGAGGCCGGCTTCCTGAGTCGCAGCAAGCGCGGCACGTGGGCGTACTACAAACTCGTGCCCGGCGCGCTCGGCCAGCTGTCGCAGCTGCTCGACGTCACCGCGTCGCGCTGACCGCACGCCGCCGCGGTGCCATGATGACCGCATGACGTTCGGCCTGCGACGCGACGTGCTGCGGACCCACGAGACTCCGCGCGACGACCGGGTCACCTACGTCGAGCTGTTCTTCGACCTCGTGTTCGTGTTCGCGCTCACCCAGCTCGGTGCCTACCTGTACGAGCACCAGACGCCGCTCGGTGCGCTCGAGGGCGTCACGCTCCTGTGCGCGCTGTGGTGGGCGTGGGTGTCGACGACGTGGGTGACGAACTGGCTCGATCCGGTGCGCCTGCCGGTGCGAGTCGCCGTGATCGCGCTGGCGGTCGTGGCATTCGTCATGAGCGTGTCGATCGCCGAGGCGTTCGGCGACCGGGCGTGGGCGTTCGCGATCGCCTACGTCGTGCTGCAGGTCGGTCGCTCGGGGTTCCTCGTGTGGGCGACGGCACGCCACGACGGGCCAGCGGCCCGCGACTTCGCGCACGTGCTCGCCTGGACGACGGCGGGCGCGGTGCTCTGGGTCGTCGGTGCGTTGCTGCCGCTGCCGCTGCAACTGCCGCTCTGGGTCGCGGCGGTCGCGCTCGAACTCCTCGGCAACGCGCTCGGGTATCCGGTGCCAGGCCGCGGACGCGTCGAGATCAGTGCCTGGGATGTCTCGGGGCCGCACATCGCCGAACGCACGGCGCTGTTCGTGCTCATCGCCCTCGGCGAGGGGCTGCTCGTCACCGGGTTCGCCTTCGTCGCAACCGAATCGTCGGTCGAGGCGGTCGTCGCGATGATCACGGCGATCGTGGCTGCAGCCGCGTGCTGGTGGATCTACTTCGACCACGGCGAACGCATCGGGTCCGACGTGATCGAGGCATCGGAGTCGCCGGGCCGACTGGCACGCACGGCGTACACCTGGGTGCACCTCGCCGTCGTCGGCGGCATCGTGATGCTCGGCGTCGGAGACAAGGAGGTGCTCGGTCACCCTCACGATCAGAGCTTCGCCGCCGTGGTGACCGTGCTCGGGGGGCCCCTGCTGTTCCTCGTCGGCACGCTGCTGTTCCGACGTGTGCTCGAGCGGCACTGGGCGCGCGCCCAGCTCGGCGGACTGCTCGCGCTGGCCGTGCTGGCCGCGTTCACGCCGTCCATCGACCCGCTCACGACCGGGGTGCTCGCTGCCGCGGTGCTGGTGCTGACCGCAGCGGGAGAGACGGTCGAGCGGGTGCGTCGCGGCCGACCGAGGGGCGGATGACCCATCGTGGTTCCAATTGCATAGATGGTGGTCTATTATTTGATGAACGTGCAGGAAGAAACCGCAGCAAGGGAGTCCCGATGACCGACAAGCCCACCGTATTGTTCGTGTGCGTGCACAACGCCGGCCGCTCGCAGATGGCCGCCGGCTACCTGCGCGAGTTGGCGGGTGACCGCGTCGAGGTGCTTTCGGCCGGCTCCGAGCCGAAGGACCGGATCAATCCCGTGGCCATCGAGGCGATGGCCGAAGAGGGCATCGACATCGCGGGCAGCACGCCCAAGATCCTCACCGTCGAGGCCGTCAAGGAGTCCGACGTCGTGATCACGATGGGCTGCGGCGACGCCTGCCCGATCTTCCCCGGCAAGCGCTACGAGGACTGGGAGCTCGACGACCCGGCCGGGCAGCAGCTCGAGATGGTGCGCCGGGTGCGCGACGACATCAAGGGCCGCGTCGAGGCACTGCTCGCTGAGATCGCACCCGCGGCGGCGTAGTCATGGGCGTCGTGAGGGGCGAGTCCGACGTGACGGTCGAGAAGGTCGAGAACGTCGTCGAGAACGTCGTCGTGATCGGGTCGGGCCCGTCGGGCTACACGGCCGCGCTCTACCTCGCACGGGCGGGCCTCGCACCCGTCGTGCTCGCCAGCTCGGTCGAGGCCGGCGGCGCGCTCGTCACGACGACCGAGGTCGAGAACTTCCCGGGCTTCGCCGACGGCATCTTGGGTCCCGACCTCATGGAGCAGATGCGTTCGCAGGCCGAGCGATTCGGCGCGCGCATCGTCTACGACGACGCGACCGAGGTCGAGCTCACCGGAGCCGTGAAGGTCGTCCGCACGATCAACGGCCTCGAGTATCGCGCCCACACCGTCGTGCTCGCCATGGGCTCGGCGTACCGCAAGCTCGGCGTCGAGGGCGAGGAGCGGCTCACGGGCCGCGGCGTCTCGTGGTGCGCCACGTGCGACGGTTTCTTCTTCAAGGGCAAGGACATCGCCGTGGTCGGCGGCGGCGACTCGGCGCTCGAAGAGGCGATGTTCCTCACTCGTTTCGCCGACTCGGTCACCCTCGTGCACCGTCGCGACTCGCTGCGCGCCTCGCGCATCATGCAGGAGCGCGCGTTCGCCAACCCCAAGATCCGTCCGCAGTGGAACTCCGAGGTCGTCTCCGTCGAGGGCGCCGACGGGCTCGAGCACCTGCAGCTGCGCGACACGCGCACGGGCGAGCGCGAGAGCCTCGCGGCGACCGGACTGTTCATCGCGATCGGCCACGACCCGCGCAGCGAGCTCGTCGCCGGGCAGGTCGATCTCGACCCCGTGGGCTACGTCGTGGTGGAGCATCCGTCGACCAGAACGAATCTCGACGGCGTCTTCGCGTGCGGTGATCTGGTCGACAAGCGGTACCGGCAGGCCATCACCGCAGCCGGAACCGGCTGTGCCGCGGCGCTCGACGCCGAGCACTACCTGGCCGAGAACGGCCTCGCCGATCCGGTCGAGGAGCAGCCGGCGATCGTGTTCGAGACGACCTGAGAACGCCCCAGACGCACGTCGAAAGGACAGGACAGATGAGCGAACTCGACGAAGCGCGCGCGATCGAGAACGTCGTCGCCCGGCTCGAGGCGAGGTTCCCGACCGTTTCGCACGAGGACGTCGCAGCGGTCGTGCGAGAGGAACAACACCGACTCGACGACGGCCGCGTGCGCGACTTCGTGCCGGTGCTCGTCGAGCACGCCGCGCGCGACCGGCTGCGGGCCGAAGCCGGCATCGACGCCGAATCGGCGGGCCCGGCGGCCGACGACGGCACGATGTCGCCCGCTGCGCGCGTCGGCGGGCAGACCGAGCTCGACCCCATGGAGATCGAGCGCAACTCCCGCCGCGGAGGGTTCCTCTTCGGCGACATCGGCGGCGGCCCGGTCTGACGTCACGGCGCAGCCGTCGCGCGCTGGGCATCCGTCGAGCGTCAGGCGATCGCGATCGCGAGGGTCTCGGCGTTCGGCAGCGCGGAAAGCAGCGAGCCGGTCACGAGCAGCTTCGACCCGCGGATGCCGCTGCCGATGATCAGGCGCTCGTGCGCGGCGACCGACTCGTCGATGAGCAGCGGCCAGTCGGCCGGCAGCCCGATCGGCGTGATGCCGCCGTACTCCATGCCGCTGAGCTCGACCGCCTCGTCCATCGGCGCGAACGAGAGCCTGCGCGCACCGAGATGCCGCCGCACCGCACCGTTCACGTCGAGCCGGTCGGACCCGCGCACCATGCACGCCGCGTACCACGTGCGCTCGCCGCGGCGTGCCTGCACGATCACGCAGTTCGCTCCGTCGCCGGGGTCGATCTCGTAGTGCGCGCAGAAGGCGGCGGTGTCGGCGAGCGTCGGGTCGATGGCGGCCACGAGCGCGTCAGCGGATGCCGCTGCCGACGCCGCTCGCAGCGCCGCCGCGGTCGGCGCGGCGAGCAGGCCGGGCGAGTCGATGGCGGTGGTGAAGTCGAGCGTTCCGAAGCGCATGAAGCGAGCGTACGAGGTGGGCGCCGCACCGGTCGCCGATGAATGCGCATCAGTGTCGTCGTCGTCGCTCACGTCGCCGCTCGCTTACGCCGCCGACCAGCCGCCGTCGCTCGCGAGCACGACGCCGTTGATGTTCACGCCGTCGTCGCTCAGCAGGAACGTGATCGATGCGGCGAGGGCCTCTGCCTCGGCGGCGTCGGGGAGGATCGTCATCGCGAGGCGCACCCGTTCGGCGCCGAGCGGCGACGCGAAGCTCGCCTCGATGTTGGTGATCGTCGGGCCGGGAGCCACGGCGTTCACGCGCAGGCCGCTCGGGCCGTACATGAACGCGGTCGACTTCGTGAGTCCGACGACCGCGTGCTTCGACGCCGTGTAGGCGACTCCCGCGGCCGAGCCGCGCAGCGCGGCCTCGCTGGCCGTGTTCACGATCGAGCCCGCGCCCTGCGCGAGCATCGTCGGCACGACGGCGCGCATGAGCTTCATGGTGCCGTCGACGTTCACCGAGAACACGCGCTTCCACACCGCGTCGGTGAGTTCACCGATCGGCGTCATGTCGTCCATGATCCCGGCGATGTTCGCGAGGCCGTCGATGCGGTCGCCCGCGGCCGCGACGATCTCGGCGACCTTGGCGTCGTCGGTGATGTCGGCGACGATGGTGACGATCTCGGCGCCGGAGTGCTCGCCGGCGAATTCGTCGAGGCGCTCCTGCGACACGTCGACGGCGACGACACGGCCGCCCTCACGGGCGATGCGCGATGCCGTCGCGCGGCCGATGCCCGAGCCGGCGCCGGTGACGATGACGGTCTTGCCCGTGAAGCGGCCCTGGTCGAGTCGCTCGACCCACTCGGGGCGCTCGACCTCTGCCGCCGAAGCCGCTGCGGCATCGGCGACATCGGACTCGCCTGCGGCGGAACCGGTCGTGGCAGGGACATCCGACCCGGACGGCACGTCGCCGGCGGCAGCGCGCGCAACCAGGTCGTCGACCATCTGCTGGCTGAACCGGCCCTTGCTCAGCTTGATCAGGCGCTTGATCGCGAGGCGCTGCACGGGCTTCAGCACGTCGGGGTCCTGGCCGGACTGAGCGAGGAGGTCGCGGATGATGGGACCGCCGACGGGGTGCTCGACCCAGGTCTTGATCGAGTCGTCGCCGGTGAGGGTCTTGGGGGTCATGGTGGTGCTTCCTTCGCTCGGATTACCGGACATCACTGTCCGGTAGTACGCTAACACCCGTGGCTGAGAGTGGGAAGAGCGTCTCAGGGACTCGTAAGGTCAACCGTGGGCCGAGCGCAGGGCCCGAGAATCGACGCGCCCTCATCGCGGCGGCCCGCGAGGTGTTCGCCGCCGACGGGCTGAACGCGCCGTTCAATGCCGTGGCGAAGAAGGCCGGCGTCGGCCAGGGGAGCCTCTATCGGCACTTCCCCGACCGGGTCGCGCTCGCGGTGGCGGTGTTCGATGAGAACCTCGACCAGCTCGAGGCCGCAGTCGCCGCGCCCGACGCGACGCTCGGCGACCTGATCGACCACATCATCGAGCAGGCCCTCGTCTCGACGGCGTTCATCGACCTGATCTGGAACAACCAGCACGACGAACGCGTCGCGCACATCGGCGCTCGCCTCGGTGCGCTCGCCGAACGCCTGCTCGTACGCGAACACGCCGCCGGTCGCATCGGCGAGCACGTCGAGGCGGCCGATGTGCTGCTGGCGATCTCGATGCTCGCCGACGTGCTCGCGCGCTCCGCGGCCGACGAGCGGCAGGCGGTCGCCGAGCGAGCCCGCACGATCTTCCGCAACGCGTTCGCCCCGCGCTGACCGAGCGCCGGCCTCGCCGGCCGCTCAGCGCACGAGCGGGTCGGCGAGCAGGTCGGCGAAGGCGATCTCGGCGGCGCCGATGAGCAGGCGGTTCTCGCCGAGCGCGGCGACGCGAATCGAGAGGCCCTCGGATGCCGCGGGCATCGCCTGCGCCGCGACCGCGTGCTCGAGCGCGCCGAGGTCACGCTCCGCGAGCGTCGCGAGGAATCCGCCGAGCACGATGAGCGAGGGGTTGAGCACGTTCACGGCGTTGCAGAGCGCGGTCGCGAGGATGCGCGACTGCCGGCCGACCTCGTCGGCGACTGCAGTGGAGTCGGTTGCGGCGAGGGCGGCGGCCAGCGCGGGTTCGTCACCGTGGTCGAGCCCGACGACCTCGAGCAGGCGAGCGCGACTCACCTCGTCTTCGAGCACGCCCTCGGCGGCGCGTCGATCGTCGATCATCGCGATACCCGGGCGGTTCTGACCGAACTCGCCGGCGTAGCCTGCCGAACCGCCGACGGGGCGCCCATGCACGATGAGCCCGCCGCCGATGCCGCTCGCACCGCCGTTCAGGTAGACCATGTCGTCGACGCCGCGTCCGGCGCCGAACAGGTGCTCGGCGATCGCGCCCAGACTCGCGTCGTTGCCGACGGCGGTCGGCAGACCCGTGGCCGCTTCGACGAGAGCGCGGATCGGGACATCCGACCACAGCAGGTGCGGTGCGAACCGGACGAGCCCATCGCTCGCGCGCACCAGGCCCGGCACGGCCAGGCCGACGCCGACGAATCGCGCGTCGCGCAGGTCGCCGGAGCGCCAGCGATCGAGGGCGGATGCCACGAGCTCGGCGGTCTCGTCGGGGGAGGGCAGGTGGTCGACCTCGATGCGCTCACGTGCGGGGATGCCGCCGTCGATGCCGACCGCGGCGATCGTGACGGCGTCGACCTCGGGGTTCACGGCGATCGCGAGCACGCGGGGATCGGGCGCGACGACGGGGGAGGGGCGGCCGACGCGGTTCGTGGGGTCGGGCGCCTGCTCGATCGTGAGACCGCGCGCGGTGAGCTCGGCGACGAGCGACGCGACCGTCGATCGGTTGAGGCCCGTCATCGCCGTGAGGCGGGCGCGCGAGAGCGGCCCTTCGAGGTGCACGTGGCCGAGCACTTTCGAGAGGTTTCGGCGGTGGACGCCGTCGAATGTTCCTGCCCGGTCTGTCACGCGTCAACTCTAGGCGGGTCACGGGTTGATGACGGTTGGGCGCGCCACTATTTGTTGCGCTTGACCCCAAATCCGAATGGACGTATATTCAACACGTCCAAATCACTTTCGACGCAGAAGTCGAAACTTTCGAGAGGTTCAAAGATGAACAGACGCAGCACCTCCCGGCTCGTCGCGCTCACCGCCGCCGCGGGCCTCGCCGTCGCCGCGCTCAGCGGGTGTGCGACCGGCTCCGGCGGTTCCGAGGGATCCGACGGCGACGTGACGCTCACGTGGTGGCACAACGCCACGTCGGGCCCCATGCCCGCAGTCTGGGAGGAGGTCGCTGCCGAGTTCGAGGCCGACCACCCCGGAGTCACGGTCGAGCAGACCGGCTACCAGAACGAAGAGCTCCAGCGCACCCTGATCCCGAACGCCCTCGCGGCCGGTGACCCGCCCGACCTGTTCCAGGTCTGGCCCGGCGGCGAGCTGCGCGACCAGGTCGCCAACGAGTACCTCATGCCCCTCGACGACGTCATCCCCGACACCGTCTCGAGCGTCGGCGCCACCGTCAACCCGTGGCAGGTCGGCGGCGAGACCTACGGCATCCCGTTCACCTTCGGCATCGAGGGCTTCTGGTACAACGCCGACCTGTTCGAGCAGGCCGGCATCGACGAGACCCCGACCACGCTCGACGAACTCGTCGACGCCGCCGGCAAGCTGCGCGAGGCGGGCATCACCCCGATCTCGGTCGGCGCGGGCGACAAGTGGCCGGCCGCGCACTGGTGGTACCAGTTCGCGCTGCACTCGTGCGCTCCCGAGGTGCTGCAGGCGGCAGAGACCGAGTTCGACTTCAGCGACGACTGCTGGGTCGAGGCGGGCGAGCAGCTGAAGGAGTTCCTCGGCACCGACCCGTTCCAGGAGGGCTTCCTCGGCACCCCCGCCCAGACGGGTGCGGGCAGCTCGGCAGGCCTCGTCGCGAACGGCCAGGCGGCCATGGAGCTCATGGGCCACTGGAACGCCGGCGTCATCGGCGGGCTCACCGCCGACCAGCAGGTGCCCGAGTTCCTCGGATGGTTCCCGTTCCCCGGCATCCCCGGCGCGGCGGGCGACCCGACGGCGGCGCTCGGCGGCGGTGACGGCTTCGGCTGCTCGGCCGACGCTCCGCCGGAGTGCGCCGAGCTGCTCGAGTACATCATGAGCGAAGACGTGCAGAAGCGGTTCGCGGCGAGCGGGTCGGGCATTCCGACCGTGCCCAGCGCGGTGTCGTCGCTCGAAGACCAGAACCTCGCGGCGGTCGCCGAAGGCCTCGCGGCCTCGTCGTTCGTGCAGCTCTGGTTCGACACCGCCCTCGGCACGACCGTCGGCAACGCCATGAACGAGGGCATCGTGAACCTGTTCGGTGACGCGGGCACGCCCGAGGACATCGTGACGAAGATGCAGGACGCGGCGGCGACGCTCTAGCCATGACCAGTGTCATCGAGTCGGCCGGGCCCGCGGTTTCCGCGGGCTCGGCCCCCGCCCCGAAGCCCCGGCGATCCCGCCCGGGCACGGGTCGCAAGTGGGCCGAGATCGTGCTGTTCGTCGGCCCGGCCCTCGTGCTGTTCCTCGGCTTCGTGATCCTGCCGGTCGTGCTCGCGGGTGTCTACAGCTTCTACAACCTGCCGCAGGCATTCCAGTGGGACGACCTCGCCGACCCGGAGCGCTTCGTCGGCTTCGAGAACTACATCCGGGCCCTGACCGACCCGGCGTTCCAGAAGTCGGTCGGCAACAACTTCCTCATCCTCGTGCTGTCGCTGCTCATCCAGGGGCCGCTCGCGATCGGCATCGCGCTGCTGCTCAACCGCAAGCTGCGCGGCCGCGGGGCGCTGCGCCTGCTCATCTTCGTGCCGTACGTGCTCGCCGAGGTCATCGCCGGCCTCTCGTGGAAACTGCTGCTGCAGCCGCAGGGCGGCGTGAACGCGATGCTCGAGGCGGTCGGCCTCGGGGCATGGCAGCAGAACTGGCTCGCCGACCCGAACATCGCGCTTTGGACGATGTTCGCGATCCTGACCTGGAAGTACATCGGGTTCGCGATCCTGCTGATGCTCGCCGGCCTGCAGGGCGTGCCCGAAGAGCTCGCCGAGGCGGCCTCGATCGATGGTGCGAGCTGGTGGCAGATCCAGCGGCACATCACCATCCCGCTGCTCGGCCCGACCATCCGCATCTGGGTGTTCCTGTCGATGATCGGCGCCCTGCAGCTCTTCGACATGGTCTGGGTCACCACGCGCGGCGGCCCGCTGAATGCGACCTCGACGATGGCCACGTACATGGTCGAGAAGGGCCAGTTCGGCGGCCAGCCCGGATTCGGCAGCGCCGTCGCGGTCATCCTGTTCTTCATCTCCCTGGTCGTGGCGCTCGTCTACCAGCGCTTCGCCCTGCGCCGCGATCTCGCCGGCGCCATCACGAGAGGGGTGCGCTGACATGTCGGCCACCATCACTGCCCCCGCGGCCGACGCGGCCCGCACAGAACCCGGGCCCGACCCAGCCGGACGGCGCATCGACTGGGGACAGCCGTTCGTCTACCTCGTCGCGCTCGTCATCGCGGCGGTCGCGATCGGCCCGGTGCTCTACGTGTTCATCGGCGGGTTCCGCACCACGGCCGACCTGAACGCGAACCCTGCCGGCATGCCCGACCCGTGGACCCTGCAGAACTGGGCGGCCGTGCTCGGCTCGACCCGGTTCTGGGGCAACGTGCTGTCGAGCATGATCCTGGCCTTCGGCACGACCGCCGGTGTCGTGGTGGTCGGCGTGATGGCGGCGTTCGTCATCGCCCGCTACACGTTCCGCGGTCGCGAGGGGCTCTACCTGCTGTTCGCCGCGGGGTTGATGTTCCCGCTCACCGTCGCGGCACTGCCGCTGACCCTGCTGCTTCGAACGCTCGGGCTGCACGGCACGTTCCTGGGCGTGATCATCCCGTCGATCGCCTTCGCGCTGCCGACGACGATCATCATCCTCGTGCCGTTCCTGCGCGCGATCCCCGACGAGCTCGAGGAGGCCGCCGCCATCGACGGCACGACTCGCATCGGCTTCTTCTGGCGCATCCTGCTGCCGCTCTCGATGCCGGGCCTCGTCACGGTCGGCGTGCTCGCGTTCGTCGGCAGTTGGAACGGCTACCTCCTGCCGCTGCTCGTCATCAGCACCGGCACCCTGCCGCAGGAGCTGTGGCCGCTGCCGCTCGGTGTCACGCAGTTCTCGACGCAGTACTCGCAGGACACGGGCGCCGTGCTGGCGTACACCTCGCTCGCGATGCTGCCGGCACTCGCGTCCTTCCTGTTCGCCGAGAAGCGCATCGTCGGCGGCCTGACCGGGGCGGTGAAGGGATGACGAATGTCGAGAACGATCAGATGACGGATGTCTCGTGGCGCGACCCATTCCGGAGCCTCGACGATCGCGTCGAAGCGCTCATCGCGCAGATGACGCTCGACGAGAAGCTCGCGCAGCTCTACGGCGTGTGGGTCGGCGCGTCCGACGAGGGCGGCGACGTCGCCCCGCACCAGCACGACCTGAACGACGACGTCGACCTCGACGAGCTGTTGCCGTCGGGGCTCGGCCAGCTGACCCGCCCGTTCGGCACGGCGCCGGTCGACGCCGCGGTCGGCGCACTCTCGCTCGCCCGCACCCAGCAGCGCATCGTCGACGCGAACCGCTTCGGCATCCCGGCGCTCGCGCACGAGGAGTGCCTTGCGGGCTTCGCGGCGTGGGGCGCGACCGCCTACCCGGTTCCGCTCTCGTGGGGCGCGACGTTCGATCCCGAGATCGTCGAGCGGATGTCCCGCCGCATCGGCGACGACCTGCGCTCGGTCGGCGTGCACCAGGGTCTCGCGCCCGTGCTCGACGTCGTGCGCGATGCGCGCTGGGGCCGGGTCGAGGAGACCATCGGCGAGGACCCCTACCTCGTCGCGACGGTCGGCACCGCATACGTGCGGGGACTCGAGTCGTCGGGCGTGGTGGCGACGCTGAAGCACTTCGTCGGCTACTCGGCCTCGCGGGCCGGTCGCAACCTCGCGCCGGTGTCGATCGGCCGTCGCGAGCTCGCCGATGTGTTGCTGCCGCCGTTCGAGATGGCGATCCGCGAGGGCGGCGCGCGAAGTGTGATGAACTCCTACACCGACCTCGACGGGGTGCCGTCGGCGGGCGACCGCGCGCTGCTCACCGAGCTGTTGCGCGACACGTGGGGCTTCGACGGCACCGTCGTGGCCGACTACTTCTCGGTTGCATTCCTGAAGCTGCTGCACGGCACGGCCGGCACGTGGGCCGAGGCGGCCGAGGCCGCGCTCGACGCCGGCATCGACGTCGAACTGCCCACGGTGAAGGCGTTCGGCGAACCCCTGCGCCTCGCGATCGAGGCGGGCGCGGTCGACGCGTCCCTCGTCGACACCGCCCTGCGCCGGGTGCTGCGACAGAAGGCCGAGCTCGGCCTGTTCGACGCCGACTGGTCGCCCGTGCCGCCGGCGCTCGCGGGGGCCGACCTGACGCACGCCGCCGAGCTTCGCGGCACCATCGACCTCGACTCCGAGGGCAACCGGGCGCTCGCACGCGAGCTCGCCGAGCGGGCGGTCGTGCTCGTGCGCAACGACGGAACGCTGCCCCTCGCCGCGCCCGCCGTCATCGCGGTCGTCGGTCCGAACGCCGACGACCCGTACGCCATGCTCGGCTGCTATTCGTTCCCGACCCACGTGGTGTCGCAACACCCGGGTGTCGAACTGGGCATCCGCATCCCGACCCTGCTCGAGGCGCTCCGCGCGGAGTTCCCGACGAGCGAGATCCGTTGGGCACGCGGCACGACCGTCGACGGCGGCGAGACCGACGGCATCGCCGAGGCGGCCGAGGTCGCGGCATCCGCTGACGTGGCGATCATGGCGCTCGGCGACCGTGCCGGCCTGTTCGGCCGCGGCACGAGCGGCGAGGGCTGCGATGCCGAGTCGCTCGACCTGCCCGGTGCGCAGCAGCAGCTCGTCGACGCGGTGCTCGACACGGGAACCCCCACTATGCTGACCCTGCTGGCCGGGCGCCCCTACGCGCTCGGTCGGGCGGTCGACGAGTCGGCCGCGATCGTGCAGGCGTTCTTCGCCGGTGAAGAGGGCGCTCCGGCGATCGCCGGGGTGCTCAGCGGACGGGTGAACCCGAGCGGGCGCCTGCCGGTGTCGATCCCCGCCGGGGCCGGCTCGCAGCCGACGACGTACCTCGCGGCCCCGCTCGCTCGCGCGAGCGACGTGTCGAACGTCGACCCGACCGCGGCATTCCCGTTCGGGCATGGACTCGGCTACGCCGGGTTCGAGTGGAGTTCGTTCGGCGGCGACGAGTCCGTGGCCGACACCGACGGGGTTGTGACGGTGCGCCTGCGCGTGCGCAACGCGGGCAGCCGATCGGGCGCCGACGTCGTGCAGCTCTACCTTCACGATCCGGTCGCCACCGTCGTGCGCCCGGTGCAGCGGTTGATCGGGTACGTTCGCGTCGAGCTCGAGCCGGGCGCGGCGGCCGACGTGTCGTTCACGGTGCCGGCCGACCTCGCGTCGTTCACGGGTCGCGACGGTCGTCGAATCGTCGAGGCGGGTGAGCTCGTGCTGAGCGCAGGCCGGTCGAGCGCCGACCTGCCGTTCTCGCACATCGTGCGGCTCACGGGCGTCGTGCGCCTGCTCGACCACACGAGGCGCCTGACCCCCGACGTGATCGTCGAGGCCACGGTGGAGGCATCCGTCATCGACTGACCCGCCCCTGTAGTCCCGCGTGAGCTCCTCCCACTGAGCAGGCGGTACACCAGCGCCGATCGACGTTTGCCTGGTCGAGACGAGCACTGGTCATCTGCCCGTTCGGCGTCGATCATTGAAGCAACCCTTCCGAGTGAGGTGGCAGCCGGATGAGTGACGTGTCTGTGATGGGAGCCGGAGCGATGGGTGGCGCCCTGGCGGGGGCTTTTGCCGTTTCGGGCGCCGAGGTGACGATCTGGAACCGGACCCGGGAGAAGGCCGAGGCACTGTCCGGCCCGCGGATCCGCGTGGCGGAATCGGTCGCCGAGACACTCTCGTCGAGTCCGCTGACGATCGTGTCGGTGGCGGACCACGAGCTGGCGCGCAACCTCGTCGACGGGGCGGGAGTGGATCTGCGCGGCAAGGTCGTGGCTTCCACCTCCGCCGTGACCCTTGATCAGGCCGAGGCCATCGATGCCGTCGTGAGCACGGCGGGAGGGCAGTACCTGGACTTGGCCATCCTGGGGGGTGCGAGCGAGGTGCGATCCGGGGCCGGGGTCTTCCTCGTGTCAGGAGACCGCGCGGCGTACGCGGCGCATCGTGAGTGGTTCGAGCGGATCGGGACGGCGACGTACGTCGACGACGTACCCGGGGCGGCATACGTGAGCGGGAACGCGGTGATCATCGGCTATCTGCCCATGGTGGTCAGCCTCCTCCAGGGGCTGCGCATCTGCGAGCAGCACGAGTTCTCCTCGGAGTGGTTCAAGGGTGCGGTGCTCGAGTTCTACACCCGCCAGATCCGACTGCTTCTTGATCTGCTCGCCGAGACGCCGGACCCCTCGGCAGCGGAGGTGGAGGGATCCGTCGATGTCATGCGCGATTGGGCGGCGGAGTTGGCCGCACTTCTCCGGGGAATGGGCCTCGACTCCGGAATGTACGACGCACTGCACCGACTGTTCGCGGCTGCGTCCACAGCAGGACACGGGGACGACGCCTGGACGCGCATCGCGGAGCACTCGGCAACCCGGACAGGCGGGTCGTCACCAACCAACAGCGGGCGGGAGTGAATACCTAGCCGACGTCTACCTGCACGACCCGGTTGCCAGCGTTGTGCGGCCAGTGCAGCGCCTCGTCGGGTTCACGGGGTGAGGACGTCGGCGACTGGTCTCGTCAACTGACGTTCGCGGGCGAGGTGTGTCGGTTGAAGTGGGTTCGGATATCCCGCGCGAGCGTGTCGGGTTCCTCAACGGCAGCAAAGTGTCCGCCGCGCGGTGCCACCGTCCACTGCTGGATGTTGTAGAGCCGCGCGTACCACTCGCGGGGCGGCTCGCCTTCGGGGACGAACTCGTGGGCGAACACAGATATTGCCGTTGGCACGGTCACGAAGTCCGTGCTCGTCAGCGGCGTGCTGTGCCACCGCGAATCGTAGTAGTCCCGCATCGACGAGGTGATCGAGTTCGTGGACCAGTAGAGCGTGAGAACCGTGAGCAGGAAGTCGGTCCCGAAGTGCAGGTCAACGTCGCCATCGCTGTCGCTCCAACCACGCCATTTCTCGATCAACCAGGCCGCGAGACCCGTGGGTGAGTCCGCGAGACCGTACCCGAGCGACTGCGGGCGGGTCGATTGGATGCTGCTATAACCACGTTCGGTGGCGTCCCATTGCTCGACGTGCTGAAGGTACGCACGCTCGGCGTCGGTGAGAGGCGGAGCGTCGGGGGCGAGCGCCGGGCTCATTTCCGGTGTTGTGAGCATGATCCCGGTCACGCGTTCAGGAGCCAGCAGGGCCAGGTGGGTCGTGACGGCCGCGCCGAAATCGCCCCCGATCGCGCCGAAGCGTTCGTACCCCAGGCGGTTCATCAGTTCCAGCCACAGGCCCGCGGTGTAGACCGCATCGATTCCCACCTCCGCTGGACGGGAGGAGAAGCCGTAACCCGGCAACGACGGGACGATCACATCGAACTGATCCGACAATCGATCCACGAGAGGAAGGAACTCCACGAAACAACTCGGCCACCCATGCGTCAGCAGCAGCGGAGGTTTTCCGCTTCGTAGGTGGACGAAATGCACACGAGTGCCCGCAATGTCGGCGGTGAACTGAGGGTATGCGTTGAGGCGCTGCTCTTGCCGGCGCCAGTCGAATCTGTCCGCCCAGTAGGTGGTGAGGCCCTTCAAGTACGCCAGATCGGTGCCTTGGCTCCAGGGTGCCCCCGGCGCATCGTCCGGCCAACGGGTAGTGCGCAGTCGGGCGCGCAGATCACCCAACACGTCATCCCCGATAGCGATGGTGAAGGGTTCAGGATCGACGCTCATGCACGAATCCTTCCCGAGCTCGCGCTCCTCGACCATCGTGCCAGTCAAGCATCGCAGCGGTCGGCCGTGCGCGGATGCCCCGGGCCGCGATGGGTCGGGGCATCCGCTCGGTTCTGCTGCGTGGTGCGCTCAGCGTTCGGCCTCGATGATGAGGTTGAACGGAGTCTCGGCGACGACCCGCACCCGGCTGAATCCCGCCCGTCGCAGTGTGTCCCTCAGTCGTGCCTCGCCGGCCTGAGCACCGAGCACGAGTTCGCCGCCGTCCGAGATCGAGTGCGCCGTGCAGATCATGCTGGATGCCGCATAGTACGTCTGCGCCACCACGCTGAGGTTGTCCTCCAGCCGGTCGGCGGCGTTCGGCTCGACGAGCAGCAATGTGCCGTCTGGCGTGAGGGCCTCTGCCGCATGCTCGAGCACTCCGATCGGGTCGCCCATGTCGTGCAACGAGTCGAAGAAGCAGATCAGCCCGAATCCCAGCGGGCGGTAGTCCGCGGCATCCACCTGCTCGAAGCTCACGCGGCCTGCAACCCCCGACTCACGCGCGTTCCGGGTCGCCTCGGCGACCGACGGAGCGTGGCTGTCGAACCCGTGGAAGCGCGAGTTCGGGAAGGCCTCTGCCATGAGCACCGTGGTGTGCCCGTGCCCGGCTCCGACATCGGCGACCGTGATGCCCCGCTCGAGAGCAGCGACGACACCGTCGAGAGCGGGAAGCCACTGCGACACGAGACTCGCGCGATAGCCGTTGCGGTAGAACGCGGCCGTCCCGTGCGCGAGACGCGGGTCGTGGTCGCCCCACGCGATGCCCTCACCGGTCTTGAACGCGTGCAGCGCCTTCGACTCATCGGCCCACATCGCCGCGGGCACGTTCCAGGCCGGCGGCAGGTACACGGGGCTCGTCTCGTCGGCGAGCACCAGGGCGTGCTCGGCCGTGAGCTCGAACGTCGCGCTCGTCGAGTGGTACGTGAGGTAGCCCGCTGCCGCCTGCGAGTGCAGCCAGTCCCGCACGTAGCGCTCGGCGGTGTCGGTGCGCTCGGCGAGCTCGTGCGAGGTGAGGGGACCTGCGCCGGCGAGAGCGCGATAGAACCCGAGTCGGGACCCCAAGCTCACCATCACCCCCAGGTATCCGGCGCCGAGGTCGTCCACCGCGCGCAGCATGAATGCCTGGAGCTCGGTTTCATCGATGGTCTTGGTCATGTGGAACAAGTTCCTTCCGTGTTTGGTTCGGTACGTGATTCCATACTCGGAGGATGCCGATTTCCCCGGCAGTGGCATCCTGACCCTCGTTCGGTTCATTCGTGCCACCATGTGTGCAGGAGGTGTGCCGTGGCCGATCGCCCTCTCACCGTGAGCGTCGTCGCGCTGCCTGACAGTGGCGTGGCAACGATGTTCGGAGTGTTCGACGTGCTGAACTCCCTCGGAGCGTTGGGCATCGCCGGCTCGGCGGCGGCGCCACCGTTTCGCGTCGAGATCGTCGGCGACGCCGCGGGGCCGCTGCTGGGCGTGAGCGGCGTACCCGTGCCCGTCGGGCGCGGCGTCGGCGAAATCGACAGCACTGACATCGTCGTCGTGCCGTCCATCGTGCTCGCACCCGACGGCTGGCAGACCGGTCGCTACCCCCACCTCGTCGACTGGGCTGCTCGCATGCACGACCAGGGAGCGCTCCTGTGCTCGGCATGCTCGGGCATCTTCCTGCTCGCCGAGACCGGACTGTTCGACGAACGAGACGTGACTGTGCACTACGACTACGCGTCGAACCTGCAGGCGACGTTCCCGCAGGTGCGCATCCACCCCGAGCGGGCGCTCATGGTCGACGGTGCGCGCGATGAGCTCGTGACGTCGGGGGCGTCGACGACGTGGCACGACCTCGTGCTCTATCTGATCGGACGATTCGTCGGGGCGACGGTCGCGCAGGAGGCGGCGCGGACGTTCGCGCTGCAGTGGCATCAGGACGGGCTCGCCCCCTACATGCTGTTCGAGGGACGCCGCGACCACGGTGACGCGGTCGTCGCTGACGCGCAGGATTGGCTTCGCGACCACTACTCGGTAGCGAGCCCCGTCGAGCAGCTGGCGGCCCGGTCGGGCCTGGCCGAACGCACGTTCAAGCGCCGATTCACCGTGGCCACGGGTGTGAGCCCGCTGGCATATGTGCAGCGGATCCGCGTCGACGAGGCGAAGCGCCGGCTGGAACGCACCGAAGACTCCGTCGAAGCCGTCGGCTGGCATGTGGGTTATGAAGACGCCGCCTTCTTCAGTCGGCTGTTCAAGCGCATCGCCGGGCTGACCCCGGGCGCGTATCGCCGACGGTACCGCGTGCCGGCGATCACGCTGCCAGGGTCGACGCCAGAAGCGCGGGAGTAGACCCCGCTCCGATTTCTGCCGCACGTCAAGAGGCCGGCGGTGCCGTGCTCTCGCGTACGACGAGGCTGGTCGCAAGGTCCATGCGGGGGGTGGTCGCAGGGGTCTCGTCGGCCAGGCGGATGACGAGCGATGCGGCCTCTTCGCCCATGCGCTTCAGCGGCTGGTGCACGGTCGTGAGTCGCGGAGTGAGCCAGCGCGCGAGCGGGATGTCGTCGTAGCCGACGACCGAGAGGTCATCTGGAACGCGGAGGCCGCGCTCGCGCGCCGCCTCGAGCACGCCGAGCGCCTGCATGTCGCTGCCGGCGAAGATCGCCGTGGGCCGGTCGGATGCGTCGAGGAGTTCGCGCGCGCGATCGCGTCCGCCGGTGACGTGGAAGTCGCCGAACCGGATCCACTCGGGATCGATCGGCAGGCCCGCCGAGTTCATCGCCGAACGGTAGCCGTCGATGCGAGCGAGCGAACACATCATGTCGGCGGGGCCGGTGATCGCGGCGATGCGGCGATGGCCGAGGTCGATGAGGTGCCGGGTGGCCGCGAGACCGCCCGACCAGTTCGCCGAGCCCACCGACGGCACGTCGGGCGACGGGTCGCCGGCCGGGTCGACGATCACGACCGGGATGGCCCGTGAGCGCAGCCGTTCGCGGTACTCGGGTGCGAGTTCGCTGAAGACGAGCACGATGCCGACGGGTCGCCTGCGCATGACGCCCTCGATCCAGTCGGGGTCGGGGGCATGGCGGCTTCCGCTCACCGTCAGCACGACGCTCAGGCCGTGGGCCTTGGCGACCGACTCGACGCCCTCGATGAGCTCCATCGACCAGATCGGATCGAGCTCGTGGAAGACGAGCTCGATGAGGTCGGACTTCGCGTCGGCACGGCCCACGCGGCGCTGGTAGCCGCGCTCGGCGAGCAGGCCCTCGACCCGCGCCCGGGTGCCGGCGGAGACATCCGATCGCCCGTTCAGCACCTTCGAGATCGTCGACAGCGACACGCCCGCCTCGTCGGCCACGGCGGCGAGTGTCACACGGTCGTCGGAGGCGGGCGTTCTCATGTTTCGAATCCTAATCCCGAAACTTGCGACCCGATCACGTCGGACCGACACGGAGTTGCGAACGCGGGCAGGGATGGCTTATGTTGTAACCTACAACAAATCACCGATGACGCTGAAAGGCGGATCCTCCATGGCTCCCGCGCCCACTCGCGACGACAAGTTCTCCTTCGGCCTGTGGACCGTGGGGTACAACGGCACCGATCCGTTCGGCGGCCCGACCCGCAACGCCCTCGACGTCGTGCATGTCGTCGAGACGCTCGCCGAGCTCGGCGCCTACGGCCTCACGTTCCACGACGACGACCTCTTCGCCTTCGGCTCGACCGAGGCCGAGCGCCAGAACCAGATCGACCGACTCAAGGGCGCACTCGCCGACACCGGCCTCATCGTGCCGATGGTGACGACCAACCTCTTCTCCGCTCCCGTCTTCAAGGACGGCGGCTTCACCGCGAACGACCGCGACGTGCGCCGCTTCGCGCTGCGCAAGGTCTTCCGCCAGCTCGACCTCGGCGCCGAGCTCGGCGCCAAGACCTTCGTCATGTGGGGCGGCCGCGAGGGCGCCGAGTACGACTCGGCCAAGGACATCCGTCAGGCGCTCGAGCGCTATCGCGAGGCCGTCAACCTGCTCGGCGACTACGTCACCGACAAGGGCTACGACATCCGCTTCGCGATCGAGCCGAAGCCCAACGAGCCCCGCGGCGACATCCTGCTTCCGACGCTCGGCCACGCGATCGCCTTCATCGACTCGCTCGAGCGACCCGAGCTCGTCGGCCTCAACCCCGAGGTCGGGCACGAGCAGATGGCGGGGCTGAACTTCGCCGCGGGCATCGCACAGGCGCTGTACCACGGCAAGCTCTTCCACATCGACCTCAACGGCCAGCGCGGCATCAAGTACGACCAGGACCTCGTGTTCGGCCACGGCGACCTGCACAACGCGTTCGCGCTCGTCGACCTGCTCGAGAACGGCGGCCCCGGTGGCGTCCCGGCCTACGAGGGTCCGCGCCACTTCGACTACAAGCCGAGCCGCACCGAGGACGAGAAGGGCGTGTGGGAGTCCGCCGCGGCGAACATGCGCACGTACCTGCTGCTCAAGGAGCGCGCTGCGGCCTTCCGCGCCGACCCCGAGGTGCAGCAGGCTCTCGAGGCCGCGAAGGTGTTCGAGCTCTCGACCCCGACACTCGACGAGGGCGAGACGTACGACGACTTCCTCGCCGACCGCTCGGCCTACGAGGACTTCGACGCCGACGCGTACCTGGGCGGAAAGGGCGGCGGCTTCGTCCGTCTGCAGCAGCTCGCCACCGAGCACCTGCTCGGCGCCCGCGGCTAGCCGCGCATGGCACTCGTCGCCGGCGTCGACTCGTCGACGCAGTCATGCAAGGTCGTGATCCGCGATGCCGCGACGGGTGCGCTCGTGCGCGAGGGCCGGGCGTCGCACCCCGTCGGCACCGAGGTCGACCCGCACCATTGGTGGGAGGCCCTGCAGTCGGCGCTCGCCGCCGCGGGCGGGCTCGAGGGTGTCGCCGCGGTCTCGATCGCGGGGCAGCAGCACGGCATGGTCGTCCTCGACGGCGAGGGCCGGGTCATCCGCCCCGCCCTGCTCTGGAACGACACGCGATCGGCGCAGGCGGCGCGTGACCTGATCGACGAGGTCGGCGCCGCAGCGTACGCCGAGCGCACGGGCGTCGTGCCGGTCGCGTCGTTCACGGCGACGAAGCTGCGGTGGCTGCGCGACGCCGAGCCGGCGAACGCCGAGCGCGTTGCCGCGGTCGCGCTGCCGCACGACTGGCTGACGTGGCGGCTGCGCGGGTACGGTCCGATCGATGCGACCGATGCGCCGCTGGGGCCCGTGCTCCACAAGCTCGTCACCGATCGATCCGATGCCAGCGGCACCGCCTACTGGGGCACCGGGGGATATGACCGAGAGCTGCTCGTGCGCGCGCTGGGTCATGACGCGGTGCTGCCGCGAGTCGTCTGTCCATCGGATGTCGCAGGTCACGCCGCGAACGGCATCCTCGTCGGCCCCGGGGCGGGCGACAACGCCGCGGCCGCCCTCGGCCTCGACGCCGCACCGGGTGACGTCGTCGTGTCGATCGGAACCAGCGGCACGGTGTTCGCCGTCACCGAGGCGTCGGTCGCGGATTCCACGGGCACCGTCGCGGGGTTCGCCGACGCGACGGGCAACTTCCTCCCGCTCATCGCCACGCTGAACGCGGCGAGAGTGCTCGACGCGACGGCAGGCCTGCTCGGCGTCGACCACGAGCAACTCGGCGCGCTCGCGCTCGAGGCGGAGCCCGGGGCATCCGGGGCCGTGCTCGTCCCGTACTTCGAGGGGGAGCGCACGCCGAACCTGCCCGACGCGACCGCCTCGTTCTCGGGGCTGACGCTCGCGAACACGACCCGCCCCTCGATCGCGCGCGCCGCGTTCGAGGGGCTGCTGTGCGGTCTCGCCGACGGCCTCGATGCCGTGCGCAGCCTGGGCGTCGCCGCAGAGCGCGTGCTGCTCATCGGCGGCGCCGCGCAGAACCCGGCGGTGCGCGCGATCGCAGCGCAGGTGTTCGACGTGCCCGTCGTGGTGCCCGAGCCGGGGGAGTACGTCGCCGACGGCGCCGCGCGACAGGCGGCGTGGGTGCTCACGGGCACTCGCCCGTCGTGGCCGGTCGCGATCGATGAGGAGCTCGTGGTCGACACGCGTGGAGTCATCCGTCAGCAGTACGCGGCGGCCGCGGCGGCCGCCGCTCCGGCCGCGTCCTGACGCACCCGGAGCGTCGCGTCACGCGAGCGCGGCCTCCACGGCATCGGCCGGCTCCATCGTCTGCCCGACCCGGCGCGCGTCCTCGAACGCGGGCGCGTCAGATCCGGCCAGCACGCGCTCGAGGTAGGGCTCGAAGAACGACAGCGGCGAGCGTGTGGGCAGGCCCTTGCGCGCCCGGATGTCCTCGGCAGCACCGAACATGCGACCGGCGCGCTCGATGTCTCCTGACGTCACGGCCGTCGCGAACATCCCCTCGAGCGAATCCGCGATCCCCTCCTCGTGCCCGATGGCCGAGGCGAGCAGGAGCTGCTCGGTGAAGCACCCGCGTGCGCCCTCGGTCTCGCCGCCGAGCAGCCGCGCCCATCCGAGGTGGCTGATGGAGACCGCTTGGCCGAGCGTGTCGTCGATGCGGCTCGCGAGCGCCCGGCTCGTCTCGAACTGCCTGACGGCATCGTCGACGCGCCCGCGCGCGAGCCAGATGCGGCCGACCATGATGCCGACGACGGCGCCGCCGAACGCCTCGTCGAACTCATCGGCCAGGCGGAGCGACCGGCGGGCGTTCCGCTCGGCGCCCTCGATATCGGGCGGCTCCTCCGCGAACTGCGCGACGGCGAGCGACGCGAGTGTGAGCGCCTCGCCGCGGCGATCGTCGACTCGGCGGAAGTACGCGACGCACCGGGCGATGGCGGGGACGACCGACTCATCCGACGTCCCCCAGTAGCGGATGGCGTTGACGCAGTACTCTGCGATGACCCTGGCCCGCTCGGTGAGCTCGACGCCGGGTTCGAGGAGCCGATTCATCCACGCCCGGATCTCACCCGCGCGCCCGCCGCCCCACCAGAACGAGTAGAGCGGCCACGCCAGTTCGGCGACGGCGTCGAACTGACGCGTTTCGAGGAGGTGGTCGACCGCCGCCCGCACCTCGTCGTGCTCGTCGAGCAGGCGGGTCACCCTCTCGACCTGCAGCTGCCAGTTCGCCGCCGAGCCTGCTGAGGTCGCGAGCCCGACGTAGAACCCGGCATGCCGCCCCTGCGCTTCGGCCAGCCGCCCATGCTCGGCGAGACGGTCGCGACCGTACTCGCGCACGGTGGCCAGCATCGTGAACCATGCCCGCGGGCCTCGATCCTGCTCACGCACGAGACTGCCGTCGACGAGTGCTCCCAGCGCCCCGATCGCGTCGACTCCGCTGACACCGTCGGACATCCACTCGACCGCATCGAGCCCGAAGCCGGTGCGGAAGACGCCGAGGCGCAGGAGCAGTTCCCGTTCTCCTTGCGAGAGCAGCTGGGCGCTCCACTCGATCGTGGCTCGCAGTGTGCGCTGCCGTTCGGGGAGATCGCGCGCTCCTCCGACGAGCAGGGGCAGCGCGTGGTCGAGGCGTTCGAGCAACGTGGATGGCGTCAGCACGCGCAACCGTGCGGCGGCGAGCTCCAGCGCGAGCGGCACGTTGTCGAGCGCCTCGCAGATCGCGACGACGTGCCGGGCGTTGGCGTCGGTGAGTTCGAAGTCGGGCTTGACCGCGCGGGCGCGATCGACGAACAGCTCCCCGGCCTCGCGCGACGGAAGCGGTCCGAGCGGGACGTTCTGCTCGCCACGCACCCTGAGCAGGATTCTGCTGGTGGCGAGGACTGATGCATCCGACTGGCCGAGCAGGGCGGTGAGCTTCGGCGCGGCATCGACCACCTGCTCGACGTTGTCGAGCACGAGCAGCACCCGACGACCGGCGAGCGCGCTGGAGACCTTGTCGGCGATCGGTCGATCGCCGGCATCCCGGATGCCCATCGCATTCGCGACCGCCGTGATCACGAGGCCGGGTTCCAGCACGGGAGCGAGGTCGACGAACACCACGCCGTCGGGGAACGACGGCTCCGCATCGCGCGCCGCGGCCACGGCGAGCCGGCTCTTGCCGATACCGCCGGGGCCGGTGACGGTCACCAGGCGCTGGCCGTCGCGGGTGAGCATTCTCGTCAGGGTCGCGAGTTCGTCGGCGCGGCCCACCAACCGGGTGAGTGGAGTCGGCGGTCGCACGGGTTCCGTCGAGAAGACCTCGGCCGCGGGAATCCCGAGGTGCTCGTGCCGGCCCCCGCCCGCGTCGAAGCGCTCGGCGAGCAGCGTCGCGAGGTCGGCGGTGACGAGATCGGCGAGCGATGCGGCATCCGTGAACTCGACGTACGACGCGCCGTCACCGTCGCGGATCCGCGCGATCAGGCCGTCAAGCCGCTCCTGCCGGTGCGCGCTGCGCTTCAGATAGATGAGTTTCGGGATGTCGGGCGCGAGGTTCCACTCGTCCTCGAGCCCCGACACGTCCTCGCCGGGGGCCACCCAGCCGTACTGCTCCCAGTAGAGGCCGACGAAGATGTCGCTCTGGTCGAGGTAGGCGCGGTACAGCTCCCTGGGCGGGTGCGGCCGCGCGCCGAGCTCGAACATCACCGGCGCGAGTGCGAGCCGCTCGATCGCCGATCGCACCGCGCGCCGCTCGGGCGCCAGCTCCTTCAGCGTCGAGCTGACGAAGACGCGCAGGCGCTGGTCGGGCGTCCGGATGCCACCGGCCACCGGGTTCATGCCCCACAGTCTCGTGGTTCGTCCGCACCCGTGTCCAGATGCAGCCGGATTGCGAACTGTCTCGGCATCGAGCGAACATGGGCCGTGACCCGCGTCGCACTCTGGCCGCGATCGAACGGCGGTGGCAGACTCGAGGCATGAGCGATCACGTCGACGGTCGAACGCCCACCCGCCACCTCTCCGAAGACGAGTGCTGGCAGCGCCTTGCCGACGCACCCTACGGTCGCATCGCGATGAGCGCGGCCGGCGAGGTCGACGTGTTCCCCGTCAACCACGCGGTCGACAACCGCACGATCGTGTTCCGCACGTCGGCGGGCACGAAGTTGCTCGAGCTCACCATCCGGCACGGCGTGGCGTTCCAGATCGACGGCTACACCGACGCCGAGGCGTTCAGCGTGGTCGTCAAGGGCGTCGCCCAGGAGTTCGACCGCCAGGGCGAGGTGTACCAGGCCGAGAAGCTCGGCATCACCCCGTGGGCTCCGGAAAACAAGGACAGGTGGGTGCGCATCACGCCCACCGAGGTGCACGGGCGCCTGTTCGAGCGGGCCTCGGGTTCGTAGGCTGGTTTCGTACGACATCGTGAGCGTTCGGTGTCCGACCAGGGCTGAAGTGTCGTCCGAACCCGATGCGGACGGCCCGCTGTCAGCCGCGTGCGGCACACTTGAGCCGTGATCGCGGACGAGGCCCTGAGCTGGCGGCCGCGGCATCCGACCGACCTGCTGCAGACGGTGGGCGTGCTGCGCCGGGGCGGCGGCGACCCCGCGTTCGCGCGTGACTCGGCAGGCGCGGTATGGCGCACGACGCGCACCGCCGACGGCATCGCCACGATCCGGCTGAGTCAGCCGTCACGAGATGGGCTGCGATGCGAGGCCTGGGGCCCCGGCGCGGCGGCGGCCGTCGCCCAGGCGCCCGAACTGCTCGGCGAACGCGACGACCCGAGTGAATTCGACCCCCGGCTGCCGCTGCTCGACGACGCACATCGCCGCAACCCCGGGCTGCGTATCGCACGCTCGGCGCAGGTGTTCGAGGCGCTCGCTGCGGCGATCCTCGAGCAGAAGGTCATCACGCTGCAGGCGCACGACTCATGGCGTCGCCTGGTCGCCGAGTTCGGCACGCCGGCTCCCGGCCCGACGCCGAGGCCCATGCGCGTCGTGCCCTCGGCCGACGAGTGGCGGGCGATCCCCAGCTGGAAGTGGCACCGCGCCGGCGTCGACCCGCGCCGGGCGAGCACCCTGCAGAACGCGGCGCGTTACGCCGGTCGCCTCGAAGAGGCGGTGTCGATGAGCGCCGCAGATGCCGCAGCTCGCCTCACCCTCATGCCCGGCATCGGGGCGTGGACGGCCGCCGAGGTCGCGCAGCGCGCGCTCGGCGACGCCGATGCCCTCTCGGTGGGCGACTACCACCTCGCGAACTTTGTCGGCCACGCCCTCGCGGGTCGCGACATGACCGACGACGAGATGCTCGAGACCCTGGCACCGTGGGCCGGTCACCGCTACCGCGTGGTGCGCCTGCTGGGTGCCGCAGGCGTGCGGGGCCGGCCGCGGCGCGGGCCCAAGATGTCGTTGGTGGATCACCGTGCGATCTGACGCGGGCCGCGCTGCGGCATCCGATCGCTCGGCCTCCGCGATTGCCCGGCGCTTCGCCCCGATCACTCACCGCACAGGCATAGCCAACGCATACCTTTCTCGCGTACCGTCGCTGACGCGGCCCGAATTCGCCGCGCTCCCAAATCGAAGGACATCATGACTTCCACCACGCCCCGCTCCCTCAACCTGCCGCTGCTCGGCGCCTGGCTCGCCGCAGCGGTCATCACGATCGCCGGCGTGGTGCTGTTGATCACCTCGAACGCCGCGCAGGTGGCCTACTACACCGAGCAGATCGCCGATCCCGCGCCCATTCTGGCGGCGCAGTCGGGCACGACGCTCGGCGGCCTCCTCATCGCGGTCGGCGTGCTCGGCCTCGTCATCGCGCTGGCCACGCAGGCGCTCATCGGTGCGGCCGACCGTCGTCACGCCGAGTCGGTGCTCGCGGTCGACGAGTTCTTCGACCTCGACGAGGAAGACGGGCTCGACGTGCTCGACGCCGAGCGCGCGCCCGCCGCTGCTCCGGGTGCCGTCGCTGCGCCGGCCCTCGTCGACGACGCGGCGCCCGCGGCCGCCGCCGAGACGACTCCCGCACCCGCGACCGAGGCGGCACCCCTCACCGACGCCGCGCCGGCCGACGAGCCCGCGAAGACCGCCGAAGCGCCCACCGAGAAGTAGGTCGCGTCAGCCGCCGAGCGCGGCGTCGAGGCTCGGGTGCAGATGCCGTGTTCCGAGCACGGATGCCGCGTGCTCGGCGCCCGCCCGCAACGCGTCGGGCACCTCGGCGCCGGCCAGCGTGGCATCGAGCACGCCGGTCATGAACGCGTCGCCCGCGCCGTTCGTGTCGAGCACGTCGACCGGCACGGCCGCGACCTCGTGGCGCGACATCCGCCCGCTCGCATCTCGGGCGACGGCGATCGCGCCGCGCTCGCCGAGGGTGCACACCACGAGTGAGGCGCCGGCCTCGGCCTGCGCCTGCATGAAGGGCAGCGGGTCGGGGCCGATGCGGTCGGCGTTCATGAAGATCACGTCGGCGGCCTCGATGAACGACCGGTGGAACTCGGCGGTGCCGTCGTAGTCGTGGATGTCGGTCCAGATCGGGCGCCCCGTGGCGGTCGCGAGCGGGATCAACTGCTGGGCGACGGGGGCGAGATCGAGCACGATCGCGGATGCGGCGGCGATCGCCGCTGCGACGGGCTCGCTCGGGGGATGCGAAGCGGTCGGCGTCGCGAGGTAGAGCGAGACCCGTTCACCCGCCGGGGTCATGAGGTTGAGGTGGCGCTCCGTCGCGCCGCCCGCGCCCGGGATGACCGTGACGCCCGCGGATTCGAGCAGGCCGCGCACGCGCTCGCCGTCGACGTCACCGCCGAAGAGCGCGTGCAGCACGACCGGCCGGCCCAGTCCCGCGAGTCCGAGCGCCTTGCCGGCCGACGTCCCGCCGACGGTCTCGTACTCGTCGAGCGCGAACTGCATGTGCGGCACCGGCTCGGGCAGGTGGTCGAGGTAGACGATGCGGTTCCATGAGGCGGCGCCCGCGACGAAGACGTGTTCGGTCACGTCGACCATTCTGGTGGGTTCAGAGCTACCCGGTGGGGCGCTCGGCGTCGTGGCCGAAGGCCGTGCCCCACTCGACCAGAGGCTGCAGCACCTCGATGAGGCGCAGTCCGGCCGCGCTCGGCGTATAACTGATCGTCACGGGGGTGGTCGGGCGCACGTGCCGTTCGATGAGCCCTTCGATCTCGAGCTCGCGCAACCGTGCGGTGAGCAGCCGATCGGAGATGCCGGTGACCGCCGCCCGGTACTCGGAGAAGCGGCGTGCGCCGCGCACCCCGGCGAGCAGGATCGCCGCCGTCCACTTTCGACCTGCGAACTCGACCGTCGCCTGGAAGCGGCGGCACGCGGCCTCGTCGATGTGCCCGAGGTCGTGCAGGCGTTCGCGGTGCCGGTCGAGGTCGGCGACCGGGGGAGTGGGCTCATCACTAACCATGAGTAAGTAGCTTACCCGAAACCTGCGCGTGGGGCGTCCGATCGCCAGAATGGAACGTGCGCGCCGCAGACGTGTGCGCCCCACGACCCGCAACCGACCGATCGGAGCACGATGCACTACGGCCACGAGCTGCAGTTCGGCACCTTCATCACCCCGACGAACGACCCGCCGCACACGCCCGTGCGGCTCGCCGAGCTCAGCGAGGCCGTCGGGTACGACCTCGTGACCTTCCAGGATCACCCCTACCAGCCGCGCTTCCACGACACGTCGACGCTGCTCACCTGGGTGGCGGCACGCACCGAGCGCATCCACCTGTCGGCGAACGTCGCCAACGTGCCGCTGCGCCTGCCCGCCGTGCTCGGCCGGGCGGCGGCGAGCCTCGACCTGCTCTCGGAGGGCCGATTCGAACTCGCGCTCGGTGCGGGCGGATTCTGGGACGCGATCGAGGCGATGGGCGGCCGGCGGCTCACCCCCGGGCAGGCGGTCGACGCGCTCTCGGAGGCCATCGACATCATCCGCGGGGTCTGGGATCAGGGCGAGCGGACACGGTTCGAGGTCGACGGCGCGTACTACCGCGTGAGCGGGGCGAAGCGCGGGCCTGCGCCGGCGCACAACATCCCGATCTGGATCGGCGCCTACAAGCCGCGCATGCTTCGACTCACCGGACGCAAGGGCGACGGCTGGGTGCCGTCGCTCGCCTACATGAAGCCGGGGGAGTTCGCCGAGAAGAACGACATCATCGACGACGCCGCGACCGCGGCGGGTCGCGATCCCCGCGAGATCCGGCGCATCGTGAACATCGGCGGTCGGTTCACCTCGGGCAGCGCCGCGGGCGGCGGTGCACGCGGCGGCTTCCTCGACGGGCCGGCCCAGCAATGGGTCGAGCAACTGCTGCCCTACGTCGTCGACGACGGCGTCGGCACCTTCGTGCTCGCGAGCGACGATCCCGGCACGATCCAGCACTTCGCCGAGCAGGTCGCACCCGCGCTTCGCGAGGCGGTCGCCGGAGAGCTGCGCGAACGTCGCGTCGGTCAGGCGGGCGAGCTGCGCGGGTCGGATGCCTCGCTCCTCGCACCCACGTACACCTCGCGGAGCACCGCGGTGCGGGCCAAGCGCCGCGACGGCATCGACTACGACGCGGTGCCCGAGCACCTCGCCGCGAAGGCGATCGAGCCGGGCGATGCCGGGTTCGCGCGCGTGAAGTCGACCTACATGCGCGGCGGCTCGCCGGGCCTCGTGCTGCAGCCGGCGAGCAGCGACGAAGTCGCCGCGGCGCTCTCGTTCGTGCGCGAGAACCCGACGGTGCCGTTCGGCGTGCGCAGCGGCGGCCACGGCATCAGCGGCCGCTCGACCAACGACGGCGGCATCGTCATCGACCTCTCCGACATGCGCGACATGCGGGTGCTCGACGCGACGCGGCGCCTCGTGCGCATCGAGGCCGGCGCGCGCTGGCAGGACGTCGCGGCGTTCCTCGCCCCGCACGGATGGGCGCTGTCGTCGGGCGACTACGGCGGGGTGGGCGTCGGCGGCCTCGCGACCGCGGGCGGCATCGGCTGGCTCGTGCGCGAGCACGGACTCACGATCGACCACCTGCGTGCCGTCGAGGTGGTGCTCGCCGACGGTTCGATCGTGCGAGCGGATGCCTCGAACCATGCCGACCTCTTCTGGGCCGTGCGTGGGGCGGGCGCGAACTTCGGCATCGTGACCGCCTTCGAGTTCGAGGTCGACGAGGTCGGCGCCGTGGGCTTCGCGCAGTTGTCATTCGACGCGAGCGACATCGCAGGATTCCTGGAGTCGTGGGGCGACTGGGTCGTCGACGCGCCGCGCGACCTCACGAGCTTTCTCATCGTGAGTGCCGGACGTGCTGGTCAGCCGCCGATGGCGCACGTGATGGCGATGGTCGACTCCGACGACCCCGACACCGTGCTCGAGCGGCTGCAGCCGCTCGCCGATGCCGCACCGCTCGTCGGGCAGGACGTACGCATCACGACCTACCAGTCCGTCATCTCGAACGCGGGCGACGCGAGTCACGGCGCCGAGGGCGAGCCGACCGCGCGTTCCGCGCTGATCGGGCGGGTGACCCCGTCGTTCGCCGCCGATGCCGCGCGGTTAATCGAGAGCGGCGCCACGTACTTCTTCCAGTTCCGAGCCGTCGGCGGCGCGGTGCACGACGTGCCGGTCGACGCCACGGCGTTCGCACATCGCTCGGCCGAGTTCTCGGTCGTGGCGTTCGGTTCGAACCGCCGGCACACGAACGAGCGCTGGAACGAGTTCATCGCCCCGCACTCGAGCGGTGCCTACCTGAGCTTCGACACCGAACCGGGCCGAGCCGCAGTCGAGGCGGCGTTCCCGCCGGCGACGCTCGCACGGCTTCGCGAGCTGAAGCGTCGGTTCGACCCCGACAACGTGTTCCGCGACAACGCGAACATCACGCCCGCGTAGCGGGCGCGCACGCGACATCCGTTCACGTCGGCTCTGCGGGCGGGTGCGGGGGTGACCACGCTCCCGCGTCGGGCAGCTACTGCGCGGCTTCGGGGGCGGTGCCGCGCTTGATCGCCGAGATCTCGAACTCGAGCGTGATCTTCTCGGAGACGAGCCAGCCTCCGGAGTCGAGCGCCATGTTCCACTCGAGGCCGTACTCGCGGCGGTCGATGCGCCGCGTGCCCTCGAACCCGGCACGAAGCGCGCCGAAGGCGTCGGTCTGCGCGCCGGTGAACTCGAGCGGAATGGTGATCGACTTCGTGACGTCGCGGATCGTCAGGTCGCCCGATACCACGAGCGCGTTGTCGCCGACCTCCTCGATGCGGGTGCTGCGGAAGACGATCTCGGGCCACTTCTCCGCGTTGAAGAAGTCGGCGCTGCGCAGGTGCTCGTCGCGCTGCGTGTTGCGGCTGTCGATGCTGGCGACCCCCAGAGCGATCTCGGCGGTCGACTTGCTCGTGTCGTCGAAGTCCACGTGCAGGCTGCCCGTGACCTCGTTGAAGGCACCGCGCACATTGGCCACCATGGCGTGCTTGGCCGAGAAGCCGATGCGCGAGTGAGCCGGATCGAGATCCCAGTCGCCGCTCAGGTCGAGTTCGTTGTCGGTCATGATCTCCCCATGCATTGATGCAAAACCCGCTCAGTCTTTCATCCGCTGGCTGATCGAATGCTCCACATTTCGTTCGATGGCTTCCGGGCACGCCCTGATTCCCGGTGTGCGCCGACAGGCGGACACTAGGCATGAGGAACACTCATGAAAGAGGTGTGCCATGTCCGTGACCATCGGCGGCGTAGAGCTCTACATGGGACCGAAGTCGGTCGGCGCCCCCGACGACCTCGATCTCGCCATCCGCGACTTCATCGGCGCGGCCGAGCACAGCCTCGCGATCGCCGTGCAGGAGATCGACTCGCGACCGATCGCCGAGGCGATCCTCGAGGCGAAGCGGCGAGGGGTGCGGGTGCGGGTCATCCTCGAGGGCGACTACCTCACCGAGGAGAAGGCGCTCGCCGATCCCTGGAACAGCAAGGGCGCGCACGAGGAGAACCGCTTGATCCAGGGCGCGCTGCTCAAGGCGAAGGTCGACGTCATCACCGACCTGAACCGCAAGATCTTCCACCAGAAGTTCATCGTGCGCGACTCGCGCAAGCCGCGGGCCGCCGTGCTCACGGGGTCGACCAACTTCACCCTGACCGACACCGGCACGAACGCGACCGCGGGAATCGGTTCCGGACAGAACCTCAATCACATCGTCGTGCTGCACGGACAGCGCGCGGCGACCGAGTACGCTCGCGAGTTCGAGCGCATGCGGTCGGGCACCTTCGGCGACCTGCACGAGCGGGTCGAACCCAAGCCCAAGGAGTTCGACCTGCCCGCCGTGCGGATCAAGCCCCTGTTCGCACCGCGGCACGGTCCCGAGATGGAGATCATGAAGCAGATGCTGAAGGCGAAGGACTCGATCGACTTCGCGGTGTTCACGTTCTCGCAGTCGTCGGGCATCGACGACACGATGATCCGGATCCGCCCGCTCGTCGGACGTATCCGCGGCGTGCTGGACCGCGACCAGGGCGCGGCGAAGTGGGCGGCGACGAGCAATCTGGGGCACGGCGACGTGCAACTCTTCGCCAACAAGCGCAACACCGGCGTGCGCAAGCTGCACCACAAGCTCATGGTCATCGACGAGCGCATGCTCATCGTCGGCAGCTTCAACTACACGGAGCCGGCGAACACGCTCAACGACGAGAACATCATCGTGATCGGCGACCTCGAAGAGCAGGATGCCGTCGCCGAGGCGGCCCAGCGCGAGCTCGCCGCCTACGCGCTCACCGAGATCGATCGCATCATCGCCGACCTGTCGTCACCGATCCCCGTCGTGTGAGACCGTGAATCACGGATGTCCCGCCCCGGCGGACTCGTCGAGGTGCGACATCCGCAGCCCGCAGCCGATCAGACCCGCGTGAGGTAGGCCTCGATGCGGTCGAACGCGCCGACCCACGCCATCGTCTCGAAGAAGTCGCGGATCTCGGGCGTCGGGAATCCGGTCTGCACGACCGTCATGAGGGTGCCGCCGTCGACCGCGTCGAAGGTGACCTCGATGTGCGTGGTCATCTCCTGGCCGCTCGGGTCGCTGCCAGTGGACTCGGTCACGAGCCGGTGCGGGCGGTCGATCTCGAGGAAGGTCTGCACCTCGGTGAACAGCGTGTCGCGGTCGGGACCCCACACCGCCTTCTGCGTGCCGCCGACGCGCAGGTCGACCTCGATCTCGACGATGCCCGGCTCTTCGTCGAGGATCGAGAACCAGATCTTCTGCCTCTCGGCGTCGGTGTAGGCGTCGAAGACCGCCTCGGGACTCGCGGGCAGCTGCCGCGTCATGCGCAGGCCGATCGTCTCGTTCGTCTGGGTGTCGCTCATGATTCCGTTCCCTTCGATTCTTGCTTCGTTTCGTCGTGCAGGGTGAAGTACGCCTCGAGGCCGTCGAGCCTGCGCTCCCAGAGGCGCTGGTAGAAGCTGATCCACGCCATGGCGTCGTCCAATCGCTCGGTACCGAGCCGGCACTGCCGTACACGGCCGACCTTCTCGGTCGTCACGAGGCCGGCCGCCTCGAGCACGTCGACGTGCTTGCGGATGCCCGTGAGCGTCATGCCCGCCGGCATCGCGAGCTCGGTGATCGTGGCCGGGCCGTCGCCGAGCCGGGTGAGGATGCCCCGCCTCGTCTCGTCGGAGAGGGCCGCGAACGCTCGATCCAGCGCCTCGCGCCCCGATGTCTCGCGCCCCGATGCCTCGCGCCCCAATGCCTGTTGCTGAACCATGTGGTTCAGTGTAGAACACTGAACCACAAAGTTCAATATCCATCTGGAGACTACATGGTGTCGAGGATCGCGACCAACTGCTCGAACGTCGTGTTCGGGCTGACGATCGCGAAGCGCGTGTTCGGCCTCCCGCCGTGCGAGCTCGGAGTGACGAACGCGCGCTGCTCGTCGAGCAGTCGTGCCGACCAGGCGTTGTAGTCGGCCTTCGTCCAGCCCTCGCGCTCGAACACGACGACCGAGAGCTGCGGGTCGCGTACGAGCGAGAAGCCCTCGCGCGACTCGATCTCGCGGGCGATGTCGGCGGCGAGCGTGATCGAGTGGCCGATGGCCTCGCGGTATGCAGCGCCACCGTAGGTCGCGAGCGAGAACCAGAACGGCAGGCCGCGGGCGCGGCGGGTGAGGTGCGCGGCGTAGTCCGACGGGCTCCACTCGCTCGTCTCGGTGAGGGTGTCGAGGTACTCGGCATGCTGGGTGTGCGCCCGGCGCCCGGCCTCGGGGTCGCGGTAGATGAGCGCGCACGCATCGAACGGCGCGAACAGCCACTTGTGCGGGTCGACGATCACCGAGTCGGCGTGCTCGACTCCGGCGAAGCGGGCGCGGGTCAGCGGCGAGAGCATCGCGGCGAGTCCGTAGGCGCCGTCGACATGCAGCCAGAAGTCGAAGTCCTCCTTGAGCGCGGCGATCGAGGCGACGTCGTCGACGATGCCGAAGTTGGTCGAGCCCGCGGTCGCCACGACGGCGAAGACGGATGCCCCGTGCTCAGCCAGTGCCGCCCGCACGTCGTCGCCCCGCAGCATGCCGTCGTCGGCCGGCTTCACGGGCACCACGTCGACGTCCATGACGCGTGCGGCCGAGGCGATCGAGGAGTGCGCCTCTGCGCTGCAGACGACCTTCCACCGGCCTCCGGGCGGGGTCGGGGCATCGGGAGCACCGGACTCGGCGAGCACGTGCCGCGCGTGGTCGCGTGCCGCGACCAGCGCCGAGAGGTTGCCGAGCGTGCCGCCCTGCACGAACACGCCGCCCGACGTCGCGGGCAGGCCGAACTCGTGGGCGAGCCACGAGAGCACCTCGTTCTCGGCGTACACGGCTCCGGCGCCCTCGAGCCAGGAGCCGCCGTACAGCGCGCTCGCCGAGACGACGAGATCGAACGCCGTCGCGGCCTTCGTCGGCGCGGTCGGAATGAACGAGAGGTATTGGGGGTGGTCGGTCGTGATGCACGCCGGTGCGAGCACGTGCTCGAACACCGAGAGCGCCTTGGTGGCTCCGATGCCGCGCTCGGTGATGGTGCGACCGGCGAGGCGCGTGAGCTCGGCCTCGGTGCTCGGCTTGTCGAGCGGGGTGTCGTCGCTCAGGATGCGGCGGCGCGAGTAGTCGAGTACGAGGTCGACGATCTGCTCGGTCTCGCCTGAGACGGTGTGCATGCGGTTCGCCGATGCGGGCTCGTGCCGTGCGTTCATGGGTGGATCCTCTCAACTGCCCGGCCCGGGGCTGACCGCGGGCCCGGAGAAGGTTCGCACACGACCGGGCGGTTCTGCAAAAAGACGCTGGAGAATCGGCGCTAGACGCGCGATCTCCGCGTCGAATCAGGAATCTATGCACATTCAGTGCGTCGTCTCACGGATGCCGCAAACCGAAGCTGCGACATCCGTGAGCCGTACTCGCAACCCCTATGCGCGGTCGAAGCGCGCGCCCGCCGGGACGGAATCGAGCAGCATGAACACGAGCAGGATGATGCTGCCGACGAACGGGATGAAGGCGAGGAAGAAGTACCCGCCCGACCGGTTGGTGTCGTGCAGGCGGCGCCACACGAGGGCGAGCCCGGGCACGACCGTGGCCAGCGCCCACGCCGCGTAGATCGCCACGCCGAGGCCGAACAGCGGGCCGGGAACCATGCCACCGGTCGCGCTCGTGGTCGCACCCGAGAAGGCGAGCGTCATCATCAGGCCGTACAGCACGCTCGAGATGATCACGCTCGCGAGCGTCCACCACCAGTACTCGCTGCGGCTGGCGCGACCCGAGAACGTCGCGTACTTGGTGAAGAACCGCGAGACGGCCTGGCCGAAGCTCGCACCGTAGAGCGGTGCGGCGAGCGGAACCTGAGTGGTCGGCACGGTGGTGTTGGTCATGGAACTCCTTCGGGATCGGGTGGCGGCGGTGTGCGCCGCGCCAATACTGTCGGACGCCGGGTCCCGAGCGATAGGGGGAGCGGTGCCCTATTCCGCTCCCGGCCCTTTCAGTTCGATGCTGATCTGCTCGGCGTCGAGCTCCTCGAGGGCGGCACCGAGCGCGGCCGCGCTGAAGAGTCCCTCGTCGCGTGCGTCGAGCAGGGCCTCGCGCTCGGCGCGGATCATGCGCAGTCGCAGCAGCCGCACCTGCTCGGCGTCGATCAGGCGATCGGATGTCCCGTGGCCGCGGCCTGCGGCATCCGCACCGGTCTTCGCAGCGGTGGCCGGCGTCGGCTCCTCGTCGGCGCCCTCGTCGGCCGACGTGAGCCAGGCCGCCCGCATGCGCTCGGCCGTCGTGCGCAGTCGCGGGTCGAGCGAGTCGTCGGCGTCGAGCTCGTCGAACGCGGCGGCGCGCATGACCCGCTTCAGCTCGTGCCGCTCGGCGTACGTGTCACCGGGGTCGCGCACCGGCAGCAGCCACCGCACGAGCCACGGCAGTGTGCCGCCCTGCACGAGCAGCGATCCGACGGCCACGACGAACGCGATGAGCACGAGCATCGCGCGACTCGGCGTGTCTGCGGGAAGGGTCTGGGCGGCGGCGAGGGTGACGACGCCGCGCATGCCCGCCCAGACCACGATCGTTCCCTCGCGCCAGCCGAGCGTCTCGTCGAGGTAGTAGTCGATGTCGGCGACCCGGCGGCGCATCATGGTGCGGAACCGTTCGGACTGCGCGGTCGAGGGCGCGCGCGAGCCGGTGGGCGAACCAGCCGTCGCGCCCGGCGGGAGACGCCCGGCTCGGTCGGCCAGCATCTGCTTGAACTCGCCGCCTCGCCGCGCGCGCCGACCGAGCGCCGCGAGCAGCGGCGCCACGTAGGCCGCGCGGATCAGGATGACGGCGACGAACGCGATCGCCGCGATGCGGATCGCGGCCCACACGCCCTCGTGCGCACGCTCGACCTCGTCGACGATGGCGGCCAGCTCGAGCCCCATGACGAGGAACACCGCGCCCTCGAGCACGAGCTCGACGGTGCGCCAACTCTGCACGTCCGAGAGCCGATGCTGCGGTGACAGGAACCGCGCCGCCCCCCGCCCCGTGATGAGGCCGGCGACGACCGCGGCGACGAGACCCGAGGCGCCGAGCTGCTCAGCCGGGATCGACGCGATGAAGGGCATCGTGAACGAGATCACGGTGTTCACGGTCGGGTTCGACACGCGTGCGCGCAGGCGCAGGTTGAGCCATCCGACGATCGCGCCGATCACGATCGCGACCGCCACCGAATAGACGAACGTGCCGACGACGCCCCAGAGCGTGACGGATGCCGCTGCGCCCGCGATCGCCGTGCGCAGCAGCACAAGCGCGGTCGCGTCGTTCAGCAGACTCTCGCCGTCGAGCATCGCCGAGACCCTCGGTGACACTCCGAGACGTTTGACGATCGACGTCGCGACGGCGTCGGTGGGGCTGAGGATCGCACCGAGCGCGATGCCCATCGCGAGCCCGAGGTCGGGGATGAGCCAGGTGAAGAGCACCCCGAGCAGCACCGAGGTGATCACGACGAGCACGACCGAGAGGCCGCTGATGGCGGTGAAGTCGCGGCGGAACTCCATCGTCGGCATCGACACCGCGGCCGAGTACAGCAGCGGCGGCAGCACACCGGCGATGATCCACTCGGGGTCGACCTCGAACGGGGGCACCTCGGGGAGCAGGCTCACGCCGATGCCCACGAGCACGAGCAGCAGCGGCGACGCCACGCCGAGCTTCGGGCCGATCGCGGCCGCGCCGGTGATCGCCAGCAGCGCGAGTACCGCGATGACGAGCAGTTCCATCGGCGCCGAGGCTACTCGTCGTCGTCGTCGTTGTCGTCGTGGCGGCGGGGCGGAGCCGGATTGTCGATCGCCGGGTCGTGGTCGGGCAGGTGTTGCGTCGTCATCGGCTTCCCCCTCCACCGATCGCGGAATGCCGCGAAGCCGGGTGCGTGCCCCGTGGTCGGCAGAATGGCACGGCACGGCGTGGGCCGCAATGGTCGCGTTCGCCTCGCGTTCGCCTCGCGTTCGCGCTCGCGCGATGTGGGCGGGTCGTGGTCGAGTGGTCGCATGGGCTTCGATGCGCGGTTCCTGGGGGTTCGAGCGGCGATGCCGCGATTCGAGGCGACGGATGTCTCGACCGGCGTCGTTCGCGAGGCCACCGTCGAACTCGACTACCGGCATTTCGCGGTGGTGCTCGACACGACCCGCCGCTTCGCGCGTGCCACCGGCGTCAACATCGACGGGGCGGCGCTCGTCGACCTCGACCGCGGCGGCAACGAGTGGCGGTTCGACGAGCGCATCCCCGCCGACTGGCAGGCCGGACCCGAGGTGTACGCCCGCAACGACCTCGACCGCGGGCACCTCGTGCGCCGTCGCGACCCGGTGTGGGGCGCCCCCGCGGTCGCGGCGAAGGCGAACGCCGACACGTTCCACTACACGAATGCCGCGCCCCAGGCCGCGGGCTTCAACCAGTCGAAGGAGCTCTGGCTCGGCCTCGAAGATCACGTCCTCGAGCACGCCGCCGCACACGGGCAGCGGCTCAGCGTGTTCACCGCCCCGGTGCTCGGCGAGGCCGACCCGCCCTACCGCGGTATCCAGGTGCCGCTGCGGTTCTGGAAGATCGCGGCATGGAACGCCGGCACCACCGACGACGCAGAGCTCGCCGCAGTGGGGTTCATCCTCGACCAGGCGCCGCTGGTCGACACGAGCGAACTGCGCGAGTCGACTCCCGGCGAGGCGCCCGCGGTCGGCCCGTTCCGTACCTTCCAGGTACCCATCGGCGACATCGCGGTGATCACGGGGCTGCTCATGCCTGAACTCGTCGCCGCCGATCGCCTGCCGGCGACCATCGCCGCCGCGGGATGGCGCGAGCTCGAGACATCCGATCAGATCCTGCTCTGAGTGAGCCCGGCTCAGGCGACGGGCGAGGAGTCCTGCAACGCGTGTGACCTTCTGGGGGTTCGGCGACATTCCTGTAGTGAGCGGTGCCGTGGACCGAAGCGGCGGCATCGACATCGCGCGTCCGGGAGTACGAAGCGCACACGGAAGGGGTGATCCATCATGGTGATCCGTTCTCTGCACACGCTCGCTGTGGTCGCCGTCGTGTTGGCGGTCACTGCCTGCGCATCGGGTCCGGCGTCCGGGCCAGGCCCGAGTCCGTCGCCTGCCTCGCCGCCGGCGACATCCCCGGATTCGATCCCGTCGGAGGCTCCGCAGATCACCATCGGGAGCCCGGTCGCCGACGCGACGGTCTCAGTCCCGTTCACCGTGAGCGGTGAGGCGAATACCTTCGAGGCCGCGCTCACCGTCGACGCCGTCGACGAGTCGGGCATGGTTGCGTGCGTTCGCCACCTCACCGCGACGTCAGGCTCGGGCACGCCCGGCACCTGGGAGGGCACGCTGGCATTCGGGCCGGAGGAGGACGCGCTGCCAGTCAGGTTGCGTGCGTATGCGCGCAGCGCGAAGGACGGCTCGGTCGTCGGCCTGGTCGAGTTCCCGATCACGATTTCACCCGATCGACCGCCGATCATCCTGACGAGCCCCGCCTGCGGCCAGGTGTACGAGGTCGGGAGCCTCATCCTGGTGACGGGCACGGCGAACCTCTTCGAAGCCGCGCTCACGGTCGATGTGCGCGACGCGTCGGGGACGACCGTCGCCACGCTTCAGGTGACGGCGGATGAGTGCTGCGTGGAGTCGAACTTCAGCTCGAGGTTGACGCTGCCGGCCGACCTTTCGCCCGGCCTCTACGACGTGGTGGCCTACAGCCTGAGCGCGAAGGACGGCAGCGTCGAGAACGAGTTCCCGGTGCAGATCGAGGTCCGTGGGTGAATCGCGCGAGGGGCCGCTTCTCTCACGGCATGGGAGCCGCCCTCAGGATGTCGGAGAGCATGTCGCCGCGACGAGGTATCAGTTCCGGCGGCATCCCCGCACCATCGAGCGGGTCAGGTCTTGTAGCGAGCGGGTGAAGCGTGCTGGCTTGGGCGGTACTGTCGGACCCGTGACCGGGGAGGACCTCTGATGCGCAGCGTGACCTATTCGATGGGCGTTTCGCTCGACGGATACATCGTCGGGCCCGACGGCGGCTTCGACTGGACGGAGCCCGACAAGGACGTCTTCCGCTTCTGGATCGACGAGATTCGAGACGTCGGCGTTCACCTGTTGGGACGACGGCTGTACGAGACGATGCTCTACTGGGAGACCGCCGAACAGGATCCATCGCTCGATGATGCAGAGCGCGAGTGGGCCGCACTCTGGAACCCGCTCCCGAAGGTGGTGTTCTCCACCACGCTGTCCACGGTCCAGGGCAATGCCCGCCTGGCCTCCGGCGGCCTGGCGGAGGAGATCGAGCGGTTACGCGCCGAGCCGGGGGAGGGCGACATCGCGATCGGCGGCGCGACGCTCGCCGCCGAGGCGGCCGCGTCGGGCCTGATCGACGAATACCGGGTCATCGTCTACCCGGTGCTGGTGGGCGGTGGCATTCCCTTCTTTCCCCAGCACGAGCGCCGCGTGGATCTCGAACTCGCCGAGACCCGCACCTTCAACTCGGGAGTCGTCTACCTCAGCTACCGCGTGGCGCGCTGACTCGGTCAGACTCAGTTACGCGACCTGCGTACGCGTCGAACTCGCACGCGGTCCCCGACCGCGCTACTCGTCGAGGTTGATGTCGACATAGATCGCGGCATGATCGGACGCGGCCTCGTGGTCGGCCTCGATGGTGTCGAAGTGGGGGAACAGGGTGCCGTTGATGCCGCCCCAGACGCCCATGCGGAAGATGCCCGCGTTGGTCGCGCGGGTGAACAGACCGGGTGAGAGCAGCAGGTAGTCGATCTTGTTCGACTTGGTGCCATTGCCGAACGTGCCCGGGCGATCCTCGTCGGGGTCGCCGTCGTCGAACGGCTGCACCAACGCGAGGTCCTTCAGGTCGGTGTCCGCGAGCAGCGGTTGCAGTGCTTCGCTGTCGGGTGTGTCGTTGAGGTCCCCGAGAACCACGACATGCTCGACGCCGGCGGCGCGGAGCTCGTCGTAGATGTCCGCGACCCGTTTCGCCTGTCGTTTCCGCCTGGCGATGCTTGCGGGGTTGTTCCCGCCGAACTTGCTCTTGAAGTGATTGACGAGCACGACCAGCTGCTGCCCGGCCAGAGCGGACCCCGCTGGGAAGGTGAACCAGTACTCGGGGCAATCGCGACTGAACACCCGATCGCCGAAGGGGCCGTCATCGATGTGAGACCGCATCATGCTCAACGGGTACGCCTTCGTGGCGATGACGCCGACGTCGATGCCCCGGGGATCGTTTCCGTCGATCACCATGACATGCGGGTACAGCGGTTCCGCGTCGACCGGGTTCAGAAGCAGGGAGTCGGTGAACCGTGCCAGGGTGAGACGGTCCTCGGCCTCGACGACGCCGACGATGTCCGCCGCGACCTCGCGGATCACACGGGCGGTGTTGGCGATCGCCTTCTCTTCGATGCGGTCTTTGATCAGGTCGACCCAGCCCGTCCAGGCGCCTCGCCCACTCGCGACCACGGTCACCTGCGACCCGTCGGGGTCGTTCTGCGGCCGCCGCAGCAGCCGACCGCGAATGCGCCGCAGGATGGCGAACGTCGAGGTCCGCGTCACATCGCCGTCGTCTCGGAGCAGCTTGAGCTCCTTGAGCAGGACGAGGATCTCCGCCTTCACCTCGGGTGTGTACACCTCCTGATCGAACAGCTCATTCACTCGCGCATGCGCACGCAGAACCGCTGCCGCGACCCCTACGGGCTGATTCATCGCACGTGGACGGGAGAACAGGTTCTCCACGTTGTACGCCGCTATCCGGATCGTGTGCTGCACCATGGCTCCCCCTCGTGCCTGTACACCGACAAGTGTGACAAGAGTGCCCCGTCGCTGTAAATGAACACGACATGGCGAAGTGGCCTCGTCGGCCGAGAGCTGCGGGGCGCACAATGGCCCCAATCGAACCGATTGGAGCGCCGATGCGCGACTTCGGCGGCCCCGGATACTGAGGGGCGCGACCCCTCAGCCGGGGCTCCCGACGGCGAAGCGGAAGGCGTTCCGGAGCGAGTATCCGCCGTCCACGGCGAATGGGCGCGCTGCGGTCACGACCACATCGCGGAGCGCAGATTTCCGCGAGGGCGGTTCGCCGAGCAGCACACCCTCGATGAGCGTTTCACGGTCGGCAACATCCCACGTCACGGGCACCAGCCCTGCGACGGTGACGGTGATTCCTGCTGTCTCGAACAGGCGCTCGAGACCTCCCTCGCATCGGTAGTCGTCGTCTTGGCTGACGTCGGCGCCGTCGAAGCGCGCCACCGCGTCTTCAAGCGTTTCAATGTCGTTGTAGCGCGCCTCTGCCCAGTTCGCGATGCCGATCCGCCCGCCGGGGCGGAGCACGCGAACCGCTTCGCGGAGCGCGTGGGTCATGTCGTCGGCGAATTGGAGGGAGTTCACGGCCACGACGGCATCGAAGGTGCCGGCCGGCCAAGGTATCTGTGCGAAGTCCCCGCGCCGGATGTCCGCACTCGCCGCGGTACGCCTCGCGGCATCGAGCATGCCCGCGGCAGGGTCGATCCCGGCCACTGTTGCGCCGACATCGGTCAGGAGGCGAAGAAACTCGCCGCTTCCGCATCCGATGTCGAGCACGCGCTCGCCCGGTCGGAGCACGACGGCATCGATGAGCGCGGTTCGGGCCGCGTCCGCAGCCCCTCCCCACGTCGCCGCCCAGGCATCGGCGACCTCGGACCAACGATCAGTGCTCGATCCGTTCATCTCGTTCGTATCCCTGCGTCTCTCCATCGCAACGCGCTTCTACATGGTTGCGCTGACCGGGTTCCTCCGAGAGCGTTGCAGCGATGGTAGTCGAGATGGGTCGGTGATGGTTCATCCGCCCAGACGGCCCCGCGCCGAACCGGGTCTGGCGCCGTGCGCGACTCGACCGCTACTGTGACGAGCACAGCACGGGCCGGGTTCCCGTGAGATTGGGGCAGGCCATGGGCTTCTGGAACAGTTTCTGGGACATCATCTGGTGGTTCTTCTGGATCTTCGCGTTCACGGCGTACCTGTTCGTGCTGTTCGCGATCGTCGCCGACCTGTTCCGCGACCACAAGCTCAACGGCTGGTGGAAGGCGGTGTGGATCGTCTTCCTGGTCTTCATGCCCTTCCTGACGGCGCTCGTCTACCTCATCGCGCGCGGCAAGGGCATGACCGAGCGCAGCGTCGAGCGGCAGCAGCAGGTGCAGGAGGACTCGGCCGAGTACATCCGCTCGGTGTCGTTCGCGAACCCGGCCTCGGAGATCACCAAGGCCAAGGCGCTGCTCGATCAGGGCACGATCACGCAGGGCGAGTTCGACGCGCTGAAGGCGAAGGCGCTCGGCGACAAGTTCTGAGCTCGCGCGGACGCGTCAGTCTGCGGCGGCGGCGTCGGGGTTCACGGCGGGCTGACCCGCCCTGCGGGCCTTGCGCGCGGCCTTCGCGTCGGCGTCGAACTTCGCCATGATCGCCTTGGTCTCGTCGAGCTCGCCGAGCATCGGGCGCACCCACGCCATCGCCGGGTTGGTATCGACGAGCAGCAGACGCACGAGCAGCGTCAGCGGGATCGCGAGGATCGCGCCGATGGGCCCGATGACGACCGCCCAGAACAGCACCGAGAAGAACGTGATCGTCTGGCTCAGGTTCACGGCCTTGCCCACGACACGCGGCTGGATCACCGACTGGATGATGCCGTTGATGACGCCGTAGACCACGATGACGGCGATCACCATCGGCCAGCCCCCGACCAGCCCTCCGAAGATGATCGGCGGGATGATCGCGATGAAGTAGCCGATGTTCGGGATGAACGAGCAGACGAACGCGAGCAGACCCCAGATGAACGCACCCGGTACTCCGATGATGAGCAGGGCGATCCAGTTGATCAAGCCCTGCGCCAGCCCGAGCACGGTGGTGACGACCATGTAGCGGCGCACGTTCGATCCGTAGCTCACGAGCGAGACTGCGACCAACGGCCGCACCGGGTACTGCTGCTGCAGCAGGGTTGGCACGAACCCCGCGTCCATGGCCATGAGCAGCAGCATCGTGAACACGATGACGAGGATCGAGACCCAGCCCGTCAGGCCGCCGACGAGCCCGCCGAGGAACCCGATGAGCGACGAGGGGTCGAAGCTCGAGGCGATGTCGTGCAGCTCGTCGGCGTTGATGCCGATCGACGACAGCCAGTCGGCCGCCGACTGGCCCCATGCGACGATCTGGTCCTTGAACTGCGGCAGCAGCTCGGCGAACTGGGTGAATGCCACGAGCACGGCATAGCCGAACGCGATGAGCAGCAGCGTCACCGCCGCGATCACCGAGCCGGTGGCGAGGCCGCGTGGCACGCCGCGCTTCTCGAGCGCGATGCGCAGCGGGTGCACGCAGATCGTCAGTATGAGGGCGAAGAACACCGGGGCGAAGATCCCCCCGATCGCGGCGATGCCGAACGCGGTGACGGCACCACCGGCGAGGCCGAGCAGGATGAAGGCGTTGCGGTGCTGGCTCACGTGAGTGGCGGCCGCGGCGGTGGCTTCGGTCGCGGCAGCCTCGTCGGCGGCCTCGGCCTTCTCAGCCTCGGTCTTCGATCGCCTTCTTGTCCACCACATGAGGACTCCGATCCGCGAGCCGCCCCGACCCGCGCTCGTGCTCACACTAGCGAGCCGGTGCGGTCGCGGTCATCATCCAGTTCGCATGAGTCGACGCCGAGAGTCCGCGTCGCGCTCGACCGCACGCGTGACGCCGGCGGGCACGGGTGGCACAGTGGAGCCATGGCGGGCCCCCGCGAAGAGCTTCACGCCGACGTGCTGGTCGTCGGCGCCGGCCCCAGTGGGCTCATGGCCGCCGTGTGCCTCGCGAAGCTCGGCGTCGACGTGCTGATCGTCGACGGAAAGCAGGGCCCCACCCGCGAGTCGCGCGCGCTCGGCGTGCAGGCGCGCTCGATGGAGTTGTACGACCAGCTCGGCCTCGTCGACCGCGTGCTCGCCGAGCGCGCACCCGCACCCGCGGTGGTGCCGGGTGCAGGTCGCCGCGCGTTCGGCCGGGTCGAGTTCGCGGGGCTCGGCGGCGGCGTCTCGCCGTACGCCGAGATCACCGTGTTCGAGCAGAGCCGCAACGAGCGCCTGCTCGTCGAGGCCCTCGGCGACCTCGGGCGCGAGGTGAGATGGGGGCACGCGCTCGAGCGACTCGAGGTCATCGGGCCAGCGGATCTCGATACGCGCTCCGCGCTACTCGATCAGCGGGAACGCGACGAACCTGACGATGAACGCCGGGGAGGGGCATCCGTCATCGCGACGCTCGCCGGTCCCAAGGGTGAGGTGACCGTGCGCGCCCGCTACTGCATCGGCGCCGACGGGTCGCACTCGCGCGTGCGCGAGTCGCTGGGCATCCCGTTCGAGGGCGTGACGAACGCCTACACCTATTACATCGCCGACGCCAGTGAGGTGACCGGCCTGGCGGGCGACGCGGTCAACCTTCGGTTCACGACCGAGCACTTCCTGCTCGCGTTCCCGATGGGTACAGGCCCGAGGGGCGAGCGGCGGATGCGCCTGCTCGGCATCGTGCGCGACGACGACCTCGATGCCGACGGGCACCTGCGCGAGGCGAACGTGCGGGCGCTCATCGGGCGCGAGTTCGGGGTGGAGTACGTGCAGACGTCGTGGTTCACGACCTACCGGGTGCACCATCGGCTGGCGGGGCGGTTCCGTGAGGGTCCGTGTTTCATCGTCGGCGACGCCGCGCACATCCACTCGCCCGTCGGCGCGCAGGGCATGAACACCGGACTGCAGGAGGCGCACAACCTCGCCTGCGCGCTCGCCGACGTGCTGGTGGGCAGCATGCCCGACCGCCGCCTCGACCGCTTCGAGGCCGAGCGCCGGCCGGTCGGCAAGACCCTCGTCGCAACCACCGACCGCATGTTCGGCGAGATCACCGCGGAGACGCAGTTCGCCCGCTTCGTGCGCGGACGGGCGCTGCCGTTCTTCGGGCCGCTCGGCGTGCGACTGGTGCCGCGGCTGGTCGGCGGCCGAATCTTCGGGTACCTCTCGCAGACGCGAATCCACTATCGGATGTCGCCCCACGACCTTCGGCGCGACCACGTCGTCGGGCGCCGGCTGCCGTGGACGGGCGACAACTTCGACGTGCTGCGCTCGATGACGTGGCAGGTGCACGGCTACGGCGTCTACGCACCCGAGGTGCACGCGATCGCCGCTTCGGTCGGCCTCGAAGGTCACGCGTTCGGGCCCGACCCGCACGGTCGGCTCGATCCCGCGCTCGTGTACCTCGTGCGGCGCGACGGATTCGTCGCGGCCGCGGCATCCGCTCGCGCCGTGCCCGGCGGGCCGCCCGCGTTCCGCGAGCAGCTCGCGGGGTGAAACGCACGGGCGCGACGGCGTCGCTGCAGTGGCGGCGTATCGTCGTACGGTGACCCCTGATTCCGCCCAGCCGCCGATGCCGGATGCCTCACTCCGACGCCGTCGCTTCGCCGGCGCCGCGACGCAGCTCGGCACCGAGGTCTCGATCAACTTCGGCTCGTCGCTCGCGGGCCTCGTCATCCCGGTGGTCGGGTCGTTCGTCGTGGTGGCTGCGCGCCAAATCGTGATGGTCGCGGCCGTGCTGCCGTTCTATCGGCCCAAGCGTGCCGAGCTCACGTCGGCGCGGCTGTGGCCGGCGCTCGCGCTCGGCGTCGTGCTCGCCGTCATGAACCTCACCTTCTACGAGTCGGTGCACCTGCTCGGGCTCGGCATCGCCGCGACGATCGAGTTCCTCGGGCCGCTCGCGATCGCGCTCCTGACGTCGCGGCGACCGCTCGACGTCGTGTGCGCGCTCGCCGCGGGCGCCGGCGTCGTGCTGCTCATCGCACCCGGAGCGTCGGATGCCTCGGCGATCGATCCGTGGGGCGTGGCGCTCGCCCTCACGGCAGCAGCGGCATGGGCCGGGTACATCGTGCTCACCCGGCGGGTTGCCATCGGGTTGCCAGGCCTCGAGGGGCTCACGGTCGCGAGCATCGTGAGCCTCGCGTTGCTCCTGCCGTTCGCGATCGCGACCTTCGACGCCGGCGTGATCGACTGGCGCATCGTCGGACTGCTCGCCGGCGTCGGCGTGCTGTCGTCGGCGTTGCCCTACAGCCTCGACACCTACATCCTGCGGCGCATCAGCCCGCGCCTCTACGCGATCATCACGAGCTTCGGCCCCGTGATCGCGGCGATCTTCGGGTGGCTCGTGCTCGGCGAGACGTTCACGCTCACCGAGGCCATCGCGATCGGCGTGGTGTGCGGCGCCGCAGGCACCGCCATCGCGACCCAGCGGGAACGGCCGAAGTCCGACCTCGAGCAGACCGCCGAGGGCATGGCCTGACGGGGCGGGCCGGACGCCGGGGCATCCGCTCGCCCGTCGAGGAATGTGCATTCCTGCACATCGGGTGTGCGAGATGCGTCCTTGCAAGTGCATCCGTGACTGGCAGAATCACCTGAGCGCGGTCCCCTTCACTCGCGCGCAGACTACAAGGAGGTAGTTCCCATGACAGCCGACGTTTCGGTCCCATCGAGCGGATCCAAAGGTTCATCAGCCCCGAGCGGCCTACGCAAGGTCGTCGGCGCCTCGATGGCCGGCACCATCGTCGAGTGGTACGAGTTCTTCCTCTATGCCACTGCGGCGACCCTCGTCTTCAACGTCATCTTCTTCCCGCCGAGCGAGAACCCGCTCGACAACATCATCAAGGCGTTCCTGACCTACGCCGTCGGATTCGTCGCGCGCCCCCTCGGCGGCATCGTCTTCGGCCACTTCGGTGACAAGTACGGCCGCAAGAAGCTGCTGCAGGTCGCCATCATCCTGGTCGGCGTCACGACGTTCCTCATGGGGTGCCTGCCCACCTTCGACGCCATCGGCTACGCCGCGCCCATCCTGCTCATCGTGCTGCGCTTCTTCCAGGGCTTCGCGGTCGGCGGCGAATGGGGCGGCGCCGTACTGCTCGTCGCCGAGCACTCGCCCGACAAGCAGCGCGGGTTCTGGGCCAGCTGGCCGCAGGCCGCGGTGCCCGCCGGCAACCTGCTCGCGACCGTCGTGCTCCTCACGCTCTCGTGGACCCTCTCGGAAGAGGCGTTCCTCAGCTGGGGTTGGCGTGTCGGCTTCTGGCTCTCGGTCGTGATCGTCGCCGTCGGCTACTACATCCGCACCAAGGTCACCGACGCCCCGATCTTCCTCGAGGCGCAGGCCGAGGTCGAGGCCGCCAAGAAGACGAACTACGGCGTCATCGAGGTGCTCAAGCGCTACCCCCGCGGTGTCTTCACCGCCATGGGCCTGCGCTTCGGCGAGAACATCATGTACTACCTGGTCGTCACGTTCTCGATCACGTACATGTCGGCACACCTGCAGATGGACACCTCCACGATCCTGACGCTCGTGCTCTTCGCCCACGTCGTGCACTTCTGCGTCATCCCGGTCGTCGGCCGGTTCAGCGACAAGCTCGGACGCAAGCCCGTCTACGCGGTCGGCGCAGCGCTCGCCGCCGTCTGGGGCTTCGTGGCCTTCCCGCTGTTCGACACGCAGAACGACGTGCTCATCGTCGGCGTGCTCATCCTCGGCCTCGTCATCCACGCGCTCATGTACGCCGGACAGCCGGCGATCATGGCCGAGATGTTCCCGACGCGCATGCGCTACTCGGGCGTCTCGCTCGGCTACCAGGTCACGTCGATCGTCGCGGGCTCGCTCGCCCCGATCATCGCGACCATGCTGCTGTCGACCTACGGCAGCTGGGTGCCGGTGGCGATCTACCTCGCGATCGCCGCGGGTGTCACGCTCATCGCCGTGGCGGCGCTGCGCGAGACCGTCGGAACGTCGCTCCGCGCGATCGACGACGCCGACCGCGCGAAGGTCGCCTCGGAGGAGCGCGTCGACGCGTAGGCGGAATGCACTGTCGGATGCCGCGGGCGACCGGTTCTTCGGAGCCGGTCGTGCCGCGGCATCCGGATCCGCCGCGCATGTCGCGGGCCGACGTGATGCAAGGATGGTCGTGGTGTCTTGAATCGGACGACGCGGGGGAAGTAGCCGAGTGACCGGTGATGCGGGTAAGGGCATATTCCGTGAGCCCGCATTCACTCGATACTTCTCTGCAGTCGCGGTTGGTGCGTTCGGCACGGCATTGACAGCGGTGGCGCTGCCGGTGCTGGTGGTCGATGTGCTCGATGCGAATGCGTTCGAAGTCGGAATCGTCAACGCGGCGCAGTTCGTCCCCTATGCCGTGCTCGGGCTTCTTGCCGGCGTGTATGTCGACCGCTGGCAGCGTCAGCGCGTGCTGGTGTGGGCGAGTCTTGGGCGGGCGCTGAGCCTCGGGCTTGTACCGGTGCTCTGGGTCGCCGGGATTCTGCACCTCTGGGTGCTCGTCGTGCTGCTCCTCCTCTTCGGTGCGTTCTCGGTATTCGGATTCGCCGCGACGCAGTCGCTCCTGCCGCAGATCGTCGAGCGGCGTGCCCTGCGCGCCGCGAACGCGCGACTCGATCAGGCCGAGGCGGGCGCGCAGACTGCCGGTCCGGCCCTCGGTGGCCTCTTGGTCGGTGCGATCGGCGCACCACTCGCGATCGCCGTGGATGCGGTGACGTACGTCGTCGATGCGGTGCTGATCGCCGGCATGCGCGTCCAGGAATCCGTGCAGCGGACGTCGGTGCGGCGTTCACTTCGACGCGAGGTGGCCGAAGGACTGCGATGGACATATCGTCATCGAACTCTGGGGCCGCTCGCCTGGTCCACTCATGTCTGGTTTCTCGCGAATGCCGCTGCGCTCACGGTGCTGGCGGTATTCGCACTGCGCACGCTGGGCGTCTCACCATTCGTCTACGGACTCTTGTTCGCGGTGCTCGGGGTCGCGACGCTGATCGGTGCCAGCTTCGCTTCACGTCTGGGCGCACGTTTCGGTTCGGGCGCGACGATCACCGCGGGACGGGCCATCTATCCCGTCGCCTGGATCATGGTCGCATTCGCGCCCGCCGGGGGTGCACCACAAGCGGATGCCGTGGCCGTGAGCCTGCTGTTCTCCGCACTTGCGCTCCACGGTTTCGCAGGCGGGCTGGAGAACGCGAATGAGATGAGCTTCCGCCAGGGTGTGACACCCGACGCCCTGATGGGCCGCACGAATGCCACGATGCGAGCTGCGAACCGCACGATGGCCGCCGTCGGTGCGCTGGCAGGCGGCACCGCCATGACGCTGCTCGGCGAGCGGCCGTCGCTCTTCATCATCGTCGGCGTGTACGCGGCCGCATTCATCATCGCGATCGCCTCGCCATTGCGGGCGGCGCGTGACGACGAAGACACCGATGACCGAGAGATGTCCCGCCTCTGAGGGTTACCGTGCTCCGCCTGAAGGAGGTACGAAGTCCTGCCGCCGATCACCGGTGCGTCGCCGCCCCCCTGCCGTACGACCCGCCCGCACGGCGTCGTACTCCACCAGCGCGCGGAACGCCGCGGCGACCGCCGGGTTGCGCAGGCTCTCTTCACGGGTGACCGCCCAGTACGCGATCGGGTGGTGGTACTCCTCGGCGAGGATGCGGCGCAGCCTGGGCGCGAGACCGGCGACGTAGTCGGGCATCAGGCCGATGCCCGCGCCCGCGACCGTCGCGGCGAGATGCGCGAACACGCTCGTCGAGCGCATGCTCGGCAGCGTCGGCGGGAGCTCATCGACGGCGATGTCGAGCTCGTCGATCTGCAGGGCCGACTCGATGTAGTAGTTCAGCCGGTGCCGCGACATGTCCGCGAGCGTGCGCGGCTCGCCGTGCTCGGCGAGGTACTCCTCGCTCGCGTAGAGCGCGAGGGCGTACTCGAACACGGGTGTGGCGAGGGCCTTGCGCACGTCGGGCCGGCCCACGGCCACCTCGATGTCGACTCCCGAGCGCGTCTGGCGCACGCGCTGCGTCGCGCTCAGCAACTCGAACGAGAGACCCGCGTTCGCGATCTGCAGCGGGGCGAGCGCCGGCGCGGCGTAGAGCGCCGTGAACGCATCGGGCGCGGCGATGCGCACGAGCCCGGTCAGGCCGGGCTGGTCGATCTCCACGAGCGAGCGCAAGTCGGATTCGATGCGCTCGGCCGTGGCCATCGCACGGGCGCCGAGCGCGGTGGTCTCCCAGCCGCCGGCGGCACGGGTGAGCACGTGCCCGCCCATCGCCGCCTCGAGCGCTGCGATGCGTCGCGAGACCGTGGAGTGGTTCACGCCGAGCACCTGCGCTGCGGCGGTGTAGCGGCCGAGGCGGGCGACCGCGAGGAACGTCATGAGCCATTCGGGATTCGGGTCGCGCGTTGAGATCATCCGACCATCGTGCATGAATGCACAGGCGTGGTGCAAGATTCGGGGGTTTGCCTCGTTGGTTGTGCGTTGATCGTCACCGTATGGTGAATCTGCGCGGCGCCGTCGGGGGAGGGCGCCGCGTCACGAACATCACGATGTCAAGGAGGACACGATGGCGACGATCGCATGGATCGGTTTGGGCAACATGGGCGGTCCGATGACCGCGAACCTGGTCGAGGCCGGCCACGAGGTCGTGGGATTCGACCTCGACGCCCGAGCGAACGAGGCCGCCGCCGCGCACGGCGTGCGCATCGCGACATCCGTCGCCGATGCCGTCGGCGGTGCCGGCGCGGTGTTCACGATGCTGCCGAAAGGCGAGCACGTGCGCGGCGTCTACGACGGCGACGGTGGTGTGTGGGCGAACGCGCCGGCGACGGCCCTGCTCCTCGACAGCTCCACCGTCGACATCGAGACCTCGCGATACTGCCACGAGGCATCGGCCGAGCGGGGGTTCCGTTTCGTCGACGCGCCCGTCTCGGGCGGCATCTCGGGCGCTGCCGCAGGCACCCTGACGTTCATGCTCGGCGGCGCCGAGGCCGATGTCGCCGCCGCGAAGGTTCTCGTCGAGCCGATGGCCGGCAACGTCTTCGCCGTCGGCGGCGCCACCCAGGGCATCGCAGCGAAGCTCGCCAACAACATGATGCTGTTCATCTCGCTCGTCGCCGCGGCCGAGGGCTCGCAGCTGGCGTCGAGTCTCGGCATCGACCCGCAGATCTTCTGGGACATCGCGCGTGTCTCGTCGGCCGACTCGTGGGCCTTGCGCACCTGGTACCCGGTGCCCGACGTCGTCGAGTCGTCGGCGGCGAATCGCAACTTCGACGCGACCTTCGCGACCACGCTCGCGCTCAAGGACGTGGCGCTCGCGCTGGGGGCCGGCGACGCCGCCGGGCTCAGCCTGCCCGCCGCGCAGCTCGCCCGCGAGCAGTTCGAGCAGCTCATCGCCGAGGGGCTCGGCGGCAAGGACTGCAGCCTCATCGCCAAGCTCGTCCACCCCGACGGCGCCGTCGCCGGCTACGAGCCGGCTTCAGCGGGTTGAGGAGGAGCGAAGCGACGTCTCGAAACCCTGCCGCACATGCCCTGGGTTTCGAGACGGTCGCTGGCGCTCCCTCCTCAACCCGCTCGACGGCGCGTCTCGCGGTTTCGAGACGGTCGCTGGCGCTCCCTCCCCAACCCGCCGATTCTTCGAAAGGAACCACAGACATGACCGACACCCTCACCGCCGTCAAGACCACCATCCCGCACGTGATCGCGGGCGCCCGCGTCGACGACGACGCCCGCCGCGGACCCGTGTTCAACCCGGCCACAGGCGAGCAGACCGCCGAGGTCGTGCTCGCCGACGCCGCGCGCATCGACGAGGCCGTGGTCGCGGCATACGCTGCGCAGATCGCCTGGCGCAACACCGGACTCGGCCGCCGCTCGCACGTCATGTTCAAGCTGCGCGAGATCATCGAGCAGCGCAATATCGAACTGGCTCGCCTCATCACGGCCGAGCACGGCAAGACCGTCGACGACGCCCTCGGCGAGGTCGCCCGCGGGCTCGAGAACGTCGAGTTCTGCGCGGGCCTCATGCACCACCTCAAGGGCGACTACTCCGAGCAGGTCGCGCGGGGCGTCGACGTGCACCAGGTGCGCCAGCCGCTCGGCGTCGTCGCATGCATCACGCCGTTCAACTTCCCCGCGATGGTGCCCCTCTGGATGGTCACGACGGCGATCGCCGCGGGCAACGCCGTCATCCTGAAGCCGTCGGAGCGCGACCCTTCGGCCGCCGTGTGGCTCGCCGACGCATTCCGCGAGGCGGGCCTGCCCGACGGCATCCTCAACGTCGTGCACGGCGACAAGGTCACGGTCGACGCGATCCTCGACCACCCCGACATCAAGGCCGTCTCGTTCGTGGGCTCGACGCCCATCGCGAAGTACATCTACACGCGTTCGGCCGAACAGGGCAAGCGCGTGCAGGCCCTCGGCGGCGCCAAGAACCACATGGTCGTCATGCCCGACGCCGACCTCGACGCTGCGGCCGACGCCGCCGTGTCGGCCGCCTACGGCTCGGCCGGCGAGCGCTGCATGGCCGTGTCGGTGCTCGTCACGGTCGGCGAGGTCGCCGATCCGCTCATCGAGAAGATCAGCGAGCGGATGTCGCGACTCGTCATCGGCGACGGCGCGGACCCCGCCTCGGAGATGGGTCCGCTGATCACCCGCGAGGCGCGCGAGCGTGTCGCCGGGTTCGTCGACGGCGCGGCGGGCGAGGGCGCCACGGTCGTCGTCGACGGGCGGTCGCACGAGTTCGAGGGTGACGGGTTCTTCATCGGTGCGTCGCTGGTCGACCGGGTGCAGCCCGGCATGCGCGTCTACGACGAGGAGATCTTCGGCCCGGTGCTTTCGGTCGTGCGCGTCGACACCTACGACGAGGCCGTCGAGCTGATCAACGCGAGCCGCTACGCGAACGGCGTGGCCGTGTTCACGCGCGACGGCAAGACGGCCCGCAGCTTCGAGTACGACATCGAGGTGGGCATGGTCGGCGTGAACGTGCCGATCCCCGTGCCGGTGGGCGCCTTCTCGTTCGGCGGCTGGAAGGACTCGCTCTTCGGCGACACCCACATGTACGGTCCCGAGAGCTTCAACTTCTACACCCGTCGCAAGGTCGTGACGACCCGCTGGCCCGAGCCGAGCGAGTCGCAGATCGACCTCGGCTTCCCGACCCACTGAGGCACGACTCGTGACCAGGCGCATCACCGGGGCGGTGCTCGAGGAGGTCGGGCGGGCGCGTCCGTTCGCGCAGTCGCGCCCGATCGGGGTCGTCGAGCTCGACCTCGACGGCCCCGGCCCCGACGAGCTGCTCGTGCGCATCGAGGCGGCCGGCATCTGCCACTCCGACCTCTCGGTGGTCGACGGCAACCGGGCGCGCCCGATGCCGATGCTGCTCGGCCACGAGGCCGCGGGCATCGTCGAAGAGGTCGGCGACGCGGCATCCGCTGCGGGGTTCTCCGTCGGCGACCGCGTCGTGATGGCGTTCCTGCCGCGGTGCGGTGAGTGCGACGGATGCCGCACCGGCGGCGTCATGCCGTGCGTGCCGGGCACGGCGTCGAACACGGCGGGAACGCTCTTCGACGGCAGCAGCCGACTGACGCGCGACGGCGTTCGCGTGCACCACCACCTGGGCGTCTCGGGGTTCGCGTCGCACGCGGTCGTCGATCATCGCTCGGCGGTCGTCGTGGGCCCCGACGTGCCGCCAGAGGTGGCGGCGGTGCTCGGCTGCGCCGTGCTCACCGGTGGGGGCGCGGTCGTGAATGCGGGTGCGGCGAAGCCGGGCGACGACATCATGGTGGTCGGGCTCGGCGGCGTCGGCATGGCGGCGCTCATCACGGCGGTCTCGCTCGGGTACGGGCGGGTCATCGGCGTCGATGCGGTGCCCGAGAAGCTCGATCGGGCGCGCGAGCTCGGCGCCGACGCGGTGTACACGCCCGATGAGGCTGCCGAGGCCGGGGTGCGAGCCGCGCTCGTGGTCGAGGCGGCCGGGCATCCCCGGGCGTTCGAGACCGCGTTCGCGCTCACCGCCCCGGGCGGGCGCACGGTGACCGTGGGCCTGCCGTCGCCGTCGGCCGTCTCGAACGTCTCGCCGCTCACCGTCACGGCGGAGGCGCGCACGATCGTCGGCAGCTACCTCGGATCGGCGGTGCCATCACGCGACATCCCGCGCTACGCCGAGCTGTGGCGGCAGGGCCGCCTGCCCGTCGAGGCGCTCATCTCGTCGTACGTCACGCTCGACGACATCAACGAGGCGATGGACACCCTCGCCGACGGGCAGGCGATCCGCCAGGTCATCCGCTTCTGAGGCGGTGGACGAGGCCTCGACACGCGTCCTCCTTCGTCGGGCGCTGCCCGACCACCGGAGGAAGCGCCGACGTATCGTTGAGGCAATGCGCTACGTCGACGAGGTCGGGAGGGGTCATGACTGACATCGCATGGATCGGGTTGGGGCACATGGGCGCCCCGATGGCCGGGCACCTCGTCGCAGCGGGGCATGACGTGCGGGGCGTCGATCCCATGCCCGCCGCGCGGGCGGTCGCCGTGGAACGCGGCGTGCGGGTGGTCGACACGATCGGCGAGGCCGTCGACGGCGCCGACGCGGTGTTCACGTCGCTGCCGCGCAACGAACACGTTCGCGAGGTCTACGGCGGCGATGCGGGCATCTGGGCCACAGCGCCCACCACCGCGCTGCTGCTCGACACATCGACGGTGGATGTCGCGACGTCGAGGTTCTGCCACGAGACCTCCGCCGCTCGTGGGTTCGCCTTCGTGGACTCGCCCATCTCGGGCGGCATCGCCGGCGCCGAGGCCGGAAGCCTGACCTTCATGCTCGGCGGCGAGGCCGATGCCGTACGGCGAGCCGTGCCGCTCGTCGAATCGATGGCCGGGCACGTCTTCGAACTCGGCGGCCCGACCATGGGCATCGCCGCGAAGCTCGCGAACAACCTCATGCTCTTCGTGTCGCTCGTCGGGCTCGCCGAGGGGTCGCAACTCGCCGAGCAGCTCGGGCTCGACGCGGCGACGTTCTTCGAGGTCGCGTCGGTGTCATCGGGGGAGTCGTGGCCGCTGCGCACCTGGTACCCCGTGCCGGGTGTCGTGCCGACGAGTCCTGCGAACCGCAACTTCGACGCGACCTTCTCGACCGTGCTCGCCGAGAAGGACCTGTCGTTCGCGCTCGCGGCGGGCGACCACGCCGGGCTGCACCTGCCCGCCGCGCACCTCGCCCTCGACCAGTTCGAGCGGCTCATCGGCGAGGGCTTCGGCGGCAAGGACTGCAGCCTCATCGTGAAGTACGCCTCGGCCGACGGTTCGCTCGAGTGGTTCGATCCTGAGGCCTGACGCCCGCCCCGATCAGGCGCCGGCGCGCACCGCGTCGATGACCTCGGTGAGGTGGTCGCGCAGCACGCCGAGCTCGTCGAGGCTCATGCCGAGCCGATCGACGACCTGCGGAGGAATGTCGAGCGCGCGCTCGCGAAGCGCGCGGCCCTCGTCGGTGAGGGCGACATCGAGCGCGCGCTCGTCGCGTGCGTTGCGGTGCCGGGTGACGTAGCCCTGCGCCTCGAGGCGTTTCAGCAGCGGCGAGAGCGTCGCCGGCTCGAGCTGCAGCGCCTCGCCCAGGTCGCGCACGGTGCGCGGGTTGCGCTGCCAGAGCGCGAGCATGACGAGGTACTGCGGATGCGTCAGCCCGAGTGGCTCGAGGATCGGCCGGTAGAGGCCGATGACACCGCGGGCGGCGACCGCGAGGGCGAAGCACACCTGGTTCTCGAGGGCGAGCAGGTCGTCGGATGTCGCGGGCCCCGCGGTCTCTGAACGCGTCGTGAGTTCGGTCATCGGAGCCCCATCTTGCTCGACCGGCGATCTGCGCCGGATTTGTTTAGTACACTAATGATTATGGCACGAAAGAACCGAGACGGCGACGAACAACCGCGACGCGGCTACGCGGGCCTCATCGACCGGTTGAACGCCACGCTGCTGCCGTACATCGGTCCGCCTCCGCTCGGCCCCTACGACGAGGAGCCGAAGCCGAATGCCGCGCCCACCTGTCCGCTGTGCGGAAAGCCGATGGCCGACCACGAGATCGACCGATCGGGCGAGCGCACGCAACTGCACTGCCCGTGACGGGCGGCTGCGCGTGACCGGCGGTTGGTGCCGTGATCACCCGTGCAGCGCGACGTGGCGGCTCACCCACCGATCGAACTGCCCCCACGGGTCGTCGACGCCGGTGCTGAGCTCGGCCACGTGGGCGACGAGTGCCTCGTGCCGCTCGAACCACTCGGTGCCGACGATGCGATACTCGGCGAACTGCGCGTGCCGACGTCGCTCGAGCAGCCGACCGCCGCGCTCGAAGGCGAGCACCTCGTCGTGCGGCAGGCTCGCGACGCGCTGCCGAGGGTTGGCCGACGTGCCGATCTTGATGCGATCGCCGTATCGCAGGTAGTAGACGACGTCGACCCGGCCGTCGGCGATCGGGCCGTCGGGCAGCTCGCCGACGCGCCACTCGCACACCGCGCAGAGCCAGCCCGACGGGTACCGAACCCCGAGCCGTGACCCGCACGCCAGGCACGGGCTCGGCAGCAGGTCGGTCACCCCGAATTCGCGGGCGACCCAGTCGTGCGCCTCGAGGAGGTGCGTGAGGCACAGGTCGAATGGCGCACCGGCCTCGACGACGGACCCGCACGGGCCCTCGCCGTCGACGAGCGCGATGCAGCGGCATCGGTCGCTCGTTGTTCTCTCCATCTGCGAACGGTACCCATGGCCGCCGACATCGCTCGCCGACGTCGGAGGGCGAGCGTAGTGTGCAGCCCATGACGCTCAACGACGGTCTCGTCACGGCCAATCTCTCGATCTCGCTCGACGGCTTCGTCGCCGGGCCGAACCAGTCGCTCCAGGATCCACTCGGCGAGGGCGGTGAGCGACTGCACGACTGGATGTTCCAGCAGCGCGAGGCCAACCAGGCGATCGTCGACCAGATCCTCGCCGCGCGCGCCTACATCATGGGGCGAAACATGTTCGGGCCGATCCGCGGCGACTGGCCCGACGACGAGTGGAAGGGCTGGTGGGGCGACGAGCCGCCCTACCGTGGGCCGGTGTTCGTGCTCACGCACCACCCGCGTGCTTCGGTCGAGATGGCGGGCGGCACCACGTTCCACTTCGTCACCACCGGCATCGACGACGCGCTCGCACAGGCGAAAGCCGCCGCCGGCACGGGCCGGGTCTCGATCGCGGGCGGCGCGAGCACCGTACGCCAATACCTCGCCGCCGGCCACATCGACCGCATCATCCTCAGCGTCTCGCCGATCACGCTCGGCGCCGGCGAGCGACCCTTCGACGGGCTCCACGACCTCAGGCTGAAGCCCGTCGACGTGTTGGCCAACGAGCTCGCGACCCACATCACCTACGAGCGTCCGTAACCGCAGCGTGCACGGTTCGCTGACGCGACCCCCGCGATAAGCTCGATTCGGCCGCCGAATGGGCGGTGGATCCGTGGTCGAAGGGCGAACGCGATGGCCTTCTGGCGCAAGCGGCCGAAGCGCCGATTCCGTGCGTTCGACCGCAGCGAACTGCCCGAAGCACCCCAGCCGTCGTTCGACGACATGCTCGCGGAAGGCCTGATGGTCGCCGAGGCGGCGGCACGGATGTCCCTGCGCAACCGATTCGTCATGCACGCGCTGCGCGGCGAAGAGCCGTATGAGCCCGAGCGCGCGTCGGCCGCGGCTCGCGAGGCGCTCTACGAACTCGTGCAAGAGGCCGAAGAAGTCGCCGAACGCACCGCCGACGAGCGCGAGGCGGCCGCGCGCCGTGAAGGTCGCAGCTCGCACGAGCACGACTACCGTCGCGCCGACGGCCCGAACCTGCGGCGACGCGAGAAGGTCTACGCCGCGATCTCCACCGAGCTCTGGAAGCGCCGCAGCGATCCCCAGTACCTCGCCGCGCTCGCCGAGCGCGCACGCGAAGAGGCCTGGGAGGAAGTGGCCGGGGCGATCGACGCCCGTCTCGCGCGCGAGTGGGGCGAGTGGCCGCAGATCGAGGTCGACGAGACCTACGAGGCCGAACGTGAGGTTCGCGTGCACGACCTGCTCGCCGACCTCGACCGCGACGTGCGCGCGGCCGAGGACGAGCGGGCCCGGCGGGCCGAGGCGGCCGATCCGTTCCGCGGGTACGTCGGCTGAGCTACGCCATGCCGTAGCTCGGCTCGCGAACGATGCCGAGTTCGTCGAGCAGTGCGCGCACGCGCTGTTCGACGTCGTCGCGGATGACGCGAACTCGGGCAAGAGACTGGCCGGCAGGGTCGTCGAGCTCCCAGTCGAGGTACCGGCGACCGGGGTACACCGGGCACGCGTCGCCGCAACCCATGGTGATGACGAGGTCGGCGGCACGGACGACCTCGTCGGTCAGGGGCTTGGGGAACTCGTTGCCGATCGGCGCACCGATCTCGTCGAGTGCATCGATGATCGTCGAGCGCAGGGCGCGCACCGGCCTGGAGCCGGCGCTGCGCACGTGCACGCGATCACCCGCGAGGTGCTTGAGGATCGCAGCGCCGAGCTGCGACCGACCCGAGTTCTGCACGCAGACGAACAGCACCTCGAGGGGAGCGCCGGCCGCAGGCTCGGACCGGGCCGTCGCGACTGCGACCAGCCGGTCGGCGGCCCACTGCGCGGTCTCGGCGGCGGTGTCGCGCACGCCGTCGCCCGGCGCATCGTGGCCCGGCGCGTCGTGGTCGGACGTGAACCGGTCGTGTGCGATGTCGCCGCGAGCGGCGAGCAGGTCGTGGCTCTCGCGAACGTAGCGGCCCACCGTTTCAGGGGCGAACACGCCCTCGAACCGGTCTGCGAGTTCGGATGCCACGCGCGCGAGCACCTCGTCGGGTGCGTGCGCGGGGACATCGGGGCGCAGCAGATCGTCGACTCGGCGGGTGGCAGACGGCGCGATCGAGCACCAGACGCGTCCGCCCTCAGTCGAGCACTCGATGACGCCCTCGGAGACGAGCGCACCGATGTGCTGGCTCACGGTGGGTTGTGCCGCGCCGATCTCGTCGACCAGCCGACCCACATGGGTGCGCCCGCCGGCGCTCTCGCGGATGACTCCGAGCATGCGCAGCCGAATCGGATCGGTGAGCAGTCGGATGCGCCGGGCCTCGGTCGATCGATTCATCGCGGTGAGTCTAGCCCTGCGGCATTCAGTCGGCCGGCGGGATGTTGTGGTTCTGCCGGAAGACGTTGCCGGGGTCGACCTGCGCCTTCACCCGACGAAGTCGCTCGAACGTGGCCGGCGGATACATCGAGCGGGTCACGTCGTCGCCGCGTTCGGGCGAGAAGCCGCCGTACGCCCCGTGCGTGAACGCCAGGGCGGCATCGCTGCCCGCCTTCAGCGCCGCGACCTGCTCGGGCGCCGCATCGGGAGCGACGATGGCGTTGACGATGAGCAGTGCCTCGGCCTCGCGATAGGCGATGGCGGTCGCGTCGGGCGAGATTCGCGAGAACGCGCCGCCGAGTGCGCGGAGCAGCACCATGGTCGGGACCTCACGGGCGAACTGCGCGGCGATGACCCCGATCGCCTCGTCGGTGAGCTCGGGCACGAAGCCGTTGCCGCCGACGAACTGGAACGGCGGCTTGCCGGGCGGCGCGTCTTCGAGCAGGTCGCCGAGCGTGACGGGGCTGAGCGACACCGACGTCACCGACGGGAGCGACAGGAGCGGCGCGAGCAGGCGGCGCAGCTCGTCTTCGGTGCCGCGGGTGGCGACGGCGAGTTGCGGGCCCGACGGGATCTCGGGGGCGAACGGCGGCATGAGCATCAGCGACGAGTTGAGAGCGTCGGGCCCGGCTCGCATGACGTCGCGCCACGCGCGGATCACCGCTGCGACGTCGGTCGTGTCGAACATGACGTGACCGCCGACGAGCCCGTCGGCCGGTGCCGCCTGGAAGGTGAACCGGGTCACGACGCCGAAGTTGCCGCCACCCCCGCGGACGGCCCAGAACAGGTCGGGGTGCGACTCGGCGTTGACCGTGAGCACCTCGCCGGCGGCGGTGACGAGTTCGACCTCGCGGAGCGCGTCGACCGCGAGACCGTGCGCGCGCACGAGCCACCCGATGCCGCCGCCCAGCGTGAGCCCGCCCACGCCGACGTCTCGTGTGTCGCCCGAGCTGATGCCGAGGCCGCGCGGGGCGAGTGCGGTCGCGATGTCGCCCCAGTGCGCGCCGCCGCCGACCGTGACGAGTCCATCGTCGCCGACGTCGATCGAGGTGAACTCGGCGAGGTCGATCACCAGTCCGTCTTCGACGGGCAGCAGGCCGTGGCCGCCGCTGCGGACGGCGATCGCCTGACCGGCCGCTGCGGCCCTCGCGACCGCTTCGGCGACCTCGCCTACGGTGTGCGGCCGAACGACCGCGTCGGGTTCGCCGACGCCGGCGAAGACGGTTCGCCCGGCGTCGAACTCGGAGTCGCCGGGACCGAAGGCCCGGCTCGGAACGCTTTCTCTCAGGTCAGTGAGCAACGACATTTCGACAGTCTGGCAGCGGGCACCGACATGCGGAACCGTGCTCGCTCAGCGCGGAATCCCTGCGTTCGCATGCATCAGCGCCGGCCGCGACGTGAGCCGGCATGCCAGGCCGCCCGGCCGACCTCGCGCCTACTCGCCCGACGGATGCGCCCCCGCCGCGTCGATCACCCACGCGTACGCGAACGCCCGCTCGCGCCACGCCGAGTACCGCCCCGACACCCCGCCGTGTCCGGCCGCCATCTCGATCTTCAGCAGCGGGTCGGCTCCGACCTCTCGCAGCTTCGCCACCCACTTCGCCGGCTCGACGTAGAGCACGCGCGTGTCGTTCAGCGACGTCACGGCGAGGATTCGCGGGTAGTGGTTGACGTGTACGTTCTCGAGCGGCGAGTACGACCGCATGTACGAGTAGACCTCTTCGTCGTCGAGCGGGTTGCCCCACTCGTCCCACTCGATCACGGTGAGCGGCAGCGACGGGTCGAGGATCGAGGTCAGCGGGTCGACGAACGGCACCTCGGCGAGGAACCCCGAGAAGTACCGCGGCGCGAGGTTCGCGACCGCACCGATGAGCAGGCCGCCGGCGCTGCCGCCCTGGGCGACGAGCCGGTCGGGCGCGGTGAAGTCTTCATCGATGAGGTGCCGCGCCGCGGCGATGAAGTCGGTGAAGGTGTTGCGCTTCTCGAGCTTCTTGCCGTGCTCGTACCAGAGCCGGCCCATCTCGCCGCCGCCGCGCACGTGCGCGACCGCGAAGATCATGCCGCGATCGAGCAGCGAGAGCCGCGGAATGCCGAAGCCGGGGTCGATCGAGTGCTCGTACGACCCGTAACCGTACAAGAGGGTCGGCGCGGGCTCGCCGAGGGTGACGAGATCGTGCCGGTACACGAGCGAGATCGGCACGCGGGTGCCATCGGAGGCGGTGGCCCACTCGCGACGCTGCGCGTAGCGGGTCGCGTCGTAGTCGCCGAGCACGGGCTGGCGCTTGCGCAGCTTGCGCTCGCCGGTGGCCACGACGACGTCGTAGACGGTCGACGGCGTCACGAAGCTCGTGTAGCCGATGCGCAGGGTCGGCTGCTCCCACGCGGGGTTGCCGCCGACGCCGACCGAGAAGAGCGCCTCGTCGAACGAGAGTTCGTGCAGGGTGTCGTCGGGCGTTGCATCGGCGGGCAGCCCCTGCGGCGGCACCTTCGCGATCGCGACGCGCGGCAGTCCCTCGCGCCGGTACTCGATGGAGACGAAGTCGCGGAACGCGTCGACGCCCTCGATGCGCACCGCGGGATCGTGCGGCAGCAGCATCCGCCGTGCCCCCTGCGGATCGGATGCCGCAACGCTGACCAGCTCGAAATTCACCGCGTCGTCGTTGTGCACGATGAGCAGCCGGTCCCTTCCGCCGGCGACGACGTGCTCGACGTCGTACTCCACCCCGTCTTTGCGCGGCCAGACCACGCCGAACTCGCCGGTGGGGTCGGCGGCGTCGAGCAGCCACGACTCGCTCGTGACGTTCGACCCGGCCTCGATCATGAGGAAGCGGCGGCTGCGGGTGAGGCCCACGCCGAGCCAGAACCGCTCGTCGGGTTCGTGGAAGACCGAGACGTCGTCGGATGCCTCGGTGCCGACCTCATGCCGCCAGATCGTGTCGGGGCGCCACGACTCGTCGACGGTCGCGTAGAAGAGGTGGCGGCCGCTCGGGTCGAAGACCGCCCCCGCCGCGGTGCCCTCGATGACGTCGGTATAGGCGCGGTCGGTGCCGTCGATGGCCCGCAGCCGGATCGTGTAGCGCTCGTCGCCCTCGACGTCGACGCCGTAGAGCATGGTCGATCCGTCGGCCGTGATGTCGAAGCTGCCGAGCGAGTAGAACTCGTGGCCCTCGGCCTCGACGTTGTCGTCGAGCAACACCTGCTCGCCCGGCAACGGCGCGCCCGACTCATCGGTCTCCGGGGGTTCCCAGTCGTCGGGCGAGGCGACCGGCACCCGGCAGTGGATGCCGTACTGCTGGCCCTCGACGGTGCGCGTGTAGTACCACCAGTCGCCCTCACGGGTGGGCACGCTGAGGTCGGTCTCTTTCGTGCGCGCCTTGATCTCGTCGAAGAGCTGCTCCTGCAGGATCGCGAGGTGCTCGGTCTTCGCCTTCGTGTACGCGTTCTCTTCATGCAGGTGGGCGACGACCTCGGGATCGTCCTTCGCGCGCAGCCACTCGTAGTCGTCGACGTAGACGTCGCCGTGGTGCACGCGTTCGATCGGTCGCTTGGCTGTCTTCGGCGGAGTGAGCACGAGTCCACGGTACTCGCCGGTCTCACCGGTCGAGTAGTCGCCGCCGGTTCGGGAAATCGGCTTTGGTTAGGCTAAGCTAACTTGTCCACACTCCATGATCGCCGGGAGCCGAGCTGTGCCGATTCGTTCCGACGTCGCCGGGCTGGCGCTCGCGCGCGGCCGCGTCGAGCATGTCGCGCTCCTGACCGACGAAGGCGAGCTCACCTTCGGCGGGCTGCGCGATCGCATCGACGCGCGCCGCCTCGAGCTGGGCGCGACACGGCGACTCGTGATGATCGAGGGCGCCAATGCGCTCGAGCCGGTCGTCACGTACCTCGCGGCACTCGAGGCGGGACATCCGGTGCTCTTCGTCGACGGCGACCCGCAGCGGTCGGCGCACCGCGACGCGCTCGTGCAGCGCTTCGATCCCGACGTCATCGCATCGGCCGGCGACGAGGCCGATGCGGGCGCCGCCGGCGGCGCGTGGCGGCTCGACGAGCGTCGCCTCGGCACGCGGCACACCCTGCATCCCGAGCTCGCGATGCTCGCGAGCACGTCGGGATCGACCGGCTCGCCCAAACTCGTGCGCCTGTCGCACGAGAACCTGCTGAGCAACGCCGTCGCCATCGGCGACTACCTGAACCTCGGCACCGCCGACCGGGCCATCACCACCCTGCCGCTGCACTACTGCTACGGACTCTCGGTGGTGAACAGTCACCTCGTCTCGGGCGGCTCGCTGCGCCTCACCGAGCGGTCGGTGGTCGACGGCGAGTTCTGGAACGAATTCGCCGAGGCCGGGGCGACATCGTTCGCCGGAGTCCCGTACACGTTCGAGATGCTCGAGGCGGCGGGCTTCGCCGAGCGCGAGCTGCCGACGCTGCGCACCATCACCCAGGCCGGCGGGCGGCTCGATCCCGAGCGCACGCGGCGTTTCGCCCGGCTCGGACGCGAGCGCGGGTTCGACTTCGTCGTGATGTACGGCCAGACCGAGGCGACCGCCCGCATGGCCTACCTGCCGCCGGCGCTCGCCGAGAGCGCCGCGGGCTCGATCGGCGTCCCGATCCCCGGCGGCCGGTTCCGCATCGACATGCCCGCCGGTGCGACGACGGATGCCGCCACCGATGCTCAGTCCGACAGCGAGGCGGTCGGCGAGCTGGTGTACCAGGGACCGAACGTCATGATGGGCTATGCCGAAGAGCCCGCCGACTTCGCGATGGGCCGCACGATCAGCGAGCTGCGCACGGGCGACCTCGCCCGCCGCCGTGGCGACGGCATGTACGAGATCGTCGGTCGCAACAACCGCTTCGCGAAGATCTTCGGGCTGCGCATCGACCTCGACCGGGTCGAGCGGCTGTTCGCCGACGAGGGTCTCGCCGTGCGTGCCGTGAGCGCCGATGAGCAGCTGCTGCTGTTCGTGCTCGCCGACCGGTTCCTCCATCGCGTGCATGCGCGGGCGGGGTCGCTGTTCGGGCTTCCGCTGCACGCGGTCCGGGTGCACGCCGTCGCAGAGTTCCCGCGCACCTCGAACGGCAAGCCCGACAACGCCGCACTCGTGCGCCACGCCGAACTGCTCGCGCACGCGGCATCCGCCACCAACACGGGCGCCACCGACACGGGCGTCGTGGACGCGACGCCCGACACGATCCGGTCGCTCTTCGCCGAACTGCTCGGACGACCCGACGCCTCGCCCGACGACTCGTTCGCCGGACTCGGCGGCGACTCGCTCAGTTACGTCGAGGTGTCGCTGCGGCTCGAGCAGTTGCTCGGCGCGCTGCCGCGGCAGTGGCCGACGATGTCGGTGCGCGAGCTCGCGGGGCTGGCTGCGGTGCAGACGTCGGAACCCGTATCGGCGGATGCGCCCGACGTGTCGGCCGCTGGCGCGCCGGTTGCCTCGAGCACAGCGCGTCCGGCCGCGCGCTCCGGTCGAGGTCGACGTCGGATGCCCCGGCTCGAGACCCCCGCACTGCTGCGCTCGATCGCCATCGTGCTCGTGGTCGGCACGCACGCGAACCTGTTCACCGCGCCGGGCGGTGCGCACCTGCTGCTTGCCGTCGCGGGCTACAACCTCGCGCGGTTCCAGCTCGCCGACGTGCCCGGCCGGGGCCGCGTGCGCGGACTGCTGAAGAGCGGCGCACAGGTCGTCGTGCCCGCCGCGCTGTGGATCGGCGCGGTCGGGCTCATCACCGGGGGCTACGCCGCGACGACCGCCCTGTTCGTGAACAACTTCACCGGCGGGGCGCGCTGGAGCGACCAGTGGCAGTTCTGGTTCCTCGAGGCGATCGTGTGGTCGATGCTCGCGCTCGCCGCGGTGTTCGCGGTGCCGCAGGTCGATCGGCTCGAGCGGCGGCATCCGTTCGCCTTCGCCCTCGGTGTGCTCGCCCTCGCCGTGGCCGCGCGCGTGCTGCTGCTCGGCGGCGTCGGGGCCGAGGGAACCGAGCGATACGCGATCGAGACCGTCGTGTGGTGCATCGCACTCGGCTGGGTCGTCGCGCGGGCCGCGACCGTTTGGCAGCGCATCCTCGTGTCGGCCCTCGCGCTCGCCAGCGTGCCGGGCTTCTTCGGCGACCCGGCGCGCGAGGCGATCGTCGTGGCGGGCGTGCTGCTGCTCGTCTGGGTGCCGCGCATTCCCGTGGCGCGCATGCTCGTGCCGGTGATCGGCGCGCTCGCGGGCGCCTCGATGTTCATCTACCTGACGCACTGGCAGGTGTACCCGCCGCTCGAGAACGAGTTCCCCGCGCTCGCGACCGTGCTGTCGCTCGCCGTCGGCGTGGTGGTGTGGAAGGGCTACACCTTCGTCGTCGCCCGCGGGGGCGCCTGGTTCAGGCGACGGCGGGCTGCGGCTCGTCGCCCGTGACGTCGTCGGTGACCTCGTCGACGACCCCCGTCTCGTCGGATGGGTAGAGCACCGCGCCGCCGTCGACCCGGATCGCCACCCGTGAGCCGGGCCGCAGGTCGCCGAGCTGGTGCGGCGGCACTCGAAGCGTGATCACCGCGGGGTGCGCAGCCCCGGCGGAGCCCGCGAGCAGCGAGACCTCGGCGAGCGATCCCATGGGTCGCACCTCGTGCACGACGGCGTTCAGTCCTGGGGCATCGGTCACGAGGTCGATCTGGGCCGGACGCACCATGGCGACTGCCGCCCGCGACCCGTTGCTGCGGTCATGCCGCACGGGGATCGTGCCTAGCGCGCACTCGGCACAGCCGTCGCTGCGCCTGGCGGGCAGCAGCACGGCCGGGCCGAGGAACGAGGCGATCTCTGGGGTCTCGGGGTCGTCGAACACCGCCGACGGCGAGCCGGCCTGAGCGAGGCGGCCTTTGACCATGATGCCGATGCCGTGGCCGAACGAGAGCGCCTCGTCTTGGTCATGGGTGACCAGCACGGCCGTCGTGCCGGTGAGCTCGAGCGCGTCGATCACGGCACGGCGGGTCTGCTCGCGCAGGCCGGTGTCGAGGGCGCTGAACGGCTCGTCGAGCAGGATGATGCCGGGGCGCGGGGCGAGCGCCCTGGCGAGGGCGACGCGCTGCTGCTGCCCACCCGAGATCTGGTGCGGATAGCGGCCTGCGAGCGCCGGGTCGAGCGCCGTGAGCTCCATGACCTCGCGGACCCGGGCGGCGCGGCCGGCGCGGCCGGCACGGGGCACCCCGAACGCGATGTTTCCTGCCACGGTGAGGTGCGGGAAGAGGCCTCCGTCTTGAGCGACGTAGCCGATGCCGCGCCGGTGCGCCGGAACGGACGTTCCCGGTGCCGCGAGCGTGCGGTCGCCCAGGGTGATGCGCCCGTCGTCGGGGTCGAGGAAGCCGGCGATGAGCCGGAGCAGCGTGCTCTTGCCGCTGCCCGAGGCGCCGACGATCGCGGTGCGTGAGCCCTGCGCGACATCGAGCGAGATGTCGTCGAGCACGCGGGTGGCGCCGAAGGCCTTCGAGATGCCGGTCACGGTGAGGTTCATCTGGCACGTCCTCGAATCTGGGTGAACATGAGGGCCACGGCGGGAATCGACAGCAGGATCAGCAGCAGGGCGTACGGCGCGGCCCCCGCGTAGTCGATCGACGAGGCGGCCGACCAGAACTGGGTGGCGAGCGTGCGCGTGCCGGTGGGCGCGAGCAGCAGGGTCGCGGTGAGCTCGTTCGCCGCACCGAGCGCGACGAGGGCGCCGCCGGCCGCGATCGCGGGCACGAGCAACGGCACGGTCACGCGAGCGCGCGCCACGATCGGGTGCGAGCCGAGCGAGCGCGCGGCCTCTTCGAGCGACTCGGGCACCTGCGCGATGCCGGCCCGCAACGACACGAGCGCCCGCGGCAGGAAGACGATGACGTAGGCCGCGATCACGGTAGCCGGCGTCTGGTAGAGGCCCGGCACGAGGCGCAGCGTGACGGTGACGAGCGCGAGGGCGACGATGATGGCGGGCAGGCTGCTCGCGACGTAGTACGGACCCTCGAGCGCCTTGCTCAGGCGCCCCGGGTACCGACCCGACAGCCACGCCACCGGCAGCGCCACGAGGATGGCGCCGATCGCGCCGCCTCCGGCGAGCAGCATCGTCTGCAGGAGGGCGCCGGGCATCTCGCCGAACGCACTCGCATCGGATGCCGCGATCCACCGCACGACGCTGGCGAGGGGCACGACCGTGGCGGCGATGCCGAGCGCCACCAGGGCGGTGAGCGCGAGCGGTGTCGCGCGCCCGAGTCTCGTTCGCTCGGCCGGCTGCGGGCTGCCGCTGCCGACCCGCGCGTAGCGGCTGCGCCCACGTGCTCCGGCCTCGATGACGAGCAGCACGAGGCAGAGCGTGGCGAGCACGACGCCGAGGGCGGCCGCCGACGAGCCCGCGAACGTCGACTGGTAGGCGACGACGATCGCGGTCGTGAACGTGTCGAACCTGATGAAGGCGAATGCGCCGTACTCGGCGAGCAGGTGCAGCGCGACGATGAGGCCGCCGCCGAGGATGGCGAGACGGAGCTGCGGCAGGATGACCCTGCCGAACACCGCCCACGAGCCGAGGCCGAGCGACCGGGCCGACTCCTCGAGCGCGGGGTCGAGGCCGCGCAGCGTCGCGAGCGCGGGCAGGTAGACGAGCGGGTAGTACGCGAGCGTCGCCACGAGCAGGCCACCCCAGAGGCCCTGGATCGACGGGATCGCGCTGGCCCAGCCGTAGCTGCTGACGAACGCGGGGATCGCGAGCGGGGCGACGAGCAGCACCGAGAAGAAGCCCCGGCCCGGCAGGTCGGTGCGCTCGACGAGCCATGCGCCGCCGACGCCGAGCACGATCGTGGCGGGCACGCCGAGCAGGAGCAGCAGTACGGTGTTCACCAGCAGCTCGCCGACGCGGGGCCGGAAGATGAGCGGTGCCAGGGCGTCCCAGCCGATCTCGAGCACGGTCGCCACGACGTAGCCGACCGGAATGAGCATGCCGACGGCGAGCACGACGACGATCGCGATGAGCGATGCGGGCGGTCGCGGGGTACCGGCGCCCGCCCGGCCCGCGTCGCGGGTCGGGGCGGTGATCGCCGTGACGGTCAGAGCAGCCCCGCCTCCGTCATGAGGTCGATGACCTCGGGTCCGTTGAGGGTCGACGGGTCGACGGCGGGTGCGTCGAGGGTGTCGAGCGCGGGCAGGGGCGGCCTCGCCGGAACGTCGCTGGCGACCGGGTACTCGAAGCTGTAGCCCTCGCCGAGGATCTGCTGGCCGCCCTCGCCCGCGAGGAACGCGAGGAACTGCTGCGCCTCGTCTTGGTGTGCGCTCGACTTCAGCACACCCCCGCCCGAGACGCTCACGAACGCGCCGGGATCTTGATTGCCGAAGTAGTGCAGCTTCGTGTTCGCGCTGTTCTCTTGCGTGCCGTCTTGGTCGCGGTACCAGTAGTAGTGGTAGATCACGCCGCCCGGCACCTCGCCGGCGTTGACGGCCTTCATCGTCGCGATGTTGTTCTGGTAGATCGCCGCGTTCTGCTTCATGCCGTCGAGCCACGCCGACGTCGCCTCGGTGCCCTCGAGTTCGAGCACCGCCGAGACGATGGCCTGGAAGTCGGCGCCGCCGGGCGCGGCACCCCAGCGGCTGTTCCAGTCCTCGTTCTGCAGGTCCATGAGCGAGGCCGGCAGCTCGGACTCGTCGAGCAGCTCGGGGTTGTACACGAACACGGTCGAGCGGGCGGCGATGCCGGTCCACAGGCCGCTCGACGGGCGGTACTGCTCGGGCACGAGGTCGAGCGTCGCCTGGTCGACCGGGGCGAGCAGGTCGGCGTTCTCGACGAGCGACATGGCGGGGGAGTTCTCGGTGAGGAACACGTCGGCGCGCGAGGCCTCGCCCTCTTCGACGAGCTGGTTGCCGAGCTCGCTGTCTTTGCCGTTGCGCAGCACCACCTCGATGCCGGTCTCTTCGGTGAAGGCCGCGACCCACTCTTCAGTGAGCTGTTCGTGCTGCGCGTTGTAGATCACCAGCGCGTCTTCGGAGGGAGCCTCCTCACCGGGAGCCGCAGCTCCCGCGCACCCGGTCAGCGCGAGTGCTGCGATGGCCAGGGGTGCGACGGACAGGGCGATTCGGCGGGATCTCATCGAGCTCTTTCAGATCATGGGCAGGAAAGGCTATCCTAACCTGCCAGGTGCCTGTCGCTCTACGGCCTGGCCCGCCCCAGTACGGTGGACGTCAGCGCTCGACTTCCTCGATCTCCGAGACCTCCCACTGGTCGCCGCCGAGGCTCTTGATGACCCCTCGAATCCGCAGACCGTCTCGTTCGGCCTGGAATGCCGTCACGGCCGGTTCGCCCGGAGCCTGGACCACGTCGGCCGAGAACGTCGGCGAGGTGTAGCCGATCGCCTCGAGTGCCTCGCGTCGCTCGCTCTGGTCCCACGCGCCGGGCATGATCGCGAACATGCTCGCGCCCGCGAGCGCGGCGATCAGGAACAGCGACGTGCCGAGCTCGCGCACGCCCTTCTGGTGGTGGCGCGTGCCGCGGCTCGAGATCACGACGCCGGCGACGGCGACGAGGGCGGGAATGACGAGCGGCCAGGCGTTCCACGGGGCGATCGTCACGATCTCGTTCATCGGCTCGGCCGGCCTTCTTCGCGGTGGCGCGCGGTGCGGGCGCGCCGGACGACCACATTCTATTGCCGGCCCCCGACGACGTCGAGGATCGTCGCGTGCATCAGGGCGAGCGCCTCGCCCAGCAGGGTGTCGCTCGGGCTGGCGTACCCGAACACGATGCCCTCGCGCTCGTCGCCGGGCACGGCCGAGTACTCGGCGAGGCGGGCGACCGCCACGCCCTCGCGCGCGAGGCGGGAGACCACGGCATCGGATGTCCCGGCCGCGTCGAACTCGATGACCGCATGCAGCCCGCCGTCGAGGCCCGACAGCCGCGCGCCGGGCAGGTCGCCGAGCGCGGCCTGCACGAGTCCGCGTCGATGTGCGTAGTCGCGGCTCGTGACCGCGATGTGCCGCCGCACGGCGCCGCTCGCGAGCAGGGCCGCGGCGGCCTCTTGGGCGACGCCCGGCACGGGGCACTGCTCGTCGACGCGCAGCGCCGTGATCGCCGCGCGCAGTGCGGGGTTCTGCGGCAGCACGAGGTAGCCGAGGCGCAGCGCCGGCGTCAGCACCTTCGAGAAGCTGCCCACCAGCACGACCCGACCCTCATCGTCGAGTGACGCGAGCGCGGGCAGCGGCGGCCCGAGATGCCGGAACTCGCTGTCGTAGTCGTCTTCGATCACGAGGGCGTCGGCGTCGCGCGCCCAGTCGAGCAGGGCGAGACGGGAGGCGACCGGGAGTCGGCCGCCGAGCGGATACTGGTGGCTCGGCGTGACCATGACGGCATTCGCGGGCTGCGACATCCGACGCAGGTGCTCGATCGAGATGCCGTCGTCATCGACCGGCACTGTGGTGATGCGCACCCTGCGGTGCTCGATGACGCGCCGCGCCGACGGATACCCGGGGTGCTCGACCGCGATCGTCGGCTGCCGGCCCGCGCGGGCCGGCAGCGCCGTGGCGATGAGCGCGACCGCCTCACCGGTGCCTGCCGTCACGACGATGTCATCGGCCGAGCAGACCACGCCGCGGGCGTGCCGCAGGTGGTCGGCGATCTCGGCGCGCAGCCGCGGCACGCCGAAACGCGGCGCCGAGTCGGAAGGGATCTCGAGGGCGGCCGCGTGCCGCCACGCCGCACGCCACGCACGGGTGTCGATTCGTGCGGTCGACGGGCGCCCGGGTCGCAGGTCGACGCGCGGCGACGGCGTCGCCGGAAGCGTGGCGACGGGCGGGTTCTCGCGGCGGCTCGGGACGACTCGCGCCGCGTTCGGTGCAGGCGGGCGGCCGGATGCCACCGGGCCCGCGAGTCGCGCGACGCGCGTCGGCGCGCCCTGGCGCATCTCGAGGTAGCCCTCGCCCGCGAGCTGCTCGTAGGCGGCGACGACGGCGCTGCGAGAGACGCCGAGCTCGGCTGCGAAGGCACGTGTCGATGGCATGGGGTCGCCGGGCTGCAGCATCCCGCCGAGGATGCCGCGCCGCACGCCCTCGACGAGTTGCACGCCGATGGGGGTGTCGGTGGCGCGGTCGATCACGAGCAATGGGCCGTCCATGTGCCTTCCGCCAGGGACATCCGATCGTGAACTGGACTGGTCTTTCGTGCGTGAACTGGACTGTTCGCAAGACCAGTGTACGGCGACACTCGTTTCGTGACCACTCTCGAAACCACCGCACCCCGCCGCATCCGCCGCCTCGCCGAACGCCAGACCACCGATCGCACCGCGCTCTTCGAGCTGCTCGACACCGAACTGGTCGGCCACCTCGCCGTGGTCGTCGACGGCACGCCGCTCGTAGTGCCCATGGGGTTCGCCCGCGACGGCGAACACCTGCTCGTGCACGGCTCGACGGGCGGCGGCTTCGCCCTGCGCGCGGCCGCCGAGCGCGCCACCGTGGCCTTCGCGGTGACGGCCCTCGACGGGCTCGTGTTCGCCCGATCGCTCTACGACAGCTCGATGAACTACCGCAGCGCCGTGGTGTACGGCGTGCTCGAACCGGTCGCCGAGGACGAGACCGATGCCGCGCTGCTGGCGCTCACCGAACGGCTGATGCCCGGGCGCTCGTCGGAGGTGCGGGCGACGACTCGCAAGGAGCAGGCGTCGACGCGCGTGCTGCGACTGGCACTCGACGACGTCGTGATGAAGGTGCGCGCCGCTGGTGCCGGCGAAGCCGTCGACGACGGCGAGGACCACTCGGTCTGGGCCGGCGTCGTGCCGCTGCGCCGCGCCTGGGGAGAACCCGCGGCCTCAGTGCTGACCCCGGCGGGAACCCCAGTGCCCGACTCCGTGATCGCCCTGACGACGGGCGACCGCGGGTCACGCAGGATCTCGTGATGGAAAGGAGGTGCGCCATGTTCGCAACCATGCTCGTGCTCGGACTGATCTCGGCGTCGGCGATCGTCGCCGCGTTCGTGCAGTTCCGCCGCGACGGATACCACCGCACGCCCACCCGGCTGGCGTGAACCAGGCCACCCGCCCGCGCATCTGAGGCGCCTGCGGCGCGGGGTCGAGAAGAAATACGGCGATCGCCCGATGAGCCTCAGACGCCTTAGCGAGCACGCTGAAGGCATCCGATCGCAGAGGTCGGGGAAACCACAGGAGGACATCGTGCAGTACTCAGCAGACTTCGTCGCCCTGCACACGCATCAGGCGAACGTGCAGGTCGCCGAGCGGCGGATGGCGTTCCGGCGCGCTGTCGAAGAGCGCGACTCGGCCGACGCCGTAGCGTCGGACGGAGGCGTGACGGCGAGCCGCCGCCACCACCACGTGCGTCACGCGCCGCGACTCGCGCTGCGGTGACCGCGAGTCCGGGACATCCGCAGACCCCGGCGATCGTCACGAGCGTCACGCCGTGACGATTCAGCCGCTGGCGATCACGGATGTCCCATCCGGTGCCGCTGTCGGTGCGGCGTGGCACGATGAGAACGTGACCACGTCAGCACCGGCGATGATCGGTCGAGACGCAGACCTCGCCCGGCTCAGCGAGCGCCTCGACGAGGTGCGCGCCGGCGCGCCGTTCACCGTCATCGTCGGCGGCGAGGCGGGCATCGGCAAGACGCGCCTCATCCGAGAGTTCCAGCGCGGGCTGCCGAACGACGTGCTGCTGCTCACCGGCCAGTGCGTCGACCTCGGCAGCGTCGCGGCGCCCTACGCGCCCGTCAAGACGGCCCTGCGCACGCTCGTGTCCGAGGTCGGCGCCGAACGCGTGCTCACGGCCGTCGGGCCTGGGCGGGCGGCCCTCGTGGCCCTGCTGCCCGAGCTCGCCCAGATCGAGCCCGGTGAGATCGGCGCCCCCGGCAAGGGCATCGAGAGCAGCCAGCTGCACGAGGGCATCGCAGTGTTGCTCGAGACATTCTCGCGCGACCGGCCCATCGTCTTCGTCATCGAAGACCTGCACTGGGTCGACGCCGCGAGCCTTGCGCTGCTGCGGTTCCTCATGCGCGCGCTCGGCTCGAGCCGCGTGCTCACGGTGCTCAGCTTCCGCACCGAAGACGTCACTCGCGGTCATCCGCTGCGGGCGTTCCTCGCCGAGGCCGATCGCGACCGATGGGTCGAACGGCGCGAGCTCGGCCGGCTCACGAGGCCCCAGGTGCGCAAGTTCGTGAGGTCGATGATCGTCGACGACGCCCCGAGCGAACGGGTGCTCGACAACGTGTTCCGGCGCAGCGATGGGGTGCCCTTCTTCGTCGAAGAGCTCGTCGGCATCGACGGATGCCGCGACGAGGGCTTCGTGCCCGACACACTGCGCGAACTGCTGCTCGCCCGCTACGAGCGACTGCCCGATTCGGCGCAAGAGCTGCTGCGCCTCATCTCGACGGGTGGAGTGCGCGTCGCACATGCGCTGCTGTCCGAGGTCTACACCGGCTCGGCCGACGAGCTCGATTCCGCTGCCCGCCAGTGCGTGCAGTACGGCGTGATCTCGATCGACGGTGATGACTATGCGTTCCGGCATGCCCTCGTCCGCGAGGCGATCCTCTCCGACCTGCTGCCCGGCGAACGGGCACGCTTCCACGCGCGCTACGCCGAGGCCTACGAGGCCGCAGCCGAAGCCGGCACCCGTCGTCTCGCCGCCGAGATCTCGTTCCACTGGCTCGGCGCGCACGACGCAGCCCGCGCATTCCCGGCCACGATGCAGGCCATGCGCGAGGCCCGCGCCGCCGCCGCCTACGCCACGGCGGCCCAGCTCGGCGAACGCGCGCTCGGCCTCTGGGACGTGGTGCCCGACGCGGCCGCTGCCGCGGGCATGGGCAAGCTCGAGCTCATGGGGCGCACCGCGTCGCACCTGCGCAACGCCGGTGAGGGCGAGCGAAGCCTGGCGCTCATCCGCGCCGCGCTCGCCGAATGCCCCCGTGACGACGCCAACTATCCCCGACTCCTGCGCGACAAGGCGCTCTACCTCGGCAACGTCGGCAAGGGCGGCTCGATCGAGGTGCTCGAAGAGGCGCTCGAGGCCCTCGACCGGCTCGGCGACGCCGTGCCGGGCGAACTGCGCCCCACGGTCCTCAGCGCCCTCGCGGGCCGACTCATGATCGACGGCCGGCTCGACGATGCCGCCGAGGTCGCCGACCGGGCCCTCGCGGCGGCGATCGAGCTCGGCTCGCCGCGGTACGCGTCCATCGCGACGAACCTCGCCGCCATCAGCCGCTCCGACCGCGGCGAGGTCGAGGCCGGGCTCGCCATGCTCGAGCGCGCCCGCGAGCTCGCCCAGGGCGACGGCGCCGCCATGCTGCGCTACTGGGTCAACGCCTCAGACCTGCACTACCTGATCGGCCGTTACCCCGAGGCCGTGCGCCTCGCCGAAGACGGCCTCGCGCGCGCCCGGGCTCAGGGCGTCGAGCGCAGTTCCGGCGTCATCCTCGCGTCGAACGCGGTCGATCCGCTCTTCGCACTCGGCGAGTGGCAGCGTGCCGACGCGCTCATCGAGCGCGCGCTCGCACTCGACCCGCCCGTCCCGTTCACGGCCTACCTGCAGCGGGCCCGCATCTGGGCCGCGCTCTGGCGCGGCGACGTCACCGGCGCCACCGACATGCTGCGTCGCGCCAAGCCGGCGATGGCGTCGGTCATGGAGGTCGAGATGCAGACCCGCCTCGCCGTCGGACGAGTGGCCGGCGAGGTGGCGCTCGCCAACGACGACCTCGGCGCGGCGTGGCGCGAGGCGAACGTGCTGCTGCACGAGCAATACCTTCCGCTCCCCGGCTACGCGCTGCCGTTCGTCTGGGTCGCCGCGCGCGTCATCGCCGCGGTGCGTGCCCGTCCCGGTGCGGTACCGCCGACCGTCGCCGACCAGGTCGATGCCGCCGAACCGGCGTTCCGCGAATTGCTCGAACGGCTCTCGAACTGGCCGACGCACGCGCTCTGGGCGGCCCTCTTCGATGCAGAGCTCGCCACGGTCGACCAGGGCAGTGGTGCCGACGTGCCCGGCGCCGACCCATCGGCCTGGCGCCGCGCGGTCGAGGCCGCTGCCGCGCCCGAGGCGCCGGGCTTCCTCGCGCCATACGCCCTGCTCCGGCGGGGCGAGGCCGAACTCGCCGCCGCCGACCGAGCTGCTGCCCGGGCCACACTGCAGCAGGCGTTCGACCTCGCCGAAGCGGGCGGCGTGGGTGCCGTGCGCGAGCGCATCGAGCGGGTCGCGAGCACCGCCGCCATCGCCCTCGAGGGCGCCGCCCGCCCGCACGGCGCCGAGGCCGCGGGAATCGCGGGGGCCGCGACATCCGACGCCGACGCGCTCGCCGCAGCCGAGCTCACGGCACGTGAGCGGCAGGTGCTCGAACTGCTCGCCGAGGGGCTCAGCAACCGCCAGATCGGCGAGCGACTCTTCATCAGCGGCAAGACCGCGAGCGTGCACGTCTCGGCGATCCTGCGCAAGCTCGGTGCGGCCACCCGCACCGAGGCGGCCTATCGCGCGGGTGCTCTGCGCTGAGCGCCCCGGTCCCGTTGCCGCCGCCGAGATCGCTACAGGCGAAATCCACGATGCCGGATGAGCGCCGGGGCGACCGCTGTGGGCGACGTCGCCCGCGGCTCGTCCTGCATCCTGGGGCGGTTGCGCCTCACATCGTCGGGCGGAACTCCTTGGCGACCTCGATGAGGATGCGGGTGCCGTAACCGGTGGCGCCCTTCGACCGCCACGAGTCGTCGGCGTCGGACTGCATCGTGCCGGCGATGTCGAGGTGCGCCCACGGCGTCTCGCCCACGAAGTGGTCGAGGAACAGGGCCGCGGTGGTCGCCCCGGCGTAGGGGCCGCCGAGGTTCGCGATGTCCGCGACATCCGAATCGAGTTGCTTGCGGTACTTGCGTTCGAGCGGCAGGCGCCAGACCTTCTCGTCGGTCGCCGCGGCGGCCCGCTCGACGAGGCCGGTCACACCGCCGTCGTTGCCGAGCAACGCGGCCATCGAGGGCCCGAGCGCCATGAGGGCCGCGCCCGTGAGGGTCGCGATGTCGACGATCGCGTCGACGCCGTCTTCGTTGGCGAGCACGATGGCGTCCATCATCACGAGGCGCCCCTCGGCGTCGGTGTTCTTCACCTCGACCGTCGTGCCCCCTCGCGCGGTGAGCACATCGCCGAGCTTGTAGGCCGAGCCCGACGGCATGTTGTCGGTGCACATCAGCCAACCGCTCACCGTCGCGGTCGCGTGCAGCGCACGGAGGGCGGTGAAGGTCGCGAGCACCGAGGCCGCACCGCCCATGTCCATCTTCATGAGCAGGTGCATCGGGTCTGACGGCTTGAGGCTGATGCCGCCCGAGTCGTACATGATGCCCTTGCCGACCAGGCCGAGGTGCCCGGTCGAGTCGGTGGGCGGGGCGTAGCGCAGCTTGATCATGCGCGGCGCTTCGGCGCTGCCCGAGTTGACGCCGAGCAGGCCGCCGCAGCCGAGGTCGATGAGCTGCTGCTGGTCGAACACCTCGACGTCGAAGCCGAACCGCCTGCCGAGCTCGACGGCGACCTCGGCCATCTCGGTCGCTGTGAGGTGCCCCGGGGGCGCGTTCGCGAGGTCGCGGGCGATGTTCGCTGCGCGGGCGGTGATCGCGCCGGTTTCGGCGCCCCGCGACGCCGCTCCGATCTCGGCGCCGTCGATGCGCAGCTCGACGCGAGTCAGCGGCACGTCTTTCGGCTCGCGCTTGAGGGCATCGAACCGGTACCGAGCGAGCAGCGCGCCTTCGGCGAGCGCCTGCCCGGCCGTCGCGGCGTCGGCGTCGCCGGTCGCGGGCACGCGCAGGCCGATGCGCGCGAACCTGGCGGTGGCGCGCGTGAACGCCGCAGCGGCGTCGCGCAGGGCCGAGGCCGTCAACTCGCCCGCGGGACCGGCGCCGACGAGCACGAGCAGCGGGCCCGAGCCGTAGGGCAGCACGAGCGTCGAACCGGACGTGGCGTCGAAGCCCGCGCGCTCCAGCGCCGCGCGGTCGAGGTCGAGACCGTCGGGCAGGTCGCCGTCGGTGGTCACGACCACGCCGACGGCGTCGAGGCCCGACTCGTCGAGCCCGTCGACGACCGCGACCGACACCTCGCGCGACCGTTCGAGCGACGGGATGGCCGTGAAGTCCTCGGGGATCAGCTTGTTCGGGCTGCGGCTCATGCGACGGTCTCCTTCTCGTCGACGGGGTCGATGACGTCGTCGTCATCGGGTTCGAGCTTCTCGGGCAGATCGCCCTCACGGCGACCGGGCATGCGTGTGGCGGGCACGATCGCGAGCAGCGAGATCGCGCCGAGCCCGAGCAACGAGATCTGCAGCGCCCGAAGTCGTGCCTCGGCATTGACCGCGATCGCGGCGTCGAGCTCAGGGCCGCTCGCCCGCGATTCGAGCACCGCCGCGAGCTGCTCGTTCGTGAGGAAGTTCGCCTCGTTGAAGTTGACCTGCGCGATGAGCTCGTCGCTGATCTCGGGGTGCTCCTGCGCTCCGGCGAGCAGCATCGACGAGAGCATGCCGACGGCGAACGCGCTCGCCACGGCGATGCCCACGCTGCCCGAGAGGTTGTGCACGAGCCCGCGCCAGGCGCCGACATCGCCGGCGAGCTGCTTGGGTGCGGCCGACAGCAGCGTGTTGAAGACGAGCGCCACGATCGAGCCCTGTCCGAGGCCGAGCAGGATGAGTCCGGCGACGACGAACCCCTGGCTCCACTCGCCGCGAACCGTGAAGGCGAGCAGCGTGAGCGCCGCCGCGACGACGATGAACCCGGTTGTCGCGAGCAGCCGTGGGGTGAATCGCCCGTAGAGGTACGCGACGAACGTCGACGCGAGGAAGATCGAGAGCGTGTACGGGATGATCGAGAACGACGTCTCGATGCTCGAACGCCCCTGCACGACCTGGATGTAGAGCGGGATCAGGAAGTTCGCGGCGGTGCCGACGAAGAGCATCGTCGCCATGCACGCCGTCACCGCACGCTCGGAGCCCGTTGCGAGGACCCGAAGGTCGAAGATGCGCGGCTTTCCCTCACGCCCGCGACGGCGCAGCCACGAGAAGAACACCTGCCCGACCACCAGCCCGAGGATCACGAGCAGGGGAGCCGGCGAGATGCCGAGCACGTCGAACGGCGCCTGCGGCGTGGCGAGCCAGATGCCCCATGTCGCGAGCCCGCTGAACCCGAAGCTCAACAGGATGACGGCGACGGCGGCGATGATCGCGCCGGTCCAGTCGATCGAGAGGCCGGGTTGCGCCGGCACCTTCTTCACGAGGAAGCTCAGCACGAGGTTGACGCCCGCGAGCGCGACCATGAGCACGAACGACCACCGCCAGCCGATCGTGGTCGCGAACCAGCCGGCGAGGATCAGCGCGAGCACGCCCGCCGCCGGGATGGCTGCGGCGAGGAATCCGATCGCCCGGGCCTGCTGCGCGCCGTGGTAGTTCGTCGCGATGAACACCGTGAGCGCCGGTGCGATGAGGGCGATCACGGCACCTGACGACGCCTGCGCGATGAAGAGCATCGCCGGGCTCACGCTGAGCGCCACGCCGAGCATCGCGAGCCCGTGGATCGCCACCGCGATCTGGAACACGCCGCGGGTGCCGAATCGCGAGCCGACCTTCGCGCCGAGCAGGATGAATGCGGCCATGGCGAACGTGCCGGCCGTGATGGCGGTGCCGACGGATGTCGCGGGCGTGTCGAGGTCGGTCGTGATGCCCGCCATCGACACGGTCAACGCGTTCACCGCGAACGACGCCTGGATCTGCGTGAGCACCACCACGATGAGCGGCAGCCATGAGGTCGCCGACGGGCTCTCGTTCGATGCGGTCTCGGTCGGTGCCGCTGCCGTCACTCCGCGTCCCCTCTCGCGTGGTGTCGCGAAGACCGCACCGTCGCGGCATCCGCTCGCCCTCACTGTATTGCCGCGGAGAGCGTGAGCGCCATGAATCCGGTCGTGGTGAGATTCGTGATGCCCTGCCTCGCCCCTGCACCGTAGGCTCCATGGACATGGGCATCGAGCCGGGGAGTCGACGCAAGCCGAGCGGCGCTGCCGGGCGCACGGGCCTCGCAGAGGTGGCCGCCGAGGCCGGGGTCTCGCCATCAACCGTCTCGCACGCTCTGAACGGAACGCGTTCCGTGCGTGCCGAGACGCGAGAGCGCGTCGTGCGGGCGGCCGAGCGTCTCGGGTACGCACGCGACCGCGTCGTGGGAGCGCGAGCGCGGCGGCAGACGGCGGTCGTCGCACTCGTCGTCGACGGGATCGCCGCGACGCCGTTCGCCGGCCGCATCATCCAGGGGGCGCAGGAAGCGGCGCGCGAGCGCGGCACGCTGCTCATGGTGGTCGATTCCGGAGGCGACCGCGATGTCGAGCAGGGCCACCTGCGCTCGCTCGCCGAGCGGGGAGTCGACGGGATCCTGATCGCGCGCGGCTCCCACCAGGAGATCGAGCGCCCCGCCGCGGTCGGCGAAATCCCGGTCGTGCTCATCGACGCGGTACCCGCGCCCGGCTGGGTCGTGCCGGCGGTCGCACCCGACGAGCACGGCATCGCGGCGGCCGCCATCGAGCACCTGCTCGGGGCGGGTCATCGACGCCTCGCGTTCATCACGGCAGCGGACGACACGCCTGCCACCCGCGGTCGGCATGCGGGTTTCCGGTCGGCCGTCGAGTGGGCGGGCCTCTACGACATGCACGCGTCCGTCGAACGCACCACCCCCGATGCGGTCGGGGGGCGCCGCATGGGGCGTCGCCTGCTCGACCACCCCTTCGGTGAGCGCCCGACGGCGATCTTCTGCTTCAACGACCAAGTGGCGATGGGTGTCTACCAGGCCGCGGAGGCACTCGGGCTCGAGGTGCCCCGCGATTGCTCGGTGGTCGGCGTCGACGATCTCGAGGTCGTGGCGGCGGCGCTCGAGCCCGGCCTCACGACGATGGCCCTGCCGCACCGCGAGATGGGCCGGTGGGCGATGACCGCGCTGCTCGAGCGCATCGCGGGCGGCGCAGCGGATGTCCCGGGGCCGGTCCTGCTCGCGGGTGAACTCGTGGTGCGCCGCTCGGTCGCGCCGCCGCGGCGTCGCCTGGGGTGGCTCAGCCGCGGGTGAGCGCGCGGTCGGCGCGAGGACGCCGCATGCCCATCAGGTACGGCATGCCCAGCCCGGCTGCCGCGAAGGTCCTGCCGAGGCGTCCGCGCCACGACGGCCCGGGCAGCGGCGGGAGTTCGCCGTCGAGGTCGCCGACGTCGACGAAGTAGGCGCGGACGGTTCCGATGCCCTCGAGCTCGGGCGAGATCTCGTGGACGTCGCCGGGAAGCGATGCCTCGCCGGTCGTGTAGAGCGCTTCCGAGAGCAGCACGTACTCGGGGATCGGCACCGGATTCTTCAGCAGCCGATGCACGAGGATGACGTCGATGCCGACGAGCTTGTGCCGCTTGTGGATGGTCTGGGTGGCCACGTCGCCGACGTGCGCCACGAACTTCAGCTTGAGATTGCCCGCCTCCTTGCAGCCCGAGCAGGGGCAGAGATTGGTCGCGACGTTCTGACGTTCGAGGTGGAACGCTCGATGCATGGCGACGGCGGCGTGCAGGATCTCGGTGACGATCGCGTCGTCGCCGCGGGAATCGGCTCTGCGCGAGAGGAACGCCGCGTCGCCCTCGATCTCGATGAGTTCGTAGCCGGGAGCGGCATCGATCATCTTGTCGAGCATGCGCGCGGTGTTGACCTCGGCATGCGAGAGGCTGAACCGATGGGTGCTCATGTAGTCGGTGTAGCCACCGATGTCCGCGATCAGAAGGACTGCACGTCCGGACTCCATGCGGCTTAGGCTCCCACCAAACCCCGGGGTGCACAACCATTGAGTGCGCTCACGGCGACGCCGGCGGTTCTTCGAACGGCGCCTTCGGCTCGTACCGGTGCAGCATGTCGTCGACGACCGTCGCCGCCTGTCGGGCACTCGGCGTGTACCCGAGCACGACGGGGAGGAACCGGTCGGAGCTGAGCGCGCGCAGCCTGAGCGCGCTCCTGGCCACCACGGTGGCCGTTCGGCGCGTACGGCGCAGCAACGCGATCTCACCGAAGCCCTCACCCGGGCCGAGCGTCGCCACGACCTGTCCGTCGCCCACGACGTCGACCTCGCCCGATTCGATCAGGTAGTACCGGTCGCCGACGTCTCCCTGCGCGAACACCACCTGGTCGGCGGCCACGGCGACCGGTTCGAGTCCACGGGCGAGCCGCTCGACGGCGGGCAGCGGCAGGGTGCCGAACATCGGCACCTGCTGGAGCAGCCCGACATCGACGTCGAGGTCGCCGACCGACCGGTCGAGCCGTCGCAGTCGGCGCCAGGAGACCGCCGCCAGCACCGGGCACAGCAGCCCGATCGCGATGAGGGCGCCCTGGACGCCGATCCACGCGATCATCAGGGACGCGAAGACGGCTCCGATTCCGATGAACACCGTCACGAGGCTCTCGAGCACGCCGAAGACGCGTGCCAACACCTCGTCGGGTGCCATCCGGCCGATCAGCGTGAACCCGGCGACGTCGATGAGGGCGTTGCCGACGCCGATGAATGCCAGCAGGGGAAGTGCGGCGGATTCCTGCGGGATGAGGCCGACGAGGGTGAGCGGAAGGCCCCACAGGCCGACTCCGACGGCGAACCATGCACCCAGCCGACCGGTGCCGACGAGCAGCGAGGCCGCGAGCGACCCGAGCACCGCGCCCACGCCGACGGCGGTCATCAGGGCGCCGACGCCGGGTTCGCCGGTGCCGAGGAGCTCGATCGCGACCACCACCGACAGCACGGTGAGCGCGCCCCGGGTGAGGGCCTGCGCCGCCGCGAGACCGAGGATGAGCATGAGGCCACGATTCTGCGTGACCGCACGAACCCCGTCGACGGCCTCCTTGGCCAGGTTGGGACGCGCCGGCGCCGGTGGGCGCGGAGGGGCGTCGTACTTGAGCCGCAGCAGCAGCACGGCCGCCCAGAACGACGCGGCCGCCGCGACCGCGAACACGACGTCCACTCCGGTGAACTGCAGCAGCACGGCCGCCAGCAGCGGGCCCACGAGCGTGGCGGCGGAGTCGAGGAGACCGCGGACCACGTTGGCGCTCGCGAGCTCGTATCCGGTGCGGCACAGCGACGGCAGGAGCGCGGAATGCGCCGGACGGTAGAGCGTGGCGGCGATCGTCGACAGCACGGCGAGCGCATAGATGACCACGGTGGGGCCCGCCAGCGCAATCACCAGGGCGGCCGCGGCGGTCGCGACTCCGCGCACGACCGAGACGAGGATGAGCACCCGCTCTCTGCGCCCCCGGTCGGCGATGGGCGACAGCAGCGGCGCGAGGATCGCGGACGGCAACATGCGCAGCAGTCCGACCAGGCCGACGGCGGTCGCACCGCCGTCGCGGTAGGCGACGATGCCGAGGGCGACGGTGAACGCCCACTCGGCGGTCCACGCGCCGAGGAAGCTGAGCTGGGCGCGGCGCAGATTGCGGTTGCGCCAGTTGCTCGTGAAGGCAGCGGCGGCCTGGCCGAGCCTGCTGCGGCCGCCGTCATCGTCACCCATAGGGTGACTCTAGGGTCAGGGCTCGCAGCCGACCAGCCCCAGAGTGGGCACAGCGCGAACGAGCATCGAAGGGTGAGGTGCCCGCGTTCGCGACGGGAATCACGATCTGCTGAACCGAGCGCAGCGTAGGCTCGGTGCCCGTGGGGGAGCGGCGATCGGATGATGCGACGGGGCGTCGCCCGAGCATCCGCGCGGTGGCCGCGCTCGCGGGCGTCTCGCCGACGACTGTGTCGCATGCCCTGAGCGGCACGCGCACAGTGCGAGCCGAGACGCGTGACCGGGTGGTGCGCGCCGCAGCCGACCTCGGATACTCACCCAACCGCCTCGCGAGCGGCCTGCGCCTGCGGCGCACCGGGGTGGTCGGGCTTGCGAGCGACCGCATCGCCATGACGCCGTTCGCCGGCCGGATCGTGCAGGGTGCACAGGAGGCCGCCCGGGAGCGCGGCATCGTGCTGATGACGGTCGACGCCGAGGGTGATCCGCAGCTCGAGGATGCGCAGCTGCACGCACTGCTCGACCACCGGGTCGACGGCATCCTGCTTGCGCGCATGTCACACGATGAAGTCACCCGCCCGTCGGCGCTCGCTGAGACCCCAACCGTGCTCGTCGATGCTGTTCCGGTGGGCGGATGGCGCGTGCCCGCCGTGGCTCCCGACGAGCACGGCATCGCCGCGACCGCGGTCGCCCGCCTCGTGGCTGCGGGGCACCGCCGCATCGGCTTCGCCACGACGATCGATGAGGGCCCGGCGAGCCGCGGTCGCGAGCAGGGGTTCCGCACCGCGCTGCAGGAGGCCGGACTCGACGGCCGAGCCCCGGTCGAACGGGCGTCATCGGACGCAGCGGGCGGTCGAAGCGCCGGCCGCCGACTTCTCGACGTTGCGGCGGCAGAACGCCCGACCGCCGTGTTCTGCTTCAACGACCAGGTCGCGATGGGCGTGATGCAGGCGGCATCCGCGCTCGGCCTGGAGGTGCCGCGCGACTGCTCGATCGTGGGGGTCGACGACCTCGAGATCGTCGCCGCCGCGCTCGTGCCCGGGCTCACGACGGTGGCGCTGCCGCACCGTGAGATGGGCCGTTGGGGCATGTCGACGCTGCTCGACCGCATCGACGGCGCGGTGACGGATGTCGCGGAGCCGGTGCTGCTCGCGTGCGCACTCATCGAGCGCGGGTCCGTCGGCCCGCCGCCGTCCGCGGGTTGAGGAGCACCCGGCGGAGCCGGACGTGTCTCGAAACCCTCGATAGCGCGAACGGGCTTCGAGCCGCCCGCGGTGCGCTCTGCTCAGCCCGTGGGCGACTGCAGCCGTTCGACCGGCGCGACCGCGAGCGGCGCGAGACGAAGGCTGCGCACGTCGGTGGTGCCGCCCACCGACTCGACTGCAAGGCCGTTCGCGCCGGGTGAGCCGAACACGAGGCTCGAGAGCGCCGCCTCGCCGTCGTTGACGAACACCTCCACGGAGGAGGCGTCGACGATGACGTCGAGGGTGACGACTCCGTCGCGCAGCTCTGCGGGTGCGGTGCGCACTGTGCGGTACTCCGCGGGGAGGTCGGCGGCTGCGGCATCCGCATCGCGAGCGATGAACGCGACGCCCGACGCGAAGTCGACCCCGACGGCGGCGAACGTGCCCTCGCCGTCCTTCACGCGGAAGCGGACCTCGGAGGCGGGCGCGCGCGGGTCGGGCGCGACCTCGACACGAAGGCGGTACGCATCGGCGGTCGGCCGCGGGAGCTCCGGTTCGGAGTCGTTCGGCACGGCGAGGTTCCGCACGGTCTGCGCCTCGCCCTCGAGGTCGGCCAGCGCGGCGACCGGGTTCGAGACGAGGGTGGGCCGCCCGTCGACCGTGCGAAGTGCGAGCTCGCGGACGACCGAGTCGCTGCCGCCATGCCAGTCCTCCGTGGGCAGGTTGCCGGCGTAGGCCCAGTTGTTGAGCCAGCCGATCGCGTAGCGCGACGCGAGGCGGTCGTCGTCAGACCGACGAGGGTCGTCCCAGGTGACGGCCGCATAGAAGTCGGCGCCTCGGTCGAGCCAGGCGGGATCCGTGGCATCCGCGGTGAACCGCTCGCCGTCCCATCCTCCGATCCAGTAGGCGGTGCCGGTGGTCATGCCGTACTCGGCGCCGTTCACGCCGGCGGCGAGCACCCAGGTGGTCTTCGCCGGGTCGCCGTCGAGGGACATCTGGAACAGGTCGGGGCACTCGAGGATGCCGAGGTCGTCGCGTTCGAAGCCCGAGCGGTAGGTCCATTCCTTCAGGTCGGGCGAGGAGTAGAAGCCGAGCTTGTGCCCCTCGGCGAGCACCATGAGCCACTCGGCGCGGGCGTCGTCCCAGACGATCTTTGGATCGCGCCAGTGCGCGGCGCCGGGGTTGTCCATCACGGGGTTCCCGTCGAACGGCTCGAAGCGATAGCCGCCGTCCGTCGAGACGAACAGCGACTGGCGTTGCACGCCCTCGTCCTGCTGGGTCATGATCGCGATCACCGCGCCGCGGCCGAAGCCGGCGGTGTTGTCGGTGTCGATTACCGCACTGCCGGTCTCGATGTCGCCGAGCCCGTTCTCGTACTTCGCGATGGCGACGCCCTCCTCGCGCCAGTGCACGAGGTCGGTGGAGGTCGCGTGGTACCACTCGGTGCCGTTCCCGTCGGGGTAGTCGGCGTTGTAGAGGTAGTAGTAGTGCCAGCGACCGTCGAGCCAGAACGGGCGCTGCGGGTCGTTCATCCACCGCTCGGCCGGGGTGAGGTGCACCGCCGGCCGGTAGGTCGACCAGTCGGCCGGCCGGGTGTACTCTCGGCCGGGCTCGGGCTGCCCGGTCGTCGTGGGCGTCGAGGGCCCTTCGCCGCCGGGTGTCTGAGCGGGAGCCGCGATCGCGGCGACGATCGCGACGGCCGCGACGATCGCGACGCCGGAGGTGGTCGCCCAGGCGACCCGTCGTCGCCACCACGGTCGTCGGCGTGCGGGCGCGTCGGTGCCGGGCGGCGCGCCGGGTCGGTGTGTTCGGTTCATGATCCTCCGTCGTGGGTTCGCACACCGCACGAGGTCCCGTGGCGCCGGTGAGGCGTTCCGGTTGGGAATCGACGGTGCGCCTTCGCAGCAGTTCTGTTGGGAGGAGCGCAAGCGCCACTCGAGGAATCGGGGTCACGCTACCGCGATGCAAATCGATTTGCAAACGCCACGAACTTCGTTCATGGCGTGAAAGCGCGACCATCCGCAGCAGGCCGCTGATCGGGGAATCTTCCTTCGATGGCACTGGACATCGATGTTTCCATGCCAGGTTGACAACGTTGTCAGGATGCGCATAGCGTCCTGTGTCGGGGGAAGCACAACGCCACGTTCTCGAGGACCGATCTGGCTCCGGCCGACGATCCACAACGAAAGCGAAGAACGTGAAGGCACCAGACCATGCACCGCGCACGCATCGTGAACGCGGTCGCGCCGTCCGTGAGCGGAGGATCCGCTCGCGGGGCGCCGATGGTCGCGTCATCCGACGGCGTGAAGGGCTCGTCTGAGCCCTCGCGTCGCACCACGACTCCCGACCGCACGGCTGACGCCGTCGGATCGGGCCGGTTCGGATGCCGCGCCCGCGGCCACGCCCGTTCGCGGCATCCGAACCGCCATCGCCGCCAACTCGGCGGCACCGTTCACCCTACGAAAGGCACACCATGTCGACACTCACCCGGCGCATCAGGCGCCCGATCATCGGAGGCATCGTCACGGCCGGCGCCGTGGTCGCGACCCTCTTCACCGGCACGGCGGGAGCCGTCGCCGCTCCTGCAGGCCTGCAGCCCGGTCCCGAGCCGACGGTGCACACGCAGGAGGCCTACGCACCCGAGGACGACTTCACCGCGAAGTGGACCCGTGCCGACGCCAAGCAGCTGAAGCGGCTGTCGGATCCCGACGCCCCGTCGCGGGAGAACTCGATGCCGGCCTCGCTCACGATGCCCGAGGTGCCGCAGGACTTCCCCGACATGTCGAACGGCGAGGTCTGGGTCTGGGACACCTGGCCGCTGACTGACGAGGACGGCAACCAGTACAGCGTCAACGGCCAGGAGGTCATCTTCTCGCTCGTCGCCGACCGCAGCCTCGGCTTCGACGAGCGGCACCACTACGCGAAGATCGGGTACTTCTTCCGGCCGGCGGGAATCGCGGCCGACGAGCGACCCGAGAACGGCGGCTGGACCTATGGCGGCCTGGTGTTCGATGAGGGCGTCACCGGGAAGATCTTCGAGGACCAGTCATTCAGCCACCAGACCCAGTGGTCGGGCTCGGCGCGCATCTTCAAGGGCGGCCAGATCAAGCTCTTCTTCACGGATGTCGCGTTCTACCGCAACCCCGATGGCTCGAACATCAAGCCGTACGACCCGCGCATCGCGCTGAGCGTCGGCACGGTGCACGCGAACAAGAACGGCGTGAAGTTCACCGGATTCGACAAGGTCACCGACCTGCTGAAGGCCGACGGCACCTTCTACCAGACCGGCGAGCAGAACGAGTTCTTCAACTTCCGCGACCCGTTCACCTTCGAGGACCCGGCGAACCCCGGTGAGACCTACATGGTCTTCGAAGGCAACTCCGCCATGCCGCGCGAGTCCGCGAAGTGCACCGAGGAGGACCTCGGCTACCGCGAGGGCGACCCCTACGCCGAGACGGTCGACCAGGTCAACGCCTCGGGCGCGACCTATCAGATCGGCAACATCGGCCTCGCGAAGGCGAAGAACAAGGAACTCACCGAGTGGGAGTTCCTGCCGCCGATCCTTTCGGCGAACTGCGTCACCGACCAGACCGAACGCCCGCAGTTCGTGTTCGAGAACGGCAAGGCCTACCTCTTCACGATCAGCCACCGCGGCACGTTCGCGTCCGGCATCGACGGCCCTGAGGGCGTGTACGGCTTCGTCGGCGATGGCATCCGCAGCGACTTCCAGCCCTTGAACGGCGGCTCGGGTCTCGCGCTCGGCAACCCGACGAACCTCAACTTCGCCGGCGGACAGCCGTTCGCTCCCGACTACAACCAGCACCCGGGCCACTTCCAGGCGTACTCGCACTACGTGATGCCCGGCGGCCTGGTGCAGTCGTTCATCGACACGATCGGCACGCATGACGACTTCGTGCGCGGCGGCACCCTCGCCCCGACCGTGAAGATCGACCTCGACGGCGTGAACTCGGCGGTCGACTACTCGTACGGCGACGGCGGGCTCGGCGGCTGGGCCGACATCCCGGCGAACCTCGACGTCAACTCCGGCGGCAAGGTGCAGTAACGGCTCGCAGCGCGAACGACGGATGCCCCGGGGAACCGTTCCCCGGGGCATCCGCTCAGCGCAGCCGGCGATCAGCCGGCGACCTGCACGACGAGGACGCCCCCGTCGGTGGTGCCGACCGAGTTCTCGAGCTCGACCGAGTAGCGGTGCTCGCCGGGTGCGGCATCCGTGATCGGGAATTCGACGACGCGCTCACTGTCGGCCGAACGGTAGACCCGGCCGATCACCGAGCCGTCCTCGACGAGCCGGACGACCGTCGTCGGCGCGCCCTTGCCGACCTTCACCTTCACCACGTAGTCGCCGTCGGCGTCTGGTCCGCGCTTCGGGCCCGTGAGCGCCGAGACCTCGGCGGCGGGCGGCGCGGCCGCGGCGTCATCGACGCCCGACTCCTTGTACATCGCGCCGTGCAGCGGCGTCACCGTGAGCGACTCGAGCGTCGCGCCGTCACGCTCGGCCCAGAGGCCGATCGCGCGGGCGCCGGCGTTCGGGAACACCTGGTCGGTGATCGTCGTGCGCCCGTCGGCGGTGAACACCTCGACCGACGAGCGGTCGACGTACGCGGTGATCGCGATGCGGCCGTCGACGAGCTCCACCGGCGCGTCGTCGAGCGACGCGAACGCCGAGTGGAACGCCGTGCTGCCCGAATCCCGTCGGTCGACGAACAGCCGACCCGTCGTCGCGTCGTACCCGATGCGGGTCGACGCCTCGTCGTCCCCGAGCACGCTGAGGCCCACCGCGTCGGCGTCGCCCGGCGCGAAGACCGCGTCGATGCGCACGACATCGCCCGATACGGGGAGGGTCTCGGAGCCGTCCGCGATGGGCAGCGAAGCCTGCGTGAAGGCTCGATCGACCTGCTCGAGCTCGGCGAACTCGGGTGCGACCCGCTGCACGAGCCGCGGCCCGCGCTCGGTGGTCGTGAGCGACACGTCGCGCGGCAGCGCCATGGCGCTGCGCCACGACCCGGTCGGGATGTCGTTGGCGTAGTCCCAGTTGTTCATCCAGCCGAGCATCACCCGCCGCCCGTCGGGCGCGTTCGCGAACGACACGGTCGCGTAGTAGTCGCGCCCCCAGTCGAGCCAGTCGTAGCCCTCGATGCGGGGCGCCGCCGGGGCGTCCGCGAACATCACCTGGTCGACGAGGATGTGGCCCCAGCCGAAGCGGTTGTTGTCGACGATGCGAACGGATGCCTCGCGCCCGACATACTCGCGCACGTCCCAGCCGACCCAGTCGAGGGTCTCGCCGTTGCGGCCCGTCGCGGTGCGCACGACCTCGCCGTCGACGACGAGGCTCACGCTCGTCTCATCGGACCGCGGCTGCGCCGGCTCGGCGCCGAGCACGAGGTGGTCGACCGTGAGATGACCCCAGCCGCCGGTGGCGTCGTCGTGCACCTGGAAGCGGGCCTCGGCGCCCGCGAGATCGGACACATCCCACGACTGCCAGTTCAGCTGGCCGGCCTCGGGGCCGGTCGCGGTGCGCACGACCTCGCCGTCGACGACGAGCCGCACCTCGAGGGTGCCGTTGAACCGCTTGCCGCCGCCGATCAGCAAGCTCAGGTGATTCTCTCCGGGCTCGATCGTGAACGCCGGCGAGGTGAGGTCGCCCACGTTGTCGTCGCCCTTCGGTCCGCCCTCCCAGGTGTTCACGCGCTTCGCGCCGAGGGAGTAGTCGCCGCCCGAGGTCGAGGGGTTGCGCGCAGGCTCGGTCGCGAAGTCGCCCGTGATCTCCCAGCCGGAGTCGGCGAGCGTCGTGCCGTCGGCGAGTTCGAAGCCGTCGAAGAGCACGCGGCCGGCCGGCGGCTCGTTGCCGAGCTGCGTGCCGTCGATGTGCGGGTGGTTCCCCCCGCCCACGAGGAGGTTCACGTAGTCCTGCTCGATGGTGAACACCGGCGACTCCATACTGCCCACGGGCCAGTCGTGGTCGGCGAAGCCGTTCACGAGGCCGGCGCCGACGAAGCCCGATACCGTGTTCTGGCCGGGCAGCGTGCCAGCGGCCGGGGCGTCCGTCCACGGGCCGTTCGCCTGGTTGCCGGGCTCGTTGCGCACGGTCCAGCCCTCGTAGTCGCCGCCGTCGAAGCCCGCGAAGACGGTGCCTTCGGGCAGGGCGTCGGCTGCGACGGTGCTCTCCGAGGTGAACGCCGTCCCGTCGAACTCGCCGACGAAGTACTGGCCGCCCGAGCCGCCCGCGACGCTCCCCGGGTTGAGGTTCACGACGAGCACCCACTTGATGTTCGCCGGGTCGCCGTCGACCGCGATCGGGAAGAGGTCGGGGCACTCCCAGATGCCGCCGGTGGCGTTGGCCGGACCGAAGTCGCTGAGGTGCGTCCAGGTCTTCAGGTCGTCGCTGCGGTAGAGCACGACCTGGTACTCCAGGGCCTCGACGGCGACCATCACCCAGTACGACTCGCCGGTGTCGGGGTCGGTGTAGCGGATGACCTTCGGGTCGCGGAAGTTCGCCGAGTCACGGTCGAGCACCGGGTTGCCCTCGTACTTCGTCCAGGTCTGTCCGTGGTCGGTGCTGTAGGCGAGCGACTGCGCCTGCTTCCCGGCGTGGGTCGGATGCGCCGGGGTGTATGCGCTGGTGTAGATCGCGACCATCGGCGGCTCCTCGGCCGTGCCGAAGCCACTGCTGTTCGTCTCGTCGACGACGACGGAGCCCGAGAAGATGTCCTCGATCGCCCGGCCCTCGTCGTCGAACGTCTGCGGAATCGCGACCGGCTGCTCCTCCCAGTGCACGAGGTCGTCGCTCGTCGCGTGGCCCCAGCTCATGTTGCCCCAGCGGGTGCCCGAGGGATTGTGCTGGTAGAACAGGTGCCAGGTGCCGTCCTCGTAGACGAGCCCGTTCGGGTCGTTCATCCAGTTCCGCTCGGGGGAGAAGTGCAGGTACGGCCGGTACTGCTCCTCCGCCGGGTCCGGACCTCCGTCGTCGGCCATGGCCGGAATGGTACCGGTCAGGCCGGCCGCGAGCCCGGCGATCGCGACGGCCGCCAGGCTCGTACGCCACCATGATTTCGTCGTCATCGTCTCTTTCGCCCTTCGTTGCGCGAGTCACCGTTCAGTTGTGACATCGTTGTCAGTCGACGGCGGCGATGCTACGCAGTGTCTGCTGGACAATGCAAGGGGTTCGGATGCCGCGACGTCGCGGCCCGACGTCAGCTCGGGTCGATCTTCTCGTGCGTCGGCATGCGCAGCAGCGCGCCCTCGTGGCGCACCGTGGCCGCCGCGATCGTCATCGCCTCGCGCAGGGCGCCCCTCCAGCCGTCGGCCGAGCGGGGGACGCCGTGCACCGCGAGGTGGTGCACGGCGGCCGAGAGGGTCGCGTCGCCGGCCCCCATGGTGTCGATGATCGGTCCGGGAAGCACGACGATGTCCTCGTGCACGGCCGCGTCGCCGACGTGCACCGCGGCACCGTGGCGTCCGGCCGTGGCGAGGATCGCCTGGGGTGACCCCTGGGCCGACTGCAACCGCGCGACGAAGGCGTCGAGCGAGTCGCCGAGCAGCAGTTCGGCGTCGTCGTCGCCGACCTTGACGAGCAGCGACCGCGTGGCGAAGTCCTCGAAGTTCGCGAGGAACGCATCGCGGTCGGACAGCATGCCCGACCGCGGGTTGCCGTCGACGACGAGTCGCTCGCGCGGCCGTTCGATCGCCTCGACGAGCGAGGCGTACTGCGCGGCATCGTCGAACGGGTAGCAGCTCACCACCACGACGTCGGCTTCGTCGAGCGCGGCGCGGGTCGCATCGTCGAAGCGGATGCTGCGCCGCCATGCCGCCTCGTTGAACTCGTAGCGCGGCTCCCCGCCTTCGGAACGGTCGGAGATCGCCCGCGACGTGCCGTGCATCGACGGGCTCTCGACGAGCCGAACCCCGTAGTCGCGCAGGTAGGCGCGGATGTGCTCGGCGGGTTCGTCGTCGCCGAGCATCGCGATGAGCGTCGCTTCGTCGCCGAGCACGGCGAGCCCGACCGCCACGTTCAGCGCGGCGCCGCCGACGAACTCGCGCGACCCGTGCGCATCGCGCAGTTCGTCGATCAGGGCGTCGCCGACGACGGTGACCCGTCGAGGAGTTGGAGTCGCGTCGGTCATGCGATCAGCCTTCCCGGCGCGGCGGGATCTCGCCTGAGCCGCGTTCGATCAATCGTGTCGGCACGATCGTGCGCACCGGGGGCGAGTGGTCGCCGTCGAGCCGCGCGAAGACGCGCTCGGCCGCCGCCCGCCCGATCCCCTGCGGGTCTTGGGCGACCACGGTGACGCCGGGGTCGAGGAGGTCGCCGAGGGGCACGTCGTCGAAGCCGACGAGCGCGGTGTCGTGGTGTCGCCCGAGCTCGCGCAGGGCGCGGATGACGCCGATCGTCACGAGGTTCTGCGCGCTGAAGATCGCGGTCGGCGGATTCGGCGAGTCGAAGAGCGCGATCGTGGCGGCGCGGGCGGACTCCTCGTCGTGGAGGCCGTCGACGACCGGGACGCCGCGTGTCGCCACACCGGCCCGACCGAGCTCCTCGAGGAACCCGCGACGTCGCTCGCGCGCCGTCTGGATGACGGGCCGGTCGCCCAGGTAGGCGAGTCGCCGATGACCGCCCTCGAGCAGGTGACGGGTGGCCAGTGCAGCGCCGTCGGCATTGTCGCTCACCACAGCGTCGGAGGTGATGCCGGCCGGCTCGCGGTCGACGAACACGACGGGTGTGCCTCGGCGCAACTCCGGCGCGAGGTAGGCCTGACTCTCGGTGACCGTGGTGAGGATGAGCCCGTCGACGCGGCGCCGAAGGAAGGCGTCGACCGACTCCTGCTCGCGGTCGGGGTCGTCGTCGAGGCTCGAGGCGAAGACCGCGACGCCGTGCTGGAGCGCCACGTCTTCGACCGCGCGGTGCACGGCCCCGGCGAACGGGTTGTCGACGCTGCCCACGAGCAGCCCGAGGGTGCGAGTGCGGCCGTCGGCGCGCCGCAGGTTGCCGGCGTGCAGGTCGGGCTGGTAATCGAGGGTGCGCGCGGCCGCCATGACCTTCGCGATCGTCGCCGCCGACACGTTCGGCTCGCCGTTGATCACGCGCGAGACGGTCTTCACCCCGACGCCCGCGAGGGCGGCGACGTGCCGCATCGTCGGGCGGGAGCGAGGGTTCGCCGGGACCTGCGACGTGGTATCTGACAACGATGTCACGATGTGATCTCCAATTTGAAAGTTCGACTTGACTATACACACGGGCATGGTCTAGACCTAGCATGACATCGTTGTCAGGGAGACAACGGTCGCCCAACACCCGGAGGAGATTCATCGATGAATCGCACAGCACCCGCGGCATTCCGCCGCCGCATGATCATGGCCGGCTCGCTCACCGCGGCCGCCGCACTCGCCTTCACAGGATGCGCCTCGAGCGGGTCCGCCTCGGGCGCCGCCGAGGGCGGTGACGAGCCGATCGGCGTCTCGCTGATCGTCAAGACCACCACCAATCCGTTCTTCGTCGCCATGCAGGACGGCGCCGAGACCGCAGCCGAGGACCTGGGCGTCGAGCTGACCTTCGCCGCGGGCAAGGAGGACGGCGACGAGGACACCCAGATCCAGGCCGTCGAGAATGCCATCTCGAAGGGCGACGCCGGCATCCTCATCACGCCGAACGGCCCCGCCGTCGAGGACGCGCTCGTGAAGGCTCGCGATGCCGGCCTCTACGTCATCGCGCTCGACACCCCGCCGGCCGACCCTGAGTCGGTCGACATCACGTTCGCGACCGACAACTTCCTCGCGGGCCAGGAGATCGGCAGGTGGACCGCCGCGAAGCTCGGCGGCGAGAAGGCCACGATCGCGCTCGTCGACCTGTTCGACGACAAGGTCGTCTCGGTCGACGTCAACCGCGACCAGGGATTCCTCGACGGCCTCGGCATCGACCTCGGCGACCCCGCAGTGAACGGCGACGAGGAACCGACCGGCAGCTACAGCGGCGGCGACTACGAGATCGTCGGCAACGAGGCATCCCAGGGCGCCGAAGACGGCGGTCGCACCGCCGCTGAGACGCTCCTCTCCAAGAACCCCGGCATCAACGTCGTCTACACGATCAACGAACCGGCCGCCTACGGCGCGTTCGAGGCGTTCAAGGCTGCGGGCGCGACCGACGATCTCATCGTCGTCTCGGTCGACGGCGGTTGCGCCGGCGTCGCCGCCGTCGCCGACGGCACCATCGGGGCGACGAGCCAGCAGTACCCCGTGAAGATGGCCGAGCTCGGCGTGCAGGCGATCTTCGACCTCATCGAGACCGGCGAGGCGCCCGAGGCCACCGACGGCCTCGACTTCTACAACACCGGTGTCGCACTCGTCACCGACGACGCGCAGGACGGCGTCGAGTCGATCGACACCGCCGAGGGCGGCGAGATCTGCTGGGGCTGATCCCCGGCACCCGACCGTGAGCGCGGTGCGGGTCGGGGCGGATGTCGCGCGAGGGCCGAGCCCCGCGGCATCCGTCACTCCCCACCGATCCGCACCCGCCCACTTCACCCTCACCGAACACACAACGGGAGTAACCACGTGACTCAGCACACGACCGAGCCGCCGACATCGGCGCTCGACCTGGCCGAGGAGTTCCTCGACCGCACCACCCCACTCAGCCGCATCCGCAACGTCCTGCACCGCTACCCGGCCATCAGCCCGGCGATCGTGCTCGTGCTCGCCGTCATCGTGTTCGGCCTGCTCAACGACCGGTTCCTGAACCCGGCGAACCTCTCGCTCATCACGCAGCAGGTCGCCGTGGTCGGCACCCTCGCCGTCGCCCAGACCCTCATCATCCTCACGGCGGGCATCGACCTGTCGGTCGGCGCCGTGATGGTGCTGATCTCGATGGTGATCGCGCAGACGACCGTGCAGATGGGCCTGCCCGCGGTGCTCGGCCTGTTCCTCGGCCTCGTCGTCGGACTCGCGGCGGGCGCATTCAACGGCTTCCTCGTCACCCGGCTGAAGCTGCCCCCGTTCATCGTCACCCTCGGTACGCTGAGCATCTTCGTCGCGCTCACCCTGCTCTACTCGGGCGGCGCGACCGTACGCGGCGGTGAGATGCCCGAGCTGCTCACCGCGATGGGGGCGACGTTCAACATCGGCGGCGTCAACTTCACCGTCGGCGTGCTCATGATGCTGCTGCTCTACGTGGTCGTCGCGCTCATCCTGCAGAAGACGGCGTGGGGTCGGCACGTCTACGCGGTCGGCGACGACCCCGAGTCGGCTCGCCTCGCCGGCATCAGCGTGAACCGGGTGCTCCTCAGCGTGTACCTCGCGGCGGGTGCGATCCTCGCGCTCGGCGCGTGGATCCAGATCGGCCGCACCAACGCGGCCTCGCCGAACGCGGGTGCCGAACTCAACCTCGACTCGATCACCGCCGTCGTCATCGGCGGCACGAGCCTCTTCGGCGGACGCGGAACGGTCTGGGGCACCCTGCTCGGTGCGCTCATTGTGGGCGTCTTCCGCAACGGGCTCTCGCTCGCCGGCCTCGACGTGCTCTGGCAGACCTTCGCCGTCGGCGTGCTCATCATCGTCGCGGTCGCCGTCGACCAGTGGATTCGAAAGGTACGCAAATGACCATCGCAACGGATGCCGCGGGGCAGACCCCTGCGGCCGGCTCCGCCGAGACCCGCACGCCGATCCTCCGGGCCCGCCGGCTCGTCAAGACGTTCGGCAGGGTCGTCGGCCTCGACGGGGTGAGCCTCGAGCTCTTCCCGGGAGAGGTGCTCGCCGTCATCGGCGACAACGGCGCCGGCAAGTCGACCCTCATCAAGTGCCTGACGGGCGCCGAGATCCCCGACGAGGGCGAGATCTTCCTCGACGGCAGGCCGGTGCACTTCAAGCGCCCGCAGGACGCCCGCGCCGCCGGCATCGAGACGGTCTACCAGAACCTCGCCGTCTCGCCGGCGCTCGACGTGGCGTCGAACCTGTTCCTCGGGCGCGAAGAGCGGAAGAAGGGCATCCTCGGCTCGGTCTTCCGGGTGGTCGACCAGAAGGGCATGCGGCAGAAGGCGAGGGACGAGCTGACGGCGCTCGGCATCTCGACGCTGCAGGACGTCACGGTGCCCGTCGAGAACCTCTCGGGCGGCCAGCGCCAGGCAGTCGCAGTGGCCCGTGCCGCGGCGTTCGGGTCGAAGGTCGTCGTGCTCGACGAGCCGACCGCCGCGCTCGGCGTGCGCGAGTCGAACCAGGTGCTCGAGCTCATCCGCAACCTGCGCGAGCGGGGCATCCCCGTCATCCTCATCTCGCACAACATGCCGCACGTGTTCGACGTGGCCGACCGCATCCACGTCCAGCGCCTCGGCAAGCGCGCGGCGACGATCAGGCCTGAGACGCACACGATGACCGACGCCGTCGCGATCATGACGGGCGCGGCGCGCGAATGAGCTGGTCGAGCGAGGATGGCCGGGTCGAGCTCATCGCTCGGTTCACCGCCCTGCCCGGGCGCGAGGAGGAGGTCGCGAACCTCCTCCTCGCGCTCACGGCGAAGGTGCGCGCTGAACCCGGATGCCTCGCCTTCGAGCCGTACCGCGTCGAGTCCGCTCCACCGGGATCCGGTGCGGTCGCCGGGCCCGAGCCGGCCGGCGCCGCCTTCGTCGTGCAGGAGGCCTACCGCGACGAGGCGGCGTTCGCCGAGCACCTCGCCGCGGGCTACGGCGCCGAGTTCAATGCGGCCCTCGTCCCGCTCATCGTCGAGGACGGATCGGTGCTCACCTTCACCGCACTGCTCGGCTGAGTCGAGCCAGCTCGCTGACGATGGTCGGTGTGGTCGGTGTGGTCGGTGTGGTCGGTGTGGTCGGTGTGGTCGTGCCCGGGCCATAGGCTCGAGGAGACATGAACCACGAGCACGCCCGAGCATGAGACCCGGCCCCCGACGCAGCCTCACCCACGCTGAGATCCTCGACGCCGCCTTCGACCTGCTCGAGGCCAAGGGTTTCGCAGCGGTCTCGGTGCGTGGTGTCGCCGGCTCGCTCGGCATCACGCCGACCGCGCTGTACACGTACTACCCGAGCAAGAACGCGCTGCTGCGGGGCATGGTCGAGCACCTGCTCGCCCGCCTCGACCTCGGCACCCTCACCGAAGCCGACAGCGCGGAAGTCGGCGTCGCCGCGGTGCGCGCCCGCCTCGTGCGGATCGCCCTGTCACTGCGCGAACTGCTCGCGGGTCACGCGGGAGCCCTCGGACTCATCATGAGCGGCCCGCTCGACGGACCCAACGCGATGCGGCTCAACGAGACGCTCCTCGAGCAGTTCTGCGCGACCGGGCTGTCGCTCGACGACGCGGCTCGCGCCGCGTACGCGTTGCAGGTCTACGCGCTCGGCTCGATCGCCCTGGAATCGGCCGAGGTCGACGTCGAATCCGACGCCGCGACATCCGACCCGCTGATCGTGACGGATGCCTCGGGCGCGGCCCTCTGGACCGACCTTGCGAGATTCCCGATGAGCGAGCAGACGATGACCCTCGTCGCCGAGCGGAACTCGACGGCGCAGTTCGCCTGGGGCGTCGAGCGGCTGCTCGCCGGGCTCATCGGCTGAGCGGAGCCCGCTGCCCGCACGGCGAGCCTGCAGTCGCCGCCGAGCACGGGCGAGAGGTGCACGCTCGGCGCAGGCGAAATCCCCATCCTGCGCCGCAACGCGACGAGGCGCCGACCCCGGGAGGGGCCGACGCCTCGTCGGTGGTGCTGATGGTTGCGCTGCTCGGCGATCAGCCCGCGGTCGGCGGAGTGATCTCGATGAGCGCGGCGCTGTTGCCGTCGAGGGCCTTCTTGACCTTCACGACCGTGCCGTAGCCCACGCCCGAGTCGGCCGGGTTGCCCGAGCCGAACGGGCCGAGGCCGATGTCGAGGCCGTCGTACGCCGGGAGGCGGTTGCCCTCGAGGTCGTACAGCGGCGTCGTGTACAGCGCGTTGCCCACCGACGGGACGGCCGTCGAGGCATCCCGGTCACGGTAGAACAGCGCGCCGTCGGACTCGCGGAGCGCGAACCCGGGCACCCAGCCCTGGTCGTCGGTGAAGGTGCTCACCGGCTCCTGGGCCGCGATGTCGGTGCAGTACTCGGTGAGCGCGGCGTCGGTGAAGCACTCCGTGAACGGGTGGGTACTCGTGAGTCCGAATGCCGCGTTCGACGACTGCGCCCGCGACGGCATCACGTTCAGCGTCGACGGGTCTGCGGCGGCGGCCGCACCGGTGCGCTGCAGCGGGTCGAAGTGGCTGTCGACGATCAACAGGCCACCCTTCGCGCCGTAGCTCGGCAGTGCCGCCTCGTTCGTCGTGATCTGGTTCGAGCTGCCGTACGTCGTGTCGCGGTACCAGACGAGCGCGCCCGGTGCGTTGTAGGCGAGCTTCTCGACCTTCCACGCGCCGACGCTGTACGTCGAGTTGTAGGCGTGCTTGAGGCCCTCGTCGAAGCCGTCGAAGTTGCGCCACTCGACGAGGTAGTACTGCGCCTTCACCGACGTGCCGGTGTCGAGACGCCAGCCGGGTCCGGTCGTGGTCGTGAACGAGGCGACCTCGGCCTTCCAGCCGTTGTCACCGTTCTCGACGTCGTCGGCCCAGACCTGGGTGCCGCCGCTGGTCAGTGCGAAGTCATCGCTGAACCACCCGCGGTCCTGGTAGGCGGCATCCGTGGCGAGGCGCAGGCGCACCTGCACGGTCTCGCCGGCGTACGACGACAGGTCGACGTAGTGGTGAGCCCAGCCGTGCGAGTCGCCCGTCAGGCCGTACTTCTTGTCGCCGTAGTCGGCCATGCGGCCGTTGGGGTCGGCGTAGCCGTCGGCAGTCGAGACCTCGGTGCCGTTCTCGGCGTAGACCTTCTGCTCGGTCCACGTCGTTCCGCCATCGGCCGAGACCTCGACGAAGCCGTAGTCCCAGTCGCCCTCGATCACGTAGTTGTTCCACATCCAGAACTTGGCGTCGGCGGGAACGTTCTCGACGGTGCGGCCCAGGCGCAGGTCGGCCCAGTCCTGGTCGGCCCCGGTGTACCACATGTTCTCGCCGCTGTGCGGCTGGGCGAGAGTGACCACCTTGTCGGGCAGGTTGACCTTGACGCCGTCTTGCGTGCCCTTCTTCGGCCGCGAGTTCTGGCCGACCTTGACGGTCGTCACGTCGTCGCCGGGGTTCACCTCGACGGGGTCGGCCCAGCCGAGCACCCACTTGTCCCAGAGGCCCATGTGGGTCGGCATCGACTGGAAGATCGGGCCGGAGTGGGAGCCCGAGCTCATGAGGTCCCAGAAGTCGACGTCGGAGCTGCCGACACCCGAGGTGTCGTACAGGTCGGGCAGGCCGAGGTCGTGGCCGTACTCGTGCGCGAACACGCCGACGCCCGAGTCCTCGGGCTGGACGATGTAGTTCGAGAGCTTGAGGTCGGTGCCGGGGATGTCGGCGCCGCCGGCGACCGCCGACGAGTGCGCCCAGAGGGCGTAGGTGCCCTCGGCGCCGCCGCCGCCCGACTTGTCTTCGCCCGCGTGCACGAGCACGACATGGTCGATCACGCCGTCGGGCTCGAGGACGTTGCCGTCGCCGTCGCGGTCGCCCTGGTCCTCGATGTCATAGTCGGCCCAGGGGAAGTCGGGCTGCGCCTCGGCGAGGGCTGCGACCGCATCGATGGGCAGCTGGCCCGGCCCGAGCGGGTTGTCGGGGTGGCCCTGCATGTCCTGGATCGCGCCGGCCTCGTAGACGCCGGCCTCGTTCTTGAAGCAGAGGCTCGCACCGTAGTACGCCTCGGAGTGGGGCACCGTGATCCACGGGGTCGCCTCGCCGGTCACGGTGTAGGCGCCGCGCGACATCTCTTCGTACATGGCCTTCATCGTGTAGCCCGAGATGTCGAAGCCGGGCTCGCCGTCGGGGCCGGTGAGGTCGGTGCGCACTCGCTCGGTGATGCCATCGTCGGTGAAGAGCATCTTGTTGAAGTGCTCCGACGAGAAGTCCTCGACCCACATCGAGTTGTTGTCCTCGAGCTCGTAGTCAGCCGGGTTCGGGATGTTGTTGTGCATGGGACCGTTCTGCACGGTGCCGGGCGTGCAGTCGGTCGCGCCGAACGCGGACGGCACGTAGGACCCGGTGAAGTCATCGTTCGCGGCGTCGTCGAATTCGACGAGGATCGTCAGCAGCTTCGCTTCCTGCGTGCCCTTCGACTGCTTGAGCTGCTGCTGCTTGATCTGCTTCGGGCTCTTGCCGGTCTGGATCGACTTCGACTCGAGCTTGGCGAGACCCTGAGCCGCGACCGGGTTGCCTTGGCCGAACTTGCGGTCGAGCGCGTCGGCCTTGGCGACGGCCGCACTCGCGTCGACCGCCGCGGCTGAACCGGCGACCGTCTTGCCCGCAACGTCGACCCCGGCCGCGTCGTCGGTTCCGAACGCCTCCTCGGCGCGCGGCGCGACGTAGTTCATGTAGTACTCGGAATCGCTGATCACCGGTGGCGATACCGGCGATGCGGCTGCGACCGCAGTGCTCGCACCGAACGACACCAGACCGGTGGCGGCGAGTGCGAGCACTGGAATGGCCGCGACCGCGCGCTTGCGCGCGCGGGGCGTGAATCCAGACATGCTTCTCCCTTCGAATGCCCCGCTGGAGGTGACCGCGGGACACGCACGGCGCCCGCCGGTAGACGGACGTAAACGGCATCCTGCCCCGAACGGGGGGTCAAGGGGAAGCCCCGATGGCGAAATCTTGCGTGAGGAAGCCTCAGTTCATCGCGCGATACCGCAGATCGTGTGGGAGGACGGCGGAATACGCCGGAATCTGCGAATCCAGCGGCGAGAACGTGCGTGGGTCCGTGAAGCTCGTGCGCGCCTCATCGCACGTGAAGACCTGCGGATGACCCGGCACCTACGGTCGCGCCGGCAGGCGCAGCCTGCGCCGGGGCAGCACCGCGGACGTCCCGGCGCACGCACCCCGGGACATCCGCTCGATCAGCCCAGCAGCAGGTTGCGCAGCTGGTCGGCCGAGTGCACGACGGCGTACGAGTCGCCCACCTCGGCGGGGGAGCCGTAGCCCCACTCGACGAGGATCGTCGGTACGCCGTTGGCGAGCGCACCGAGGGTGTCGTAGCCGCGATCGCCGACCATCACCGAGTTGCCGGTGTCGATGCCGGCGGCCTGCAGGCCGCGCAGCGCGTGGGCGACGACGTCGGCCTTCGTGCTGCGCTCCTCGTCTTCGCTGGCTCCGGCGATGACGGTGAAGTACTGGGTCAGGTGATTGTGGTCGAGCACCCGGCGAGCCATGGACTCGGGCTTCGACGTCGCGAGGGCGATCGGAACGCCGGCAGCGTGCAGGCGCTCGAGCACCCCGGCGACGCCGGGGAAGACGGGCGACGAGAGCAGTCGGTCGGCGTAGTGGTCGCGGTAGAGGTTCAGCGCCTCCCACGACTCGGCGTCGCTGAACCCGGCGGTCATGCGCAGGCTGTCGAGCAGGGGCGGGCCGACGTAGGAGCGCAGCACCTCGTCGGGGGGAACCGGAAGGCCCATCTCGGCGAACATGTGCGCGAGCGAGGCGGTGATGTCGGAGGCGGAGTCGACGATCGTGCCGTCGAGGTCGAAGAGCACGGCCGACCACGTACGGGTGGGGGAGAGGGTCGGGGAAGTCACCGTGACATCATAGGGGCCACCACGGCGCATCGTCTGTGCGTCGAGTGGGCAACTTCTGTGCGCAACCGGACACACATCTGTTCGAGCGTCGTCAGAAGAGGCGTGCATGCCCGCCGTCGACGCCCCGCATCGCGTCGTAGTCGAGGACCAGGCAGCGGATGCCCCGGTCCTCGGCGAGGGTGCGAGCCTGGGGTTTGATCTCCTGGGCTGCGAATACCCCGGTCACTGGCGCAATGCGAGGGTCGCGGTTCATGAGCTCGAGGTAGCGGGTGAGCTGCTCGACGCCGTCGATGTCGCCGCGGCGTTTGAGTTCGACCGCCACGCTCCCGCCGGTGGGGTCGGTCGCGAGGATGTCGACCGGACCGATCGCGGTCATGTATTCACGGCGCACGAGCCGATGACCCTCGCCGAGCAGCTCGATCTGCTCGGCGAGCAGCTTCTGCAGGTGCGACTCGACGCCGTCCTTGACGAGCCCGGGATCGATGCCGAGCTCGTGCGACGAGTCGTGCAGCACCTCGTGGATCGACACGATGAGCTGGTCGGCGGTCTTCTGGTGCGTGACGTTCCAGATCTCGGTGATGCCGACCGCGACCTGGTCGTCGTCGGGCTCGGCGGTCGTGAGCGTGCACGGCGGGCTCATCCAGTTGAGCGGCTTGTAGCTGCCGCCGTCGGAGTGCACGAGCAGGCTGCCGTCGCCCTTGACCATGAGCAGCCGCGTGGCGAGCGGCAGGCGGGCGGAGAGGCGCCCCGCGTAATCGACGGAGCAGCGGGCGATGACGAGACGCACCCGGTGAGTCTACTTGCGCCCGTGGCGATCGGCGAGCACGTCACGCTGCGCCGAGCGCGCGCCTGCGAGGCGATCGCACGGCGGGATCTGACGCGCTCGCCGAGTTCTCATGCCGCGGGGCGGGTGTCAGGCTCCGGTGCGCGCCCGCGGGCCCGAGCGTTCCCGTGCCGCGGGCGCCGCGAGCCCCGCCAGCGCCATGAGCCCGAGCAGCAGGATGAGTCCGTTGAGGATCCCGAACACCTCGCCGAGGAACCCGATCAGGGGCGGGCCGACCAGGAAGGCGCAGTAGCCGATCATGGCGACGGCGCTGACGCGAGCCGCGGCATCCGCTCGATCGGGAACGTCGGCCGCAGCCGACATGCCGACCGGGAACGCGAGCGAGCAGCCGATGCCCCAGAGCACCGTGCCCGTGACGATCATCCACGGCTCGCTCGAGAAGATGAACAGCGCGAGGCCTGCGACGCCGATGATCGACATGCTCTGCAGCATCGCGACGCGGCCGAACCGGTCGATGAAGGGTCCGCCGAGCACGCGGGCAGTGGTGATGGCGATCGTGAACACCGTGAACATGGCGGCGCCGGCGGTCTGGTCGAGGCCGTGCCCGTCGACGGCGGCGATGGCCAGCCAGTCGTTGGCACTGCCCTCGGCGAACGACATGCCGAGCATGACGACGCCGATGAGCAGCAGGCGCGGGTCGGCCCAGACGCGAAGGCTGCGCCGCAGACGAACACCCCACGGCTCGCGCGGTGCGTCGGTGTGCGGGTCGTCACCCAGCTCTTCACGTACCGGCACGAACCGCACGGCGATGATCGCCGTCACCGCGATGAGGGCGGCGATGATCGCGAGGTGCGTCAGCACGGGCAGACCGACGGCGGATGCCGCGACCGCGAGTGATGCGCCGGCGACCGTGCCGAAGCTGAAGAACGCGTGCATGAGCGGCATCACCGTCTTGCCGAGCTCGCGTTCGGCTTCGGCCCCTTCGACGTTCATCATGACGTCGACCGCCCCGTTGCCGAATCCGAACAGCGCGAGGCCGACCACGACGAGCGTCACCGACGGCGCGACGGATCCGCCGATCCCGATCAGCACGAGTCCTGCCGCGACGATCACCAGCACGCCCGACATGCCGAGCCGGGCGCCGAAGCGGGCCATGATCCAGGGCGCGCCGATGAGCCCGAGGATCGAACTGATCGACATCGCGAGGATGACGAGACCCACGCCCTGCGTGCTGACGCCGATCTCGTCGCGAATCGCCGGAAGCCGCGCCACCCAGCTCGCGAGACTCAGCCCTGACAGGAAGAAGATCGTGAAGATCGCATTGCGCCACGCGACGAGCTCGCGGGTCGGGCGGGCGGCGGCCGTGGGGCGGGGAGTTTCGGTCATGCGAGCTGCTTCTTCGTCTTCGGCGGATTCATCTGGGTCGAATCGATTCGACCCATCTGCTGTTGAACATTACCGATCACGTCGACTGATCGCAATGCGACCGGATTCCGGGCCGCGATTCCGCAGGCGCCGCGCCGGCATGCCACGAATCGGCGGTTGACGCGATCCGGACACCGCGCTATCTTCGCTCTTGCTAAACGATTAACATCTTCGTCAAGCCCCATCTGTCCCCGTCCGCAAGGTCTTCACACAGAGAGAGAATCATGCTCCGTACCACCACCGGTCGCACCGTCGCGGCCCTCGCTGCTTCCGCGGCGGCACTGCTCGCCCTGAGCGCCTGTTCGTCGGGTTCCGGCACGAGCTCATCCGACGACGTCACGATCTCGTACGGCATCTGGGACCAGAACCAGCAGCCCGCCATGGAGGAGATCGCCGAAGCATTCACGGCCGAGCACCCGAACGTCACCGTCGAGATCCAGCTCACGCCGTACAAGGAGTACTTCACCAAGCTCCAGACCTCGGTGTCGGGCGGCGCCGCCCCCGACGTGTTCTGGATGAACGGACCCAACTTCCAGCTCTACGCATCGAACGGCGTGATCGCGCCGCTCGACGACCAGGGCGTCGAGGCATCCGACTACCCGCAGGGCCTCATCGACCTCTATACCTACGACGGATCGCTCTACGGGGTGCCGAAGGACTTCGACACCGTCGCCCTCTGGTACAACACCGAGCTGTTCGACGCCGCCGGGGTCGAGTACCCGAGTGCGGGCTGGACGTGGGACGACCTGAAGGCCGCCGCGGCGAAGCTCTCCGACCCGGCCGCCGGCGTCTACGGCATCACCGCCACCCAGTACGGCCAGGAGAACTACTACAACTCCATCGCCCAGGCCGGCGGCGAGGTCATCAGCGCCGACGGCACCGAGTCGGGCTACGGCAGCTCAGAGGCGCTCGAGGGCATCACGCTCTGGACGGACCTCATCGCTGCGGGGTCATCGCCGACCGCACAGCAGATGACCGACACCGCAGCCGAGGACTTCTTCATCTCGGGCAAGGCGGCCATGTTCCAGAACGGCTCGTGGGCCGCGATCGCGTACGCCGAGAACCCCGACCTCGCCGAGAAGGTGAACGTCGCACCGCTGCCCGCGGGTGCCGACGGCAACCAGAGCGTCATCCACGGCATCGGCAACGTCGCGAACGCGAAGAGCACCAACCTCGACATCGCCAAGGAGTTCGCCGCGTTCGCGAGCGGCGAGCAGGCCGCCGCGATCCAGTCCGAGTCGGGCACCGTGATCCCCGCCTTCAACGGATCGCAGCAGGCCTGGGTCGACGCGCTCCCGCAGTACGACCTTCAGGTCTACATCGATGCCCTCGAGAGCGCCGTGCCATACCCCGTGTCGAAGAACACCGCGGCATGGACCGCCCTCGAGAGCGAGATCCTCTCGCAGGTCTGGGCCGGAACGGTCTCGCCCGAGGACGGCCTGACGCAGCTCGCCGAAGAGATGCAGGCGGCACTCGACGCGGAGTCGGAGTAGTCGCATGAGCGACCTGATCGCGCAGCGCACCGCGGCGCCGATCGCCGAGCTCGACGGGGGGCGGCCCGGTGCGGCCGCCCCCGCGCCCCGGCGCCGCCGCCGGGGACCCGGCCAGTCGGGTTGGTGGGCCCTCGTCTTCATCGGGCCCACCGCCGTCGGGCTGTTGGCGTTCTACCTCTGGCCGACGGTGCGCACGTTCATCCTGTCGTTCACCAAGTCGGGGCCGTTCGGCGGCTCGGAGTTCGTCGGGCTCGACAACTACGTGCGACTCCTCGAAGATCCCGAGCTCATCGGCGCGCTCCGGAACACGGCCGTCTACACGGTCCTCGTGCTCGTCGGCATCCCGATCGCCGTGGGCATCGCAGCGCTCCTGAACACCACCGGCCTTCGGGGCCGCGGCATCTACCGCACCCTCTACTTCATCCCCGTCGTCACGATGCCGGCGGCGATCGCGCTCGTATGGCGCATGATCTACAACGGCGACTACGGCGTGCTCAACGAGGTGCTCGGCGTCTTCGGCATCCCGGGCAACAGCTGGCTCACCGACCCGACCACGGCCCTGGTCTCGATCGCCGTCGTCGGCATCTGGGCCGGCCTCGGCACGAACATCGTGATCTTCCTCGCCGGGCTGCAGGGCATCCCCGACACCGTGATGGAGGCGGCCGACCTCGACGGCGCCGGCCCGGTGCGCAAGTTCGTCTCGATCACGATCCCGCTGCTCTCACCGAGCATCTTCTTCGTGAGCGTCATCAGCGTGATCGGGGCGCTGCAGGTGTTCGACCTCATCTACATGATGCTCGGCCAGAACAATCCGGCGATGCCGAACACCCGGACGATCGTCTACCTCTTCTACGAGGCGGGCTTCCTCGACAACGAGCGCGGGTATGCGGCGGCCATCGCCTTCCTCCTGCTCGTCATCATCCTCGTCCTCACCGTCGTGCAGTTCCGGCTGCAGAAGAAGTGGGTGCACTATGAGTGACCTGACCCTGACCGAAGACCTGTCGACCCGAGCGGTCGTCGCGGGACCGACCACCCCCGCGGCATCCGCTTCGCCCGTTCGTCGCGGGCGACGCACCGGAGGCGGCAACTGGATCGTGCACCTCCTGCTCGGCTTCGGCGCCGTCGTGATGGTGTTCCCGTTCGTGTGGCAGGCCCTCACCGCGTTCAAGACGTTCCAGGACTCGGTGCAGGTGCCGCCCGTGGTCATCCCCGACCCGTGGGTGTTCACCAACTTCGTCGAGGTGTTCGACTCGATGCCGTTCGCCCAGATGTTCGCGAACTCGGTCCTGCTCACCATCGGCCGCACCGTCGGGCAGGTCATCCTGTGCACGATGGCGGGCTACGCATTCGCCCGCATCCCGTTCAGGGGGCGCAACGTCGTGTTCGTCGTGTTCCTCTCGGTGCTCATGGTGCCGTCGCAGCTGTACCTGCTGCCGCAGTACGAGATCATCCAGTCGCTCGGCTGGCTGAACACCCTGCAGGCGCTCATCGTGCCCGGCATCTTCAGCGCCTTCGGCACGTTCCTCATGCGCCAGTTCTTCATGTCGATGCCGGTCGAGCTCGAAGAGGCGGCCCGCATCGACGGGGCCAACCCGTGGCAGACGTTCTGGCGGGTCATGGTGCCGCTCGCGAAGCCCGGCATCATCGCGCTCACCGTGTTCACCGTGCTGTGGTCGTGGAACGACCTGCTGTGGCCGCTCGTCGTGACGACCGACCCCGAGAAGATGCCGCTCTCGGTGGGTCTGTCGCAGCTCGTCGGCCTGCACGGCACTGACTACCCTGTGCTCATGGCCGGCGCACTGCTCGCGACGCTGCCGATGCTGATCACGTTCATGATCCTGCAGAAGCAGTTCATCCAGGGCATCGCGTTCTCCGGGACGAAGGGGTGACGCGGATGACGCAGGCGAACGAGTCCGACCGCGACCGCGCGACGCGATCGACCGGTGCGAACGGTACCGGCGCGAACGGCGCCGCGCGCCGCCGGCCCACGCTTCGCATGGTCGCCGACCTCGCCGGGGTCTCGACCGCCACCGTCTCGTACGTGTTCTCGGGTCGGGGCGGCGGCGGTTCGGGCGTCGCCGAGCACACGGCCGCGCGCGTGCACGCCGCCGCCCGCGAGCTGAACTACCGGCCGAACCGTGCCGCGCGCACGATCCGTACGGGTCGCAGCGACACCGTGCAGCTCTCGCTGCACATGCTGAGCGACCCGTGGTCGCTCGCCGTCGCCGCGGCGGTCAACGAGGAGGCGAACCGGCACGGGCTCACGACGCTGATCCTCGCCGACGGCGACTGGTACGCCGCGCTCGACCGTGTCGAGAGCGACGTCGCCTACCTCGACGGGGCGGTCGACACCGACGACGGCAAGCGCAAGCTCGCCTCGCTCGTGGAGCGCGGCCAGCGGCTCGTCGTGTTCTCGGAGACGCTCGAGCCCGAGGGGTACGACGTGATCCGCTCCGACGCGATTCCCGGCTGCCACCTCGCGATGGACCACCTGCTCGAACGCCACACGGCGATCGGATGCCTCGTCGCCGAGGCCGCGTTCAGGGCGACGGGCCGTTCGCGATACACGCCATACGTCGAACGCCTGCGGTCGCGCGGACTGCCGGTGATCCCGTCGCACACCGCGACCTTCACCGAGACGCAGGCGAGCGCGTTCACTGCAGCGGTCACGCTGCTCTCGCAGCCTGAGCGGCCGACCGCGATCTACGCCACGACCGACTTCGCCGCGATCGCGGCGATCAACGCGGCGCACATGCTCGGGCTTCGGGTGCCGCACGACGTCGCCGTCATCGGTGTCGGCAACACGCCCGATGCCCGCCTCGTCTCGCCCACGCTGACCACCGTCGGCCCGACCGACTTCTACGAGCGGCAGGCCGAGATCATCGTCGCCCGAGCGCTCGAATCCCACACCGAGGAGCCCCGGCTCCACGACTTCCGCTGGTCGCTCGTCATGGGCGGCTCGACCGATCTCGACACGCCGCCGCGCACGCCCCGCCTGCGCGAACGCGACGCGTAACCCCCTGAAGGAGCACCACCCCGTGGATCTGAACATCGGCATCGTCGGCTTCGGCGCGCGCGCCTCACTCTGGACCGAGGCACATCGTCCGGGCCGCGGCTCCCGCGTCGTCGCCGTCTGCGACCCCGCCGAGCGCGCCCGCGCCGACGCGCGCACGGCGCTGCCCGAGGCATCCGTCACCGAATCGCTCGACGAGCTGCTCGCGATGGGACTCGACGCCGTCATGGTGCTGACCCCCGACCACCAGCACGCGCCCGTCGCGATCGCCGCGCTCGAGGCCGGCGTGCCGGTGTTCTGCGAGAAGCCGCTCGCAGTGACCGTCGGCGACGCCGACGCGATCCTCGAGACCGCGCGCCGCACCGGCACCAAGCTCTACGTGGGCCACAACATGCGGCACATGTCGGTCGTGGTGCTCATGCGCCGGCTCATCCACCAGGGGCGCATCGGCGAGGTGAAGGCCATCTGGTGCCGCCACTTCGTCGGCAACGGCGGCGACTACTACTTCAAGGACTGGCACGCCGAGCGCGAGAAGACCACCGGCCTGCTGCTGCAGAAGGGCGCGCACGATCTCGATGTCATCCATTGGCTTGCGGGCGCGTACACGACCGAGGTGCAGGCGATGGGGTCGCTGAGCGTCTACGGCGACGTCGGCGACCGGCGCGACCGGTCGGGCGAGCGTATGCGCGACTGGTTCAGCCTCGACAACTGGCCCCCGGCCGCGCAGACGGGGCTCAACCCCGTGATCGACGTCGAGGACATCTCGATGGTGAACCTGCGGCTCGGCAACGGCGTGCTCGCCTCGTACCAGCAATGCCACTTCACGCCCGACTACTGGCGCAACTACACGGTGATCGGCACCGAGGGTCGCATCGAGAACTTCGGGGATGTCTCGGGGTCGGAGGTGCGGCTCTGGAATCGGCGTCACCACGGGGCGGCGCCCGCCGACGAGACCTTCATCGTGCCCGAGTCGCCCGAGGATGTCGGTCACGACGGCGCCGATGCGCTGCTCGTCGCCGAGTTCCTGCGATTCGTGCGCGACGGCGGGCTCACCGAGACCTCGCCGGTGGCCGCGCGCGAGGCGGTCGCGGTCGGCATCCGTGCGACGGAGTCGCTGCGCGGCGACGGGGGCTCGCTCGCCGTGCCGCCGCTCGAGCCCGACCTCGTCGCCTACTTCGAGGGCGGTCAGGTCGAGTCGGCAGCGCTGGGTCGTCTGATCGACTCGCGCCGCTACGATGGCTGAGTCATCCGGCGCACCCACCGGACCACCCGCATGAACCGCCGCACCCAGCGGTTCGTGCGCCGAACAACGGAGTTCTCAGCACGATGAAGGCCCTCTACAAACCCGCCCCCGGCGCCGGCCTCGAGTACGTCGACCGGCCCGAGCCCGAACCGGGGCCCGCCGAGGTGAAGATCCGGGTACTCCGCACGGGCATCTGCGGCACCGACCTGCACATCGAGAAGTGGGACGACTGGGCCGCATCGACGATCGCCGCGCCGCTCGTGCCCGGGCACGAGTTCTACGGCGAGGTCGTCGAGGTCGGCGAGCTCGTGCACGACGTCGCCGTCGGCGACCACGTGTCGGGCGAGGGGCACGTCGTCTGCGGCATGTGCCGCAACTGCCGCGCGGGGCGCCGCCAGATGTGCATCCGCACCCAGGGCCTCGGGCTGCACCGCGACGGCGCGTTCGCCGAGTACGTCGTGCTTCCCGGCGAGAACGTGTGGGTGCACCACGCGCCCGTCGATCCCGAGGTCGGCGCGATCTTCGACCCGTTCGGCAACGCGGTGCACACCGCCCTCGCGTTCTCGGTCGTGGGCGAAGACGTGCTCGTCACGGGCTGCGGCCCCATCGGCCTGATGTCGATCGCGGTCGCCCGCCACGTCGGTGCCCGCTTCATCGTCGCCTCCGACGTGTCGCCCGCGCGGCTCGAGCTCGCGCTCGCCATGGGCGCCGACGCCGTCGTCGATGTCTCGGGCGAACGCATCCGCGACGTGCAGCCGCGGCTCGGCATGCGCGAGGGCTTCGATGTCGGCTTCGAGATGAGCGGGTCGCCTCGAGCGCTGCCCGAGATGATCGAGAACATGAATCACGGCGGTCGGATGGCCCTGCTCGGCCTCCCCGCCGAGCCGTACGCCGTCGACTGGGGCAAGGTGGTCACGCACATGCTCACGCTCAAGGGCATCTACGGTCGCGAGATGTTCGAGACGTGGAACTCGATGAGCGCCATGCTGCAGACGAGTTCGCAGCTGCGCTCGCGGGTGGCGTCGATCATCAGCGACCGCTACCCCGCGCGCGAGTGGCGCGCGGCATTCGACGCGGCCGCCTCGGGCGGCGCCGGCAAGGTCATCCTCGACTGGACGGAGCTCTGAACATGTACGGAACGGTTCGCGACCAGCTTCGCGCCGAACTCGACGAGATCGAGGCCGCCGGCCTCACGAAGCGCGAACGCGGCATCCACGGCCCGCAGTCCTCGCAGATCGAGGTCGCCGGGCGCGAGGTGCTGAACTTCTGCGCCAACAACTACCTCGGGCTGGCGAACGACCCGCGCATCGTCGCCGCGGCGCATCGGGGCCTCGACGAGTGGGGGTACGGCCTCGCGAGCGTGCGGTTCATCTGCGGAACGCAGGAGCTGCACCTCGAACTCGAACGCCGGGTGTCGGAGTTCCTCGGCTACGACGACACGATCCTGTTCTCGTCGTGCTTCGATGCGAACGGCGGGGTCTTCGAGGTGCTCTTCGGGGCCGACGACGCGATCATCAGCGATGAGCTCAACCACGCCTCGATCATCGACGGCATCCGCCTGTCGAAGGCGCAGCGGTTCCGCTACAAGAACCGCGACCTGGCCGACCTCGAGGCGCAGCTCATCGCGGCAGCCGGCGCGCGCCGCCGCGTGATCGTCACCGACGGGGTCTTCTCGATGGACGGCTACATCGCGCCGCTCGCCGAGATCTGCGATCTGGCCGACCGGTACGACGCGCTCGTCTTCGTCGACGACTCGCACGCCGTGGGCTTCGTCGGCGAGCACGGGCGCGGCACGCCCGAGTACTGCGGCGTCGAGGGCCGGGTCGACATCACGACCGGCACGTTCGGCAAGGCCCTCGGCGGAGCATCCGGCGGCTATGTGGCCGCGCGCGCCGAGATCGTGGCGCTGCTGCGCCAGCGCGCCCGGCCGTACCTCTTCTCGAACACGCTCGCGCCGGCGATCGTCGCCGGCACGATCGAGGCGCTGCAGCTCGTCGCGGGCTCCGGCGAGCTGCGTGACCGACTGCAGGCGAACGCGGCGCTGTTCCGTGCGCTCATGGAGGCCGAAGGCTTCGACCTGCTGCCCGGCGAGCACCCGATCGTGCCCGTCATGTTCGGTGACGCCGCGCTCACGGCTCGCATCGCCGACGCGCTGCAGGCGCGCGGTGTGTACGTGACGGCGTTCAGCTTCCCGGTGGTGCGGCGGGGACTCGCGCGGATCCGCGTGCAGCTTTCGGCCGCGCACTCCGCGGAGGAGATCCGTCGCTGCGTCCAGGCGTTCGCGGCCGCGCGCGACGAGGTGGCTGTGGGCGCCGCGGCCGAGTAGCCTCTCGCCGGCACTGTCGTTGGTCGAGGAGGCGCGCCGGCGCCGGCACTGTCGTTGGTTGAGGAGGCGCGCCTGCGCCGTCTCGAAACCCGCGCCGCGGCGATCTGGGGTTTCGAGACGCTCGCTGCGCTCGCTCCTCAACCCACGAATGCGCTGAACAGCAACCCCCGATCGAATCGATTCGGCCTAGAATCGGGCGCATGCAGTCCGATGAGCTCGCCCGACCCACGCTCGCCGACGTCGCGGCCCGCGCCGGCGTGTCGGCATCGACCGCCTCGCTCGCCTTCAGCGGCTCCGGCCCGGTGTCTGATGCCACCAAGGAGCGAGTGCTCGCGGCCGCCGCCGACCTCGGCTATGCGGGGCCCGACCCGCGCGCCCGGTCGCTGCGCCGCGGCCGCTCGGGCATCGTCGGCGTCGTGCTCGAGGAACGCATCCGGGATGCCTTCCTCGATCCCGTGAACATCCAGATGCTCGACGGCATCACCGAGGGCATCGCGCCGCTCGGCGCGGGACTGCTGCTCCTGACCGACACCGGCGAGGCGGGCGGCAACGCCGTCGGCATCGAGAGCGCGCCGGTCGACGCCGTCGTGCTCATCGGGTGCAGCCCGCGCCTGGGTCACTCGGTCGAGGCACTGCGTCGTCGCGGCATCCCGGCGGTCGCCATCGAAGGCGCGGCCGGCGAGGACATCCCCGAGATCTCGATCGACAACCGCGAGGCCACGAGGCGCGGGGCCGAGTACCTGCGCGAACTCGGGCACACGGATGTCGCGCTCGTGACACTCCCGTTCGACGCCGACCGCACTCGGGGCGAGCTGACCCCCGAGCTCATCGCCGGAAGCACCGCCGACACCGCGAGCGAGCGGCTCGCCGGAGCCCGGCTGGTATTCCCCGACGCCGGCGGTCGCGTGGCCGCGACGAGCTCGATCGAAGAGGGCCGAGAGGCCGGGCTCACCCTGCTGGCCGACTCGGCGACCCGCCCAACGGCGATCATCGCCCAGAGCGACCTTCTGGCAGCCGGGGTCATCAACGCGGCTGAAGAGCTCGGCATCGCCGTGCCCGCCGAGCTCAGCGTGCTCGGATTCGACGGCATCCGCGTCGACGGTTTGCAGCACGACCTCACGACGCTGGCCCAGCCTTCGGTCTCGAAGGGCAGGGCGGCCGGTGAGGCCGTCGTGCAGTTGCTCGCCGGTCGCCCGGGCGAGTCGGTGTGCTTCACGAGCACCCTGCACGTCGGCGACACGACGGCCGTGCCGCACCACCGCTGACGCGCCGCCGCACCACCGGTGACGCGCCGCCGCACCACCGGTGACGCGGTTGTGCCATGTCGCACTCTGGGCATCCCACCGGGCACCGCACCGGCCGGTGGAGCGCCAGACTTCACCGTATGCGTCCCCGTCACATCCCTCGAGCTCTCGCCATTCTGGCCACCGTCACCGCTCTGGTCGTCGGCCTCACCGCCCCGGCCGCCGCAGACGCGGCTGAGCCGCCCGACCTGACGCAGGCGGCAGGTGCGCTCGGAGAGACGCACGGCATCACGCTGCTGACCGGCGACCGGGTCGAGGTGGCCGAGTCCGCCGACGGGCGGCGCGCTGCCACGGTCACGCCGGGTCCCGGACGGGAGCAGGTCACCTTCCAGACCATCGAGGTGGACGGCGTGCTGCAGGTGCTGCCCAGCGACGCGATCCCATTCCTCGCCTCCGGGGTCATCGACGACAGCCTCTTCGAGGTCAGCACCCTGATCGAGGAGGGGTACGCCGATCTCGAGGCGCTGCCGCTCATCGTCTCCTGGTCGCCGGGCGTGCGGGCGGAGGCGATGGCCGTCGCGGGCGCCGAGCAGACCCGGGCCCTGCCGAGCATCGACGGGGCGGCACTCTCTGCCGGGGTCGACGACCTCGGGCAGGTGTGGGCGGCGATCACCGGCGGCGCGGTTGCGGAAGCGCCCGCGAATGGAAGTTCCGCACTGATGGCCGGTGGCATCGAACGGGTGTGGCTCGACGGTCGGGCCTCGGCCTCGCTGGACCAGAGCGTTCGACAGATCGGTGCGCCCGACGCATGGGAGGCCGGCTACCGCGGCACCGGCATCCGGGTGGCGGTGCTCGACACCGGCGTCGACGGGTCGCACCCCGACCTCGTGGGGCAGGTCGAGGAGGCGGTCGACTTCACCGGCAGTGAGACCGGCACCGCCGACCTCTTCGGCCACGGCACCCACGTCGCGGCCACCATCGCCGGCACCGGAGCGGGCGCTGGAGGCGCCAGGCCCGGCGTAGCGCCCGACGCCGACCTGATGATCGGCAAGGTGCTCAGCGACGACGGGTACGGGTACGACTCCTGGATCATCGCCGGCATGGAGTGGGCGGCGGAGCGCGCCGCAGTGGTCAACATGAGCCTCGGCGGCGGCCCTTCCGACGGGACGGACCCGCTCAGCCTCTCCCTGGACGCGCTCTCCGAGCAGACCGGAGCCCTCTTCGTCGTGGCCGCAGGCAACGACGGCACCGACGAGGCGGTCTCCACCCCGAGCACCGCACCCGCCGCGCTGTCGGTCGCCGCGGTCGACCGGGACGAGTCGCTGGCGGAGTTCTCCAGCCGTGGGCCGCGCACCGGCGACGGCGGGCTGAAGCCCGAGATCAGCGGGCCGGGGGTGGGGATCGTCGCAGCACGCGCGTCCGGGACGGCGATGGGCTCACCGGTCGACGCGCTGTACACGGCGTCCTCCGGCACATCGATGGCGACCCCGCACGTGGCGGGTGCCGCCGTCCTCCTCGCCCAGCAGCACCCCGACTGGACGGGGGAGCGGCTCAAGGACGCCTTGGTCAGCACCTCGCGGGCCAACCCCGACCTCGGGGTCTACGAGCAGGGCGCCGGCCGGGTCGACGTCGCCCGTGCGGTCAGCCAGCAGGTGACCGCCACGGGAATCGCGGACTTCGCGCTCCAGGGTGACGCGGTGGACGACGCGGTGCGCGAGCGCACCGTCACCTACCGCAACGAGGGCGATGAGCCCGTCACCCTCGATCTCGCCATCGAGGCCGCGAACCCCGACGACCCGGGATCCAGTACTCGCGCCTTCAGCGCGCCCGAGCAGGTCACCGTTCCCGCGCACGGCTCCGCCGAGGTCGACGTGGCGATCGACCAGTCCGCGCTCGACCAGGGCCGGTGGAGCGGCGCACTCATCGCGACGGCGCAGGGCGACGTGCTCGTGCGCAGCGCCATCGGTGCGGTCAAGAGAGGTCCGCGGCACACCGTGACCATCCGCGCAGTGGGCTTCGATGGCGGCGACACCTTCGTGCCGTCCCTCTCGCTGATCGGCGACCGGCCAGGCACCGAGTACCTCGGCTACCTCGACACGGGCGAGGTCGCCACCCTCGAGGTCGAGGAGGGCGACTACGTCGTGCAAGGCATCATCGAGGACTTCGGCAACGCTCAGGCGGAGCGGACCGGCACGGTGATTCTGCCCGACCTGGAGGTGACGTCCGATGTCGAGGTGGTGATCGACGCGCGAACGACGCGCCCGATCGAGATCCGGACCCCGGAACGGGCCGAGCAGCAGGGCGTGCTCAGCTGGTATGCCCACCGCCTCCTCACCAACGGCCGCGACATCCAGCACGGCGTCATGTCGTTCGAGCGGACGATGCCCTGGGTGACCCCGACCGATCCCGTCCGTGAGGGCGAGTTCGAGTTCTCCTCCCGATGGCAGCTCGTGCGCCCCTCCGCACTGATCACCCTGCCGGGCACCGAGCTGAGGCCCCAGGCCGGCCTGCTCATGGAGTCCGCGGTGCTCGACAGGGCGCTGCGCCTCGAACTCGTGGCGCCCGGACCGGAGCTGGAGGGCGTGAGCGGCAAGGTGGTCGTGGTGGATGCCCCCGACCAGGGCGCCGAGGTCGCACAGGTGGAGGCGGCTGCGGCTGCGGGCGCGCGGGCGATCATCCTGGTCCGACCCGCGACGAACAGCATCTTCACGGTGTTCGAGCCGGGCTTCGACCCGGGCCCGATTCCGGCGATGGTCACCACCGCCGAAGACGGGGCGGCGCTGATCCGGCACGCGCAGCAGCCGGGCAAGCAGCAGGTGGTCGTCGAGGCGAGCCGCACCAGCCCCTACCTCTACGACGTCATGCAGGTCTCGACCGGCGCGATCCCCGACGAGATCGTCCACCGCGTGACCGAGGCCAACAGTCACCTCGTCACCACCACCTACGTCGAGAGCGGCGGACGGCCCTACGCCCGCGAGCAGCGTTTCGGCTGGCGTCCGTGGATGACCTACTCGTGGAACGACGCGCAGCGCACGGTCGCCACCGGTGAGAGCCGGGTCGAGTGGGTCTCGGCGGGTGACTCGGTGTGGCAGCACCGGGTGCTGCACACCTGGGACAACTGGATCGGCACGGTCATCGGCGGCATGGCCGGACCGGCGCTCAGCTATGAAGCGGGACGTTCGAAGGAGCGCTGGTTCGATCCGGTCGTGCGTCCGGCTGCGATCGCCTCGATGCCGTCGACCCGCAGCGGTGACCGGATGCAGTTGCGCGTGCCCGAGCTCGTCGACGGCGCGGGTCACGCGGATGTGGGCGGTGTCTCCTCGAGCGCACGGCTCTACCGTGACGGCGAGCTGGTGGAGTCGCTGCCGAACGCACGACAGGCCCTCGATGTGATCGCCGAGGAGGCCGAGTACCGGCTCGAGCTCGATGTCGCCCGCGACGACGCGGAATGGCAGCAGGGTGTCCGCTCGTCGACGGCGTGGACCTTCCGGTCCGGCCGGCCGGACGAGGGTGCGACCGAGACGCTGCCGCTCCTGCAAGTGGTCTACGACGTTCCGACCGACGACGAGGGGCAGGCGACCAGTCGCCGTCACACGGTCTCCTGGCAGGTGACCGACCAGCTGGGCGCGGTGCGATCGCGTGCCACGCTGCAGGCGGAGGTGTCGTTCGACGATGGTGCGAACTGGCAGTCGTTGGCGGTCCGGCGGGACAAGGACGGCTTCTCCGCGGTGGTGCCGGCCGGCAGCGCGCCGGTCACGTTGCGGGTCACCGCCGTCGACGGCTCATCCACGGTGACCCAGGAGGTGGTCCGAGCCTACGCTCGGGGCTGAACGGAGTCAGAGCCACCCGCGCCGCGCCGCCTGATAGGCGAGCGCGGTGCGGGTGTCGACGCCCGCGATCGCCATCAGCCGGTCGAGGCGGCGCTGCACGGTGCGCCGGCTGATACCGAGCTGGGTCACGATCGACTTGTCGGGGGTCCCGGCGACGAGGAGCGAGAGCAGCAGGCGCTCCGCGTCGCCGATCCCGTCGAGCTCTCCGGGGGTGCCGGTTCTGTCGTCGCTCTCGGCGACACCGGTGCGCGGGAGCGGGCTGGCCCGCGCCCAGTGACCCTCGAACAGATCGAGCAGCGCGTTGAGCAGTTCGCCGCCTCGGATCACTGCCGCGCTCGGCTCGCCGAGTCCGCGCTCCTGGTCGTGGATCAACGGACAGATGGCAGTGCGCCGGTCGACGATCGCGAGCCGGATCGGGAGAGCGGGTGCGACCCGCGCCTCCTCGCCCCAGCCGATGCCCTCGAGCACGCTGTCGAGCTCACCGGGTCCTTCCAGCAGTGCACGCTCGTAGACCGCCCGGTAGCGGACGCCACGGGCAAGGGCGTCACGTTCCTCGGTGTTGTCGGCGCCCTGCATGGCGAGCGGGTTGGCCCGACAGAACCAGAGAATCTCCTCGCGAGCGGACTGCTGCAGGTCGCGCAGCCGCTCGCGCAGCGCCCCGGCTCCGACGACCACCTCGACCACGTGGTCGGCGTCGCGGCGACGGGCGACGGCGCGGAACTCCTCGCTCAGCCCGGCCACGAGCCGACGGTCGCCCTCCAGCGACTCCTGACGCCGAAGCAGGGCGGTGCCGAGCGCAACGTCAGGCGGTTGCGGGCGGAAGACCGGATCATCGCCGTACCGGACGACGAGGCCCTTCGCCTCCAGCCTGCGCAGGAGGTCGCCGGCCTGCTCGGCCGTGTGACCTGCGACGTCGGCCAACTGGTCGGCGCGCGCGACGGCGAGGCCGACGAGCAGCCGGTAGGCGTTCTCCTCCGCCGGATCGAGTAGCACTGACTCCTGCATCGGCTCCTCCCAGGGGCTCGCGCCCTGTCAGTTTCCGATCGCGGCCGCGCGCGGCTGCCGCGCCTGGCTCCGGAACTGTGCGGGCGATGAGCCCACCACGCGGCGGAACGCGGTGCTGAACGCGCTCTCGGACAGATAGCCCGTGGCCTGTGCGAGCTCGGAGATCGACAGGGCGTCGCGCGCGAGGGCGTCGCGAGCGAGGCTCATGCGCCAGTGGATCAGGTACTCCAACGGCGGGACCCCGACGTGGCGCTTGAAGGCCTGGGCGAACGCGGAACGCGACATGTGGCTGATCTCGGCGAGTTCCTTGAGGCTCCAGGGGTGAGCCACGTCGGCGTGCACGGCGCGCAGGGCTGAACCGATGCCATCCTCGTTCAGGGCACCCAGCCAGCCCGTGGGCCGGTCGGTCTGAGCGGCGTGCGCGCGCAGCATGTGCACGAGCAGGATCTGTGCGAGGTGGCTCTGCACCAGCGGGCCGCCGGCGGCGGCGGCGCCGACCTCGGTGGCCAGGAGGTCGATCAGCTGCGCCAGCCGCCGACCGTGGGGATCGGATTCGCGGACGATCACGAGCGGCGGCAGCAGGTCGGTGAGGAGCGCCGCGTTCCTGTCGTCGAACGCGATGTGCCCGATGCAGAGGTGGAGGTCCTCTTCCGACTCGGGGCCGATCCGCACGGAGCCGTTGTCGACCGCCGCCCACACTCGCTCCGCAGGGCGCGGGCTCGCGTCGAGCGTGCCGGCCAGGACGAACGGCGGCGGGTTCCCCAGCAGGAAGGTGTCGCCCTCTTCGAGGAGAACCGGCTCGTGCCCTTCGAGGATCAACCAGCACGAACCGCGCACGAGCCCGCCGATCCGCACGTGCGGGAACGTGTCGAAGCGCAACGCCCAGGTTCCGGCGGCGCGAAGGCTCGGCCAGACCTCGGTGCGGGGCCGGAGCATGCCGATCGTGTCGGCCACTGGATCCGCGAATCCGAGCATGATGCACCCTTCGGACGATACGTAAAGAATTGTGGACTCTGGTTTATGGATCATACGCCACGAGTCCGGCAGGATCGATGTTGACCTGATCGACACAGAGAGTGATGGAGACACCCATATGGGACAGCTGGATGGCAAGACGTCGGTGATCACCGGAGGAAGCAGCGGGATCGGTCTGGCCACGGCCGTACGACTCGCGGACGAAGGCGCCTACGTGTTCGTCACCGGCCGGCGCGCGGCCGAACTGGAGGCCGCCGTCGCGACCATCGGCGCCGACCGGGCCACCGCCGTCGTCGGCGACGTCTCGAGGCCGGAGGACCTGGACCGGCTCTACGACGCAGTCCGAGCGCGGGGCAGAGGCGTGGACGTGCTCGTCGCGAACGCCGGAATCGGTGGGTTCGTGACACTGGAGCGGACCAGCGAGGAGCACTTCGACCAGACCTTCGCGGTCAATGTCCGAGGCACGTTGTTCACCGTGCAGAAGGCATTGCCGTTGCTCAACGACGGGGCCTCGATCGTGCTGGTGGGTTCGACCGCCGGCGACCGTGGCGTCGAGGGGTTCGGCGCGTACGCGGCGTCGAAGGCGGCCGTCCGATCGTTCGCACGGACGTGGTCCACGGAACTCAAGGGCCGCGGCATCCGGGTCAACGTGGTCTCGCCCGCCTGGATCGAGACCCCCGGCGGAACCGCCGCATTCGGCGACGAGGCGACCGCCCGGGCAGTCAAGGAGACGGTCGCCGCGACCGTGCCGAAGGGCCGCATGGGTCAGCCCGAGGAGGCCGCCGCGGTCGTGGCGTTCCTGGCCTCGGAGCAGAGCAGCTACGTCGTCGGCTCGAACCTCGCCGTCGACGGCGGCACGAACCAGATCTGATCGCCGGTCCGGCCGAGACTGCGAGCACGTCCCGTTCTCCGGAACGACCTCGGGCTGCTCGGCGGCATCGGCCGAACCCGGCCCCAGGACACGGCGGAGCGGTCCATTCATGGGGGATTCCCTTGTTTGGTGCGGAACGGCTTCCGGTGGTCTCGTTCGCGTTCTCGAGAGAAACTGCGTTGTCGGAACCGGGTCAAGCCGCGCCGGCCTGCGCCGGCTGCGCGGCGTCGTCGGCCGTCGCGCGGTGCGCCGCCAAGCGCTCGTTCGCGAGGATGCCGGCGCGTGCGAGCACGTCGATCTGGGCGGGGTTGTACAGCTCCGCCACCGCCTCGATGAACGTCTCCCGCGTCACGTGCTCGCTCTTCGACAGGCGCCCCACCGGGTCCGAGAGCCACGGATACTCGATCAGGTTCTGCAGCAGGGTCGGCGCGAGCCGCTCGGCGAGCCGTTGCCGGGTCGCCTCGTCCGCGTCTGCGGCGAGCGCGTTGATCTCGGCCCCGACCGCAGCGGTCTCGGCATCCACCTCCACCATGCGACGCACATCGGCCATCGCATCGTCGTCGTAGAACTGCGTGTAGATGTGGATGATCGAGCTGTCGGCTTCCGAGAGATGCGACGCGACGGATGCGAACCCGGGGGGCGCATCGGCGGGAGCGTCTTCGCGCAGGATCGCCGCGATGTCGGCTCGCGCCTGCTCCAGGCGCTCGATGTTCGCTGCGAGTTCCGCGTCCAGTTCCCGCAACGCGTCGGGTGTGCTCGCATCGCCCGAACTGACCTGCCCGATCTGGGAGAGCGGCACGCCGAGCTCGGCCAGCCGCCGGATCCGCAGCAGGCGCACGAGATCTCGCACCCCGTACTGCTTGTAGCCGTTGTATCGGCGATCGGGCTCGTCCAGCAGGCCGAGCCGGTGATAGTGCCGGATCGTGTTGACCGTCGTCCCCGACAGTTCGGCGAGCTCTCGCGTACTCCAGGCCATGATTCCTCCCTACGTGCCGCCTGCTGTTCGTCGGATCAGGGTCCCGTCGGTTCTCCTTCCCCACCTCAGCACGGTGCCGCCGAGCACGGCAGCGAGGCTGATGCCGCCCGCGCAACGGGTGCCCTGGTCGTCTGTCGCAGATCGAGGACCGGTCCGGGATCGACTGCACCGAGCGACGCGCCGCCTCGCTTCACCGCGCCGCCCGGGAGCCTGCGTCGCAGGCGACTGCTCTCTCATCAGTGCGTTCCTTCCCGATACGAATCGGTCAGCGCGCGGCGACCGCCGCGCCGAGCTCGTCGAGGACGGTGCCCTCGTCGTGAGTCGCGCCGAGGAAGGCGAGGAGGGCCACGTTGACGTCGTCGGCGTGCGTCCAGAGCAGCCCGTGCGGGGCGCCCTCGACCTCGACGTACCGTGCTTCGGGCAGTGCATGGCGGAAGCGGCGCGCGGTTGCGTCGATGGGGAGGATCCGGTCGGCGGTGCCGTGCAGAATCAGCGCCGGCTTGCCGCTGGCGCGTACCGCCTCGACATCGCCGCGGAAGTCCTCGATCCACGAGGAGACGACGGCGTGGGCGGCGACGGGTGCGCTGGAGATCGCGACGTTCCAGCTGGCGGTGACCGCCTCCTGGCTGATCCGGCTGCCGAGGGTCTCGTCGAGGTTGTAGAAGTCGGAGAAGAACTTCGTGTACCACGCGTAGCGGTCACCCGTCGCCTGCGACTCGATGCCGTCGAAGACCTCCCGGGGCAGGCCATCGGGGTTGTCGTCGCGTGCAAGGAGGAAGGGCTCCAGCGAGGCGAGGAACGCGAGCTTCGCGACTCGCTCGTGGCCGTAGCGCGAGACGTAACGGGCGAGCTCGCCCGTACCCATCGAGAATCCGACGAGGACGACGTCCCGGAGGTCGAGCGTCGTCAGCAGGATGTCCAGGTCGGCGGCGAACGTGTCGTAGTCGTACCCCGACCCGACCTTCGACGAGCGGCCGAAGCCGCGCCGGTCGTAGGTGATGACCCGGTACCCGGCCGCGAGCAGTTCGCGCGTCTGGAGCTCCCAGCTGTGGCCGTTCAGCGGATATCCGTGGATCAGGACGACGGGCTGTCCGGCTCCCTGGTCCTCGTAGTAGAGCTCGATCGGGGTGCTGTTCTCGTTCCCGACGGCGATGTATCCCATGGTCTCTTCCTTCGTTCGCGGGGGCGGTTCCGACCGAGACCGTCTTCGCCGGTCCTGGTCCTGCCGTCAGGGTCCCATCGGGGCCGCTGTCTTCGCGTCGGTAGAAGCCCCGATGACCTGGCAGGTCGCGCGAAGTCGGTTTCGCCTGGTGCGGGTCGTTCGCGTCGGTGACAATTGCGTAAGCAACCGATGTTCCGAGGGGAGCGACTCTGGCGGAGATGTTGGGCCGACGCGCCGAGCGCGACGCGGTCGAGATGCTCCTGTCCCGGGCGCGGGCCGGGCGAAGCGGGGCGCTCGTCGTTCGGGGCGAAGCCGGGATCGGAAAGACGGCGCTGCTCGAACACGCTCGTGATGCGGCCGGCTCATCAGGCTTCCGGGTCGAGTCCTCGACCGGCGTGGCGGCTGAGTCGCAGTTCGCGTTCGCCGGCCTGCACCAGTTGTGCGCGCCGTTGCTCGATCGTGCCGATGCCCTGCCCGAACCGCAGCAGGCCGCCCTCGGGGTCGCGTTCGGACGACGGGGCGGCGTCGCGCCGGACCGGTTCCTGGTCGGGTTGGCCACCCTCAACCTGTTGGCCGAGGTCGCCGAGGAAGCGCCGCTGCTCTGCTTCGTCGACGATTCGCAATGGCTGGACGAGGCATCCGCCCAGGTGGTTGCGTTCGTCGCGCGTCGGCTCGCGGCCGAACGGATCGCCCTGGTGCTCGGTGCGCGCGACCAGGCCGACGGCGAGGCGCCCGCATTCGCCGGACTGCCCGAGCTGCGCCTGGGCGGGCTCGGCGAGCGTGATGCGCGGGAACTGCTTGCGGGCGCCGTCCGCACGCCGCTGGACGACCGGGTACGCGATCGGATCGTCGCCGAAGCGCGCGGGAACCCCCTGGCGCTGCTGGAGCTTCCTCTGAGCTGGCAGCCGGCACGACGAGCCGGCGGGTTCGAACTGCCCGAGGGTCTCGGCGTTCCGAACCGCATCGAGGAGAGCTTCCGACGACGCTCCGGCAGCCTGCCGACCGAGACGCGGCTCTTTCTCCTGGTCGCGGCGGCCGAGCCGACCGGCGACGTCGCACTCCTGTGGCGCGCGGCCGCGCAGCTGGGGATTCCCCGAGAGGCGGCCACGCCGGCGGAGGACACCGGGTTGCTCGAGATCGACACCCGGGTGCGGTTCCGTCATCCGCTGGTGCGCTCCGCGGTCTACCAGGCCGCGACGCTCCCCGACCGGCGTCGCGCGCACGGTGCGCTGGCCGATGCCACCGACCCGCAGGTCGACCCCGACCGGCGGGCGTGGCACAGCGCCCATGCGGTGGTGGGCACCGACGAGGAGGTCGCCGCCGAGCTCGAGCGCTCGGCCGGGCGGGCGCGTTCCCGTGGCGGGATCGCCGCCGCCGGCGCGTTCCTCCAACGATCGGCGGAGCTGACGCCCGAGCCTTCCGACCGGACGAGGCGCGCGTTGGAGGCCGCACATGCCAAGCAGGAGGCGGGCGCGTCGGAGGCGGCACTCGAACTTCTCGCGGTCGCGGCGGCCGGGCCGCTCGACCCGCTGGAGCGAGCACGACTCGCGCTGCTGCGCGCCCAGATCGCGTTCCACCTGACGCGCGGCCCGGAGGTGCCGGGAATGCTCCTGGATGCCGCCACGACGCTCGCCCCACTGGACCCCGCGCTGTCTCGCGAGACCTACCTCCACGCACTCGATGCGGCGATCATCAACGGCGGCTCAGTTGCGGCAACCATCGCGGACCGGTGCCTCGCCGCGGTCTCGCCGGGGATGCCGGCGCGACCGGTGGACCAGCTCTTGGACGGGCTGGCGGTGACCATGGTCCGCGGGTACGAGGCAGGCGTGCCTCGGCTCCGGTCCGCGCTGGAGGCGTTGCGTGACGCCGCGCGCGAGGACGCGGTGCCGGACGACCGGAGCCGGCCGTGGCTGTGGTTGGCGGGCCGAGTCGCCGTCGGCATCTTCGATGACGATCTCGCTCACGAGCTTGCGACCTGCAACGTCGACCTCGCGCGTGCCGATGGTGCGATGGCCGGGCTCCCCTCGGCACTGAGCTTTCACGCCAACGTCCTGATCATCAGCGGGCAGCTCGCCCGCGCCGGCGAGCTGACCGCCGAGGCGACGGCGATCACGGAGTCGATCGGCGGCGTGATGCTGCGCCACGCCCACATCATCCTGGCTGCGTGGCGTGGCGACCGGGCAGCGGCGACCGAGCTGAACGACATGACGTTCCGGGATGTCAGTTACCCCGACGAGGGCACGGATGTCGCCTTGGCCCAGTACGCGCTGGCGGTGCTCCACAACGGGCTCGGCGAGTACTCGGCCGCACAGCAGCCGGCCCGGACTGCGTGCGACTCCGTTGAGCTGTCGATCAGCAGCGTCGCCCTGCCCGAGCTCATCGAGGCATCCGTTCGTGCGGGTGACCCCGAGCGCGCGGCGCTCGCCCTCGATCGGCTGAGCGTGCGAGCGCGTGCCTGCGGCACGTCGTGGGCCCTCGGCCTCGAGGCACGCTCCCGAGCGTTGACGATCACCGGCCCCGAGGCCGAAGAGCACTACCGCGAGGCGATAGCCCACCTCGGGGGGTCCCTGATCGCCGGCGAAGCCGCCCGTGCCCACCTCCTGTACGGCGAATGGCTGCGACGCGAGGGGCGACGTCAGGACGCCCGCGAGCAGCTCCGCACCGCCCACGAGATGCTGTCGGACATGGGCGCCGAGGCGTTCGCCGCGCGTGCCGCCCGTGAACTGGCCGCCACCGGGGAGCATCCGCGCAAGCGGACCGCGCAGCCGAGTGACGCGCTCACCGCGCACGAGCAGCACATCGCACGGTTGGTGGCCACCGGGGCGACCTCTCGGGAGGTCGGCGCGCAGCTGTTCCTGAGCCCGCGCACGATCGAAGCCCACCTGCGCACCATCTTCCGAAAGCTCGGCATCACCTCCCGGCGCCAACTCCGGGAGCTGCCCCTTCCCTGAGTCGGCCGCTCCGTCCCGGTCTGCTGCGACGTCGATGCGGCGTGTTCATTCGTGCAGGTGGGGTGCGCCGGACTGCACATAGGGGTCCGCTACCGACGCGAACCCGCCGTCGCTGATGCGAGCCTGAGGACCCGCACCCCAGGGAGGCCCATGACGACCGCAACCGGCGACCGCTCCCGGCACGCGCAGCGCGACGGACGGAGCACTCGATGAAGGTGTTCATCATCGGCGTCAGCGGCGCCGTCGGAGGGCTGCTGGCGCGGAACCTGATCGACTGGGGCGATGAGGTCTCAGGCCTGGTGCGACGTGACGAGCAGAGAGCCGAACTCTCGACGAGAGGGGTTGCTGCGCGCGTCGCTGAACTCGCGGACCTGACCGCCGATTCGCTGGCATCCATGTTCGAGGGGATCGACGCCGTCGTGTACACCGCCGGATCGAACGGAGGTGCTCGCGACGTCACAGCAGCGATCGACGGTGAGGGCGCCGTGCGAGCCCTCGAGGCGACGCGCCTGGCGGGCGTGAACCGCTTCGCGCTGGTGTCGGTGCTCCCCGAGGCCGCGCGTGGGCGGCCCGTCGACGACGACGAGGAGTTCTACTTCGCGGTGAAGAAGCTCGTCGACGTCACCGTCAGTTCGAGCGACCTCGACTGGCTCATCCTCCGGCCGTCCATGCTCGTCGATCGCGCCGGCACCGGAACGATCTCGCTCGGTCCTGCACAGCCGCACGACGAGGTGTCGCGCGAAGACGTCGCCGCCACGCTGGCAGAGCTGCTCCATGAGCCCCGGATACGCCGGCAGATCCTCGAGCTCACTCAGGGTCCGACGCCGATCGTCCACGCCGTCCGTGCGAACATCCGCTGATCGACTCGAACGCCCGATCCCCGCCCATCCGGGACGACGAACGAAGGAGGCGCTCCATGCCTGCCACACATCACCGCACCGTCATGGTTCGTGGGCTCGAGGTGTTCTACCGCGAGTCCGGGCCGCCGGACGCTCCCGTGCTGCTCCTGCTCCACGGGTATCCGACGAGTTCCCACATGTTCCGGCATCTGATTCCCGCGCTCGCCGACACCTACCGGGTGATCGCGCCCGATCACATCGGGTTCGGCCGCTCCTCGGCCACCACCGTCGACGAGTTCGAGTACACCTTCGACGCCCTCGCCGACGTGACCCGGGCATTCCTCAGCGAACTCGGCGTCGCCGAGTACACGGTCTACGTCCAGGACTACGGCGCACCGATCGCGTGGCGGCTCGCGCTGGCAGACCCCGCTGCCGTCGAGGGCGCCATCTCCCAGAACGGCAACGCCTACGAGGACGGATTCGTGCCGGAGTTCTGGGAGCCGATCTGGGCCTACGGCGCCGACCCGTCCGAGCAGAACGAGCAGAACCTCCGCCCCGACTCCGGCACACCGGTCCTGGCGGTGTGGGGCAGGAACGACGAGATCTTCGACGCCGCCGGGGCGAAGGCCTTCTTGCGCGACGCTCCGGCGGCGCGCGTCGAGCTCATCGACGCAGGCCACTTCCTGTTGGAGTCCCACCTCGACGACGTCGCACGACTCATCCGCGACTGGCGGGGCGGCTTCTGAGGGCCGGGGAGGTCGTGATCGAGACCCTGAACTCCGCTGAAGTGGCCGAGGCAGGACGGACCGGCGTGGGTCATGGCCGACACCGACCGACGCGTGACGGATGCCGACGGCTGGACCCTGCGCAGCGCGTCCGGCTGTCGAACGGCGCACACCGAGCACACCATCGCAATCACCGAGACCGGCGCGCAGATCCTCACCTCGCCGTCCCTCGTCTCCTCGTTCGCGTCCGAACGGCAACGTTCACCGACGTGTCGTCCACCGCCTCTCGGTGCTAGCCGGCTCGCGTGTTCGAGGCGGTTGAGACGCGACGCTCCGGTCGCCGTCCGATCCAGCCCATGTGCGTGTGTCCGAATGCGTCCGGCAGCTTCAGCCCGTAGCCGAGCATGCGGTCCACCCCGACGTGGAACGCCCAGGCGGAGGCGATGATCCCGCTCCAGGTCGCGAGCGCGGGCAGCGCTCCGGTCGCCGTGAGGGCGAGGGCGACCACGCCGAGCGCGGCCGGCCCGGCGTAGTTGTGGACGAGGTTGTAGGTGATCGCTCCCGCGGCCGGCGATCGAACGTACCCGAGCATCGAGAGATCGAACAGGAGGAAGGTCGCGAGCGGCATCCACCACAAGGCGGGGTCGATGATCAGCGTCGCCGTGATCGACAGAGCGGTGATCATCCCGCCCTCGAGCCGCTGCACGGCGTTCACACCGTCGCGCGTGTCGTCGCGCGGTGCCGTCGCATCGGTGGAGGTGCTCATGTTCGTCGCCCTTCGGTCGTGGTCGGCAATGGGTGCGGAGCGCTGAGGCTCGGCCGGTTCACGGGATCATCGGTTCGCGAGCCGGAGGATCCGTCGAGAGCCGGTGCCTAGGCGAGAGCCGGCGCCTAGGCGAGGACCGCTGCGGCTTCGATCTCGACCAGGAGCCCGGGGCTCCACAGGCCTTGGACCCCGATCAGGGTGAGGGGTGGCATCGGGGTGCTGTAGCCGTCGGACTCCTGTGCGCGAGCGATGCCGTCCATGAGTCGGGCCGCCATCTCGGGAGTCCAGTCGACGACGTATACGGTCAGTCGCGCGATGTCGCTGACGTCGCCTCCGGCGCCTCTGACCCCGGTGGCCACGTTCTGCAGCGCGGAGTGGACTTGTCCCGCCAGATCGGTGGAGGTGACGTCGCCGGCGGCGGTGACGGCCACCTGTCCGGCGAGCAGCACGAGACGGGATCCCGTTCCCACGGCGACCGGCGCGTAGTCGGATTGCTGAAGCAATCCATCGGGGTGGCTGAGTTGCACGGGCATGTGTTGCTCCTTCGTTGAGTGCGGGATTCGGGGGCTAGATTCGGGGCAGGACGGTCGCGGCGATGATCACGTTGCTGACGACGATGGCGGTCACGGTGCGCGCGACCGCTTCGGCGGTGGCGCCGGCCCCCCAGTTGCCCTGCTCGAGTTGCTTCGCGCGCGTGATCACCGGCGTGCTCCACGGGATGTCGCGGTAGAACTGGGGCAACGTCCCGCTCCCCGAGATCAGGGCCGCGAGCGCCGCGATGCGAGGCTGCGGTTCCACGCCGTCGACGAGCACGTCGCGAACGCGCTGCAGCAGATCGGCGCGCCGCCCGGTTCGGCCTTCCACGAGCGCGGTCGTATCGAACAGTCCGAGCGCCGTGCGAGCCTCCTCGCGGATGTCGCCGCGCTCGACGAGCCGCGCCAGCAGCGGCGCTCGCAGCCGGGGGCCGGTCGCCGCGAGCACGGTCTGCACGCCTCGGGGCTTCTCGGACACGTAGGCCCACGTGGAGTGGAGAGTGTCGTCGGCCGGGACGCGGTCCTCGACGGCGTGCACCACCATGGATCCGGTCCGGGTGGCGGTGGACCTGACGTGGCCGCGGAGCGCGAGATCCGCGAGTACCGCGCCGGCGAGCACGTAGAACAGGTGGTTCTCGCCCGCGATCGTGCCTGAGCGGGGCTGGAAGAGGAGGAGCAGGAGGTCTTCGGCGAGCGTGGGCTCGCCGGCCCGGCGCAGTTCGGCCGGAGTGCGGAGTTCCTCGCGGGTGGGCTGCTCGTCATCAGGTCCATCGGTCATCGTCGTGTCTCCTTCGTCAGTCGATGAACGGGGTCGGGATGGCGAGACCCCGAACGTTGAGAACGGGGTTCTCGATGCGATTCATGACTCCGAGTGAAGACCGTGTTCACGGAACATGGTCAAGTCGGACCAGGAGACTCTCAGCCACCCGCGCCGGTGATCGCATCGTCACCCGCGGCGACCGCCCGGTCGGCTTCTCCCGCGGCGGAGCCGTCCTGAGAGCCGCACCTAGGCGGGAGCGCCCGTCACCATCCATGCCGAACCGCGCGCCCGCAGCCAGAGGGTGACGCCGCGTGCGGCGAGGTACCCGATCGCGAAGGCCGCCATCAGCCACGCCGGCCCGGCCGCGCCCGGCGGCGCGACGACCACGACCCACGACGCGAGGGGCACGAACACCGCGAGGTTGACGAGACCGGTCCAGGCGAGGTATCGCGCGTCGCCGGCGCCGATGAGCACGCCGTCGAGCACGAACACGAGCCCGCCGAGCGGCGCCGAGACCCCGAGCACGACGAGCGTCGGCGGCAGCAGCGCCTGTACGTCGGCCGAGCTCGTGAACAGTGCGGGCAGCACCCAGGCCGTCGCGGCGACGAGTGCCCCGACGACCACGCCGACGCCGACGCCCCACTGCAGGCAACGGCGCAGCACGACGCGCACCCGGTCGACATCGCCCGCGCCGAGCCCGAGGCCGACGAGCGCCTGCGCGGCGATGGCGAGCGCGTCGAGCGCGAACGCGATGGTGAAGTAGATGGTCATCGCGACTTGGAACGCGGCGAGTTCGTCGGATCCGAGCGAGGTCGCGGCCCACGTGGCCAGCAGCAGCGCCGCCCGCAGGCTCGCGGTGCGAAGGAACAGCCACCCGCCCGACCGCGCCCCGCGCAGGACGCCGGCGTGATGCGGCCACGGGCTCGCCCCCGCGCTCGCCGCGTGGCGCCCGACGACCACGACGTAGACGAGCACCATGCCCCACTGCGCGACGACCGTGCCCCAGGCCGATCCGGCGATGCCCCAGCCCAGCACGTAGATGAACACGAAGTTCAGCGCGATGTTCACGGTGAAGCCGATGCCGGCGACCCACAGCGGCGTTCGCGTGTCCTGAAGGCCGCGCAGCAGCCCGGTCGCCGCGAAGACCACGAGCATGGCGGGCAGCCCGGCCATCGAGATCGACAGGTACACGGATGCCTCGGCGGCGACGTCGCTCGCAGCGCCGAACACGCCGACCAGCAGGGGAGCGGCGAACCAGCCCGCTACGGCGAGCACCGCGCCGAGGCCGAGCGCCAGCCAGAGACCGTCGATTCCCGCCGCGACCGCGCCGCGGCGATCGCCCGTGCCGACGCGCCTCGCCACGGCCGGCGTCGTCGCGTAGGCGAGGAAGACCATGAGCCCGATGATCGTCTGCAGGATCGCGCTCGCGAGGCCGAGCCCCGCGAGCGGCGTCGCCCCGAGGTGTCCGATCATCGCGGTGTCGGCGAGCAGGAACAGCGGCTCGGCGATGAGCGCGCCGAGCGCGGGCACCGCCAGCCGCAGGATGTCGCGATCGACGGCGCGTCGGGCGAGCGCGGTGCTCATGCGCGCTCGACGATCTCCTTGCCGAGCGGCAGCAGCGAGATCGGCACCATCTTGAAGTTCGCGATGCCGAGCGGGATCCCGATGATCGTGATGCAGAGCAGGAGTCCGGTGATGAGGTGTTCGAGCGCGAGCCACCATCCGGCCAGGATGATCCACAGGATGTTGCCGAGGAACGACCAGACACCCGAGAGCACGAGCCAGATGACATTGAGGAGGGTCTTCATCGCATCACCCATCCAATCACGCCATCGTCGTGGCGCCTCGCTCGCGCTGCAGGCTCCGGTGGGACATCCGCTCACCCGCAGGCGATCGGTGCGGACTACTGTTGCGTGGTGAGCACTGGCACGAGGCTGCGAACAGGGCGGCGGATGTCTCGCCGCAGGGCATTCCGGCTGCACCCCGAGCAGGCCGTGGTGGTGGGCTTCGGCTCCGCCGTGCTGGTCGGCACCGTATTGCTGATGCTGCCCATCTCGACGGCCGCCGGCGAGTCGCCGTCGTTCGTCGACGCGCTGTTCACCGCGACCTCGGCCGTCTGCGTGACGGGCCTCACCGTGCTCGACACCCCCACGTTCTGGAGCCCGTTCGGGCAGGTCGTCATCATGCTGCTGATCCAGCTGGGCGGGCTCGGCATCATGATCTTCGCCGCCCTGATCGGCCTGCTGCTCGCGCGCCGCATGTCGGTGCGGTCGCGCCTCAATACGGCGAGCGAGGCGAAGGCGGTCGGATTCGACGACGTCCGGGGGCTCGTGAGGGGCATCGTGCTGATCTCGCTCACGATCGAGGCCGCGGTCTTCGTGCTCTTGTTCCCGCGGTTCATGCTGGGGTACGGCTACGGGGTCGGCGAGGCCGCGTGGCATGCCGCGTTCCACTCGGTGTCGTCGTTCAACAATGCCGGGTTCGCGCTCTACACCGACAACCTCATCGGGTTCGTGAGCGATCCGTGGATCTGCCTGCCGATGGCCGCCGCGACCATTCTCGGCGGCCTCGGCTTCCCGGTGATCATGCAGCTCCGCAAGGAGTTCACCCGCCCGCTGCACTGGACGATGAACACCAAGCTCGTACTGACGGGCACCGTGACCCTGCTCGTCGCCGGCACCGTGTACATCACCGCGATCGAGTGGAACAACCCCGAGACGCTCGGCGGACTCGACCCTGCTGCGCGCGTGCTGGCGGGGTTCTTCCACTCGGTGCAGACCCGCACGGCGGGCTTCAACTCGGTCGACATCGGCCTGATGCACGACGAGACCTGGCTCGGCATGGACGTGCTGATGTTCATCGGCGGCGGCCCCGCGGGCACGGCCGGCGGCATCAAGCTGACCACGTTCGCCGTGCTGTTCTTCATCATGATGACCGAGCTCCGCGGGGAGGGGGCGGTGAACATCTTCGGCAAGCGGCTCTCGCGCGCGGTGCACCGTCAGGCGATCACCGTCGTGCTCCTGGCGGTCGCGGCCGTGGTCGTCGCGACGGTTGTGCTGATGCTCATCACCGGACTCGACCTCGACCGGCTGCTCTTCGAGGCGGTGTCGGCGTTCGGCACGGTGGGGCTCTCGACCGGCATCACGCCCGGACTGCCCGACGCGGCGAAGGTCGTCCTCGTGCTGCTCATGTTCCTCGGCCGGCTCGGGCCGTTGACCCTGGGCTCGGCGATCGCACTCCGCGACCGCCGGATCCTCTACGAATACCCGAAGGAGAGGCCCGCAATTGGCTAGATTCGCGATCTTCGGCGCCGACACGTCGCGGCGCATCGCCGAGGCCGACTCGGTCGCCGTCATCGGCCTCGGGCGGTTCGGCAGTTCGCTGGCGCTCGAACTCATGGCCGGCGGCACCGATGTGCTCGGCATCGACGTCGACGAAGACCTCGTGCAGGCGCTGAACGGCCGGCTCACGCAGGTCGTCCGCGCGGACTCCACGAAGGAGGAGGCGCTGCGCCAGCTCGCCGTCGATGAGTTCGATCGTGTCGTCGTCGCGATCGGCGACGACATCTCGGCCTCGATCCTCACGTGCTCGGTGCTGTTGAGCCTCAACATCCCCATCATCTGGGCGAAGGTCGGCGACGATCGCCACGGCCTCATCCTCGAGCAGCTCGGCGTGCACCACGTCATCTACCCCGAGAAGGACATGGGCCGCAAGGTCGCGCACCTCGTGCGCGGCGCCGCGCTCGATTACATCGAGGTCGACCAGGGCTATGCACTCGTGAAGATCGCCGCGCCGACCGTGCTGCTCGGGCAGCGGCTCGGCGATACCGGCCTGCGCAAGACCCACGGTGTCACGATCGCCGCGTTCAAGCGCGACGACCAGGCATGGCAGAACGCCGACGCCGACACGGTGCTGCACGCCGGCGACACCGTGCTCGTCGTCGGTCCGACTCCGAGGGCTGAGAGTTTCGCCCAGCTCCGCTGAGTCGCGGCAGCCCGCGCATAGGCTGTGGGGATGACCGACGTCGCACTGCCCTCCGGAATCCAGCACGACGAGCTCGACGAGACCGTGCGCCCCCAGGACGACCTGTTCCGCCACGTCAACGGCCGATGGATCGAACGCACCGAGATCCCCGCCGACAAGGCACGGTACGGCTCGTTCCTCGTGTTGCACGAAGAGGCCGAGCAGGCCGTGCGCGAGATCATCGAGGAGGCGCAGTCGGCCGAGCCCGGCACCGAGGCGCGCAAGGTCGGCGACCTCTACGCGAGCTTCATGAACGAGCAGCACGCCGAACTGCTGGGGGCGACGCCGATCGCCGCGCAGCTCATGGAGGTCTCGCTCGTGAACTCGGTCGAGACGTTGCTCGGGACCCTCGGCCGCCTCGAGCGCCAGGGCGTCACCGGCTTCGCCCAGCTCTTCGTCGACAACGACCCCGGCAACCCCGAACGCTATCTCGTGTTCGTCGAGCAGGGCGGCATCGGCCTGCCCGACGAGAGCTACTTCCGCGAAGAGCGGTTCGCCGGAATCCGCACGGCCTACAACGCCCACCTCGAGCGCATGTTCGGACTCGCCCAGCTCGACGACCCGGCCGACCGCGCCGTGCGCGTCTTCGACCTCGAGACCGCCATCGCCGCAGCCCACTGGGACAACGTGGCATCCCGCGACAGTGAGAAGACGTACAATCTCACCGGTTGGAACGAGGTCGTGGCCGCGTCATCCGTCGATCTGAACCTCTGGCGTGACGCCATGGGCGTGCCGGGCGGCGCGTTCGACGAGGTCGTCGTGCGCCAGCCCTCGTTCGTCGCCGGCCTCGGCGCGCTCCTCACCGAAGACCGGCTGGCGGCGTGGAAGGACTGGCTCGCCTGGCAGGTGATCCGCTCGAGCGCCGCCTACCTCTCGAACGACTTCGTCGAGGCGAACTTCGACTTCTACGGACGCACGCTCACGGGCACCCCGCAGATGCGCGAACGCTGGAAGCGCGGCGTCTCTCTCGTCGAGGGCGCCATGGGTGAGGCGGTGGGCCACATCTACGTCGAGCGGCACTTCCCGCCCGCGGCGAAGGAGGCCATGGACGAACTGGTCGCGAACCTCGTCGAGGCCTACCGGCAGTCGATCACCGCGCTCGATTGGATGGGCAAGAAGACCCGCGCACGCGCGCTCGACAAGCTCGCGAAGTTCACGCCCAAGATCGGCTTCCCGGTGAAGTGGCGCGACTACTCGTCGTTGCAGATCACGGCCGACGACCTCGTCGGCAATGTGCGGGCGACCGCCGAGTTCGAGTTCAACCGCGAGCTGGGCAAGATCGGCAAGCCGATCGATCGCGACGAGTGGTTCATGACCCCGCAGACGATCAACGCCTACTACAACCCCGGCTTCAACGAGATCGTGTTCCCGGCCGCCATCCTGCAATACCCGTTCTTCACGCCCGAGCGCGACGCCGCTGCCAACTACGGTGCGATCGGCGCGGTCATCGGCCACGAGATCGGCCACGGATTCGACGACCAGGGTTCGAAGTACGACGGCGACGGCCGCCTCACCGACTGGTGGACCGAGGCAGACCGGGCGGCGTTCGAGGAGCGCACGAAGGCGCTCATCGCGCAGTACGACGCCCTGGTGCCCGAGCAGCTGGCCGACCGCGACGCTGACGCCGAAACCGACGCGGGCTCGGTCGACGAAGGCGAGGGAACCGAGTCGGATGCCCCGTCCGCGACATCCGCTCATCGCGTGAACGGTGCCCTCACGATCGGCGAGAACATCGGCGACCTCGGCGGTCTCGCGATCGCCTGGAAGGCGTACGCGCTCTCGCTCGGCGGCTCGGTCGACGACGCGCCCGTCATCGACGGGCTCACGGCGGCGCAGCGATTCTTCCTGTCGTGGGCACAGGCCTGGCAGATGAAGGGCCGCGACGAGGAGGTCATCCGCCTGCTCGCGATCGATCCGCACTCGCCCAACGAGTTCCGCTGCAACCAGATCGTGCGCAACATCGACGAGTTCTACGCGGCGTTCGACGTGAACGACGGTGACGCGCTCTGGCTCACCCCGGCCGAGCGCGTCACCATCTGGTAGGTCGGTCTCAGCTCCTGACCGAGATGTCGCCGACACTCGTGGTGAACTCGTACTGACGAGCCGCCGACGGGTCGCTCGTGGCATCGACGTCGACGTCGCCGAGGTCGGTGTCGGTCGTGAGCGCGTAGTGCCCCTCCGGCAGGTCGACGTGCACCTGGCCGACTTCGGACTCGACCCGGAGCCCGCTCGGCAGCGCCTCGAGCTCGAGGGTGACGTCGCCCACCGCCGACCGCGCGGTGAGCTCGCCCTCGGTGCTGAAGCGGTCGAGGTCGATCTCGCCGGCATCGGTGTGCACGTCGAGTGAGTCGGCGGTACCGCGCAGCGCGACGTCGCCGACGTGGCTGCGGGCCGAGACATCGGCGAAGGTGCCGGCGACGTCGATGTCGCCGACGTCGGTGCTCAGGTCGAGGGCGATCGGCTCGCGCTCGAGCGACGCGGGGAGCACGAGCACCAGCTCGGCGCTGCGGTCGCCGAACCACGGCCACCAGAGGTCGGGCATGCCGAACTCGCGCACGTGCCGCAGCGAGACGTGCAGCGTGTCGCCACGCACCTCGTGGTCGAGCTCGAGTCGAGTGCGCGCGTCGCCCTGGCGAAGCGTCAGCTCGCCTCGGGCGACGTCGCCGTACTCGACGTTCACGTCGGCCAGGTCACCGTCGAGCACCACGGAGTCGAAGCGCCCGTCGACCTCGAAGGTGCCCGACGCATCGGGGCGCAAGGCGGTGCGAACGACGCCTGCGGCGAGCCACGCGACCATCGCGACGATGATCACGCCCACGACGATCAGCGCGACGGTTCGGCCGGTGTGGGAGGGTCTGGGGGTATCGGTGGCGGACATCGTTCACTTCCTGGGTCGAGCCGCCGAAGCGGCATTCCAATGGGGATGTCACTCACGCTACGAAGCTCCCGCGAACGACGGGAGCCGGGGAGCCGCCCGATCTGTCGGGGGATAACCCCCGCCGCGCCGGTGACGCGTCGGCGGTGACGCCGACGCGTCATACACTGGCTGGGGAGTGATTCCCGATCCCGCCCACCGACGGTCGCAGTCGCGCAGCGACGATCCGGGAATCGACCGCAGCAAGAGTCCAGTCCATCCTTCTCGAGCGCGCCGCGGACCGCGGTGGGGGAGCGCCGAGCCCCCAGAGGAAGATCGTGCAATCACCGTGGTGACGTCGTCGCAGGGTTCCGAGCGCCGCGCACGACACGCCAGCTTCCGCCACGGCCGTCACCGCACCGAAGAGGCGAACGAGGACTTCACCCGGGGGTTCAACGCCCTCGGTGAGCTCGCGCTCGCGGGCGTGCAGGTGTCGGCCCGCGCGACCGACCTCGCGACCGGCAAAGTGCTCTTCTCGGTCGACGACCACGTGGTCATGCCCACCGCGTCGATCGGCAAGGTGCTGCTGCTCGTCGAGGTCGCGTCACGCCTCGTCGAATCGGGGGCCGAGGCGTTCACCGTGCTCGACCGCGACCCGCGCGACGCCGTCGGCGACTCGGGCATCTGGCAGCACCTCCAGTCCCCGTCGCTGCCGATCGGCGATCTCGCCGCGCTCGTCGGCGCCACGAGCGACAACCTCGCCACCAACGTGCTCATCCGCTACATCGGCCTCGAGTCCGTGCGCGCACGCACCGAGGCGCTCGGGCTCACGCGCACCGCGCTGCTCGACCTGGTGCGCGACCATCGCGGCCCCGACGACGCCCCGCAGCTCTCGATCGGGTCGGCGAAGGAGCTCACCTGGCTGTTCGCGTCGCTCGCCCGCGGCGAGATCGTCTCGCCCGAAGTGTCGAAGCGGGTCGTCGGCTGGCTCTCGCTCAACGCCGACCTGTCGATGGTGGCCTCGGCCTTCGGACTCGACCCGCTCGCGCACCGTGCGCCCGACCACAACGTGTTGCTCATGAACAAGACGGGCACCGACGCCGGCGTGCGCAGCGAGGTCGGCGTGCTGCGCGGGCCGAGGGCGAGCGTGTCGTACGCCGTGTCGATGTACTACGCCGACACGATGCTCTCCTCGCGTCTCGCGGTGCTCGACGGAATGCGCCACGTCGGCAGCGACCTGCTGGAGTTCGTGCACTGAACCCGAACCACGGCTTCCGGCCCGTGCGCCATGAATTCGACGCGCGATGGGTTCGACGGGACCGAAGTCCCGGGTGGAGGTGACGAGCGGGGGCAAGGTGGGGGTCGACCCGGCGCTGGCGACGGGCACGATGGCGTGCCGGCCGACACGGGATGCGAGGTGGCGTCATGGACGAGGAACACGGGCTGCGGCCGCTGATCAGCCGACGGCCGATCAGCCGGCGCACGTTCATCGCGGCGGCAGGGGCGGCGGGCGCCGGCTTCGTGCTGTACGCCGTCGGGCCAGGGGGCACGCGTGTGGCACTGGCGCAGATCGCCGGCGGCACGCTGTCGCCGGGCGACGTTCCGAGGTTTCAGACCCCGCTGCTGATTCCCCCGGTGATGCCGAGGGCGCGCACCGCAAAGGCGCGCGGCGGCAAGCCGATCGACGTCTACGAGATCTCCGTACGGCAGTTCGCCCAGCAGATCCTGCCGGCCGGCCTTCCGGCGACGACCGTGTGGGGCTATGGACCGGTCGCGGCCGAGCGCGCGAACGACCCGATGATCCACCATGCCCCATCGCTGACGATCGAGGCCAAGTGGAATCGCCCGGTGCGGGTGAAGTGGGTCAACGGACTCGTCGACGCGAGCGGGAACCATCTGCCGCATCTCCTGCCCGTCGACCCCACGCTGCATTGGGCGAATCCGCCGGGAGGGACCGATGGACGTGACATGCGGCCGGTGTTCGAGGTCACACCCGACGCGTACGACGGGCCGGTTCCACTCGTCACCCACGTGCACGGCGCGGTTGGCGTCGGCGACGAGAGCGACGGGTACGCCGAGGCGTGGTACCTGCCCGCGGCGGCCGACATCCCGCCCGGCTACGCCACCGAGGGAACCTGGTACGACTTCGTCGCGGCGAAGGCGAGCGCCGCCCACGGCGTCGAATGGGGGCCCGGCTTCTCGACGTTCCAGTACCCCAACGATCAACGCGAATCGACCCTCTGGTACCACGATCACACCCTCGGGATGACTCGGCTCAACGTCTACGCCGGCCCCGCGGGGTTCTTCCTGGTGCGTGGTGGGCCCGAGGGCGAGAAGGCCGTGCTCGACAGCCGCGCGGGCACCGCCGCGGTGCTGCCGGGTCCCGCGCCGAAGCAGAACGACAAGTTCCCCTCCGACAAGAGGTACTTCGAGATCCCGATCGCCGTGCAGGACCGCTCGTTCAACGACGACGGCTCGCTGTTCTACCCCGACTCACGCGAGTTCTTCGACGAGATCGTCGGCGACTTCATCCCGGTCGGCGAGTTCTCCCCGATCTGGAATCCGGAGTTCTTCGGCAACATGCTCATCGCGAACGGCGCCACCTGGCCGTACCAGAGCGTCGAGCAGCGCCGGTATCGGTTCCGGTTCCTGAACGGCTGCCAGTCGCGATTCCTGATCCTCGACTTCTCTGACATCCCGGGTGTAGAGGTCTGGCAGATCGGCAACGAGGGCGGCTTCCTGGCCGCGCCGGTGGACGTGACTGCAGACCACGGCGGCCGCCTCCTCCTCGCGCCCGCCGAGCGCGCTGACGTCATCGTCGACTTCGCGAACGTGCCGCTCGGCGAGCACGTGCTTCGCAACGTCGGGCCCGACGACCCCTTCGGCGGCGGCGTTCCCGGCGTCGACTTCGAACCTGCCGATACGGCCTCGACCGGGCAGGTGCTGCAGTTCCGGGTGGTCCCGGCGACGGCGCCCGACCCGACGACCCCGCCGCGGTTCCTCACCCTTCCCGCCATCACCCCGCTCCCACAGGAGTCCGTGACCCGACCGCTCGTGCTCGTCGAGCGGTCGGGCGCCGGGTTCGATGCGAACGGCGAACCGAAGGAGGGTCCGGTCGAGGCGGTCCTCGGCACCGCCGACGGCGGAGTCCCGGTCGAGCACGAGTGGGAGGATCCCGTCACCGAGAACCCGGCTGTCGGGTCGACCGAGGTCTGGGAGTTCGTCAACACGACCGCCGACGCGCACCCCATGCACGTGCACGAGGTCGCGTTCGAGGTCGTCGACCGCGAGGGCCTCGTGCGCGACGCAGAGGACCCCGAAGACATCGTCGTCCCCTTCGAGCCCGACGGCAGCGTGTCGGGCCCCGAGCCGTGGGAGACGGGGTTCAAGGACACGGTGATCGCGTATCCGGGCCAGGTCACGCGAGTCAGGGCGACGTTCGTCAATCCGGGCCAGTTCGTGTGGCACTGCCACATCGTCGAGCACGAGGACAACGAGATGATGCGGCCGTACCGCATCGGGCCCGAGCAGCCCGATCAGCCCGAGTGACGTCGCCTCACCTCAGGAGGAGGGTTCCGCGTCCGTCGCGCCGGTGCCAGCACCGTCGGCGGCGCTGGCGTCGGCGTTCGTGGGGTCGCGCGTGAGCATCGCGATGCCGTCGCGCACGGCCTGCAGCGTTTCGGGTGCGTCGAGCACGCGGAAGTGGCCCGGCACCGGAACGCGCACGTTGACCGCCCCTTCGAGCGCGCTGCCGTCGGGAACGTGCGGATCGAACGTTCCGAACACCGACACGATGCGCGCATTCACGGATGCCGCATTGCCGAGCATCACGATGGTCTCGTCGCTCGGCAGCAGGGCCCTGATGCTCGGGTCGGCGAAGAGCCGCGAGCGGCGCGCGCCCGCGAACGGCGTGCAGATCGCCACGACCCCGCGAATGCCGAGGTGCTCGCCCTCGTCGTCGACGAGCACGTGCTTGCCGATGAGCCCGCCCTTGCTGTGCGCGACGATCACGCGCCCGGCCGGTGGCGGCGCAACCCGGGCGAGCGCCCGGGCGACGCGCGCGGCGGTCTCGGCGATCGGTTTGCGGTTGGCGCGCATGCCGTGCACGACGACGATCCGGTGCCCGTCGGCGTTGAGCGCGTCGCCGAGCCCGCGCAGGAACGACCAGTGCTCGTACACCCCGGGCAACAGCACGACCTGCGGCTTCTCGAGGTCGCCTGTGCTCCAGCTCGCCGGCTCCCGGCCGGCGCCGAAGACCGCGAGTTGGTGCCATCCGGCATACGAGTAATCACGGGCCATCCAGCCGAGGGACGCCGGAATGCTGAGCCTCTCAGCCTTCGACGGCTCTTCGGACAGCGCCATCGGGCGTCCGGCGGGCAGGCCCTGCGCATGCCGTGCGACCAGGTCGGCGACCATGCCGTCGGCGCGCGTCATGATCTCGTGCCCGCGCCCGGGCACCTCGGCATAGCGCCCTCCGGGCAGGAGTGCGGCCACCTGTTCGGCCCAGTAGCGGGGCACGATGCGGTCGTGCTCGCCTCGAATGACGAGCGTCGGCACCGCGATGTCGGGCAGGATGGCCTCGATGCGGTGCTCGAGCATCGGCCTGAGGTTCGCGGCGTACCAGCGCGGACCGGCCTTCACGTACGACACGACCCCGACTCCCAGCACCTTCGGGTTCACGAGGGCGATGTCCTGCAGGAATCGCGCCGTCTGCATGGCCAGGGTCCGCTCGCGTGGGTTGACCGTGGGACCGATCAGCACGAGCCGATCGACCAGCTCGGGATGTCGCGCAGCGGTCTCGGCAACCACCTGCGCGCCGGTCGAGTGCCCGACGAGCACCGGGCGGTCGATGCCCTCGGCGACGAGCAGGCGTGCGAGCAGTTCGCCCGCCTCGGGGATTCGCAGGGGCTCGCGCGGCTCGGGTGCGTCGCCGAACCCCGGCAGGTCGAGCGCGCATACGGTGCCGGTCGGCTCGAGGGCGCCTGCGAGCCCGGCCCAGTACTCGTGCGCCATGCCGAGCCCGTGCACCAGCACGTAGTCGGGGCCACTGCGCCGTCCCGACTCGTGGATGATCACCACGTGTTCGCCGCTGCGGAACTCGCGGGAGTTCGACATGACCGCAGTCTAGGTGCGAGCGTGGATTGCAGCCGCGATCGGGCGGAGCCGCGTCATGCGCGAGTGGCACAGCGGGGTCAGTCGATGATTCCGGATGCCGCGAGCCGGGCCAGCACCTCGGCGCCGGCCGGTGGGCAGCGGTGCGAGTCGGCCGTGGTCACCCAGTGCAGCGCGTCGACTTCGGTCGAGGCGAACGGCGTGGCGTCGGTCTCGGCGCGGAACACGCGCATACGCACGAGCCGGCCGTCGGGTTCGCCGTGCGCCTGCACGACCACCTCGAAGAGTTCGTCGAGCTCGGCGGGGTCGAGCACGAGGGCGACCTCTTCGAGCGCTTCGCGTGCGGCGGCTTCGGCGGCGGTCTCGCCGTGGTCGATCTTTCCGCCCGGCATGTAGTAGACCTCGCGGTCGCGGGCGGTGACCATGAGCACTCGCCGATCACGCACGAGCGCGATCGCGGCGACGAGCAGGTCGGGGAGGGGCATCCGATCGGCGGGCGTCGATTCGGCGGGCGTCGATTCGTCGGGCGTCGATTCGTCGGGCGTGCGTTGGTGCGGCATCCGTTCCACGATATGCGCCCCGCCGCTACGCTGGCTCGCACGTGCCGGTCAGCCGCGGACTGCGAATCGAGCACCGCGCACCCATCGATCGCGAAGGAGCGAGCCCATGGCCGACGACGACCACCGCGGATACGGCCGTGCGACCCAGTCCGAGGTCTACCGGGCAGGCGTCTCAGGTACGCGCCCAGCAGTGCCGGTCGCCACCGACGCGCTCGAACGCGCCGCACGCAAGGCCGTGTCGGCCGAAGCGTTCGCCTACCTCGCGGGCGGCGCCGGCGCCGAGATGACCATGGCGGCCAATCGCGCGGCGTTCGCCCGCTGGCAGATCTGGCCGCGCGTGCTGCGCGACGTCTCGTCGCGCGACCTCTCGATCGAGTTGCTCGGTCGAAAACGGGCCACGCCGTTCGTGCTCTCGCCGATCGGAGTCGCCGAGATGGCGCACGCCGACGCCGACGTCGCGGTGGGCCGGGCCGCTGCGGCACTCGACGTGCCGTACGTGCTCTCGAACCAGGCGTCCCGTCCGATGGAGGAGGTGGCCGCGGCGATGGGCGCACGCTCGCGGTGGTTCCAGCTGTACTGGAGCTCTTCCGACGAACTCAACGCGTCGTTCGTGCGTCGCGCCGAGGCGACCGGATGCGAGGCGATCGTCGTCACCCTCGACACGCACCTGCTCGGTTGGCGCACCCGAGACCTCGACGCCGCCTACCTGCCGTTCACGCGGGGGCAGGGCATCGCGCAGTACACGAGCGACCCGGTGTTCGCCGAGCTCGTGCGCGAGCGTGTCGCGCGCGACGGCGGGGGAGGCCCGAGGCCCAAGGTGACTCCGACGCTGCTCGCCTCGGCATTCGCGATCGCCCGCTCGGGCGCGCACACCCGTCTCGTCGACGGCGGCGTGCGCGAGGCACTGCGTTCGCCGTTGCCGCGGGCGGCGGTCGAGACGTTCCTCGACGTGTTCAGCGACCCTTCGCTGACCTGGGATTCGCTCGCGAAGCTGCGCGCGTGGACGTCGCTGCCGGTGCTGTTGAAAGGCATCCTGCATCCGGATGACGCGGCGCGAGCCCTCGACCACGGCGTCGACGGCCTCGTGGTGTCGAATCATGGCGGTCGCCAGATCGACCGATCCGTCGCGACGCTCGACGCGCTGCCCGAGGTCGTCGAGCGGGTCGGCGGGCGTGTGCCGGTGATCCTCGACAGCGGGGTCCGCGGCGGAGCCGACGCATTCACCGCGCTCGCGCTCGGCGCCACCGCGGTCGGAATCGGTCGACCATATGCATACGGCCTCGCCGTCGCAGGCTCAGCGGGAGTGCGTGAAGTGGTGCGCAACCACATCGCCGAGTTCGACCTCACGTTGGGGCTCGCGGGCCACCGGTCGGTCGCCGAGATGGGGCCCGACTCACTGCGGGAGGCCTGAGCGGGGACATCCGTTCGCCGGGGTCGGCTGGTGGCCGGAACGAACGTGCTCGCGACCGCCCGTAGGATGGTGGCACCGTGTCGTTTCCGGGAATCCCCCCGATCTCAAGGACCATTGGAGCCACCGTGGCCGCACCCAGCCGTCTCGAATCCGTCATCGCCCTCGCCCAGCATCGGGGCTTCGTCTTCCAGGCGGGCGAGATCTACGGCGGATCCCGCTCAGCGTGGGACTACGGCCCCCTCGGCGTCGAGCTCAAAGAGAACATCAAGCGGCAGTGGTGGCGGTACATGGTCACGAGCCGCGACGACGTCGTCGGGCTCGACTCGAGCGTGATCCTGCCGAAGCAGGTGTGGGTGGCCTCGGGTCACGTCGGCGTCTTCACCGACCCGCTCGTCGAGTGCCTGCACTGTCACAAGCGCTTCCGCGAAGACCACCTGCTCGAGGCCTTCGAAGACAAGAAGGGTCGCGCCCCCGAGAACGGCATGGCCGACATCGCCTGCCCCAACTGCGGCACCCGTGGTCAGTGGACGCCGCCGCGCGACTTCAACATGATGCTCCAGACCTACCTGGGTCCGGTTCAGGATGAATCGGGGTTGCACTACCTGCGCCCCGAAACGGCTCAGGGCATCTTCACGAACTTCGCGAACGTGCTGCAGGCCGCCCGCATGAAGCCGCCGTTCGGCATCGGGCAGATCGGCAAGTCGTTCCGCAACGAGATCACGCCGGGCAACTTCATCTTCCGCACGCGTGAGTTCGAGCAGATGGAGCTCGAGTTCTTCGTCGAGCCGGGCACCGACGACCACTGGTTCGAGTACTGGCTCGACTACCGGTGGGACTGGTACGTCGACCTCGGCATCGACCCAGAGAACCTGCGGCGGTTCGAGCACCCCGACGACAAGCTCTCGCACTACTCGAAGCGCACCGTCGACATCGAGTATCGCTTCGGGTTCACGGGTGGCGAGTGGGGCGAGCTCGAAGGTGTGGCGAACCGCACCGACTTCGACCTCACCACGCACTCCGAGCACTCGGGCAAAGAACTGTCGTACTTCGACCAGTCGAAGAACGAGCGGTGGATTCCCTATGTCATCGAACCGGCGGCCGGTCTCACCCGGTCGCTCATGGCGTTCCTCGTCGACGCGTACGACGTCGAGGAGGTGCCGAACGCCAAGGGCGGTGTCGACACCCGCACGGTGCTGCGCCTCGATCCGCGACTCGCGCCGGTGAAGGCCGCGGTGCTGCCGCTGTCGCGCAACGAGCGACTCTCGCCGCTCGCACGCGAGGTCGCCGCGTCGTTGCGCAAGCACTGGAACGTCGACTTCGACGACGCGGGTGCCATCGGTCGCCGCTACCGTCGTCAAGACGAGATCGGCACCCCCTTCTGCATCACCGTCGACTTCGACTCGCTCGACGACAACGCCGTGACGGTGCGCGATCGCGATTCCATGGAGCAGCAGCGCGTGCCGCTCGCGGAGCTCGAGGGGTACCTGGCGGCGCGCCTCGTCGGCGCGTAGTCGCGCGGCCCTCTCTGCGCTCGCTGCCGCATCACGCGGCCGCCGGATCGCTCGCGAGCGATCGAGAGCCTTCGATAGGGTCATGCTCGTGCAGGTGACTTGGAGCTCGAGCGGATTCTTCGACGACGAGGATGCCGCGGCGACGGCTCGGCCCGAACCCGAGGAGTTCCGCGCGCCGGCGTGGATGCAGGCGCCCGACGACGAGTTGCCGGTGCGACTTCTGTCGGACAGGGTGATCGCACGCACCGACGCCGCGGTCGTCGTGTTGCGCGAAGTGCGCGCGTTCAGCGTGGGGTTCGAAGTGCACCTCGATTGGATGCTGCGTCGGCGCGGTGAGGACGCCTGGGAGTGGAGGCGACTCGCGGAATCTGCGACGGCCGGAGGGTGGTCGCGCGACCCCGAGTGCGGCGATTCGAGCCTGCGGTTCGGGCTGGGGTTGCCCGACGGGAGCAAGGTGCGCAAGGCCGAGTTCGGGTTCGCGTTGCCCGGAGGCCCGTCGCCCGAGCCACCCACGGCGATGCCGCGGCATGGTGGAAGCAGTGGTGGTGACCGGTCGGTGTCAGGCTCGAACGGACTGTGGGTATGGTCGCCCGAGCCGTTGTGTGGCGAGCTCCGGCTCGTGATCGAGTGGGCGCAGGTCGGCATCCCGATCGGTTCTGTCCCGCTTGACGGAGACGCCATCGCCGACGCCACGCTCGGCGTGCGGCCGCTATGGGACGAGGCTCGGTAGCGAAGGCACCCTGCCGCCTGCCGCCTGCCGCCGACTACCAGCCACGACAGCGACCTGTCCCGCGGGTCCGACATACCCGAGCAGCCAAACGCCGAGAAGACCTGGCAGCTGAGGGTGGAGGCAGAGTTCTACCTCGCAGCGTGTGGGTGTGGGTGTGGGTGTGGGTGTTCTTGTTCGTGTGTGGTCGCAGGTGTCGGCGGGGTGGCTGGTGGGGGGAGCTGTGCCGGGTTGACGGGGTGGGTGATGTCGGCCGGGGTCTTGGGTCGCATGAGTCGGGGTGTCTGGTGTGGGTCGATGCCGGGTGGGGGGATGAGCCAGTAGGTGGTGCCGTGGCGGCGGATCTGCCAGCCTTCGTTGTGGTATCTGAGGTGGTCGCGTCGGCAGAGCAGGATGCCGTCGGCGAGGTCGGTGCGGCCGTTGTCGCGGTGCCAGTGGTCGATGTGGTGGGCTTCGGTCCAGGACGGCGGGCGGGTGCAGTCGGGGTCCATGCAGCCGCCGTCACGGATCGCGAGGAGCGTCTTCTGTTTCGTGGTGAAGAGGCGTTCGTCGCGGCCCAGGTCAACGCACGCACCCGACTGGTCGAACCGAACCGGGAGGTACCCCTCGCACAGGCCGGTGTGGATCGCGCCGATCGGGATGCGGTCGGGGTGGCCCTCGAGGACGCCCGACCCGTGCCCGCTGGTCAGGGTGTGTTCGTTCACGACGATGCGCACCGACGGTTTCACCGCGTTGAGGAGCCGGGACGGGTCGACCGTGGTGCCGGCACGGAGCAGTTCGACGAGTCCGTCGGCGGCGTGGCGTTCGCGGGTGGTACGGGCGTCGGCGAAGGCCCGGTCGCCGCGGACCGGGTCGGAAAACCCGCGCCGCACGTTGGGTTCGATCAGGCGGGGGTGGGTGAGCTGGTCGAACACGGCCTTCACGAGCATGCCGGTCACGGGTTCGAGTTCGAACTCGCCCCGGACCATGCCGTCGGGTTTGACCCAGACCCGCCAGAACTGCTGCTCCTGCTGCCGTTCCGCGCGGGCGGTGACTCCGGCCGCGTCGATCCGGTCACGGGCCTGCCGCGCGGCCCGACGGGCCGCGTCGGCGTTGGCGTCGCGGCACAGCGGGATCAACTCGCCCAGTGCTGCCCCCAGCTGTTCCTCGTCGGCGTCGCCGCCGGGCTCGCCGAGGCCGGACCGGATCGCGTCGGCGACCGCGACCGTGAGCTCACCGGACACGACCGCATCGCTCAGTGGTGCGAACCATGGCGGCGGCGTTTCGGGGAGCACGCCCGCGATGCCGGGGTCGTCGCGGCGCATCCGTTCGAACTCTGCCGCCGCTTCGGCTTCGGCGACCATCTCACCCACGGCCACCAGCGCGGCCGTGTCACGCTTCGTGGACCGGGTGATGGACTGCAGCATCGCGCCCGTTGAGGTGTGCCCGTCACGACGGGCCAGGGACTGCTGCCCGAACCCGGCCCGGGACCGCCGGGCGACCTCGGCCGCCGCGAGCGCCTGATGCCGTTCGACCTCGTGCCGCAACACCGAGATCGCCTCGAGCGCACCCACCAACCCGGCATCATCGGCGGCATGGAACCTCGCCGGCGTCAACCCGAGCCCACGCAACGCCCCGGTGATACCGGCGAAATCGGGCAGCGTCTCGGACATGACCCCATACTCCCAAGACCCACCGACACCCGAACAGAGTTTCGAACAACTGTGGATAACTCTGTGGAGAACGCGATCAGTGGAGAACTCGAGGGTCGCGGTATCTCGATGCGCGCGGGGTCGCCCCCGCGCGTGCTGCGGCGGGAGGTACCCCGCGCGTGCTGCGGCGGGAGGTACCCCGCGCGTGCTGCGGCGGGAGGTACCCCGCGCGTGCCGCGGCGGGAGGTACCCCGCGTGCCGCCGCCGCTCCTACCGCTGCTCCTACGGCCGCACCCGGCCCTGCCCCCGCGCCGCAGCCCACTCACGGCGCAGGATCCCGTAGATCGCCGTATCGGTCCACTCGCCGTCGTTGTATTCCTCTTCGAGAATGATCGCTTCGCGTCGCATGCCGAGACGTTCGCACAGGGCGGCCGAGGCCCCGTTGCGCACATCGAGGAATGCCTGGATCCGGTGCGGGCTCAACGTGGAGAAGGTGAAGTCCACCAGCGCGCCTGCGCCTTCGCGCGCGTAACCGCGCCCTTGGAAATCGGGGTGCAGCACCCATCCGATCTCGAGTTGGGCGTGCTGAGTGTTCGAGACCCGCACCATCACATCGCCGATGACACGGCCGACCGAATCGACGCCCGCACGCTCGTCGCCGGCCGACGGCTCCCCGGCGAGCATGATCGCGAACACCACGTAGTCGCCATCCGCCGCGAGCACCCGCCCGGCCGCGCGCTTCGCGGTGTGCTCGTAGGCTTGCTCTCGATCGCGCTCGGGCCACGGCAGGTAGCGGATGACCTCGGGCAGCCGCTGGTACTCGAACACGTCGGCGGCGTGGGAGGCCTCGAGCGGTCGCAGCACGAGTCGCTCGGTGCGCAGCGGCTCGTCGACGAGCGCAGTCGCATCGTAGGGGAAGCGCAGGGCCGGTGGGCCGTCGGCCGCCGCGAGTGCGGCGCGTTCGGCGTCGGTCACGGCACGTGCGGAGTCATGCATATCGGGAAGCGTACTGCGAGCCGACGACGTCGGGTTCTCGAGTCACGTCCGCGAAGCTCAGCCCCGCAGTTCGACCGGATGCCCCGACCCGGCGACCGCCGACCCGGCGACCGCCGACCCGGCGACATCCGACCCGGCGACCTCCGACCCGGCGACCTCCGACCCGGCGACCTCCGACCCGGCGAAATCCGACCCGGCGAAATCCGACCCAGCGACATCCGATCCCGCGACTCCCGACCCGGCGACATCCGTCGACCCCGCGTCATCCGCGTGATCCGCCGGATCGGCGACCACGCCGAAGACCGCAGCGACCCCGTCGATCCAGCCGCGCTGCTCGCCGGCACGTGCGTGCTCGCGCGAGCGCACCATGGGCGCGTGCAGCAGCACCCCGGCCATGTGGCGCAGGGCGGCCTCGGTGCGCCCGTCGTCGTCGCCGCGCGAGCGCGCGCGTGCGATCTCGGCGTCGAGGATCTCGGTGACGTGCTGCCGCAGCGCGACGACGGTCGGCGTGACGTCGTCGGCGTCGCGGGCCTCGCGGAAGCTGCGCGCAGCCTGGCCGACGAGCTCGCGAGCGGCGTCGGTGGCGCCGAGCTCTTCGAGGGGGGCGTGGATGCGGATGGTCTCGAGATCGAGCAGTTCGACTCCGGCGACCTCGACGACGTCGGGGGCGACGTTGCGCGGCATGCCGAGGTCGATGACGAGCTGCTGCGCGTCGGCTGCGGCCGACGGCGTCGGGCACCACGCACGGAACGACGCCAGCACCGAGCCGGTGCGCTGTGCGTCGACGAGCATCGCGCGCCCGCCTTCGAGCAGCACGCGGTCGACGACCTGGTGGTCGGCCGTGGTGCAGGTGACGATGACGTCGGCTGCAGCGGCCGCGAATGCGTAGTCGGCGTCGGAGACGGCTTCGATGTCATGGCTCGCCGCGAAGCCGGCGGCACGCCCCGAGGGCGAGTACACGCGCACGTCGGTGGCACCGCGGTCGCGCAGCGCGGCGAGGGACGCGCCGGCGAAGTTGCCGGTTCCGACGAGCAGCACCCGAGCCGACGCCCAGTCGCTCACTCGGCTGGAGGCGAGGTCGAGCGCAAGGCGCACGAGCGAGCGGCCGGCGCTGCCGATGCCGGTCTCGTTCTTCACCTTGCGCGACGTCTGCGAGGCCCTCTGGAAGAGTCGTTCGAGGTCGGGAGTCGTGGTGCCTTCGGCGCGCGCCTGCTCGAGTGCGCGGCGCACCTGGCCGGCGATCTCGCCTTCGCCGACGACGACCGATTCGAGGCCGGATGCCACGGAGAAGAGGTGCCCCGCGACGGCGTTGCCGTGCACGAAGCCGAACGTGGCGCGCAATTCGTCGGCCTCGAGGCCCGCGACGTCTCCGACGGCGTTGATGGCCTCATGCACCGCGTCGACCGGCGACGTGCCCTCGGGGGTGTTCAGGTCGAGGTAGGCCTCGAACCGGTTGCAGGTGGCGACGACGACCGCACCCTGGAGCGTGTCATGACGGTCGAGGATGCGGGGCGCGGCGAGCTCGGCGTGCGCCGAGAGACGCTCGAGTGTGTCGAACCCGGCGTTCTTGTGGCTCGCGGTGAGGCAGATGAGCACGCACCGATTCTACCCGGGGCAAAAGGTGAGGAAACCCCGGGTCGACACTGGGGCCCCGATCTGGGGGTACCGGCACGATTCAGCGCGTCGCGCGGCTTCACGGCGCCGCCGCGTGGACCTGCCCCGACCTGATGATCGGAATGGCGCCGGTGATCGGCGGCGGCTCGATGCCCTCGGCCTTCAGGGCATCGCGGTGCATCGACTTCCAGCTACGCACGACGGCGAAGAACGGGGCATCCGACAGTGCGTATGAACCGGCTCGCGGCGCACCGAGGATGATCGGCAACTCGACGCTCGTGCCGCCGCGCCGCACCCGCAGCACGAGCACCGACACGACCGCGCCGCCGACGATCATCGAGTCGGCCCGGATGTTGCGCACCTCGCGCCACGGGAAGTGCATCGCGCGCCGCGGGCGCCGCCCGCCGTTCCAGAACGCGACGCCGAGTTCGTCGGCGACGATCGAATACCGCGCGGCGAGCTTGATCGCGCGCTTCTCGCTGACGCGCAGCTCGTTGAGGCGCGCGACGAGCATGCGGGTTCGGATGCCGCTGCTCACGTCTCCTCGCACGCTCGCCTCGAGGGCACGCCGACGTGAGCGGGCCCGGCCGGCATGGGCGATCCGCACGACGGCCCAGGTCGCGCAGCCGAGCGCGACCGCGGCGATGACGCCGATCGCCATGTCGGGAGCGGGGCCAGTCGGCATGAGGGCGATGAATCGCTCGAGCCGGGCGCTCTCGAGCACGAGGCCCGCGATCACGAGCGCGGCGAACGCGGCGACGAGCAGGATCAGCTTCACGCGGTGCGGGGTTGCCGCGTTCATCGGAGCGCTCGCTCGGGGGGCGCGAGCTGGGGGACAAACGACGATGTTCGGTTCATGAGTTCTCCGTGGGGTGCGGAGGCGCGCTGGTTCGGGAAGCTGCACGGCGCGTCGTCGTGCTGGGGGGCGCACAACGCCTCCGACCCTAGCGTGCCGGGCGGCGCAAGCGGAAGAGCGCCGCGCGGCGCATGCCGACGCGACGTCGGGCGAACCCGGATGAGTTGTCGCACCCCCGAGAGGCACGGTGGTATCGGATCCGATACTGCGACCGGTGCTCCCGAGCCCCCACCCAGCCCGATACGGGACAATGTCATCCGTGATCCTCTCCCCGCAGCATCCGCTCTCCTCCGGCCTCACTTCCGACTCGCGACTCGTGCGCGCCTATCGCGGCGAGCGCTCCGACACGACACCCGTGTGGTTCATGCGACAGGCGGGCCGGTCGCTGCCCGAGTACCGCGACCTGCGCGTCGGCACGCGCATGCTCGACGCGTGCCTCGACCCGGCGATGGCGAGCGAGATCACGCTGCAGCCGGTGCGCCGCCACAAGGTCGACGCGGGCATCTTCTTCAGCGACATCGTCGTGCCGCTGAAGCTCGTCGGCGTCGACGTCGAGATCCAGCCGGGCCGCGGGCCCGTCTTCTCGAAGGGCTACGCGGATGCCGCTGCCGTCGCCGAGCTGACCGCGATCGACCCTGCGCACCTCGACGAGACATCCGGCCCGATCACCGAGGCCGTGCAGCGCACGATCGCCGAACTCAACACGACCGCCGAGACGGGCGGGTCTCGAGACGCGTCCGACTCCGTCGGGCGCTCCTCGACCCACGGAGGCGCGACCCCGCTCATCGGGTTCGCGGGCGCGCCGTTCACCCTCGCCGCGTACCTCACCGAGGGCGGCCCCTCGAAAGATCACCTCGCAGCGCGCACCCTCATGCACGCCGACCCCGGCGCCTGGCGCGCGCTCATGGAGTGGACGGCCGAGCTCACCGGCCGCTTCCTGCGCACGCAGGTGCTGGCCGGGGCATCCGCCGCGCAGCTGTTCGACTCGTGGGCCGGCGCGCTCTCCCTCGCCGACTACGAGGCGCACGTCGCGCCCGCGTCGGCGCGCGCGCTGAGTTTCGTGCACGACCTCGAATACGAGACGACCCTTCGAGAGCCTCAGGACGGCGCGGATGCCTCGGGCGCGGCGATCTCGCGGGCCGTGCCGGTCGTGCACTTCGGTGTGGGCACCGGCGAGCTGCTCGCCGCCATGGGCGGCATCGGTGTCGACACCGTCGGCGTCGACTACCGCGTGCCGCTCGACGTCGCGTCGGCGCGGGTCGGCGCAGGCGTTCCGCTGCAGGGCAACCTCGACCCGGCGCTGCTCGCCGCCCCGTGGCCCGTGCTCGAGGCGGCGGTGCGCGAGGTGCTGCGCCGCGGCGCCGTCGCCCCCGCCCACGTGTTCAACCTCGGCCACGGCGTGCCGCCCGAGACCGACCCGACGGTGCTCACCCGCGTGGTCGAGCTCGTGCACGAGGCGGGCGCGGCGTGAGCGACCTCCCTCAGCCCGAACCCGAGCCCGAACCCGACCAGGCGCCCGACCAGGCGCCCGACGAGTCTGCTCGTTCAGGGGATTTGCCGCGACACGCCGTCGGCGAGCCCCGAACACACCGCGTGTCGCAAGAATCCCCTGAACGAGCAACAGCGCGGGCCGACGTCGTGGTGGTCGGCGGCGGGGTCGCGGGCATGGTGGCCGCGCTCGAGTGTGCCAGGGTCGGCCTTCGAGTCACCGTGCTCGAACGCAGCGATGTGCTCGGCGGGTGCGTCGGGCGCATCGAGCTCGACGGCCTCACGCTCGACAGCGGCGCCGAGTCGTTCGCGACGCGCGGCGGCACGGTCGCCGAGCTGCTCGAGCGGCTCGGGCTCGCCGGCGACGTCGTCGACCCGAACCCCGCGGGCGCCTGGCTCACGATGCCCGGCCTCAACGGCACCGTCGATTCCGCGCCGCTGCCGAAGACCGGCATGCTCGGCATCCCCGCGAATCCGCTCGGCGACGATGTGCGTCGCATCATCGGATGGCGCGGCGCGAGCCGCGCCTACCTCGATCGGCTCATGCCGATCCTGACGATCGGGCGCGCGCACAGCCTCGGCAAGCTCGTGCGCTCGCGCATGGGGGCTGCGGTGCTCGACCGGCTCGTCACGCCGATCTCGGCAGGCGTGTACTCGGCGAACCCCGACGACCTCGACCTCGCCGTGGTGGCGCCTGGACTCAATCAGGCGATGACGCGCATGGGTTCGCTCTCGGGCGGAGTCGCCGATCTCATCGAGGAGCGCAAGGCCGGGGGCGCCGTCCGCGGCATCCGCGGCGGCATGCACCGGCTGGTCGACGCACTCGTCGCGGAACTCGCACGCTTCGACGTCACGGTCATCACGAGTGCCGAGGTCACCGGCCTGACACGTGTGCAGGTTGCGGCGCCCGCGGGCGAGGCGAACGGCGGTGCGGTCGAGGTCTGGCGCGTGACGGCGGTGCCCAGCGAGGATGACCCTGATGTCGAGCCGGCCGCTATCGAACTCACCGCGATCGACGTCGTGCTCGCCGCACCGGCCCACACCTCGCTCGGACTGATCGGGGAGGCCGTCGACAGCTGGCAGTCGGCCGACGAATGGCCGGCAGCGGCATCCGTCGAACTCGTGACCCTCGTGGTCGACGCACCCGCGCTCGCCGCAGCGCCGCGCGGAACCGGCGCGCTCGTCGCCGTCGGAACGCCCGGCGTCACCGCGAAGGCGCTCACCCACTCGAGCGCGAAGTGGGCGTGGCTCGCCGAGGCAGCCGGCGACCGCCAGGTCGTGCGCCTCTCGTACGGCCGCGCAGGAGCGTCGAACCCGCTCGATGGCCGCACCGACGACGAGGTCGCGGCGCTCGCGCTCGCCGACGCCTCCGCGATCCTCGGCGTCGACCTCGATGCACGGATGCTGCGTGCCTCAGGCCGCACCGCGTGGCGAGACGCGCTCTCGCACGCCACGATCGGGCAGCGCGACCGCGTTCGCGCCCTCGAAGACGCCGTCGCAGCCGAACCGGGCATTGAGATCACCGGATCGTGGGTCGCGGGCACCGGGCTCGCGTCGGTGGTGCCGCACGCGCTCGAGGCCGCACACCGCATCCGGCACCGTCGGGTCACGGCCGACGGGGTCGCGTAGTCACGGCGCGCTCCTCGACGCCCGAACGCCCGAGAGGTGTATCCGCCGGTACACGGTGACCAGCACCCCGTCGCCGTAGCTCGTCGCGTCGGTCAGCTCCCACGAGCTCTTGTCGGGCGTCTCACCCCACAGCCGTCGCCCCTGACCGAGGATCACCGGGAACGACATGAGGCGGATCTCGTCGACGAGGTCGTGCGCGATGAGCGACTGCGCGAGGCGGATGCTGCCGGGCACCGAGATCTCGCCCTCGACGTCGCGCTTGAGGCGCGCGACCTCGTCGACGAGGTCGCCCGAGAGCACGGTCGTGTTGTTCCAGGTGGGCGTCGTGAGCGTGCTCGAGACCACGTACTTCGGCATCCCGTTGTACTTGTCGGCGAGTTCGCCCTCGTACTGCGGCCACGCGCCGGCGAACCCCTCGTACGTGACCCGGCCGAGCAGCAGGACGGCAGCCCCGAGCGCCTCCTCCTCCTTGAACCGCTCCCCGTCGGGGCCGCGATCGAACTCGAAGCTCCAGTTCGGGTACGTGAAGTCCTCGCCACCCGGTGCCTCGACGACGCCGTCGAGCGAGATGAACTCGGTGACCACGATGCGTCCCACGGTCAGGCCGCCTCGATGAACGCGCTGAGCTCGGGAGCGAGCACGTCGGCCGTGGTGCCGTGGTTCTCGCCCGGCACCGCGCGCAGGGTGGCGGTCGGCAGCGCTGCCGCGACCGCTTGGGCGCCGGTGGCGAGGAACGGCCACGTTCCGGTGCCGTGCATGACCAGCACGGGCACGTCGACCCGGTTCCAGCGGACGGTGTTCAACGGCTCGCCCGACATGGCGTCGCCGATGTTGCGCCCGTCGTAGGCGATCGTATGGGCGACCGCCTCGAGTCCCGGCCACATCTCGCTCGACCGCATGCCGGCGACGAACTCGTCGGGCATCAGCACGGCGGCGGTGAGGAAGAGTTCGGCTGCGTCGCCGGGGCGTCCGGCGGCGATCGCCGCATCGAGCCGTTCGACGTAGTCGTCTGGCAACGGCGGACGCGAGTCGTCCACGACCGCGGGCGGTTCGAAGAGGGCGAGGCGAGCGATCGGCACGCCGGCCTGCGCCGCGTTCAGCGCGAGGAATCCGCCCGACGACCAGGCGAACACCGTGGCCGGTCGCCCGCGGGCCGGGCCGGCGATGATCGCCGCGAGGTCTTCGAGTTCGCGTTCCACCGCATACGGCGCGGTGTCGCCGCTCTCGCCCCGGCCGCGCCGGTCGTAATTGATCACCCGGAATCGTGCGGCGAGCAGGTCTGCGGTCGCCGCATTCTCGGGGGTGGTGGCGCGGTACGCTGTCGCGCCGTCGATGATGACGATCGGGTCGCCGTCACCCCACGCCGTGTAGGCGATGGTGGTGCCGTCGGCCGACGTGACTGTTCCGTGATCCATGGTGAGCGGTCCGTTCGTCTCGAGTGCGGTGGCCATCACCGCGACGACTTCAGGCTATGAAGCCGCGGGATCCTCGGGCTTGTACAGAAGCGACAGGGGGTCGGCTGTGGGCTGCGGTCGCTGCAGCTGGGTCGCGGTGCGGCCGATGAACCGCTGCAGGGCCCGCGCCAGATGCGGCTGGTCGTAGAAGCCGAGCCGATGCACGACGTCGAGCGGGGCGAGGCCCTCGGCGAGCAGCAGCGCTGCCTGGCGGGCCCGGTCGATCTGCCGGATCGCCCCCTGTGTGAGGCCGGTCGCGGTCGCCACTCGTCGTTGCACCGAACGGGATCCGACCCGGGCCGCACCGCCCCAGACGACATCATCGACGAGGGGGTCGCGGGTGAGCACGCCGGCTCGTACGAGCTTCTGCACGAACTGCTCGGCGTTGTCGAAGTCGGGAATGTGCCACGCCTCGCCACGAAGCACGAAGCGGCCGTCGGACACGTGGGCGCTCTCGATGCCGCGGTCGACGATTCCCGCGATCGGCAGATGCGGCATCGAAGCGCCGTGGGCGAACGTGATTCCGAAGGAGTCGGACTCGCCGTCGACCTCGGCGCGGGAGGCGGCCGTCTCGGGCCCGCGAGCCCCGGCGTGGACGACGCCGTCCTCCTCCCAGAACACCAGTTCCCAGTTCGAGGTGGCGATCGACGTCATGGTCTCGGCGCCCGAGGCGCGACCCCGCCAGACGCGGGTCACGTAGGGCGAGTCCGAGCCTCGGTGCTCACTCTCGATCGACATGTCGCGCCTCATCCACGGCCGGCGGGTTGACCACGGCCACATCCTGTCACGACCGGTCGGTTTCCGCGTCGGAAGCCGGCTCAGCGATGCGTGCGACCCGGCCCTCCGCATCGCATAGCCGAAACGGAATATTTCGCAGCAACCCCCTTGCGCCGCTTGGCCCGGGGTCTACGCTGGAACAGTCGCTGTGATGAGCACAGGGGGAGATGGGGTGCACATGAAGGGCAAGATCCTCTTCGTCGTCGGACTCGGCGTCGGGTACGTGCTCGGCACTCGAGCCGGCCGCGAGCGCTACGAGCAGATCAAGCGCGCGGCCGAGGGCGTGTGGAACACGCCCACCGTGCAACAGGGCGTCGGCACGGTGAAGGACTTCGCCGCGAGCAAGGTCGGCGACCTCTCCGACACCGTGCTCGACGGCGTCAAGTCGTTCATCGGCAACACCGTGCGCGGCTCCGGCGCCACGAAGACCGACGTGAGCAGCGCCGCGAAGTCGGCGAAGCAGGGGGTGGCCAAGAGCGCTCGTGCCGCGAAGTCCGCAGTCGACACCGCCGCCGATGCGCTCGACGACGTGATCGACCAGACCGCCGAGACCGCGGCGAGCGCGGCGAAGCCGGCCACGAAGCGCAGTACGCCGCGCGGCGCGAAGCCCGCGGCATCCGATTCCTGAGAACGAGGTGATCACGCGATGGCCGCACCGACGAACGACGAGCGCTCGCTCTTCACGCTGATCGGCGAACTGCCGAACACCGTCTCGAACCTCGTCCGCGCCGAGATCGACCAGATCAAGGCAGAGCTCAGCTACAAGGCCAAGCATTTCGGCATCGGCGCGGGCCTCGCCGCGGGTGCCGCCGTCGTGGGCGTGTTCCTGCTCTTCACGCTCATCGTCGCGGCGATCTTCGCGCTCGCGCTCGTGATGCCGGGGTGGGCCGCCGCGCTCACCGTGTCGGGCATCCTCCTGCTCATCATCGTCGTGCTGCTGTGGATCGCCTTCGTCAGCTTCAAGCGCGGCGCCGAGCCGCTCGAATCGGTCGAGAGCATCAAGGCCGACCTCGACGCCCTGAAGGGAACGGGTGACTATGACCGCCGCTACTGACGCCACGGCCCCCCGCCCCAGCGGCCGCAACGCGAAGGCGCGCGAGCGCAACCTCTCCCGGGTGCAGGCGCGGGTCGCGTCGCAGCAGGCGCGCGCCGACTTCGCCACCACGCTGAACGCGCTCGAAGACAAGCTCAACGTGCCCAAGCAGGTCGGCATCCGCGTCGACCGCGCGAAGACCTCGCTGCGCGCGTTCTACGACGAGCAGCCGGGCCCCGCGATCGCGGCGGCCGTCGGCATCGTCGCCGCCGTCGGGGTGGGCGTGTGGCTCATCGTGCGGGCGACCGTCAAGGATTGACCCCGGGTTCCACCAGAGCGGATGTCCCGATGCCCACGTCTCGCACCGCCGAGGCCGCCGCGACCGCCGCGGCCTCGACCGCAGCCGCCGCGACCGCGGTCGACCGGGTCGCTGCGGCGGTGCGCGCCGACATCCTGAGCGGGATCCTCGCCCCCGGCGAGCCGCTGCGCGAGGAGGCCGCCGCCATTCGGTACGACGTGTCGCGTCACACCGTGCGTGCGGCATTCCAGCGTCTCGTCGCCGAGCGCCTCGCGGTCGCCGAGACGTTCCGGGGCGTACGCGTCGCGAGCTTCGGTCGCGACGAGGTGATCGCGCTGCAGCAACTGCGCGCCGCGCTCGAGGTCGAGGCCGTGCGCATCGCGGGCGAGCGCTTCGGCGGCGACTGGCCCGACGACGCGCTCGCGCCCGCCCGCGCGGCCCTCGGGCGTCTCGCGCGCCTCGCCGCCGACAACCCCCATACCCCCACCGAGTTGCCCGAATCGACTCAGAGTCGGGCAACGCGAGATGCGGTGGGCAGCTTCGCCGGCGGTGCCCACCCCGAGGTCGACTGGCTCGAGGTCGAGCGCGCGCACGCCGACTTCCATCGGGCCCTGGTCGCGACATCCGACAGCCCTCGCATCATCGAGGCGCACGCGGCACTGGGCAGCGAGTTGCTGCTCTTCCTGCTGCACGTGCGCCCGCACTACACGATCGACACCCTCATCGAGGAGCACCGCGCCCTGCTCGACGAACTGCCCACACGCGGCGGCGACGCCGTGCGCGAGCACCTCGAGCACTCCACGAGACTCCTCATCGACGCCTGACGCACGCGCCGGGCCGCATGGAAGGAGCCGTCGATGACGACGGAACAGCACGACGCGACCACGGCCTTCGCCGAGCGGGTGTTCGCCGACACCCTCGGAGCGTTCGGGGTGATGAGCATCTACCTCGGCGACCGGCTCGGCTGGTACCGCGCGCTCGCCGACGACGGGCCGCTCGACGCGCCCACGCTCGCCGAGCGCACCGGAACCCAGGAGCGCTACGCCCGCGAGTGGCTCGAGCAGCAGGCGGTGTACGGCGTGCTCACCGTCGACGACCCCGATGCCGCCGCATCCGCCCGACGGTTCGCACTGCCTCCGGCGCACGCCGACGCGCTCGTGAACCCCGACTCGCTCGACTACGTCTCCCCGCTCGGGCGCTTCATCGCCGCGGCCGGCGCGCAGCTCGGCGCGCTGCTCGACGCGTACCGCTCGGGCGGCGGCGTCTCGTGGGCGCAGCTCGGCGACGAGGCCCGATGGGCGCAGGGAGACATCAACCGGCCGTGGTTCCTGCACCGGCTCGGCGACGCGCTCGCGGGCGTGGCCTCACTGCATGAGGTGCTCTCGCGACCGGGAGCGCGCATCGCCGACATCGGCATGGGGCACGGCTGGTCGTCGATCGCGCTCGCCCGCGCGTACCCGTCGGCACGAGTCGAGGGCTTCGATGTCGATGCCGAGTCGGTCGTCGCGGCACGCCGGCACGCCGAGCAGGCCGGCGTCGCCGACCGCGTGCGGTTCCACCACGTCGCGGGCGAGGGACTGCCGCAGGAGGCCGTCTTCGACGCGGCGTTCGTGTTCGAGGCGCTGCACGACATGCCGTTCCCCGTCGAGGTGCTCACCACGATCAGGCGCGCCGTGAAGCCCGACGGCGAGGTCGTGATCATGGACGAGGCGGTCGCCGAGGCGTTCGCACCCGACGGCGACGAGGTCGAGCGCGTCATGTACGGGTACAGCATCTTCATGTGCCTGCCCGACGGGCTCTCCACGCCCGGTTCGGTCGGCACGGGCACCGTCATGCGGCCGTCGACGCTCGACCGTTACGCGCACGAGGCCGGGTTCTCGGGTACCGAGATCCTGCCGATCGAGGGGTTCGCCGCGTTCCGATTCACGCGACTGCTGCACTGATCGGATGTCCCGCATCGGCGTCCGGGCCGACCACGGGTCATCCGCCATCGCTTTTGGCCGTTCGGCGGGAAAGGGGGAGACTGGAGACATGTCTACCCCCGCTGCCGAGGCGGCAGCCGACGCGCACCGTCCAGAATCCGAATCCGGCGAGTCACCCGAGGGGTTCACGGTCTTCGCCGTGCTCCGACGTGATCCGTCACGTCCCGACGACCTCGACGGGCACGACGTGCCACGCTTCGTGCGCGAGCTCGACGACATCATCGGTCTCGTCGAGAACGAAGACGTGACGCTCCGCGGCATCTACGACGTATCGGGGCTGCGAGCCGACGCCGACGTGATGCTGTGGCTGCACGGACCCACGGCCGAAGGCCTGCAGTGGGCCATCCGCGAGATCCGCCGTTCGCGCCTCTTCCGGGCGCTCCTGCCCACGTGGAACGCGATGGGCGTGCACCGCGACGCCGAGTTCAACAAGGCGCACGTCCCCGGCTTCCTGCGGGGTGTCGAGCCCAAGCAGTGGCTCACCATCTACCCCTTCGTGCGCAGCTACGAGTGGTACCTGCTGCCGCCCGAAGAGCGCGGGCGCATGCTCGCCGAGCACGGACGAGCCGGTGCGGCATTCACAGGCGTCATCGCCAACACCGTGGCGTCGTTCGCGCTCGGCGACTACGAGTGGCTGCTGCCGCTCGAGGCCGACGACCTCGCCGACCTCGTCGACCTCATGCGCGACCTGCGCGCCACCGATGCCCGCCGCCACGTGCGCGAAGAGGTGCCGTTCTACACGGGCCGTCGCATCACGACGGCCGAGCTCGTCGAGGTGGTGCAGTAGTGGTCGCGGTGAACCTCGGCGCCACCGACGCACCTGGCGACCCAGGGGCTGCGAACTCAGCCGCGGCGAACCGCGGACACAAGCCCGGCCCCGCGTCATCCGCACCCTGCGCGGTGGGGGCCATCGTGCCGGGCGCGACGCATGCCGCACAGCAGGGGCCCGAGCACGTCGCCGAGCCGGTCGCCTACGACGCGATCCTGCTCGCCGGGTTCGGCGGGCCCGAGGGCCAAGACGACGTGATCCCGTTCCTGCGGAACGTCACGAGCGGTCGCGGAATCCCCGACGAGCGGCTCGAAGAGGTCGCCCACCACTATCGCCACTTCGGGGGCGTCAGCCCGATCAACGAGCACAACCGCGAGTTGAAGGCCGCGCTCGAGGCCGAGCTCGCGAGTCGTGGCCTCGAACTGCCCGTGCTCTGGGGCAACCGCAACTGGGACCCGTACCTCAACGACGCGCTCGCCGAGGCGAAAAAGGCGGGTTACACGAAGCTCATCGCGGTCGCGACGAGTGCGTACAGCTCGTACTCGAGCTGCCGCCAGTACCGCGAGGACTTCGCCGATGCGCTCGCCGACACCGGCCTCGGCGACGGCCCCGATGCCATCCAGATCGACAAGGTGCGTCAGTTCTTCGACCACCCCGGCTTCGTGCAGCCGTTCATCGAGGGTGTGCGCGACGGGATCGCCCAGCTCGAGGCATCCGTCGACGGCCTCGACCGCGCCACCCAGGTCGAGGTGCTGTTCGCCACGCACTCGATCCCGTCGACCGATGCCGCGAAGTCCGGCCCGGCCGAGCGCGGCTTCGGCGAGGGCGGCGCCTATGCCGCCCAGCACCGCGCGGTCGCCGAGGTCGTCATGCGCGAGGCGGGCGCCGCCGACGTGCCGTGGCAGCTCGTGTACCAGTCGCGCTCGGGGCCGCCCTCGATGCCGTGGCTCGAACCCGACATCAACGACGCGATCGAGCAGCTTCCGGCAGCCGGCCGCCGGGCCGTGGTCATCGTGCCGCTGGGGTTCGTGAGCGACCACATGGAGGTGCTCTGGGACCTCGACAACGAGGCGCTCGAGACCGCGGGCGAGCACGGCCTCGCCGCCGTGCGCGTGCCGACGCCCGGCACCCACCCGGCCTATGTCGCCGGCCTCGTCGACCTCGTGCTCGAGCGAGTGAACGGCACGCCGGTCGCCGAGCGCCCGGCCGTCACCGAGCTGGGGCCCTGGTACGACGTCTGCCGACCGGGCTGCTGCGAGAACGTGCGCCTGGGCTTCCGCCCGGCGCTGGCGGGGATCGCACCATGACGCCCAACAGCACCATTCGGGTCGGCACGCGGGGCAGCGCGCTCGCGATGGCGCAGACGCGCCAGATCGCCGACCGCATCGCCAAGGCCGCGAAGGCCGAGATCGAACTCGTGCCGATCACGACCCACGGTGACACGTCGCGGGCATCCCTCGCCGAGATCGGCGGCACGGGAGTGTTCGCGGCGGCACTGCGCGAAGCGCTCCTGGCCGACGAGTGCGACGTCGTGGTGCACTCCCTGAAAGACCTGCCGACCGCCGAACACCCGGGCCTTCGGCTCGGCGCCGTGCCGAAGCGCGTCGATGCGCGTGACGTGCTCTGCGCTCGCGACGGGATGACCCTCGCGGCGCTGCCCGAGGGCGCCCGCGTCGGCACGGGCTCGCCGCGACGCATCGCGCAGCTCGGTGCGGCCAGGCCCGACATCGTCGCCGTCGACATCCGCGGCAACGTCGACACCCGGCTCGGCAAGGTCGAATCGGGCGAGCTCGACGCCGTCATCCTCGCCGCCGCCGGCCTCAGCCGTCTCGGTCGACTCGATGCCGCGACCGACCACCTCGAACTCGCCGACTGGCCGACCGCACCCGGTCAGGGCGCCCTCGCCATCGAGGTGCGGCGCGAGCGCGGCGACCGTGATCTCGAACGGGCGCTCGAGGCGATCGATCACGGCACCACGCGTGCGACCGTGCTCGCCGAACGCCGCGTGCTCTCGGGGCTCGAAGCCGGGTGCTCGGCGCCGGTGGGGGCGACCGCCTTCATCGACGACGAACTTCTGTTCCTGACGGCGAGCGTGTACAGTGCCGACGGGAGCCGCCGACTCACCAGTTCGCACGCGGCCACCCCCGAAAGCCGCTCGGCCGCCGATCTGGCAGACGCGGCACGCGACGTCGCCGACCGCGCCGTCGCCGAACTCCTCGGCAACGGTGCCGCCGACCTCGTGCCCCCTGAGGAGCAGCCGTGACTGAATTCGAACCGATGACGGGTGCCATCAACCTGCCGGCTGCGGGCGGCGGCAAGCCGCTCGCCGGATGGAAGGTGCTCGTGCCTCGCGGCGGGCCCTGGGGCGACGGCGTCGCGGCAGCACTGCGCGCCCGCGGTGCGTCGCCCGTCATCGCGCCGTTGATCAACTTCGCGCCCGCCGACGACCAGCAGGCGCTCGTCGCAGCACTCGAGAAGCTCGCCGCGGGGCGATTCGACTGGGTGACGGTCACGAGTGCGACGACCGTCGACGTGCTCGCGTCGTACGGCGCCGTGATCCCCGAGACGACGAAGGTCGCAGCGGTGGGCGAGACCACCGCTGCCGCGCTCGTTGCCGCGGGGTACCACGCCGACATCGTGCCGTCCGAAGACAACTCGGCCGCAGGTCTGCTCGAGGAGTGGGCGGCCGCCACCGACGGAGCGCGCGGACTGAACGTGCTCGCCCTGCGGTCGGCGATCGCGAAGCAGGTGCTCTCCATCGGGCTCGCCGAGGCCGGCCACCACGTCGAGGCCGTCGTCGCCTATCGCACGGTCGGGGTTCCGGTGTCGGCGAAGGTCGCCGACGATGTGCGCGCCGGCAATGTGCGCGCAGTGCTCGTCACGTCGGGCAGCGTCGCCGAGCAGGTGCAGCAGCAGCTCGGCCCGATCCCCGAGACGATCCTCGTCGCCGCCATCGGACCGCAGACCCGCAACGATGCCGCGAAAGTCGGCCTGCGGGTCGACGTGATCGCGCGCGAGCGCACGGCCGAGTCGCTCATCGACGCGGTCGTCGAGGCCGCGACCGCCCTCGCGTGACCCACTCAGCCGCGGCGACGTAGGCTGGTTCGGTGAGTTCCACGCCGCTTCCCCGTGTCCGTCCGCGTCGACTCCGAGAGACCCCGGCCCTGCGTCGCCTCGTCTCCGAGACCCGCCTGCACCCCGCCGATCTCGTGCTGCCGGTGTTCGTGCGCGAGGGCGTGAGCGCCCCGGTGCCGATCACGTCGATGCCGGGTGTCGTGCAGCACTCGCTCGAGAGCCTGCCCGAGGCCGTCGATGCGGCCGCGGCTGCGGGGCTCGGCGGTGTCATGCTCTTCGGCGTGCCCGAGGTGCGCGATGCGCGCGGCTCGGGGGCCACCGACCCCGACGGCATCCTCAACGTCGCGACGAGGGTCGCGGTCGAGGCATCCGCCGGCCGCCTCGTCGTGCAGACCGACCTCTGCCTCGACGAGTTCACCGACCACGGCCACTGCGGCGTGCTCGACCACCGCGGCCGCGTCGACAACGACGCGACCCTCGAGCGGTACGCGGCGATGGCGCTCGAGCAGTCGCGCGCAGGGTCCGAGCTGCTCGGCCTCAGCGGCATGATGGACGGCCAGGTCGCCGCCGTCCGCGATGCCCTCGACGACGCCGGGTTCACCGACACCGCGGTGCTCGCGTACTCGGCGAAGTACGCCTCCGCCTACTACGGGCCGTTCCGTGACGCGGTCGAGTCGACTCTCGAGGGCGACCGCCGCTCGTACCAACTCGACCCCGGTAACCGGCGTGAGGGGTTGCGCGAGGCGCTGATCGACATCGACGAGGGCGCCGACGTCGTCATGGTGAAGCCGGCCGGCAGTTACCTCGACGTGCTCGCCGACGTGGCCGCCGCGAGCGAGGTCCCCGTCTGGGCCTACCAGGTCTCGGGGGAGTACTCGATGATCGAGGCCGCCGCCGCGCACGGCTGGATCGATCGCAAGCGGGCCGTCGTCGAATCGGTACGGGGCATCCGCCGGGCAGGCGCCGACGCCGTCCTCACGTACTGGGCCGTAGAGCTCGCCGAATGGATCCGGAACGGAGACACGGAATGACCGAGACGCCGGGTTTCGAGACGGCTCCTTCGTCGCCTCCTCAACCCACTCGACCGTCGTCTCGCGGTTTCGAGACGGCTCCTTCGTCGCCTCCTCAACCCACTCGACCGTCGTCTCGCGGTTTCGAGACGGCTCCTTCGTCGCCTCCTCAACCCACCAACGCCGACCTCTTCGCCCGTGCCCAGGCCGCGATCCCGGGCGGGGTGAACTCGCCCGTGCGCGCCTTCCGCTCGGTGGGCGGCACGCCGCGCTTCCTCGTGTCGGCGCGCGGCCCGTACGTCACCGACGCCGAGGGGCGCGAGTACGTCGACCTCGTCGCCGGGTGGGGGCCCGCGATCCTGGGTCACGCCGATCCGCGGGTCATCGAGGCGGTGACGGATGCCGCGGGCCGCGGCCTCTCGTTCGGCTCGTCGACCCCGGCCGAGACCGAGCTGGCCGAGCTCGTCGAGGCCCGCGTCGCCCCGGTCGAGCAGCTGCGGCTCGTCTCGACGGGCACCGAGGCGACCATGAGCGCGATCCGGCTCGCACGCGGGTTCACCGGCCGCGACCTGCTCGTGAAGTTCGCCGGGCACTACCACGGTCACTCCGACGGGCTGCTCGCCGAGGCCGGCTCGGGCCTTGCGACGTTCGCGCTCCCGGGCTCGGCCGGCGTGCCCGCCGACATCGCCGCGCTCACCCTGGTCGTGCCCTACAACGACCTCGACGCGCTCGCCGCGGTGTTCGCCGAGCATGGTGACCGCATCGCGGCCGTCATCGTCGAGGCGGCCGCGGCGAACATGGGCGTCGTGCCGCCGCTGCCCGGGTTCAACCGGGCGCTCGTCGAGCTCGCGCACCAGCACGGGGCGCTCGTCATCAGCGATGAAGTGCTCACCGGCTTCCGCGTCTCGGCGGCCGGTTGGTGGGGTCTCGAGGCCGTCACCGACGGCGCCTACACGCCCGACCTCATGACGTTCGGCAAGGTCATCGGCGGCGGCATGCCGGTCGCCGCACTCGGCGGGCGCGCCGAGATCATGCAGCGCCTCGCACCGCTCGGCCCGGTGTACCAGGCCGGCACCCTCTCGGGCAACCCGGTCGCGGTCGCGGCCGGCATCGCGACGCTGCGGGCGGCCGACGACGAGGTCTACGCCCGCCTCGACGCCACCGCGTCGATCATCGGCGCGGCGGTCTCCGATGCGCTCGCTGCCGAGGGGGTCGCGCACCGGGTGCAGCATGCCGGCAGCCTGTTCAGCTTCGTGTTCGGCGCCGAGGCGGCGGGCGCCGAGGTGCGCGACTACGCGACCGTGCAGCGACAGGAGGCCTGGCGCTACGCACCGTTCTTCCACGCGATGCTCGACGCGGGCGTCTCGCTGCCGCCGTCGGTGTTCGAGGCCTGGTTCGTCACGGCCGCGCACGATGAGGCGGCCATCGGCCGCGTCATCGACGCCCTCCCCGCCGCGGCGCGAGCTGCGGCATCCGCTCGCCCGTCCTGATCCGAAGCCCCTGCGGAAACCGGCACGATTCCGTTATGTCATTGTGGGGTGGCGACACGGCACGCCGCCGCCGCCTCGGGCAGGATGGAACCTATGGCCCAGCTTCGCGTGCACAACGACCGGATCGAGGTTCACCTCACCCCGGCCGAGAAGGCGCTCGCGCTGCGCAGCGCCGACCTCGTGGTGCAGCGTGACGACATCCGCTCGGCGACCATCACCGACGACCCGTGGATCTGGATCCGCGGCATCCGCCGGCGTGGCTCCGAGGTGCCGCTCGTCGTCGCCGTGGGCATGTGGAAGTATCACGGCGGGCGCGACTTCGTGATCGTCAAGGGCAAGCGCCCGGCGGTCGTGCTCGAGCTCGCCGACGGCGAGTTCACGCGCATCATCCTGAGCACCAATCACGCGGCGACGCTCATCAACCGGCTGAAGCTCCCGATCGGGCCCGACGAAACCGACGCGCAGACCACGACCGGCTGAACGCCGCTGGTCTGCCGGGGTTCAGGCGGTCATCGCGAAGAGCACGAACCCGATGAGCGGCAGCGTGCCCTGGATCAGCGCCGCCCGTACATACCCCCGGCCCGTGGTCGTGAGCACGAGTGCGGCGAGCACCATGCACCCGGTCGTGAAGAGCACGAGCGCCTTGCCCGCGTCGATCGCACCGGCCCAGTACAGCACCAGCCCGAGTGCCGCGCCGATGCCGAGGAACAGGTTGTAGAACCCCTGGTTGTACGCCATCGGCCGGGTCGTGTCGGCGGCGGTCTGGTCGGCGACGCCGAAGCGCTTCCATGTCGCCGGGCGGGTCCACCAGACGCTCTCCATGAGGAAGATGTAGCCGTGCAGCAGCGCGGCGAGGGCGACGACGATGCTCGCGATGACGGCCATGCGGCGATGCTACCGCCCGCCTGTTGCGGAATGCGGCAACGTCGGCGACGCCGCGGCGGTTCGCGGAGGGTTGATAGTTAGCTTGGATAGCGAATATGGTTCCGGTGCGGTCTCCGAACGTGCGAGGAGGGCATGATGAAGACAGGCTGGACCCCGCTCGCGATCATTTACGCGGTCTTGTCTCTGGCAGGACTTCTCGGCACCGCGGTGCTCAACGTTTGGTCCGTGGTCACTGCGCGGAACTATGTGGGTGACCTGATCGGAAGCGGTCCGGCGGTGTCGTCCATCGGCGTCGATCTCCTGATCGTCGCCGCATCAGGGTGCGTGCTGATCGTGGTGGAGAGTCGGCGAGTCGGCATGAAGCGAGCATGGCTGTACATCGTGCTCTCCGCGGTAACCGCCTTCGCATTCACATTTCCCCTGTTCCTGGCGATGCGAGAGCGGCACCTCGCGGCGGCCAGGCAGCACTCGACTCCGGTCACCGATTGAGGCCGTCGACGAACCGCACCGTGGCGTCCGAGATCAGCGACCGCGCCTCGCTGTCGCTGATAGTCGGAGTATTGTCACCCGCCTGCGGACCGTAACTGCCGAACTGGGCATGTGATGCGCCTGAGATCACGGTGAACCGAGCCGATGGCGGAAGATCCGCGCGGGATGCTTCGATCTTCGACGGGGTGGCGAGCCCATCGCGGGTGCCCGAGACGGACTCCACGGCGATTGACAGCGTCGTGCTGATATCCGTCGCCGGATACGACGCATACAGCAGCAGTCCGACTACCGGCGAGGTCGCGGCATGCTGCTCACGCTCGGCCTCGATCGCGGCGACCGTGCCGCCCAGCGAATGCCCGCCAGCGACCCAGCGATGAATGCCGGGGAGTGCGCTCCGGGCATCTTCGAGCGCCCCGACGGCGAGGAACGCGATCCCGAGAGGCTGCTTTGCGATCACGACGGTGTGCCCGCGCTCGGCCAGCGGCCGCAGGACTGCCGCGTACGCGCGCGCATCGACCAGCGCTCCCGGCTGGAAGAACACACCGATCGAATCGTCACTCACCGAGGGTGCCAGCACGATCCGTGTCGCCGTCTCGGTCACCTGCACGGACGTGTCCGCGTGCATCGCCGACAGCGCGGGTTCGAGCGCCGGGTATGGTCGCAACCATCCGATCGCTGCGATCCACGCGGCCCCGAGGACCAAGAGCACCACTCTCAGCACGGAACGCCACCCGCCGCGCCGCACCCTCCAGCGCATGCTTGCCCACAATGCGACTGCGCAGCCGAGAGCCGTCAGCGCAAGCAGCACCGGATACGCCGGATTCGCGTGGACGAGCGCGTCCCATGAGCTGGCGCAGACCCAGACGACAACGATGATTCCCGTCGCGGCGAGAATCGCGCCGACCCAGGAGGTCCACACCCGCCGCTGAGCCGTGCTCTTCCCCTGTACGGTCACTCGGAGCCGCCTTCCGCGCCCATGGCCGCGGTTGAGCTTACACGGATGATCGGATTGCCTCGGGTGCGTGCGAAGCGGCGGCCGACGGTTCGGGACGCTGCGACAGCATGTTGCCCGCGAAGAACTCGGTGAGCTCTTCCCTGGCCGTCAACGGCAGCACGTGTGCGACGTATTGGTCGGGTCGGACGACGACGATGCAGCCGCTGCGGTCGATGCCGCGTGCCTCGAAGAAGTCGTCGGTGATCGGGTCGACCGCATAGACCTTCTCGTAGTCGACGAGCTGGAACGGGCCCACGCGCGGGAGGAAGATCTCGGGCACGAGGCCGAGGTCGACCCCCTCGTAGGTCTGCTGATACACGACCTTGACGTCGAAAACGGCGTCGGTGTCGGCGCCATCGGGCGTGAACCGGGCGATCGGGGAGGCCCCTGACGTCGCCATCCACTCCGCCCAGTCGGTCAGGGCCGACCGCTCGCCGGCGGCCGGTGCGTCGGCGAACGCGTAGATGCGCCAGCGGCCGTCGGCCCGATGGTGGTGACCCAGGTGCATCTCGACCGCGTCGGCGACGCGCGTGACGCCGGCGGACTTGAAGCGCTTGCCGATGGGGAAGCCGGTCGCGAGCTCCTGATGAGTTGCCTCCCCGGTGATGGTCGAGGGGGAGTACTGCGTCATGAACCCGGCCGGGAATTCGGCCGTGGCGGTGTAGAACTCGGCGAGCTGCGTGGGGCTGTCGAACTCCTCGGGCTTCTTGGCCATCAACGTCGACCACTCGCGGTCGAAGTCGATGAGGTTCTGCGCGATGACCTGGCGCTCGCCGGAGTAGCTGGCGAGCAGCGATGCGGGGCTGCGGCCTTCGAGCACCTGACCGAGCTTCCAGCCGAGGTTGAAGCCGTCTTGCATCGACACGTTCATGCCCTGGCCGGCCTTGGCACTGTGCGTGTGGCACGCGTCGCCGGCGATGAACACGCGCGGGTCGCGCTGGCCGATGAGCTCGACCGGAACGTCGTCGAACCGGTCGGTGACGCGGTGCCCGACCTCGTAGACGCTGTGCCAGGCGACGTTGCGAACGTCGAGCGAGTAGGGGCTGAGAATGCGGTTCGCCTGGGCGATGATCGCTTCAAGGGGGGTCTGGCGGATCTTGCCGTTGTCGTCTGCGGGTACCTCGCCGAGGTCGACGTACATGCGGAAGAGGTAGCCGCCCTCGCGGGGGATGAGCAGGATGCTGCCGTCTTCGTGCGACTGGATCGCGCACTTGGTGCGGATGTCGGGGAAGTCGGTGACGGCGAGCACGTCCATGACGCCCCACGCGTGCGCCGAGATGCCGCCGACGTGCTTGCACCCGATCGATTCGCGCACGGCACTGCGGGCGCCGTCGCAGCCGACGACGTACTTCGCCCGCACGACGCGCTGCTGGCCCTCGTCGTCACCGGCGGTGCGCTCGAGGGTCACCCGCACGGGGAACTCGCCCTCGTCGTCGACCTCGAGGGTCACGAACTCCCAGCCGTAGTCGGGCGTGACGCGGGCCGGACCGTTCGCGGCGGCTTCGGCGAAGTAGTCGAGGACGCGCGCCTGGTTCACGATCATGTGCGGGAACTCGCTCACGTGGTGCGGGTCATCTTCGGCACGTGAGGTGCGGACGATCTTCGACGGGTCGTTCGCATCGGGGGTCCAGAAGTGCATCGCGCGGAGCTGGAACGCTTCGGCGACGATGCGTTCGGCGAAGCCGAAGGCCTGGAACGTCTCGACGCTGCGGGCCTGGATGCCGTCGGCCTGGCCGATGGCGAGGCGGCCGGGCCGCCGCTCGACGATGCGCGTCGAGACCGAGGGATACTGCGACAGCTGCGCCGAGAGGAGCATGCCCGCGGGCCCCGACCCGACGACGAGCACGTCGATTTCGTCGGGAAGGTCGGCAGGACGGTCGATGCCGGTGCCCTCGGCCGGGAGCACGCGAGGGTCTCCGGACACGTAGCCGTGGTGGTGGAACTGCATCGTCGTCGATCCCTTCCTCGGACTGCGATGTCGAGGTCTTGTGCTGTGGGCGGTGCGGGTTCTATATTAGAATCCCAATCTCCATTATGGAGTGATGAAATCGTAGTGCATTGCTTCAGGCAGTGCAACGCATGTGACGACAGGAGAACTCGACGATGGTCTCCACGACTCGGCCCGCGCCCGCCGCGACCGGCACCACGGCGACCGGGAGCGCGGCTGCCGGGAGCGCGGCCGCTCCCGCGTCGCAGACCCTGAGTCGCGGCATCCGCATTCTCGAGGTCCTCGCCGACGCTCCCAGACCTCTCACGACCGACGAGGTCGCGCACACGCTCGGCGTGCACCGATCGATCGCCTACCGCCTCGTTCGCACGCTCGAGGATCACGGACTCGTCGGGCGCGACTCCGCCGGCCGCATCGCGCTCGGCGCACGCATGGCGGCCCTCGCCTCGGGCGTCTCGCGCGACCTCCAGGCCGAAGCGCTCCCCGAGCTGACCGACATCGCGAACGAGCTCGGCATCACGAGCTTCGTAGCGGTGCTCGACCAGGCGGAGTGCATCACGCTCGCGAGCGTCGAGCCGCGCCACGCCGTCGCGTCGATGGTGCAGCGCCCCGGCTCGCGGCATCCCGTCACGATCGGCGCGCCAGGCAAGGTGATCCTCTCGCAACTGCCCGAGGCCGAGTGGCCCGACGGGGTGTCCGAACACCTTCGGGCCGACGTATCCGAGGTCGTCGTGCGCGGGTACGCGACGAGTCACGACGAGGTGATTCCGAGCGTGCAGTCCGTCGCGGTGCCGCTCAGCCTGCGGGGCCGGCGCCCCGCCGCGATCGCGGTCGTGTACATCGGACCCCGCGACGACCATGCCGAGATCGCCGGCCGACTGCAACGGTCGGCCGCCATCATTCGCGGCGCGCTCGGCGGCTGAGCCTCAGTCGCGTTCGATCTCGACTGTGGCGGGCACCCCGAAGAACGACTCGAGATCGGCGACGGATGCCGCGAGCCCGTGATCCTCGCGTGCCGTGAACCGGCGCCACGGCACGAGTCGCACGGTAGCGCGCTTCGCCTGCACGACCGGAGCCCACCGCCCGGCCATCACCCCGTCGATCATCAGCGCGTGGAGTGGGAACTCGGGCTGCACGGGGTCGGTGCGACCAGGCGGCTGCAGGTAGCTCCGCGGTACCGCGTAGCCCATGATGTACTCGTCGAACGCCTGCAGTAGGTCGACGACTCCACGCTCTACCGCGGCCGTGACACCGTCATCCGAGCGAGCGGATACCGCAGCCAAGGCCTCGGCCTCGACGTCGAGCACATGCGTCACCCCGTCGACGTCGATCTCCTCGATGCGCCCGCCGTGCGCGCCGGCCCGGTCGGCAGCATCGGCGAACGCCTGTCGGGTGTCGCCGAGCGTGAACCCCGACCAGGCCGCGAAGTCCCGGTCGGTCGCGGGCCCTCTCGTGGCGAGGTACCTCGCGGCGAGTTCTGCGAGCGCCTCGGCCCGCGGCTTCGGCGGCGCCGACGGCACCCGCTCGTCGAATGCCGCGTAGGTGCGCTGCTTGCCGACGTTCGGTCCGCTGATCGCGACCCGTTCGAGCTCGGCGTGCATCATGACGTAGGTGAAGCCGAGCCCCGCCTTCGGCATGCCGCCGGCCTCGAGCGCGGCCACGAGCTCGGCCCGCGTGCGATGCCCGCCCTCCAGCGCAGCGGCGACGAGATCCATCGCGCGCGAGACATCCGCCCCTTCGAGCCCCGTTCGGCGGTAGTACGTCGCGTTCGCCCGGTGCACCCGCTCGGCCGACAGCTCGAGCACCCAGCGGGCGTCGTCGCGGTGCAGGAAGTGCCAGGTCGGACGCAGCACGTGCGTGCGCAGGATCTCGCCGTCGTCGATCGCCGCGGCGACGGCTGCCGCATCGGGTCGCCGCGCCCGCGGCACGCGTGCGGCGAGGCCCCACTGGGCGGGCACGAACTCCTGTGCCTGCACGGCGACGAACCGCCGCACGACCTCGGGCGCCGACACGTCGAACGGCGCGCGCAGTCCCTGCACCCGCAGGCGCACCTCGCGCAGCGTCGCGACATCCACCGCTACGACACGTCCCGCCGCCACGTCGTGGCGCCGCCGATGACGGTCGCGACGACGCCGATGGCCAGCAGCGCGAGCCCGCCCTGCCACCATTCCAGCGCCTCGGGCGATCCGACCGCGGCGATGTTGTAGAAGGATGCCCCGACGAGGGCATCGCTCGCCGCCCCGGGCAGGAACTGCCCGATCTGCGCGGTGACCTCGTTGAGCGACGCCGCCAGGCGCAGGATCGGCTCGATGAACTGGGTGAACGCGATCACGATGACGATCGCGGCGACCTGGTTCGGGACGAGTGCGCCGAGGCCGACGCCGATGGCGCCCCAGAGCGCCATCGCCAGCACGCCGCGGCCGATGAGCGCCCACGTGTCGCTCGTGTCGAGCTCGGTGTCGAGGCCGAAGGCCGCGAGCGCTGCTGCACCCGTGCCCACCGAAGTGGTGAACGCGACCACGCCGAGCCCGGCGCCCACGACGAGCTGCGACACGAACTTCGCCGAGAGCACGGTGGTTCGGTGCGGCTCGGCCAGGAAGGTCGGCGTGAGGGTCTTGTGCCGGAACTCGCCGGTCACCGCGAGCGCCCCGAGGAGCACGGGGAACACGTAGCCCACCGATGACGCGAAGCTGTACAACAGTGGTGCGAGCTGCATGCCCGGCGGCAGCTGCGTGTTGTTGCCGGTGGTCTGGGCCGCATCGGGGTTCTCGATCGTCCAGCCGAGGAACGCCCCGAAGCCGCCTGCGAGGAATGCGACGTAGGCGACGAGGAGGATCGCGATGAGCCACCACATGCGCGTCGTGAAGACCTTCTGGAACTCGGAGCCGAGTGCACGCACCGCCCTCATGCCTGCTCACCTCCGCCCACGAGCGAGAGGAACGAGTCCTCGAGTCCCGACGTCACGCGGTGCAGGGCGCTGAGCTCGACGCCGGCGACGAACGCGGCGTGGCCGACGCGCCCCGGGTCGGGTTCGTCGACGACGAACCCCTCGCCGTCCTCGGTGTACTCGAGGCCCGCCTGGTCGAGCGCCCCCGCGAGCCGCAGCCGGTCGGGGGAGTCGACGACCGTGCGCGGCGCGACCTCGAGTTCGAGGCTCGAGAGCGGTCCGCTCTTCACGAGCCGCCCGCGCGAGATGATCACGATGTCGTCGACGCTCTGCTGCACCTCGCTCAGCAGGTGGGAACTCACGAGCACGGTGCGGCCCTCGTGCGCGAGGCTCTGCAGGAAGCCGCGGATCCACCTGATGCCCTCGGGGTCGAGCCCGTTGACCGGCTCGTCGAGGACGAGCACGCCTGGGTCGCCGAGCAGCGTGTACGCGAGCGAGAGGCGCTGGCGCATGCCGAGCGAGAACCCGCCCACGCGACGGCCGGCGAACTCCGACAGCCCGACGGTCTCGAGCACCGCGGGCACGCGCGACTTCGACAGCCCCGCGGCGGTCGCGTAGACCGCCAGGTGCTGCTTGGCGCTGCGCCCGGGGTGGAAGTTCGCATCGAGCGAGGCGCCGACGGTCTCGAGCGGTCGGGGCAGATCGCGGTACCGAGTGCCCCCGAACGTCGCCGTGCCGGTCGTCGCGCGCTCGAGGTCGAGCAGCACGCGCAGGGTGGTGGTCTTGCCCGCCCCATTGGGGCCCAGGAACCCGGTCACGCGTCCGGGCTCGACCGTGAAGCTGAGATCGTCGACCGCGGTCACCTGCCCGAATCGCTTGCTGAGCCCCGTGATCTCGATGGGCATTCCGGCCGCCATGCATGCTCCTCTCGCGTATAGGACGCACCCGACCGTCGGGTTCGCGCCCCCACGCGTCCCGACGGCCGAGCCGCCTCACGGCAACCCTAACGATGCAGATGCGGCCGGGTCATCCGTCGCTCGGGGGATTCGTGGCCGCCGTGCGGCGGACTCAGTTCAGCGGGCGGATGTCGCGGGGCGGAACGCCCCCGCCCTGCAACTCGGTCGCGAGGTCTTGGAGCGCGCCGAGCGCGACCCGCTGGGTCAATGGCCCATACGAGACCCGGGCTACTCCGAGCTCTTGCAGGCGCACCGGGGAGGGGATCTCGGGGAACCCGATGAGGCTGACGCGCCGCTCGCCGATGCCCGCGACGAGTTCGGTCACGACGTCTTCGCCGAAGTTGCCGGGGACGAACACCGAGGTCGCGCCGGCTTCGATGAACGCACGGCCGCGCTCGATGGCGTCGGCGACGTTCACGTCGCGCGGGCGCTCTTTGCCGCGCGCGAACGCGTCGGTGCGTGCATTGAGCGCGAACGGCACGCCCTCGGCGTCGGCAGCGGCGATGATCGCCTCGATCACGGCGACCGACTCGGCGAGTGGCTTCAGCCGGTCTTCGATGTTGGCCCCTGCGACACCGAGGCCGATGGCGCGGCGCACGGTCTCACCGGGGTCACCGTAGCCGGCGTCGAGGTCGGCGGTCACCGGCACGTCGACGGCGGCCGCGATGCGGCCGACCATGTCGAGCATGAGGTCGGCCGGGATCTCTCCGTCGGGATACCCGAACGTCGCGGCGATCGAGTGGCCCGCGGTGGCGATGGCCCGGGTCTCGGGCAGCGCGGCGACGGCTCGGGCGCTCACGACATCCCAGACGTTGACGAGCTGGAGGAGTTCGGGTGCGGCGTACAGGCGGCGGAGTTCGGCAGCGGTGTCGGCGAGGGTCATGCGATCCAGCGTAGGACCACCCGGTGACCATCGGTCCGGCGGTTGGCGATCGAGGGGTGAAGGTGAGACATGCGCAGGTGTAGCGTGCGGCCATGGTCGCGTGCCGCACGGCGCCGTTGCCGCTCGCCGTCCTCGCCGCCGAGCGGTGACGAGCACGAGCACTACGCGAGCCCGACGGCGCGGCCGCCGATCTCGAGCCCGAGCCAGCCCGCCAGCGAGTCGAGCTCGCCGAACACCGCCTCGACGACGTCGCGGGTGAACGGTTCGTCCTCGTGGATCGCATCGACGCGCAGCACCCCCGCACCCCGGTCGGCAGTGGCGTCGACCTTGCCCACGAGGCGGTCGCCGATGAGGATCGGCATCGCCCAGTAGCCCCACCTTCGCTGGTCGCGAGGCTTGTACATCTCGAGCACGTACTCGTAGTCGAACAGTTCCTCGAGGCGCTTGCGGTCGAAGACGAGCCGGTCGAGCGGCGAGAGCAGGGCGGTGCGCTCCTCGAGCGGCTGGTCGACACGGTCGAGGGCGCCGGGGTCGACGCGCCACGCACCGCGAAGACCTTCGACGGTCGCTGCCACTCCGATGCCACGCGTATCGATCGGCTCGTTCGGCGAGCCGCCGGCCTTGCGCTCGCGCAGCACGCCGAGCGAGGCGAGGCGGCGCTCGTTGCGCAGGCGATACGCCTCGACGTGATCGAGCTCGGGTACTTCGGGGTAGACCCGCTCGGCGAGGTCCCACAGGCGCTGCCCGTCGCGTCTGGCCGAGACGGCGATGTCGCCGCGCATCATCAGGCACTCGAGCATCGTCGTGACGTTGCGATCGTTGGTCCAACCGGTCGACGACCACGGCACGGTCGAGGTGTCGGCGATCTCGGTGGCCGGCAGCGGCCCCGCGCCGGTCAGTCGAATCAGGATGTCGCGACGGAAGGCATCGTTCGCGTCGATCCAGTTGCGCGTGCGCTCGTGCTTCGGCCAGCGCCGCATCGACGGCTGGAATAGCGACAGGTCTTCCACCGGCCGAATCATCAGGTCGAGCTCGAAGAGCGTGCGATCGACCTCGAGTGCGGTCGTGACCTCGGCCGGGTCGTACCCCTCACCCAGGCGGCTCCAGAAGACGACGTCGGCACTCTGCGCAACGGCCGAGACCGGATCGACCTTCACGAACGTCAGCCGGCGCACCGTGTCGAGCACCCCCGACGGTCGGCCCGACTCGAACGCCTGCGCGCGCACGGCGATGCGCCGCGCCTGCGCCTTCGTCAGCTCGACCACCACGCGATCACTCTACCGGTCGCTGCGCCCTCGGCCGCGACACCTCCCTGAGACATCTCGCTCCGTCCGATCGCCACCGCAGGCAAGAGATCGGCCATCGGGGCGCGATTGTCATTGCTGCCGTCCTCCTCCCAGATCGCCCGCCGAACTATGGTGGGTCTGTGAAGCGAATCTGGCCGTTCCTCGTCCCCGGCGTGGTCCTGAGCGGTGTCGGGTTGGTGTGGACCCTGCAGGGTCTCGACGTGCTACGCGGGTCGGTGATGAGCGGTTCCTCCCTGTGGGCCACCATTGGACCGATCGTCTTACTGGTCGGGTTGGTGCTGATCGGGATCGCAATCGTCCGGCGCCGGCGCCGGACACAATGATCGGCAACCGCCCCCGTAGGAGCAGCTCATGAAGACCGGCCTCGCAGCGATCGTCATCGGGGCAGTGGCCCTCGCCGTTCTTGGACTCGTCCTCGTGCTGCTTCCGGGTCCGACTGCGTCGTTCGGATGGTTCGCCTATCAACCCGTGGGCGACTTCGGTTTCGTTGGCGGGGCGCCGTTCGTACCCGCTTCCCGGCTCTGGGGCCTGGGAATCCTCGCCATCGCAGCGGTCATCGGCGCATTTGCGACCGGATGGGTTCTTGGGAAGGGGCGGGGCCGCCGCGAGTCCGAACCGCGCTCGGTCGTCGACCGCGCACCCGACGAATAGGAGCGATCGGGGCGCTGCTTTCGTCTCTGTGGGAGGTATCACTCGGGGTGCGACGGTGGAGGCGGCCGTCCTCGGAGACCCGGACGACGAGGGTTCGGCACGCCGGGATTCTTCGCCGCTCAAGGAGCGTTCCGGGGTCGGTCGGGGCTCAGCCGTTGATGAACTGCGGCACGAAGATGACCGCGAGGACAACGACCGGGACAAGCGCGAGCATGAGCAGCGCGCGGTTGATTCTCCGTCGGCTGACGGTGCCCTTTTCGAACGACGAGCGGCTGAGCTTGTCGAGATTCGGCAGGAGCGCCTGATAGGGCGGCTCGGGTCTGTTCGCGACCTGCTCGGCCGGTTGGCTGGAGTCGTCGTCGTCTCCCATGAGCCAACCCTAACCATCCATCGGCCCGATCGAGGGTGGCCACGAGCGCCTCATCCCGGCGTACTGTTCGGGGATCCTTGGGGGCAGGGGACGATCAGCGCGGTCGCGACCCTCTCGGCCTCAGCCCTCGAGCTGCTTACGCAGCGTTTCCTCGTCGTGCAAGGCGGACATCGCGACGAACTTGCCGTCGCGCACGGTGTAGATGCCGTACTCGGTGATCGAGAACGCATTGCCCGTGGGCGCGACGCCCAGCCACTCGTGAACTGGCGTACCCGTGTTCGTCAGGCGCGCACCGATCCACTCGCCGCTGGTCACGATCTCATCGATCACCCAGTGCATGTCGGGCACCGGCCCGCTGATGCTGTGTAGTTGCGCCACGAGCTCGTCGCGTGAGCTCGGCTGGCTGTGCATCACGATCTCGTCATGCACGAACTCGTTCATCCGGTCGAACTCGTGCGCGTTGAGCGCCTCGATGTAGCGCTGGTAGAACTCGCGGAGGTTGATGTCGGGCATGATTTCCTTTCGTGGCCCCTTCGTACGGAGCCGGGGTCATTGGGTGAGATGGAACTCACCCGTAGGCGGCACACGGGAGACAACGGAGCCTACCGAGGTTCTATTCCCCTCGGCATAAAACCCCTTGAGTGACAGAGGAAGGTCCGCGCGTCAGGCGTCGGTCGGCCAGCGGAGCAGTGCGTCGTCGACGACCTCATCGAGCTCTTCGCGTCCGATGCCGTCCGCAGCCTGCACCGCGATGCCGAAGACTAGGGTCATCACGAACCGCGCGAGTCGCGCTGGACGGGCGTCTTCGGGCAGGTCACCCTCCGCCAGGGCCCGGTCGAATCGTTCCTCGAGCTGTTTCCCTGCGGCGTTGCGCCACTCCACGAGAACATCGAATGCCGGCTTGGCACCGGGGCTCGAGACCAGGGCGCCCTGAACGGTCAGGCATCCCCCGAAGCCCGCCGGCATGATGGTCGTCTCGACGGCCCCGCGCAGCGTCGCTTCCGCAACGCTGCGCGACGTCGGCTCGCCCAGAGCACGCGAGGCATACGAGCCCGGGCCCTCCGCATATCGCTCCAGCGCTCGACGGAACAGCTGTTCCTTGGTGCCGAATGCGGCATACAGACTCGGCTTGCTGATGCCCATCGCCTGCGTGAGGCCGGCAAGACTGGTGCCCTCGTACCCGAACCTCCAGAACAGCAGGAGGGCCCGATCCAGCGCCTCATCGACGTCGAACTCCCTCGGCCGACCACCCAGATTAATGTGTGCGCCCGACATGCGGCGAGTCTAAGCCAGAATCCACCGAACGCCACGCATAGGAGAATCCGCGAAACCATCACGGTGGCGAGGTTCGGCGCGAAGGCGACCAGGGAGGCATTTCCATGTCACGACGCCCGATCAGAACCCCTCCACATCGATGGATCGAGGCTCAGAGCCGACGTCGTCGAGCTCGCGCCGCAGATACTTCGGAGCCTGTACGCGCCACGCCTCGGTCACGAGCTCGACAAGATGGTCCTGGTCGATGCCGGCCATGCGGAATGCAACCTTCGGCTCGCCCCACGTGGTCGTGGTGCGCAGGAACACCTCGGGCGCCATCTCGACAAGGGCGAGCGCATCGATGCGGTCGGCGACCTTCACCCCGACGACGAGCTCGGCCGCGATGATCTCGCGGATGTCTGCAGGGATGCTCGGCCAAGGATGGCATTCCCACGCGAACAGCTTGCCGCGAACGAACCAAGCGGCTCCGCCGGTCGTCGCGCGCTCCTCGCTACCGGGCAGGTCGAGGGCGGTGCGGCGCAAATCATCGAGGGTGCCCACGGGTTGAGAGTATGCCGCATCCAGCCCTGAGGGAAAGCCGACTGACGAGCCACCGCGCCGCTCAGCCCGGGTCAGAATCGAATGCAAGCACGGCCCTCGGAACAGCGCGTCGCAGTCGATCCCTCTGCGGGTGTCGGCCCTGAGTGCCTCGGCAGGTTCGCGAATTCAGAGCGACTTCCGCATCTGCTGCGTGACGACGTCGTACCCGGATGAGCGGTAAAGGGCGGTGGCGGTGTGGTTGCGTCCGAAGACGTTCAGCTCCAAGGCAACTGCGCCGGCTTGCCGGGTTGCTTCCTCGACGGCCTCGAGGAGAGCACGGCCCAGTCCGCTTCCTCGCCTGGTCTCGATGACTTCGATGTCATAGAGGAACGCAACACCCGGTGTGCCACGCGGGTGATCAAGGCCCACCCAGGCGCGGCCGACCGGCTCGCCGTCGCCATCGACGCCTCGAAGAACAAGCATCCGCGCTGTCGCCAGCCCATGGGGGAGCAGCCGCGCGTTCTCATCCCGAGCACGTTGCACCGCCCCTTCGCGTTGCCATAAGCCAGCAGCGATCTGCTCGACCGCATATTCCTCCGCGATCGTGGTTTGCCACTGCTCGAACTCGGCCGGAGTCATCGCGCGGACAGTCACCTTCGTCACGAGGCTATGCTGACACGGCTCCGACGCCCCACGAGCAGAAAGGAACGGGAACCAATGCGGCGACGGCAGCAGCGGCGGGACGACGTCCTGACCGCTACGGATCGGCCATCGGGCGTCTGCGTCGCGCTCGCCGAGGCGCGGCGTCGTATCGTGGAAAACGGATATCCGACGCCGCGAGGGAGGTCGAGGATGAGCGAAGATCCACAGCGCGCCGCGTGGCAGTATCGGCTCGATCGCCTCGCCCGTGAAGAGGCGATCGCCCGTGGCGAGGAGCCCGATGCCACCGATGTGGCGCCCGAACCGGCTCGACCGTCCACGCAGGCAGAGCGGTCGGCGTACGTGGAGAACGCGATCCAGCAGGCCATCCGTCGCGGCGAGTTCGACAACCTCCCCGGTGCTGGTAAGCCCCTCGAGGGGTTGACCGGGCAGCATGACCCCGACTGGTGGATTCGACGCAAGATCGAGCGCGAGCAACTGAGCGGATTGGGTCCACCCGCCCTCACCCTGCGGGTCGAGAACGCCGAACTCGAGGCCCGCCTGGATCGAATGCACCGCGAATCCGAGGTGCGCGAGGCCGTCGAGGACTTCAACCGGCGCGTGGTCGAGGCGCGCCGCCAGCTGCTCGGCGGGCCGCCCGTCGTGACCCCGACTCGGGATGCCGGCGGTGAGGTCCGTGCATGGCGCGAGCGCCGCGAAGCCCGACAGCGCCAGGTGAACGAGGAGCGGGAGCAGCTCGAGCACGAGCCGAAGACGTTGCGAACTCGGTGGTGGGGGCGTCGCGACTGAGGATCGCTCTGTGCAACGTCCCGGTGGCGGCCGGTTCGGCGGGAGCCGCTCGGTGCGGCGCCGTGTGGGGAGCTCGGTGGCCGTCGCTACGCTCGAGGTGTGGCGCGAGGAATCTATGTGGAGATCACGATTGGCGCGGGTCTCGAGGATGTCTGGGCGCTGACGCAGCAGCCCGGTGAGCATGGGCGGTGGGATCTGAGGTTCTCGCAGATCGTCCCTGCAGGGATCACGGAGGCTGGCGCCGCCCGCTTCACCTATACGCGTCGCGTTCCGTTCCACACGGTTGCGGGTGTCGGTGTCAGTCTCGGCGAAGCGTCACGCCCCGACGGTTCACGGACATCCGCGTTGCGGTTCGGAACCTCTGATCGGCTCTCGCCGATCCGCGCCGGCCGCGGGTACTGGCGATACGTCCCGATCGACGGGGGCACCCGGTTCATCACCGGCTACGACTACACACCGGGGTGGGGCCGGATGCCGGATCTCCTGGTCCGTCCGATCCTTGGATGGGCGACCGCGTGGAGCTTCGACCGGCTGCGGATCTGGATGGAGCGCGGTGAGGCACCCGAACGGTGGCCGCTGCGCAGCGTGCTGTGGTTCTGGCAGCGCGGAAGGCCACGCGCGGCGCGTTGCCGACGTGCACCTGCCGGTGGTTCGCGGCGCGATGATCACCTTCGTGACGCGCCGGCCACGCTCGCCGTTCTTCCTGCGCCGGAGCCGATCCGATGACGTCGATTTTCGAGCGGGCGCTGGGTGAGGACTTCGCGCGCCTGCATCCGATGATGCAGCGGCGGTTCGGCGTCGGGCTCGACTCCGGTGAGGCGTGCATCGGCACCGGGATGATGACGAGCATTCGGCGCGGTCCGTGGTGGACCGTCCCGTTCCTGCAGGTCGGCAGGCTGCGCAACATCCTCATCCCCGACGTGGGTGCGGACGTGCCGTTCCGGATCGAGAATTTCCCGTACCGTGACCCGCTCGGCCGCGAAACGATCACGTTCGTGCGGGAGTACGACCTCCGAGGCCGCCGGCGACGTTTCGACGCGACCATGATCCTCGCCGGCGACCGCATCGTGGACTACCTCGGCACCCACCAACACCTCGCCGTCGACCTCGACCTCACCGTCGACGACGACGGCGCCCTGATCCTCACCTCGGACGCGCAACGCTTCTACGAAGGCCCGCTCGCGTTCCGCTTCCCGATGCTGTTCAGCGGTCGCGCCCGCGTGCGCGAACGATTCGACGATCGCGACGGCCGTTTCCACATCGACATGCAGGTGCACAATCAGCGCTTCGGATTCCTCTTCGGTTACCGCGGCTCATTCCTCTGCGACTGGATCCCAACCACCGATGCCCCCGACCGACTCAAACCGAGACGACACGAAACACGCACCTGAGCGACCGCCTCGACTCGCGGGAACCAACCCCGCACCTGCGAACTGCGCCCTGACGGACTCCCGGGTACGGACGGAACCGAGAAGCGATGACGACGCTGCATCGTTGATCGTGTTCACTCGTGTTCACTCGTGTTCGGGCAGCAGCGGTGGCGACCAGCCCGGGTCGCCACCGAGTTGCGCAGCTCGCGCGACGGACGCCGCGCCGAAGCGATCGCGTACCGCGTCGAGCACCGTGTCGAGGCGCTCGCCGTCGTTCCAGTCGATCGGCAGCTCCGGCTGGAGGCTGTCGGCGCGCGCCAGCTGCGACAGCGAGACGCCGATCAGGGTGATGCCGCGCTCAGCGATCACGGGCTGTGCGCCGGCGAAAAGCTCTCGTGCGACGGTGAGCAGCACGGCGGTGCGGTCGGACGCGGAGACGAGGGTGCGCGATCGGGTGGCCTTCGCGAAGTCGCCGTAGCGAAGACGCAGCACGACCGTGCGGCACACCCGGTCCCCGTCGCGGAGGCGGCGGGCGAGCCGATCGACGATCTGGGTGAGGATGAGGTCCAGTTCGTCGTCGGGGCGCGGGCGACTGCCGAGCGCGCGCTGAGAGCCGATGGAGCCGCGGCGGCGCGTGGTGTCAACCGGGCGCGGGTCCCGTAGCCGGGCCAGCGCGTGCAGGTGCGCGCCGGTCGCCTTGCCCAGCAGCCTCTCCGCGGTCGCGGCTTCGAGCTCGGCCAGTTGTCCGACAGTGCGGATACCGAGCCGGTGCAGCTTCTCGGCGGTGACTGCACCGACTCCCCACAACCGCTCTACCGGCAGCGGGAGCAGGAACTCCTGCTCCCGCTCGGGCTCGACCACCAGCAGCCCGTCGGGCTTGCTGACCGCGCTGGCGACCTTCGCGAGGAACTTGGTCCGCGCGATCCCGACCGAAATGGCCAACCCGACCTCAGCACGAACCCGCTCACGCAATCGCACCGCGATCTGCTCGGGCATGCCCGCGATGCGTCGGAGACCCCCGACTTCCAGGAACGCCTCGTCGATGGAAAGCCCCTCGACGATCGGCGTCGTATCGCGGAAGATCGCGAACACGGCTCGACTGGCCTCCGAATACGCGTCCATCCGTGGCGGGACGACCACGGCATCCGGGCACAGGTCGCGCGCCTGCCGGCCGCCCATCGCGGTGCGCACCCCACGGGCCTTCGCCTCGTAACTCGCCGCCAGCACGACACCGCCGCCGACGATGACAGGCCGGCCGCGCAACTCGGGCGCGTCACGCTGCTCGACTGAGGCGTAGAACGCGTCGAGATCAGCGTGCAACACGGTCGCCTCGCCCCGCATCCCGTCCTCCCACCGATCGTCCGTCCTGCGGATCGTCGCACGCACCGGGGACACGGGATGCTCCGTTCCCTGGCGTCCCCGGACATTGAGCGGGCGTTGCCGGCTCGGTCAGCTTCAGTAGCGCCCAGGACTGATGAGGGATCCACAGCGGGCGGAGCCCGCTCAGGTCGACGGTGTCCTCCCGTCTGGGACTGCCACCGCGGTGGTCAGTCGTGAGGTGGGCGACGCAGTCGCTTGACGTCGGTGCGCCGCTTCTTCGCTGCCAAGCGCCGTTCCTTGGCACCGCGACTCGGCCTGGTCGGTCGTCGCGACGGCGACGGCGGCCGCAGGGCGTCGGCCACGACGGCGGCGAGCCGAGCGCGCGCAGCATTCCTGTTGCGCAACTGCGCGCGGTGCTCGGATGCGGTGATCGTCAGTACTCCGTCGACAATGCGACTGCTCAGACGCTCGAGGAGTCGCTCCCGCTGGAGCGGAGAGAGGACGGCCGAGCCGGCCACATCCCACACGAGTTCCGCTCGGGAGTCGGCGGTGTTCACCCCTTGCCCACCAGGACCGGAAGACCGCGAGAACCGCCACGACAGCTCAGACTCGGGGATCGTGAGTCCTGAGTCGATCCGAAGTCCGGGACGGTGGGCAGCGGGCATGAATCCATGATCCTCGTGCGCTCGAGATCCGCCCGCATACTTCTGTGCGGTCGGGCTGCGTAGCGAGAGCGCTATTTGACGCTGCCTGCGGTGAGTCCGCCGACGAGTCGTTTCTCGATGAGCATGAACAGGATCACGACGGGGATGATCGCGACGATCGAGACGCCGAA
>NZ_JAJQPD010000004.1 GCF_021228295.1 Agromyces humatus
GCGAGCGTCAGCGAGGCCGTGGCGGCAAGCGCCACCACGGCGCCCAAGCGCAGAGACTTCTTCATGGATGCTTCCTCACTCTGGTGGATGGTGCACCGCCCAGCTTGTGCCTCGCGCGACGGTGCGTGTGTTCGAATCACGCACTCCGCACGCTCGCAGAGTGGTGTTTCATGAACGTTACGCCGAGCAAACAATCAAATTCATTCACCCGACGCAGGGCAATCTACGACGGATGCATTGCACTCGTCAAGATTCAGCCGATGTTTGTTACCATATCTCGCCCGAAGCCCTTGGACAGGAGCGGCGTCCGTGGGCCGGTGCACAATCACGCGATCGAATGATCGTTAGACAGAATTTGCAATCATCTGCAATCATGTAAACGTCACCGCGGCGCGCAAGCCCGCGACCCGCGCCACACACTTCTTGGAGTACGCCGTGTCCTTGCCGTCCACCCCCAGTCCCGCCGCCCACATGGCGGCCGAGCTGGCCTCGCAGCCCGAGACCTGGGCCCGCGCCGCCGATCTCCGCGACGACCAGGCGCGGCTGCCCCAGCGCGGCGCGCGCATCGCCGTCGTCGGCTGCGGCACCTCGTGGTTCATGGCGCAGTCCTACGCCTGGCTCCGCGAGACGGGGGGCCACGGCGAGACCGACGCGTTCGCGGCATCCGAGGCCTTCGTCGACCGCGGCTACGACGCGGTCGTCGCACTCACCCGCTCGGGCACCACGACCGAGGTGCTCCAGCTCGTCGAAGACCTGCGCGGTCGCGTGCGCACGATCGGCGTCATCGGCGACGCCCGTTCGCCGCTCGTCGACCTCGTCGACGACGCCGTCACGCTGCCCTTCGCCGACGAGCAGTCGGTCGTGCAGACCCGCTTCGCCACGACCGCGCTCGCGCTCTTCCGCGCCTCGCTCGGCGAAGACCTCACCCGAGCCATCGGCGACGTGCGCGGCGTGATCGACCAAGACCTCGACCCGGCATTGGTCGAAGCCGAGCAGGTCACGTTCCTCGGTCGCGGCTGGTCGGTCGGCCTCGCCCACGAGGCCGCGCTCAAGATGCGCGAGGCGTCGCAGTCGTGGACCGAGTCGTACCCGTCGATGGAGTACCGCCACGGCCCGATCTCGATCGCGGCGCCCGGCCGGGTCACCTGGCAGTTCGGTGAGGCGCCCGAGGGCCTCGCGGCGGATGTCGCAGCCACGGGCGCCCGGTTCGAGGCGAGTACGCTCGACCCCATGGCCGAGCTCGTGCGCGCACAGCGCGTCGCGCTGGCGCGCGCCCGCGCCAAGGGACTCGACCCCGACCAGCCGCGCAACCTCACGCGTTCGGTCATCCTCGAGGCGTGACTCCGATGACCTCTGCCGATGCACCGGGACCGCTCGGCTCCGGCACGCCGGTGCTCGCGTTCGATGTCGGCGGCACCGACACGAAGTCGGCGCTCATCGGTGCCGACGGTCGGGTGCTGGGCCTGCGGCGCACTCCGACCCCCCTCGATCCGGCCGACCCGGCCGGCGCGGTCGTCACCTCGATCGGCGCGCTCACCCGCCTCCACCTCGACGAGACGCCGGGCGTCGCGCCCGTCGCCGTCGGCGTGAGCGTGCCCGGCCTCGTCGACGAGGTCTCGGGCGTGGGCATCTTCGCCTCGAACCTCGGGTGGCGCGATGCGCCCATCCGCGCGCTCACCGAGGCGGCGACGGGCCTGCCGGTCGCCTTCGGCCACGACGTGCGGGCCGCCGGAGACGCCGAGCACCGCCTCGGCGCGGCCCGCGGGTACGGCGACGTCGTCGTGCTCGCGATCGGCACGGGGATCGCGAGTTCGCTCATCCTCGGTGGCCACCCCTACGCGGGCGGCGGCTATGCCGGCGAGTTCGGCCATTCGCTCGCCGACCCGCTCGGCGAGCCGTGCGCCTGCGGCGCGATCGGCTGCCTCGAGACCATCGCCTCCGCCGGGGCGATCACGCGGCGCTACCGCCAGGCTTCGGGCAACCCCGTCACCGGCGCGAAGGACGTGCTGGATGCGGCAGGCACCGGGGATCCGGTCGCCCGACGGGTCTGGAACGACGCCGTCGAGTCGCTGGCGCAGGCCCTCGCCCGGGTGGTCGCGAACCTCGCCCCCGAGGCGATCATCATCGGCGGCGGCCTCGCGCAGTCAGGGCCCGCCCTGTTCGACCCGCTCGGCGAGCGGCTCGACGCGCTGCTGAGCTTCCATCGACGCCCGGCCCTCGTGCACGCCGAGCTCGGCGACGACGCGGGCCTGCTCGGCACCGCCCTCGCGGCACGCGACCTCGCCGCCGCGCGCGCAGCGGAGGCCGCCCAGTGATCCTCACCGTGACCCCGAACCCCGCCGAAGACCTCACCTGGCACGTCGACCGGCTGCGTCCGGGCGAGACCCACCGGGTCGGCGCTGGCGCCTCCCGTGCAGGCGGCAAGGGCATCAACGTCGCCCGGGTGCTGGCCGCCGAGGGGCACGACGTGCTCGCCCTCGCCACCGCCGGCGGCGCGACCGGCACCGTCTTGGCCGACGACCTCGAGCACAGCGGACTGCGCCACGCGCTCGTGCCGATCTCGGGCGAGACCCGGCGCAGCATCGCGATCGTCGACGAGGCGACGGGTGAGACGAGCATCCTCAACGAGCACGGCGCCGCCCTCTCGCCGTCCGAGGCGGCCGACCTGCTCGCCGAGGCCGCCCGTCTTGGGCGCACGGCCTCGGTCGTCGTCATCAGCGGCAGCCTGCCGGCCGGACTCGAGCCCGACGCCGTCGCCTCCCTCGTCGCCGAGCTCATCGCCGCCGGCGTCGCCGTGATCGTCGACACGAGCGGACCGGGGCTCATCGCCGCGGCACGCGCCGGCGCCACCGTGCTGAAGCCCAACCGCGACGAGCTCGAAGCCGTCACCGGGGAGTCCGACCCCGTCGCCGGAGCCCGGGTGCTGCTCGACGCGGGTGCCCACATCGTGGTGGTGTCGCTCGGCGCCGAGGGGCTGCTCGTGCTCGACGCGACGGGCGCGGCGCGAGGCATCCGTGCCCGCCTGCCGAAGCCGTTGCACGGCAACGCGACCGGCGCCGGCGACGCCGCGGTGGCGGCGATCGCCGTCGCCCTCGCCGAGCACCCCGAGCTTCGCGCCGCGGGCGACGCGGACTCCACCACCGACACGACCGCCGCCCGCACCGCCATGGCCCGCCGGGCGGCCGCCTGGTCGGCCTCGGCGGTGCTCATGCCGCTCGCGGGCGCCCTCCACCCCGATCACGCGGCCCTCGAAGCCGAGGTCGTCGTCACCGCCCTCGAACCCCAGGAATCCGCATGACGCTCACGCACACCCGCACGATCCTCGATGCCGCCGCGGCGGCGGGCACCGGGGTGGGCGCGTTCAACGTGCTGCACCTCGAGACCGCCGAGGCGCTCGTGGGCGCCGCCGAAGACACGGGGCTGCCGGTGATCCTGCAGCTGTCCGAGAACTGCATCCGCTATCACGGCGGCTTCGAGCCGATCGCGCGGGCGACACTCGCGGCGGCCGAAGCCTCGAGCGCAGCGGTCGCGGTGCACCTCGACCACGCCGAAGATCCCGAGCTCGCGTTCGTCGCGATCGAGCGCGGCTTCGGCTCGGTCATGTACGACGGCGCGAAGCTCGACTTCGCCGACAACGTCGCCACCACCCGCCGCGTCGTCGAGCGCGCCGGCCTCGCGGGCGTGCTCGTCGAAGCAGAGCTCGGCGAGATCGGCGGCAAGGACGGCGCGCACGCCCCGGGTGTGCGCACCGACCCCGCCGAGGCGGCGCAGTTCGTCGCCGAGACCGGCGTCGACGCCCTCGCGGTGGCCGTGGGTTCGTCGCACGCGATGACCGAGCGAGTCGCCGCGCTCGACCTCGAGCTCATCGCGCGGCTGCACGCCGCCGTGCCCGTGCCCCTCGTGCTGCACGGATCGTCGGGCGTTCCCGACGACACCATCGTGCGGGGCATCCGCTCGGGTCTCACGAAGGTCAACGTGTCGACGCACCTGAACGGCGCGTTCACCGGCGCGATCCGCGACTACCTCGCGCAGCATCCGTCGGCCGTAGACTCGCGAAAGTACCTTGCGGCGGGCCGCGACGCGGTACGCCTCGAGGCGGGCCGCCTGCTGCGCCTGTTCGCATCGGCACAGTTCGCATCGGCACACCAGAGGAGCGAGATCGGATGAACCGTGCGGAGCGCCTGAGCGCCGTGCTCGACCTGCTCGCCGAGCACGGCCAGGTCGAGGTCGACCAGATCGTCGAGCGCCTCGACGTGTCGCCCGCCACCGCGCGGCGCGACCTCGACGCGCTCGCGAGCCAGCAACTGCTCACGCGCACGCGCGGCGGGGCGGTGGCCCACTCGGTCGCCTACGACCTGCCGTTGCGCTACAAGAACCAGCAGAATCCCGCCTCGAAGTCGGCGATCGCCCGGGCGGCGAGCGCGCTCGTGCCGCGCGGTGCGGTGATCGGCCTGTGCGGCGGCACGACGGCGACCGCGATCGTCGAGGAACTCCTCACCCGCGCCGACATCATGGAGCCCTCCGCCGATCCCGGGCTCACGGTCGTCACGAACGCGATCAACATCGCGATGCAGCTCGCCGTGCGCCCGCAGATCAAGACGGTCGTCACCGGCGGCGTCGTGCACGCGCGGTCCTACGAGCTCGTCGGCTCGTACACCGATGCCGTGCTCGGCAGCATCACCCTCGACTACGCGTTCATCGGCGTGAACGGCATCGACCCGGTCGTCGGCCCGACCTCGCACGACGAACGCGAGGCCGCGGTCAACGCGCTCATGGCGTCGCGGGCGGCCCACGCCGTGCTCGTCGCCGACTCGTCGAAGCTCGACAAGCGCGCCTTCGCGGCGATCGGCTCGGGCCGGCTGTTCTCGACGCTCATCACCGACAGCGGCGCGACGAGCGAGCAGCTGGCGCGCCTCGCCGACCGGGGCTACGACGTTATCGTTGCCGAGTGAGCACCTCGACCGTCGTCCACTCCGCACGTCTCGTCAGCGGGTTCGACACCGTTCTCGACTCATGGGTGCGATTCGAGGATGATCTCGTGGTCGCGCGCGGCATCGGTGACGGCTGGCGCGAGGCGCTCGCACCCGAGACCGAGGTGACGGATGCCGCGGGGCGGGTGCTGGTGCCCGGGTTCATCGACATCCACTGCCACGGCGCCGGCGGCGCCTCGGTCGACGAGGGCGAGCAGGCGATCGAGACGGCGCTCGCCGTGCACAACGCGCACGGCACCACACGCTCGGTGCTCTCGCTCGTGACGGCGGGGGTCGAACCGCTCGCCGCCCGCCTCGAGACGATCGCCCGCGTCGCGGCGCGCGACCCGCGAGTGCTCGGGGCCCACCTCGAGGGACCGTTCCTCGACACCGAGTTCCGCGGCGCTCACGACCCCGCCCTGCTGCGCCGCGCCGATGCCGACGCGGTCGACCGGCTGCTCGAGGCGGCCGACGGCACGCTGCGGCAGATCACGATCGCGCCGGAGCACGACGGCGCGGCCGACGCGATCCACCGGTTCACCGAGGCGGGCGTCCGCGTCGCCGTCGGGCACACCGGTGCCGACTTCGCGACGGCGCTCGCGGCGTTCGAGGCGGGCGCGAGCATCCTCACGCACGCGTTCAACGGCATGCGCGGCATCCATCACCGGGCACCAGGGCCGGTCGTGGCGGCCATGAGCGCCGACCACGTCACCCTCGAGATCATCAACGACGGGGTGCACGTGCACCCCGAGGTCGTGAAGCTCGCCTTCGCCGGGGCACCCGGGCGCGTGGCACTCGTCACCGATGCGATGGCGGCCGCCGGCTCCGACGACGGCACGTACCTGCTCGGCTCGCTCGAGGTCGTCGTCGAGGGCGGCGTGGCGCGGCTCGCGCAGGGCGGCTCGATCGCGGGGTCGACCCTCACGCAGGACGAGGCGCTGCGACGCGCAGTCGTCGACAGCGGCATCGCGCTCGAACACGCGGTCGCCGCGCTCACGAGCATCCCCGCCGCGGCCGTCGGCCGCGAGCGCGACCTCGGCCGGATCGAGCCCGGGTTCGCCGCCGATGCGGTGCTGCTCGGCGACGCCCTCGACGTGCAGGCGGTATGGGGTGCGGGCGCGCGGCTGCGCTGAACCCGCTCACGGCGCACGACGGCGGTCGCGCGACGGATGATCGGCTCCGAGAGGGTGGGGCCCCGAGGCGTGTTCCCCATCGCCCCCGGGCCCCAGCCCGTTCGATCGGATGCTCTCCCCCGAGACATCCGACCATCGCCGGTTTCCCGGCATCCGTCTCGAGTGTTCGGGTCACTGGAAACGGCGGCATCTGAGCGCCTGCTCGTGCATGCCCTCACCATGAGAGACGGGTCGCACCGGCATCCATGACGCGGGTGCCGGGAATTTCTGCTGAAATGGGGGCACCCGCCGAGCGCGCCGTCATGATTCCCCTGATCGCGCGTCTCTTCAGGTGAACACCCCAGCACCTGAACATCCCCGTCCCGAAGGAGACGCGCATGCCCCCGATGCGCACCGAGCACGACGCCGACGCGGCGCTCATCGAGCGCACGCGCCGGGGCGACCGTTCGGCGTTCGCGCAGCTGTGGCAGCGTCACGCTGCGTCGGGCCGCACCGTCGCCCGGTCGTACAGCTCGCTCGACCCCGACGACCTCGTCTCGGAGTCGTTCACCCGCATCTACGACGCGATCCTCGCGGGCAAGGGGCCGACGGCGGCATTCCGCCCCTACCTCTTCACGACGATCCGCAACACCGCGGCGAGCTGGGGGCGCGCCCGCCATGAGACGAACCTCGAGACGCTCGAGTCCTTCGAAGACCCCGACACGAGCGAGGCGGCGACGCTCGACGCGCTCGACCGCTCGACGACCGCCCAGGCGTTCCGATCGCTGCCGAGCCGTTGGCAGGAGGTGCTCTGGTACAGCGAGGTCGAGTACATGTCTCCGCAGCAGATCGCGCCGCTCGTGGGCATGAGCGCCAACAGCACCGCCGCGCTCGCGTATCGCGCGCGTGAGGGTCTGCGCCAGGCGTGGATCCGCGCGCACCTGAAGAACGCCACCGAGCCCGACTGCCGGTGGACCATCGACCGGCTCGGCACCTACACGCGCGGCAAGCTGCGGGCGCGTGACACCGCGAAGCTCGAGGCGCACCTCGACGAGTGCGCGCGCTGCACGATCGTCGCGGCCGAGGCCCGCGAGGTCGGTTCGCGCCTCGCGCTCGTGCTGCTGCCCCTCGCCGCCGGCATCGGCGGGGCGACCGCGTACTCCGGATGGCTCTCGCAGGGCGCCCCCGTGGCCGACTACGCGATGGGCGCGGCCGGGGTGGCCGGCGCCGCCGCGAGTGCGGGTACGACGTCGGGTACGACGTCGGCATCCGGAATCGCCGCCGGAAGCGCAGGTTCGGCAGGCGCGGGCGCAGGGGCGAGCGCCGGTGCCGGCTCTGCGGGCGGGGGCGCCACCGGTGCCGGTATCGCGATCGGCGCCGGGGCTGCGGTCGCGGCGGCGGTCGTGGCGGCGGCCGTCATGCTGCCGGGTCTCATGGCACCCGATCAGCCGGCGCCCGCACCGGCGCTCGAGTCGCAGGCGGCGGTCGATGCGCCCGAGGCGGACACCCTCCCCGAGCCGTCACCGGCCGCCGACGCACCCCTGCCCATGCAGCCGCGCACCGTCGAACCCGATGCGGTCGCGGTGCCCGAGGCGCCGGCAGCCGACCCGGCACCGGCACCCGACCCGGCACCGGCACCGGCACCCGCCCAGCCGGGCCCGCCCGCACCCCCGCCACCGGTCGACACCCTCGCCCTGCCGCCCACCGTCTCGTCGATCGACACCGCGGGCGGCATCGCACAACCGATCATGAGCGGCACGGCCGAGCCCGAAGCGATCGTCACCGTCGAAGGGGGCGGGGGCTCGTGGACGACCGTGGCCGGGTCATCCGGCGCATTCTCGATCGAACCGGCCGGGCTCCCGGTCGGCCGCACCGAGCTCGCCATCACGCAGACCGACATCGCCGGCAACGTCTCGACGCCCACGGTCGTCGGCGTCGACCTGGTCGCGCCGAGCCTCGTCATCGACGCGACCGACACGCGCCGGCCGATCATCACGCTGTCGGGTGTGGGCGGAACCACCGTCGAGCTCGTGTTCGGCGGCATCACGACCGAGATCGTGACGCTCGACGGCGGCAGCGTCGAGCTGCGAGGCAACGTGCTCGCGAACATCATCACGATGTCGAATCCCGAGATCTCGATGCGCTACCTCGCCGGCGACCGCGCGGGGGCCTGGGCGCCGGCAACCTACGTCGGCTGAGCCCGCACATGCCCGGTACTCTGGGCGGATGACCACGCCGCCGCCCGCGCCCGAGCACCTGTATCACTGGGTCGTGACCCTCAGCTGCATCGACGGACCCGGCATCGTGCACGCGATCTCGGGTGCGATCGTCGCGGCCCGCGGCAACATCACCGAGAGCCAGCAGTTCGCGAGTCTCGACACGGGCCGCTTCTTCATGCGCCTGCAGGTCGAGTCTCAGGCCACGCGGGAGGAGTTCGAGGCGGCGCTCGCGCCGGTCACCGAGCGCTGGCAGATGCAGTGGCACCTCGACGAGGTGGGGCGTGCACTGCGCACCCTCGTGCTCGCCTCGACCGCCGGGCACTGCGTCAACGACCTGCTGTTCCGCCAGCGGGCCGGACAGCTGCCGGTCGAGATCCCGCTCGTGCTCTCGAACCACGGCACGCTGCGCGACCTCGTCGACTTCTACGGCGTGCCGTTCGAGTCGCTGGCGGTGACGGATGCCGCGTCGAAGGCCGCATTCGAGGCGCGCGTGCTCGCCGCCGTCGACGAGCACGACATCGAGCTCGTCGTGCTCGCGCGGTACATGCAGATCCTCTCGCCCGAGCTGTGCGACGAGCTCGCGGGCCGGTGCATCAACATCCACCACTCGTTCCTGCCTGGCTTCAAGGGGGCCAACCCCTACCGGCAGGCGCACGCCCGCGGGGTGAAGCTCATCGGCGCGACCGCGCACTTCGTGACGAGCGACCTCGACGAGGGGCCGATCATCGAACAGAACGTCGTGCGGGTCGACCACTCGCGCAGCCCGAGCGAACTCGTCGCGATCGGCCAAGACGAAGAGAGCCGCACGCTCAGCCAGGCCGTGAAGTGGTTCGCCGAGCGCCGAGTGCTGCTCGACGGTGCCCGCACCATCATCTTCCGCTGAGCGGCGTGCCGCCGGGCGCGCGGGTAGGCTTGAGGGTCGTGAGCACCGCACCAGCAGACCCCCAGCAGCCCAAGATCTCGCCGAACGACGTGCTGCGATTCTTCCTCGAGCTGTTCGCGTTCGTGTCGCTCGGCATCTGGGGGTTCCTGGCGTTCCCCCTTCCGTGGCCGGGGATCCTGATCGGCATCGGCGCACCGTTGCTCGCCATCCTCGCGTGGGCGCTGTTCGTGTCGCCGAAGTCGGTCTTCCGCATCGACACGTTCGGCAAGGCGCTCGTCGAGATCGCCGTGTTCTCGGCGGCGGCAATCGGGTGGTGGACCCTCGGGCAGCCGATCGTCGCGGTCGTGTTCGCCGTCGTCGCCGCAGTGAGCGGAATCCTGAACGGCCGCAAGGAACTCGCCCGCTGACGATCGGCGCGACACGCGAACGTGATCGATGACGACCGACGCTACACGGCGACCGGTTCGCCCGTCGGCTCGGTGACCCGCTCGTCGGAAGCGGTCGCGTCCGGCCCGGCCGTGCCGGCCGTGCGGAAGTGGCCGACGACCGACAGCAGCAACCCACCGACCGCCCAGGCGGCGAGCACCAGCCATGGGAACGTCGTGTCGGCGGCGGGGAAGTACGACAACTCGCGCACGAGCGTCGCCGCGGCCCCCGGCGGGAACCACTGGCCGACCTCGCCCCACGGCACCGGGTAGAACTCCTTGGGAACCGCGACTCCCGAGATCGGGTTTGCGAAGAGCAGTATGACGACCGGACCCACGGCGATGCCCGCGCGGCCGATGAGCGCCACGAACCCGGTGATCGGTGCGGCGATCGCCGCGAGGGCGAGTGCGATGGCGGCGGAGTTGATCCAGTAGTCGCCCTGCAGTGCGCCGAACCAGCCCTGGAGGATGGCCGTGAGCACGAGACCGCCGGCGGCGGAGTAGACGAGCACCGCTGTGACGCGACGCATGGCGCCGATGACGACGATCGAGATCGCGATGCCGCCGAGCATGCCTCCGAGCACGAGCGGGAAGAGCGCTGCCGTGAGGCCGGTGCCGCGCGGGTCGGTGTCGGCGAGCGGAACGACATCGGTGACGACGATGTCGATGCGGGGTGGCGCCGAGGGAGCGCCGGCGGCCTGCGCGGCCGCGGCGGCCTGGGCGTTCACGCCCTCTTCGAGGCCGGTCGCGATGCCGTCCAGCAGCTGGGTCACGACGAGGCTCGACGCCGACGAGGTGAGCACCTCGGGCTCGGCGGCGAGCACGATCGCACCGTATGCATCGCGCGACTCGATGGCGGCCACGGCCGCGTCGCGGTCGTCGACCTCGGTGAAGGCGATGGCTCCGGGCTGCTGTTCGTCGACGGCGGCCTCGGCGGCGGCGACCGCGTCGGCCGGCCCGGAGATGGCGATCGGCAGGTCGTTCGGTTCGGCCGTGACCGCGGGCCAGGCGAACGCGAGCACGATGACCCCGACGATGGCCGCGAGCGCGAGCGCGAGTGCGATGACGCGGCTGATCGGGGTGTGCGCGGTGGTGGCATCCGAGTGGGCCATGGTCTCCTCCTGACAGGAACGTGCGGCGCATCTCATAAAAACGAACATTCGTTCTTTATCAGAATGCACCTGCCGCCTATGCTTGTCAAGAACGTTCATTCGGTTTTCCGAGGGAGGGCGCGATGCCGAAGGTGACCGCCGAGTACCGAGCCGCCAAGCGCGACGAGATCATCGACGCAGCGACGCGGTGCTTCGCGGCGAAGGGCTACCAGCGAACGTCGATGGCCGACATCATCGACGAGGCCGGGCTCTCAGCGGGCGCCATCTACGGTCACTTCGCCGGCAAGAAGGAGCTGTTCGCGGCTGCCGCCGGCAAGGTGCTCGAGGCCCGCCAATCCGAACTGGCCGCTCGCAGCGCCGATCGCGAGCCGCTGTCGCCCGGCGAGGTGATCGCGGTGCTCATCGAGGGCATCCGCCGCGTGCCGTTCAGCGGCGTCATCGTGCAACTGTGGGCCGAGGCGGCGGTCGACCCCGAGATCCGCGAACTCGTCGCGGGCGTGCTCAGCCGCATCCGCGAGACGGTGCGCACGCACCTTGCCGAGTGGGCTGCTGCCGCTCCCGGCCGCGTCGACGGCGACCCCGACGCGTGGGCGCACCGGGTCGCGCCCGTGGTGATCGGACTCGCCCCGGGATTCATGATCCAGCGCGTCGTCGCCCCGGGCTTCGACGAGGAGGCGTACCTCGCGGCGCTCCCCGAGATGCTCCCCCACTGAACGGACCGAGCGGATGCCCCGGGGCGTCGCACGACCGGGCGGCATCGGCTCGCTCGCAGCTCAGGTCGTCAGATGCCCTGCCACGCGGGCTTGTTCGCGTAGGCGTATCGGTAGTAGTCGAGGTTGTCGAGCTGCGACGCGGCCGACTCGTCGACGATGACCGTCGTGTGGGGGTGCAGCTGGATGGCAGAGCCGGGCTGGTTCGCCGAGACCGGCCCCTCGACGGCCGCCGCGACCGCGTGCGCCTTGGCCTCGCCGAAGGCGAGCAGCACGAGGTGCCGGGCGCGCAGGATCGTGCCGATGCCCTGCGTGATGCAGTGCATGGGCACCTCGTCGGGGCTGTCGAAGAAGCGGGCGTTGTCGACGCGGGTCGGCTCGGTGAGCGTCTTCACGCGCGTGAGCGATGCGAGCGACGAGCCCGGCTCGTTGAAGCCGATGTGCCCGGTGCGCCCGATGCCGAGGATCTGCAGGTCGATGCCGCCCGCCGTCGTGATCGCCGCCTCGTAGTCGGCGCCCGCGTGCTCGATGCCCGCCGGGTCGCCGTTCGGAACACGCACGAGCTCGGGAGTGAGCCCGAGCGGCTCGACCACCTCGCGGGTGATGACCGCACGGTAGCTCTCGGGGTGACCGGCCGGCAGGCCCACGTACTCGTCGAGCGCGAACCCGCGAACCCCGCGCACGTCGAGACCGTCGGACGCGATGCGCGCCGCGAGGGCGCGGTAGGTCGCGAGCGGGGTCGACCCGGTCGCGAGGCCGAGCACCGCGTCGGGCTTCGACCTGATGAGCGACACGATCGCGCCCGCGACGAGCGCGCCCGCGGCATCCTGATCTGCGACGACTACGACTTCTGCCATTGATCTGCTCCAACCAGCGCAGCGCCGACGGCTGCTGCCGGGAATCCGAGGGGTAGGACCTGCACGCGAGCCGTGAGGTCGAGCGATGCGAGGAACGCCGACTCGGCGGCCCACCCGTTCAGGATACGGTGCGTGCCGTCGAGGAGCGATTCGCCGAGCGCGGCGAGCCCGCCGCCGATGACGATCCGGTCGACGTCGGTCGTGAGCGCCAGCAGGCGCACGGCGGAGCCGACGCCCGTGAGGAATCGGTCGCGCACCCGCACCGCCCCGTCGTCGCCGGCCTCGGCGGCGTCGAACAGGTCGCGAGCGGGCAGCGCGGACGGTGTCGGCCACATGCGGGCGATCGCCGAGCCCGACGCGAGCGTCTCGAGGCAGCCGCGCTGGCCGCAGGCGCACCGCTCCCCCGTGGGGTCCACCGGGATGTGGCCGATCTCGCCGGCGACGCCGTGCCCGCCGCGCAGCAGCCTGCCGTCGAGCACGATGCCCGCGGCGAGCCCGGTGCCGAGGTTGAGGTAGGCCATCGACTCGGGCACCTCGCGCTCGGCGAGCAGGTGGTGGGCGCCGAGCGCGGCGGCTTTCACGTCGTTCTCGATGCGCACGTCGACGCCGAGCCGGTCGGCGAGGCGGGGGCCGAGGTCGAGGCCCTCGAGGCCCAGGTTCACGGCGTGGGCGACGCGTCCGCTGTCGCTGTCGACGGCGCCCGGGATGCCGATTCCGATCGATGAGAACGCGGATGTCCCGGCCCCCGCGATCTCCGTCATCCGCGCGACCGTGCGCACCGCGGTCTCGATGACCGCCTCGGCCCCGAACCCCGTGGGCATGCGCACCTGCTCGCTCAGGTCGCCGTCGGCACCGATCGCGACGGCGGCCGTCTTCGTGCCGCCGATGTCGATGCCGAGCCTCACGTGGCGGCCGGTGCGGTCGCCGCCGGTGCTGTCGCCGCGGCGGCGAGTACCTCGGGAACCGGCGGTGCGAGCGCACTCTCGACGAACGCGATGACGGCGTCGCCGACGAGTCGGGACGCCCCGAACGTCGCGACATCGGCGTACGCCCGGTCGTGCGACGGCCAGCCCATGTCGATCACCACGACGTCATCGTGCTCGGCGCGCAGGGTGTCGATCGCGGCTCGTGCGAACGGGTGGCGGTGCAGGTCCTTGCCGATCACGAGCACCGCGCCGTCGAGCACGGCGCCGTCGAGCGTTGCGGCACCACCGGACTCGCCGGCACGGGCGAGGTCTTGGCGCGGCCCCTGCTCGTCGGCGACCGCGATCACCGGCACCCGGGCGAGCCATGACGGCACCTGACGTGCGGCCTCCGCCGCGAACGGGCCCCAGGGCGCGCCGCCGATCGCGATGTTGGCGACGGTGTCGACGCGCACGACCGCGCCGATGCGCGCGGCTCGCGAGAGGCGCGAGCGCGCGGCATCCGCGATCTCGAACGCGTCGATGACGCGCGCGACGTCGACCACTGCGTGATGCGGCTCGATCGCGCTCGGCGCCGCCGCGGCGGCGGGCACCGCGGGTGCGCTCGAGCCGAGACCCCGTACCCGGGCTGCGGCCTCGCGGACGCGCTCGGCCGTCAACCGGCCCGCCGCGATCGCGGCCTCGACCGCCGACACGATCTCGGTGAGCTCGTCGTCGGTGTTGTCGGTTCCGATGCAGAGCAGGTCGCACCCGGCGGCGAGAGCGCGCACGGCGGCTTCGGGAATGCCGTGCACGCCGCTCGCCCCCGCCATGTCGAGGGCGTCGGTGACGATGACGCCCTCGAACCCGAGCTCCCCGCGGAGCAGTCCCTGCAGGATGCGCGGGGAGAGGGTGGCCGGATGTTCGGCATCGAGCTGCGGCAGCAGGATGTGCGAGGTCATGATCGTGCGCGAATCCGCCGCGATCGCAGCACGGAACGGCACGAGCTCGCGCGCGCGCAGCGTCTCGATCGGCAGGTCGACGACCGGCAGCTCGAGGTGCGAGTCGGTCGCCGTGTCACCGTGGCCCGGGAAGTGCTTCGCGCTGGCCGCGACGCCCGTCTGCTGCAGTCCGTCGATCCACGCCGCGGTGTGGCGGGCGACGAGCTCGGCGTCGGCTCCGAAGCTGCGCACGCCGATGACGGGGTTGTCGGGGTTGGCGTTGACGTCGACATCGGGTGCGAAGGTCAGGGTGCAACCCGTGCCGACGAGCGCCTCGCCGACGGCGGTCGCGACCCGGCGGGTGAGCTCGACGTCGTCGATGCGGCCGAGCACGGCGTTGCCGGGGAACGGCGCACCGCGATCGTAGAAGAGCCGCGTGACGTCGCCGCCCTCCTCGTCGATCGCGATCACCGCGTCGGGATTCGCCCCGCGCAGGGTCGCGTTCAGCGTACGCAGTTGCTCGGCCGACTCGACGTTCTGTCCGAAGATGCACACGCCGCCGAGGCCGTCGCGGAGGCGAGCGAGCACCCAGGCGGGTGCATCGGGCCCGTCGAATCCGGGAAGGAGGGTCGTCAGGATGTCCCGGCGCAGGCCGGCGGCGTCACCGGTCAGGGTCGTCGCGGTCGTGGCCGTCATCCCTTGACCGCCCCGCTGACGAGACCGCTGGTCATGCGGCCCTGCACGATGAGGAAGAACACGATCACCGGGACCGCGACGAGGGTCGAGGCGGCCATCACCTGGCCCCAGTCGGTCTCGCGCGTGGCGCTCGCCTGGATGAACCCGCGCAGCCACAGCGGCAGCGTGTGCATCTGCTCGGCGGGCAGCAGCACGAGGGCGACGGTGAACTCGTTCCAGGCCTGCAGGAAGGCGAAGACGCCCGAAGCGACGAGGCCCGGAGCGAGCAGCGGGAACGTGATGCGCATGAACGCCTGCGTCCGGCTGAGTCCGTCGACCATCGCGGCCTCCTCGAGGTCGGCGGGGATGCCGGCCACGAAGCCGCGCAGCATCCAGACCGTGAACGGCACCACCGCCGCGATGTAGATGATGCTGATGCCGATGACGGAGTTCAGCAGTCCTACGCTCGAGACCATCTTGTACTGCGCGATGAACAACCCCTCGGCCGGGAGCATCTGCACGAGGAGCACGGCGACCACGAACGTCTTGCGACCCTTGAACCGGAACCGGCTGATGGCCACCGCCGCGAGGAACGCGAACAGCAGGCAGAAGAACACGGCGATGAGGGTGACCGACAGGCTGATGCCGAGGGCCGAGTAGAACGAGCCGTCTTCGAGCGCGTTCGCGTAGTTCGCGAACGAGCCGCCGAAGGGCACGAAGGTGGGGATGAACGACTGGAGCGTGCGGTTCGGCAGCAGCGACGAGTTCAGCATCCAGTAGACGGGGAACACCCACGCCAGCGCGATCGCGAAGGCGAGGATCGTGAGCACGATGCGGCCCGGGCGGAGCCGCCGGGTGCGCAGCGCGACGGTGGTGGTCATGGCTGTTCGTCCTCCTTGAGCAGGGAGCGCACGTAGAACCAGCTGATCGCCAGGGTCAGCGCGAGCACGAAGATCGAGACGGCGGAGGCCATGCCGAAGTCCTGCGACCCAGCTCCGAGCTTGTAGATGTAGGTGCCGAGCAGGTCGAACTCCCCGGCCTTCGAACCGGCGTCCTGCAGCATGGTGATCTGCGTGAACACGCGCAGGTCCCAGATCAGCTGCAGCAGCAGCACGATCATGATGACCGGCCGGATCATCGGCAGGATGATGTACCGCAGGCGCTTCGCGCCGTTCGCGCCGTCGAGCTGGGCGGCCTCGAGCACCTCGTCGGAGACCTGGGTGAGGCCGGCGTACGCCGAGAACGCGACGAAGGGCACCGACATCCAGATCACGATGACGCTCGCGACGATGAAGAAGGTGAGCGGGTTCGACAGCCACGAGAAGCGGTTCATGTCGACGCCGGGGATCATGTCGAGCAGGTAGTTCACGACGCCGCGGCGATCGTCGAAGAGCCAGATCCACACGGTCATCGCCGCGACGACGGGCATCGCCCAGGCCAGCAGCAGCGAGATCTGCAGGGTCAACCGTGCGGTGCGGCCGACGGCCGTCATGAGCACGGCGAGCAGGATGCCGACGATGAGCGTGAGGGCCGCCGTGATGAAGCAGAACAGCAGCGAGCGGCCGACGACCTGCCACATGGTGGGGTCGGTGGCGAGGGTGAGGTAGTTCTGCAGGCCGACGAAGTCGGCGGGCTTGCCGAACTGCTGCTGGATGCCGAACTCCTGCATCGAGGTGACGATCTGCCACACGAGCGGGTAGCCCATGCCGATCAGCAGGATGGCGATGGCGGGGATGAGGAGCAGGTGCGGCACCGAGATGCGGCGACGCGTCACATCGGGCGTGCGGGCAGACTTCGTCGTAGCCGCCGGGGCGGCGGCGGTGACGTCGCGGGAGATGGTGTCGGTCACGGTCTCATCCTCCTTTCGGGTGGAGCGGGTGTCACGGGGTTTCAGGGGATGGGGCCGCGAGCGAAGACTCGCTCGCGGCCCCGTTGGTGCATGTCGCGGATGCCGGGGCGGGCATCCGCCCGGTGCTAGTTGAGGAGCTTGTCGAGCTTCTCGTCGTACTCGGCCGCGAGCTCCGCGACGTCGCCGCCGCCCGAGACCTTGCCGAAGAACTCCTCGAGGATGCCCGCACCCTCGACCGCTGCCCAGCCGGGAGCGGCGGGCGTCAGCTTCGAACCGGCGGCCGACTCGATGAGGGCCTTGGCGAACTGGTCATCGCCGAGGCTCGACGCGTAGTCGAGGTTGGCCGGGCCGAGCCCGTTCTCGCCGAGCATCGTCTGGTACTCCTCCGAGAAGATGATCTTCACGAGCTCCTTGGCGCCGGCCTGGTTCTCGCTGGCCGCCGACACGGCGATGTTCGATCCGCCGGCGAAGACCGGAGCGACTCCGCCGTCGACACCGGGGAGCACGAAGGTGCCGAACACGTCGTCGTTCCAGGTCGCGACCGTCTTGGTGGCGTCCGCGGGATCCGGAGCGAGGTCGCCGATCGACCAGTGCGCCCATCCGGGAGCGATGATCGTCGCGGCCTCGGGCTTGCCGGTGGCGTCGTTGTCGTTGATGTTGACCCACGGGGTGCTGTCGAACTCGGTGACCGGAGCGTTCGAGGCGCCGGTGAAGAGCTCCTGGAACTGCTCGAGGCCCTCGACCGACTCGTCGGACGACAGGGCGCCGACCCACTCGTCGCCGTCCTTCACCGCGAGCTCGCCGCCGTTGGCGAAGATCCACGAGATGCCGTTGCGCCAGTCGGAGCCGCCGAGGTAGAAGCCGGACTGGCTGTCGGTGCGCAGTGCCTTCACGGTGTCGCCGAACTCGGCGAGCGTGGTCGGCACCTCTTTGCCGGCGGCCGCCCAGACGTCCTTGCGGTAGAAGTTGTAGCGCGAGCCGAAGTAGTAGGGCAGCGCGTACTGCGCGCCGTCGACCTCGCCGACCTCGACGAATGACTTCAGCAGCTTGTCGCCGCCGAGCTCCTCGTACATGTCGGACAGGTCGGTGAAGGCGCCCGCGTTGGTGAACGTCGGCGACCAGGTGTTGCCGATCTCGGTGACGTCGGGGGTGTTCGCGGCATCGGGGAGCGCCGTCGTGAGCTTCGCGACGGCGTCGCCCCAGCCCTGCTCCTCGATCGTGAGGGTGCCGCCGGTGGCGTCGGCGTACTCGGACTTCAGGTAGTCGCGCAGCGCGTCGGGCGTGTCGCCGCCCATGAGCCACAGCGTGATGTCCTGCCCTTCTGCCGACCCGTCATCGGCGGCGTCGCCGGTCGAGCTGCAGCCGGCGAGAACGAGAGCGGCGGCGGTTGCGATCGCCGCGACAGCGTACTTTCTCTTCATTGCGATTTCCTTCTCTTGGGTGGGGGTGTGATGCGCCGGACACTGTTCGGGTGAACGAGTCCGGATGCCGGGCCTGCTATGAGACCCCGAGTTGTCCGGAGAGGACCATGACGGCCGCGCCGCGCAGGACGATGTCCTGTGCCTGCTCGGACATCCGGAGCCTCAGATCACGGTTGATCTCCGCCATCGTCCGCTTCCGGAGGGTGTCGACGGCCGCCTCGTGGAAGACGCCGTCGAGCAGTTCGGCGGGGCCGCTGAGCACGACCTCCGACAGGTTGAGGGCGCCGACGACCGGCGCGAGCACGATGCCGAGCCTGCGGCCCGCCTCGCGCAGGATCTCATCGTGAGCGGATGCCCCGGCCCCGCGAGTGCCGTCGAGCTCGGCGAGTTGCGCCGTGAGCCGAGGCGCCGAGATCCACGCCTCGAGGCATCCGTCGCGCCCGCATGCGCAGCGCGGGCCGCCGTCGGTGCCGACGACGACGTGGCCGATCTCACCCGCGGCGAAGCCTCCGCCGATGACGGGCCGGCCGCCGACGATGAGGCCGGCACCGACGCCGTGGCCGATCTTGATGAGCAGCACGTCGTCGAGGTCGGTGGCGCCGTGTTCGGCGAGCACGGCGACGTTGGCGTCGTTCGCGACGTGCACGGGCAACGACGTGGCGGCGGCGAGACGTGCCTGCAGGGGCAGGTCGCTCCAGCCGAGGTTGGGCGCCGAGCGCACGACGCCGAGCGGGTCGACGATACCGGGTGACCCCACGCCGATGCCGAGCACTGGGATCGTCGCAGTGGCGAGCAACTGCGTCACGAGCGCGTCGACGAGGACGAACGCCGCCTCTCCGGTGGCACCGTCACGTGCGAGCTCGGCGCGGGCGACGATGCGGCCGTCGAGGTTCATGACCGCGCCGCGGAAGACCTCGTGCTCCGACAGGTCGACGCCGACGAGCTGGAACGCGCTGCGGTCGATGTCGATGAGCGTCGCGGGCTTGCCCGGACGGGCGTCTTCGCGCTGGCCGAGTTCGGCGACGAGTCCCTCGGCGATGAGCTCACTGACGAGGTCGGAGATCGTGACTCGCGTGAGACCGGTCTCGCGGGCTACGTCGGCCCGGCTCTGTGCGCCCGCCGTGTAGAGCGTCTGCAGCACGAGGGCGCGGTTGTGGCTGCGCGCGTGCTCGGGAAGCACCTTGTTCGTGGGCCGCAGCGCTCGCGGCCTCGTGAAGATCGGGGCGCCGGCGAACGGCACCGTGAGCAGGTCGGAAGCACCCATCTGTGTGGGGGGCGCCGGCTCCGATGTTGCGGGGCCTCGTTGTGCATCCGTTGCAGTCACGTTTGTTAGTAAACCTTACGAACAAACTCTTCGCAAGTATTCGCCCCGATCTGGACGAGGCGTTACCGACCTGTAACCCGTCGAGAGGGGTGCAACGGAGGCACCTGATCTCAATACTCCGGCCGCAGCGCGCTGCATGCCGGCGGGCGTGGCCTGCACGCCGCAGCGGGGAGGCGCGGCGCGCCGCGGTGTGTTTCAGGCCGCCGCAGGCGCGGCGATGGCGAGCGCGATGAGTCGCTCGGGTACGAGGTTGCCTCGCCGTGGGCGTTGCTCGGGGTCGAGGTGGGGTGGCGGCACGAACCAGCTGCACCCGTCGCGGATGAAGATGCGCCAGCGGTTGTCGTGCACGCGATGGTGGTGGTGGCTGCAGAGCATGATGCCGTTGCCGTGGTCGGTCGGGCCGTCGTCGCGTTCCCACCATGCGATGTGGTGCGCGTGCGAGTGCGACGGCGGCCGGCCGCAGCCGCGCCACGCGCAGCCGCCGTCGCGGTCGACGAGCACGACCTTCTGCGCCGGGGTGAACAACCGGGTCGCCCGGCCGAGGTCGAGCCGCTCGCTGCGCCGGTCGAGCAGTAGCGGTGAGATACCGGCCGACAGGGCGACCTCACGGGCGGTGCCGATCGACACGGGCTGCTCCGCATTCGGCCGGAAGGTCATGACGCTGTTCGCCTGTGGGTGGTGAACGTGGGGTTCCGCATCCTCAACGCCGGATTGAACGAGTCGTGCCGGCCGTGCGTGCGCCTCAGGTCGATCGCGAACCCGCCGAGACCGTCGCAGCCGCGACATCCCCCGCTGCCCGCCCGGCCGCCTTCGCGTCGAGCCGCCCGCCGATCGCACGCAGCGCCGCGAGGATCGTGACCAGGTCGACGACCTCCTGGAGCAACGCGCCGACGGTCGCGGGGATCACCCCGAAGGCGGCGACCAGCATGAGCGCGACGCTGACGACGATGCCGATCCAGATGCTCTGCAGGGCGATGCGCACGGTGTCGCGCCCGATCTCGACCGCCTTCGCGACCCGCGAGATGTCGTCCACGAGGATCACTGCCGACGCCGACTCGCTCGCCGCCGTGGCCCCCTTCGCCCCCATCGCGATGCCGACGTCGGCGGCGGCGAGCACGGGCGCGTCGTTGACGCCGTCGCCGACCATGATCACTGGGCGGTCGGTGATCGCCGACACCTCGTGCACCTTGTCGGCCGGCAGGCAGTCGGCGCGCACGCGCGTGATGCCGAGTTCGGCTGCGATGTGGTCGGCGGTGGCCTTCGCGTCGCCGGTGAGCATCATCGTCTGGTGCACCCCGAGCTCCTCGAGGCGCGAGAGGGTCGCCCTCGCGTTCTCGCGCAGCCGGTCGCTCGCGAGCAGCGCCCCGGCGTAGCGGCCGTCGATGGCCACGTACACGGCGAGCTCGCCTGGGGCGATGGTCGTGCGTGAGGCATCCGGCGCGTGTTCCTTCACGAAGGCGAACTTGCCGACGACGACCTCGCGGCCACCGATCTTCGCCTGCACCCCGTTGGTGGCGGCCTCGCGCGCCCACTCGGCCTCGGCGAGCGGCAGGTCGCGATCGCGGGCCGCCTCGATCATCGAGGTCGCCAGCACGTGCGATGAATACTGCTCGGCGGATGCCACGGCAGCGAGCAGCTCGTCGCCGCCGAAGCCGCGGGCGGGGCGGAGAGCCACGAGGGCGGGCTCGCCGCGGGTGAGCGTTCCTGTCTTGTCGAAGACGGCCGTCTTCGCAGAAGCGAGCTGTTCGAGCACTCCCCCGCCCTTGACGATCACACCGTTGCGGGCCGCGCGGCTCATGCCGCCGATGAACGCGACCGGTGCCGCGATGAGCAGGGGGCAGGGCGTCGCCAGCACGAGCACCTCGGCGAACCGCACCGGGTCGCCAGACACCCACCACGCCGCCCCGGCCAGCGCGAGCGAGAACAGCGTGAACGGGACGGCGTAGCGGTCGGCGAGCCGCACGACGGGCGCCTTCGACTCGGTCGCCTCGGCGACGAGCGCCACGATCTGCTGGTACTGGCTGTCGGCGGCGGTCGCGGTCGCGACGATCTCGACCGCGACCTGCCCGTTCACCGAACCGCTCAGCACCGCGTCGCCCGATCGCTTCTCGACCGGGATGCTCTCACCCGTGATCGACGATTCGTCGACGGTCGTCTCAGTCGACCGCAACGTGCCGTCGACCGGCAGGATCTCGCTCGGCCGCACGAGCAGCACGTCGCCCCGCCGCACCTGGTCGGCCGAGATCTCGACGATGTCGTCGCCCTCGATGCGGTGCGCGAGTTGCGGCGCCCGGGCGAGCAGCGCGTCGAGTTCGCGCTTCGCGCGCCGATTCGCGTAGTCCTCGAGGGCTTCGCCGCCTGTGAGCATGAGCACGACGAGCAGCGCGGCGATGTACTCTCCGACCGCCACCGTCGCGATGATCGCCGTGATCGCGAGGATGTCGAGCCCCCAGTGCCCCCGCAGCATGTCGCGCACCATGCCCACGGCCTGCCACGCGGCGATCGCGAGGGCGTAGGCGCTGAAGATCCAGCCCACGGCACTGCCCACTCCCACGAGCGCCAGTACCAGGCCGGCCAGACCGATCGCGATCGTGAGGGTGACCACCCAATAGCGGCGAGCGAGCTTCAGGAAGCGGGCCATGCCTCCATCCTGCCGTGCGATGTCGGTCCGGTGACGCGAAACGCGACGAGGGGCGGATGCCGCAGCATCCGCCCCTCGTGAACCGCGACCGGAGGCTACGCGGCCAGGCGGGTCTTCAGGTTGGCCGAGAGGGTCGCGAGGAACTCCTCGGTCGTCTGGTACGCCTGCTCGGGGCCGACGAGGAGCGCGAGGTCCTTGGTCATGGCGCCCGATTCGACCGTCTTGATGACGACGTCTTCGAGCGTGTGCGAGAAGTCGATGAGGGCCTGGTTGCCGTCGAGCTTGCCGCGGTGCGCGAGGCCGCGCGTCCAGGCGTAGATCGAGGCGATCGGGTTGGTCGAGGTGGGCTTGCCCTGCTGGTGCTGGCGGTAGTGGCGCGTGACGGTGCCGTGCGCCGCCTCGGCCTCGACGACCTTGCCGTCGGGAGTCGCCAGCACCGAGGTCATGAGGCCGAGCGAGCCGAAGCCCTGCGCGACCGTGTCGGACTGCACGTCGCCGTCGTAGTTCTTGCAGGCCCAGACGTAGCCGCCCTCCCACTTGAGGCTGGCTGCGACCATGTCGTCGATGAGGCGGTGCTCGTAGGTGAGGCCGGCCTCGTCGAACTTCTGCTTGAACTCGGCGTCGAAGACCTCCTGGAAGAGGTCCTTGAAGCGGCCGTCGTAGGCCTTCAGGATGGTGTTCTTCGTCGAGAGGTAGACGGGGTAGTTGCGGTCGAGGCCGTAGTTGAGCGAGGCGCGCGCGAAGTCCTTGATCGACGCGTCGAGGTTGTACATGCCCATCGCGACGCCCGAACCGGGCGACTGGAACACCTCGAACGACTGCGGCTCGCTGCCGTCCTTCGGGGTGAAGGTCATCGTGAGGGTGCCCTCGCCCTCGAACTTGAAGTCGGTGGCGCGGTACTGGTCGCCGAAGGCGTGGCGGCCGACGATGATCGGCTTGTTCCAGCCGGGCACGAGCCGCGGGATGTTCGAGATGATGATCGGCTCGCGGAAGATGACCCCGCCGAGGATGTTGCGGATCGTGCCGTTGGGCGAACGCCACATCTTCTTCAGGCCGAACTCCTCGACGCGCGCCTCGTCGGGCGTGATCGTCGCGCACTTGACGCCGACGCCGTGCTTCTGGATGGCGTGCGCCGCGTCGACGGTGATCTGGTCGTCGGTCTCGTCGCGCTTCTGGATCGAGAGGTCGTAGTACTCGAGGTCGATGTCGAGGTACGGGTGGATCAGCTGGTCCTTGATGGCCTGCCAGATGATGCGCGTCATCTCGTCGCCGTCGAGCTCGACGACGGTGCCTTCAACCTTGATCTTCGACAAGAGTGTCTCCTTGGATTGTCGGGGAATGGGGAAAGTCAGGTGGGCGTGAGCACGCCATCGAACAGCTTACCGCGTCGCGCAAATATCTCGACATCGAGACAGTCGCGTGCGTCGCGAGCGCCATTATCCGGCGATCGGATGCCCCATACGGCGCTGCGCGCGACTCAGGGTCGGGTCAGGGTCATCCCGGCTACCGACTTGCGCGCTCGACAGGTTAGCCTTGGCAACATGGCTGAGCTGAGACTGGAAGACCTGTCCGCGTCGAACATCGTTGCCGCGAACTCGCTTTCGCTGAAGCCCGGCCAAGAGCAGTTCATCGCCCCCGTCACGTACTCGGCCGAGGCCTCGGTCGTGAACCCCGACACGGCCTGGCAGCGTGTGGCGCTCATCGAAGAGCGCGTCGTCGGGTTCATCCACGGCAACTTCGACCCCGAGAACCCGCACGAGGAGTTCCGCGCCTGCATCTGGCGCATCAATGTCGACGCCGAGGTGCAGGGCAAGGGCGTGGGTCGCTTCCTCGCCGAGGCGCTGGCCGAAGAGGCGAAGCGTCGCGGCTTCGATCGCATCACCGTGCTGTGGGAGCCGGGCGAGCTCGGACCCGAGGCGTTCTTCCACCGCATCGGCTTCGTCGACGTCGGCGAGACCGCCTACGGCGACGTGATCGGCGCGCTCGAGCTCTGACGCTCGTGCCGCGAGCCAGCCCCGAACGACGCAGTCCCGCGCACCCGCAGGGGTTCGTCGACGCGGTGCTCGCCGTCGTCGCCGACATCCCGTCGGGCCGGGTCGCGACCTACGGCGACGTCGCTGCGCTGCTCGGCTCGCGCGGCGCGCGTGCGGTCGGGCAGGTGATGGCCCGGTACGGCACGGATGTCGCGTGGTGGCGCGTCATCCGCGCGGGCGGTCGCCCGCCGACCGGGCATGCCGAGCGCGCCCGGCCGCACTACGACCGCGAGGGCACGCCGCTGCGCGCCTCGACCGATGACGACGGCTACCGCATCGACCTCGCGGCCGCGCGCTGGCGCCCCTGAGCGGTCAACCGCCGGTCGAATAGCGAGCGCAGCGACGATATCGGGCCCGCATCGATACCCGCATCGGGTCTCGATACGGCGCCGGCGCGATTACTCGACCGACGGCTAACCGGGCATCGCGAGCGGCACGCGCACCGTGATCGTGGTGCCCGCACCGGGCGGGCTCTCGATCGTGATCGTGCCGTCGACGGCGTCGACGCGGTCGGCGATGCCGACCATGCCGCTGCCCGAGGGTGAGGCGCCGCCGACGCCGTTGTCGCGCACGACGAGCTCGAGCACGCCGTGCTCGTCGAGGTGTGCCCGCACCCAGGCTCGCGTCGCCTTCGAGTGCTTGGCGACGTTCGCGAGCGCCTCGGCGACGACGAAGTACGCCGTCGACTCCACGACCGCGGGGAGCCGGCCCTCGGCCTGCACGTCGACGACGACCGGCACCGGGCAGCGGCCGGCGAGTTCGGGCACGGCGAGCGCGAGACCGCCCGACGTGAGCAGGGACGGGTGGATGCCGTGCGCCAGCTCGCGCAGCTCCTTGAGTGCCGTGTTGAGCATCGAGATCGTGCCGTCGAGCTCGACGCCGAGCGGCTCGACGCCTCGGTCGCGTGCCTGGTTGGCGGCGAGCCTCAGTCGCATGCCGAGCGACACGAGGTGCTGCTGTGCCCCGTCGTGCAGGTCGCGCTCGAGTTGGCGGCGGGCCTTCTCGGCGCCCTCGACGATGCGGCTTCGCGACTGCCGCACCTGTTCGAGGGTGCGCTCGATCTCGGAGCGCAGCCGCCCGTTGTCGACCGAGAGCCGCAGTGCGCTCGAGACGCCGTCGAGCAGGCGCATGTTGTCGGTGAGCACCTTGTCGTGGCGGATGAGCGCGATGGGGATACCGGTCGGCGACACCACGGGCAGCAGGCTGTGCTCGCCCGCCCGGCCGGCGGGATCGCCGTCGAGCGGTTCACCGCCGGCATCGGCGTAGCGGCCGTGCTCCTCGTCCCACCAGTAGACCCGCACCGACGCGTCGCGGAGGGTGCGCGCGAGCGACTCGGCCCAGAGGCCGCGGTCGGCGCCCTCGCGGGTGATGCGCATGAGGTCGGCGACGCGTGCCCGCATGTTCCGGGCGTGCGCGAGCCCGGCGACGAAGCTCACGGGTATCGATGCGATCGCGACGAGCGAGATGGTCCCCATCACGGTGGTGGCGGTCGTCTGCACGGCGTAGTTGATGGCGAACCACGCGAGCGACACCGCCCACGCGAGGAGGGCGACCGGCATGAGGAAGGCGACGGTGCGCGCCGGCACGCTGCCGCGCACCCACTGGACGAGCAGCCTGCCCGCGATCACGAGCGCGAGCAGGGCGCCGATGCCCCGGAATCCGTAGTCGATCGCCGTGTAGAGCGCCGGCACCTCGGCGATCTGGTAGACGTTCGCGACGCAGGCGCAGGTGTCTGCAGCCGGGGCCTCCAGCAGCAGCACGACGGCGAAGAAGTACACGAGTCCCGAGACCAGCGCGATCCCGGCGATCCACCGGTCCGTGCGGTCGGCGAACCATCCGCGAGGGTACACGAGCACGATGATCCCGGCGATGAGCCCCCACCACAGGTGTATGCCGTAGAGCAGCGGCCAGAGCCATCCGATGTCCTCCACGACACGGAAGAAGGTCAGTGGAATCCACAACACCGCGAAGGCGACCATCAGCCGTGACGGGGCCCGGGCCGGGCCGATGCTCCACGCCACGCCGGCGCACGCGAGGAACACGAGCGGCACCATCGAGTGCAGGGCCGTCCACGACACCTCGGGTTGATACCCGGGTGCCGTGATCGACGTGACCAGCCACCCCGAGATCTCCATGCCGAGCGAGAGCGCGGCGGCGGCCGCGATGACGATCGTGCGCTTGATGATCCGGCCTCTTCGGCCGGGCGCCATCACCTCTCGCCGAGGAGCGTCAATACCGCGAGCACCCGCCGGTGGTGCTCTGGGGACTCCTCGAGGTCGAGCTTCTGCAGGATGCTGCGCACGTGCGTCTCGACGGTCTTCAGGCCGAGGAACAGCGTCTGGGCGATTCCGCCGTTCGAGTACCCCTGCGCCATGAGCTCGAGCACCGACCGCTCACGTTCGGTGAGCCGGGAGAGCGGGTCGTCGGCACGGGTGCGCTTGACGAGCTGCTCGACCACCTCGGGGTCGACGACGGATCCGCCTGACGCGACCGTCTCGATCGCGCGCACGAGCGTCTGCGGCTCGGACACGCGTTCCTTGAGCAGGTACCCGGTGCCGCTGCCGGCTCCCATGACCCGCAACGCGTACTCGGGTGTCGCGTACATCGACAGCAGCAGCACGCCGATCGTCGACCCGGCCGCGCGCATCTGCTCGAGGGCGACGATGCCCTCGTCGCGAAAACTCGGCGGCATGCGGATGTCGAGCACCGCGGCGTCGAGGTCGAGTTCGTCGATCACGTCGAGCAGTTCCTGACCGGTGCTGACCGATGCCACCACATCGATACCGCCGCCCTCGAGCACCTTCGAGATGCCCTCGCGCAACAGCAATGCGTCATCAGCGATACCGACGCGCAGGGGGACGGTCGGATCAGGCATCGAACCTCCGTTCAGCAAGCATGGGCAACCGACAGGCGGTCGCCCCGCTTGACGCGACTGTACCGCGTTTCGGAGCCGCGCTTCCGCCCCCTTTCAGGGGTCACCCTGATGCGCTTCGCGCCGATCCCCCAGACGCTCCCCGCAGAACGCGACCAGTGCACGCCCTCGACGGGTTCGGGGGCCCCATGGATGCCGCGACCGCTCGTCTCGGGCACGCTCGTGGTCATGTTGAGCAGCGATTCCCCCCGCATCACTCGCACGGGCCCCACCCAGTTGCACCTCGCCGAGGTCCTCGTCGGACGTCCGCGCCGGATCGCATCGCGACTGCGGCACCATGGCACGGCATCCACGCCGTCCGCCGAGCGCGTCCCGCACCGCGAGCTCGTTCGTCGCGACCTCGCCGACTACGCGAACCGCATCGACCTCGACGGCCTGGTGCGCCGGCACGGCAGCCCGCTGCTCGTGCTCGACACCGACCGGGTGACCACGCAGCTGCTGGCCCTGCGTCACGAGCTTCCCGACGTCGCCATCCACTTCGCGACCGGCGCGCTCCCGCACCTCGCCGCGATCACGGCGATCGACGCATTCGGGGCGAGCTTCTCGGTCGCCTCCCGGTGCGAGATCGACCTCCTCGAGCGCGCGGGGGTCTCGATCGCGCGGTGCCTGCACAATCACCCGATGACGTCGGTCGCCGACATCACGGGGGCCTACCTTCGGGGCATCCGCACATTCGTCGTCGACAGCGAATCAGAGGTCGCGAAGTTCCGCGGCCTGCCCGAGGTCGCCGTGCTCGTCCGACTCGCCTTCCCCACGCGAGGCGACCGATCGCCGAGCTTCGGCGTTCGCCCCGGGGATGCACCGGCGCTCGTCGCCCACTGCCTGCAGGTCGGCCTGCGCGTGGCGGGGTTCACGTTCGACGTCGGCAGCCAGACCGTCTCGGTGGCACCGTGGCAACGTGCGATCCGCCGGACCCTCGCGCTCATCCGCGACCTCGAGGAACGCCACGCGATCCGGTTCGAGATGCTCGATCTGGGCGGCGGGCTCCCCGTCGCGTACGACGAGCCGGTGCCGACGCTCGCCGAACTCGCCCACGGCATCCGCGGAGAGCTCGCCGACGCACCGCGGCACCTGAAGATCGCCATCGAGCCGGGCCGCTTCGTCGCGGCCCCGGCCGCGACCCTCGTCACGAGGGTCGTCGGCACGGCCGATCGGCCCGACGGCCGGTGGCACTACCTCGACGAGGGCGTGCACGGCGCGTTCTCGGGCTCCGGTGCCGAGGGCGCTCACCCGCTCGTGTTCGCGGCATCCGAGCTGGCCGCGCAGCCCACGACCGATGGACCGGCCGATGCACCGACCGATGCACCGACCGAGCGCGCGACCCGCCGCCGCCGAGCACGACGAGACGTTCCGGTGACGCTCGCCGGCCCGACCTGCGACAGCGCCGACGTGATCGCCCGCGGCATGGCCCTGCCCGCCCTCGCCGACGGCGACCTGCTCGTGAGTCCCATGATGGGCGCATACACCGCCGCGACGAGCTGCAACGGCCTCACGCCCACGCCGTTCGTCGTCGTCCCCGGCTGAGCCCGGACGACCCCGGGGCCCGCGGGTTCCGGGGGCCCCGGGTCATCCGTTCGCCATCGACTACACGAGCGAGTCGCGCCAGGCCGCGTGCAGCGCCGCGAACCGGCCCGTGCCGCCGATGAGCTCGTCGGGCGTGCCGTCTTCGACGATTCGCCCGTGCTCCATGACGAGCACGCGGTCGGCGATCGCGACCGTCGAGAGGCGGTGCGCGATGATCACGGCGGTGCGATCGGCGAGCAGCTTGGTAAGCCCCTCCTGCACGAGCCGCTCGCTCGGGATGTCGAGCGACGAGGTCGCCTCGTCGAGGATGAGCACCGCGGGGTTCGCGAGGAACGCCCGCGCGAACGAGATCAGCTGGCGCTGGCCCGCGCTGACCCGGCCGCCGCGCTTGTTCACGTCGGTGTCGTAGCCGTTCGGCAGCCCCTCGATGAACTCGTGCGCACCGACGGCCTGCGCCGCCCGCACGATCTCGTCGAACGACGCGTCGGGCTTGCCGAGCGCGATGTTGTCGGCGACCGACCCCGAGAACAGGTACGCCTCCTGCGTGACCATGACGATCGCCCGCCGCAGGTCTTTCGGGTGCAGGTCGCTGAGCGCGATGCCGTCGAGCGAGACGACGCCGTCGCTCGGGTCGTAGAACCGTGCGATGAGCTTCGCGAGGGTCGACTTGCCGGCACCCGTCGACCCGACGAGCGCGATCGTCTGCCCGGCCGGGATGTCGAGGTCGAAGCGCGGCAGGATGACCCGGCCCTTCGTGTAGGCGAACTCGACGGCCTCGAACCGCACACGGCCCTCGGCGTTCCACAGGTCGACCGGCTTCACCGGGTCGGGCACGCTCGGCTGTTCCTCGAGCACCCCCGAGATCTTCTCGAGCGCGCTCGATGCCGACTGGTACCCGTTGTAGAACATCGCGAGGTCTTCCATCGGGTCGAAGAAGCGCTTCGTGAAGAGCACCGCTGCGAGCAGCACGCCGACCCCGAGCGACCCGTCGATCACCCGGAACCCGCCGAGCAGCAGCGTCACCGCCACCGCGGCGTTGCCGATGAACGCGAGGCCCGGGTTGAACACGGCGAAGAGGCCGAGCACCTTGGCGTTCACGTCGCGGTAGTCCTCGGTGAGGTCGCCGAACTCCACCTCGTTGCGGCGCTCCTTGCGGAACGCCTGCACGGCGCGGATGCCCGTCATCGTCTCGACGAACTGCACGATGAGCTTCGCCGAGGCCACCCGAGAGCGCCGGAACAGCGCTTGCGAGCGCACCTGGAACCAGCGGGTCAGGATGCCCAGCGGCACGAGCGCGACGAGCAGCACGAGTCCCGACTGCCAGTCGAGCAGCACGAGGGCGATCGCGGTGAACACCATGTACATGAGCCCGCGCACGAGCATCGTGAGCCCCTCGTCCATGAGCTCGCGAATGGCGTCGAGGTCGCTCGTCTGCCGCGAGATGATGCGCCCAGAGGTATAGGACTCGTGGAACTCGAGCGACAGCTTCTGCGTGTGCAGGAACACCCGCGTGCGCAGGTCGATGAGCACAGCCTGGCTGATGCGCGCCGAGAGCCTGATGTACACCGAGATGAGGAACGCACCGACGATGCCGGTGATCAGGTAGGCGAGGCCGGCGAACGCCGCCGGGTACCAGTCCTGCTCGATGAGCGCCGGGATGCCGCTGTCGATGCCGTACGCGATGATCGCGGGCCCTGCCACCTGCGCGGCCGAGGACACGACGACGGCCGCCGCGGTCAGCCAGAGCTTGCCCTGCAGGGGCTTCAGCAGCGAGCCGAGCAGGCGCCGCGAACGCCCGCGGATGTGGCGCGACTCGGCCTTGGAGTAGTCGTGGCGTTCTTCGCCCTGCACACCGGTGACGCTCATGATGCCGCCTCCTCTCGTTCGAACTCGGTTGGTCGAGGAGCGCCCGACGAAGGAGGACGCGTCTCGAGACCCTGCCGTTCCTCGCGACCCCGCCGCTCTTCGTCTTCGAGGCTCGAGATGACGTAGCGGTAGTGCTCGCTCTCGCGGAGCAGCTCGGAGTGGGTGCCGACCGCGGTGACCCGCCCGTCTTCGAGCAGCGCGACCCGGTCGGCGAGGGTCACGGTCGACGGCCGGTGCGCCACGATGAGCGCCGTGGTCGAGGCGAGCACCGAGCGCAGCTCGGCCTCGACCCGTGCCTCGGTCGCGACATCCAACGCCGACAGGGGGTCGTCGAGCACGAGCACGGCGGGCTTCGCGGCGACCGCGCGCGCGAGTGCCAGCCGCTGGCGCTGGCCGCCCGACAGGCTCATGCCCTCTTCGCCGACCTTCGTGTCGACGCCGTCGGGCAGGTCGTAGGCGAAGCCGGCCTGCGCGATGCGCAGCGCCTCGGTGAGCACCCGCTCGGCTTCGGCGACGACCTCGGGGGCGTCGCCCGCGAGCTCGGGGCGGCCGAGCAGCACGTTCTCGCGCACCGAGGCGCTGAAGAGCGTCGCGTCCTCGAACGCCATGGCCACGTGCGTGCGCAGCTCTTCGCGGCTGAACGCGCGCACGTCGACGCCGTCGACCGTGACCGAGCCCGCGGTGACGTCGTAGAGGCGCGTCGTGAGCGAGGTCATCGTGGTCTTGCCGCTTCCGGTGAGGCCGACGAGCGCCATGGTCTCGCCCGGCTCGATCACGAGGTCGACGCCGTCGAGCAGGTCGCCGAAGCGGTCGGGTGCGTCCTGGTAGCGGAAGTGGACTCCCGAGAACGCGAGCTCTCCCTTGGGGCGCGCGAGGTGTCGCGGCTGCTCGGGGTCGACGATCGTGTTCTCGCTGTCGAGGATGTCGAAGAAGCGGTCGGTCGCCGTGCGCGCGTCGAGTGCGAACGCGAGGAAGAAGCCGATCGACTCGATCGGCCAGGCGAGCACGGTCGCGGTCGCGAAGAACGCGACGAGCTCGCCGACGCTGAGCTGGCCGTTCGCGGTGAGCCACACCCCGACGATGAGGCAGATCGCGAGCGCCACGGTCGGCACGATCATGATCCACACCCAGATGTTCGCGTCGAGGCGCGCCTTCTCGATCTCGGTGCGACGCAGCGACTCGGCCTGTGCGCGGAACGTCGACAGCGCGTGCTTGCCGCGCCCGAACGCCTTCAGCACGCGAATGCCGTGCACCGACTCCTCGACGGCCGTCGCGAGGTCGCCCGCCTGGTCTTGGCTCAGCCGCGACTGCTCGGAGTACTGCCCCTCGAACCGCCAGCCGGCCCACCAGAGCGGCAGCGAGCAGACGAGGAAGATGAGTCCCAGCAACCAGTTCATCGACATGAGGATGCCCACGCCGACGACGATGATCACGAGGTTCGCCCCGGTGAGCACGAGGCCGAACGACAGCCACCGGCGAATCAGCCCGAGGTCGCTCACGGCCCGCGAGAGCAGCTGCCCGCTCGGCCAGCGGTCGTGGAAGCTCACCGGCAGGTCCTGCAGTTTCGCGTAGAGGGCGTTGCGCATGCGCGCCTCGACCTTGGTGCCCGGCCCGACCACGAGCCAGCGGCGCAGCGCGTAGAGCAGCGCCTCGGCGGTGCCGAGGGCGAACACGAGCAGCGTCAGCGGGGCGATGGCCGCCGCGTCGCCGTCGGCGAGCGGGCCGTCGACGATCTGCGCCAGCACCTGCGGGATGGTCAATGCGATGAGCTGCGCCACGAGCGCGGCGGCCATGCTGCCGGCGAACGCGGGCATCGCGGGCCCTGCGAACTCACGCAGGCGCCAGAGTGCGCGCAGGGTGCCCACGCGCGGGGTCGATTCGGTCGCGACATGCGGATGCTGCGGCTGGACGGATTCGGACAAGTCCGGTGCTCCTCAGAGGGGATGCCGATCGCTCACGAGCGAACCTGATCGGCGGGCGTGACGGTGAATGTGGACGCGGAAACGCGTCGGTCGGGCCTGGTCGACGACCGAATGATCGGCGACGGCAGGGCCGCGAAACGTGCAGGCGGAGCCTGCGGGCGGGCCGGTCTCTACCGGGCGCGGCCTACGACGGGGAACGCCGAGCGACCAGCGCCATCGACCGCGACCGTGCGGGCGTCGGTTTCTGTCTGCATGGTGTCCTCCTGCGTCGTGGTGTGGATCTCGCCGTGTCGAGTCGCTCTGTCGAACCCTCGGGGCCGCGCCGGGTTCGCCGCGCAGCCAGCCCTACAGCCTACGATGCCGCGGGAGTGGCATGCAAGACCGAGTTGCGGAGTAGGCTGCGGTGTCGTCGTCGCGTGGGCTCGCGTGCCGTCGCCCGCATCGCGGCGGACGCGCGACCCGGTCCCTGCACCCGCCCGCGCGCGGCCCGATCGACGAGGAGCGCACGTGGGAGCAGCACGGACGGCGTTCGCGCGTGCGAACGCCCGCCTGGGTGTGCTCGCCGGCATCGCCGCCGTCGTCATGCTGCTCGCCGGACTCGGCGCCGGTGTCGTCGACGCACTGGCCGGCGCGGCGACGGAGGGCCTGCGAACGGGGCTCGCCGCGACGACCGGAACCGACGGGGCGGCCCGCTGGCAGATCCGGCTCGCCGACGACCCCGCCGCCCAGACCGAGGCGGCGGCCTCGGTGCTCGACCGCTCCCTCGTGCCGAACGGCGCCGTGTGGAGCCGCAGCGTCGAGTCCGCGCCGGTCGCCGCCGCGGTCGGCACGGCTGACGGCGAGCCGTTCGGCGCCGTGCTGCTCGCCGACCCGACCCTTGCCGAGCGCGCCGACCTCGTCGACGGAGCATGGGCCGACTCCCCCGAATCGGTCGCCGACGCCGACGCCGAAGGCGCGCGCGCGACGACGCTGCACGCCCGCGCCGCGGCCGACCTCGGGCTCGTCCCGGGCGACCTGGTCACGCTCGACGGCGACGGCGACGGCGACGGCGCTCGCCGACTCCTCGTCGTCGGCACGTGGCTGCCGTTCAACCCGAACGATCCGGCCTGGTTCGGCGAGCCGATCGTCGCGACGGGCGCGGTCGAGGGCGGCTCCGGGCCGTTCGTGGTCGCCGAAGCGGCGATGGCGGATGTCCCGGCCGCGGTCGTCGTGCGCTGGACCGCCCTGCCCGACACCGCGAACCTGACGCCCGACCGTGCCGCGGCCCTGCGCGCGACCCTGCCGAACATCGAGCCCGCGCTGCGCGACCAGCCCGAGCTCGGCTCAAGCGGGCTCGGTGCGACCGGCGATCTCGGCGCCACGCTCACCCGCCTGCTCGCGGGCATCGACGCCGTGCGCGCGGTGGCGCCGCTGCCCGTGCTCGTGCTCGCGTTCGCGGGCATCGCCGCGCTCACCCGACTCGCGACGCTGCTCGGCGCCGCCCGGCGGTCCGAGACGACGCTGCTTCGCGCCCGAGGCGCCTCGGCCGGGCGCCTCGCCGGCGAGACCGCCCTCGAGGTGCTCGTGGTCGGCGTGCCCTCCGCGATCATCGGGGTGCTCGTCGCCGAGACGGTTCTGGCGCTCGCACGCCCCGGGGAGGCCCGCGACGCGGGCATCGCGTGGCTCGCGGCATCCGTCACCGTCGGCGCTGCGATCGTGATCGTCGCGGGCCGCGCCCTCATCGACGCACGGCGCCCGGTCGTGCGCGGATCGGGCGACGAGGTCGGGCGTGGGCCGCGCACGGCGGTCGCGGGGGGTGCGCTGCTGATCGCGGTCGCCGCGGCGATCGCGCTGTGGCAGTTCCGGCTCTACGGGTCGCCGCTGGTGATGGGCGCATCGGGCCGTGTCGACGTCGATCCGGTCGCGGTGCTCGCCCCCGTGCTGGTGCTGCTCGCCCTGTCGCTGCTCGCGCTCGGCCTGACCGGGGCGGTCGGTGCGGTGCTCGAACGCCTCGCGGCCGGACGTCCGGCCCTCGTGCCCGCGCTGCCGATGCGCCAACTCGCGCGCCGCGCCGCGCTCTATGCATCGGCGTCGTTCGTGACGATGCTCGCGGTCGCCGGCCTCACGCTCACCGCCTCGTTCGCGGGCGCGTGGCACCAGATCGACCGCCAGGCCGCGGCGCTCACCGCCGGCGGTGACGTTCGGCTGGCGTTCGCGGGCCGCGACCTCGTGCGCGGCCCAGACCCGCTCGCGGTCGCCGACCCGTTCGCCGATGTCGACGGGGTCCACGCCGACGCCGTCACCGCCGACGCACCCGTGTTCCGCGGCGAGATCCGTCTCGGCTCCGACCCCGCGACCCTCGTCGCTGCACCGGTCGGCGAGCTCGGACAGGTGGCGCCCGGCACCGGAGCCGAGGCGGTCGGGGGCCCGCTCGCGGCGTCGGCCGAGGCGGCCGGCGTCGAACTGCCCGAGGGCGCCTCGACCCTCGCGGTCGACGTCACCCTGCAGGCTCCGGCCGGCACCGCCGGCCGGGTCGCGGTATCGACGTGGCTGCTCACCGCGGGCGGCGCCGCGACACGCCTTCCCGCGGGCGAGGTCGAGATCGCGGCGGGCACGGGCCGGGTCGAGACCGAACTGCCGGATGCCGCAGGCGTGCGCCTCATCGGCCTGCAGGCGTCGCTCGTGGGCGCCCGGGGCGCCGACGACGTGCGCGTCGGGTTCGACGGCTTCGCGGTCGACGGCGCCGCGGTCGACCGCGCCGCCGGGCTCGCCGTCGACGGCCCGGCCGTGGTCTCGTCGGCCGAGCCCGAGGCCCGCGCGAAGCTGACGAACGGTGGCAGCGATCCGCTGCCCGTCGTGCTCGCCGACGCGCTCGCCGCGCGCATCTCGGCAGAGGTCGGCGACCGGTTCGCCTTCCGCGTGGTGACCGGTGGGGCCGAGCTCGACGCGATCGTCGCCGGCACGGTGCCGGTCGTGCCCACGGCGGGCACGAACGCCGTGTACGCCGACCTCGGGGCATTGGGCCGCGCGGCCTTCGACGAGGGCGGGGGCGTGCCGGCGTTCGGAGAACGCTGGCTCGCGACATCCGACCCCGAGCGCGTGGCCACCGCGCTGGAAGCCGACCGGCGCACGGCGCTGACGGCCATGACGCGTGCCGACGTGTCGTCGGCGACCCTGATCGGTCCCGCCGTCACCGCGTTGTGGGTGGGATCCGCCGGTGCCCTCGCCCTTGCGCTGATCGCGATCGTCGCACTCGCGAGCGCACTCGGCTCGGCGCGGTTCGGCGAGGTCGTCGTGCTGCGCGCCCTCGGCGTCCCCGCGCGCACGCAGTCGCGGTCGAGAGCCGCCGAGCTCGCCGTCACGGTCGGCACCGCCATCGTCATCGGAGGCCTCATCGGCGTCGCGACCGCCCTCGTCACCGCGCGCGAACTCGCACATGCCGCGGTCGCCGGCGCACCCGACTCGGTGGTGGCGCCGTTCGAGATCGCGTGGGCGCCATGGGTCGCGGTGCTCGCCGCGTTCGTCGTGCTGGCCGCAGTCATCATCGCGGTCGCCGCGCGCTCGGTGCGACACCTCGCCGCGCACCCCGGCCTCAGGCAGGAGGAACGATGAGCGCGCGACACCACTCGCACCTCTCGTCGGCGGGCCTGCTGCGACGGCAGTTCCTCGCGGCTCCGGTCGCGTCGATCCTGCTCGCGCTCCTCGTCCTCGCCGGGGCACTGCTCGCGACCGCGGTGCCGCGCGCCGTCGCTGCGATGCACACCGCAGCACTCGGCGAGCGGCTCGACGAGTACCCGGCACGCGAACTCGACGTGCTCAATTCCACGCGCGCGCAGCCCGGGCTCGGCCCGTCGGCGAGCGGAACCACCCTCCCCGAGGGCGTCGACGCCGTCTGGGGCGGGCACGAGGAGCGCCTCCACGACATCCGCGCCCGCATGCCCGAGCCGCTCGCCGCCGTCACCGGCGACCCGCTCACGGTGCTGTTCGCCGGGCCCGCGAATGCCCTGCCCGAAGGCGCGGCAGGCGGCTCGATCTCGTACCAGCTGTTCACGGGGTTCGACCCCCGACTGCGGGAGCACGTCAGGCTCACGAACGGCGACTGGCCCGCGGTGCTCGTCGGCGACGCCCCTTCCCCACCCCAGGTCGACGACGGATTCGCCGGCCCGCCGGCACCCGAGTCGACCGACGAGCCGATCGAGATCGTGTTCGCCGAGTCCGTCGCCGCCGAGATGGCGTGGGGGCTCGACGAGGTGCGCACGCTCCCCGTCGGCGCCGACAGCCAGCAGGTTCGACTCGTCGGCACCTTCGCCGCGATCGACCCCGACGACGGGTTCTGGACCCACGTTCCTGTCGCGCTGCAGCCCTCTGTCGCGTTCTCGGCCGATGGGAGCCTGCGCATCACGGGGCTCGGCTTCGCCGACCCGAGTTCGTGGGCCGCGTACGTGCAGACCCAGCCGCAGTCGACGATGGACTCCTGGTTTCCGACACTGCCCGACCGCATCCGGGCCGACGAATCGGCCGACGTGCGTGCCGCGGTCGACGAGTTCACGAGCGAGGCCTATCCGCTCGGCACGGGCTTCGGCGACTTCGCCTTCTCACCGGTCGGCGAGGTGACCTTCTCGACCGGGCTCTCCGACGCGCTCGAGTCGGCGGCGCTCGCGGCCGGCGCCACCGATGCGGTGCTCGCGACCATCGCGTCGGGTCCGATCGGCGTCATGGTCGCCGTGCTCCTCCTGGGGGCGCGCGTGGTGTTCGAGCGACGGCGCACGGGACTCGAGCTCGCCGCGGCGCGCGGCGCGTCCGACGGCGGGCTCCGGGGCGTCCTCGCGCTCGAGGGCCTCGTCATCGGCGTGCCGGCCGCCTTGGTCGGCGGCGTGCTCGGGACCCTCATCGTGCCCGCCGACGCCGGCCGCGGCGGCTGGTTCATCGCCGCGGTGTTCGCGCTCGCACCCGCTGCGCTGCTCGTCGCGTCGGTACCCGCACTCAGCCCACTCCGACGCGCCCGCGCCGACGTGCGCGTGCGTGGCGGCGCCCGTCACCGATGGATCGCCGAGGCCGCCGTCGCGATCGTCGCGATCACGGCCGTGGCGCTGCTGCTGCGGCGCGGACTCGCGACGTCGGCCGGCGAGGTCGGCGTCGATCCGCTGCTCGCGGCCGTGCCGCTGCTGCTCGCGCTGCTCGTGTGCCTCATCGTGCTGCGGCTCTACCCGCTGCCGCTCGCAGCCCTCGTGCGCCGCAACAGCCGGCGGCGCGACCTCGTTCCCTTCCTCGGCTCGGCCAGGGCGCTGCGTGACCCGTCGGCGGGCATCGTGCCGGTGCTCACCGTCGTCGTCGGCGTCTCGGTCGCGGTGTTCTCTGCGGTGCTGCTCGGCACCGTGCAGACCGGCGTCGCCCGCGCCGCCGACGCCCGGGTCGGCGCCGACGCCGCCGTCACCGGCACGCCGTTCACGCTCGAGCAGCAGGCCGCGTTCGCGGAGGTGGCCGGCGTCGACGCGATCGCGCCCGTGTACTCGACCGCGCCCAGCACCCTCGAGATCGACGGGCGGGTGCGCACGACGACGCTCATCGTGGTCGACGCCGACGAGATGCGGCAGGTGCAGGCGGGCCGCGCCGGAGCCACGCCGCTTCCCGAAGGGCTCGGCGATGACACCGGCGCGAACGACGCCGCGTCGCCCGTGCCCGTCGTGATCTCCCAGTCCGTCGCCGACTCGATCGAGGGCGCTGAGGCCGTCGAGCTCGAGGGCGAGGAGTTCGAGGCGCTCGCCGTCGTCGACGGCCGCACCGCCTACTCGCCACGCGCGAGCTGGGTGCTCATGGACCGCTCCGATGCCGACGGGTTCGCGGACTCGTTCGTGCCGCGCACCGTGCTCGTGAGGTTCGCCCCGGGTGCCGACACCGACGCGGTCACCGAGACCCTCGTCGAGATCGCCGGCCCTGAGGCGACCGTGACGACCCCGTCGATGCTGCTCGATGACCTGCGCGCGGTGTCGACGACGAGCGGTCTCGTGGTCGCGCTCATCGCCGCGATCGTGTTCCCGAGCCTGCTCACGGCCCTTGCGATCGTGCTCACGCTCGTCGTCGGGCGGCCCGCGCGCGACCGTCTGATGCCGCTGCTCGCGACCCTCGGGCTGCGCCGCCGAGGCGAGCGCGGGCTCGTCGCGTGGGAGATCGGGCCGGTCGTGGTCGTCGCCCTCGTGGCGGGCGCGCTGCTCGGCACCGTTCTGCCGTTCGTCGTGCTGCAGGGCGTCGACCTGCGCTCGTTCACCGGCGAAGACGCGCAACCCTCCGTCGTGTTCGACCCCGGACTCATCGTGGCGGTGCTCGCGGGCGCCGTGCTGGTCACTGCCGTCGCGGTGCTGCTCGCCTCCCGCATCGGCGGCGATGCGGGGGCGGGGCGCGTCTCGCGCGCGCTGCGCGCCGAAGAGGAAGGATGAATCATGGCCTCCGTGTCCGAACCGCACATCCTGTGCACCGATCTCGTGCGCATCTTCACCGCCGACGGCGTCGAGGTGCAGGCGCTGCAGGGCCTGAACCTGCGCGTCGACGCCGGCGAGATCGTCGCGGTGGTCGGTGCGTCGGGTTCGGGCAAGTCGACGCTGCTGACCATCCTCTCGGGCCTCGACACCGCCACAGCCGGTGTCGCGCGGGTCGCGGGCCACGACCTGCTCACCATGGGCTCGCGCGAGCGGGTCGCCTACCGGCGACGCACCGTCGGATTCGTGTGGCAGCAGACCTCGCGCAACCTGCTCCCCTACCTCACGGCCGCCGAGAACATCGCGCTCGCGATGAACGTCGCCGGCGGACGCCGCGCCCAGGCGCGAGCGGCACGCATCGACGACCTGCTCGGCCTGCTCGAGGTCGGCGACACCCGCGACCGCCGCCCCGGCGAGCTGTCGGGCGGGCAGCAGCAGCGCGTCGCGATCGCCGTCGCGCTCGCGAACGAGCCCCTCGTGCTGCTCGCCGACGAACCCACCGGAGAGCTCGACGAGTCGACCTCGGCCGCCGTGCTCGAGGCCATGCGCAGCGTCAACCTCGAGCTCGGCGTGACGACCCTCATCGTCACGCACGACCCCGGGGTGTCGGGTCATGTGCGACGCACCGTGCAGATCCGCGACGGCCGCACCTCCACCGAGGTCCTGCGTTCGACCCGTGTCGACGAGCACGGTGAAGAGCAGCACATCGCCGAGGAGTTCGCCGTGCTCGACCGCGTCGGCCGGCTTCAGTTGCCGCACGAGTTCGTGCAGGCGCTCGAGTTGCGCGATCGGGTTCGCCTCGCGCTCGAGCCCGACCACGTCGGCGTGTGGCCGGGTGACGAGGGCCGAGCGGATGTCCCTGACGCGACACCCCCGGTAGCCGGGGGCGCCGACACGCCGCGGCGGCGCGCGCGGCACGCAGCCGGGGCATCCGGCATCGAATCGGCCGCAGCACCCGCGGCCGCGGCATCCGAGGCCGAACCCCGACCCGAGGAGGAACGATGACCGCGTTGCGCGCCGAATCCGTGAGCCGGGTGTTCGAGGGTCGCGGCGGCGCCGTGCGTGCCGTCGACGACGTGTCGCTCGAGGTGCGACCCGGCGAGCTGCTCGTCGTCACGGGCCGTTCGGGCGCCGGCAAGACGACGCTTCTGAACCTGCTCGGCGGGCTCGATCGGCCGACATCGGGCCGGGTCGTGTTCGGCGATGACGACCTGTCGGCGCTCGGTGAGGACGCGCTCGCGACCGTGCGGCGCGACCGGCTCGGCTACGTGTTCCAGTCGTTCGGGCTCATCCCCGTGCTGTCGGCCGCCGAGAACGTCGAGGTGCCGCTGCGGCTCGCGCGCATGCAGCCGGCCGAGCGCGAGGCGCGGGTCGCCGAGTCGCTCGAGCTCGTCGGGCTCGCGGCGCACGCCGCGCAGCGCCCCTACGAGCTCTCGGGCGGCCAGCAGCAGCGCGTCGGCATCGCGCGCGCCCTGGCCGCCCGCCCTCAGGTGCTGCTCGCCGACGAACCGACCGGCCAGCTCGACAGCGGCACCGCCGCGACCGTGATGGACCTCATCGGCGAGCTCGTGCACCGCCGCGGGGTCTCGGCCGTCGTGACCACGCACGATGCGGCGCTCGTCAGTCGCGCCGATCGCGTGCTCGAGTTGCACGACGGTCGCGTGCGCGAACCTCGAGCCACGGAGCTCGCCGGCTGAGCCACGACGAGTAGCTCCCCTTCTTCGCGACCGGGTTCAGAATGGTGGGGTTTGGGTGTAGTTGTGGCCGGTGGGGCTGCGCCAAGTGGTGCCGTCGCGGGTCTTGATCGGGGTGAACGCGGTGGCGTGTTTCAACCGATGATCACCGCGACACAAGGGTGCGAGGTTCTCATCGTTGGTGAGGCCGCCGTCGTGCCAGTCGTGGACGTGGTCGAGGTCGGCGCTGATCGCGAGCCGGTCGCAGCCGGGCCGGCTGCATCGCCCGTGGATCAGGGCGAGCCAGAGCCGTTGCGCATTCGTGGGCCGGTACCGTGTGCGGTCGAGCGCGAGTGGGGCGGCCGTGATCGGGTCGACCGCGAGCCGCAGGAACGACGGTGCGTCGGCGAACAGTTGCCGGGCGGTCGCGAGATCGACAGGACCCACCCCGTCGAGGGTGGCAGGCGCAGTATCGACCCGGCCAGACTGAGCATCGGCACGGTCACGATGACCTCGGCGCGGGCCGCAGTCGGACCGCCGTCACCGGTCAGCCACCTGACCGCGGTATCGGCACGCACCTGGTCGAGGGTGCGGGGCTCGTCGGGCCCGGCCTGGATGCGTGCGGTCGCGTCGAGCCGCGCGTACAAGCGGGCTGCATCGACCCGGGAGGTGTACAGGCTCACCCACGTCATACCGTCATCGACATGCTCGACCACCACTCGCCGGGCGGCGTACGCCCGGGTGTGCCGGGCCTCGAGCTGCTCCCGCTCGAGCCCGGCCCGGATCGTGCGGGCCTGTTGCCTGAACCTGGTCGTCGTGACCGTGCCGATCAGCGCTGAGAGCGCCCCGTCGAGCTCGGTCAGCCGCGGGTCACCGGCCTCGAACCCGGTCGCTGCGTCGACCGCGACCCGTGCGTCGACATACCCGGCGACCCCGTCGGCGAACCGGGCCCACACCCGCGGCAATCGCTGCTGAAGCACCGTCGCCTCGTGCGCCCGGTTACGGATCGTGCCCGCCGGGACCTGCAACCTCATCGAGAGCTCCGCGGCCGCGGCACGCACCGCCAACTCGACCGCATCAGGGGCGGTAACAGCGTGCGGGCGAACATACACCGCTGGATTCCGGGCAGCGACCGCGAGCGCCCGCGCCACCGCATCAAGGTGCGCGGCCATCGCCCGATTCACCGCGCACTGCGCCTGCTCGGCCGCGTCCAACGCGGCACGCAGCTCGGCGAATGCGTCAACCGGACCCGACGCACCCGAGAATTCGAACCACGCATCCGACTCGAACGGCGACACGTCCACGTCGGAGGGATCAAGCACCCGGTCACGAACAGCAGCGTCGGACCGATCGAATCCGATCGGCAGCTCGATACCCGCGAGCGGGTCGAGCAACCCCGCCCTCATTGCATCGAACGCATCTGCCATACAACGATGATCTCAGCACCCACAGACATCGAACACAACCACGAATGCCCGCCTCGTCGGCCGGTCACGGCCGCGTGGTAGTCGAATCAGCACTGCACATCACCCGCGACTCACGAGGCAGGCACCATGCGGCGCCAGCGCACCTCAGCGGCCTCAGGCGTCGTCAGCGCACCCGCACCGAAAGGCAGGTGACGCAGCCCTCGAGCTTCTCGAACTCGCTGATGTCGACCGTGACCACGCGGTAGCCGAGCCCCGACAGCATCGCCGCCGTCTGCGGCGCCGACGCCGACATCAGCAGCGATGTCGGGCTGAGCTCGACGACCGCCACGCCCTCGGGTTCGGGCACGGGCAGGAAGGTTGCGAACACACTCGTGACCTCGAGCAGCGCGGGGTCGCCGATGATCGTGCCGTCGGGCAGCGCCGTCGCCGCGCTCTTCAGGTGCAGCGCCTTCGTGATCGGCATCGCGACAACCTGGTAGCCGTGAGGTGAGAGCATCTCGCGCAACTGCCGGATGCCCTCGGCGTTCGTGCGGGACGACGCGCCGACGTAGACGACCGGCCCGACCTTCAGCACGTCACCGCCCTCGAGCGTGCCCGGCGATTCGATGCGCTCGACGGTGACGCCCGCGATCGCGCGGACCGTGCGTTCGACCGCCTCGATCTCGGGGCGGCGCGACTCGGCGCCGGGGTTCGTGATCACGGCGAGGTCGCCGAACATCACCACGGTGTCCTCGACGAAGACCGAGTCGGCCAGTTCGGGCGCGGCGTCGATCTCGACGGTCTCCCAGCCCTCGGCCGCGAGCGCGGCGCAGTAGTTGTCCCACTGCTCGTCAGCGAGCTCGTGGTCGACCGGTCGGCGCGCGAGATGCGTGAGCTCGCCCTCGTCGAGATTCGATGCCGGGATGCGCACGAGCGCGATGCGGCGCGGTGGCCACTCGGGCGTGTGCCCGAGGATGCTCCGCATCACGCGCGGCGCGATGAAGACCTCCGCGAGGATCACCGCGATGATGAAGATCAGGTTGAGGCTCACCAGCGAGCCGACCACGAAGGCGAACAGTGCCCCCGAGAACGGGTTGCGCGAGGTGGCGCCCACCGTGAACGTCGTCGCGATGAGCGCCGCGAGGCACGACGACGCGAACCCCGTGAGCAGTGCGAGGAACCACGCGCGGGTCGCTCCGACCGCGTTCGCGACCACGAGCAGCACCCAGGTGATCGTGGCCGTCAGGGCGAAGTGCCCGAAGACCTGCCCGAACACCGTGGGGGCCTGCCCGTTGCCGATGAAGAATGCGAGCACCGCCGCGGCGAGCGCGGTCAGCGCGACCGCCGCGGCGGAGAGCAGCACCGCCACCGTGCGCCGCGCCGGGCTGGCCGCGGGCGTGTACCGGGCAGGGGCGGACGACGGTGACGGAACGGGGGTGGTCATGGCACGAGCCTACTGGCCGTGCCGGTCGGTCATCGTGCGGCGTCGAGGCGCGTGCGGGCGAGGCGCTCGGCGGCTTCGAGGGTCGTCGCCCCGCGCAGTTCGGCGTCGCGCAGGGCCGAGGCGACGGTGTCGCCGATGCCGGCGATGCGCGCGTCGAGCGCCGCCTGGTCGGCGTCTGGCTCGCTCGCGACGTCGAGGTAGATGACGCCGCCGGCGTTCACGACGAAGTCGGGCGCCCACACGATGCGCCGCTCCGTGAGGAGTCGTGCGACGTCGCGCGAGGCGAGCTGGTTGTTCGCGGCGCCGACCACGGCACGCACCCGCAGTTCGTCGACGACCTCGGGGGTCAGCACGCCGCCGAGGCCGCACGGAACGAACACGTCGGCCTCGACGCGGTGCGCGTCGGCCGGGTCGACCCACGCCGCGCCGAGCTCGTCGGCGAGCGCACGCTTGTCGGCCGCCACATCGGTCACGGTCAGTCGCGCGCCGGCGGCCGCCAGGCTGCGCGCGAGGCGACCGCCCACCTGGCCGAGGCCCGAGATGACGAGGTGACGGCCGGTCGCGTCGGTCGAGCCGAACACGTGGCCGAGGGTGGCGATGATCGAGGCGTGCACGCCTGCCGCGGTGGCGTCGGCAGGTTCGCCCACACCGCCCTGCTCGGCGGGAAGGCCGCAGACGTGCTCGGTGCGCTCGTGCACGACGGCCATGAGCTCGGCGCTCGTGCCGACGTCTTCGGCGGTCATGTAGGCGCCGCCGAGCGACTCGACGGCGTCGCCGAGGTCGAGCATCGCGTCGCGCTTCTGTGCTTCGTCGAGTGTGACGCCCGCGGGGATCGCCACGACCGACTTGCCGCCGCCGCGCGCGAGGCCCGCAGCGGCATTCTTCATGGTCATCGCCTGCGAGAGGCGCAGAGCGTCGGCGAGGGCGTCGGTCCAGTGGCCGTAGCGCCAGAGGCGTGCGCCGCCGAGTGCCTGGCCGAGCCTCGTCGAGTGCACGGCCACGATGATCGTGAGGCCTGAGCGAGGGCCGCGGGTGATGAGCACCCGTTCGTGGTCGGGCGCCTCGGTGGGAAGTGCTGCGTTGACCTCGGCTGCAGGGGCCGGGGCGTGTGTGATCGTCATCGATCGTTCTCCTCGAATCATCCGCTTCGTGGGCGGAACCGTGCCCGCGCCTTGTGAGCGCAGGTTCACTTCAAGGGTACCGCCGCGCGCATGCCCCGGCGCGCCTGCGAGCGTTCGGCCGTGTTGCTGAATCCTTCAATGGTGGTACGAGGCGGGCATCTGCGCGCGTGTGCTCGAAAAGGCCACGCGCTACGGCAGGACGATGTTGAAACCGGGGTCTCCGGGGTCGAGCACGGCGGTGAGTTGTGACAGCACTGCGAGGTCGCCGTCGACCGTCAGGCCTTCGGATTGCGTGTCGCCAGTGATGAGGGCGAGCAGCCGTTGCTTCGTCGTCGTGATGTGCAGTGGCGCGGTACCGTCTGGTGCCCGCTCGACGTAGATGAGGACGCCGTTGCGGAGCGTCACGTGGAAGCTGCGGTGCAGGTCGGTCAGCGTGATGTCGAAGGCCAGGTCGAGGTCCCATGCTCTGGGGCCGTTGACGGTGATCGCGATCGCGTCGAGGAGCTGCTCCGGTGTCAGCTGAGCGATGATCGCCGGCGCGTTCGCGGTGAGCGGGGTGCCGAAGTTCCCCTCGCGCAACTCGGTCGCTCCGGAGAGGAAGAAGTTGCGCCAGGTGCCGTTCTCCGCACCGTAGCCGAGCTGCTCGAGCGTGTCAGCGTACAGGGCCTTCGCGTCGGCGTTGTCGGGTTCGGCGAAGACCGCATGATCGAGCAGGGTCGCGGCCCAGCGGAAGTCCCCTTGCTCGTACGCATCCTGGGCGAGTTCGACGACCCGGTCTACGCCGCCGATCGCGGCCACGTACCGCTCGGCGAGGGGCTTGGGCGGGTGCGGCCAGAGGCGGGCGGGGTTGCCGTCGAACCAGCCCATGTATCGCTGGTAGATCGCCTTGACGTTATGACTGACCGAGCCGTAGTAGCCGTGCGTGCTCCAGTTCTGGGTGAGGGCCGGCGGCAACTCGATGACCTCGGCGATCTCGGCGCCGTTCAATCCCTGATTGAGCATGCGGAGAGTCTGATCATGCAGGTACCCGTAGAGATCGCGCTGCACGCCGAGGAAGTGCTTCACATCTTCGTTTCCCCACGTCGGCCAATGGTGGGACGCGAACACCACGTCGGTCTTGTCGCCGTAGCGCTCGAGCGCCTCGGTGAGATAGTGCGACCACACGTGCGGATCGCGGACCACCGCGCCACGGAGCGTCAACAGGTTGTGCAAGGTGTGCGTCGCGTTCTCAGCCATGCACAGGGCGCGATAGCGGGGGATGTAGAAGTGCATCTCCGATGGCGCCTCCGTGCCCGGTGCCATCTGGAACTCGAACTCCACGCCATCGATCGTGTGCGTCTGACCGGTCGCGCCGATCTCGAGCGTCGGCACATACAACGTCGCCTCGCCGGTCGAGGTCGTCTGGCCCAGGCCCGCGCCCACCTGACCCTTCGGGCCACGAGCCAGACTCGCGCCATACATGTACCCCGACCGACGAGACATCGCAGTCCCCGCGTAGACGTTCTCGGACACCGCGTGCTCGAGGAAGCCCTCGGGAACAATGATCTCGATCGCTCCGGAGTCGATCTCGTCCTGCGTGGCCATGCCCTGCACGCCGCCGAAGTGGTCGATATGGCTGTGGGTGTGGATGAATGCGCGGATCGGGCGGTCGCCACGGTGCTTGCGATACAGCGCGAGCGCGGCAGCGCCGGTCTCCTTCGTGAGGAGGGGGTCGAGGACGATCACACCGGTGTCGCCCTCGATGAACGACGTCACCGACAGGTCGAGCCCGCGGATCTGGTAAAGCCCCGGTACGACCTCGAAGAGGCCATGCCTGGCGACGAGCTTGCCCTGACGCCACAAGCTCGGGTTCACCGACGTCGGCGCGTCCCCCTCGAGGAAGTCGTAGGTCGAGGCATCCCACACCACATCGCCGTCCGCGTTGCGGATGGCCGGGTCGTCCAGTGTCCCCAGGAAACCACGCTCTACGGCGCTGAAGTCAGCGGTATCTGACATTGGAAGACTGCCGAGCAGTGCGTCGTGCTGCGCTTCGATGGTCGGTGTGGGTTCGTTCTGATCCATCTGCATCTCCTCCTGCGACAACCCGGCAAACGCTCTCCTCAGCGTTCCGTATATCGTGCGGAGGGTCAAGGAAGCGGCCCGCTCCGTCAGCAGCGCGCCTAGTGGAAGAAGTGCAGTAACGCGCCTAGTGGAAGAAGTGCCGCTCGCCCGTGAAGTACATCGTGATGCCGGCCTCGCGGGCTGCCGCGATGACCTCGTCGTCGCGAACCGACCCTCCGGGCTGCACGACGGCGCGCACGCCCGCGTCGATCAGGATCTGCAGCCCGTCTGCGAACGGGAAGAACGCATCGGATGCCGCGACCGAGCCCTCAGCGCGATCGCCCGCCCGCTCGACCGCGAGCTTGCACGAGTCGACCCGGTTGACCTGCCCCATGCCGACGCCGACCGAGGCGCCGCCGGCGGCGAGCAGGATCGCGTTCGACTTCACGGCCCGGCACGCGGTCCAGGCGAACTCGAGGTCGGCGAGTGTGGTGTCGTCGACGGGGTCGCCTGCGGCCAACGCCCACTCGGACGCCGGCGCGAAGTGCCGGTCGGCCTGCTGCAGCAGCGCGCCGCCCGACACCTGCCGAAGCTCGACGGCGGTGGGAGCATACCCCTCGGGCAGCGTGAGCAGGCGGATGTTCTTCTTCTGCGTGAGCAGCTCGACGGCCTCGGCCTCGAACGCGGGTGCCACGAGCACTTCGGTGAAGATCTCCGAGACGGTCTCGGCCATCTCGCGGGTCACCGTGCGGTTCGCCGCGATCACACCGCCGAACGCCGAGACCGGGTCGCAGTCGTGAGCGCGCCGGTGGGCGTCGGCGATGGGGTCGGGCGCCCCGGGCGCAGCGACTGCGATCCCGCACGGATTCGCGTGCTTGATGATCGCGACGGCGGGCTCGTCGAAGTCGAATGCGGCCCGCACGGCCGCGTCGGCGTCGACGTAGTTGTTGTACGACATCTCTTTGCCGTGCAGCTGCACGGCCTGCGCGATGCCGGGGCGACCGGCCGTCGACGAGTAGATCGCGGCCTTCTGGTGCGAGTTCTCGCCGTAGCGCAGGTCGGCGTCCTTCGTCCACGTGCCGCCGACCCACGCGGGGAAGGGCGACTCGTCGGCAGGCTGGTCGGGGGCGATGACGCTGCCGATGTACGACGCGACGGCCACATCGTACGACGCGGTGTGCCGGAACGCTTCGCGGGCCAGCGACGCGCGCTGCGCGAGGGTGGTGCCGCCGGCCTCGACCGCGGCGATGATCTCGTCGTACCGGTCGGGCGAGACGACGACCGCGACGTTCGCGTGGTTCTTCGCCGACGCACGCACCATGGCCGGGCCACCGATGTCGATCTGCTCGATGACGGCATCGGGCGCTGCGCCGGCCGCCACGGTCTCGGTGAACGGGTAGAGGTTCACCACGACGAGCTCGAAGGGCTTGATGCCGAGCTCGGCGAGCTGGCGCTCGTGGTCTTCGAGCCGCAGGTCGGCGAGCAGACCCGAGTGCACTCCGGGGTGCAGCGTGCGCACGCGGCCGTCGAGGTGCTCGGGGTATCCGGTGACCTCGGGCACCTGCGTGACCGGCAGGCCGGCCGCCGCGATCGCCGCGCCGGTGCCGCCGGTCGAGACGATCTCGACGCCGGCACCCACGAGCGCTTTCGCCAGTTCGACGAGGCCGCGCTTGTCGCTCACCGCGACGAGCGCCCGGCGCACGGGCACGAGGTCGCGTTCGCGGTAGCGGCTCGGGTCGATCGAATGGGTGCTCATGATCGTGCGAGTTCCTTCAGGTCGAGGTGCGAGTTGGCGATGTCGAGCACGGCTTCGATGAGCAGGCGCCGCTCGACGGGCTTGATGCGGTCGTGCAGGGTCGACTCGGTGTCGTCGGGCAGCACGGGGATGCGCTCCTGCGCGATGATCGGGCCCCCGTCGACCGAGTTGTCGACGACGATGAGGCTCGCGCCCGTCTGCTCGACCCCTGCGGCGATGGCGTCGCGCACGGCGTGCGCACCCGGGAACTCGGGCAGGTAGGCGGGGTGCGTGTTGATGAGGTACGGCGAGAACGCGTCGACGACGGCGGGCGGCACGAGACGCATGAGTCCCGACAGCACGACGAGGTCGGGCTCCCAGCGGCGCACCTCGTCGATGAGGGCGGCGCCCCACGACTCGCGGTCGGGGTAGGCGGTGAACGGCACGCTGAACGTGGGGATGCCGAACTCCTCGCCGAGCACGAGGCCGTCGGCCTGGCGGTCGGCGCCGATCGCGACGACTCGGGCCGGGAACTCGGCATCTTCAGCGGCTTCGAGCAGGGCCCGGAGGTTGGACCCTCCGCCGGAGATCAGCACGACGAGCTTCTGCACCCCTCGAGCCTACCGGCAGTGATCAGTTGCCCGACGCGGTCGGCCGCCGCCCGAGGAGCCTCAGCCCAGCCCGCCGTCGACCCCTCGGAGTGGCGCGGGCACGCGCAGACTCGCACTCGGCCCCTTCGTCTGCACCCGGGCGGCGAACCCGCCCGCGACCGAACCGATGCCGACGGTGGCGGCCGCGATGCCCGCCACCGCCCACACGTTCGGCCCGACCTCCGCGAGCCGCCCCGGGCCGACCGCGCCCCCCGACCACCAGGCGAGCGACCCCAGCACGAGCCCCGCCACGACCGCAGCCCCGGCCCCGACCGCGATCGGCTGCCACCACGGCACCGCACGCCCCGCAACCAGACCGCCCCGCGCCGCGGGCTCGGCCCATCCACCCCGAGGCTCGCCCTGCACGAGCCAGGCGCCGACGAACGCGGCGAGCACGGGTACGAGCAGCCACAGCACGCCGAAGACCGGCGCGGCGCCCGGGATCGCCCCGAGCAGCGGGATGCCGGGCACCGGCCCGAGCAGGGTACCCGCCGGCGCCACGATCGTTCCCGTGCCGAGGGCGAAGCCCGGGCCCAGCATCCATGCTGCGACCCACACCACGAGGTTCGGCAGGAATGCGAGTTCGCCCACGACGAGGGCGATGCTGCCATCGATGCCCGCCCCGAGCGACTGGGAGAGCCCGGCGATCGTCGCGTAGTCGAGCGTGATCAGCACGGCGACGAACAGTGCGGCGACGGCGAGCAGCGCGAATGCGGCTCCCGCGCCGATGCGCACCGCCGCCGTGACCGCGTCGACGACTCGAGGAGGGAGGTCACCGAGGCGTTCCCTGAAGAATCCGCCCGCGGCATCCGTCGGCGACGGTTCGCGAAGCGTCTCGGCCACCGCGCCGATCGCGACGCCGATCGCCACCGTGATGGCGGGCAGCAGTGTCGCCTGCCAGACCGACGCGCGCGCCACGTCGGCGCCCGCAACGAGCGCGAGCGTAGCGCCGGCGGCCGCATACACGACGGCGGCGGCGACCGACCCGGTGATCGAGTGTCCGCCCGCGGCCGATCGGCGACCGATTCGGCGGCCAGCCGCGACCGAGAGCAACGCGAAGCCGAGCAGCGCAATCGTGATCGGGAACGGCTCGTCGGCGCCGGGGAGGCCGAGTCCGCCCGCGGTCACCGGGTCGAGCTGAACGGTGAGATCGACGCCGTGGCCGAGCAGCCACACATCGGCGGCGGCACGCAGGAACACCGTCGCGTCGACCGCGAGTTCGTACTGCACCGCCCAGAGCAGCATGAGCGGCACGAGGGCGATGCCGAGTCCGATGAGCGCCGCGACGGCGGCCTCGAGTGCGGCCAGCAGGGCGATCGTCGTGCGTCTCATTCCTCGGGGAGCCTATCCCGAGGCGGCCGCCTCAGCCGACAGGACGTGCGGGGTCGGCGGGATGCCCCGCGGCCTCTGCCCCGTCGCCGGCATCGAGCACGGCGGTGTCGCCGGGCGCCGTACCGGATTCCGGGTCGATGACGGGGGTGTCGGATGTCGCGACCCCGGTACTCGGATCGGCCTCGGCACGTTCCAGCTCGTACTCGGCGACCTCGGCGGCCGGTCGTCGCAGCAGTTCGACGAGCAGCAGTGCCACCAACGCCACGATGAGGGTGACGACCACGGTGCTCGTCTCGAGCGGCCGCGAGAACAGCACCACGATGGCGGCGATCACGGCGATCCCGATGTAGGCCGCCGTGCGCCACCGGTCGAGGGCGACGCCGAACGCACCGGTCGTGACCCCGTGCGACGCGGCCGAACGACGCACTGCCGTGAAGCCCGACTCGGCGAAGCCGCGCGCGGCGCGCGCCGGCCGCCACGGGCCCGAGAACCAGGCGACCACGGCGACGAGCAGCCCCAGCACGAAGAACGCGACGATCGTCGACTGCATGAGCACGATGAGGTCGTCGTAGATCGCCTGAGCGGCGTCGGCCGGCATGATCGACGGGCTCACCGCACCGACGAAGTAGAGCCGGCCGATGCTGAGGCCGCCCGCCATGAGCAGCATCGTGAGTGCGAGACCGCCGGCCGTCCACATGATCGCGCGGGAGCGGCGCTTGGCCACGAGCACACCGCCGATGAGGAACGCCAGCACGATCCACGGCAACCACGTGCCTGCGGCGACCGCGAGCTGGTACACCGTGCGCACCGTCACGAACGCGTCTGCCTGGGCGACGACGATGCTGCGGTCGATGACCGGGATCTGCGCCGCGAAGCCCACCCCCTGCTCCTCGAGTCGCTGCTTGACCGCCTCGATGATCGGCCCGAGCTGCACCGAGAGCGTGCCGTCGCCGCCGATCTCGAGTGCGGCGTTCGGGTCGCCCTGGATCGCGGCGACCGCCTGGCGGTGCGAGGCCCGCAAGGCGGCGGCCCAGATGTCAGCGAACGCGGGCGACGCGATCACCCGGTCGACGACGCTGTCGACGAGTGACTGCAACCCCTGGGCGGCCGGTGCCTCGAGCAGGCCCAGCGCAGCCTCGGCTCGGGGCGGCAGGTCGAGGGCCCGGATGCCGTCGAAGACGTCGGAGGTCAACTGCGGGATGTCGACCTGCTCCTCGATCGCGGCCGTGACCTGGTCGCCGATGTACGACTGCACGGCCGGGTCTTCGGCGAGCGGCGCGAACGTCGCCACGAACCGGTCGGTGTCGACGAGTTCGAGCCGCGCCCAGCCGCTGATCACCGCGACCGGCGCGAGCAGCAGGCCCACGACGACGAGCACGATGGCCGCGGCAGTGCGGCCACGGCCACGTTTCACCGGGGCGACCGGCTCGGATGTCGCGGCGAGGCCCTCACCGAGGTCGGTCGTCTCGGTGGACTCAGCGCGCAATCGCGCGTTCTCGGCCTCGAGTTGCGCGACACGCGCCTCGAGTTCGGTCTTCGTCAAGTCAGGCATGAGGACCCCCTCTGGGGATGAGGCTAGACCCAGCGGCGGCGGCGCCGCATCACGCTCAATGGATGAATGCCTTGAGCCCGATCATCACGATGCCGAATGCCGCGGTCGCCAGGGCGCCGAGGATCTGCATCGGCCACGGCGAACCGCGCCGCCGGAAGGCCACGAACCCCAGCACGGCCAGGACGACGACGCCCGCCCAGAGCGCCGCCCAGAGCGCGTATGCGTCGTCGATCGCCCGAGTCGCGCCGAGCAGCAGGATGAGCAGCGGAATGAACGCCGACAGCAGCAGGCCGAGCGATCGCCGCAGCGAGACGATGAAGGCCTCGCGGAGGCCCAGGTCCTCGTGTTCGTCGAGACCGTGGCGCGCAACGGTTCCGGCGTACACGTGCGCCGCCCAGAACACGATCACGGTCGCGAAGACCTTCCAGAACACCGGCCAGACCGTCGCCTCGCCGGCACTGGCGACGACGATCATGCCCGAGACGAGGATGACCCCGTAGACGGCCTCTTCCGTGACGAACGCCGAACGCACCAGGAACGCGGCCGTCTCATTGCCCGACTTCGATCGCAAGGATCCGTCGTCACCCATGACGCCATCGTACTGATCCGCTCGCTCAGGATGACCCCCGTTTTGGGGATCATGAGATTTGCTCGATTTCGTTTCGAGCGACGTCTGCCGGGAGTAACGTGCGGCGTGAGCCTGAGACTCCTCTCGGGTTCGATGCGCCCAGTCGATGACCACCCGTAGCCGACTGGGAACGACAGTCACCCGCACGTTCATCGCGCCCGCGCACCGCCGCACCGTCTCCACCGAGAGGACACTGTCCGATCCGACCGGATCGGGCCTCTCCCCAATCTGGAGGCGATCATGCTCCGAACCGAAGCTGCCCAGAACTGTCCGACCCCACCGACGCGTCGGCGGCGGCGGCGCTCCCCGATCATTGCCGCTGCCGCCGCCGGCGCCCTGATCTTCACGGGACTGGCCGTCGCGCCCGCACAGGCTGCGCATCCGGAGGTCAGCCTTCCGGGCAGTGACTTCGAGATCGACACCGACGCGAACCTCAAGGTCGACGACCCGGCTCCGTCGATCGACTGGGCGAACGTCATCGAGAACCGCCAGGCGGACCTGGCGACCGGTTCCGGCGACGACTCGTTCGGCCAGGGCGCCAAGGAGGACACGGCCGTGCCCACCGTGGTCGACGGCAGCATCCCGCCGAACAAGAGCGACCTGCTCAACTTCGGCACGTACCTCGAGGAGAGCGCCGCCGGGGACTTCCTGCACATGTTCTGGCATCGCGTCCAGGAGCCCAACGGCACGACGAACATGGACTTCGAGTTCAACCAGTCCGAGACCCTTTCGGGCAACAACGTCACGCCGTTGCGAACCGAGGGCGACATCCTGATCCAGTACGACCTCTCACAGGGCGGCACCAACCCGCAGCTGTTCGTCGCGTACTGGCTCACGGACGGCACGTTCAACCCGCCGAACCCCGACCAGACCGTGACGACCGCGAACTGCGTCTCGTCGAACGCCTTCCCCTGCTGGGGTCTGCGTGCGAACCTGACGAGTTCGGGTGACGCGACGGGGTCGATCAACACCACCGCGATCCCGGCCGCCGAGTCCGACGGACTCAGTTCGACCAACCCGGTGTCTGCCCGCACGTTCGGCGAGGCGACGGTCGACTTCTCGGCGATCGTCGGCGACGACGAGTGCGTGTCGTTCGGCAGCGCGTACCTGAAGAGCCGGTCCTCCGACTCGTTCACGGCCGCACTGAAGGACTTCATCAGGCCGGCCGACGTCGACCTGACCAATTGCGCGAAGGTCATCATCCACAAGGAGACGGACCCCGACGGAGACACGACATCGTTCGACTACACCACGCAGCTCGTCACCCAGGATGACGGGACGAGTCCCGGCTTCAGCCTGACCGACGGCGGAACGCAGGAGTACGACAACGTGTTCTTCGGAACGGACCTGACCGTCACCGAGTCGGCACCGCCGGCAGGGTGGTCGCTCATCGACATCGACTGCTCCGCCAGCGTGGGCGTGACGGTGGGCCCAGCGGATATCAGCCTGGCGACGGGAACGGTCACGTTCGATCTCGATGACGCCGACGACGTGCTCGAGTGCACCTACACCAACCAGGCGAAGGGCACCGTGATCGTCGAGAAGGTCACGAACGATGGCTTCGGCCCGTTCGACTTCACGTCGGGCACGCTCCCGGACGCCGCCTTCACGCTCACGACCACGGCCGCGGGCTCCGCGGGCAAGGATTCCAACACCTACGCGAACCTGACCCCGGGCACGTACGACGTGTCGGAGACGGTTCCGGCCAATTGGAACCTCGTCAGCGAGACCTGTGACGATGCCTCGGATCCTCAGTCGATCTCGTTGAGCGCCGGTGAGACCGTCACCTGCACGTTCGTGAACGAGCGCGAGAAGGGCTCGATCAAGATCGTCAAGACGCGCAAGCACGCGGCGAGCGGTCCCGGCGACCACCCGCACGCGAACGTCACGTTCACGGTGACCGGCGGCAACCTCAGCCAGGGCATCGTCGTTCAGACGAACGCAAGCGGCATCGCCTGCGTCCCGAACCTCGTGGTGAGCGCCCTGGTCGGCAACTACACCGTGACCGAGACGGTGCCGACGGGCTACGTGGCACTCTCGACCAACCCGCAGACCGCGGCGGTCTCCGAGAGCGCCGCCGACTGCAGCAACACGCCGGCCGGTGCGACCAAGACCTTCGAGAACATGCCGTTGACCAACCTCACGGTCTCGGTCGACTCGCAGATCGATGGCGGCACCGCGTCGACGATCGACTGCGACGCTGAAGCCGACCCGCCGTTCGAGGCCACGACGAACGCGAACGGCGACGGGTCACTCACGAAGAGCAACCTGCAGCCGGGCACGTACACCTGCGTGATCGTCATCGATCCGTGACCGAGAGGAGACACCCGCACGACCGCAACTGACGTGGAAGGCCTCGCCGGCTATGCCGACGGGGCCTTCCCGATCCGGCGCGGTCGACGCCGACTCGCCAGCCCTGAGTTAATCTCACCATTGCCCTTCCGGCCGGGCCGCGACGGGTGTAGCTTGCACTCAGCGTGAGACTCCTCTCGAGCCTTGCTGGTGTCGCGCCGCCGAGCACCCGACCGGCGACGAAAAAGAAGTGACGCTCGCGCCCTGCCGCCCCCACCCCCGCCCCTCGCCACCTGGCACGCAGAGGACCGTCCGATCCATCCGAACCGGACGAACCCGCAATACCGGAGGCGATCATGCTCCATGCAGACAACCCGACACCCGAGACGGCGACGCAGCCCCGCCGCCGATGGAAGCACCTCGCCGCTGTCGGCGGCGTCGGCGCGCTGACGCTCTCGGCTCTCGTCGCCGGGCCGGCGCTCGCCAACCACCCCGAAGTCAGCCTGGCCGGCAGCAACTTCGAGATCGACACCGACGCCAACCTCAAGGTCGACGACCCCTCGCCCTCGGTCGACTGGGCAGGTGTCTCCGAGCAGCGCAAGGCGGACCTGGCGACCGGTTCCGGCGACGACTCGTTCGGCCAGGGCGCCAAGGAGGACACGGCCGTGCCCACCGTGGTCGACGGCAGCATCCCGCCGAACAAGAGCGACCTGCTCAACTTCGGCACGTACCTCGAGGAGACCGCGAGCGGCGACTTCCTGCACATGTTCTGGCATCGCGTCCAGGAGCCGAGCGGCACGACCAACATGGACTTCGAGTTCAACAAGTCGGAGGACGTGAGCGCGAACGGCGTCACCCCCGTGCGCACGGCCGGTGACCTGCTCGTCCAGTACGACCTGTCGCAGGGCGGTACGAACCCGCAGCTCTTCCTCTCACGCTGGGTCGCCACCGGACCGAAGAGCCTGTGCGAGGCCGCCAACGCCACCCCGTGTTGGGGTGTGCGCGACAACCTGAGCGCGGCCGGCGACGCCACCGGTTCCATCAACACGTCGGCCATCCCGGCCGCCGAGTCCGACGGACTGGGCGACGTTTCGGTCCGCACCTTCGGTGAGGCGACCGTCGACTTCTCGGCGATCGTCGGCGACGACTGCGTGGCGTTCGGCAGCGCGTACCTGAAGAGCCGTTCCTCCGACTCCTTCACCGCTGCGCTGAAGGACTTCATCGCTCCCCTCGACACCGGCATCAACAACTGCGGTGCCCTCGCCATCGAGAAGACGAAGAAGCACGCGGCCGACGGCCCCGGTGACCACCCGCACGCGGGCGTCGTCTTCACGATCACCGGTGGTGACCTGCCCGCCAACACGACCGTCACGACCGACGCGAACGGCGAGGCCTGCCTGGCCGGGATCGCGGCCGGCGACTACACGGTCACCGAGACGGTTCCCGCGGGCTATGCGGTGACGTCTGCCAACCCGCAGACCGGAACCGTGGTCGAGGGCAGCACCTGTGACGACGCCACTCCTGTCGTGTTCTCCAACGACCCGTTGACGAACCTCACGGTGAGCGTCGACTCGCAGATCCCGGGCGGCACGTTCTCGAGCATCGAGTGCGACGCCACCACTGAGAGCCCCGACACTCTGAAGGACGTCGATCTCTCGGACATGCTGGACGACCCGAGCGTCACGATCAACGACCTCGAGCCGGGCACCTACACCTGCGTCGTGGTCATCGACCCGTGACCTGAGCAGGAGTGAATCACGAAAGCCGCCCCGCCGGTCGTCCCGGCGGGGCAGCTTCACACGAGCAGCGGATGTCGCGACATCCGCTCATTTTCCTACAGGCCCGCGTAGACCTCGCGCAGCAGCTGCGCGGTCTCGCTGGGCGTCTTGCCGACCTTGACGCCCGCGGCCTCGAGGGCCTCCTTCTTGGCCTGCGCGGTGCCCGCCGAGCCCGACACGATCGCGCCGGCGTGGCCCATGGTCTTGCCCTCGGGCGCGGTGAAGCCCGCGACGTAGCCGACGACCGGCTTCGTGACATTGGCCTTGATGAAGTCGGCCGCGCGCTCTTCGGCGTCGCCGCCGATCTCGCCGATCATCACGATCGCCTTGGTCTCGGGGTCGGCCTCGAACGCGGCGAGCGCGTCGATGTGCGTGGTGCCGATGATCGGGTCGCCGCCGATGCCGATTGCCGTCGAGAAGCCGAGGTCGCGCAGTTCGTACATCATCTGGTACGTGAGCGTGCCCGACTTCGAGACGAGGCCGATCGGGCCCTTGCCGGTGATGTTCGCCGGGGTGATGCCGACGAGCGACTCACCGGGGCTGATGATGCCGGGGCAGTTCGGGCCGATGATGCGGGTCTTCTCGCCCTTCTCCTTCGCGTACGCCCAGAACTCGGCCGAGTCCTGCACCGGCACGCCCTCGGTGATGATCACGAGGAGGGCGATCTCGGCATCGATGGCCTCGACCACGGCGTCCTTCGTGAACGCCGGGGGAACGAAGGCGATCGAGACATCCGCACCGGTCTTCTCGATCGCCTCTGCGACCGACGCGAAGACGGGGAGCTCGATGGGGTTGCCGGCCTGGTCGTTGTGCAGCACCGTGGTGCCCGCCTTGCGGGCGTTGACGCCGCCGACCACCTGGGTGCCCGCCGCGAGCATGCGTGCGGTGTGCTTCGAGCCCTCGCCGCCGGTGATGCCCTGCACGATGACCTTGGAGTCCTTGTTGAGGAAGATCGTCATTGTTGGAGTCCTGTTCTTCTCGCGACTACGCGGCGTTCGCCAGCTCGGCGGCCTTGTCGGCGCCCTGGTCCATGTTCTCGGCGAGGGTGACGAGCGGGTGCGCCGCCTCCTCGAGGATGCGGCGGCCCTCGTCGACCTTGTTGCCGTCGAGGCGCACGACGAGCGGCTTGTTGGCCTCCTTGCCGAGCTCGGCGAGCGCACCGACGATGCCCTTGGCGACCTCGTCGCACGCCGTGATGCCGCCGAAGACATTCACGAACACGCTCCTGACCTGCGGGTCGCCGAGGATGATCGACAGGCCGTTGGCCATGACCTCGGCCGAGGCGCCGCCGCCGATGTCGAGGAAGTTCGCGGGCTTGACTCCCCCGTGGTTCTCGCCCGCGTACGCGACGACGTCGAGCGTCGACATGACCAGGCCCGCGCCGTTGCCGATGATGCCGACCTCGCCGTCGAGCTTGACGTAGTTGAGGTCGAGCTCTTTCGCCTTGGCCTCGAGCGGGTCGGCCGCGGCCTTGTCTTCGAGCAGCGCGTGGCCGGCGTGACGGAACTCGGCGTTCTCGTCGAGCGAGACCTTGCCGTCGAGGGCGATGATGTTGCCGTCTTCGTCGAGGATGAGCGGGTTGACCTCGACGAGGGTCGCGTCCTCGCCCTTGTAGACCTCGTAGAGCTTCACGAAGACGTCGGAGACCTGGTCGACGAGCTCGGCCGGGAAGTTCGCGGCGACCGCGATCTCGCGAGCCTTCTCGACGGTCACGCCGGCCGTCGGGTCGACCTCGATGCGCGCGAGCGCCTCGGGCTTCTCGACCGCGAGCTGCTCGATCTCCATGCCGCCCTCGACGCTCGTGAGCGAGAGGTACGAGCGGTTGGCCCGGTCGAGCAGCACCGAGAAGTAGAACTCCTGCGCGATGCGGGCGCCGCCCGCGACCATGACGCGCTTGACGACGTGGCCCTTGATGTCGAGCCCGAGAATGGCCTCGGCCGCCTCGTACGCCTCGTCGGGGTTCTTCGCGACCTTGACGCCGCCGGCCTTGCCGCGCCCGCCGGTCTTCACCTGGGCCTTGACGACGACGACACCGCCGAGCTTCTCGGCCGCGGCGCGCACCTCATCGGGCGTGTCGGCGATGATGCCCGGGAGCACCGGCACCCCGTAGTGTTCGAACAGGTCTCTGGCCTGGTACTCGTAAAGATCCACGCTCTACTTCCAATCGATCCGCACGCGCGGTCGCGCACAGGGGCTGGTGGGTGATGGACCCGGCCTAGAATCTCTCGAAGTCGAGATACCGCACGGGCCGACGACCATGTTACTCCCCTTGTCGGAAGCCGCTGAATCGCGTGACGTGCCTAGCGACCGGGATGCACGGGACCGATCCTCGGGAACTCATCGAGTGAGAACACGAACTCGACGGGGACCTCGAAGAACCGAGCGATCCGCAGGGCGAGATGCAGGCTCGGGTTGAACTCGCCGCGCTCGAGGTAGCCGACCGTCTGGTAATGCACCCCGATCGCCTCGGCGAGTTCGCGCCGCGAGACGCGCCGCTCGGCGCGGAGCATCGCGACGCGGTTGTGCACGAGATCGGCGCGGCCCGCCGTGGGATCGGCGCGGCCCGCCGTGGGATCGGCGCGGCCCGCCGTGGGCTCGGCCGCGCTCATATGCGCTGCAGGGCGGCTTGCCGACGCAGTTCGATCGCCGACGCGGTCTCTCGGCGGGCGATGCGCCGCAACAGATGCGGCGCGAGCACGAGACCCACGATCGCCCACGCGGCGACGATCGCGAACGCGAGCCCGAAGTGCCACCCGCCGCCGAACTCGAGGGTGCCGAGCTCGGCCGGCAGGAACGCGCCGCGCAGCACGTGGCCGATCCAGAACAGCGGAAGCGCGAGTCCGATCGGCTGCACCCAGGCCGGCAGCGTCGCGAGCGGCTGGATCAGCCCCGACGCGAAGGCGACCGCCCCGACCGCGAGGAACCCCCACCCGCCGACCGATCGCGGGTTGCGGAAGACCGTGCCGATGACGAATCCGAACGGCAGAAGCGCGACGGTGCCGAGCACGAGCATCGCGAGCACGGTCGCCAGGCCGAGCGCGTCGAGGCCGAGCGCACCGCCGAGCACCGCCGCCGCGATCGCGAGCGTCGGCACGAATGTGCACACCAGCTCTGCGAGCGTGCGGGCGGTGACACCGACCGAGTACACGGGGAGCCCTGTGGGAAGCGACCTGGCCCGCAGGAGGGTGCCGTCTTCACGTTCGGTCACGATCACGGTTGCGAGGCCGTATGCCGTGACGAACAACAACTGGATGGTCAGGATGCTCGGCAGGATGAACCACGCGAGCGGCGCGCCGGGTGCCGCCTCGGCGTCGCGGTTCAGCCACAGCACGACGCCGACGATGACGAGGCCGAACACGATGAACAGCACATCGGCCGGCGTGCGCAGCGAGATGCCGAACTCCGTGAGTCCGCGCCGAATGCCGGCGCGCAGCGCGATGGTCATCGTGCCTCCTCGTTCGTCGGGCGCCGGTCGGACGCCGATGCCGCGGCGGTGGCGGCCGTCTCGTGCCTCGCCACCATCGCCAGGTAGGTCGCTTCGAGCGTCTGGGCCCGCACCTGAAGCTCGGTGACCTCGACCTCGCGTCGCGTGAGCAGTTCGCGCACGAACGCCTCGGGTTCGGCGGCACTGTGCACGTGGCGCACGCCGTCTTCTCGCCAGGTGACCTCGCTCGAGTGCGCCATGGCACGGGCGAGCTCGGCCGCGCTGCCGTTCGCCACGATGCGACCCTCGTCGAGGATGAGGATGCGCCCGGCGATCTTCTCGGCCTCGGCGAGGTCGTGCGTCGTGAGCAGCACGGTGGTGTCGTCGAAGTCGCTCAGCGCGTGGATGAGCTCGTGGAACTCGTGACGCGCGACCGGGTCGAACCCCGTGGTCGGCTCGTCGAGGAAGAGCAGCTCGGGCCGCCCGACGAGGCCGATCGCGACGTCGAGTCGTCGTCGCTGACCACCCGAGAGGGAACGCACGAGCGCGCGCCGACGATCAGCGAGCCCGACGAGTTCGAGCAGCTCATCGACACCGTATGGCCCTTGGCCGCCGGCGACCGCGAACGGGCGATAGAGGGCCGCGAACTGCTCGAGCAGCTGCCCGACGGGCCAGCGAGCGTGGTCGCGCCACGACTGCAGCACGACGCCGACCTTCGCACGCCAGGCGTCGCCGGCGCGCGACGGATCTTCGCCGAGCACGACGACCTCGCCCGCAGTGGGCTGCCGGAACCCCTCGAGCACCTCGATCGTCGTCGTCTTGCCGGCGCCGTTCGGCCCGAGGAGCGCGACGACCTCTCCGCGGTCGAGGCGAAGGTCGACGCCATCGAGCACCGTACGGGCGCCGTAGGTCATACGGAGCCCGCGCACTTCGACGACGGCATCGGCGTCCATGAGCACTCCCATCGTGCTTTCACTATTGGATGTAGCATTCATACTACATCTCGACATCGATTCCTCAACCTCTGCTGCGAGCGGATGTCGCATGCTCAGTCCGACCCGCCGCCACCGTGCTCGACCGCCCGGCGCGCGAGCACGTTGCACGACGAGCGGGCCACGGCCGCGAGCGTGCGAAGCGCCTGCGAACGCCCACCCGAGGCGCACCGACTCACAGCTTCTCGATGGGCGCGATCTTGATGAGGAGCTTCTTCTGCCCGGCGGTGTCGAATGTGACGTGCGCGATGCGCTTGGTGCCCTCGCCCGTGACCTGGGTGACCCTGCCATCGCCGAAGTCGGAGTGGCGGATGCGGTCGCCGGCCTCGAGGGTGAGGTCCCCGTTGTCGCGCACGTTGCCCGTGACGCGGTTGGCCCACTCGGTCTTGGGCTTGTCGGAGCGGGTGACGCTGAACCGCTCGAGGTCGCGGTCGCGGGTGCCCCATGCACCGCCCGGTCGGCGCGCATTGAGCGCGCGCGGCTGGGTGCCGCCCCGGCTCGTCGCCATGCCGGGCGACTGCCGCCAGTCGATGAGCCCCTCGGGGATCTCCTGCAGGTACCGCGACGGCATGGCAACGGCGACCTCACCGAACTGGGCCCGACTCATCGCAAGTGAGAGGTGCAGCCGCTTGCGCGCCCGGGTGATGCCGACGTAGAAGAGGCGCCGCTCTTCAGCAGGGCCGCCGGGCTCGGACGCCGACATCTGGTGCGGCAGCAATCCCTCTTCGAGGCCGGTGAGGAACACGGCGTGGTACTCGAGCCCCTTGGCGGTGTGCAGGGTCATGAGCGAGACGGTGCCCGACGCGTCGTCGATCTCGTCGGCGGCCGCGACGAGCGACACCTGGGTGAGGAAGTCGACGAGCGTCGCCCCGGGGTTCTCGCGGTCGAAGTCGCGGGTCTGCGCGACGAGCTCTTCGACGTTCTCGGCGCGGGTCTCGTCTTGCGGGTCGCGGCTGTTGCGCAGCGTCTCGAGCAGGCCCGAGCGCTCGACGAGGAACACGAGCACGTCGGAGACCTTCGACGCTCCCTGATTCGTGCCCGCCGCCATGCCCTCGGCCGACGGAACGAGCATCGCCGCCGCTTCGTCGAGCACCGCGGCGAGCGCAGAGATCGCGCCGGTGACCTTGGGCCCGAGGCCGAGGCCGGAGGCGTCACGCATCGCCGCACGGAAGGACAGCTCGTTCTGCTCGGCGAAGCTCGCGAGCGCCGTCTCGGTCGCGGGGCCGATGCCTCGCTTGGGGGTGTTCAGGATGCGTCGCAGCGCGAGCTCGTCGAGCGGGTTCGCGACGGCGATGAGGTAGGCCATCGCGTCTTTGATCTCGGCGCGCTCGTAGAACTTCGTGCCGCCGACCACCCGGTAGGGCAGGGCCGAACGCACGAAGATCTCTTCGAGCGCACGCGTCTGCGCGTTGGTGCGGTAGAACACGGCGATGTCGCGGTAGGCGACACCCGACCGGTGCAGCGACTCGATCTCGTCGGCCACGAACTGCGCCTCGTCGTGCGCGGTGTACCCGGTGTACCCGATGATGGGGTCGCCGTCGCCGTCGGCCGTCCACAGCTTCTTGTCTTTGCGATCGAAGTTGTTCGAGATGACCGCGTTGGCCGCCGACAGGATGTTCTGCGTCGACCGGTAGTTCTGCTCGAGCAGCACGACCTTGGCGCCCGTGAAATCGCGCTCGAACTCGGAGATGTTGCGAATGTCGGCCCCACGGAACGCGTAGATCGACTGGTCGGAGTCGCCGACCACCGTGAGACTCGCACCCGGGATCGCCCCGGCGTCGTCGGCGATGCCCCGCACGAGGATGCCGTGCGCGTCGAGCTCATCGACGATCTCACGCGACACGGGCCGGGTGAACTCGCGGATGAGCGAGTACTGCGCGTGGTTGGTGTCTTGGTACTCGTCGACCAGGATGTGCCGGAACCGCCGCTGGTAGAGCGCCGCGACCTTCGGGAACGCACGGAACAGGTACACGGTCTCGGCGATGAGGTCGTCGAAGTCGAGGGCGCTCGCGTCGCGCAGCCGCCGCGTGTACTGCCGGAAGATCTCGAGGAACATGGCCTCTTGCGGGTCGTTCATGTTCGCGTTGCGCGCGTACGTCTCGACATCGGCGAGCTCGTTCTTGAGCTTCGAGATCTTGGCCTGCGCGCTCGCCGGCGTGAACCCCATGGTGTCGGCGTCGAGCTCTTTGATGATGCGCTTGAGAATCGTGCGCTGGTCGGCGGAGTCGTAGATGGTGAACGTCGAGCGCAGCCCGATGGCCTCGGCCTCGCGCCGCAGGATGCGCACACATGCGGAGTGGAACGTCGAGATCCACATTCCGGATGCCCCTTCACCGAGCAGCGCTTCGACACGCTCGCGCATTTCGGCGGCGGCCTTGTTGGTGAAGGTGATGGCGAGGATCTGGCTCGGCCAGGCCTCGCGGCTCTCGATGAGGCTCGCGATGCGGTGCGTGAGCACACGGGTCTTGCCCGAGCCCGCACCCGCGACGATCAGCAGTGCCGGCCCGCGGTATTCGACCGCCTCGCGCTGCTGCGGATTGAGCCCGTCGGTGAGGCGCGAGCCGGTGGAATTCGGGGCACCACCGGATGCCGTCGGCGCCTCGCGCCAGCCGGCCGGGTCGTCGGGGTCGAGGATCAGCGTCATGTCCCATCAAGTCTAGGCGCGGCATCCGACACCTGAAGCGGGTTGAGGAGCGACGAAGGAGCGTCTCGAAACCCGCCCCCGACTTACTGGTCGGCCTCGCCCACACGCACGAGCCCGCTCTCGTAGGCAAGCACCGCGATCTGCACCCGGTCGCGCAGGCCGAACTTCGTCAGCAACCGCGAGACGTAGGTCTTCACCGTCGCCTCGCTGAGGAACAGCCGCCCGGCGATGTCGGCGTTCGTCAGGCCTCGCGCCACGAGGCGGGCGACCTCGGCCTCGCGTTCACTGAGCGCGGCGAGCTCGGCGGGCAGCACCGCGTTCTCGGGTGGTCGGCTGACATATTGGCGCAGCATCCTGCCCAGCACCGCGGGTGCGAGCATCGTCTCGCCCACCGCGACCGCGCGCACCGCCCGCACCAGCCCATCGGGCGAGACGTCCTTCAGGAGGTAGCCCGAAGCACCGGCGCGGATGACCCCGTAGACGTATTCGTCGAGGTCGAACGTGGTGAGCGCGATGATGCGAGGGCCGCCGCCCGCGATCGCGAGGATTCGCCGGGTCGCCTCGATGCCGTCGAGGTGGGGCATCCGCACGTCCATCAGCACCACGTCAGGAGCGAGCTGGGCCACCTGCTCGATCGCCTCGAGTCCATCGGCGGCCTCGCCGACGACCTCGAAGCCGGCCCGCTCGAGGATGAGGCGGAAGCCGGCGCGCACGAGCTCCTGGTCGTCGACGACGAGCACGCGCAGCGCGACCGGCCGTTCGACGGCGGTCACGAGGCGATCCTCGGTAGTACGGCGCGCACGGCGAATCCGTCGGCGACCCGCGCAGCCTCGAGCGTTCCCCCGTAGAGTGCGGCGCGCTCGCGCATGCCGATGAGCCCGTGACCGGGGGACCCGGGCGACGAAGCCTGCGCCGCGCCATCGTCGACGACGCGGACCTCGACCTGGTGGGGCTCGCAGTTGACCGAGACCTGCACCGCGTCGGCACGCGCGTGCTTGCGCACGTTCGTGAGCGACTCCTGCACGATGCGGAACACCGCGAGCGAGAGGCCCGCCGGCAGCCGATCGGCGTCGCCTGTCACCTCGGATGTCACCTGCAGGCCGGTCGCGCGCGCAGCCGCGACCAGGTCGTCGAGTCCGCCGACCCCGGGTTGTGGAACGAGGCCGGCCTCCTCCCCACTGTCGCGGAGCATGTTCACCACCCGACGCACCTCGTCGAGCGATTCGGCGCCGGTCGCCCGGATCGACTCGAGTGCCCGACGCACGAACGCCGGATCGTCGTCGACCGCCTGGGCCGCGGCCCCCGCCTGCACCACCATGACGCTGACCGAGTGCGCCAGCACATCGTGCAATTCACGGGCGATGCGCGCCCGCTCGTCGGTGATCGCGGCGGCGGTGAGCTCGCGACTCGCCGCCTCGACCTGACTCGCCCGCAGCGCGGCGGCAACCGCACGATGCTCCGATGCCCGCAGGCCCCACCCGATGGCGAATGCGAGAGCACAGACGGTCCAGTGGAAGATGATCTCGGGCGGTGCCTGCAGCGCGGGGATGAAGAGGTCGCCGAAGAGCAGTGTCACGGCTGCGGATGCTGCACCAGTCCAGGCGAGTCTGCGTGAGCCGTGCCGGGCGAGCGAATAGAGCGCGAGCATGAACGGCACCATCTGCCCGAAGAAGAGCACCTGCATCTCGCCGAGCGTGGTGACCCCGATCACGAGCCACACGGCGAAGACGCCGACCGACAGCACCGGGCGCGCGCGGCGCTGCGTGAGCAGGCCGGCCGCGATGACGACCCCCACCGTGCTGACGACCGGTGAGCCCTGTCCGTTCACCGATTCGAACGGCACCCAGATCTCAGCGACACCGAGCGCCGCGACGGCGAGCGCGAGTAGCGCATCCTGCACCGCGTGGATCACCCGCCTGCGCTCCATGCGATCAGGCTAGCCGCGCGGAGTGTGGGGCGCGTCATGCTGCAGTCGAGTCTCGCATCCACTGCGGGATGACGCGTATCGCCTCGGGTCGACGCCTGCGCGACCGTCGACCGACGCGGCCGACCGCGTGCCGATCGTACGTTCGTGGCGACTCCCGCGGATCGGCCGTGGGGGCACCGCCTCGAAGGAGCCCGCCATGCACCAGCACCGCCAAGCACGTTTCCACCGACTCACGACGGCGGTCAGCCTCGTGCTCTACGCCGCCCTCGCCGTGGTGTTCGTGTTCACCGCGCCGGCATCCTCCGACGACACCGTAGCCGACCTCGAGATCATCGCCGCGTCAGGTGCCGGCCCCACGATCTCGGCATACGCGTTCCTCGCCGCCCAGGCCGCCCTCGTGATCGGGCTCATCGGCGTTGCACACCTTCTGCGCGACCGCACTCCGGTGATCGCGCCGATCGCCGTGGCGATCTCGATACTCGGCGCGTTCGCGCACGCCGCCGTCGCCGGATTCTCGCTGGTCGAGATCGGTGCCGCCTCGGTCGGGCCGTCGTCGATCGACGGCGCCGCCGCCGCGATCGACGCGACGATCACGGGCGTCGCGACGCCCGTCTCACTCGTGGGTCTCGCCGGAACGGTACTCGGCACGATCCTGCTCGCCGTCGCCGTGTTCCGAAGCCGGCTCGGCGCCGTCTGGGTCGGCATCGTGCTCATCGGCTGGGTCGTCGTCGAGTTCGTGGCCGGATCCCTCGGTATGTGGGCGACGATCATGTCGGGAGTCCTGCTGATGGCCGGGTTCATCGGGCTCGCGTTCACCGTGTGGCGCAGCCGACTGCGCGACTGGCTCACCGCCCGCGAGGCCGAGGTCGTCTTGGAGCGCGTCACCGCGTGACGGCGTCGATGCCGAGGTCGGGGTGGTCGACGAAGATGCCGTCGACGCCGGTCGCCAGCACCTCGGCGAACTCGGCCGCCCAGTCGCCGTAGGCCGCGCGCACGCTGCCGCGGCGGAACCTCGGCTCGAGGAAGCGGTTCTCGGGGCGCAGCGTCCACGTGTACACCTCGAGGCCGGCCGCGTGCGCGGCGTCGACGAGCCGTGCCCCGGCGAGGGGCCCGGTCTCGTCGAGGGCCCCGGCAGCGGCATCCGTCACCGCTCGATTCGACGCGGCGACGAGCCGCGCCTTGCCGACGCTCACACCGTCGAACCGGCCGGTGAGGCTCGCGAGCCCCACTGCGGTGACGAACGAGTCGTACTTCGGCGCCTGCCGACCCTGTTCGAGCACGAGGTCCCAGGGCGCACCTCGCCCTTCGATGAGGAAGATCCGCTTGCCCCGGATGCCCCGTGCCCCGAGCCGGTCGAGCAGGGTCGGTTCGAACGCCTCCATGATGAGCCGCTCGTCGCCCGCGCCCCACCCGCCGGCGTCGAGTTCGGCCGCGAACAGCTCGTCGAGCGGCAGTCCCAGCGCCGCGAAATGCGCGGCGTGCTTGAACTCGGCGACCATGCGGATGACTCGGCGCTGCTCGTCGGCGGCCGTGTCGATGAGGGCGAACAGCTCTCGTAACCGGATGATCGGGTAGCGCCCGTCGAAGCTCGCGCTCGCCTGCCTCAGACCGCCGAGCCGCTCACGAGCGCGCAGGGTCGAGAGCTCGGCCCAGGTGAAGTCCTCGGTGAACCACCCGGTGAGGGCGACGCCGTCGACCTCGCGCGTCGTGCGACGGCCGGCGAATTCGGGCCTCGCTGCGACATCCGTGGTGCCCGAGATCTCGTTCTCGTGACGCAGGACGAGCACACCGTCGCGCGTCGCGACGATGTCGGGCTCGACCGCATCGGCGCCGAGGGCGAACGCGAGTTCGTAGGCCGAGCGGGTGTGCTCGGGCCGGTAGCCGGATGCCCCGCGGTGGCCGATGACGAGCGGGGACGCGGCGGTGGCGGGCGGCATTCGCCCAGCGTAGCCAGCGGCGGGCAACGAGCATGGGAATCCCACGCAAACTCGCGGCGTTGTCCCACCTATCGCGGGTAGATTGTTCTCTACGGCACGGATGCCGCATCCGTACGCCGATCCCCCGCACCGACGACAGCCGAAAGCAGAGGAACCCATGGCTCTCGACAATCCCGCATTCGCGCGGAATTCCGCCTTCTCGCAGCAGGGAGCCGTGGCCGGAGCGCAAGACATCTCGGCACAGCAGCTGCAGGAGATGTACAACCAGCCCGCCACGCCGCCCGCCGGCGAGACGATGGCCATCGACACGACCATCCAGAAGTCGGTCGCGGCCTTCGGGCTGCTGCTCGTGGGCGCGGCCATCGGCTGGGTCACCGCGCCGGCGCTGCCGTTCCTGTGGATCGGCGCCGGCATCGTGGGCTTCGTCCTCGCCCTCGTGAACACATTCAAGAAGCAGCCGTCACCCGCGCTCGTCCTCGCCTACGCGGGCGTGCAGGGCGTCTTCGTCGGCGGCATCTCGGCGTTCTACGAAGCCATGTTCCCCGGCATCGTCGTGCAGGCCGTCATCGCGACGCTCGTCGTGGTCGGCGTCACACTCGCGCTCTTCGCCTCGGGCAAGATCCGTGCGTCGAAGAAGGCCACGAAGATCTTCCTGATCGCCATGGTCGGCTACCTGGTGTTCTCGCTCGTGAACTTCGGGCTCATGATCTTCGGCGGCACCGACAGCGCCTTCGGCCTTCGCAGCGAACCGAGCTTCATCTTCGGCATCCCGTGGGGCGTCATCATCGGCATCTTCGTCGTCATCATGGCGGCGTACTCGCTCGTGCTCGACTTCGACTTCATCCAGCAGGGCGTGCGCAACCGCGCCCCGAAGAAGTACGAGTGGATGGGCGTGTTCGGCATCATGATCACGGTCATCTGGCTCTACCTCGAGATCCTGCGCATGCTCGCGATCATGCAGTCGAGCGACTGACCTCGACGCTGGTCGAGTAGGCGCGCAGCGCCGTATCGAGACCCGAACGGCCGCCCTCGGGCGGCCGTTCGTCGTTTCCGGGCGCGGATGTCCCTCCGCCACGCGGCTACTGCAGGAACTTCTCCGAAACACGCCGGCCCGACCCCGCGACCGACGCGGCGTGTCGTCCGATTGTTCCTGCAGTCGTCACGAGCCGACCCGGATGGGCTCCTCGGCGACCGAGCATTCAGAGGCAGTCTTTCCAAATCCGCCCCGACTGTGATGAGATTCTCGAGGCATCCCGCGGCGTTGCGCACGTCGGTAGCCCCCTACGCCGACCCGAACCCGCCCGGAGACCCGCTTGCCCCCGTACGACCCGTCGTCCCGCCTACCCGTCCGATCCATGCCGCGTCTGCTCCGGATGCTCTCAGCGGCGTTCATCGTCGGCTCGATTGTGTTCGCCACCTCCGTGCCGGGTTCTGCTTCGGCGACCGTGGGCATCGAGCCGGCCGATGTACAGCTCGAGTCGGATCCGTCTCCACGCGGCGAGCCCGTGCCGAACTCAGCCCTGCCGCAGACCGCCACGCCGACCCCGGCGCCGAGCCCTGAGCCCGAGCCGCCCTCGGACTCCGTTCCCTCACCCGCAGAAGCCGCGGACACGCTCGGCGCAACGGCTACCGGGACGGCATCGATCTCGGGCCGTGTGACCCTCGATGATGGGCGTCCGCTGGCGAACGGCGTCGTTGCGGCGACCCTGAAGGGTGCCGAAGCCCCCGCCAGCCAGACGGCGACCCGTGAGGATGGTACGTACCGCCTCGAGGGGTTGCCCGCGGGGGCCTACACACTCCATTTCTGGCCGAACCCCCACGATCCCGCGTACGAAGGCTTCCTCGGCGAGTACTGGAACAACGCCCACCAGGAGAGCGACCGGGCCTACTTCGCCGTCGCGTCCGGCCAGACGGTGACGGGCAGGAACGCCCAGCTCTCGAAAGGCGCCACCATCTCGGGCAGGGTGACCCTCGAGGACGGAGCCCGGCGAGCGGCGCCTCGGTTTCCGCGAGCACCGCGGGACTGGGATTCAACGTCTCGACTTCCCCGAACGGCGACTACCGTCTCATCGGCCTCCCCCCGGGCAGTTATCAACTGAGCTACAGCAACGGAGGGGACTACGTCCATGAGTACTGGGGCGATACCCCGTTCCTGAACGAAGCCGTGCCGATCGAGGTCACCTTCGGGCAGGTCGTCGGCGGGAGGAACGTCGCCCTGCAGAAGGGCGGGTCGATCTCTGGCGTCGTCACCTCGTACGACGGGATCCCGCTGAGCAACGTCAGCGTTCATTTGGGAACCGGCGCGTACCACGATCCGAGGGGCTATACCCTGCAGGCGGCCTGGGCCGGGGCGATCACCGATGCCGAGGGCCGGTACACGGCCCGGGGACTGGCCACGGCGAACTGGTCCGTCTCGTTCCAACCACGTGAAGAGAGCCCCTATCGGGCGGAATCGTGGAGCGACAAGGAGACCTTCTGGTCGGCGGACGGGATCCAGGTCGTCGGCGAACGCAGGGTCACCGGGAGAAATGCCCAGCTCACGCTGGAGAATCTCAATGCCCCATGGGGTTCGGTCAGCCGCATCTCGGGCGCTGACCGCTATTCGACGGCGGTCGCCATCTCGAAGGCGCAGTTCTCGGCGGGCGTGCCGGTCGCATACGTCGCAAGCGGAAGGAACTTTCCCGATGCGCTCGCCGCAGGGCCCGTCGCGACCATGAGCGGAGGCCCGGTGCTCCTGACGGAGCCTTCGCGGCTTCCATCGACCGTTCGAGCAGAGCTGGTCCGTCTTCGCCCCGCGCGGATCGTCGTGCTCGGCGGCACAGGCACGGTGGGCGCCGAAGTCGCACGAGAGCTCGCCGCCCTGACGTCCGGCGAGGTGAAACGACTCGCCGGCAGCGACCGCTACCTGACCTCGGTCGCGATCTCGAAGTCGCAATACGTCCCCGGCGTGCCGACCGTCTACCTCGCGAGCGGTACCGGTTTCCCCGACGCGTTGGCCGGCGCTCCCGCAGCCGGGGTCGCGGGTGGACCGATCCTCCTTTCGGGCAGGGATTTCCTCCCGAAGGCCGTCCTGGACGAGATGAAGCGCCTGCGACCCGAGCGGGTCGTGATTCTGGGCGGGGACGGCGCGGTCAGTTGGGCCGTCGAGACGAAACTGCGCACGCACTTCGACCGTGTCTACCGGGAGTCCGGCGCCGACCGATTCACGACGGCGGTCGCGGTATCCGATGAGTTGCTCCCCGGCATCGCGGTCGCCTACATCGCGAACGGCAGCTCCTACCCGGATGCACTCGCTGCTGCGCCGTCGGCCGGGCTCCGCAGCGGGCCAATCCTCCTCACTTCACGCGATCGACTGCCGGATTCCGTGATCGCCGAATTGAAGCGTCTGCGCCCTCAGCACGTCGTCGTGCTCGGCGGAACGGGCGCCGTCAGCAGCGCAGTCGAGCGTCAACTCGACGGCCTCGGCTGAGCACCCGACCCGATCGCCCCGACTCACATCTCGAACGGAGACGAATCTTGCCCGAACGACCTCTCGCGGTCACGCTCCGTCGTGGCCTCCTCGCCGCCCTCGTCATGTTCATCGCCGTATCGATGGCGATCCCCGGCACGACATCGGCTGTCGCAGCGGAATCCGCTCCGCTCGGATCCGTATCGGGTACCGTCGCCGACCCCGAGGGTCGGGGTCTCCCCCACATGGAGGTTGTGCTCCATGGGCTCCCCGACCGCTCCTACATGAGCGGCTACACCGACGCCTCGGGTGCCTTCCAGTTCAAGAACCTCGAAGCCGGTCAGTACACGCTCGAGTTCCGGGCATCCGCCTCGTCCGGCTTCCTTCGCGAGTATTGGGACGACGAACCGAGCTCTGCGACCGCTGAATCGTTCGAGCTGGCCGAAGCACAGCATCTGACGGGGATGGATGTTCGCCTCCGCCGCTCGGCGACACTCGCCGGGCAGATCATCGACCAGGACGGCATCCCGTTTCCCGGCTATATCGGCTATCTCTCCCTCTTCCGGGTCTCGGCGACCGGATCACTCGGTCTCACGCAGACAGGTTCCACGAACCACGAGAGCAGGTTCGTCTTCAATGGTCTGGCGCCGGGACGATACACGCTCTGTTTCGAACTGATGGGTTGGGGCGATTCCGACTACGAGGAGTGCTGGCAGGACGAAGCGACCGAGGCCTCGGCGGAAGCCATCGAGCTCACCGACGGGCAGGTCACGGACCTCGATGTCGTACTCGCCGAGGGCGGCCCTGTCCGATTCACCAACACGAGGCTCCGTGGGATCCATCGCGTCGGTGAGCGGCTCAGCGCATCCGCCACGACGATCACCCCTGGAGCGGTGTTCTCGTACCAGTGGCGCGCCGACGGATCACCCATCGCTGGAGCCACGGAATCGTCGCTCATCCTGACCGCAGCGCAGCTCGGAAAGAAGGTGTCGGTGAGCGTGACGGGCGCGGCGCCGGATCGTCTCTCGACGACGTCGACCCTGTCGGGATCCTCGGCCGTAGAGGTCGGCGTCCTCGCGGCTCCGAATCCCCAGATCTTGGGCGAGCCCCACGTCTACGGCACGCTCACCGCTGACCTCACCGGCTGGACTCCCGGCACTGACTTCACCTACAAGTGGTGGGTCGATGGCCACGCGGGGCCGGTATCGACCGGGGCGTCGTTCACGCCGACCCCGGCGCACATCGATCGGACCGTCTCGGTCACCGTGGTCGGTGCTCAGCCCGGCTATGCGTCCGCATCCGGGTGGTCGGGAAGCTACGGACCGATCGTACCCGGGCCCGGCAACGTGACCATCCCGGTGATCACCGGGTCGCCGACCGTCGGCTCCACGTTGCGTGCGAGTGCCTCATCGACGGTTCCCGATGCGGAGTTCGGCTACGAGTGGCTCGCCGACGGCGCTGTGATCCCCGATGAGATCGGGCGCGACCTCATCCTCTCGAACGCGCTGCTCGGCCGCCGGATCTCGGTTCGCGTCAGCGCATGGGGACTCGGGTACGCTGCGGTGGCGAAGACCTCGAACCTGACGGCTGCCGTCACGTTGCCGTCGTCTTGGGGCAAGGTGTCGCGCCTCGCCGGATCCGACCGCTACACGACCGCGGCGGCGATCTCGAGGTCGTCGTACTCGCCCGGTGTCCCGGTCGCCTATCTCGCGAGCGGAGCCGGCTTCGCCGACGCACTCGCGGGCGCACCCGCCGCTGCGAAGTCCAAGGGCCCGATCCTCCTCACGGATAGCGAATCGATCACGCCGGTCGCGCTCGAGGAGCTCAAACGACTTCGACCGGACCGGATCGTCCTGCTCGGCGGCCAAGGCGTCATCAGCTATGAGCTCGGCGTCAAGCTCGAACTGATGGACCTCGCTCCGACGTATCGCAGCGGAGGTGACGACCGATACTCGACCGCCGTCGAGATCTCGAAATCGACGTACCAACCCGGCGTGCCGGTCGTCTACGTTGCGAGCGGGGCGAGCTTCCCCGACGCACTCGCCGGGGCACCGGTCGCCGGGCTCGAGAAGGGCCCGATCCTCCTCTCCGGGCGCGGCGCCCTCCCGTCGGTCGTGACTGCTGAGTTGCGGCGGCTACAGCCCGCGAAGATCGTGATTCTCGGCGGCACCGGGGTCGTCGATTCGAGAGTCGCGTCACAGCTGGAGAGCCTCACGGCGGGCACCGTGACACGGCTCGCCGGAACCGACCGCTATGCCACGTCGGCCGCGATCTCGAAATCGACGTTCGTCCCCGGTGTCCCGGTCGCGTACATCGCGAGCGGCACCGACTTCCCCGACGCGCTCGCCGGAGCACCGGTCGCCGGTATGAGGAAGGGACCGGTGCTGCTGACCGAACGAGGGTCGGTGCCGAAGGTCGTACTCGATGAACTCAGGCGGCTCCGCCCGGCCGAGATCGTCATCCTCGGTGGCACCGGTGCGGTGAGCGCGTCGGTCCGGTCGCAGCTCGACGCGCTCGGCTGAACCCGCCACGACGCCGAAGGGCGCCGGCCAAACGGCCGGCGCCCTTCGCGCACGTCAGGGAGTGATCACTCCCACTCAATCGTCCCCGGCGGCTTCGACGTGACGTCGAGCACGACCCGGTTGACCTCGGGCACCTCGTTGGTGATGCGATTGCTGATGCGCGCCAGCACGTCGTAGGGCAGCCGCGTCCAGTCCGCCGTCATCGCATCCTCTGACGAGACCGGGCGCAGCACGATGGGGTGGCCGTAGGTGCGGCCGTCGCCCTGCACGCCCACCGAGCGCACGTCGGCGAGCAGCACGACCGGGCACTGCCAGATCTCGCTGTCGAGACCGGCACGGGTCAGTTCTTCTCGCGCGATCGCGTCGGCCTGACGGAGCAGATCGAGACGCTCACGGGTAACCTCACCCACGATGCGGATTCCGAGGCCTGGCCCCGGAAACGGCTGGCGGCCGACGATCGCCTCGGGCAGGCCGAGCTCGCGGCCGATCGCTCGCACCTCGTCTTTGAAGAGCGTGCGCAGCGGCTCGACGAGCTCGAACTGCAGGTCTTCGGGCAGGCCGCCCACGTTGTGGTGCGACTTGATGTTCGCGGTGCCGGTGCCGCCGCCCGACTCGACCACGTCGGGGTAGAGCGTTCCCTGCACGAGGAACTTGATCGGCTCGCCGTCGGCCGAAGCGGCGGCCTCGGCGATGAGATCGCGTTCAGCCTGCTCGAACGCACGGATGAACTCGCGCCCGATGATCTTGCGCTTCTCCTCGGGATCGCTGACTCCGGCGAGCGCGTCGAGGAAGACGTCGGCCGCGTCGACCGTGACGAGACGCACACCGGTGGCGGCCACGTAGTCCTGCTGCACCTGCTCGCGTTCACCCTTGCGCAACAGCCCATGGTCGACGAAGACGGCGGTCAGCTGGTCGCCGACGGCCTGCTGCACGAGCGCGGTGGAGACGGCCGAGTCGACTCCGCCTGAGAGCGCTGAGATCACGCGCGCCGAGCCCACCTGCGAACGGATGCGGGCGACCTGCTCGCCGATGACGTTGCCCGAGTTCCAGTCGGCGGGGATGCCGGCGGCGCGATGCAGGAAGTTCTCGATGACCTGCTGGCCGAAGGCCGAGTGCTTCACCTCGGGGTGCCACTGCACACCGTAGAAGCCCTGCTCGTCGTTCGCGAACGCGGCGACGGGTGTCGTGGCGGTCGAGGCGAGCACCTCGAAGCCCTCGGGCGCCTTCGAGACGGAGTCGCCGTGGCTCATCCACACGATCTGCGCCTCGGGCTGGCCCGCGAGCAGCGCGTTGTCATCGTCGGTGCGGGCCGTGACGGCGGTCGAGCCGTATTCGCGGTGGCCGGTGTGCGCGACCTCACCGCCGAGCTGCTGCGCCATGACCTGGAACCCGTAGCAGATGCCGAGCGTCGGCACCCCGAGCCGCAGGATGCCCTCGTCGAGCGCGGGCGCGCCGGCTTCGTAGACCGACGACGGACCGCCCGAGAGCACGATGCCCACCGGGTTCTTGGCCGCGACCTCGGCTGCCGTGATCGTGTGCGGCACGATCTCGGAGTACACGGATGCCTCGCGCACGCGCCGTGCGATGAGCTGGGCGTACTGCGCGCCGAAGTCGACGACGAGCACTGGCCGCTGTTCGGTCGACGGCTGCTGCGGTTCGGTCACTGCGGTGCCTCCACGGATTCGGCATTGCTGGACGAGACGGCCCGGCCCGCGTCATCCGCTGCCGCCCCGGTTTCACGCGAAGCCAGATACGCGCGCACCTCGCGTCCGATGCGTGCCTCGAGGAAGAACGACAGGAAGGGGATGATGCCGCCGAGGGCGATGAGGATGAAGCGCGGGAACCGCCAGCGCATGAGGCTCCAGAGGCGGAAGTCGCTGAACAGGTACAGCACGTAGAACCAGCCGTGGGCGATGAGGATGCCCGTCGAGAGATTGACCGCGGTCACCGTGTCGACCGGCACGAACGCGAGGAACCCCTGCGGGCCGGCGAGCTCGAGCTCGAGCCCGAAGGCGTACTTCATGATCATCTCTGCGCAGAGCGCAAGCAGCATGACACCGGTGATGACCGAGGCGACCTGGTAGAGGCGAAGCGCCCCGCGGATGCGCGGCAGATCGGCGAGTTTGGGCTCGAGGGGCATGCGAACAGTCTACGTGCCGCGTGCGGGCGCGAGACCGCGCAGCATGCGGCGCACCGTGTCGACGGCCGCATCGATGCCCCGCTCGGGATCGCGGGCGCGCGCGTTCACGAGCGCGACCTCGTTGAGCGCGCCCGAGAGCAGCGCGGTGACCGTGTCGAGTTCCCGATCCTCGATGACGCCGGCGTCGACGAGTTCGCGCACCCCGGCATCGAGGTGCCGCACGCTGGTGTCGAGGTCGCCGTCGCGCCAGCCGTCCCAGCCGAGCACCGCGGGCCCGTCGACGAGCAGGATGCGCCGGACCTCGGGCGCGAGGCTCGCCTCGAGGAATGCGCGGCAGCCGGCGAGGAAGTCGTCGATCACGTCGAGATGGCCGGATGCCGCGTGCTCGACGGCCTCGGCGACGCCGGCCTGCGCCTGCTCGACGACGGCCTGGAACAGCCCCTGCTTGCTCCCGAAGTGGTGGTACAGCGCTCCCCGCGTGAGCCGGGCCTCGGCGACGAGATCCTCGAGCGCGACACCGGCGTAGCCCGACTCGGCGAACCGCCGCGTCGCGATCCGTACGATCTCGGCACGAGTGCGCTCGCGCTGTTCGACCTTCGTGGCCATCCGATCCCCCTCGAACACTTGACATACACACTGTACGTCAGTCAGTCTAGGTATACATACAGACTGTACGTATCTTCCGGATGACGTACCGACGAAGGGACCGACCGATGCTCCGCAGCTGTTACCCCGTTCTCTGCACCCCCGACGTCGCAGCGAGCGCGTCGTTCTACCGAGCGCACTTCGGTTTCGAGCCGACGTTCGAGGCCGACTGGTACGTGAGCCTGCGGCATCCCGACTCGGGCGACGAGCTCGCCCTGCTCGACACGGCCCACCCGTCGATGCCCGCCGGATACGGCGAGGCAGCGAGAGGCATGCTCGTGAACCTCGAGCTCGACGACGTCGACGCCGTCGCGGCCCGGCTCGAGGCGGCCGGCGTGCCGGTCGTGCAGGCGCTTCGCAGCGAGCCGTTCGGGCAGCGCCACGTGATCGTCCGCGACCCGGGCGGCGCGCTCGTCGATGTCATCACCGAGATCCCGCCCTCACCCGAATTCGCCGAGGCGTTCGGCATCGACGCCTGAACCTCGCGATCCACGAGGCATCCGCTCGACACGTCAGGATGCGTCGACGAGCTCCCGAGGCACGACGAACACGTCGACGAGCGCACCGTTGCGCCAGACCGTCATCTCGACCTGGCGGTCGATCGCGTCCTCGACCATCAGCCGCTGGATCGAGGTCGAGGTGACCACGTCGTTCCCGTCGAGCGAGACCACGATGTCGCCGCGGTGGACGTCCGCGAGGGCTGCGGGGCTGTCGGGAGCGACGCCCGCCACCTGCAGCCCCGTCGGAGAGCCGATCCGAGCTGCGAGCTCGGGCGCGAGCTGCACCCTCGTGCCGATGATGCCGAGCCAGGCCCGCCGCACGCGACCGGTTCGCGTGAGCGTGTCGATGATGTCGCGGGTCGCCCGGTTGATCGGCACGGCGAGTCCGAGCCCGATGCCCGCGACGGCGGTGTTCACGCCGACCATGCGGCCCGCGCCGTCGGCGAGCACGCCACCCGAGTTGCCGGGGTTCAGCGCGGCATCGGTCTGGATCACCTCGTCGATGACCCGCCCCGCCGCCGTGGGCAGCGAACGGCCGAGGTTCGACACGATGCCGGCGGTCACGCTGCCCGCGAGACCCATCGGGTTGCCGAGCGCCACCACGAGCTGCCCCACGCGCAGTCCCGCAGCGTCGCCCAGGGGTACAGGTCGCGGCACCGGCCCCCGCGCCCGCAGCACGGCGAGGTCGGAGAGCACGTCGCGTCCGACCACGTCGACAGCCACGGCGGTTCCGTCGCCGAACGTCGCCTCGGCCGACCGCGAACCCGCGACGACGTGGGCGCTCGTCAACAGCACCCCGTCGTCGGAGATGACGCTCGCGCTCCCGGCGCCCTCACCGCGCGACGAGCGCACAGCGAGACTCGCGACGCTCGGCAGCAGGGTGCTCGCCACACGGGTGACGACCGCGGAGTAGGCGTCGAGCGGATCCTCGTTGCTCGGGGCTTCGGTGCTCACACGCCAATCATCCGCCCGCAGACGGTCGTGCCGGCCGCGGTTCGCCCGAGGCGGAATCGCTCAGGACTCCGACTTGGGCCCGACCGCTTCGGCACGCCCGGAGTCGGCCTCGGCCTCGGCCTCGGCCTCGGCCGCCTCCTCGCGCTCACGCTCGACGGCGTCGCGCACGAGCCGATACCAGAGGTATACGGCGAAACCGGCGAACACGACCCACTCGACGGCATAGAAGATGTTGAGCCAGTTCAGCTCGACGGACTGCTCGGGAGCCGGGGACGAGATCGCGTCGAGACCCTCGACCGGTTCTGCTGCGGTCACATAGCCGAAGTAGACCGGGCGGTCGTCGTAGTCGGCCCAGAGGTTGATGAGCTGGGCGACCGCGACCGTGGTCATGGCGAACGGGTCGCCGTCTTCGTCGGGCACGACCGGCGCCTCGCTCGGCAGGAAGCGCCCGGTCACGGTGACGACCTCGGTGAGGCCGCCGCCCGCGTCGAACCGGTCGACCGCGTCGCGCGCGGCCTGCTCGTCGGCCGCCCAACCGAGGGCGACGGGCAGGCCGCCGGCCTGGCCATCGGTGACCTCGAGGTGCGCAACCGGCCAGAAGCCGGCGACGCCGTCATTCAACCGGCCCTCGACGATCACGGTGTCGCCGGGCACGAACGTGCCCGACACCTCGACCATCTGGCCGGTCGCGGACTGCTCAGTCGGTTCGTCGGGCACGGCGAGGCCCGAGAACGGCCGGATCTCTTCGGTGGGTCGCTCTTCGACCGTCGCCTGCACGACCGCACGTTCGACCTGCCATTGGCCGAGCGCGGCGAACGCGGCCGCGATGCCGAGGGCGAGCAGCAGCGCGAGCACCCACCGGGGGCGCAACATCATCTGCAGCATCAGGCGTCGGGACTCTCGTCGGGGTGTCTGGGAGGGCTCGCGGTGAGGCCGTCGCCGTCGCGAACCGCTCGGAACAGCGCCTCGATGCCGTGCGCAGGACCGGCCGCGACCAGCGTGTCGCCCGCGCGCACGACGAACTCGGCGTTCGGCGACGGGTACGCGTGATCGCCGCGGACGAGCGCCACGAGGGCGACCCCGTCGACGGTGGGCGCAACGCCGATGGGTCGGCCGACGATCGCGTCATGCCCCTCGATGGCGAACCAGTCGATGGGCAGCCCCGGCAGGTCGTCGAGCTCGGCGATCGATTCGACCACCCGGGTGCCGCCGAGCAGTTCGGCGAGGGTGCGAGCCTCGTCTTCGTCGAGGCGCAGGTTCACGGCGTGGCGGTCGTCGTCGTGCCCGTATCGGGCGACGAGATCGCTCGACCCCGTGCGGTGCGCGACGACCGCGAGTTCGACCCCGTCGACCGTCGCGAACGAATGCATCACGCCGATCCCGGGAAGGGTGACCCGGCGAACCTCGACCATGTCTCCAGTCTAGGCGGGCCGTACCGCGCCGACGGTCGCCGCCTCCGCGCCCTCAGTCGACCTTCACGATGTCGGGTGCCTCGAGGCGCACGCGGTCGGCCGACTCGTCGTCGGGCTGCTCCTGCGAGGCGCGCTCAGCGGCAACGCGCTGCAGGTACCGCTCGACCTCGAGGGTCTCGCGCGCCTTGTCCCACTCGAGCACCCTGCCCATGAGCTTCGCCGCAACCGGAGCGGCGGAGACACCGCGATCCCACGCCTCGATCGAGATGCGGGTGCGACGCGCGAGCACGTCGTCGAGATGCAGTGCACCCTCGTGGGACGCCGCGTACACGACCTCGGCCCCGAGGTAGTCGTCGGCGCCCGGCAGCGGCTCGCCGAGCTTCGGATCGGCCCGGATCAGGTCGAGCAGCTCGTCGGTGAGGGTGCCGTACCGGTTCAGCAGGTGCTCGATGCGCACCTTGTGCACGTCGAACGCCCGAGCGATCTTGCCGCGCTTGTTCCAGGCCGCCTGGTACCCCTCGGCCCCGAGCAGCGGAATGTCCTGCGTGGTCGACGGCGGCACCTTGCCGTCGAGCGCGTCGACAGCGGCGTCGATCGCGTCCTTCGCCATGACCCGGTAGGTCGTCCACTTGCCGCCGGCGATTACGACGAGTCCAGGCACCGTGTGCGCCACGAGGTGTTCGCGCGAGAGCTTCGAGGTCTGGTCGCTCTCACCCGCGAGCAGCGGGCGCAGGCCGGCGAACACGCCCTCGACGTCTTCGCGGGTGAGCGGCACCGCCAGCACGGCGTTCACGTGCTCGAGCAGGTAGTCGATGTCGGCGGCCGTTGCCGCAGGATGAGCCTTGTCGAGGTTCCAGTCGGTGTCGGTCGTGCCGATGAGCCAATGCCGGCCCCACGGGATGACGAAGAGCACGCTCTTCTCGGTGCGGAAGATCATGCCCATGGCCGACTGGATGCGGTCGCGCGGCACCACGAGGTGGATGCCCTTCGATGCGCGCACCTTGAACGTGCCGCGTTCGCCGACCATGCGCTGGGTGTCATCGGTCCACACGCCGGTCGCGTTCACGACCTGCTTCGCCCGGATCTCGAAACGCTCATCGGTCTGCAGGTCGTGCGCCTTCACGCCGACCACGCGCTCGCCGACCTTGATGAACCCCTCGACCTTCACCCGGCTGGCGACGTGCGCACCGTAGAACGACGCGGTGCGTGCGAGCGATGCCACGTAGCGAGCGTCGTCGACCTGCGCGTCGTAGTAGGTGAGACCTCCGACGAGCGTGTCCTTCGCGAGTGACGGGATCGCCTTGTGCACCTGTCGTTTCGACAGGTGCCGGTGGTGCGGCACGCCCGGCGGGCGGCCGCCGGTGTAGCTGAAGACGTCGTAGAGCAGCATGCCGGCGCCGACATAGAACCGCTCGATGAGGCGGGTCTTCAGCGGGTAGAGGAACCGCACCGGTTTGACGAGGTGCGGCGCGATGCGCTGCAGCAGCAGACCACGCTCGATGAGCGCCTCGCGTACCAGCCTGAAATCGAGCTGTTCGAGATAGCGGATGCCTCCATGCACGAGCTTCGACGAACGACTCGACGTGCCCGACGCCCAGTCGCGTGCCTCGAGCAGCCCCGTGGAGAGCCCGCGGGTGACCGCGTCGAGCGCAGCGCCGGTGCCGACGATGCCGCCGCCCACGACGAGGATGTCGAGCTCTTTCTCTTTCAGCCGTGCGATCGCGGCCTCACGTTCCTCGGGTCCGAGCCTGCTCGAACGCGTCACCGACTTCAGTCTCGCCATCGTGCCACCTCATCCCCGCGGCCCTCACGGCCGCGCCGCGTGATCGATTCCCACGCTACCCGAGCTTGTGCGGGTTGAGGAGGGCGCGGAGCGCCCGTCTCGAAACACGTGGGTTGAGGAGGCGCGCAGCGCCGTCTCGAAACCCGTGGGTTGAGGAGGCGCGCAGCGCCGTCTCGAAACCTGCGCGCCTACGACCCCAGGTACGGCTCGACGATGACCTCGACCCGCTGGAACTCCTTCAGGTCGGAGTACCCGGTGGTCGCCATCGAGCGGCGCAGGGCGCCGACGAGGTTCGCCGTTCCGTCGGCCGCAGGAGCCGGGCCGTAGAGCACCTCTTCGAGTGACGCGACCTGGCCCACGTGCACCCGCTTGCCCCGGGGCAGCTTCGAGTGGTGCGCCTCGGCACCCCAGTGGTAGCCGCCGCCCGGGGCGTCGGTCGCGCGTGCGAGCGCCGCACCGAGCATGACCGCGTCGGCACCGCAGGCGATGGCCTTCACGATGTCGCCGGATGCCCCGACTCCGCCGTCGGCGATGACGTGCACGTAGCGCCCGCCCGACTCGTCGAGGTAGTCGCGCCGCGCTCCTGCGACATCGGCGACCGCGGTCGCCATGGGTGCGTGGATGCCGAGTGTCGCCCGCGTGGTCGAGGCGGCTCCCCCGCCGAAGCCGACGAGCACGCCCGCGGCGCCCGTGCGCATGAGGTGCAGAGCCGCCGTGTAGGTGGCGGCACCGCCGACGATGACTGGGACGTCGAGCTCGTAGATGAACTTCTTGAGGTTGAGGGGTTCTTGGTTCTTCGACACGTGCTCGGCCGAGACGGTGGTGCCGCGGATGACGAACAGGTCGACGCCCGCGGCGACGACGGTCGCGTAGAGCTCTTGGGTGCGCTGGGGCGAGAGGGCGCCGGCGACCGTGACGCCCGCCGCGCGGATCTCGGCGAGTCGTGCGGTGACGAGTTCGGGCTTGATCGACTCGGCGTACAGCTGCTGCATGCGTTCGGTCGCACGCTCGGGCGCGAGATTTCGGATCTCTGCCAGCACCGGCTCGGGGTCTTCGTAGCGGGTCCAGAGACCTTCGAGGTCGAGCACGCCGAGCCCACCGAGCTTGCCCATCATGATCGCCGTCTGCGGCGAGACGACCGAGTCCATCGGTGCGGCGAGGAACGGGATGTCGAACTGGTACGCGTCGATCGACCAGCTCACCGAGACGTCTTCGGGGTCGCGGGTGCGACGGCTCGGCACGATCGCGATGTCGTCGAATGCATAGACTCGACGGCCCCGCTTGGAGCGGCCGATCTCGATCTCCTGGGTCACCGTTCAACCCTATCGAACCCGTGCGACGCGCCCCTCGTCCCAGACCGGCACATCCGACTCGACGACCTCGCCGTCGCTGCGGAACACGACGAACCGGTCGAAACTGCGCGTGAACCACCGGTCGTGCGTGACCGCGAGCACGGTGCCGTCGAAGCGCATGAGCGCGTCCTCGAGCGCCTCGGCCGAGACGAGGTCGAGGTTGTCGGTCGGCTCGTCGAGCAGCAGCAGGGTGGCGCCCGAGAGCTCGAGGATGAGGATCTGCAGGCGCGCCTGCTGGCCGCCGGACAGCGACTCGAACCGCTGCTGTGCGGCGCCGGCAAGTCCGTACCGGTCGAGCGCCGAACTCGCGGCCTCGCGAGCCATGCCGTCGCGGTTGGCATCGCCGCGATGCAGGATGTCGAGCAGCGTGCGCCCCCGGAACTCGGGATGCTCGTGGTTCTGCGCGAACCACCCCGGCACGACACGCGCTCCGAGCACCGCCCGCCCCTCGTGAGGCACACGCGCGAGCGTCTCGCCCACGGTCGTGACGTGCCCGAGCGTGCGGTCGGGCTCGGTGCCGCCGCCCGCGAGCAGGCGCAGGTAGTGCGACTTGCCCGAGCCGTTCGAGCCGAGCACGGCCACGCGGTCGCCGTACCAGACCTCGAGGTCGAACGGCCTCATGAGCCCGGTGAGCTCGAGGCCCTCGCACACCACTGAGCGCTTGCCCGTGCGGGCGCCGCGAAGCCGCATCGAGACCGCCTGCGCGGGCGGGCGTTCCTCGGGCGGCCCGGCCTCCTCGAACTTGCGCAGCCTCGTGAGCGCCGCCTGGTACCGCGACGCCATGCCGTCGTTGTACGTCGCCTTGACCTTGAGCGTCGCAACGAGTTGCTTGAGCGCGACGTGCTGCTCGTCCCACCGGCGGCGCAGCTCGTCGAGTCGCGCGAACCGCTCGTCACGAGCCGCGTGGTACCCCTCGAAGCTGCCGCCGTGCACCCATGCCGTGTTGCCGGCGGCACCGACCTCGAGCGTCACGATGCGGTCGGCCGCTCGCGCGAGCAGCTCGCGATCGTGCGAGACGAGCAGCACGGTCTTCTGCGTCGCACGCAGCTGCGCCTCGAGCCAGCGCTTGCCGGGCACGTCGAGCGAGTTGTCGGGCTCGTCGAGCAGCAGCACCTGCTCGGGCCCGCGCAGCAGCGCCTCGAGCGCGAGCCGCTTCTGCTCGCCGCCCGACAGGGTCGCGAGTTCGCGCCACTTCGCGCGCTCGAACGGGATGCCGAGGGCCGCCATCGTGCAGTGATCCCAGACGACCTCCTGTTCGTAGCCACCCGCCTCGGCGTATTCGGCGAGCGCGGTCGCGTAGCGCATCTGCGTCGCGGTGTCGTCGAGTTCGATGAGCGCGTTCTCGGATGCCTCGAGCTCGAGTGCCGCGTCGCGCACGCGTGGCGGCGCCACCGAGACCAGCAGGCCCGCGACCGTCTCGTCGGCACCGGGAACCGTTCGGCCCGTGCCGACGAACTGGTCCATCACCCCGAGCCCGCCGTCGACCTGCACGCTGCCCTCATCGGGCCGCAGGTCGCCGCGGATGATGCGCAGCAGGGTCGACTTGCCCGCGCCGTTCGCGCCGATGAGTGCCGTCGTGCGCCCCTCGGCCACGCGGAAGGCGAGGTCGGCCAGCAGTGGCCGCCCGTCGGGGAGCGAGAAGGAGACGCCGTTGACGTCGATGAAGCCCATGCGTGTGATTCCGTTCGATTCGCGACATCCGCCGCGGCGCACTGAGGCAGCCGATCAGCGTATCGCGTGCGCGGCCGCCCTGCCACTCCACGCCCTTCTGCGGCAAGCTGGGGTCATGCATCGCATCGCCGCTGAACCGCTCGACGTCCTGCGCAGCCGCACGAGCGCGAAATGGCGCAGCTACGCCGACGACGTACTGCCCCTGCCCGTCGCCGAGATGGACTACCCGCTCGCCGAGCCGATCGCCGAGGCGCTGCAGGCCGCCGTCCGGCGCTCCGACACGGGGTACCACTCGGGCAGCCGGCCGGTCGCCGACGCCTTCGAGGGCTTCGCCACGACCCGGCTCGGTTGGCAGGTCGACCCAGCTCGGGTGACGTGCACCGCCGACGTCAGCATGGGCATCGTCGAGGTGCTGCGCCGCGTCACCAGCCCCGGCGACGGGGTGATCATCACACCGCCGATCTACCCACCGTTCTTCGACCTGGTCACCGAGGCGTCAGCCGTCGTCGTCGATGCACCGATGCTCGGCGGCATCGACGAGGGCTGGGCGCTCGACCTCGACGGCATCGACGCCGCCTTCGCCGCCGGAGCCAAGGCGATGGTGCTGTGCAATCCCCACAACCCGATCGGCCTGGTGCCGAGCGCCGCACAGCTGACCTCCCTCGCCGAGATCGCGGCCCGCCACGGCGCGACGATCGTGTCCGACGAGGTGCACGGGCCACTCGTGCAACCGGGTGTCGACTACACACCGTTCCTCATGGTGTCCGACGCGGCCCGCGAGCACGGCGTCGCGATCACGTCGGCCTCGAAGTCGTTCAACATCCCGGGCCTGAAGGCGGCGCTCATCGTCACCGCGAGCGAGCGCGGCGACCGGGTGCGTGCGGCCCTGCCGTACGAGGTCGAGTGGCGCATGAGCCAGTTCGGCGCGATCGCCTCGATCGCCGCGTTCACCCAGGGCGGGCGCTGGCTCGACGGTGTGCTCGGCAGCCTCGACGACAACCGTCGCCTGCTCGCCGAGCTCATCTCCGAAGAGCTTCCCGGGGTGCGCTATCGCATGCCCGACGCGACGTACCTCGCGTGGCTCGACCTTTCGGCCCTGGGCTGGGGCGACAATCCGGCCAGGCACGCGCTCGAACACGCGAAGGTGGCGCTCGGCATCGGCACCGAGTTCGGGGCGACCGTCGGCCGCGGACACGTTCGGCTCAACTTCGCGTGCACGCCCGAGGTGCTCGACGAGGCGATCACCCGCCTCGCCGAGGCACGCACCAGCTGAGCACTGGTCGCGGCGCTGGCGCGCCGGCGCTTCGCGGCTGCGGGGCCCGCGGTTCGCGGTCTTCCGCAGCACGCTTCGCAACGCTGGCGCGTCGCGAGCGCTACGGCTCCCGCCGTTCTGACGGAAGCGCGTCGCGGCTCCGCCGCGCCGCGCTGACCGTCAGCGCGTGTAGTTCGGTGCCTCGACGACGATCTGCACGTCGTGCGGGTGCGATTCCTTGAGCCCCGCGGGGGTGATGCGCACGAACCTGCCCTTCGACTTCAGCTCGGCGACGGTGCGGGCACCGACGTAGAACATCGACTGACGCAGCCCGCCGATGAGCTGGTATGCGACCGCCGAGAGGGGACCGCGATAGGGAACCTGCCCCTCGATGCCCTCGGGGATGAGCTTGTCGTCCGACGGGACATCCGCCTGGAAGTACCGGTCTTTCGAGTACGACGTCTTCTGGCCGCGCGTCTGCAGGGCGCCGAGGGATCCCATGCCGCGGTAGGCCTTGAACTGCTTGCCGTTCTGGAAGACGAGTTCGCCCGGGCTCTCCGCCGTTCCCGCGAGCAGCGAGCCGAGCATGACGGTGTCGGCGCCGGCGACGAGCGCCTTCGCGATGTCGCCCGAGTACTGCAGGCCGCCGTCGGCGATGAGCGGAACTCCCGCCGGCTTCGTGGCCTTGGATGCCTCGTATACGGCGGTGATCTGCGGCACGCCCACACCCGCGACGACACGGGTCGTGCAGATCGAGCCGGGGCCGACCCCCACCTTGACGGCGTCGGCACCCGCGTCGACGAGCGCCTTCGCGCCCTCGTAGGTCGCCACGTTGCCGCCGATGACGTCGATGTGCGCGAACGTCGGGTCGGACTTCAGCCGGCGGATGATGTCGAGCACGCCCGCCGACTCTCCGTTGGCGGTGTCGACGACGAGCACATCGACTCCGGCGTCGCGCAAGGCCTCGGCACGCTCCCAGGCGTCGCCGAAGAAGCCCATCGCCGCGCCGACGCGGAGGCGCCCCTCGCCGTCTTTCGTGGCATTCGGGTACTGCTCGGACTTGTCGAAGTCCTTCACGGTGATGAGACCGGTGAGGTATCCGTCGTCGTCGACGAGGGGGAGCTTCTCGACCTTGTGCTCGGCGAAGATGGCGAGCGCCTCGTCGGGATTCATGCCGACCCGTCCAGTGATGAGCGGCATCTTGGTCATGACATCGCTGACCTTCGTGGTGGCCTTCTCGAACTCGGCCACGAATCGCATGTCGCGGTTCGAGATGATGCCGACGAGCTTGCCGTCGCCGTCGACCACGGGAAGTCCGCTCACGCGATAGGTCGCGCACAGCGCATCGACATCGGCGACGGTCGAGTCGGGTGTGGTCGTCACCGGGTTCGAGACCATGCCGGACTCGCTGCGCTTGACCCGGTCGACCATGTCGGCCTGATCTTCGATCGAGAGGTTGCGATGCAGGATGCCGATGCCGCCCTGGCGCGCCATGGCGATCGCCATTCGGGCCTCGGTGACGGTGTCCATGGCGGCCGACAGCAGAGGAGTCGCGACCTGGATGCGGCGGGTGAGCTGTGAAGCCGTCTCGGCTTCGCTCGGGATCACGTCGGTGTGACCTGGCAGGAGGAGGACGTCGTCGTACGTGAGTCCCGTGAATCCGAACGGATCTGCCTGATCCATGACTTCCCTTCATGTTGTGCCCGAGTCGGTGTCGCGCCCGAGAAAGGGCGCGATCGAGGGTTAAGGCGGTGCATCAATGTTAAACGAGTTTGCGCTGCGGGCATTCCCCGGATAACAATCGAGGGCTGATTGCGCGCATGTCGAAACACATGAGACATAATCGGCACGTACTGTCGACGACGTTGTCAGCAGTAAGGACCGGTCCCGGGGTCCACAGGCCCTCGGACCCCTTGGAGGTGCAGTGGAACCCACGCAGTCTGTCGCCAAACGGTCACCCGGGAGGTGGCTCATACTCCTCGCAGTCTTGTTGTCTGCACTCACCCTGTCCGGCATCGCAGCGTCCCCTGCGATGGCGGAGGATGTGAGTGCGGCCTCGGCGACCGAAGAGCCCGCAGCGACCGAAGAACCCGCAGCGACCGAAGAACCCGGAGCGACCGAAGAACCCGTAGAGGATTTCGAGTACAACTTCCGCGGGAATGTGCAGTTCGAGGGCGAGCCCGTCGAAGGCGTGCGAATCACCGTCGAGGGCGGCGGCTTCGAGACCGAGACCGAGACCGACGCCGATGGGCGCTGGGAGGTCGGGGTGCCCGACAATGAGGGCACCTTCACGGTCACGCTCGACGAGGACACCCTGCCCGAGGGCGTCATCGTCGTGGAGGAGGGCGGCGCTGAACGCGAGGCCGAGTTCGGACTCACCCGTAACGCCTCGGTGAACTTCTTCCTCGGTGAGGGGGTGCGCACGACGGTCAGCTTCTTCGACCAGTTCGTGCAGCGCGCAGTGAACGGCCTGAACTTCGGGCTGCTGCTCGCACTCGCGGCGATCGGCCTCTCGCTCATCTTCGGCACGACAGGGTTGTCGAACTTCGCGCACGCCGAGTTGATCACGTTCGGCGCCCTGATGACCCTGACCTTCGGAGGCACGTTGGGCGTGCCGATCTGGCTCGCCATCATCATCGCGGTGGTGCTGAGCGGCATCCTCGGGTGGGTGCTCGATGCAGGGATCTGGAAACCGCTGCGCAAGAGGGGCGTCGGCCTCATTCCGCTGATGATCGTGAGCATCGGCCTCTCCCTCGCGTTGCGATACACGTATCAGTTCTTCTACGGAGGACAGACGCAACAGCTCGTCGGGGCGACCGGCACCCCTCGCATCAACATCGGACCGATCTCGCTCACCTGGATCGATATCGCCAGTATGGCGATCAGCATCGTCGTTCTCTTGGCCGTCGCCTTCTTCCTGGTGCGAACCCGCATCGGCAAGGCGACGCGAGCCGTCGCCGACAACTCCAGTCTCGCCTCGGCGAGCGGCATCGACGTGAACTTCGTGATCCGCATCGTCTGGGTGCTCGGAGCGGCACTGGCCGGCCTGTCGGGCATCCTCTGGGCGTACTTCCGCCCCGGGGTGAGCTGGGACATGGGCTTCCAGATCCTGCTGCTCATCTTCGCCGCCGTCGTGCTCGGCGGCCTCGGCACGGCCTTCGGCGCCTTGGTCGGTGCGCTCATCGTCGGACTCTTCGTCGAGGTGTCGACACTCTGGCTGCCCAGTGACATGAAGTACGTGGGCGCCCTGGTCATCATGATCATCGTGCTGCTGTTCCGGCCACAGGGCATCCTGGGTCGTCGAGAGAGAATTGGATAGGAGGCCCGCACATGGATTGGGGAGCAATCTTCGGAAACGCGGCAGTCGAGCTGATCAGCCCGACCACCGCTGCCTACGCACTCGCCGCGCTGGGTCTGGCGATCCACTTCGGCTACACCGGCCTGCTGAATTTCGGTCAGGCGGGCTTCATGCTGCTCGGCGCCTACGGGTACGCCATCCCAGCCCTCAAACTGGGATGGCCCTTCTGGGCCTGCGTGCTCACTGCGCTCGCCGCCTCGGTGATCTTCGCGCTCATCCTCGGTATTCCGACGCTGCGGTTGCGCGCCGACTACCTGGCGATCGTGACGATCGCGGCGGCCGAGGTGCTGCGGCTGATCTTCACGACGAACGAGTTCCGGGCCGTCACCGGCTCGGCGAACGGCCTCTCGGAGTTCCAGGTCGACCTGCTCGCGCTGAACCCGTTCCCGCCGGGCCGATACGGATTCGGGCCGTTCGTGTTCGACAACCGCGTGTGGTTCTTCCTCGTGATCGCGTGGATCGTCGTGGCGATCGCCGCGGTCTTCACCTGGCTCATCATGCGCAGCCCGTGGGGCCGTGTCGTCAAGGGCATCCGCGAAGACGAAGACGCCGTGCGAGCGCTCGGCAAGAACGTGTACTCCTACAAGATCCAGAGCCTCATACTCGGTGGTCTTCTCGGAACCCTGGCCGGAATACTCTTCGTGCTGCCGCGAGCGGTCGTGCCGTCGTACTTCCAGCCGACACTGACGTTCGTCATCTATGCGGTCCTACTCCTCGGCGGAGCGGCCACCATTCTCGGACCGATCGTTGGTTCGATCGTCTTCTGGGTGCTGCTGTCGTTCTTCTCGGGATTCGTCTCCCGTGCGGTCACGGCCGGCTGGTTCCCCTTCATGACGCAGGTGCAGGCCGGCCAGCTGCGGTTCATCCTCGTCGGGGTCGCGATCATGTTGATCGTGGTGTTCATGCCACAAGGCCTCCTCGGAAACAAGAAGGAGTTGGCTTTTGTCAAGTAGTGTCACTCCCACGTCCAAGCCGGTGAAGACCACCGGCCTCCACGTCGGCGATGCCGCACCGGGTGTGCGGAAGGTCGACCCGATCCTGATCGCCGACGGCGTGAGGCGCACGTTCGGCGGCCTGACCGCCGTCGACGTCGAGCACGTCGAGATCCCGCGCGGCGCGATCACGGCGCTCATCGGGCCCAACGGTGCGGGCAAGACGACGTTCTTCAACCTGCTCACGGGCTTCGACAAGCCCGACACCGGCACCTGGTCGTTCGACGGTCGCTCGCTCGCCCACGTGCCGGCCTACCGGGTCGCGCGCATGGGGCTCATCCGCACCTTCCAGCTCACGAAATCCCTCGCGCTGCTGTCGGTCATGGAGAACATGAAGCTCGGCGCGAAGAACCAGGTCGGCGAGAACCTGTTCCGCTCGCTCATCCCCTCGATCTGGCGCAAGCAGGACGGCGAGATCGAGGCCAAGGCGATGGAGCTGCTGACCCGATTCAAGCTCGACGCCAAGAAGGACGACTACGCGGCGAGCATGTCGGGCGGGCAGCGCAAGCTCCTCGAGATGGCGCGGGCGCTCATGAGCGACCCGACCCTCGTCATGCTCGATGAGCCGATGGCCGGCGTGAATCCAGCGCTCAAGCAGTCCCTGCTCGATCACATCCTCGACCTCAAGGCCTCCGGCATGACCGTGCTGTTCGTCGAGCACGACATGCACATGGTGCGGCACATCGCCGACTGGGTGATCGTGATGGCCGAGGGAAAGGTGGTCGCCGAGGGCGACCCCCACAAGGTCATGGAGAACCCTGCCGTGATCGACGCCTACCTCGGCGCCCACCACGACACCGATCTGGGTGCCGATTCGGAGCACGTCGAAGCACTGAAGGAGCTCATCGATGACGAACAGTAGTCCCGCACCGGCCGTCGCCGATCCGCCCGCCGAACAACTCGTCGTCGAGGTCCGGAACGTGATCGCCGGGTACCTTCCCGGGGTGAACATCCTCAACGGATGCTCGCTCACGGCTGCACAAGGTGAGCTCATCGGCATCATCGGCCCGAACGGCGCCGGCAAGTCGACCCTGCTCAAGTCGATCTTCGGGCTCGTCAAGGTTCGCGAGGGCGGAATCTACCTCCACGGTGAAGAGATCACGAACCTCAAGGCGAACAAGCTCGTCGGTCAGGGTGTCGGCTTCGTCCCGCAGACCGAGAACGTGTTCCCCTCGCTCACCATCCAGGAGAACCTCGAGATGGGGCTCTACCTGAAGCCGAAGGGCTTCAAGGAGCGCCTCGAGTTCGTGACCGAGATCTTCCCCGAACTGGGCAAGCGGCTCACGCAGCGTGCCGGCTCACTGTCGGGCGGTGAACGTCAGATGGTGGCCATGTCGCGCGCGCTCATGATGGGCCCGCATGTCATGCTGCTCGACGAGCCGTCTGCGGGCCTCTCACCCGTTCGTCAAGACGAGGCCTTCATGCGCGTCAGGGAGATCAACCGTGCCGGCGTCACGACCATCATGGTCGAGCAGAACGCACGCCGCTGCTTGGAGATCTGCGACCGTGGGTACGTGCTCGATCAGGGCCGCGATGCCTATCACGGCACAGGTCGCGAGCTTCTGAACGACCCCAAGGTGATCGGTCTCTACCTGGGCACCCTCGGGCAAGACGAGGAGTAGATCGACCACACGAAGAAGGGGCGGACCGCTGCGGCGGCTCCGCCCCTTTTCCTGTACTCGCAGAGCTGATCATTCCCACTGAAGGCCCCTCGTCGGCGTCTGCCGCGTTGCCTGCGCCCATGGCCTGGTCTGCATGTCGAGCACTCGTAGCCCATCCAGGGGCCGGGAGTGCCCTTTCGACTGAACTCATCGAGGTGCCCGACGGAACTCATCGACGCGGCCAGACGACCCACCTCCCCTCCCAGCCCCTGAGCGTGCACTCATCGGGCCAGCGAGTGCCCTCTCGACGCGGGGAGGAGGCCTTGAGACCCATAGGTTCGGCAGTCGTCGCGTGCTCTCAGCTCGGCCGCATCGCCTCCTCTCGCGCCCGCCGGCCGGGCACACGAAAGCGGGGCCCCGGCCGTAGCCGGGGCCCCGCTCACTCACTCAGCGGATCAGCCGTCGCCGATGCGCGAGTAGGTGTTGTCGTCAGCGAACTGGAAGATGCCGATGGTCGCCTCGGTCGGGTCGCCGTTCTCGTCGAACGTGATCGGACCAGAGGGGCCGTCGTAGTCGATCTGCTGGCCTTCGGCGAGCAGCGCGACACCTTCTTCGAAGGTGGAGACCTTCTCGCCCTCGCCAGAACCACCCGAGACCTGACGCAGGTACTTCGCGATCTCGGCGCCGTCGGTGCTGTTGGCCGCGTAGGCCGCGAGCGCGATCAGCGTGACCGCGTCGTACGACTCAGCCGCGTAGCTGTAGTCGGTCAGCGCGGGGTCGACGGTCAGGAGGCGGTCGGTGAAGTCACCGAGCGTTCCGACGTCGAGGCCCGGCAGGGTGCCCTTCGCGCCGGTGATGAGCCCGGGAGCGAAGTCGGCGCTGTAGTCGAAGAGGTTTCCGTCGACGAAGTACAGCTTGTCACCGGGGAAGCCCGAGCCGACGAGCGCCGGGGTGATGATCTTCGACTGGTCGAACGTGATCAGGGCGATCGCGTCGGGGTTGGCCGCCGTGACCTCGGCGATCTGCGAATCGAAGCTCGAGTCGCCTTCGTTGAAGAGCGCCTCGGCGACGACCTCGCCACCGGCCGCTTCGAAGGCGGTCTTGGTGAACTCGGCGAGACCCGTGCCGTATGCGTCGTTCAGCACGATCATGCCGAGCGTCGCGTTGCCGTCGTCGGCGATGGTGTTGCCGAGCACCTCACCCTGCAGCACGTCGGACGGAGCCGTGCGCCAGTAGAGGTTGTTGTCGTTGTAGGTGGTGAAGTCGGCAGACGTGTTCGCCGGCGAGAACTGGACGACTCCGGCCGCGACGATCTGGTCGATGACGGTCTTCGACACACCCGACGAGGCAGCGCCGATGATGGCCGACACGTCTTGCGAGAGCAGGTCGGTCACCGAGACGGTGGCGATGTCGGTGGTGGTGTCGCCCGAATCGCGGTAGACGACCTCGACGGCGAGACCCGAGTCGGCGCCGTTCACGTCGTCGGCGCCGAGTTGCACACCGGCTTCCTCGGGCGGGCCGAGGAACGCGAGCGTACCACTCTGCGGGAGGATCGTACCGAGCTTGAGCGCGAGATCGCGCTCACCCTCGGCGATGGGCAGGGCGTCGCCGGCATCACCCGTCGGTGTTTCCGTCTCGGCCGGCGGCGTGCCGCCCTGGGCGCACGCAGTGAGGAGGAGGGTGCTGACGCCGGCGATGGCGAGACCCGTCCAGGCTGCGCGAGCCGAGCGCTTGGCCGAGGCCTTCGCGAATACGCTCATGTTGCTCCTTGGGACTGAAGGAAATTGGTACACAATGCAGCGCCGTGGTGACGCCGTTGTTCGACAGTATTCCGGGCGTGGAACGGAAACAAGATGCACCGGTCACAACCGTGTAACACCGGCGGAATCGTTACCTTCTCGACATTCAACCCCCGCCCCGACGCAGGGATTCGTCGCGGATCCGGCTCGAGACGCGCGGATCGCGCGTCAGGACGGTGGGCGAATCCACCCCCCGAATCGGGGTCATTCGCGGCGCGACCGGACGCTCAGACCGGCTCGATCACGATCCGTCGCGATGCGCGCACGCCGCGCAGCAGATCGACCGTGAGCACGATGAGCGCGAGCCACACGAGGCCGAACCCGATCCACCGCTCGGGCGGCATCGGCTCCTGCAGCACGAACACGCCCACGAGGAACTGGATGAACGGCGCGAAGTACTGGATGAACCCCATGTAGATGAGCGGAAGCCGACGGGAGGCCGCGGCGAACAGGAGCAGCGGCACCGCGGTGACCGCGCCCGCCGAGACGAGCAGCACCGTATGCCAGGCCCCAGCGGTGCCGATGGTGAGCCCCGTCGTCATGCCGACGAAGACGAGCTGCACGACGGCGAGCGGCGCGAGCCATGCTGTCTCGAGGGTGAGCCCCGACACTGCGTCGACCTTCGGCCCGACGCGCTTCTTGATGAGCCCGTAGACACCGAACGAGAACGCCAGCACGAGGGCGATCCATGGCAGCTGGCCGTAGCCGATGGCCAGCACGATGACGGCGACGATCGAGATGCCCACCGCGACCCACTGCGTCGCGTTCAGCCGTTCGCGAAGCACGATGACCCCGAGCAGCACCGTGACGATCGGGTTGATGAAGTACCCCAGGGCGGCCTCGACCACCTGCCCGTTGAGCGTCGCGTAGACGTAGGTCTGCCAGTTGACGAAGATCAGCAGGCCGGCGAGTCCCATGGTGAGCACGACCCGCCGGTCGCGCAGGAGCGTCGCGAACGGCCGCCACGCCCGGGTGACGGCGATGAGCAGCGCGCAGAACACGAGCGAGAACAGCACGCGCCACGCCACGATCTCGAACGGCCCGGTGGGCTCGAGCGCAATGAAGTAGATGGGCAGGATGCCCCACAGCCCGTATGCGCCGATGGCGAAGAAGAGGCCCGAGCGACTGACGTCGCCGGAGTGCTTCGCCGGCTCAGCAGTCGCGGGCGTGGGCATGGAGCGAGATGGCACCAGCACAGACTACGCCCGGCCGCCGACGCCGAGGGGTTCGCCCGACTGCCGTTCGTCGTCGACATACGGTCGTGCACGGAGCGCGATCCGGGTGACGGATGCCGCGACATCCGCCGCTCGGGAACGACGAAGCCCGGGCACCCTCACGGGCGCCCGGGCTTCGAGTCGGATCGAGTCGCTCAGCGAACGACGACGGCCAGCACGTCGCGCGCGGAGAGGACCAGGAGGTCTTCACCGCCGAACTTGACCTCGGTGCCGCCGTACTTCGAGTAGATCACCTTGTCGCCGACCGCGACGTCGAGCGGAACGCGGTTGCCGTTGTCGTCGATGCGGCCGGGGCCCACGGCCACGACCTCGCCCTCCTGGGGCTTCTCCTTCGCGGTGTCGGGGATGACCAGACCGGACGCGGTGGTCTGCTCGGCCTCGACCTGCTTGATGACGATGCGATCCTCGAGCGGCTTGATGGAAACCGACACGGTTGACCCCTTTTCTAGAGTTGAGAACTTGTCTTGACGAAGACTTGGGTTAGCAGCCTCAGAGCGAGAGTGCTAAAGCGAGTCTATTCGCGATTTGGCACTCGTGCAACGTGAGTGCCAACCGGCCGCGGGTGCTAGCGTGGCCGGGTGGATCGCGCCGAGCTCGTCGAACTGCTCTCGCCCGAAGGGCTGCGGCTGCTCGACGGCCTGCCCGAGTGGGACGCGAAGGCCGACATCGTGAAGACCGTCGCCGACCTGCGCAAGCAGGGCCACCCGCCCGGCCTGGTCGCGACCGTGCTCAGCCAGGCGAAGCTGCGCCACCGGGCCAGGGCCAAGTTCGGCCCGTTCGCCTCGCGCATGCTCTTCACCGAACCCGGCCTCGAGCAGGCGACCCGACTGCAGGTGGCGGCGCTGCATGCCGGCCGGTTCGCGCGTGCCGATGTGGGGCACGTCGCCGATCTCGGTTGCGGTATCGGCGGCGACGCGCTCGCGATGGCGGCCATCGACCTCGAGGTGACCGCCGCCGAAGCCGATGAGGTGACCGCCGCGATCGCGGCGTACAACCTCACCCCGTTCCCACGCGTGCGCGTGCTGCACGAACGTGCCGAGCAGGTCGCGCTCGGCGGCATCGGGGGCGCCTGGCTCGATCCGGCCCGCCGCACGACCGCGGGCGGCACGACCACGAGACTCGCCGACGCCGCCGACTACTCCCCGAGCCTCGACTTCGCCTTCGGGCTCGCCGACCGCATGGCCGTCGGCGTGAAGCTCGGCCCGGGGACCGACCGCGACCTGATCCCCGAGGGCGCCGAAGCCCAGTGGATCTCGGTCGACGGCGACGTCGTCGAACTCGGCGTGTGGTTCGGCCAGGTGGCCCGGCCCGGGATCGGGCGCGCGGCCCTCGTCATCCGCGGCGATTCGGCGCACGAGCTCACCGCGCCCGCCGACTCCGAAGACGCGCCCGCCGGTCCGCTCGGCGACTACCTGTACGAGCCCGACGGTGCGATCATCCGCGCGCGACTCATCGGCGATCTGGCGCGCACCAACGGCGCATGGATGCTGAGCCCCGGCATCGCGTACCTCACCGCCGACACGGCGTTCGACTCGCCGTTCGCGCGCGGGTTCCGCATCGTCGAGCGCATGCCCGCCGACGAGCGACAGCTGCGCCAGGCCCTGCAGGCACGCGGCATCGGCACCCTCGAGATCAAGAAGCGCGGCATCGACGTCGACCCGGCCGCGCTGCGCACCCGCCTCAAGCTGCGGGGCGCCGAGCGCGCCACGCTCGTGCTCACACGCGAGCAGGGCAGGCACGTGGCGTTGCTGGTCGAGCGCCTCTAAGCCGTCCGTCGACGGCTGCGCCGTCGTTGCGCGGCTGCGCCTGCCCGGCTCAGTTCGGCAGCGCCCCGAAGACGATGGCGTAGTAGCCGATCCACACCGCCGAGAACACGAGCCCGGCGAGCCCGGTGCCGATACCGACGAACGAGAGCGCACGGCCCTCGGCTTCGCGACGAAGGCCGAGCACGCCGAAGACGATCGCGGCGATCGAGAGCGGCAGCATCCACCCGACGAAGAGCGAGGCCACCGCGCCGATGGTGCCGGCGACCGCAGCCACCCAGCTGAACACGCGCCGCTGGGTCTGCTCTTCGGCCGCTTCGACGAGATCGCCGCCTGGACGGTGCACGATGAGCAGTTGACCGGTCGAGATCCGCTCGAGCTGCCCGGTATCGAAGGGCACGTCGAACTCGCGCACGGCCGGGTTCGCGCGAAGGGTCGGCTCGGCCGGGGCGTCGGCGACGGGCACGGATGACCCGGCCTCGCCCGCCTCGACGCCCCGGTCGGACTCCCCGTCCTGGGGCGGAATCTGCTCGCGGTCGCTCATACGCAGTACTCCGGGATCAGAACGACGTGCCGCCCACGCTGCTCGCCCCGACCAGGAGACCCCACAGGATGAACGAGAGCAGGGCGATGCCGAGGCCGACGAAGCCGAGCACGAGGCCGGTGAGCCACATGCCCTTCGCCGCGGGCTCTCTCCGCTTGCCGATGAAGCCGAGCACCACGGCGGCACCGGGGATGAACAACTGCATGAAACCGCCGACGAACGGGATGAACACGACGAACGAGCCGACGACGCCCACGATTCCCGCGATGAGCGAGATGAGGCTGTAGACCGGCGTGGGCTTGCTCGGCGCCGCACCGTAAGCCGGCGCGACATAGCCGGGCGAGCCGTAGCCGCTCGTCGGGGCCGCCGGAGCACCGTACCCCGTCTGCCCCGCCGCGGGTGCCCCGTAGGACGGGGCCGCCGGGGCTGCCGGGGTCGCGGGGGCGCCGTAGGCCGGCGGAGCGGCAGGTGGCGGAGGCGCCGCGGCGCCGTAACTCGGCGGCACGGGCGGAGCGGGCGGCTCGGGTGCTGCGGGCGGCTCTGGCGCTGCGGGCGGCTCGGGCGCCGACGGGACGTCGGGCACCGACGGGACGTCGGGCAGCGACGACGAGTCGGTGGCCGCCGAGACATCGGCCGCTGCGGGCGCCGCGTCGACGACCCCTGCAGCTGCGGGCGGGTCGACGACCTCGGGTGCTTCGGCGGCCGCAGGAACGTCGACCGCTTCGGGCGTCTCGAGCCCCTCGCCCTCGGTCGGCACGTCGGGCAGGTCGGGGTTCTTCGGATCACTCATGGGCGGGTTCCCCTCTCGGCGGACGCGAGGCTCAGTTGACGTAGAGGTTCGGGTTGGCCGCGATCGACGCGATGATGGCGAAGAATACGATCGTCCCGATGATCGCAAGAACGATCCCGACGTAGCCGACGATGAGCCCGGCGACGGCCATGCCACGGCCCTGTTCACCGGTCTTCTTGATCTGGCTCAGCGCGATGTGGCCGCAGATGACACCGGCGATGGATCCGATGAACGGGAGGATCACGAACGCCGCGATCGACGCGATGAGCGAGATGATCGCCAGCACGTTGGTCTTCGCCCCTGCGGGCTGGCCATAGGCGGGCGCGGGCTGACCGTAGGCCGGCGCAGCGGGCGCGCCGTACGCGGGAGCGGAAGGCGCGGCCGGGGCGCCGGCCGGCGGGGCCGGGGGCACGGGCGGGACGGCGCCTGCGGGCTGCTCGGGAAGATTCGGATCAGTCACTGTGGTCCCCTTGATGCGCTGTGTGAACGATCGCGCCGGACGGCGGGATCGCGCGGGCGCGGCGAACGTGCCGCGACCCCCGTGGTCGTACGCCTTCACACTATCGCGCGGCGCCCACCCTGCACAGGGACCCGCGTCACCCTCGGCTCTCCGTGTCAGGCGACGCGGATCTCGGTCGCGGGGAGCGTGGAGTCGGCGCCGAACCCCAGACCCGATGGCGGATGCCCCGCCATGACCAGCTGCGACGCGAGCGCCGCGATCATGGCGCCGTTGTCGGTGCAGAGCGAGAGCGGCGGCACGCGCAGGTCGATGCCCGCGGCATCCGTTCGCTCTCGGGCGACCTCGCGCAGCCGCGCGTTCGCGACGACTCCGCCGCCGAGCAGCAGGCGCGGCACCCCGAGGTCGGTGCACGCGGCGATGGCCTTGGTGACGAGCACGTCGACGACCGCCTCGCGGAAGCTCGCGGCGACGTCGGCGAGCGGCACCGGTTCGCCCGCTGCCTCGCGCTGCTCGACCCATCGCGCCACGGCGGTCTTCAGGCCGGAGAAGCTGAAGTCGTAGCGGTGCGCGGCCTGGTCTTTCGGCTGGGTGAGGCCACGGGGGAACCTGATCGCCTTCGGGTCGCCGCCGACGGCCGCGCGATCGATCTCGGGACCGCCCGGGTACGGCAGACCGAGCAGCCGGGCGACCTTGTCGAACGCCTCGCCCGCCGCGTCGTCGATCGTCTCGCCGAGCAGTTCGACGTCGCTGACGAGATCGCGCACGAGCAGCAGCGACGTGTGGCCGCCCGAGACGAGCAACGCGACCGTGGGGGTCTCGAGGGGCGCGGCGGTGTCGAGCAGGTCGGCTCCCACGTGGCCGACGAGGTGGTTGACGGCGTAGATCGGCACGTCGAGCGAGAGCGCGAGGGCCTTCGCCGCGCCGACGCCCACCATGAGCGCACCGGCCAGCCCTGGACCGCTGGTCACGGCGACGGCGTCGATGTCGTCGAGCGTGACGGATGCCTCGGCGAGCGCCGCACGGATCGTGGGACCGAGCGCCTCGAGGTGCGCCCGCGCGGCGACCTCGGGCACGACGCCGCCGTAGCGGGCGTGCTCGTCCATCGACGAGGCGATGATGTTGGCGAGCAGGGTCGTGCCGCGCACGATGCCGACGCCGGTCTCGTCGCACGAGGTCTCGATGCCGAGGATGAGCGGTTCGGCTCGGTTCATCGGGCGTCCTCACGCGAGGTGTCGCCCGCGCCCGCCGCGCCGGCGCCGCCGGCCGCACCCGCCGCGTCGGCGGGCCGGGTGACCGCGGGCTTCACCTCGAGACGCATCAGCACGGCATCGACGCCGCCGCGATAGTACCTCGGCCGCACGCCGATCTGCTCGAACCCGAGCGAGTCGTAGAGGGCTCTGGCGATGGGGTTGTCGGCCCGCACCTCGAGGAACAGCTCGGCGATGTGCCGGCGCCGCGCCGCCGTGATGAGCGCGTGCATGAGTCCGCGGCCGAGGCCCATTCCGCGGCTGGACGGGTCGACGGCGATGGTCTGGATGTCGCCCTGCTCGCTTCCCGAGGGGGCGAGCAGGCCCGCGTATCCGCGCAGGGCGGGGCCCGGGGAATCGGCCGCCGCGTCGCTCGCCGTGATCGGCTCGTCGACCGCGACGAGGTAGTAGCCGTGCGGGCTCTCGATCTCGCGACGCATGGCCTCTTCGGGCCACGCGTCGTCGGCGAACGTCTCACGCTCGAGGTGCATGATCGCGTCGAGGTCGGAGAGTTTCGCGCGGCGCATCAGCACGCTCACTGGAGCACCCGCTTTCCGGCGGAGGGAGTGACGTCGGGGGCTCGCAGGTAGAGCGGCGCGTCGGCCGCGAGCGGCAGCCGCCCTGCCGCGAACGCGAGCTCGGCGAGCATGCCGATCGCGCCGGCCGAGACGATCGTCGCGTCGAAGCGGATGCCCCGTGCCACGGGAACCTCGTCGCGCGGGGCGAGTCCGGGGCCGAGCACGCGCACCGGCAGCCCGTCGTCGTCGAGGCCGTCGTACTCGGAGACGGCGAATTCGCGGCGGCGTGCATCGGTGACCACCTGCAGCGATCTGGTTTCGCCCGCGCGGTAGCGGCTCCAGGCGATCGCGTCATGGCTGACCACCGGCACGAACGGCCGGTCGATGCCGAGGGCGAACGCGTGCGCCGCCGCGATGCCGACGCGAAGGCCCGTGAACGGGCCGGGGCCCATGCCCGCCGCCACGCCCGAGAGCCGGTCCCTGTCGATGCCGGCCCCCGCCAGGGCCTCGCGGATGAAGTCGCCGATCACCTCGGCGTGGCGCATGGTGTCGTCGGTGCCGGTCTCGGCGAGGCAGCGCAGTTCACCACTGGCGCCGTCGCGGTCGACCACCGCGACACTCGTGCCCGTCGAGGTGTCGATCGCGAGGAGCATGAGAGCAAGCCTACGCTCACGCGGCGTACGGTCCGCCCGCCCAACGGGGCCCGAATCCGCGCACCGTGATCGTTCGCGGTTCGTCGGCGTCGAGGTCGTCATCGCTCAGGGGATCGGCCGCGAGACTCGCCCCGGTGGGCCGTTCGATGACGATCTCGAGACGCGACTCGCTCACGTCATCGACGAGTCCGGCCCCCCACTCGACGACGACGACCGACCCCGCGAAATCGAGGTCGAGGTCGTCGACGAGGGCGGCATCGCCGAGTCGATAGGCATCGACGTGCACGAGCGGGGCGCCGCCCGCGAGGTTCGGGTGGGTGCGGGCGAGCACGAACGTGGGGCTCTGCACCGGGCCGCGCACGCCGAGCCCGGCGCCGATGCCGCGGGTCAGCGTCGTCTTGCCGGCGCCGAGCGCGCCCGTGAGCACCACGAGGTCGCCGGCCCGCAACTGCGCGCCGAGCTCACGGCCGAACGTCTCCATGGCGTCGGTGTCGACCGCCTCGAATCGCATCAGGCGCCGCCGACGTAGCGGCGCGGAACCCGTGGGCCGATGCGCGTGACGATCTCGTAGCCGATCGTGCCCGAGGCCTCGGCCCACTCGTCGGCCGTCGGGGCGCCGCTCGCCGGGTCGCCGAACACGACGACCTCGTCGCCGACCGAGACGGGCGCGTCGCCGACATCGACGATGAACTGGTCCATGGCGACCCGGCCGACGACCGGTCGACGCGCACCGCGCACGAGCACCTCGGCGCCGCCGCCGGTGGCGTGGCGCGGAATGCCGTCGGCGTATCCGAGCGGCACGAGGGCGAGGGTCGTCGGGGCGTCGGCATGCCAGAGGTGGCCGTACGAGGCTCCGGCACCGGTCTCGACATGGCGCACCGCGGCCACCCGCGCGCGCAGCGTCATCGCGGGGGTGAGTCCGAGGTCGGTGCCGGTCGTGCCGTCGCCGAACGGCGTGAGCCCGTAGGCGGCGATGCCGATGCGCACGAGGTCGAAGCGGGCGCGCGGATCGCGGAACGCCTGCTCCGACGAGGCGAGATGGCGCGCAGCAGGATGCAGTCCGGCCGCCGCAGCGTGCTCGAGCGCCCGCTCGAACACCGCGATCTGGGCGGCGTCGACGTCGCGCGAGGTGTTGGCGAAGTGGCTGAAGACGCCCACCACCCGCAGCCGCCCATCGCTCTCGAGTTCGGCTGCGCGCGCGACCACCCCGGGCCAGTCGGCTTCGGGCACCCCGTTGCGGCTGAGCCCGGTGTCGACCTTCAGGTGCACCGCGGCGGGCGTGCGCGCCGGCGTGCCCGCCGCGGCGGCCCGCTCGAGCTGGTCGAGGCTCGAGACGCCGATCTCGACGTTCGCGCCCACGGCGGCCGCGAAGTCGGCGTCGGGATCGTGCAGCCAGGCGAGTACCGGTGCGTCGATGCCGGCCCGCCGCAGCTCGAACGCCTCGTCGAGGTCGGCGACGCCGAGCCGCGTCGCGCCACCCGCGAGCGCCGCCCTCGCGGCCTCGACCGCACCGTGTCCGTAGGCGTTCGCCTTGACGACGGCCATGACCTCGGCGGGCGCGACGCGCTCGGCGACGGTGCGCACATTGCGGGCGATGGCGTCGAGGTCGACGACGGCCTCGCGGAAGGGCGCGTTGCCGCCGGCATGGTCGCGGCTCATCGCCGCCCGTCCCCGAGCGACTCGAGCACGACGAACGCACTCGCGATGCCCGCGTCGTGGCTCATCGACAGGTGCACCCGGTCGATGCCGAGGTCGCGAACGTGGCCGGCGAGCCCGCCCGACAGCTCGAAGTCGGGGTTGCCCTCGACGTCCTGGACGATGATCATCTCGTGCCAGCGGATCACGGCGTGACCGCCGAGGGCCTTGATGAGCGCCTCCTTCGCGGCGAAGCGGGCAGCGAGCGAGCGCGCCGGACGATGGCGTTCGCTCTCAGCGAACAACCGCTCGAGCAGCGCAGGGGTACGTGCCACCGAACGCTCGAAGCGCACGATGTCGACCACGTCGATGCCGATGCCGGCGATCACGCCGCGCCCGCCCCCTGCATCACTCGACCGTGACCGACTTCGCCAGGTTGCGCGGCTGGTCGACGTCGAGTCCCTTCGCCTGCGCGAGCTCCATCGCGAAGATCTGCAGCGGGACCACCGCGAGCAGCGGCTCGAACAGCGGAGCCGCGAGCGGGATGCGCAGCACCTCGTCGGCGAACGGCAGCACCGCGGCGTCGCCGGCCTCGGCGATCGCGATGACACGCGCGCCGCGAGCCCGGATCTCTTGGATGTTCGACACGACCTTCGGGTGCAGGTTCGCCGACCCGCGCGGGCTCGGCACCACGACGAACACGGGCTGGCCCGGCTCGATGAGGGCGATCGGGCCGTGCTTCAGCTCGCCCGCGGCGAAGCCCTCGGCGTGGATGTACGCGAGCTCCTTGAGCTTCAGCGCGCCCTCCATGGCGATCGGGAAGCCGACGTGACGGCCCAGGAAGAGCACCGAGCGGGTGTCGGCCATCCAGTGTGCGAGCTGCTCGACCTTCTCGGCCTCGCCGAGCACGGCCTGGAGCTTCTCGGGCACCGCCTGCAGTTCGGCGAGCTGCGTCGCGAGCTCGGTGGCCGACAGCGTGCCGCGCACGCGAGCCAGGTGAAGGCCGAAGAGGTAGAGCGCCGCGATCTGCGCGACGAACGCCTTCGTCGACGCCACCGCGACCTCGGGCCCGGCGTGCGTGTAGACGACCGCGTCGGACTCGCGAGGGATGGTCGCGCCCTGCGTGTTGCAGATCGAGATCGTGCGTGCGCCCTGCTCGCGCGCGTACTTCACGGCCATGAGCGTGTCCATGGTCTCGCCCGACTGGCTGATCGAGACGACGAGCGTGTGCTCGTCGAGCACTGGCTCGCGGTAGCGGAACTCGTGGCTGAGCTCGACCTCGACCGGAACCCGCGACCACTGCTCGATCGCGTACTTCGCGACCATGCCGGCATACGCGGCGGTGCCGCACGCGATGACCGTGATGCGACGGATGGAGCGGAGTTCGTCGTCGCCGAACGACGCGAGCTCGGGGATGACGACCTCGTCGTCCACGATGCGGCCGCGCAGGGTGTTGGCGACCGCCTCGGGCTGCTCGGACACCTCTTTGCGCATGAACGACGACCATCCGCCCTTCTCGGCGGCCGAGGCATCCCACTCGACGTCGAACGGTTCGACCTCGACGGGCTCGCCCGTGAAATCGGTGACGGTGACCTGGTCGGCGGTGATCTCGACGATCTGGTCCTGCCCGATCGCGACGGCGCGCTTCGTGAACTCGACGAAGGCGGCGACGTCGGAGCCGAGGAAGTTCTCGCCCTCGCCGAGCCCGATCACGAGCGGCGAGTTGCGGCGGGCGCCGACGACGACGCCGGGCTCCTCGCGGTGGACCGCGAGCAGCGTGAACGCGCCGTCGAGGCGCGAGACCGTGTTGCGGAACGCCTGGCGCAGGTCGCCCGTGGCGCGGTATTCCTTGCCGAGCAGTACTGCCGCGACCTCGGTGTCGGTCTCGGACTCGAACGTGAGGCCCTCGGCCAACAGCTCGTCCTTCAGTTCGGCGAAGTTCTCGATGATGCCGTTGTGGATGAGCGCGAGGCGACCCTCGTCGCCCAGGTGCGGGTGCGCGTTGCGGTCGGTGGGGCCGCCATGCGTCGCCCAGCGGGTGTGGCCGATGCCCGTGCCGCCATGGTGCAGCGGGTTCGCCTCGAGTTCATCGGCGAGCACCTGCAGCTTTCCGGCGCGCTTGGCCGTCTCGATGGCACCGTCGTCATCGACGACGGCCACCCCCGCCGAGTCGTAGCCACGGTATTCGAGGCGGCGCAGGCCACCCATGAGCACGTCGAGGCTGTTGCGCTCTCCGACATATCCGACGATTCCACACATAGGGGCGATTGTAGTGGCGCGAGGCTGTGCACTCGCCCCGCCCGCCGACAGGGTCGGCGCCACCCGCCGCACTACAGTGGAACGGTGCCCGATCAGCAGAGCCCGTCGTCGCACACGGCGCACCTCTCTCCGTTCGTCGAACTCGATCGGGCCGACTGGGCGGCGCTCGCGCCGTCGATGCCCTCGCCCCTCCGCGAGACCGAGATCGTGCAACTGCGCGGCCTCGGCGAGCCCCTCGACCCGCGCGAGGTCTCCGAGGTCTACCTGCCGCTCAGCCGGCTGCTGAACCTCTACGTCGGCGGCACGAAGTCACTGCACAAGGTCACGAGCGAGTTCCTGCGCGAGCGATTCGAATCCACGCCCTTCGTGATCGGCGTCGCGGGCTCGGTGGCGGTCGGCAAGTCGACCATCGCCCGACTGCTGCGCGAGCTCCTCGCCCGGTGGGAGCACACCCCGCACGTCGAGCTCATCACCACCGACGGGTTCCTGTTCCCCAACGCCGAGCTCGAGCGGCGCGGCCTCATGGCACGCAAGGGCTTTCCCGAGTCATACGACCGGCGCGCGCTGCTGCGCTTCGTCAGCGAGGTGAAGGCCGGTGCCGCCGAAGTGCGGTCGCCGTTCTACTCCCACCTGGCCTACGACATCGTGAACGACGCGCACATCACGGTGCGCCGTCCCGACGTGCTCATCGTCGAGGGCCTCAACGTGCTGCAACCGCCCGGGCCCGGCCACCGCCTCGCGGTGAGCGACCTGTTCGACTTCACGATCTACGTCGATGCCCGCACGAGCGACATCGCCCGCTGGTACGAAGAGCGCTTCCTCAAGCTGCAGCGCGGCGCGTTCGCGAACCCGCGCTCGTACTTCCACCGCTACGCCAGCCTCTCCGACGCCGAGGCCCGGCAGCGCGCACGCGAGATCTGGCAGTCCATCAACGAACCGAACCTGCTGCAGAACATCCGGCCCACCCGCTCGCGTGCGTCGCTGGTGCTGCGCAAGGGCGCCGACCACGCGGTGTCGAGCGTGCTGCTGCGAAAGCTCTGAAACGACGAGCGGATGCCCCGTGAGGGACATCCGCTCGATCGGAAGGCTCGGTCAGACCGCGAGGCGCTCGCGCACGACGTCGGCGAGCGTCGCCGCGTGGCGCTCTGCGGTCACCTGATCGGATGCCTCGACCATGACCCGAACCATCGGCTCGGTGCCCGACGGGCGCAGCAGCACCCGGCCCGAGTCGCCGAGCTCGGTCTCGGCAGCGGTGACGGCCGCGGCGATCTCGTCGTCGTCGTGCAGCGAATGGTGGTCGACGCCGCGCACGTTGACGAGCACCTGGGGGTAGACCGTCATCACCGACGCGAGTTCGGCGAGCGTCTTGCCGGTACGCGCCATCTCTGCCACGAGATGCAGCCCGGTGAGCACCCCGTCGCCCGTCGTCGCATACTCCGACATGATGACGTGACCCGACTGCTCGCCGCCGAGCGCGAGCTTCTCGGCGGCGAGCGCCTCGAGCACGTAGCGGTCGCCAACCTTGGTCTCGATGACGCGGATGCCATGCTCGGCCATCGCGCGCTTGAGCCCCAGGTTCGACATGACCGTGACGACGAGCGTGTCGTCGGTGAGCTTGCCGCGCTCCTTCATCGAGAGCGCGAGGATGGCCATGATGCGGTCGCCGTCGATGATCTCGCCCTGGGCATCGACCGCGAGGCAGCGATCGGCGTCGCCGTCGTGAGCGATGCCCACGTCGGCGCCGTGCTCGAGCACGGCAGCCTGCAGCTTGTCGAGGTGCGTTGAACCGACGCCGTCGTTGATGTTGATGCCATCGGGGTCGGCGCCGATGACGACGACCTCGGCACCCGCGTCCTTGAAGGTCTCGGGCGAGACCCCGGCGGCCGCGCCGTTCGCGCAGTCGAGCACGACCTTGATGCCGTCGAGCCGGTGGGGCAGCGTGCCGAGCAGGTGCACGACATAGCGGTCTTCGGCGTCGGCGAAGCGCTGGATGCGGCCGACGCCGTCGCCGATGGGGGCGAGCTTCTGCTTGCCGAGATACGACTCGATGCGGTCTTCGACGACATCGGGCAGCTTGGTGCCGCCGAACGAGAAGAACTTGATGCCGTTGTCGGGCGCCGGGTTGTGCGACGCCGAGATCATCACGCCGAAATCGGCCTTGATGGAGTCGATGAGGTACGCCGTCGCGGGGGTCGGGATGACCCCGGCATCGAGCACGTCGACGCCGGAGCTCGCGAGACCGGCCGACACGGCAGCGGTGAGGAACTCGCCGCTGACGCGCGGGTCGCGGGCGACGACCGCCACGGGGCGGCGGCCCGCCGCGCGGAGCTCGTCGGCGTGGCGCCCCTGAGTGAGGACGGCAGCAGCCGCCTGGGACAGGCCCAGGGCCAGGTCAGCCGTGAGTTCACGGTTGGCCAGGCCCCGGACACCGTCGGTTCCGAAAAGCCGAGGCATAGAGGAGAGCCCGGAAGCGCGGGTCAGCGCTTCGAGAACTGCGGAGCCTTGCGCGCCTTCTTGAGACCGGCCTTCTTACGCTCGATGACGCGAGCGTCACGCGTGAGGAAGCCCGACTTCTTGAGGGTCGGACGGTTGTTCTCGCGGTCGATCTCGTTGAGCGCGCGCGCGATCGCGAGACGCAGGGCGCCGGCCTGGCCCGAGGGGCCGCCACCGGTGATGCGCGCGATCACGTCGTACGAGCCGGTGAGCTCGAGCACCGTGAACGGGTCGGTGATGAGCTGCTGGTGCAGCTTGTTGGGGAAGTAGGCCGCGAGCTCACGGCCGTTGACCGTGATGGTGCCGGCGCCGGGGACGACGCGCACGCGTGCGATGGCCTGCTTGCGGCGGCCGACGGCCGCGCCCGAGACGTTGAGCACGGGACGGGGGGTGGCCGGAGCGTCCGCGGGGGTGCTCTCGGTCGTGTAGCTCTCGGGAGCCGCTTCGATCTGGTCTGCGATCTTCGCCATTTTGGTGTGAATCCTTATTTGAGAACGTCGAGGGTGCCGGAATTACTGGGCGACCTGGGTGAGGGTGTACGGCTTGGGCTGCTGAGCCGAGTGCGGGTGCTCCGGGCCGGCGTAGACCTTGAGCTTCTTGAGCTGGGCCCGGCCGAGCGAGTTCTTCGGGAGCATGCCGCGGATCGCCTTCTCGACGGCGCGGACGGGGTTCTTCTCGAGGAGCTCGGCGTAGCCGACGGCCTTGAGCCCACCCGGGTAACCCGAGTGGCGGTAGGCCTTCTTCTGCTCGAGCTTCTGGCCGGTGAGGGCCACCTTGTCGGCGTTGACGATGATGACGAAGTCACCGGTGTCGACGTGGTTGGCGAAGATCGCCTTGTGCTTGCCGCGCAGCAGGGCTGCGGAGTGGCTCGCGAGACGACCGAGCACGATGTCGGTCGCGTCGATGACGACCCAGTCGCGCTGGATCTCGTTCGACTTCGGGGTATAGGTGCGCGTCACGGAAGTGCTGCTTTCTGATCGAGAGAGGGGTTCGTGAATCCCACTCCGGCGGGAGTTCGACCGCGATGCGTTCGAACGCCCAGGTGGAGGGCTCATCTTCGGATGCCGACGCAGGTGGCGGCACCAAAGGGCAAGCTTAGCCGATGAGCCCGTCGACGTGCAATTCGCGTCGCGCCCGCGTCTGCCCGGCGCGCGTCTCGAGCTCGTGATCGTCGGGGTAGCCGACCTCGGTGAGGGTCAGGCCCTTCGCCGGCATCACCGTGAACGCGCTCGTGCGCTCGCCGGCGGCGAGCAGCGCGGCGGGGGCGCCGACCTCGAGTCGCCCCTCCCCCACCGCCAGGGCGGCTCCGACGAGCGCGCGCACCATCGAGTGGCAGAAGGCGTCTGCCCGCAGCGACGCCACGAGCACGCCATCGTCGCGCCGTGCCCACCGATAGTCCTGCAGCGTGCGGATCGTCGTCGCCTCGTCGCGCGGCTTGCAGTACGCGGCGAAGTCGTGGAGCCCGCAGAGCGACCGGGACGCGGCATCCATCGCCTCGACGTCGAGGGCTCGCGGAAATGCGACGGTGCGGCGACGCTCGAGCGGGTCACGACGAGCGGATGCATCGGCCACGCGGTATTCGTAACGGCGCCACACGGCTGAGAACCGCGCATCGAAGCCCTCGGGTGCCGGTTCGACGTGCGTGACGACGACGTCGGCATCGTGGCCGAGGATCCCCGTGAGCCGGCGGGCGAGCACGGGGGCAGGGGCGGCGTCGTGCTCGGGGTGGCCGCGACGGGCGCGGGTGACCGACGCGAGCGCGTCGACGGGCACGTCGAGGTGCGCCACCTGGCCGAGCGCGTGCACGCCGGCGTCGGTGCGACCCGCGACCGTGAGCCTCGGAGCCACGCCCGTGCGCCGGAACAGCGTCGCGAGCGCCTCCTCGAGCACGCCCTGCACCGTGCGCAGGCCGGGCTGGCGGCTCCACCCGCTGAAGTCGGTGCCGTCGTACGCGATGCCGAGTCGCAGCCGGACGACCGGGGCCTCGTCGGGCACCTCGCCCGAGACATCCGTCTCGTCGACCGTGTCGTTCTCGGGCATGCGACAAGCCTACGGCGATCCCCTGACCCGCACGCACGGACGCCGAGGACCGGAACAACCCGTCCGATGTCGGCGTGTCGAGCCCCCACGACGGCGCGCCTGGTTCTTCCTGCAGACGCCGTCGCCGAGCCTCCACAGGGGACGACGAAGGGCCCGGATGCCGCAGCATCCGGGCCCTTCGTGAGCGGTTCGAGACTACTTGGCCTCGGCGGCCTCGGCCTCTTCGGCAGGAGCCTCGTCGGTGGTCGACTCGGCAGCCTCGGTGGTGTCGTCGGCAGCAGCCTCGTCGGCGGGGGCCTCGGCGGCCTCCTCGACGACCTCGGGCTCGTCGGCGACGGGCGCCTCGGCAGCGGCGGGCTTCGCGGCGCGCTGCTTCTTCACGACGGGCTCGAGCACGAGCTCGATGACCGCCATGGGCGCGTTGTCGCCCTTGCGGTTGCCGATCTTCGTGATGCGGGTGTAGCCGCCCTCACGGTCGGCGACCTGCGGTGCGATCACGGCGAAGAGCTCGTGGACGACCGACTTGTCGCCGATGACGGCGAGCACGCGACGGCGCGCGTGCAGGTCGCCGCGCTTCGCGAAGGTGACGAGACGCTCGGCGAGCGGACGCAGGCGCTTGGCCTTCGTCTCGGTGGTGGTGATGCTCTTGTGCGTGAAGAGCGCAGCCGCGAGGTTCGCGAGCAGCAGCCGCTCGTGCGCGGGTCCGCCTCCGAGGCGGGGGCCCTTGGTGGGCTTCGGCATGGTTCGTTATCTCCAGATGGTGAGGGGTCGGGTAGGCCGGGGCCTAGTTCTCGTCGTCGAAGCCCGTGTAGAAGTGGGCGCCGTCGAAGCCGGGAACCGAGTCCTTCAGCGACAGGCCCATCTCAGTGAGCTTGTCCTTGACCTCGTCGACCGACTTCTGGCCGAAGTTGCGGATGTTCATGAGCTGCGACTCGCTCAGGGCGACGAGCTCGGACACCGTGTTGATGCCTTCGCGCTTCAGGCAGTTGTAGCTGCGCACCGAGAGGTCGAGGTCTTCGATCGGGATCGAGAGCTCGCTCGAGAGCACGGCGTCGACCGGCGCGGGGCCGATCTCGATGCCCTCGGCCGCGGTGTTCAGCTCGCGTGCGAGGCCGAACAGCTCGGTGAGGGTGCGGCCCGCCGAAGCGATCGCGTCGCGGGGCGTGATGGCCGGCTTCGACTCGACGTCGACCACGAGGCGGTCGAAGTCGGTGCGCTCGCCGGCACGGGTGGCCTCGACGCGGTAGGTGACCTTGAGCACCGGCGAGTAGATCGAGTCGACCGGGATCTGGCCGGCCTCGGAGTACTCGTTGCGGTTCTGGCTGGCCGAGACGTAGCCGCGGCCGCGCTCGATCGTGAGCTCGAGCTCGAACTTCGCCGAGTCGTTGAGCGTTGCGATGACCAGGTCGGGGTTGTGCACCTCGACGCCGGCGGGTGCCGAGATGTCGGCCGCGGTGACCTCACCGGCGCCCTGCTTGCGCAGGTAGGCGGTGATGGGCTCGTCGTGCTCGCTGGAGACGACCAGGTTCTTGATGTTGAGGATGATCTCGGTGACGTCCTCTTTCACCCCGGGGACCGTCGAGAACTCGTGGAGCACGCCGTCGATGCGGATGCTCGTCACGGCCGCGCCGGGGATCGAGGAGAGGAGGGTGCGGCGAAGCGAGTTACCGAGGGTGTAACCGAAGCCCGGCTCGAGGGGCTCGATCACGAAACGCGAACGGAACTCCGAGATGTTCTCTTCGGTGAGCGTCGGGCGCTGTGCGATCAGCACTGTTGATTCCTTTCGGCAGGGTGTCCGCTATATGACACCTGCGAGGTCGAGGATCTTGAGTTGTGTGAGAACGGATGCCACGTGGCCGGGCGGGCGCACATGGCGGCCCGCCCGACCCGCGGCTCGGAGTGCTTAGACGCGGCGGCGCTTCGGCGGGCGGCAGCCGTTGTGCGCCTGGGGCGTCACGTCGTTGATGCTGCCGACCTCGAGGCCCGCGGCCTGGAGCGAGCGGATCGCGGTCTCACGGCCCGAGCCGGGGCCCTTGACGAAGACGTCGACCTTCTTCATGCCGTGCTCCTGCGCCTGGCGGGCGGCCGACTCTGCGGCGAGCTGCGCGGCGAACGGGGTCGACTTGCGCGAGCCCTTGAAGCCGACGCCACCGGAGGAGGCCCAGCTGATCACGGCACCGTTGGTGTCGGTGATCGAGACGATCGTGTTGTTGAACGTCGACTTGATGTGGGCCTGGCCCACGGCGATGTTCTTCTTTTCCTTCTTGCGCGGCTTGCGAGTAGCCGCCTTGGGTGCTGCCATGTGTGAAATCTCCTAGATCTGGCGACGAGCGGTTACTTGCGGCCGGGCTTCTTCTTGCCGGCGACGGTGCGCTTCGGGCCCTTGCGGGTGCGAGCGTTGGTCTTGGTGCGCTGGCCGCGGACCGGGAGGCCGCGACGGTGGCGGATGCCCTCGTAGGAGCCGATCTCGACCTTGCGGCGGATGTCGGCGGCCACCTCGCGGCGGAGGTCGCCCTCGACCTTGAAGTTGGCCTCGATGTAGTCGCGCAGGGCGACCAGCTGGTCGTCGCTGAGGTCCTTCACGCGGATGTTTCCGTCGATGCCGGTTTCGGCGAGCGTGGTGAGCGCTCGCGTGCGGCCGACGCCGTAGATGTAAGTCAGTGCGATCTCCACGCGCTTCTCGCGCGGGATGTCGACTCCTGCCAGACGTGCCATGTGTGGCTTCTCCTGTTTCGAAGTGGAGGTGTGGAGCAATGCCGGTGCCCAGGCCTCCAACCTGAGGTGTCCCCCGCGAGAGCGGGTTCTGGCATTGCCGATGCGGTGTTCAGTTGTGGATGTCGCGGTGCGCGCGCTGGGCGCGCCCCGCACGTCTGGCGACTAGCCCTGGCGCTGCTTGTGGCGCGGGTTCTCGCAGATGACCATCACGCGGCCGTGGCGGCGGATGACCTTGCACTTGTCGCAGATGCGCTTGACGGAGGGGTTGACCTTCATGGTGGTTCCTTGGAATTCGCTGTCCTCGTACCCGCGGGATGCCGCGGGCCGTTACTTTCCGAGCAGCCCTTACTTGTAGCGGTAGACGATGCGCCCGCGCGTCAGGTCGTATGGGCTCAGCTCGACGATCACGCGGTCCTCGGGGAGGATGCGGATGTAGTGCTGGCGCATCTTTCCTGAGATGTGCGCGAGAACCTTGTGCCCGTTCGTGAGTTCCACCCGGAACATCGCGTTCGGGAGTGCCTCGATGACCGAGCCTTCGATCTCGATGACGCCGTCTTTCTTGGCCATAGCCTCACTATCGCTTGGAGTTTGGGATGCTGGTCGTGCGATGATGCTGCATGCGGTCGCCGTCAGGTCGTCGCCGTCTGATCGAGTCGTCAGGCATGCCGAAGCGGGCGTGCAGAACACCAAGGGTCAACTTTAGGCGATTCCGTGCGATTTCGCCAGTCGAGGCGCGAATGCCCCGATTCCCGGCTATCGCGAGGCCGCCGCTGCGGCCACCGCTTCGACGAGGCCGTCCTCGAGCGGATGCCCCGGGGCGATGCCCATGACCTCGTGCACGATCTGCACGGGCCCGCGCGTGTGCAGCATGCGTCGCAACTCGACACTCTCGGGATCGGCGGGCACGTCGAACCGGAGTGCGGCTCCGACCGCTGCGAGCAACCCGCCGACCGAGGACCCGCGCTCGGCGAGTTCGGCGGCGGGGCCGATGAAGCGCTCGTGACGGCCGAGCTTGCGCAGCGGTTGCCGCCCGACCCGCTCGACGGTGTCGGGGAGCTCGGGGTTTCGGAACCGCTCGAGGATCGTCTCGCGATAGGCCGACTGCTCGGCGGCGCTGAACTCGTGCTTGTCGACGATGAGCGCGGACGTCTCGCCCAGCACGCGTTCGACCGCGGCCGCGACGGGCGGGTCGGCGAGCGCTTCGCTGATACGCGTATGCCCGGCGAGGAATCCGAAGTAGGCGGTGGCGGCGTGCCCGGTGTTCACCGTGAACAGCTTGCGTTCGATGTACGGGGCGAGATCGTCGACGAAGTGGGCGTCGGGGATCACCGGCGGCGCCTCGCCGAACGGCGCCCGTTCGATCGCCCACTCGAAGAACGGCTCGACGGTCACGTCGAGTCCCGCATCGGGCGCCTGGGCGGGCACGATGCGGTCGACGGCGGTGTTCGCGAACACCGCGCGGGGGGCCAGCGAGGGCCACTCCTCGGCACCGGCGAGCGCGGCGACCTCGTCGCGCAGCAGGTTCGTGGCGTTGATCGCGTTCTCGCACGCCATGACCGCGACGGGCGGGGCATCCGCGGAGCGGGCCCGAAGCGCCGCGAGCACATGGGGGGCGATGAACTTCAGGATGGTCGGACCGACCGCCGTGGTCACGACGTCGGCGGTCGCGAGCTCGCCGGCGAGGCCCGGGGCATCCGTCGCACTGTTCACTGCGCGATAGCCGTCGACGACGCGATCCCGCGCGCCCGCGCCCACCTCGTGCACCGTGTAACGGTCGGATGCCGCGAGCTCGTCGATCAGCGCGCCGTTCACGTCGGCGAACACGACCTCGTACCCGGCGTCGTGCAGCAGAAGCCCGACGAACCCGCGCCCGATGTTGCCGGCGCCGAAGTGCACGGCCTTCACGAGTCGTTGACCTCCGAGAGCAGGGCGTGCAGTTGTTCGGCGGACGTCGCGTCGACGAGCCGCTGCACCTCGTCGTCGTCCGAGAAGATGATCGCGATCTTCGAGAGGATGTCGAGGTGCTCGTTCTCGATGCCGGCGATGCCGACGACGAAGCGGGCCTCTTCACCGCCCCAGTCGATCGCCTCGTCGTACCGGATGACCGAGAGCGCCGATCGGCGGATCGAGTCCTTCGCCTCGTTGGTGCCGTGCGGGATCGCGAGCAGGTTGCCCATGTACGTCGACACCGACTGCTCGCGCTCGAGCATCGCGTCGACGTAGGCGGGCTCGACCGCGCCGGCCTCGACGAGGATCGCGCCCGCCGCGCGGATCGCGTCGTCGCGGTCGGCCGCCCGGGCGGCGAGCCGCACATTGGCGGCGGGCAGGATCTCTTCGGTCATCGGATGCTCCTTCTTCTCGTTCGTTGTCCGGTTGTCCGCGTGCTGCCGAGGACTCCGGGGCCGGAGCTCGTACGCATCCGACCCCGGAGATCCGCAATCAGGGCTGCGTCTCGTGCTGTCCCTTGACCAGGTCCACGACCTCGTCGTACCTCGGCGAGTTCATGAAGTTGTCGACCGAGACGTGGACGGCGTCGGGCGTCTGCTGCCGTGCGCGATCCGTCAGCTGGTTCTGCGTGATGACCAGGTCGGCGGAGGAGTCGAGGTTCGCGATCGCCTTGTTGACGACCGTGACGTCCTCGATCCCCGCCTTCTTGAACTTGTTCCGCAGGACGCTCGCGCCCATCGCCGACGAGCCCATCCCGGCATCGCACGCGAACACGACGTTCTTGATCTCCGGCACCGTCCCCGTCGCGGGGCCGGCCTGACCGTCGGCCTGGGTCGCCGCTCCGCCGCGCAGGTTCGCGAGGGCGTCGGAGCTCTTGCCCTTCGCCGCCTCGGTCTGCGTGATCGCCGCGCCGAACGCGTCGTCGGTGGCCGCCATCGCCTCGAGGTCGCGCTTGCGCGAGGCACGGAGGATGACCCCGGCGATGAGGAACGTCACCGTCGCCGAGAGGACCACCGACAGGAGGACCGCGACGTACGAGTTGTTCGCGACCTGGGCGACGACGGCGAAGATGCTGCCCGGCGCCGCCGGTGCGCGGAGCGCGCCGCCCAACAGCATGTTGGTCGTCACGCCGGTCATGCCGCCCGCGATGAGTGCCACGATCAGGATCGGCTTGATGAGGGCGTACGGGAAGTACACCTCGTGGATGCCGCCGAAGAACTGGATGACAGCGGCGCCCGGCGCCGATGCGCGCGCCGCCCCGATCCCGAAGAAGGTGAAGGCCAGGAGCAGGCCGACGCCGGGGCCGGGATTCGCCTCGAGGAGGAACAGGATCGACGAGCCCGTGTCTGACGCCTCCTGGAGGCCGAGGGGGGTCAGCACGCCGTGGTTGATGGCGTTGTTGAGGAAGAAGACCTTGGCCGGCTCGATGATGATGCTCGTGAGTGGCAGGAGGTTCGTCTCGACGAGCCAGTTCACGGCTCCGCCGAGGGCTTCCATGATCCGGTTGACGACCCAGGCGATCGGGAAGAACCCCAGGATGGCCATGGCGAAGCCCCAGATGCCGGCCGAGAACATGTTGACGAGCATCTCGAAGCCCGCCCTGATCTTGCCCTCCCACAGGTTGTCCAGCCACTTCATGGTGTACGCGGCGATGGGCGCCATGATCATCGCACCGATGAACTGGTGGATCTCGGGGATGCTCGGGTCACCGGCCGCCTCCGCCACCGCGTTGTACTGAGCGACGAGGAGGTCGGACCCGGCAATGACTCCGAAGGTGCCGATCACGGCCACCACGCCACCGCGGATGCCGTAGATGATGTTGCCGCCCGTGTACGCGATGAGGATCGGGAGCGCGTAGTGGATGAACGGCCCGACGATCGTGGCCAGATCGGCGTTGGGAATCCACCCCACGTCGATGAAGAACGCGGTGAAGATGCCCCACGCGATGAGCGCGGGGATGTTGGGCATGATCATGCCGCTGAGGAAGGTGCCGAACTTCTGTACCGCGACGCGAGCTCCCCCCGGCCGCTTCGCGTCACTCGACGTCGTTGTCATTGTGGTGCCTCTCTGGTGATCACGACGCGGCTTCGCGCGCCGTGGTGATCTCGGATGCGACGGCCTGTGCCGCCGCTCGGGCTTCGGCCGCTCCCTCAGCGGCCAGGGCTGCCCCGGCGAGCGCCTTCGCGTCGTCGGGGCTGTACCGCGCGAGGGAAGCGCGGACATCTGCGAGTGCCGACGGCGACATCGACAGGCTCGTGGCGCCGAGACCGACGAGCACGACGGCGAGCAGCGGGTCGGCAGCGGCCTCGCCGCAGATGCCGACCGGCTTGCCGAGTTCGGCCCCGGCACGGCCCACGTCGGCGATGAGACGCAGCACGGCGGGATGCCAGGGGTCCTGCAGCTTCGCGACGGTGCCGAGCAGTCGGTCGGCGGCCATCGTGTACTGCGTGAGGTCGTTCGTTCCGATCGAGGCGAAGTCGCAGGCGGCGAGCACGTGGTCGGCCACGAGCGCCGCAGAGGGCGTCTCGACCATGACGCCGGCGACGCGGATGCCCAACTCCTTCGCCAGCGCGGTGAAGTACCGCGTCTCGTCGACGGTGGCGATCATCGGCGCCATGACCCACAGTTCGGCATCGGTGGCGGCGTCGGCCGCGGCGAGCGCGGTGAGCTGCTCGCGCAGGATCACCTCGGAATGCCGCAGCGCGCGGATGCCCCGGAGCCCGAGCGCGGGGTTCTCTTCAGCGGCATCGTTGAGGAAGGAGAGGGGCTTGTCGGCCCCGGCATCGAGCACGCGCACGACGACTTTCTTGCCGGCGAACGCCGACAGCATCCGCGTGTACTGCGCCTGCTGGTCGGTGATGCTCGGCGCGGTGTCGGCGTCGAGGAAGAGGAACTCGGTGCGGAACAGCCCGACGCCCTCGGCGCCGAGTCGCAGCGCCTCGGCGGCGCCGTCGGCCGAGCCGAGGTTCGCGAGCAGCGGCACCGGGGTGCCGTCGGCGAGCGCGCCGGGTGTGACGGGCGCGGCCTCGAGCGCGGCCCGCTCGGCGATCCGCGCCTTCGCCGCGGCGACCTCGTCGGCGCTCGGGTCGGAGACCACCAGGTCGTTGGCCGCGTCGACGATCACGGTGTCGCCGTCGGCGAGGCCCGAGGCATCCGCCGCCCCGACGATCGCGACGATCGACTTCTCGCGGGCGAGGATCGCCGTGTGCGAGGTGGGTCCGCCGTCGACGGTCACGAGCCCCAGCACCTGGTCGAGGTCGAGCGTCGCAGTGTCGGCCGGCGCGAGGTCGCGGGCGACGAGCACGAACGGATGTCCCGGATCGGGCACTCCCGGCGCGGGCAGCTTCAGCAGGTGCGCGATGACGCGCTGCGAGATGTCGTCGAGGTCGGCAGCGCGCTCGGCCATGTACCCGCCCATGCCGGCGAGCAGGTCGCGGTACGAGGCGAACGCCTCGAAGACCGCGCGCTCGGCCGTCTTGCCGTTCTCGAGACGATTCGCGACCTCATCGACGAGGCTCGGGTCCTCGGCGATCATCGCCTGCGCCTCGAGCACGTCCTGAGCGGCCCCGCCGGCCTTCGCGCCCCGGCTCATGAGCTCGGCGGCGACGACCGACATCGAGGCCTTCGCCCGCTCGCCCTCGAGCTTCGGGTCGAGGTGGCTCGGACGGTCGACCGGCTCGGGCAGCCGCTCGGCCATGCGCACGACCGACCCGACCGCGACCCCTTGGCCGATGCCCGTTCCCGTGATCTTCATCACACGCCCCTTCTCGTCGGTTCGGATGGCGTAGCGCGGCGCTACTCGTCGTGGTCGGTGAGCAGCAGCCCGACGAGCTCATCGAGCACCGCCTGCTCGTCACCGCCCTCGACGACGAGGGTGACCTCGTCGCCGTGGTCGATGCCCTGCGAGATGACCGCGAGGATGCTCGCACCGTTGACGGGCTTGCCGCCCGACTTGCTGATGGTGACCGCGGCACCTGAAGCGGCTGCGGCCTGCGTGAAGAGCTTGGCCGGGCGTGCGTGCAGGCCGTGAGTCGATCCGATTCGTACCGTGCGTTCAATCATGTTTCGCGTCCCCATCGCTGGTGTCGGCTCCCTCGTTCACCGTATCCACCGACCACGCGTGAGAGAGCCTGTGCAGGCGCGTGGCGGTTCATGATCGGGCTCCCGCAGTCGCGAGGGCCAGGTCGAGCGCCTCCTCGCCGTCGGGAGCGCTCGACGCGCCCGAGGGCAGGATCGCGATCGGCACGGATGCCGCGACCGCGCGCTCGCGCAGGGCGACGAGCTGCTCGGCGAGGTGTTCGCCCACGAGCAGCACATCGGCACCCTGGAGGATCTCGTCGAGGCCCGACGCGCTCGATGCCTGCGCGCGCACCGAGAGTCCCCGGTCGGCAGCGGCGCGACGGATGCGATGGGCGATGAACGTGCTCGAGGCGCCGGCGCCGCAGACCACGATGATGCGCATCGCCCTGCCTCCTCGCAACCGGCAGGCCGGTCATCGTCGATCGTTGTCGGTCGCGGCGTCACCCGCTTGCGACGATTCTGCTCCTCAAGCCGTCCCGACTCCAGCAGATCGGCTTCCGCACCCCCGGAAATTCCGTTCCGATCACCCGCGGGTCTCTCCGGCGGGTGGTTGACTTGCTGCACCGCCCGGCGCCGCGTGGCTCGGGCTGCGACACGGGAGCAGTGTTGGCCGAGAAGTGGGAGCGAGTCGTCGAGATCCTCGCCGACGACGGCGAGTGGACGACCGCGGCCGCACTCGCCGAACGACTCGACGTCACGCCCCGCACGATCCGCAGCTACGTCACCCGGGCGAACGCCGATGGCGCGACCCTGATCGTCTCCGGCCCGAACGGGTATCGGCTCGACCGCGCCGCATGGGCTGCTCGCGTCGCCCCGCGCTCGCGCGACACCTCGCCGGCCGCACGCGCGGTCGCGCTCATCCGCGACCTCGTCGACGCCGACGAGGGGCTCGACGTCTACGAGGTCGCACATCGCCTGCACGTGAGCGAGGCGACCGTCGAGGCGGATCTCCGGCGCATCCGCTCACGCCTCGAAGGCACGGGTCTCGCGCTCTTGCGCCGCGGCCCCGTCGTGACGATGACGGGGCCCGAGTCGGCGCGACGGCGGCTGCTCGGTGTGCTGTTCCGCGAGGAGTCCGCGCGCGGGCACGACGCGTTCGACCAGCTCCGCCGGGAGTTCCCCGAGCTGCCGCAGTTCCGCACGGCGCTCGTCGCCCGGCTCGCCGAAGCCGGCTACGCCCCCAACGAGTACGGCCTCGGCGACGTGCTGGCGCATATCGCGATCGCCCTCGACCGCGGCGCGCACGGCCACCCGATCGACGACGCGGCGGCCCCCGCCGGGACATCCGATTCGTCGAGTCTCGAGGACCTGCTCGACTCCCTCATCCGCGATCACTTCGGACGCGCGATCGGCGAGGCCGAACTCGGTCACCTGGCACGCCTGCTGGGCACCCGCGCGGCGACCCGGCTCGTGGCGCCCGGTCGTCGGACCCCGCTCTCGACGCGGGCCGACCTCGTGCAGGCCATCGTGTCGCGCGCCGCCGACGAGTACCTCATCGAGCTCGACGACGACGACTTCATCGAGCGACTCGCGCTGCACGTCGACAACCTCGTGGCGCGAGCGAGTGACGAGCGCTACTCGCGGAATCCGCTGACGGCGACGATCAAGTCGGCGTACCCGCTCACGTACGACCTCGCCGTGTACATCGCGAGCGAACTGGCCCAGAGCGAGGGCATCGTCGTGAACGAAGACGAGATCGCGTACATCGCGATGCATGTCGGGGCGCATCTCGAGCAGCGGCGCGCCGCGCTCGAACGCGTGCGGGTGGCGGTCGTCGCGCCCGCCTACCACGACGTCCATACGGTGCTCGCCGAGCGGGTGCGCGGCGAGTTCGGGTCCGACGTCGAACTCGTCGAGTTCATCGACCGGTCCGATGTCGACTGGGCGACGGTGCGGGCCGAGCTCATCGTGTCGGTGATCGAGCCGACCACACCGGTCGAGCACCTCGTTCGCATCTCGCCCTTCCCGACCGACGGCGACCTCGCCCGGGTCAGGGCCGAGGTCGCCCGCATCCGCCGTGCCCGCCGACAGGCGCGCCTCGCCGCCGCCCTCTCGCGCTACATCGCACCCGACCTGTTCGTGCGCGGCATGCGCGGGCACGATCGCGAGGGGGTCATCACCATGCTCGGAGAGCGCATGATCGACGCGGGGGTCATCGATCGTGCCTACCTCGAGGGCACCCTCGAACGCGAACGCATGTCGTCGACCGCGTTCACGGAGCACCTCGCAGTGCCGCACGCCATGACCATGACGGCCAAGCGCACGGCGATCGCGATCGCGATCGACGAGGTCCCGATCGACTGGGACGGCGCGCGCGTCAACGTCGTGGCGCTCATCGCCTTCTCAGAGGCCGGCCGAGCGGAGTTCCAGGACGTGTTCGACCAGTTCGTCGAGACTTTCTCGGACCGTGGCAACGTGCAACGGCTCGTGGACGGCGCCACCGACTACCAGGGGCTGCTCGCCGAGCTTTCACGGCTCATGGAGCCCGAGGGGTGATGCCGACGGCCGTCAGGCGATCGGAACGGGCTCGATGCCGAACGGGGCGAGGCCGGCGGCGCCGCCGTCTTCGGCGGTGAGCACCCATACGCCGCCCGCGTGCACGGCGACGCTGTGTTCCCAGTGCGCGGCGTCGGCGCCGTCGGCGGTCGTCACGGTCCAGTCGTCGTCGCGCACGAACGTCTCGATCGCGCCGGCGACGATCATCGGCTCGATCGCCACGACGAGCCCGGGCTTCACCGCCGGTCCCCTGCGGTCGACGCGGTAGTTGAACACCGGCGGCTCCTCGTGCATCGAACGCCCGATGCCGTGCCCGACGTAGTCGGTGAGGATTCCGTAGCTGCCGGCGCCGCGGACGAAGTCCTCGATCGCCGCACCCACCTCGTTCAGGTGCGATGCGCGCGCGAGCGCCGCGATCCCGTGCCAGAGGGCGGACTCGGTCACCGCCGAGAGCTGTTCGCGGGCGGCCACGACCTCGGGCCGGGACGGATCGGGCAGCACCACGGTGAATGCGGCGTCGCCGTTCCACCCGTCGAGCTCGGCACCGCCGTCGACCGAGACGATGTCACCCGGGCGGAAGGGTTGTTCGCCGGGGATGCCGTGCACGACGTCGTCGTTCACCGAGACGCACAGCGTGTGGCGGTAGCCGGGGACGAGCGTGAAGTTCGGCACCCCTCCGGCACCCCGGATGACCTGATCGGCCGCCGCGTCGAGTTCGAGCGGTGTCGCACCCGCGGCGAGGAGCTCGCGCGCCCGCGCGAGCGCACTCGCGGTCGTGCGCCCGGCGTGGACCATTGCGCGGAGTTCGGCCGGGGACTTGTAGGGAGAGCGGCGGAACACCGGAGTCAGGCGGCGGCGCCGGGATGGCGCGGGGCGAGCCCGCGGGCCGAGAGTGCCTCGAAGATGCGGTGCGTGACCTCGTCGAGCGTGCCGACGCCGTCGATGCGGACGACGACGCCTCGGCTGCGGTAGACGTCGAGGATCGGCGCCGTCTCGCGCTCGTAGATCGCCAGGCGGTTCGCGATGACCTCTTCGGTGTCGTCGGTGCGCCCCTGCTCGATCGCGCGCTGACGCAGCCGGGCGATGCTCTCGTCACGCGGGACGGCAAGCTCGATGACCGCATCGAGCGACTCGCCGCGACCCTCGAGGAAGGCGTCGAGGTGCTCGACCTGCGTGCGATTGCGGGGGTAGCCGTCGAGCACGAACCCGGTCGCCGCGTCGTCATGGCGCAGGCGGTCGCGCACGAGTTCGCTCGTCAGGTCGTCGGAGACGAGGTCGCCCGCCTCGATGATCGCCTGCACGCGCTCGCCGAGTTCGGTGCCGCCCGAGACGTTCGCCCGGAAGATGTCGCCGGTCGCGATCTGCGGCACGTCGTAGGCCGCGGCCACGAGCACGCCCTGGGTTCCCTTGCCGGACCCCTGAGGGCCGACGATCAGGAATCGGGCCGATCCGGTTGCGGGAGCCGCGCCGTCCTGAGGCTCTCGATGGGTCATCGCAGAAGTCCTTCGTAGTGTCGCTGCTGGAGCTGGGCGTCGATCTGCTTCACCGTCTCGAGGCCGACACCCACGATGATGAGGATCGAGGCGCCGCCGAACGGGAAGTTCGCGTTGGCACCGACGAGGGCGAGCGCGATGAGCGGGATGAGCGCCACCACACCGAGGTAGAGCGAGCCGGGCAGCGTCACTCGCGTGAGCACGTAGTCGAGGTACTCGGCCGTCGGCCGGCCCGCGCGGATGCCGGGGATGAAGCCGCCGTACTTCTTCATGTTCTCGGCCACCTCGTCGGGGTTGAAGGTGATCGCCACGTAGAAGTACGTGAAGCCCACGATGAGGAGGAAGTACAGGAGCATGTAGAACGGGTGGTCGCCCTGCGTGAGGTAGTTGCTGATCCAGGTGACCCAGGGCTGGGGCTCCTCGCCCGGTGCCGGCTGGTTGAACTGGGCGATGAGGGCCGGCAGGTACAGCAGCGACGAGGCGAAGATGACGGGCACGACGCCGGCCATGTTCACCTTGATCGGGATGTACGTGTTGTTGCCGCCGTACGTTCGCCTGCCGACCATGCGCTTCGCGTACTGCACGGGAATGCGCCGCTGCGACTGCTCGACGAAGACCACGGCGACCACGATCAGCAGGCCGATCGCGAGCACCATCGCGAAGATGTCCCAGCCGCGCGAGATGCCGATCGCCCAGAGCGAGCCGGGGAAGGTCGCAGCGATCGACGTGAAGATGAGCAGCGACATGCCGTTGCCGATGCCGCGCTCGGTGATGAGCTCGCCCATCCACATGATGAGGCCGGTGCCCGCGGTCATGGTGATGACCATCAGCAGGATCGCGTACCAGGCGTCGTTGGTGATGAGGGCCGAGCACGCCGGGTCGGTCGACGGGAACAGCGCGCCCGAGCGGGCCACGGTGATGAGCGTCGTCGACTGCAGCACGGCGAGGGCGATCGTGAGGTAACGCGTGTACTGCGTCAGTCGACCCTGGCCCGACTGGCCCTCCTTGTAGAGGGTCTCGAAGTGGGGGATCACGACGCGGAGCAGCTGCACGATGATCGACGCGGTGATGTACGGCATGATGCCGAGCGCGAAGACCGAGAGCTGCAGCAGCGCACCACCCGAGAAGAGGTTGACGAGGTCGTAGAGCCCCGACGCCCCGCCCTGGTTGGCGGCGAGACACGTCTGCACGTTGCCGAAATCCACGAAGGGCGCCGGAATGAAGGATCCGAGTCGGAACAGGGCGACGATGCCCAAGGTGAATCCGATCTTGCGGCGAAGATCCGGCGTGCGGAAGATCCGCCCGATGGCGTTGAACACTCGTCCTCCTGTTGCTCCGTCGTGGAGTCAGTCCATATGCGGCTCGAGCCTGTCGAGACCCCCGTGAATCATACGCGAGGTCCCGACAGGCTCGGGCATTCAGTGTTGCAGCGGTCTCAGTTGACCGAGCCGCCGGCGGCGACGATCTTCTGCTCGGCGGAGCCGGAGACCTTGTCGACCGCGACGTTCAGCTTCACCTGGATGTCGCCGTTGCCGAGCACCTTGACGCGCTCGTTCTTGCGCACGGCGCCCTTCTCGATGAGGTCGGCGACGGTGACGTCGCCGCCCTTCGGGTAGAGCTCGGCGAGCTTGTCGAGGTTCACGACCTGGTACTCGACACGGAAGGGGTTCTTGAACCCACGCAGCTTCGGCGCACGCATGTGGTACGGAAGCTGGCCACCCTCGAAACCAGGGCGGATGTTGTTGCGGGCCTTCGAACCCTTGGTGCCGCGACCGGCGGTCTTGCCCTTCGAACCCTCACCGCGTCCGACGCGGGTCTTGTCCTTCTTGGCGCCGGGAGCAGGGCGGAGGTGATGCACCTTCAGCACCTGCTCGCGGGGCTCCGCGACGTCGGCCTTCTTGGCCGGAGCCTTCTTGGCCGGCGCCTTCTTCGCGGGGGCCTTCTCAGCCGTCGCCGTCTTCGCGGCAGCAGCCTTGGGAGCTGCCGCCTTCTCGGCGGCGGGCTTCGCGGCTGCCTTCTTGGTGGACGCGGCCTTCGCCGGAGCCTTCTTGGGCTCGGCGGCCTCGGGGGCCTTCTCGTTCTCTGCCATTAGTCGATCTCCTCAACCTTCACGAGGTGGGCGACGGTCTTGACGTAGCCGCGGTTCTGCGGGGTGTCGTCACGAACGACCGAGTCGCCGATGCGCTTGAGTCCGAGGCTGCGCAGCGTGTCGCGCTGGTACTGCTTCTCGCTCACCTTGGACTTGATCTGGGTCACCTTGAGCTGCTTGGCCATCAGGCACCTGCCTTCGCTGCTGCGGCGGCCTCGGCCGCCTGGGCCTCGGCACGCAGGAGACGGGCGGGAGCGACCTCGTCGTAGTCGAGACCACGACGGGCTGCCACTGCGCGAGGCTCTTCGAGCTGCTGCAGGGCCTCGACCGTGGCGTGCACGATGTTGATGGTGTTCGACGAGCCGAGGGACTTCGACAGCACGTCGTGGATGCCGGCGCACTCGAGCACGGCACGCACGGGACCACCGGCGATGACACCGGTACCCGGCGATGCCGGACGCAGCAGGACGACACCGGCCGCGGCCTCACCCTGCACGGGGTGCGGGATGGTCGCGCCGACGCGGGGGACGCGGAAGAAGTTCTTCTTCGCCTCCTCGACGCCCTTCGAGATCGCGGTCGGGACCTCGCGCGCCTTGCCGTAGCCGACGCCGACGAGTCCGTTGCCGTCGCCAACGACGACGAGCGCCGTGAAGCTGAAGCGGCGACCGCCCTTGACGACCTTCGACACGCGGTTGATGGTCACGACGCGCTCGAGGAACTGGCTCTTCTCGGCGTCACGGCCACCGCGGTCGCGGCCACCCTGGTTGCGGTCGCGGCCACCGCCGCGACGACCGTCGCGCTCGTTGCGCGCCGGCTCCGAAGCGGCTGCCGTCTCGACGGGTGCCGCTGCGGTCACCTCGGGCTCCTTCGTAGTGCCATTTTCAACAGATGCTGTGCTCACAGGTTGAGCCCTGCCTCTCGCGCTCCATCGGCGATCGCTGCGACACGACCGGCGTACTTGTTGCCGCCGCGGTCGAAGACGACCGACTCGATGCCGGCCTGCTTCGCGCGCTCTGCGACGAGCTCGCCGACCTTCTTGGCCTTGGCGGTCTTGTCACCGTCGAACGCACGGAGGTCGGCCTCCATGGTCGAGGCGCTGGCGACGGTGAGGCCCTTGCTGTCGTCGACGACCTGCACGAACACGTGACGGGCCGAACGGGTGACGACGAGGCGCGGGCGCAACTCGGTGCCGACGACCTTCTTGCGAAGGCGGGTGTGGCGGCGCGAACGCGCAGCCGTCTTGGTCTTCACAGCCATGATTACTTACCTGACTTTCCGGCCTTGCGACGCACGACCTCGCCGGCGTAGCGGATGCCCTTGCCCTTGTAGGGCTCGGGCTTCTTGATCTTGCGGATGTTCGCGGCGGTCTCACCGACGGCCTGCTTGTCGATGCCCGCGACCGTGAGCTTGTTGTTGCCCTCGACCGTGAACGTGATGCCGGCCGGAGCCTCGACGACCACGGGGTGCGAGAAGCCGAGCGCGAACTCGATCGACGAGCCCTTCTGGGCCACGCGGTAACCGGTGCCGACGATCTCGAGGCCCTTGGAGTAGCCCTGGGTCACGCCGATGATCTGATTGGCGATGAGGGTACGGGTGAGTCCGTGCAGCGAACGCGAGCTGCGCTCGTCGTCGGGGCGGCTGACGAGAACCTGGTTCTCCTCGACCTTGGCCTCGATCGGGGCTGCGACGACGAGCGCGAGCTCGCCCTTCGGGCCCTTAACCGAGACGTCCTGGCCGTCGATCGTCACAGTGACGCCGGCGGGGATGTCAATGGGAAGTCGTCCAATACGCGACATCAGTGGCTACCACACGTAGGCGAGGACTTCCCCACCCACGCCCTTCTTCTCGGCCTGGCGGTCGGTGAGCAGACCGCTGGAGGTGGACAGGATCGCGACACCGAGGCCGCCGAGGACCTTGGGCAGCTCGGTCGACTTCGCGTAGACGCGGAGGCCGGGCTTCGAGACGCGCTTGATCCCGGCGATCGAACGCTCGCGGTTGGGGCCGAACTTGAGCTGCAGCGTGAGGGTCTTGCCGACGCGTGCGTCGACGACCTCGAAGTCCGCGATGTAGCCCTCCTTCTTCAGGATCTCGGCGATGTGCGCCTTGAGCTTGGAGTTCGGCATGGACACGGAGTCGTGGTGCGCGGAGTTCGCGTTCCGCAGACGGGTCAGCATGTCAGCGACCGGATCGGTCATCGTCATGTCAGTCGTTCCTTACGTTCACCAGGTTTCAGGACCCGTTACACGGGGACTGACCTGTGGTGTCGGTTCCAGCGGGTGCCGGGACCGGGTCGGATGCCGCAGAGCGCGCCCTGCGGCATCCGGAGTCTCAGTTGGCGGCGTCGGCCGACTTGAACGGGAAGCCGAGCTGCTTGAGCAGCGTGCGACCCTCGTCGTCGTTCTTGGCGGTGGTCACCACAGTGATGTCCATGCCGCGGACGCGGTCGATCTTGTCTTGGTCGATCTCGTGGAACACGCTCTGCTCCGTGAGGCCGAAGGTGTAGTTGCCGTTGCCGTCGAACTGCGCGTCGGACAGGCCGCGGAAGTCGCGGATACGCGGGAGCGCGAGCGAGAGCAGGCGGTCGAGGAACTCCCACATGCGGTCGCCGCGCAGCGTGACGTGCGCGCCGATCGGCTGCCCCTCGCGCAGCTTGAACTGCGCGATGGACTTGCGGGCCTTGGTGACCTGCGGCTTCTGGCCCGTGATCTTCGTGAGGTCGGCGATGGCGCCGTCGATGATCTTGCCATCGCGCGCGGCCTCGCCCACACCCATGTTCACGACGATCTTCACGAGGCCGGGCACCTGGTGCACGTTGGTGTAGCCGTGCGCCTCGGTGAGGCTCTTCGTGATCTCGTTCCGGTACTTGGTCTTCAGTCGCGGCTGGATTTTGCCAGCCTGCGTCGCCGTATCGGTCATTACAGGTCCTTACCTGACTTCTTCGCGTAACGAACGCGGACCGTCTTCTCGACGCCGTCCTTCGTCACGACCTCTTCACGGAAGCCGACACGCGTCGGCTTCTTCGTCTCGGGGTCGACGAGCGCAACGTTCGAGACGTGGATCGAGGACTCGTGGGTCTCGATGCCGCCCGTCTTCGTGCCGCGCTGCGTCTGGCCGACGCGCACGTGCTTCGTGACGAAGTTGATGCCTTCGACGACGACACGGTTCTCGGCGACGATCACTTCGAGGACCTTGCCCTGCTTGCCGCGGTCTCCGCCGCGGGCCTGGCTGCGGCCCGAGATGACCTGCACGAGGTCACCCTTCTTGATGTTGGCCATGGCTTAGATAACCTCCGGTGCCAGCGAGATGATCTTCATGAACTTCTTGTCGCGAAGCTCGCGACCGACCGGTCCGAAGATGCGGGTGCCGCGGGGGTCACCGTCGTTCTTCAGGATGACCGCGGCGTTCTCGTCGAACTTGATGTAGGAGCCGTCGGGACGACGGGTCTCCTTGACGGTGCGGACGATGACGGCCTTGACCACATCGCCCTTCTTGACGTTGCCGCCCGGGATGGCGTCCTTGACGGTCGCGACGATGACGTCGCCGAGGCCGGCATAGCGACGCTTCGAGCCGCCGAGAACGCGAATGGTGAGCAGCTCCTTGGCGCCGGTGTTGTCGGCGACCTTGACTCGTGATTCCTGCTGAAGCACTTCGAACTCCTTCTTTCAAGCAAGCCCGAGGCTTACTTGGCCTTCTCGACGATCTCGACGAGACGCCAGCGCTTCGTGGCGCTGAGCGGGCGGGTCTCGGTGATGACGACCAGGTCGCCGATGCCGGCGGTGTTCTGCTCGTCGTGCGCCTTGATCTTCGAGGAGCGACGCAGGACCTTGCCGTACAGCGGGTGCTTCACGCGGTCCTCGACCTCGACGACGATGGTCTTGTCCATCTTGTCGCTGACGACATAGCCACGACGCACCTTGCGGTACGGGCGCTGGGCGACGGCCGTCTCGGCGACCTCGGCCTCAGGGGCCTTCTTGGTCTCAGCCATGATCAGGCCTCCTTCGTCTCTGCCTCGGCAGCAGCATCAGCGGATGCCTCGGCCTTGGCCTTCTTGGTCTTCTTCTCGGCCTTGGCGGGAGCCGCCTCGACCGGTGCGGGAGTGGCACGGATGCCGAGCTCGCGCTCACGGATGACCGTGTAGATGCGAGCGATGTCGCGCTTGACGGCCTTGACGCGGCCGTGGCTCTCGAGCTGGCCGGTGGCCGACTGGAAGCGCAGGTTGAACAGCTCCTCCTTGGCCTTCTTCAGCTCGTCGACGAGTCGCTCGTCTTCAAACGTGTCGAGCTCTGCGGGGCTGAGCTCCTTGGTTCCGACGGCCATTATGCGTCGCCCTCCTCGCGCTTGATGATGCGTGCCTTGAGGGGCAGCTTGTGGATGGCACGGGTCATCGCTTCACGAGCGAGCTCTTCAGAGACGCCCGAGACCTCGAAGAGGACGCGGCCCGGCTTGACGTTGGCGACCCACCACTCGGGCGAACCCTTACCGGAACCCATGCGGGTCTCAGCAGGCTTCTTCGTGAGCGGACGGTCGGGGTAGATGTTGATCCACACCTTGCCACCACGCTTGATGTGACGGGTCATCGCGATACGAGCGGACTCGATCTGACGGTTGGTCACGTACGCGGGGGTCAGGGCCTGGATGCCGTACTCACCGAAGGAGACCTTCGTGCCACCGGTCGCCTGGCCGGAACGGCCGGGGTGGTGCTGCTTGCGGTACTTGACTCGACGGGGAATCAACATGGTTATGCCTCAACTCCTGCTGCCACCGGCTCCTGCGCCTTGGGCGCACGGCGGGGGCGGTCACTGCGGTCACCGCGCGAGGGCTTCTGCGAAGCCTGCTCGCGGGCGAGCTCCTTGTTGGTGATGTCGCCCTTGTAGATCCAGACCTTCACGCCGATGCGGCCGAAGGTGGTCTTGGCCTCGTAGAAGCCGTAGTCGATGTTCGCGCGCAGGGTGTGCAGGGGCACACGGCCTTCGCGGTAGAACTCCGAGCGGCTCATCTCGGCGCCGCCGAGGCGGCCCGACACCTGGATGCGGACACCCTTGGCGCCGGCGCGCTGTGCGCCCTGCAGGCCCTTGCGCATCGCGCGGCGGAACGCCACACGAGCCGAGAGCTGCTCGGCGATGCCCTGGGCGACGAGCTGGGCGTCGGCCTCGGGGTTCTTCACCTCGAGGATGTTGAGCTGGATCTGCTTGCCGCTCAGCTTCTCGAGGTCGGCGCGGATGCGCTCTGCCTCGGCGCCGCGGCGGCCGATCACGATGCCGGGACGGGCCGTGTGGATGTCCACGCGGACGCGGTCGCGGGTGCGCTCGATCTCGATGCGCGAGACACCGGCGCGGTCGAGCGACGTCTGGAGCAGGCGACGGATCTTGACATCCTCAGCGAGGTAGTCGGCGTAGCGCTGTCCGGGCTTCGTGGAGTCGGAGAACCACCGCGACACGTGGTCGGTGGTGATGCCCAGACGGAAGCCGTACGGGTTGACCTTCTGACCCATTACTTCGTACCCTCCTCGGGCGTGGCGAGCACGACGGTGATGTGGCTCGTTCGCTTGTTGATGCGGAAGGCACGACCCTGCGCCCGCGGCTGGAATCGCTTGAGGGTGGTGCCCTCATCGACGAATGCGCGGCTGATGTAGAGGTCTTGCTCGTCCAGGTAGGTGTTCGAGGCATCGGCCTTGACGCGAGCGTTCGCGATGGCCGAGGCGACGAGCTTGTACACCGGCTCGCTCGCACCCTGGGGTGCGAACTTCAGGATGGCGAGTGCCTCCTGTGCCTGCTTGCCGCGGATCATGTTGACGACGCGGCGGGCCTTCATGGGGGTCACGCGGATGTGTCGCACGCGTGCGATCGACTCCACCATTTCTTTCCTCCTTCACGCCACCGCGTCAGCGGCGGCGGCCCTTCTTGTCGTCCTTCACGTGTCCACGGAAGGTGCGGGTGGGGGCGAACTCGCCGAGCTTGTGACCCACCATGGTCTCGGTGACGAACACCGGGATGTGCTTGCGGCCGTCGTGCACGGCGATCGTGTGCCCCAGCATGGCGGGGATGATCATCGAGCGACGTGACCAGGTCTTGATGACGTTCTTCGAACCGGCTTCGTTCTGGGTGACGACCTTGCGAAGCAGGTGGTCGTCGACGAAGGGGCCCTTCTTGAGACTGCGCGGCATCTTCTTCTACTCCTACTTGCGCTTCTTGCCGACGGTGCGACGACGGACGATGAGCTTGTCGCTCTCCTTGTTGGGGCGACGGGTGCGTCCCTCGGACTGACCCCAGGGGCTGACCGGGTGGCGACCACCGGAGGTCTTGCCCTCACCACCACCGTGCGGGTGGTCGACCGGGTTCATCGCGACACCGCGAACGGTCGGGCGGACGCCCTTCCAGCGCTTGCGGCCTGCCTTGCCCCAGTTGATGTTCGACTGCTCGGCGTTGCCGACCTCGCCGACGGTCGCGCGGCAGCGCGCGTCGACGTTGCGGATCTCGCCCGACGGCAGGCGGAGCTGCGCGTAGGGGCCGTCCTTGGCGACCAGACGCACCGAGGCGCCGGCCGAGCGAGCCATCTTCGCGCCGCCACCGGGACGGAGCTCGATGGCGTGGATGACGGTACCGGTGGGGATGTTGCGCAGCGGCAGGTTGTTGCCCGGCTTGATGTCGGCGTTGGGGCCCGACTCGATGGGGTCGCCCTGCGACAGCTTGTTCGGCGCGAGGATGTAGCGCTTCGTGCCGTCCACGAAGTGGATGAGCGCGATGCGGGCGGTGCGGTTGGGGTCGTACTCGATGTGAGCGACCTTGGCGGGCACGCCGTCCTTGTCGTTGCGGCGGAAGTCGATCACGCGGTACTGGCGCTTGTGGCCACCACCGATGTGACGCGTCGTGATGCGGCCCTGGTTGTTGCGGCCACCGGTCTTCGACAGGGGGCGGAGCAGCGACTTCTCGGGCGTCGAGCGGGTGATCTCGGCGAAGTCGGCGACCGACGAACCGCGACGGCCCGGGGTCGTGGGCTTGTACTTGCGAATAGCCATGTGTTTTCCTCTGCTCCCTAGCCGACAGCCGTGAAGATGTCGATCGAGCCGGACTTGAGGGTGACGATCGCGCGCTTGGTGTCCTTGCGCTTGCCCATGCCGAACCGGGTGCGGCGGGTCTTGCCCTGACGGTTCAGGGTGTTGATCGACGCCACCTGGACGTTGAAGATCTTCTCGATCGCGAGCTTGATCTCGGTCTTGTTCGAGCGGGGGTCCACGATGAACGTGTACTTGCCCTCGTCGATCAGGCCGTAGCTCTTCTCGGAGACGACCGGCGAGAGGATGATGTCGCGCGGGTCCTTGTTGTGTGCGGCGCTCATGCCGAGACCTCTTCCTTCTTCGCCGACTTCGCGGCCACGAAGGCCTCGAGCGCGGCGCTGCTGAAGACGATGTCGTCGGAGACGAGCACGTCGTAGGCGTTCAGCTGGTCGACCGGCAGCACGTGCACGGTCGGGATGTTGCGCACCGCGCGCTCGGCGAGTTCCTCGTCGCGCGTGAGCACGATGAGGTAGCGCTTCGCCGGGGCGATCGCACCGAGGAGCGTGACGGCGTCCTTCGTCTTCGGGGCCTCACCGGCGACGAACGCCGAGACCGCGTGGACGCGGCCGCCGCGAGCGCGGTCGGAGAGGGCGCCGAGGAGGGCGGCGGCGATCATCTTCTTGGGGGTGCGCTGCGAGTAGTCGCGCGGCTGCGGGCCGTGCACGATGCCACCACCGGTCATCTGGGGAGCACGGATCGAACCCTGGCGGGCGCGGCCGGTGCCCTTCTGCTTGAACGGCTTGCGACCGGCGCCGGAAACCTCGCCGCGGGTCTTGGTCTTGTGCGTGCCCTGGCGTGCCGCAGCGAGCTGGGCGACGACGACCTGGTGGATGAGCGGGACGTTGGTCTGCACGTCGAAGAGCTCGGCGGGCAGCTCGACCGTGCCGGACTTCTTGCCGGTCGCGTCGAGCACGTCGATGGTGTTGGCGGTAGCCATGGACTACGCCCCCTTCACTGCGTTGCGGACGAAAACGAGACGGCCGCGCGCACCGGGAACCGCGCCCTTGACGAGGAGGAGGCCCTTGTCGGCGTCGACGGCGTGCACGCGGAGGTTGAGCACGGTCACGCGCTCGCCACCCATGCGACCGGCCATGCGCATGCCCTTGAAGACACGGCTGGGGGTCGACGAGGCACCGATCGAACCGGGCTTGCGGTGGTTGCGGTGGGAACCGTGCGAGGCGGAGACGCCCTTGAAGTTGTGGCGCTTCATGACACCGGCGAAGCCCTTGCCCTTGCTCGTGCCGACGACGTCGACGAGCTGGCCTGCTTCGAAGGTGGCGTCGACCGTGAGCTCCTGGCCGAGCTCGTAGCTCGCGGCGTCGGCGGTGCGCACCTCGGCGAGGTGGCGACGCGGGGTGACGCCGGCCTCACGGAAGTGGCCGGCGGCCGGCTGGTTGACCTTGCGCGGATCGATGGCGCCCGCCGCGATCTGCACGGCTTCGTAGCCGTCCTTCTCGGGGGTGCGAACCTGGGTGACCACGTTCGGAGCGATCTCGATGACAGTGACCGGAACGAGCTTGTTGTTCTCGTCCCACACCTGGGTCATGCCGAGCTTGGTGCCGAGCAGACCCTTCACGTTCTTGGTAGCGGAAGACATCTGTTACCTCAGAGCTTGATCTCGATGTTGACGTCGGCGGGGAGGTCGAGACGCATGAGCGAGTCGACGGCCTTCGGCGTCGGGTCCACGATGTCGATGAGGCGCTTGTGGGTGCGCATCTCGAAGTGCTCGCGGCTGTCCTTGTACTTGTGGGGCGAGCGGATGACGCACACCACGTTCTTCTCCGTCGGAAGCGGCACGGGGCCGACGACCGTGGCACCCGCGCGGGTCACCGTGTCGACGATCTTGCGCGCCGAGGTGTCGATGACCTCGTGGTCATACGACTTCAGTCGAATGCGGATCTTCTGTCCCGCCATCTCGAACTCTCTCTCTGTCAAGGCGTCTTACCCCTTCCGAGGGCATCGGACGCCGCGTAGTCACTCCGTGTGAAGCACCACTGTTCTTCTGTCAAAGGCCGGTGATCGAGCCTGTCGAAACCACCGTTCGGGATGTCCCGGGGCGATACCCTCGACACGCTCGACCTTCGAGCCTCACCGACGCGCGCGCGGACACAGGGGACCCATGGCCTCGAGGTTGTCGGTTTGTCTGTTCTCCTGCCTGCGGCCTAGCCTGACCCCCTGGCCGTCTCTCACGAGAACGCCGCGGGTGGCTATGCACTGCCTGACAGTGATCCGATCAGCGCGCACGAGTGCACGCGTTCGAAATGTTGAACTCAACGAGTTTGCCACAGTCGAGGCATCCGTGCAACCCGGGCGTGTCGCGCCCGACGGATCTCCCAGCGACGTCGCAGGAACTGGCGACGCCCCCCGGTCCGGTGGCCCATGATGGAGTCAGGACCGACCGCGACGACAAGGAGAGCCATGAGCGAGCACGCGCATCAGGTGAGCGAGCGGATCGGCCCGGGCAGCGTCTCGGTCACGCGCACCGGCAGCCGCACCTACGAGGGACTGAACGAACGCGGCGCGACCGTGCGCATCGGCGGCTCCGAGCTCGAGGGCGAGCACTTCACACCGGGTGAACTGCTGAAGATCGCGCTCATCGGCTGCGCCGGCCTCAGCACCGACCGCGTCGCCGCCCGCAGGCTCGGCGACGAGTACGCGATCACGATCTGGGCGCACGGGGTCAGCGACCCCGAGGAGAACCGCTACACGCGCATCGAGGAAGAACTGCTCGTCGACCTGGGCGGGCTCGACCCGAGTGATCGTACGAAGCTCATCGACATCATGGAGCGGGCGATCGCACGCGGATGCACCGTGGCTCGCAGCGTCGAGGAAAGCATCGATCTCGTCACCACCATCGACGGCACGCCCGTCTGAGCCGACGGCGTCGCGCGCGGGCCGGATCGGCCGGCTCAGTCGGGCCGGGGGCGCTCGGCTTCGCGGCTCCCCTGCGGCTCCTCGCACGCGACCATGTTCTCGGCGGCGACGCTCGGCGCGACGAGGCCGGCACCGACGATCACCGCGATGGTGGCCGCGAGCCCGCCGATGAGCACACGCGACCGCATGCGGATGCCGTGCGCGCCGTGGCGGAACGGGTCTTCGATCCACCGCTTCGACAGGCCGGCGACCAGGAGCGAGAAGGCCACGAGCAGCACCATGAGCCACGGCGGACTCGGCACGCCGGTGATGTACGGCGTGAACATGAAGATCGGCCAGTGCCAGAGGTAGAGCGAGTACGACACGTCGCCGACCCATTGCACCGGCCGTAGCCCGGCAAGGCGCGCGGTCGACAGCGGGCCGGCGGGCATGCCCGCCCAGATCACCGCCATCGTGCCGACGACGGGGATGAGCACGACCAGCCCGGGGAACACCTCGGGCGTGCGGAACGACACGATCGGCACGACGATGAGCACGAGCCCGATCCACGAGACTGCGGTGCGCAGGCGGTCGTTGCCCGGCCACGGCCTGCTCGCGACGATCGCGAGGATGCCGCCGACGCCGAATTCCCACGTACGCGACAGCGTCGAGAAGTAGGCGAGATTGTGGTCGTCGGCGGTGAGCACGAGCGAGTGCACGAACGAGGCGACGGTGACCGCGCCGAGCACCGCGAGCACCGTGCCCACCGAGGCTGACCCGCGACGGGTCGCGATCCACAGCCCGACGACGATCAGCAGCGGCCAGAAGAGGTAGAACTGCTCCTCGACCGAGAGCGACCAGAAGTGCTGCACGGGGGTCGACTCGAGGTCGGCGCGCTGCGGGATCTGCGAGTCGATCGCGAGCTGCCAGTTCTCGTAGTAGAGCGTGCTCGCGACGATCTCGCGGAACCAGGTCGCCCACAGACGCTGCGGCACGAAGAGCAGCGTCATCGCCGAGATGACGAGCAACGCGGCGACCGCTGCCGGAAGGATGCGCCGCGCACGTCGCATGTAGAAGTTGCGCAGCGAGATGCTGCCGCGCTGCTCGGCTTCGCGCATCAGCAGACCGGTGATGAGGAAGCCCGAGACGACGAAGAAGACGTCGACGCCCATGTAGCCTGCGGGGGCGACGGCCGGCCATCCGTGATGGAAGAGGACCGCGCCGACGGCCACGGCCCGAAGTGCCTGGATTTCGGGTCGTGCGGTGGATCTGGCGGGTGGCGGTGGTGCGGCCATCCGTACCAGCGTAAACGCGACGACCCCTCAGGAAGAATCGCTCGCGCGTTTATTGCAGCGAAAGGGGGCCGGGCCGTAGGCCCGACCCCCTCACAGGTCGCGTATCGCGAAGACTACTTGATGATCTTCGTGACGGTACCGGCGCCGACGGTGCGGCCACCCTCGCGGATGGCGAAGCCGAGGCCCTCCTCCATGGCGATCGGCTGGATGAGCTCGACCGTCATGTCGGTGGTGTCGCCGGGCATGACCATCTCGGTGCCCTCGGGCAGCGTGATGACGCCGGTGACGTCGGTGGTGCGGAAGTAGAACTGCGGGCGGTAGTTCGCGTAGAACGGGTTGTGACGGCCACCCTCGTCCTTCGAGAGGATGTAGGCAGTGCCCTCGAAGTTGGTGTGGGGGGTCACCGAGCCGGGGGCCACGACGACCTGGCCGCGCTCGACGTCTTCACGCTTGGTACCACGGAGCAGGAGACCGCAGTTCTCGCCGGCCCATGCCTCGTCGAGCTGCTTGTGGAACATCTCGATACCCGTGACCGTGGTCTTCTGCGTCGGGCGGATGCCGACGATCTCGACCTCGGAGTTGATCTTCAGCGTGCCACGCTCGGCGCGGCCCGTGACGACCGTGCCACGGCCGGTGATGGTGAAGACGTCCTCGATGGGCATGAGGAACGGCTTGTCCTTGTCGCGCACCGGGTCGGGGATCGAGTTGTCGACCGCCTCCATGAGCTCGAGAACGGAGTTGACCCACTTCTCGTCACCCTCGAGCGCCTTGAGGCCCGAGACCTGGATGACGGGAGCGTTGTCGCCGTCGAAGCCCTGGCTCGAGAGCAGCTCGCGGACCTCGAGCTCGACGAGCTCGAGGATCTCCTCGTCGTCGACCATGTCGCTCTTGTTCAGCGCGACGAGCAGGTACGGCACGCCGACCTGCTTGGCGAGAAGGACGTGCTCACGCGTCTGGGCCATCGGGCCGTCGGTCGCCGCGACCACGAGGATCGCGCCGTCCATCTGGGCAGCACCGGTGATCATGTTCTTGATGTAGTCGGCGTGACCCGGGGCGTCGACGTGCGCGTAGTGGCGCTTCGGCGTCTCGTACTCGACGTGCGAGATGTTGATCGTGATGCCGCGCTGACGCTCTTCAGGAGCGGAGTCGATCGACGCGAAGTCGCGCTGCACGTTGGTGGCCGACGGGTACTTGTCGGCGAGCACCTTCGAGATCGCTGCGGTGAGCGTGGTCTTGCCGTGGTCGACGTGACCGATCGTTCCGATGTTGACGTGCGGCTTGGTCCGCTCGAACTTGGCCTTAGCCACTGTGGGTCCTCCTCAGGACTCGTGTAGACACCCCGGGCGCTGGATTGCGACCGGTGTGCTACGGGGGTTGTGTTGATATGTTACGCGACCCGGGTGGGTCGTGCGGGCAGGGCTATTCGCCCTTGTTCTTCTGGACGATCTCGTCGGCCACAGCCTTCGGGACCTCCGCGTAGCTCTCGAACTCCATCGAGTACACGGCGCGGCCCGAGGTCTTCGACCGCAGGTCGCCGATGTAACCGAACATCTCCGAGAGCGGGACGTGCGCACGCACGACCTTCACACCGGCGGCGTCCTCCATGGACTGGATCTGACCGCGGCGCGAGTTCAGGTCGCCGATGACGTCGCCCATGTACTCCTCGGGAGTACGGACCTCGACGCTCATCAGCGGTTCGAGCAGAACGGGGTTCGCCTTGCGAGCGGCTTCCTTGAAGCCCATCGACCCGGCGATCTTGAACGCCATCTCCGAGGAGTCGACGTCGTGGGCGGCGCCGTCGAGCAGGATGCCCTTGACACCGACCATGGGGTAGCCCGCGAGGATGCCGTACTGCATGGCGTCCTGGAAGCCGGCGTCGACCGAGGGGATGTACTCGCGCGGAACGCGGCCACCCGAGACCTTGTTCTCGAACTCGTACGTCTTCTCGGCCGTGACGTCGAGGGGCTCGAGCGCGAACTGGATCTTCGCGAACTGGCCCGAACCACCCGTCTGCTTCTTGTGGGTGTAGTCGTGCTTCTCGACCGCGCGCTTGATCGTCTCGCGGTACGCGACCTGCGGCTTGCCCACGTTGGCCTCGACCTTGAACTCCCGCTTCATGCGGTCGACGAGGATGTCGAGGTGCAGCTCGCCCATTCCCTTGATCACGGTCTGGCCGGTTTCGGGGTTGAGCTCGGTGCGGAAGGTCGGGTCTTCTTCGGCGAGCTTCTGGATGGCCGTGCCGAGCTTCTCCTGGTCGGCCTTCGTCTTCGGCTCGATCGCGACCTCGATGACCGGGGCCGGGAACGTCATCGACTCGAGCACGACCTGCTGGTCGGGGTCGCACAGGGTGTCACCGGTGGTGGTGTCCTTCAGGCCGATGACCGCGTAGATGTTGCCCGCGGTGACCGAGTCGACGGGGTTCTCCTTGTTGGCGTGCATCTGGAAGATCTTGCCGATGCGCTCCTTCTTGCCCTTGGTCGAGTTGATGACCTGGGCGCCCGAGTCGAGGTGACCCGAGTACACGCGCACGTAGGTGAGGCGACCGAAGAAGGGGTGCACGGCGACCTTGAACGCGAGGGCCGCGAAGGGGTCGTTCGCGTCGGGGTGACGCTCGATGACCTCGTCTTCGTTGCGGGGGTTGCGGCCCTCGATGGCGGGGACGTCGAGCGGCGACGGGAGGAAGTCGACCACCGCGTCGAGCATCGGCTGCACGCCGCGGTTCTTGAAGGCCGAGCCGCAGAGCACCGGGTAGATCTCGGAGTTGACGACCATCTTGCGGATGGCGCCCTTGATCTCGGCGACCGTGAGCTCTTCGCCGCCGAAGTACTTCTCGAGGAGTGCGTCGTCGGACTCGGCGACGGTCTCGAGCAGCGTGTGGCGGTACTCGTCCGCCTTCTCCTTGAGATCGGCGGGGATCTCCTGCACCTCGTACTTGGCACCCATCGTCACGTCGCCCTTGGCGTCGCCGGGCCACACCAGGGCCCGCATCTCGATGAGGTCGACGACGCCGATGAAGTCGTTCTCGGCGCCGATCGGCAGCTGCAGCACGAGCGGCTTCGCGCCGAGGCGCGAGACGATCGTGTCGACGGTGAAGTAGAAGTCGGCACCGAGCTTGTCCATCTTGTTGACGAAGCAGATGCGCGGCACGTCGTACTTGTCAGCCTGGCGCCAGACGGTCTCGGACTGGGGCTCGACACCCTCTTTGCCGTCGAAGACGGCGACCGCGCCGTCGAGCACGCGGAGCGAGCGCTCGACCTCGACCGTGAAGTCGACGTGGCCGGGGGTGTCGATGATGTTGATCTGGTTCTTGTCCCAGAAGCAGGTCACGGCGGCAGACGTGATCGTGATGCCGCGCTCCTTCTCCTGTTCCATCCAGTCGGTCGTCGAGGCACCGTCGTGCGTCTCGCCGAGCTTGTGGTTGACGCCCGTGTAGAACAGGATGCGCTCGGTGGTGGTGGTCTTGCCGGCATCGATGTGCGCCATGATGCCGATGTTGCGGACCTTGCTCAGGTCGGTGAGCACGTCTTGTGCCACGGGGGTTCCTCCGGAGGATTCAGGCAGGGGAAGGGAGTGCGAGCGGATGCCCCGACGCGGGGCCGGGACATCCGCTCAGCCCATTACCAGCGGTAGTGGGCGAAGGCGCGGTTCGACTCGGCCATCTTGTGCGTGTCTTCGCGGCGCTTGACCGCGGCACCGAGGCCGTTCGAGGCGTCGAGGATCTCGTTGGTGAGACGCTCGGTCATGGTCTTCTCGCGACGAGCCTTGGCGTAGCTGGTGAGCCAGCGGAGGGCCAGGGTGTTGGCGCGGTGGGGCTTGACCTCGACGGGGACCTGGTAGGTCGAGCCGCCGACGCGGCGCGAGCGCACCTCGAGGGTGGGGCGCACGTTGTCGAGCGCCTTCTTGAGGGTGGCGACCGCGTCTTGACCCGACTTGGTGGCGACGTTCTCGAGCGCGTCGTAGACGATGCGCTGCGCGAGGTCCTTCTTGCCATCGATGAGGATCTTGTTGACGAGCTGGCTGACGACCGGCGAACCGTAGACCGGGTCGGCGACGACGGGGCGCTTCGGAGCGGGACCCTTGCGAGGCATTACTTCTTCTCCATCTTCGCGCCGTAGCGGCTACGAGCCTGCTTGCGGTTCTTCACGGCCTGCGTGTCGAGCGCGCCGCGGATGATCTTGTAGCGCACGCCGGGGAGGTCCTTCACACGACCGCCGCGCACGAGCACCATCGAGTGCTCCTGCAGGTTGTGGCCCTCACCGGGGATGTAGGCGGTGACCTCGGTGCCGTTCGAGAGCTTCACACGAGCGACCTTGCGGAGCGCGGAGTTCGGCTTCTTCGGGGTGGTGGTGTACACACGCGTGCACACGCCGCGCTGCTGGGGGTTGGCCTTCAGGGCGGGAGCCTTGGTCTTGGTGACCTTCGGCGAGCGACCCTTGCGGACCAACTGCTGAATGGTTGGCACTGCTTCTCCTTGTTGTGCTGCACGGTGACAGCGTTGATGGAATTCACATCACGACCCACCGGCCCTGCAGAACTGCAGGGCCTTCAACTGGTGGGTATGCCGTGGGGGCGACCCGTCGGGTGCCCGTGGAGTGTGCGACCGATGTCTGCTCGCCCCCTGCCCCGTCGTCCACGATCGAATGTCACAGCATCGAATGTCGCAGCCGACCGGCGGGCAGGAATCAAGCGCGCGTCAACGCGCACACCCGATCAATGGTAATGCCGCGTAACCTTGCGGTCAAATGACGGTCGGATGTCCCGTGCGGGGCCGGTGCGTCACCCGAGCCAGCCCGGGGAGTCGACTTCGCGATCGAGGTCGGCGAGGAGGTCTTCGATCTGGGGCTCGACGAACTCCGCGACCGCCACGCCGATGCGCTCGCGGTGGTGGGTCAGTTCGCTGCAGATGCGGCGGCCGAGCTGCTTCGCGAAGTCGTCGGCGAGGCGGACCTCTTCGCGCAGCGCCTCCTTCTCGTCCATGGTGAACGGCCTCGGCGCGGGCTCGGCTGCCTCGGCTGCCTCGGCGGCCGCATCGGCCTCGAGGCCGGTGAGGGTGAAGAGGAAGGGCTGGTCGGGCTGGGGCTCGGGGTCGAGCTCGAGTCCCAGGAACTCGGGGTCGAGCCCCTCGCCCGCCCGGTACGGCCTGCGTGCCTTGCGCTCCTCGGCGAGACGGATCTCGCGGTGCAGCATGGGCAGGTTGCGCGCGGTGTAGTCGTCGACGGCGAGGTCGATGATGCCCTTCATGCGCATCGAGAACGCATGCTGCACGGGGTGCGGCACGTCGACCTCGAGACCCGCGGCGACGAGGATCGGCGAGCCGAAGCACCGCTGGCAGAGCCGCACGCGGGCGCGGTGCGTGCCGGGCCGCCACCGCGGCAGCCAGGCGAGCCAGCGGTCGACCTCGTGGCTCACGCGCGCCTCGACGGAACCCTCCACGGAGTTCACGATACTGCGACGGATGTCCTGCAGTGATGACCGGGTGAACGGGTGGCGCGTCGTGCGAGCCCCCTCGGGGGTTCGGCACCGTCGTCATTCATCCTCATCGCGTTCCCACGGCCACCGAGGGCGCTGTGCTCCGCCCTGCTCGCCCCGCGAGACGAGCACCGCGAACGAGGTGACGAGGGCCGCGAGCGCCGGGATGAGCAGCCCGAACCAGCCGACCGCGAAGCCGAGGCCGAAGAGCACGCTCGCGAGCGCCGTGCCGGTCGCGAGCGAGAAGCCGACGATCGCGACGATGAGGGCGGCGAGCCACGTCCAGAGCACCGCGAGCAGCACGGGCCCGGCCATGCGCTGCGGTCGGCGCAGCGCCCGACCGAGATGCAGGAGCAGCGCGGCGACGGCGGCCGCGACGATCGCCGGCCCGACGAGCAGCCCGGCATCACGGCTGGCGATGACCTCGGCGTCGGTGAAGAGGCTGACGAAGCCGTAGGCGCACACGACGAGCGCGAGGTACGCCGCCGCCGAGAACGCGGCCACGACCCACGCCGATCGACGCAGCTGGTCCATGGGTTCGAGCCTACGCATCCATGTGCCGCGGGCCTCGTCGCGGACGCCGGGCGTCCGACGTCGCGAGCGCCCGTGCGTGGGATCGGTAGGGTCGATGCGACGCTCCGAATCCGAAAGGCCGACCGTGAAGCCGACCGACGCCACCCTCAGCGCGATGCCCGACCAGTTCCGCCGCACCCGCTCGACGACCCGCACCGCAGTGTTCGCGACGGTCGCCGCCGCCGCGCTCATCGGCCTCGTGCTCGCCGTCGTCAACTTCGATGCGATCGTCGTCGACTCCTCCGACATGAGCGGGCGGCGCGCCGGAATGAGCGGCCTCGTCGCCCCGGGCACGGTGGCGCTCTCGGCATTCTTCGCATTCCTGTTCGGATGGCTCGCCGTCGGCGGTTCGCACACGTGGCGGCTGCTCCCCTCGGGTGCGCCGCTCTCGCGTCGCGTCTTCCGCATCGACTGCGACGCCGAGACGGCCGGGCGGTGGCACGCCGCGTTCGCGAGCGGCGACCCCGCCCAGTACCTGCCGATCGGCAGCCACAAGCAGGGTGAGACGTTCGTCGGCGTCTACGTCTCGACCGACGAGCAGGTCGCCTTCGTCACCGTGGCGCACGGCACCGGGGAGTCGACGCGCACGTGGCCCCTCATCACATTGCGCGACCGTGCCTACGTGCAGCTGAAGAACCTCGCCGCCGGAGACTTCGGCAGGCCCCCGAAACAGCGAGTCGCCGGTTCGATCGACCCCTTCCTGCGGGGCTGACCGGTGCAGGTCGTTCCCACGGGCGAGCCCGCCCGGTACGAGGTGCCGCTCGACCTCGCGAAGGTGCACACCGCCGGCAGATGGAACTCCGGCTTCATCGTCGTCGGCGTGCTGCTGTGCATCGCGTCGCTCGCCGGCCTCTGGGCGATGCTCGCCACGGACTTCGGGTCGTGGTTCACCATCACGCTCGTCGCCGTCTTCTCGGCGGCCTCGGTCGGCCTCGTGGTGACGAGCGTGCTGCGCCGGCGCATGCTCCTGCTGCTCGTGGGCGACTCGAGCGCGGCGTGCACCATCACCGAGCGCGGCCTGACCCTCGCCGGTGCACCCGAGGTCGAGTGGAACGAACTCGTCTTCGTCGCGGTGCTCAACGATCGCCCCCGAACGAACCGCCTGCGCTCGGTGCCGGTCTACGGCTGGTTCGGCCGGCTCGCCCTCAAGGCCGGCAACGGCACGGTGCTCTGCGAACTCGCGGTCCGCGACGGCGAATCGCTGCGGCGACGTTGCGCCTCCCCCGCCGCGGCCAAGCGCATCACGCTGTACGGCCGGTGGCCCGACGGTTCCCGTCGCGGGGTGCTGCCGCTGCTGCTCGACGCGGTGCTCTCAGAGCAGTCGACCCAAGATGTCGTGCGAGCCCTGTTCGCGGCCGCGAGCGCACACGACATCCCCGCGATCCTGCACGAGTCGTCGCTCGACAGCCTCAGGTGGAAGGCGCCGCAGCTCGACCCGAAGTGGCCGGCCGAGACGCGTTGACCCTGAGGGCCCGCCGCGGCACCGGTTCTGAGCTCACCAGCCCGGAACCCCCTGGCAGGCCTCGCCGAGGGGGTTGAAGCCGATGTTCGGGTCCGTGAAGAGCGCCCACGCACCGGCGGCGTCGCCGGCTCGTGCTGCGGCTTCCATGCGGTGCAGCGTCGCGACCGCGACGGGATGCCAGTCGAGGTAGGCGGTCTCGGCGATGCCCGCGGTGCCGGCGGCGAGCACGGCACGCACCGACTCGATGCGCTCGGCGAGCTGCGGCACCGCCGACGGCTTCATGGTTGCGAGGATGCCGGTCTCGACGAGATCGAGTACGGGCTGACGCAGCTCTTCACAGCGCGAGGCGAGGGCATCGCTCGTCATTCGGACTGCCCGGTCGTGCCGTCGATCACGAACTTCTCGGGCGGCGTGCGCACTCCGTCGAGGAACGCACCGAGGCCGGCCTCGAAGTTCACGGCAGAACCCACGAAGAGCACCGACTCGTCGGGAGCGACGTAGATCTTGCCGCCACCGCGGATCGCGTGCACGACGCACACGCCCGCCTCGTCGGCGAGCTCGACGACGTTCAGCCGAGTATCGGGGGTGAGCTTCGCGAAGTACGCGGTTCCGACCTCGGTGAGTCGTTGGATGTCGATCGCGGCCATCGGATGGCACCCCTTTCGAGAGTCACGGTACCCGCGGAATCCTATCGGGTCGCCCGGAGCCGGGCTCCGGGGAGCACTCCCCATATGCCCCTTCGGCATGGGGAGGGCTGCCCATGCCCGCGCCGGTCGTGGAGACCGCGAACGGATACGCTGGACGGCATGTTCGACGAACTCCGGCAGCAACTCGATGCGCGCGGCATCCTTCGAGCCGCGGTGGTCCTCCCCGGCGACGACGTGCGACCGGTCGAGGGTGCGCTCGAGATCCGCGCGCTCGACGGCGGCTTCGAGCTCGCGACGCTCGACTACGGGCGTGCGGTGCCGCTCGCCCGAGACGACAGCGAGGCCGGCATCGGTCGACTGCTGCTCGAGTACCTCGATCGGCCGTTGCCCGCCGCGAGCACGATGCCCGTTGCGGCGTTCGAGCAACTGGCCGCGGCGTCCGCCGGACACTACGCCGAGCTTCGCGATCGTCTCGCCGGCGGGAGCCTGCTCATCACGCTGCCCCCGCAGCTCGCGCTCGACCGCATCGGCGCGCTCGACGGTGTGCTGCTGTTCCCGGCCGGCACCTCGGTCGAAGCGCGCGCGCTGCCGCCCACCGCCCTCGCCGAGGGTGCAGAACTCCACCGTTTCGTGACGGCGGGCGATGTGCTCGTGCGCGCCGACGTCGTGCCGCCGTGGTTCGGCCAGCCCGGTGGTGCACTGCGGTTCGCCCTCGCCGAAGATTTCCGCGGCGTCCGCGACCTCGTGGTCGCGGGCGCGCTCGAACGGGTCGTCGCGAGCTAGCCCCTCAGCCCAGCGCACCGCCGCGTCACGATGGCCACGTTTCGGCTGCGATGAATGCCGCGAAACCGGTGATCGTTCGTCGGGCGCCGATGCGGTTCGGGAGCTGGACCGAATGCGAGGCTCCGGACTCGGTCCACGACAGTGTCAGCCCGGCCGTCTCGTGCTCGCCGACCGAGAAGCCCGACGGCACGGGCGGCGTCACTCCGGACGCTGCCGCGGTGAGACCGTGCGCGCCGTCCCAGATGAGGAACCGCAGGTAACTCGCGGCGACGCCGATCGAATCCCCGCTCGCGAGCAGCCGCGATTCGGAACCGCGATCCCGCTTCTCGACCACGAAGCGACCCTCTCGCGGCGAGATCGTGAACAGCACCTCCATGTCGCCGACCGCGACCAGGGCGCCGGGCTCATCGAAGCGCTGCATCCGTGCCTCGGTGGCCGCGGCCTCGAGTGCTGCGATCTCGTCGACGGACATCGAATGCTCAGTCTTCGCTGCTCGCCCGGTGCTGCGGGGGCACGTAGAAGGCGCTCCTCGGAACTTCGCGCCCCGACGCCGTGTCGAAGATCTGAATTCCTTCGCCCTCGTCGACGAGCTGCAGGTCGGATCCGACGGGGAAGTCGTAGATGCCGATGAGGGCCGGCTCGATCGCGCAGAGCTCATTGAAGTCGGTGATCACCCAATTGTCGGCATCGGAGAGGTACTCGCTCGAATCGAGATCGCTCATGATGCGCCAGCCGTTGTCGGCCGCGCGCTGCGACGGCTTCCGAAGCATCCAGCGCACCCGGCCGGCACCGGACAGCACGTTCTTCGTCGCCAGGCTCGCACCCGCGCCGGGGATGAACTCGGGGTAGGAACGGGACACGTCACGCCTCCTGGGGAATCTCGACACCGCGGTCGCGCAGGTACTGCTCCATACGAGCGCGGAGCGCGCCTCGCCTCGTGCTCTTCACTGCCATCGTGTACGCCGACCTGTCGTACGCGCCGACCCTCAGCAGATCGAGCGCCTCGGAACTGAAGAGCACGTCGTAGAAGGGCGCGAGCGCCTCGTCGGTGTAGCGGAACTGCGACATGAGCACCTGCAGCGGGGTGCCGAACTTCTTCGCGACCGCGTTGACGTCGGCGCCGGCGCCGATCAGACGTTCGACCACGGGCGCTTCGCGCACCGGATCCAACTCGGCGTTGCCGAGGAGCGCATGCAGCGCGTTCACCCCGTCGGCCGCGGTCACCCGCGCATCGGCACCGTCGTCGAGCAGCAGGGTCGCGATGCCCGCACGAGCGTCGGGATTCACGTTGGTGAGCGCGGCGAGGAGGACGCTGCGGCCGTTCACCTCGGCGTTCGCGAGGTTCGACTCGTAGATCTCGAGGAATCCGTCGAGCGTTCGTCGTTGCGCTTCGAACACGATGTCCATCGTCACCTTCCCCGACCCGCCAACCCTATCAACGGCGCCGACCACGCCATCACTCGTCGACATGCGAGCGATTGCGTCCGGGGTGCTCCACTCGGTAGTGGAGCGGCTCGCGGTACCACCCGAGGAATTTCTCAAGGTCGAACTCGTCGTCGGGGTCCATGTAGCGGTTGAAGAAGTCCTCGTACTTGTTGCCCGGACGGTGACCCATGTCCCAGGCGTTCGGCCCTTCATGCCGGGGCTGGTCGGCCGTCCATCGGATCTCGACCTCCTCGCCCTCGCGGTCGAACACGGTCACGACACCCGTGTCGTCGGCCTCCGCGGCCCAGACCGCCTCGACCTGGCCCTCCGCGTAGGAGGGGCGGCTGTTCGCGTACGGCAGCCGACGACCGCGGCTGTCGTACCCGAACGAATCCGGTTCGCCGACCGGCGGCAGTCCTTCGCTTTCACCGTTCCCGCGATTCTCCGCCACCCAGTCACCGGACTCGTCGTCCCACCTCATGACCCATCCGCGGCGGCCGTCGGCCTGCTCGATCACGAGGGGCTCGCCGGTGCGGTGGTCGAGCCGTACCCCGTTCGCATCGGCCGGTGCGCCCTCGAAGACGCGGGTCACATCCTCGGGCGTATACGGCTTCGGCGCTTCACCGGGGCCCGCCGTGGTCGCGGCGCCGGAGCGCACCGCCGGCGTGGTGCCGGCACGACTCGCCGAATCCGGTGCGAGCACTCGGTCGGCCAGCAGGTCGCGCACCGGGGCCGGGCTGCCGTCGGGGTTGAGGATGCGCACCTGCAGGCCGCCGCCGTCGCGGCCGAATGCGGGCGCGATCTCGGAGACCTCGATGCGGGCGCCTGACGGCAGCCGATCGATGCGGTAAGTGAAGTGGTCGTCGCGAAGGTTGCTCGGCGGCAGCGAGCGCTGTTCGAACGGCGTGCCCGGGAACGAGAGGAAGTCCCCGTTGGGCCCGCCCATGCGGTCGAGCATGTCGCCGTAGTTCGCGATGAACGAATCGACGTCGTGGAACTCCACGAACGATCCCGAGTTCGCACCGTGGTTGCCCGGGTAGATCGGCCGGCCGTTCGGCGTGGTGTAGCGCGACTCCCACTCCTGGCGGCTGAACGGTTCACCGTCGGGACCGCGCCCGTACGGGGCATCCGGATCGGTGATCAGGTGCGCGATCTCAGGACGCACCGTGCCGGGGTGGGCGTACGCGTCGGCAAGGCCGCCGCTCTCGCCCGGGGCGCGGACGTCGCCGTAGGAGGGATCGACCGGGCTCGACGCGACGTGGTCGGGAACGCGCTGCCATCCCGGTCCGTGGTCGGCGCCCGACAGCACCGGGTCGCCCATCTCCTCGTTCCACGGCGTCGCGTCGGGGTTGGACGCCCGGTCGCCTCCGACGCCGGCCGGTGAGGGCGCCGTCGCAGCGCCGGCATGCGGCGCACCCGGTGCGGCCGGTACCGTCGGGGCGGCCGGGGTCGGCGTGCTCGCGCTGCCCGGCGCGCCGGTCGTCGCGTCGGCAGCGGCGGGCGGCGCTGCGGGTGCGACGTGCTCGGGCGGGATCGACGCGTCCCAGCCGGTTGCATCGGGCTCGTTCGGCGGCCACGGGCTCATCGTGCCGGGCTGGGCATCGACGACCCACACGTTCGTGCCGTCGAAGTAGGCGTTGATCCAGTGTCCGTCGCCGTGCGAACGGTCGACGCCCACCACGCAGTGCGAGCCGGGGCCGAGCGCCCTCAGCGACGCCTCGATCTGACCTGGCGTCATCGGCGTCTGCGGGTTGCCGGTGCGCGTCTCCATCTGGGCGATGTCGAGCGTTCCCGTCGACGCCTCGGCGGTCGGCGACCCGTTGAAGAAGTCGTTCATGTTCGACGAGGTGTTGCCGCAGTTCGTGGCATAGCCGTTCGACGGATCACTCGGGTCGTAGTCGGGGTTGATCTCGTTGAGCGCCGCCAGGATCTCCTGCGGGGAGCGCTCGGTGCGGTTGTTCGCCGACGTGTCGGGGTCGTCCTCGGGCCCGTCGTCGCCGTCGGCCTGCGCTGCGGCGTCATTGGGCGTGCCGGCGTCGGGGATGCCGGCATCACCGGTCGTGTTCGCGTCGACCGTAGCGTTCGCATCAGCCGTAGCGTGCGCATCAGCCGAAGCGTGCGCGTCGGCGGGCGCGCTCGGCGACGTCGGCCCGTGCAGGGAGGCGGGTGCGTTCGGCGTCGACGGCTTCGGGCCGAGCGCACCGGGCTTCGAGAGCAGAGCTGCGCCTCCGGCAGCGGCGGCCGCGCCGCTCGCCGCGGCGACCTCGTCGGCCTCGGGACCGTCGACGGGGCTCGAGGCGTCGCCGGCGTCGGCCGACGAAACGGCATCGGGTGCGTGGGCCTCGGTGCCGTTCGCGGGGTCGAGGCCGTCGACCGGCAGCTCGACGTCGGTATCAGGCACGGTCGCGTCTGCTGCGGGCACGGTCGCGTCGGCTGCGGTTGCCACTGCGACGGGCGAGTCGGAGTCCGAACCGTTCGACGGGTCGGCGACGGGCGCCTCGGGCGCGGTCGGCGCGTCAGGTGCGGATGCCTCGGGGCTCGCAGCGCCGGGAGTGCCCGCGTCGGTCGTGGTCGGGGCGTCAGGAGCGCTCGCATCGGGCGTGCTCGGCGCATCGGGCGTGCTCGGCACGTCGGTGGTGCTCGCATCGGGCGTGACCGGCACGTCGGTGGTGCTCGGCACGTCGGTGGTGCTCGCATCGGGCGCACTCGGTGCGGGGGCGTCCGCATCCGGCGAACTCGGCGCATCGGGCGTGGTCGGCAGATCGGGCGTCCCCGAGTCGGGCGTGCTCGGCAGGTCGGGCGAGCTGGGTGCGTCGGCCGAGGGCAGGTCGATACCGGGCCCGTCGCCGCCCGCCGTCGTGCCGGCGTCGCCGGAACCGGGTGTCGGGGCATCCGACGGGACGTCGACCGACGAGCCGCCGCCGGCCTGCGTGGTCGCGCCGCCGGTACCGGGGGTCGGGGCGTCGTTCGAGACATCGACCGGATTGGCGCCGCTGCCCTGGTTCGACGAACCGGGGCCGGTGCCGCCGGCCGGGATTCCGCTGAGATCGGGAGCGTCGACGTTCGCGCCGTTCCCGTTGCCGCTCGGCCCGGTGGGCACGGTGGGTGCGCCGGCGTTGCCGCCGGGTCGACCCGCGAGGGCGCCGCCGAGGAGCGCGCCGGCGGCCATCGAGCTCAGCGGGCTGAACGGCGTGCCGTTCAACCCCGCTTCGGCCGCGCCGCTGACGAGCCCGTCGACTGCTCCGCCGCCCGTCTCGACGCCGATGTGCGTGAGCCGCTGCATCCCGCCGGGGTTCAGATTCGAGGTGAGCCGACCGCCGACGCGTGAAGCGCCGCCGCCCGCGCCGCCGCCGGCTGCCGCCGACAGCGCGGCGTTGAGCACGTTCTGCGGCTGGTAGTTCGGGTCGAGCGCGCCGCGCACCTGGTTGAACGACACTGTCGTGATCGCGCTCGCGAGCCCCGCAGACAGCGTCTCGCGGATGACCATCGCACCCGCGCGGATCGCGAGCCGCGCCATGCGCAGCGCCGCCATGACGAGCACGCGCAGCTTCTTGCAGAGTGCGGCGATCTTCAGCGCCCAGCGCATCACGGTGGTGGCGATCTTCAGTGCCATCGCCGCCGCGCCGGCACCGAACGTGACGGCGCCGAGCAGTGCGCCCAGGCCGATCTCGATCGCGATCTCGACGGCCATCTGGGCGATGAACCAGCCGATCTCCTCCCATGCCTGGTTGACCGAGTCGATCATGCTGCGGGCGAAGCCGCCCATCGACGAGGCCGACTCCGAGACCTTGCCGAGGGTGGTCGAGAGCGAACGCTGGCACGAGAGCATGCTCTGCTGCTGCGGCAGCGTCATCGCCGACACGTTCGTGAACCCGGCGTCGACCTGCCCCTGAATGCGGGTGATGTCGCCCGAGAGGGCGTTCCACGCCGACTCGGCGCTGCCGAGCTTGCCGGTGTCGGCGTCGGGAAGCATGACGCCGATCTTCGCCAGCGCGTCTTGGAGGAACTCGCCGAACTCGCCGAGCGGGGTCTCCGGCCCCTTGCCGAGCGCGGTCGGCACGCTCGCCGAGGGCTCGCTGATGGTCGCCGTCGCCTCGGGGTAGCTCGACGACGAGGCCGGCTTGAATGCGCCGACCAGCTGAGCGCCGTCGTAGGCGCGGGCGGAGTTGCCGAGGGCGGCGTCGACGACCTTCAACGAGTTCGCGATGCCGAGCGCACCCTTGAGCACGTCGACGGCGTACTGGTCGTAGCCGGGCTCGCCGTCCTGACCCTGCGCGAACACCTGGGCCGACTCCTCGTCGCCGGCCATGCCGCCGGTCGAGCCGAGCGCGGACTCGCAGGCGCGCACCGCCTGGCTGAGCGAGTTGGCGATGCCGTACAGGCTGTCGCCGTCGGTCACCAGACGTGCGGGATCAAGCTGAACCGAAGCCACCGAGGTTCCTTCCTTCGTCGAAGCCGTCTAGCCGTTCAACGCCGCGGCGAGCTTCGACCACGCTTCGTCCAACGATTCGATCGTCTCGGTGTACGCCGTGTGCGCACCCGAGACCTGGTCTTGCAGCCCTTCGGCCGCGAGCGTCATCGCCTCGGCGCCGAGCTGCCATTTCTCGAACATGCCGAGGAAGTTCGCCATGGCGGGACCCTGCCATTCGGCGGGAAGCATGTAGGCGAAGCCGGCGGCGCCCTGCTTCAGCGCCGTGCAGTAGCTCACGAGCTCGCCGAGCGTGTCGGCGAGCGCCTTGAGCTCGGCTGTGTCGGCCTGCTGTTCAGCCATCGTTCGGCTCGCTTTCGATGAGGGCGGCGGATGTCACGACGGGGGCGTCCCCGCGGAACTGGTCGCCGTCGGGGCCGTCGGGAATGAGGAACACGCCCTCGCCGATCGAGTCGTCGTCGCCGTCGCCGTCGGTGTCGGTGTCGGCCGGGCCGGACTTCGTGCCCTGCCCGGCACCCGGGCGACCGATCGCGCCGCCGCCGAACTGCTCGACCTCGTCGTCGCCGGCGTAGTCGCGGCCGAAGAACTCGGCCATGTCTTCGGCGCGGTCCTCGCCCCGGGAGACCCGTGCGCCGAGCGTGCCCTGCGACGACCTCAGCGCGGCCACGGAAGGTGCGCGCCCCGTGAACGAGCGCTGCACGCCGCTCTCGTTCTGGGTGTACGAACCGTCGGCGGCGATGAGGCCCGCCTGCAGCGCCGCGAGCGACTGGCGCACGAATCCGGCGGTCGTCATGAACGTCGCCCAGCCCTCGGAGAAGCTGTCGGCGTCTTCGCCCTTCCAGCTCACGTCGACCGTGCGCTTGACCGCGCCGTCGACCGTCGACAGGTTCGTGTCGAACGTCGAGATCACGGTGCCGAGCAGCGCGGCGACCTCGCTGAGCGCCGCGGCGCGTACCCTGAATGCGACCATCTCACCCCTCCGAGAACGATCGGCCGGCGCGACTCACGCGCCGACCGAACCCGTCTGAACCGTCAGCCGTTGAACGTGCCGGCGATCGCGTTCTCGCTGTCCTCGTACGACAGCGCGGCCTGGTTGAGCAGGTCGCTGATGCCCTGAAGGGACTCCTTCAGCTGCAGGCCCGCCTGGTCCCACTGCGAGTAGAGCTCGTTGAAGCTCTGCGAGGCGGTGCCCGACCAGTCGCCCGAGATGAGGCCCTCGACGAGCGACTTCAGGTTCGACAGCTGCGACTCGATCGACTGCGAGCCGCTCGAGAGCTGCCCGGCGACGCCGGCGAGGGAGTCTGAAGTGACGCGGATCTCCGCCATGGTTTCCTCCGTGGATCAACGAGAATCTTGGGTGTGCTCAGTACGCTACCAACGGGGCACGCACGTTCGAATGGGGAGCCCTCCCCATTCCCTCGTCAGGCGGCGCGGATGGCGAAGCTGATGTCGCCGACCCAGACCGTGTCGCCGGGCACGACCGCGACGCGCCTTCCGGCGCTCTCGAGCTGCGCCACGGCGCCGTTGCGCTCGACGCCCGAGCCGTTGCTCGAACCGGCGTCGCCGACCGTGATGACCCCGTCGGCGAGGTCGAGGAACAGGTGCACGCGCGACACCGACCGGGTGTCGTCGGCGACCTCGATGGCCTGCACGCCCATCGCGAGCGCGGTGTCGGCGGGCTTGCGGCCGATGACGGCGCTGCCGCCGACGATCACGCGCTGGCCCGTCGAGAACGCGAGCTCGATGCGCTCGACCGGCTGCGCGGCGGCCTGCGGTTCAGGGCGGGTCGCCGAGGGCGCCTCGGATGCCGCTGCGGGGCGCTGCTGCCACGGGAGCGTGCCCGGCAGGGGCACCGGCTCGATGCGCGACGAGGGTTGCGCCGGCGACGGCGCTGGGGCCGCGGCGGCCGGGGTCGCGGGGCGCGCGAACTGCGCCGGCACCGGGGGACGCGCCGGTTCCTGGGGAATGAGCTGGCCGCACTCGAGGCAGTACATGCTGTTCGGCTGCAGGGTTGCGTCGCAGTAGGCGCAGCGCGCAGAAGCCACGGATGTCGTCCCTTCGTCGAGGTGCGCGGGCGGCACGCACAACGGCACCAAGTCTACGACGGGACATCCGCCGCGGTCATTGACGGATGTCGGGTACCCGCACCGGCAGCCACCCGGCCGCCGTGGTGAAGACACCGGCCCCCGCCGACGCGCGACCGAGCATGAACTTCGGGATCGGCGAGCCGACGACCTGGGTGCCGTTGATGGCGCTCTCGGGCCGCAGCACGAGGGCGCGGCGCGACTTCTTCGCCTCGACGATCGGGCCTCCGAAGAGGGTCGACACCGACTCGGTGTCGACCGACACGATGAACGTCGCGCGATGCTTGACGCCCGTGAGGGCGTGCTCGATCGGCGCGTTCTTGTACTGCTCGGCATCGTCGACGACGACCGTGACGCGCTCGCCCAGCCCGTCGAGCACCTCGTCGAGATGCGCCGGCGACGTGTCGCCCGCGGCGATGACGGGGATCGAGTGGCCGGCTGCGACATCCGTCAGGATCGACTGGCGCGACGAGACGACGAGGATCGGCTCCTTGCGCCACGCGAGCTGGTGCACGACCGCGGCGAGCGCCGACGACCTGCCCGACTTCCGGCTGCCGGTGACGACGAAGCCGCCTTCGGCGGGCCAGTCGAGCGTGAAGCGCGAGAGCTGGTCGCCGCCCACTGCGACGACCGGCCCCTCGGCGGGGCCCGACTCGCCGAGGGGAAGCTCGTACGATGCGGTGAGCGCGAGATAGGTCGGCAGCGGGTCGACGCGGAACGGCCGCGGCAGCGCACCGAGCTGCGGGAATCGGTCGAAGTGGTCGCGCACCCGTTCGACGGTGCGTCGCAGCGCGGTGGTCTGCGCCTCGCCGCGAGTGTCGCGCACGAGCACCGCGAGCTGGGCCTCGTTGCCGGCGGAGCCGTAGAGCACGCGCCCCGGCGGCAGGTCGAGCGGAATGTCCTTCGCGAGGATCCCCGCCGTGCGGTAGTCGCTGATGTCGCGCATCGGAAGCACGTACTGCTCGTCGATGAACGAGGTGATCTTGTCGCCCGAGATGCCCCGGTCGCCCGTGATGAGCACGCGCACGCCGACCGCCGGGCCTTCGCGCAGCACCCGCATGAACTGGTCGCGGAACGTGATGAGCTGGTCGGCGTTCATCGTCGAGAGCATGCGCTCCCAACCGTCCATGGCGACGATCGTGTACGGCAGCGCGTCGGCCGGGGCCGACTGCGCGCGCTGCTCGCTGATGTGGCCGACACCCGACGCCGAGAGGATCGCCTGCCGCCGGCCGAGCTCCTCGAGCAGGCGCTGGATGAGCCGTGGCAGGCGGTCGGCGTCGAGCTGGGTCACGACCGCGCCGCAGTGCGGGGCATCGACGAACGGCAGCAGCGCACCGTTGCCGAAGTCGATCACGTAGAGGTGCAGGTCGGCCGGAGAGAACTGCTGCACGACCTGTGCGAGCGAGGTGCGCAGTGCGGTCGTGCGCCCCGACATGGAGCCGCCGAGGAAGAGCAGGTGCGAGCCTTCGGCGACGTCCCAGGTGAGGCTGCGCTGGGATTGCTCGCCCGGCACGTCCTCGAGGCCGAGCACGATCGAGGTCTGCGCGATCTGCTGGTCCTCGAACCGCTCGAGCGGCAGCACCGCCGGAAGCGGCAGCAGCCAGGGCGACGGGTTCTTGGCGATGCCGAGCTGCTGCGTCGCCGCGGTGATGAGGTTCACGAGGGCGCGCAGGTCGGTGTCGTCGTGGTCGGTGTTGGCGGCGTGCGTCGCGGCGGCGGCCGGGTACTTCGCCGGGAAGCCGAGCGACGGCCACTCGAGCTGCGCCTTGCGCGGCAGCTGCTTGACCGAGCGCGCCACTCCAGGCCGGATGCCTGCGACACGTGCGGTCTGGAACCCCTGCGGGGCGGCCGACGGGCCGAGGCGCACGTAGCCGCGGCCGGGCGTCGAGGCACTGATGAGCGCAGCTTCGCCGGATCCGAGCACGTCGGCGGAATCGGCTCGGTCGGTGACGCGCAGTGCCACCCTGAGGTTGATGTTCGACTGCATCTCGGGCGTGACGACACCGGAGGGGCGCTGGGTCGCGAGCACGAGGTTGACGCCGAGCGAGCGGCCGACGCGTGCGATGCGAACGAGTCCATCGATGAACTCGGGCAGCTCGGTGCGCAGCTCGGCGAACTCGTCGATGACGATCATGAGTCGGGCCAGTCCCCGCCTCGCGGCGGTCTCTGCGTCCTTCGCCCACGCCCCGTCGACGTCCTTCGCGTTCATGTCGCGCAGCACGCGCTCGCGTCGCTTCAGCTCGGCGTCGAGCGAGGCGAGCGCTCGCTCGGTCTCGCGGGCATCGAGGTTCGTCACCATGCCGACGGTGTGCGGCAGTCGCTCGCAGTCGGCGAACGCCGACCCGCCCTTGTAGTCGACGAGCACGAAGTTCAGCGCGTCGGGGCGATTCGCCATCGCGAGGCTGACGACGAGCGCCTGCAGGAACTCGGACTTGCCGGAGCCGGTCGTGCCGGCGACGAGCGCGTGCGGACCGTCGCGCGAGATGTCGAGCGCGAACTCGCCGTCGGCGTTGGCGCCGACGACCACGAACGTGTTGCGCGGCTGGGTCTGCCAGCGTTTCACGAGGTGCGACGGGTCGTCGAGGTCGATCTTCAGCAGGTCGACCATGCGCACGCTCGTCGGCAGCATCGCGTCGTCGCCGACGCCGCTGACGTGGCGGATCGAGCAGAGGCTGCGGGCGACCTGCTCGGCGCGCACGAGCGAGAGCCCGTCGACGAGCACCGTCGGGAAGTACTCGGAGCCCGTCTCGAACCGGGCGAGCGCCGCGTCGGCGCCGTCGATGACGACGACGCTCTTCGCCTCTTCGGGCAGTCTCGCCCGCTCGGTGTCGAGCGCGATCACGTGGATGTGGTTCGCCGTGCCGTGCTCGAGGATCGGCACCATGCCCGGCAGCATGCGCAGGTCGCGCGCGCCGTCGACGACGATGACGAGGTCGCCGGGCGCCTCGGCGCCGCGCTGGCCGGCCACGCGCATGCGCAGTTCGAGTGCGACGGCGGCCTCGCGCAGGCGTTCGCGGCGCGAGTCGTCGGTGTTGCCGAACATCGCCGGTACGCGGCCCGCGGGCTGTGCGTGCGGCAGCCACTGCGCCCACGCCCACGCCTCGGCGTCGGCGTCGTCGCAGAGGATCATGATCTCGGCGTCGCGCGGCGAGCGCAGCGTCGCGAACGACGTCAGCATCGAGCGGGCGACGCTGCGAGCCGCATCGGCGGGTCCGGCGATGCCGACGACGCCTTTGCGCAGGTCGGCGGCGACCGGCACCGGCGTGACGCCGACGCGAGGCGTGACCGTGCGGTCCTTGCCGCCGCCCTCGAAGCGCACGTCGAGCGCGACCTCGGTGACGCCCACGCGCAGCAGCAGTGCGTCTTCATCGCCCCGGCGGCGCTCCCAGAGCCGTGCCGACGGCGCCGTCGCGATGTCGGCGACGACGACCGGGTCGGGCAGCCGATACCACGCCGCGATGCGCTGGATGCGGGCGAGCTCGGCGATGCGGCGCCCGGCGGCCTTGACGTCGTCGATCCACTGGCCCTCGGTCTGCAGCCCCTTGCGCTTGGCCATGCGCCGGTTCGCCATGAACGACCCGATCACCATGATCGGGCTCGCCGCCGCCATGAGCAGCATGATCGCGCGGCCGAAGACGATCGCCATCGTCACGCCGAGCACGACGGGGATGATCGCCGACAGCCACGGCATGGGCGACTGGTCGGGGTCGGCGGGCTTGTCGCCGGGCAGTTGCACGACGGGCTGCTCCTGTGCCGGGCGGATGCGCGAGGGCCGGTTGAATCCCCGGGCGCCGAGCGCGTCGCGGGTGAGGTCGGCGTCGGGCATCGGGGCGACGCCGATGCGCAGCATGCTGTTGCCGAGCTGCAGGAGGTCGGCCGGCACGACGTCGACGGGCGCCTCGACCGCTTCACCGTTCACCCAGATCGGGAGCCCGGCGGCCGCCGGCGTGACGGTCGCGGTGAGCGGTGCGATGCGCCCGTTCTCATTGACGGCGGCCGAGCTCACGGCGAGCGTCGCGTGCACGGGCGAGAGCGACGGGTCGGCGATGGCGATCGTCGCGTTCGACGCCGATCCGATGGCGAGGCTGGCGCCGCGCGTGATCGGCACCGACTCCCCCGCGAACGGCCCGCCGACGATCTCGAGCCGCAGGGTGCCCGGCGCGACCCGGTCGGTGCGCTGCCGATCGGCCGGCAGGTGCGCGCCCGACAGCACGTCGGACTCGCCGAGGAGCGCATCGCCGGGTGCCGTCGGGTCGAGCAGTGTCGAGGGCACGCCGAGCGACTCGGCGGCCTCGCCGATCGTCGTCGCCTCGTCGACCTCGAGCAGCCACGAGCCACTGGCGCTCTTGGCCGGATCGTCGACCGTGATGCGTACCGTCATGCGTTGCGTCCTCCTTCAGCGCTCAGCGCGCGCCGACCCGATCGAGTGTGCCGATGAGCGGAGCGAAGACGCCGCCGCGGGATGTCTGTTCGCGTTCGACGGGCAGGCGCGGCACGATCCGCGTCGCGACGCCGTCGCCACCTCGGGAACGGTGCGCCGGCACCGGTCCGGCCTGCGGCAGGTCGGATGCCTCGCCGACGACGGTGACCGAACCGCTCGCCTGCTCGCCGTCGGCCGAGACGACGCGGAAGCTGAACTGGTCGACCGCGATATCGCTCGACGAGGTGTAGCGAGCCGTGCCGTCGGCTGCGCAGGTCACGCTGCCGTGGATCGCCGCTCCGCACCCGGCGAGCTGCACCTCGGCCCCGCCCGAGGCGAAGGCGAGCGTCGCGAGGTCGATCGTGGCCGAGCCGTCGGCGTCGCGGCGCGTGAAGATGCTCTGCGCGATGAGCGGATCGGGTCCGGGCCGGTAGATCGGCACGACGTATTTCGCGTCGGCCGACCGGGTGCCGAAGTCGTCGGCGAAGCGGGCCACGAGTTCGGCATCGCCGCGGAAGTCACGCGCAGGACGGAACACGAGGTGGGTCGGCGTCGCTGCGAGCGACCCCGCTTCGGCGGGGTGGACGGCGACCGCGGAGAGCGTGCCGCCCTCGGCGCAGACGACGCACTCGACTCCGAGGTCGCTGATCGGCACGAGCAGCACCGATCCGGCCGCGACGGGCCCTGGCGCGCGTCGCGACGTGAGCGTCGGCGCCTCGGGAGCGGCGAGCGTCACCCGGTACTCGAACGTCATCGACGTGCGGCCGTTGGTCATCGGCACCGGCACGGTGACCGGCCCCGCCTCGGCGTCGTAGCGGGTCGCCGCGAGCGTGACGCGGCCCTCGTCGCACGCGGTGACGAGATCGGATGCCGCTGCCGGCGCCGCGCAGTCGGTGATGCGCCAGCCCTGGGCGGGCTCGATCGTCGCGGTGCCGAGGTAGGGCACGGCGAGCGAGGTGGGCGAGGAGGTCGGCGGGGCCGTGGCATCATCGGCGCTCGCCGACGCCGGGACGGCGAAGGGGATCAACGACAGCGCGAGCGCGCCTGCGGTGGTCGTCACGGCACGAACGACCGAGCCGATCACCCCCGCCATCGTGCTCCCGTCGTCCGTCTCGGGCGTCCGAGCACCCGATATAGCATGGTACGCGGTCGCCAGCGGCCGATCCGCCCCGCCATCTGCGCGGTCGACGAAGGGGAGCGATGTCCGACGATCTGCGGCCTCCGGCCGCCGCGCGCGCCGTGGTCGGCACCGCCCCCGGGCAACCTCGACTCGACACCGCAGGCGTCGTGCGACCGCTCGGCACCACCGGGTCGGTGCTGCCCGAGTTCGCCGAGGCACCGCAGGCCGAACGCAAGTGGTGGCGTCACCCCGCGTTCATCGTCTCCATCGGGCTGACCGTGCTCGCCCTGCTCGGCCTCGCGGCGTGGCTCGTCGTCGCCGCGCTCACCGACGACTCGGTGCGGGTCACCGGCCTCGAGATCTCCGACGACGGCGGCAACGTGCACCTGGCGTGGAGCGACGCCCACGGCGATGTCGCCCTCTACGCGGTGCACGCAGATGGCGAGGTCGTCGACCTCACCCAATGGGTGCACGGCGACGAGGCATGGATCCCCGCCGCGACCGCCCTGTACGAGAGCGACACGTGCTTCGTCGTGCGCCCCGCGTCGACGAGCGACGACGTGTCACTCGACGCCGCGACGCTCGGTTCCCAGCGAGGCCAGAGCACCTGCGTCGCCGACCTCGACGCGTGACCGGTCGAACCGTGGCCCGCACTCGACGATTGTTCGCGGTCGCCTCCGGCATCGCCGGCGCACTGCTGCTCACCGCGTGCGCGGGCGCGTCGACGCAGGTCATCGCGACCCCCTCCGTCGGCGCCGGGCCGGCCGACGGCCAGATCGCGGGCAACGGGCTCTGGTTGCTCGGCGGCATCGCGGCGGCCGACGAGATCGTCGACGCCGTGCACGCTGCGGGCACCGTGCGCTATTCGGGCGCCTTCACCGAACTGACCGCGGGCACCCCCGACACCGAACCGGCGCCCGGCCGAGTGCTGACCGTCGAATTCGAGGGCGGCCGGGCCGGGTCATCCGCCGTCGTGACCGCCGGTGACCAGCGCGCGCAGATCGTCATGGTCGATGGCCGCACCTACACGACCGGCAACGCCGCCTATGCGGCCGCGACCGCGCTCGGCGACGCCGCACTCGGCTGGGTGTGCTCGATCGGCACGACGAGTGCACGAGACGAGTGGGCGCCCCTGCTCGAGCCGGGCGCGCTCATCGAGTCGTTGCTCGGCACGGGCGAGTCGGTCGCGGTCGAGACCCCGGCCGATGGCGGCGCGGTCGTCGACGTGATCGTCGGCTCGGCCGACGCGCCCGTCGGCATCCTGACCGTCGCGCGAGAGGGCGCACCGCTGCCCATCGCGTTCGCCGCCGGCGACACCAGCGGCGACGGCACGTTCAGCTTCTCGGCATGGGGCGAACCCGTCGAGGTCAGTGCACCTGCCGACCCGGTCGTCGCCTGCGGCGACTGAGGCCCGGCACCTCGCGTCGGTGCTCAGCTCTGCAGCTGCGGGCCGGCGGCGATCTGCCGGTCGTACTCTTCGAGCGCGAGCCGATTGCGTTCGGTGACGCCACGACCGCGCGCGGCGATCCAGCCGCCGAGCCAGATCGGGATCTCGCGCGCGATCGCGGCCGCCACGATCGCGAAGGGGTCGAGCCAGCGCTGCGACACGAACGCCGACGCCTCGTCGAGCGAGAGGTTCCAAGCCTGCACCGTCATCAGCGCGCCGCCGATGTACGAGAAGTAGACGAGCGCCGCGACGAGGATCCCGAACACCGCATACGTCCACCAGGGACCGCGGTTGATGACGACGGCGAGCAGCATGAAGCCCACGAAGAACGCCACGATCGGCACCCAGAACACGAGCCACCGGTCGCCCCCGAGGAACCTCGCAAAGTCTCCCGACGGATCGGGCCCGGTGAGCAGCACCAGGTAGCCGATGGCCGCGTAGAGCAGCGCGAACAGCACGGTGCCGACGAGCGCGACCAGGATGCCGAATCCCCGGTTGCCCTTCCGCTTCGGCGGTGTCGGCGCCTGCACGTAGATGGTCTGCGGGCCGGGGGTCGGCGCGACATAGAGGGGCTCGGGTTCGGGTGCGAGGGTGGCTGCACCCGCGGTGGCACCCGCTGCGGCCGTCGAGGCCGGCACGTAGGTCTCGCGTCGCACCGACCCGGCGGGCACGGGCGCGGGCGTGGAGTCGGTGTCGTCGATGCCGTCGTCTTCGGATGTCGCGGCTCCCGCGTTCGCGCGGGCGACGGCCTCGTCGAGGCGCGAGGTCGTCGCCTCGGGCTCGGGAGCGGCGGGCTCGGAGGCGGCAGGCTCGGCCGCGACGGGCTCAGGGGCGGCGGCCGCACCTTCGTGTTCGACCGGCTCGGTCGTGGTCGGCTCGCGGTCGACCGGCTCGGATGCCGCCGGTTCGCGCTCGATCGCGGGCTCATCGGCGAGCGCCGCTTCGTCGGCTGCCGGTTGCGCGCGCGGCGTCTCGTCGACGGATGCGTCATCGGGCGCCGTCTCGTGAGCCGCCGTCTCAGCGGGCGTCGCCTCCTCGTGCGCCGTCTCGTCGACCGCGGCCTCGTCGGACACGCCCGACGCGTCGTCGGCGCGGCCGGGCTCGGAACCGGGAGTCGTGCTGCTCATGGTCGGGCTCCTTTCGGGCACCCTCGTGCCCGCTGTCGGCCACCACTGTAACGCCACGACACGCCGCGGCGCGGGATCCCGCGCCGCGCGGTGATCAGCCGAAGATCGCGGCGACGATGTCGTGCGTGTACCCGTCGGGCGCCGCATTCACCCAAGCCGTCGCGATCCAGACACCGGATCGCAGGAAGTGCGACTCGCCGAACGCCCCGACCTCGCCCTCCTGCTCGACGACGCATCTCGTGCCCTCGAGTTCCTCATAGCAGCTGTAGCCGAGAGCGTTGAGTGCCGCGCGCGTCTCCTCCTGCTGCACTTCGGAGAGCGCCGCGATGTTCGTGGTGATGCCGACATCGCTGCCGCCCTCGGGAGTTGCCCAGATGCAGGTGAGCCGGGTCGTGCCCTCGAGCATGGTCTGCAGGCCCACGTCATCGCTCGCATACCGGACGCCGCTCTCGGGCTCGTCGGTCCAGGTCGGATTCAGCGCGAGGTCGAGCTCGCCCTGCCAGTCGCGGGTGTAGATCCCCGTGCAGTCGTCGGGGATCGGCGCCGCGTCGGGCGCCGGCGGGGTGACGACCGCGGTCGGTGTCTGCGCGGCCGGAGTGGGCCGATCGACCGAGGTCGGCGAGGGCGTCGGCGCCGTCCCCGTCGCCCCGCCGATCAGCATGCCGACGACGAGTGCCACGAGGATCGCGAGCAGAGCCGCCACGAGCCCCAGCCAGAAGACCGGGCGCTTCGCCAGCGGACGCCGGTCGGACGATTGCTCGGGATGCTCGGTCATCGCGGCTCCTGCGCTCGATATCGATGTCGATGTGGCGAGCGTATCGCCGTGTCGCGGCGAATCTCGGCAACCTCACCGATGCGAATCGCCTCCCGTCGGGACATCCGCTTCACGCACGACGAAGGGCCCCGGATCGCTCCGGGGCCCTTCGTTCGATCTCGATACGGCGCTTCGCGCCTAGATCTCGATACGGCGCTTCGCGCCTACTCGACCCACCGCTCGATCACCGGGATCAGCTGTAGTTGCCGGGCGTGAAGTCGTCGCTCGAGAACGCATCGAAGTCGACGAAGCTGAGGTCGCCCTCGCTGAAGGCCGCGTCGTCGGTGAAGATGCGGTTCGGGTAACGCTCCGCCTTCGCCTCTTCCGTTGCCTCGACCGCGACGTTCCGGTACTTCTGCAGTCCGGTGCCGGCGGGGATCAGCTTGCCGATGATGACGTTCTCCTTGAGGCCGACGAGCGGGTCGGACTTGCCCTCCATGGCGGCCTGCGTGAGCACGCGGGTCGTCTCCTGGAAGGACGCGGCCGACAGCCACGACTCGGTCGCGAGCGAGGCCTTGGTGATACCCATGACCTCCTGGCGGGCCGAGGCCGTCTTCTTGCCCTCGGTGAGCGTCGCGCGGTTGATGCCGTTGTACTTCAATCGGTCGACGAGCTCACCGGGCAGGAGGTCGGTGTCGCCGTGGTCGACGACGGTGACCTTGCGCAGCATCTGGCGCACGATGACCTCGATGTGCTTGTCGTGGATCGGCACGCCCTGCGAGCGATACACGTCCTGCACGCCGTTCACGAGGTGCTTCTGCACCTCGCGGACGCCCTTGACCCGGAGGACCTCCTTGGGGTCGACGGTGCCGACGATCAGCTGCTGGCCGAGCTCGACGTGCTGCCCGTCTTCGACGAGCAGCGTCGAACGCTTGAGCACGTTGTACGCGATGGGCTCGTCGCCGTTGTCGGGCGTGAGGATGACCTTGCGCTGCTTGTCGGTCTCGTCGATCGTGATGCGACCCGGAGCCTCGACGATGGGCGACGCACCCTTCGGGGTACGCGCCTCGAAGAGCTCCTGCACGCGGGGAAGACCCTGCGTGATGTCGTCGGCCGAAGCCGAACCACCGGTGTGGAAGGTACGCATCGTGAGCTGCGTGCCGGGCTCGCCGATCGACTGGGCCGCGATGATGCCGACGGCCTCGCCGATGTCGACGAGCTTTCCGGTCGCGAGCGAACGACCGTAGCACTTCGCGCAGACGCCGACAGCGGACTCGCAGGTGAGGACCGAGCGCACCTTGATGCTCTCGACACCCGCACCGATGAGCTTGGCGATGAGCACGTCACCGACGTCCTCACCGGCCTCGGCGACGATCTCGCCCTTCGCGTTCACGGCATCGGCCGCGAGGCTGCGGGCGTAGACCGCGTTCTCGACGTTCGGGTCGCGCACGAGCTCGCCCGACGCGTCGACCGCCGCGATCGGCAGGTCGAGGCCCTTGGTCGTGCCGCAGTCGTCTTCACGGATGATGACATCCTGCGAGACGTCGACGAGACGACGCGTGAGGTAACCCGAGTCGGCCGTACGGAGGGCCGTGTCGGCCAGACCCTTGCGGGCACCGTGCGTCGCGATGAAGTACTCGGCGACCGAGAGGCCCTCGCGGTAGCTCGAGATGATCGGGCGAGGGATGATCTCACCCTTCGGGTTGTTCACGAGGCCTCGCATACCCGCGATGTTGCGGATCTGCAGCCAGTTACCACGGGCGCCGGACGACACCATGCGGTTGATGGTGTTGTCCTCGGGGAAGCTCTCGCGCATCGCGACGGCGACCTCGTCGGTGGCCTTCGTCCAGATCTGGATGAGCTCCTGACGACGCTCGAGGTCGGTCGTGAGACCCTTCTCGAACTGCGACTGCACCTTGGCGGCCTGCTTCTCGTACCGCGACACGATCTCGCCCTTGGTGGGGGGCGTGATGATGTCGGAGAGCGCGACGGTCACGCCCGATCGGGTCGCCCAGCGGAAGCCGGCGTCCTTGATGCGGTCGAGGGTCGCGGCGACCTCGGTCTTCGGGTAGCGCTCGGCGAGGTCGTTGACGATCTCGGAGATCTGGCCCTTGCCCGCCTGCTTGTTGAAGAACGGGTAGTCGACCGGGAGCGCCTCGTTGAACAGGGCGCGACCGAGGGTCGTCTCGAGCAGGAACGGCTTGCCCGACTCGAAGCCCTCGGGCTCGTCGCCCTCGGCGAAGTGCAGACCGTCGAGACGGATCTTCACCTTCGCCCCGAGGTCGAGCGCGAGGTCGCCGGGCTTGTTCTGGTCGAACGCGAGGATCGCCTCGGCGATCGACGAGAACGCGCGGCCCTCGCCGGCGCCGCCGGGCTTCTCGGTCGTCAGGTGGTGCAGGCCGATGATCATGTCCTGCGAGGGCAGGGTCACCGGACGCCCGTCGGACGGCTTCAGGATGTTGTTCGAGGCGAGCATGAGGATGCGGGCCTCGGCCTGCGCCTCGACCGACAGCGGCAGGTGCACGGCCATCTGGTCGCCGTCGAAGTCCGCGTTGAACGCGGCACACACGAGCGGGTGCAGCTGGATGGCCTTGCCCTCGACGAGCTGCGGCTCGAACGCCTGGATGCCGAGACGGTGCAGGGTGGGCGCACGGTTCAGCAGCACGGGGCGCTCGCGGATGATCTCCTCGAGCACGTCCCACACCTGCGGGCGCGAACGCTCGACCATGCGCTTGGCAGCCTTGATGTTCTGCGCGTGGCTCAGGTCGATGAGGCGCTTGATGACGAACGGCTTGAAGAGCTCGAGCGCCATCTGCTTGGGCAGACCGCACTGGTGCAGCTTCAGCTGCGGGCCGACGACGATGACCGAACGGCCCGAGTAGTCGACGCGCTTACCGAGCAGGTTCTGGCGGAATCGACCCTGCTTGCCCTTGAGCATGTCGCTCAGGGACTTGAGGGCGCGGTTGCCGGTACCCGTGACCGGGCGACCACGGCGGCCGTTGTCGAACAGCGCGTCGACGGCCTCCTGCAGCATGCGCTTCTCGTTGTTCACGATGATCTCGGGCGCACCGAGGTCGAGCAGGCGACGCAGGCGGTTGTTGCGGTTGATCACGCGACGGTAGAGGTCGTTGAGATCGGATGTCGCGAACCGGCCACCGTCGAGCTGCACCATCGGGCGCAGCTCGGGCGGGATCACCGGCACGACATCGAGCACCATCGCGGCGGGCGAGTTGCCCGTGGCGAGGAAGGAGCTCACGACACGCAGTCGCTTGATGGCGCGGATCTTCTTCTGGCCCTTGCCCTCGGCGATCTGCAGGCGCAGGTCTTCTGCCTCGGCGGCGAGGTCGAACGAGAGGAGGCGCTTCTTGATGGCCTCGGCGCCCATGTAGGCGTCGAAGTACATGCCGAAGCGGTCCTGGAGCTCGTGGAAGACCGAGTCCTCGGGCTTGAGGTCGCCGACCTTGAGGGTGCGGAAGTCCTCCCACACGCGCTCGAGGTGCGCGATCTGCTCGTCGCCCGACTTGCGGACCTGCGTCATCTCCTTGTCGGCGGCCGCCTCGGCGCGCTTCTTCTGGTCGCTCTTGGCGCCCTCGGCCTCGAGCTGCTCGAGCTCGGCCTCCTTGCGCTTCATGAGCTCGGCGATGCGCGCGTCGCGCTGGTCGCCGATGGTCTTGATCTCGAGGCGGAGCTCGTTCTCGAGACCGGGCATGTCGGCGTGACGACCCTCGTCGTCGACGTCGATCACCATGTAGGCGGCGAAGTAGATGACCTTCTCGAGGTCTTTCGGCGCCATGTCGAGCAGGTAGCCGAGTCGGCTCGGCACACCCTTGAAGTACCAGATGTGCGTCACCGGGGCGGCGAGCTCGATGTGGCCCATGCGCTCACGGCGCACCGAGGACTTGGTGACCTCGACACCGCATCGCTCACACACGATGCCCTTGAAGCGCACACGCTTGTACTTGCCGCAGGCGCACTCCCAGTCGCGGCTCGGGCCGAAGATCTGCTCACCGAACAGACCGTCCTTCTCGGGCTTCAGGGTGCGGTAGTTGATGGTCTCGGGCTTCTTGACCTCACCGTAGGACCACTTGCGGATGTCCTCTGCGGTGGCCAGGCCAATACGAAGCTCGTCAAAAGTCGTTGCGTCGAGCAATTTCTCTCCTTGGAAAGTTCTCTAGTCGTCTACTGGCCTGGCTTAGATCTCGTCGATGTTCGACGACTCGAAGCGCGCGGAGATGTTGATGCCGAGTTCTTCCGCTGCACGGAAGGCCTCGTCGTCGGTGTCGCGGAGCGAGACCGCGGTGCCGTCGGCCGAGAGCACCTCGACGTTCAGGCAGAGCGACTGCATCTCCTTCATGAGCACCTTGAAGGACTCGGGGATGCCGGGCTCCTGGATGTTCTCGCCCTTGACGATCGCCTCGTACACCTTGACGCGGCCGAGGATGTCGTCGGACTTGATCGTGAGGAGCTCCTGCAGCGCGTAGGCCGCGCCGTAGGCCTGGAGCGCCCAGACCTCCATCTCACCGAATCGCTGACCGCCGAACTGCGCCTTACCACCGAGCGGCTGCTGGGTGATCATCGAGTACGGGCCCGTCGAACGCGCGTGGATCTTGTCGTCGACGAGGTGGTGCAGCTTGAGGATGTACATGTAGCCGACCGAGACCGGGTACGGGAAGGGCTCGCCCGAACGGCCGTCGAAGAGCTGCGTCTTGCCGCTCGAGTCGATGAGCCGCTCGCCGTCGCGGTTGGGGAGCGTCGAGTCGAGCAGACCCGCGATCTCCTCCTCGAACGCGCCGTCGAACACCGGGGTCGCGACCTTGGTGCCGGGCACGGCCTCGTGGGCGTCCTTCGGGAGCTTCTTGGCCCACGCCGGGTTGCCCTCGACCTTCCAGCCCTGCTTGGCGACCCACCCGAGGTGGGTCTCGAGCACCTGGCCGAAGTTCATGCGGCCGGGGATGCCGAGCGGGTTCAGGATGACGTCGACCGGGGTTCCGTCGGCGAGGAACGGCATGTCCTCGACCGGGAGGATCTTCGAGATGACGCCCTTGTTGCCGTGACGGCCGGCGAGCTTGTCGCCCTCGGTGATCTTGCGCTTCTGGGCGATGTACACGACCACGCGCTGGTTGACGCCCGAGCCGAGCTCGTCGTCACCGTCTTGCGCGTCGAACACCTTGACGGCGATGATCGTGCCCTGCTCACCGTGGGGGACCTTCAGCGACGTGTCGCGAACCTCACGGCTCTTCTCGTTGAAGATCGCGCGCAGCAGGCGCTCTTCGGCCGAGAGCTCGGTCTCGCCCTTCGGCGTGACCTTGCCGACGAGGATGTCGCCGGGGCGCACCTCGGCACCGATGCGGATGATGCCGCGCTCGTCGAGGTCGGCGAGGAGGTCGGGACTCACGTTGGGGAGATCGCGGGTGATCTCTTCCTTGCCGAGCTTGGTGTCGCGCGCGTCGACCTCGTACTCCTCGATGTGGATCGACGAGAGCACGTCATCCTTCACGAGGTTCTGGCTGAGGATGATCGCGTCCTCGAAGTTGTGGCCCTCCCACGGCATGAACGCCACGAGGAGGTTCTTGCCGAGCGCGAGCTCGCCGTTGTCGGTCGCAGGACCGTCGGCGATGACCTCGCCGGCCTCGATGCGCTCGCCCGCGTTCACGATGACGCGGTTGTTGTACGACGTGCCCTGGTTGGAGCGGTCGAACTTGCGCAGGAAGTAGGTCTGCGTGCCGCCCTCGTCGAGCTGCACGGTCACGGCGTCGGCCGAGACCTCAGTGACGACACCGGACTTGTCGGCGGTGATGACGTCACCGGCGTCGATCGCGGCGTAGCCCTCCATGCCCGTGCCGACGAACGGCGAGTCGCTGCGCAGCAGCGGCACCGCCTGACGCTGCATGTTCGCACCCATGAGGGCGCGGTTCGCGTCGTCGTGCTCGAGGAACGGGATGAGCGAGGTCGCCACCGACACCATCTGGCGCGGCGAGACGTCCATGTAGCCGATCTCGTCGGCGGGGAACAGGTCGACCTCGCCGCCCTTCTTGCGGGCGAGCACGCGGGCTTCCACGAAGTGGCCGTCGGCCTTCAGCGGCGCGTTGGCCTGGGCGACGATGTAGTCGTCCTCCTCCATCGCCGTGAGGTAGTCGATCTGCTCGGTGACCCGGCCCTCGACGACCTTGCGGTAGGGGGTCTCGATGAACCCGAACGAGTTGATGCGCGCGAACGACGCGAGCGAGCCGATGAGGCCGATGTTCGGGCCTTCGGGCGTCTCGATCGGGCACATGCGGCCGTAGTGCGAGGGGTGCACGTCACGGACCTCGACACCCGCGCGGTCACGCGAGAGGCCGCCGGGGCCGAGCGCCGAGAGGCGGCGCTTGTGCGTGAGGCCCGCGAGCGGGTTGTTCTGGTCCATGAACTGCGACAGCTGCGACGTTCCGAAGAACTCCTTGATCGCGGCGACGACGGGTCGCACGTTGATCAGGGTCTGCGGCGTGATCGCCTCGATGTCCTGGGTGGTCATGCGCTCGCGCACGACGCGCTCCATGCGGCTGAGGCCGGTGCGCACCTGGTTCTGGATGAGCTCGCCCACCGCGCGGATGCGACGGTTGCCGAAGTTGTCGATGTCGTCGACGTCGAGCCGGATGTCGATTGCCTTGCCACCGCGGCGGCCGGCGATCGTGTCGCGCTCGTCGTGGAGGGCGACGAGGTACTTGATCGTGGCGACGATGTCCTGCACCGTGAGCACCGAGTCGGTGAGGGGCGCCTCGAGGCCGAGCTTGTTGTTGATCTTGTACCGGCCGACCTTGGCGAGGTCGTAGCGCTTCGGGTTGAAGTAGAAGTTGTCGAGGAGCGCACGCGCGGCCTCGGCGGCGACCTGCTCGCCCGGGCGCAGCTTGCGGTAGATGTCCTTGAGCGCCTCTTCCTTCGTGAGGATGTTGTCCTTCTCGAGGGTGAGGGCGATCGACTCGTAGCCGGCGAACTCCTCGAGGATCTCTTCGGAGGTCAGGCCGAGGGCCTTCAGGAACACCGTGACCGACTGCTTGCGCTTGCGGTCGATGCGAACGCCGACCTGGTCGCGCTTGTCGATCTCGAACTCGAGCCACGCTCCGCGGCTCGGGATGACGCGTGCCGAGTAGATGTCCTTGTCGGAGGTCTTCTCGGGGGTGCGCTCGAAGTAGACGCCGGGCGAACGGACGAGCTGCGACACGACGACGCGCTCGGTGCCGTTGATGACGAAGGTGCCCTTGGGGGTCATCAGCGGGAAGTCGCCCATGAAGACGGTCTGGGTCTTGATCTCACCCGTGAGGTGGTTCATGAACTCCGCGTTCACGTAGAGCGGAGCGGAGTAGGTCTTCGACTTCTCCTTGCACTCGTCGATCGTGTACTTGGGAGGCTCGAGCTCGGGGTTCGTGAACGAGAGCTGCATGGTCTCGCCGAGGTCCTCGATCGGCGAGATCTCTTCGAAGATCTCCTCGAGACCGGTGGTCTCGGGCAGGTCCTGACGACCTGCGGCCTTGCCATCGGCGAGGCGGGCCTTCCAGGTGTCGTTGCCGACGAGCCAGTCGAAGCTCTCGGTCTGGAGTGCGAGCAGGTCGGGTACCGTGAGGGTATCGGTGACCTTCGCGAACGAGAGGCGGCTGGCACCGCGTCCGTTCTTGGGGGTGGGCGTGGTTGCGTTGCGCGCAGCAGCCAAGTGAATAACCTCCATGGCCCATCGGCCGGTTCACTGTCGGTAGCGGAGAGTTGAGTACCCCTCAGACGAGGTGCGGATGCCGGAGACCTGGAGGTCTCGGCACGCACGAAGCCGACCGCAATATGAAGGCATGGTGGGTCTGGGAGCGCAAAGGTTAACTATATGGCTCCAGACGCGCCGTGTCCAGTCGATTCTTGACCTCGCCGCGGATCTCAGGTATAACCCAGCTTCGCGACGGCGCGCACACCACGACGACCGAGACTCCGATCGCCGCTTCACGTGGGACGATGCATCAGTGGAGCCGGGGCGGCAGCATCGCATCGAGTTCGAGGCCGACATCTTCTCGGCCACGGGACTCACGCTGCTCGTCGACGGCACGGCCCAATCGCACGTCGACCCCGACGACCCGACTCGGCTGTTCTTCGAGTACGTGCGCCGCATCGGCCACGTCGTCGACGCGATCGGACTGCCGGGTTCACCGCTGCACGCCCTGCACCTCGGCGGCGGCGCGCTCACGCTCGCGCGCTACATCGCTGCGACCCGGCCCGGCTCCCGGCAGGTGGTCGTCGAGCTCGATCCCGAGCTGCTCGACCTCGTGCTCGCCCGACTGCCGCTGCCGATCGGCGCCGACATCGCGCTCGTGGTCGGCGATGCGGCATCCGTCATCGGCGACCTCGCGTCGCAGATGCCGTTCGACGTCGTCATCGTCGACCTGTACGCCCGACTCGAACCGCCCGCGTTCGTCGCGACGCCGTCGTTCATGAGCGGATGTCTCGCGCTCGTCGCCCCCGGCGGGCTGCTGACCGTGAACGTGGCCGATGCCGCGGGACTCGAGCGACTGCGCGCGCAGGCGCGTGCCGTCGCCCGGGCCGACCCGACCGCCGAGCTGCTGGTCACCGCCGACGCCTCGGTGCTGTCGGGTGACGATGAGGGGAATGCGGTGCTCGTCGCGGCGCCCGACGGGCTTCCCGGACGGCTCGCGGAGCGGCTCGCGGCGAACGGCCCGCATCCTGCCGAAGTCCTCACGGGCGCGCGCCTCGACTTCGCGCTGTGGGGAGCGTGCTGACCCGACCGTCAGCGGCACGGCGGGCAGGGGGTAGCGTGGCCACCGTGCCAGATCTCGAACGCCGCCTCGCCGTGAGCGGGCACCTCGCCCAGCTCGAGGAGTCCCGCCAGACTCCCGGCTCATGGACCCTCTTCGTCGACGGCACGCCGCAGTCGCACGTCGAGCTCGAACGGCCCGAGTGGCTCGGATTCGAGTACGTGCGGCGCATCGGGCACGCGATCGACCTCGTCCGGCCCGAGGGGCAGGCGATCACGGCCGTGCACCTCGGCGGCGGCGCCCTCACCCTGCCCCGGTACATCGTCGCCACGCGACCCGGGTCGCGACAGCAGGTCGTCGAGCTCGAGTCCGATCTCGTCGACCTCGTTCGCGAACACCTGCCGCTCCCCCGCGGCGCGCAGCTGCGCATCCGTCACGGCGATGCCCGAGAGGTGCTCGCGAAGCTGCCGGCCGGCCTCGACGGCGCCGTCGACCTCGCCGTCGTCGACATCTTCTCGGGGGCTCGCACACCGGCGCACGTGACGAGCGCCGAGTTCTACGGCCTCGTCGTGCCGCGGCTGGCGCCCGCCGGCATCGTCGCGGTGAACGTCGCCGACGGCGCGGGCCTCGCGTTCGCCCGGTCGCAGGCGTCGACGCTCTCGTATGTCTTCGAGCACGTCGCGATCGCCGCCGACCCCGCCATGCTGAAGGGCCGGCGTTTCGGCAACGTCGTCATGTACGCGTCGAACCAACCGCTGCCGTTCGATGCGATGCCACGCCGTCTCGCGAGCGACCCCGCCCCGGCGAAGCTCGTCGAGGGCGACGAGCTCCGCCGGTTCATCGCGGGTGCCCCCGTCGTGACCGATGCCACGGCAGTGCCCTCGCCGCCGCCCGCGCGCAGCGTGTTCCTCGCGAAGCCGGGCGCCTGAGGCCTCAGGCGATCGCGGCGACCCGGCTCGGCGCGCTCTCGTTCCAGACGCGGTCGAGCGCCGTGACCGCGTACGCGTACTCGCGGCCGGGCTCGGCGCCCTCGTCGACCCAGCGCTGCACGACGCCGGGCGTCGCCCTGAGCGTCACGACGAGGTTCGCCGCGTCCTCGACGTCGATGCTCGAGCCCCCGCCGTCGACGCGGTAGACCGCGAACGAGGTCGCCCGCCGGCTCGGTGTCACCGCATCCGACCACTGCAGCGCGACGCCGGCATCGCTGCGCTCGGGATCGGCGAGCACGGGCGGGCGCACCGAGGTCGCCGGCAGCCATTCCATGGCCGGCACGATCGCCGGGCGCGCGTAGTGGTCGGCGAGCACGCGCGACATCGAGCCCTGCGGGTCGGCGGGGACGTGCTTGGCCGAGAAGTACACGTTGCCGTGCACGGGCGTGCCGGAGGCATCGATCTCGCGGTCGAAGGTCAGGTGGTTCGAGAGCTCGGCCGGATCGGTGAACACGCCCGAGGTCACCTTGTAGAGCGCCTCGCCGATGTAGAGGTGCGTGGCGGATGTCGCGGCCACGTCGGCCCACCACGGCACGAGCTTCGCGTAGTCGGCGACGGCGAGCCCGAACTGCCAGTAGATCTGCGGGTTGATGTAGTCGAGCCAGCCCTCGAGCACCCACTTGCGGGTGTCGGCGAACTGCAGGTCGTACGACTGCGAGCCGCCGGTCTCGGAGCCGAGCGGGTCGGTGGCGCGGTTGCGCCAGATGCCGAACGGGCTGATGCCGAACTTCACCCAGGGCTTCAACGCCTTGATGCGCTCGGACACCGAGCTCACGAACGTGTCGACGTTGTGGCGCCGCCAGTCGGCGATGTCGTCGAAGGCGGCGCCGTGCGCGGCGTAGGTCGCGGCATCCGGAATCGTCTGCCCGGCGACCGGATAGGGGTAGAAGTAGTCGTCGAAGTGCACGCCGTCGAGGTCGTAGTGCTCGACCGAGTGCAGGATCGCCTGCTGGATGTGCTCCTGCGCCTCGGGGAGGCCCGGGTCGAAGTAGAGCTTGCCGCCGTAGGGCCAGATCCACTCGGGGTGCACCCGTGCGGGGTGCTCGGGCACGAGCTTCGCCGGGTCGGCCTGCATCGACACGCGGTAGGGGTTGTACCAGGCGTGCAGCTCGAGGTTGCGGCGGTGCGCCTCGTCGACGATGAAGGCGAGCGGGTCGTAGCCGGGGTGCTGGCCCTGCACGCCCGTGAGGTACTGCGACCACGGCTCGAGCGGGCTCGGCCAGAACGCGTCGGCCGTGGGGCGCACCTGCACGAACACGGCGTTCAGGTTGAACTGCTCGGCGACGTCGATCCAGTGCAGGAACTCGGCGCGCTGCTCGTCGGCGGTCAGTCCCGTGCGCGACGGCCAGTCGATGTTCACGACCGACGAGATCCACATGGCGCGAAGCTCGCGCTTGCGCGGCGCGACCGCCGCGTCGGGCTCGTTCGCGGCAGCGCCGAACGCGGGGCCGGCCGAGAGCGTGCCGACGGTCACGGTGAATGCGGATGCGGCGGCGCCCGCCACCGCGAGTGTCAGGAAGCCGCGTCGATCGAAGCCCGCGTCCGGCAGGGCGGGCGGCGTGGTGTCGGTGGTCATCGTCGATCCTCCGTAGGGTTCGGTTTCGGAAGATACTTCCATACTCGACGCCGCATGTGAAGTGTTTTTTCCAGCCATCACGCGTGCCGGAATCGCACCTCCTGACCCGGCCGCACCTGCGCGACCACGTCGAGCGACGCCGGCGTGACGATCGCGACGACCGGGTAGCCGCCCGTGACCGGCCCGTCGGCGAGCAGGATCGTGGGCTGGCCGCCGCCGGCGACCTGCATCGACCCGGGCACGGTCGCCTCGCTCGCGAGCTCGCCCTCGACCCGGCGGGCGAGCGGCGCGCCCACAAGCCGCACCCCGACACGGTCGGCCCGCTCGGTCACCCGCCAGGGCGTCTCGAAGAGGGCATGGCGTGCGGCATCGGTGAACCAATCGGCGCGCGGGCCCGGCAGGAGCGCGAGCGTGACCGGGCCGCCCGCGGGCGGGAATGCCGCGTCCTGGTCGATGAGCGGCACGGATGCCGCGGGCTCCGCCCCGATCGCGAGCACGCGGCCGGGCGCGAGGGGCTCGGGTCCGAGCGCGGCGAGCGTGTCGCGAGCGCGCGAACCGAGCACGGGCGGTTCGTCGATGCCGCCGCGCACTGCGAGCAGGTAGCGGATGCCGCGCTCTGCCGCGCCGAGCTCGAGCACGGAGCCCGGTCGGGCGCGGGCCGCCGCGTACGGCGCGACCGGTCGGCCGTCGAGCGTCACCCGTCCCCAGGCGCCGGTGACCGCGAACCACGTCTCGGCGCCCTCGAATCGTGCCCGGAACCCGCCGACGAGCACCTCGAGCACGGCGCGCCCGTCGGGATTGCCCACGAGCCGATTGGCGAGCCTGGCCGCGCCGCGATCGAGCGCTCCCGACCGCGAGACGCCGAGGTGCGCGAACCCCGCGCGCCCGAGATCCTCGACGAGGGCCAGCGGGCCGGGCTGCTCCACGACGAGCCGGGCCATCAGTCGGCCGCCTCGAACCGCACGCGTCGCCCCGGCACCAGGAGCGCGGGCGGGTCGGACTGCGCGTCCCACAGCACCGCGTCGGTGCGGCCGATGAGGCGCCAGCCGCCGGGGCTCTGGCGCGGGTACACGCCCGCGAATGCTCCGGCGAGCGCCACGGCGCCCGCGGGCACGCGCGTGCGCGGCGCGTCGAGGCGCGGCACCTCGTAGGGCCAGTCGTCGCAGACGAGATAGCCGAAGCCGGGGGCGAAGCCCGCGAAGGCGACCCGCCATTCGGCGGACCGATGCGCGTCGACGAGTGCCTCGGTCGAGATGTCGAGCAGGTGCGCCGTCGCCGCGAGGTCGTCGCCGTCGTAGACGACCGGGATCGTCGCGACATCGGCGGCCTCGCGCTCACCGGTGACCGGCGCCGCGAGCGTGGCACGCCGGATCCACGTCATCGCCGACTCCAGCGGCAGCACGTCGGTATCGACCCCCACGAGCACGGTGCGGGCGGCCGGCACGAGTTCGACGACCCCGGGTAGCCGGTCGGCGGCGAGCGCGTCGTGCAGGGCGAGCACCTCGTCGAGGCCGTCGCATTCGACGAGCACCGCCGCCTCGCCGCTCGGCAGCAATCGACGGTTCACGCGAACGCCTCGATGCGGTACCCGGCGCCCTCGAGCGCGGCGCGCACCGCGCTGCCGATCGCGACGGCGCCGGGGGTGTCGCCGTGCAGGCACAGCGAGTCGGGAGCGAGCTCGACGCGGCTGCCGTCGTCTGCGGCGATGGCGCCGGTCTCGACGAGCTCGAGCGCGCGATCGGATGCCGCCGCCGGGTCGTCGATCACCGCGCCGGGCTCGCCCCGCGGGGCGAGCGAGCCGTCGGCCACGTAGCCGCGGTCGACGAAGGCCTCGCGAGCGAAGGTGAGGCCGACGTCACCGGCGGCCTTCTCGATCTCGCTCATGGGCTGCCCGAGGATCGGCAGCGCCGCGTCGTAGGCGGCGACCGCCTCGGCGAACGCCCGAGCCGCCGCCGCATCGATCGAGAGCCGGTGGTAGAGCGCACCGTGCGCCTTGACGTACCTCACCCTGGTGCCGGCGGCGCGCGCGACCCCGTCGAGCGAACCCAGTTGCGCGAGGAGCTCGGCGGCGACCTCTGCCGGTGTGGTCTCGAACGGCCGGCGACCGAAGCCGACGAGGTCGCGATAGCCGGGGTGCGCCCCGAGCGACACCCCGTGGCGTGCGGCGAGTCGTGCGCTCGCGGCCATGGTCATGGCATCGCCCGCGTGGTAGCCGCACGCGACGTTGGCGCTCGACACGAGCGTGAACATGGCCTCGTCGTCGCCGACGCGCCATGCGCCGAACGACTCGCCCAAGTCGCTGTTGAGGTCGATCGCCGGTCGCATGCTCCCATTCTGCCGTCGCCGCGGGCACACTGGAGCGGGAGGGACTCCGATGCGACGCACGACGCCCAACGACCGGCGGCCACGACGCCGCGCCGCCCGGGGGTTCGTCCTCGGCGCAGCTGTCGTGGCCGCCGCCGTGCTGCTCGCGGCGTGCACGCCCGAACCCGTCGCGCCGCCCGCGTCAGTTGCCCCTTCGCCGTTCCCCTCGCCCGACCCGTCGGCGACGGCACCGGTCGAACCGCCGCCGGTGCTGCTGCCGGCGAGTGAGCCCGAGGTGCTCGCGTCGGGCCTCGCGGCGCCCTGGTCGATCCTGCGCGTACCGGTCGGCGGCGTGCTCGTGAGCGAACGCGACTCGGGTCGCATCGTCGAGGTGCTCGGCGACGGGTCGCTGCGCGTTGCCGGCGAGGTGGCGGGCGTCGTCGCGGGCGGCGAGGGCGGCCTGATGGGCCTCGCGTACCTGCCGAGCACGGGCGAACGCGGGCCGTTCGTCTACGCGTACCACACCGCGGCATCCGACAATCGCATCGTTCGGATGCCCCTCACCGGCGTTCCCGGCGCACTCGAGCTCGGCGCTCCCGAGCCGATCCTCACCGGCATTCCGCGTGCCGGCAATCACAACGGCGGGCGCATCGCCTTCGGGCCCGACGGGTTCCTGTACGCGACCGCGGGCGACGCGGGCGACCGCGACGCCGCACAGGACCCGTCGTCGCTGTCGGGCAAGATCCTGCGCATGACGCCCGAGGGCGAGGCGGCGCCCGGCAACCCCTTCGACAACCTCACCTGGTCGCTCGGGCACCGCAACCCGCAGGGGATCGCGTGGGATGCCTCCGGCGGCATGTGGGCGGCCGAGTTCGGCCAGAACACGTGGGACGAGCTCAACCGCATCGAGGCGGGCGCCGATTACGGCTGGCCGGTCGTCGAGGGGGCGGCGGATGACCCGCGGTTCGTGAACCCCGTCATGCAGTGGCCGACCTCCGAGGCGAGTCCGTCGGGGCTCGCGATCGTGGGCGACACCCTGTTCCTCGCGGCACTGCGCGGGCAGCGGATCTGGTCGGTCGCGCCCGCGACGGCGGGTGGCGAGCTCGCCGCGGCCGAGTGGTTCCCCCACGAGCTCGGGCGCATCCGCGACGTGACGGCCGGGCCCGACGGGTCGCTCTGGTTCATCGGCAACAACACCGACGGGCGGGGGTCGCCCCGCGAGGGAGACGACCGGCTCTTCCGGGTGCGGCTCGAACCGGTCGGATGAGGCACCCGTTGCTCCCCGTTCTGGGGACGCGGAATTCGGGTCCGAGTGTCGCTGCGCGGGTCTATTCTCATCCCATGGCGGATCTGGAACGGGTGCGGCGGTGGGCAGAGGCGCTCATCGTGCTGCATCTCGATGCTGCCGAGTGGTCGTTCGGGTTCGACAACGCGAAGAAGCGGGCGGGCCTGTGCAACTACACGGCCAAGCGAATCTCGGTGTCGCGCTACCTCGCGGCCCGCTACGACGACGACGAGATCCACCAGATCCTGTTGCACGAGGTCGCCCACGCCCTCGCGGGCCCGCGCGCGGCGCACGGGCCCAAGTGGGCTGCGATCGCCGCCCAGCTCGGTTACGTCGGTCGTCGCACGCATGACGGCGAGGTCGCGCACGAGCTCGCCCCGTGGATCGGGCAGTGCCCGGCGGGGCACGAGCACTTCCGCTACCGCGAGCCGAGCCGGCCGCTCAGCTGCGGCCTCTGCCGCCGCGGGTTCGACACGGCGAACCTCATCATCTGGCACCACCGCGAGATCACCTCGGCGGTGCGTCGCCGGGCTGCGAGCGCCGCGGCCGGGTAGCCCGCGACCCGATAGGTTGGTGCTGTGCCCGTCTCAACCGTGTCGATCCCCGTCGGGCAATGGCTCGTCTCCGCCGAGGGCACGCGGTGGTGGTTCGACTCGGGTTCGCTCGCACTCGACTTCGCCACGACCGGCATCGTCGTCGGCTCGGGCCAGGCTCCCCGAGCCGATCGGTTGCACACTCCCGATGATCTCAGCGCGTGGCTGCGCGAGCGGTTCCCGGTCGCCATCGGCGTGGCGCGCACGCGCGACCTCTTCGACGCGATCTCGCTGCGCGACGCCGTCGGCCGCATGGCGCTTCGCGCCAGCCGCGGCGAGGCGCCCTCACCCGCCGACATCGACGTCGTCAACCTCTATGCCGCGACGCCCGACGTTCCTCCGTCGATCGTGGGCGGCACACGTCAGGTCGGGCGCTCGGTGCATACCGTGCCGCAGTCCCTGTCGACGATCGCCCGCGACGCGGTCGACCTCTTCGACCCGGTGAATTCCGGTCGCATCCGCGCCTGCTCGGGCGAAGACTGCGGCATGGTCTACCTCGACACGTCGCGCGCGGCGACCCGGCGCTGGTGCTCGATGCAACGGTGCGGCAATCGTGCGAAGGTGCGCGCGCATCGCGCCCGCAAGCGCCCCGCCACCGCCGACGTCGCCGCCTGAGGGGTTCGGGGCGGGTTCGGACGGGAGCCCTATGCCGTCGTCGCGTCCACCGCGCCGACGTCGGCTCCCGTGCGGGTGATGCGCACCGAAGACGAGGAGTCGAGCCCGCTCGCTGCGTGCACCACAGCCGGATCGACGCCCGCTGCCGTTGCGGCGCGGCCCGAACCCGACGCGCCCGTCAGGTGCCGCACCGCCCGGCGCAGCGAGGTGAAGGCCCCGCAGGCGACGGCGGCCTCAGGCGAGGTGTCGTCGATGCCGAGGTCGATGAGCGCATCGACGATCGCGCCGGCCGCGAGCACGTCGTCGGCGGCGAATGCGCCGTCGGAGCCGCCGGCTGCGACGATGGCGATGAAGACCCGCCGACCGATGCGCTCCTGCTCGGCGAGCAGCCACGCCGCGACGGCGGCGACGTCGATGAAACCGGCCTCGAGCACGGCCGGGCCCGCCGGCAGTTCGGGGATGGCCCGAGACGGGACATCCGCCAGCACGTCGACCCACACGATCACGTCGGCGCCGCCGCCGATGCGCTGCGCGCCCGTGACGCCCTGATCGAAGCGGACCTGGTAGCTCGCCTGCGCGCGCGGGTCGAATTCGGGGGTGCTCTGGGACATGCACCGAGCGTAATCGCGCCGATTCGCACGTGACGCGGCATATGACGCTGTGTGAATGACTCCGTTGTGCGATTGCCGTGGGGTCACATCGGCTCAGCGTGACGTTGGAAATGTAGTCAATCCGCTTGACGTTGAAAATGTAGTACATCGGATTGATGTTGAAAAGGTAGTCGAGTATGATGATGTGGAAAACGTAGTCGAAAGGAGCGACAGTGTCCTACAAGGCGAAGATCGCCGACGCAGCCGCCCTCGGCGTCGCGATCCAGCAAGCCCGCCTCGCGGCCGGAATCACCCAGCGCGACCTCGCCGAACGACTGGGCACCACGCAGCGATACGTGTGGGAGCTTGAAGCGGGCAAGGACTCCAAAGCCATCACCCGCATCTTCGAAGCGCTCCGAGAGACCGGAGTCACCGTCACCCTCGACGTGCCAGAAGGCCCGCGTGGCTGACAGGAAGCTCATCGTCGAACTCCACGGACGGCAGATCGGACATCTCGTCGGCACCGGAAGCGAGTTCGACTTCCGGGCCGACGAGGACGCCATCCGCGAATACGGACTCGGCAGCACAGCCATGTCTCTTGCCGTCCCGCTCGTCCCGCGGCCGCCTCGCACGCAGAAACGGATCCGCGCCAACTTCTTCGCTGAGCTCCTCCCCGAGGGCATGGCGCGAGATCGGCTCGCCGCAGAAGCGGGCGTGCGCCGCGACGACATCCTCGGCATGCTCGCCACCTACGGCCGCGACATCGCTGGCGCTCTTCAGGTCTGGGACCCCGATCTACCAGACGAGCCGTGCACCCCTGCGACTGAATCCCTCGAAGACGCCGACGTACGCCGGATGCTCGAGGATGTCCGCGTCGCACCGCTCGGCAACAAACCCCGCCGCGGGAAGACGTCACTGAACGGCGTCCAATCCAAGATCGTCCTCGTCCGCACTGGCCACAGGTGGGCCCGCGCCATCGACGGCTACCCCTCCACCCACATCATCAAGCCGGTGGTCCCCGAGTACCCGACGACGATTTTCGATGAGGAGTACGGGTCCAGGTTCGCGCGAGAGCTCGGACTCGCCGACTTCGACACCCACCTCGGCCAGTTCGCCGACGCCGCCGCGCTCGTCATCGAACGCTACGATCGATCGCCGGCCACCCCGGACGGCCGCGTTCATCAGGAAGACTTCAGCCAGATCCTCGGCCTGTCGGCAGGCAATGATGGAGACGGCGCTTTCGACCCAGACGCAAGCTCCGCGCCTCCCGCGGGAAGGGGATGGGAGGCCGCTGGTCAGTCGGCCGGAACGAGGCCGCCCAGCTGAGCCCGAAGTTGCCAACCGCCTACGAAGACAGCCCGTGGGCCAGCGTGATCTGTTGAGTCGTTGCTGATCCGCAGCGGGCTGGGTTTATGCAGGTCGGAAGGTGAACATGAACAGTAGCGGCCAGATGTAGAGCAGCACGACGATGAGCACGCACAGACCGGACCAGAACACCCATCGCGCCGTAGTGAGCGGTACCGCCTCGAGGTAGTTCGACAGCGCCCAGCCTGTGGCGGTTCCGTACCGGCGCTTCAACCTTCACGGAATCATCGAAGCTCGAGAACGTACTCCGTGTCGTGCTCCTCGACGATGACGGTCAGCGGCCGGCCGTCCACTGACGACGGCAGCTGGAACACGTGCGTGGTCGGCGACATGTCGGCCGTGCACGGATCGTGCGGTGACTGACCGAACTCGATCCGCACCTCGTCTGCAGCGAGCACCTGCAGGTCGCCGGCGACTGACGGACAGCTGCTGCTGCCCATCGTGATTACCCCGAAGTCGTCGTCACTCAACCATCCGACGACCGGCTGATGATCGAGGGGGTCCGGTTCAGGCCCTCCCCAACCGTCAACGAACCCGCTCACCACCCGCTCGGCCTTCGACCCACCGCCGTGGAAACCCTCACCGTCCCCCGTTGTTGCCGGCGGCGCACAGCCCGCGAGCGTCAACACACCGACCAGCAACACTCCGCCCGTCGTTGAAGGAATCAGCCTTCGAGCAGCACCGCGGCTCATAGCGTGATGCTGACGGGTTCGAACTGGAACGGGCCTCCACATTCCCCGAACACACCCCCCCGCTCGACGGTCACCGGAATCTCGTATGCCTTGTCGCTCAGGGTCCGGCCCTCGTCATCCGTCACGAGCACGCGCACCGTCTGGATCGAGCCGTCGCCCATACCGTCCCGAATGAATGGGTCCTCCTGAGGAACCTCCCACCGCTGTCCATCTTCGCGAGCCAGATCAGCGGGTGTGCATGCGTCGCCGAAGCAGGCGGCGACCGACGTTGTACTCGCCACTGGCTCGCTGAACTCGAGCACAGCTGGCCCAGTGTAGATGTACGCGATCGCTGGGCATGCCACAACGCAGCCCGACAAGGAGACCGCGACCCCGGCAAGCGTTGCGGCATTCAGAACGGAGGCAATCGCGCGGCGCATCCTCGGCTCCGATTTCCGGTGGTCAGTCGCAGAGAGGTCGATGCCCGCGGGGGTGTTCATGACGTGTGACCGCCCTGACTACTGCAACGGCCTGAGGATGACTTCCTCATCGCGGCGAACGTTCGGGGCGCTTTGGGTGACGGTCGGAGCTTCAAGGATGACGGCGACATCAAGGGCGACCGTTCTCTGCAGGCGGGTCGCTTCGCCGTCCGCGGTGATCATCATCTCAACCGGAAGAGTGAGATTGCGCGATTCCGCCGAGCCCTCCGTCTCCGGCTCGGTCGCGCTTGTTCGGATGCTGCCATCACCGCTGCCAGTGCACCCGCTCAACAGGGGCACCGCCGCAATGGCCGCAACAACGAGGAGCTTCCCGCGATCCTTCAACATGACTGCACCGTAACGCCCGCGTAGTGCCCGAAGTCCTCACAATTGCGTAACGCGGAGAACGTTGGGGGCGCTCGGTATCAGCTGAGCATCGATTCACGCGAGGACCCATGCTTCGAAGGGCGGGATCCGCAGAATCGGCCACGGGTCACGCGGTCAACGCGTCTTGCTCACCCCGAGCTGCGACCTCCGCGCGCGTCCCGTGAGCCGGTCGATGACCGGGGCACCCCGAACTCACCCCCCGCGGATGTCAAACATGGCCAGCGCCTCGGCGTCGCTCGCGCGCGAGGTCGCGCGCCGCGCCGCATCGAGGGCGGCCACCGGGTCGGGCTCCTGTCGCGCGATGACGAGTTGCCGCTCGGCCTCGGCGAGCCTGGTGCGTGCGTCGGCGCCGACACCGCCGCGGCCCCGGTCGATCGCAGCTCGCGCGACCCGCAACTGGCTCTCGGCGATCGCGATCGCGCCGCCCAGTGCTCCGCGTGCGCCGTCGAGCCGATTCTGCGCGGTGCGCGCCGCTGCACGTGCGACCTCGAGCCGGTCGCGGGCGGCACGGAGCCGGTCGCGATCCACGAACGGGTCACCGGACACCTCGCCACGTGCGGCGACGATCGCAGACACTTCGCCGATCGCCGCGCCCAGCCGCGCCCCCGAATCCGCGTCATCGGCGCCGTCGCGCTCCTGGCGCGCGGCAGCGAGTTCAGCCTCGAGCTCCGCGGCCTCCTCGGTCGCCGACGCCTGCGCGGCGGCCAGCTCGAGCTCGAAGCCCTCGAGGTCGCCGAGCTCGCGTTCGGCCGCCGCCACCCGGTCGCCTGCGACGCCGAGCCGGTCGGCGACCGGACGGCTGCCCGCAACGCGGCGCTCGGCCTCATCGAGCGCCTCCGCCGCACCTGCCAGCGCAGCCTCGGTGCGCGACGCCGCCGACCGCGCACCGGCGAGCGCGGTCGCGTCGAAGCGGGTGGCGAGCCGATCGAGCGTCTGCGACGCCTCGGCTCGTCGCCGCTCGAGGCGCGCGGCCTCCTCGCGGAGTGCCGGCAGCTCGGCGCCCGCACCGCGCTCGGCCCTGCGTCGCGCGGTGAGCGCCGCGTCGGCGTCGACGATCGCGGCGAGCGCGGAACGGCACAGGTCGTCGATGCGCACCGTCCAGTTGCGCCGTTCCGCCGCCGAATCGGGCTCGGCGTCGTCGAGGCGTTGCTGCAGCAGGAACGCCTCGCGCAGCCACGCCCGAGCCGAATCGACCGTCGTCCGCAGCTCGCGGGCCGATGCCGCGCCGAACTGCGCCTCGACGAACGCCACCTCGCGCTCCGCGTCGCGCACGGCGTCGTCGGCCTGCACGATGCGCGCCTTCGCCTGCACCTCAGCGGCGCGCCCCTGCTCGAGCTCGCGTTGCTCGCGGCGGGTGCTGAGCCGGCGGAATCCGACGACGGCCCCGCCGAGCACGACCGCCGCGGCGCCGAAGACGAGGAGGGAGGGCAACCACCAGAGTCCGTCGGCCATGTGCGGGAGTCTAGGACCTGCGGATGCGGCGGCGCTGGGTGCGGGAGCCGCGAATCCGGCCACGGTGCTTGGCAGGGACATCCGCTCGTCATACTCTCGGCACATGCGGGTGCTCCTGAAACTCGAACTCGACTGCACGGCCGATGCCGCGTGGCGGGCGATTCGGAGCCCCGCGGTGCTCCGCGAGGTCGTGGCGCCCTGGCTCGATCTCACGTCGCTCGAACCGGGTGGACTGCCGACGGTGTGGCCCGAGGGATCGCACCGTCTGCGCGCTCTCGCCTTCCGGCGATTCCCTGCAGGCGACGAACACGTCGACGTCAGCTATCCGGGCGGGCTGCCGGCCGGCGTGCGCATGCTGCGCGACTCCGGCGGCGCGACCTCCGGCCCGCTCGCGATGTTCGACCGATGGGACCATCGCATGGCGGTCTCACCGCTGCCCGACGGCCGCACGCTCTATCGCGACCAGCTCCTCGCCCACGCGGGGGCGCTCGACCTCGTCGCGTGGTACCCCACGTGGGCGTTCTGGCAGTGGCGCGGTGCCCGCCTGAAGCAACTCGCGCCAGGGTGGTCGTTCGATCCGCCCGGAACTGCCGACGAGCGGGCCGCGGCATGACCGACTCGATCGGCGCCCTCCAGCTCTCCGACTGGCGTCGCCGGATGTTCGGCCTGTATGCGGGCGTGCGCCAGCTCAGCGTGCACGACCCGGCGGCTGGCCACGAGCTGTGGAAGTCCGCGCGCGACGAGCTCTTCGCGGGACATCCGCTCTCACCACTGCTCCCCGACGACCGCGCGCAGTTCACCGGCCTGACCGTGCCGCGCTACGACCCCGACTGGCGGTACGAGCTCGAGGTGCATCGCACCGACGAACCGCTTCGCGTCACCGTCGACGGCGGCCCCGACGGCCCGGTCCCGTTCTCGCTGGTGGGAACGGTGCACATCCCGTACTTCGGCAGGCTCGATGTCTGGCGCCTCATCGACTACGGCGGCGGGCTGTTCCTGCCCGTGAAGGACGGTCTCGCGGGCACGCCGGGCGGCACGTACGGGGGCGGCCGCTACCTGCTCGACACGGTGAAGGGCGCCGACCTCGGCCCCGGTGCCGAACGCGACAGCCTCATCGTCGACTTCAACTTCGCGTACAACCCGTCGTGCGCCTACGACCCGTCGTGGTCGTGCCCGCTCGCGCAGGCGGGCAATACGGTCTCCTCCGAGATCCCGGTCGGCGAGCGGATGCCCCGCTGACAGGTTCGTCCCGGTCCCGTGCGCTATGCTCGTCATCGGTGTGCGCGATGATCGCGCCGCCTGCGTCGTAGAAACGCTTCCGGGCAGGGCCTCATCGCGAGGGCGCCCGTTGACTCTCATACGGCGAACGGATGCGCCGACCGGCGCCTTCGCCAATTCCCACCGTCGGGCTCCCGATCTGCCGCTCCGCGCGGCCAGACACCCGACGGTGTCGCATGTCTCGAAAGGCCACCCTGTGACCGACATCTCCTTCAGCACGCTCGGCGTGCCCGCTCCCCTCGTCGCCGCCCTCGCGGCCGACGGCAAGACCACCGCGTTCCCGATCCAGGTCGACACGCTGCCCGACACGCTCGCCGGACGCGACGTGCTCGGCCGCGGCAAGACCGGCTCGGGCAAGACGATCGCGTTCGCGCTGCCCATGGTGGCGCGTCTCGGCACGTCGCTCGCCGGCGGCAAGCGCCGCCCGGGCCGACCGCTCGGCCTCGTGCTCGCTCCGACTCGCGAGCTCGCCACACAGATCATGCAGACGTTCGAGCCGTTCGCTGCGGCCTACGACCTCACGATCACGACCATCTTCGGCGGCATCAACCAGACCCGCCAGGTCGCCGCGCTCCGCGCCGGCGTCGACATCGTCGTGGCCACTCCTGGTCGTCTCGAAGACCTCATGAAGCAGGGCCACCTGCACCTCGACGCGATCGAGATCACCGTGCTCGACGAGGCCGACCACATGGCCGACCTCGGCTTCCTGCCGGTCGTCACGCGCATCATGGACAAGACCCCGCAGGGCGGCCAGCGCATGCTGTTCTCGGCGACGCTCGACAACGGCGTGGACAAGCTCGTGAAGCGCTACCTGCAGAACGAGGTGCTGCACTCGGTCGACGAGGCGAACTCCCCGGTCGCCCAGATGACGCACCACGTCTTCGAGATCGCCGACGTCGACGCGAAGAACGAGCTCGTGAAGACGCTCGCGAGCGGCACCGGCCGCCGCATCCTCTTCATGCGCACGAAGCACCATGCGAAGAAGCTCGCGAAGAAGCTCACCGAGCAGGGCATCCCCGCGGTCGACCTGCACGGCAACCTGTCGCAGCCCCAGCGCGACCGCAACCTCGCCGCGTTCTCCGACGGTTCGGCGAAGGTGCTGGTGGCCACGGATGTCGCAGCACGCGGTGTGCACGTCGACAACGTCGAGCTCGTCATCCACGTCGACCCGCCCATGGAGCACAAGGCGTACCTGCACCGCTCGGGCCGCACGGCTCGCGCCGGCAGCGAGGGCGACGTCGTCACCATCTGCCTCCCCGCGCAGAAGCAGGACCTCAAGACGCTGCTGCGCAAGGCCGCCATCACCGTCACGCCGCAGCAGGTCACCTCGACCTCCCCCGTGGTCACGTCGCTCGTCGGCGACGTCGCGCCCTACGTGAAGCCCGCACCCCGTCCGGTGCAGCAGCAGGGCGGCAGCGGCCGTTCGCAGGGCGCGAACGCCCAGCGCAAGCGCGCGGCCCGCGACGGCCAGGGCGGCGACGCCCGCGGGCAGGGGCGCGGCCGCGGTCGCGGTCAGGCGGATGTCGCACCCGCGACCCCGCGTCGCGACCGCTCGGGTCGCCCGGCCGAGACCAAGGCCCACGCCCCGAAGCAGGGCGGCGGCCAGAGCCGCGGCGCACAGACCTCGGGCGCGCAGCGCGGGACATCCGCTCGCTCGGGCTCAGCCAAGCAGCCGCTGCGCGTCGGCAGCCTCGTCGGGTCGTCGCACAGCACCCGCAGCAACCGTCGCGCGCAGGGCTGACACCCGCACGAGAGTCCGGCCCCGGCGAGTTCGCTCGCCGGGGCCGATCGCGTCCCGCCGAGTCGCCGCACCTGCGGCTGCGGCCGGTGGAGCGTTCCCGATCCGTCGGCCGGCCTCGATTTCGCGGCTGCGGCCGACTGGCTTAGTCTCAGGTCATGAGCACCGAAGTCGTTGCCGAAGTCGTCGTCCGCCCCATCCGGGACTCCGATGTGGAGGCGTTGGGCCGTGTACACGCCACGTGCTGGCACGAGACCTACGACCACCTCATCAGCGCTGCCGCGTTCGAGCACCTGTCGCCGCGACGAATGGCCGAGCTCTGGACCCACATGGCCGCGCGCGGCGAGGAGTACAACCAGTTCGCCGCCCTCGTCGACGGCGAGATCGTCGGGTTCGTCGGCTCGGGCCCCGCGCGCGACGAGAACCCGCCTCGCGAGCGCGAGCTCTACTTCATCTACCTGCTCGACGCCTACCACGGCACCGGTATCGGCCAGAAGCTCTTCGACGCGGCGTGCGGCGACCGTCCCGGCTACCTCTGGGTGGCGAAGGACAACCCGCGAGCCCACCGCTTCTACGCGCGCAACGGCTTCGTCGCCGACGGCGCCGAGCAGCACGTGCCGTTCCTCGGCGAGGAGATCCTCGAGGTGCGTCTGGTGCGCTGACCGCGCCGATCAGGGCAGCGCGCCCACCGACGCGAGGGCCTGCTTCACGAGTGTGCCGCGTCCGCCCTCGAGCTCGGCGTCGATCGTGTCGGTCACTGCTTCCGCGGGAGTCATCCACGTGACCTCGAGCGCATCCTGACGCGGTTCGCACGTGCCGGTGACCGGCACCACGAACGCGAGCGACACGGCGTGCTGGCGTTCGTCGGTGAACGGCGAGATGCCCGGCAGCGGAAAGTACTCGGCCACCATGAAGGGCACCGGGCTCGCCGGCAGCAGTGGGAACGCCATCGGCCCGAGGTCCTTCTCGAGGTGACGGAACAGCGCATCGCGCACGGTCTCGCCGTACATCACCCTGCCCGAGACGATCGTGCGAGTCATCTCGCCGACGGCGTTCGCGCGCAACAGCACCCCCACCTCGGTGACCTGGCCGAGCCCGTCGACCCGCACCGGCACGGCCTCGACGTAGAGCAGCGGCAGGCGCCCGCGCACCTCGGCGAGCTCGAGGTCGCTGAGCCACCCCGGGTTCGCCGGCGGACGCACGACGGGCTCGTCGTCGGGATTCCAGTCGGGATCAGGGGTGCGCACGCTCATGACTCGATTCTGCCCCACCGCGATAGCGTTGAACCCATGACCGCCGTACAGATCGACGACGACGCCGTGCTCTGGTCCGCTTCCGAGGCGGACCGAGCGGGACGCCCCCTGCTGGTGCTCCTGCACGGCTTCAACTCGAACGAGGGCGACCTGTTCGGGCTCACCCCGTACCTGCCGCTCGAGCCCGCGGTGGCCTCGTTGCGCGCTCCGACCTTCACGGGCTACGGATATGCGTGGTTCCCACTGCTCGCACAGGGCCGCGAGGAGGCGCTCGCGGCGTCGTCCGCGTCGACCGATGCGATCTTCGAGTGGCTCGACCGCGCCGTGCCCGAGCACTCGACGATCGGCTTGCTCGGCTTCTCGCAGGGCGGTGCGATGGCGCTCGAACTCATGCGTCGTGATCCCGAGCGTTTCGCCTTCGCGGTGAACCTCTCGGGCTTCGCGATGCCCGGCGAGCGCCCGGGCGACGCGCGGATGGCGCAGCTCGCGCCGCCCGTGTTCTGGGGGCGCGGCACCGCCGACGGGGTCATCGTCGAGACATCCATCTCGCACACGATCGAGTGGCTGCCGAGGCACGCCGACCTCGACAGGGCGATGCCCTCGCGGCCCTGCTCGATGCGCTCGGCATCGACCGCATCCCGGTGGTTGCCGCCTCCGGCGGTGGACCCGCTGGCTACGAGCTCGCCGCGAGGCACCCCGACCGTGTGAGCAGGCTCGTTCAGGTCGACGGCGTCTGCATCCCCGGCCCTATTCCCGGCGCCGCAGCGAGAATTGCAGCGCGGGACTCCCTCGCCCGGGCGCAGCTCTGGCTCCTTCGCCATGCGACGAAGCCGACCCTCGCCGCCCTGCTCAGCGCCGTCGGCACCGATCCTCGAGCGGTCGCGTCTGATCGCGCCGCGAAGCTCGCGGCGATCCCGGGCAGCACGGCGACGCTCGAGGCGACGCTGCGCGCCTCGCTCGGCGCTGCGCGACGACGCTCGGGGATGAACAACGACTTCACCGTCTTCACTCCCGCGCAGGTGGATCGCATCACCTGTCCGACGCTGATCGTGCACGCACGGTCTGACAAGATGGCGCCGCCGGCCAGTGCCGAGTACGCCCACGCGCACATCACCGGTTCCGAGCTCTACTGGATGGACGGATCGCACGTGGCGTTCGCCCTCGAAGCCGCCGACACTGCGCCGGCCTACGTCGTGAACTGGCTGCGCAGAACTGGCTGACAGCCGGCCCGCGTCGCGCGGCGGCGGATGCGATCGGTGAGAGCCCGACCCGAAAGGGCTTGCCGCCCATAATGTTAGTGACTAACATTCTTGATATGGCCACGGATGCCCCAACCAAACGTGAGCGTACGCTCGCCCGCCTCATCGAGAGCGGGCTCGAACTCTTCGAACGCCAGGGATACGACGAGACGACGGTCGCTCAGATCGCGCGCACCGCGGGCGTGACCGAGATGACGTTCTTCCGATACTTCCCCGCGAAGGAATCTCTGCTCCTCGACGACCCCTACGACCCGCTTCTCGTCGCCGCGATCGGCCGCCAGCCGACCGGTCTCCCACCGTTCCTTCGTGCGGTCCGGGGCATCCGCGAGGCGTGGCGCGCGGTCCCCGATCCCGACCAGCCGATCATCCGCCGGCGAGTGCGGATCGCTGCCAAGACGCCGTCGCTCCGGGGTGCGACGTGGAAATCGACGGGCAACACCGAGCAGGCGATCGTCGCGCAACTCGTCGCCGACGGGGCATCCGATCACGACGCGCACATCGCCGCGGCCGCAGTGCTCGCCGCACTCGTGGCGGGGCTCTTCGCCTGGGCCGACGACGAATCGGCCGGGCTCGCCTCGTCGATCGAGCGCGCGCTCGACGTCGTCGACGTGCCCGACGCACTGAACCCGACCGGGCCGGCCACGTCCATGGAGGCGCGCGATGCCTGAGTCACGCGTCGAGTTGCACGGCGTACGGCGGGAGTTCCGCGGGGGCGCCGGCGTCCACGGTGTCGACCTCGCGATCGCGCCGGGCGAGATCCATGCGCTCGTCGGACTCAACGGCGCCGGCAAGACGACGCTCATGCGCCTCATGCTCGGGATGCTCCGCCCAGACGCCGGCGAGGTGCGCATCGACGGCGTCCGCATCGACGACCTCGCACCCGCCGCGTGGGCCAAGGTCGGGCAGCTCGTCGAGAGCGCCCTCGCCTACGGTGAACTCGATGTCCGCGACAACCTGCGCCTCGCGGCCCGGCTGCACGGTGTCGCCCGCGCCGAGGCGTCCGCGATGGCGGACGCCTCGATCGAGGAGCTCGACCTCGTGCGCTACGCACGCGTGCGCGCCCGACGCCTCTCGCTCGGCAACCGCCAGCGTGTGGGACTCGCGGCGGGACTGCAGCACGACCCGACCCTGATCGTGCTCGACGAGCCCACGAACGCGCTCGATCCGGCGGGGGTGATCGTGCTCCGCGAGGCCGTCGTTCGCCGAGCTCGGGCGGGCGCCGGGGTACTCGTGTCGAGTCACCACCTCGACGAGGTCGCTCGCGTCGCCGACCGCATCAGCGTCATGAACGACGGACGACTCATCGGCACACTCGACCCCGGAACGATCGACCTCGAGCGAGCGTTCTTCTCACTCGTGCGCACCGACGACGAAGCACGGAACGCGGCATGAGCGCGATCGGGATCGCTGTCGCCGTGGAGACGCGCAAGGCCGTCGCCTCGCGAGTGGTCCCGTGGACGACGGGGATCCTCGCAGGTGGGCTGGCCGCGCTGACCAGCGGCCTGCTCGCTGCGGCGTCAGCCGGCGACGAGCGTGTGCTCGCGCGCCTCGGCCCGCTCGCCGAAGCCGACGGGTGGGCCCTGCTCGTGGGCACTGCGGCGCAGATCCTCGCCGCCGGCGGATTCGGTGCGTGCGGCATCCTCATCGCCTGGCTGTACGGCCGCGAGTTCGCCGACGGCACTGTGGCCGCGCTCTTCGCGCTGCCGGTGCGCCGTTCGTCGATCGCACTGGGCAAGCTCGTCGTCTACCTGGCCTGGGCTGCGATCATGGCGATCGCGCTCACCCTCATGCTCGCGTTGCTCGGGCTGGCGGCCGGGCTCCCGGCGACCGATCCCGACGGCGCGGTGCAACTGCTGCGTATCCCGTTGCTGACGATGCTCACGGCACTCCTCGCGGTGCCGGCGGGCTGGATCGCGAGCCTCGCCCGGAGCCTCCTCGCCGGCATCGCCGCCACGATCGTGCTGCTCGTCGTCGCCCAGGTCTCGGCCGTGCTCGGGGTCGGCTCGTGGGTCCCCCTCGTGGCGCCGGCGCTCTGGGCGATCGATCCGGAGTCCGTGCCGTGGCCCGCACTCGTCGGCGTGCTGATCGTGCCCGTCGTGTTCGGAGGCGCGACCGCGATCACGTGGGCGCGGATGCAGCTCGACCGCTGATCGCGTCACGCCATCGCGGCGGCGAGCCGCATGGTCGCGCCTGCTCTGGCCGCGAACGCCGTGGCGCTCGCGGTGATCGTGGTCCGCATGACCTCGACGGCCGTGGTCGGCGCGACATCGGCGGGTCGGGCGAGGCTGATCGTGCGCTCGAGCGTCGGTCCGTCGAGCCGTACCGACCGCAGTCCCGGGCGGTCGATGAGCACCATCGCGGGCACGATGGCGACCCCGAGCCCGCGCTCGACGAACCTCAGCACGGCGTCCATCTCGGCGCCTTCGAGCACGACTTCGGGCGTGAGATCCGCGGCGCGGAACGCCGCATCGGTCGTCGCGCGCAGGTCGTACGTCGAGCTGAAGACGAGCTGCGGCAGCTCGGCGACCTCCGCCAGGCCGATCGTGTCGCCCGTGGTGACCGGCGGTGCGGCGGCGGATGACACGACGACGAGCTCTTCGACGAGCAACGGGGTCACCGTGAATCGCTCGGCCGACGAGGCATCCGATGTCGTGATCAAGGCGAGATCGAGCTCGCCGCCGGCGAGCTCATCGAGCAGTCGGCGCGACCCCTGTTCCGAGATGCGGAGTTCGATGGCCGGATGCTCCGCGTGGAACGCGCTGAGCACCTCGGCGACGAGGCTGATGCACAGGGTGGGGGTCGCGCCGAGGCGCACGCGGCCGCGCTCGAGGCCGGCGAGTTCGGCGAGTTCGCGCCTGACCGATTCGGCGTCGGCGAGCATGCGGCGCGCGAGCGGCAGCAGCGACTCGCCTGCGGCCGTCAGCGTGCTGCCCCCGCGTGCGCGGTGGAACAGCTCGGCACCGAGGTCGTGCTCGAGCGCGGCGATCTGGCGACTCAGCGAGGGCTGGGCGAGGTAGAGCTCTTCGGCGGCGCGGGTGAAGTTGCCGAACCGGGCCACCTCGACGAAGCTGCGCAGTTGCTCGAGGTTCATGTCGATAGCCTATGCGCATCATTCTTAGGTCGAAGATGCATTGGAGTAATTGAACAGCCCAACCTAGCGTGGATTGCATGACCCCCTCAGGCAGCACCACTTCAGAGCGCCAGATCTCCACGACCGTTCTCGTGATCGGCACCGGCGGATCGGGCCTGCGCGCCGCGATCGAACTCGCCGAGGCGGGCGTCGACGTGCTCGCCCTGGGCAAGCGACCCAAGTCCGACGCCCACACCTCGCTTGCGGCCGGCGGCATCAATGCCGCCCTCTCGACCATGGATCCTGACGACAGCTGGCAGCAGCATGCCGCCGACACCCTGAAAGAGAGTTACCTGCTCGCCAACCCGCACACCGTCGAGATCGTCACCTCGGGCGCGGCTCGCGGCATCGAAGACCTCGAGCGCTACGGCATGCCGTTCGCCCGCGAAGGCGACGGCCGCATCTCGCAGCGCTTCTTCGGCGCGCACACCTACCGCCGCACCGCCTTCGCGGGCGACTACACCGGCCTCGAGATCCAGCGCACGCTGATCAACCGCGCCGCGCAGCTGAACGTGCCGATCCTCGACTCGGTCTACGTCACGCGCATCCTCGTCAACGACGACGGTGCGGTCTTCGGTGCCTACGGCTTCGACCTCGAAGACGGCACCCGTTACCTCATCCACGCCGATGCGGTCATCCTGGCCACGGGCGGCCACAACCGCATTTGGCGGCGCACCTCGTCGCGGCGCGACGAGAACACGGGCGACTCGTTCCGCCTCGCCGTCGAGGCGGGCGGGCGCCTCCGCGATCCAGAGCTCGTGCAGTTCCATCCGTCTGGCATCATCGAGCCCGAGAACGCGGCGGGCACGCTCATCAGCGAGGCGGCTCGCGGCGAGGGCGGCATCCTCACCAACGGACTCGGCGAGCGCTTCATGGCCAAGTACGACCCCGAGCGCATGGAGCTCTCGACGCGCGACCGCGTGGCCCTCGCGTGCTACACCGAGATCAAGGAGGGGCGCGGAACCCCCAATGGCGGTGTCTGGCTGGATGTCTCGCACCTGCCCCGCGAGACGATCATGCAGCGCCTCCCCCGCGTCTACCAGACCATGCTCGAACTGCAGATGCTCGACATCACGACGCAGCCGATCGAGATCGCGCCCACCGCGCACTACTCGATGGGCGGCGTGTGGGTACGCCCCGAAGACCACGGCACGGATGTCCCGGGGCTGTACGCCATCGGCGAGGCATCCTCTGGGCTCCACGGCGCCAACCGGCTGGGCGGCAACTCGCTCATCGAACTGCTCGTCTTCGGGCGCATCGTCGGGCAGGCCGCTGCCTCGTACTCTGCTTCGCTGGCCGCCCAGAAGCGCTCGGCCGCCGCGGTGGTCGCGGCGCGCTCCGAGATCGCTGTGCTGCTCGCCTCGGATGGTTCGGAGAACGTGCGCGCCCTGCAGCGTGCCATCCGCAACACCATGACCGAGCACGCCGGCGTCGTTCGCGACGAGGCGGGGTTGCTCGCTGGGCTCGCCGAGCTCGACGCGATCGAGGCGCGTATCGCCGACATCGGCGTGCACCCCGACATCGCCGGCTACCAGGACCTCGCCCACGCCTTCGACCTCAAGTCGGCCGCGCTGGCTGCTCGTGCGACGCTGTCGGCAGCATTGGAGCGTCGCGAGACCCGCGGATGCCACAACCGCAGCGACTACCCTTCGCTGGATGAGTCGATGCGGGTGAACCTGGTGTGGTCGCCTGCGACCGGGGTGACACGCGAGGATATCCCGCCGATTCCCGACGAGATCGCGACGCTCATGCGTGAGGTGTCGACGGTGGGCAAGCTCGTCGAGTAGCCAAGCCATAGGATGTCCGGATGCCACTCTTCGACCATCTCGGAGTCTCCGTCGACGACCTGCCTCGCTCGATCGCACAGTTCGATCCGGTGATGCAGGCGCTCGGCTGCACACGGCAGGATGCCGACAACGGAGTGTCCTGGTACAAGGGCGAGGAGGAGCTGATCCTCTTCCCCGCCCGCGAGACCGGCACCGGACCGCACCGGCACGGCCGGGTCGGTTGGCAGCACCTCGCCTTCCCCGTCGACTCGCGTGCCGAGGTCGATCGCCTGCATACGATCGCGCTCGAAGCGGGGTGGACTGCCGTCCGCGAGCCGAAGCCGTACCCGCGGTTCAACGACCGCTACTACGCGTCCTTCGTCGAGGACGACAACGGCATCCGCCTCGAGTTCATGCACAACCCGCCCCGAGAACCGGCTACCGCGGGCTGAGTCTCGCGGTCGCTATCGCGGGCTTGCGGTCGCCACTCGCGACGCTTTCGAGGCGTTGCGGGCCGCGAGCTTGGCGAATGCCTCAGTGAGCTCGGGCGGGCCGACGACGTCGATCTCCGCGTCGAAGCGATTGCGCTGCGAGGGCTATCCACGACCACGACGTGAGGTTCACTGCGCCGCACCTCGAGGTGTCCACCCCGACGGCAGCGGGCCGTCGAACGCCGCCCGTTCCAGGTCCGCTGCCGCAGACCACCCCTGCGCGGCATCCGGAGTATCGAAGCCGCCGCGGGCGACACGGAACCCGACGTCCTCGTGGTGCATGCGCGGCGCACCGCCCCGCCGAACCGACGCCCGTACGCTCCATGCGTCGTCGGCGAATCCGCCGCCCCGGAACACGCGATACGCGTCGTAGCGAGCCGGGTCGAGCAGATCCCAGCACCACTCCCAGACGTTGCCGAGCGTGTCGAACAGCCCGTTGAGGTTCGGATGCTTCCCGCCGACGTCCTGCGGAGCGGTCACGCCGTCGGCGCTCGTCCAAGCGACCTCGTCGAGCGGGCCGTAGTGCGGAAGCGTCGACCCGGCCCGGCAGGCGAACTCCCACTCGGCCTCGGTCGGCAGGCGAAACCCGTCGGCGTCGACATGCCAGGTGACGTCTTCTCCGTCGTACGTATAGGCGGGGTCGAGTCCCTCCCATTCGGATGCCGCGTTGCAGAACCGGATCGCCCGCAGCCAACTCACCTCGGTCGCCGGGCGCCGCGGATGCGACGCCGTCTCGCCGAGCATCTCGGCGAGTTGCGCCTGCGTCACCGGGTACACCCCGATCTCGAACGGCTCGAGGTCGACGCTCCAGCGCACCTTGCGCCGCGCGTCATGGAGGGCGACGGTGCCGCCGTCGATGCTCGCCATCTCGATGTCCGTCACCGAGGCAGTCTCGCACGCCCGGGCTGCGCCGTCAGGCGTGCGTAGCGAGCTCGAGTTCTCTGATGCCGATGCGGCCGAACCAGAGTCAGGCTCCACGTCTATGGACATGCTGAAGAGCGAACAGATCGCCGCGGCCAACCTGATCGACTGGCGCAAGCTGGCCCAGGGACTGCATGCCCGGTACCTGGTCGGCGACTTCGGCACCGGCGCACGGTTCGTCGTCGGCGCCGACGCGAGTGACCTTCAGGCCGGCAGGCCACCGATCCGCGGCCGCGTCGACGCATCGTGGCGAGCGGTGTGCCGCTCACGGGCACGACCGATGCCGATGATGGCGACGCCGAGCAGCACGAACGCCAACAGGTTGCCGCCGATGTACGTGAACGCCGAGACGTACCCGGCGGTGTGCGGGTCGAGGAACCCGTATGGGTACCACCAGGGCGTGCTGCCGTCGGGATTGACCACGCGTTCCCCGCGGACCATCGTGTAGATCGTCCACACGAGCGGATAACTGACGATGACGGCGAGCGACGACCACGGGAGCCCACGGCGTCTGCCGGCGAACAGCAGATCGATCACGAAGTAGATCGGCAGGACGACGTGCAGCGTCTCGGTGGCCCACGAGTCCATGAACGAGACCCAGCCGGGGTCGGTGGCGGCGATCGGGGCCGGATTTCCGCGCAGCAGCACGTTGAACACGATGCCGAGCAGGATCACCGGGGCAGTGACCGCGGCGATCGCCGTGCCGAGGCCGACCGGCTCAGGCGAAGGGCCGGGGTGTCGCAGCATCCATCGCGCCGCGATCGTCAGCACGACGACAGCGAGGATCGACGTCACGATCGTGAACAGGCTGAAGTAGTTCGCCAGCACATCGCCGCGAACTTGATCCTCGCGCGTCGCGCGATCGAGGTTGACCAGAAGTCCGGCGACGACGCCCGAACCCGCGACGATCGCGGCGGCAACCCTGAACCATACCCAACGCATGAGACCCCCCAGTTTCGATGCACGTGAATTCGGGTTGGGGAAGTTATAGACCTCTCGCCACCTCGGTCGCTCGTATTCTGGCACCACTACTGAGGAAACCTCGCTGCGATGCGTTGGTCATTGTGGGATAGCTCCAAACCACACCCACGCAGGACCAAACGGATGTCGCAACCCGTGCGACCACCCTCGAGGCTCCGCGTGAGCGACGCGAGAACCGGGCCGAACTGCCCGAGGCTCGGGCCCTCCTGCCGTGTCATCCCAGTCGTCGTGCGGGTGGCATGCTTGACGCCATGGTCAGGATTCGTCGAGGAGGACGTCCACTGTGAAGATCGTCAGCCGGTTCATGGCGTTTCCTGCGTGGGCGAGGGTCGCGGCCGTCGCCGCCGGCGCAGTCATCGTCGTCGGCGCCGTCTCGATCCCGGTCGCCGCGGTCGCCGTCGACGAGCACAACCGGCAGGTGTCGCTCGAGATCGCAGCGAAGGAGGCGGTAGCCGAGCAGAAGGCCGCAGCCGAGGCTGCGGAAGCGCTCGCCAAGGCGAAGGACGCCGCGGCCCGACTCAACGCAGGATTCGACGGACTCACGACCTCCCTTGCTGCAGCAGTGAGTCCCGACGCCGCGGCGGCGTTCGAAGGCACACGCGTGAAGCTCGCGTTCGCCATCGCGGACGGAGAACTCGAGGAGGTGTCGGCGGCCGTCGCCGGCGTCACCGACGCCCTGGAGGGCCTCGCCGCGAGCGCCGAAGCACAGGCCGAAGCGCTCATCACGGCGAGTCCGCTCGCCGGCGCATCCCGAGAAGCGCTCGCCAAGGCCGTCGCCGAACTCGCCACCGCCGACGATGTCGCGGCAGTACTCGCCAAGGTGAAGACCGCCGCAGACGCCGTCGTCGCCGCGCAGAAGGCCGGCCAGGCGGCGGTCGACGCCGCTGCGAAGGCGCTCGCCGAGGCCGAGGCGGAAGAGGATGTCTCGACCTGGGACGAGTCGGCCGCCGAAGACTCTCCTGCCTACAGCGAACCCGGCGTCGAGCCCCCGGGGGTCATCGGGATGGAGCCGGGCGAGCGTGGAGACTGCGGCGCGAACCCGACGGGCCAGGTCGTCTCGATGAGCTTCACCTGGCAGGCCCGCCAGGGCAACACCGTCGACGTCCACTACGCCCTCACAGACGGCGACTACAAGGCGACGAGCGGCTTCACGCAGCTCGTCGCGGGCGCGGGCCCATCGGGCTCGACGAGGATCCCGGTGACCTGCCCGGTCGGGTCCGAGCCGACCTCGCTCATCACCGTCAAAGTCGTCGCGAGCATCCCGGGCGAGTCGGCCACCGCGTACTACTGGGGCCTCTGACGCGGACTGCGTCGAACACGTAGCGGCCGGCTTCTCGGCAGGCGTGTTCAGTCGGCCAGCGCTGCGGCGACTGCCATACGAAGGTCGGGCACCGTCTCGGCCTCGAACCACGGATTGCGCTGCTGCCACGCGGTGTTGCGCGGCGACGGGTGCACGAGGGGAAAGACTGCGGGCCCGTAGTCGCGCCAATAACGAACCGTCTCGGTCAGCGTCCGCCGTCGGTCGGGCAGGTATGCACGCTGGGCGTGCGCACCGATCAGCAGGGTCAGTCGCAGCTCGGTGAGCTGCTCGAGCAGCGGCGGATGCCATGCAGCGGCGAACACCCGACGCGGCGGAAAGTCGCCCGAGCCCGACTTGCCCGGGAAGTAGAAGTCCATCGGCACGATCGCGAACGCCACAGGGTCGTGGAAGGTCTCGCGGTCGACGCCGAGCCAGCGGACGAGCGCGTCGCCGCTGGCGTCGTTCCACGGGATGCCGGACTCCTGCGCACGGCGCCCGGGGGCCTGGCCGACGAGCAGGATCCGCGATTCGGGTGACGCGGCGAACACCGGTCGCCAGCCGACCGCGGTGAAGGGAGCGTTCTCGGGGTCGGCGATGATCGCGTCGCGGAGACTCTGGATCGGGTCGGTCATGGTCGTGCCGAAATCCTATCCGGCTCGATCCGATCGCTCGGCCGCCGGCTGCGGACTCATGGGGCGGGTGGCCGAATCCGGTACGAATGCCTACCGTTGGCCCATGGCAAATTCACCGGTCGTGCGCGTCAAACGGATCTAGGAGCCCGCCGAGGCGAGCGATGGCAAGCGGGTGCTCGTCGACCGGCTCTGGCCGCGCGGCATCAGCAAGGAGCGAGCCGACCTCTTCGAATGGTGCAAGGCCGTCGCTCCGTCATCCGAACTGCGGGAATGGTACCGTCACGACCCCCGAGAAATTCGACGAGTTCGCCGATCGCTATCGGGCGGAACTCGCCGATGCCGAGCGCTCGGCAGCGTTCGCCGACCTGCAGAAGTGGGCCACGGAGGGACCGCTGACCCTGCTCACCGCGTCGAAGCGAGCCGACATCAGCGAGGCGACCGTGCTCGAGCGGCTTCTCGGCGATCTGGCGGACCCGGCACGGTGACGCCGACGGCGAACTGCTCGCGAGCGTCGGCAGCGGCAAGTCGAAACTGCCGAGCCGTTGGGTTTACGTGCGCGGTTGCCCTACCTTCGCCCGGATCAACGCGACCAGCACCTCCGGTCGGACGCCGGATGCGTTCAGCGTCAGATTCCGATGTGCTGTGGCTGCGAGCTGATGCAACTCGCGCTGTGCGTCGCCTCGCGACCCCCGCAGTTCGGGCTTGTCGATCCGCCACCCGCCGATCTCGTCCGCTCCATGCCGGCGGGCGATCTGCAGGAGGTTATGAATGTCGACGAGGTCTTTGGGCGCGTGCCGCGAGCTGTAGCTCAGGGTCTTGAGAACAAGGGCGAGTTCGACACTCGGCACCTTGACGGTGAGCTGCAACCGCGTCTCATCCGTGAGCGTCACATCGAGGTCGAGGAGGATCGGATCGGCCGCCAGAACCAGGCGCAGACCGGGCACAGCATCGAATCCGCGCCCTCCGAGCTCGACCTGACCGAATCGGTTGTCGCTCGGGACGAGGACATCGATCGCCCGGCCGTCTTGAGCCTCGTACCGGTTCCCGCGTTTCGGCTCGTATCCGGCCCGGGCGAATGCGGCATGCAGCGCCCCCGACGCGGCCACTTGGGTGGAGACGGCTGCATCAGCGTCGGCGGTCCTGCGGATGATCGCGGCTGCTGTCGGAAATGCGGCGAGCAGGAGCCCGACCATCTGGCCGCCCACGACGCGTGCATCATCGATGTCCTCGGTCGCAATCACAACGTCGTGGAGTGCACGGTACGCGCTGTCGTCAGCGTTCGACGTCGACGCTGTGACTGCGGGACGGCGGATCACCGCTCACCCCATTCGCGAGTCAGCTGTTTCACTACGTGCTCGACCGCTTCATCGGCGTCGGAACCCCCAGTGCGCAGAACATCGTGCGCCACGATCAACGGGTCGGCCGTCGATGGGCGTTGCCCGCCGGCATACGCGTTGGCCGTCGACCACAAGGTCGGGTCCGCCGGCACCCGTAGCTCGAGCGTTGCCCGTTCGGCCAGTGTGCGCGCGAAACCCACCTTGGCTAGGTCGAGCCCCGAGTCTGCGTAGATGATCGCTTTCGTGGGAACGCGCCACGGTGCGATCCGGTCGGCGCCGACGTCGCCCGACAGGATCGCATTCTCCGCGCGGCCTGCAGACAGCACCTTCTCCGCTTGGGCGTTCACCGAGTCCAGGGCGAACCAGTTGACTCCGATGCCGCCGGCACCGGGGTACTCGGCCAGGAACTTCTCGGCCAGGGGTCGCACTTTCGCAGCCGACCATCCAGAGGATTCTCTCGCCACGAGCTCACCGAGCTTCGACAGGGACTGGGACACGGCCGCCTGGGTGATGCCGACTTCTTCTGCCAACTGCGCTTGCGTTCGAGGTTCGCGGGTGCGGCACAGCGCTCGCAAGAGCGCGAACCTCCCCCACGGCGTCCGACGGGAGGACTTGGGCAGGGTCGGTGTGGTTGCGACCGCCGCCAACGGCCGGAACTCTTGACCGCCGATCAGCACGACTCCGTCATCGACTGCGACGACGGCGAAACCCCACTCCGCCGCGGCGCTTCTCAACGTGGGAGTCAGCCGCGGCACCACGTACAGCAGCCGTCCGCCTTCCGATTGACGGAGGTCGCGAGCGATCTGCGACGGTGTTGCCGGCGCTTGTCGGACTTTCATCTCGACTGGTCGCCGTCCGTCCAAGAGGAGGTCGACTATGAAGGCACCCTGCACGTCGACGTCGACGCCTGATGCGATGAGCAGGTCGATCGCTCGGTCAGCCGTCACGCGATCCATCCAACCCACCTCCACATAAGTTGATCTGTCAATCCTCAGAATAACTTATGTTGGTTGATCGCGGTATAACTTATATGCAGGCCGTCGCCGGCGGAATGTCGTCGGCTCGGAGCAGCCTCGCTCGCCCACGCGTTGCAACGACCTCAGCCAGAAGCCCGTCTCGTACACCCGAACGCTGTGACGACGAAGGGGCGGATGCCTCGTGGTATGTCCCTGCCCGTCGTCAGGAGGGCAACCTCTCGTCAATTGATCCGTGAACGCGGACGTGATCCACTGCGAATGCTCGTGATGTACTCACGTATTAAGCGCTACGGGCAGCCGCCATAGCACCGACGGCCTCGTCGCCCCAATGGTCACAGCGCATCGGCAAACGCGATCGCTAACCATCAGCTGATCCTTCTGCGGTGCCGTCGACAGTCGGCGGCGCTTTCTTGCGCGGCCTCGGGTAGTTGTCCCACATTCGCGAGAACTCGCTCTCGTACTGACGCGTAAATCGGAGCACCTCGTTCGCATCATCGAAAGCCGCTGCACGCACTAGATACTGTGGTTTCCGTAATGACGGCAGGCCAACCCAGTCGAGACTTGAAGGGCGGGCAAAGGTGTGCCTCAGGCTCCTCGGCCCGACAAAATCCACTCGCCGCCGGCCCCACCTATCCGTAGTCTCCGACGAGGGCTGGCACAGGTTTAGCCCAAAGCCCAGGTTCTCAATCGCACGGACACCCCGCCCGACTGCTTCAAGCGTTGCCTCCATGCCAGCAAGTTCGGGGGAAGTTCGGCGGTAGTGAGAGTAATCATTTCGAACTCTCGATAGAACTAGAGGGTCCAGCGTTCGTTCGACTTCCCTCAAGCCTTCTATAATGCGCTCTTGGCTATGTTCGGCAAGGTCAAGGAATGGGACCGTTGATTCGAACGGGAAACGCTGCAGAGCACTGCGGGTGGCGTAGTCCGGGAAGTCCTGCCGGTTCCGAAGGAGGGCGTCCGGAGCGGCGCGGACGGCCCCGAGCGCCTCAGAGAGAACGCCGAAACCCCGGGCTAGAGTAAACATCGTGAGTCGACCAGTAAACCGCAGTGTCTCTTTTGGTCGCTTCGCAGTCCACTCTGCATAGGCATCTTGAAGGAGTTCTAGCCCTCTGGTTCGGTCAGCTTCATTGTCATAGCTGAAGGGCCGGGGCGCGTTAATGTGATCGCGCAGGAGGGCCCAGGCTGCGAATGCCAGCGTCTCCTCGAGAACCCCTTCCAAGGTGGAGAAGTAGGTGCTCGCTTGCCCCTTGAACTCGTCCGCGTCGCCGGGCCCCGCCCCGAGCCAGCTTTGAACGATTGCCGAGAGCTTTTCATGCTGACGCCAGAACGGGGCGTGTGCATCCTCCGCCCCATCCAGGTCGAAACCAAGTTTCCAGGTGAGGCGCGCGATCAGCTCATCGTCAGATACTCCTTCAAGGTCACCGAGACCAGCGATCTCACTTGCCGCGATCGCGCTGCTCGACCTCGCGAGAACAAGTCGTGTCAAGGCTTCCGCGGGCGTGCGCGTTCGAATGTAGTCATCGAGCCTCACCTCCAAGGAAACCCCATCGAGTGAGCGCAACTGCCAGTCAAGCTCATGACGTTCTTGCTCGTTCTCAGCGAGATACAGCTGCTTGACGAGCTCTCGCTCACGCAGCGTCGGGAGCCCCGGGTCTCCGGATACCGACCGGACACCACGCTCGCCGAGCTGCGGTCGCAGCCGAAACGCACCGGATCTGAGGTGGGCAGTCGAGATCGGTGCGCGTATCTCCCCGGTCGGAACTTTGATATCGCCCGCCTGCACGAGTTGATCGAGGGCAGCAACAAGCGCTTTGTCACTTCGAAGGAGCGCGACCTCAAGCGCACGAGGTCGAGCCAGATTGTCGGCTGACTCCCCTTGCGAACTGAGAACCATTCGAAGCTCGTCGATGCTCAAGCAGTCGCCGAGCAGCGTCACTACTGGTGCGTGCCAGTGGTTCCCAAAATGACTATCCGTGATGCGGTTGATCTCCATTGCAAGACCGGACCAGTCCGCCGCTGGTTCAGAGCTTGACTCGAGCAGCTGCTCAAGCTTGTCGCGCTGAGCGTTGATGCCAGCCTTGTAGCCGGTAGTGAGCACGACCGAATGCAGATCACGACAAACTGGGTCCGAGCAGTGAAACGCGGGTACACGTTTCGAGAACCGCAATGCCCTCTGAAAAGGCGACTGGCTGATACCGCTAGGCCCGATCACAAACCGCCCGTACTGAAAGACTCCCGCGGGAATCTTGTCCAGCAGCTTGATCGTCTCCTCTGTCGAGATCGAGTCCTTCTCCTCTTCGAACTGGTCGGCGAACGCGTCGTACAGATCACGCGAGTAGATGAACGGGAAACGGATCTGCCGATTCTTGATCTGCCGACCGATCGACGCAGTGAGGGCGTCGATCTCAGTTGCACTCACGTCAACAAACAATTCATCGTGGCCTAGGACCAGGGCACACATCAGATGAGCTTCCTTCGCTGGGACTTCCTCCTTTCGAATCAGCCGGCTCTTGAGCGAGTTCCCTCGATCCGTGAGAATGAGCGCATTGTTCAAGTCGTCGGGGATCGTGTAATCGTCAGCGATGATGCAGTCACGGAGGATGTCGAGCAGATCCGAGACGTCTACGAACCTTGACCGCCATCCCTTCTCCGTGTGCACCTCAAGCAGTTGCTCTGCAGTCGCGCCCGCCATTCCATCCCCCTCGGTGATAAGTCAGCGATCAATACGCTATCGAGCAGTTGGCGCGGCGCGAAGGAGTTTCATTGCCCAGAAAGGGGGTATTGCACGTGCTTCCGGGAGTGCGCAATTGCAGACCTTGCGTGTACTTCACTTCCTTGTCCAGAGCTCACTCACTCGTCGGAGCAGACGAGTACCTAGCCCTCAATCGGCGCAAGCGGCTCGCCGATCAATCTGTAGACGGCCAATGGAACGATGGAGAACCCTGGAGCCTGCGGCAGATCCACTAGACCTGCGGCGGACCCGAGAAAGGTGCCCACGACATCGACCAGCTTCGCGCGGTTTACCGACCCGTCAGAGTTCGTAACGTCGTCAACCTGTCCGGGTAACACACGGCTTCCGAGCTGCCCTACTACTCCAACGACGGTCCATTCTTGCTCCCCAAGTCCATATCGCGAAAGCAGAACCTCCGGCGAGCTGTCCAAGAAGCGGCGCCCGGACTCAAGACGTGCTGACACAACTGGGCCCTCCGGGCCAGCGGGACGGCCGTGAAGGTGAACGCCCTCGCCGAACACTCCGCGGACGACCTGGATCATTCCCGCCAGCGTGCCTCGCGGAATTCCCATCAGCGGAATCACTTCCACAGTCGGCAATTCGTCTTCTGGGTAACGCCGCTCAGACTTGCCCGCGTCACGAGCATCACGTTCGGCCTTCTTCTGAGCAGTGGACTTTGCACTCGGTGGAACGGGGCGAGGCGGCTCGCTTTCACTGTCCGCTATTCCAATACTTCCAAGCCCCATCGCGGCAGTTGCCATGCCGACCATCGCTTCGGACATTTGCGATGGATGGAAGAGAGTGGCCGGCGCCGACAGCCGAATGATCCTCCCCGGCCGCGCGATTGTATCGATGTCGTCCCACTGATCGAGCTGAGCCAACAACTCAGATACATCCGTCAGCAGCCCTAACGCTTCAAGGTCAGCCTCCAGATCCTTGAAAACCGAGTCGGCCAAACTGCGTTCGATTGAATCCTGATCGCTCTTGCCGATGTCGCCCTTGATCACTCGTGCGTCGAACCCAAGGCTCTTCTGTCGAGCGGCGACGTTGGTCGCCCTCTCGGGAACGCCATCGTAGAGCTGTCCCGCCAAACCACGAACCTTGTCAGTATCCACGTACAAATACTCACGGAGCAGCAAGGTGGTCACCTATCGCCGTCAGCCCGCTTTGCGCCGCCAATAGTATCCGTTCGTCGTAACCCATCCGTCGCCCATTCCCCTTGCTTCTTGACTAAACGAACCTAGAAGTCCCAGTCCTCATCCTCAGTCACGACCGCCTTGCCGATCACGTAGCTCGACCCCGACCCCGAGAAGAAGTCGTGGTTCTCATCCGCATTCGGCGAGAGCGCCGAGAGGATCGCCGGGTTCACGTCGGTGACGGTCTTCGGGAACATCGGTTCGTAGCCGAGGTTCATGAGGGCCTTGTTGGCGTTGTAGTGCAGGAACTTCTTGACGTCTTCGGTCAGGCCGACGCCGTCGTAGAGGTCCTGCGTGTACTGCACCTCGTTGTCGTAGAGCTCGTAGAGCAGCGAGAACGTGTAGTCCTTCAGGTCGTCGCGCTCGGCCTGCGACACCTGCTCGAGCCCCTTCTGGAACTTGTAGCCGATGTAGTACCCGTGCACGGCCTCGTCGCGAATGATCAACCTGATCAGGTCGGCCGTGTTGGTGAGCTTCGCCCGTGACGACCAGTACATGGGCAGGTAGAAGCCCGAGTAGAACAGGAACGACTCGAGCAGCGTCGAGGCGACCTTGCGCTTCAGCGCCGAGTCGCCCCGGTAGTACTCCATGACGATCGCGGCCTTCTTCTGAAGGTTCTCGTTCTCGACCGACCAGCGGAACGCGTCGTCGATGTCCTTCGTCGAGCACAGCGTCGAGAAGATCGACGAGTAGCTCTTCGCGTGCACCGACTCCATGAACGCGATGTTCGTGTACACCGCCTCTTCGTGCGGCGTGATCGAGTCGGGGATCAGCGAGACCGCGCCGACCGTGCCCTGGATCGTGTCGAGCAGGGTGAGGCCGGTGAACACGCGCATCGTGAGCGTCTGCTCTTCAGCCGTCAGCGTGTTCCACGACTGGATGTCGTTCGACAGCGGCACCTTCTCGGGCAACCAGAAGTTGTTCACCAAGCGGTTCCAGACCTCGAGGTCCTTGTCGTCCTGGATCTTGTTCCAGTTGATCGCGTTGACGTGGCTGACCAGCTTCAGCTTTCCGCCGGTGTGCGCAGGGTCGTTCTTGGCCGAGTTGACCGGGTCGGTGAGAGTCATGTCTGTCAGTCCTTCTAGGCGGATGTCGCGTGCGAATGCTTCTGGAGGCCGGGTTTCGAGACGGCGCCGCGCGCCTCCTCAACCCGCGAAAGGTGAAACATCCTCATAGCGTGCAGCTGACGCACATATCGAGCTCGGTGCCCTCGAGCGCCATCTGCCGCAGGCGGATGTAGTAGATCGTCTTGATCCCCTTCTTCCACGCGTAGATCTGCGCCCGGTTGATGTCGCGGGTCGTCGCCGTGTCCTTGAAGAAGAGCGTGAGCGAGAGGCCCTGGTCGACGTGCTGCGTCGCCGCGGCGTAGGTGTCGATGACCTTCTCGTAGCCGATCTCGTAGGCGTCCTGGTAGTACTCGAGGTTGTCGTTCGTCATGAACGCCGCCGGGTAGTACACGCGACCGAGCTTGCCTTCCTTGCGGATCTCGATCTTCGACGCGATCGGGTGGATCGACGCCGTCGAGTTGTTGATGTACGAGATCGACCCGGTGGGCGGCACGGCCTGCAGGTTCTGGTTGTAGATTCCGTGCTGCGTGACGGATGCCGCGAGCTCGCGCCAGTCCTCTTGTGTCGGGATGTGCACCCCGGCGTCGGCGAAGAGCTGCGTGACCTTCGCGGTCGCGGGCACCCACGGGGCATCCGTGTACTTGTCGAAGAATTCGCCGCTCGCGTACTTCGAATCCTCGAAGCCCTCGAACGTCTCGCCGCGCTCGATCGAGATGCGGTTCGACGCGCGCAGCGCGTGGAACAGCACCGTGTAGAAGTAGATGTTCGTGAAGTCGATGCCCTCTTCGCTGCCGTAGAAGATGCGCTCGCGGGCGAGGTAGCCGTGCAGGTTCATCTGGCCGAGGCCGATGGCGTGCGACTTGTCGTTGCCGTCTTCGATCGAGCGCACCGACGAGATGTGGCTCTGGTTCGACACCGAGGTGAGGCCGCGGATGGCGGTCTCGACGGTCTTGCCGAAGTCGGGGCCGTCCATCGTGAGGGCGATGTTCAGCGAACCGAGGTTGCAGCTGATGTCTTTGCCGATGGCGTCGTACGAGAGGTCTTCGTTGTACGTCGTCGGGGTGTTCACCTGCAGGATCTCCGAGCACAGGTTCGACATGTTGATGCGGCCCTTGATGGGGTTCGCCTTGTTCACCGTGTCTTCGAACACGATGTAGGGGTAGCCGCTCTCGAACTGGATCTCGGCGATCGTCTGGAAGAACTCGCGCGCGTTGATCTTCGTCTTCTTGATGCGCGGGTTGTCGACCATCTCGCGATAGTTCTCGGTGATGGGCACGTCGCCGAACGGCTTGCCGTAGACCTTCTCGACGTCGTACGGCGAGAAGAGGTACATGTCTTCGTTGTTCTTGGCGAGCTCGAACGTGATGTCGGGCACGACGACGCCGAGCGACAGCGTCTTGATGCGGATCTTCTCGTCGGCGTTCTCGCGCTTCGTGTCGAGGAACCGCATGATGTCGGGGTGGTGCGCGCTGAGGTAGACCGCGCCGGCACCCTGGCGTGCGCCGAGCTGGTTGGCGTAGCTGAAGCTGTCTTCGAGCAGCTTCATGACGGGGATGATGCCCGATGACTGGTTCTCGATCTGCTTGATCGGTGCGCCCGACTCGCGGATGTTGCTGAGCAGCAGCGCCACGCCGCCACCGCGCTTCGACAGCTGCAGCGACGAGTTGATGCCGCGCGAGATCGACTCCATGTTGTCTTCGATGCGCAGCAGGAAGCAGCTGACGAGCTCGCCGCGCTGCGCCTTGCCCGTGTTGAGGAACGTGGGCGTGGCCGGCTGGAAGCGCCCGCCGATGATTTCTTCGACCAGGTCGATCGCGAGCTGCTCGTCGCCCTGGGCGAGCCCGAGCGCGGTCATCACGACGCGGTCTTCGAAGCGCTCGAGGTACCGCTTGCCGTCGAACGTCTTCAGCGTGTAGCTCGTGTAGTACTTGAACGCGCCGAGGAACGTCTCGAAGCGGAACTTCTTCGAATAGGCCAGGTCGTTGAGTTTCTGGATGAAGGCGAAGTCGTACTGCGCGAGCACCTCGGGCTCGTAGTACTCCTTCTCGACGAGGTAGTCGAGTCGCTCTTTCAGCGAGTGGAAGAAGACCGTGTTCTGGTTGACGTGCTGCAGGAAGTACTCGCGCGCCGCCTCGCGGTCTTTCTCGAACTGGATCTCGCCGTTCGCGCCGTAGAGGTTCAGCATCGCGTTGAGCGAGTGGTAGTCCATGCCACTGGCCACGCGCGGGGCGTCCATGAGCGCTACGCCGTCAGATGCGGTTGCGTTTGCCGCTGTGCCTGTTGTAACCAAAATGCGTCCAATCCATCGTTGACGGCGCGAACGTCGTCTGGGGTTCCGAATACTTCGAAGCGGTAGAGGTGCGGCACGTGGCATTTCGCGGCGATGACATCGCCGGCGAGGCCGAAGGCCGTACCGAAGTTGGTGTTGCCCGCGCTGATGACGCCGCGGATGTACGAGCGATTCTCGGGATCGTTCAGGAAGCGGATGACCTGCTTCGGCACGGCGCCTTTGCCGTCGCCGCCGCCGTAGGTCGGCAGGACGAGCACATAGGGCTCGTCGACGTGCAACTGCTGCTCACGCGCATACAGCGGGATGCGGGTCGCCGAGCGGCCCAGTTTCTCGATGAAGCGCTGCGTATTGCCCGAGACGCTCGAGAAGTAGACCAGGTTCGTCATGGTGCACCTCGTCGGTGGTCGAGTCGCGGCGGCGAAGCCGGCGCGTATCGAGACCCGAGACCCGACTCACGCCAACCGGGAAGCCAGTTCGTCGATCTTGTCGGGGCGAAAGCCCGACCAGTGACCTTCATCGGTGATGACGACCGGGGCCTGCAGGTACCCGAGCTCTTTGACCTGCGCGAGGGCGTTCTCATCGACAGACAGGTCGAGCACTTCGTACTCGATGCCCTTGCTGTCGAGGGCGCGATACGTCGCGTTGCACTGCACGCAAGAAGGCTTGGTGTAGACCGTGACCGTCATGGTTTTCCCCTCGTTCTCTGCCCTGTTCAGGGCCATCCCCCGGTGTGTGTTTCTGGACTTCTAATACTACATCTAGTGTTCACCGAACTCGACTGCCACAACATGATGTAGTTACATCAGTGTAGTTATCCACCGCGTTATCCACTGGTTGTGAACAACGGATGTCGCGTGGATCGGCCTGTTTCCGCGGGTGCCGCCGAAGTTATCCACACCCGAGAAGAACTGAATCTCTTCACCTGTGGAGTACCGCCGGGCGTGTCGCGGCGTGTCGCTGCCACGAGCCCTCGGGCCTCGAAAACCGCTCGACCCCTATATGTGGTGTTGTACCTCTCACGATGCCACCACCCACTGACATCGGGGCACGTGCCGCGAACGCCGAAGGCCGGCGGGGTCCACCACCCCGCCGGCCTTCAGCCCTTCACTCCCCCGTCATCACGCGCAGGTGAGCTTCGCGTTCCCCCAATCCGCGTGGTCGTCGCCGGCGTCGTCGGCGTTGCGGTCGACGATGAGCTCGAGCGACTCGACGCCCGAGACATCCACGTTCAATGCCACCCCAGGGTCGTTCCACCCGATGACGCCCGTGCGGGTCAGTTCGACGCCGTCGCCCTTCACGATGAAGATGACGTCGCCGTTCTGCTTCACATCGTGCGAGTCGTCGAGTCCGACGGTCGCCGTGAACACCGAGCATGCGCCGGCGAGCGCGAGCTTCACGTTCGAGTCGGCGTGCGTGCCGAGACCCTTCGCGAACGAGACCCCGCCGATCGTCAACGGAAACCCGTCGCCCGCGACATCCTCGCCGTTCGACTGGTCGCGCTCGACCGGACCCCACCCGTTCGTCGACGAGACGAAGGGCAGGTCGCTCACGAACACCGACCCGGTGGGCACCTCGGGATCGCCGGGCTCGCCAGGCGTGTCGGAGCACTCGAACTTGGCGTTCGCCCAGTCGGCGTGGTCGTTGCCGTTGCCGTCGGGCGTGGTGCCGGCGACGAGTTCGACGTACTGCGCGCCCGAGATGTCGGCGTCGATCGCGAAGGTCGCCGAGTTCGGCCCGAGCACCGGCGACGTCACGACCGTGCGGCCGTCGGCGACGACGCTGAACACGACCGAGCCGCGCGTGCGCTGCACGTCGTCGATGCCGACCGAGGCGGTGAACGCCGTGCAGTAGCCGCCGACGTAGTAGCGCACCGTGCTCGGCGCGTGGGCGCCGAGCCCCTTCTCGTAGACGACGCCGTTCAGTGTCAGCGCCGGGCCGTCGCCCTCACCCTGTTCGCCGTTGGCGCGGTCGCGCTCGACCGGACCCCAGCCGTTCGTCGCGCTCACCCAGGGGTGGTCGCTCGCGAACACGTCGGCCTGCGGCGGCCCGGGCAGTGTACGCACCGCGGTCGTCGAGGTCACGGTGCGGTCGCCGATCGGCTCGGTGGTCGTCGTGTACCCGGCCGTCGCGACGAAGTCGTACGAGCCGTCGGCGGTTGCGGGCGCCACGACATCCCAGTGCGTGGTGAGCGTGCCGCGGACGGGCAGGTTGGCCGCGGTCGACGCGTCGCGCGCCACGGCCGTCCACCCCTCGGGCACCTCGAGCTCGACCGACACGTCGGCGATCGGCGCGGATTCGTCGGACGTGAACGTCGTCACGAACTCCTGCGTCTTGCCCTGCTCGATCACGTCGGGCGTGAGGTCGCCGGCCAGCGTCGCGCAGGCCGCGATCGTGCTCGACTCGCCGAGGTCCTCGACGAGCAGGTTGTCGACGATCACGTCGGCGCCCGCCGCCGAGCCGAGCCGCTGCAGGCCGACGAAGGTGTCGCCGCAGAAGCTCGCATCGACGGTCTGCTCGAACCGCTCGGTCTCGGTGACCTCGCCGATCGCCGTCGACCGCGTCACGATCGGCCCGGCAGCGCGGTCGTAGCCGGTGACCCAGGCGTACTCCCCCGCCTTCGAGCTCTGGTAGTCGAACGAGACGCGGTACGAGTGCCCGGGTTCGAACGGGATCGTGTACTCCGACGTGCGGTACACGAGGCCCCGGTTCTCTTCATGCGCCATCAGCGACCAGTCGCCGTCGAGCACCATGTCGAACGTGCGACCGTTCCAGCCAGACTGCGTGAACGGCTCGTTGCGGCCCGCGAGGTGGGTGCGCGGGTCGGTCGATCCACCGGCGTTGCCCTTGATGAAGGGGCCCCAGCCGAGGTCGACGTCTTCGAAGTCCTCGGCGTAGACCGCACCGTCGGCCAGGTCGGCCCGGCTCGTCTCGACGATGCGCACGTCGTCGATGAGCACCCGGGCGTCGCCTGCCTCCGACGAGATCGTCAGCGTCGGCCGGGCACCGCCCTCGGGCACGTCGACGAGCACGCGCAGGCGCTGCAGGTTGGTGCCGTTCTTGTCGTCGGCGGCGACGTAGTTGGTCGCGCCCGACGAGTCGATCGTCACCGATTCGGATGACCCTCCGGGAACCGTCACCGCGAGGGTGGTCGGTCGCGTCTTCCCGGGCTGCACCTCGACGAACGCACTCACCGAGTAGGTGCCCGCCTCGAGGCCGCCGAGGCGCTGGCTGATCGACGACGCCTCGGCGCCGAGCTGGGCGAACCGGCGACCCAGGTTGTCGCGCAGCGGAGCGGCGCCACCCGTCGGGTTCCACGCCTCGAGCGATCCCGCGTTGAAGCCGGGATCGACGACACCCGACTTGTCGCCGAACTTCGCTGCCTTCGGCAGCGCGCTCGCCTCGGTCGACTTCGTGCCCGTCGTCAGCACGTACGCCTGCGAGGCATCCGCTTCGATCGTGACCTGGCCGTTCACCACCGGGACATCCGCCACCTTCTCGCGACCCGTGTCGGTGAGCTCGAACAGTTGCAGCGACGCCGCGCCGGCGAACTCGTCGGTCAGCGACCACGTCGTCGACCCGCCCGCGGGGTTGTAGTGATAGAGCTTGTCGACCTTCGTGCCGTCCTTCGACGCCCACGGCAGCAGGTAGGTGCCGCCCTGCAGCACCGTGTCGCCGCCCACAGTGATGTGCCGCTCGGCGGCCGTCGCGCCGGTGACGCTGACACCGCTGGTGAGGTCGATCTGCGCCGGAGTCCAGCGCATGATCTCCTCGTGCTGCAGGAACTTCGCGGGCAGGTTCGCCACCCACACGTTCCGCAGGAAGCCGTCGAAGTCCTTCTGGCCCGTCCAGCCCTCGAATTCGATGATGTGCGTCGCGCCGAGCTTCGCGTCGGGGTTCCACACATCGGCCTGCGAGTTGTTCACGAACCGCAGGATCTGCGAGTTGACGCCCTTGTTGTCGGTGCCGCCGTACTTCTCGTCGTTCGCCCAGTGCGACCACGTGTTGTTCTCGCTGAGCTTGTCGGCCCACTCGGAGCCGACACGGAACCCGTGACCGACGAGCGAGTCCTGGATCTTCTGGGCGAGCCAGCCGTGCTCGTAGTACACGTCGACGTAGACGAAGTCGAGGTTGTCGTTCGTGGCATCCGCGAGTTCGCCGATGCGCTCATCGAGCGTGCCCGACACGATGTCCTCGCGCTGGTCCATGTAATAGGACTGGTCGAGCCAGTTCCAGCCCTTGCTGTTCTCATTCGCGAGTGCGTCTGAGAACGACTTGGCCTCAGGGTAGATCTCGGTGGCGTTCACGTGCACACCGAACGAGGCGTTCCACTGCTCGCCCTTCTCGGCGAGGGTGTTCAGGTCGTCGAGTCCGCCGGCGCGCTCGTTGAAGTTGTCGCCGTAGTCGGTGTTCGCCGAGTCATGACCCTCACTCGTGTAGCCCTTCAGCATCGCGACCTGGCCGAGGCCGTCGGTGGCGAGCGAGATGCGCTTCACGTCGTCGAGCGTGCGCAGGAACGGGTGCGTGGCCTGCGATGCGAAGTTGAACGGGATGTGGGTGACGACATTGTCGGGCGTCTCGTCGCCCTTGAACGGGGCGACGCGGATGTCGCGCATCGCGATCGCGCCGTCCTGCCAGTCGACCGTGTCGTCGCCGTTGGCGTCGGCCGTGATCGCGACCTTCACCCACGGCAGCTCTTCGGTCGTGGTCGCGCGGTCGGCGCGGTAGAGCCACGGCCCGCTCGAGATGCCGACCTGCACGCCGCCGGCGCCGTCGGCGACGGCCTGGCGGAAGAAGTTGCCCGAGTCCTTGTTCGACGGGCCGCTCGAGGTGTCGTAGAGCGCGTTGGTCGCGAACGCCGCGGCGAGCTGCGACGTGTTCGCGATGATCGCGTTCGATCCCTTGGGGGCCGCGTCGAGCGGGGTCGCGGGCGTCACCGGGATGAACGCGTCGCCCGAGACGTTGCGGTTCACCGACAGGTTCGCCACGGCGACGGATGCCCCGGCCTCGGCCGATGACACCGACACGAGGTTGTGCCCGGGGATCCGCAGGGACTTCACGATCGCGTCAGGGTCGGTGATCTTCGTCGCCGCGAGGGTCACGACCTCGCCGTCGAGACTCAGGCGGGCCTCGATGACGACGCCGTCGAGGTTCGTCGGCGTGATCACGTAGTCGACGGATGTCTCGTCGACGACACCCGACGTCACCGTCACGGGTTGCACGGTGTCGTTCACGGTCAGCTGCGACAGCACGGCGGGATTGCCGGCCAGCGAGGCATCCGTCGCACGATGCGTGTAGCTGACGACCTGCGGGAACGCGGCCGAGACGACCACGTCGAGCGTGCCCGAGCGCAGCAGGTGCTGTGCGTCGGCGAGGCCCGAGTCGAGGGCGGCCGGGGCGGCGGTCGCCGCCCCGGTGGTCGTCGCGGCCGCCGCCGGGGCTGCCGCGAGGGGGAACATGGCACCGGCCGCGAGCACGCTCGCGAGTCCGATCTTGCCGAGTCGGTCGATGAGTCCTGGTGAAGGCATCCTTGGCTCCGAGTCATCGCCCCTCACGGGGCGGTTGCCGTTCCATCGAGCGGATGTCGATGAATTGTTAGCGGTATCAACGAGTATCTTGACGGCCGTTGACTGATCTGGCAAGCCCTGACCGCACATTGGCCATGAAGATGTCACACGGTAACAATCCTTGCTATCGAATTCCGGTGCCCGTCGGTGGAGGTCGTCGGCGCAGCGGCGTAGCCTGACCGCGAGCACGCGAGCAAGGGAGCCCGATGATCGAGTACGTGACATCCGCCGACGGCACGCGCATCGCGTACGACCGTCAGGGCTCCGGCCCGCCGGTGATCCTCATCGCCGCCGCCATGCAGTTCCGCGCCTTCGACCCGACGACCGCCGAGATGGCGGCACTGCTCGCGAGCCACGGCTTCGACGTCGTCAACTTCGACCGACGCGGCCGCGGCGAGAGCCCCGCCGAGGCGCCGATCACGCTCGCGCAGACCATCGGCGACCTGCGGGCGCTCATCGACGTCGTGCTCGATGGCACCGACGACGCGGTCGCGCTGTTCGGCTCCTCGTCGGGGGCGTCGATCGCCCTCGCCGCCGCGGCGGCCGGCCTGCCCGTGTCGAAGTTGGCGCTCTTCGAGGTGCCGCTCGACCCCGAAGGCGGCAACGAGGGTGCGGTGTTCCTCGCGGAACTGCGCGAGCGCATCGCGGCGGGCGACCGCACCGGCACCCTCGAGACGTACATGGCCGACATGCCGCCCGAATGGCTCGAGGGTGCGAAGCAGAGTCCCGCCTGGCCGACGATGCTCGACGTCGCCCCCAGCCTCGAGGCCGACGCCGAGTCACTCGCCTGGTCGCAGTCGGCACCGCGCGCCGAGCTGTGGCGCGGCATCACCGCGCCGACCCTCGTGATGGTGGGCGAGCAGACTCTGCCGATCATGACCTCGGCAGCGGCATCCGTCGTCGCATCGATGCCGAACGCGCAGTCACGCGTGGTCCCAGCCGAAAACCACGCGTTCGAGCCGCACTCGATGGCGCTCGCCATCGCTGAGTTCCTTGTCGGCTGAATCCGCCGCGCGGGTCGAGTGCCGGCGCGGCCTGTGTGTCGAGAGCCCCGACAGGAAGAACTCGGGGCTCGGCGGCGTGTCGGGCCCCCGCCAGCACGGCATGTCGCGCAGAAGTTCCTGCACTGGTCGGGCCCGCCCTGCGGTGGCCGGAGCGGGATCAGGATCCCTCGGCCGCGGAGCGGGGTCAGAACCCGGCGGCCGAGCGGGTCAGGACTTCGCGGCCTTGGCCGCGGCCTTCGCCGCCTGCTTCGTGGCGCGCACCCTGGCGAGCGACTCGGGGTCGACGATGTCGGCGACCGAGTAGTGGCTGCCGTCTTCGCCGTAGGCGCCGGCCGCCTCACGCCAGCCGGCCGCCGCGACGCCGAGCTGCTTGCCGAGCAACGCCAGGAAGATCTTCGCCTTCTGTTCGCCGAATCCGGGCAGGGCCTTGAGTCGCTTCAGCACCTCGGCGCCGTCGGGATCGCCCTTCTGCCAGATCGCGGCGGCGTCGCCACCCCACTCGTCGACGACCGCCTGCGCGAGCGCCTGCACCCGACCCGCCATCGAGCCCGGGAACCGGTGCACGGCAGGGGTCTGCTTGAACAGCTCGGCGAAGTGCTCGGGGTCGTCGCCGGCGACGGCCTCGGGATTGATCGCGCCGAGGCGCTGCCTGATCTTGAGTGGTCCGGCGAACGCGGTCTCCATCGCGACCTGCTGGTCGAGCAGCATGCCGGTGAGCAGGGCGAACGCGTCGGTGCTGAGCAGCTCGTCGGCCGCGGGATCTCCGGTGATGTGCAATGCCATGGGCTCCATCCTTCCACCGCGCCGTCACGGGACGAAGAGCAGGGCCATCACGGGACGAAGAGCAGGGCCGGCGGATGTCACGGCGCGAGCCGTGGCATCCGTCGGTCGATCTCGAAGCGGACAGGAACTGGCCGCATGCTTGGCGAGACTGATCGCAGGGCGATTCGATGAGACGGATCGTGCCGAACACCCTACGAGGAGCGCACCATGGACTGGAAGATCGAACTCATCTTCGTGCCCGTCACCGACGTCGACCGCGCGAAGGCGTTCTACGTCGAGAAGCTCGGCTTCAACGCCGACCACGACCAGCGGGTCAACGAGAACCTGCGCTTCGTGCAACTCACGCCACCCGGCTCGGCGTGCTCGATCGCCTTCGGCGAGGGCATCGGCGGCAGCCTGAAGCCGGGGCAGCAGGACTCGATCCAGGTCGTGATCCCCGATGCCGACGCCGTGCTCGCCGACCTGCGCGCGAAGGGCGTCGAGGCCGAGGGCGTCGACGATCAGGCGTGGGGACGGTTCATCACGCTGAGCGATCCCGACGGCAATCGTTGGACCCTGCAGCAGCTGCCCGACTACTCGGCGGCGGCGAGCGCCTGACGAGCGCGCGAGCCGGCGCACACAGGTCGGCGGATCCTCCACAGGTCGGCGGATCCTCCACATGACGACGGATGCCTCGGAGTCGACGACCCCGAGGCATCCGCGTCAACCTGGGACTACCCGCCCGAGCCGCACCCGTCGCCGTTCAGCCAGAACGCAGTGGGAGGCTCGTTCCCGCCTCCGTTCAGGCGTCCGTTGAAGCCGACCTCGATGCTCGCGCCCGGCTCGATGCGCCCGTTCCACGGCAGGTTCGTCGCGGTCACCGACGCGCCGTCCTGCGACCAGAACGCGTCGCGGCCGTTGCGGACGGTCTGCGAGCCGTCGAACTCGAAGCCGAGCTCCCATCCGTCGATGGGCTCGTCGCCGGTGTTCGAGATAGTGAGCGTCGCGTCGAACGCCTTCTTCGAGTTGCCCTCGACGACGTAGCCCACCTCGCACGTCGGCACGTGCTCGGAGAGCGAGAGGAACGTGATCGAGTACGCGGGGAAGTCGTACGTGAACTCGTTCGCGCCGCCATCCCACTCGCGGTCGACCGGAACGAGGTGCTCGGGGTCGGCCTTGGTGTTCACATCGCCCGGCACGCCGACCATCTCGGTCACCGCGACGTCGTCGTCGACGACCATGCCGCCGGTCACCGACACCGCCGTGCGCGCGGTGGCGCCCGTCGGGTTGACGACCTTCAGCACCGTGTCGCCCGTCTGCTCGTCATGGGTCACGACCTGGTAGAGGCCCTTCGCGCTCGGCTCGGTGTAGCGCAGCTGCAGCACGCCGTCGAGGTAGAGCTCGATCGTCGAGCCCTCGACGACCACCTTCACCGCGTAATCGCGACCCGTTTGGATGGACCGGTTCTCGACCGCCGCGACCTCGTTGGCCGACCCGCCGCTTGCGTGTTGCAGCACCGAACGGCTGTTGTTCCAGCCGCCGAGGTTCCACCAGTAGTAGTCGTTGGCACCACCGGCCGCGAAGCCGATGAGGAAGCCCTCGGACCCGGCGAGCTTGCGCGCGTCGAGCTCGAGGGTGTAGTTCGACCAGTCCTGCGCGTATGCGTCGGGCGCGAGCGCCCGGGCATCCTGCACCGAGGTCGACGACTGCACGTACTCCCCGCCCTGCACCGTCCAGGTGCCCGAAGCCGGCGACCAGTCGGTGCCGGAATCGAACGTCTGGGTGTGCAGCACGTCGCCGGTGGCGTTCGAGGTCACCCGCACGTCGTCGTAGGCCGCGCTCGTGCGCCACGTCGACAGGAACACGCCGCCGTCGAGCGCGTGCGCGGGCCGGGACTCGGTGTGAGTCGACGGCACCACCGCGTCGCCGACGTTCGTCATGAACATCTGCTGCGTGTAGTAGTTCACCGACCCCCACGACTCGTCGTTGTCGAACCACATCATGTCGGGGGCCCACTGCACGTGGTCCTCGTTGGCGAACATCGGCGCGTAGGAGGCGAGCTCGACGAGGTCGGAGTTGCGCTCCAGGCCCGTCATGTACGCCGCCTCGGCGAGCGCGTTGCCGAACGTGTTGCCCCGCGAGGCGTACTCGCCGAGGAAGACGTGCGGGCCCTCGCGGTCGTACGCGTCGTACCGCTCCGAGTTCTGGAGGAACCACTGCGGGTCGTTGTAGTAGTGCTCGTCGACCAGGTCGACGCCCTGCGCCCGGTTGAACTCCCAGAGTTCGTCGAAGCGCGCGCCCGTGTCATCGGGCCCCGAGTTCGAGATGATCGTGATCTCGGGGTAGGCGGCGGCGATCGCGTCGCGGAACTTCGGGAAGTTCGCCTGGAACGTATCGGTGTTCTCCTCGTTGCCGAGGCCGATGTAGCGCAGGTCGAACGGCTCCGGATGTCCCAGCTCGGCGCGCTTCGCTCCCCACTCGGTCGTCACGTCGCCGGTCGCGAACTCGATGAGGTCCACCGTGTCCTGCACCCAGCGGGCGATGCGCGCGTCATCCGTCATCTCGGGAATGTTGCTGCCGCAGCCATTGGCGCCGACCGACACGACAGGCAGCGGCGTCGCGCCGAGGTCCTCGGCCCACATCATGTACTCGAGGTATCCGATGCCGTACGACTGGTTGTAGCCCCAGAAGTTGAAGTTCGTCGGCCGCTCCTCGACCGGTCCGATGGTCTCCTTCCATTGGAAGGTGCGCTGACGGTCCTGACCGTCGGACTCGAGGTAGGTGTCGAACGTGCCGACGTTGGTGACGCATCCGCCCGGGAACCGGAGGAAGCTCGGGTCGAGCTCGGCGACCTTCTCGGCGAGGTCCTTGCGGAGCACGCTCGGGCCGTTGACCGGCCCCACCCATGTGTCCACCGGGAACAGCGAGACCATGTCGAGCTGCACCGACCCCGCCGCACCCGTGAGCACGACCAGCCGACCGGCGTCGGTCGTCGCGTTCGCGGTGAGCCGCACCTCGGCCTGACGCCAGGTGTCGTCGCCCGCGATCGAGACGGTGCCCATCGCATATCGGGTCGCGCCGTCGGCGCTCTCGACCGCGACCGTGAGGTCCTGCGCGATCGCCGAGCGCGTCCACACCGAGAAGTCGTAGCTCTCGCCCTCCTCGACCGCGATGCCGCGGTTGAACCCGATGTTGCGCACACCGACCCCGGCCGCGCCGGCCGTGATCGTGAGCGATGCCCGGTTCGAGTCGTTCAGCCAGCGGGCGCGGTCGGTGCCGACCGCGATCGTGCCGGTGGCGCCGCGCTCGACCTTCTGCCATCCCGTGAGCGCGTTGAACGAGACGTTGTCGGCGGTCGAGAACTCGAACGAGCGGTTGCGCACGAGTTCGGCGTACAGCCCGCCGTCCGCCGCGTAGTTGATGTCCTCGTAGAAGATGCCGTAGAGGTCGTCACTCATGTCGGTGCGCTCGGCCGCGGTGTCGATCGCGATGGAGTGCTGGGCGATCTCGACGGGCACGACCGCGAGCCGCGCCGCATCCGCATCGTCACCGACCACCAGACGGCCCTCGGCGTCGACACCGACGTAGGCGTCGCCGGTCGCCGTGCGCAGCGCGATCCTGCCGCCGCCGACGTCCGTCAGGCGGAACGCCGTCGGCTCATCGGCGTCGCCGCCGAACACGACACGGCCGTCGCGAACGACCACCGGGCGGTCGCCACCCTGATCGCGCAGGGCGATGGGGCGAGCGGATGCCTCGCCGGCGAGCTCCTCGGCCGTGAATGCGAGCTCGGCGAACGGCCGCTCCTCGACGAACCGGATCGTGTCCTCGACCTCGGCGAGGCGGGTCGCGTCGCCGTCGCGGCTCAGCGTGAACGCCCCCTCGGGCACGAGGTCGGCGCCCTCGGGCGCGACGAGCGCGAAGTAGTCGAACACGGCCTCGTGGCTCGGCGCGCCGCCCGCGGCGAGCGCGTAGAGCCCGATCCGGGTGACGTCGAAGCCGACGGTTGCGCGGGCGGCCTCGACCCATTCGAAGCCGGTCCAGTGGCTCGTGACGATCTCGTCGCCGGTTCGCTGCACACGCAGGTACTCGTGCGTCGACCCCGGACGTGCGGTGAACGACGAGCGGTAGATCGCGTTCTCCTCGACGCCGTTCTCGATGACCGTCGGCCCGCCGGGTGCGAAGCTGACGTTGGTCAGCCCGGCCCGAACATAGTTGTCGAGGTCGGCCATCGCGATGAGGCCGGCGCCCTGGAAGTTGGTCGACACCGCGCCCGTGACCGACGTGTATGCGGTGAATTCGCCCACCGGCACGTCGATGAGGAACACGTTGTCGGCCGTGTTGTCGCCCTGGTAGGTGTCGCCGTTCTGCGAGTGGAGCGTGAGCGATCCCGCATTCTCGGTGAGCGACCACGCGCTCGGCGTCTCCGACGTGATGCTCCACCGGTCGCCGAGCGTGTCGGCGTCGAACTCGTCGACCCATGCGTCCTCCGGCAGCTCGGGCGCGGCCGGCGACGCGACCGTGATCGCGGCCTGCCCGGTCGTGCCGCGGATGGAGGCCGCCGTGATGGTCGCGACGCCGTCGGCGACCGCGGTCACGAGACCGTTCGCGTCGACCGTCGCGACCGACTCGTCGCTCGAGCTCCAGGTCACGCTGCGGTCTTCGGCGGTGACGGGCGTGACGGATGCCGCGAGCTGCCGCGTCGCGCCGGGCGCGAGCGAGATCTCGACCGGTGCGACCGTGACCGCCTCCTCGAGCGCGTCGGGCTGGTATGCCTCGAGCAGGCGCTGGTACTCGCTCGCCGTGACGGGGATCACCGTGCCGTGACGCGGGCTCTCGGGGAGTTTGGCGCTGGGCATGGCCGTCCACTCGGCGCTCGCGAGATCGCCGGTCTCGAAGAGCATGTAGCCCTCGCCGCCGTGGTACGACGGCTGGTCCTGCAGCAGGTACCACGTGTCATCCGTGTTGCTCTGGAAGACCGACGGGCCCTCGCCGCCCGTGAACGTGCCACCCCATGGGTTGGGCTGGCCGAAGCCGATGCGCTCGGCCATCAGCTCCCAGCCGTCGCCCTCGGCCACGCCCTGCGTGCGACGCAGGTCGCTCGAGCGCTCCTGGCGCATGCCCATGTACGACTCGTCCTTGGTGAGGCGGTAGTACACGCCGTCCTGGCGCGCGACCGTGGAATCGATCATGCCCCGGCCGGCGCCCTGCGGCTCGTCGATCCAGACCTGCGGCTCCGAGAAGGTGACGAAGTCGCGGGTCGTGGCGTACATCATGCGCTGGTAGCTCGTGGAGATATCGCGCTGCTCGGGCGGCAGGTCGGCCGGGTAGAGCGCCGATGCCCAGTACACGACGTACTCCCCTGCAGCGTCATCCCAGTACGCTTCGGGCGCCCAGGTGTTCCCCGCGTTCTCGGGGGCGACGACGACCTCGCGCTGGTCGGACCAGTTCACGAGGTCGGTCGACTCCCAGACCATGATCGAGCGACTCCCGGTCTCCTGCGCGGTGCCGAAGTCGCCGCCGCCGAAGATCTTCAGGTCGGTCGCGATGAGGAAGAAGCGATCGCCCTCGGGCGAGCGGATGATGAACGGATCGCGCAGGCCCTGCTCGCCGAGCGTCGACGCGAGCACCGACTCGCCGTCGTTGAGGGTCATCCACTCCTCGGGGTCGTTGCCGACGCTCGCGGCGAAGGTGATCTCCTCGCCGTCGTCGGTCGACTCGCCGACGAAGTGGGGGAAGAAGTAGGCGGCATAGGGCTCGGCGGCGGGGAGCGGCGTGACGGTGACGACGTAGTCATGGGTGGCCGTGGCGCCATCGAAGCTCGCGGTCGCCTCGAGTGTGACCGTGACGGCGCCGGCTCCGTGAGCGGGCCGCTCGACGAGGCCGTCGGCCGAGATGACCGAGGCGTCGTTCGACGCCCAGCTCAGCGTCGATCCGCCGGCTCCTGTGACGGGCAGCGCGATGTTGCCCCGCACATCGTCGAGGTTGGGGATGGTGACGCCGGCCGCATCGGAGGCGGCGATGTCGCCGGGTGCTGCCGCCACTGCAGTAGCGAGGGGTAAGCCGACGGCCGCGGAAGGGGCGAGCAGCGCGAGGCTGAGCGCAGCGCAGAGTGCGACGCCCGCTCGGCGGCCGACGCGCCGTCGCGGGTCCGGCGGTTCGACCGCGGGTGACATACCGGTGGGAATGGTCGTGGTCATTTGGTGAGCCTCTCTCGTCATTGAGTGCCTGCTTCGTGTTGTCATGCGCGCGCGGTCAGGGTCGTTCGGTGCGCCCCGACTTCAGCGCAGGAACCGGGACTATCGCTTTCGGACCTGTATCTCCTGTGACGCATCCGACTCCGGCGAGGAGCCGACCTCGTTGTGCGCCACGATCGTGGCGCTGTACTTGGCGCCCGGCTGCAGGTCGGTGAAGGTGACCATCACCGAGGCACCGCCAACCTCTTTGACCAGCGTCGGGAGGTTGGGCGACTTCGGCCACAACGTCACGATGTAGCCCGTGACCGGCGCTCCCCCGTCGTCGGGCGCCTCCCAGTGCACCATCACCGACGCGGAGCCACGCGTCACCTCGGGTGCGGCCGGCCGAGCTGGTGCTGTCGAGGGCGCGCGTACCGGTCCGACTTCCGCAGTGGCGGTCGACGGACTCCAGAGCGGCTTCGCGGCGGTCACCGTTACCCCGATGATGGCGTCGACATCCGAGTCTGTCAGCGCGTACTCCGCATCTTCGGCGCCCGTGATGACCTCCCCGTCACGTGTCCAGCGATAGCCCGACGGCACCCACGGCTCAGCAACGCCGGCACGAAGGACCTCGCCGACCTGAGTCTCGCCCGAGATCGCGACGGCGAGGGGCTCCAGGTCCACGACCGTCTTCGGCGCCACGCTCTCAAGGGTCGGCGTCACGGTCCTCATGAGGCCGTCTTCGTCGAACTCGATCCGGTCGATCGTCGTCTCGCGGTTCGTGCCATTCCCGTCGGGCATCGCGAACCGGTGGTAGGCGATGTACCAGTCGTCAGTGCCGGGCACATTAACGATCGAGTTGTGGCCGGTGCCTCGGATGCCGAGCGAGGCGTCCTTCTGGAGGATGACGTCACGGTTCGTCCACGGCCCCGTGATGCTCGTGGCGGTCGCGTAGCCGACCCGATAGTTCTCAGATCCGGTGTCGTCGATGGAGTAGGTGAGGTGGTAAAGCCCGTCGCGGTAGTTCACGAACGTGCCCTCCCGATACGATGTCAGGCCACTGATCGGCGCGATCGTCTCGGTCTTCACCGAGAGCATGTCGTCATTCAGTTCCGCGAAGAGCGGCGTGCCGTTGCCCCAGAACAGGTAGTACTTCCCGCTCACCGGGTCATGGAACGCGGCGGGGTCGATCGCCTGCCCCGACTTCACAGCCTCGCCGTTGGTGATCATGGCGGTGGGCTGCGCGACGAACGGGCCCTCGGGGGTGTCGGCCACCGCGACGCCGATGGTCTTGCGGTTGTACGTCGGGTTGTGGCCACTGAAGTAGAAGTAGAACTTGTCGTCGCGCTCGATGATGGTCGGCGCCCACGCGTTCCCGGTCGCCCAGGGCACGTCGCCGTTGGCACCGTCGAGTGTCAGGAACGGCTCGGCCGAGCGCTCCCAGTCGACGAGGTCCTTCGACTTCCAGATGTAGAACTCCTTCCCGCCCCACCCGGCGAACCCGTCGGTCGTGGCGTAGATGTAGTACGTGTCGCCGAACACCGCGATGTTCGGGTCGGCGTACAGTCCCGGCAGCACCGGGCTGTTCATCACGCGCGCCTGCATCGTCCAGGTCGCGGTCGAGCCGTCGGGTGCCGTGAGCGTGTAGGTGATGGGCTCGCTGAGGTCGACCGTGTCGCCCGATGCCGGCGACACCGTCACGCCCTCGGCGGCGCCGAACACCGGCGCGAGCGCCGCGATATCCGTGCCGGGGACCACCGGGAAGACCACGGTGCGGGCGGATGCGTTGACGATCGGCGCAATCCTCAGCGCGTCGGGGTCCGCGAGCGTCACCCCGGACAGCGCCGTCGTGTTGCCCGATCGCGTGAGCACCTCGCTCGCGCTGAGCGCGCGGTTGTAGAGCGCGAACTCGCGGAACTCACCGCGGAACCGGGAGTCGGCGTTGTACAGCGAGCGGCCGAGGTAGTTCGCGAACGTCTGTCCGCCCCCGATGTCGCCGGGGTCGAGCGTCACGTTCGTGTTCTTCGCGACCTCGACTCCGTCGAGATACAGCCGGGCCGTGGTCCCCTCGAGCGTGTACGTCAGGTGCGCCCAACGGTCACGCGTCAGCGCCGCCCCCGAGTTGACCGTCTGCTCGGTCGACCAGTTGCCCGACGCGATGCTCGTGCGGTAGTTATTGCCCGTGGTGAAGAGGTAGCCATTGCCGACCCCGGATGCGTCGGTGTTGCCGAGTCCGTAGATGAAGTACGAGCCCGACTGCGCCGGGTCGATCTTCACCTCGGCCTCGACCGTGAGGTCCTCGACGCCCGTCAGGATGTGGTCGGGCAGGTCGACGTAGTCGTCGGCGCCGTCGAAGCGGAGCGAGCCGCCCTGCTGCCATGTCGCGCCGCCGACGATCGTGCCGTCGTAGCCGTTGCCCGAGCGGTCGGCGACGACAGAGCCCGAGGCATCCGTGAAGTCGTAACGCAGGATCTCGCCCTCTTCGTTGGCTTCGACGGGCGGCGGGCCGGCGGAGAACGCCGCGAGCTCGGCGGCGGTCACCGGGATGACGGTGCCGTGGCGCGGGCTCGCCGGGAGGTCGTACTGCGCCGACACCTGCCAGTTCGGTGCGCCGATGTCTGCCGTCTCGAGCGGGATGTAGCCGCGCCCGCCGTACTCGTCGACGAAGAGGTAGGTCTTGTCGCCGTTCACGTCGCCCGGGTTCGACGTGAAGGCCGTCGGTCCCTCGACCGCGCTCGTGCCCGCGTCGCGTCCGATGCACGAGTCGATCATGGTCCACGCCTCGAGGGTGGCGCGCAACTCGGTCGAGGTCTCCTGGATGATGTCGCTGCATCCGGTGCCGCCTGCGCCTTCGTCCTTGGTGAACCGGTGGTAGACGTCGCCGGCCTTGATCACCGTGGAGTCGATGCGCGACATGCCCTGGTCCTGCCAGATCTGCGGCTCGCTGAAGGTGACGAAGTCGCGCGTGGTGGCGTAGAGCATCTTGTTGTACGTGCTGCCCGTGTGGCCGGGGTCGTCCTCTGCGTAGAGCTTGGAGGCCCAGAACACGACGTAGGCGCCGATCGACTCGTCGTAGTACGCCTCGGGCGCCCACGTGTTGCCCGCGGTGTCGGGCGCGACCTTGACGTGGCGCTGCTCCGACCAGTTCACGAGGTCGCGCGACTCCCACACCTCGAGGTACTGGCTGCCGGTGCGCTGCGAGGCATCCCAGCTCGTGCCGCTGCCGATCGAGAGATCAGTGGCGATGAGGTAGAACGTGTCACCCTCGGGCGAACGGATGATGAATGGGTCGCGCAGGCCCTTCGTGCCGTACTCCGAGGTCAGGGTGGGCTGGCCGCCGTTGAGCTCCCTCCAGTCGAGGGCGTTGTTGCCCTCGCTCGCCGCGAAGTAGATGTTCTCGCCGGCGAGTGAGTTCCCGGTGAAGTACGCGAACGCGTAGCCCTCGAACTCATCGAGTTCGACCGAGGCGCGCACCTTCGCGACGAACTCGCGCGTGGCGGATGCCGCATTCCTCGTGACCGTGGCGGTGAGCGTCACGTCGGTGTCGGCCGCGGGCCGGGCGACGACGCCGTCGGTCGCGACGATCTCGGGGGCCGACGAGGTCCACGAGATCTCGGTGCCGTCGGGTGCGCCGGGCAGTGTGAGGTTGCCGCGCACGTCGTCGACATTGGTGATGGCGAGTGCGGTGGCCGCCGCGTCGACGACGCTCTGGTCGTCGGCGTCGGCCAGAACGGTCGCGGTGAAGTCCTTGGTTCCGCTCGCGCCGCCCTTCGACACGGTGGCGGTGAGAGTGACGGATGCGTCGCCGCCGCCCGCTGCCGGCCGGGTGACCGCGCCCGAATCCGAGATGACCGCGGGGTCGCTCGACGCCCATGCGATCGTCGCGCCGTTCTCGCCGGTGGTCGGAAGCGTCAGGTTCCCCTCGACCGCGGACAGGTCGCCGAGGTCGAGTGCAGCGAGGTCGCGATCGACCTCGACCTGGTCGCTCGGATGCAGGGCCGCCACCTCCTCGGCGGTCAGCGCGACGTCGTAGATGCGGAAGTCGCGCAGGCTCCCCGCGAGGTACTTGTCGGCCGTGTACACCGAGCGACCGAGGTAGTTGGCGGTCGTCACGCCGTTGCCGATCGACCCGGGCGTGATGGTGACGTTGGTGTTCTGGGCGACCTGCACGCCGTCGAGGTAGATGCGTGCCGTGTTCGAAGCGTCGTCGAGCGTGTAGGTGATCGTCTTCCACACGCCGCGCGCGAGGTTCGCACCGCTCGACACGGTCTGCTCGGTCGACCAGTTGCCGGTGGCGATCGACGACCGGTACGCGTTGCCCGACGAGAACAGGTAGCCGTCGCCGACCCCCGACGAGTTCGTGTTCCCGAGGCCGTAGATGAAGTACGGCGTCGACTGCGTCGACCGGATGAGCACCTCGGTGCTCACCGTGATCGACGTGAGTCCCGCCATGATGTCACTCGGCAGCTTGACGTGGTCGTCGACGCCGTCGAGGCGAACGCCCGCACCACCGGTGAGCGTCGGCCCGCCGGCGATCGTCGCGTCGCGGCCATTGCCCGACTGGTCGACGGCGACGGCGCCGCTCGTCTCGTCGAACGCGTAGTGGACGATGAGGCGGTCGTCCACCTCGGCGAAAGCGGGGGTCGACGCCGAGACCGCGACCGTGAGTCCGAGAAGGGCGGAGGTCGTAGCCGCCAGAGTTCGTAGTACGACGTTGTGCTTCATTGCGCAATCCTTCGGACTTGCCTCGGCATCGCGGTCGAGGTCGCTTTTGGGGTTCGGATGAGATGTTAGCGCTCACAGTATGCAGTTCACAAGAGGCAGTGACGGGTGTGTCTGTCCCGTATTCTCGCAGCACTCTGCGGCAGGGCCTCTGAGTGTGAACCCTCACATTCCATCGCGGACACGGCTGATGCCGCGGTGTGAAGGAGTCTCAGGAGGTGAGTGTCACGCGCTCGCGGCTCGGCGCGGCGGTGCTCGTGCGCACGACGAGATCGGGCACGCGCGGCGCCGGCGTGCGGTCGTCGTCGCCGAGCACCGCGAGCACGCTCGCCATGGCATCCCGGCCGAGCCCGACGAAGTCCTGGCGCAGCGTCGTGAGCGGAGGCGCGAAGAAGGCCGCCTCGGGGATGTCGTCGAAGCCGACGATGCTGACATCACCCGGCACCGACAGCCCAGCCTCGGCGAACGCGTGCATGACGCCGAGCGCCATCTGGTCGTTGGAGACGAACACCGAGGTCATCTCGGAGTCGGACGCGAGCGTGCGGCCGTGCATGTATCCACTGCCCGGCGACCAGTCGCCGACCAGTGGCTCGCGCGCCGGCAGTCCGTGTTCGCCGAGGGTCGCAGCCCAGCCGCGCACGCGCTCCGCCGCGTCCATCGCGTTCGACGGCCCGGCGATATGCCGGATCTCGCGGTGACCGAGGCCGATGAGGTGGTCGACGGCGAGGCGTGCCCCGGTGTACTGGTCGAGCCATACCCGGTGCAGCGCGCCACGCTCCTCGGATGCGACCGCGACGACGGGCACGCCGAGTTCGATGCCGTCGAGCGCGTCGAGCGCAGCTCGCTCCGCGGCGATGAGCACGATCGCCTCGACATTCTGGCGCACGAGGAGTTCGGCCGTGGAACGCATGCTCGCGGCATCGGTCTCGCGCATGCTCGCCGTGATGACCGTGTACCGGGCGTCGCGCGCGGCCTCGTTGAAGTACAGCGCCGTCGACGACGGGCCGTAGTCGGGCGCGCCGGTCACGATGAGCCCCAGCGTGCGGGTGCGGCGCGTCACGAGCGCACGGGCGGCGGGCGACGGGACGTACCGGAGCTGCTTGATCGCCTGCTCGACGCGGGCCCGCGTGGCCGGACGCACATTCGGCAGGTCGTTGAGCACGCGTGAGACCGTCTGGTGCGACACGCCGGCGAGCCGGGCCACGTCGAAGATGGTCGCGGCTCGCGCCTTGTCGTCGTGATCGCCCACTCGCTGCCCGGCTCCCTGCCCCGCGCCCACGGCGCGTCATCATGTCGATTATCCCGCCCGATCCGATCGGGAGCGGCAGGCGGAGGGCCCAGTCCGGAAACCTGCCCTCCGCCCACGCACGCGCGTCACCTGCGCCGCGACGTCAGCACCTTCTGCAGAATGATGAACACGAGCAGCAACGCGCCGATGAAGATCTTCGTCCACCACGAACTCAGCGTGCCCTCGAACGTGATGATCGTCTGGATGACGCCGAGCACGAGCACGCCGAGTACCGAGCCGAGTACGAACCCGTACCCGCCGGTCAGCAGGGTGCCGCCGATCACGACCGCGGCGATCGCGTCGAGCTCGGTGCCGACAGCCGTGAGCGGGTAGCCCGAGAGCGTGTAGAACGTGAAGAGCACGCCGGCCAGGCCCGAGCAGAAGCCCGAGATCACGTAGACGAGCACCTTCGTTCGTGCGACCGGGAGACCCATGAGGAGGCCCGACTGCTCGCCGCCGCCGATCGCGTACACCGTGCGGCCGAAACGCGTCGCATGCAGTACCCAGACCGCGAGCGCCACGACCGCGAGCGCGATGATGACGCTCGGCGTGACCGAGAGGCCACCGCCCAGCGGGATGCGCGAGACCGCGAGCTGCACGAACGTGGGCTCGACGATCGAGATCGAACTCTGGCTGATCACGTAGCAGAGGCCGCGGGCGAGGAACATCGCCGCGAGCGTCGCGATGAACGGCTGCACCTTGAAGACGTGGATCATGAGGCCGACGAGGAGGCCCAGCACGCTCGTCAGCACCAGGATCAGCGGGATCACGACCGCCGGCGACCAGCCGGTCTGCAGCAGGCTCGCCGCGATCATGCCCGAAAGCGCCACGACCGCCCCGACCGACAGGTCGATGCCGCCGGTGAGGATCACGAACGTCATGCCCACCGCGAGCACGATGAGGTACGCGTTGTCGACGAAGAGGTTGAGGAACACCTGACCCGAGAAGAAGCCTCGGTATCGAATGCCGCCGACGACGAACACTGCGACGAACAGGACGGCGGTCACCGTCACCGGGCCGTACTTCGGGCTCGTGAGGAGGCCCAGCGCCGCACTTCCGAATCGGGCGAGCGCGCTGCCGGACGAACCCGACCAGCCGGGTCGGCGGCCGCCGGTGCCGGCGGGACCGTGGGGCGGGCGTGGCGTACGACCGTCGGTGCGGCGGGGTGCGTCGAGAAGCTCGGTCATGATGCGGCCAGCCCCTTCCCGGCTCGCGCGGCGAGCCTTCGGCGGAATCCGCTGATCGAGGCGGCTGTGGTCGGCGACTGGAGCAGGCACACGATCGTGACGACCGCGGCCTTGAACACCATGGTCGCGATCGGCGGGATGCCGACCGTGTAGACGGTGGTGACGAGCGTCTGGATGACGAGTGCACCGACGAGCGTGCCGAACAGCGTGTACCGGCCGCCGGCGAGCGATGTGCCGCCGATCACCACCGCGAGGATCGCATCGAGCTCGATGAACAGACCCGTGTTGTTGGCGTCCGCCGCGGCGGTGTTCGCGGTGAGGATGAGCCCGGCGATCGCCGCGCACAGCGCGCAGAACGTGTACACCGCGAACAGCAGCCCGCGCGCCCGCAGGCCTGCCTGCCGGCTGGCCTCGGGATTGATGCCGACCGACTCGATGAGCATGCCGAGCGCGGTGCGGCGGGTCACGAGCGCGGCGATGCCGAACACCACCGCCGCGATGACCACCGCGACCGGCACGCCGAACCAGAAGCCCGAGCCGAGGAACTTGAACGGCGGGCTGTTGACCGTCAGGATCTGTCCCTCGGTGATGAGCATCGCGACGCCGCGCCCCGCGGTCATGAGGATGAGCGTGGCGATGATCGGCTGGATGCCGAGCACCGCGACGAGGAATCCGTTCCAGACGCCGAGGACGAGCGAGATGAGCAGTGCCACGGCCACGGCGACGGCGACCGTCGCGAGATTGCCGGGCTCGGGCGAGCCGAGGATGATCGAGCAGGCGACCGCGCCGGAGATGGCCGCGACGGCCCCGACCGAGAGGTCGATGCCGCGCGTGGCGATGACGAGCGTCATGCCGACGGCGATGATCAGCGTGGGCGCGCCGTTGCGCAGGATGTCGATCAGGCTGCCGAACAGCTGTCCGTCGCGCACGGTGATCGTGAAGAAGCCGGGGAACGCGACGAGGTTGATCGCGAAGAGTACGAGCAGCATCACGATCGGCCAGAACAGCCGGTGCGACACGACCTTGGCGAGCCCGCTCATCGGGTGCCTCCTTGCGTGGTGGGGGTGGGTTCGATCTCGGCGAGCGCCTCGTCGTCGGACGCGACGCGCCCGTCGGCGATGAGGGTCAGCAGCGAATCGACGGTGAGCCCGTCGTTCTCGAGGTCGGCGACGACGTGCCGGTCGCGGAGCACCACCACTCGGTGGCTCAGCCGCAGCACCTCCTCGAGCTCGGCCGAGATGAACAGCACGCTCATGCCGTTCTCGGCGAGGTTGAACACGAGCTTCTGGATCTCGGCCTTCGCGCCGATGTCGATACCGCGCGTCGGCTCGTCGAGGATGAGCAACCGGGGGGCGATCGCGAGCCAGCGGGCGAGCAGCACCTTCTGCTGGTTGCCGCCCGAGAGGTTGCGCACGAGTGCGTCGGGGTTGCCGGGACGGATGTTGAGCGCCTGGATGTAGCTCTGCGCGAGCTCGTCCTGCTTCTTCTTCGGGATCGGGCGGAACCAGCCGCGGTCGGCCTGCAACGCGAGCACGATGTTGTCGCGCACCGTGAGATCGCCGACGATGCCTTCGTCGCGACGGTTCTCGGACGAGAACGCGATGCGCCTGGCGATCGCCTGCCGCGGGGTGCGCAGTCTCACCGTCTCGCCGCGGATCGTCAGCTCGCCGGTGTCGGCGCGGTCGATGCCGCCCAGCAGACGCGCGAACTCGGTGCGGCCCGAGCCGAGCAGGCCGGCGAGGCCCACGACCTCGCCGGCGGCGATCGGGAGGTCGGCCGGGTTGATCGCGCCGCGACGGCCGAGCTTCGACGCCGAGACGAAGGTCGCGGCATCCGATTCGTCGACGACCACCGCGTGGGCGCGCTGCTCGAGATCGTCGAGGGTGGTGAGCTCCTTGCCGATCATCTTTTGCACGAGGTCGATGCGGAGGAGCTCCTCGACGAGGTACTCCCCCACGAGCGTGCCGTTGCGCAGCACCGTGAGCCGATCGCAGATCTCGTACACCTGGTCGAGGAAGTGCGAGACGAACAGGATGGCGACATCTTGGTCTCTGAGCGAGCGAATGACACGGAACAGCTCGGCGACCTCGTCGGCGTCGAGCGACGACGTGGGCTCGTCGAGGATCAGGACCTTCGCGTTCACGTCGATCGCGCGCGCGATCGCGATGAGCTGCTGCACCGCGAGCGAGTGGTCGCCGAGCAGCGAGCCCGGGTCGACATCGAGGCCCAGGCCGGCGAGCAGCTCGGCGGACCGGCGGCGCATCGCGCGCCAGCCGATGCCGCCGAACCGGCGCGGTTCGCGGCCGAGCATGATGTTCTCGGCCACCGAGAGGTTCGGCAGGAGGTTCACCTCTTGATACACGGTGGAGATGCCCGCGGCCTGCGCCTGCGCGGGCCCGCTGAACGAGACCTGCGCGCCCGAGAGCGTGATGGTGCCGGCGTCGATGCCGTACACGCCCGTCAGGGCCTTGATGAGCGTCGACTTGCCGGCGCCGTTCTCGCCCATGAGCGAGTGCACCTCGCCGGGGAACATGCGGAAGTCGACGCCGTCGAGCGCCTTCACGCCCGGGAAGCCGATCGAGATGCCACGCATCTCCACGACGGGCGATCGCGGTACGGCCGTGTTCTCTGAGGTCACGTTGCTCACGGTGCTCTCCATCGAGTCGGGTTGTCGGTCTGCGGGTCGAGGAGCCGCGAAGCGGCGTCTCGAGATCTGTGCGGGTCGAGGAGCCGGTGTCGCGACTCCTCGACCCGCGGATCGGATCAGTACTGGCGGTCGGGCAGCGCCTCGATCGCCTGCTCCTGCGTGAAGGTGGTCTCTTCGGTGACGATGCGCTTCTCAGGCGTCTCGCCGTCGTTGACCTGCGTGATGATCTCGATGAGCTGAGCGCCGAGCAGGGGCGAGCACTCGACGATGAAGTTGATCTTGCCGTCGGCGAGGGCCTGCATGCCGTCCTTGACCGCGTCGACCGTGACGATCTTGATGTCTTCGCCGGGCACGAGCCCCGCCGCCTCGATCGCCTCGATCGCGCCGAGACCCATGTCGTCGTTGTGCGCGTAGATCAGGTCGACGCCGGGGTTCGACTTGAGCAGCGCCTCGGTGACCTGCTTGCCGCCCGCGCGGGTGAAGTCGCCGGTCTGGCTGGCGACGACCTCGAGGTTCGGGTTCTCGGCGATGACCTCGGCGAAGCCCTCGGCGCGGTCGATCGCCGGCGCGGCGCCCGTCGTGCCCTCGAGCTGGATGATCTCGACGGGCTCGGTCGTGTCGGCGTACTCGTCGAGCACCCACTGGCCGGCCTTCTCGCCCTCGAGGACGAAGTCCGAGCCGAGGAACGACACGTACAGTGACTCGTCCTTCGAGTCGACCGCACGGTCGGTGAGCACGACGGGGATGCCGGCGGCCTTCGCTTCGTTGAGCACGGCGTCCCAGCCGGTCTCGACCACGGGTGAGAACGCGATCACGTCGACCTGCTGCTGGATGTACGAGCGGATCGCCTTGATCTGGTTCTCCTGCTTCTGCTGTGCGTCGGAGAACTTGAGCTCGATGCCCGCCTCCTCGAAGGCGGCCTGGATGTCCTTGGTGTTGGCAGTGCGCCATCCCGACTCGGCGCCGACCTGGGCGAACCCGACGACGAGTTCGTCGAGGGGCTTGGGGCCGCCTTCCGCGGCGCTGCCGCCGTCGGCGCCCGCGCAACCCGAGAGTGCGAGGAGCATGGCTCCCGCGGCCGCGATTCCGATGAGCTTCTTCATCAGGTGAACCTCCTTGTTCGTCTGCCGGCGGTGAACGTGCTGCGCTCCCGGTGCGCCGGGCGGCGAGATCCATTCGCGCCGCATTCGTGATGTTAGCGCTCACTTGTGAGCGCTCACAAGTGGCAGCTTGATCACGAAATGGTTACGAGAGCCCGCCTACCATTGGGGGATCCAGATGGAGGCCTCGACGAAGCGGCCGAGAATGTGAGCGCTCCAAAGGAGCGTGGCAGTTCAGGCGCGCGGCGGTGCGGTGGTGGCGCGAACGATGAGCTCGGGCACCCGGGTCGTGCGCTCATGCGCCGGGTGCTCACCATTCACGCCAGCCGCGCCCCGGTGGCCGGGCACGCCGCCGTCGCCAGCCGCGCCCCGGTCGCCGGGCACGCCGAGCACGTCGAGCACCGTCGACATGACGTCGCGGCCGAGCGCGTCGAAGTCCTGCCGCACGGTCGTGAGCGCGGGCGTGAAGTATGCCGCTTCGGGAATGTCGTCGAAGCCGACGATGCTGAGGTTGCCGGGCACGTCGACTCCTGCGGCGTGACAGGCGTGCAGCACCCCCAGCGCCATCTGGTCGTTCGCGACGAACACGGCCGTCGCGTCGGGGTCGGCGATGAGCGCCTGCCCGGCCGCGTGGCCCGACGACGCGAGCCAGTCGCCCTCGATCGGGTCGCGAACCTCGAGTCCGTGCTCGGCCATGGCGTCGCCCCAGCCGCGCCGGCGCTCGGCGGCATCCATCGAGTCGGCCGGCCCGGTGACGTGCCGGATGGCGCGATGCCCGAGCCCGATGAGGTGCTCGGTCGCGAGCCGGGCGCCGGCGTACTGGTCGATCGCCACCCGGTGCGGCCCGGGGCGGCCAGCAGCCGCAGGCTCCGGCGGCGGAGCCGGCTCCGACGCCACCGCAACGATCGGAACTCCGGCGTCGATGCCCGACACCACCGCCACCCCGTCACGCTCACCCGAGATGAGCACGATCGCCTCGACCCGCTGCAGCACGAGCCGGTGCACCGCCTGCGTGAGCGTGTCGGCGTCGATCGACCGCATGCTCGCCTGGCTCACCGTGTAGCCCGAGTCGCGCGCGGCCTCGTTGAACCCGAGCGCCGCGTTCGACGGCCCGTAGTCGGGACGGCCGGCGAGGATCAGCCCGATCGACCCCGAACGCCGCTTCGCCATGGCCCGCGCCGCCGGCGAGGGTGTGTAGTTCAGGTCGGCGATCGCCTGCTCGACGCGCTCTTTCGTCGACGCCGCGACGCCCGTGAGTCCGTTGAGCACACGCGACACGGTCTGATGCGAGACCCCGGCTCGACGAGCCACGTCGAACATGGTCGGCACGCCGGAGGGTTCAGCCGGGACATCCGCCTCGACCGGCCCGCCCGCCTGCCTGCTCACGCGTCCCCTGCCCGGCACCCGTCGACTCAGAGGCCCTGTGCCAGTCGGAAGTAGGCCTGGTTCCAGCGTACTTCGCGCTGGAAATCGGGCAGCGTCGTCTGCTCGTCGATGACGAGCAACTCGGTCTTCGCCATCTCGGCGAAGTCGCGGAACACGTCGACGCCCACCGCGGTCGACATCACCGTGTGGTGCGCGGCGCCGGCCGTGAGCCAGGCCGCGGCCGACGTGCGGAAGTCGGGCGCCGGCTTCCAGACGGCGCGTCCGACGGGCAGGTTGGGCAGCGGATGCCGCGGCTCGACGTTCTCGACCACGTTGGCCGTGAGTCGGAACCGGTCGCGCATGTCGCTGAGCGCGACGACGACCGCCGGGCCGGGGTCGGCCGTGAAGACGAGCCGCACGGGGTCGTCCTTGCCGCCGATGCCGAGCGGGTGCACCTCGAGCGACGGGCGCGACGTCGTGAGCGACGGCGACACCTCGAGCATGTGCGCCCCGAGGATGAGCTCGTCGCCGGGCGTGAGGTCGTAGGTGTAGTCCTCCATGAGCGACGCGCCGCCGGGCAGGCCCGCGCCCATGACGTTCGCGATGCGCACGAGCACGGCGGTCTTCCAATCGCCCTCGGCGCCGAAGCCGTAGCCCTCGGCCATGAGCCGCTGCACCGCGAGGCCCGGCAGCTGCTTCAACGCGCCGAGGTCTTCGAACGACGTGGTGAAGGCGCCGAAGCCGCCCTCTTCGAGGAACGAACGCAGGCCCGACTCGATCGCCGCGCCGTACCGCAGCGAGGCATGGCGGTCGCCGCCCGTGCGGAGCGACGGAACCACGTCGTACAGCTCCTCGTACTCGGCGACGAGGGCGTCGATGTCGGCATCGGCCGTCGCATGCACCGCCTCGGCGAGCTCGTTCACGCCCCACGTGTTCACCTGCACGCCGAACCGCAGCTCGGCCTCGGTCTTGTCGCCCTCGGTGACGGCGACGTAGCGCATGTTGTCGCCGAAGCGGGCGAGCTTCAGGTTGCGCGACGCCGCGAGCCCGGCCGCCGCGCGCTGCCACGTGCCGAGCTCGGCCTGCATGCGCGGGTCGGAGGCGTGCCCCACGATCGTCTTACGCGGCACGCCGAGGCGGGTCTGGATGTACCCGAACTCGCGGTCGCCGTGCGCGGCCTGGTTGAGGTTCATGAAGTCGAAGTCGATCTCGCCCCAGGGCAGCTCGACGTTCGCCTGCGTGTGCAGGTGCGCGAGCGGCTTCTGCAGGGCGTCGAGTCCGGCGATCCACATCTTCGCGGGGCTGAATGTGTGCATCCACGCGGTCACGCCGATCACGCGGTCGTCGGCGTTGGCCTCGAGCGCGACCCGCTTGATCGCGGCCGAGTCGGTGAGCACCGGCTTCCAAACGAGTCGCACCGGCACATCGGATGACCCGCCGAGCGTCTCGGCGATGACCCTCGACTGCTCGGCGACCTGACGCAGGGTGTCCTCGCCGTAGAGCCCCTGGCTGCCGGTGAGGAACCAGACCTCGTACGCGTCGAGCGAGGTGGCGAGCGGGGTGCGGGTCATCGGTGTCTCCTGGGGTTCATGGCGGTGCGAGGTTCGGTGGTGGCGAGGTCGGTGGTGAGGTTCGGTGGCGAGGTTCGCGGTGGTGCCGGGGTTCGCACTGGGTGCGAGCCGGCCGGTGACGGTGCGGGCGGTCAGAGCGCGTCGACGGCGGCGGCCTCGGCGGCGAGCCCGGCCCGGTAGCGGTCGAGGTAGGCGGCGAAGCCGGCGATATCCGCCGGATCGGGGTCGACGGTGTCGACAGCGGCGTTCGCGAAGACGCGGTCGCGCAGGTACGCGCCGAGGTCGAGCTCGTCGGCCGTGGACAGGTACGACGCGAGCACGGCGATGCCCCAGGCGCCGCCCTCCGACGCGGTTTCGCCGACCGCGACGGGCGCCTCGAGCGCGCCCGCGAGGAACCGCTGGGCGACCCCGGCGGTGCGGAAGATACCGCCGTGGGCGAACATCCGGTCGAGTTCGACGCCCTCGCCGGCGAGCACCCGCATGCCGAGCGCCAGGGTGCCGTACACGCCGTACAACTGGGCGCGCATGAAGTTCGCGAGGGTGAGCGTGCTGTCTGGGGTGCGGACGATCAGGGGCCGACCCTCGGCGAGCCCCGCGATCGGCTCGCCGGCGAGGTGGTTGTAGGCGAGCAGCCCGCCCGCGTCGGCCTCGCCGTCGAGGGCCTCGCGGAAGAGCGCCTCGAACACGGCGTCGGTGTCGACCGAGAGCCCGGCGACCGCGGCGAACCGCCCGAACACGCCCGCCCAGGCGGCGAGTTCGCTCGCCCCGTTGTTGCAGTGCACCATCGCCACGGGATCGCCCGCGGGCGTCGTGACGACGTCGAGTTCGTGGTGGGCGTGCTCGAGCGGCCGTTCGAGCACGACCATCGCGAAGATGCTCGTTCCGGCACTGACGTTGCCCGTGCGCGGCGCGACCGAGTTCGTGGCGACCATGCCCGTGCCGGCGTCGCCCTCGGGCGGGCACAGCGCGGCCCCCGGCCGCAGTGCGCCCGTGGGGTCGAGGAGCGCGGCGCCCTCGGCGGTGAGCGCCCCGGCCGGCCGACCCGCGGGCAGTACCTCTGGAAGCAGCTCTGCGACGTGCGGCCCGAGCGCGCGGTCGGCGACGAGCCCGTCGTAGACGCCCAGCAGCCGAGCGTCGTAGTCGTTGGTCGAGGAGTCGATCGGGAACATCCCCGAGGCATCGCCGACGCCGAGCACCTTGCGTCCCGTGAGCTTCCAGTGCACGTACCCGGCGAGCGTCGTGGAGAATCGGATGTCCCGCACGTGCGGCTCCCCGTCGAGGATCGCCTGGTGCAGGTGGGCGATCGACCACCGCAGCGGGATGTTCAGGCCGAACCGCTCGCTGAGCTCGGCGGCGGCGGCGCCCGTCGACGTGTTGCGCCACGTTCGGAACGGCACGAGCAGTTCATCGTCCGCGTCGAACACGAGGTAGCCGTGCATCATCGCCGAGACGCCGATCGCGCCGAACGTCTGCGGCTCCACGTCGTAGCGCCGTCGCACGTCGGCGACGAGGTCGGCGTAGGCCGCCTGCAGGCCCGACCAGACGGCCTCGAGCGAGTAGGTCCAGCGGCGGTCGACGAACTCGTTCTCCCACTCGTGGCTGCCGACCGCGAGCACGTCGGTCGCATCGTCGCCGACCAGGCACGCCTTGATGCGGGTCGAACCGAGTTCGATGCCGAGCGAGGTGCGCCCCTCGAGGATCGCCGTTCTCGCGTCATCCGTCGACTTGGCGGTGTCGGTCATCGGCGTGCATCCCCACTCTGGCCATAGGCGTTCTGGTAGCGGTCGTAGAGGCGGTCGATCGCCTGCTGCGGGATCGGAATGAGCGGGCCCGCCTCGCGGGCGAGGTGCACGCTGCGGGCGACGTCCTCGACCATGACGGCCGCCTTCACGGCGTCCTTCGCGTTCGCGCCGATCGTGAACGGACCGTGGTTCTGCATGAGCACCGCGCGGGACCGGTGGCCCCTCAGCGTCTCGACGATGCCGCGGCCGATCGAGTCGTCCCCGATGATCGCGAACGGGCCGATCGGGATCGGCCCGCCGAACTCGTCGGCCATCGCCGTGATGACGCACGGGATCTCTTCACCGCGCGCCGCCCAGGCGACGGCGAAGGCCGAGTGGGTGTGCACGACGCCGCCGACCTCGGGCATGTGCCGGTACACGTAGGCGTGCGCGGCCGTGTCGCTCGACGGACTGCGGTCGGAGCCGGGCGTGCCCGGGATCACGTTGCCTTGGAGGTCGCAGAGGATCATGTTCTCGGGCGTGAGCTCGTCGTACGAGACGCCCGAAGGCTTGATCACGAACAGGTCGGCGCCGGGCACGCGGCCCGAGACGTTGCCGCCCGTCCAGACGACGAGCCCGTAGCGCACCAGTTCGCCGTGCAGCTTCGCGACGTCGTCGCGCACCTGCGCGATCGCCGCCTCGAACTCGGGAGCGAGCTCGGGGGCGAGCTCGGGTGCGAGCTCGGGTGCTGGGCTGGTCGTCACGCGGGGGCTCCTTCGTCACTGATTCGTTAGCGCTAGCAACGATCAATGTTAGCGCTAACGGAATGCCGCTGCAAGGGACATCCGTCGCCCGCCGGCCAACTCACCCGCGGTCCCTCCCCGCCCAGCGGGAACCTCGTGCCGAAGCCCAGTGCAGGAACTTCCGGCCCCTCGTCGGCGTGCCGCCGTGCCCCGCTCGGCGTGTCGGCCGGTGCTTCCTTCATTCGCGCCGACACGCCGACGTGTCCCCAGACGACGAGGGCCCCCGCCGGATGGCGGGGGCTCTCGGTCGTAGCGGGTGCGGTCAGTTGCCGCCCGACCGGCGCTTGTTGTACACGTCGAACGCGACCGCGAGCAGCAGCACGAGGCCCTTCACGGCCTGCTGCCACTCGATGCCGATGCCCATGATCGACATGCCGTTGTTGAGCACGCCGATGATGAGGCCACCGATGATCGCGCCGCCGATCGTGCCGACGCCGCCCTGCACGGCCGCGCCGCCGATGAACGCCGCCGAGATCGCCTCGAGCTCGAACCCGTCACCGGCCTTCGGCCCGGCGAGGTTCAGTCGGGCTGTGAAGATGAGGCCCGCGAGCGCGGCGAGCACGCCCATGTTGACGAACAGCCAGAAGTCGACCCGGCGGGTCTTGATGCCCGACAGCTCGGCTGCGTGACGGTTGCCGCCGATCGCGTAGATGTGGCGGCCGAACACCGTGCGGTTCATCACGACGCCATACACGAGCACGAGCACCGCGAGGATGATGAGCGTGATCGGGATGCCCTTGTACGACGCGAGCGAGTAGGCGAAGAAGCCGATCGCGACCGAGACGAGCACGAGCTTCGTGATGAACCACGCCATCGGCTCGACGTCCTGGCTGTACTTCTGGCGTCCGCGGCGGGTGCGCACCTGCTGCACGACGAGCGCGATGATCGCGAGCGCGCCGACTCCCAGGGTCAACGGATCGATCTCGAACTCGCCGAACACATCCGTGAGGAATCCGTTGCCGAGGGCGCGGTACTCGGCGGGGAACGAGCCGATGTTCGCGTTGCCGAGTACGACGAGGGCGAGACCGCGGAAAATGAGCATGCCGGCCAGGGTCACGATGAACGCGGGAATGCCCACGTAGGCGATCCAGAAGCCCTGCCACACGCCGACCAGCGCGCCGATGCCGAGCGAGAGGATGACCGCGAGCCACCACGGCAGGCCCCATTGCACGGCGAACACGCCAGAGCAGGCACCGACGAAGGCCGCGACCGATCCGACCGAGAGGTCGATGTGGCCGGCGATGATCACCATCACCATGCCGATCGCGAGCACGAGGATGTACCCGTTCTGCACGACGAGGTTCGAGATGTTCTGCGGGCGAAGCAGGATGCCGTCGGTGAGGATCGCGAACAGCACGACGACCGCGATGAGCGCGATGAAGATGCCGTTCTTGCCGAGGTCGGCCAGGATGTGGCTCAGGCGGTCGGTGAGCTTGTTCTCGGTCGGGTTGACGTTGCCACCGCCGACGCGGGCTTCCTCGATGGTGGGGGGATTGGGGTTCGACATGGGGTTCTCCTGGTGGTCCGCCGGGGTCAGCGGGGCTTTTCCATGGTCATGAGCTTGAGCATCGCCTCGGGTGTCGCCTCGGCGACGGGGAGCTCGCCGGTGATGCGGCCCTCGGAGAGCGCGTAGACGCGGTCCGAGATGCCGAGGAGCTCGGGCAGCTCCGACGAGATGACGATGATGCCCTTGCCCTGGGCTGCGAGCCGATTGATGATCGAGTAGATCTCGTACTTCGCACCCACGTCGATGCCGCGGGTGGGCTCATCGAGGATGAGCACGTCGGGGTCGGAGTAGATCCACTTCGACAGGACGACCTTCTGTTGGTTGCCCCCCGAGAGCTTGCCGGTCTTCACGAGCACGTTCGGCGCCTTGATGTTCATCGAGGTGCGGTACTCGTTGGCGACCTTGTACTCCTCGTTGTCGTGCACGAGACCGTACTTCTCGAGCTTCTTCAGCGATGCCATCGAGATGTTGCGCTTGATGTCCTCGATCAGGTTGAGACCGTAGGTCTTGCGATCCTCGGTCGCGTAGGCGATGCCGTGCTGGATGGCCTCGGCGACGGTGCGCGTTCGGATCTCGTTGCCGCGCAGGAACACGCGGCCCGAGATCTTCGATCCGTACGACTGGCCGAACAGGCTCATCGCGAACTCGGTGCGCCCCGCGCCCATGAGCCCGGCGATGCCGACGATCTCGCCGGCGCGCACGTTGAGATTGACCTTGTCGACGACGACGCGCGACGTGTCCTGCGGGTGGTGCGCCGTCCAGTCCTCCACGCGCAGCAGCTCTTCGCCGATGTGGGGCGTGTGGTCGGGGTACCGGTGCTCGAGGTCGCGACCCACCATGTCCTTGATGATGCGGTCTTCGGTGACATCGGTCTTCGCGATGGTCTCGATGGTCTTGCCGTCGCGGATGACGGTGACCGAGTCGGCGACCTTCTTGATCTCGTTCAGCTTGTGGCTGATGATGATCGACGTGATGCCCTGCCCCTTGAGGTGCAGGATCAGGTTCAGCAGGTGATCGGAGTCCTCGTCGTTGAGGGCTGCGGTCGGCTCGTCGAGAATGAGCAGCTTGACCTCTTTCGAGAGCGCCTTGGCGATCTCGACCAGCTGCTGCTTGCCGACGCCGATGTCCATGATCTTCGTCGTGGGGTTCTCGCGCAGGCCGACTCGGGCGAGCAGCTTCGACGCCTCGAAGTTCGTCTTGTTCCAGTCGATGAGCCCGCCGCGCCCGCGCAGCTCGTTGTTCAGGAAGATGTTCTCGGCGATCGAGAGGTAGGGGCTGAGCGCCAGCTCCTGGTGGATGATGACGATGCCCTTGGCCTCACTGTCGGTGAGGTCCTTGAACTCGACCGTCTCGTTCTCGAAGACGATGTCGCCGTTGTAGGTGCCGTGCGGGTAGACACCCGAGAGCACCTTCATGAGGGTCGACTTTCCGGCCCCGTTCTCGCCGCAGATCGCGTGCACCTCGCCGCGCGCGACCGAGAGATTGACGTTCGCGAGGGCCTTCACGCCCGGGAACGTCTTCGTGATGCCGCGCATCTCGAGAATGTCAGTGGTCATCGTTGCTCCTGCTGCTCCTGCTTGATCACCGGGACCGCCGGTCGAGTAGCGGGCGGAACCCGCGTATCGAGACCTGCCCAGAGAGATTAGCCTGCTGGGGCTCGATGCGCGGGGTTTCGAGACGCGCCTTCGGCGCTGCTCAACCCGCTACTCGACCGACGAATCACTCATCAGCCGTTGATTTCCTCTTCGGTCCAGTAGCCGCTTTCGACCAGGACCTCGGTGATGTTGTCCTTGACGACGATCTGCGACTCGAGCAGGTACGACGGCACGGTCTTCACGCCGTTGTCGTAGTCCTCGGTGTTGTTGACCTCGGGCTCTTCGCCGTTCAGGATCGCCGCGGCCATGTCGACGGCGACGGCCGCGAGCTCACGGGTGTCCTTGAAGATGGTGGCGAACTGCTCGCCCGAGTTGATCGCCTTGACCGAGTCGAGCTCGGCGTCCTGGCCCGAGATGATCGGCCAGCCCTCGCCGACCGAGTAGCCCGCGTCGGTGAGCGCCGAGATGATGCCGCGCGACAGGCCGTCGTAGGGCGAGAGCACCGCGTTGACCGTGGAGCCGTCGGAGTACGTCGAGGTGAGGATGTTCTCCATGCGCTCCTGCGCGACCTCGCCGTCCCAGCGGAGGATGGCGGCCTGCTCGAAGTCGGTCTGGCCCGACTTCACGACGAGGGTGCCCTCGTCGATGTACGGCTGCAGGGTGTCGATCGCGCCGTTCCAGAAGAACGTGGCGTTGTTGTCGTCGGGCGAACCGGCGAACAGCTCGACGTTGAAGGGCCCGGCAGGCGCATCGGCCGCCGGCTCGCCCTCGAGGTCGGTCAGGCCGAGGCCGTTGAGCAGCGAGGTCGCCTGCTGGACGCCGACGATGTAGTTGTCGAACGACGCGTAGTAGTCGACGTTCTCGGAGTCGCGGATGAGGCGGTCGTACGCGATCACGGGGATCTCGGCGTCGGCCGCGTCCTGCAGCACCTGCGTCAGGGTGGTGCCGTCGATCGAGGCGATGATGAGCGCCTCGGCGCCCTTCGTGATCATGTTCTCGATCTGCGAGACCTGCGTGGGGATGTCGTCCTCTGCATACTGCAGGTCGACCTTGAAGCCCTGCTCCTCGAGCTGCTCCTTGACGGCGTCGCCGTCCTGGATCCAGCGCTCGGAGCTCTTGGTGGGCATCGCGACGCCGATGAGGCCGCCGTCGCTGCCGCCATCGCCGCCGCCGGCGTTGCCCGAGCACGCCGCGAGCGCCAGCATCGAGCCGGCCGCAAGCGTCGCGAGAAGCACCTTCTTCGTGTTCTTCACGGTGTTTCCTTTCACTGTGTCAATCAATTGGACGTCGTTGTCTTGGTGACTGTCGGAGTCGGCTGCGTCCATGCCAGCCGCCTCCCCTCGCCGACCGCCGTTGGCGATCGCAAGTCTCATGTGGGTCTCTTCGCCGTTCGGCTGGGTTCGGTGACCTGCCCGTAGACGTTCTGGTAGCGCTCGTGGAGCGCATCGATCGCCTCCTGCGGGATCGGCACCAGCGGGCCCGCCTCGCGAGCCAGGTGCACGGTGCGGGCGACGTCTTCGACCATGACCGCCGCCTTGACGGCGTCCTTCGGGGATGCACCGACCGTGAACGGGCCGTGGTTCTGCATGAGCACGGCTCGGCTGCGATGCCCAGCGAGGGTCTCGACGATGCCGCGCCCGATCGAGTCGTCCCCGATGATCGCGAACGGCCCGACCGGAATGGAACCGCCGAACTCGTCGGCCATCGCCGTGATCACGCATGGGATCGCTTCGCCCCGCGCAGCCCAGGCCGTCGCGTAGGTCGAGTGCGTGTGCACCACGCCACCGACCTCGGGCATGTTGCGGTACACGTAGGCGTGCGTCGCGGTGTCGGATGACGGGCTGAGTGCGGCGCCGGGAGTGCCCTCGATGACGTTCCCGTCGAGGTCGCACAGGATCATGTTCTCGGGAGCCAGCTCATCGTACGAGATGCCCGACGGCTTGATCACGAACAGGTCGGCGCCGGGCACACGACCTGAGATGTTGCCGCCCGTCCAGACGACGAGGCCGTAGCGCGTCAGCTCGGCGTGCAGCCGCGCCACCTCGGCGCGGACTCGCGCCACTGCGACCTCGACCTGCGGTCCGAACGTGCTCATGCGACTGCCGCCACCGCGGTGATGCCCGCTCCTCGACCGGCGCACGGGTGTTCGTGCGGCAACGGTGCAGCGGTGGTCGGCACGGTCGGGACTCCTTCGTCGAGGGGGGATGTCGCGTCATGTTCCGGGTCAATGTGACCGTTCACATGGCGACACTCATGTTAGCCACATCGCGGAACCCTCTGTCAACTCGCAAAAGTAACGGAACGGTAACGGCCACGTGAACGGCCACGTGAACGGCCGAAGGATGCCCGGCGGTCAGAACGAGGGCCGGCCGGTCGATCCACGCACGATGAGCTCGGGCACGATGGTGCTGTGGTGCTCGACCACCGCCGGGTCGATATCGCCCAGCAGCAGGGCGACGCACCGCCGGCCGAGCTCGGCGAAGTCCTGGCGCACCGTCGTGAGCGGCGGCCAGAAGTGCGCCGCCTCGGGCACATCGTCGAACCCGATGATCGACACGTCGCCGGGCACGTCGAGCCCGGCGTCGCGCACGGCATGCATGAGCCCGAGCGCCATCTGGTCGTTCGACGCGAAGATCGCCGTGAAGTCGCGCACGGTGAGCAGCTCTCGACCCGCGTAGTACCCGAAGTCCGCGGTCCAGTCGCCGAGGATCGGCGCGGTCGTCGGCACGTCCTGCGCGCTCATCTCGTCGAGGAACCCGCGCATCCGCGCCTCTGCCTCGATCCAGTCCTGGGGGCCGGCGAGGTGATAGATGTTCCGGTGCCCCAGTTCGATCAGGTGCCGGGTGGCCAGGCGCGCGCCTGCGATCTGGTCGACCGACAGGGTGCGCACCGGCTCGTCACCGGTCGACTGCAGGGTGACGAACGGCACGTCGATCGACATCTTCGCGAGCGTCTCGAGCACCCGCACCTGCGGGGCGATCACGACGAGGCCCTCGATGCTCTGCGCGGCGAGATGGGCGAGCGCGTCGGCGATCGATGCGGCGTCGGTCGACTCGAGGTTCGCCGTGCTGATCCAGTATCCCGATGCGCGCGCCGCCGTCTCGATCGCGGCGATGCTCGATGCGGGGCCGTACTGGGTGCTCGACGCCGACAGGATTCCGATGATGCGCGAGCGGCTCGTGACGAGTGCCCGCGCGGCCCGGTTGGGCTTGTACTGGAGCTCGGCCATCACGTCGAGCACGCGCTGCTTCGTCTCGGGTCGAATGCTCGGGTGATGGTTCAGGACCCGAGACACCGTCTGGTGCGAGACCCCGGCGAGGCGCGCCACATCGCGAATGCTCGGCGCGCGAGTGCGCTGCGCTTCCCCCGACACTGGACCTCGATCACGATTTCGGCATGTTCACGGTCACACACGCCGCCGAGTCCATTATGCACACGGCATGAGGGAATGTGACAGTCACACATGTGACGGTCACATGACCGTCACATGACGTGAACGACGACGGATGACCCCACGAGGGAGCCGTCGCGGTATCGTGCTGCCATCGCACCGCCCGGTGCGATGGCGCCGACCTCGAAAGGCCCCGATGGCCGACTTCATGCACGAGCTCCCCCTCAGCTGGCGGCCCCGGCGCGACGAGTCCGACGTCACGGGCGACTGGCGCGACGCCGTCGCCGAGGTCATCGACGTCGCGGCGACGCAGCTCGACGCCGCCGAGGTCGGCGACACCACACGCGATTGGCTCGCGACCGACTTCCTGCGGGCGGCGAGCTCGCGCCGGCTGACGTTCGCCGAATCCGAACCGCAGGCCGAACCCGACGCCGACGCCCACGCCGACGTTGCATCCGCCGCCGACGCCGACGCCCACCCCGGCTCGTCTGCTCACACACCGGCCGATCGGCTCCGTGTGGCCGCCATCTTCGCGCGCAACGCTCATGCCGTGCCGGTGCGCGTGCTCGCACGCACGGTCGCCGCCTACCTGTCCCTCGCCCACGAGATCGGCGCGGCGCCGACCATCGCCCCGCGCACGAGCGGGGCCGTCGCCCTCTACCTCGCGGCGAAGGCGCCGACGCCGATTCGCGCGGTCATCAAGGGGCATACGCTGCGCGCCCGTGACGCCGACTGGGACTTCGGGCGCGGCCCGGTGCTCGAGACCGACGCCGTGCCGATGCTCGAGTTCCTGCTCGGCCGCAGCGACTCGGCGCCGCGATCCGCGCCGCCGCCCGCACCGCCGTCGGCCCCGGGTGCTCCATGGTGAGCGGGCGGCGCCGCTCGTCGTCCCTCGCCGAGCCCCGCTGACGGCGATCCGAACGCAGACGCCCGCCCACGCGGCATCGGGGATTCAGGCGTCGACGGATGCCTCGACGGGCGGCCGCACTCGCGGCGCGAGCACCACCGCGACGAACGCGATGACGACGCACACGGCGAATTCGGCCGTGAACGCGCCGCCGGCGATCGTGCTCGCCACGAGCGCCGTCACGGCGAGGGCGAACGCGGCGCCGAGCGATTCGCCGATCGAGAGCGCCGCGCTGTTGAACCCCTGCGCCGACACGGCCGAGAGGCCCAGCACCGCAACCGAGAACCTCGGGTACATGAATCCCATCGCGGCACCCGCGAGCGTCCATGCGACGAACGCGATGACGGGGTTGAGTGTGAACGCCGCGACGGCGAGCACGACGATGAGCGCCGCGGCGAGCGTGCCGGCACCGATCTGCACGGCCTGCGTGTTCGACACCCGGTCGCCGAGCCGACCCTGCAGCCATGACGCGACCGCCCACGAGACGCCTGCGCCCGTGAGCACCGCGCCCGCGAGGCTCGGTGAGAACTCGTAGCGTTCGATGAACAGGTACGGCAGGTAGATCTCACTGCCGAAGAACGCGCCCGCGACGATGAGCCGCAGGAGTACGGTCGCCGGCAGGCCGCGCGTGGCGCGGAGCGTGCCCGACGGCATGAGCGGCCGCACCGCCACGACGACGAGCACGATCGACACGACGGCGATGATCCATCGCCAGGGCTCGGCGAACTCCTTCGAGAGCGACAGCGTCAGCGCTGCGGTCGCGGTGAGCAGCGCCCAGCCGACCCGGCCGAGGCTCCACTGCACCGACCCGTCGCCCTGCACCTGGTCGCGCACCCGCAGGATTGGCGGCAGCATCATGCCGGCCGCGGGCACGAGCAGGCCGATGACGCCGAGGAACACCCAGTGCCAGCTGAACGCCTCTGCGACCACCCCGGCGAGCGCGGGCCCGATGATCGATGGGATGACCCACGCCGCAGCGAATCCCGCGAACACGCGAGCGCGCAACTGCTCGGGATATACCCGCGCGACGATGACGTAGAGCGGCACGATGACCGCCGCGCCCGAGAGCCCGTGCACGAAGCGACCGACGATGAACACGACCATGTCGGTCGCCGTGCCCGCGATGACGAGCCCGACGACGAACAGCACCGCCGAGGTGACGAGCGACGGCAGGGGGCCCGCGCGGTCGGTCCAGTTGCCCGCGATGACCATGCCGATGATGCCCGCGGCGAGCGGCACCGCGAACGCGAGCGCGAACAGCGCCTCGCCGTCGAGGTCGTCGGCGACGAGCGGCATGATCGTGGTCACCGCCATCGCCTCGAAGGCGGCGAGGAAGATCAGCGAGAACATGCCGATCGAGAGCCACCGGTAGGGCGGCGAGAGCACGCCCGTCGCGTGCGGCGGCGAGACGTGCCCATCGGGCCGTGCCGTGACGAGCTCGTCGGCTGCGGTCTGGTTCGCGGGAGTCTCGGCGGTCGGCTCGGTCACCCGATCGACCCTACGACGTCATGTGCGAACATGGGCAATTCGGGGCGCCTCAGAACTCCTCGTGCGTGTCGGGGTCGCCGCCCCACAGACGACCGCGCGACAGCGCGGAGATCGCGTCGACCTCTTCGCTCGCGAGCGCGAAGCCGAACACGTCGAGGTTCGCGCGCCGGCGCGCGGCATCGGACGACTTCGGAATCGGCACGGCACCGAGCTCGACGTGCCAGCGCAGCACCACCTGCGCCGGCGTGACGCCGTGTGCATCGGCGAGCTCGACGATCACCGGCTCCTGCATGAGGTCGCTGCGCTTGGCCAGCGGGCTCCAGCTCTCGGTACGGATCTCGTGCTCGTCGTGGAACGCCCGCAGTTGCGCCTGCGGGAAGTACGGATGCAGCTCCACCTGGTTCACGACCGGCGCCACGCTCGTCTCGTCGATGAGCCGTGTGAGCATGTCGGCGGTGAAGTTCGACACCCCGATCGAGCGCACGAGGCCCTTCTCGCGCAGCGAGATCATCGCGCGCCAGCTGTCGAGGTACTTGTCGACACGCGGCAACGGCCAGTGGATGAGGTAGAGGTCGACCCAGTCGAGGTCGAGGTTCTTGCGGGACTGCTCGAAGCTCGCGAGCGTCTCGTCGAAACCGTGGTGCCGGCCGGGCAGCTTCGTGGTGATGACGAGGTCGCTGCGATCGACGTGGGTGCGCCGGATCGCCTCGCCGACCGCCTCTTCGTTGCCATAGTTGTACGCAGTGTCGATGAGCCGATACCCGTCGGCGATCGCCGTCGTGATCGCATCGATCCCCGCCTGGTCGTCGAGCCCGGACGTGCCGAGCCCGATCGCCGGAATCGAGTTGCCGTCGCGGAGGGCATAGGCGGGAGTGGTCATCTGTCCATCCTCACGTACGCAGGCGACGGATGCCACTGCGCCGCGCAGCTCGCACGGCCGGGTCGCTCAACGCGGGCGCATGATCCGGAAGAGTATTCGTTTGCATGGAATACGGTTGCCAAATGGACGTTGAACCAAGTGGGGCCACTCGGGTTCGAGACCGCCCCGCAGATGAAAGGAACACGTCATGACATTCCCCGTTCTCCAAGACAAGGTCGCCATCGTCACCGGCGCCGCACAGGGCATGGGCGAAGCCACGGCCCGCCTCTTCGCCCAGGCGGGCGCGAAGGTCGTCGTCGCCGACTTCAACCAGGAGAAGGGCCAGTCGGTCGTCGATGACATCGTCGCCAACGGAGGCGAAGCCGCGTTCGTCAAGGTCGACGTCTCGAAGGGCGAGCAGGTCAAGGCCATGGTCGCCGCCGCGGTCGAGAAGTACGGCCGCCTCGACGTCGCCGTGAACAACGCCGCACTCACGCCCGACCAGGCACCCATCCACGAGTTCGACGAGCAGTACTGGGACCGCATCATGTCGGTCGACCTCAAGGGCGTCGCCCTCAGCCTCAAGTACGAGATCCAGCAGCTGCGCGCCCAGGGCGGCGGCGGCTCGCTCATCAACATCTCGTCGGTGAGCGGCTTCCGCCCGCAGCCCGGCAACCCCGCCTACATCGCCGCGAAGCACGGCGTCGTCGGGCTGACCAAGGCTGCTGCGCTCGAGAACGGCGCCGAGAACATCCGCGTCAACTCGGTCGCGCCCGGAGCGATCGACACGCCCATGCTGCGCGGTGCGCTCGAGGAGATGGGCATCAACCCCGACGAGTACGCGCCCCAGCTCAGCCTGCTCAACCGGTTCGGTTCGGCCGACGAGATCGCCCAGGCGAGCCTCTGGCTCGCGTCCGACGCGTCGTCGTACGTCACCGGCACCACGATCCACGCCGACGCGGGCTACACCTCGCGCTGACCGCGTCCGCACGACTCCGGGCCCCCGATCCTCGTGATCGGGGGCCCGCGTCGTCGACCCGGACGCGTCGGAGCCTAGCCTTCGGGCAGCCGCGCGAACGCCCGCACGGGGAACGTGCCGAACCCGGCGACCCGTGGCGGCACCGCGGTGAACCGCGCGCCGCGCACGGGAACACGATCGAGCGCGGTCAGGTGCTCGACGACGTGGATGCCCGCGGCGAGCAGGATCGAATGCGCCGGCCGTGTGCCGCCCGACTCGGTGTCGTCGATGTTGAGGGCGTCGATGCCGACGATCACGACGCCGGTGCCGGCGAGATGCTGCGCCCCGGCCTCGGTGAGGAACGGCGAACCATGGGCGTATTCGGGTCGCCCGAAGTGACGGCTCCATCCGGTGTGCAGCAGCACGGCGGTGCCTGAGAGGTCGCGATCGAAGAACACCTCGGCGGGAATGCCGCGCCCCGCGGCATCCGTCAATCGGAACACCTCGGCGGGCACGTCGACGAGCGTGTCGAGCGACAGGCTCGCGAGGTCGCCGCCGTCGGCGTAGCGGTGGAACGGACTGTCGAGGTAGGTGCCCGTGTTGCCCGCCATCGTGATGAGGTCGATCTCGAACTCGGTGCCCGGCGCATAGTGCGCTCGCGACGCCTCGCGGGTGAGGTGCGGCGTGATGGTCGGCACGGGAATGCCCGGGTAGGTGACGAGCCCGGCACCGATCTCGTGGCTGAGGTCGACGAGCTCGCCCCGCTCGGCAGTATGCCCGATTCGGGGATTCGCCTGACTCGCCGCTGCAGCGGGGGCACCAGACGGCGTGTCGCCCGGAATCCCCGAATCCGGCAACACACCGCGCGACCCCTTGTGCGCCTCTTCGAGGATCTCGAGGTTCGTGAGCGCCACCGTGCCGACCAGGGCGAGCCCGAGGTGCCGCACGAGCAGCTCGCCGATCTCACCCTCGCTGAGCGAAGCCGACGGCAGGTCGAGGCGGAACGACTCCGCTCGCAACGACCCTCCGTTGACGAACGCGATCTCGGCGTCGAAATGGGCGCGGTACTCGGTCACTCGGCAGTTCGCAATGCTCGTCGGGACCGCAGCCGGCGCACCACGGTGACCGCGACGGCGGCGGCGGCGAGCACGAGCGGCACGATGAGGTTCGCCCAGGCGAGCACGAGCAGGCCGGCTGTGAGCACCGTCGCGACGACGGCGAGCCACCACCCGAACGACCAGCGGCGCAGCAGCAGCGTCGCGGCGAGCATGCCGACGGCGTAGATCGCCACCATGTTGCTCGTGTGGATGAGGATGAAGCCCGTGAGGTCGAGGTCGTTCAGCAGCATGAGGCCGAAGTACACGATGACGAGCAGGCCGGTGAGCGCGAGCGCCCGGCGAGGGACCTCGCCGTCGGCGGCGCCCTTGGCGAAGAAGCGCGGCAGGTCGCCGTCGCGACCGAGGGCCGCGCCGAGCTTGCCGAACGCAGGCAGGTAGGCGTTCATCACGCCGAGCGTCACGATCGCGGCGATGATCGCCACGAACACCGGCCCGACTCCGGGCGCGGTGGTCTCGACGAGGTCGAGCAGCGGCACCTGCCCCTCACCCGCACGATCGCCGAGGACCGCGACGGTGACGAACTGCAGCGCCAGGTAACCCGCGCCGACGACCACGACGGCGATCGCCGTCGCGAGCGGGATGGTGCGCCGCGGATTGCGGAACTCGCCGGCGATGTGGGTGCCGACCTCCCAGCCGGCGAACGCCCAGACGAACAGGCTGATCGCGACCCCGACTCCTGCCCAGCCGTTCGGCAGGAACGGTTGGAAGTTCGACGCCTCGACTGCCGGGAACGTCACGGCGACCACGCTGACGACCACGGTGATGAGCAACCCGGTGAGCACGAACTGCACCCAGCCGGCGACGCGCACCCCGAACCAGTTGGCGATGAACGGCGGCACGAAGACCGCGAAGCCGATGATCGGCACCGCCGCGCGGTCGACGCCGAGCACGGCGACCACGTACTCGCCGCCGAGCACGGCGAGCACGGGCGCGCCGACGCACACCCCGAAGTAGAACCAGTAGCCCGCCATGCGAGCGGCGGTGCCGCCGAGCGCGCGGCGCACGTAGCTCGCGACCCCGCCCGCGTCGGGATAGCGCGCGGCGAGCGCCGCGAAGGTGCCGGCGAGCGGGATCGAGAGCACGAGCACGGCGGCCACCGCGACGATCGATGCCGGGCCGGCGGCTGCGGCCGCGAGCCCGGGGAGCACGAGGATGCCGGTGCCGAGCACGCTCGCGATGTAGAGCGCCGTTCCCTGCCCGAGCCCGAGCGTGCCGTGGTGGGCGCCGTCTGCGGTCGTCGCCGCGACCTCGGCGGTTGCGGTGTCGGGAGCGGGCCTGATCGAAGTCACCCGCTCATTCTGCGGCATCCCACCGTCATCTACCGATGGCAGTAGTGACACTGTCCATCAAGATCCTGCCAGCTTTGTTGCCCAACGCACCTGTGCGGCCGCCGCCTCGCGATCGATCAACCCCACGAACCTCGCCGATCGAGTCGAGCAGCGGCCCTGGGAACACGACGGGCGAGCGGATGCCGCTACAGGCGCTCGAGCGTCTGGTCGATGTCGGCCAGCAGGTCGTCGACGTCTTCGATGCCGACCGAGAGGCGCACGATCGACTCGGGCACCTCGGCTTCGGTTCCCTTCACCGACGCGTGGGTCATCTCGGACGGGTAGTTCACGAGCGACTCGACCCCGCCGAGCGACTCGGCGAGCTGGAACAGCTCGGTCGACTCCGCGAACCGGCGCGCCGCCTCGCCGCCGCCCGTGAGCGCGATCGAGAGCATGCCGCCGAAGCCCGACATCTGCCGGCCCGCGAGCTCGTGGCCGGGGTGCGACTCGAGACCGGGATAGTAGACGCGCTCGATGCCGTCGTGCTCCTCGAGCCGCCGGGCGATCGCGAGCGCGTTCTGGCTGTGCCGCTGCATGCGGATGCCGAGGGTCTTGATGCCTCGCGACGTGAGGAACGCGTCGAACGGACCCGAGACCGCACCTGCGGCGAACTGGGTGAACGTCACGCGCTCGGCGACCTCGGCGCGCTCATCGCCGGCGCCGAACACGAGGGCGCCGCCGATGACGTCGGAGTGTCCGCCGAGGTACTTCGTCGTCGAGTGCACGATGACGTCGGCACCGAGCTCGAGGGGCTGCTGCAGGGCAGGCGACGCGAACGTGTTGTCGACGACCACGAGCGCCCCGGCCTCGTTGCCGAGCTCGGCGAGGGCTGCGATGTCGCTGATCTTCATGAGCGGGTTCGACGGCGTCTCGACCCAGAGCACTTTCGTGGTGCCGAGCTCGATCGCCGCGCGCACGGCGTCGAGGTCGCTCGTGTCGACGGTCGTGTGCCGCACGCCCCAGTCGCCGAAGATGCGGCGGATGAGCCGGTGCGTGCCGCCGTAGACGTCGTTGCCGATGACGACGTGGTCGCCCGGCACCAGTACGGTGCGCAGCAGCGCGTCTTCGGCCGCGAGGCCCGACGCGAACGAGAGTGCGTGCGCGCCGCCTTCGAGCGCCGCGAGTTGCGTCTCGAGGGCGGTGCGGGTGGGGTTGCCGCCGCGCGAGTACTCGTAGCCGCCGCGCAGGCCTCCGATGCCGTCCTGCACGTACGTCGAGGTCGCGTAGATCGGCGGGATGACCGCGCCGGTCGTCGGGTCGAACTGCTGCCCGGCGTGGATCGCGCGGGTGTCGAAACGTCGGTTGTCCGTGTTCATGGTGTCGTTCTCTTCTGAATCGTCAGGCCGACAGGTAGGTGAGCAGGTCGGTTCGGGTGATGACGCCGAGCGCCTTGCCGCCGTCGGTGACGAGCATCGCGGGCGCGTCGGCGAACGCGGTGCGAGCGGCTGCCACGGGCTCGGTGACCCCGATGAGCGGAAGCGATTCGCCGACCACGCCGGCGACCTCGTCGGTGAGCTTGGCCTGACCCGAGAACACCTGGTCGAGCAGGGCGGCCTCGTGAAGCGCGCCGACGACCTCGCCGAGCACGACGGGCGGCTCGGCCGAGAGCACGAGCAGCTGCGACACGCCCGTCTCGTTCATGCGGTCGATCGCCTCGCGAATGGTCGCGGTGGGGTGCACGTAGACGAGCGGCTCGGTGCGGCCGGCCTTCGCCGCGAGGATGTCGGCGATCGTGTGGCCGGCGGGCGCGTTGCCGAACCCGTACGCGCGCATCCACTTGTCGTTGAAGATCTTGCCGAGGTAGCCGCGGCCGCCGTCGGGCAGCAGCACCACGAACACGTCGTCAGGCCCGGCGGATGCCGCTGCCTTGAGTGCTGCCACGACGGCCATGCCGCTCGACCCGCCGACGAGGATGCCCTCTTCGCGGGCGAGGCGGCGCGTCATCGCGAACGACTCGGCATCGGAGACCTCGATGATCTCGTGCGGCACCTTCGGGTCGTAGGCGCCGGGCCAGAAGTCCTCGCCGACGCCCTCGACGAAGTAGGGGCGACCCGTGCCGCCCGAGTAGACCGAGCCTTCAGGGTCGGCGCCGATGATGCGCACGGTGTCGCCCGAGACCTCGCGCAGGTAGCGGCCCGTGCCCGAGATGGTGCCGCCCGTGCCGACGCCGGCGACGAAGTGGGTGATCTTGCCCTCGGTGTCGCGCCAGATCTCGGGGCCGGTGGTCTCATAGTGCGAGCGGGGGCCGTTGGGGTTCTCGTACTGGTTCGGCTTGAAGGCGCCGGGCGTCTCGCGCACGAGCCGATCGCTGACGGAGTAGTAGGAGTCGGGGCTGTCGGGCGCGACCGCGGTGGGCGTCACGACGACCTCGGCACCGTATGCCGTGAGCACGTTGATCTTGTCTTCGCCCACCTTGTCGGGCAGCACGAAGATGCAGCGATAGCCGCGCTGCTGCGCGACGAGCGCCAGCCCGACGCCCGTGTTGCCCGAGGTCGGCTCGACGATCGTGCCGCCCGGCTTCAAGAGCCCGTCGCGCTCGGCGGCATCGATGATGCGGCCGGCGATGCGGTCTTTCGACGAGCCGCCCGGGTTCAGGTATTCGAGCTTCACGAGCACCGTGGCATCCGTCACGCCCTCGGTCACTCGATTCAGCTTGACCAGCGGGGTGTTGCCCACGAGATCGACGATGTTCTCTGCGTACTTCATGCCGTGTTCATTCCTTGTGTCAGTGCGTCTGCTGCGCCGGATGCGGTGCGCGACGCTGTAGAGAGGGTCGTCTGTCTCAGCGACGACAACACAGCAGGGAGGAGTTCACGCGCCCAGCCTAGCCCGAACGTGCACGGCGTTGCCGGACTGTCGGAGGCCGGCGCGGGCACCCGATTCGTGCCGAGGGTACCCGCGAGGGACCGTCGTGCCGCAGAATCGTAGGAACGGATGCGGACGCGCGACTGAGCGTTCTCCCAGCTGCATACGTTCGTATTGAACGAAGACGTCGTTCGATCGACCCCGTCCACCGAAAGAGGCCCACGCGTGAGCGCGACCCCGCCCGTCCCCCCGAAGGCGAAGAAGCTGTCCGTCAAAGAGCAGCGCGCTGCCGAGCGCCAGCGCAAGCTCGAGGAGTTCCGCCGGCGTGAGGCGAAGTCGCGGCGCAACCGTCGCATCGCGATCTGGAGCGGATCGATCGCCGCCGCCGTCGTCGTCGGCTTGCTCATCACCTCGATCGTGCTCACCCCCCAGGCGGCCAGGTACACCGCGGGCGGCGAAGGCGCGACGGTCGAGGGCGTCGAGACGTTCGAGAACACGTCGAACCACGTCGAAGGCGTCGTCGACTACCCGCAGACCCCGCCCGCCGGCGGCGAGCACAACCCCGCGTGGCTCAATTGCGGCGTGTACACCGAGCCAGTGCCCAACGAGAACGCGGTGCACTCGCTCGAGCACGGGGCCATCTGGGTCACCTACGACCCGAGCCTCAGCGACGCCGACCTCGAGACCCTGAAGTCGAAGCTGCCCTCGACCTACATCGTGCTCTCGCCCTTCGACGACCTTCCCTCACCCATCGTGCTGAGCGGCTGGAACACCCAGCTGCAGGTCGACGAGGCCGACGACCCCCGCATCGCCGAGTTCCTCGAGGAGTACTGGCAGAGCCAGAATGTGCCCGAGCCCGGAGCGCTGTGCACGGGCGCAATCGACGCGCCCGGCAAGGTCTCGTGACCGACGGGCACGAACACGATCCCGAGGGCGTCGCGCGCGACGCTTCCGCGGCGAGTGACGAGCACCCCGACGAGCACGAGCACCACCGCATGAACCGCGGCGCTCGCATCGCGATCATCGTGGCGGCGGCCGTGGCTCTCGTCCTCGTCGCGGTCGCGGCATACTCGATCGGCCGCCTGTCGACCCTCGCCGAACCCACGCCGACCGCCACGAGCGCCGAGGCGGGCTTCGCCCGCGACATGCAGGTTCACCACCAGCAGGGTGTCGAGCTCGCGATGATCATCCGCGACCGCACCGACGATCCCGACGTGCGACTGCTCGGCTACGACATCGCGACGACGCAGGCCCAGCAGGCCGGGCAGATGTACGGATGGCTCGCCGAGTGGGACCTCTCGCAGGCCGGTTCCGAGCCGTCGATGACCTGGATGACCCGTCCCGCCGAGGGTGGTGCCGGGCATGCCACGCACGACTCCGAGGGCTCGACGCATTCGCCCGGCGAACCGATGCCGGGGCTGGCGACGCCCGAGCAGATCGCCGAGCTGCAGGGCCTCGAGGGCCGGGCCGCCGAGGTGATGTTCCTCGAGCTGATGATCGCGCACCACCAGGGCGCGGTCGAGATGGCCGAGGCCGCGCTCGAGCGCTCGTCGAACGATGTCGTCGTCGACCTCTCGAACTCGATCGTCGCCAGCCAGCAGGCCGAGATCGACCTCATGAACGACATGCTCGCCGAGCGCGGCGCCGATCGGGTCGAGTAGCGAGCGGAGCCGACCGCACCGGCCGATCGACGTCCGGTGAAGATCGCCGATGTCCAGGTCGCTTCCCTGGTGCAGAATGGAGGGGATCCCGTTGCGGACGCAGGTCGCGTCCGCGGTGGGTGCGTCTCCCGATCGCGGAGCCGAAGATGACCGAGAAGCCCACTGAGCACGGCCCACCCGCCCAGAACGCCGATACGCGCCCGACTGAGGCGCTCCCCGATGCGGCCGCTGCCGCCGGTGCGCCCGATCCCGGGGAGGCGCCCGGGCCGCCGAAGCCGAACATCCACGTCAGCGCGCTGATCGTGTGGCTGACGATCTTCCCACTCGTCGCCATCTTCGGCACACTGCTCGCCCCCATGATGCCGGACTGGCACCCCGTGCTCAGAGCGTTCGTGCTCACGCTCATCGTCGTTCCGATCGCGGCGTACTGGCTCATGCCGCAGATGTTCCGGTGGTACGCGGCGTTCGCGCGGCATCGCGTGGCGCGGCGCGCGAATGGGAGCGCGCGGTAGCGCGGGTCTATTCGACCGACGGCGTCTCGAGCACGGGCCGCTGCTCCTGCTGGCGGTAGAGCGAGGCGTACACCCCGTCGACCCCCACGAGCTCGGCGTGCGTGCCCTGCTCGACGACGCGACCGGCGACGATGACGAAGATGACGTCGGCCGCGACCACGGTCGAGAGCCGGTGCGCGATCGCGATCGTGGTGCGCCCTCGCGCGGCGTCGTCGAGCGCCTCCTGCACCACTCGCTCCGAGATCGTGTCGAGCGCGCTCGTCGCCTCGTCGAGCACGAGCACCGCGGGATCCTTCAACAGCACCCGCGCGATGGCGATGCGCTGCTTCTCACCGCCCGAGAGCCGGTAGCCCCGCTCGCCGACCACCGTGGCGTAGCCCTCGGGGAACGACGCGATCGTCTCGTGGATGTTCGCCGCCCGCGCGGCCGCCTCGAGCTCGGCGTCGGTCGCGTCGGGGCGGGCGTAGCGCAGGTTCTCGGCGATCGTCGCGTGGAAGAGGTACGTCTCCTGACTCACGATTCCGATGTGCGTCATGAGCGACTCCTGGCTGAGCTCGCGAACGTCGTCGCCGGCGAAGCGCACCTCGCCCGATGACGCCTCGTAGAGGCGCGGCACGAGGTACGAGACCGTGGTCTTGCCGGCCCCGCTCGGCCCCACGAAGGCTGCGAACTGGCCGGGCTCGATCGTGAAGCTCACGTCGTCGAGGGTCGGACGCGATTCGCCGTCGGCGTCGGGGTACCGGAACGAGACCCGATCGAACTCCACCCGCCCGAGCGCGCCGTCGGTGGGCACAGGGCGCGCGCCCGCGGCATCCGATATCGCGGGCTTCAGGTCGAGGTACTCGAAGATCCGCGCGAACAGCGCACTCGAGGTCTGCAGGTCGAGCGCCACCCGCATGAGCCCCATCAGCGGGAACAGCAGGCGCGCCTGCACCGTCGTGAACGCCACGATCGTTCCGGCCGTGATGTCGGCGACCCCGCCGGTGACGAGCCAGCCCGCGACGAGGTAGACGATCGCGGGGATCGACGACATGAAGATGTTCACCATCGCGAAGAACCACTGGCCCGTCATCTGCTGGCGCACCTGCAGGCTGATCTGGTTCCGGTTCTCGTCGGCGTAGCGCTCGATCTCGCTGCGCTGCCGGGTGAAGCTCTTCGACAGCAGGATGCCCGAGACGCTCAGCGTCTCCTGCGTGATCGCCGTCATCTCCGACAGCGACTCCTGCGTCTTGCCCGCGATGCGCGCACGCACCTGGCCGACGCGCCGCTGCGCGATGACCATGAACGGCATGAGCACGAGCGCGATGATCGTGAGCTGCCAGTTAAGGATCAGCATCGCGATGAACGCCGAGATCACCGTCACCGTGTTGCCGAGCACGCTCGACACCGTGTTCGTGAGCACGCTCGCGACACCGCCGACGTCGTTCTGCAGGCGCGACTGGATGACGCCCGTCTTCGTTCGGGTGAAGAAGCTGAGCTCCATCGCCTGCAGGTGGGTGAACAGCCGCACCCGCAGCGTGCCCATGACCTTGTTGCCGATGTTCGCCGTGAGCCACGTCTGCCACACGCCGAGCAGCGCCGACACGATGAACACGCCGATCATCGCGAGCACGAGCGTCGTCAGCACCGGGATGTTCGGGCCGGATGCCGCGCCACTCGCATCGACCGGGAAGAGCCCGTCGTCGAACGCCCGCTGGGTGAGCAGCGGCGGGATGATGGCGAGCGCCGCACCGACGAGCACGAGCACGACCGTGGTGATGAGCGCGACCTTGTGTGCGGCGAACAGCTCGACGATGCGCCCCAGCAGGTGCGGGATCTTCGGCGCCTCGGCGTTCTCGGCGCGCTGCGCCGCCTCATCGGCCGACGCGATGCGGGTGCGCCCCTTGCCGTATCGGCCCGTCTGCCCGCCGGGCGCGCCCCCATGCATGCTCATGGATTCACCCTACGTCGCCCCCGAGCGCCGCCTCCCGCCGACGAGGGCGTGGTCGTTCGCGTTCGCTCAGCGCGTGATCGGCCGGCGCGGCGGTCGGGGCCGGCGCGACGACGCGCCGTGCGACACCAGTGCGGCCTCGCGCCTCGTCGGCACGACGACGGATGCCACCTCCGCGAGTCGGGGGCGCGCCTCGTCGCCGTCGACGATCACACCCGTGTGCCAGGTGATCGTCAGCCCGTCGGAACCGTCGCGGAGCAGCGCCAGGTTGTTGTCGAACCAGGGGCCCTTCACGGTGTGCCAACGGAACGGCGGATCGGGCACCTTCACCGAGCGTGCAACCGCCGCGCCGATCGGGGTCGCCACCCCGTACGACATGACGACGGCGAACCAGCGCAGCAGCCTCGGAAGCGGATTGCGCACCGGCGAGCAGACCGCTTGAAGGATGCGGCCCCCCGTCTGGCGTTCCACCTCCGCCAGGAAGGAGTAGTGCACGTCACCCGAGAGGAACGTCACCGTCTGCGGTGCTGGGCCGCGCTCACCGTCGGCGACCGCCGTCGCGATCCCGGCCACGGCCTGAAAGCTGTTCTGGAAGGCCGCCCAGTGCTCGAGGTCGACCGCCTGTCGCAGGCGTTCGCCGATCCATGCGGCGAATCGGCCCCACGCGCCCTCAGCGACCGCCTCATCCCAGGCCTCGACGTGGTGCAGGCCGAGAGGCAACAGGAACGGCAGCGAACTTGCCACGAGGAGGTGCCGGAGTCCACCGCGCATGCGCTCATCGAGCCATTCGAGCTCCTGGGCATCGAGAAGCCCGCGAGCCGACGGGGTCAGGTCCCTCGCCACGCGCGAGTCGACGACGATCAGCCGGACGTCGTCGAAATCCCGGCAGTAGCTCCAGCCGTAGCCGTCGGGCTCTGCGTCGCAGCGCTCCGCGAACTCGTCGATGACGTCGGTGAGGTCGAGTTCGGCGACCGCGTCGTGGCCGATGATGCGACGCCACACCTCGTCGGCCGATCGCGCTCGGGGCGACAGGTTGCCGAGGTGCTGGTACACCCAGTACGACGCCAGGCCGGCGACGATGCGACCGTGCCACCACGAGGTGGCCTCCATCTTCTGCTTCCAGTCGAGTGAGGCGTTCCAGTCGTCGCGGATGTCGTGGTCGTCGAAGATCATGGCGCTGGGAAGGGTCGACAGGAGCCAGCGATTGGCCGGGTCGGACCACGCGAGCTCGTAGAGATGCCCGTACTCCTCGTAGTCCTTGAGCTCCTTCCCCGGCTCCTCGCGGATGTCGCGCCGGCTCCGGATGAAGTCCTGCATCTCCTTCGAGGTCGAGTCCGCGTACACCTGGTCGCCGAGGAAGAGGAGCAGGTCGGGACGGTCGGCCCGGCCTTCGGCTACGGCGAGGGCGAACGCGCGCAGCGCGTCGACGCCGTGCCTGCGGTTCCCCTGCCGATCGTGGGAGACGCTGGTGCGGCACGACCCGAACGCGATGTGCACCGGGCGCCCGGGCGTGCGCGTCTCGATCACGGGCGGCGGGTATTCGGAATCCGCCTCGGGCCAGACCCGTCGGCCGTCGATCTGCACGTCGTACGGTCGCGCCGCGCCCGGCTCGAGGCCGTCGACCTCGACGAGTGCGTAGTGGTGGCCGTGCACCGCGAACGTGCGGGCGTGCCACGACCGCCCTTCGGCGGTGACGGTCACGCGGCAGCCGCCTCGCGTCTCGACCCAGATGCTCGCGGAGGTCTCGTCGACGAACCGCAGCATCGGTCCGAGCACCAGTGGGGAGGTCGCCATGCATCCCGTTCTACCGCGTTGCGCCCAACACTGCCACGGGTTGCATGGCGGATGCCGCGGCTCCCGCCCGCGGCATCCGTATCGCCCGGCCCGTCGTGGAGCTACCCCTTCGTGGCACCCGCCAGCAGTCCGCGCACGAAGTATCTCTGCAGGCTGAAGAACACGATCAGCGGGATCACGATCGAGACGAATGCCGCGGCCGTCAGCAACTGCCAGTCCTGGCCCCTCGTGCCGACCAGCTCCGCCAGCCGCTGGGTGATCGGCGCGACGTCTTGCGTGCCTCCCGAGAAGATGAGCGCGACGAGCAGGTCGTTCCAGACCCAGATGAACTGGAAGATCGCGAACGACGCGAGCGCGGGGGTCGCGAGCGGCAGCACGATGCGGAAGAAGATCTGCCCGTGCGTCGCACCGTCGACCTTCGCCGCTTCGATGACGTCGGCGGGGATATCGGAGATGAAGTTGTGCAGCAGGAAGATGGCGAGCGGCAGGCCGAACATCGCGTGTGCGAGCCAGAGCGGAAGGTAGTTCTGCTCGGGAATGATCGGCACGATGTCGTGCAGCCACGCCTGCATCGGCCGCAGCCACGTTGAGAAGATCTGCAGCAAGGGCACGAGCGACATCTGCAGGGGGATGATCTGCAGTGCGAACACGAAGATGAACAACCAGTTCACCCACTTGAACTTGATCCACGCGAACGCGTAGGCCGCCATCGCTGCGAACACCAACGTGATCAGCGTGCCGAGCAGGGTGATCGCGATCGAGTTCACGATGTAGGAGCCGAGCTGCGGTGACGACGACGACGTCGAGAAGAGCACGGTGGCGTAATTCTCGAGCGTGAAGCCGGGGTTCTGGAAGATCGTCCACCAGCCCGTCGTGCGGATGAGCTCGGCGGGGCGGAACGACGAGATCAGCAGGCCGAACGTCGGGATCGTCCAGACCACGGCGATGACGAGCGACGCGATCGTCGCGGTGCGCGAGGTGAGGCGCTGCTTGACGCGCGCCGCCTTCGTGCCGGGCTCTCTCTCGGCGAGCTCGGCGGCCTCGCCATCGGCGAGCTCCTTGTCGATCGGGAGGTCGGCGGGGGCGACGCTGCTCATCGGATCTCCCTCTGCTTGCGAAGCACATTGACGTTGTAGATGACGATCGGCAACACGAAGACGAACAGGATGAGCGCGAGGGCCGACCCTCGCCCGATCTCGCTCGCGCGGAAGGCCTGGGTGTACATCTCGTTGGCGACCACGCTGGTGTTGAAGTTGCCCGCCGTCATCGTCCGGACGATGTCGAAGACCTTCAGGGTGGCGATCGAGATGGTCGTGAACACCACCACGAGTGCGCCTCGGATGCCCGGCACGGTGACGTTCCTGAACCGTTGCCAGGCGTTCGTGCCGTCGAGTTGCGCCGCCTCGATCTGCTCGGTGGGGACGCCCTTGATGGCGGCGCTGAGCAGCACCATCGCGAATCCGGTCTGAATCCAGATCATGATGACGATCAGCAGGATGGTGTTGATCGGGTCGGTCTGCAGCCATTGCACCGGGTCGCCGCCGAATGCGACGACGAGCGCGTTCAGCACGCCGATCTGATCGCCGACGCCGTTGTAGTCGTACACGAAGCCCCAGATGACGCCCGCCCCGACGAACGAGATGGCGATCGGCATGAAGAGGATCACCTTGTAGTACTTCTCACCGCGCGACTTGTCGATGAACACCGCGTAGGCCAGGCCGATCACCGTCGAGATGATCGGGGCGAGCGCCACCCAGAGGATCGTGTTGATGAGCGTACGGATGGCGGCCGGCTGGGTGAACATCCACACGAAGTTGTCGAGCGTCCACTCGCCGGCATTGTTCTGGAACGCGAGGAAGCTCGTGCGAATGGCGGGATAGACCAGGCCGATCGCGATGAAGAGCATCGCCGGAAGCAGGAACAACGCGAGTTGCCAGTAGTCGCGGCCCTTCTTGGGCGCCTTGTCGATGAAGAAGATGAGCAGGCCGACGACCGCCGCCAGCACGGCGAGGCCCATCACCACCTGCAGGATCTTGCCGAGGAGATCGGCCGTGGTCATCGTGCCTCCCGATGTTCTTCATTGAACGCAGTCTTCGTTGAAACTGGGGTGACGAGGGGCGGGGTTTCGAAGCCCCGCCCCTCGATCATGCCGCGTACGGCGTGACGCGCGCTACTAACTCGCCGGCCAACTGGCTTCGATGGTGTCGAGCACCTGGGTGGTGTCCTCACCGCCGACCCAGGCGACGATGCCCTTCCAGAAGGAATCGGCGCCGACGGCGCCCGGCATCAGGTCGGACCCGTCGAAGCGGAACGTCGTCTCGGGATCCTGCAGGATCTCGATCGACTGCACGAGCAGCTCACTCGATGCATTCTGGGGGTCGACGCCCTTGTTGGCGCTGATGACGCCGCCGAGGCTCACGCGGTTGTTCGCCCAGGTGTCGCTCGAAAGGTAGGCACGGAACGCCTCGACCTCTTCGGCTTCGCGGAAGGCCACGACGATCTCGCCGCCACCGGTCACCGACAGCGGGTCATCGGCGTTGGCCGGCGGAAGCAGGAAGCCGAACACCGTGCCGTCGGAGGCCACCGTGTTGGCGTCACCGCCCTCGGGGTTCCAGAAGGTCTCGTAGAACGAAGCCTGATGGTGCAGCGAGCACTCGCCGTCGAGGATGGGGAGGCCGCCCGTCTGGAATGCCTCGGTGACCAGCGTCGAAACATCGCCGATGCCGCCGTTGACCATCTCGTCGCTCTTGAGGTATTCGCCGACGGCGTCGAACGCCTCGGCGACCATCGGGTCGTTGAACGGAATCTCGTGCGTGACCCACTGGTCGTACACGTCGGCGCCGTGCAGGCGCAGCATGTAGTCCTCGACCCAGTCGGTGCCGGGCCATCCGGTGGCGTCGCCGGACTCGAGGCCGACGCACCAGGGCTGACGTCCGCTGTCGGCCGCGATCTGATCGGAGAGGGCGGTGAGGTCGTCGAGCGTTGCCGGGATCTCGTAACCGTTCTCTTCGAACTCGGCCGGCGAGTACCAGACGTAGCCCTTGATGCTCGCCATGAGCGGGGCCCCGTAGAAGGTGTCTTCGAAGGTGCCGTACTGCTTCCAGTCCTCCGACCAGAACTCGTCGGTGTTCGCCTCGACGGCCTCGGATGCCGGGATGAGCCAGCCGCCTGCGGCGAGGCGGTTCATCAGGCCGGGCTGCGGCACGAAGCCGACGTCGGGCGCGTTGCCGCCCTCGGCGAGCACCGCGATCTGCGCCTCGAACTCGCTCGAGCCCTGGTAGTCGACCGAGATGCCCGTGCAGGCTTCGAAATCGGCCCACGACTCGTTGAGCCGGTCGGCCTCGATGTCGAGGATGGTGCTGGCGGCGGTGACCTCGGCGCCGTCGAAGGTGCCGTACTGCTCGTAGTCAGCGCAATCGGTGTCGGCCGCGTCTTGTTCGGCGATGTCGCCGGTACACGCCGTGAGTGCGAGGCCTGCCGCCGCGGCCAACGCCACGGGGCCGATCCAACGGCGATGCCGTGTGAGTCTCATGTCCATCTCCTCGTCGAGTGTGGTGCAGGTGGTGGTGCCGGTGTGCTGCCCAGTGTGCAAGAGGTCCGGGAACCGGTTCCAGACTCCACGCTAGGACAGGTGCACTGGCGACCACAAGGGAACACAGATCACGAATCGAGCACCAAACCGGAGTGGCTCCCCTGCTCGCAGAGAGCGCTCCCAGGACGGGAGAGGCCCACCACGAGGCATCCGATACGCCGTCTGGAATCGGTTCCACGCCGTGGTCGCAGCCATTATGCTCAGCACCGGAACTGCCCGATGGAGGGGGTTGCTGATGGCCGCGATCGGCGACGTCGCACGGCTGGCCGGGGTCTCGAAGGCGACGGCGTCGCGCGCCCTCTCGGGCCGCGGGCACGTCGCCGAGTCGACCCGCCACCGGGTCGAGGTCGCGGCCGCCGAGATCGGCTACATCGCGTCCCCTGCCGCCGCAAGCCTCGTCACGGGGCGAACGATGAACGTCGGTGTCGTGATCCCGTTCGTCAACCGCTGGTTCTTCGGCGAGGTGCTCGAGGGCATCGAGCGCGCGCTGCTCGGGGCCGGTTACGACCTCACGCTCTACAACGTCGGTTCCGCCGGGCAGGACCGCGATCGGGTCTTCGACTTCTTCCTCGCCCGCAAGCGCGTCGATGCGGTGATCGCCGTGGGGGTCGACCTCACCGAGCGCGAGACGGCCTCGCTCGATCGCCGTGAGAAGCCGCTCGTGAGCCTCGGTGGCAGCGGCGCCGGCGGCGCGCGCCTCTCGATCGACGACCGCGCGGCCGGCGCGCTCGCGACCGAGCACCTGCTGCATCTCGGCCACACCCGCATCGCCCATCTCGCCGGCGAGGGCGCGCTGTCGAACCCCGAGAGCGTGCACGGATGTCGCCGCGAGGGCTTCCTCGAGGCGATGGCGGCCGCGGGCCACGCGTCTGAGGCCGACGCGCACATCGTGGAGGCCGAGATGACCATGCCGGGCGGGTACACGGGTGCGCTGCAGTTGCTCGGCCACCCCGGTCGACGGCCGTCTGCGGTGTTCGCGGTCTCCGACGAGATGGCGTTCGGCGCCATCCGGGCTGCCGAACGACTCGGCCTCACGGTGCCCGGCGACCTGTCGATCATCGGCGTCGACGGCCACGAGTACGCCGAGATGTTCGGGCTCACGACGATCGAGCAGTACCCCGGCGCGCAGGGCCGTCTCGCCGTCGACGTGGTGCTGCACCTGCTCGGCGAGGATCTGGCCGACCCCCTGCCCGACTCGGGCGCGCCGCTGCCCACCCGCCTGGTGGTGCGCTCGAGCACGACCGCCGCACCGCGCTGAGGCGCCCCGCTCGTCTCGCGCCTCGACCTGCCGTTCCAGATGGAAGGGTCGAGTCATGGCCGATTCGACGCATGACGTGCACGTCACCCGCGAGTTCAACGCGCGCCGATCGAGCGCGTGTGGACCGCGTGGACGCAACCCGACGACCTCCGCGCGTGGTGGGGTCTCGTGGCCGTGACCGGCCACGGGGCATCCGCACGTCGCCGTGGCGTCTCAGTGGCAGCCCGGTGACGGTCCCGCGACCGCCGTCGTAGCCTCCGCATCGGGCGACCCTGCGGTACCGATCGGACCGCAAGCCGTCCGCACCGATGAAGGAGGGCGCTATGACCACCGAAACCGCTGCCGCCTCGAGCGCGGCGATCACCCCCGCCGATGGACTCACACTGCAGAGAGTGGCCCGCGCGGGCGGATACCGAGGTCCCAACGACGGACTACCGGGCGTGAACACTTGGAAGGGCCTCCAGCAGACCGTCAAGGGCTACGGCTACGCCGGACACCTCGACGGCCATCCGGGCCCGGCCACGTGGGATGCGCTGCAGCGGCTCGCCGCGAAGGGCGGATACACGGGTCCCAACGACGGCGTCATGGGCATCGCATCGTGGAAGGGCGTCCAGACCGTTCTCGCGGGATTCGGCTACGCCGGCCCTGTGGACGGCATCCCGGGACCGCTCACGAACACGGCGCTCCAGGTTCTGGCCCGCATCGGCGGCTACTTCGGCCCCTATGACGGCGTCCTCGGGCCGAATTCCTGGCGAGGCGTGCAGACGGTGCTCACCGGCACCGGGTACGCGGGCCCGATCGACGGCGTGCCCGGGATGAACACGTGGAAGGGCCTGCAGCGCATCGCCAAGCGGGGCGGCTACACCGGGCCGATCGATGGCGTCCCCGGCCCGAACACCTATGCCGGACTCGCCAGGCTGCTCCTGAGGAGCGAGCACGACTGAGCAGGACGAACGACGGATGCCCCGTGGCCGATGATCGGCCACGGGGCATCCGTGTGTTCAGGTGACGCAGGTCACCTCAAGCCGGTGCGCTCTCGCGAGCGCACGCGATTCCTCGAGGGTGACGATTGCACCCAGTGTGCTGCCCTCTTCGAGGGCGGCGACTACTTGAGGGTGACGGTCGCGCCGGCCTCTTCGAGAGCAGCCTTGGCCTTCTCGGCGGTCTCCTTGTTCGCGCCCTCGAGCACGGCCTTGGGAGCACCGTCGACGACGGCCTTGGCCTCGCCGAGGCCGAGCGAGGTGAGCTCGCGGACGACCTTGATGACCTGGATCTTCTTGTCGCCGGCAGCCTCGAGGACGACGTCGAAGGAGTCCTTCTCCTCGACCTCTTCAGCAGCAGCGCCGCCGCCTGCGGCAGCGGGGCCGGCAACGGCGACGGGGGCGGCCGCGGTGACCTCGAAGGTCTCCTCGAACGCCTTGACGAACTCCGAGAGCTCGATGAGGGTCAGGCCCTTGAACTGCTCGAGCAGCTCTTCAGTGGACAGCTTCGCCATGATTCTTCTCCTTAGATTCTTTGGTTACTCACCGCTTGAGAGGCTCGCGCCTACGCAGCGGACTCCTGCTTCTCACGCAGCGCGTCGACCGTGCGAACGGCCTTCGACAGCGGTGCGTTGAACAGATATGCGGCTCCGAACAGCGAGGCCTTGAAGGCACCGGCGAGCTTCGCCAGCAGCACTTCGCGGGACTCGAGGTCGGCGAGCTTGCCTACCTCTGCTGCGGTCAGGGGCTTGCCATCGAAATAGCCGCCCTTGACCACGAGGAGAGGGTTCGCCTTGGCGAAGTCACGCAGCGCCTTCGCGACGGCGACCGGGTCACCGTGCACGAACGCGATCGCCGACGGCCCCTTGAGGTCGTCGTCGAACGAGCTGATCCCGACGTTGTTGGCCGCGATCTTGGTCAGCGTGTTCTTCACCACGGCGTAGCTCGCGTCCCCACTGATGGACTTGCGCAGCGTCTTGAGCTGGGCAACAGTGAGGCCGCGGTATTCGGTCAGCAGAACGGCGGTCGAGCTCTCGAACAGGTTCGTGAGTTCGGCAACCGAGGCTTCCTTGTTCGCCATGGCCACTCCTTGTGTCTTCTACGTGCATCGCGGAGGCGGTGCACGGCCTGGGAGCGCTGGAAGAGTATGGAGAAAGAAAAAAGCTCCGGCGCAGTTGCGCGGAGCTCGGCCCGATTGCTCGGAAGTCTTCGTCACACCTGCGCGGGCCCTTGCTTTCGCAAGACTTCGGTCGGCATTCATTTCGGAACGCGCGACAACCAGCGGTCTTCGGCTCCGTAAAGACTAACGGATGCCGCGTGCGCGGCCAAATCGTCGGTGGCTGACGGTAGACCGGAGACATGGAGATCACACACCTCAACCCCGGCACGCTCCACACGAATCCGGCGTTCAGCCAGGGAGTGCTCGTGCGCGGCGCTCATGACACGCTGTACGTCGGCGGCCAGAACGGCACCGATGCCTCGGGCGCCATCGTTGCGGGCGGCCTCGGGCCGCAGACCGAGCAGGCGCTCCGCAACGTGCTCGCCGTGCTCGCCGAGGCGGGCGCCGACCAGTCGAATGTCGTGCGCATGGCGGTCTACGTTGGCGCCGGGCAGTCGGTCGACGAGGGCTTCGCCGCGTCGATGCGGATCTGGGGTCCCAAGCCGACCGCCATCACGGTGCTGTTCGTGGCGGGCCTCGGCCGCCCCGACGCGCTCGTCGAGATCGAGGCGACCGCGGCGATGTAGCGCCCAGACGAACATCCCTCTTGCGGTTGACGTGCCGCTTCGGGCGTGGTCACCGGGTGAGGTAGACGGGCGACACAGGGTGTGCACGACGGGCGTGCGGCCCCGCCCTGAGCCATTTTCGTGGTCAGTATGTCGCCAGGCCGATTGGGGACCAACGGCTATCGGACGGTCCGGCCATGACGTTCCGAGCAGGTACGTTGCTCAAGTGTCGATGAAGTGGCTTACCCGCGAATGGGCATCCGGCACGCTCGACGACTCTGAATGGGATTCGCATTGGCGGGACTACCAGGTGCATTGCACCGCGGTGATGCCGCGGCTACGTGACGGCGCTGAGAGGTTGGTTCAGGGGGTGAATCTGCACGATGGGCAGATCCAATCCTTCGAGTACCGACCCGACGGTGCGCTGGTCGTGCGTGCGCTCGTAGGCGATCTTCAGGTTGGCTACGAGTTCGTCGAGCTGAGCTTCGTCGACGCGGAACTGCGCTTGGAACCTGGGGCGACCATCGATTCACTGCGTTTCCATGACGCCGAGAGCGAGATCGTCTATGACGAGGTCGACGTTGAAGCTGACGGGCGCTTCGTGCATCGCGTTCTGCTTTGGCCGCAGGGCGAGTACGAGGTGGTCTTCACCGCGCTCAGCGAGCGTCGCGAGGAAGCGACATCCCGCGATCGCCGCTGAAGGAAACCGGCCACGTGAGCGCTGAGGGACCGGCTTGCGTGTCCGCGGCTCGGTTGGCATCGCACCCAGGGTGTGACGGAATGGGTTGGCCGGACATTCCTTAGTGTGGGCGATATGGATGAGGCAGGCGATGAGCAGGCGCTGTGGGCTCGGGTGCTCATCGGCGACGACATCGCATTCACGGCCATCTTCGATCTCCATGCTGCGCGCGTGCATCGGCAGGCTCGACGCCTTGTGAAGGACGAGCGCGACGCTGAGGATGTCACGGCGATGGTCTTCTTCGAAGCATGGCGCCGGCGCGGCAGCGTTCGTTTCGTGAACGACTCGCTTGCCGGGTGGCTGCTGGTGACGACCACGAACGTGGTGCGTAATCGCGAGCGTTCCCGCGTCCGCTACGAGGCATTGCTCCGGAAGGTGCGTGTCGAGACGGTTCCGGACCACGCTGATGCCGTGCTCGAATCCGTCGAGCGACCCGCGATGCAGGCACAGGTGCGAGGAGCCTTCGACCGGTTGAGTGCCCGCGACCAGGAGATCCTCACGCTGTGCGTGATCGAGGAACTCGCACCCGTCGATGTCGCCCGGGTGCTTCGGGTTCCGGCGGGAACGGTTCGGATGCGGCTGAGCCGCGCGAAGGCCCGCTTGCGCGCAGCCGTGCACGACGCGCAGCAACTGGCCGTGATGACCGAGATCGGAGGAACCGCCCCATGATCGACGACGACGATCGGATCCTCGACGGGCAGTACCGTGATCGGCTGCGGTCGACACTGCAGACCATGGTCAAGGACGAGGCGACTCCGAAACGACGGCATCTGAATCGCCCGGCGATCATCCTGGCGGTGAGCGCGACCGCCGCGGCTGCGATCGTTACGGTCGCATTGCCGATGATGGGCGATCGAGCGGCGGCTTCGCTGGAGGTCGCCTGTCTTGACAGTGCCGATCCTGTCGCGGTGGCTGGCGCCGCGACCGCTGAGACCGTCACACTCACGCCCGGGCCAGACGGGCTGACTGTGCGGGACGTGGAGGCGGCGTGCACGGCGTTGTGGGTGGCGAAGACTCGGCAACAGGGCTCTGTTGACTTCCAGTCCGGAGCACAGCCGTCGACCGGGCCAATCACCACCAAGCCCACACTCGTCGTCTGCACGCTCCCCGATGGCCGGCCCGGGGTGCTCCCGGGGCAGACGACGACGTGCACCGTGCTGGGCATGGAGTTGTGGAGGTTCGAACCGTGATCGACCTGCGACCGATCCGAGCGCTCGCCGTCATGGCGGCGGTATTGATGACCGCCGGGTGCGCGACGACCGCGCTCCCCCGCGCGACGGATGCGACGGCCCCCAGTGTCGTCGAGTACGAGGTGTCGGGCATGCTCCATATCGCGCAACAAGAAGCGGCCATCTGCACACTTCACATGCAGAGCATGCCGCCACGGTGCGGGGGCGGCGTTCCGGTAGCCGGACTCGACACGGTCGTCATCCCCTCGGGACTGCTCGCGACATACTACGGCGTGACTTGGGGAGACGCACGGCTCGTCGGCACTTTCGAGGACGGAACCCTCACACTCACGCGCGATCCACTGCCGCCCCTCAAGCTGGATGCTTCCCCGGCCGAGGTCATCCCCACCGAACCCGCCAACGCGGCCGAACTCGCGAAGATCGCCGAAACCATCGCCCACAGCAACCGATCAGACGTCCTCGTTGTCGAGTCCAGCGACGGTCAGGTCCACGTGCTCGTCCCGCTCGAGATCGGCGACGAGCTCCAAGCATCGTTCGACGCAGAATTCGGCACCGGCGTGGTCGTCGTCAACTCTTGGCTGCAACCCTGGAAAGGCTGACGCTCGCGCCATCCCCGATAGGTGTCAGCAGTGCTCGCTCAGGGATCCGCTGTCGGATGTCCGTTGGCGGACCGGTCTGCGGGCGTGCGTCCGGCGAGCATACGTGGCTGTGGGGCGAGTGACTCGAGGGGCGGCTACCGTGGGGTGGTGACTGCTGCTGCTGCGTTCGTCCTGCTGGATGTCGACGGGACGTTGATCGACGCGGTCGCGAACCAGCGACGTGTCTGGCATGAATGGGCAAGGATCTTCCACCTGAATCCGGCCCAGGTGTACGCCGTCGCGCTCAGAACGAGACCTATGGACACGGTCGCCGAAGTCGCCCCCGATCTGAACCATGACGAGTGTCTCTCGACGCTCCACCGCCTCGAGGATCACGATGCGCGGCACGGGACCTATTCCGCGTTCGAGGGCGCTGCCGAACTGCTTGCGGGGTTGGTCGCGGGTCGCTGGGCGGTGGTGACCTCGAACTACGCGCATCGCGTGCGAGAGCGGTTCTCGCGTACCGGCCTGCGGGCCCCGGAGGTGATCGTAGATGCGCGGTTCTCGGGACCGGGGAAGCCGGCGCCGGATCCATATCTCTACGCCGCAGAGGTGCTGGGACCTGCGCCGGAACAGTGTCTCGTTCTGGAGGACTCGCCCAGCGGAGTCGAGTCGGCCAAGGGCGCCGAGATGATCGTGTGGGCGGTGAACACCTCGGTGCGCATCGAACGAGCGGACCGGACGTTCAACACGCTCGCCAAGGCTGTGCCTCACGTGCTCAGGATGCACCGCGCGGACCAGTAGCGCCCGCACCTTCCCGATAAGTCCGAGCGGGCGATCACGATCGCAACCGGAGATCTACGCGAGAGCCTCCGCCGCGAAGCGGACACCGAGTTCGGCTACCCGATGGGAGCGGTGTTCCGGGCGCATACGGCCAGCACGTTCCAGCAGGCTGACGCCGTGCAGGGCGCCCCAGAACACTTCGGTCACCGTGCCGTCGCTATTGTCTCCGATCGCGTCCGCGAGAACCTCGAACCCTGCGCGAAGGTCGGATTCGGTGTCGTCACCGGCGAATCGTATGTCGATCGGCAGTTGGAACATGGCTTCGTACACAGCGGGGTGCTCACTGCTGAAATCCAAGTAGGCGACGGCGACGGCCTCGATCGCACGCCGCCCGCGCTTGCGGCCGAGCGCAGCGCGACACCGCCGCGTCAGGTCGACGAAGCCTTCGAGAGCGATGGCCAGCATGATCTCGGACTTGCCTCCCGGAAAGTGGCCATAGAGCACGGGCTGCGTGTATCCGATGGCGTCGGCGAGATGTCGAGTCGTCACGGCCTCCCAGCCAGCGGCGTCCGCGCGCTCCCGAGCGGCAGCGAGGATCCGACGGCGTCGCTCGTCGCTGCGCTGCTGGCGTGCCGTCTGTTCAGCCATCAGTCCTCCTCTTGCGGTCACGTCGTCGATCACCTACTGTAGCAACGCTAGAAATTCTAGCGGCGCTAGAATTGAAGGGCATTCTCTGTGGAACCTGTTCTCGCCATCATCACCGCGTCCGTCGTCGGCCTCATGGTCGGCGTCGAGTTCGCGGTCGCTTTCGTCATCAACCCGATCCTGTTGCGACTGCCGGTCGGCGCGTCACTGACAGCACAGGCGGACGGTGCGCGCATGTTGGGACGCGCGATGCCGTTCTGGTACGTCGGTTCCCTGATCCTCGTCGCCGCCCTTACGGCTCTCACGTGGGGCGCACCGGCCGCGGCACCCGCTCTCGTCGCCGGAGTGTTGCTGGCCATCAGCGTCATCCTGTCCATCGCCCTGCTGGTGCCGATCGCCAATCGCGCGGCAACCTGGACCCCCGACAGTCATCCCGACGACTGGCGCGAGCAGCAGCAGCGCTGGGACCGCCTGCACTACGCCCGCGTCGCTCTCATCGTCGCGGCCTTCGTCCTCGTCGTGACCGCGACGACGATGATCTGACGCGATAGCGACCGCATCCCGCGCACCCTGCGTCCGAGCCGGCGACTGGGGCGTGTCGTAAGCACCTCGGCGCGTGCGGAGGTGTGAGAGCAGGCCACGGTTTCAGGTGATTTCGGACGCTCATCCGCCAAGTCGCCCGCGCCCGATAGCCGGTCCGTCACGGGACTTCCGTAGGCGGATCCGCTTGTGCGACTGGGCTGTGTCGCTGGCGGACCCCTTACCCACAAGACTGGGCCCGATCGCGGAGCGGACGCATCCGTCGCATTTGACAGGGCAGACGAGTGCTGACGGGGAAAGCAGCCCGTACCCGTCAAGGCCGGTCACCCTCGGGTGACCGGCCGCCAGGGTGGCTCCGCCCCCAGGGGCCGGACCGTGAACCAGGCGGGGTCCTTCAACCAGCCGCGCTCCTAACGAACGCGGTGATGGCTGCGGCCACCTCGCGGTGCACCGTCTCGTTGAGGATGTCGTGCTTCATGCCCTCGAACACCAGGGTGCGGATCTGCGCGGACCGAGCGGCGACGGCGGCAACGTCCGCAACGGGCGCGACGGCGTCCTCCGAACCGTTGAGGGCGAGGACCGGAATCCTCAGGTCGCCGACCGTCTCGGCGACCTCGGCCCATGCGGGTGGCAGGACCCTGCGGAGCACATCGACGATGTCGGCCTCTGTGAAGGCGAGCGGATCGTTCTCCAGGGAGTCCCGGTAGAACGGGTCCCCGGAGAGCTCGTCCAGGTCGAGGGCAAACGCGTCGCCCGCATCCTCGAGTTCGGCGAACCACTGCGGCATGCTCAGAGTGGCGCCGGTCAGCACGGCCGCGCGGTAGCGGTCAGGGTGCCGCAGGGTAGTGATCATGGCCGCCACCGCTCCCAGCGAGTGCCCCGCGATGACCAGCGGCAGGCCGGCCTGTGCGGCGAGGTCGGTGAGTCGCTGGCCGTTGGAGACCAGCGCATCGATGCTCTCGATCTCACCACGCTGGCCTTCGGTAAGGCCGTGCCCGATCTCGTCCAGCGCCCACAGATCGATGTCCGCCTGGTTCAAGGCCGCGCCGAACCGGTGGTAGACCCCGGTGTGCTCGCCGAAGCCGTGCAGGAAGACCACCGCGGCCATGGGCGAGGCCGCGTCCCAGTGCCGGTAGTACACGGGGCCTGAGAGCCCATCGAAGAAGGGCACCGTTACTCCACGGCTGGGCGGACGTCGGTCGTTACCATCCTGCCCGACGGTTCGCTGCGATGCGATCCCTCAAGTCTGTGACTGTTGAACGTGCATGAGGGATCGGTGAGTGCGCAGGCCCCCGGCGATGACTCCCTTCGGTGAAGATGGCTGTGCGAGGCGAGTCGGTGGGCTGTTTGTCGTCGCGATAGCGAATTGCAGTCGGTGTGTCGGGCTGCGTAGCGGCGAGGGGATGCACGGAGATCGGCTGAACCAACGAGCTCACCGTGGACATCACCGGCATGCAACCAGCCGAGATTGCCGCGATCGAGCTCTGCGGTGGCTACGCCTGTCGTCATCACAACGACCACGCTGTCGCCGTCGCAGTGATCGAAGGCCCCGCGGGCGGCCGGGATACTGCTCGCCGATGCAATGTCCGCCGTCGACTTGTACTTATGAGGCGTCACAACTTTGTGTTAGACATGTGACACAACCTTGGACTGGAGACGATATGACGTGGGGCAACATCTTTTCGATTGGCCTGAGCGAGCTGGTGGCTTTCGCCTTCTCGCTGCCGTTCTTTTCGCTGGTGGTGGCCTCGCTGATCGTTGCGGGCGGGCTTCTCGTGGTTCGTCTGCGCGAAGGGCGGGGTCGAACACCTCGGCCTTCCGCAGCCGACGCGGCTTCGGTGGCGGCGCGGTACCTGCCTGAGCGCCGTGCGCTCGGTTTCGGCGCGATCGGGGTCGTCGTCGTGTTCGGGATCGAGAACGTCGTCCGGGGATACCTCCTGAACCTCGTCGACATCGTGGAGTGGTGGCAGTACGCGACCCCGGTGTTCGCGGCGTTCCTCAGCCTCTCCGTGGTGCTGGCCATGATCGCGTTCCGAGGCACCACCCCGCCCGAGCAGCCGGTCGTGTCGGGCGCACGCCGCTCCTGGACGACCTACGGGTCCCGGATCTCCATGCTCAGCGCCGGCGCGGCGCTGGTCGGGCTGCTCGGCACGACCATCGCTGCCGGCCTGGCATCGTCAGCTGATGAAAGGGGGCGGTACATCTATCTCGCGATCCCCGTACCGAATACGGCGATCGACCCGATCCGTCCGTGGTTCTACGGGTGGGGCTTCGGCGTACCGGTCCTCGTCTGTGTCGCAGCGCTGGCCGTGGTGACGTGGGCGACACTCCGCGGCAACGCGATCAGGCCCTTCATCCGCCCGGAGACGGTCGGGGCAGAGCAGATCGCGCGCACTGAGGTCGCGTCCGCGGTCCTCCGGATCGCAACCGCAGGCATGCTCCTCGCACTCGCCGGCGCCTGGCGGTTCATCGCCCGGGCCGGATCCGCGTCCAGTTTGGGGGTCGGGGATGAGTCGGGGGGCCGTACCGAGTACGACCTGGCCTGGCAGTGGGCGGAATTCGCCATCGCAGCCGGCTGGCTCGCGCCCGCCATCGAGATCACGGCGTTCGCCCTCCTGATCCTGGTCGCGAGCCGACTCCGTCGCGAGCACACACTCGAGCGGTCGCCCGAGCGCACACCCGACAGGGAAACCGTGCGATGAGCGCTCAACCGATCCTGCCGCCGGACGAGACCAGCCCGGCGCTCGACATCTACCACCAGTTCCGCGGCCTCATCGCCTCAGGCCAACTCGGCGCAGGCGAACGGCTCCCGACCGTCCGGCAGACCGCGAGCGACCTCGGCGTTGCCCCCGGCACCGCGGCGAAGGCGTACAAGCTGCTCGAACGCGACGGGCTCGTCGTCACCCGCACCGCCGCCGGCACCCGAGTCGCCGAGACCGCGGCGATACTCCCCATGCCCGTGGTACGACGCATCCGCGACCTCATCGCCGCGGCGCAGACGGCCGGCGCCGACCCCGAGGATGTCATCGACGTTCTCCGCATCACCTGGCAACCGCGACCACAGCAGGCCGACAACCAGCCAACCGACACCCCATCCGACGCTCGAACGCAACCTCACAGCTGACCCAAATGACTCGACGAAGGGAACACACCATGACCGCAGCGCCCATCGACCCCGCCGGGATCGCACTACCTCCGACCGTGCCGATCGACATCACGGCCTACCTCCCTGATCCCCGCGACGAAGCGACCGCCTAAGAACGGATTCGGCGACTCAGGCGGTCCGGCGAAGGGCCGCAATCTACAACGGTGCAGCGGCGCCGGTCAGGGTAAGGCGCCCGCAAGCCCGACCGACTTGCGGGCGCTGATCATCGGCCTCGGGGCGTTGCTCCGCCGAACCGCGACGGATATCCCGAGACCTCCACCGATCTGCTGGACGTTTCTTCGCTCTGCGGACATGTACCTAGTGAGACCATCAAGCGGGGAGAAGACATGGAACATGTCAACCTGGACGAGCGTCTATCGGCAGCGGCACCGTCGGTCATGGCCCTCGACCGCGAATTGGACACTGCACTCGACAGAGTTCTCGAGCAGCGAGTGCGGACCACGCCGCGACGGCATAGACGGACGCTGCTGGTGACCGCGGCAGCGTCCGTGCTGGTGTTCGGCGGGGCATCCGCCGCACTGGCCAGCCCGTCGTTCCAAGAGTTGCTCAAGGGTATGAGCCTTGATCGCTCCACGGCGCTCGTCGGTGAGTCAGGTCAGGACTGCGCCACCGGTTGGGTGATCAAGGCAGAGCCAGGAGTCCCAGCTGATGATCCCGTCGTGCTCGAGGCGCAGAAGATTCTGCAGGCGATGGACATCGACTCCATCCCGATCGACCCCGTCACGTTGCAGGAACAGCGAGAGCTTTCGGACCGGTTCGCAAAGGCAGCGGCCGCCCGAGGCGAAGACCCGGCAGACCTCACCTGGAACGACCCTGAGCTGAGCGCGCTCCACAGTGCCGTCACATTCGCCGTGTTCGACCGTTTGACGGCCGAAGGGTACGACGCCAGCAGGATCCACATCGAGGGCGTCGCCGATTGCGTGGCACCGTGAACGACGCCCAGGCACGTTCACACTACGAATCGGCCGTCCGAAGCAACATGAGAGATCTGCTCGCCTACCTTGAGCGGCGAGTCGAGGTCAGGGCCGATGCCGCCGAGTATCTCAACTATGCGCTCCTCGCGGCGTGGAGGAAGCGCCGGCACATTCCCGTGGGCTACGAACGGCCGTGGCTGTTCGTCTTCGCACGGAACACGCTCCTCAACGCCCGGAGGACCGCCCGACGACGTAGCGCGCCAACGGATCAGCTACGAAACGTCCTCGCCCGCGACAGCGGCCACGAGAGCCTCTCCACCCCAGAGATCGTCGAGATCCGCACCGCTGTGGCCCTACTGCCCGATGAGCTGCGCGAACTCGTCGAGCTCGTGCATTGGGAGGGGCTGACGATCGTCGACAGCGCGCGCGTGCTCGGCGTGCATCCTTCGACGGCTCGTTCACGGTACGCCAGCGCGAAGCAACTGCTCCGTCGTCAGCTCGGCGACGAGGAGGAACCGACGACAGCCGTCACAGCCCTCATCGCAATGAGCGCTTGAACCCGAGGAGGATGAGATGAATCAACCACCCATGCGGATCGACCCCGCAAGCATCGAACTCCCACCAACACAACCCATCGACATCACCGCGTTCCTTCCGGACCCGGCCGACGAGACGCCTGGGTAGCGCGGTGTCCCGCCGAGGGATCCTCGACAGGGCTGGAACGCTACGCCTCCTCGCGCGGTCGAAGGAAGAGAGCTAACCTGACGCGCATGGCCCGGGTAGCCTCGCCTGCACGCGCGTGGATGGGGACGATCGCCTTCCTCTTCCTCGCTCCCGGCATCGTCGCCGGCCTCCTCCCCTGGCTCATCTCCGGCTGGCAGCAGCACGACTGGAGCGGTGCTGCCTGGATCGTCGTGCCGATCGCCTGGATCGCGATCGCGACTGGAGTGGTCTTCCTCCTGCACGCGTTCGCGCTGTTCGCCCAGCACCGCGGAACACCCGCTCCGGTCGCCCCGACTGAGACGCTCGTCGTCACGGGGGTCTACCGCTTCGTGCGGAACCCGATGTATCTCGCGGTGCTCGCGATCATCCTCGGCCAGGCGCTGCTGTTCGGCAATTGGTGGCTCGTGCTCTACGCCGGGATCGCCCTCGCCGCTGTCGTCACGTTCGTGAAGGGATACGAGGAGCCGACCCTGTTCCGCACCTTTGGCGAGCAGTACCTCGACTACCGGCGCAACGTGCCCGGGTGGTGGCCGCGGCTCACGCCGTGGCGCGAGGGTAGGCCGGATAGTTGACCGACGGCAATAGTTGACATCGATCATCTAATTCTCTAGAGTTGATCGAAGTCAACTACTTTCTGGAGTCCTCACCGAATGTCACGTACCTCCTCGGCGCCCGACGCCGGCGCACTCACCGAGGGCGGCATGACGCATCGCCAGGTGCTCGCCGCCCTTTCGGGCCTCCTGCTCGGCATGTTCGTGTCGATGATCGCGTCGACCGTGGTCGGCACGTCACTGCCGCTCATCATCGCCGACCTCGACGGCGACCAGAGCGCCTTCACGTGGGTCGTCACCGCGACCCTGCTCGCCACGACCGTCTCGACCCCGATCTGGGGAAAGCTGGCCGACCTCTTCAACCGCAAGCTGCTGCTGCAGCTCGCCCTCGTCATCTTCGTCGCGTCATCGGCGATCGCGGGCTTCGCACAAGACCCGGCCATGCTCATCACGATGCGCGTGTTCCAGGGCCTCGGCGCGGGCGGGCTCGCCGCACTCAGCCAGATCGTCATGGCCGACATCCTCAGCCCGCGTGAGCGCGGCCGCTACGCCGGCCTCTTCGGCGCGGTCATGGCCGTCGCCACGATCGGCGGCCCGCTGCTCGGCGGCGTCATCACCGACACGCTCGGGTGGCGCTGGAACTTCTTCGTCGGCCTGCCGATCGCGATCGTCGCCCTCGTGCTGCTGCAACGCACCCTGCACCTGCCGAAGCTCCCGAAGAAGAAGGTGTCGATCGACTACCTCGGCATCATCCTCATCTCGGCCGGCATCTCGCTGCTCCTCATCTGGGTCTCGCTCGGCGGCAGCCAGTTCGAGTGGAACTCGCTCGAGTCGTGGCTCATGATCGGCGGCGCCGTGGCGTTGCTCGCGATCGCCGTCGTCGTCGAACTGCGGTCGAAGGAACCCCTCATCCCCCTCGGGCTCTTCACGAACCGCACCTTCACGCTCTCGGTCGTCGCGAGCCTGAGCGTCGGCGTCGCGATGTTCGGCACCGCGGTGTTCCTCAGCCAGTACATGCAGCTCGCGCGAGGCGCGACCCCCACCGAGTCGGGGCTGCTCACCATCCCGATGATGGCGGGCGTGCTCATCTCGTCGACCATCGTGGGCGGGCTCATCTCGCGCCGCGGCAAGTGGAAGGCGTACGTCATCATCGGCGCCGTGCTCGCGGTCGTGGGCACGCTGCTGCTCAGCAGGCTCGAGTACGACACCGACTTCACCTACGTCGGTTTCTCGATGTTCGTGCTCGGCGCCGGCATCGGCATGGTCATGCAGAACCTCGTGCTCGTCGTGCAGAACACGAGCGAAGTGAAGAACCTCGGCGTCGCCACGAGCGCCGTCACGTTCTTCCGCAGCCTCGGCGGCACCGCGGGCGTGGCGGTCATGGGCTCCATCCTCGGAACGGTCGTCGCCGACCAGATCAAGAGCGGCATCCAGGGCCTCGAGCCCGAGCAGCAGGCGGTGGCCGCGCAGACGCTCGGCGGCGGCAGTATTCCACACGTCGCCGAGCTGCCCGACTTCCTGCGCATCGTCGTCGAGTCGGCCTACGGGCTCGGCGTGGGCAGCGTGTTCCTCGCGGCGCTGCCGCTCACCGTGATCACGCTTATCGCCGTGATCTTCCTACCCAACGTACAGCTCGGCACCCTCACCGCGGTGCAGCGTGCGAAGCAGGAGGCGGCCGACGACGCGCCCGACTCGCTCGAGGCCGAGCTCGAGCACGTCGGCGAAGAGTTGCTCGAGGTGTCCGAGGCATCGGTCGGGGTGCCCGTCACCGCATCGACTGCCGTGGTCGACGCGGCCCCGCGCGGGAACGGCCGAGCATAAGATGTCGCCTGTGACCACCGACCCCGACCTCGAAGCGTCGATCGCGGCCGTCGAAGAGGAGTTCGGCCGCCTCTTCCACCGGGCGCGCACGATATGGCGGATCTCCGCGGCACAGGTGCACCCCGACCTGCAGCCCACGGGCTACAAGGTCGTCGCGACGCTCGTGTCGAGAGGGCCCGCGCACGCGGGCTCCCTCGCCGAAGAGCTGCAGATCGACAAGAGCCTGCTGAGCCGTCAGCTGCGCCAGCTCGAGGAGCTCGGGCTCACCGAATCCCGGGTCGACGAGCACGACGCCCGCTCGCGGGTGATCGCCGCCACGCCCCTCGCGATCGAGCAGGTCGGCAGGGTGAAGGCGGCGAACCAGGCCCAGATGCGAGAGCGCCTGCGGGAGTGGGAGCCGGGCGAGATCGAGCTGTTCGCCGAGCTGCTCGGCCGTCTGCTCTGAGCCGACGGGTCTCGAGACGCTCGCTGCGCTCGCTCCTCGACCAACGGGGAGAGAGCGCTCGCTCCTCGACCAACGGGGAGAGCGCGCTCGCTACGCGACCGACGGCTTCGACAACGGCAGTTCGACGGTGAACACCGTCGAGCGCGGCGTGCTCGAAACCCCGACCGAGCCGTGGTGCGCCTCGACCACGCCCTTGACGATCGCGAGCCCGAGGCCCGTGCTGCCCGCCAGACGCGAGCGCGACGAGTCACCGCGTGCGAACCGCTCGAACAGCGACCCCACGAGCTCCTCGGGAATGCCGGGCCCGTCGTCGGTGACCGTGAGCACGACGTCGTCGCCCTCTCGTTCGAGCGCGGCGACGACGCTCGTGCCGTCGGGCGTGTGCACCCGGGCGTTCGCCAGCAGGTTCGTGACGACCTGTCGAAGCCTCGGCTCATCGCCCGTGACGACGGTCGCGCCATCGGGCAGGCGCACCTCCCAGTCGTGGCCGGGTCCGGCCGCCTGCGCATCGCCGATGGCCTCCACGAGCACCCGGCCCAGATCGACGGGCTGGGCGGCGAGTTCTCGGCCCTCGTCGAGTCGTGCGAGCAGCAGCAGGTCCTCGACGAGCTCGGTCATGCGCACCGACTCGGACTCGATACGGCCGATCGCGTGCATCACGTCGGGTGGCAGCTCACCGCCGTGCATGCGCGTGAGCTCGGCGTAACCGCGAATCGCCGCGAGCGGGGTGCGCAGTTCGTGCGAGGCGTCGGCGACGAAGCGGCGCACCTTCTGCTCACTCTGCTCGCGGGCCGAGAGCGCGGACGCCACGTGGCCGAGCATGCGGTTGAACGCGGCCCCCAGCCGACCGACCTCGGTCACGCCGTCGGCCTCGGCCACCCGCTCGGTGAGGTCGACATCGCCCCGATCGAGCGGGAGCTCTGAGACCGCCTGCGCCGTCGCCGTCACGCGGGCGAGCGGAGCGAGCGCCCGGCCGACGACGAGCCAACCGACGAGGAGCGCGAGAACGAGCCCGGTCGCCGCGACGATCGCGACGGTCCATGCGAGTTGCATGGACTGGGCGTTGACGTCGGCGAGGGGCAGTGCCAGCACGCTGCGCACCTGAGGCTGGATCTCCACGGCGAGCGCTCGATAGTCGCCGAGCGAACCGGCCGAGACCGTGCGCGGCTCGCCGTCGGTCGGCACCCTCGTGAGCGCCTCCATCGCACTGTCGTCGGGCTGAAGCAGGTCGCCGGTCTCGGAGATGTACGCTCCGCCGACCGCATCGCCTGCGACGATCACGCCGAGCGTGCCGACCGGTTGGCCCGGCACACTCAGGAACTCGAAGACGCTCGCCCGTGGATCGGTGGGGAAGTCCGGCGGGGTCGCCTCGGTCGCCCGCGAGGCGGTCGCGCGCAGGCTGGCATCGAGACGCTCGACCGAGGTGGAGTGGAACACGAGCACGGTCGCGACGCCGATGACGGCGCTCACGGCCACGAGGAGCGCCGCGACGATGACGAGGAGCCGCTGCCGCAGAGTCCACGGGCGACGCCTCGACGGGGCATCCGTCGCCTCGGTGTCATCGTCGTCATCGGTGGAGTAGACGGCGTCCACTCCCAGCGGCTCGTCGTCGAGACCCTTGGCCGTGCCGCCGGCGGCGACCACGGCGACCGACGCTGTGTGCGCCTCGCGCGACGCCGCGGCGTGACCCGGATCGCCCGGGCGGGTCATCCGACGGCCTTCAGCATGTAGCCGGCGCCGCGCACGGTGTGGATCATCGGCTCGCGGCCGGCGTCGATCTTCTTGCGCAGGTACGAGATGTAGAGCTCGACCACCGACTCCTTGCCGCCGAAGTCGTACGACCACACGCGGTCGAGGATCTGGGCCTTCGAAAGCACCCGGCGCGGGTTGCGCATGAGGAAGCGCAGCAACTCGAATTCGGTCGCGGTGAGCTCGATGGCCGTTCCGGCGCGGGCCACCTCGTAGGAGTCCTCGTCGAGCGTGAGGTCGCCGACCGTGAGCACGGGGTCCTTCGCCTGGGCGAGGGTGAGCGTCGAGCGGCGGATGAGTCCGCGCAGGCGCGCCACGACCTCTTCGAGGCTGAACGGCTTGGTGACGTAGTCGTCGCCGCCCGCGGTGAGGCCGGCGATGCGGTCGTCGAGCGAGTCCTTCGCGGTGAGGAAGAGCACCGGCGTCTCGGTGCCGTCGGCGCGCACGCGCGCCAGCACCTCGAGACCGTCGATGTCAGGGAGCATGATGTCGAGCACGATGGCGTCGGGCCGGAACTCGCGCGCGACCTTGACCGCGCTGAAGCCGTCGGCGGCGGTGCGCACGTCCCAGCCCTCGTAGCGCAGGGCCATCTTCAGCAGCTCGGTGAGCGAGTGCTCGTCGTCGACCACGAGCACGCGCACCATCGAACCGTCGCCCTTCGCGATGGCGGGGGCGCGGTGGGGCGTGGCGGCGGGTGACGTGCTCATGTTCCCAGTATCCGCGCGGACCTATGCGCTCGCTATGGGTTCGATGAACGGATGCCCCGCGCATCGGTCGGCGGCAGCATAGGCAGCCCGTTGGACGGGCATCGGGCGCGCAGAGCGGGCGTCCATAGCGTCGCGATCGATACTCCGCCCGCCGGGCGGACCAGTCGCCTGCACATCGCGCACGGAACCGTCACCGAGCGCTGACGGCGGGATGCGAACGGCGGATGCCGCGGCGAGGGGCTCTCGCCGCGGCATCCGCCGCTCTGCTGTGTGCTCGTTCAAGTGCTGCGCCGACGCTCACCCGATGCGGTAGAAGCGCCAGAACGGGTTCTCGATGTCGAGCACGTCGACCCGGCCGAAGCCGGCCTCGGCGGCCCAGCGTCGCAGCGTCGGCGCGCGCAGCACCGTGCCGTTGGCGAGATCGCCCGACTCCGCCGTCGTCGCGGGCAGGCAGTGCAGCACGCTCATCGCGTAGAGCATGCGCTCGACCGGCTCGGCACCGGCGTGGAACGCGTCGGCGACGCGCTCGTCGGCGACGAGCAGCGCGCCGCCCGTGCGCAGCAGCGCCCGGAACCAGGCGAGCGCGTCGACCGGCCGGCCCATGTCGTGCAGCGCCTCGAACACCGTGACGAGATCGAATCCGGATGCCTCGACGCCGGTCTCGCCCGTCGTCTCCGCGGTCCCGGTGCTCGCGGCTGCGGCCGCGGCGCGAACCGTCGCCTTATCGCCGGCGTTGCCGTGCAGGAACGAGATCCGGTCGGCGACCCCCGCATCGCGGGCGTTGCGCCGCGCCTCGATGATCGACGCCTCGTCGAGATCGAGCCCGACGATGCGTGCGTTCGGGAAGGCGTGGGCGAGCGCAATCGTCGACCAGCCGACACCGCAGCCGGCATCGAGCACGGCACCACCGGCGTCGAGGGCTGCGGCCCGGTCCGGCATCGCGTCGACCCAGTTGCGCAGTTCATGCGTGAAGCCCGGACGGTTCAGCGAGCCGAGGCCGCCGCGCAGTTCGGCGCCGTACTCGTCGAACGCGACACCGCGGCCTCGTCGATAGTCGGCGACGAGCTCGGGGAAGGCGAGGGCGACGCCGGCGAACAGGCTCGCCGCCGGCGCGACATGCGCGGGGTGCGTCTCGTCGACGAGCACCGGGACGTGCAGGTCGGGCAGCACGAAGCGTCGCTCGTGCCCGAACACCCCGGGCTCCACGACCGTGAGGTATCCGGCGGCCGCCTGCTGTTCGAGCCACTCGCGGGCGTAGCGCGGCGCGACACGGGTGGCCTCGGCGAACGCGGTCGCGGTCATCGGGCCGGACTCGTGCAGCGTTCGGTAGAGACCGAAGCGGCGGCCGAGCTCGATCGTGAGCAGCTCGGTGGCCGAGCCGAGCATACCGACGATCTGCTCGGCGAGCGCGCCGACCTGCTCGGCCGCGCGCTCCTCGTCGGACGCGACGACTTCGGTGGTCGTGGTGGTGAGGGTCTCGGACATCAGTGGTTTCCTTGCGTTGGGTTCGGCCGGCAGATGCTCGGCACGAGAGGCAAGTCAACGCCTGTGGCGCCGCGACCGAATCGCCGGATCCGGCCAACCTGTGTGGCCGGAACGGGCCAGCACGCGACATCCGTTCGCCGCGGCTCACTCAGAGTGCGGTTGCGGCGGCCCTCCCGAGGGCGCGTAGTGTACGTCGGGCGGGCGGCCCGCAGCCGTCAGATGAGCTCGTTGCGCAGCGCCCAGGCGGCCGCGGCCGTGCGCGAGGGAACGCCGAGCTTCGTGCGGATGTTCGCGATGTGGCGGTGCACCGTGTGCGTCGAGAGCACGAGGTGCGCGGCGATCTCGGCGTCGGTCTCGCCGTGCGCGACAAGTCGCAGCACTTCGCGCTCGCGTTCGGTGAGCCGGGCGGTGACGCCGGCCGAGCCGGAGAATCCGACCGCGCCGGCCGCGCCCGACGCGGCGGATGCGGGCGCCCGCTCGACGGGCGCGCCGAGGAACGCGAGGGTCTCGAGCACGACCGCATCGGAGTCGCCCCGCCACGGGAAGTGGTCGTCGCCCTCGAGCGCAACGAAGCGGGCATTGCGAATACGCCCCGCGAGCTCCTTGCCGAGGGCGAACGGGATCGCCCGGTCGTCGCGTCGGTGCAGCACGAGCGTGGGAGCCAGCACGTCGCCGAGGTGACCCGTGGCATCGAAGTCGTAGACCGCGCGCAACGACGCGAGTGCGACCTCGCGCGAGGCGGAGCGCCGCTGGAGCTCCGCGAACTCGGCACGCTCGTCGGCGGTCGCGTCGGGCAGGAACAGGTCGGCGAGCACCCGGGAGCCGAGCCCCCAGTGCTGGTCGACGATCGAGAGCATCGTCTCGCGCGCTGCGGGCGGGGCGAGGTCGATGCCGCGCGCATACGTTCCGTAGAGGACGAGCCGTTCGACGCGCTCGGGGTGCCGCGCCGCGTACAGCGAGGCGACCCCGCCTCCCGAGGACGCCCCGAACAGCGAGATCGTGCCGGGCGCCGGCGCCGCCTCGTCGATGAGCGCCTCGAGCGTCGCGAGCTCCTCGTCGAGCGTGCGCGCCGGCATCGCGCCCCGATCGGAGACCCCCGCGCCGGGGCGGTCGTATCGGATGACCGTGCGGTACTCGGCCAGTGCGCCCGCGAATCGGCGAAACTTCGGGCTGCGCCAGTCGAGGTCGAGATGGCTCGACCACCAGCCGCCGATGACGAGCGGCGGGCCCTCTCCGACCGCCGACCAGGCGATCGAGGCGCCGTCGTGCTCCGCGTAGCGGATCACCTGGTCCTCTGGCTGCACGCCCCAAGTCTAGGAACGCGGGGGTCGCCTGACTACAGTCCGGCGAGCGCGGGCGGCACCTGATCGCGGTGCGCGTCGAGCAGCTCGCGGGCGCTCTCGAACTCCGGCTCGTCGTGGTCGTCGAGCAGGATCGGCACGTATTCGCCCGGAAGCAGCAGTTCCTCGTGCTCTCCGTCGGGCGAGTCGACGACCCGCAGCACGCCCGCGGCGAGCTGTTCATCGAGCCAGGCGCGCCCGAGGCGCTCGGTCACACCGGCGAGCTCGGCGAAGGTCGCGGCATCGACCGGGCCCGCATCGAACAGGAGGCGGAAGTAGCCGCGCTTTCGGCCGAAGGCGATCGACGCGCGGGCGATCCGCTCGGCGGCGGCGTCGACGACCGGCTGGGTGGATGCGACGGTGATGAACATTTCGGCTCCTCGGTGCGTGATGTGGTGGCGACGTGGTGATTGACGTGACCGGTGATGACACCGATTCCACTCCGAAGCACCGCACGGGTCATCGCGTGTTCGGGCCACCTTGGGATGGCCCGAACGGGCCATGAGCCGTCGTGAACCGCGCATCGGCCGACCTGCCGCGCGACACCGGTGCACGAACCCTGCCCGATGACCGCGGCGGCGAGTACGCTCGAAGCCGTGCCCGATACTCCGTTCGCCCTCTTCGACCTCGAGGGCGCATGGTCGGCCGCTCCGGCAGAGCCGCGGCCGAGACTTCCGCATGAGACCCGCGTGGTCGCCGACTCGGGCGACCGGGTCGCATGGCTGCGGGCACGGGCCCGGGGCGTGACCGCGACCGATGCCGCGAAGCTCGCCACGCGCGAGTCGGTGCGCACCGCAGCGTATGAGAAGCTCCACGGCAGCCGCACGAGCTTCGGCGGCAGCCGCTTCACCGACCACGGCCGCGAGCGTGAGCCCGTCATCGCCGAGTGGGCGCGCCGCATGCACGGCATCGACCCCTCGACGCTGCTCTTCCACGCCGAGTTCGAGCGACGCCACCTCGCGACCCCCGACGGCCTGCGCGTCGCGCCGAGCGGCGCACTCGAGCTGTGCGAGATCAAGACCACGTCGAAGCCGTGGCGGGGCATCCCGCGTGGCTACCTGCGTCAGGTCTGGTGGCAGCAGTACGTGCTCGGCGCCGAGCGCACGCTCGTCGTCTGGGAGCAGCACGACGACTTCGTGCCGGTCAGTGACGAGCCCAGGTGCCGCTGGGTCGACCGCGACGACGACCAGATCGCGATCCTCGTGCGCCTCGCCGACGAGCTGCTCGTCGCAATCCGCCCGACCGCCCCGGTCGAAGACCCGCGCGCGGTGTATCGCCCGGGTGCACTCGCGTGACGACACTGCTGCTGCACGGCCTCGGTGCCGACCGCCGACAGCCGATCGACCTGCTCAGTTCGCCGGTGCGCGCCTCGTGCGGCGACGACGAGCTCATCATCGCGCCCGACGTTCGGGCCCATGGCGGTTTCCTCGAGGTCGGCAGCCCGTCCGACTTCGAGATCGACCGGCTCGCCGCCGAGGTTGCCGTCACGGTGCGCGATCAGGTGACGGATGCCACAGGCGCGGCGCTCGACGCGTCGAACCCGCTCACCGTCATCGGCATCTCGATGGGTTCGGCGATCGCGCTCCGGCTGATCCTCGACGACCTGCTGCCGATCGAGCGGGCGGTCTTCATCCGTCCGGCGTTCGACGACCGGTCCCTGCCCGACAACCTGCGCCCGTACCCCGTGATCGGGCAGTTGCTCATCGACGCCGGTCCCGCGGGCGTCGATGAGTTCCGCGAGCGATCGGTCTTCCAGCGGGTCGCCGCCGAGTCCCCCGCCGGGGCGAAGGGCCTGCTCAGCCAGTTCACGGCCCCCGACGCCGCGCGCCGGGCGATGCGGCTCGTCGAGATCCCCCGCAACCGCGCGTTCCACGGCGACGCCGAGCTCGCGGGGCTCGAGGCACGGGGCATCCGCTCGCTCGTGGTGGGCGCTCCTCGCGATCCCGTGCATCCGACCGCGATCGCCGAGCGCTGGGCGGGTGCCCTCGGCGCTCCGCTCGGCATGGTGTCGGCGCGCGACGAGGGCCAGGCGCACCAGAACATGATGGTCGGCCAGCTGGTCGGGCGCTGGCTGCATCACGCCCGTCAGGTCTGAACGCGCCCGACCGCTTTCCGGCTTCGAGGCGCCTCTTCGTCGTGCCCCTCTCCGCGATCTCAGGCGACGACGCGCTCGCCGCGCTCCTCTGCCTCGTCGTCGACCGGCGGGTCGACGGCACGGTACGGCCAGCTCACCTGGCTGAGGCCGACGATCGCCGAGCCGACGAGCAGGATGAACGAGGCGATCGCGATGACGTACAGTGTGACGCCGCGATAGCCGACCCCGGGCTCGATCGCGGGGTCGAGGAACGGATACGGGTACCAGCCCACGATCGCGCCGCGGACGATCGTGTAGACGACCCAGGCGATCGGGAACGCGGCGATCCACCAGAACCGGCTCCACGGCACGCGCCCACGGCCGGGGGCGAGGATCCAGTCGAGCAGCAGGTACAGCGGCGCCCAGACGTGCAGGATCTCGTTCGACCACGGAACGGTGGTGGCCTGGTCGAGCGAGATGTCGCGCAGCAGCAGGTTGTAGACGACGAGCGTCGTGGTCATGTACGTCACGATCGCGGCACGCGCGAACGTGTACCAGTCGGGCTCGGACACCCCCCGAAGGCCGTACCACGCGCCGATGAGCAGCACGATCGCGGCGAGCGCGTTCGACAGGATCGTGAAGAAGCTGAAGAAGTTCACGACGAACGCCGCCGGGTCGGGCACCATCGAGAGGCTGTTGGCGAACTGGCCGACGATCGCCACGATGATCGCGGCAGCTGCGAGCAACCGCAGGACTCCGAACAGTCGACGCACGTTTCCCGCCCCTCTCGGTCGCCGCTCGGCGACGCTGAGTGCAGCCTAGTGGTGCACGAGAATGGAGCACATCACCGGATGCCGCGACACGCGGCCGGCTGAGAGCGGAGGCGATACCACCCATGACCGAGACGATGCGCGCGCTCGTGATCGACCGCACGGGCGGGCCCGACGAACTCCACATCGCCGAGGTTCCCGCGGCGCGACGCGTGATCGACGAGGTGCTCGTGCGGGTCATCGCCGCGGGCGTGAATCCGATCGACGTGAAGACCCGTGCCGGACGAGGAGTCTCGGGCTCGCTGGGCGCGTTCCCCGCGGTGCTCGGATTCGACTTCGCCGGCGTGGTCGAGGCGAGCCCGTACGCCGCGCACCCGCTGCAGCCGGGCGACCGCGTGTACGGCATGGCCAAGGTGCCGCGCGCCGCCGGCAGCTATGCCGAGCTGGTCGCGGCGACGTCGCTCAGCGTCACGCCGATGCCGACCTCGCTCGACTTCGTCCAGGCCGCGGCGGTGCCGCTCGCCGCGCTCACCGCGTGGGGCGCCGTCGTCGACACGGCGCGCGTGCACGACGGGCAGCGGGTGCTGATCCACGCAGGTGCGGGCGGGGTGGGCCATTTCGCGGTGCAGCTCGCCGCGTACTTCGGCGCGACGGTGACGACGACCGGGTCGCCCCGCAATGCCGAGTTCCTGCGCGAGCTCGGCGCCCACCGCGTCGTCGACTACACGAGCGAGCGGTTCGAGGAGGTCGCGGGCGAGCAGGACGTGGTCATCGATCTCATCGGCAACGTGCACGACGAGACCGGCACCCGCTCGCTCGACGTGCTGCGCCGCGGCGGCCTCATCGTCAACATCCCGACGGCGTCATGGCCGACCATGGCCGCCGAGGCCGAGGCACGGGGCATCCGCGCCACCGGGTACTCGGTCGTCCCCGACGCGCGCACCCTCGCGGTGATGACGCGGCTGATCGACGACGGCGCGGTCCGCGTGCACGTCGACCGCGAGCTGCCGCTCGAGCAGGGCGCCGAGGCGCACCGCCTGCTCGAGGCCGGCCACGTGCGCGGCAAGGTCGTGCTGCGCATCGCGTCCGATCCCGCTCCTCCGCCGGTCGAGTAGTCCCCACTGGCGCGAATCGGCACTCCCCCATCAGGATCAGCGGGTCAGCGGCCGCGCGTCGAGCAGGGCGCTGCCGAGCTCGCTGCGCAGGTAGAGCACGCTGTGCCCATACCGAGTCGAGACGAGCAGGCCGGCGTCGCGCAGCACTCGCAGGTGCTGGTTCACCGCCGACGCCGTGACGCCGAAGCGCACGCCGAGTTCGGTCGATGATGCCGGGTCGCCGAGGGCGGAGAGCAGGCTCGCCCGGGTTCGGCCGAGGATCGCCGCGAGTCCCGCGGGGTTCGCGACCTGCTCCGCCTCCCAGAGCGCGCCCTGCCCGCGGGCCGGGTACATGATGAGCGGCGGCCCGTCGCCGACGGGCGCCGATCCGCGGCGCGTGAACATCGTCGGCACGAGCGTGAGGCCGTGTCCGTCGATGCGCTGCACGCGGTCGTTCGGGTCCTTGAGCCGCACCGACACGATGCCGTCGGCGTAGTCGACCGTCGACGAGATGCCGTTCAGCATGACTGAGAGGCCGCCCTGTGCGATCTGGCGGCCGCGGTAGACGACGTCGGCCTCGAGTACCGCCCGCATGCGCGGCCAGTGGGGCTCGAATGTCGCCGTCCAGAGCTCGCGCAACGCCTGCACGATGCGCCGCACCGCGACCCGCGGTGAGCCGGCGAACACCTCGGGCACGTGGCCGTGCACCGCCACGAGGTCGCGCACGAACTCGTCGGGCGGCGTCGCGGCGAGCACCTCGAACTCGTCGTCGAGGCGCGTCAGGGGCGAGACAGGGCGCGGGTTCAGGAAGTCGGGAGTCCACAGCCGGTCGTCGATGAGGGCGAACAGCGCATCGAGGTCGAGGCCTGCGCGCGACGCCTCGGTGCGACGCAGCCAGGGAAGCTGCAGCGGGAAGCGCGAGGGGTCGCGGATGGCACGCAACGAGAGCCCCAGTTCGCACAGCGGTGAGATGCCGAAGCGCACGGTCGCGACATCCGCCTCGTTCAGCACGTAACGCAACATGAAGCGTCACGCTACATCAATTTCGTCGGTCGGATGTCTCTGCCAGAACTGTATGCGTGAGCCCTACCTCCACACCCGAATCCGATACCGGCACGATCGACGTTCCCGAACACCCGCGACCGGGACTGTTCGCCCGGCTCGCCGCCTCCGTCTCCGACCCGGTGCTGCGCATCCTGGTCGGCGCCACGCTCATCTCGCGGGTCGGCCGCGGCATCTTCCTCACTGTCACGGTGCTGTACTTCACGTTCATCGTGGGCCTCGCCCCGCACGAGGTCGCGATCGTGCTCGCCGCGGCGAGCGGGGCAGGCGTCGTGGCGTCGCTCGCGGGCGGGTGGCTCGCCGACCGATTCAGTGCGAAGCGCCTCGTGATCGTCTTCACGGCGATCGAGGGCGTCGCACTGATCAGCTACGTGTTCGCGGGCGACTTCATCTCGGCGCTCGTCATCGCGGTGATCTGCGGCGCGTTCGAGATGGGCGCGAACTCGACCAGGTCGGCGATCATCGCGCGGGCGTTCGAGGGCGAGAGCCGGGTGCACGCGCGTGCCGTGCTGCGCAGCATCACGAACGTGGCCATCGCGGCAGGGTCGGGGCTCGGCGCCCTCGCGCTGGCGCTCGGCACCGCCGAGGCGTATCGCTCGCTCATCGTCGGCGCGGGCGCGCTCTACCTGCTCGGGCTGTTCCAGCTCGTGAAACTGCCCGCCAGCGTCGATGCGCCGGCTCGCCCGGCCGTCGCCTCGGTGACGACCGCAACCGGATCGGTCGATGCCGCGGCCACCGCTGACGCGGCTGTGGCGTCACGCCGCGACTGGGCGCGACGCTCACCGTGGCGCGACCCGCGCTACCTCGTGTTCACGGCCCTCAGCGCGGTGTTCGGCATGCAGTTCGGGGTCGCCGAACTCGGCGTGCCGCTCTGGATTGCGCGCGAGACCGCGGCGCCCGAGGTGCTCGTCGCGCTGCTGCTCATCCTGAACACGGTGATCGTCGTCATCTTCCAGGTGCCGCTGTCGAAGGGCACGCACGACTTCAGGGTGGCCGCTCGGGTGTCGGCGATCAGCGCCTGGCTGATGGCCGGCGCGTGCCTCGTGTATGCGGCCGCGGCCGGCCTGCCCGTCGGGTTCGCGATCGCCGTGCTCGTGGTCGCCGCGCTCGCGCACGCGTTCGCGGAGGTGCTCTCGCAGGCGGGCGGCTGGGGGCTCAGCTTCGAGCTCGCCGACCCGCTGCGGGCCGGCGCCTACCAGGGCGTGTTCGGAATGGGGTACGCAGTCGGTGCGCTCGCGGCACCGCTCGTGGTGAACGCGACCGCGATCGCGCACGGCTTCGCCGGTTGGGCGATCCTCGCGGTGGTGTTCCTCGCCTCGGGGCTCGGCACCTGGGCGATCGCGCGGGCCGCGGCGCGCACCGCAGATCACACGCGGCACGCGGGCGCGGCAGCGGACGCGGGCGCGGGCGCGGCATCCTGATCGGATTCGCAGGCGGCCCGTCAGGGGAGTCGACTATCGTCGCCGCATGAGCGTCGCACCGTCGATCGTCTGGTTCCGCGACGACCTGCGCGTCGCCGATCACCCGGCGCTCGCAGCCGCCGTCGAACGCGGCGCGCCCGTCGTGTGCGTGTACGTGCTCGACGAGGAGTCCCCCGGCATCCGCCCGCTCGGCGGCGCCGCGAAGTGGTGGCTGAACGGCTCGCTCACGGCGCTCGGCGCGGCGCTCGACGGTCTCGGCGCGCGGCTCGTGCTGCGACGAGGGCCCGCCGCCCGCGTCATCCGCTCGCTCGTCGACGAGACGGGGGCGGGCGCCGTGTTCTGGAACCGCCGCTACGGCGGACCCGAGCGCCGGCTCGACGCCGAGCTCAAGCAGGCGTTTCGCGACGACGGTCTCATCGTTCAGAGCTTCGCCGCGAACCTGTTGTTCGAGCCTTGGACCATCCGCACCGGACAGGGCACGCCGTTCTCGGTGTTCACCCCGTTCTGGCGTGCGTGCATGCACGCGCCCGAGCCGCGGCATCCGCTGCCCGCGCCCGAGAAGATCGAGCCGACGGATGTCGCGACCGAACGCCTCGACGACTGGAGCCTGCTGCCCACCCGCCCCGATTGGGCCGCCGGCCTGCGCGAGGCCTGGAGCCCGGGCGCGGTCGCCGCGCACGAGCGCCTGCGCGGGTTCCTCGCCGACGACCTCGCCGACTACGCCGACGGGCGCGACCGTCCTGCCCGCTCGGCGACCTCGCGGCTCTCGCCGCACCTGCGCTGGGGCGAGCTCAGCCCCCACGAGGTGTGGCACGCGATGCGCCAGCGGCGAGTGCACGGCGAGGGCGCGAACCGGTTCCGCACCGAACTCGGCTGGCGCGAGTTCGCCTGGCACGTGCTGTTCCACGCACCCGAGTTGGCGACGACGAACTGGCGCGGCGAATTCGACGCGTTCCCGTGGCCGCGCCTGCATCCCGCCGCGTTGCGCGCATGGGAGGAGGGGCGCACCGGTGTGCCCCTCGTCGACGCCGGCATGCGCGAGCTCTGGGCCACCGGCACCATGCACAACCGCGTGCGCATGGTCGTGGCCTCGTTCCTCACCAAGAACCTGCTCATCGACTGGCGCCGCGGCGAGCAGTGGTTCTGGGACACGCTCGTCGATGCCGACGCGGCATCGAACCCGTTCAACTGGCAGTGGGTCGCCGGGTCGGGCGCAGATGCCGCGCCGTACTTCCGCGTGTTCAACCCCGAGCTGCAGGCGACGAAGTTCGACCCCGACGGCGAGTACGTACGGCGATGGGTGGCCGAGATCGGCACCGACGAGTACCCTGAGCCGATCGTCGACCTGAAGCAGACCCGCGCGGCGGCGCTCGCGGCGTACGAGCACGTGAAGGCGGCGGCGCGCGGGTAGGCGCGCTGAGCCGACGACCGTCACGAGGCGCTCGCGCTCGAGCGAGCGCGTGATCAGGCAATGGGCGCGAGCGGCCGCTCGAGCACCCAATCGTCCTCGTCACGGTCTCCGAGGCGGAAATGCTTTCGTCCGACCTTCGCGAAGCCGTGCTTCTCATAGAAGCGGATGGCGCGCGCGTTCTCCTCGTTCACGCCGAGCCACGCGCTCGCCGCACCTGTCGCCGCTGCCGCCTCGAGCGTCGCAGACATCAACGGGCCGGCCACCACGCCCGAGCCGTGGGCGAGCGCCCGCGTGTAGAACTTGCTGAGCTCGATCGCGGGCCGCGCCGACACTGCTGCAGCTGCATCCGTGTCGCCGGGTTCACCGGCGATGAGCATCGTGTAACCGACGAAATGGCCATCGGGCTCGTGCGCTACGAGGAGGGTGCGGTCGACGTCGGCGAGGTACCCGGCCATGCGCTCGGCGGTGAGGTTCACGGCGATGAACGCGGTGATGGCCTCGGCCGTCGTCGACGGCGGGCAGGCGAGTGGGAATGTGTCGGCGGCGAGCTCGGCGAGGGCCGCGGCATCGCCCGGGCTCGCGAGGCGGATCAGGAGGTCTGGCACGGTCACGATCCTTCCAGAGCCGGTGCCGGTGAGAACACGGCGCTCCCGCACGGGTCGTCGGCAGCGGGTCGTCAGGGTCCCAGGTGTCGCGCGAACAGATATTGACAAATCCTCGGTGCTGAGTAACGTCTGTGAACGGGCCTCACCCTGCTGCGGGTCTCATCCTTCTCCTGGATCCAACGCAACGACGGAGGAAACATGTTCAAGAAGTCACTCGCGGCGATCGGCCTGACCGCGGCATTCGTGTTCATTCCCACCGCGGCGAATGCACTCGACTGCGTCAACGTGTCGAAGCCGCCGGCGGCGTGCGGCGCTGTCTGCACCGACGGCCCCATCATCAACGGCAACTGGGCCTGGCTGCCCAGTGTCTTCCCGGGCGCACCGCAGGTCTGGGCGTTCGTCCCGCCGGGCACGGTTCAGGACTTCGGTCTGCCGGGCGAGAACGGCAACTTCCAAGGCGGAGAGGGGTTCGCCCTCCTCGTCAACGCCATCTGCAATTCGAACGGAGCGGTGCTCGACAAGCGCCAGACCGGACACGGCATCCAGCTCATGGAGGTGTGCTAGCAGCCGGCGGTCGCTTCTGAAGCGGCATTGCCCGAGGCATTGCCGCAGGAGTGGGATGATCGGCGCATGGATGCAGCGACTTCGCCCATCGCCCGCTCCGACGACGGACGTTCGTTCCTCGTCGGCGACGCCTCGGGCTCGAACCTCACCGCCGGTTCGCTCGTCATCGTCTCGGGCGGTGGCGAGCGGCAGCTCGCGCTCGTCGAGGAGCGCACCGAATCGCAGCCCGCGCTGCTCCGCGGGCGACTCATCGGCGTGCTCAGCGACGGCGGGCTCGACACCGCTCGCAGCCACCCGTTCGAACAGGGCACGGTCGAGGAGGTCGACGCCGCGACCATCGAGATGCTGCACGCCACCACAGGTGCGCTGCTCGAGGTCGGCACGAACCTGACCGACCCGGGCGGTGCGGCGAAGCTGCTGCCCCACCGATTCAACCGGCACACGTTCTGGTGCGGGCAGAGCGGCTCGGGCAAGACGTACGCGCTCGGCGTCGTGCTCGAGCAGCTGGTCGCGCACACCGCGCTGCCGGTCGTGATCTTCGACCCCAACTCGGACTTCGTGCGGCTCGGCGAGCTCAACCCCGACGCGAGCGGGCCCGCCGCCGAAGCACTCGCGCAACGCGACATCCGCGTGCTTCGCCCACGCGGCGAAGGCGACGCCGGCCTGCGAGCACGATTCCTCGACATGAACCTGCCGTCGAAGGCTGCCGTGCTGCGGCTCGACCCCATCGCCGACCGCGACGAGTACAACACGCTCATCCACCTGCAGGAGGTCGTGCGAGTCGGCGACATCGGCCAGATGCTGCCGATGATCCAGGCTGCGCAGGGGTCGGGTGACACGCATCCGCTCGCCGACCGCATCGAGAACCTGCGCGTGCTCGACTGGGAGGTGTGGGCCGGCGACCAGACGGCCGTCACCGACGTCGTCGCGCAGCGACCCGACGCCACCGTGCTCGACCTGGGCGGATTCTCGACGCCCGAGCAACAACTCGTGGTCGCCCTCTCGCTGCTCGACGACCTCTGGGAGCGCCGCGAGGAGCGACGCCCCGTTCTGCTCGTGATCGACGAGGCCCACAACCTCTGCTCGCCTCGTCTCGACTCACCCCTCGCGATCGCGGTGCGCGAGCGGATCGTGCAGATCGCCGCCGAGGGGCGCAAGTTCGGCCTGTGGCTGCTGTTGTCGACCCAGCGTCCCTCGAAGGTGCATCCCGGCATCCTGTCGCAGTGCGACAACCTCGCGCTCATGAAAATGACCTCACCGGTCGACCTCGGCGAGGTCGGCACGTACTTCGGGTATGCGCCGGCGTCGCTGCTCGCCCGGTCGCCGTGGTTCCGCCAGGGCGAGGCGCTGTTCGCCGGCGGCTTCGTGCCGACGCCGTCGCTCGTGAAGATGAACGCCCGGCTCACGCCCGAGGGCGGCAGCGACGTGAAGGTGCCGCTGCGCTGAGCCACCCACCGCCCTTCAGCGGCGACGCACGCGGTGGGTCGAGTCGACGCTCAGGAGAATGGCCGCCATCCCCCTCACGGGGTGTTGGCGGCCATTCTCCTGAGCTCCGCGCGAATTGACATTGGACAAACATAAGTCGCATATCTGCCGACAATTTTTGGATGGTATCGGTCGGAACCTGTAGACACACCGTGAGAAAGCCGCCTAAGCTCTGGACGTTTGTTGTTGGCGAAGGTGGCAGTGACGCGCTTCGTCGACTCGTCTTGATCGACCAAAGGAGCGATGATGCCTGTAACTGCAAGTCCGCCGGTACGACGCCGGTTCGGTTCCCGCCTCGGCGCTGGAGCGCTCGCCCTCGCAACGATCGCCAGCGCGCTGACGATCGCGGGAGCGGCCGCACCTGCTTCGGCTGAGCTGCCGGAGCAGGAACCGGGTGTCACGCTCCGCACCTTCAACGTGCCGCCCGGAATGACCGAGCTGTGCACGCTGAAGTCGGGAACGACGCCGAACGTCGACAAGCTGATGCCGACGATCGACTTCGTCGCGGACGCGGACTTCGGCGGCACCGACTACTTCGTCACGCACGTGATCGCGAACCTGAACGTGCCGGCCGACGGTGACTACACGTTCCGCCTGACGAGCGACGACGGCTCGAGGCTCATCCTCGACGGGGAGCGCATCATCGACAACGACGGGCTTCAGGGCCCGACTGCGGTGGACGCCACGACAACGCTGACCGCAGGCAGCCACGCGCTCTTCGTCGAGCATTTCGAAGACAAGTACGGCCAGATGCTGAAGCTCGAGTGGCGTCCGCCAGGTGCAGCCGGATTCGAGGTCGTGCCGAACAGCGTGCTGAGCACCGACGCGAACGTCGTGCGTGTGACCGCGCCGGGGACCAAGTACTGCGAGGGCGCCGCGGATACCGCGGGCGACGGTCTCCGGCTGGACACCGTCAATCCGAACTACGACCTCATCGACCTGCGTCCCGCCGGGTTCGAACCAAAGGTCTCGGGCCTCGACTTCACGGACGACAATCGTCTTGTCGTGTCCACCACCGGTTCCGTGAGTTCCGGCGGATGGGTGCCGGGCGCGGAGCCCGGAGAGGTGTTCCTGCTCGACAACGTGCTCGACGCCACGGGGCCCGAGGAGGTGGAGGTCACGAAGGTCGCGACCGACCTGCTCAACCCGATGGGCGTCGACGTCATCGGCGACAAGATCTACGTCTCCGAGCGACACCAGCTCACCGAACTCAGCGACCCCGACGGCGACGGCTTCTACGATGTGCACACGAAGCTGGCTGAGTGGCCCTATGGCGGCAACTTCCACGAGTTCGCCTTCGGCCTCGTCCACGATGACCAGAACTTCTACGTGAACCTCTCGGTCGCGATCAACAACGGCGGGGCGACCACCAATCCGCAGCCCGCTCCGAACCGCGGAACCACTCTCAAAGTCGACCGTGCAACCGGCGAGGTGAGCTACGTCGCCGGCGGCCTGCGCACTCCGAACGGCATCGCCTTCGGTCCCGATGACGAGCTGTTCGCCATGGACAATCAGGGTGCTTGGCTGCCGGCCTCCAAGCTCGTGCACGTCGAGCAGGACCGGTTCTTCAACCACTTCACCAACCCTGCGGGTCCGTTCGATGCCAAGCCGGTGACCCAGCCGGTGGTGTGGATCCCCCAGAACGAGATCGGAAACTCGCCGAGCACGCCGATCCTCCTCGAGGAGGGACCCTTCGCCGGCCAGATGCTGTTCGGTGACGTGACCTATGGCGGGCTGCAGCGCGCGTTCATCGAAGAAGTCGACGGGGAGTACCAGGGTGCGGTCTTCCGTCACACCGCCGGCCTCGAGTCGGGCGTCAACCGGGTGATCGTCGGACCGGACGGTGCGCTCTACGTCGGCGGGACCGGCGAGGGCGGCAACTGGGGCGAATCGGGCAAGCTCCGGTTCGGGCTGCAGAAACTCTCCCCGGTGAGCGAGAGCACCTTCGACATGACGTCCGTTCGTGTCGTCGAAGGCGGGTTCGAGATCGCATACACCGAGCCGATCTCCGAGGACACCGCGGCGAACATCGCGAAGGCCTATCGTGCCGAGCAATGGCGATACGTGCCGACGACCAGCTACGGCGGGCCGAAGATCGACGAGGAGCCGCTGCGTGTCACCGGGGCTGACGTGTCCGAGGATCGGAAGACCGTCACGGTGAGCCTCGACGGCCTCAAGCCGAACCGCGTCGTGCACCTGCGTTCGCCGCGTCCGTTCGTGTCGGAGACCGGCCAGGAACTGTGGAACACCGAGGCGTGGTACACACTGAACACCCTCCCGGGGTACGTGCCTCCCGCCGACCGAGGCTGGTATGAAGCTGAGGAGGCGGCACTCCTCGGCACCGCGGGCATCGACATCGAGCACAACGGCTTCTCCGGCTCCGGGTTCGTCGACGGGCTCGGGAACGTCGGGTCCGGGGCATCCTTCTCGGTCACCGCCGACGAGGAAGGGACCCACCCGGTCAACCTGCGCTACGCGAATGGGCCGAACCCGTTCCAAGGCACGAAGGAGCTCTCGCTCTACGTGAACGGGACGAAGGTCGGTCCATGGGCTCTGCCGAGCACGGGTGACTGGAAGACGTGGAAGACGGTCACTCGCGATATCGACCTCCCTGCGGGCAGAAGCACCATCGCGCTCAAGTACGACACCGGCGACGACGGTCACGTCAACATCGACATGCTCTCCGTCGGCGGAGGCGCCGACATCTGCGCGCCCGCCGAGGCGGAGGCGGGATACACCGGCCTCTTCGACGGAACGCTCGCCAGCTTCGAGAACTGGCGGCTTGCCGGCTCGGGCGGGTTCGGTCGAACTGCCGATTGCACCCTGCAGACCCACGGTGGTATGGGGCTGCTCTGGTACACGGCTCAGGAGCTCGGGGAGTACAGTCTCAAGCTCGACTGGAAGCTCACGCAGGATCACAACGGCGGCGTGTTCGTCGGCTTCCCCAACCCTGGAACCGACCCGTGGGTCGCCGTGAACAAGGGCTATGAGATCCAGATCGACGCGAGCGACGCGCCTGACCGCACGACTGGTGCGATCTACACCTTCCAGGGCGCCGATGCCGATGCAGTGGCAGAGGCTCTCAACCCGGTTGGCGAGTGGAACGCGTACGAGATCGTCGTCAAGGGGCAGACCATCACGGTGGTCCTGAACGGCACGGTCGTGAACGAGTTCACGAGTACCGATCCTGCGCGGGACCTGGCACAGGGCTTCATCGGCGTCCAGAACCACGGAGGCGGCGAGACGGTCCACTACCGCAACATCCGCGTGAAGGAGGAACTCGAGGTCAGTGCGACCGCGGAGGTTCGCTGCTCCGTCCACAAGGCGTATCTCGCGGTTCGTGCAACGAACGACGACACCGTCCCCGTCGACATCACTCTGTCGACCGCGTTCGGCAAGCGTACGGTGACGGACGTTCAGCCGGGCGACTCCATCCTCGAGACGTTCACCAGGCGTGCCACCGCGCTCGATGCGGGGACCGTGGACGTCGCGGCAGCCGGAGACGAACGGACGGGAGGAGTGAGCGCCGACTATGCCGCGAAGAGCTGCGGCTGATCCGAACCTCCGGGGGCGAGTGGCGAATGCCATTCGCCCCCGGGCGATCGGGCGAGCCCGCCCAGGCCGTGCACCTCCGGGGTCTCCGGAATCGGCCTGAACGGGCCCGCCCAGTCGGCGGAGCCGCGGATCAGCAGCTCACAGGTGCCGCGCGTACGCCCCCACGGTCAGGAACGTCGGGAACTCGGGCTCGAGCGCCACGGTGCGGAACACCGAGATCGCGTCGTCGAACCGGTCGCCCTCGAAGCGCGGCAGGTCGGCGACGGCGGCCGCCATGATGCGCACGATCGACGTCTGGTCGATGCGGGTGCCCTCCGCCGTGACGGTGTTCTCATTGAGCCACTGCCAGATCTGCGAACGCGAGATCTCGGCGGTCGCGGCATCCTCCATCAGGTTGTCGATGGCCGCCGCACCCGTCCCGCGCAGCCACGACTCGATGTAGCGGATCGCGATCGAGACGTTGTCGTGCACACCCGCCTCGGTGACCTCGCCGCCGACCGACGGGATGTCGAGCAGCCGCGCCGCCGTCACCTCGACGTCGTCGCGCAGGCGATCGACCTGGTTCGGGCGGTCGCCGAGCACCGCGTCGAACTCGGCGCGCGCCGTCGGGATGAGGTCGGGGTGCGCCACCCACGTGCCGTCGAAGCCGTCGCCGGCCTCGCGACGCTTGTCGGCGGCGACCGCCTCGAGCGCCCGTTCGGTCACGAGCGCATCGCGACGGTTCGGGATGAATGCGCTCATGCCGCCGATGGCATGCGCCCCCCGTTTGTGGCAGGTCTGCACGAGCAGTTCGGTGTACGCGCGCATGAACGGCACGGTCATGGTGATCGACTTGCGGTCGGGCAGCACCCACCGGCGTCCGCGCGACCGGAACGTCTTCACGATCGAGAAGATGTAGTCCCACCGGCCGGCGTTGAGGCCCGCGCAGTGGTCGCGCAGCTCGTAGAGGATCTCGTCCATCTGGAACGCGGCCTGGATCGTCTCGATGAGCACCGTCGCTCGCACGGTGCCCTGCGGGATGCCGAGCGCGTTCTGCGCGTAGACGAAGATGTCGTTCCACAGCTTCGCCTCGCGGTGGCTCTCGAGCTTCGGCAGGTAGAAGTACGGGCCGCGGCCGGCGTCGATCAGCCGCTGCGCGTTGTGGAAGAAGTACAGCCCGAAGTCGACGAGCGAGCCCGACGCGTGCATCGCACGCCCCGCACGGTCGTGGAACTTCAGGTGCTTCTCGACGAGGTGCCAGCCGCGCGGCCGCATCACGATCGTCGGCGTCTCGGCGAGCGGGCGCTCGACCCGGTACTCCTTGCCCTCGGGGCTCGTGTACCCGAGGTCGCCGCGCAGGAAGTCGCGCAGCGTCAGCTGCCCCTCGATGACGTTCGTCCAGGTGGGGCTCGTGGCGTCCTCCTGGTCGGCGAGCCACACCTTCGCGCCCGAGTTCAGCGCGTTGATCGCCATCTTGCGGTCGGTCGGCCCGGTGATCTCGACGCGACGGTCCTCGAGGCCCGGCGCGGCGCCGGCGACCCGCCACGATGCGTCCTCGCGGATCCACTCGGTCTCGGGCAGGAACTTCGGGTCGCGGCCGTTCGCCGCGTCGACCCGCGACTGCAGGCGGACTGCGAGCAGCTCGTGCCGGGTGTGCGCGAAACGGTCGTGAAGCTCGGCGAGGAACGCGAGCGCCTCGGGCGTCAGGATCTCGTCGTAGCGCTCCCCGAGGGGCGCGGTGATCTCGATCCACGGGTCGACGGTCCGGAAGCTGCCGGTCGTCGGCTGCGGTTCGATGCGACGAGCGGATGTCGCGGCATCCGTTCGCTCGCGCTCGAGCGTCATGGCGGGTGTGGTGTTCATGGTCGTGTCTCCTTGCATTTCTCGCGGATTGAGGAGGCCCGCCAGGGCCGTCTCGAAATCTGAGGAGGCCCGCCAGGGCCGTCTCGAAACCTGGTCGTTGGGCGAATGGGTTTCGAGACGGCGGTGAACCGCCTCCTCAACCCGCGGATGCGGTCAGTGGTTGAACTGTTCTTCCTCGGTCGATCCGACGAGGGCGAGGGTGGCGCTGTTGGGGTTCAGCGCCGTGGCGATCTGGTCGAAGTAGCCGGTGCCGACCTCGCGCTGGTGGCGCGTGGCGGTGTAGCCGGATGCCTCCGAGGCGAATTCGGCCTCCTGGAGTTCGACGTAGGCCGACATGTGGCGCTCGTTGTAGTCCTTGGCGAGCGTGAACATGCCATGGTTCAGGGAGTGGAAGCCCGCGAGGGTGATGAACTGGAAGGCGTAGCCCATCGACGCGAGCTCGCGCTGGAACTTCGCGATCTGGTCGTCGTCGAGGTGACGCTTCCAGTTGAACGACGGCGAGCAGTTGTAGCTCAGGCGCTTGCCCGGGAACTTCGCGTGCACGGCCTCGGCGAAGCGGCGGGCCAGGTCGAGGTCGGGCTCGGCCGACTCGACCCAGAGCAGGTCGGCGTACTCGGCGTAGGCGAGGCCGCGGGCGATGACCGGCTCGATGCCGTTCTGCACCTCGTAGAAGCCCTCGGCGGTGCGCTCGCCCGTCACGAAGGGGCGGTCGCGCTCGTCGTGGTCGCTCGTGAGCAGGGTCGCGGCGAGCGCGTCGGTGCGGGCGATGATGATCGACGGGACCCCCGCGACGTCCGCCGCCAGGCGCGCCGCGTTGATCGTGCGGATGTGCTGGCCCGTCGGGATCAGCACCTTGCCGCCCATGTGGCCGCACTTCTTCTCGCTCGCGAGCTGGTCCTCCCAGTGCACGCCGGCGGCGCCGGCCTCGATCATCTGGTGCATGAGCTCGTAGGCGTTGAGGGGTCCGCCGAAGCCGGCCTCGGCGTCGGCGACGATCGGCGCCATCCAGTCCTTCACGCCGGTTGAGCCTGTCGAAACCGAGCCTGTCGAAACCGCATCCTGCTCGATCTGGCCGGCGCGCAGCAGCGCATTGTTGATGCGGCGCACGACGGCGGGCACCGAGTTCGCGGGGTAGAGCGACTGGTCGGGGTAGGTCTGGCCGCTGAGGTTCGCGTCGGCCGCGACCTGCCAGCCCGACAGGTAGATCGCCTTCAGGCCCGCGCGCACCTGCTGCACGGCCTGGTTGCCGGTGAGGGCGCCGAGCGCGGCCGACCACTGCGGGTCCTCCTGCGGCGCGAAGGCCGTGCCGGTGTTCTGCTGGATGTCGTTCCACAGCTTCTCGGCGCCTCGCTTGGCGAGCGTGCGCTCTTCGCGGACCGGGCCACGCAGGGCGACGACGTCGGCGGCGGTGTAGTCGCGGCGGATGTCGCTCCAGCGGGGGTTCGCGTCCCACTCGAGCTGCAGCTCGGCTGCGGTCTGGGTCTGGTCGCCGGGGCGGTCGGTGCTCATCGTCGTGCTCCTTCGGTGGTTCGTGCGGTGGCTGTGAACCCACTCTGCGCCCGGTGCGACACCCGACTCCGACGAATCCGGGGGTGAACTTTCCCGGTTCTTCTGCGCGGCGGAAGAACCCTCGTGCCGTGGGCTCTGGCGCGAAACCCGATGCAGGTGATACCTTGCAGTTCTATGTACCTTGCAGATCTAGGTATCCGGATCTGCGATGTCCGCAATGACACGATCGGAGCACGCATGCGGCTCGGCAAAGACCTGGTGGCGGCGGCGGCCACGCCTGTGGTGCTCGGCATCCTCGCCGAGGGCGAGTCGTACGGCTACGCCATCCTGCAGCGCATCGCCGACCTCTCGGGCGGCGAGCTCGAGTGGAGCGACGGCATGCTCTACCCCCTGCTGCACCGGCTCGAACGACTCGGCCACGTCGACTCCGAGTGGCGACAGTCGCCGGGCGGACGGGCGCGCAAGCACTACCGCCTCAGCGTGCAGGGCGCCTCGACGCTCGCCGACCAGCGCAGGCAGTGGTCGGTCATCGGCGGGGTGCTCGATCAGGTCTGGCCGGGCGGTCCCGACGACCGGCAGCCGCGGCTCGCGCTCGGGCTGGGCTGAGCGATGACGACCGAACAGGCCCACACGCTCGACGAGCTCGTCGCGTCCTGGCGCAGCTGGATGGAGCGTCGCGACGCCCTCAGCGTCCGCGACGTCGATGAGCTCGAATCCCACCTCCGCGACCGGGTCGACTCCCTCACGGCCGCAGGGTTCGCCGACGACGAGGCGTTCCTCATCGCGGTGAAGCGGCTCGGCGGCATCGATGACCTCTCGCGCGAGTACGCCGCCGAGCACTCCGGCCGGCTCTGGAAGCAGCTCGTGCTCGACGACTCGGCGCGGAGCGGCGATGGCGAGGCCGCGACCAGTGCAGTCCCCTTCCTGCACCGAGCGAACGGGTTGGCCGTCGCACTCGCGCTCGGCGTCGGCGCGGGCATCGCCGTGAAGGCGACAGAGCTCCTCACCGGTGAACCAGAACTCGTCGTCCGGAACATCGCGGTGCTCGTGCTGCCGTTCCTCGCGGCGTGGTTCGCGTGGCTGCGACGACCTCCGGTCGCCACCCTCATCGGCGTCGCCGCGGCGTTCGCGGTCGTCACGCTCGCGCTGAACCTCTACCCGTTCGACGGAGGATCGTCGACGGTCACGTTCGCGACGCAGAACTCGGCGACCGCGGTGCTCGCGACGATCGGCTCGATCGTCGCGCTCTGGCTCGTCACGGGCATCGTCGAGGCGGGCGGAGTCTGGCAGAGCGATCGCACTCGCATGGACTTCCTGCGATTCAGCGGCGAGTGGCTCGTCTACTTCGTGCTCATCGCAATCGTCGGCGGCGCACTGAGCGGACTCACGATCGCGGTGTTCGCCTCGATCCAGGTGGAGATCATGCCGTTCATCGGCGAGTGGGTGCTGCCGTGCGGTGCGGCGGGCGCGGTGCTCGTGGCGGCCTGGCTCGTGGGCGCGAAGCAGCGCGTCATCGAGAACATCGCCCCGGTGCTCACGAAGGTGTTCACGCCGCTCTTCACGCTCATGATGCTGGCGCTCATCGTCGCCGCCGTCATGCAGTGGAACCTCGTCGACGGCAGCCGCGACCTGCTCATCGCCTTCGACCTCGTGCTCGTCGTGGTCGTGGCACTCCTCGTGTACTCGATCTCGGCCCGCGACCCCGCGATCCCCCCGGGTTGGTTCGACCGACTGCAGGTGCTCATGCTCGCGGCCGCGCTCGTCGTCGACGGCATCGTGCTCGTCGCGATGGTCGCCCGCACGGGTGAGTTCGGGTGGAGCGCGAACAAGACCGCCTCGCTCGGGCTGAATCTCATCCTGCTGACGAACCTCGCGTGGGCCGCATGGCTGCAGGTCGGCTTCGTGCGTCGGCGCGTGCCGTTCGGCACCATCGAACGCTGGCAGACCGGATTCCTCCCGATCTACCTCGGCTGGGCTGGGATCATCGTTCTCGCCTTCCCGCCGGTGTTCGGCTTCGTCTGATCGCGGCGTCGCCGAGCACCCCTGTAGGCGCACATGCTTCGGATGCGCAGCAAGTCGCCGGACGAAGTGTCGTGGTGGGGGCGCTTGCCCGATGGTTCGTCCGGTTCTCGGTGCGGCCATTGCCTTCGAAGCGCCGTCGCGGATTGAATGGCCGGACGCGACGACGCGCAGGCGAACCGGGAGGTGCCATCAGGTGACAACGGCGACGACCGAGGCCCGGGCGGCCTCAACCATGAACCAGGCCGAATCCGAGGGCACCGTCGTGCTCGACGGCGTGACCAAGCGCTACGGCCAGGCCACCGCGGTCGACGGCATGTCGCTCACGATCGAGGCGGGCGAGTTCATCTCGCTGCTCGGGCCGTCGGGCTGCGGCAAGACCACGACGCTGCGCATGATCGCCGGGTTCGAGCAGCCCGACGCCGGAGACATCCGCATCTCCGGACGATCTGTGCTGGGCACCCCGCCCTACCATCGCAACGTCAACACGGTGTTCCAGGCCTACGCGCTCTTCCCGCACATGTCGGTCGCCGAGAACGTGGCCTACGGGCTGCAGCAGCGACGCACGCCGAAGTCCGCGATCCGCGAGCAGGTCTCCGAGGCGCTCGATCTCGTGCAGATGCGCAGGTTCGCCGACCGCAAGCCCACCCAGCTCTCGGGCGGGCAGCAGCAGCGCGTCGCGCTCGCGCGAGCCCTCGTGAACCGCCCGGCGGTGCTGCTGCTCGACGAGCCGCTCGGTGCGCTCGACCGGCAGCTGCGCGAAGAGATGCAACTCGAGCTGAAACTCCTGCAGTTGCGACTCGGCATCACGTTCGTGTTCGTCACGCACGACCAGGGCGAGGCCCTCTCGATGAGCGACCGCATCGCGATCATGCGCGACGGCCGCATCGACCAGCTCGCCGACGCCGACACCGTCTATGCACGGCCTGCCTCGGCGTACGTGGCCGCGTTCGTCGGGCAGCAGAACTTCTTCCGCGGCACCGCCGTCGAGGGCGGCGCCGCCGTCGAATCACCTCACGCAGTGGTGCGCGGCACCCGCGCAGACCTCGTCGACGGGCAGGGCGGCCAGGCTGCGGTCCGCCCCGAGAACGTCCGCATCGAAGCGGATGTCGCGGGCGCTGCATCCGACGCCGTGAATGCCGCACGAGGACAGCTGATCGGCATTTCGCACCTCGGCGAGACCATGCAGTTCCTGGTGCGCCTCGGCGACGACCAGAGCCTCATCGTGCGCCGCCCCACCCCCGAGGCTCCCGGCATCGCTGTCGGCGACACGGTCGTCTGCACGTGGAGTGCCGAGAGCGTGCTGCTCTTCCCGGGCGACGACGCCGCGGCCGCGGGCGGCTACGTCGCCCCGCCCACACTCTGAACGATCACACCGACCCACCGACTCACCGATCCCACCCCAACCCCGTCCCGAGGGAGACCGAGATGACCCACACCCGCACGCCTGTCCGCATCCTCGCCAGTGAGAGCGCCGCGAAGGTCATTCGCAGCGAGCTCTCGCGACGACGCTTCCTCAGCTTCGCGGCGGCGGCGAGCGCCACCGGCCTCCTCGCCGCGTGCAGCACGGGCGGCGGAACCTCGAGCGCACCCCAGGCCGTCGGCGCCGAGCTCGAGGACGCGCTCTCGATCTACACCTGGGGCGACTACGACAACCCCGACGTGCTGAGCGCGTTCACCGACGAGCTCGGCCCGGCCATCACCCTCGACTCGTTCGGCTCGAACGAGGAGCTCATCTCGAAACTCGTCGCGGCGAAGGGCACGTCGGGCTACGACCTCGTCGTGCCGACGGGCGTGTTCATCCCGCAGATGATCGAGAACGGACTGCTGCAGGAACTCAACCTCGACCTCATCCCGAACCTCGAGTTCATGGACCCGGCGTTCCTCGGTCGCGCGTGGGACCCCGACAACGCCTACTCGATCTGCAAGGCGTGGGGCACGACGGGCTTCGTCTACGACAAGACCGTCATCTCGCGCGAGCTCACATCGTGGGCCGACTTCCTCGACGCCGCGCAGAACGAGGCGAGCGGCAAGACGAGCGTCCTCGACGACCCGGGCGACCTGACGGGCATGTACTTCTGGGCCAACGGCATCGATTGGAACACGACCGACGCGGGCGAACTCGCCGCCGCCGAGGACTTCCTCGTGAACACGCTGGCGCCGAACATCTCGGCATTCGACTCGTACCCGGGCGGCGCGGCGATCCCGCAGGGCACGCACGTGCTCATGCAGTCGTGGAACGGCGATGCACGCATCGGCATCCTCGAGAGCCCCGACCCCGACCGCTGGCAGTGGGTGTTCCCCGGCCCCGAGACCGAGATCTGGATGGACAACTGGGCGATCGCGACGGGCGCACCGAACCCCGAGGCCGCGCACGCGTTCATCAACTACGTGCTCACCCCTGAGAACCAGTTGATGCAGCTCGACTACATCGGCTACCACACGGGCGCGACGGGCATCGAAGCGGCGGCAGCCGAGGCCGAGCTGCCGATGCTCGACCTCGTGTTCTTCACGCCCGAGCAGATCGCGACCATGCGCGAGGGCGAGGTGAACGACGCGCAACAGGCTCGCGTGGACATCTGGAACACGACGAAGGCCGCCGCCGGTGCGTAGTCCGCGAATGCCGCGCTTCGCCCTCGCCATACCGGCATGGGCGTGGCTCGTCGTCTTCTTCGTCGCCCCTGTGGCGATGGTGGTCTGGTTCAGCTTCGGCTACAAGCCCGGCATCTTCGGTACGCACGCGAACGACGTGCTCTCGTTCGACCGCTACGTCGAGGCCCTCTCGCCGACGTTCTTCACGACGTTCATGAACACGCTCTGGATCGGCCTCGCGGGCACGGCGCTGTGCCTCGTGATCGGGCTGCCGGTGGCCTACTGGATGGCGGTGAAGGCGCCGCCGTCGCGTCGCGGGCTGCTGATCGCGCTGGTCATGGTGCCGTTCTGGACGAACTTCCTCGTGCGCACGATCGGCTGGCAGGTGATCCTCGCCCCCGAGGGCTGGCTCTCGACGCTGCTGCAGGGGGTGGGCGTCATCGACGGCCCGCTCGACCTCCTGTACACGCGCACGGCGGTGCTCATCGGCGTGGTCTACAACTACCTGCCGCTCATGATCCTGCCCCTCTACGTCGCGTTCGACCGCGTCGGAACCCCATTGCGGGAGGCGTCGAAAGACCTGGGTGCCGGCAAGTGGCGAACCTTCGCGCGGGTGACGTTGCCGCTCTCGCGGCCGGGCGTCATCGCCGGGGTCCTCCTCGTCTTCATCCCCCTCATGGGCGACTACATCACCGCCACCGTGCTCGGCGGCGCGAAGGGCAATATGGTCGGCCAGCTCGTGGCGAGCCAGTTCCAGACCGCACAGAACTGGGCTCTCGGATCGGCGATGGCCGTGCTGCTCATCCTTGTCATCATGGTCACCGTCGCGCTCGGCGGGCTCGTCGTGTGGCTCGTGACCCTGCCGTTCCGAACCCGCAATCGGCTCGTGCTCGGCGAGCCGCCGTCGTCGGAGGCGGCCGACACACCGTCGGCGTCGTCCGTCTCCGGCTCCGGCTTGGCCGACGACGGCGCCGCGTCCGCCGACCGAGTCCCCGAGGAGGTCGCATCGTGAAGCGTTCGTGGTCGGATGTCGCACTCAGTGTGTGGGGCGTCCTCGTGTTCCTCTTCCTGTTCGCCCCGATCATCGTCATCATCGTCTCGGCGTTCAACACGGGGCGGCTGCTCGTCGCCTGGGACGGCTTCGGGTTCGACGGGTTCATCGCACTGCTCGAGAAGCCGGCGATCCGCGATGCGGTGTGGGTCTCGGTGCAGACGGGCGCCATCGCCGCCCTCGTCGCCACGGTGCTCGGCACGCTCGCGGGAATCGCGATGGCGCGGCATCCGGGCAAATGGGTGTTCTGGTTCATCGGCCTGTTGCTGCTTGTGTCGGTGACGCCCGAGATCGTCGATGCGGTGGCGCTGCTGCCGTGGCTCGTCTTCCTCGGTCAGGACGCCGGCCTCGCGCTCTTCAACGACGGCGTCGTGCGACTCGTCGTGGGTCACTCGCTGTTCGCGACCGCGGTGGTCTCGTACATCGTGCGCGCCCGGCTGGTGGGGCTCGACGCGCAACTCGAGGAGGCGTCGTCGGACCTCTATGCGAAGCCGCTCACCACGTTCCGCCGGGTGACGCTGCCCCTCGCGATGCCGGCCGTGCTCGCCGGATTCCTGCTGTCGTTCACGCTGAGTCTCGACAACACCGTCATCGCCGCGTTCGTGCAGGTGTCGGGCACGACGCCGTGGCCCGTCTATGTGCTGAGCGCGCTGCGCAGCGGCCTGCGACCCGAGATCGCCTCGGTGTCGACGATCATGCTCGTGCTCACCCTGGTCGCGCTCGGGCTCGTCGCGTTCGTACTGCGGCGTGCAGGCGATTCGGCGACGCAGATCGCCCGCACCATGACCGGCAACTGATCACCCGCCGATCGAGTAGGCCGCCAGGCCGCATCGAGATCCAAGGTCTCGATACGCGCTCCGCGCCACTCGACCGACGGACGTACGAAAGGACCTCCCCCATGCCCCACGCCGACCTCGTCTTCACCGGCGGCCCCGTCTTCACCGCGAACGCGGTCCGCTCGCGGGCGAGCGCCGTCGCCGTCACCGGCGGGCGAATCGTCGCGGTCGGTTCCGACGACGACGTGCGCGAGCTCATCGGCTCGCGGACCGAGGTCGTCGATCTCGCCGGCCGGATGCTCCTGCCGGGGTTCCAGGACGCGCACGTGCATCCCGTCTGGGGCGGCCTCGACCTGATGCGCTGCGACCTTGCCCAGTTGGGCACCGAGCCCGAGTACCTCGCGCGCATCGGCGAATACGCGGTCGAGCACTCCGACGACGAGTGGGTGCTCGGCGGCGGATGGCAGATGTCGGCGTTCCCCGGAGGCACGCCCACGGCGGCGGCGCTCGACCGGGTCGTGCCCGATCGGCCTGCGTTCCTTCCGAACCGCGATGGACACGGTGCCTGGGTCAACTCGGCGGCACTGCGGCTGGCGGGTATCGACCGCAACACGCCAGACCCGGCCGACGGTCGCATCGAGCGCGACGACGACGGCAACCCGACCGGCACCCTCCATGAGGGCGCGATGTCGCTCGTGAACCGGCACCTTCCCGAGACGAGCCTCGAGACGCTCACCGAGGCACTCCTGCTCGGCCAGGAGTACCTGCACTCCCACGGGGTGACGGCGTGGCAGGACGCGATCGTCGGCAGCTACGGTGACGCGGGCGACCCGGGTCCCGCGTACCTCGCCGCCGCGGCAGCGGGCACGCTCACCGCCCGCGTCGTCGGCGCACTCTGGTGGGATCGAACGGCGGGGCTCGAGCAGATCGACTCGCTCGTCGAACGACGTGAGCGCTATCGCGGGGGCCGGTTCGCCGCCACGAGCATCAAGATCATGCAAGACGGGGTGGCCGAGAACTTCACCGCCTCGATGCTCGAGCCGTACTGCGACGGGCATGGGCACTTCACCGACAATTCGGGCATCTCGTTCGTGCCGCCCGAGATCTTGAACGAGGCCGCGCCGAGACTCGACGCCCTCGGCTTCCAGCTGCACTTCCATGCGATCGGCGACCGCGCGGTCCGCGAGTGCCTCGACGCCGTGCAGCATGCGATCGCCGCCAACGGCCGCAACGACCTCAGGCACCACGTCGCACACATCCAGGTCGTGCATCCCGAGGACATCCCACGGTTCCGCGAGCTCGGCGTCGTGGCGAACATGCAGTCGCTGTGGGCGGCACTCGAACCGCAGATGGTCGACCTCACGCTGCCGTTCCTCGGCTCGCCGCGCGACGCCTGGCAGTACCCGTTCGGCGACCTGTCGCGCTCGGGCGCCGTGCTCGCCGCGGGCAGCGACTGGTCGGTGTCGACTCCCGATCCGCTCGCCGCGATCCACGTGGCGGTGAACCGCAGGGCGGCCCCGGGCCACGAAGAGGGCGAGTTCGACGCGTTCCTCCCCGAGCAGGCGATCGACCTCGCGACGTCGCTCACCGCCTACACGGCCGGCTCGGCGTTCGTGAACCACCTCGACGACACCGGCACGATCACCGAGGGAAAGCTGGCCGACCTCGTGGTGCTCGATCGCGATCCGTTCGCGGGGCCCGCCTCGGAGATCGGCGCCACGCGGGTGCTGCAGACGTTCGTCGAGGGAGATCGGGTCTACGCGTCTCCCGGCGCGTAGCCGCTGGCGTCGTCGGCACCGCTCGACGCATCGGTGTCGCCGTACCTGGACGTGAGCGCGGCTCCGAGCGTGGCCAGCAGCCGCCGGACCGCCGGCGGGTCGACGACCTCGGTCCGGGCGCCCCACGCCGCTAGGCGCCGGGCGAGCACCAGGTCGGTCTGGCCGGCGACTCGCACGATCGCGCGACCGTCGTCGGCCACGCCCATTACCTCGGTCTGCCCGACCCAGCCACGGAACTCGTCTTCGACCGCCGGGTCGACGAGCACCGTCGCGGTCGTGCGCGCCCGGGTCTGCTCGATCTCGGCCGCGAGGGTCGTCCACGCGGCATCGAGGTCGAATCCGGCGGGCGGCTCGAACCGATCCTCACGGGCTTCGACATCGGTCATGCGGTCGACGCGGTAGCTGCGAAGCCCCCGGTCGGTGTCGGCGACGAGGTACCAGCGGCCCGCCTTGTCGACCAGACCGAGGGGGCGCACGACGCGGTCGACGGGCTCCCGCCCCCACGCCGCGTAGCTGAACCCGACGAGCCGGCGCTCGACGACCGCGAGCTGGAGGGCGTGCACGGCGCCCGGCGTCGATGCCGGTGCACCCCAACCGCCTGCCTCGACGACGACCGCATCGGCTGCAGCCTCGGCATCGGCACGGAAGGTCGGCGGCAGCGCCCGCATCACCTTGCGCAGCGCCGACGCGGCCGAGGCGGACTCGCCCGCGCGAGGGCCGAGCAGCAGGAAGAGGGCCCGCGCCTCGGACGCGGTGAACCCGCTCAGGTCGGTTCGCCCGTCGCCGAGCAGCGACCACCCGCCGCCACGTCCCGGCTGCGGATACACCGGCACGCCCGCCGCCGAGAGTGCTTCGAGATCTCGACGAGCGGTTGCGACCGAGATCTCGAGCTCGTCGGCGAGCTGGCGCGCGGTGACCCGGCCCCGTGCCTGCATCAGCAGCAGGGTGGCGACGAGTCGATCTGCGCGCATGCTCTCATTCTCGTCGAGAAAGTAGTCAGAAGGTGAGCACTTCTGTGGAGCATCCTGAATTCAACGACGACATCGGGTCGCCGAATGACAGGAAGAAGAGATCATGCTTCGAGGCATCGCCACCGTGAACTGCTACGTCGACGACCCGGCCGCGGCCGCGGCCTGGTACACCCGGGTGCTCGGCATCGAGCCGTACTTCGATCGCCCCGGCCCCGACGGGCGCGCCGCCTACGTGGAGTTCCGCATCGGCGACCACCAGCAGGAGCTCGGCTTCATCGACCGGCGGTTCGCCCCGAGCGAGCTGGCCGCGGGCGGCGCCGGGCCGATCGTGCACTGGCACGTCGACGACCTCGAGGCGACCGTCGCACGGCTGGTCGAACTCGGCGCGACCCCGCTCCTGCCCATCACCGAGCATGGCCCCGGCTTCGTCACCGCGTCGGTCGTCGACCCCTTCGGCAACGTGCTCGGGGTCATGACGAACGTGCACTACCTCGACATGCTCGGCGAGGAGCACGCCGCGATCGGCTGACGTCACGTGCGGTCAGGTGAGTCGGTCCTTCAGGAACCGAACGACCTTCTTCCGCGCCTCGTGCGCCTCGTTCCGCGACTCCTCGCGCACCTCGACGGTCAGCACGGAGTGCGCCCGCGGCCTGAATCCGCCGGCGTTGCCCCAGGACGAATCGAGCTCGATGACCTCGAACGCGCCCCCGAGACGCTGCTGCAACGCCGCGAACCGGTGCTTCGGCGCGATGCGATCATCGCTGAAGCGCAGCCCGAGCACGCAGAGCCCGTCGTCGCGCGTACGACGGGTGATCTCGGTCATCTCCGCTCGGCCGACCGGCACTGCGCGACTCCACGGCCCGGGCAACGCATACGGCAGCGAGGGCTGGCTGAGCACCGGCGCGACGACGACCTCGCTCATCGCGGCCGCGAGGGCGAACCCTCCCGTGAAGCACATGCCGATGACGCCGACGCCGCGTGGCGAGTCATCGGTCTTGAGGGCCTCGGCGAGCGCACGCAGCTTCACGCTGAATCCCCGTTGCGACCGCAGTCCGAGCGCCCGGAACTCGCGCGTGATGCAGATACGCGCCTGCGCGAGCGGCATGAGCGCCTGACGGGCATCATGGTGCGGCGCCCCGAACAGGTACGGAATCGCCACCGAGAAGCCCTGCGCGACGAGGTGGTCGCCGAGGCCGACGACCGTCGGCGTGATGCCGAAGAGCTCCTGCAGGAGGATCACGACGGGACCAGGGCCCGCGTCGGGATCGCGCCGGTAGACCGGATAGTCGAACTCGCACGCGATCGCCCCCGCCGAGACGGGCTCGCCCCAGTCGGCGATGTCCCCGATCGGTGCCTGCGTCTTCATCGGACGACCCCCAACGTCGATGACGGGCGTGTCGTCGGCCAGCCTATGCCCGCGACGCGCGGCCGCGGAAGGTCACGGTGCAGCGACCGCGCAGCAGTGCCGCGCCGAACCTCGACGCGCTGACCGCGCCTGCACCTGCACCTGCATTTGGACGCGCCATGCGCCAGACAGAAGCCGATTCTTCTGCGTCAGATCTCGTCGCATCGGACGATTTCACGCAACGGATGCCCCTGCTCGCGGAACTCTCGCGAGAGTTCCGTTTGCGACATCCGCTCGCTCGTGTGACCATCGAGAGATGATCACCGCGGATCGAAGCGCAACGCTCACCCCCGTCGAACCGGCCGAACCCGCCGATGGAGTCGACGCGCTCACGCTCGGCCGCCGCATTCGCGAACGTCGTACCGCCCGCGGCATGACCCTCGGCGCGCTCGCCGCGGCGATCGACCGGGCGCCGTCGCAGGTCAGCGCGATCGAGAACGGCAAGCGCGAGCCACGCCTCTCGATGCTGCGCACGATCGCGCTGGCGCTCGGCACGACCGTCGACGAGCTCCTCCGTGCCGATGCGCCGAGTGAGCGCGCCGCCCTCGAGATCGCCGTCGAGCGGGCGCAGCGCGGCCCCGTCTTCCAGGCGCTGGGGCTCGAGCCGTTCCGCGTGGCCAAGACGATGAGCGACCAGACGCTGCAGACGATCCTCGCGCTGCACCACGAGATCGACCGCCTGCACCGCGAGCGCGCCGCGACGCCCGAGGAGGCGCGGCGGGCGAACGCCGAGCTGCGCGCCGAGATGCGTGCCCGCGACAACTTCTACCCCGAGCTCGAGGCGAAGGCCGCCGAGCTGCTCGAGGCCGTCGGGCACACCGGCGGACCGGTGTCGCACCAGCTCGTCGCCGACATGGCGAGCCACCTCGGCTACTCGCTGCACTACGTCGGCGACCTGCCCCACTCGACCCGCTCGGTGACCGACAAGCGCAACGGCCGCATCTACCTGCCGACGCAGCAGTCGCCGTCGCGCGACTCGCGCTCCCCCATCCTGCAGGCGCTCGCCAGCCACCTGCTCGACCACGACGAGCCCGCGAGCTACGCCGACTTCCTGCGCCAGCGCATCGAGACGAACTACCTGACCGCGGCGATCCTGCTGCCCGAGCAGGCTGCGGTGCGGTTCCTCACCGAGGCGAAGAACCTGCGCCGCATCTCGATGGAGGAGCTTCGCGACGCGTTCGCCGTCTCGTACGAGACCGCCGCCCACCGCTTCACGAACCTCGCGACGGCGCGCCTCGACATTCCGGTGCACTTCACGAAGGTGCATGAGTCGGGCACGATCATCAAGGCGTACGAGAACGACCGGGTGCGCTTCCCCTCCGACGCACTCGGCGCGATCGAGGGCACGACGATGTGCCGCAACTGGACGGCGCGAACCGTCTTCGACGTCGAAGACCGCTTCAGCCCCTGGTACCAGTACACCGACACCTCGTCGGGCACCTTCTGGTGCACGTCGCGCATCGAGAAGGCGAAAGAGGGCGAGTACTCGGTTTCGGTGGGCGTGCCGTTCGAGCACGTGAAGTGGTTCCGCGGGCGCGAGACACCGCACCGTGCGGTGTCGCGATGCCCCGACGAATCCTGCTGCCGCCAGGCGCCGGGTGCGCTGGCCGAGAAGTGGGCGGATGCCTCGTGGCCGGCCGCTCGCACCCCGACGAGCCTGCTCGCGGCGCTGCCGACGGGCACGTTCCCGGGCGTCGACCAGACCGAGGTGTACCAGTTCCTCGAGGCGCACGCGCCGCGCTGACCCACCGGTCGAGCACCGCGCAGCGCGCAACGAGACCGCCCGGCGGTCACTCGATTCCGGCGGTCACCCCGCAGGTGGCATCACATATGCGATGTGCACGTCATCGATCTCCCCGTTGAACGCGAACGGCATCCTGTCGGCGTACTCCCGTGAGACCGCGCCGCCGTACGCCCGGCCGATGTCGAGGCAGTCGTTCGCGCTGAACAGCAGCGGCGCACTGACCGGCACGGTGCCCGAGCCCACCGGCGTGCCATCGACCGACAGCACGACCTCGAGCGGGCCGCCGGGCCGCGGCTCGACGTAGCGCGTGGCGATCTCGATCGTCGCCTCGCCGGCGGCCAGCGGCGCCGACGAGGTGATCGTCGTTCGCTGGATGAGGAAGAGGTTGTACTCGTAGGTCAGCACGCCATCGACGAGGAACAGCGTGAGCCCTCCGCCGACGCCGCCCAGCTTGTAGAGCACGCCGTTGGCACGTTCGGGCAGGCGCACCTTCATGGTGACCGTGTTCGGCTTGTTGCCGAGCGCCGGGGCGCAGAACTCCGGAATGCGCACGGTGTCGCCGCTCAGCCGCCACTCGGTGTACGGCGGGCCCAGGCGCATCTCCGGGTGGTAGACCACGATCCAGAGGCCGCCGCCGATCGGCAGCACCTCGTTCCTGGCGGCCTCGATGGCGAACACCTCCTTGAGCTCGGCGAGCTTCTCAGGATGCTCGGCGGCGAGGTCGTTCGCCTGCGTCCAGTCCTCGTCGAGGTGGTACAGCTCCCACCGATCCGCGTCCGGCGTCCACGTCTTGATCCCGGCCGGCAGGCCGGGCACCCACGGCAGGCGCGGCCCCATCGCCGACGCCATCCATCCGTCGGAGTAGATCGAGCGGCTCGCCATGATCTCGAAGTACTGCGTGCGGCGCCGACCCTCGGCTGCGGCGTCGTCGATCGAGTACGCCATGCTGATCCCGTCGATCGGGTCCTGCGGGATGCCGTTGACCGTGTCGGGGTGCGAGATGCCGATGATGTCGTAGATCGTCGGCACCAGGTCGATGACGTGGTGGAACTGCGTGCGCGGCACCGGGTCGTGCGTGATGCGGTTCGGCCACTGCACGAACATCGGGTTCCTCGTGCCGCCCAGGTGCGAGGCGAGGAGCTTCATACCCTGGTAGGGCGCGGAGCCCGCCCACGCCCATCCGGCGTGGTACATGTTGTCGGTCGTCGGCGTGCCGAGTGCGTCGAGGCCCCCGAGCTCCTCGAGCGCCGCGATGTGCTGCTCGACGGTCGATGGGATGCCGTTCTGGGCGAGCAGTTCGCTGATGGTGCCGTTCTGCCCCTCGCCCGACGACCCGTTGTCGCCCCAGATGTAGACGACGATCGTGTTGTCGCCGTAGCCGAGTCGTTCGATCTCATCGACCACGCGTCCCGCCTGCACGTCGGCGTGTTCGCCGAACCCGGCGCAGACCTCCATCAGGCGTCGCTGGAACGGCTTCTGGTCGTCGGGGATGTCGTCCCAAGCGGCGAGCGTCTCGTGCCGCGGGGTGAGTTCGGCGTCCTGCGGGATCCAGCCCGCGGCCTTCGCACCCTCGTGGGCGCGCTCGCGGTACACATCCCAGCCGTCGTCGAACTTGCCCGCGTACTTGTCGGCCCACTCCCTCGGCACCTGATGGGGCCCGTGGATCGCGCCGGGCGCCCAGTACATGAAGAACGGTTGGTCGGGCGCGGTCGCCCGGTGCTCGCGCAGCCACTTCATCGCGTCGTCGGCGATGTCCTCGCTGAGGTGATACCCCTCTTCGGGCGTCTTCGGCGGCAGTACCGACGTGGTGTTCCGCACCAGGTTCGGCTCGTACTGCGACGCTTCGCCGGCGAGGAAGCCGTAGAAGTACTCGAAGCCGTATCCCGTCGGCCAGCGGTCGTACGGTCCCGACGAGGTGGTCTCCTCGGCCGGCGTGTTGTGCCACTTGCCCCACGCCCCGGTGGCGTACCCGTACTGGCGCAGCACCTCGGCGATCGTCGCACTGCTCTTCGGGATGTGGCCCGAGTAGCCGTCCCAGTCGTTGGCGAGTTCCGCGATCTGGCCGCTGCCCACCCGGTGGTGGTTGCGCCCGGTGAGCAGCGATGCCCGCGTCGGCGAGCACATCGCCGTCGTGTGGAACCGGTTGTAGCCGACCCCGTTCGACCGGACCCGCTCCATCGTGGGCGTCTCGACCATGCCGCCCAGCGGCTTCGGCAGCGCGGGTCCGGCGTCGTCGATGAGGATGACGAGCACGTTGGGCGCGTCGGCGGGCAGGTGCGATTCCCGCGGCTTCGGCGAATACGTCGACTCCGCGAGCGTGCGCCCCGCGACGCTGCCGGATGCCGGCGGTGGGAACGGCAGTACGCGGGTCGGCGCGAGCGGTGCTCCGCTCACTGACGGTCGTCGTGCATCAGTCATGGGCTCGTTCCCCTCCGCAACGGTTCTCTCAGGGTCTCCACTGCTTCGGCGGGATGCATCACGCAGATGAGGTGATACGGCCGCGACGCGTCGCGAACGCAGCATCGCGACATCCGTGCGCTCTGTACGACGGCGAGCGGATGTCGGGACACTGCGCGCTGGCGCCCGGCGGGTGCCGCGCGGGAGGATGGGAACACAGACCGCATCGGAGTGATCTCGTGGCAACCACCGTCTTCGAACGACGCCGGCCGCCGGCATCCGTCGTGCAGCACTCGCTCGCCGACACCCGCCAATCGGTGTTCTGGCTCGACGACCTCGCCGCGTCGGGCGGGCAACCGACTCGCCGTGTGCTCACCCACAACCACGTCGCCGACCTCGCCGTCGTCGGCGGCGGCTACACCGGCCTGTGGACCGCGATCCTTGCGAAGCAGCGCAACCCCGGCACGCGCGTCATCGTGGTCGAGGCGAAGTCGATCGGGTGGGCGGCGTCGGGCCGCAACGGCGGATTCTGCGAGGCGAGCCTCACGCACGGGCGCGAGAACGGCCTCGCCCGCTGGCCCGACGAGCTCGACACGCTCGACCGCCTCGGGCTCGAGAACCTCGACGCGATCGAGGCGGCCGAGGCCGAGCTGGACATGTCGTTCGAGTTCGAGCGCAACGGCTCGCTCGACGTCGCGGTCGAACCGCACCAACTCGAGTGGCTCGAGGAGTCACTGGCCGACGCCGCGGGGCGCGGCGACGACTCGGTGATCTACCTCGACGAGGCGGCCGTGCAGGCCGAGGTGGCGTCGCCCACCTATCTCGGAGCGGTGTGGAACACGCGCACGAGCGCGATCCTGCACCCCGCGAAGCTCGCGTCCGAGCTCGCGCGGGTCGCCGAAGACCTCGGGGTCGAGATCTTCGAGCGGTCACGGGTGCTCCGCCTCGAGACCCCCGGTTCCACGGGCGCGGCCAGCGTCGTCACCGACGTGGGCCGCATCGATTCGGCCCGCGTGGTGCTCGCGACGAACGTGTTCCCGTCGCTGCTGAAGCGCAACCGGCTCATGACGGTGCCCGTCTACGACTACGCGCTCATGACCGAACCGCTTACGGCCGAGCAGCTCGCCTCGATCGGCTGGTCGCGCCGGCAGGGCATCGGCGACATGGCGAACCAGTTCCACTACTACCGCATGACGCGCGACAACCGCATCCTCTTCGGCGGCTACGACGCGGTGTACCACTACGGTCGCCGCATGCGTGATCGGTACGAGCAGCGCCCCGCCGCGTTCGAGATGCTCGCAGGCCACTTCTTCACGACCTTCCCGCAGCTCGAGGGCATGCGTTTCTCGCACAAGTGGGCGGGCGCGGTCGACACTTCGACCCAGTTCACGGCCTTCTTCGGCACCGCCCGCGACAATCGCGTCGCATATGCGGCCGGATTCACGGGCCTCGGTGTCGCGTCGACGCGATTCGCCGCCGAGGTCATGCTCGACCTGCTCGAGCATCGCGACAACGAGCGCACCTCGCTCGAGATGGTGCGCAAGCGTCCGCTTCCGTTCCCGCCCGAGCCGGCCGCCGCGATCGGCATCAACGCCACCCGATGGTCGCTCGACCGGGCCGACCACAACCAGGGACGGCGCAATCTGCTGTTGAAGACGCTCGATGCGCTGGGATTGGGGTTCGATTCATGAGTGACGTCATGCGCCTGCTTGCCGCGACGGTGACGGATGCCGCATCCGCCGCCCTCTCGTATGAACCGGTGCCGGCCGACCAGGTCGTCGCGGGGTCGCCCACCACCGGCTACGTCGTGCTCGACGAGGGCCCGTCGGGCACCGTCGGCGTGTGGGAGATGACGCCCGGCGCGATGCGCGACGTCGAGGCCGACGAGGTGTTCATGGTGCTCGCTGGCGCCGCGACGGTCGAGTTCGAGCACCCCCACTCATCGCCGATCGTGCTCGCGCCCGGTTCGGTCGTGCGCCTCGAGGCCGGCATGAAGACGATCTGGACGGTGCGCGAAACGCTGCGCAAGGTGTACGTCGCGCCCTGAGGGCGGTCGCGGCGTGATGGCCCTCCTCCCGCCCCGAGCGGGCCTGGCCTGTCACCCCGACTCGTCCTCAACAGGGCGTCGCGCCCCGGAGTTCTCCACAGATTTATCGCCTCTGATCGGTGATTTCAGCCTCGAACCCGATGTCGGTGGGTCGTGATCGAATGGACTCATGACGCAGTTCGGCGGTGCCGCTGACGACGATGCCTCCCGGGCACCGGGCACCGGGCGGCGGTCCGAAGCGCGCCGCCGAGGCTGCGCTCGACGCCGAACTCGAGGCGATCGTCGAGCTCGAGCGGTCCATCCGCGCCGCGCAGGCCGAGCAGTTGCGGCGCATCGAGCGCGCGCACGGCTGGGCGCACGCGGTCGAACGGGTGCATGAGGGCAGCAGCTCGACCGATCGCGAACTCGCGACGCGCGCGTTCGTCGCAGAACTCGCGACGGCGCTGCGGGTGCACGAGCGGCACTCGGGTGCGATGGTCGCCGACGCTACGCAGCTTCGGTCGCTGCCCTCGACGCTCGACGCGCTCGCACGTGGCGCGATCGGGCTCGCCCACACCCGCACGATCATCGATGCGACCCAGGGCATGCCGCAGCCGCTCCTCGCCGAGTTCGAGGTCACGGCGCTCGATCGTGCAGCGCGCCTGACCAATGCGTCGCTGCGGCGCAGCCTGCGGGGGTTGCGCGAGCGCTTGCTCGCCGAGCCCCTCGAGCAGCGACAGGCGCGCAGTGCCCTCGACCGGCGGGTGTGTCTCGAGCCCGAGCCCGACGGCATGGCCTGGCTCAGCCTCTACCTCCAAGGCGAACGTGCCACGGCCATCCGGGCTCGGCTCGATGCCCTCGCCGGAGCATCCGTCGACGACCGCACGGCGGCGCAGCGGGCGCTCGACATCGCGGCCGACCTGTTGCTCGGAAACCCGGTCGCGCACGACGGCAGCGAGCGCGGCGGCGATTCCTGCGGCGAAGGCCCCGGTGCGTCGAACGGCTCCAGTGGCGATTCGGCCGCCCGGCGTCGACCACTCGGCGCCGTGATCCCGCGGGTGTACGTGACCGTGCCGGTGATGACGCTGCTCGGGCATTCCGACGAGCCCGCCGAACTCGACGGCTACGGGCCGATCGATGCCGAGACGGCTCGCGAGCTCGCGGCGCATGCGCCCTCGTTCCAACGCATCCTCACGCATCCCGAGACCGGCGCCTACCTCTCGTACGGCCGCGAGAGCTACCGGGTGCCGGCCGATCTCGCCGGCTACCTGCGGGTGCGCGACGGTGGGTGCCGATTCCCGGGATGCGGTCGTCGCGCCGTCGCGAGCGATATCGACCACACCACAGACTGGGCGTTCGACGGGCGCACCGAACACGAAAATCTCGCGCACCTCTGTCGCAAGCACCATCGACTCAAGCACCGAACCGGATGGCGAATTGCGCACGAGCCCGGCGGCGTCATTCGTTGGAAGTCACCGGCCGGTCGCATCTACCGAAGTCGACCCGAGCATCCGTTCGCGCCTGCGCGATCGTCGGTCGACCCCGACGCATCGCCCGGTACTGCGTCGCCGCCAGACGCTCCACCCGAACCCGATCGACCCGCTTCACGGCCACCAGCATCTGACTCACTCGGATCCAATCCGGCTGTCAACGAGGAACCCGGCTGGGAAGAGCCGCCGTGGGCGGTGGGGTTCTGAGCTGATTCGTCCGCAGAGGTGTGTCTGGTGAGGTGGTGGCTGTCAGGCGACCGACACCTCGGCCGCGCCCGACCCGACCGCGGCGTCGGGTGCCGGGCCGACCGGGTCGATGTGGAACATGCGGGTGAAGCGCACGACGGCGTCCTGCTCACCGGCGAGCAACTGCACCCCGGCCGGGTCGAGCGCCCCCGAAATGAGATCACGGAACTCCGCTGCGCTGAGCACGAACTCGGCGCTCGCCTCGAACGCGACCTCGGGTGCGTCGCCGTGACGCGGCTGCGGCAGTGCGCCCGGTCCGATGGGCGTCACCTCGAGCGTCGCGTTCACGACGACCACGACGACCGAGACCGCGCCATCTGAAGCCCCACCCACGTGCAGCACGTACTCGGTCGGGGGTGCGCCGGCCGCGACATCCGACCGGAAGGCCGCGCGCAACGCCACGGCGAGCGCATCGGCGGTGACGATCTCGCCCTCGGCAGGGTCGCCGAGGGTCGACCACCCCCAACGTTCGAGCGCGACGACGACGGGTTCGAGCGCACGGCCGAACGCCGTGAGCTCGTACCCGCCGCGCACGGTCGGCACGCGCCTGATGACTCCCGATTCCTGCAGTTCCTTGAGCCGGTCGCTCAAGATGTTCGTGGGGATGCGCGGGAGTCCCGCCTTCAGGTCGCCGTACCGGCGCGCGCCGACGAGCAGGTCGCGGACGATGAGCAGCGCCCACCGGTCCCCGACCCGCTCGAGGGCCCGAGCCGCGCCGCTGTACTGGCCGAAGCCGCGCGCGGCGCGTGTGGCCATGTGCCCGACCCGGTCAGGCCGACGCCGAAGGCGCCGAGGCTCCCTGCTCGGCCAGGTACGCCTCGGGGCCCTGCGCGGCGGCCGCCGGGTCCATGTAGAGGAAGCCGAGGATGTTGCCGTCGGGGTCTTCGAGGTCGCGCGAGTACATGAACCCGTAGTCCTGCGCCTCGCGCGGCTCGACACCTCCGGCGGCGAGGCCCTTGGCGAGCACCTCGTCGACCTCGTCGCGGGAGTCGCGGCTGAACGCGACACTCGTCTGCGCGTGCGTCTTCGGGTCGATGATCTGCTTGTCGGTGAACGTGCCGAGGTACTCGCGGGTCAGCACCATGAAGTAGATGTTGTCGCCGAAGACGATGCAGGCGGCGTTCTCATCGGTGAAGGCCGGGTTGATGCTGAACCCGAGCGCCTCGTAGAACGCCTTCGAGCGGTCGAGGTCGGTGGTGGGCAGGTTCACGAAGATGCTCGTGGTCATCGTTGCTCCAAGGTCGTGTCGTTCGAATTGCTCTGTCGTCGTCCAGCTTGCTCTTTGCAAGTGCACTTGTCAATAGCAAGTAAAGATCCTGCTCCCCGTCGCCTCCAGTTGAGGTTCACAGGACATCTCGCGATTCACAGGACGAGTTCGGGCGCGACCTGTCCTGTCGAGCGCGAGATGTCCTGTCAACCGCGTCACGACGAGGCGCTGCGCCGCACGAGTAGGGCGAGATGCAGCGCGGTCAGCGTCTCGCCGTCGTCGAGGTCGACACCCAGCAGGTCGCCGATGAGCGCGAGCCGCTGGTAGAACACCGACCGGGAGAGATGCGATGCGGATGCCGCAGCCGTGCGATTGCCCGGATGCGCGAGCATCGCCCCCAGCACGTCGAGCAGGTCGCCGCCACGGGCGAGGTCGTATTCGATGAGCGGCGCGAGCATCAGCTCGCTGTGCCGCAGCAGCCGATGGTCGTCACGCAGCGAGGTGACCAGGCGCATGAGGGGCCGGTCCTCGCTGCGCCGCAACGTCGGTCCGTGAGCGACCCGTCCGCCGGCCGCCCGCGCCAGATCGAGCGCCTCCTGCACCGAGGCGAGCAGCCCGTCGAGATCGGCCGCGGCCGCACCGATCGAGAGCACGAGCCGGTCGGCGGATGCCGCATCACGCGCGATCCCGCGCGCGAAGGCCCGCGAGGGGCGATCGCCGAACGTGCTGCCCGCGGGCAGCGAGAGCAGCACCACCGTTGCCTGGTCCGACGACCGGATCCCAGGGGCGTCGCCGGCGATCGCCCGCCCGCCCAGGGCGCGGGCCGCGACATCCGCAGCCCTTCCGGTGATCGGCGCACCCGTGGCGACGAGTCCGTGCAGGACGGATCCGTCGACCGGCAGCCCGGCCGCGGCGAGGCGGGCGGATGCCGCGGCGAGACCAGCGAACCGGCCTGCCAGCAGGCTGTCGATGAGTCGCTGCCGTCCGGCACGCACCCACTCGTCGGCGTCGGCATCACCCTCGGCGAGACGACCCAGCGCGAGCGCGATGGCTCCCTGTTCGAGCACCGCGGTGCGGCCGGCCGGATGGGCAGGTCCTGGGAGCGCGATGAGGGAGCCCCACCGGGTGCCCCGCGCCTCGACGGGCACGATGAGCCAATCGTCGGACCGACGTGATGCGGCCTGCTCAGGCGCCGTCGTCGCGGGCTCCGTCGTCGCGGGCGGTTCCGTCGCGAGCCGGTGCGCGCGGCGAGACCGCGACTCCCACTCGGCGAGCACCTCGCCGTCGCCACCGAACGTGCCCTCGGCCGCGACCACCTCGTGCGCGAGGTTCTCGAGCACGACCGGCGAGCCGAGTGTGTCGGCCAACTGGCGCACGACATAGTCGGCGGGCGCCCCACGCAGGCTCAGCGCAGTGAACCGCTCGCGCACCTCGTCACGGGCACGGAGCGCCGCGGTCTGCTCGCTGATGATGCGGCGGTGCACCGCCTCGGTGAGCGTGACGAACTTGACCTCGTGGTGCAGGGCCACCAGCGCGAGCCCGCGCTCACGAGCGGCCGACTCGACGATCGCGGGCACGTAGCGGTAGTGCACGCCGAGCTCGAGCACGAGGCCCGAGAGCCCGGCGTCGACGAGTCCCGCGATGAAGTCGGCGAGCTCGGTCGGCTCGGTCGGCCAGCCCGAACCCGTCGAGAGCAGCAACTCGCCGCCGTTCAGCAGTCGGGCGACGCCTGCACTGTCGGAGACGTGCACCCACCGCACGCGAGCGTCGAGCGCCCCGTCGCTCGACAGCACCTCGGGAACACCCGCGGCGACCGGGGGGAGCGTCAGGATCTCCCGGACGGTCGGCAGCCCGCCGTCGGCCGAAGGCTCGCTCGGCGCGCTCCGTGCACCCGGACGATCCGTTCGGTTGACGGCATCTTCGCGACGATCTGGCATCTGGCGCAGCTCACATCCTCTGTCATGCTGGGAATCGAAAGCCTAGTCGACCCCGGTCAATCTGTCCGATTCAACGCCGGACGCATCACCGCCTTCAGTTGGGAACTGCAATGAGCATCACCGAAACCGCCCCCTCACCGACCTCGACCCCCGAGGTGGCGGTGATCGGCCACTGGATCGACGGCGCACTGCGCGCGTCCACCTCGGGCCGAACCGCCCCGGTGTACAACCCCGCCACCGGTGCCGTGCGGGCCGAGGTCGCGCTGGCCGATCAGGCGGAGGTCGATGCGGCGATCGCATCGGCGCAGGCTGGGTTCGAGCAGTGGAGCCGCTACTCGATCGCGAAGCGACAGACGGTGCTGTTCGCTTTCCGCGAGTTGCTCAACGCCCGCAAGGGCGAGCTCGCCGCCCTCATCACCGCCGAGCACGGCAAGGTCCTCTCCGACGCGATGGGCGAGATCCTGCGCGGCCAGGAGGTCGTCGAACTCGCCACCGGCTTCCCGCACCTGATCAAGGGCGCCTATTCCGAGAACGCCTCGAGCGGCATCGACGTGTACTCGTTGAAGCAACCGCTCGGCGTGGTCGGCATCATCAGCCCGTTCAACTTCCCGGCCATGGTGCCGATGTGGTTCTTCCCCATCGCGATCGCCGCCGGCAACGCCGTCGTCCTGAAGCCGAGCGAGAAGGACCCCTCGGCCGCGCTCTGGCTCGCCGAGCTCTGGAAGGAGGCAGGCCTGCCCGACGGCGTCTTCACGGTGCTGCAGGGCGACAAGCTCGCCGTCGACGGACTGCTCACCTCACCGGTCGTGCAGTCGATCTCGTTCGTCGGGTCGACCCCGATCGCGCAGTACATCTACGAGACCGCGTCGAAGCACGGCAAGCGGGTGCAGGCGCTCGGCGGCGCGAAGAACCACATGCTCGTGCTGCCCGACGCCGACCTCGACCTCGTCGCCGACCAGGCCGTGAACGCCGGGTACGGCGCGGCCGGCGAGCGGTGCATGGCCATCTCGGTCGTGCTCGCCGTCGAGCCGGTCGCCGACGAGCTCATCGGCAAGATCACCGAACGCATCGCGAAGCTCAAGATCGGCAACGGCGCGGGCGTCGACGGCGTCGACGGCGTCGAGCCCGACATGGGCCCGCTCATCACCGACGTGCACCGCGACAAGGTGTCGTCGTACGTCGACATCGCCGAGGCCGACGGCGCGAAGATCATCGTCGACGGCCGCGACTTCACGGTCGACGGTCACGAGGACGGCTTCTTCTTCGGACCGACCCTGCTCGACCGGGTGCCCACCACGTCGCGGGCGTACACCGAGGAGATCTTCGGCCCGGTGCTCTCGATCGTTCGCGTGGAGAGCTACGACGAGGGCCTCGACCTCATCAACTCCGGCCGGTTCGGCAACGGCACCGCGATCTTCACCAACGACGGCGGTGCCGCCCGCCGCTTCCAGAACGAGGTGCAGGTCGGCATGATCGGCATCAACGTGCCGATCCCGGTGCCCGTCGCGTACCACTCGTTCGGCGGGTGGAAGCAGTCGCTGTTCGGCGACGCGAAGGCCTATGGCGTTCACGGTTTCGACTTCTTCACCCGTGAGAAGGCGATCACGAGCCGCTGGCTCGACCCGGCTACGCGGGGCGACTCCGCCCACGGCGGCATCAACCTGGGCTTCCCCCAGAACCACTGACCGATTCTGCGGGTTGGGGAGGCGCGCCAGCGCCGTCTCGAAACCCATACCCGAGCAACCGGGTTTCGAGACCGGCGCACGCGCCCTCCTCAACCCACGGATTCCGAGAGGAAGACATGACTGACACGATCGAGCTGACGGATGTCGCAACCGCGACGTTCGCCGACCGCTCCGGCACGCGGCATCCGCTGCCCGACTCGGCCGCCGATGCGCAGGTGCGCGCCGACGACCGCGCCCACGTGTTCCACTCCTGGAGCGCGCAGGCCCTCATCGACCCGCTGCCCATCGCGGCCGGCGAGGGCTCGACGTTCTGGGACTACCGGGGCAACGCGTACCTCGACTTCTCGAGTCAGCTCGTGAACCTGAACCTCGGGCACCAGCACCCCGACCTCGTCGCCGCGATCCAGCAGCAGGCGGGGCGGCTCGCGACGATCCAGCCCTCGATCGCGAACGACGTGCGCGGCGAGCTCGCCCGCCGCATCGCCGAGGTCGCGCCCGGCGACCTCGACAAGGTGTTCTTCACCAACGGCGGCGCCGACGCCAACGAATACGCCGTGCGGATGGCCCGCGCCGTGACCGGGCGCCGCAAGGTGCTGTCGATGTACCGCAGCTACCACGGCGGCACCGCGACGGCGATCTCGCTCACGGGCGACCCGCGCCGCTGGGCGAACGAACCGTCCGACGGCAGCGTCGCGCACTTCCTCGGGCCGTACCCGTTCCGCTCGTCGTTCCACGCCGACAGCCCCGAGCAGGAGACCGAACGGGCGCTCGCGCACCTCGAGCAAGTCATCACCCTCGAGGGCGCGTCGACGATCGCGGCGATCATCCTCGAGACGATCGTCGGCACCAACGGCGTGCTCGTGCCGCCGCCGGGCTACCTGCAGGGCGTGCGCGAGCTCTGCGACCGGTACGGCATCGTCTACATCGCCGACGAGGTCATGGTGGGCTTCGGCCGCGTCGGCGAGTGGTTCGCGGTGAACCGCTTCGGCGTCGTGCCCGACCTCATCACCTTCGCGAAGGGCGTGAACTCGGGATACGTGCCGCTCGGCGGCGTGGTCATCTCGCAGCGCATCGCGTCGCACTTCGACACCGTGGCGTTCCAGGGCGGCCTCACCTATTCGGGACATCCGCTCGCCTGCGCCGCCGGCGTCGCGACGTTCGAGGTGTTCGAGCGCGACGGCATCCTCGAGCGCGTGCGCGATCTCGGCTCGCGGGTCGTCGAGCCGCGCCTTCGGGCGATGGCCGCCGCGCACCCGAGCGTCGGCGAGGTGCGCGGGCTCGGCCTTTTCTGGGCGATCGAGCTCGTGAAGGATGCCGCGACGCGCGAGCCGCTCGTGCCGTTCAATGCGAGCGGTGCGGATGCCGCTCCGATGGGTGCGGTCGCCGCGGCCTGCAAGCAGGCGGGCCTGTGGCCGTTCATCCACTTCAACCGCATGCACGTGGCCCCTCCGCTCATCATCACCGAAGCAGAGCTGCACCGCGGCCTCGACATCATCGACGAGGCGCTCACCGTCGCCGACGGGTACGTCGCCGTGGGTTGAGGAGCGAAGCGTCTCGAAACCCGACTGCCGAACCCGCGGTCGGCCGGGTTCGAGACGGGCGCTGCCCGCCACTCCTCAACCCGCGGGAGCCTCGTCGCGGAGTACCATGGGCGGAGTCCGCGGGACCTCCGCGTCCGGAGGCCCCCAGTTCCCTGGGGAGGGCTCATGGACGACCGCCTCACCTCCGATCGCGTCGCGACCATCGCCGCTGCGACGCCGTTCCAGCTGCTCTACGAGTTCTACCGGCTCTCGGGCTACGAGCAGCGACGACATGAGCCGGGCGTGCTCGACTTCACGTTCGGCGACCCGCACGACCCGCCCTCCGAGGCCTACGTCGAGATCCTGCGCGAGGCGCTGATCCCGCAGCACGAGTTGTGGTTCGCATACAACTTCGGCGACGCGAAGGCGATCGAAGCCGCGACCGAATCACTGCGGCGCCACATCGACCTCCCGTTCGAGCCCGACGACGTGCACCTCACGACGGGCGGCTTCGCGGCGATCTCGATCGCGCTCAAGATCGTCGGCGATCTGGGCGACGAGGTCGTCTACAGCCTGCCGCCCTGGTTCCTGTACGAGCCGCTCGTGCTCGAGGCCGGCCTCGTGCCGGTGAAGGTGTCGATCGACCGGCAGACGCTCGATCTCGACCTCGATGCCATCGCGGCCGCGATCACGCCGCGCACGCGCATCGTGATCGTGAACAGCCCCAACAACCCGACCGGCCGCATCTATCCGCCGGCGACGCTCGAGCGCCTGGCGAAGATCCTCGACGAGGCATCCGAACGGAACGGACGCCGCATCTTCCTGATCTCCGACGAGCCGTACAACCGAATCATCTTCGACGACGCCCGCTTCCGCAGCCCGCTCGAGTTCTACCCGTGGAGCTTCCTCGCCTACAGCTACGGCAAGACCCTGCTGTCGCCGGGTGAGCGTCTCGGGTACCTCGCCGTGTCGCCGACGATGCCCGGCCGCGAGCAGTTCCGCGACGCGATCGAGGCCGTGCAGATCAGCGGCGGATGGCTCTTCCCCAACTCCTCGATGCAGTACGGGCTTCCGCGCCTCGAGCAGCTCGCGTTCGACATCGAGCTGTTCCAGCGTAAGCGCGACACCATGGTCGCCGCACTCCGCGAGATCGGCTACACGCTCTCGGTGCCCGAGGGCACGTTCTACCTGTTCCCCCAGTCGCCGCTCGCCGACGACGTCGCGTTCACCCAGGCACTCGATCGCGAGGGCGTGCTCGTGCTGCCGGGGCGCATGTTCGAGACGCCCGGGTTCTTCCGCATCTCGCTGACCGCCACCATGGAGACCATCGAGGCCGGCATTCCGCGGTTCGCCGCCGCGTTCCGGGCGGTCGCGGCCGCCCAGCCCGAGGCAGCGAAGGCCGCGGCCGCGCCGACCGGCTGACGACCGACACCCGTCGGCTAGCCTGAAGCACATGGACTCACGGGCGGCGCCCGGCGGCATGGCCCGGCGAACGTTTCTCGCCGCCTCGCTGTCGGGCATCGCGGGCGTCGTGCTCGCGAGCTGCACGGCACCGCAGCCGGTACCGACGCCCCCGCCGACCGACACGACCACCCCGACGCCCAGTCCCACGCCGACCGCCTCGGTCGACGGCGTCCCGCAGCCCACTGCGATGAGCCGCTCCCGGTGGGGGGCCGACCCCTTCGCGCGCGGCTCGTTCACCTTCGACGCCGCGGGCGCCGCGCCCGAGCTGCGCGAGGCGCTCGCCGAACCGGTCGCCGACCGCGTCTTCTTCGCGGGCGAGGCGTGCGACCCCGATGCGCCGGGAACGCTCCAAGGCGCTCGCAACTCGGGCCTGCGCGCCGCGACGAGCATCGCCGACGTCGCCGAGCAGGGTGAACGCGTCGCCGTGATCGGCGCGGGCCTCGCCGGCCTGACCGCCGCCCGCGAACTCGCCGACGGCGGCTTCGAGGTCGTCGTGCTCGAGGCGCGCGACCGCATCGGCGGCCGCATCGACACCGTCGAGGCCTCAGGCTTCGACCAGCCGATCGAACTCGGCGCCATGTTCGTGCGGGGTGGCACGCTGACCATGCAGCTCGCCGATGCATCCGTCGCCCTGTATCCGGTCGCGCCGCCGACCGTCGCGCGCACGCCCGACGGACTCGCCGTGACCATCCCGTCGACCGGGCCCGAGGCGATCGCCGCGGCGCAGGCATGGGCGTCAGCCCAGCCCGGCGTGCGTACCCGCGACCTCTCGCTCGCCACCGCGATCGTCGAGTCGGGTACCGCCGCATCGCTGTCGAAGACACCCGACACCACTGGGGTCTCGCCCGCCGACTGGCTCGCGCACACGATTGCGAGCGGCGTCGCGACGGTGACGGGTACGACCGCGAACCGGGTCTCGGCACTGGCCCCGCTGTCCGGCCGGTCGGCCGTCGACCTCATCGAACTGGGCGCCGCACCCCAGGGCGACCTTGCGAGGGGCATCGACGCTGCGCTCGAACCGTACGCGGCCGAGCTCGACATCGCCGTGACGAGCGTCGTCACCCGCATCGTCTACGACGAGCGCCGGGTGAGCCTTCGACTCGACTCGGGCGAGTCGCTCAACGTCGACCGGGTGGTCGTGACCGTGCCGCTCGGCGTGCTCAAGACCGACACGCTGCGCTTCTCACCCAGCCTGCCGCTCCTGCACCAGCGGGCGATCGACCGGCTCGGCGTCGGCGTCGTCGACACCGTCTGGCTGCGGTTCGATTCGGCATTCTGGCGAACGGATGTCCCGGGCCCCGGGTCATCCGTCGACGTGCTGACCGTCGTCGGCGAGACCCCGACCGTCGCCGCCTGGGTCGACGTCGGCCGACCCGACGACGAGCCCGTGCTCGTCGGGCTCATCGCCGCGACGCAGGCTCAACGACTCGAGGCGCTCGACGATCAGCAGTTCGAGGCGGCGGTGCTGGCCGATCTCGCACCCTTCGCGCCTGCCGCCACAGCAGGCGGTTGATCGCGACGAGCCCAGCCGTCAGCCCCACGAAGATCGCGAGCACGAGTGCGCAGTAGAACGCGACCCCGACGGCGCCGCCGACCTGCGCGTCGTCGAGGAAGAAGTACGGGTACCAGCCCACGTCGGCGCCGCGCGCGAGCGTGTAGGCGAGCCAGATCGACGGGTACACGAGCACCCACCCCACCGTCGTCCACGGCACTCGCGGGTTGACCGCGATGATGCTGTCGGCGGTCCACGCGACGACGGCGAGCGCGGGCACGACGAAGTGCAGCAGGGTGTCCGACCACGGAACGTCGACCCGATAGTCGCGTGTCGAGGCCTGAGCCACGATGATGCCGAACACGATGCCGGAGACGAGCACGTACACCGTCACCATCGTGCGCACGATGCCGAGCCATGGCGGGTCGCGTGGCGCGGCGAGCGCGTAGACGCCCGCGACGATCAGCGTGATGACGGCCGCGAACGCCGACTGCACCGTGAAGTAGCTGAAGAAGTTCACGGTTGCGAAGAAGCGGAACCCGAGCACGTACTGGAAGTTGCCGACCAGCGCGACGACTTCGAGCACGGCCACGAGCAGCCGGAAGACGCCGAGCACCCGCCTCGCACGCACCTCACCCGGGGCGCTGCGGGAACGCGGGCCGGGCATGGCTCCACGCTAGCCCCACCCCGGCGGTCGAGTCGCGACGAGGGCGTTGCGTCGAGTGGGCGCGCCGGCGCCGTATCGAGACCGAGTCCCGAGACCCACACCGACCGACCGGGTCCCGATGCGCTCCGCTACTCGACCGACGTCGGGTGAGCAGTCACGCTCCGAACCATCGTGCCCGCCGTGACGCGCCGAACTCCGCCTTCTCGGCCACGTAGTCCGATGAGGGCCCGAGGAGTGGCGCGGTCGGGCCGCCCTCGGCGTAGAAGTCCACGTCGACGCGCCCGATCTGGCCGCTGCCGAACTCCAGGTAGCAGAGTCCGGTGCCTCCGGGCGCGAGTCCACCGCTGCCCCGGACAGTGCGAACGATGTCATCGGCGGCGACGTGCGCGGCGCTCTCGGCGAACGTGCCGGCCTTGGGGATCCCCGTCTCGGTGCAGTCGCCGATCGCGTAGACGCCCGGAAACCCGGTTCGCATCGTGCTCGGGTCGACCGCGACCCAACCGTCGTCGGCCAGCCCCGCGTCGCTGAGCACGCCAGGGACCTTGTGCACCGGAATGCCGATGAACAGGTCGAACGGCTCGTCATGATCCTTGAACCGGGCGACCCGCGTGCCGGGGTCGATGCCGTAGACGCGGCGGCGCGTGGTGTATTCGATCCCCCGCTCGCCCATCGCCCGCTCGAGGGCTGCCGAAGCCTGGGGCGAAACGGGGATCGGCGCCGGCTGGGGCGTGACCACGTGCAGGTCGGTGACGTCGCGGATACCGCGCCCGACGAGTCGGTCATGCAGCAGCAGGATCGCCTCGTACGGCGCGGGCGGGCACTTGAACGGAATGGAGAGGACCGCGAGCATCACCCTGCCCCCGCGGAACGCCTCGAGTTCGTCGCGCAGCCGTTCCGCGCCCGCGACGGTGTAGTACTCGAATCCGCCGTCGATGAACCCCGGGGTCGCGGCGACGTCGTAGTCGGCGCCGAGTGCCACCACGACGACGTCGGGGTCATAGGCGCCGGCGTCGGTGACCACGTGCCGGGTCGCCGGGTCGAGCGCGAGCACCCGCTCCTGCCGGAACTCCACGCCCGGCGTTCGCATGGTGCGGTACGGCACCTTCACCTGCTCCGCGGTGCGGCGCCCGAAGAGGACCTCAAGCTTGGAGAACCCGAACACGAACGCGTCGCGCTGGTCGACCAGGGTGATGTCGACATCGCCGGCGAGCCGTTCCGACAGCAGGCTCGCCAGTTCGAGCCCGCCGAAGCCGGCGCCGAGGATCATGACGTTCGTCGTCATGCCCCCATCCTGTGCCGCGAGCGACCCGGCGTCCAGACCGAATCGAACGGGGTCTCGATGCGCTCCGCTATTCGACCGGCGATGTCATCAGTCGAGCGGGCGCAGGATGCGGTCGAGGAACCGCCGCGTGCGCTCCTCGGTCGGGTTCGTGAAGATCTGCGCGGGGGCACCGCGCTCGACGACGACGCCGCCGTCCATGAACAGCACCTCGTCGGCCGCCTGCCGCGCGAAGCTCAGCTCGTGGGTGACGACGACCATGGTCCATCCCTCGTCGGCGAGCTCCTTGATCACCTGCAGCACCTCGCCGACGAGCTCGGGGTCGAGCGCACTCGTCGGCTCGTCGAAGAGCAGCAGCCGGGGCTTCAGCGCGAGCGCGCGCACGATGCCGACGCGCTGCTGCTGCCCGCCCGACAGCTCGAACGGGTAGGCGTCGCGCTTGTCGGCCAGGCCCACGCGATCGAGCAGGGCGGATGCCTCGGCGATCGCCCGCGCCTTCGGTACGCGTTGCACCCGCACGGGGCCTTCGATGACGTTCTCGATGACGGTCATGTGCGGGAACAGGTTGTGCTGCTGGAACACCATCGCCGACCGGTCGCGCAGTGCGAACCGCGACGCCTTCGGAATCGGGGCGGCGAAGTCGAGCGACGGGCCGCCCGCGAAGTCGATCGTGCCGGCGTCGGGCGTCTCGAGGCCGTTCAGCGAGCGCAGCACCGTCGTCTTGCCCGAGCCGCTCGGGCCGATGAGCACGACGACCTCGCCTCGACGCACCTCGAGATCGATCGAGCGCAGCACCTCGTTGTCGCCGAACGACTTGCGGATGCCCCGTGCCTGAAGCAGCACCGAATCGTCGGGCGTCTCGGAGGGTGCGAGGGGGTCGCCGCCCGGGACATCCGCTCGATGTTCGTCGTCTCGCCTGCCTGGTTCACGTTGCGACATAGCGGTCCAATCGCTTCTCGAGCCTGCTCTGCCCACCCGAGAGCACGAGGCAGAACAGCCAGTAGATGAGTGCCGCCTCGAGGTAGATCAGCATGAACTGGCCACTGAACGCGGCGATCTCCTGCGAGACGCGGAACAGCTCGGTGACGAGGATGAGCGAGGCGAGCGACGTGTCCTTCACGAGCGAGATGAACGTGTTCGACAGCGGCGGCACCGAGACGCGTGCGGCCTGCGGCAGAATGATGCGCCGCAGCGCGGTGCCGTTCGACATGCCGATCGTGTATCCCGCCTCCCATTGGCCCTTCGGCACCGAGAGGATCGCCGCGCGGATGACCTCGGCCGCGTACCCGCCGACGTTGAGCGAGAACGCGATGATCGCGCTCGGCCACGGGTCGAGCACGATCCCGACCGTGGGCATGCCGTAGAAGATCACGAACAGCTGCACCAGCAGCGGCGTGCCGCGGATCACCGAGATGTAGAACCGGGCGATGCCCGACACGACCCGGTTCTTCGAGAGGCGCATGAGGGCCACGGCGAGCGCGAGCACGAGCCCGATCGCGAACGACGCGAGCGCCAGCGGGATCGTGCCCGTGAGCCCGCCGAGCACGATCGGCCAGAACGAATCGAGGAACAGTTGCAGGTTCTCGTTCACAGCTCACCGCCTTCCCGTCAGGAAAACACCGTCGGCCCCGCACCTGGCGAGGCCGACGGTTGTGAAACCAGAGACTACTCGGAGACGTCGGCGCCGAAGTACTTCTCGCCCAGTTCGGCGAGCACGCCCTCGGCGCGCAGTTCCTCGAGCGCGGCATCGACCGCGGCGACGAGGTCGGCCTTGTCCTTCGTGAATGTGAGCGCGCTCAGCGACGAGTCGTCGGTGGTCGCGGCCACCTCGATGCCCGACTGGCCGTTGGTGTTGACGAAGTCGAGGTAGGTGAGCTCGTCGTTGATGGTCGCGTCGACACGTCCTTGCTGCAGCAGTGCGACGGCCTGCGCCCAGCCCTCGACGGCCTCGACGTTCGCGCCCGACTCGGTGGCGAGCTCGTACCAGTTGCTCGTGAGCGACTGCGCGGTGGTCTTGCCCGCGAGGTCGTCGAAGCTCGAGATCGAGGTGTCGCCCTCGTTGACGACGATGACGCCCGACGACACCGTGTATGGCGCGCTGAACAGGTACTGCTCCTCACGCTCGGGGTTGATCGACACCTGGTTCGCGATCACGTCGAACCGGCCGGCGTCGAGGCCCGCGAAGATCGCGTCCCACTGGGTCTCTTGGAAGTCGATCTCGAGGCCGAGCTTGTCGGCGACCGCTTCGGCCACCTCGACGTCGTAGCCGACGAGGTCACCCGCGCCGTCCTCGTGGAAGCTGAAGGGGCGGTAGGTGCCCTCGGTCGCGACGGTGAGCGTACCGGCCTTCACGAGTCCGAAGTCGTCACCGGCGGCGGATGCTCCGCCCGAAGCCTCAGGCGCACCGCTCGAGCATGCGGCGAGCGCGACGACGGCAGCAGAGGCCGCGGCGAGGCCGAGCAGGGTGCGGACGCGAGAGGCGCGGGTCATGGAGGCTCCGTTCATGGGGAGGTGTGCGGCCGCGGATGCGCGGCGTTCGATGGCGTCGAGTCCATCACGGATGGACCCCCAGAGTGAAACGGGATTAACCCGCGTTTCATTCCGTCGGTCGAGCAGCCCCGATGAGGGAGTAGGCGTACTCAGAACGCATTCAGCCCGGTGAGCTCACGGCCGAGGATGAGCTGGTGGATCTCGTCGGTGCCCTCGTAGGTGCGCACCGACTCGAGGTTGGCGGCGTGCCGCATCACCGGGAACTCGTTCGTGATGCCGTCGCCGGCGAGGATCGCCCGCGCTTCGTGCGCGATGTGCAGGGCCTCGCGCACGCTGTTGAGCTTGCCGACCGAGATCTGCGCGGGTGTGAGCGAGCCGTGTTCTTTCAGCCGCCCGAGGTGCAGGGCCAGCAGGATGCCCTTCTCGACCTCGAGGAACATGTCGGCGAGCTTCGCCTGGATGAGCTGGTTCGCGCCGATCGGCCTGCCGAACACCTCACGGTCGACCGAGCGTGAGATCGCCGCCTCGAGGCACGCGCGCGCCGCGCCCATCGCGCCCCAGACGATGCCGTAGCGCGCCTCGTTGAGACATCCGAACGGGCCCGAGAGCCCCTTGGCGCTCGGCAGGATCGCGTCGTCGTCGACCCGCACCCCGTCGAAGGCGAGGTCGCACTGCACCGACGCGCGCATCGAGAGCTTGCCGTCGATCGGCGTCGCGGTGAACCCGGGCGTCGAGGTCGGCACGAGGAACCCGCGCACCGCATGCCCGCCCGAGCCCCCACCGAACGACGGGTCTTCGACCTTCGCCCAGACGACGGCGACGTCGGCGAACGATGCCAGCCCGATCCAGCGCTTCGCCCCGTCGATGACCCAGCCGTCGCCGTCACGACGTGCCGTCGTGGTCATTCCGGCCGGGTCGGAGCCGCCCTGCGGCTCGGTGAGCGCGAAGCAGCCGATGAGGTCGCCGGCGGCCATTCCGGGCAGCCACCGCTGCTTCTGCTCCTCGGAGCCGTACTTGTGGATCGCGCTCATCGCGAGCGACCCCTGCACCGACACGAAGGTGCGCCACCCCGAGTCGGCCGCCTCGAGTTCGAGGCACACGAGTCCATACGCGACGGCGCCGGCCCCGGCGCATCCGTACCCCTTCAGGTGCATGCCGAGGAAGCCGAGCTCGCCGAGCTCCTTCACGAACTCGCGGCGGAAGTGCATGCGCTCGAAGTCGTCCTCGATCACGGGCATGATGCGCTCCTGCGCGAATCGGCGCGCGCGCTGCTGCCACTCGCGCTCGTCTTCGCTGAGCAGGGCGTCGAGGTCGAACACGGCGTCGATGCGCGGTGCAGTGGTCATCGTGGTTCCTTCCGGGGTGCGGATGTCTCGAGCCAGACCGCGCCTGCGTGCTCGTCGAGCGCGGGCGGAGCGGTTCGGTAGACGGCGGGGTTCGCCGTGAGTCCGATCGGGTTCGCGACGGTGCGGCTGGTGTGCGTGTCGCCGGCGGGCACGCCCCTCGCGATCTCGGCGACCGGATCGAGCCCGAGCCCCTCGGCGAACGCGATCGCCTCGCCGACGTCGTTCACGAGCCCGGCGGGAACGCCCGCCGTCGCGAGCGCGGCGATCCAGTGATCGGCGGATGCCCCGGCCAGCCGTTGCTCGATGAGCTCGGTGAGCTCGGGGCGATGCGCGACGCGATCGGCGTTCGTCGCGAACCGCGGGTCGTCGAACCCCGCCGATCGAGGAGCACCCGACGAAGAAGGACCCGCCCCCGCCGATCGAGGAGCGCCCGACGAAGGAGGACGCGTCTCGAGATCCGGAGCCTCGAGCACCCCCGCCAGCGCGCGGAACTGCTTGTCGTTGCCGACCGCGATCACGAGCTCGCGGTCGGCGGCGTGGAACACGGCGTACGGCGCGATGCTCGGGTGCGCGTTGCCGAGCCGCGGCGGAGCGGTGCCGGTGGCGAGCGTCGACGCTGCCTGGTTCGTGAGCGCCGACAGCAGGCTCTGCAGCAGGTTCACCTGGATGAGTTGGCCGACACCGGTGCGGTCGCGCTCGCGCAGCGCGAGCAGGATCCCGGCGAACGCGTTCTGGCCCGTGAGCACGTCGACGAGGGCGACCCCCGCCTTGGCCGGATCACCGTCGGGCGCACCCGTGATCGACATGAGCCCGCCGACGGCCTGCACGAGCAGGTCGTACCCGGCGAGCGCGGCGCCCTCGCCGGTGCCGAACCCGGTGATCGAGCAGTACACCACGCCGGGGTTCGCCTCGCGCACCTCCTCGAACGAGAGCCCGAACCGCGCCATGACGCCGGGCCTGAAGTTCTCGATCACGACGTCGGCCGAGGCCGCGATCCGGTGCGCTTCGGCGCGCGCCGCGACATCCGTCAGATCGATCGCGACCGAGCGCTTGTTGCGGTTCACGCTGCCGAAGTAGGTGGCCTGGCCGGTCGCGTCGACGGGCGGCGCCCAATGCCGCGTGTCGTCGCCGGAAGGCGGCTCGATCTTCACGACGTCGGCGCCGAAGTCGGCGAGCATCATGGTCGCATACGGCCCGGCGAGCACGCGTGAGAAGTCGGCGACGCGGATGCCGCGGAGCACGCCGTCTGCCATTGCGCCACCTCCGCCTTCGCCGGCTCGACCACACGCCACGATACCGAGCGGCCGGCCCGGGCGCCTGTACGCGTTGTCCATCCGATCCGGGCAATCCGCCACCGCGTCGAATTCCAGCTGCCTCGCTCTCGGCATAGGCTTGGCGGAGGCCCAACGACAGAGGAGTCCCATGAGCTACGCCGTTGTCAATCCGGCTACCGGAGAGACGATCAAGACCTTCCCCACGATCACCGACACCGAACTGACCGCGGCGATCGCCTCGGCCGACGAGGCGCACCGCACGTGGTCGAAGTCGTCGAGCGTCGAAGAGCGCGCCGCGCTCATTCGCCGCGTCAGTGAACTGCACACCGAGCGCCGTCAAGAGCTCGCCGAGATCATCGTGCGCGAGATGGGCAAGCCCATCGAGCAGGCGCTCGGCGAGGTCGACTTCGCCGCCGACATCTTCGGCTACTACGCCGACCACGCGGCCGACTTCCTGAAGGACGAGCCCATCACGCTGCTCGCGGGCGAGGGATCTGCGGTCGTGCGCCGTTCGTCGCTCGGCGTGCTGCTCGGCGTCATGCCGTGGAACTTCCCGTACTACCAGGTCGCCCGGTTCGCCGGCCCGAACCTCATCATCGGCAACACCATCGTGCTGAAGCACGCCGAGCAGTGCCCCGAGTCGGCCGCGGCGATCCAGCAGATCTTCCTCGACGCAGGCTTCCCCGAGGGCGCGTACGTGAACATCTACGCCACGCACGACCAGATCGCGACCGTCATCGCCGACCCGCGCGTGCAGGGCGTCTCGCTCACCGGCTCCGAGCGGGCCGGTGCCGCCGTCGCCGAGGTCGCCGGGCGCCACCTCAAGAAGGTCGTGCTCGAGCTGGGCGGTTCCGACCCCTTCATCCTGCTCTCGACCGACGACCTCGACACCGCCGTGCAGAACGCGGTCGATGCGCGCCTCGACAACAACGGCCAGTCGTGCAACGCGGCCAAGCGCTTCATCGTCGCCGACGAGTACTACGAGCCGTTCCTCGAGAAGTTCACGGCGAAGCTCGCCGAGATCGAGACGGGCGACCCGACCTCGGCCGACACCGCGCTCGGCCCGCTCTCGTCGCTGAAGGCCGCCGAGGGCCTCGACGCGCAGGTGAAGCGCGCGGTCGAACACGGCGCGACCCTCGTGCATGGCGGCGCTCGCGACGGCGCGTTCTTCCAGACGACGGTCCTCACCGACGTCACGCCCGAGAACCCCGCCTCGAAGGAGGAGTTCTTCGGACCGGTCGCGCAGGTCTACCGCGCGAAGGACGAGGCCGAAGCCGTTCGCCTGGCGAACGACATCCCGTTCGGCCTCGGCTCGTACGTCTACACGACCGACGAGCAGCAGGCGCAGCGCGTGGCCGACGGCATCGAGGCCGGCATGGTGTTCGTCAACGTCGTGCTCGCCGACGGCGCCGAGCTGCCGTTCGGCGGCGTCAAGCGCTCGGGCACCGGCCGCGAGATGGGCCGGCTGGGTGCCGACGAGTTCGTGAACAAGAAGCTCATCCGCATCGGCTGACGCTCGCGCACACCGAAACAGGAACGGATGACCCGACTCGGGTCATCCGTTCCTGTTTTCGCGTCGACGACGACCCAGCGGCTCACCGAGGACCAGCGCAGGAAGAATCGAACGACATGCCGTCCGCGGGGCGGCCCGTCGGCGCGTGGCGAGCGATTCTTCCTGCCGAGGCGCGGCGTTGGCCGGGCCGTCGGCCGCGTTACTCCGTGACGGCCGGGGCCTCGGCCGCGTTACTCCGTGACGGCCGGGGCCTCGCGGTCGGTCGACTCGTCGAGCGCGTCGCCGGCGACACCCTCGAAGCGCGTGCCGTCGTCGAGTCCGATGAGCTCGCCGGCGACGGGCTCGGCGTGACGGGCGATCGCCGAGCCGGCAGCGGCACCGGCGGCCGTGCCGCCCACGAGCGACCCGATGAGCTCGCGGATGCCGACGCCCATCGTCGAGCTCAGCATCGCGTCGACCTCGGTGATGCCCGACACGGCGTTCTTCGCGAGCTGCGACGCGCCGTCGGTCGACACGACGGTGAGCTGGTCGATGTTCGACATCGGCGCGGCGAGCTCGCGCGCGATGAGCGGCAGTGCATCGATGAGGCGCATCTGCAGCAGCGCCTCGGACTGCTGCGCGACGGCCTCGGCTGCGGCCTTGGTGGCCGATGCTTCGGCGGCGCCCTTCGCGTGGATGGCGTCGGCCTCGGCGAGACCCTCGGCCTTCAACGCCTCGGCCGACGCGGTGCGGGCGACTCGGTCGGCATCGGCCGCGATGCGCACCGCTTCGGCCGCGGCATTCGCCTCGACCTTGACCTTGTAGGCCTCGGCATCGGCGACGGCCTTGACTTCGGAGTCGAGCTCGGCCGCGCGCAGGGCCGCCCGCTTCTGGGCGGTGATCTCCTGCTGGGCGACGACCTCCTGCTGCGACAGCGCCTCGGCCAGCGGGCGGGCTGCGGCGGCCTCGGCGGTCGCCTTATCGGTCTCGCGCTGCAGGGCCGCCTTACGCTGGGCGAGCTCGGCCTCACGTTCGGCGACGGCCTGCTCGGCGGAGATGACCGCCTCGCGGGCCTCGCGCTGTGCCACGGCCTCGGCGATCTCGGCCTGCTTGCGCACCTTCGCCTGCTCGGCACGGCCGAGGTCGTCGATGTAGCCGTTGGTGTCGGAGATGCCCTTGATCTCGAACGAGTCGACGTCGAGGCCCTGGTTGACGAGCGACTCTCGGGCGACGCCGAGCACCGCGGCCGAGAGCTCGTCGCGGCGGTTGATGATCGTGAGCACGTCGGTGGCGCCGATCGACGCGCGCAGCGAACCCGAGAGCACCTCCTGCGCGAAGATGTCGATGTTCTTGTCTTGACCGAGGAAGCGCTGCGCGGCAGCGCGGATGGACGCGGCGCTGTCGCCGACCTTCACGATCGCCACGGCGTCGACGTGCACGGTGATGCCGTTGTTGGTCTGCGCCTCGGCGCGGATCTCGATGGCACGCGAGCGCAGCGAGATCTTGTGCGCCTTCTGGAAGAAGGGCATGATCCAGACGCCCTGACCGTGCACGACACGCTGCCCCGACTCCTCGGTGTCGACACCGTCGACCATCTTGCGACGCGAGCGCTTGCCGGTGACGACGATCGCCTCGTCGGGCGACACGTTGCGGTAGAGCACCTTCGCCCAGACCCACACGATGATGAGCGCGACGATGACGAGGGCGATGACGGCGAAGACGGGACTGAAGAGCAGGTCGGGCACCGGGGTTCCTTCTGTGGGGGGTGGAGTAGGGCTCCGTCAAGAATGGATGCCCCGCGCTCCGCGCGCAATGGATACCACTGCAGGGGCCGAGTCAGATTTGGATCTTGACCGGGCGGTCAATCAGTTCTACCGTGGAATTGACCCCCGGATGGGGGCGACCGACTCGGAGGAGGTTGGTTCGATGAAGAAATGGACACGCTGGGAGGACTGGGTGGCGATCGCCGTCGGCATCGTCGTGGCCGTGTCCGCGCTGCTCATGCCCCCGATGGGGTCATCGCTCGCGCTCATGCTCACGCTCGGCGCTCTGTTGATCGTCTCAGGTGTCGTGAACCTCGCGATGCCGGGCATGGTCGCCATGGAGTACGTGCAGGGTGCCCTCGGCCTGCTGCTGATCGTCTCGCCGTGGATCGGCGGATACGCAGACCCGATGACCTTCGGTCCCGCCTGGATGTCGTGGATCGGTGGAGCCGTCGTCGTCATCGTCGCCGCCCTCGCCATCCGCCCGAGCATGAAGGCGCATCACGACGCGATCACGCACTGAGCCGATCACGCACTGAACACCTATTCGAAACCGGGGACGGCGCGCACGCGTCCGTCCCCCTTACCGTTCGAGAGAGCAGACCATGACCGAACCGCCCGGTACGCGTGAGCGCATCCTCGACGCCGCAGAGCGGCTCTTCGCCGAGCGCGGCTTCGATGCGACGCCGACGTCGATCATCGCTGGAGCGGCGGGGGTGCCGAAGGGGCTGTTGTTCTACTACTTCCCGACGAAGCACGACCTGCTGCGGGCGCTGGTGTCAGAGCGGCTCGACCTCGGACCCATCGACCCCGGCGCACTGGTCGAACCCGGTGATCCGGTCGGCGCCCTGCTGAACCTGTCGAAGGCCCTCTCCGACATCCAGGCCGAGTCGGCGGTGCTCGGCGTCATCGTCTGGCGCGAGCAGCGTACCCATCCCGACGTGCGGGCGAAACTGCGCGAGTACCGGCATCAGGTGCAGGGCATCGTCGAGCGGGTGCTGCGCGGCAGCGTGCTCGCCCCGATCACGACGCGCGCCCTGCACGCCGCTGCTGCTGCCTGGGTGGCGATTCTGTCGATCCGGCCGCACGCCGACCACGGGGAGTCAGGCGAGGACGCCGGAATCGACCTGCGCGCGCTCGCTGAGCTCATCTGCGCCGGGCTCGACGCCTCGCCCGCCCCCGCGTGACCTCGAACCGCTGCCCGTCGCGGCACGACGCGCACGCACGCACAGCACGAGCATGATGCCGCACGACACGAGGTAGAACGTGTGCAGCGCCCAGATCGGCCCGAACGGCAGGCTGAACACGTACCACGAGTAGGCCACGTTCGCCGCGTTGATCATCAGCATGCTCGACAGACTGTACGACGTGACATCCCGGGTGCGCAGCGCCTTGCGCAGCATCGGCAGATTGCTGACCGCGAAGACCACGGTCGAGATCGTGCCGGCGAGGATCGGGATGTCCATGACCAGAACGCTAGGCGCGACATCCGCTCGCCGCGTCGGCCGAACCACGCATCTTGATCTGCCGGCCGTATGGGTAGATCTATGTAGGCCGACGCTCAGCGGTCAGCGTGGCTTCCCGTCGAGTCGGGCGTCGATCTGCGCCTTCCGCTCGGCGAGGATGCGTCGCAGCAGGTCATCGGGAACCGGGTGTGCGGCGGTGAATTGGAGTGCACCCGGCGACCAGGTGAACTCGCCGAGTTCGGCGGCGAGGCCGGGCAGCACCTGCCCGCTGAACGGGTAGAGGCCGAGGTGCGCCTTCGCCTCCAGCACGGCAACGAACCCCTTGCCGCGATAGAGCAGCGCCGGCATGCCGTAGCTCTCGCCCTCGGTGACGTCGGGCGCGAGCTCGCGGGCCACGGCGATGACGTGCTCGAGTGCCGTGCGGTTCTCGCCCTCGCGCGCGGCCAGGTAGTCGGTGACGGTGCCCATGGCGGGCATCCTACTCGCGGGGCTATTCTCGCCACATGGTCGTCCGAGTGCGCGTGACCGTGCAGGGTGCAGTGCACGGTGTGGGGTTCAGGTTCGGCACCCGTGTCGAGGCGCAGCGGCTCGGCGTCGCCGGCTGGGTGCGCAACCGATCCGATGGCGCGGTCGAGGCCGAACTCGAAGGCGAGGCCTCGGCCGTGAATTCGATGCTGGCGTGGTTCGACGAGGGGCCGCCCGGCGCCAGTGTCACGATGCTCACGACCACCGATCTCACGCCGACGGGCGAACAGGGGTTCCAGATCAGGTCGTGAACCAGCTCACACGAGCCCGTTCTCGTACGCGTACGCGGTGGCCGCCGCCCGAGTCGAGAGGCTGAGCTTGCCGAAGATGTTGCTGACGTGACGCGCGACGGTCTTCTCGCTGAGTGAGAGCCGCTCGCCGATCGCGCGATTGGTGAGCCCCGTCGACACGAGGCGCAGCACCTCGACCTCGCGCGGCGTGAGCACCCCGGCGCGACGATCTCCGACCAGGTCGTCGAGCTCGGCGAGCGCGGGGTTCGCGCCGAGCGCGACGAACACCTCGCGTGCGCCCCTGAGCTGCACGAGTGCGGCGTCGCGATCGCCGAGCTCGAGCAGGGCGCGTGCTGCCGAGACCCTGCTTCTCGCGCGTTCGTACCGGGCGCCGAGCCCTTCCCAGGCATCGACGGCGGCGCGCGCGGCGACGAGCGACCCCGACGGATCGCCCTCAGCGAGCAGCACCCGCGCCTCGGCGGCGGCGACGGTTGCGGCGAGCAGCGCGGTGGGCGTCGAGCGGCTCGCCTCGTGGAGCTCGTCGACGGCGCGGCGAGCCGCTTCGGCATCACCCGACGCGACCTCGATCTCGATGACGGCAGGCAACAGGAATCGCCGGGTGAACGGGTCGGCACCCGCGACGGTGCGCCGGATCTCGTCCTGCGCGACGCTCGTACGCCCGAGGGTGAGATGCAGCAGGGCGAGACCCGGTTGGGGCTCCCACCCCGATTCGCCGGCACGCCGATACGACTCCTCGGCGGTGTGGAAGGCGCCGCGCAGCCGCGCGAGCTCGGCCAACTGGTAGGGCGCACCGTAGACGGCCCGATAGTCGCCCGCGCGGAAGCGTGACAGCGCGTGCTCCGCCGCGGTGGCCGCCTCGGCCCAGGCGCCGCGCAGCAGCAGCAGCCCGGCTTCGAGCGCATGGCGCTGGCCGCTGAACGTGATCAACTCGGGCTGCTCACGGCACCATCGATCGAGCACGCTCAACCATTCGGTGGCCCGTGCCACGTCGAACGCCATGACCGCGTCCGAGATCATGGCGCAGGACATGACGCCGGTCGGCACCGGTGCGATCTCGCCGGCCGCGATCGCGGTCATCGCACGGTCGAAGCATCCGAATCCGTCGGCGATCGCCCCGAGTTCGATCAGCGACTTGCCGAGTCCGAGCGAGGCGAACGATGCGAGTTCGCCGTCGCCGTGGCGCTCGGCGATCGCGATCACCTCCTCGAACGCCTGCCTCGCCTCGACCGGATTCCCGCTGCCGAGCTGCGCAACCGCCGGCGCCAATCGCGCGAACCCGGCGAGCGAGCCCGGCTCCGCCATCGCGCTCGCGAGCCGCATCGCGCGCGCGCCCCACGCAACCGAGCGCGTGAAGTCCCCGAGTTCGATCAGGTTGAGCGCGAGCCAGCCGGCCGTGCGCACCGCACCCACGGCGTCGTCATCGGCGAGATGCGCCTCGTACGCCCGCGAGAGCGCGTCGACCGACGCGGGCGGCTCGCCCCGGAGGAGCGCGACCGTTCCGAGCAGCTCGAGATCGGATGCTCCGAGCCCGCCGGTCGCGTCGACGCCCGCCAGCCGCTCATACGCGTCGGCCCAGCGCCGATCGGCCGCGGCCGCGCGGCCCGCATCGAGTGCGCTGGACGAGGTCATGTCGCTCCCCCGCCGGCTGCGACACGCTCGGGCCGACGCCGGCGCCCGTCGGTCGTGCGGGAACCGTACCGCCGAATCGTCGGGCTCCGCAAGGCCTCGCACCTGCTGTTCCCAACGGCCTCGAGCATGTACGGGCCCGCGCATGGCGGGCCATGCGGGAGTACGATCACGCCATGGAGACGGTGCGCGTCGACGGCATCGACATCGCGTACCGGCACAGCGGGGCCGGCACCCCGATCGTGCTGCTGCACGGCGCGTTCGGCGACTCGGGCGATTGGGCGAGCGACCTCGCGACGCTCTCGACCGACCACGAGGTCGTCGCCTGGGACGCGCCGGGCTGCGGCGGGTCGAGCGACGTGCCGGCCGACTGGTCGGATCGGGATTGGTCGGCTGCGCTCGCCGGGTTCATCACCGAACTCGGGCTCGATCGCCCGGTCGTATGCGGCCTCTCGCTCGGGTCGGTGCTGACATTGCTGCTCGCCCGCGATCACCCCGGTGTTCCTCGTGCGCTCGTCCTCGCGGGTGCGTACGCCGGCTGGGTCGGGTCGCTCTCGGCTGCCGAGCTCGATCGCCGCGTGGCCGCGGTCGAGGCGACCATCGACCTGCCGCCCGAGGACTGGGCCGATGCGTTCCTCGAGTCGGTGTACCCACCCGATGCTCCGGCCGATCGCGTCGCGAGCGCCCGAGCGGCGCTGCTCGCGTGGCGACCGGCGACCACGAGGGCGCTGCTCTCCTCGCTCGTCCTCCTCGATCTCCGACCCGCGCTGCCGCACATCGAAGTGCCGACGCTCGTGGTGCGCGGCGAGGCGGATCAGCGAAGCCCGTGGCGCGCCGCGCTCGCGATCGCGCGAGCGATCCCCGATGCCCGCTTCGTCGAATTGCGCGGCCTGGGCCACGACTGCGCGGGGCCGGAGTTCGACGCGCTCGTCCGCGACTTCGTCGCCCGGCTTCAGGCAACGGCCTGAGGCCCGAGCACGACGAAGGGCCCACCGGCGAACCGGCGAGCCCTTCGTGCTGGTCTCGATACGGCGCTGGCGCGCCCACTCGACCGGTGAAACGCTAGATGGCGTTGACGTCCAGCGGGATGCCGGGGCCGAACGTGGTCGACACGGCACCCTTCTGGATGTAACGGCCCTTGGAGCTCGACGGCTTGAGACGCACGACCTCTTCGAGCGCGGCCTTGGCGTTCTCCTCGAGCTGCTCGACCGAGAACGACGCCTTGCCGACGACGAAGTGCACGTTGGCGTGCTTGTCGACGCGGAACTCGATCTTGCCGCCCTTGATGTCGGAGACGGCCTGGCCCACGTTCGGGGTCACGGTGCCGGTCTTCGGGTTGGGCATGAGGCCGCGGGGGCCGAGCACCTTGCCGAGACGACCGACCTGGCCCATGAGCTCGGGGGTCGAGACGGCGGAGTCGAACGCGGTGTAGCCACCGGCGACCTTCTCGATGAGCTCGGCGCCGCCGACCTCGTCGGCGCCGGCTGCGATCGCCGCCTCGGCCGCGGGGCCGGTCGCGAACACGATGACGCGGGCGGTCTTGCCGGTGCCGTGCGGAAGGATGACGGTGCCGCGCACCATCTGGTCGGCCTTGCGGGGGTCGACGCCGAGCTTCAGCGCGACCTCGACGGTGGAGTCGAACTTCGCCGAGCCGGTCTGCTTGGCGAGGGCGACGGCCTCGTTCGGGGTGTAGTACTTGCCGGCCTCGATCTTCTCGACCGCGGCCCGGTAGGCCTTGGACTTCTGTGCCATGTTGGTTCTCCTTGAGAGAGTGTGGTCATCTGCGCCTGGCGGGCGCTGCCACGAGTGTGAGTTCTGGTGAGCGGATGCCGCGACATCCGTCGGTCCGTGGGTTTCGAGACGGTCGCTGCGCGCCCTGCTCAACCCACTGGTGGGCCTATTCGACCGTGATGCCCATCGAGCGGGCGGTGCCCGCGATGATCTTCGACGCGGCGTCGAGGTCGTTCGCGTTGAGGTCGACCATCTTCGCCTCGGCGATCTCGCGCACCTGCGCCTGGGTCAGCTTGCCGACCTTGGTGGTGTGCGGGACGCCCGAGCCCTTGGCGACGCCGGCGGCCTTCTTGATGAGCTCGGCGGCGGGCGGGGTCTTCAGGATGAAGGTGAACGAGCGGTCTTCGTAGACCGTGATCTCGACGGGGATGACGTTGCCGCGCTGGGCTTCGGTCGCCGCGTTGTAGGCCTTGCAGAACTCCATGATGTTCACGCCGTGCTGACCCAGGGCCGGGCCGATGGGCGGGGCCGGGTTGGCGGCGCCGGCCTTGATCTGAAGCTTGATCAGACCAGTGACCTTCTTCTTCGGTGCCATGATTTCTCTCTTTCTGTTCGAACGCCCGCCCCTGAGCTTGTCGAAGGGCGGGGCACTCTCCCGCAGGCCCGGCGGATCCGGGATGCGGTGGTTTGGGGGTTTGTGCGCGCGCGCACAACCTGTCAATGATAACGGAAAGTCGCCGGTCGGGTAGCGAAGCGTATCGAGACCCCCTGCGAGGGTCTCGATACGGCGCTGGCGCGCCTACTCGACCGGCGACAGAGGTTCTACAGCTTCGTGACCTGGTCGAAGCTGAGTTCGACCGGGGTCTCGCGTTCGAAGAGCGAGACGAGCACGGTGAGCTTGCCGCTCTCGGGCTTGATCTCGCTGATCGTGCCGGGAAGGCCCGCGAACGAGCCGTCCTTGATGGTGATGGTCTCGCCGACCTCGAAGTCGACCTCGGCGGGAAGCTGGCGGGCGGCACCGGAGGCTGCGCCGGCCTTCGCGCCCTTGGCGGGGGCGACGTCCTTGATCTCGACGAGGCTCTTCAGCATGCCGAAGGACTCTTCGAAGCGAAGCGGGGTCGGGTTGTGCGCGTTGCCCACGAAGCCGGTGACGCCGGGGGTGTGGCGGATGACCGACCAGCTCTCTTCGTTGAGCTCCATGCGCACGAGCACGTAGCCGGGGATGCGTACGCGAGTGACCATCTTGCGCTGGCCGTTCTTGATCTCGACGACGTCTTCCATCGGCACTTCGACCTGGTAGATGTAGTCGGCCATGGCCATCGACTCGCGGCGCTGTTCGATGTTCGCCTTCACGCGACGCTCGAACCCGGCGTAGGAGTGGATGACGTACCACTTGCCCGGGAGGAACCGCAGCTCGGCGCGGAACTCGGCGTAGGGGTCGGTGGTCTCTTCTTCTTCTTCGGTGACGGCCTCGAAGGCGGCCTCGGCCTCTTCGGGCGAGTCGATGTCGAGGGCGTCGTCGATGACGGCGTCGGCCTCGGGGTCGTTCGACTCGGCCATGGCGTCGAGCACGGCATCGAGGTCGACCTCGTTGCCCTCGTCGTCGACGACGTGCACCGCACGCTGCTCGGCGGGCTCGACTGAGTTCTCGTCGTGCTCGAGCGAGTTGCCCGTCTGGGCCTCGTCGTCTTCGGCCGACTGCTCGGCGGCAGTGGCCCAGTCGACGTCGTCGCGCTCAATCTTTGACACTTGTCTCAATCCTTTTTCTTGCGTGCGCCTGCGGCGAACCGGATACCTCGAGCCGTAGGCCCGATCAGGCCTAGCCCGTTCCGAAGACGTACAGCACCAGCCACCCGAACAGTTGGTCGAGCCCGTAGACGATCGCCATCATGATGATGACGAACACGAGCACGACGACGGTGAAGCTGAAGAGCTCTCTGCGGGTCGGAGTGACGACCTTCTTCAGTTCAGCGATGACCTGCCGGATGAACAATGCAATGCGCGAAAAGGGATTCCGCTGCGCCGCGCGATCGCGCTTCGCGTTGGCGACGACGTCTTCACTCGGCTCGTCGATTACTTTTCGTGCCACTTCGTACACCTTTCGTGGGCCGGCATTCATCGCCGGCTCGCAGGGCGGACAGGACTCGAACCTGCAACCTGCGGTTTTGGAGACCGCTGCTCTACCAATTGAGCCACCGCCCTATGGACGCCCGGAACTCTCCCGAACCTTCCACGAGTTGAGATTCGTACGACCCGACCCCCCAGAGCCCGTGAAAACAGGCGCAGTGAAGCTTGGCCGACTCAACAACCTCACCAAGTGTATGCGACCGCGTAGGCAGAGTAAAACTGAGCCGCCAAGCGGGCGGATGCCCCGGCTCGGGCAGCGGCATCCGTCCGGCAATCACGCGAACTGCATGATGACAGGCCCCGGCCGCGTGCCTACCGTCACGATCAGCACCACCGTGCGCGGCCGAACCGCGTCTCGCACCCTGACGAATGCAAGGGAGTTGTTCCACATGAGTGACACCCAGGTGACCGGTTGGGTCGGATGGGGCTGGTTCGCCGGCATCGTCCTGCTGATCGCCGGTATCTTCGATGCCATCAGGGGGTTCATCGCCCTGCTCCAACCCGACAGCGCCTACTTCGTCGTCAACGGGAACCTGTTCCTGCTCGACGTGCAGGGATGGGGATGGTGGCACCTGATCATCGGCGTCCTGCTCATCCTCGTCGCGATCGCGCTCTTCACGGGGGCGACCTGGGCGCGCGTCATCGCGATCATCCTCGCGGCGGTGAGCGCCATCAGCCAGCTCGCGCTGTTGCCGGCGCAGCCGTGGTGGTCGCTCATCGTGATCATCCTCGACATCTTCGTGATCTACGCGCTCACGGTGCACGGCAAGGAGATGAAGGCGGCTCGCGAGGGCGACTGACGTCGGGGCCCCGGTCGACTCGGCGGCATGCGCCTAGATTGGGCGTATGTCGATCGAGCGTGCGTCACGCCGGGTTCCCGAGCCGCGCAGCAGCGCCGAGGTCACGGGCGAGCACTCGCAGTTCCGGCTCGACCTCGAGCGCATCAGGTTCTCGCCGTACTTCTCGCGGTTGTCGGCCGTCACGCAGGTGATCGCGCAGCCGGGCGCGGGTCCGTTGATCCACAATCGGTTGACGCACTCGATCAAGGTGACCGCGGTCTCGCGCGCGATCGCCGTGAAACTGACGGATGCCGCGTCACCGACCCGCGCGTTCGCACTGGCCCACGGCTGCGATGCGGTCGTGGTGCAGGCCGCGGCGAGCGCCCACGACCTCGGGCACCCGCCGTTCGGTCACCTCGGCGAGCGCGTGCTCGACCGCCTCGCCCGTGAGACGCTCGGCCTCGGTGACGGGTTCGAGGGCAACGCGCAGAGCTACCGCATCCTGACGGCGCTCGACGTGAGCGAGGCCGCGCCGCGCGGCCTCAACCTCACGGCGGCCGTGCGCACGGCGGTCGCGAAGTACCCGTGGACGCGGTACGTCGACGGCGACGCGCTCGGCGACGGCCCGGTGCCGCGCGGCATGCGCCGCACGGCCGAGGGCGTCGAGGCGCTGAAGTACTCGGCGTACGGCATCGACGCCCACGACCTCGAGCAGGCTCGGTCGGGACATCCGCCGCTGCAGCAGTCCCTCGAGTGCTCGATCATGGACATCGCCGACGACATCGCGTACTCGATCCACGACGTCGACGACTTCTACCGGGCCGGGGTGCTCAGCCAGGGCGCGGTCGCACGCGAGTTCCGGGGGTGGATGGACGACGGCGGCGGCCTTCGCGACCTCGACGACGAGGCGCTCGCGGTGCGGACGGCGCCGCCCGGAAGCGCGCTCGAGGGGCTGCGCCGCAAGCTGCGCCGCGGTGACCCGTGGATCGCCGACGACGACGCGTTCGCCGACGCCGTGCACGGGGTCGCCGACGACCTCGTCGACGGCCTGCTCGCGTCGCCGTTCGACGGTTCGATCGCGTCGGAGCGGGCGCTGTCGTCGTTCACGAACCGGTGGATCAGTCACCTGCAGTCGTCGGTCGTGCCGGCGCCGCCCGACGTGGTGCGCACCGGGCTCGTGACCCTCGACGTGCGCGCCTGGCACGAGGTCGAGATCCTGAAGTTCGTGCACCGCCACTTCATCCTCGACCGGGCCGACATCGTCATGTACCAGCGCGGCCTCAGCCGCGTGCTGGCCCGAGCCGTCAAGGGACTGAGCGCCTGGGCCACCGACGAGCACGACCGCGACCGGGTGCCGCAGCGCCTCAAAGAGCTCGTCGAGATCGCGACCGACGGCTACGCAGGGCTTCGCGAGTCGCGGCCCGAGGGCGTGCCCGTCCCCGACGCGACCGACGTTCGTCGGCTCGGGGTCGGTCGCGGCGTCATCGACTACGTGGCGTCGCTCTCGGACGACCAGGCGCTCGCGGTGTCGGAGGCGCTCGACGGGCGCCCCGACCGGCTCTGGGACATCGGCCGCAACCTCTGAGCGGTACTCACGTCGCGTTGCCGCGGCGGCCGGCGCGCTCGACGAACTGGTCGAGTGCTGCGAGCACCTCGTCGGCTCGCCAGACCTGCCCGAGCCGGTACTCGGCCTTCTGGTTGAAGATGCCGAGTTCCGCGAGTCTCCGGAGGTGCGGATAGACGTTCGGTGCGGCGATGCCGAGCGCGTCGGCCGCGGTGGCCGCGGTGAACACCGGCTGCCGTGCCGCGTACGCGAGCACCTGCTCGAGCTGGGAACCGGCGCGCGACTTGGCTTTCTCGCGCCAACCGGCGGTGATCTCGCGGAGCTGCCCGATGAGGATCTTCGCATTGCGGATGGCGTCATCCGAGGCGACGGACATCTGTTCGATGATGGGTTCGACGTCGCCGCCACGAAAGGCCGTGAGCGCTTCGTGGTAGGCGTTCACGTCGGTGAGGAGCCCGGCGGACGGGAACGGTCACAGAGCGGGTGATGTCCTTGCCGCGGAGCATCGACTGCACGAGTGCGCGTCCGGTGCGCCCATTGCCGTCGGTGAAGGGGTGGATGGTCTCGAACTGGGCGTGGACGATGGCCACCTGCGCGAGCACGGGGAGGTCATCTCGACGAGCGAACGCCATGACGTCGTCCATCAGGCCGGGCACTCGCTCGTGTTGCGGCGCGACGAAGGTGGCACCGACAGGGCTGCGGGCGCTCCTGCCGATCCACACTGGCTGGGTGCGCCAGTCCCCTGGTGTGTGGTTCGTGCCGTCCATGAGCACCCGGTGCATCTCGCGGACGGAGTCGGGGGTGAGCTCGTCGGCGAGTGTGAGCGCGGACTGCATCGCCCGGGTGTTCCCCACGATCTCGGTGGCGTTCCGTTTGCTGGTGTCGCCGATCTCGGCGGTGAGGATGGCACGGGCGCTGGCGGTGAGATGTTCGATCTGGGAGGACGCGGCCGCCTCTGAGCGGAGCAGTAGCGGGACGTAGCCGACATGGCTCAGATTATGATGATCTTCAATATCTCATCATTCGATGCTGAGTGATTCTCCACTCGTGTTGGTGCTGCGGGTGCTCGCGACCCCCGTTCACCCGGCCGCCTCCGAACCTTCGCTCTCCGGTCACGCGCGTGCCGCCCGCGCTCGATTGGCTGCGAGGCATGAGCCGAACATCCCTACGCCGCGCGATACCGCGCACCCTCGCGATCGCCACGGCTGTCGCCACCGCCATCGCACTCGTCCCGTCGGCCGCAGTCGCGGCCGACAACGACCAGGGCCGGGGCTCCGGTCCGACCGTCAAGACCCATGTGCCGACGCTCGTCGCCCGCGCGACGCTCTCGGCCGACCACCTCGAGGAGGGTCCCGCCTCGGGCGCGCTCGCCTCGGCGGCCAATGGCCGTCAGGGCCCGTGGGAGGGGCAGGTCATCCCCGGCTTCTCGGCCGCCATCGACAACGGCGACGGCACGTTCTGGGCGCAGCCCGACAACGGGTTCGGCTCGAAGGGCAACTCGGCCGACTTCCTGCTGCGCAACTACCTCGTGCGGCCGGCCTGGCAGACCGCCGAGGGCGGCGACGGCTCGATCGCGATCGAGCGCTTCATCTCGTACAACGACCGCAATGACGTGCTCGACTTCGAGATCGTCAATGACGGGACATCCGATCGCCTGCTCACCGGCGCCGACTTCGACATCGAGTCGGTCGTGCGCGCGAAGGACGGCACGTTCTGGGTCGGCGAGGAGTTCGGGCCGTTCCTGCTGCACTTCGACGCCGAGGGCACCCTGCTCGAGAAGCCGTACTCGCTCACGGGCGCGAAGTCCCCGCAGAACCCGTACCTGGCATCGGGCGAGACGCCTCGCGTTCGCGCGAGCCGCGGGTTCGAGGCGCTCGCCGCATCGACGAACGGCCGCTACCTCTACCCGGTCATCGAGGGCTCGTACGCCGACGAGACCGACCTGCGCCGCCGCGAGATCCACGAGTTCGACACGAAGGCCGGCGCCTACACCGGCCGCACCTGGGACTACGAGACCGACCAGGAGGCGAACGTCATCGGCGACGCCTTCACCGTGAAGAACGACGTGCTGCTGCTCGTCGAACGCGACGACTTCGAGGGTGACCAGTCGGTGACCAAGCGCGTCTACGAGATCGACCTGAAGCGCACCGACGCCCGCGGGTTCGTCGAGAAGACGCTCGTGCTCGACGCACTGCACATCGCCAATCCCGACGCCATCGGCACGGGCGACGGCTACGGCACCGGCGAGGTCTTCTCGCTGCCCGTGCAGTCGTTCGAGATCGTCGTGCAACTGAAGGACGGCCGCCTGCTGATCGGCAACGACAACAACTACCCCGGCAACGACGCGCGCATCCCGGGCTCGCCCGACGACACCGAGTTCGACATCATCGACCTGCGCAAGACCCGCATCGAGCCGTCCGACGTCACCCTCGTCGCCCACCGCGGCGCCAGCGGCCACCGCCCCGAGCACACGCTCGCCGCGTACGAGACCGCGATCGTGCAGTGCGCCGACTACATCGAGCCCGACGTGGTCGCGACCAAGGACGGCGTGCTCGTCGCCCGTCACGAGAACGAGATCAGCGGCACGACGGATGTCTCGTCACGAGCCGAGTTCGCGGACCGCCGTGCGACGAAGGTCATCGACGGGGTGCGCGTCACTGGATGGTTCACCGAGGACTTCACGTTCGCCGAGCTGAGGACCCTGCGGGCCAAGGAGCGCCTCCCGCTCACCCGGCCCGCGAACACCGCCTTCGATGGCCTCTACCAGGTGCCCACCCTCGACGAGGTCATCGATCTCGCCCGTCACTCGGTGAGCTGCGACGGCCGCCAGGTCGGCGTCTACCCCGAGACGAAGCATCCGACGTACTTCGACTCGATCGGGCTCTCGCTCGAAGAGCCGCTCGCGGCGGCGCTGCAGGCGAACGACGTCGATCGCACCGACGCACCCGTCATCCTGCAGAGCTTCGAGGTCGCCAACCTGCGCGACCTCGACGAGCTGACGAATGTGAAGATCGCGCAGCTCATCAGCCCGTCGGGCCGGCCCTACGACTTCGTCGCGGCAGGCGACCCGCGCACCTACGCCGACCTCGTGACCCCGGCAGGGCTCGCCGAGATCGCCGGGTACGCCGACGGCGTCGGCCTCGAGAAGTCGGTCATGATCCCGCGGACCGCGGCAGGCAACCTCGGCCAGCCGACGTCGGTCATCGCCGACGCGCACGCAGCCGGGCTGACCGTGCACGGCTGGACGTTCCGCCTCGAGAACCAGTTCCTGCCGGTCGAGTTCCGTTCGAGCGCCGACCCGAGCGCCCCCGGCGACCTCGTCGGCGAGATCGGCGTGTTCCTCGCGGCCGGCATGGACGGCTTCTTCAGCGACCAGCCCGATGTCGCGGTGACCGCGGGCTGATCGAACCTGCACCGCCGACGGGTGGGCGGATGCGAGACATCCGCCCACCCGACGCTTCTCCAGCATCTCGAGAGACCACAGAGATAACCCCACGAGGCATCCGCTCGTTCTAGGCTGTGAGGGTGACCGAGCACCCGCGCCTCTCCGCCCGAATCGCCGCCATCGCCGAGTCCGCGACCCTCAAGGTCGATGCGAAGGCGAAGGCCCTGCAGGCCGAGGGCCGGCCGGTCATCTCGTACGCGGCGGGCGAGCCCGACTTCTCGACGCCCGAGTACATCGTCGAGGCGGCGCTCGCGGCGACGCACGACCCCAAGAACTACCGCTACACGCCCGCCGCCGGCCTGCCCGACCTGCGCGAGGCGGTCGCGGCGAAGACGCTGCGCGATTCGGGCCTCGAGGTGTCGCCCGGCCAGGTCGTGGTGACGAACGGCGGCAAGCAGGCGGTGTACCAGGCCTTCCAGGTGCTGCTCGACGACGGCGACGAGGTGCTCGTGCCGACCCCGTACTGGACGACGTACCCCGAGTCCATCAAGCTCGCCGGCGGCGTGCAGGTCGACGTGTTCGCGGGCGCCGACCAGGGCTATCTCGTCACGGTCGAGCAGCTCGAGGCCGCACGCACCGAGCGCACCAAGGTGCTGCTGTTCGTGTCGCCGTCGAACCCGACCGGTGCCGTGTACTCGGCCGAGCAGACGAAGGCCATCGGCGAGTGGGCGCTCGAGCACGGCATCTGGGTCGTCAGCGACGAGATCTACCAGAACCTCACCTACTCCGACGAGGTCGGCGGCCCGGCGCCGCGCGCGGTCTCGATTGTCGAGGCCGTGCCCGGGCTCGCGAACCAGACGATCCTCGTCAACGGCGTCGCCAAGACCTACGCCATGACCGGCTGGCGCCTCGGCTGGATGGTCGGCCCCGCCGACGTGATCAAGGGCGCCGCGAACCTGCAGTCGCACCTCTCGTCGAACGTCTCGAACATCTCGCAGCGCGCCGCGATCGCCGCGCTCAACGGCCCGCAGGACGCGGTCGAGGAGATGCGGCAGGCGTTCGACCGCCGCCGCCGCACCATCGTCGCCGAGCTCTCGAAGATCGAGGGCGTCACGGTGCCCGTACCGCAGGGAGCGTTCTACGTGTACCCCGACGTGTCGGGGCTGCTCGGCCGCGAGTGGGGCGGGGTCACGCCGGCCACGTCGCTCGAGCTCGCCGACCTCATGCTCGAGCAGGCCGACGTCGCAGCGGTGCCGGGCGAGGCGTTCGGGCCGAGCGGATACCTGCGGTTCAGCTACGCGCTGGGTGACGCCCCGCTGCTCGAGGGCGTACAGCGACTGCAGCGGCTCTTCGGCTGAGCCGCCCCACGGGGTAGGGTCGGCATCAGCGGGCACAACGGCGTCCCCCGCGCGGAGGAGATCACGATGAGCAACCACACCTATCGCGTCACCGAGATCGTCGGCACGTCGCCCGATGGCATCGACACCGCGATCCGCAACGGCATCGCCCGAGCGTCGGCGACGATCCGCAACATGGACTGGTTCGAGGTCGTCTCGGTGCGGGGCGAGATCGAAGACGGGGCGGTCGCCCACTTCCAGGTCACCCTCAAGGTCGGCTTCAAGATCGAGGATCCCGCGTAGCGCCGAGGTTCAGGCGCGCAGTTCGCTGCGCGCCTCGGCGATGACCGCGCCGGCGATCGCATCGAGCAGCGGTGAGCGCAGGTTCCACTGCTGCCAGTACAGCGGCACGTCGACGGGCGACCCGCCGAGCCGAACGAGGTCGCCGCGCTCGAGTTCACCCGCCGACTGGAACGCCGGCAGCAGCCCCCAGCCGAGCCCGAGCTTGATCGCCGTGGCGAAGTCGTTCGACGCCGGCACGTAATGTCGCGGCGGCCGATCGGCATCGACACCCCGGCCCACGAGGTACTCGCGCTGCAGGTCGTCTCGGCGATCGAAGTCGACCACGGGCGCCGTGGCGAGCGCATCGCGCCGGCGCTCATCCGCAACGCCCCACCGCTCGGCGAACCCCGGCGTCGCCACCGCCTCGTACCGCATGACGCCGAGCGGGCGCACGAGGCACCCGGCCACCGGCGTCGCCTGCGACGTGACCGCGCCCATGACGGTTCCCGATTCGAGCAGGCCGGCGGTGAAGTCCTGGTCGTCGCGATGCAGGTCGAAGACCACCGGATGACGCTGCACGACCCGCTCGAGCGCCGCAAGGAACCACGTCGCGAGCGAGTCGGCGTTCACCGCGAGCGGCACCGACACCGGCCGGGCAGTGACCCCGCCCTCCTCGGAGTCGTAATCCCCTGAGCCGAACTCGGCGAGCGCGTCATGCTCGAGCAGTGCGAGCTGCCGCGCGAGCCGCACGATCGCCGCCCCCGCCTCGGTCGGTCGGGCGGGCTTCGACCGCACGACGAGCACCCGGCCGAGCTGGTGCTCGAGCGACTTCACCCGCTGTGAGACCGCCGACGGGGTGATGTGCAACCGTCGGGCGGCCGCATCGAAGGTGCCCTCGTCGATGACGGCGGCGAGCGTGCGGGCGAGGTCGAGTGGGATCTCCATCTGAAGCAATGCTAATGCAGAAGAAGAATCTCAAGCTGGATTGATCGGTCGATGCCTCATAGCCTCGAACCCGTGATCTTCTCCTCGGCGCTCGCCGGCCTCGGCGTCGGCCTCTCGCTCATCATCGCCATCGGCGCGCAGAACGTGTTCGTGCTGCGGCAGGGCATTCGTCGCGAACACGTGTTCGTCGTGGCCGCGATCTGCGCGCTCAGCGATCTCACCCTCATCCTCGTCGGGGTCTCGGGCATCGGTGCCGTGTTGAATGCGGTGCCGTGGCTCGTCGACGTGATCCGGTGGGTCGGTGCCGCCTTCCTCGTCGGGTACGGGGTGCTCGCCGCGCGGAGGGCGTTCACGCCCGGGGGTGAGGCGCTCGTCGCCGACGAGGCAGCGACGGATGCCGCGGGCGAAGGTCTCGATACGGCCGTGCGAACCTCCTCGACCGACGAGGAACGCCCCGGCCACGGGACATCCGCCACGGTGCTCGCGCCGACCCGCACTCGACCGGCCCGCTCGACGCTCACCGTCGCGGTGCTCACGTGCCTCGCGCTCACGTGGCTGAACCCGCACGTCTACCTCGACACGGTGTTCCTGCTCGGATCCGTCGCGAACACGCACGGCGACGGCCGTTGGGCGTTCGCCGCGGGCGCGGGCGTCGCGAGCATCGTCTGGTTCTTCAGTCTCGCCTACGGGGCGCGGCTGCTCGGCAGGGTGCTCGCGAGCCACCGTGCGTGGCGCATCCTCGACGCGCTGATCGCCGTCGTGATGGTCACCCTCGGCGTGCTGCTCGTACTTCCGCACTGACCCGGGTTTCCGACGCGACGTCCATCCGTGTTACCGTGACGGCATCGTGAGCACCAACACCTGTCGCTGCTGTCGCCGCTAGGCGGTCGTCTCCCCGACGACCCCAGGGCGCGTTTCCTCCCGCGCCGCCGACCGCAGCCCCCGTGCTCACGCCGCATCCGACGCGTCCGCGTCAGCTCCGCGGCATCCGCTCTCGAGGCACTCGCCCCGAATCGGATGCCACGCAGCCGACGTCGAAGGATGCCGGGGCCGCCTCATCGTCGGCGCACCATCCGGCACCTCGAAAGGACCACCTCATGTCCGGCATCCCCGTCCTCGACATCTCCCTCCTCAACGGCACCCCCGAGCAGCAGGCCGCGTTCCGCGACGACCTGCGGCGCGCGACCCACGAGGTCGGCTTCTTCTCGCTCATCGGGCACGGGGTTCCTGCCGAACTCATCGAGCGCGCGTACGCTGCGGCGCGCGCGTTCTTCGCGTTGCCCGAGTCGCACAAGCTCGCGATCGAGAACGTGAAGAGCCCGCACTTCCGCGGCTACACGCGGATGGGCGGCGAGCGCACGCTCGGCCGTGTCGACATCCGCGAGCAGATCGACATCGGCGCCGAGCGCACTGCCGTGCCGATCGACGTCGACACGCCTGACTATTGGGTACTCCAGGGCCCGAACCTGTGGCCTGCGGCACTGCCCGAGCTGCGCGAGGTCGCCGAGGAATGGATCGCGCGGCTCGACGAGGTCGGAACCCGACTGCTGCGTGCCTGGGCAGAGGCGCTCGGCGCGCCCTCCGACACCTTCGACGCCGCGTTCGCGCAGCCCTCGCCGTACATGAAGATCGCCCGCTACCCCGGCGTCGAGGCCGAGCAGCCCGCGCAGGGCGTCGGCGCCCACAAGGACCTGGGCGTGCTCACGCTGCTCTCGGTGGAGGACGGCAAGGCCGGCCTGCAGGTCGAGAAGGACGGCGAGTGGATCGACGTCACCCCGCCGTCCGGCGCGTTCATCGTGAACATCGGCGAACTGCTCGAGATCGCCACGGGCGGCTACCTCAAGGCGACCCTGCACCGCGTGGTCTCCCCCGCACCGGGCGTCGAGCGCATCTCGATCCCCTACTTCCACGGGCCCGCGCTCGATGCGACCATCCCCACGATCGACCTGCCGCCGACGCTCGCCGCCGAGGCCCGCGGCGTCACACAGGACCCGGCCAACCCGCTGCACGCGGTCTTCGGCGAGAACTGGCTGAAGAGCCGGCTGCGGGCTCACCCCAATGTCGTCGAGGCGCAGCACCCGCGGCTGCTCGTGGGGGCCTGACGGCCTCGGCGGTCGAGCAGCCGGCGAAGCCGGCGTATCGAGGCCTGGTGCCGCGGCAGGGGTGGTCTCGAGACGCGGTCTCGAGACGGCGCTGGCGCGCCTCCTCGACCCACCGCCTTCGTCGCTTCTCGATCGACGGCATCCACCGACCGGTGGATGCGGGAATCCGACGGTCGACCGCTGCCGCTGCAGCGCGCACGCTGTCACGCTGTACCCATGACAACCAACGACGCGGCCGTGCAGGTGCGCGATCTGCGCAAGACCTACGGCCAGAAGAATGCGGTCGACGGGGTGAGCTTCGACATCCGGCCCGGCGAGACCTTCGCCCTGCTCGGACCGAACGGCGCCGGCAAGTCGACGACGATCGAGATCCTCGAGGGCTACCGCAGCCGCACCGGCGGCGAGGTGAGCGTGCTCGGCACCGACCCGGCGAAGGGCGGCCTCGACTGGAAGGCGCGGCTCGGTATCGTGCTGCAGTCGACCGGTGAGACCGGCCTCGTCACCGTGGCCGAGCAGCTGCGACACTTCGCGGGCTTCTACCAGAACCCGCGCGACGTCGACGAGGTGATCGCCGCCGTGGGGCTCGAGCCGCAAGCCAAGACCCGCATCGCGAAGCTCTCGGGCGGCCAGCAGCGCCGCGTCGACGTGGCGCTCGGCATCATCGGCCGGCCCGAGCTGCTGTTCCTCGACGAGCCCACGACGGGATTCGACCCCGAGGCCCGCCGCCAGTTCTGGCAGGTCATCCGCGGTCTCAAGGCCGAGGGCACCACGATCCTCCTCACGACCCATTACCTCGACGAGGCGGCTCAGCTCGCTGATCGTGCGGGGGTGATCGCCGGCGGCCGACTCGTCGACATCGGCGGCATCGACGAGATCGGCGGGGCCGACGCCCGCGTGCCCCTCGTGCGGTGGCGCGACCGCGACGGCGTGCTGCGCGAGGAGCGCACCGACGAACCGGGCCGAGTCGTGGCATCCGTCGTTGCCTCGCTCGGCAGCGAACCCGCCGACCTCGAGGTGATCCGCCCGAGTCTCGAAGACATCTACCTGCAACTCGTGCGCAGCGTCGACGCTGCTGCCCAACCCGAGGAGGTGCTCGCATGAGCATGGCCACGCTCGGTGCCTCGCGCATCGGCTACGAGACGAAGACGTACTTCCGCTCACCCGACACGCTGTTCTTCACGTTCCTCTTCCCGTTCGTGATGCTCGCGATCTTCACGGCCGCGTTCAGCGCGCAGGGCGAGGTCGGCCCTCCCGGGTCGCAGGTCTCGGTCGGCGCGTACTATCTGCCGGGCATGATCGCCGCCGGCATCCTGCTCACCGGAGTGCAGAACCTCGCGGTCGACATCGCGATGGAGAAGAGCAACGGCACGCTCAAGCGGCTCGGTGGCACGCCGTTGTCGCCGATCAGCTACTTCCTCGGCAAGATCGGCCAGGTGTTCGTCACCGGCACGTTGCAGGCGGGCCTGCTGATCCTGGCGGGATGGCTCGTGCTCGGCATCGAACTGCCCACCGAGCCCGAGAAGTGGTTCACCTTCGGCTGGGTGTTCGTGCTCGGTCTCGTCACGTGCGCCCTCGTGGGCATCGCCCTGTCGGCACTGCCGCGCAGCGGCAAGAGCGCGACCGCCGTGGTGATCCCGATGGTGCTGCTGCTGCAGTTCATCTCGGGCGTCTACCTGCAGTGGAACATGCTGCCGTCCTGGCTGCAGGACATCGCGAGCCTCTTCCCCCTCAAGTGGATCGCCCAGGGCATGCGCTACGTGTTCCTGCCCGAGGGGTGGGAGACGCTCGAGCAGAACGGCTCGTGGAACCTGCCCGGCGTCGCGATCGCGCTCGGCATCTGGCTCGTGGTCGGACTCGTGCTCAGCAGGGTGACCTTCCGCTGGATCCGGCGCGACGCGTGAACGGTGCGACCACTCCGCGGGTCGGGCCGGTGCGAGAGTAGGGCCATGCAGAACATGCGATGGTGGGACGCCGCCGTGATCGGGATCGCCCTGATCACCGGTGGCGTCTTCGCCGTCGATCCTCCGTACGGACCGACTGACTACGGAGCCTGGGCCGCGCTCGGAGCGTTCGTCGTGCTGTACCTCGCGTACACGCGGCGGGCGCTGCAACTGCACCGCGCCCCGCACGACCTCATCGTCGCAGCGCTGATCGCGATCGTGCTCGGCGTCGGCGTCTCGTTCGAGCCGTTCCTGTCGTTCCTGCAGGCCATCGCCTACCCGATGGTCTGGGTCGCCGCCTCGAACGTGCGCCGGGCGATCATCGGCAACGTGATGGTGGCAGTGGGCGTCTTCGTGGGGTACTTCGCCGGGTCGGGCTTCGAGAACGTCCTGCTGGCCATCGGCGTCGCGGCGCTGTCGCTCCTCTTCAGCGTGGGCCTCGGGCTCTGGATCACCGGCATCGAGCAAGCCGGCGAGGAGCGCGGGCGCCTGCTCGCCGAACTCGAGTCGATGCAGGACGAACTCGCCGCGATGCACCGCGACGCGGGCGTGACGAGCGAACGCGAGCGGCTCGCCCGCGAGATCCACGACACGCTCGCGCAGAGCCTCACCGGCCTCGTGCTGCTCGCCCAGAGAGCTTCGCGAGAGATCGAACCGACGGATGCCGCAGCTCGGACCATCGCGCTCATCGAGCAGACCGCCCGCGAGGCGCTGGGCGAGGCGCGGGCGCTCGTGGCCGCGAACGCGGCGGTGCCGGTGGAGTCGGGCATCGCCGACGCGCTCGTTCGACTCGGCGACAGGTTCAGCCGGGAGACCGGCGTGCACGTCGAAACCCGGGTCGACCCGGTGCGCCTGGACCGCGACCTCGAGGTGGTGCTCCTGCGGTGCACGCAGGAAGCCCTCGCCAACGTGCGCAAGCACGCGCGGGCGACATCCGCGCGGGTCGACGTGGTCGCGCAGGGCGACGAGGTCGAGCTCACCGTGCAGGACGACGGCGTCGGCCCAGCCGGGGCCGACGAGGATTCGGGATTCGGCGTCAGCGGCATGCGCGAGCGCCTCGCGCTGGTGGGCGGGCGGCTGAGCCTCGAGCCGGGCGCGACGACGGGCACCGTGCTGCGTGCGACCGTGCCCGCGCGAACACGGGAGGTGGACGCATGATCCGCGTGCTGGTGGCCGACGACCACCCCATCGTGCGGGCCGGCATCGTCGGGCTGCTGTCAGCGGCGGTCGACATCGACGTCGTCGGCGAGGCGGTCGACGGGCTCGACGCGGTGCGGCTCGCCGACGAGCTCGAACCCGACCTCGTGCTCATGGACCTGCGCATGCCCGAGCTCGACGGCGCCGAGGCGACCGCACGCATCATCACCGCGCGCCCGACCGCGAAAGTGCTCGTGCTCACCACCTACGAGACCGACGAGCACATCCTCGGGGCGATCGAGGCCGGGGCATCGGGCTACCTGTTGAAGGCCGCGCCCGAAGCCGAGATCCTCGCCGGCGTGCGCTCGGTCGTCGCCGGTGAGACGGTGCTCGCGCCCTCGATCGCCGCGAAGCTCGTGTCACGGGTGCGACAGGATGCGACATCCGCCGCGCCCGCGCTCTCACCGCGAGAGCTCGAGGTGCTTCGACTCGTGGCCGACGGCCGCTCGAATCCCGAGATCGCGCGGGCGCTGTTCATCGGGGAGGCGACCGTGAAGACGCACCTGCTGCACGCGTTCGAGAAGCTCGAGGTGAACGACCGCACCCGCGCGGTCACGCGCGCGATGGAACTCGGGCTGCTGTGATCAGTCGTCGATCAATGGTGCTGGCGGTGCAGTAGGGCCACGGCCGACAGCTGCGAGGTGACCTCGAGCTTCCGGAGTACCGACTTGATCTGCGCGCGCACGGTGTGCACCGACACGACGAAATCGGTGGCGATCTCCTGTGCAGAGCGCCCTTCGACCATCTTGTCGAGCACCTCACGTTCACGCCGGCTGAGCATGGCGAGGCGGGATGCTCCGGCCGCCCCCTCGCGGGAGACGGCCAGAGCCCGCGCCCGCTCGTCATGCGAGACGATCTCGTCACCCGCCATCGCCCGGCGGATGAGCTCGACGATCTCGTCGAGCGGGAGATCCTTCCCGACCCATCCCGTTGCGCCTGCCGCGAGGCACGCACCCAGCACCTCGCGGTCGCGGTTTCCCGTCAGGATGATGACGCGCCAGCCCGCCGCGACGAGAATCGGCGTGATCCGTTCGCCCGCATCCTCGAGGCCGCTCCCGAGATCGATATCGAGGACGACGGAACCGGGGCGCAGCGTCGCGATCCATGCCGCCGCCGCGTCCGGGTCCGCGATCGAGCACTCGAATGCGGGCAGCCCACCCTGACTGAGCGCCGCGACGACGGCCCGGCGAATAAGGGGGTGATCGTCGACGACCACGACAGGGCGGGGGCCCTCGGATGTCGACTTCGGCGACGTCAACCCACGCACCTGTCCCTTCGACCCTGGTCTTCACTGCTCCGGGCGACCGCCGCTCGATCTGCGAGAGGCAGCGTGACCGTCGCGCGTGTGCCGCGCCCGGACTTCCCCGCGCCGAGGTTCAGGGTTCCGCCGTGCACGCGAACGGCGCGGCGTACGATCGACAGGCCCAGCCCATGCGGGTGGCGCGTGTCGAGATCAGGATTCCTGAAGACCGTTGCCGTCGGCGGGAGTCCCGGACCATCATCCGTCACCGCGATGAGAACACGATCGTCCACCCGACCGACGTCGACGACGACGCCCGCGCCCGGTGCGTGCCTGTGGCAATTGAGCAGCAGATTCGTGATGACTCCGGCCAGCGTCAGGTCGGACATCTCGGCATGTACGTCCTTCGCGCGCGGCTCCACCCGCAGGTCGACGACGTCGCCGGCTGCCCGGCGCATCGAGACGCACCGCGAGACCACGCTGGCGACGGCAGTTGTCTGGGGGCGGTCTTCGCGTTCGGCGACCAGTTGGGCGAGGTGGTTCAGCTCGTCGCCGAATGCCGTCTCGAGCTCGCTGTCGCGGCGCGCCCCCGACTCGAGTCGCGAGAGGAGATGCGCGCCCTCGAGGCTCGCGAGAGCATTGTTGACCTCGTGGCGCCACTCGGAGGTGCGGCGCGCGCGTACGAGCTCGCGTCGCTGCGCTTCGCGGCGGTACGAGACCCAACCACTCAGGAGCGCGGCCAGCACGACCGTGAATGCAAAAGCTCTGACGACGATGAAGGTCACATCGAGTGACCCAGCGACAATTCGTGTGGATTTCATGGTGCCCCCGCGACGGGGTGTGACACCGCTCGGGATGGACGGCGTTCCCACGCCGCTCGGGATGGACGGCGTTCATGCAGAGGATACTCCGATCCGCAACAAAATGAGATTCCCTCATTCAGGAGGTTTCGGCGACGGATCCCTAATTTTGGCGATGCCAGGTCGACCAGCGTATTGGCAGACTTCTGAATTTGGGGACGACTCTGATTTTGGGGACGACGAGCGCGCGCCTTCCGCCCCATCGATTCAGCGACACCCGGGGGCTGAATATGAATGACATGATCTCCGCCGCACAGACGAAGCGGTTCTCGGCGGCCGATGGGCGCGAACCCCTCGTGACGGTCATCGTCCCGACCCGCAACGAGGCCGGCAACATCGCGCCCCTGCTCGAGCGCATCGGCCGATCACGAACGGCGTCGTCCTTCGAAGTACTCTTCGTCGACGACAGCGACGACGCGACGCCCGAGCGGGTCGCCGAGTACGCGCGCGACGGCGACGTCCCCATCCGCATCGTGCACCGCGCCGCCGGAGAGCGGGTCGGCGGCCTCGGCGGCGCAGTTCTCACCGGATTGCGCGTTGCGCGCGGATGCTGGGCGGTCATCATGGACGGCGACCTCCAGCATCCGCCCGAGCTCGCCGTGCCACTCGCCGAGGTCGGGATCTCGAGGGGCATCGATCTCGTCATGGCGACGCGTCGCGTGGGCTCGGGCGACGCCTCCGGCCTCGGCTCGCGATCGCGCCGCGTCGTCTCGCAGGTGTCGAACCGCACGGCGAAGCTCATCTTCCCTCGCAGCCTCGGGCCGGCGAGCGATCCCATGAGCGGGTTCTTCGCCGTACGCATCGACGCCCTCGACCTCGACGAATTGCGGCCTCGGGGCTTCAAGATCCTGATGGAGCTCCTCGTGCGTACGCCCGACCTCCGCATAGCGGAGGTGCCGTTCACGATGGCGGAACGCAACGCCGGCACGAGCAAGGCCTCCCTGACCGAGGGAACCACGTTCCTCGGCAACCTGCTCCGGCTCCGCTTCCGTGGGTTCACCGAACACACGGGCGGCGGCAGACGGGCGAACGTCCTCGTGCGCGGGCTGCTCTTCGGCCTGGTCGGCCTCTCGGGAATCCTCGTCAACACGGCCGTGCTCTGGTACTTCAGCATCGGTCATTTCGAGATCAATTATCTGGTCGGCGCCATTATCGCAACCGAGGCATCGACGTTGTGGCTGTTCCTGCTGACCGAGACGCTCGTCTATCACGGCGACAAGCCCGGATCCGGCCTGTCGCGCGGGGCGAGATTCTTCCTGATCAACCACATCGGCCTCGCCATTCGGTTGCCATTGCTCGCGCTCCTCGTCAACGTCGCGGGCATGGCCGTCCTGTGGGCCAATCTCGTCACGCTGCTGGTCACGTTCGCGCTGCGCTTCTTCGTGACCGATTCAACCGTGTACGGAGCGAAGGTTCCCCACGACGATTCATCCCACGAGTACGTGGCAGAACCGATTCGCATCGTCGTCAACCTTCCGAATCCCGCCGCCACCTCGCCAACCCCCGCGACACCGAGTCTGTCGCCGACGCCCGACCGGTCGAGGCACCTGCCCTACCGCTACGCCATCCCGAGCGTTGTCACGATCGGCTCGCAGGTCGAGTTGCCCGAACTCGAATACTTCCGCGCACAGTGGCTGGGCAATGACACTGAGATCCAGGTTCGCATCGGCCACCTCGGCGCACGCACCCCCCGGCTGCACGCGACGGCCACGCAACTGGCGAGCCCCCCGGGGATGGGCTACACCGAACACTTGGGAAGTCTCAGCGCCAACTTCCGAGTGGAGATCGGCGACCTCATCGAGGTGGTCGTGTCGCCGAGCCTCGCGCACTCGCCCCATGTCGTATACACGAACGTCATCGAGGCACTCCTGCGATTCGAGGCGGTGTCGAAGGGATCGATGCTGCTGCACTCCGCCTGCCTCGAGCTCCAGGGCACCGGGATCCTGATCTCCGCCCGCACCGACACGGGCAAGACGGGCACGGTCCTGCGCATGGTCCGCGAGCGCGGCGCGAGATTCCTCTCCGACGACATGACGATCCTCCACGCCGACGGGAGCGTCGAGTGCTTCCCGAAGCCACTCACGATCAGCCGGCACACCCTGCGTGCCGTTGCGTCGAACGAACTCACGAAGAGCGAGTGGCGTCACCTGAGGTTGCAGAGCCGTCTGCACTCGAAGGAGGGGAGGGAATTCGCCCTGCTGCTCGCCAAGATGAACATTCCGATCATGGGGGTCAACGCCATGGTGCAACGCGTGGTGCCCCCGCCGAAGTTCGCAATCGACCGGCTTCTGTCCTGCAATATCATCGCGAGCACGAAGGTGAGCGAGCTCTTCATCATCGAGCGAGGTCCAGAGGAACAGCACGACCTCGCGCTCGAGGAGACCGTGGACACGCTCCTCGCCAACACCGAGGATGCCTACCAGTTCCCACCGTTCCGCCAGCTCGCCCCGTCGATCGTCATCGGCGAGGTCGACCATCAGGTGATGCGGGCCCGGGAACGCGAGATCCTCACGAGCGCGCTCGGCGTCATGCATCACAGGACCCTCTCGTCACCCCACTTCGGGTGGGCCGACGACATTCCCGAGTTGCTCGCCTCCGAGCGGGCGGCCGCGAAGCGGGCGAAGGCGGCGCCACACGTGCCGGATGCCGCGCGGGCGGCCGCGCTCACTTCGTGACGTCGACGAGGAACCCCGACCGTGTCCGCCGCGACTGATGCCCTGGAGGCGGTGCTCCGCGCACCGGACTCGGCGCCGCGACCCGCACGGCAGCGCGCTCGGCAGATGCTCAGCGTGGCCTGGCCGGTCGCATTGCTCGTCGCCGTGGCCGGTGCAGTGCGATTCGTCGGCCTCGACGCGGTCGGGTTCAACAGCGACGAGGCGGTGTACGCGGGAACCGCTGCGTCGCTCGCCGGCGACCGGAGCCTGGAGCAGTTCTTCCCGGTCTTCCGCGCCCACCCCGTCTTGTTCCAGACCCTCGTCGCCGGGGTCGAGCAGACGCTCGGGGCCGATTCCGATTGGGTGGCCAGGGCCGTGGCAGCCGTTGTCGGGATCGCGGCCGTACTCGTCACCTTCGCGCTCGGACGCCGGCTCTACGGGCACGGCGCCGGACTCATCGCCGGCCTCTTCCTCGCCGTGATGCCGTATCACGTGGTCGTCAGCCGGCAGGTGCTGCTCGACGGCTTGATGACCCTCTTCGTGACCGTGGCGCTGAGTTGCATCGTGCGTTATGCCGAATCGGGACGCGCGGCGTGGATGTTCGCGGCCGGGTCGGCCATGGGACTCGCGTTCCTCGCCAAGGAGACCGCGGTCGTCGTTCTGGGTGGGCTTTTCGCGTTCTTCGCGCTGACCCCGTGGGTCACCGTGCGCCTTCGCCACGTCGTCGCCGGGCTCGTGCCGTTCGCCGTGCTCGCTGCCGTCCACCCGCTCTCACAGGCACTCGCAGGCAAGGCCACGGCAGGTTCGAACTACCTCGTCTACCAGCTCTTCCGGCCGGAGAACCATCCGATGACCTTCTACGCCTCCGTCGTGCCGTGGGCGGTCGGCATCCTCGTGCTCGCCGCAGCGATCGTCGGACTCGTGTGGCTGCGACGGGAATCCACGTGGCGGGAGCGCTTGCTGCTGTGCTGGGCGGGCTTCCCGATCGTGTTCTTCACGATCTGGCCGGTACGCGGATACCAGTACCTGCTGCCCATCGCCCCCGTCGTCGCCGTGCTCGCCGGGCGCACCGTGTCGCGACTCGTGACACTCCGCGCGCTCCAGGGGCGCCGCCGCGCTGCCCGGGCCGCCGTCATCGCGGTCGCCACCATCCTGGCCGTCTCGCTCGCCATCCCGACCGCTCAGCAGATCAGCCCGTCGTCGACGGGTTCGTTCCTCGCCGGCACCGGTGGCGTGCCAGGCGGGCGCGAGGCCGGTCAGTGGGTGGCCGAGGAGGTACCGGCGAACGCGCACCTGCTCACCATCGGCCCCTCGATGGCCAACATCCTGCAGTACTACGGGCACCGCAAGGTCTACGGCCTGTCGGTGAGCCCGAATCCCGAAGTGCGCAACCCCACCTACACGCCGGTGCGCAACCCCGATCGCGCGCTCCGGCGCGGCGAGCTGCAATACCTGGTGTGGGACTCGTATTCGGCAGGGCGGTCGCCATCGTTTTCAGCGAAGCTGCGCAGCCTCGTCGACAAGTACAACGGCGTCCCCGTCTACTCCGGCATCGTGGGTTCGGGCACGAAGGAGCCGGTCATCGTCATCTACGCGGTCTGGCCAGACCCGTGAACGCACGCCTGCGCGCCATCGTCCTCGTCGCAGCTGCGGCCTCGGCGGCGTTCGGCGTGGTGCTCGGCGGCACGGGAGCAGCGGCATCCGAATCGTCACCGCGGCCCGCTACACCAGTCGAGCACTTCATCTCCGTCATGCAGGGCGGCGCGACGTTCGATCACTACTTCGGCACGTACGAGGGCGCCGACGGAATCCCCGCAGACGCGTGCCAGCCGGTCGCGTCGGCCGACTGCGTGCAACCCTTCGCGCTTCACGGCACTCACCCGGCGCCGCTCAGGGACATCGGCGGGATCGAGCATGCCCAATACAACGATGGCGCCATGGACGGCTTCGCCGCCGCATTCGAAGGGGCCGGTCTCGACCGTCGCGCGCCCATGGGCTACTTCGACCGCCGCGACCTTCCCGTGTCATGGCGCCTCGCCGAGGAATACGTGCTCTTCGATCGGTTCTTCGCCTCCTCGCAGGACGGCGCGCGCACGAACCGTTCGTTCTGGGTCGCCGCGGCGCCACCGAGGCAGGTCGCAACGAACGACACCACGGCCGCGCCGATCGATCAACCGACGATCTTCGACCGGCTCGACAGCGCAGGCGTCTCGTGGAAGTTCTACGTGCAGGATTACGACCCGGCCGAGACGTTCCAGGCGCGGCGCGGATCGATGCCGGCGACCCAGACCGTTCGAGTGCCACTGCTCGAGCAGGAGCGATTCGTGACGGATCCGGCGTTCGCCTCGCATATCGTCGACCTGGCGGAATACCGCTCAGACCTCGCGACGGGCACATTGCCCGCGGTTTCCTTCGTCGCGGCCTCGCGTTCGGGTGAGAGATCGCCGGCGTCGATCCCGGCCGGCCAGCGCCTGTTGGGCGGTATGGTCGATGCGCTCGCCGCGAGCCGCTATTGGACGAGTTCCGCGATGCTCATCACGTACGACGCACCCGGCGGCTGGTACGACCACGTCCCGCCACCTACGGCTGCGGACGGGGGGCTCCTCGGATTCCGTGTTCCGGCACTGCTCGTCGGTGCGCATGTGCGCTCCGGAGTCGTGGACAGCACTCCACTCGACAGCACCGCGGGCCTCGCGTTCGTCGAGCGCAACTGGGGGCTCGAACCGCTTTCGGCTCGGGACGCCGGCTCGATCGGACTCGAGTCCGCCTTCGACTTCTCGGCGCCGGCGCGCGAGGCCACGATCATCGCTCCGGCCCCTGAATCGACCCCGTCGTCCGCAGTCCGGACGGAGCCCGTGACGCGGCTGTACGGGGCCGCCGCGATCGCCGGTCTCGCGGTGATCGGTATCGCGTACCTGAGCCGTCGGGTGCGCCGGGGGCGGCGCGGTTCGGCGGCGCCCGCGACGCTCCCCTCGTCGGAGCGGCCGCCATGAGACGCTCCGCCACGAGGCGCCTCGCCGGCGCCATCGCCATCGTTCTCACCGCACTCGTGGCGCTTCTCACGTCTGCCGGGCCGGCGGCCGCTGCCCGTCCACCGTGGATCGTCACGCTCACCGTGCAGACCGTCCCCGTCTTGTCCGGAGTGCGCGTCGAGCTCGACGGTGTCACCGTGACGACGGATGCAACAGGGCAGGCCGTGTTCGCGCGACCCCATGACTTCGACGCTCACACGCTCGAGCTCGTCGACACTGAGATCGCCTCGGTGTCGGCGCGTGACCGCTTCGTACGCTGGGTCGGCCAACGCGACTCCCACCAGGCGTTCAGCCCCACCGTGACCGGGCTTCCGATGCGAGCGGACTACACGGTGACTGCCGCGTTCGCGACGCTATACCCGGTGACGATCGACGTCACCGACGATCGCGGCGCACCCCTCGATGCGGCTCGGCTCGGTGATGTATCGCTGCGCGACTCGGCGGGCCGCCGGGTCGTCGTCACCGCGGGCGAGGAGACGTGGCTCGACGGATGGCGACCGGTGTACCGCTCGGGGCGGCTCGTGCGCGATTCCGTCACCTACTCGGTCGACTCCATCCTCGTCGACGGCACCGGAGCCGTGACGGCGGGTGCGCAGCGCATCGACCCCGCTGCCTCGCCGCACGTGCAGCTCACCGTTCCACTCTTCCGAATGCAGGTGTCCGCCACCGATGCACTGTTCGACCGACGCGAGGGCGACGGCATCGTGGTCACACGGCCGGACGGAGTGCGGACGAGGATCACGTTCGGCCCCGACCGCGTCGCGGAACTGAGCGGCCTCCCTCGAGGCGCCTACGAGATCGAGGTGCAGGGCGCGTCCGGCGTCGTCGCGCCGCAGATCGTCCACCTGTCGAAGGACAAGGCGGTCACCCTCATGGTCATCACCCCCCTCGACCTGTTCGCCGTGGCGGCGATCTCGATGCTTGCGGCTGTCGGATTGCTCGCCGCCGGTCGGCTGATGCTGCGCCATCGCACGCGGCGGCTTGCGAGCTACCCCGGGATCGACTCGGAATCCGTCGAGGGCTCGGATACGACGGAGGACCCGGAATACCACCGAGGACTCGGAGCCCCACCACGGACTCCGAAGTCACGGTGGATCCCGAGACCGAAGTGGCGATGGGTGGGGATCCTCGTCGCGACGTTGCTCTGCTGCACACTCGGGATGTCACCCCAGTCCACGACCGCCCGGTCGCTCGCAGCACCCCCGGTCGCGGCATCCGTACGCATGGCACCCGCACTCACGGCGTCCGGACCCACAGTGCTCGCCTACTACTACCTGTGGTTCTCGAAGAACTCCTGGAATCGCGCGAAGATCGACTACCCGTGGCTCGGCCGCTATTCGAGCGGCGACCCGAGGGTGCTTCGCCAGCACATTCGCTGGGCGAAACAGGCGGGGATCAGCGGATTCATCGTCAGCTGGAAGAGCACCACGACCAACAATCGCCGCCTGCACCGGCTCATGGACGTGGCCCGGGACGAAGACTTCACGCTCGCGATGATCTACCAAGGGCTCGACTTCACGCGCGATCCGCTTCCGGTTGAACGCGTGCGTGCCGACTTCGAGGCGTTCGCACGGGACTTCGCCCCGGACGCCGTCTTCCATCGCCTCGACGGTAAGCCGCTCACGATCTTCAGCGGTACCTGGAAGTTCAGCGCCACCGATGTCGCCCACATCACGGATGCCGTGCGCTCCGACCTACTCGTGCTCTCGACCGAGAAGAACGTCGAGGGGTATGAGCGGATCGCGTCATCAACCGATGGCAACGCGTACTACTGGTCGTCGGTGAATCCGGCAACGAACACCAGGTACGCGGCAAAGTTGCGCGCCATGGGCGAGGCGGTGCACGCCGACGGCAAGTACTGGCTCGCCCCCTTCGCGCCGGGATTCGACGCGCGCCTCGTGGGCGGCACGCGCGTCGTCCATCGCCTCGACGGCTCGACGCTCCGCGCCGAGTACGCGGCGGCCGTGGCCTCGGATCCCGATCTGCTCGGGCTCATCAGCTGGAACGAGTTCAGTGAGAACAGCCACGTCGAGCCGTCCGAAACCTACGGCACGCAATCGCTCGACGTGCTCGGCGAACTGCTCTTGGGAGAGGAGTATGCGCCCGTGACGCTTCCCCGAAGCAGATAACCAGAATTGGTGATGTCAGCGCGAGCAGCGACCGGTAGCTTGGGGCTTTCATCGGCGAGAGCTCCTGGCCAGTGAACGGCGCGGGTGCATCGGGGCGGCACACCATGGCAGAAGCGGGCAGCGGCAGGGTTCGGCACCGCCTTGCCAGGGTCGCGATCGTCTCGACCGTCGCAGTCATGAGCATGCTCGCGCCAGCGCTCGCGGCGATACCCGCCTATGCTGCGGACTACTCCACTGCGCTGGCCCGGGCGCCGTACCTGACCGACCTGACCGGTCTCCACGTCAACATCAACTGGGCTACTGACAAGTCCGCCACCGTGGGCACCCTCAGGTGGGGGCCCGTCTCGGACGGCGCCTGCCAGCTCACCTCGACCGCGACGGCGAGCCGCGTTTCCGTGACGATCGGCAAGCTCGGGCGGTATCAGTGGAAGGTCCCGCTCAACCTCCCGGCGACCGGCACCTACTGCTACCGCCCCTACTTGGCGACGACCGACCTGCTCGGCACCGCCGCATCGCCAACATTCACGACACAGGTGCCGGCCGGGTCGACCGACCCGTTCAGTTTCGCCGTCTTCGGCGACTGGGGGCTGGTGGATGCCTCGGGCGTGAACGCCGAGCAGACCGGTGTCATGTCCGGGATCGCGGAGGCGGGGGTGCGGTTCGCCGTGACGACCGGCGACAACGGATATCCGTCGGGCAGTCAGACGAACTACGGCGATCTCCAGCAGACCGGCGGCAACACGAGCGCGATCTTCGGACCCGACTTCTGGACGCTCGCCGGGCCGACCGTTCCGCTCTTCACGACCCCCGGCAACCACGGGTTGAGCGGGACGACGGAGATCAAGACGTGGACTCAGGATGTCGTGGTCGCCGAGTCCGGCGGGCGGTACCAGAACGAGGTCTACTGCTGCGTCAACGGGACGTTCTCGGCGAACTACGGCAGCGCGTGGTATGCCTTCGACGCCGGGCCCGCCCGCTTCTACATCCTCACTTCTGCCTGGGGTAACACCAACAGGGGAACGGCCAACGTGTACGCGAACGACTACGCGGCGCACTTCGTGCCCGGCGCGCCCGAGTACGAGTGGCTCAAGCAGGATCTCGAGACACATCCGAGAGCGGTGAAGTTCGCGTTCTCGCATTACCCGTTCTACTCCGACAGCGCGACGGAGGCCTCCGACACGTACCTTCAGGGCCCGAACAGCCTCGAAGGGCTGCTCGGCAGCCACGGAGTCGACTTCGTCTTCAACGGCCATGCCCATAACTACCAGCGCAATCTCCGCAGTGCATCGGGGATGCCGGTCACCTACGTCACGGGCGGCGGCGGCGCCAAGGTCGGGCCCGTCGGTCCGTGCAGCGCAATCAACGCGTATGCCATCGGCTGGTCGAATTCCAAGGCCAAGGGATACGCGTGTGGTGCGGCGACGGTGCCGACGAGCAAGGCGCAGGTGTTCCACTTCCTCGAGGTGACGGTGGCAGGGTCGACGATCACGGTAGAGCCGACCGACTCGACCGGTCAGACGTTCGATGTGCAGACGTACGATCTCAACGCCACAGCCCCCCAAACCGTCATCGATTCCGCGCCGCCCGCCGCGACGACAGCGACGACCGCGACGATCGACTTCCACTCGACGTCGAACCCCGCCACGTTCACCTGCGCTGTCGACGGTGAGGCCGCTGTGCCGTGCACCAGTCCGCTCACGCTCGAGTCGCTCGCCGAGGGCGTGCACAGTGTCGCGGTCGCAGCCACGACGACAGCCGGCACCGATCCGACACCCGCGACCGCGTCGTGGCAGGTCGACACCACGGCACCGGCGGCGCCGCTCGGACTCGCGGCCTCTCCGGGACCCGGCACGGTGCAACTCGTCTGGCAGCCGGCGACCGACCCGAGCGGCATCGACGACTACATGGTCACTCGCGACGGCGCACCGCTCACGACCACCGGCGGCGCCCAATTCACGGATGCGGCGGTCACAGCGGGCGCAACGTACACCTACTCGGTGAGCGCGACGGATGGCGCGGGCAACCAGTCCGCGCCGAGCGAGTCTGTCACGACGACGGTTCCGTCCTCGATCCCCGTGATCTTCAGCGATGGGTTCGAAACGGGTACCCTGTCGGCCTGGACGACGCGGTCGGGGCTCACTGTGCAAACCGAAGAGACACACAACGGGGCATACGCGGCCCGCGCGACGACGACCAACGGCGCCACCTATGCAAAGAAGACCCTTCCCGCAACCTACGCCGACGGGTACGCGCGAGTGTGGTACAAACCGATCAGCACCCAGAGCCAGGTCAACATCCTGCGCTTCCGCGCCATCGACGGCACCTCACTCGGGTATCTCTATGCCACGCCGGCGGGTGCCCTCGCGTATCGCAACGAGGCGGCGGGCACCGCGATTGCGACGAGCGCGACGATCCCCGCGGGGTCGGGCTGGCACGCGCTCGAGTTGCACACGACGACGACAGGGCTGCTCGAGGTGTGGGTGGACGGCGTGTCCGCGCTGTCCACGACGACGAGCCTCTCGACATCACCTGTCGGCCAGTTCCAGATCGGTGAGGTGAATGCCGGGCGCACCTATGACGTGGTGTTCGACGACGCCGCATTCGCGACGGCGCGCGTCGGACCCTGACTCCTCAAGCCACCGACCTACAGCAACCGACGCGCATTCGCCCACGCCGTGAGTTCGTGCCGGCTCGAGAGCTGCAGCTTGCGCAGCACGGCCGACACATGCGTCTCGACCGTCTTGGTCGAGATGAAGAGCTCGGCCGCCACTTCTTTGTAGGCGTAGCCGCGCGCGATGAGGCGCATGACCTCCTGCTCGCGCGCCGACAGCCGATCGAGTTCGTCGCTCGCGGCGGCGGTCTCGCCGACCGCCGCCCCGAACGCGTCGAGCACGAACCCCGCGAGCTTCGGCGAGAACACGGCGTCTCCGCCCGCGACCGCGTGCACCGCGCGGCTCACATCGGCCCCCGATGAGCCTTTGGTGATGTACCCGCGCGCCCCGGCACGGATGACCCCGACCACGTCTTCGGCCTTGTCCGAGACGCTCAGGGCCAGGAAGCGGGTGCCCGGCACGCTCGGCGCCGCGCGCCGGATCACCTCGGCCCCGCCTGTGGTGCCGGCAGGCACGGCGAGCCCCGGCAGGTGCACGTCGAGCAGCACGACGTCGGGAGCGACATCCGTCACCACTCGCACCGCGGATTCGACGTCGTGCGCCTCGCCGACCACCTCGATCGAATCGGCGAGGTCGGCCTTCAGGCCCGATCGGAAGATCGAGTGGTCGTCGACCACCACGACGCGCACGGTCGGGCGCGCCTCGAGTGCGCGATCGGATGCCTCAGCCACGGCCGTTCTCCGATCCCACGCGTTCGGCGGGGTAGCGCAGCCGCACCTCGGTGCCGACTCCGCCGGCGCCCGGCCGCACCTCACCCGAACCGCCGACCCGGCGCATGCGACCGATGATCGACTGGCGCACGCCGAGCCGGTCGCCCGGCACGTCGGCGAGCGCGAACCCCGGGCCGCGGTCGCGCACGAACACCTCGACCGACTCAGGGCTCGACTCCACGTACACCGACACCTCTCCCCCGGCGTGCCTCGCCGCGTTCAGCATGGCCTCACGGGCGGCCGCCGCGAGTTCGCCGCTCGCCCGCTCGCGCGACTCCCCGACCACGACCACGTCGAACGTGACGGGGTAGTCGATCTCGAGGGCGCCGCCGTAGTCGCGCAGGTCGGTCGCGAGGTTGCTGTCGAGGGGCGCATCACCCGCGAAGAGCCAGTCGCGCAGCTCGCGCTCCTGTGCGCGGGCGATGCGGGCGACCTCGCTCGTGGCGCCCGCCCGGTTCTGGATGAGGGCGAGGGTCTGCAGCACCGAGTCGTGCAGGTGCGCGGCGATCTCGCTGCGCTCCTCCTCACGGATGCGCCGGGTGCGCTCGGCCGTGAGGTCGCGCCACTGCGCGATGAGCGTCGGTGCGAAGACGAGCGCGATGCCCACAAGGGCGGCGAGCGCGGTGAATGCGGCGCCGAACGTCTTCGTCGTGGTCGTGGACTGGCCGAGCACGACCACGAAGACGAGCACGGTGACCGAGAGCATCGCCGTCGCGGCGATGCGGATCGTCAGCTCGTGGCGCGGCCCCCGGATCGACTCGGCCCGGTCGATGAACGTCGCCCACGCACCGGCCGCGACGGCCGCACCGATGCCGGCCAGGGTCGGGCCGAACCAGGTGCCGACGGCGGCGACGTACCCAGGACCCGAGGCCTGTGTCAGCCACACCGGAACGAGGCAGACGGTCGACGCCGCGATCAGGATCCACGCGACCGGTGCGCTGCGGCTCGGCCGCTCGTCGCCCGGCGCCCACGGCGTCAACGCCCACAGCCAGAGGTAGAGCAGCAGCCCCGCGCCGGCGGCGAGGCTCGCGACGATGAACGCGGTGCGCACGATCCACACCGGCCAGCCGAGGTGCTCGGCGAGGCCCGCCGACACGCCGGTGGCCACGCAGGCCCGGGGCCGGGTCATCCGGCGTTCGGAGGGAAGGGTCGGAGCCGCCTCGGCCGTGCCGTCGGCTGATGCCGTGCTGCCGGCACCGGCCGCGGGCACGCCTGAGCCGGCGGGCACGTCGGGCCCCGGGGCATCCGCCGCCCGCGCCGCACCGCTGGTCTCCATGCCTGCAATCCAAGCAGACCCGGCCGCGACCACCCCGGGTCGCGACCGACGCTCAGGGTCGAATCAGGGATTCACCCCATGGCGGGCACCGAGCCGACGCTGCCACCATCGAGACATGGAGACGAACCAGACCGCCCCCGGGGCAGGCCCAGTGCCGGAAGATGCGCAGGGGGACTCCGCGTCCGCCGGCCCGCAGGCCGAGGGGGCGGTCGGTTCGTCTTCTGCGAACCCCGCCGGATCGACGGGCGGTGGTGCGACCGCGGGCGGCACGACGGCGGATGCCTCGGGCCCCGGGTTCTACTCCTGGCTGCGCCGTCTCGGGGTGCCCCGCCGGGCCGGCTGGCTCGGCGGCGTGTGCGCCGGCGTCGGCGCCCGCCTCGGCATCGACCCGATCATCGTGCGCGGCATCGTCGTCGTGATCGCCGTGCTCGGCGCACCGTTCGTGCTGCTCTACGCGATCGCGTGGCTGCTGCTGCCCGACACCGAGGGCCAGATCCAGCTCGAGCGCCTCACCCGCGGCATCGTCGATCCCGCGATCGTCGGCATCGCCGTCATGGGCGTGATCGGCCTCATCCCGCTCGTGCAGGGCGGATGGCTCGGCTGGCGCTGGTGGCCCGAATGGTCGATCAGCGACCCCATCTTCGGCTTCAACCTCACCTGGCCGCTGCGCGTGCTGTGGGTGCTCATCGTCGTCGGCGCGATCATCGCGCTCGTCGTGTGGCTGGCGAGGCGCGCCGCGGCGGGCCCCCGGGCCGCTGCGACCGGGCAGGGCGGCCCGACTCCCCCCGCATACGGCGCGCCGGATGCCCCGACCGCGACCACCGCGACCACCCTCGCCTTCGCCGCCGGAGCCGCGAACACCGCGACGGCGCCGGCCGCGACATCCGCTGGGCCGAACCCGGCCACCGAACCGCCCTTGCCCGCAGCCGGGGCTGATGCCGACGCCATCGCCGAATGGCGCGCCCAGCACGAGGCCTGGCGCGTCTCGCACGCCGAATGGAAGGCCGGCCAGGCCGAGGCCGATCGCGAGGCCCGCGCTCGCGCCGCCGTCGAGAACAAGGCGCGGGCGCAAGAGCTGACCGCGCAAGCCGAGGCCGCGCGCGCCGCACGGCGGGCGCTCCGGCCACGAACGAGCGCCGCCTACGTCGTGACCGTGCTCGGTGTCGCGCTCATCGGCGGAGCGATCGCCGCCCTTCGGGCGCTCGGCGTACCCGGCACCGCGGGCTTCGCGATCCCGATCGCCCTCGCCGTCGCCGCGCTCGCCATCGCGGTCGGCATGCTGATCGCGGCACTGCGTCGTCGCCGCGCCGGGTTCCTCGCCTTCACGGCGATCATCGCCACCGTCGCGATGCTCACCGCCACCGCGGGCGCCTCGATCATGCCGCAGGGCGCACTCGTGCCGCCCGGGTACGGCATCTCACTCGACCACTCGCAGCGGCTCGTGCAGCCGTTCGGCGACGCCTACATGTACGCCTTCCCGACCGGCGACGGCGACACCCCCGTCGTCGAACTGACCCAGGGCACGGGCAACACCTGGATCACGATCGACGAGAACGCGAGCGTCGTGCTCTTCGCGGCCGATGCCGGGGATGTGCGCGTGTACTCGGTCTCCCCCGACGGAATGGTCTCGCCGGTGCAGATCGACCCGGACGACGAGGTGCTCACGCTCGGCGGTGACCCGATCGTCAGTGACCGGGCCGAGAGCGGTGCCGACGTGCACCTCGTGCTGAATCAGACCTCCGGCGACGTGCACATCGAGATCCGCGAAGGAGCATGACCGTGACCGACACCACGAACCCGGGCGACGCGAACGCCCGCGAGGCGAACTCCGGCGAGGCGAACTCCGGCGACACGACCGCCTTCGCCTCGACGCCCATCGACTCGAGCGTCGCCGACGCCGACCGCACCACGACCGTGCTGCCCGAGTGGGTCACGGCGGGGCAGACGCCCGCCGAGGCCGCGGTGATCGCGCCTCCCCCGGCCCCTGCCCCGGCTCCGGCGACAGCGCCCGCTCCGGCTGACACCGTCGCGCGTCCCACGATCCGCTGGGGCGCCCTCGTCTGGAGCCTGCTGTTCGGCGCCACCGCCGCGTTCACCCTGTGGGTGCTCATCGACCCGGCGCGTCGGCTCGCCGTCGGCGAATGGCTCACGACGCTGAACCCGCTCGCGGCCGCCCTCTACGGGCTCATCGCCGTCGGGGTGATCCTCGCGCTGTTCGGCGTCGTGGGCCTCATCCGCCGGGGCGAGCGCGCCCGCCGCGCCTGACCGCCCGCGCCTGACCGCCCGCCCGCGCCTGACCGCGTGCGCGGCTCCTGAGTTCGCTAGAGCTCGAGGCCCACAAGCACGGGCTCGGGGTGCAGCACGATGCCGAACTCCCCCTGCACGCGCTGCTGCACGAGTCGGGCGAGCTGTACGATCTCGTCGGCAGTGGCGTCGCCGCGGTTGGTCAGCGCGAGGGTGTGCTTCGACGAGATCGCGGCGCGCGATCCGGGCAGCGCGAACCCACGACGGATGCCCGAGTGCTCGATGAGCCACGCGGCCGAGAGCTTCACGAGGGGCTCGGATTCTGCGACATCCGATTCGATGACGGATGTCTCGAGCGACGCCTGGAGCTCGAGGAACGCATCGAGCGGGGTGGCCGAGGCGAGCGTCGACAGCGGGGTGATCTCGTCGGGCGCCTCGGGCTCGACGTACCAGCGCGGTGCCGCGGCCGGCAGGGTGCGTGCGGTGTGTTCGCCGACGATCGGGTTGGTGAAGAATGAGCCGGCGCTCACCGAGTCGGGGTCGGCCGGGTCGAGCACCATGCCCTTCGAGGCGCGCAGCGCGAGCACGGTCTCGCGCACGCTCGCGATGGGCACCCGGTCGCCCTGCTGCACGTGCAGCGCGTCGGCGAGCTGCGCGTAGGCGATGGGCTGGCCGAGCGCCTCGCCGAGCACGGCACGTTCGGAGGCCGTGTCGTGCAGGTCGAGCTCGACCGAGACCACGATGCCGCGCATGCCCTGCTTCAGCACCGAGGTGCGGTAACCGAGTCCGAGCTCGGCGGCGGCCATGCGGCGGGGGACGTCGGCGCCCTCGTCGAGGAACTCGATCGCCACGAGCGTCGCCTCGAGCTCTTGCCCGTAGGCGCCGATGTTCTGCACGGGCGCTGCCCCGACTGACCCCGGAATGCCCGACAGCGCCTCGATGCCCGAATAGCCGTGCTCGACGGTCCACGCGACGAGGTCGTCCCAGCTCTCGCCGGCCTGCACCCGGAGGCGAACGGTGGATCCGGTCGCCGTCGATCGAGCAGCGGACGAAGGAGGCGTGCCGAGATCACCCTGCGACGGGTCTCGATCCGCTTCGCTACTCGACCGACGAGCGGGCAGCACCTCGATGCCCTTCGTTGCGATGCGGATGACGGTGCCGTCGAAGCCCTCGTCGCTCACGAGCAGGTTCGAGCCGCCGCCGAGGGCGAGCCACGGGGCATCCGTCGACCAGGCCTCGCGCGCGAGGTCGACGAGGTCGCGCTGCGTCGTCGCCGTGACGAGCCGCCCGATCGGTCCGCCGACGCGCAGCGTCGTGAGGTCGGCGAAGCGGATGTCGCTGCCCATGTCAGCCGAGCGCGACGCGCACTTGCGCCTTGCCGAGCACGGTGTCGTCGCCGAGCTTCACGGTGAGGTCGATGCGGGCGACTGCCGCGGACTCGTCGAGCTGGCCGACCTTCGCGACGACCGTGACGAGCGCGCCCTGCTCGGGGTCGACGACCACCGGACGGGTGAACTTCACCTGGTAGTCGGCGACCCGGCCGGGGTCGCCCGCCCAGTCGACGACCGGCTGCACGGCGAATCCCATGGTGAGCATGCCGTGCGCGAGCACGCCGGGCAGGCCCACCGAAGCGGCGACGTCGTCGCGGTAGTGGATGGGGTTGAAGTCACCCGACGCGCCGGCGTAGCGCACGAGCGAGTCGCGGGTGAGGGGGAACTCGCGTTCGGCGACGACGTCACCCACGGTGAGCGTGGCGAAGTCGGGGGCGGCGGTGGCGGAGGCCATCAGTCTTCTCCTCGGATCACGATCGTCGAGATCGCGGTGACGACGGGCGAGCCGGACTCGTCGGCGATCGCCGACTGGGCCGTGACGATCGAGTGCGGACCGAGGGTCTTCACGCTCGACACGGTGAGGGTCGCGGTGAGCAGGTCGCCCGCGACGATCGGCCGCGTCGAGATGAAGCGTTGGTCGCCGTGCACGACGCGCGAGAAATCGATGCCGGAGGCGGGGTCGGCCAGGAGTTGCGCGATCGCGTGCTCCTGCACGACGACCGCGAACGTCGGAGGCGCGACGACATCGTCGTAGCCTGCGGCACGCGCGGCCTCGGGGTCGAGGTTGATCGGGTTCGTCGCGAACACGGCGCGCGCGAACTCGCGCACCTTCTCACGACCGACGAGGTACGGCTCGGTGGGCGGGAAGACCCGCCCCTGCAGCTCGGGGTTCAGTGGCACCCCGACAGTCTATTCGGGGGCGGGTTGAGGAGCGACGCAGGGTGGGTTGAGGAGCGACGCAGGCGTTGGGTCGAGGAGGCGCGCAGCGCCGTCTCGAGACCAGCGTCTCGAAACCCGGATGCCACCACCTCGGGTTTCGAGACGGCGCTGACGCGCCTCCTCAACCCGCCAAGCTCAGGGACTCAGCGCTTGCCGCCGCCGAGCAGCCCGCCGAGGATGTCGCCGAGGCCGCCGCCGCCCGAGCCGCCCGACGCGCCGCCGCCGCCGCCGAGGAGCCCACCGAGCAGGTCGCCGAGGCCACCGCCGCCGCCGCTCGGAGCGCCACCACCGCCGCCGAGGAGCCCGCCGAGGATGTCGCCGATGCCGCCGCCCTCGCCGCCGCCCTCGCCATCGCCAGCCTCGGCCTGCGCCGCGGGCGCCTGCTGCTTCTTCTGGAACTGCGCCGCAAGGAAGCTCATCACGATCGGTGCGAGGATCGGCAGCAGCTTGACGACCACGCCGCCGATGCCGCCGCCCGACTTCGTGTCGAGCGCGTTCACGACCTGGTCGGTGTTGCCGCCGAACACGTTCTTCACGATCTTCTCGCCATCGGCCTCGTCGACATCGCCGAGGTTCACGCCGCCCCGCACGAGTTGCGGATCGTGCTGCGCGACGGCCTTCTCGAGCGATGCCGCGCCCGCGGGGTCGGTGGCGTTCGCGCCCATGCCGGCGAGCAGTGCCGGCAGCGCCTCGTTCACGGCGCTCGTCGCCGTCGCCTCGTCGACGCCGAGCTTCGCGGCGATGTCGCCGATCGGCAGGTCGGCGATGATGTCTTCGATTCCAGCCATTGCGCGTTCCCCAATCTGCACGCCCCGCCGTCGGGGCGCCCCGGGATCACCGTATCGTCGCGAGCGTGCCGCGCGGAAGGGACATCCGCCCGCGTCTGCTGCTGCAGGCTCAGTCGAGGACGTACCGTGCCAGGCGAAGGCGCAGGCCGTCGAGCAGCAGTTCGAGCCCCGACTCGAACGCCCGGTCGCTGCGCGACCGTCCGCGGGGGCCCGCTTCGACGAGGCGGCCGAGCGTCTCGGTCGCGGTCTCGGGCCGCCACACCTCGTCGGGCGAGGCGAGATCGAGGCCGAAGCCGATCGAGAAGGCGTCGATGATGGCCACGATCTCCAGCACGTCGTCTTCGGGGAAGCCGCCGTCGACGAGTGCAGTGGCGAGCCGGTCGTAGCTCGCGATGACGGTGGGGTCGGTGATCGTCTTGCCGACGATGAGCGGGATGAGGAACGGATGCTCCGCGTACATCCGCCGCTCGGCGCGGAGCGTCGCCTCGACGACCGCGTCCCAGGTGCCGGCGACGGCCTCGGACATGTACCGCTCGCCGAGCCGGCCGCGCATGAGCTCGACGATCTCGTCGCGGCCGGCCACGTGATTGTAGAGCGAGGACGGCGTCACGCCCAGCCGTCTCGCGATGGCGTTGACGCCGAACGGCAGCCCCTCCTCGACGAGCTGCATCGCGGCATCGGCGATGCGGTCGGGCGACAGCAGCGGTGTCCTCGGCCTCGGCATCGGCGCCTCCTTCGTCGACGTCAGCCTACGGGTCGCGAAATCCCCTCTTCCCGAATCCCGCTCACTTCTGCATAATAAACGAATACCATTCGTTTACCTCGCGCACACTGTCGTGCCGAACCCCCCGGAGGTCCCCCGTGTCCAACTCCCTCCCATCCGTCCGGATCCCCCTGCGGGTGCCGAGCGCCGCCGCCACGTTCGGGATCGGCATCGCCGGCTACCTCGGCGTGAACCTCTCGCCGTACATGATCGCCGCGGCGCAATCGGCGCTCGGGGTCGACGTGCTCACCGCGAGCTGGCTCGTGACGGGCACCCTGCTCCTCACGGCCGTCACCGGCCTCGCCACTGCGAGGCTCAGCGCAGGACCGCACCGCGTGCTCGTCGCGCGCGTCGGGCTGGTGCTCGCCGCGGTCGGCTTCGGCGCCGCCGCGCTCGTGCCCGCCCCCGCGGTGGTCGTGGCGGGTCTGCTCCTCGGCGGCATCGGCGCAGGCGGCGCCGTCTCGTCCTCGGGCGCCGCGCTGGCCGCGTTCATCGACCCCGACCGGGTCGCCGGGTTCAACGGGCTCGCCAACCGTGCGATCGTGACCGTGATCCTCGCGCTGATCCCGCTCGTGCCGCTCGTGCCGATCAGCGTCTTCGGCACGCTCGCGCTCTTCGCCCTCGTGGTGCTGTTCATGTCGGCGTGGCTGCCGTCCGCCCCCGTCGTGGAGCACGCCGCCGTACCGGTCGCCGGCGCCGCGGCATCCGATGCCGTCGCCCGACGGCCGCACCGCGTCGAGACGATCGCGGGCTTCGCGCTGCTCGGCACGTTCGCGTTCTGGGCCGTCAGCGAGGATTCGCTCTGGGCCATGGCGGGGGTCATGGGCGCCGACCAGGCCGGCCTCACCCCGGAGGGCCTCGGCATCGCGCTGAGCGGCGCCACCGCGGGCGGCATCGTCGGCGCCGTCCTGCTCATGGTCGTCGGCAACCGCCTCGGCCGGGCGGTGCCGCTCGCGATGCTGCTCGCCATCGGCGGCGTGCTGAAGATCGTCGAGGGCTTCGTGACCGACCCGACCGCGTTCATCGTCGTGTTCATCGCGTGGAACACCATCTACGCGATCGCCTTCCTCTACTTCGTCTCGACCGCGGCGGCCCTCGACGCGGACGGCCGGTGGTCGGGTCCGCTCCTGGCGGTGTACCTCGTGGGGTCGGCCCTCACGCCGGTGATCGGCGCGGCGCTCGTCGAGTCGTTCGGCTATCAGGGCTTCGTCGTGGTGCTGGGCGTCGCGAGCTTCGTCCTGGCCGTGCCCGCCTTCCTCGTCGCGCGCATCTCGAGCCGGCTCCAGCGAACCGAGGAACCCGCCGCCGTGGCCGAAGGGGTGGCGGCATGAACCTCACCGTCCACGCGAACGGCCGCGTGTTCACTGCCGATGAGCCCGCGTGGGCACAGGCCGTCGTCGTCGAGGGTGAGCGCATCTCGTTCGTGGGGTCCGACGCCGATGCCGCGGCGTTCGCCGGGCCGGATGCCGCGGTCGTGGACCTGGAGGGCCGGGTCGTGGTGCCCGGCTTCATCGACGCCCACACCCACCTCGTCATGATGGGCGAGGCGCTCGGCAAGGTCGGCCTCACCGACGCGCGCACGCTCCCGGAGATCCAGGACCGGCTGCGCGCCGCACGCGACGCCGAGCCCGACGCACCCCGCCTGCTCGGTCGCGGCTGGCTCTTCGACTCGGTGCCGGGCGGCACGCCCACGGCGGCGATGCTCGACGCCGTCGTCGCCGACGTGCCCGTGTACCTCGACGCGAACGACTACCACTCCGCGTGGGTCAACTCGGCCGCACTGCGCGAGCTGGGCATCGACCGGGACACCCCTGATCCGCTCGGCGGGCGCATCGGCCGCGACGCCCGCGGCGAGCCCGACGGCATGCTCTACGAGACTGCCGCACAACAGCATGTGTGGTCGCTGCTCGCCGAGGTCGCGACCGACGCCGACCGCGACGCGGCCGTCGAGCGCACCATCGCCGCCTACCTCGCGACGGGCGTCACGGGCGTGGTCGACATGGCGTTCGACGAACTCGGCCTCGCGGCGTTCGATCGTGCGGCCGAACGCCGCGGCGACACGCTGCCGATCCGCGTGCTCGCGCACTGGTTCATCGCCAACACCGGCGAAGATGCGCAGAACCTTGCGCAGGTCGCTCGCGCCGTCGAGCTCGCGGGAGAGCGCAGGCCGTGGCTGAAGATCGCCGGCATCAAGCTCGTGCTGGACGGCGTGATCGACGCGTGCACGGCCGCGATGCGGCATCCGTACGCCGACGGCTCGAACGCCGAGCCGATCTGGCCGCTCGAGCGGCTGCGCCCGGTGGTGGCCGCGGCCGACGCGGCCGGACTCCAGGTTGCGTTGCACGCGATCGGCGACCTCGCGAGCGATGTGGCGCTCGACGCGCTCGAGCACGCGCACGCCGTGAACGGCGACCGCCCGCGGCGCCACCGCATCGAGCACCTCGAGTACGCCGCCCCCGCGACGGCCGCCCGCATGGCCGCGCTCGGCGTCACCGCCTCGATGCAGCCCGTGCACGCCGACCCCGCGATCTGGGCCAACTGGGCGGCGATGCTCGGTGACGAGCGCACCGACCGCGGATTCGCCTGGCCGGAGTTCCGCGAGGCGGGTGCGCTGCTCGCGTTCTCGACGGATGCCCCGACCGCCCCGCACGAGGCGCTGCCCAACCTGTACATCGCGGCGACGCGACGGTCGGCCCTCGACTCCTCGTACCCCGCGAACCACCCCGAGTACGCGGTGCCGCTCGCGGACGCGGTCGCCCACGCGACGCGAGATGCCGCCGCGAGCTGCCTCGAGGAGCACGAGCGGGGCCGCATCGCACCGGGCCTCGCGGCCGACTTCGCGGTGCTCGACCGTGACCCGTTCATCGAGGGAGCCGAAGTGCTGCTCGAGGCGCGCGTGGTGCGCACGGTCGTGGCGGGGCATCCGGTGTATGAAGCCGCCGCGGCATCCGTCGGCTGAAACTCCACTCGACGACAGAACCGCCCCCGGTCTCTCGGGGGCGGTTCTGCAGGTCTGCTCGCGCTCGGAGGCGGTCTCCGAACCTCAGTCTTCGGCGGTCGCGCGCGTCAGCGTCTCGCCGCGGAAGAAGCCCGGCCGCTTCCACCACTGCCACAGCATGATCACGACACCCGAGAGCAGCACGACCATGCCGAGCACGAACACGAGGCCGAGACCGAAGATGTTCGAGCCGCTGCCGTAGTCGGGGTTCATGCTGTCGATGAGCGTCGTGAAGAACAGCACGCCGAGGATCACGCCACCGACGAGCGGGAACAGCAGGGTGAAGAAGAAGTTGCGCACCGAGCGCCACCACACCTTGCGGAAGAACCACACGCACGCGAACGCGGTGATGCCGTAGTAGAAGCAGATCATCATGCCGAGCGCGGTGATCGTGTCCCAGAGCACGTCTTCGCTGAGGAACCGCATGACGGCGTAGAAGACCGACGCCACGACCGCCGAGACGATCGTCGCGTAGCCGGGGGTGAAGAACCGCGGGCTGACCGTCGCGAACTTCTCGGGCAGGGCGCCGTAGTGGCCCATCGCGAGCAGCGTGCGCGCGGGCGACACGAACGTCGACTGCAGCGACGACGCCGACGAGGTGAGCACCGCGAGCGACACGAGCACCGCGAGCGGGCCGAGGATCGGACCGGCGAGGTGGAAGAACACGTTGTCCTGGATGTCGGGGTTGCCGAGTCCGAACTCGCCCGTGCCGACACCCGCGTAGGCGATGAGCGCGACCGCGATGAGCAGGTACAGCACCACGATCGTGATGACCGTGATGGTCGCCGCACGGCCGGGAGTCTTCTCGGATCCCTTCGTCTCCTCGTTCATGGTGAGGGTGACGTCCCAGCCCCAGAAGATGAAGATCGACAGCGAGAGGCCGGCGGCGAATGCCGAGAACGACTCGACTGCGAACGGGTTGAACCAGCTCAGCTCGATCGCGGTGGCGTCGAAGGCGTTGCCGTTGGCGACCTCGACGAGGGCCGCCCCCGCGAAGATCAGCAGCACGAGCACCTGGAAGCCGACGAGCCAGTACTGCAGTCGCTGCGTGGTCTGCATGTCGCGGTACGACACCCACGTCGCCGCGGCGACGAACAGCAGACAGACGGTGACATTGATGAGCGGATTCGCCGCGAGGCCGGCGATCTCGGGGTTGCCCGTGATCTGCGAGATCAGCAGGAACAGGAAGTCGACGGCGATGCCCGCGAGGTTCGAGAGCACCAGGATCGTCGCGGCGATGAGGCCCCAGCCCGCCATCCAGCCGATCCATGGGCCGAAGGCCCGGGTCGCCCACGTGAACGACGTGCCCGAGTCGGGCATGCGGCGGTTGAGCTCGCGGTAGCCGAACGCGACGAGCAACATCGGAATGAACCCCACGAGGATGATCGCGGGCACCTGCACCCCGACCTCCGACACGGTCGGGCCGAGGGCGGCCGTGAGCGTGTACGCGGGCGCGATGCACGAGATGCCGATGACGATCGCGCCGATGAGGCCGACGGCTCCCGCCGACAGCCCCTTCTTCGTGATGCCGTGCTCGGCGCCGTCGACCGCGCGGGTCGCTTCGGTCAGCGGGGGCAGGTGGTCAGGTTGTTGCGTCATTGCAGTCTCTTTCAGGAGGTCGTGGTGCGCGGCACCGCGACGTCAGGGGGTCGTGGTGCGCGGCACCACGATGACGGGCACCGGGAGTTCGCGAAGCATCTTCGCGGCGGTGGAACCGAGGAACAGGTGATGCGGGGTGGCGAGCCGGCTCGAACCGACGAGCACGACCTCGCCGGCGTGCCACTCGAGGTCGCGCACCGACTCCTCGATGGTCGCGCCCGTGGCGGTCACGACGGTCGCGTCGACGCCGGCCGGCAGCGAGCGCTGCGCTTCGGCGAGCACCTCGTCGGCGTGCGCACTGCTCGCGAGGTCGGCGAGCCCCTCGTCCATGCCCGACGGCAGGTCGATGGGCACGAGCGAGAGCAGGCGCAGCGGCGCGTGCGCCGAACGCGCGAAGCGAACGGATGCCTCGAGCACGGCGCTCGACCCCGCACGCGTGCCGATCGCCGCCGTGATGCGGGTAACCCCCTGTGCGGGTGCGACCTCGCGAGCGCCCGCGGGCGCGAGCGCCACCGGCACATCCGACGAGTGCAGCAGCGCGCTCGCGACCGAGCCGATGCGCATGCGTCCGAGCAGGCCGCCGCGGGCCGCGCCGACGACGATGAACGACGCGGCGAACTCGTGCGCGGCCTCGATGAGCCCCTCGGCGAACGACTCGGCGTAGCGGATGTGCAGCTGCTGCGCGATGTCGTCGTCGAGCGTGGCCGAGGCTTCGGCGAGCCAGGTGCGCGAGCGCTCCTTGACGTAACGCTCATAGCCGGTGTCAGGCGGGATGACGCCGCCGCGCACCTCGATCGGCAGCACCATGACCACCTCGAGCAGCGCCTCGGTCGCGGCGGCGAGCCGCGCGCCGAGGGCGAGGGCGTCGGCACCCGATTCGTTGGCCGTGTAGCCGACGACGATGCGATCGGGCCCCGACATCAGCGGCCCTCGAGGATCGCGTCGGCGACGAGTCGACCCATGCGAATGGCGCCGTCGACGTGCTGGTAGCCCTTGCCCGCCATGTCGCTGCACGCGAAGTGGATCGGGCCGACGGGCGTGCGCAGGTCGGCGCCGTAGCGCGCGAGGCCGCCCATGTCGAAGCTCGCGGCATAGGCGCCACGGGTCCACTCCTCGCTGCCCCAGTCGCTCTCGTAGTACACGACCGGGGTGAGCGCCTGCTCGCCGTAGTAATGCGAGATCGACTCGAGGATGCGCGCCTTGCGCTCCTCGGCGCTCAGCGAGAACACACCATCGGCCTCTTCGTCGGAGACGAAGCCGACGAGCGTGCCGCGCGGGTCGTCGTGGTTCGTGTTGTCATAGGCCTCGTGGCAGAGCTCGTAGGGGCTGAACGCGGTGCCGCTGAGGCCGGAGTCGCGCCAGAACGGCGTCTCGTAGACGGCGTGCACCTTGATGACGAAGCCCATCGACAGGTGCTGGTGCAACTGGTGCTGGCGGCGCGGCAGCGGCGGCTCGTATGAGATTCGGCTGATGAGGATCGGCGGGACGGCCAGGATGACCCGGTCCGCGTGCACCTCGAGGCTGTCGGTCACGGCGACGACACCGTGGCCCACGGCATCACCCTGTCCCCCGACAGACTGAGCCCAGCGGATCGTGCGCACCGGCTGGCCCAGCCGGATGCGCTCGCCCAGCCGCTCGGCGAGCCCCAGCGGCACCTGCTGCAGGCCGCCGACGACGCGCTTGTCGAGGATGAAGTCGGCGTCGACGAGGTTCGAGAACGAGCCGGCCGAGGCGGCCATGAGCAGCGCCTGCAGCGCCGAGAACGCGTGGTCGGGCTTGGTGAGCATCGCACCCGCGATGAACATGCCGATGTTCAGGCGCGCCTCGTCGTCGTCGGTCTGCGTCTCGAGCCAGTGCGCGAACGAGATCTCGTCGAGCTCCTTGGCCTTCGGGTGCGCCCACGGCTCGTCGGGATCGATCTGCGCGACGAGTGCATCGAGCTTCTCGATGAGGCCGACGATCTCGCCCTCGGTCTTCGCCGGAACCGGGAAGATCTCGCCCTCGAAGAGGCGCCGCACGCCGTCCTTGTCGATGTAGACGTTCTCGCCCTCGCGGTAGCGCGAGTAGGTCTCGAGGCCGAGCTCGTCGAGCGTCTCGATGAGGGCGTCCTGATCGGGCGAGACCCACTGGCCGCCGATCTCGAGCATGGCGCCCTCGATCGTGTCGGTCCAGAGGCGGCCGCCGACGCGGTCGCGAGCCTCGAGCACGACGACCGAGCGGCCCGCGTTCACCAGCTTGGTGGCGGCGGTGAGGCCGGCGGCGCCGGCCCCGACGATGACGACATCCGTGTCGATGCGTTCCATGATTCCTGTCTTCTCAGTTCCGTGGGTTGAGGAGCGCTCGACGAAGGAGGCCGCGTCTCGTAACCCGAGTCATGACGTAGCGGGTTTCGAGACGGTCGCTTCGCTCCCCCCTCAACCCACGGTTCTGCTCAGCTCACCGGGATGAGCGTGTACTTGGTGTCGAGGTACTCGTGGATGCCTTCGAACCCGCCCTCGCGGCCGATGCCCGATTGCTTGATGCCGCCGAACGGTGCGGCGGCGTTCGAGACGAGGCCGGTGTTCAGGCCCATCATGCCGGTGGCGAGCCGCTCGATCATGCGGTGCCCGCGCGCCAGGTCTTGCGTGAACACGTACGAGACGAGCCCGTATTCGGTGTTGTTCGCGAGGCGGACGGCCTCGTCTTCGTCGGCGAAGGTCGTGATGCCGAGCACCGGGCCGAAGATCTCCTCGCGCAGCAGGCGCGCGTCGGCCGGAACCGAGCCGAGCACCGTGGGCGAGTAGAACGAGCCCGCACCCGAGATCACGGCGCCGCCGGTGAGCAGCGTCGCGCCCTTGTCGACGGCGTCCTGGACGAGTTCGTCGGTCGTCGCGACCGCCTTGTCGTCGATCAGCGGGCCGATCGCGATGCCGTCTTCGGTGCCGCGACCCACCCGCATCGCCGAGACCCGCTCGGTGACGCGGCGGGCGAACTCGGCGGCGACGTCTTCGTGCACGATGAAGCGGTTGGCCGCGGTGCACGCCTGGCCGATGTTGCGGAACTTCGCCAGCATCGCCCCGTCGACCGCCTTGTCGAGGTCGGCGTCGTCGAACACGACGAACGGCGCGTTGCCGCCGAGCTCCATGCTCGTGCGAAGGATGCCCTGCGCCGACTGCGCCATGAGCGCGCGGCCGACCTCGGTCGAACCGGTGAAGCTCAGCTTGCGCAGCCGCGGGTCTGCGATGATCGGCGCCGACACCTTCGACGACGTCGAGGTGGCGATGACGTTGACGACACCGGCGGGCAGGCCGACCTCTTCGAGCAGCTGCACGAAGGCGATGGTCGTCAGCGGCGTGAGGGCCGGGGGCTTGATCACCACGGTGCATCCGGCAGCCAGCGCAGGCGCGATCTTGCGCGTCGCCATCGCGAGCGGGAAGTTCCACGGGGTGATGAAGAACGAAGGACCGACCGGCCGCTGCGACACGACCATGTGGCCGGTGCCCTCGGGGTTCAGGCCGTAGCGGCCCGAGATGCGCACTGCCTCTTCGCTGAACCAGCGCAGGAACTCGCCGCCGTAGGCGACCTCGCCGCGTGCCTCGGCGAGCGGCTTGCCCATCTCGACCGTCATGAGCAGCGCGAACTCCTCTTTGCGCTCCTGCAGCAGGTCGAACGCACGACGGAGCAGCTCACCGCGCTGGCGCGGCGGGGTGGCGGCCCACGCCTCCTGCGCGGCCACGGCGGCGTCGAGCGCACGAATGCCGTCGGCCGGCGAGGCATCCGCGATCTCCTTGATCGTCTCGCCCGTCGAAGGATCGCTGACGGCGAGGGTCTTGCCGCCCTCGGCGTCGACCCACTCGCCGGCGATGAACAGCCCGCCGTTGACCTTGTCGAGCACGGTGGCTTCGAGTGTTGCGTTCGTCATGCGTGTCGTTTCCGTTTCGTGATTCTCGGTGGCGGTTCGGTGGCTGTCGGATGTCCCGGCGGGGGTTCCCCGTCGATCAGGGGGTTCCCCGTCGATCAGGGGTAGAGGCCGCGGAGCTTGTGCGCCTCGGCGACGCGTTCGACCGCCAGCGCGGTCGCCGCGGTGCGAAGTGACAGCCCTCGCGCGTCGGCGTAGCCGAGCACGCACTGCCAGGCGCTCAGCATCCGCTCCTCCAGTCTGCTCTCGACCTCGTCGGCGCGCCACCAGTAGGCCTGGTTCGCCTGCACCCATTCGAAGTACGAGACGATCACGCCGCCCGCGTTCGCGAGGATGTCGGGTACCACGAGGACGCCGCGCTCGCGCATGATGCGGTCGGCGGCGGGGGTCGTGGGACCGTTCGCGCCCTCGACGACGACCTTCGCTCCGACGCGGGCGGCGTTGCCGTCGTGCAGCACGCCCTCGACGGCGGCCGGCACGAGCAGGTCGACGTCGAGCGTGAGCAGGTCGGCGCCGTCGATGGGCTCGGCGCCCGCGAAGCCGACGACCGAACCCGTCGCACGCACGTGGTCGTTGAGTGCCCCGATATCGAGGCCCGCGGCACTGAACACGGCGCCGTACTGGTCGCTCACGCCCGTGACGGTCACGCCCGCCTCGGCGAGGAAGCGCGCCGCGTCGGCGCCGACCTTGCCGAAGCCCTGCACGGCGGCGGTCGAGCTGGCGGGCTCGAGGCCGACGTGGCGCAGCGCGGCGAGGGCGATGTGGGTGACACCGCGGCTGGTCGCGCTCGCGCGACCCTGCGACCCTCCGAGCGAGATGGGCTTGCCGGTCACGATGCCGGGCACCGTGTAACCGCTGTTGACGGAATACGTGTCCATCATCCAGGCCATCGTCTGCTCGTCGGTGCCGATGTCGGGCGCGGGGATGTCGCGCTCGGGCCCGATGATCGGCAGGATCTCGCTCGTGTACCGACGCGTGACGCGCTCGAGCTCGGCCATCGAGTGCTCGCGCGGGTCGATGGCGAGGCCGCCCTTCGCACCGCCGTAGGGCACGTCGAGCAGCGCACACTTCCAGGTCATCCACATCGCGAGCGCGCGCACCTCGTCGAGGTTCACGTTGGGCGCGTAGCGCAGGCCGCCCTTCGCGGGACCCCGCGAGAAGTTGTGCTGCACGCGGTGGCCGATGTAGAGGCGGCTCTCACCCGAGTCGAGGCGCAGGGGCACCGCGACGGTGAGCTCGCGACGCGGGGTCGCGAGCATCTGGTGCAGGCCGTCGGTGAGGCCGAGCAGCCCCACCGCCTCGGCGAGCTGCGACCGCGCGTCGCTCAGCGGCGTCGCGACGTGCGCGTCGGCGGCGTGGCCTGCTGCCCGATCAGGGGATATCGACGTAGTGCCGCGTGTCGCCACCGGTTCGAACGGCGTGTCGCGCAAATCCCCTGATCCGGCAGACTGCACGGCCGCGGATGTCGCGGACGACGTCATTGTCGTCGTGTCGGTCATGCGGTCTTGAGTCCTTCTGCGATGACGCCGAGGCCCTCGATGAGGAGCTCGTCGGAGATGGTGAGCGGGGGGAGGAACCTGATGACGTTGCCGTAGGTGCCGCACGTGAGCACGACGACGCCGTTCTGGTGGGCGTGCTTCGCGATGGCGTTCGTGAGGGCCGCGTCGGGGGCACCGGTCGCGGGGTCGACGAGCTCGATCGCGACCATCGCGCCGCGGCCGCGCACGTCGCCGATGCGGGGGTCTGCGGTTCGCATGGCGTTGAGGCGTCCGATGAGCACGGCGCCGATCTCGCGGGCGCGCTCGATGAGGCCGTCGGACTCATAGGACTCGATCGCGGCGAGCGCGGCGGCGCACGCGAGCGGGTTGCCGCCGTAGGTGCCGCCGAGGCCGCCCGCCATCGCCGAGTCCATGATCTCGGCACGGCCGGTCACGGCCGACAGCGGCAGGCCGCCCGCGATGCCCTTCGCCGTGACGACGAGGTCGGGGACGATGCCGTCGTGCTCGCTCGCGAACCATGCGCCCGTGCGGCCGAAGCCGGTCTGCACCTCGTCGGCGATGAACACGACATCGTTGGCGCGCGCCCACTCGACGAGCGCCGGAAGGAAGCCCTGTGCGGGCACGATGAAGCCGCCCTCGCCCTGGATGGGCTCGATGATGATCGCGGCGAGGTTCTCGGCGCCGACCTGCTTCTCGATCTGCGTGATCGCACGGGCCGCCGCCTCGGCGCCCGACAGGCCGCCGTCGCGGAACGGATAGCTGAGCGGCGCGCGGTAGACCTCGGACGCGAACGGGCCGAAGCCGCTCTTGTACGGGATGTTCTTCGCGGTGAGCCCCATGGTGAGGTTCGTGCGGCCGTGGTAGGCGTGGTCGAACGCGACGACGGCCTGCTTCTTCGTGAAGTGACGGGCGATCTTCACGGCGTTCTCGACGGCCTCGGCGCCCGAGTTGAACAGCGCCGAGCGCTTGACGTGGTCGCCGGGCGTGAGCTCGTTGAGCTTCTCGGCGACGGCCACGTAGTTCTCGTACGGCGCGACGGTGAAGCACGTGTGCGTGAACGCGTCGAGCTGGGCCTTCACGGCCGCGACCACGCGCGGGTTGGCGTTGCCGACACCGGTGACGGCGATGCCCGAGCCGAGGTCGATGAGCGAGTTGTCGTCGGCGTCGACGAGCACCCCGCCGCCTGCAGCGACGACCGAGACGGGAATCGTGGTGCCGACGCCCGAGGCGACGGCCTCGGCCTTGCGGGCCATGAGCTCCTGCGAGCGCGGGCCGGGGATGGCGGTGACGAGGCGGCGCTCCTGCGCGAGCGCGGGCCCTCCGGTGGCGGTGGTCGGCGTGGCCGAGGTGTCGACGAGAGTCATGGCTGCTCCGATGCAAGGTGGCGGCGGTGGCTGATGCTCGATGCTAGGTCGCGATGATCGGATGCCTCAGCGCCCACGTGTACACTCAGGTACAGGTTGTTGGACGTCGCGTACAAACCCGCGTCGAGACATCCGTCGCCCGAATCGCAACCCGGAGGCGCAATGAAGCCCACCGTGCAGACCCTGCTCGACCGTGCCGATCTCGGACTCGGGCTGCTCACGCCACCCGACGCGCTCGCTCCGGGCGCGCTCGAGACCCCGGTCGTGTGGGCGCACAGTTCAGACCTGCCCGACCCGACCCCGTTCCTCGACGCCGGCCACGTGCTGCTCACGACCGGCACGCAGTTCGGCGACGCGACAGCCGACGACGGGGCAACCGCAGATGGGGCATCCGATGACGGCGCCTTCGCCGACGGCTACGTGCGCCGCCTCCGCGAGGCGGGCGTCGCGGCGCTCGGGTTCGGAACCGAGGTCATCCGCGCGGGCACTCCCGACACGCTCGTCGCCGCCTGTACCGCGCAAGGCCTGCCGCTGTTCGAGGTGCCCTACCGGGTGCCGTTCATCGCGATCGCGCGGACGGTCGCCGACCTGCTCGCCGAAGACGCCTACGCGCGCCAGGCGTGGGCGCTCGCCGCACAACGGGCGATCTCGCTCGCGGCCCTGCGCCCCGACGGGCTCTCGGCGACCCTCGCCGAGCTCTCGCGGCGGCTGGGCACGTGGGTCGGGCTCATCGACACGACCGGGTCGGTCGACCGCGAGGCGCCACTCGGCGGACTCGGCCAGCCCGCGCTCGGCGAGGTCGTCGGCGAAGCCAGGTCGATGCTGCGGCGCGGCCAGCGTGCGAGCCGCACGCTGCTCGCCGCCGAATCGACGGAAGCCCCGCAGCGACTCACCCTGCAGACCCTCGGGGGTGGCGGCGCGCTCCGCGGAGTGCTCGCGATCGGCGACTCCCCCGAGCTCGACCAGGCCGGCCGCGAGGTCGTCACCGCCGTCATCGCGCTCGCCGGGCTCGCCCTCGAGCAGAACCGCGACCTCGACCGGGCGCGTGGCCACCTGCGGTCGGGGCTGCTGCGCAGCATCCTCGCCGGCGACACCGCGCTCGCCGAGCGGGTGGCCGCCGAGATGTGGGGCGAGTTGCCGCATGCGCCGGTGCGGGTCATGGTGACGGATGCACCGTTGGCCCACGTCGATCGCCTCACCGAGTTGCTCGAGCTGCGCGTCGAAGAGCGCAACGGCCGCCTGTTCTTCGGGCGCGACGACGAGCAGTTCGTGCTCGTGGTCGAGCAGCACGATGCGGGGCTCGCCGATGAGCTCGCGTCCGAGTTCGAGCTGCCGGTGGGCGTGTCCGATCCGGTCGCGGGCGACGGTGGCGGCAGCAGCGGCGGCGCGGGCGGCGGCGGGGGCGCGACCGGCGGCATCGCGCTCGCGCACGAGCAGGCGATGCGCGCGCTCGAGCGCGCCCGCGAGACCGGCGCCGGAGTCTCGTACTTCGAGGAGATCAGCCGCCAGGGCGTGCTCGCGTTCCTGGCCCGCACCGACGCGCGTGCCGTCGCGCTCGCGACCCTCGCCCCGCTGACCGAGCACGACGCCACGACCGGCACGACCCTCGTCACCACGACGCGCACCTGGCTCGAGCACGGCGGGCAGTTCGACGCCACCGCGCAGGCCCTGGGCGTGCACCGGCACACCGTGCGCAGCCGCATCGCCCTCGCCGAGCGGCTGCTCGGCCGCGACCTCTCGGGCTTCCATGCGCGCGCCGACCTCTGGGCCGCGCTGCTCGCCGTCGGCTGACGGGTGCCGCCACGCTGGGTTCGGACCGTCAGCGCGACTGGGCAGCGATGAGCCGGCGGTACCAGTCGAACGAGTCCTTGCGGGTGCGCTCGCCCGTGGCGAAGTCGACATGCACGAGGCCGAAGCGCTGCGTGTACCCCTCGGCCCACTCGAAGTTGTCGATGAGCGACCAGACGAAGTACCCGCGCACGTCGACGCCGAGCTCGATCGCGTGCCTGACCGCACGCAGGTGCCCGTCGAGATAGTCGATGCGCTCGCCGTCGCGCACGGCGCCGTCGACCACGAGGTCGGGGAACGACGCCCCGTTCTCGGTGATCACGATCGGCGGCAGTCGGTCGCCGTAGTCATCCTGCAGTCCGACGAGCAGGTCGGCGAACGCGGCGGGAACGATCGGCCAGCCGAACCCGGTCACGGCCACGTCCGCCGACTCGACGGGTTCGAACGGCAAGCCTGCCGCGGCGAATTCGGAGCCGTCGGATGCCGCTGCCACGCGCGTGGGGTTGTAGAAGTTCACCCCGTAGAAGTCCAACGGGGCGGCGATCACCTCGAGGTCGCCGGGCTGTGCGCCCGGGAACCCGTCGATGCCGAACGCCGAAAGGTCGGGGTATGCGCCCGTGAGCACAGGGTCGGCGAAGACACGGTTGTAGATGAGATCGAACGCCGCCGCCGCGAGCTGATCATCGGGGGCACCGGACGCAGGCACGACGAGCGTGTGGTTGTTCGTGATGCCGACCTCGGCAGTGCCGGCCGCACGGATCGCGGCGACCGCGAGGCCGTGCGCGAGCAGCTGGTGGTGGGCGGTCGGAAGGGCGCCCATCATGAGGGCGCGGCCGGGCGCCTGGGTGCCGAGAGCGTAGCCCTGCAGGGTCATCATCGCGGGCTCGTTCAGCGTGATCCACCGGGGAACGCGGTCGCCGAGCCGGTCGAGCACGAGCCCCGTGTATTCGGCGAACCTCGCCGCGGTGTCGCGGGCGAGCCAACCCCCGGCGTCCTCGAGCTGCTGCGGCAGGTCCCAGTGGAAGAGCGTGGGCAGCGGCGCGATGCCCGCGGCGATCAGCGCGTCGACGAGACGCTCGTAGTAGTCGAGTCCCGCCGAGTTCGCCGGTCCGCTTCCACCCGGCTGCACCCTCGGCCACGAGATCGAGAAGCGGTAGTCGGTGACGCCGAGCTCGGCGAGCAACTCGACGTCGTCGCGGTAGCGCCGGTAGCTGTCGGCGGCGACGTCGGCGGTCGCACCCTCGAGGATGCGACCGGGCGTGTGCGAGAACGTGTCCCAGATCGAGGGGCCGCGGCCCGCGGCATCCGTCGCTCCTTCGATCTGGAACGCGGCGGTCGCGGCGCCCCAGCGGAAGCCCGGGGCGAACGGCGGAAGGTCCGCCAGCGGTGGTTCGTGCCGGTGTCCGGTCATCTCGAGTCGCGCCGCCTCTGGTCGTTGCGGGGTGGATGCCCCCGCGCGTCCCCCCGCATGTGGGTCACATGACCCACATCGATCACCCTAGCCGGTGTGCCCGATGAGGGGAAGGCGCCTCCGCTGCCTGACTGCGCGAACCCTTCCGCCCCGCCGAACCCGGGCGTACTCTGGGATGAGTCGAGAGGGGACGCCATGCAGGCAGTGGTCGGCGATCGATTGGTCATCCACGGCAAACTGGTCGGCCAGGCCGATCGACACGGCGAGATCCTCGAGGTGCGCGGCGAGAACGGCGCACCGCCGTGGCTCGTGCGGTTCGACGACGGCCACGAGACCCTGCTCTACCCGGGGGCCGACTGCGAGCTCGAGCGCGAGCGTCAGGCGCGCTGAGCCCGGTCGATCCGGGTGCGCCGCGAGCACGTGCGATCCGGCCGGCGGATGCTCCGCCACGCGGCCGCGCTAGCGTGGAGAGCATGTTCACCTCCTATGCGGCGATCGGCGACAGCTTCACCGAGGGCGTCGGCGACGAGATGCCCGACGGCAGCGTGCGCGGCTGGGCCGACTTCGTCGCCCTCGGCCTCGCGCAGGCCGCGCGCCAGCCGATCGGCTATGCGAACCTCGCGATCCGCGGCCGCAAGCTCGGCCCGATCATCGACGAGCAGCTCGACGTCGCGATCGCGCTGAAGCCCGACCTGCTGAGCTTCAACGGCGGCGGCAACGACATGTTGCGCCCCCGCATGGACGAGCAGGCCACGGCCACCAAGTTCCGCGAGGCGATCGAGCGCATCCGCGCGGCCGGCATCCACGTGCTCATGCTCAGCGGGGCGAACCCCACCGAGCACATTCCGATGGGCAAGGTGTTCGACTCGCGCGGGGCGCGGCTCACCGCCGCCCTCGTCGACCTGGCCGAGGTGCCGGGAGTGACCTTCGTCGACAACTTCAACGACCGTAAGCTCCGCGACATCCGTTACTGGTCGCCCGACAAGTTGCACCTGAACGCGCTCGGCCACGCGCGGGTGGCGAGCAACGTGCTCACCGGGCTGGACGTTCCGGTGCCCGATGAGTGGGGTGTCGCCGAGGTGGCGGCCGCTCCCGCCGGTGCGCGCAGCCGGAACACCGCCGCCTACTATCGCGAGTTCGTGCTGCCGTGGATCGGGCGCCGACTCACCGGGCGTTCGTCGGGCGACGGCCGCACCGCCAAACGCCCCACGCTCGAACCGACGCCGGCCGACTGACCGAGCCAGTGCAGGCGACGCTCGGCGGTGGGTGGCGCCGCTCGGTCACCGCGAACTGACGGCTGGGTGTCCCGTGAGCGGATCCCCGAGCGGGTCGAGGTTGCGGGTTCAAACCCCCGCTTCACCGCGTGTTGGTTAGCGGCACCGCGTAAGGCGCAACCGGGCGAACAATTTGGCGGCCGATTGGCGATCCCCTTGGCGATCAACGGGTGGAGCTCGGGTTCTGTAGCGGGGACCCCACACCACAGGAACTTCGGGAACTACGCGCCCGCGAAGAACACAGTGGCGGTGCTGTCGACCATGGACGTCACCTTCCAAGTGCCGCCCGAGATATCGGCGGCCGGGACTACAGCGCACGCGAGGAAGTCCGCCTGTGCGCCCCCGTACATCGTGCCAACGTCGTACACGCTTCCGGGCGCCGGCAAGGCAGCCTGGCAGGTGGTGTCACCGAAGGAGTTTCCGGCCGCCGTCACGTATTCGAGCTTGAAAGAAGCCCACGTGTCAAAACCAGCAGCGGCGGCCTCGCTGTCAGCCATCTCAACATGAACCGGGACGAGGATGTACGCGCTTCCCTCGGCAGGTGCCTCGTTGAACTGGTTTGCAGCCGAAATCTCCGGCCATGCATCGGTGTCGGTTTCCCCAACGGTGTAGGTCCAAGCCGAGGCCTCCGAGTGCTTCGCCCCCGTCCCGACCGGAACCGGGTTCTCACGCGACCCCGCCCCGGCGGTAGGCGACTCCGGCGTCTCGCTCGGCTTGCTCGACGCCGAGGCTTCTGCAGCCGGCTCCTCTTCGATGACGGGGCCCTGGCTGGCGCACCCGCTGAGTATGAGAGCGGCGCCCAATAGCGCAGCCGAGAGAGCGGGGAATCGTATGGGCATGAAATCAACGTATCGGTCAGGCATCCCGCGCACGGTCTCTGCGCGCCTGCGTGCCTACAACTGGGTACAGATCTCTGATCTCGCCCCGCGCAACCCGATCCCTTCGCGGTCACCGACTTAATAGCCCGCGGCGCGAACGGGGACTCGACCTAGGGACGTCAGGGAATGGGCTGTTTTCCCCGAAGCCGGCGCATGAGACGGTGATACTTCACTCGGAGAGAGGGCTTCGGTTCCGGGTCGAGCTCTTTCCCAAACCACTCGCGAACGCGGATTGCCCGCTCGGCACGCTCTGTCGGCGTTTCGGCGAGATTATTCGGGTCGTCATGGATTCGCTCGATCGGCTCGTACTGGTGACGCTTCCACCATCGGCCGCTCGAGTCGCGGAAGATGATGACCGGGCTCAAGCTCGGTTCGCCGCCCGGGAAGTGTGCGTTGATGACTGAGAAGTCGACGAGCTTGTCGGTTTCCGGCTCGATGGGCCCAATCGTGAGCGCCACGCGATCGAAAAGCTTCTTCGCGCCGGGATCCCAGAGTTGAAGCTTGAGCGGCCCGATGAGCTCCTTGCTCCCGTTGTGGATTGCGACCGTCGTTCGCATGATGCCGGCGGTCGTCACCATCCCGTGCTTACCGTCGTCTCCGATGCCGGGAACGATTGCCGTGCCCTCGCCGTAACCAATATCTACACCGTCAGTCGAGATGGGGATCACTTCGCCAGGGGGATACGACTTGACGTCTTTGAACGTCGCGTACACAAGTCGGGCTTGTCCCTCGCGATGGTCTCGCGTGCTGCGCGCGTAGGTGATCGCCGCGATCAGGAAGGCAAGGCCCGTGGCAATCGCGGCGATCCAATCGGGCCACGATCCGAACGTGATCCCGACCGACTCTGATCCGCGTTGAAGCCACTCCATCTGGCCATCATGGCGACTCGGCCTGGTGATCGCACTTCGACGTACCGGAATCACTCGTGGTCGGTGACCATATCGCGATCCGTAAGCGGGCAGTGAACGATGAGCGGGCCTGAGCGTGCTCTATCGATCCTGAGGTACCGCCGGGGTGTGATGCCCGTGGGCTCGTCTACCGGTGCACTGAGCGGTTCGTGTTCCCATCTGGAAGCTGCGACAACCGCGGGAACCGCCCGGTCGCGGCTTGGCCGAAGCGCTCCGACCAGAAGCCCACGAATCGGTCCAGATCACCGATGTCGAGAGGCACAATGCAATACCCGAGTTGGAATCCACCGAACCCACCTACGAACGCACCGAGCCCTTCGCCGGGCTGAGCGGGAGCAAGTGCGCCCACTGTTCTCGAGCCGAACCTGACCGTAGGCGATGACATCGAATGGCGATGACTCGCTGCCGGGGAAATCTGCCACGCCCGAGATGGCCAGACGCGCATCCTGCTCATGCGGACCGGTGTAGTGCCGGAGACGATCCATCTGGCGACGCCGCGAGCAGTCGCACTGGAGCGGATGCAAGTGCGCGGTCACCAGCACGCCGACGACTACGCGCTTCCGACGACGTCGCGGCTAAGTACTTCGACCATTTCGAGCCCCCGACCGCCGATGAAGGTCCGCTCACCGTCCTCGGTGCGGCCCCGCCACAATAGACGATCGCTGTTGCCGCACCAGTAATCTGACCTCGTGACCGACGTTCCATCTGAGAAGCCCAAGTCCAGCCGACGCATGCTGCTGGAAGTATTCTGGTCTGTGGTCGTGGGGGCGGGAATCATCGGTCTGCTTGTGGCTGTGTCGGCACCGTTCATGGAGGACTGGATTCGGGACGGAGTCGCTAAGCAGGGCATCGATGGGTTCTGGGCTCCTATCCTGCGATGGGCGCTGGTCTTGTTCGTAGGAGCTGTGGTGGTCGCGCTGCTCGTGCTTCTGGCGGTCTCCGTGTTCCGTCGATCCTGGCGCGAGCGAATCTGGCTCCCCCTGGGGCGGCTTGTGCGGGACACCTGGCCCGTGCGATCGATCACTCATCGGCGAGCGGTGGCTGCCGCTGATACTGCCGGTTACGCACGTCGGAGTGGCGAGGTCGATTCAGAGCGCGAGTCCGCACCGCGACCCGCATGGCGAATCCGGTACGGCGATGGGCACTTCGGCGCGGCCAACATCCACTGGCTCTACAACTGGGGTCACGACGTGCGCGACGTTTCCCTGACTTGCGACCGCGAGTTCTTCGAGCTCGACGGAGAGGCGTTCTTCGGAGGTAGCTGGGGCTCCGGTGTGGGCGGCGCCACCGGCAAACAGTTCCACGGAGTGCCCACGGTGAAGGGCCTTGCCGAGGGTGTCGACTTCACGGCCACCTGGTTCGACGCCAACGGCGACGAGCAACACGCGACGGTGCATGTACCGCCAGAAGAGATCCGCCTGGGCAGGGATGCCGTTGCGGAGAAGGCTCACGCGGACGGCTATAAGGAGGGCTTCGAGAAAGGTCGCGAGTCCGCATCGCCCCGGCTGACGGGCGAACAGATGCACGCGATGAACGTCGCAGCAGACCCGTCGCTCGCGGATGCACCCCCGAAGGCACCGGCGAAGTCATCGCCGCCTATGACCAAGGCGCGGCGACTCGAAATCATTGAGCACAAGGCCAAGCAGATCGAGACCGAGCGCCAGGTTCTTCAGCAGATGATGGGTCGGGCGACGGACACGCCAACGATCAATAAGTTTCTCGACGCCAAGGCTGACCTCGATGACCGAGAAACGATGCTCCAGGGAGAGCGGAGGGTCGTCGAGCTGATGGACGAGATGGGTGACAAGGTCATCCGTCGCAAGGCCTGAGCGCATTCGTCACGCGGCGCCGAGAGCGGTCGGGCGCTGACCCGGGAGATTCGGTCGTGAGCGAACCATCGCCGGCACTGCTCAGATACACGTAATCCCGAGGGTGCCGTGGCCACCGAACGAAAATGAGGGACTGCCCGCGCCGCACGGCCGAGTCCCGCATTTCACCGAGTACTTGCTCAACTTCGACGCGAGCCAATCACCCTCGCGCCGCCCGCGAGAGGGCCCGCGGATGCTTAGGGAGCAAGAGGTCTTCAATTGGAGATGTCGACCTACTCCAGAATGTAAGGTTCCCCTCGATGAGCCACTCCCACAGCGGTTCGCGTGACATCCCGACGGTCTCGGCGGGCGCCCGGATCGAGTTGGTCCTGGCGTTCCATCGTGATCGACCGGTCAGAACCTCTCCAGTACGCGTTCCACACGGCGTCGACCGATTGCTAGTCCGTGAAGAATCCTCGCCGCTCCGCGCGCTGGGAACTGGTGACTAAAGCGCTGTTGCATTGTGCCGACCTGAGCACCGCCGACGAGCGGTGAAGATCGATCGCGGCGAGGCCTGACGGATGCCGCGGAGGGAGGCGGCGGCCCGGCTGAACGTCGAGATCGCCGAGCCGGTTAGAACTGAGAGAGCATCGCCTCACGAGCATTCTCGACGTTCATGTTCTCCCGTATCGGCCACAGACTGGCTCCGCTCACCATCGGAACCAGGTTCAGACCCAGCGGATGCTGTTGCTCGTTGACCATCGATTCCCCGACGATGCGACCGATGCCAGCGAGCAGATCAGCCACTTGGACACACGGATCGTCCTTCGAGTCGACGAGCCGAACATCAGTCAGCTCGCTAGCCAAGCCTTGTCGCGAAGGGGCAATGTCCCCCGGGCGAGCAAGAGACCGCTTCGCCCATTCGATCTTGACCGGGGTCAGTTCCCTGGCGGCATCGTGGACCAACTCCACGGGCCTGCCTGAGATCGACGCCCAGAAGTGCACCGCCGCCCCGACTGCGGAGATGAGTGGATCCATTGTACGAAGCCTTTCCTCGACGCCCTCGCCGAGTTGCAGCTTCGACAGCGACCCGAGATGGCTGAATCCAGCGAACACCGTTCCCAGCACATCTCGTGCAAGCGCGTCCTCAACGGACAACAGCTCCATCATGCTTCCGATCAAGCGCGCCAGATGCTCCTGCGCCTGAACTGCGCTTTTCGCTCGCATGAAGTGCTGGAAAGTCATCAAGAGCCTGTCCCACGCGGTCCCGTAGCTCTGAGGCGCAAGGAAGAAGAGCAGGTTCGCGCCCGCCAAGGCGACACCGGTCTCGTAGATGTCGTACCCAAGTTCATGCGCGAGTTCTTCCGCCGTCGAGTCGAACAGCTTCGAAACGACGAAGTACTTCTTGTGGGTGAGGTGCACGGATGCGCTGCCTTCGATCGAAGGATGCGAGAGCAGCCACTTCGCCGTGGCCTGGTGCCGGGGCTGAAGGATCGTCTTCGATTTCAGCTCCGTGGTCTGGCTGCGCGTGCGCGCACGGATCTCATCCATCAGCTCGGCAGCATCGTCTGACGGCAACGTCACGCTAGCGTGGGCGAAGACGGTCGATTGCCCAGAGAGCATGTTCTCGCCGTCGTTGCCGGATTCATCACAGGCCACCACCAAGGGCGTAGTTGCAATCACAGTGCGTCAGCCTCACGTCGATCCATCTCGAAGACACCATCTTCGTCGATCACGAGCCACGCCGATTTGGCTCCGCTCCGCGACCGCTCCGAACTGACTGATCATGGGGCGCTCACTCCGGCGGTGTAGCGATCACCGTCCTCGCCTAACTGCCCCTGCCCGGACCGCCAGTCTGCACCGTTCAGCACCGCGCATTCGGAGCGCAGCGCGCATGACGGTCGATGACCGGGACACTCGCACTGCCGATTGCGACGTAGGCGTTCTGCACGGTTCGGGCAGCTCGATTCGCGTATGCCTGTCCCGCAAAACTGCCCGATGAAGGGGGGGCGGATTCTGGTGGTCGACGCAACAGGTCAAGTGTTTTGAAGGCTATCCGAGATCTGTTGCGGCGATGTGGTGTTCGGCTCGGAGGCGGCTGGCGGGT
>NZ_JAJQPD010000005.1 GCF_021228295.1 Agromyces humatus
TATCGAGACCACGCCCCCGTAAGCGCAGGCCTCGATACGGCGCTGGCGCGCCAACTCGACCGACGAACAACCCCGCCGGTCGAGAAGCGACGAAGGAGCGTATCGAGACCACGCCCCCGTAAGCGCAGGCCTCGATACGGCGCTGGCGCGCCAACTCGACCGACGAACAACCCCGCCGGTCGAGAAGCGACGAAGGAGCATATCGAGACCACGCCCCCATAAGCGCAGGCCTCGACACGGCGCTGGCGCGCCAACTCGACCGACGAGCAACTCGTCCTCACCAGTGAAGCGGTGTCAGGTGTTGTCCGGCAATGCCCGTGATGCGGCATCCGCGCCGCCGCAAGCGGCCCACAATCAACCGATGGCGCATCTCTACATACTGCGCTGCCGCGATGGCTCGTTCTACGTCGGCAGCACGATCGATCTCGATCGCCGCATCGCACAGCACGCACACGGCGAAGGAGCCGCGTACACCCGCCGGCGACTGCCGGTCGTGTTGGTCTACCACCAACAGTTCGACCGCATCGAGCAGGCGTATTCGGCCGAGAAGCAGGTGCAGAACTGGAGTCGGGCGAAGCGCATCGCACTCATTGAAGGGCGGTTCGAGCTGCTGCCGTCGTTGGCGAAGAAGCGGTTCGGGCGCCCGTTGGTCGAGTAGCGGGCGACCTCTCGTCGGTCGAGTAGTGGCGGAGGCCGCGTATCGAGACCATCCGCGGGTCTCGATACGGCGCTGGCGCGCCTACTCGACCGACGGCGGGAGGTCTCGATACGGCGCTGGCGCGCCTACTCGACCGACGGGCAGGGTCTCGATACGGCGCTGGCGCGCCTACTCGACCAACGGCGGGTCACCCCTTGACCGCACCGCCGAGCAGGCCCGACACGAACTGCTTCTGAAACACCAGGAACAGCAGCATGAGCGGCAGGGTCGCGAGCAGCGACCCGAGCATGAGCCCCGAGTAGTCCACGCGCGACATGCCGATCATGGTGTTGAGCGCCACGGGCACCGTGTACTGGTCTTCGGTGTTCAGCATCAGCAGCGGCCAGATGAACGCGTTCCACTGGCTGATGAACGTGTAGATCACGAGCGCGGCGATCTGCGGGCGCGCCACGGGCAGCACGATGCGGTAGAACGTGCGCAGCTCATTCGCCCCGTCGATGCGCGCCGCCTCGATGAGCGACACGGGGAAATCAAGGAATCCCTGTCGCATGAGGAAGATTCCGAACGCGTTGGCGAGGAACGGCAGGATGACGGCCTGGTACGTGTCGATCCATCCGACGCTCGCCATCATCTGGAACAGGGGCACGAGCAGCACCTGCATCGGGATCATCATCGTGACGAGCACGACACCGAGCAGCACCCCGCGTCCGCGGAACCGATACGTCGCGAGCCCGTACCCGCACATGATGCTCACGATCGAGCTGAACACGGTGTAGACGACCGCGATCGCCAAGCTGTTGAACATCACGCGGCTGAAGTTCACCGACTCCTGCAGCCGCGCCAGGTTCTCCCAGAGCTCGCCGCCCGGCAGCATCGGCAGCGGCGTGCCGAACAGGTCGGAGGTCTGGTGCGTCGACGCGATGACCATCCACGCGAACGGCAGGATCGAGATCACGCTCGCGATCGCGAGCGCCAGATACACCGGTGAGCGCAGGATGCCGCGTTGCAGCGCCGGCCCGCGGCCGGCAGGCGCCGGTTCACGGGCATCGGATGTCGCGGGGTTGACCGATGCCAGGGCGGACGTCGCGGTCACGGCTTCTCCCTCATGAGTCGGAACTGCACGATCGCGATGATCGCGGTGATGACGACGAGCAGCCACGCGATCGCCGAGGCGTAGCCGAAGTCGAACTGGCGGAACCCGACCTTGTACAGGTACAGCACGGGCGTGAGCGTCGCATCGTTCGGTCCGCCCTCGGTGAGGATGAAGTTCTCGTCGAAGAGCTGCAGCGCCCCGATGGTCGAGGTCACCGTGGTGAAGATCAGCACGGGCCGCAACTGCGGGATGACGATCTTTGTGAAGATCTGCCAGCGGCCGGCGCCGTCGATGCGGGCGGCCTCGTAGAGCTCGGCCGGAATCGACTGGAGTCCCGCGAGGATGATGACCATGTTGTAGCCGGTCCAGCGCCAGGTGATCGCACCGATCAGCGCGATGCGCGCCCACCACTCGTTGTTGAGCCAGTCGATCGGTGCCACGCCCACGAAGGCGAGCAACTGGTTGACCGCTCCCCCGTCGGTGGCGAGCATGACCCGGAACACGACGGCGTAGGCCACGAGCGTGGTGACGGCCGGCAGGAAGGTGAAGAGCCGGAACCCCGACCGGAATCGAAGCCACGACTGGTTGAGCAGGTACGCGAGCCCCAGGGCCAGCCCGATCATGAGCGGCACCTGGATCACGAGGATGATGCCCGCGTTCAGCAGGCTCTTGCCGACGAGCGGGTCCTTGAAGAGTCGCGCGTACTGCTCGAGGCCGACCCAGGTCGACACGCCGCCCGAAGTGGCGAAGAAGCTCTGCCAGAGCGACGACAGCAGCGGGTAGGTGAAGAAGACGATGAGCAGCGCGACCGCGGGAAGCACGAACCACGCGCCCGGGCGCTGGAGCCTTCGCCCCAGCGCCCGGCGCCGCGTGGCCGGCTTCGCCGCCGCTCGTGCGGCTGTGGCGGTGGTGGCCATGACTACTCGGCGATCTCGCGCCCGGTCGCGGTGGCGATCTGGTCGGCCGCGTCCTGCAGCGTGGTCGCCGGGTCGGCGCCGTTCAGCACGGCTGCCACGACCGCGTTCGCCACGATGTCGCTCGCCTCGGCGTTGTCGGTCGTGAAGGTGATCGCCGGGATGCTCGCGGTCTGCTCGGCGAACAGCTCGTAGACGGGCTGGCCGCCGAAGTACTCGAGCGGCTCCTGGAAGTACGCGTCCTGCAGGGCCGGGAGGTACGACGGGAACAGGCCCTCGGTCGCCATCATCGACGCCTGGTTGTCGGCGTCGGCGAGCGCGTAGTCGACGAACGCGGCGGCGAGCTGGGGGTTCTTCGCCTGGGCGGGCACCGCGAGCCCCGAGCCGCCGTTGTTCGACGTGCGGGCGCCGCCCTGCTCGAAGGCGGGCAGCTCGGTGACGCCGTACGTGCCGGCGTGCTCGGGAGCGTCACCCTGCAGTGTTCCGATCCACCACACGGCCTCGACGGTCGCCGCCGAGTCGCCGTCCTTCGCGGAGCTCACGCGGCCGTCCCAGCCCTTGACGTTCTTCAGGAGCCCCTTCTCGTTCATCGTCTGCAGCAGGGTGAGCGCGTCGACCGCCTCGGGCGAGGTGATCGTGATGTCGCCGGCGTCATCGAAGAGGCCGATCCCCTGCTGCTGGAGGAGCATCTGGAAGGTGCCGCCGGTCGAGATGTCAGCCGAGAGCAGGGTGTGCCCGGTCTTCGCCTTGATGGTCTCACCGGCCGCGACGAGGTCGTCCCAGGTCTCGATCGACGACGGGTCGACGCTCGCCGCATCGAAGTAGTCGGCGCGGAAGAACAGGCCGACCGTGCCCGAGTCCCACGGCGCGACCTTGAGCGCGCCGTCGGCGTCGGACTGCGCCGACCACTTGAACGGGTCGAAGTCGGCTTCGGCATCACCGAGCACCGGTGTGAGGTCGACGAGCCCCGTCGGGAACTCGTTGATGTACCCGGGCGCGCGATCGGTCTCGACCGTGACCACGTCGGGCAGTCCGCTGCCGGCCTGCAGCCCGACCGAGAGCTTGTCGTAGGCGTTGTCGTAGCCGACGTCGACCACGTTGACGGTGGTGTCGGGGTGCTCGGCCTCGAACTCGTCGCCCAGGCGGTCGAGCGCCGTTGCCGCGACATCCCACGACCACACGGTGATCTCGCCCGACACCTTGGCGTCGGGGTCGAGCACGACGGCGCTCGGGGCGCCGGCGCCCATGGTGCAGCCCGAGAAGAGGGCGAGTGCGGCCACGGGGACGAGCAGGGTGCGCGCTTTCAAGGTGACTCCTTTGTCGTGTTTGTGTTCGGTATTTTGTATACAGCATACGTGATCGGATGCCCCTCGGTCGAGTAGCACCGAAGGCGCGTATCCACCCCGTCGGTCGAGTAGCACCGAAGGCGCGTATCGAGACCACGCCGTCGGTCGAGTAGCACCGAAGGCGCGTATCGAGACCACGCCGTCGGTCGAGTAGCACCGAAGGCGCGTATCGAGACCTGCACCGGCGAGGGGTCTCGATACGGCGCTGGCGCGCCTACTCGACCGACGAAGGGGGTCTCGATACGGCGCTGGCGCGCCTACTCGACCGACGAAGGGGGTCTCGATACGGCGCTGGCGCGCCTACTCGACCGACGAAGGAGGTCTCGATACGGCGCTGGCGCGCCTACTCGACCGACGAAGGAGGTCTCGATACGGCGCTGGCGCGCCTATTCGACCGGGGGGCTCGAGAGCCCCACCGCGAGGTCGACGAACAGCGCCGCCGACCAGCCGAACGCCGTGGTGGCGGTCGCCGCCTTCTGGCCCGTGATCGGGTTGAAGTACTCGTGCGGCCCGCCGCCGTGCATGACGAGGGCGACCGTGCGCTCGGCAAGGTCGAGGGCGAGCCCCGCGCGCCCCGACGCGCGCAGGCCCGCGACGATGAGCGCATTCGTGTTCACCCACACGGGCCCGCGCCACATGTGCTCGGGAGAGAAGTCGGCATCGCCGACCGCAACCGTCGGCACCGCCCACGCGGCACCGAAGCGACGCGGATCCGCGAGCGCGGCCACGAGCCGGTCGACGATCGGTTCGGGAAGGTGCCCGGTGAGCAACGGCATCAGTCCGACGACCGTGTCGCTCACGACGTCGACGCCGGCGGCGCGAGCCCGGAACAGCCCGCGTTCGTCGTCCCACAGATCGAGGAGCAGCCCGAGCGTTCGCTCGGCGCGCGAGCGATGTGCTGCGGCATCCGCATCGCCGAATCGTTCCGCGAATCGCGCGAGCTCGAGATCCTGCAGCACGAGGTACGCGCCGAGGTCGGGCGCCGTCGTCGGCAGCGGGCCGTCGAAGATGGGGCTGTCGTCGAGCCCCGACGAGTACGGATGACCGTACTCGGGCATGCCGTCGCCGTCGAGGTCGGACGCCGCGAACCACCAGTCCTGCGAACGGCGGATCCTCGCGAGCTGCTCGCGCGCCCAGTCGTCGGCGGGCTCGATCTCGAGCACCTTCGCGAGCGCCCACGCGGCGAGGGGCGGCTTGGTCAGCGGCACGGGCGCCGAGGGGTCGGCGATCGCCGAGCCGGCGCGCCGCAGGGTCTCGCGGTCGCTCGGCGGCAGGTCGTCGCTCGTCGCCAGCACCCCGTGCTCGTGCACGACATCGGGCAGCTGCCCGTCGTCGCTCGGGAACCGGAACGCGAGCTCGAGCTGCTCGCGAGCGAGCTCGGGGTCGCCGTGCCGCAGGCCGACCGCGATGAAGTAGGCATCCCACTGCCAGAGCCCGACGTACCCGATCTTCGAGGGCACGACGGCACGTGCATGCCCGAGCGCCGGCAACTCGACGATGTTGGCGCCGAGCACCCACCAGCAGAATGCCGTCATCGACTGCAGGTCGCGGCGCACTCGCGGGCAGCGCTCGAACCAGTCGAGCCAGATCGTCTCGGTTGCCGCGAGGTCCGCGGGATGCGTGACGGATGCCGCGTGCTGAACGTTGCGGTCGGCGCCGATGTCGAGGCGCGCCGCGGTGGTCTCGTCGTCGAGCGCGATTCGGGTGAGCGCGCCGTCGGGCGTCGTCCACTCGATCGACATCCCGTCGGTCGAGTAGGCGCGCAGCGCCGTATCGAGGCCTTGCCCGTCGGTGGTCTCGATACGCTCGCTGGCGCTCGCTACTCGACCGACAGTGAGGGCATGCGGCCCGGCGAACGTCAGTCCGATGCCGCCGCCGAACTCGATCACGTGCGGCAGCACCGCCGTGATCGGCAGTGCCGCCCCGTCGCGATCGCGCACGACGAGCGTGTCGAGCACCCGGCACTCGGCGAGCGACCGCTCGTACTCCGCCGTGTGCACGCGCACGCCGTCGCCCTCGCGGAAGACGAGGACACGCGAGCGGGGCAGGGTGAACGGCGCCCGCACGAGGTCGAGGTGCTCGCCCGCGAGCGCGGCGAGGGCAGCGGCATCCGTCACCGTCATCGTCCGCCGAGGCCCGACGCGGCCATGCTGTTCAGGATTCGGCGCTGGCCGATGATGAAGGCGATCAGCATCGGGATCGTCGCGACCGCCGACGCCGCCATCACGAGCCCGTAGTTGATCGCACCGAACTGCCCGCGGAAGCTCGACAGCAGCAGCGGCACGGTGAACAGGTCGGGCGTGTTCAGCAGCACGAGCGGGAACAGGAAGCTGTTCCACACGTCGAGGGCCACGATGATGCTGAGCGCCCCCAGACCCGGCTTCAGGTTCGGCAGGATGACGCTCCAGAAGATGCGCCACCGACCGGCACCGTCGACGATCGCGGCCTCCTCGAGCTCCTTCGGCAGCGACATGACGAACTGGCGCATCAGGAACACCGCGAACGGGTTCACGAGCATCGCCGGCACGATGAGCGACAGGTGCGAATCGACCCAGCCGAACTGCGCCATCAGCAGGTAGAACGGAATCAGCGTCACCTGCTTCGGAATCATCTGCGTCGCGAGGAACACGATGAAGATCACCCGGCTGCCGCGGAACTTGATGCGCGCGAACGCGTACCCCGCCATCGAGGCGGTGAGCAGGGTGCCGACGACCGCGAGCACGGCGATGTAGATGCTGTTGAAGTAGGCCTGCGCGAAGGGCGCCGCGTTCCAGGCCTCGACGTAGTTGTCGAGGGTCCATGGCGCGGGCCAGAAGCTCAGCGGATCCTGCAACAGCTGCGGCAGCGTCTTGAACGACGTGATGAGCATCCACACGAACGGGAACACCATCGCGGCACCCGCCACGATGAGGGCGACGTGCAGCAGGGTGGAGCTCAGGCGACGGCGCCCGCGCCCGGCACGTGCGCTGCCCGGGCGCACCTCGAGGTCGGGCGCGACGATCGCGATCGTCGAGTCGGTCGGCGCGTCGCGCACGCCATCGGTGAGTCGGGTCATCCGCTGGTCGCTCATGCTGCGTCGTCCTCGTAGTGCACGAATCTCTTCTGGGCGCCGAATTGGATGCCGGTGATCACGAGCGTGAGCAGCAGCAGGATCACCGAAGCCGCGCTCGCCGGACCGAACTCGAAGCGCCCGAATCCGAGGTCGTAGATGTGGTAGACGATCGTGCGGGTCGCGTTGTCGGGCCCGGCGTCGGCCGTGAGGATGAAGACGGTGTCGAAGGTCTGCAGCGACGAGATGAAGGCCACGATCGACGAGAAGAAGATGATCGGCGACAGCAGGGGCATGCGGATGCTCCAGAACAGCCGCAGCGGGCCGGCGCCGTCGATGCGGGCGGCCTCGATCACGGACGGCGAGATGTTCTGCAGGCCGGCGAGGAAGATGATGACATTCAAGCCGAGCGCCGACCAGATCGTGACGATGCACACGGCGAGGAGCGCGAGGCGCGGGTCGCCGAGCCAGTCGGGCGGTGCGATGCCGAAGATCTTCGCGATGGTGTCGCTCAGCACGCCGTCGACCCGGAACATCTGCTGCCAGATCATCGCGACCGCGATGGTCGACGTGACCACGGGGGCGAAGAACAGAATCAGGTACAGCGTGCGCGTCTTGAGCTTCTCGAGCGCGACGGCGATGACCACCGCGAGGCCGAGCCCGATCGGCACGGTGATGATCGCGATGAGCAGGGTGTTGACGATCGACCGCAGCAGCAGTTCGTCCTGCAGCTGGGCGGTGAAGTTCTCGAAGCCGACCCAGGTGAGCTCGGTGAGGCCGTTCCATTCGGCGAAGGCCAGCACCATGCTGGCGATGAACGGCACGAGCACGAACACGGCCATGCCGACCACCTGCGGGGCGATGAAGATGTAGCCCCAACTGCGGTCGCGGCGCCGCCAGGCGGACTCCTTTCGGAGTCCGCCCGGCGCGCGGCCCGCGGAGGGTGACGCTGCCGCCGCAGCGCCGGCGTCAACCGTGGTCGCGGTCATGCTCTCGTCACTCGCCCGTGTTCTCGGCGATCAGGTCGGCGACCGCGTCGAGCGTGCCCTGCGCGTCGGACTTGCCCTGGTACAGACCGAGGAACAACTCGCTGATGTCGCCCGAAAGGCCCGGTACGCGCGCCTCGGAGGGGTAGTTGGCGAAGCCGATGTCGCGCATGTCGAGGAACGTCTGCGCGTGCGCAGGGTACCCGGCGTCGAGCACGACCTCGTCGGCGCCCTGGATCGACGGCACCGCGTTGCCGGCGCCTTCGAGGCGGAACGTCTGGCCCTCGGCCGAGAGGAACTCGGTCCAGAACGTGAACGCGGCATCGGATGCATCGGTGTTGGCGTCGATCGCGAGGTACGAGGCCGCGACACCCGTGGGCGCTTCCGCGCCGTCGGGCGTCGGCCAGCGCACGATGTCGTAGTCGTCCTGCACGCCGGCGCTCTCGAGCGTGCCGATCGTGTAGCGGCCCTGCGAGAAGAAGCCCGCCTGGTGCGTGACGAACAGGCTGTCTGCCCCGGCGCCCTCGGGCAGCACGTCGGCGACGACGAACGTGCCGTCCTGGAAGTAGCTGCCGAGGGTGTCGACGGCGTCGACCGTGGTCGCGTCGGAGTTGCCGACGAACTCCCCGGAATCGTCGTAGGCGGTGCCGCCCTGCGACGAGATCCAGCTGTAGTGGGTGGCCCAGTAATTCCAGAACATCGACCCGGTGAGGCCGGCCGCAGCCAGCTTGTCGTTCATCTCGAGGAACTTGTCGGTCGTCCACTCGCCGCTCTCGGCGAGGGTCGCGGGGTCTTCGGTGATGCCGGCCGCGGCGAGGGCCTGCTTGTCGTAGAAGAAGACGTCGGGGTTCGAGTCGTTCGGTGCGGCGTAGACCTCACCCTCGGACTCGGCGGCGCCGAACAGGCCGGGGAAGAAGTCGTCGGGCTTCGTCTGGCTCGCGTCGGACTCCATGAGCTCGGTCAGCGGCATCAGTCGACCGGAATCGACGAACTGGCCGAGCATGTCGTCGCCGACGTAGAAGACATCGGGAGCGGTGTTGCTCGTGAGCTGGGCGAGCAGCTTCGAGTGATAGTCGGAGTAGCTCGCGACGGGCTGCAGTTCGACCGTGATGTCGGGGTGTCGCTTCATGAACTCGTCGTTGAACTCCTCGAAACGTGTGAGCTCCTCGGGTGTTCCCCAGGTCGACCAGACGACCGTGTCGCTGTCGGATCCACCTCCTCCCGCGCTGCATGCTGCCAGACCGATCATCAGGGCGCTCGCGGCTCCAACCGCGAGTAGGCGCCTCATCTTCGAGTTCGCGCGGGGCATTCCGCCACCTCTTTCGTCATTGCAGGGGCCCGGCCCGAGGGTGGGCTCAGGGAATCACTCGCTCGTATTCTGTATACAAAACGCAGAAACGTCAAGTCCCCCAGCCGATCATGGCCGCGTCACAGCCCGAGCCGCTCGAGCTCCTCGTCCATGCGACGGGCGATCTCGGCGTAGCCGTCGTCGTTCGGGTGGATGGTGTCAGCGGACATCCACTCGGGATGCCCCTCGATCCACCGCGATGCCCCGTCGATGTGGTCGGCCCCGACCCCTGCGGCACCCGCTTCGACCCACCCGATGATCTGCGCGACCGACTCGGGCCGTTCATCCTGGTACCAGAACGGCTCGACGACGACGAGCCGGGCATCGGGCAGCTCCGCCCGAAAACGCGCGAAGTCGGCCTCGATCGCGGACTCGATGTCGCCCGCGTCGGTCGGCAACGCGAAGTTGTCGTTGAGCCCCATCGTGACGATCACGACGTCGGGTTCGGGCTCGTGATCGACGATCTGGTCGACGAGGTCGTTGCCCGCGAGAAAGGCGCGGTTGGTCACGAATCCGATCCCGTCGACGCTCGGGTTGAACTCGAACCAGCCCCGCTCGGCGCTCACGATCGTCGACCAGCGCCGCTCGGGTGAGCTCGCCCCGGTGCCGCGGGTGTACGAGTCGCCGTAGAACGCGACGACGACCTGGCCTGCGGAGGGCGATGCCGCCTGCCCCGGCGCCGAGGTCACCGGCATCGTGCATGCGCTCAGCGCGAGGCATCCGATCGTGACGCATCCGATCGCGGCGACTATCGCCGCTGTTCGCCGGATGCCTCGAACGGACACGGACCTGGGCGGGGTCTCGAGACGGCCCTTCGGGCCTACTCGACCGCCGAGAGCGTCGGCAGTTTCGCCGCGACGAGCTCGGCGATCTGCACGGCGTTCAGGGCCGCGCCCTTGCGCAGGTTGTCGTTCGAGACGAAGAGCACGAGGCCCTTGCCGTCGGCGGCCGACTGGTCTTGGCGAATACGGCCGACGTAGCTCGGGTCGTTGCCCGCGGCCTGCAACGGCGTGGGCACGTCGGAGAGCTCGACGCCCGGGGCATCCGACAGCAGTTCGGTGGCACGTTCTGGGGTGATCGGGTTCGCGAACTCGGCGTGGATCGACAGCGAATGCCCCGTGAACACCGGCACGCGCACGCACGTGCCCGCGACCCGCAGACCCGGCAGCTCGAGGATCTTGCGGCTCTCGTTGCGCAGCTTCTTCTCTTCGTCGGTCTCGAGCTCGCCGTCGTCGACGATCGAGCCGGCGAGCGGGATCACGTCGAACGCGATCGGCCGCGGGAACTTCACGGGGTCGGGGAACGTGACGGATGACCCGTCGTGCAGCAGCCCGATCGTGTCCTGCTCGATGGCGGCACGCGCCTGCTCGAGCAGCTCTTCGCCGCCCGCGAGGCCCGCGCCCGAGACCGCCTGGTACGTCGAGACCATGAGGCGCTCGAGGCCGGCCTCGTCGTGCAGCACCTTCAGCACGGGCATGGCCGCCATCGTGGTGCAGTTCGGGTTGGCGATGATGCCCTTGCGCGCCTCGTCGATGGCGTGCGGGTTGACCTCGCTGACCACGAGCGGCACGTCGGGGTCCATGCGCCAGCCGCTCGAGTTGTCGATGACGGTGACGCCTGCAGCGGCGAAGCGCGGCGCCTGCGCCTTCGAGGTCGTGGCGCCGGCCGAGAAGATCGCGATGTCGAGGCCCGCGGGGTCGGCGGTCGCGGCGTCTTCGACGACGATGTCGTCTCCCTTCCACGGCAGCGTCGAGCCGGCCGAGCGGGCGCTCGCGAAGTAGCGGATGCTCGCCACCGGGAAGTCGCGCTCCTCGAGCAGCTTGCGCACGACCGCGCCGACCTGTCCGGTCGCGCCGACGACGCCGATGTTCACTCCGTTGGCCATGGTGTCTTCCTCACTTCTCGGGCGCATGAGGCCCGCACGTCATCTTCCAGTTTGCAGGACATTCGCCGATTGACAGGACGTCTGGGCGCCCAAGTGTCCTGCAAAGGCAGGAATGTCCTGTAAACCGGCAGGGGCTCGACGGCCGGGGCTCGACGGCCGGGGCTCGACGGCAGGGACTCGACGGCCGGGGCTCGACGGCCGGGGCGCTCAGCGACCGGTGCCGCCGTGCACGACCGCATCGTCGTCGCCGTCGAGGTCGAACGCGGTGTGCACCGCGCGCGCGGCGGCGTGCACGCTGTCGGCACGCGTGACGACCGAGATGCGGATCTCGCTCGTCGAGATCATCTCGATGTTGATGCCCGCGTCGTAGAGCGCCTCGAACAGGCCCGCCGACACGCCCGTCGCCGAGCGCATCGCGTTGCCGACGAGCGAGAGCTTGCCGATCTGGTCGTCGTACTGCAGCGACAGGAACCCGATCGCGTCCTGCGCACCCGCGAGGGCGGTGAGGGCCTTCTCGCCCTCGGTCTTCGGCAGCGTGAACGAGATGTCGGTGCGGCCGGTCGACGCGGCCGACACGTTCTGCACGATCATGTCGACGTTCGCGTTCGTGTTGGCGACGATCTTGAAGATCTTCGCGGCGACGCCAGGCTTGTCGGGCACCCCGACGACCGTGATCTTGGCCTCGGAGAGGTCGACGGCGACACCGGCGATGACGGACTCTTCCACAGCTGCTCCTTCGGGAAGACGCGAGGGGTCGTAGACGATCGTCCCCTCGTTGTTGTTGAACGACGAACGCACGTGCAGGGTGACGCCGTGCCGGCGTGCGAACTCGACGGCGCGAATATGCAGGACCTTGGCACCGGATGACGCGAGCTCGAGCATCTCTTCGGAGGTGATGCGATCGAGCTTGCGAGCCTTCTTGACCACGCGCGGGTCTGACGTGAACACCCCGTCGACGTCGGTGTAGATCTCGCACACGTCGGCCTCGAGCGCCGCCGCGAGCGCGACCGCGGTCGTGTCGCTGCCGCCGCGGCCGAGGGTCGTGATGTCACGGGTGTCGCGGTTGAAGCCCTGGAAGCCCGCGACGATGACGATCGCGCCGTCGTCGAGCGCCTCTCGCAGTCGCACCGGGGTGACATCGACGATGCGCGCGGCACCGTGCGTGGCATCCGTGATCATGCCCGCCTGGCTGCCCGTGAAACTGCGCGCCTCGTGCCCCATGCTCTTGATGGCCATGGCGAGCAGCGCCATCGAGATGCGCTCGCCCGCGGAGAGCAGCATGTCGAGCTCGCGCGGCGCCGGAAGCGGCGTGACCTCGTTGGCGAGGTCGAGCAGCTCGTCGGTGGTGTCGCCCATCGCCGACACCGCGACGACCACGTCGTTGCCCGCCTTGCGGGTCTCGACGATGCGCTTGGCGACCCGCTTGATGCTCTCAGCGTCTGAGACGGACGACCCGCCGAACTTCTGCACGATCAAGCTCACGTGGTCTCCTGGGGATGGATTGCACGCGCCGGTTCGGAGACCGGCGCCGAAAGTCCAATCATACGGCGGGGCGCATGCGGCGCCCTTCATGTGACGCCTGGGGTCGGCGCGGGCGAACGGGGTACGGATGCCTCGTGGCCGGGCCCGCGCGGCGGCGGCCGGTGCGGCGCTAGAGTGCGGACATGGCCGACGTGATCGAAGGCTGGAGCGAGTTCAACGTGGCGATGCTCGGCGCCACCGCAGCGCTCGCCGGGCTGCTCATCGTGGCGATGTCGGTGAACATCGCCGAGATCATGAAGGCGGCCACGCTGCCTTCGCGGGCCGCAGCCGCGATCGCGACGCTCGTGGTCGCCATCGTCGCGACCGCGCTCGGGCTCGTGCCGAGCCAGCCGCACTGGCTGTACGGTGCCGAGGTGCTCGCGGCCACCCTCGTCGCCGTTGGGCTCGAGGTGCATGCGATCCGCACGATCCTCGGCGAGCCGGGAACGACCGGCGGGGCGCGCATCGCGAAATCGGTGGTCGGAATCCTGCCGCTCGCCGCGTTCGCCATCGGTGCGGTACTGCTGATCGTGGGCGGCACCGGCAGCGGGCTCGCCCTCGTCGCAGCCGGCCTCGCGTTCCTCGCCGCGGGTTCGGTGCTCGCGGTCGTGACGGCGATCCTGTACGCGTGGATCGTGCTGGTCGAGGTTCTGCGCTGACGCTGTCGCTGTCGCCCCCAGCGGTCTCGCACCCGCGGCGCGCGGTCGCGACATCCGCCGCCGATATTCCGAGACGAAGGGATGCCGCGACCAGACGACCCGTCAGCGCAGGTCGACCCGTCAGCACAGGTCGACCCGTCAGCGCAGGTCGACGTTGCTGTCGGGCGCGCCCGACACGCGCTCAGCGCGGGCGGGGCATGTACCACTCGGTGTACTCGGTCGCCCGGCCGCTGGGGTCGAGTCGGATGACCCAGAGGTTCAGGTAGTCCTTCCCGGCGGGGTACTCGGTGCGACCCTGCACGATGACGAAGTTGCCCGACGGCGTCTCGTCTTCGTGCAGGAGCCTCCAGTCGAAGGCCCACGTGCCCGGGTCGTCGAGGTCCTCGAGCCATCCCGCGACGATCGCCTCGCGGCCACGCCGCGGCTGCGCGTCGGGAGAAGTCAGGTACACGGCGTCGTCGGTGAACAGCGCCCCGATCTGCTTGGGATCATTCGACTCCCATGCGGCCACGTACCCCGCCACCCATTTCGCGCCCGCGCTCACCATGTCCCCGTTCTAGTGCCGCCGCCCGAGTGCGTCAAGCGCCGCCGGCGCACCGAACTGCCGCTGCCGCGCTCCGAGCATCGGACGTCAGCGAGCGTAGCGAGACCCGCAAGTGCCCAAGTACCGGAGTGCCGGAGCGCCCAAGTGCCCAAGTGCCCAAGTGCCCAAGTGCCCAAGTGCCCAGCATCGACGACCCACCACCGGCCACCACTCGCCCGAGTCTCCGCGCACTGCAGGATGAGAGGCTCGCGACATCCTCGGAGCTCGGTCGCGCCGCTCTGGTCCTGTACAACCGGCGCGGCCTGGCAGCCGCGCGACGGGCACCGTTGGCGGGGTCATCCGGCGGCCCCGGCCGAGGGACTCGGCCCCGGGCCCAGCCACCGGCCTCCGCCGGCGGCCTCCGCAGACGGGGTCAGCCGACGACGCGGCGCCCCTCGAAGGCGCGTCCGAGGGTGACTTCGTCGGCGTACTCGAGGTCGCCGCCGACGGGCAGGCCCGAAGCGAGGCGAGTCACGCGGATCTCGAGGGTGGTCAGCAGTCGGCTGAGATAGGTGGCCGTGGCTTCGCCCTCGAGGTTCGGGTCGGTCGCGATGATGACCTCGGTGACGGTGCCGTCGGCGAGGCGCTGCATGAGCTGGCGGATGCGAAGCTCGTCGGGTCCGATGCCGTCGATCGGGCTGATCGCGCCGCCGAGCACGTGGTATAGGCCACGGAACTCGCGCGTGCGCTCGATCGCGACGACGTCTTTCGCCTCCTCGACCACGCAGATCGAAGTGGGATCGCGTCGTGGGTCGCGGCAGATCGAACACGTCGACTGCTCGGACACGTTGCCGCAGATCTCACAGAACCGCACCTTGTCGCGGATCTGCAGCAGGATCTCGGCGAGCCGGCTCACGTCGAAGTGCTCGGTCTGCACGATGTGGAATGCGATGCGTTGCGCCGACTTCGGACCGATGCCGGGCAGGCGCCCCAACTCATCGATCAGTTCCTGGACGATGCCTTCGTACACGGGCTAGCCACGCTCCCCGAAGCCGGCGCGGGCCGGCGGTGCCTCGGTCTCTTCGATGAACGTTGCGCCGAGCACCTCGCGCACGACCGCCTCGCCGTAGCGCTGGATGCCGCCGTCGGTCGCCGCAGGCGCGGCGGGGGCGCGGCGACGCTTCGAGGTCGCGGTCTTCGTCGCGGCCGCAGGGGCACTCGTCGGCACGGATGCCTCGGCTACGACCTCGGGCTCGGGACCCGGGTCGAACGGCGGCTCGATGTCTTCCGGAGGTGCCGCACTCTCGTCGAACGGCGGTGCGTCGTCGGCCGCATCGGGCACGGTTGCACGCTCGGCGACCATCGTCGTCGTGCGCGCATGCGAAACGGCCCCGGCTTCTGCCTCGGGAACGGGGTCGGTCGGGATCGCGACGGTCGCCCACGAGTCGACCGGTCCGGCGGGCGTGATCGGGGCAGGTGCCGTCTGAGCGGGCGGATCGACCGGCTGCGACGATGCGCGAGGAACCGACGACGCCGAGTCGGAACCGGGCGCCGGCGACGCCGAGTCGGAACCGGGCGCCCGTGGCGCCGCGGCTGCCGGAGCCCGCTCGGGCCCGCCGCCGGCGAGGGGCGCGCTCGCCTGCGGCGCCCCCGCGGACTCGTCGGCGCCGGGACTCGGCGTGGCGTTCGCGCCGATGACCCGCGGGAGGAACTTGACCGTCACGCCGAGCACGTCGTGGATCGCCGTGCGAAGAAGCTCGGCGGAGTTCTGGCTGCCGGTGCCCGCGCGGAGCCCCTGCACCTCACTCGGGCTCGTGAAGCCGAGCACGAGCACGTCGCCTTCGGTGCGGTACTCGAGAACCTGGGCCGAGAGTGCCGCCATCCACGCGGTGCGCTTGGTGCGCTGCAGCGCCGCGAGCACCTCGGGCCATGCGTCGCGGATCTGCTGGAGGGTCACCGGGCCGACCGAACGAGCAGGCGCAGGTCGAGGCGTCGGCGCAGCCGGCTCCCCCGCCGGTCGAGGCGTCGGCGCAGCAGCCGGCTCCCCCGCCGGTCGAGGCGTCGGCGCAGCCGGCTCCCCCGCCGGTCGAGTCGTCGACGCAGCCGGCTCCCCCGCCGGTCGCTCCGCGGCTGCGCGGCCGGCGTCGGGCGTGGCGGCTCGACCGGCGGCGAACTCGCCCCCGGCGACGCGCCGCTCGAGCTGCTCGACCCGAGCGAGCGCTCCGCGCTCGGTGTCATCGGCGCCCGGCACGAGCACGCGCGCGAGCATGAGCTCGAGGTGCAGGCGCGGCGAGGTGGCACCGGTCATCTCGGTGAGGGTCTGGTTGACGAGGTCTGCCACACGGGAAAGCTCGGCGGAGCCGAATGCGCCGGCCTGCACGGCCATGCGGGCGAGCTCGTCTTCGGGCACGCCGCGCAGTACGGCCGCGGCCGCCGCGGGCGACGAGGCCGCAACGACGATGAGGTCGCGCAGTCGCTCGAGCAGGTCTTCGACGAATCGCCGCGGGTCTTGCCCCGTCTGCACCACGCGGTCGGCCGCGGCGAACGCGCCGGCCGCATCGCGCGCCCCGATGGCGTCGACGACCTCGTCGAGCAGCGCGCCGTGGGTGTAGCCAAGCAGCGCCACCGCCCGCTCGTAGTCGATGGTCGTGCCCTCGGACCCGGCCATGAGCTGGTCGAGCAGCGACAGCGTGTCACGCGGTGAGCCGCCGCCCGCCCGCACGACGAGCGCGAGCACCCCGGGCTCGACCGTGATGCCCTCTTCGGCGCACAGCTGCTGCACGTACTCGAGCATCGGCGCGGGCGGCACCAGCCGGAACGGGTAGTGGTGCGTGCGCGAACGGATGGTGCCGAGCACCTTGTCGGGCTCGGTCGTCGCGAAGATGAACTTCACGTGCTCGGGCGGCTCTTCGACGATCTTGAGCAGCGCGTTGAACCCGCCCGAGGTCACCATGTGCGCCTCGTCGATGATGAAGATCTTGTATCGATCGCGTGCCGGCGCGAAGATCGCCCGCTCGCGCAGGTCGCGCGCGTCGTCGACGCCACCGTGGCTCGCCGCGTCGATCTCGACCACGTCGAGCGACCCGCCCCCACCCCGCGACAGCTCGACGCAGCTGGGGCACACGCCGCATGGAGCATCGGTAGGCCCCTCGACGCAGTTCAGGCAGCGCGCGAGAATGCGCGCTGATGTGGTCTTTCCGCACCCGCGCGGACCACTGAACAGGTACGCGTGATTGACGCGATCGGTGCGGAGCGCCGTCATCAGCGGCTCCGTCACCTGGGACTGGCCGATCATCTCGGCGAACGTCTCTGGCCGGTAGCGGCGATACAGGGCGGTGACCACGCATCAATCGTAGTTGCCGCGTCTGACACGGCAGCCGATGCCGCGGGGCGTACGATGCTCGGACGGAAGGAGCGTGATGACGGTGACGAAGATGACTCCGGCGCAGCTCGAACGGTTCACGGCTCGACTGCTCGCCGAGCGAGCGGACGCCGAGGCGCGGCACGTCGAGTTCGACGACGCGATGACCGAGGTGCGCGCCGCCCGCGCAGGCGCCAATGCCGACGACGAGCACGACCCCGAAGGGCCGACGATGACGCAGGAATGGTCGCAGCGCACCGCCGTGCTCGCGGACGTCGACGGCGAGCTCGCCGACATCGACCGCGCCCTCGCGCGCATCGCCGACGGCACCTACGGGGTGTGCGCCCGCTGCGGCAAGCGCATCGCGGTCGGCCGCCTCGACGCCAGGCCCACCGCGACGCTGTGCATCGACTGCGCGCGCCTCGCGCGCTGAGGAGCCGCACCCGCTCGGCCTCGACCCCGCCCAGCGAGCCGCTCGTCATTCTTCCCGTTCAGGGGATTCTCGCGACACGCCGCGGCGGCAGCCCCTCACGACGGCGCGTCGTCGAAATCCCCTGATCCGGCAACAGCATCAGACCGACGAGGCGGCAGCCCCGCGCGCGGCCGCGAGCCCTGAGAAGGAACGCAGGTAGAGCGGGCTCGACCCGAGCGCGAGGTACAGCAGTCCGCAGGCGACGAGCGTCGGAACGAGCCCCAACTGCTCGGCCGCGAACCCACCGAGGAACGCCCCGAGCGGCATCGTCGCCGCGACCCCGGCCGTCGTGGCGCCGAACACCCGCGCCCGCATGCCGTTCGGGATCAGCCCGTACATCGCCGTGGAGATCATCGGGTTCAGCGCTCCGGCCGCGAGCCCCGACGCGGCGAGCAGTGGCAGCAGCACGGGCACCGGCGCGCCCGCCGCCATCGCCAGGTACGGCGGAGCACCCGCCAGCACGAAGCACGTCGCGAACATCACCCGCCCCGAGAACCGATGGCCCACGACCCCGAACAACGCCGAGCCGGCGAGGGCGCCCGCGGCGAAGCATCCGACCATGAAACCCAGCAGCGCCGGATCGCCGAGCACCTCGGTCGCGTACAGCGGCTTCAGCACCATGACGCCGGCCGCATCGATCGCGTTCGTGAGCGTCACGAGCACCACGATCGCGCGCAGCAGCGGCTGGGTCACGACGAACCTGATGCCGGCGACGAAGCCTCGGCCCGAGGCATCCGTCTGTTCGTGCGCATCGGTGTGCTGCGAATCGGATGCCGCGACCCGGCGTGGCACGAAGCACAGCACCAGCAGCGCCGAGATGAGGAACCCGCCCGCGTCGACGACGAGTGCCGGCATCGGGCCGAGCAACGCGACCAGGACGCCGGCGGCGCCCGCGCCCACCATCATCGCGGTGCGCTGCACGGCCGACTGCGCCCCGGCGGCGCGGGCGATCGGGGTGCGCGCGAGCGCCGCGAGGTCGGGCGTGATCGAGGTCTTCGCGGTGTCGCCCGGCGGGTCGAGCAGGCCGCCGAGGAAGACGAGCGCGAGCAGCGCCCCGAAGGGCAGCCCGACCGTCGCATGCAGCACGGGGATCGCGAGGACCGTGAGGGCGCTCGCGACATCGGCGACGATGCTCGACGCGCGGTAGCCGAAGCGGTCGACGAGGACGCCGCCGAAGGCTCCGCCGATGACGAGCGGCACGGTGGCGAAGACGCCGACCACGCCCGCCGCGAGCGGGGAGCCGGTCTGCGTCAGGGCGATGATCGGGATCGCCACCAGCGCGATCGCGTTGCCGCCGAGCGAGAAGAAGGCCGCGGTGAGGTTCGCGATCAGCGGGAGGCGGCGGCGCGGCGGCCCCGTCGGCGTCGGCGTCGTCGTCGGCGTCGGTCGAGTAGGACGCGCAGCGCCCGTATCGAGACCGCCCGTCACGTCGAGCGCGGGGTCGGATGTCGCGGTGTCGCTCCTCGTGGTGCCGGATGTCGCGGGATCGGATGTCGCGGTGCCGAATGTCGCGGGGCCGGATGTCGCGGTGTCGCTCTTCGTGGTGCCGGTCATGATCCGCTCCTCGGGAACGTGTGCGTGATCCACCGCACCAGGCGCGTGCCCTCGCGGGGCTCGCCCCGGCGCGCCCACCACTTGTCGCGCACCGCGGCCAGGTCGGCGCCGAGCTCGCGGAACTCATCGAGCGTGAGGTGCGCGGCGCCGTCGCTCGAGTCGGACGCCGCGACCCACTCGGGCTCGAGGTCGATCTCGGCGTTCAGCGCGTCGACCAGCTCGTGGTGATACGAGTCGAGCACGGTGCGGCGCATGGCCTCGGCGGCCTCGCGTCGTTCGGGGTCATCGAGGAACTCCTCGCTGCGCACGGTCGTCATCTCGTGCGCGGCCTGCCACCAGCGCTCTCGGCCGTCGCGCTCGTACTCGGGCGCCGGCACGACGAACCCGTGCTTCGCGAGCGTCGAGAGGTGGTAGCTCACCGAACCCGACGCCACGCCCGTCGCCTCGGCCAGCATGCCGACCGACTGCGGGCCGCGGCTGCGCAGCAGCCCCAGGATGCGCAACCGCAGCGGGTGCGCGAGCGCCCGCATGGGTCCGGCGTCGTGCAGGTCGATGGCCCGGCGCTCTGGGGCGTCGCCGGCCTGGGCGTCGCCGGGCTGGGCGTCGCCGGCCTGGGCACCGCTGGCCTGGGCACCGCTCATGTGGGCACCGCTCATGTGGGCACCGCTGGCCTGGGCACCGCCGGCCTGGGCGTCGCTTGTCTGGGCACCGCTCGTCTGGGCGCCGCGGGTCTGGGCACCGCTGGCCTGGGCGTCGCGCGCTTCGCGCGGAGGGGTCGACTCGCTCATGCCCTCATCGTAGTTCTACAAGATTCATTGCACAATACTTCTTGCCCAATAGTTCTTGCCGATGACCGGAGTCGGTGTTCTTGCCGAACCGCGGGCGCTTCTCTTGTCGATGAACCGGGTGCGGATGGCCCACCTCGAGCGCCCTCCCGCCGCCGCCCTCACCCTCCCACCGCAGGACCTTCGAGTCTCCCGAAGGCGTGTCGCGGCGGCGACACGCCGTTGGCAGCCGAAAGTTCCTGCACTGGTGACGTCGGAACCCGCGCCCGGATCCACTCGATCCCATCCACCCCAGCTCGACGGGGCGCGGGCGCGGGCGAAGCCCGCGAGCTACCCGCGGACCACCGCGAGCGTCTGGCGGGCGATCTCGAGCTCTTCGTTCGTGGGCACGACGAGCACCACGACCTCGGAGGCGTCGGACGAGATCACCCGGGCTTCACGCGACCGCACCTCGTTGCGTGCCGCGTCGAGCTCGATGCCGAGGCGCTCGAGTCCGGCGAGCGCGGCGGCGCGCACGGGCGCGGCGTTCTCGCCCACCCCCGCGGTGAACGAGATCACGTCGACTCCGCCGAGCTGGGCGAAGTACGCCCCGACATACGCCTTGAGCCTGTGCACGTACACGTCGAACGCGAGGCTCGCCGCGGCATCGCCCGCCGCTCGCCCCGCGAGCACATCGCGCACGTCGTTGGTGCCGGCGAGCCCGAGCAGGCCACTGCGCTTGTTGAGCAGCGTGTCGAGCGCGTCGAAGTCGTACCCGGCCCGACGGTGCAGGTGCACGAGCACCGCGGGGTCGATGTCGCCCGAGCGCGTGCCCATGACGAGGCCCTCGAGGGGGGTCATCCCCATCGAGGTCTCGACCGACCGGCCGCCGTCGATCGCCGTGATCGACGCGCCGTTGCCGAGGTGCAGCACCAATTGGCGGAGCTCGGCGAGCGGCCGCCCGACGAACAGCGCCGCCTGCTCGGAGACGTACTTGTGCGAGGTGCCGTGGAATCCGTAGCGCCGCACCCGGTACCGCTCGGCGACCTCGGCGTCGATCGCGTAGGTGTACGCGGCCGGCGGCAACGTCTGGTGGAACGCGGTGTCGAACACCGCCACGTGCGGCACGTCGGGGAACACCTGCTCGGCCGCCTCGATGCCCTGCAGGTTCGCAGGGTTGTGCAGCGGCGCGAGCTCGACGAGGTCGGCGATGTTGATCTTCACGAGATCGGTGACGACCGTCGGCTCGAAGAACCGCTTACCGCCGTGCACCACCCGATGCCCCACGGCGACGGGCGGGTGCGAGGAGAGCGACGGCCCGTGCGCCGCGAATGCCTCGAGCATGACCCCGAATGCGGCGACGTGGTCGGGGATCGACAGCTCGCGCTCGGTGATCGACGGCGCGTCGACGCGATCGACCGACGGAACCTCGTCCCACGGGATCGTGTGCACCGCCCGCCCGACCCCTTCGCCGATGCGCTCGATGAGCCCTGAGGCGAGCGTGCGCTCGGTCGCCATCTCGATCAGTTGGTACTTCAGCGACGAAGACCCCGAATTGACGACGAGGATGTCGCTCACGGGGTATCGGCCGCCTGGATCGCGGTGATCGCCACGGTGTTGACGATGTCTTGCACCGTCGCCCCGCGCGAGAGGTCGTTGATGGGCTTGCGCAGTCCCTGCAGCACCGGGCCGATGGCGACCGCGCCCGCCGAGCGCTGCACCGCCTTGTACGTGTTGTTGCCCGTATTCAGATCGGGGAATATGAACACCGTCGCCCGCCCGGCGACGGTCGACTCGGGGAGCTTCGTGCGCGCGACCGCGGCGTCGGCGGCCGCGTCGTACTGGATGGGCCCCTCGACCGCGAGCTCGGGAGCCCGCTCGCGCACGAGCGCCGTCGCCCGGCGTACCTTGTCGACATCGGCCCCCGATCCCGACTCGCCCGTCGAGTACGACAGCATCGCCACGCGCGGCTCGATGCCGAACTGCGCGGCCGTCGCGGCCGACGAGATCGCGATGTCGGCGAGCTGCTCGGCCGTGGGGTCAGGCACGACCGCGCAGTCGCCGTAGACGAGCACCCGGTCGGCGAGCGCCATGAGGAACACGCTCGACACCACGTCGACCTCGGGCACGGTCTTGATGACCTCGAACGCCGGGCGGATGGTGTGCGCGGTGGTGTGCACGGCACCCGACACCATGCCGTCGGCGAGCCCCATGGCGACCATCATGGTGCCGAAGTACGACACGTCCTGCACGGTGTCGCGGGCCTGTTCGAGCGTGATGCCCTTGTGCGCGCGGCGGCGCTGGTACTCGTCGGCGAGGCGGTAGACGAGCACGTGGTCGTGGTTCGAGAGCACCGTCGCCCGCGAGATGTCGAGGCCGAGCCCGATGGCCCTTGCCCGGATCTCGATCTCTTCGCCGAGGATCGTCAGATCGGCGACATCACGTGCGATGAGCGTGGCCGCCGCGCGCAGGATGCGGTCGTCGTACCCCTCGGGGAGCACGATGTGCTTGCGTTCGCGCCGCGCCCGTTCGAGCAGCCCGTACTCGAACATGAGCGGCGTGACGACCTCGGGCCGCGCGATCTCGAGCCGGTCGAGCAGCGCCGCACCGTCGACGTGCTGCTCGAACAGGGCGAGTGCCGTGTCGCGCTTGCGCTGCGATTCGGCCGCGAGCCGACCGCGGGTGTTGCGGATCGCGAGGGCCGTGTCGTAGCTGCCCATCGACGTCTGGATGATCGGCAGGCCCGCCTTGAGCCCCTCGATGAGCCGCTCGATGTGCTCGGAGAGCGGGAACCCGCCGTTCAGCACGATGCCCGAGATCGACGGGAACGTCGCCGACGCGTGCGCAGTCAGTACGCCCAGCAGCACCTCGCTGCGATCGCCCGGCACGATCACGACCGAGCCCTCGATGAGCCGCGGCAGCACGTTCTCCATCGACATCGCGGCGATCACGACACCGAGCGCCTCGCGATCGAGCAGGTCGGGATCGCCCGCGTACAGCTCGCCGTCGACGGCCTGCATGATCGTGCGCATCGAGGGGGCGACGAGGAAGGGATCCTCGGGAATCGCCCAGACGGCGACGGCGCCGTCCTGAGCTTGTCGAAGGGATGACCCTGCCACGCCATCACCCGCGGCCGCACCCGCGCCGACCCGGCTGCCGGCTGCGCCGGCCGGGACATCCCACCGCGCCGCTGCGCGCACCGACTCGACGATCTCATCGAGCCGTTCGGGGTCTGCCCGGTTGACGACGATGCCGAGCACGCTCGCGTGCTCGCGTTCGAGTTCTTCGGCGGCGAGTTCGGTGAGCTGCGCCAGGTCGCCGGGGGTGCGCGCGTCGCTGTGCCCGAGTCGCTCGCTGTGGCCCAGCACCGTGTTCTCGCCGACGCGGCCGCCGAGCACCAGCAGCACGGGCGCGCCCAGGTTCGCCGCGATGCGGGCGTTGAAGGCGAGCTCGGTGGGGGTGCCCACGTCGGTGTAGTCGGATCCGAGGATGACGACCGCGTCGCATCGGTCTTCGACGGCCTTGAACCGGCGCACGATCGTGGCGAGGGCGGCATCGGGGTCGGTGTGCACGTCGTCGTAGCCGACGCCGATCGCCTCGTCGTACGACAGCTCGACCACTGCGTCGTGGGCGAGCAGCAGGTCGAGCACGTAGTCGCGCTCGTCGGTCGACCGCGCCACCGGCCGGAACACGCCCACGCGGGTGGCCCGGCGGGTCAGTGTGTCGAGCGTTCCGAGGGCGACCGTCGACTTGCCGGTATTGCCTTCGGCCGAGCAGATGTAGATGCGGTGGGCCACTCCCCCAGCCTATTGGGCGGCACTCGCCGTGCGGCTGAACGTTCGATGGCCGACGCAGTGCGGGACCACAGTCCGCTCACACACCCCACGGAAGCTCTCGGCCTTCTCATCCTGCATTGTGCTGGGGCAGGGGTGTCCGGGGGGGGTTGCCCGGGCATGAACGCAGCCCCGGTTACCCCGGGCACGAAAAGACTCCCCGCGCACCCGCCAGAGCCCGGTTACCCTTGCTGCGTTTCCGCCCTGGGGGAGTTGGCCTGGATGGCGCCACGCGGGGAGCCGTCATCAATCCTACCTGCTCCGCGGCACCCCTGAGACACCGAGCGGATGTCGCAGCACGAGGCATCCGCTCGCCCGTGAACTGAACGCGGGCCGGAGTCGGGTAGCATTTCATGAGGTCGCGCGCGTGTTCGCATGCCCGCGCCCAAGGAGGATTCGCCTAGTGGCCTATGGCGCACGCTTGGAAAGCGTGTTGGGTGAAAGCCCTCGGGGGTTCGAATCCCCCATCCTCCGCCAGTTCGACATCGTGAACGGCTGAACCCCCGGTTTCGTGGGTTCAGCCGCTTCTTCGTGGGCGGTGGTGGCGGCCGTTCACCGCAGGAATTCGCTCGAATGGCTCTTCGCTGGAGTTCGACCTATGCTGTCCTGAGCCGGGTCGTGAGGGCCCGGGGTGTCGACGAAGACGAAGGCGTTTCGTAGACCCCACGACGCCGGCACAATCTTCTCCACCCATGAGTCCATCGCTCCGCCGCCCAGCGCGCCGCGTCCCGAATCACCTTGGCATCGGCTTCGGCCGAACGCTGTGGGCAAGGACGCAGTTCGCCCTTCCGATCGCGGCGGAAACCCGAGCGCCGGCATCCGTGTCCTCATTAATGCCGAATAGCGCCCGCCTGCTCCCCCGACGCATGATGTGAGGGATGTCGGTTGCAGGGGTGGAAACACGGAGTGGGGACGCAGGGGGCTCCTCCGCTCGAGCAACGGCAGTAAGGGGCGAGGGCCTCAGGGTGGTCACCCTGAGGCCTCGCCGCTCCCTCGGCTGGAGCGTCGGGCTCCCGGTCGCCGCGCTCGCGCTGCCACTGCTCGCGGCCGAGCTGTGGGTGCTCGACCCGAGCGGAGCCTGGCCGATCGTGGCATGGACCGCTGCGGTCATCGCCGCCGTCAGCATCGCCGCGTGGATCGCCTATCGGCGGACGCGGGTGTCGATCAGCCGCTACGGCATCGTCGAGCGGGGCTTCTTCGGTGCCACGACCACGGTCGCCGCGCGCGACATCGACCAGGTGCTGCGCCTGCCGCTCTACCGCGCCAACAGCCTCGAGACCTCACGGGAACTCTTCGTCGTCTGCCGTGGCGGGCGCGGTCGGTTCCGCATGCGCGGCAAGTTCTGGGACCAGCGTTCGATGGATCTCGTCGCGGCGACCCTCGGCGCCGACGAGTCGGTGCGCACCGAACCGGTGACGCTCGCTGAGCTGCGGGCGAGTGATCCGAAACTGCTCTACTGGTTCGAGCGGCGCACACTCAGCGCCTGAACACCGACCTACGGGTACGCCCCCTCAGGGCCGCGCTCCTCGATCGGCGTGGTCGGCGTCGGCGTCGCCGTCTCGGGTACCGCCTCGAGTTGCTGCGCGTGCGGTGCGAGAGCGCGATCGAAGACGTTGCGCAGGAGTCGCGACATCCGCGGATCGGAATCAAGTCCGCCGACGAAGGTCAGCGACGCCGCGCTGAAGACGAAGCCGCCGTTCGGCCGTTCCATGAACACCATCGCGGAGCGCCGCGCGTGCAGCCCCTCGGCGAGCACCTGCGCGGACGTCGCGTCGCCACCGAGCCCGAGGCGCGCGTCGACCTCCCACCCGCTCGCGGGACCGTTGTACCCGCTGGCGCCGAACGTCGATCCGACGCTCAACCCCGTTCCCGCGAAGAGCGGATGGTCGCGCACGACCCGGTACGCGGCGAAGCTGCCCCACGTGGTCGGGTCGTAGGCGACGCCGAAGATCTGCGACTCGGGGAGTCCGAGCTCGCGGTACTCGTCGCGGCTACCGTCGGCGTTGCGGAAGGTGGCGGTGCTCGTGCTGGTGTCGTATGTGACCCGCTCGTAGATCCCGTTGCCGCCGAGGTACATCAGCCGCCCGCCGGTGCCGAGCCAGCCGATGAGGTTGGTGCGCATGGTCTCGGTCCAGTATTCGGGGTGCGTGGGCAGCACGAGAGCCTGGTAGCCGAGCAGCCAGTCCCCGGACGCGTGCAGGTCCTCGTCTTCGTAGACGTCGTACGAGATGCCCTGCGCCGACATCCAGCGCAGCAACAGCTGATCGCTGTACCAGGTGTGGTCCCGCCGCCCGTAGGCCGCGACGGGCACGCGCCGCTGCGGCGTCAACATCGACAGGGCCCGCCGCGTGCCGGGCTGGCCGACGGTGTACTGGTTATGGCCGCCCCAGTGGTTGTAGGCGCGATACGTGAGCGTGGGCAGCAGCACGGCGATCGGTGCGGTGGGGAGCGCGGGCCGAACAGTGAACGGGATGTCCCGGGCGAGCCCGCCGGGCGCCTGCACCCGCACGGAGTACAGGCCCGACGGCCATTCGGCCGGCACGTCGAACGAGAACGACTCGGGCCAGTCGCAGCCCGCGCTGCGGTAGTCACCCGGCAGGGTGCGGATGGCGCCGGCGAGCGTCACGGGGTCGCGCACCGTCTGCGGCCCGGTGCCCGGCGCGAGCCGCACGACCGAGGCACGGTACGAGGCGAAACTCGTCGACACCGCGACGGCGGCGACACCGCCCTGCCGCACGTCGAGCGTGGTCGCGTACCCCTGTAGGGCGGCGGTGGCCTCGAACGTGAACCCGGTGCCCACCTGGCGCCCTTTTCCGGCGTGCCACGCGGCACCCTGGGTGCCCGCGGTGCTCCACGTGATGAGCCGGTACGCCCTCAGCTTGTCGTCGAGGTTCGGGACGACCCCGGTGTCGAGCTGGATCCGGTAGAGCGCGCCGGAGCCTGCGCAGAACCCCGTCTTCTGCGACGTCTCGGCCCATCCGCTGTCGATCACCCGGCCGCTTCCGGGCGCCCAGCCGCCGTTGACATAGCGGTACCACCGCAGCGAGCCGGCCATCGCGTAGATCACGCCGGCCGAGTCCGCGACGAGTTCGCCCACGCCCGACCATCCGTTGCCGACCTTCGTGCCGCCGGCCCATGCGCCGCTGCCCGTGGTGCCGTCGTTGCGCAGGTATCGGTACCAGTAGAGGTCGCCGGTGCCGGTCACACCCCAGATGATCCCGTCATAGCCGCCGAAGTGGCGCGGGAAGTTGGTGAAGCCGGTGCCGATGCGCGACCCGCTCCTCGCCGCCCACGACCCGGCGCCCGTCTCCGGATTGCCGACCAGGTACCGGTACCAGGTCAGGTCGCCGTTCGGCAGGAGCGCGAACAGGGTCCCGTTCGATCCGGCGAGCACGGTCACGAAGCCGGCCCAGCCCTTGCCGATCTGTCGGCCGGCGCCGTTGTTCGCCCAGGAGGCGCTCGAATCCGTCCAGCCCCGGTGCCGGTACCAGTACAGCTTGCCGTCGGCCGCGATCGCGTAGATCACGCCGTTGCCGCCGCCGATCATCTGCACGAAGCGCTGCTTCGGGTCGACTCCGTCGAGCGCCGTCGCGGGCGCCGCTGCGAGGCCTGCTCCCACGCCGCCGATGATCGGCGCCGCGGCGATGACCGCCGCGCCGGCCCGCAGCACTGTGCGGCGGGTCAGGAGCGGGCCGTGCTCGCCCTGCGTCGGGTTCGTGCTCTCGCCGGAGTCCATGGCGAATTCCTTCGCGCGCTCCCCGCCGGCGCGATTCCATTCTGCCACCAGTCGCCCGGATCGGATCGGCACCGTTGACCCCCATCTGCCGCGAAACACCCCCCGAACAGGGGTCGCCGCCCACGGCTGCGTCGCGGGATGATTCGAGCGCGGCACTGCGGGCCCGGGCACTGTCGCCTGACGGAACGAGGGAACCATGTCTGCATCTCCCCGGCACTCCGGCGTGCGCCGACTTCTCGCCACCGGAATCGCGGTCGGACTCGCGCTCTCGGTGCTCGCGATCGCACCGGCGGCGAGCGCGAAACCACTCGATCGAGGCTCATTCACCGAGGAGTTCTCGTTCACTGCAGAGGACTTCTGCGATGTCGAGGGCCTCGACATCCTCATCGAGGCCAGCGTCGAGATTCGGTTCCTGGTCAACGCCCGCAAGCCCGGCACACCCCCGTACTTCGTCGCGAACGAGCGGGTAGAGCAGTCCTACACGAACGACGCAGGCGTCACGGTCACGGAGACCATCACCACCCTCAACAAGGACCAGAAGATCACCGACAACGGCGACGGCACGCTCACGATCCTGGTTCTCGCGACCGGTGGCGCGACGGTGTACGGCCCCGACGGCAAGGCCATCGCCCGCAACCCGGGGCAGGTGCGCTTCGAGTTCCTGGTCGACCACAACGGGACGCCCGCCGATCCCGACGACGATGTCTTCCTCGAGGACCTCGGCGTTGTGAAGGGATCGACCGGGCGCACCGACGACTTCTGCGCGGCGGTGCTTCCCGTCCTCGGCTGAACACGCTCGCCCGCGCTTCGGCGGCGGCCGCCGCGCCATCCGTTCAGCTCGTCGTGATGCCCAGCAGCGGCGCGCTCGACGTGCTCGACGGCAGCTCGTGGAATCCGAGCCGGTCGTAGAACGCCCGCGCGCCGGTGTTGGCCGCGTCCATGCCGAGGTGCACCGAGTCGACCCCGCGCGCGGCGAGCGCGTGCCGCAGCGTGTCGATGAGGCGGCGCCCGAACCCCATGCCCTGCAGCTCGGGCAGCAGGTCGATGTGCAGGTGCGCCGGGTAGTCGGCGAGTTCGGCGATGCGCATGCGCTCGGGATCGAGGCCGGCCCCGATGAGGTCGGCCTCGGTGAATGACGGTTCGTGGCCGGTCGGCGATCCGACCGACGGATGCCTCGCCGCGAAGCCGGGGGTCCACTCGCGCTTCCACCACTCGATGAAGGCGGCGGTGTCGGCCACGGCGATCACGTAGCCGAGCACCCGGTCGGAGTCGGCCACGACGTACGCGAGCTCGGGCGCGTACTCGACGTAGGGCAGCGCGAAGACCTCGGGCATGAGGCTGTCGTCGGAGTAGACGCCCGTGGCGTCGTCGCCGCCCGCCGCGGTGCGCAGGCAGATCTCGGCGACGGCCTCGCGGTCGGCGGGACGGTAGGGGCGGATCTCGGGCACGGGTTCATCATGGCGTACCGTGGCGGGTTGAGGAGCGACGAAGGAGCGTCTCGAAACCCGCGGGAGGTTTCGAGACGGTCGCTGCGCTCCCTCCTCAACCCACGGGCTACGAGACGGTCGCTGCGCTCCCTCCTCAACCCACGGGTTACGAGACGGTCGCTGCGCTCCCTCCTCAACCCACGGGGTGCGCGGGCCTACTTGCGCTTGGCCATGCCGAAGATGCCCGTGATGACCTGCTTCAAGATGGTCTGGGTCGTGCGCGAGCCGAGCACCTCTTCGAGCGCCGACTTCTCGGGCGATTTGCGGGACCGGCTGCGCGAAGTGGTCGACGTCTGCTTCATGAGCCGGTCGTACTCGGCCTGCGCCTTCTTGTCGGCCTTGGCAGCGTCGGCCTGGATCTTCGCCTGCATCTTCGCGTAGTCGGCGTCGGCCTCGGCCTTGGCGGCCGCAGCCGCTTCGGCGTCGACCTTTGCAGCGGCATCGGCGAGCTTCTTCGTCAGGATCTCGTGCGCCGACTCGCGGTCGAGCCCGGTGCCGTACTTCGCGAGCAGGGGCGACGCGGCGACCGTGGCGTCGATCGACGCGTCGGGCGACGGCGACATCGACGCCTGCGGGGCGCGCAGCCGGGTCCACGCGACGGGCGACGGGGCGCCCTTCTCGTTCATGACGGTGACGATCGCCTCGCCGGTGCCCAGCACGGTGAGCGTCTCTTCGAGGTCGTAGCCCGACTTCGGGTAGGTCGACACGGTGGCGCGCAGGGCCTTCGCGTCGTCGGGTGTGAACGCCCGCAACTGGTGCTGCACGCGCGAGCCGAGTTGGGCCAGCACATCGGCCGGCACGTCTTTCGGGGTCTGCGTGACGAAGAACACGCCGACGCCCTTCGAGCGGATGAGGCGCACGGTCTGGGTGATCTGCGTGAGGAAGTCCTTCGAGGCGTCCTTGAAGAGCAGGTGCGCCTCGTCGAAGAAGAACACGAGCTTGGGCTTGTCGAGGTCGCCGACCTCGGGCAGGTCGGTGAACAGGTCGGCGAGCAGCCACATGAGGAACGTGGAGTACAGCGCCGGCTTGTCTGCCACACCCGGCACCTCGAGCAGGCTGATGATGCCGCGACCGTCGGCTGCGGTGCGCAGGAACTCGGCCGTGTCGATCTCGGGCTCGCCGAAGAACACGTCGGCGCCCTGGTCGGCGAACGTGATGAGCTCGCGCAGGATGACCCCGACCGTCGCCTTCGACAGGCCGCCGAGCCCCTCGAGCTCGCCCTTGCCCTCGTCGCTCACGAGGTACGCGAGCACAGCCCGCAGGTCTTCGAGGTCGAGCAGGGCGAGGTTGTTCTTGTTGGCGTAGTGGAAGACGAGGCCGAGGCTCGACTCCTGCGTGTCGTTGAGGCCGAGCACCTTGCTCAGCAGCAGCGGCCCGAAGCCCGAGATCGTCGCGCGGATCGGCACGCCCCGGCCGACGCCGCCGAGCGAGAAGTACTCGGTGGGAAAGCTCGCGGCGCTCCACTGCTGGCCGATGCCGGTCGTGCGCTTCAGGAGCTTCTCGCTGCCCTCGCCGGGCGTCGCGACACCCGACAGGTCGCCCTTGATGTCGGCGGCGAACACCGCGACCCCGGCCGCCGAGAGCTGCTCGGCGAGCACCTGCAGGGTGCGGGTCTTGCCGGTGCCGGTCGCGCCGGCGACGAGCCCGTGACGGTTGGTCATCGCGATCGGAATGCGCACCGGCACATCGGGCATCGCCTCGCCGTTGACGAGCGCGCCCATCTCGAGGGCGGGTCCCTCGAACGCGTAGCCCGCACGGATCGCATCGACGTGCGCGGCCTCGAGCGGACCGTCGGATGTCGCGGGCGCGGCCTGCTTCGCGGGCTCGGGCTGCGGCTGCGCTGCTTCAGGCGCGGCCTCGGCAGGGACATCCGCTGCCTGTTCGCCCTGCTCGGCCTGCTCGGCCGCTGCCTTCGCGAGCGCCGCCGCCTCTTCGGCCGCCTTGATGGCGGCCTCGGCCTGCGCCTGCAGCGCCTTCGCCGTTTCGGCCGCAGCGGCGGCCGCCTCTTGTGCTCGCTTCACCGCGTCATCGGCCATGCGCACGATCCTATCGACGGGGACCCCCTTCCCCTTCCGGCATTTTCATGTCAAGCTGGTTAACATGAAAACCCGCTCGTACACGATGTCGACCCGCGCGCACTCCGTGCGGGCCACCGGCGAGCGGATTCTCGAGGCGGCACTCGCGCGCTTCTCCACCGCCTACTACGACGACGTGACCCTCGACGAGATCGCCGCCGGCGCAGGCGTGACCGTGCAGACCGTCATGCGCAGGTTCGGCTCCAAGGCGGGCCTGGCGCGCGCACTCACCGAGTCGACGAGCGCCACCATAGCCACGCAGCGTGGCGAGGCTCCGGTGGGCGATGTCGCGGGTGCGATCCCGATCCTCGTGGAGCACTACGAGCAGTTCGGCGACCTCGCGATGCTCCTCCTCCGTCAGGAGGAGCGCGTTCCCGCGATCGCCGACGCGACGACGATCGGCAAGCGATCCCACGCCGAATGGGTCGCGCACGTTTTCGCGCCGTGGCTCGAGGAGAGAACCGACGCCGCCCGTCAACTTCTGCACGCGCAACTGATCGCGACGTGCGACGTGTACACGTGGTATCTGCTGCGCCGGCAGTCGGGGCTTTCCCGTGCCTCGACGCAGCAGGCGCTGACCGAACTGGTGAAGGGAGTACTGAAATGAAGTTCCTCGCATACACCTCGCCCCACCGCGGAGACCTGTACCCCACGGTGCCGATCCTCCTCGAACTGCAGCGACGCGGTCACGTCGTCGTCGTGCACGCCCTCGCAGCCGAGGTACCGCGTCTGCGCGGGCTGGGCCTCACTGCGGAAGCGGTCGACCCACGCGTCGAGCACATCCAGCACGACGACTACCTCGCACGCTCTGCCGTCGGTGCCATCAGGCGCGCGATCGCGGTCATGTCAGCCCGGGCGGAGTTCGAGGTCGACGAACTGTGGAAGGCGATCGACTCGGAGGGCCCCGACGTGCTCCTCGTGGACGCCAATTCGTTCGGCGCCACCACTGCCGCCGAAGCCTGGGGTGGTCCGTGGGCGCTGCTGCAGCACTTCCCAACTCCATTGCCCGCCGCCGAGGTCCCTCCGTTCGGGCCGGGGTTCCCTCCGGCGCGTGGCAGGCTCGGGCGGTTGCGCGACCGGCTGTTGCGCCCACTCGTCCTCGGTGGCTACGAGCGCACCCTGCTTCCGCCGCTCAACGACCTGCGCCGTCGTCTGGGCGTTCGACCGCTGCGCGACGCGACCGACCTGTACACTCGCGCCCCGCTCACCCTGTACCTGACGTCGACGGCGTTCGAGTATCCGCGTGAAGCGTGGCCGGACTCGTACTGCCTGCCCGGCCCGATCACGTGGGAACCGCCCGCAGAACGCCCCGAATGGCTCGACACGATCCGCCGCCCCCTCGTGCTGCTCACCAACTCGTCGACGTTCCAAGACGACGGCGCGCTCGTCGAGATCGCGCTGGCGGCTCTCGCCGATGAGGCCTGCGGGGTCGTCGTGACGATGCCGACCGGCACCATCCCCGACAGGGTGCCCGCGAATGCGCATGTCGACGGCTTCGTGCCGCACACACCGCTGCTGGCGATCGCCGATGTCGTCGTCACGCACGGCGGCATGGGCGTCACCCAGAAGGCCCTGAGCGCGGGCGTGCCCGTCGTCGTCGTTCCGTGGGGCCGCGATCAGGCCGAGGTCGGCCGGCGAGCCGAAGCGGCGGGGGTGGGAGTCGTGCTGCCCAAGCGCAGGCTCTCGCCGCGCACGCTGCGCGCCGCCGTCGCACGGGCACGAACCCTCTGTCCGGCGGCCGCCGCGTTCGCCGAGGCCATGAAGCAGGAGGGCGGGGCGGCGCTGGCAGCCGACAGGCTCGAGCAGCTCGCGATCCGCAACGCGCCGGTTCACGAGGTGCCGCACACGGGTTGAGCCGGATCAGGCCCGCCAGGTCAGGCCCGTCAGCCCCTCAGAGTCGCATTCGAGGCGGCGGCCCGAGTCGTTCGGGCTTCGCGATGCCGCGTCGCGTCAGTCGCACCGCCGAGTTCAGGTACAGGAACGCGAGCACCGCGAACTGCAGGGCTCCGATGATCGGGTCGACGGTGGGCACCTGCGCGGCCCCGACGGCCCGCACCGCGAGGAACACGAACGAGACCGCCATGAACGCGAACAGGATGCCCAGGTTCTTGCTCAGCGTCGGCCAGGCGGTCATGCGCCACCACGGGCGCTTCGGCGCGACCGCCTCGCCGGCGCCCCGGAACAGCCGTGCGCCGAGCACGAACGCGCCGATCGTCACGGTCGCGTCGACGAGGCTCGGCACGAACGGCGCCGCACCCGCCGCGAACAGCAGCGCGCGGATCGGGTACCCGATGCCGTAGGCCACGGCGACGTAGAGCAGCTTCAGTTCCCAGCGCACGATGCGCAGGTCGAGGATGCGCCGCATCGTGGTCCTCTCGTTCGGGGTGGTCGACCGGCACGTCGTCCGGCAGGTCGGAACCACGCTACCGTGCGCCTTCCGCGCGTACGCTGAACAGATGACGGATGCCGCCCTCATCGGGCGGGCGACCGCGCCCGACCTGCACGTGATGACGTACAACATCCGTCGGCGTGTCCCGGGCAATCGACCGGGCAGTCCCGACCGATGGACGACGCGCAAGCATCTCGTCGAGCGGATCCTCGCCGCCGAGCAACCCACCGTCGTCGGCGTGCAGGAGGCGCTCACCGACCAGGCCGACTTCGTGGCCGAAGCCCTCGGCCCGCGGTACCGCTGGGTCGGCGACGGCCGCGACCCCTCGGGGCGCGGGGAGAAGTGCCCGATCTACTACGACGCCGAGCGCCTCCAGATCACCGAATGGCGCCAGCGTGCGCTGTCGTCGACACCGGAGCACCACGGATCGCGATCGTGGGGCAACGTGACGCGCCGCATCCTGGTGTCGGCCGAGTTCACCGATCTCGTGACGAGCAACCGCCTGCTCGTCTTCAACACCCATCTCGACCACCTGTCGCGGCGCTCCCGGCGACACTCCGCGCACATGATCGTGCGCCTCGCGCGGGCCGCCATCGCCGCCGATCCCGACGCGGCGGTCGTCGTCCTGGGCGACTTCAACGCCGACGAGCGATCACCCGCCCACCAGACGCTCACCGACGGCGGCACGCTGCACGACGCATGGGAGGCGGCGGCGGAACAGGTCACGCCGCTGTTCGGCACCTTCTCGAACTATCGAGGCCGTCGACCCGGCGGGCGGCGCATCGACCACATCCTCGTCGGCGGCGCCGTCGAGGTGTCCCGAACCGCCATCAACGTGACGAGGTTCGACGGCAGGGCGGCATCCGACCACGAACCGGTGCAGGCGGTGCTGCGTGCGGGCTCGGGGTCCGCGGGCGGGTCTAGAGTGCTGCCATGATGCGCACGGCACTGCGTGCCCCAAGCGGTCCCGCCGAGGTGACCGCCGACGTGCTGCGCCTCCTCGCGGTGCTCAGCATCGTCGTCGCGGCCATCGGCTGGGGGCCGCTCTCGGGCCTGAGCTTCGTCGCCGTGGTCGCCGCGCTGCTCGTACCGCGGGTGTTGCGTCTGCGGCCCGCCTTCGACATCGCGTTCGGCGTCGCCGTGCTGTTCTCGACGTGGAGCAGCGTGCTGGGCGTCTACTACACGACGCGCTGGTGGGACGTGCCGATGCACTTCGTCACGAACGGGCTCTGCGCCGCGCTGCTCGTCGTGGTGCTCGTGCGGCTCGGCGTGCTCGCCGACCCAGCGACACTGCCGCATCCCAGGCTGTCCGCGACCGTGGCCACCACCGCACTCGGACTCTCGCTGGGGGTGCTCTGGGAGCTCTTCGAGTGGTTCGGCCGCTCGTTCCTCGACGACGAGATCCTGGTGGGTTACGCCGACACGCTCGGCGATCTCCTCGCCGGGGGCCTCGGGTCGCTGTCGGCGGGTCTCGCCATGACGTTCCTGATGGCTCGACCTCGTGCGCTGCCGCGACCTAGGGTGAAGGCGTGAGCCCCGCCAAGGACAATGCGACGGTGCTCGAGATCGGCGGCCGCGAGGTTCGCATCTCGAACCCCGACAAGGTCGTGTTCCCCGAGCCCGGCCTCACCAAGTTCGACCTCGTGCAGTACTACCTCGCGGTCGCCGACGGCGCCCTGCGCGGCGTCGACCGCCGGCCGATGGTGCTCAAGCGGTTCGTGAAGGGCATCTCGCAGGAGGCGTTCTTCCAGAAACGCGCGCCCGAGAAGCGGCCCGAGTGGATCGAGACCGCCACGCTGCACTACGCGTCGGGCAACTCGGCCGAAGAGGTCGTCGTGACGCATGCGGCGGCGCTCGCCTGGGTCGTGAACCTCGGCTGCATCGATCTCAACCCGCACCCCGTGCGGGCCGACGACCTCGACCACCCCGACGAACTGCGCGTCGACCTCGACCCCATGCCCGGAGTCGACTGGAGCCAGATCGTCGACGTCGCCATGGTCGCGCGCGAGGTGCTCACCGACCACGGGCTCGTCGGGTGGCCGAAGACGTCGGGCTCACGGGGCATCCATATCTCCGCGCGCATCGAACGGCGCTGGGACTTCCGCCAGGTGCGGCACGCGGCAGAGACGCTCGCCCGCGAGGTCGAACTGCGTGCACCGGGCCTCGCGACCGCGCGCTGGTGGAAAGAGGAACGCGGAGAGAGCGTGTTCGTCGACTTCAACCAGAACGCGAAGGATCGCACGGTGGCGTCGGCGTACTCGATCCGGCCGCTGCCCGACGCGCGCGTGTCGACGCCGCTCGACTGGAGCGAGGTGCGCGACAGCAGACCCGAGCGCTTCACCGTGGCGACGGTGCTCGAGCGGTTCGCCGAGCGCGGCGACCCCGCCGCTGGCATCGACGAGACCGTCGGCCGGCTCGACCGACTGCTGGCACTCGCCGAACAGCTCGGGCCCGCCGAGAAGGCGCCGAGCGGCGGCGACGGGTTGGGCCGGCGGCAGTCGAGCATGCCGCTCATCGAGATCGCCAGGGCCAAGACGAAGCCCGAGGCACTCGAGGGGCTCGAGCGATGGAAGGCCCGGCACGCCGACGTCGTCGCGCTGCTGCAGCCGGCCGACGTGCTCGTCGACGGCATGCGGGGCAGCTCGTCGCTCTGGTACCGCATCCGGGTGAACCTGCAGCACGTCCCCGAGGCGCAGCGCCCGGCACAGGAGCCGCTCGAGATCGACTACGACCCGTGGGCGGGCAAGGAGTGGACCCGCTCGTGAGCGACCTGGGGCCGGTGAATCCCGGTCACGCCGAAGAGGCCGCCTGGGTGCGACGCTGGCGCCTGCGACCCGACGCCGATCCCGTCACGACCTCGTCGAGCACGCTCATCCCGGTGCGCACCGAGGTCGGCGAGCCGGCGATGCTCAAGCTCGCGCAGTCCGACGAAGAGGCGCGCGGCGCCGACCTGCTCGTCGCGCTCGGCGGCCGCGGCGCCGCCCGGGTCCTCGAGCGCGACGGTGCAGCGGTGCTGCTCGAGCGAGCCACCGGTGGTCGCGACCTCGTGCGCCTGGTCGAGGCGGGTCATGACGACGAGGCCACGCGCATCCTCTGCGCCGCCGCCGACCTCATCCACGATGCATCCGCGGCCGTGCTCGCGTCCGACGACCCGCCCGGGCTCATCGGGCTGCCGACCTGGTTCCGGCACCTGTTCTCGAACGCCGACGGTCTCAGTGCGTTCCATCGGCGCGGTGCCGACACGGCCGCGAGGCTGCTCGACGCCCAGCGCCCGGCCGTCGTGCTGCACGGCGACCTGCACCACGGCAACGTGCTCGACTTCGGCGAGCGCGGCTGGCTCGCGATCGATCCCAAGGGCCTTCTCGGCGAGGCCGCGTTCGACTACTGCAACCTGCTCTGCAATCCCTCGCACGAGCGGGCGCTGCGACCCGGCCGCCTCGAGCGGCAGGTCGGCGTGGTCGTCGCCGCGACCGGTCTCGAAGCAGCGCGGCTCGCCGACTGGCTCGTGGCGTGGTGCGCGCTCTCGTCGACGTGGTTCGAGATCGACGGCGATCCGCGGCTCGCGGCATCGGCGATGGCGATCGGCGAGCGGGCGCTCGAGCTGCGGCGCGATGTGGGAATCAGCGGGCGAGCGTGACGGGTTGCGCCGGCGCCCACGCGCGCAGCAGTTCGTCGCGCACGGTGACACCCGTGCCCGGGCCATCGGGAACCCGCAACTGGCCGTGGTGCTCGCCGGTGCCCAGCACGAACGGTTCGGTGAGGTCTTCGGCGTAGTAGCGCGACGACGCCGACGTGTCGCCGGGCAGCACGAACCCCGGCAGCGCGGCCAGGGCGACGTTCGCGGCGCGGCCGACGCCGGTCTCGAGCATGCCGCCGCACCAGGCCGGCACGTCGAGCTCGCAGCAGACGTCATGCACGCGCAGCGCCTCGAGGTAGCCGCCCATGCGGCCGGGCTTGATGTTGATGATCGACGTGGCGCCCCGCTCGATCGCGTCGATCGCCGTCGAGACGCCGAGGATCGACTCGTCGAGGCACACGGGCGTGTCGCACTCGGCGGCGAGTCGCGCGTGCGTCGCGAGGTCCTCTTCGGCGAACGGCTGCTCGATGAGCAGCAGGTCGAGATCGTCGAGGCGCGCGAGCAGCGGGATGTCGTCGGCCGTGTAGGCCGTGTTCGCGTCGACCTGCAGCATGCCGGCGGGGCCCATGAGCTCGCGCACCGCGCCGACCGGCACGAGATCCCATCCGGGCCGGATCTTCAGCTTGATGCGCCGGTACCCCTCCTCGAGGTACCCGGTGACCTCGTCGAGGAGCTCTTCGAGGGTCGGCGCGATGCCGACCGACACGCCGCAGTCGACCCAGTCGCGCTCAGCCCCGAACGCCTCCCCCATCGACCGCCCCTGCGCCCGCAGCTCGGCGTCGAGCACCGCCGCCTCGAGTGCGCCCTTCGCCATGCGATGCCCCGCGACGAACGCCAGCGCGGGCGCGACCGCGGCTGCGAGCGGCACCGATGCGCCACGGGGCATCGGGTCGCGAGACACCGCCCGCCCGTCGACGCGCAGCCGGCCGAGCAGCGCCGGGCCGAGATGCCGTTCGATGACGGATGCCGCGCCGTCGACGTACTCCGACGAGTAGAACGGGTCGCGACCGGCCACGCACTCGCCCCAGCCGTCGCCCGCGTCGGTGCGCACGCGCACCATGAGCACCTCGCGCACCGTCTCGCGGCCGAAGCTCGTCTCGAACGGGCGTACGAGCGGCACTTCGATGCGGTGCAGCTCGATCGCCTCGATGCGGGGCGCGTCGGGGATGGTGTCGCTCATCGGGCCTCCCGGTCGGGGTCGTCGGTCGTGAAGACGTAGTCGCCCGCGGCGTCGAGCTCGACGCGGAGCCCCTGGCCGCGGTCGCCCAACGCGGCGAAGGCGGCCCGGGACAGCTCACGCAGGCGCGCCGCCTCTGCCGGGTCATCCGCTCGCAGTCCCTCGAAATCGGGGACGAGCGCGAGGCCGCCGCGCGCCGACCACGCCGGCTGCGATTCTCGGGCGAGCGCACGCGTCGTGCGCGGCGAGTCGAGGCGCCAGCGCACCTCGAAGCGGTCGCTGCGGTCGGCGCCTGTGATGGCGTCGTCGAGCCGGCCGTAGAAGTCGGGGTGGAACGCGATGACCTCGGCACCGAGGCGCACGAGGTTCATGCGGGCGTTGCGGCGGATGAGGGGATCGTAGGTCCAGCGCACCTCGGCGACGCCGTGTTCGAGGCAGATCGCGCGCTGGCGCAGCTTCAGGGCCAGGCCGATGCCCCGGCCGCGCGCGACCGGGTCGACGGCGTTCATATGGGAGTGCAGGTGCACGCCGTCGCCCCAGCCGAGGAAGCCGAGGAGCGCGCCGAGGGCCGGGGCCGGGGGCGGGCGGGGCGGATCTGCGGGGTTTCGAGACGCGTCCTCCTGCGGCGGGCGCGCCTCGACCCGCCCGTTCCGGGTCGCCGGCTCGGTCGGCACTGCGATGAGCAACGTGTTGCCCGCGTGATCGAGCGCCTGGAGGATCGACCTGTCGGGTCCGCGGCCCTCACCCCAGGTCACCGTGAAGCGGTCGAGCACGGCGTCGAGCTCATCACCCACGGCCGGGCGCGTGATGACGGCGGCGCGCCGGTCGGCGACATCCGCCGCCTCATGCGCCTCGCGAACGATCGCGGCGACGACGTGGGGCGTAGCGGCGGTCACGCGGCCCGGTCCTCGATGCGCCACGCCTGGCCGTAGCCGCCGTCGGTGACGGGACGTGCCATGAGCTCGAGGAACGGCGCGGCATCGAACGCCTCGGGTCCGAGCACGCCGCGGCCCGCCCAGACGCCGGTCGCGAGCAGTTCGAGCGCGATCACCGGGTTGAGTGCGGTCTGCCACACGACGCACTGGCTCTCGTACTCGCGCATCGTCCACTCGTTGTCGGCGACGTGATAGAGGTACGACGACCGCGGCGCGCCGTCGGTGCCCGTGCCCGTGACCCACAGGCCGGCACACGTCTTGCCCGTCATGCGCGGACCGATCGTGGCCGGATCGGGCAGCGATGCCGCGACCACGTCACGCGGGGCGACATGCACCGGCCCGTTCTCGCTGCGCACCCGCACCGGGCTCGTCGAATCGAGCCCGAGCAGGTGCAGCACCTGCAGCACGTTGATGAACTCGGCACCCAGACCGTACTTGAACGTCACGCGCTTCGCGTCGACCCAGCGCGGCATGAGCAGCACCTCTTCGTGCTCGACGTTCACGCACTCGACCGGCCCGATGCCCTCGGGGAACTCGAACACCTCGGGCTCGCTGAAGGGCGGCGTCGTGTACCAGCCGGCGTCCTCCTCCCAGATCACGGGCGGATTCAGGCACTCCTCGATCGTCGTCCAGATCGAGAACGACGGGGCGAAGATCTCGTTGCCCTCGTCGTCGGTCACGACGAGGTTCGCGCCGTCGCGCACCCCGAGCTCGTCGATGTCGCTGAAGAGGTGGTCGGCGGCGAAGCGGGCGAACACGTCGCTCAGCCCCGGCTCGACACCCATGCCGACGAGGGCGAGCCGCCCCGCGGCATCCCAATCGGTGGTCTGCGCGAACTGGTCGTCGCCGAGCTTCACGCCCGTCTTCTCGTAGGGGTCGGTCGGATGCGGCTCGCTGAGGCTCATCGCCATGTCGAGGTAGTCGGCGCCGGCCGCGAGCGCGCCCGAGAAGATCGCCGGCACGAACTTCGGCTCGACCGCGTTCATCACGTGGGTCGCCGCATGTTCGCGAGCGACGGATGCCACGACCTCGGGATCGGATGCATCGATCTGCGCCGTGGCGAACCGGGCTGCGACCTCGTCGCCGTGCCTCGCCCTGATCCACTCGACCGTGCGTTGCGCACGGGACTCGTCGTAGTCGCTCACCACCAGCAGCTCGTAGAAGTCGCGGCGGGCCGCGATCTTGGCGATGGCGTCTCCGACGCCTCCGGCGCCGACGAGGAGGATGCGCATGCCTCGACGCTAGCGTGGCAGCGCCCCGCGGTCGAGGGTCGGGGTGGGCGCATGCCCGGGCTCCCGCGCACCTCCGCCTACCCGCCATCCGAGCCACAGCAGGAACTTCTGGCCAACCCTCGGCGTGTCGTGCCGCTCGATCGGGCTCGCACGGCGATTCATCCTGTTGTGGCCGGCCGAACGACCGAGGTTGCGGGTCGTTCGGCGTCACGCGACGGGCGGCAACCCACGGTGCCGGCGCACGATCTTCGCATCCTCGACGACGCGGGCCACCGCGGCGAAGGTCACCGGCCACTCGTCGAGCACGTGCTTCGCACTCGGCCGCACGACGGGGATGCCGAACGCCTGCCCGACGAGCGACCGATCGCGATCGGCGAAGAACTCCGCGGCGCTCGAATGGAATCCACGGCCATCCACCTCGAACAGGACGCATCCATCGATGAGCCCGTCGAACCTCCCGAAGCCCGTGAGGTCGACCTGCGGCTCGACGTGGAACCCGCTCCGCGACATCCGTCGAACGAACAGGCTCTCGACGCCCGACTCCGGCATGCCGGTGAAGCGGTCGACGAGCGTGGCGGATGCGCTCGGCAGGGTCGCCAGCACGGCATGGACCTCACGACGGGTGAGCACGCGCTCGTGGAGCACCGAATCGATCACCGCGCTCGCGTGCTCGGCGTCCATGCAGCGCACGGCCGCGGCCAGCGCGGTCTGCGGCGAGTCGATCCAGTCGAGGGCGCGCCGCGGGGCGATCTCGCGAGCCCAGTGCACGCGGGGTGGCGCATCAGGTGCGAGAAGGACCTTGCGCGAACGGCGCTTCCGATTCGGCACCGACGGATGCCACACACCGGGGTTCGCGACCTCGAGCTTCTCGGATGGGGCAACGAGTCGCGACGCCGTGCGCGGCACGCGGAGATGCAGCCTCTCGTCGACGCCCGCCCACACGCCGAAGCGACGGAGGGCGGACGAGCATCCGATGCGGCTGCCGACCGTGATCGCGCGGAGCTGGTCCGGATCGGCGAGCGGCGAAGCGACCCAGCCGCGCCGGGGTCGGCTGACCAGTCCCGATGCGACGGCTGCGTACAGATCGGCCTCGCGGATGCCCCGTGCCCGCAACGTCGTGGCGCGTGCGACCTCGCCGAGGACGGTGAGTTCGGCGAGAAGATCGGGCATGACCACATCGTGCGGCAGCGCGCCGGCCCATTGGGCGGACATCGCGACACCGGGGACGGGGCTCCGACGACCGGGACCCGGGAGGACGAGTGCAGGCAGGCGGGCTGCGGATTCCACGCGTGGTCAGAGCCAGTGCAGGAACATCCGCGTCTGTGCTGGCGCGCCGGGGCGCGACACGCCGCAGGGGAACCAGAGGTTCCTGCATTGGCCGACGAGCGAAGAGTGGGTTTCGGGAGCGAACCATGGGGATGGATCGGGCGAGGACGACCCCGCGGAGCGGACGGGCGTCAGCAGAAGCCGACGACCGCGTCCCAGGCGGCTGCGGGTGACTCGACTCCCTCGCGGACGACGGCGGCCTCGATGAGGCCGTAGGGGCGGTCGGCGGCGTAGAACACCTCGTTGGGGTTGTCGAGCCCGAACGGCGAGAGGTCGACCACGAAGTGGTGCTTGTTCGGCATGGAGAGGCGGATCTCGGCGATCTCGTCGTGCCGTTCCAGCACTCGGCGGCCCATGTCGAAGAGGGTGGTCTGCAGGGCGGCCGAATACGCCTCGGTGAACGCCTCGAGCAGTAGCGCGCGCACGCTGTCGCAGGCGTCGTTGTAGTCGAAGCCGGCGTTGACGCCTGCCCCGCGGTAGCGCCACCGCGCCGACACATCAGTCGCGAGGATGCGGTCGCGCGTCTCGGGGAGCGTCGTGTACCGGTCTTTCGGGTACCCCTCGAACCCCGACTGGGTGGTCTTCAGCACGGTGAGGTCCTTGAGCCCGGCGATGACGTGCCGATCAGCGCCATCGGCGACCACGAGCGCGGTGCGCACCTCCTGCCCCGAGCGCACGAACGCGTGGTCGTTCGGCTCGCCGTGGGCGACGATGCGCTGCCACGCGAACTTCTCGGCCTCCCACCGCCCGCCGCTCACCCAGTCGAACGAGCCCGTGAAGTGGTCGGCGAGGCGCAGCAGGAACTCCTCCGGCGAACCGATGCCGTCGCGCGCGAAGGCGAAGATCGTGTTCTTCTGCGTGTCGGTGGGCACGATGTGCGCGTTGTCGCCGGCGAGATGGGCGGCGGTGAAGTCGCCGCGCAACTGCGACGTGACGTTGAGGTCGTCGATCTCGTGCCGGGCGGTATCGCGAGTCACCTTGACGACACGCACCTCGGCCTTGCCGTACTGGTTGGCTCCGAGGACGATGGCGGGTTCGGTCATGGCTCAGCTCCCTCGATAGGTCGAATAGGCGAACGGGCTCAGCAGCAGGGGCGCGTGCACGTGCCGGCCGTCGTCGACGATGCGCACGGTGAGCACGACCTCGGGGTAGAACGTGTCGACGCCCCGCCCGCCGAACCACGCGCCGGTGTCGAACCGCAGCCGGTACTCCCCCGACGCCAACTCGTCGGGTCCGAGTTGCGAGACGCGACCGTCGTCATCGGTGACGGATGTCGCGACGCGATGCCAGCTGCCGCCCTGGCGGGTCTGCAACTCGACGGCGATGCCCGCCGCGGGCCGGCCGTTCGTGGCGTCGAGCACGTGGGTGGTGATGCGCGAATTCATTCGAACAGTCCCTTCAGCCTCAGCACCGCGATCTGGCGCAGTTGATCGGCGACCACGGGCAACTCCTCGTCATCGGAGTGCCCCAGACGCTCGTTGAGTGCGCCGAGGATCTCGGTCGCCGACCGGCCCGCAGCCCGGATCAGGAAGACCCGGCCGAACCTCCGCTCGTACGCGAGATTGCCCTCGACGAGCGCCGCGGCCACGGCGGTCTCGGGCGTGCCGATGCCGGCCTGCTCGGCACGGGACATCCGGGCTTCGGCGTTCGAGCCGCCGAGGCGCTCGCCGATGCGCGGATGCTGCGCGAGCGCACCGTCGACCTCGGCCGTGGTGAACGGCGACGCGGCGTCCTCGGCGGCAGCCACGAGTTCGTCGACTCCGGCGTACGGGCGGCCGTCGACGAGTGAGGCGCACCAGCGAGCGATGTCGAGGCAGGGCCGCAACAGCGCGAGCGCCTCGTCGCGCGGCGTGGCGTTGAATTGATCGAGCGACAGTGCCGGGGTCACGGCCCCACCTCCCGTCGCAGCAGCCGCCCGCGCGGCACCGACCGGTCGACCGGCTCGCCCGCGAGCAGCGTCGACCGCACCACCCCGGTGAGCTCCCGCCCGTCGTACGGGGTGATGGGGTGCCGGTGCTCGAGCGCCTCGGCGTCGACGGTGAACGACTCGTCGGGCGCGAACACGACGAGGTCGGCAGCGAAGCCCGCGGCGATCGCCCCCTTCGCGTTCAGGCCGACGCGACGGGCCGGAGCCGGCGACATCCATTCGACGACGCGCGCGAGCGGGATGCCGCGCCCGCGCGCCTCGGTCCACACGAGCGGCAGTCCGAGCTGCACCGAGGCGATGCCGCCCCACGCCTCGGCGAAGTCGCCGTCGCCCGCGAACTTCAGTGCGGCCGGCGCGGGCGAGTGGTCGGAGACGACGAAGTCGACGACTCCCGACTCGAGCCCGTGCCAGAGCGCGTCGCGATTGCCGGCCTCGCGGATCGGCGGGCAGCACTTGTACGCGGTGGCGCCGGCGGGAACCTCTTCGGCGCACAGCGTCAGGTAGTGCGGGCAGGTCTCGACGGTGAGCCGCACCCCGTGACGTTTCGCCGCGGCGATGCGGTCGAGTGCGTCGGCGTCGCTGAGGTGCAGGATGTGCGCGCGCACCCCGGTGTGCGCGGCGCGCTCGATGACCGCGGCGATCGCGGCGCCCTCGGCCGCACGGGGACGCGAGGCGAGGAAGTCGGCGTAGGACGAGCTGTGCGGGTGCGCCGCGCCGTCGATGAGCGCCGCGTCCTCGGCGTGCACGATCAGCAGCGAGTCGTCGGCCTCGACGAGCACGCGCATCGCCGTCTCGAGCTCGTCGACCGTGACGGGCGGGAACTCGTCGACGCCCGAGTGCACGAGGAAGCACTTGAACCCGAACACCCCGGCTTCGGCGAGGGGCACGAGATCGTCGTCGTTGCCGGGCACGACTCCGCCCCAGAACCCGACGTCGACGAACACCTCGCCCTCGGCCGCCGCGCGCTTCACCGCGAGCGCGTCGATGCTCGTCGTCGGCGGGATGCTGTTGAGCGGCATGTCGACGATCGTCGTGACGCCGCCGGCCGCGGCGGCCCGGGTCGCCGACGCGAAGCCCTCCCACTCGGTGCGCCCCGGCTCGTTGACGTGCACGTGCGTGTCGACGAGCCCGGGGATGAGCACTTCGTCGTCGGCGAGTTCGACCTCGCGAACCCCAGCGAGCCGCAGTCCCGACACGAGTGGCACGACCTGCTCGATGACGCCGTCGCGCACACCGACCTCGTGCGGCGAGAACTCTCCGCCGACGAGCACCCGCTCTCCCCTGACCACGAGATCGAACGGTTCGGATGCCGCGGCCGCGGCCGCACGCGACATCCGCTCGCTCACCGCCATCACCGGCTCACCCCCATCGGCTCGCCGCCCTCGCGAGGTCGGGGCCGGTGAGCCGCACCTGGCGGTTCACGTCCTTGTAGAGCAGGTAGCGGAACGGCCCGGGACCGCCGGCGTAGCAGGCCTGCGGGCAGAACGCCCGCAGCCACATGAAGTCGCCCGCCTCGACTTCGACCCAGTCGCCGTTGAGCCGGTAGACGCCCTTGCCCTCGAGCACGAAGAGCCCGTGCTCCATGACGTGCGTCTCGGCGAACGGGATGACTCCTCCGGGCTGGAACGTCACGATGTTCACGTGCATGTCGTGCGCGAGGTCGTCGGGGTCGACGAATCGGGTGGTGGCCCAGGCGCCGTTCGTGCCGGGCATCTCTCGCGGCGCGACATCCTGGTCGCGGGTCACGAACGAGGCGACCTCGTACCCTTCGAGCGGCTCGTACGCCTTGCGGATCCACTGGAAGCTCGTGAGCTCGGCGCCCTCGTTCGAGATCGCCCAGTCGGCCCCTGCCGCGATGTACGCGTAGCCGCCGGCTTCGAGCACGTATCGCTCTCCTTCGAGCTCGAGCGTGAGCTGGCCGGTCGTCACGAACAGGACGCCCTCGACTCCCTCCTCGCGCTCGGGCCAGTCGGCTCCGCCTCCCGGCGCGATCTCGACGATGAGCTGCGAGAACGTCGTGGCGAACCCGGCGATGGGGCGCGCGAGGATCCATGCGCGCGTGCCGGTGAATCCCGGCAGGTTGCTCGTCACGATGTCGCGCAGCACGCCCTTGGGAATGACCGTGTACGCCTCGGTGACGATCGCCCGGTCGGTGAGCAGTTCGCTCTGTGCAGGCAGCCCGCCGGACGGGGTGTAGTAGCTCATGACGCCTCCTGGTGACGCGGCGGATGTGCGAGCGCGACGAGGGTCGCCTCGTCGATTCCGGTTGCGGCCGCGACCTCGTCGACCGAGATGGCGCCGCAGCGCACGCCGCGCAGCACGAATCCGGCGAGCGCGCGCACGGTGGCCGGTTCGTCGAGCACTGCGCCAGTGGCGCCGCGGAGGGCGTCGCGAAGGCGTTCGGATGCCTCGGGCCAGCCCTCTCGGTAGAAGGCGTAGGTGGCGAGGTACCGGGTGACGAGCTGGTTGGGGTGCAGGTCCCAGCCCTGGAAGAACCCGCGTTCGAGCGACCGGCGCACGAGCCGCGCGTGCAGCCGCCACGCGTCGGCGGTGCGCCGGCCGACGGGCAGGATGTTGGTCGACCCGTCCGAGAGGCGGATGCCCGTGCCCGCGACCGCGAGCTGCATGAAGCCCTTGGCGAGGTCGGCCGCCGGGTGCTCCAGCGACTGATAGCGTGCCGCGATGCCGAGCGCGGCGCTGTAGTCGTAGGTGCCGTAGTGCAGTCCGCTGATGCGACCCGGCACGGCCAGGGCGAGTTGCGCCACCGGCGACGATCCGTAGACGCCGAGCACGAGCTGCGGCGTCTCGACCTGCACCTCGAACCGCAGCCGCCCGTGCGGCAGTCCGTGCGCGCGTTCGAGCACGGTCATGACCTCGGCTGCGGCTTCGACCTGGGCGACCGTCGACACCTTCGGCAGGGTGAGCGCGAGGCCGTCGGGCAGCCCGCCGTTCTCCATGAGGGTGCCGATGAAGAGATCGAGGGTGCGGATGCCCCGGGCGCGGGTCGCGGCTTCGAACGACTTGAACCGGATGCCGATGAAGGGCGGCGCGAATCCGGCACCCGCGGCGGCGGTGATGCGCTTGGCGGCGCGCATCGCCTCGGCGTCTTCGGCCACGTCGCCGTGGTCGCCGTAGCCGTCCTCGAAGTCGATGCGCAGGTCTTCGATGGGTTCGATCGCGAGCTTCTCGCGGACGCGCGGCACGACGTCGGCGGCGAGCGTCGGATGCAGGCCGACGAGCGACGCGACGGCGTCGAGACCGCCGGCATCGTCGACGGCGTCGCGCACGGTGCGCCGCCACACGGTCGCCAACTCGGGCGTGAACCGGTCGGCCGGCACGTACACGGTGTGCACGGGCTGGCGGGATCCGTCGTCGCCGGGGTACGCCGTGCGCAGCAGGTCGTCGGTCGCGGTGAGGCGGGCGTCGATCGCGGCGAGATCGGCTGCGGTGAGCGAGGTGGTCACGCTCACTCCAGGAGCTCGTAGGCGGGCAGGGTGAGGAAGTCGACGTACTCGTCGGCGAGGCACAGGTCGGCGACGAGTCGCGCGGCCGGCTCGGTATAGGCGGCGAACCGCTCGGGCGGGGTGTCGGCGCGCAGGTGCGCGAGTTCTTCGTCGAAGACCTCGCGTACGAGCTCGGGCGTCATGGTGCGCCCGGTGTCGGCGAGCACGACGCCGTGCTGCACGTGCTGCCACACCTGCGAGCGCGAGATCTCGGCGGTGGCGGCGTCCTCCATGAGGCTGTGCAGCGCGACGGCACCGCTGCCGGCGAGCCAGGCCGCCGTGTAGGCGACGCCGACCGACAGGTTGGTGCGAAGGCCCGCCTCGGTGACCTCGCCGCCGCCCGCCGCGATGTCGAGCAGCTGCGCGGCGGCGACCTCGACGTCGGGGCGCTGCCGGTCGAGCTGGTTCGGCCGGTCGCCGAGCACCGCATCGAACACCTCGCGACAGACGGGCACGAGGTCGGGGTGCGCGACCCACGACCCGTCGAACCCGTCGTTCGCCTCGCGGGTCTTGTCGGCGCGCACCTTCTCGAATGCGACTGCCGTGGCGTCGGGGTCGGCTCGGTTCGGCACGAACGCCGCCATGCCGCCCATCGCGACCGCTCCCCGGCGGTGGCACGTCTTCACGAGCAACTCGGTGTACGCGCGCATGAACGGCGCCGTCATCGACACCGACGCGCGATCGGGCACGATGAACTCGGGGCCCGCGTCGCGGAACACCTTGATGATGCTGAACAGGTAGTCCCAGCGGCCGGCGTTGAGGCCCGACATGTGCTCGCGCAGTTCGTGGAGGATCTCGTCCATCTCGAACGCGGCCGGGATCGTCTCGATGAGCACCGTCGCACGCACGGTGCCCCGGGGGATGCCGAGCGCCTCTTGTGCGAACACGAACACGTCGTTCCAGAGGCGTGCCTCGAGACGGCTCTCGAGCTTCGGCAGGTAGTAGAAGGGGCCGTCGCCGTTGTCGATGAGCTGCCTCGCCGTGTGGAAGAAGTGCAGCCCGAAGTCGACGAGCGACCCCGAGGCGCGTTCGCCGTCGACGAGCACGTGCTTCTCGGGCAGGTGCCAGCCGCGCGGCCGGGTGACGACGGTGGGTCGGCGCAGGTCGGTGCGCAGCGCGTACGCCTTGCCCTCGGGCGACGTGTAGGCGAGCGTGCCGCGCGCCGCGTCGCGCAGGTTGCGCACGCTGCCGACGACGTTCGCCCAGGTGGGGCTCGACGCGTCCTCCATGTCGGCGAGCCAGACCCGCGCGCCCGAGTTGAGCGCGTTGATGGCCATCTTGGCGGGCATCGCCGGCCCCGTGATCTCGACCCTGCGGTCGACGAGCGCCTCGGGCGGGGGCGGAACGGTCCAGTCGGCGGCCCGTACGTCGGCGGTCTCGGGCAGGAAGTCGAGCGGCTCACCGCGGGCGATGCGTTCGCGGCGCGCGTGCCGCGCGGCGAGCAGCTCGCGACGGCGTGCGTCGAATCGATGGTGCAGCTGCTCGACGAAGGCGAGGGCCTCATCGGTGAGGATCTCGCTGCTGCCCGCAACCTCGTCGTGGCGGGCGGTCTCGATGCTCATGCGGCTTCCGCTCCCTTCCGGGGATGTCGCTCACACGCTCTGCTTCATCTTCGCGCAGAAGCGACCGCGTGGGTACAAGAACAGCGGGAACGGCGCGGCGTAGACTCCGAACACGAGGAGTTGGACCATGGATCACGTCGTTGTGACGGTCAACGGGATGGCGCGCCCGCTGCCGGGTGTCGCCGCGCATACGAGCCTGCTCGATGCGCTGCGCGATCTGGGGCTCACGGGCTGCAAAGAGGGCTGCGCCGAGGGCGAGTGCGGTGCGTGCGCGGTGCTGCTCGCCACGGCCGACGAGCGGGGCGGCGCCGAATGGACGGCGGTGAACGCCTGCCTCGTGCCGGTCGCCGCGGTCGACGGCCAAGAGGTCGTGACCTCCGAGGGACTCGGCACGCCCGCGGCGCCGCACCCCGTGCAGGCCGGCCTCGCCGCCGCCGGCGGCTCGCAGTGCGGCTACTGCACCCCGGGTTTCGCGTGCAGCATGGCCGCCGAGTTCTACCGTGCCGGGCGGGCGCCGGCCGACGGCGCTTCACACGGCGGCAACGGCGAACACGGCCCGAACGGCTTCGACCTGCACGCGCTCAGCGGCAACCTCTGCCGGTGCACGGGCTACCGTCCGATTCGCGACGCCGCCTTCGGGCTCGGCACGCCCGAACCCGCCGACCCGCTCGCGCAACGCCGTGCCCGTCCGGCCCCCGAGCCCGTCGCCACCCGTCTCGGCGCCGACGGCGCCCGCTTCGTGCGCCCGGCGTCGCTCGACGAGGCGCTGCGGCTCGTGCGAGACGAGCCCGATGCGGTGGTCGTCGCCGGATGCACCGACTGGGGCGTCGACGTGAACCTGCGCGGCCTGCGGGCCGAACTCGCGATCGCGATCGAGCGGCTGCCCGAGCTGCGCGAACTCACCGTGGGCGACGCCTCGCTCGAGATCGGCGCCGCGCTCACGCTCTCCGAGATCGGGCGCCGCCTCTCGGGTCGCGTGCCACTGCTCGACCAGGTCTTCCCGCAGTTCGCGTCGCCGCTCATCCGCAACCGCGCGACGCTCGGCGGCAACCTCGGCACCGGCTCGCCCATCGGCGACACGCTGCCCGCCCTGCTCGCCCTCGAGGCGCGGGTCGTGCTCGCGTCGGTCGACGGCGAGCGCGTGGTCGACCTCGCCGACTACTTCACCGGGTACCGCACCACGGTGCGCCGCTCCGACGAACTCATCCGGGCCGTGCGCGTGCCGCTGCCGATGGCGCACGTCACGGCGTTCCACAAGATCGCGAAGCGACGCTTCGACGACATCTCGAGTGTCGCCGTCGCGTTCGCACTCGACCTCGACGACGGTGTCGTCGCCTCGGCGCGCATCGGGCTCGGCGGCGTCGCCGCCACCCCCATCCGGGCTCGAGCCACCGAGGCGGCCCTCTACGGGCAGCCGTGGAACGACGAGATCGTCAGCAACGCGGCATCCGTGCTGGGGTCCGAGGGCACGCCGATGTCCGACCATCGCGCGAGCGCCGAGTACCGCGCGCTCATGCTCGAGAGCGCCCTGCTGAAACTGCACCGCACCCACCCGATGGCGAGCGAGGAGGTGCCCGCATGAGCGAACTCGCGGCACGTCCGGCGAACCCCGTGGTCGGAGTCCCCATGCCCCACGAGAGCGCGGCGATGCACACCACGGGCACCGCGATGTACACCGATGACCTCGCCGCCCGCACCGACGGCGTGCTCACCGCGTGGCCGGTGCAGTCGACGCAGGCGCACGCGCACGTGCTGCTCGACGTGCGGCCCGCGCTCGAGGTGCCCGGCGTCGTGCGGGTGCTCACGGCCGCCGACGTGCCGGGCGTCAACGACGCGGGCGTCAAGCACGACGAGCCGCTGTTCCCCTCCGAGGCGATGTTCCACGGGCACGCGCTCGCGTGGGTGCTCGGCGAGAGCGCCGAGGCCGCGCGGCTCGGCGCGGCCGCGGTGACGGTCGAGTACGAGGCGCTCCCCTCGATCATCACGATCGCCGAGGCCATCGAGGCGGGGTCCTTCCAGGGCATCTCGCCCACCGTGCAGCGCGGCGATCCGGCCGCGGCCCTCGCGACCGCGCCGCACGTGTTCACGGGCGTCACCGAGATCGGCGGCCAGGAGCACTTCTACCTCGAGACGCACGCGTCGCTCGCGCACGTCGACTCCGAGGGGCAGGTGTTCGTCGAGTGCAGCACGCAGCATCCGAGCGAGACGCAGGAGATCGTCGCGCACGTGCTCGGGGTGTCGAGCCACCGGGTCACCGTGCAGGCGCTGCGCATGGGCGGCGGCTTCGGGGGAAAAGAGATGCAGCCGCACGGCTTCGCGGCCATCGCCGCGCTCGGCGCGACGCTCACGGGCCGGCCGGTGCGGCTGCGGCTCAACCGCACGCAAGACCTCACGATGACCGGCAAGCGGCATCCGTTCCACGCCGAGTGGACGGCGGGGTTCGACGACGACGGGCGCATCGTCGCACTCGAGACGACGCTCACCTCCGACGGCGGATGGAGCCTCGACCTCTCGGAGCCCGTGCTCGGCCGCGCCCTGCTGCACGTCGACAACGCCTACTTCGTCCCCGACTTCGCCGCCCACGGCCGCATCGCGAAGACGAACAAGACCTCGCAGACCGCGTTCCGCGGGTTCGGCGGGCCACAGGGCATGCATGTCATCGAAGACGTGCTCGGCCGGGTGGCGCCCGCGCTCGGCATCGACGCCGCCACCCTGCGCGAGCGCAACCTCTATGCGCCCGGGCAGGCCACCCCGTACGGACAGCCGGTGCGGCACGCCGAGCGGCTGCGGCGCATCTGGAGCGAGCTGCGCGAGTCGAGCGACTTCGACGCAAGGCGCGCCGAGATCGCCGAGTACAACGCCGCCCACCCCGACGCCAAGCGCGCCCTCGCCATCACGCCGGTGAAGTTCGGCATCTCGTTCACCCTCACCGCGTACAACCAGGCCGGCGCGCTCGTGCACGTCTACAAAGACGGCTCGGTGCTCGTGAACCACGGCGGCACCGAGATGGGTCAGGGCCTGCACACCAAGATGCTGCAGGTCGCCGCGACCGCCCTCGGCCTGCCGATCGAGTCCGTGCGACTCGCGCCGACCCGCACCGACAAGGTGCCGAACACCTCGGCCACGGCCGCATCGTCGGGCGCCGACCTGAACGGCGGCGCCGTCAAGGCCGCGTGCGAGCAGATCCGCGGCCGCATGGCCGCGGTCGCGGCGGGCATGCTCGACGCCGACCCGGGCGACGTGTCCTTCGCCGACGGTCGAGTGTCGGCGCACGCGACATCCGATCGCTCGTATTCGTTCGCCGAGATCACCCAGGCGGCCTACCACCAGCGGGTGCAGCTGTGGGCGGCGGGCTTCTACCGCACCGAGGGACTGGCCTGGGACACCGCGCGCATGCAGGGCCAGCCGTTCAAGTACTTCGCCTACGGCGCGGCGGCGAGCGAGGTCGAGGTCGACGGGTTCACGGGCTCGTATCGCACCCGGAGGGTCGACATCGTGCACGACGTCGGCGACTCGCTCTCGCCGCTCATCGACCTCGGCCAGATCGAGGGCGGCTTCGTCCAGGGCGCCGGCTGGCTCACCCTCGAAGAGCTGCGCTGGGACGAGACCGACGGCCCCGGCCGTGGCCGCCTGCTCACCCAGTCGGCGAGCACCTACAAGCTGCCGAGCTTCTCCGAGATGCCCGAGGTGTTCAACGTGCACCTCGTCGAGCACGCCGCCGAAGACGGTGCCGTCTACGGGTCGAAGGCGGTCGGCGAGCCGCCGCTCATGCTCGCGTTCAGCGTGCGCGAGGCGATCCGCGAGGCGGTCGCCGCGTTCGGCCCCGCCGGCCACTGCGTCGAGCTGGGCTCGCCGGCGACGCCCGAGGCGGTGTTCATGGCGATCCGCGCGGCACGGGGTGCCGGGGCTGTGGTGCGCAAAGCACCCCGATCGGATGTCGCGACCGCGCGCACGACGTCGCAACCGCTCGTCGCGTCCGACACCTGAGCCGGGGCGTGCCGTGGACTGGGTCGACGCCGTGCAGCGGCTGCGCGGTGCGCGCACGCCGTTCGTGATCGTCACGCTCGCGATGGTGCGCGGGCACGCGCCGCGCGACGGCGGGGCGAAGATGGTCGTGGCCGCCGACTCGCTCTTCGGCACGGTCGGCGGCGGCAACCTCGAGGCGACCGCCGTCGACCGGGCCCGCGCGATGCTGGCCTCCGGCGCGGCCGAGCCCGATCTGCTCACGCTGACCCTCAGCGACCGGGCCGTCACCGATTACGGCGTGCAGTGCTGCGGAGGAGAGGTCACGATGCTCTTGGAACCCGTGCGGGTCGTGCCGTCGGTGGCGATCTTCGGTCTGGGCCACGTCGGTCTCGAGCTCGCCCGTGTGCTCAGCCGGCAGCAGGTCGAGCTGCACCTCGTCGACTCGCGCGCCGAGATGCTGGCGTCGGAGCGCATCGGGGTGCTCGCCGATGCGGTCGCGACGGTGCACGTGCGGCACCTGCCGGTGCCCGAGGCGGCGCTGGCCGACCTGCCCGACGGCGCGCACGTGCTCGTGATGACGCACGACCACGGTGAGGACCTCGCGATCGTCGAGTCCGCCCTCAACACGCCGGGCCTCGCATCGATCGGGCTCATCGGCTCACGGTCGAAGTGGGCGCGGTTCCGGGCGCGACTCATCGACGCCGGTCACGATGAGGCCGAGCTGGCCCGGGTGACGACGCCGATCGGCATCGACGGCATCGCGTCGAAGGATCCGGCGGCGATCGCGGTGAGCGTCGCCGCGCGCATCCTGCAACTCGTCGAGGAAGCGGCCGCACGTCCGGGCCCGCCGCTCCCCCGCTGATCAGACGCCGCGATCAGACCGCGGCCGGCTCGGGCGCCGGTGGCGCCGCCTCGGGCTCGGGCTCCTCGGGCGGCGGAGTCCGCTGCGACTTCGGCTTCGCGAACCGCAGGTACAGCGGCGGCACGACGAAGAGGTTGAGCAGCGTCGACGTGACGAGCCCGCCGAGGATGACGACGGCCATCGGGTGCTCGATCTCGTGGCCGGGGATCTCGCCCATGACCACGAGCGGCACGAGGGCGAGCCCCGTGGCGAGCGTGGTCATGAGGATGGGCGAGAGTCGCTCGGCGGCACCGCGCATCACGAGTTGCCTGCCGAACGTCTCGCCCTCGTAGCGTTCGAGGTGCTGGCAGTGGTTGATCAGCAGGATGCTGTTGCGCGCCGCGATGCCCATGACCGTGAGGAACCCCACGATCGAACCGAGTGAGAGCACGGCACCGGTGATGAAGGCCGCGAACACGCCGCCGACCAGGGCCACGGGCAGCGTCAGCAGGATCAGCGTCGCCAGTCGCCAGCTTGCGAACGCCGCCTGCAGCAGCAGGTAGATCACGAGTATCGCCGCCACGGCGAGCAGGAGCAACCGGTTGGTCGCCGCGTCGCGCTCCTCGGCCTCGCCGATGATCTCGGCATGGAATCCGGCGGGCAGCTCGACCTCGCGCAGCCCCTCCTCCATCGCGGCCACGACCGAACCGAGCTTGCCCTCTTCGACGTTGGCCTCGATGTCCATGCGGCGCGAGTTGTCGTCGCGCTCGATCGCGTTCGGAGTCGCCCGCAACGACACGTCGGCGACCGCCGAGAGCGGGATCACCTCGCCCGACGGAGTATCGATCGGCAGGTTGCGGATGCTCGTGACATCGGATCTGATCTCGACCGGGCTCCAGACCTGCACATCGTAGGCCTTGCCGCCCCGGAAGACGTCGCCGACCTCTTCACCCGCGACGAGCGTGGCCGCGGCGCGACGCACGTCGCCCGGTTTCAGGCCGTGTTCCTGCGCGGCGTCGAGGTCGACCGTGACCTCGAGCTGGGGAACATCGACCTGCAGCGACATGTGCTCGTCGATCGCCCCGTCGGTCTCGAGGAAGATCTCGAGGATCTCCTCGCCCGTGTCTCTCAGGGTCTGCAGGTCATCGCCGTACAACCGCACGACGACCGCGGTATCGCCGCCCGTGAGCACCTCGCGAATGCGTTCCTTGAGGTAGGTCTGCACGTCGCGACGGATGCCCGGGTAGCCCTGCACGAGCTCCTGCACCTTCGCGAGGGTCGCGTCGTAGTCGACCGCCGGATCGATGCTGATCCAGTTCTCGCCGAAGTACACGCCGTAGACCTCGTCCCCGTTGTACGCCTGCCCGATGTGCGCGCCGCAGTTGCGCACACCCTCGATCTCGAGCAGTTCCCGGCAGGCCCGCTCGCTGATTCGCACTTCCTCGGGAGCGGAGGTGCCGGGTTGCGTGACCCAGTGCATCAGGAAGTCGCGCTCCTTGAAGTCGGGCAGCAACGATTGGCCGAGGAACGGCACCGTGACCGCGCCGACGACGACCAGCGCGCCGAAGAACACGTACCCGGGCCACGGGCGGTCGACGATGGGCTCGAGCCCCTTGCGGTACCCGCGCTTGAGCACCCGGACGACCGGCGGATCGCGCGGGTCGAGCGGCGCCTTGCGCAACAGGATCAGCGCGAGCGCGGGTGTGACCGTGAGGGCGACGACCATCGACGAGAGCACGGCGAGGGTGTAGGCCAGCGCGAGCGGGCGGAAGAAGGCCCCGGTGAGACCCTCGAGGAAGAAGATCGGCACGGCGGCCACGATGATGATGAGGGTCGCGTAGATGATCGGGCCGCGCACCTCGAGCGAGGCCTCGAGCACGACCCTCGCCGTGGATCGTTGCCCGCCCTCGGCGCGTTCCTGGCGCAGGCGTCTCACGATGTTCTCGATGTCGATGATGGCGTCGTCGACCACGACGCCGACGGCGATCACCAGCCCGGCGAGGATCATGGTGTTGATCGGCGTGCCCGTCAGGTAGATGACGAGCGCCGCCGAGACCAGCGAAAGCGGGATCGCGATGATGCTGATGAGCGCGGTGCGCCACTGGAACAGGAACAGGGCGAGCACCATCATCACGAGGAGGACGCCGAGCAGGAGCGCGAGCGAGAGGTTGCTGATCGATTCCTCGATGAAGGTCGCGGGCCGGAAGATCTCGGTGTCGATCTCGATGCCGCGCAGGCCGGGCGCCAGGTCGGCGAGCACCGCCTCGACGCCCTCGGTCACCTCGAGCGTGTTGCCCCACGGCAGCTTCTCGACGATGAGCATGAGCCCTTCGCCCTCGTTGATCACGGCGTCGCCGATGAGCGGCTGGTGATCCTCGACGACGCGGGCGACGTCACTCAGCCGCAGCGGATCGCCGCCGCGCTCCTCGATCGTCACCTCGGCGAGTTCCTCGGGGGTCGTGATGGGCAGCACGTGCTGGATCCCGAGTCGCTGCTGGGGTGTGGCGACGTACCCGCCCGTTCCGATGACGGAGCCATTCGAGAACTGCAGCAGCCCGGCATCGAGCGCGTCGGCGGTCACGGTCATGACCTGCTCGAGGCTGACCCCCTCGGCGGCCATCTTCTCGGGCTCGGCCTGCACCTGCAGCATCTGCAGCCGCTCGCCCCAGATGGGGACGTTCGCCACCCCGGGAACGCGCAGCAGGTGCGCGCGGATCTTCCAGTAGGTGATCATCGACATCTCGATGACCGAGTGTTCCTCTGAGGTCAGGCCGATCTTCATCACCCGGCTCGTCGACGACAGCGGCTGCAGCATGATCGGCGGCGAGGCCCACGTCGGCAGGGTCGGTGTGGCGGTCGTGAGGCGCTCGGCGACGAGCTGTCTCGCCTTGAGCAGATCGGCACCCGGCTCGAAGATCAGCACGATCGACGAGATCTGGCTGACCGACTTCGATCGGATCTCGTCGAGCCCCTCGACGCCGTTGAGCGCCTCCTCGAGGGGCACAGTCACGAGCTGCTCGACCTCTGCTGCGGTCAGGCCGATGCAGAGCGTCTGGATCTCGACCCTCGGAGGCGCGAACTCGGGGAACACGTCGACCTGCGCCGAGCTGAGCTGCACGCCGCCGAACACCATGATGCCGATGGCCAGCGTCATCACGATGGTCCGGAACTGAAGGCTGAACCCGATGAGGCGTCGCATGTCGGTGCCGTCGCGATCAGTGCGCAGTGTCGAATTCCGCACCGAAGAGCTCGGCAGCGCCGAGCGTCACGACGCTCGTGCCCGGCTCGGGGCCCTCTGAGAGGTGGGCGGTCTCGCCGTCGATGCGGTCGACCACGACCGCCGCCCGGATGAACACCTCGGGTTCGGTGGTGGTGTACACCCACGTGTCGCCGTCGTGATCGTAGATCAGCGCAGCGTAGGGAACCGTGAGCCCGCCATCACCCGCTTCGACCTCGGCGGTCTCGAGTCCGAGCCGTTCGATGGCCTGGGGTGTCAGCGTGAGACTGCTGAGCTCCTCCGTGATCTCCTCCTTGACGGCCGGCTCGGGTCCGGCTGCGGCACCGGCCTCGGTGACCTCCGCGCACCCGGCGAGGCTGAGCGTCCCCCCGACGATGGCGAGTGCTGCGAGCACCGTCGCGGCCACCCGCCGGACCTTCAGCGTTGCATCGTTCATGACGGTTCCTGCCTCCATTCCGCCACTGGAGCATTCAAGTTCACGAGCGAACTGTCGGCGGTCTTCGTGCCGCCCCAGGCGAGCACGAGCAGCGGCAGAACGACCAGGGCGACGAGGATCGACGTCACCGTGCCGCCCCAGATGACGGCCGCCACCGGGAGCACGGTCTCGAAGCCGACCGTGCCGCCGAAGAACGCGGGCGGGGCGAGCAGCGCAACGGATGCCACGAGCGCGATCAGCGTCGGGCGGATGCGGGCGCCCGCGGCGGCCCAGATCGCCTTCGCGGGAGATTCGGCCTGCCCGGCGGCCATCGCCGTCTGGTAGGCGCCGATCAACATTCCCGCTTCGCGCACGGCGAACGCGAGTACCGGTACGAGCGCGATGACGAGCACGAGCGAGTCGAGACCGCCGGAGAGCCACGCGCCGACCAGGCCGCCGGCGAGCGCCAGCGGAAGCGTCAGCAGCGCGATCGCGCCGAGCCGCCACGACCCGAGCATCGTCTGCAACAGCACGAGGACGACGATGGCCGCGGCCGCGAGCAGCCACCACGTGAGCTGGCCCGAGGCCTGCTGTTCGCGGTACTGCGGCGGGACCTCGGCGTGGTACTCCACGGGGAACTCGACGTCGGCGATCGCCGCACGCACATCGGCCTCGACGTCGGCGAGGCTGCGTCCCTGCACGTCGGCGGTGATGTTGATGCGCCGATGGGTGTCGTCGTGCCGGATCACCGCGAGGTTCGGGCTGACGCGCACGTCGGCCACATCGGAGAGCGCGACGGTTTCGCCGCCCGGCGTGTTGATGATGAGGTTCTCGACGTCGGTGAGGCTGTGTCGGGTCTGCTCGGTGCCCTTGACGACGACCTGGAAGACCTTCTGCTCCTCGAACATGTAGCCGACCTCGAAGCCCTGCAGTACCGCGGCCGCGGCTCGGCGCACATCGCCGGGCTTCACGCTGTACTGCTTGGCCTTCTCGAGGTCGACCTCGATCTCGGCGATCGGCTGCAGGAGATCCTGCTGGATCGTCGGTTCGACGAGCCCGTCGATCCCGCTCATCGCGGCCTGAAGCTCGGCGGCCTTCTCGCGAAGGATGTCGATGTCGATGCCGTACACGCGCACCTGGAAGTCGCGCTCCTGTGCGGCGCGTACGCGCTCGAGCTGCCGCTCGGGATACGACATGACGCGATTCGCGAGTCCGGGATACCCGTCGATGACCTGCTGCACGTCGTCCTTGACCGCGGCGTAGTCGGCGCCGTCGTCGAGCGTGACCCAGATCTCGCTGCCGCTGACGTCGGACTCGGTGTCCGATGTGATGGCACGGCCGACATGACCGCCGACCGCCGCGACGCCGGACAGGGTGCGCAGCTCATCCGCCGCGCGTGTCGTGATACGGCTCATCTCGTCGTTCGACGTTCCGGCGACGGAGTCCCACTCGACCAGGATCGTCCGGTCGGCCACCGACGCGAGCACGGGCGCGCTCGAGGTCGTCAGCGGGATGGTTCCGAGTGCGAGCACGCCGAGCACGACGGCTGCGAGCGCGGCGATCCAGCCGCCTCGCCCGGCGGAGGCTCGTTCCATCGCACCTGCGTACTTCGTCGTCATCCCTGCCACCGCGGTCGATTCCTTCGGCGCCTCGGCGTCGTCCTTGCGCGGCAGCAGCAGGCTGGCGAGCGCCGGCGTCACGGTCAGCGCCACGATCATCGCGACCAGGAGGGTCACGAGGTAGGCGATCGCAACCGCCCGCAGGATCTCACCGTTGAGACCCGCGATGAAGAAGCTGGGGGCGATCGCCACGGCCGACACGAGGGCGCCGAACAGCGCGGGCAGGCGTGAACGGCGAAGCGCGGTGGCCAGGATGCCGGTTCGCTGGGCGACCGCGTCGGCCGACGCGTCAGCATCGGTGGCCGTGGGCGCGGCACTCCCTCGCGGTGGGCGCGGAGCGGTGCCCCGCGTGCGCAGCGAATCGAGGTCGGCGACGGCATCGCCGACGGCGACCGTGAGCGCCAGGGCGAGTCCGACGAGGGTCATGGTGTTCATGACGGCGCCGGTGACCTGCAGCGTGAGGGCGGCGGCCGTGCCCGAGACGAGGACTGCCAGCGCGGCGATCAGCGCGTACCGCCACGAGCCGAGCCCGAGCCCGATCACGAGCGCGACGAGCAGCAGCCCGACGAGCGCGGCCCATCCGAGTTGGCCGGCCGCGGTCTCGAGGAACGTCGCCGGCTGGAACACGGTGGTGTCGGCCTCGATGCCGGCGAGCCCCGGTGCGAGGTCGGCCATGGCGGCCTCGATGCCGCGGGTGACCTCCAGGACATCCGCCTCGGGGAACTTCTCGATGACGATGAGCAGGCCGGGCCCATCCCCGGTGATGGCGTCGCCGATGAGCGGTTGGTGGTCTTCCCGCAGGTCGGCGACGTCTGCCAGCGTGAGTCTCTGCGGGTTGCCCTCGATGACGACTTTGCCGAGGTCTTCTGGAGTCTGGATCGGGAGCACGTGCTGGATGCCGATGCGCTGGTTGGCGGATTCGATGAAGCCGCCGGTGCCCGGGGTCGATGCCTCGAGGAAGCTGAGCGGCGAGACCCACACCGCGTTGCCGGCGGTCTCGATGACGTCATCGAGGGTCACGCCGGCGGCCTCGAGCCGTTCGGGTTCGACCTGCACCTGGACCTGCTGCTCGCGCTGTCCCCAGGTCGAGACGTTGGCGACGCCGGGAACACCCATCAGCACGGGCTTCACCGTCCATCTGGCGAGCACCGACATGTCGATGAGCGACACGTCCTCGGACGTGAGTTGGATCATCATGACGCGACTCGTCGACGACAACGGCTGCATCAGCACGGGCGGCGCCGACACGTTCGGCAGTGCGTGTGCCTGCGTGAGCCGTTCGGCCACGAGTTGGCGCGCGCGCAGGAGATCGGTGCCCGGCTCGAACACGAGCTCGATCGACGAGAGGCTGGGAACCGAGACCGAGCGGATCTCGTCGAGCCAGGCCACGCCGTTGAGCAGGTCCGCCTCCATGGGGCTCGTGATCAGCTGCTCGACCTCTTCGGCCGACAGGCCGAGCGCCTCGGTCTGGATCTCGACGTGCGGTGGCGCGAACTCGGGCAGGTTGTCGACCGCCATCGTCGGCAGGCTGACCACTCCGAACGCGAGCACTCCCGCAGCCACGGCCGCGACGAGCAGCCGGAATCGCAGGCTCCAACGCACCAGCCACGAGATCATGACGTCCCCCACGCCTGCGCCTGGTGCCGCGTCGGCGTTGCCGGCAGCACCCGCGCTCCCCTGAACCTCCTGTGCAGACCGCGTCAACCGCGAGTCTCGCCGCGTGGATCGCCAAGATGTACCGGCGGCCGCGCGCCGTGCATGCTCGATTTCCGAATGGTGCCGCGCTGGAAACTGAGCAATCGTCGTCAGTGTGGCACAGCCGGTCGGGCAGTACAACTTCTTTGGTTGACGAAATCGGTATCGATAAGTTAGGATAGCCAACCCTACATCCGGATGACGCTTTCCAAGGCGCTTCCACCGTTTCGCCGATTCGGGCGATCTTCGCTGTTCTTTCCGCAGATGCGGTCGTATTGTCGATTTCATGACGCACTATCGGATCAGTGAGGCAGCGGCGCTCGTCGGCGTCAGCGACGACACGATACGTCGATGGCTGAGAGATGGCCTCCTTAAGGGGGGTAACGACGAGGCCGGGCGACAGGTCGTGCCCGGCGATGAACTCGCGGCACGCGCCGTCGCGATCGCCGCGACCGTCGACGACCGCAGCCCGGTGCGACGCAGCGCCCGCAACCGATTCGTCGGCCTGGTCACGCGCGTCGAGATCGACGGGTTGATGGCCCAGGTCGAGCTGCAGTGCGGCCCGCACCGCGTCGTGTCGCTCATGTCGGCCGAGGCCGCACGCGACCTGCGCCTCGAGGTCGGCTCACGCGGCGTCGCCGTGGTCAAGGCGACCATGGTCGTCATCGAGACCGACGAGGAACCTCGCGCATGAGACATCCGATCGTTCGCTCGACGCTGCCCGTCGTGTTCGCCGCGCTCGCACTGACCGCGTGCTCGGGCCCGGCAGGCGACGCCGGGTCCGAGTCCGGCGAGCCCACCGCGGCGCCCGGCGAACTCACCGGAGCGCTCACGATCTACGCGGCCGCCTCGCTGAACGCGGCCTTCGACGAGCTCGCCATCGCCTTCGAGGCGCGGCACCCGAACCTCGACGTGCTGCCCATCACCTACGACGGGTCGTCGGTGCTCGTGACGCAGCTCATCGAGGGGGCGCCGGCCGACGTCCTCGCCTCGGCCGACGAGCGCAACATGAAGAAGCTGGTCGATGCCGGGCTCACGCTCGAGCCCGTGGACTTCGCGACGAACGTGCTCACGATCGCCGTCGCGCCCGGCAACCCCCTCGGCATCGAGACGCTCGACGACCTCGCCGACGGCGCGACCGAAACCGCCGACGGGCTCCCGATCACCGTGGTGTTGTGCGGCCCCGAGGTGCCGTGCGGCGACGCGGCCCAGTCGCTCTTCGCCGAAGACGGCATCACGGTGACGCCCGCGAGCGAGGAACAGAACGTGTCGGCCGTACTCACCAAGGTGGGCCGCGGCGAAGCCGACGCCGGGCTCGTCTACGTCACCGACGTCGAGGCGGCCGGCGGCGAGGTCGACGGAATCGAGATCGAGAATGCGGATGCCGCGACCAACGTCTACCCGGTCACGGCGCTCACCGACGCGGCGAACCCCGAGGCGGCGAGCGCGTTCGTCGAATTCGTCACGTCGGAGGAGGGCCGGGCGGTGCTCGCGTCGTTCGGCTTCGGGACGCCATGACGGCGTCTTCGCCCGCGGGCGTCACGGCCCGTGCGAGTGAGACCCGTCGTGACGATGCCGCTGCGGCGCGACGCTTTCCACTGTGGCTGTACCTCCCGGCCGCCGTCGGCGCGGCGGTGCTCGCGCTGCCGCTCGTCGCCCTGCTCGTCCGCCTCGACTGGACGCAGGTGCCCGCCGCGGTCGCCTCACCCGCCGCACTGCAGGCGCTCACCCTCTCACTCGCCACCGCCGCGATCGCGACGGGCGTGTGCATCGTGCTCGGCGTTCCGCTCGCCATGGTCATCGCCCGCAGTTCGAAGGGCATCGCCGCGGTGCTGCGTACCCTGACCACGCTGCCGCTCGTGCTGCCGCCGCTCGTGGGCGGCATCGCGCTGCTCGCGCTGCTCGGGCGCAACGGCCTGTTCGGCGAGACGCTCGGCGTGCTCGGCCTGCGCATCCCGTTCACGACCGCCGCGGTCGTGATCGCGCAGACGTTCGTCGCGCTGCCGTTCCTCGTGATCACGGTCGAGGGGTCGCTTCGCACGGCCGGCACCCGCTACGAGACGGTCGCGGCCGGCCTGGGTGCACGCCGCTTCACGGTGTTCCGGCGCATCACGCTGCCGCTCGTGGCCCCCGGCCTGATCGCCGGCACCGTGCTGTGCTTCGCACGCGCGCTCGGCGAGTTCGGGGCGACGGCGCTGTTCGCGGGCAACTCGGCCGGCATCACCCGCACGATGCCCTTGGCCATCTACACGGCGTTCAACGGCGCCGGCGTCAGCGAGGACACCGCGATCGCGCTGTCGCTCATGCTCGTCCTCGTGGCGGTCGCCGTGCTGGTGCTCATGCGCAGCTGGCGTGAGGACGCCCCCCGATGACCGGCACGAACGGCGGGGAGCTCGACGCCCGGGTCGTCGCCGAGGTCGGCGACTTCAGGCTCGACGTCGAGGTCGCGGTCGCGGCATCCGAGGTACTCGCGGTGCTCGGCCCGAACGGCTCGGGCAAATCGACGCTGCTCGCCGCCATCGCCGGCCATCACCCGCTCACCGCCGGTGCCGTGCGCATCGGCGAGCGCGTGCTCTCGCGCACCCCCACGATCGACACAGGCGCGATCGACGCGGGCGCCGCCGAGGTCGACCTGGCCGAGCGTTCCGTGGGCCTGCTCGGCCAGCACCCGCTGCTGTTCCCGCACCTGACCGCGCTCGAGAACGTCGCGTTCGGCCCGCGCGCGCAGGGCATGGCGAAGCGCGAGGCTCGCGTCGCGGCATCCGACTGGCTCGACCGCGTCGGTCTCACCGGGCTCGAGCGTCGACTCCCCTCCGCGCTCTCGGGCGGCCAGCAGCAGCGGGTCGCGCTCGCCCGCGTCCTCGCGGCACAGCCCGACGTGCTGCTGCTCGATGAGCCGTTCGCGGCGCTCGACGTGCAGACGGCCGCGGCGATGCGCCGACTCGTCGCCGAGCAGCGTTCGACGCTCGGGATCCCGACGCTGCTCGTCACGCACGATCCGCTCGACGCGATCGTGCTCGCCGACCGCGCCGCCATCCTGCACACGGGGCGGATCGTGCAGCAGGGGCCGACCGCCGAGGTGCTCGGGCACCCGCGCACGCCGTTCGCTGCCGCGCTCGCGGGGGTCAACCTGCTCACCGGCGTCGCGATCGCGCGCGATGCCGTGCGCGTTGCGGGTGCGAGCGGGCCGATCGCGCTGCGTGGCACGGGCGAGGCGCTGCGGGTGGGCACTCCCGCCTCGGTCGTGTTCAGTCCGGCGTCGGTGCATGCGCGAGCCGCGGCATCCGCTGACCCGTCGCAATCCGCCGACAACGCCTGGTTCGGCGCCGTCGCGTCGCTCGAGCCCGCCCGCGGCGGCGTGCGCATCGTGACCGACGAGCACCCCGACCTCGCGATCGACGTGCCGTCGACCGCCGCCGTCGCCCTCGACCTGAGCACCGGCTCGCGGCTCGCGTTCCACGTCGCGCCGGCCGACGTCTCGGTGCGCACGCACTCATGATGCGGTGTTAGCGTAGACGCCACCGAAGAGGGGGTGACCCGTGACCACCCTGCTGCCCGTGCGCGCAGTCCCAGCGCCCGCGAACGGCGCGCCGCGAGCCCGCCGCCTGCCGTCGACCGGCGCGATCACCGATGCGTTCTCCCGGCCGATGCGCGACCTGCGCATCTCGGTGACCGACCGGTGCAACTTCCGGTGCGTGTACTGCATGCCGAAGACGGTCTTCGGGCGCGACTACGCGTTCCTCGAGCACGACGAGCTGCTGAGCTTCGATGAGATCACCCGGCTCGCCGGTGTGGCCGTCGCGCACGGGGTGCACAAGCTGCGGCTCACGGGCGGCGAACCGCTGCTGCGCCGCGGCATCGAAGGGCTCATCGAGCGCCTCGCCGCGCTGCGCACGCCCGATGGAGAGCCCGTCGAGATCGCCATGACCACCAACGGCTCGGCGCTCGCGGTCAAGGCCGAAGCGCTCCGGGCGGCCGGGCTCGCGCGGGTCACTGTGTCGCTCGACTCGCTCGACGACGCCGTGTTCCAGTCGATGAACGACGTGCGGTTCCCGGTCGACCGCGTGCTCGCTGGCCTGCGGGCCGCGCACGACGCCGGGCTCGGCCCGATCAAGGTCAACATGGTCGTCAAGCGAGGGCTGAACGACCACGAGGTGCTGCCGATGGCGCGACACTTCAAGGACTCCCCGTTCACGCTGCGGTTCATCGAGTACATGGACGTCGGCACGTCGAACGGCTGGCGGCTCGACGAGGTCGTGCCGTCCGCGGAGATCGTCGAGCTCATCGGCGCCGAGATGCCGCTCGAGCCCATCGGCGCCACGGCCCCGGGCGAGACCGCCGCCCGATGGCGCTACGTCGATGGAGGCGGCGAGATCGGCGTGATCTCGAGCGTCACGAACGCGTTCTGCGGCTCGTGCAACCGGGCGCGCATCTCGACCGAAGGCAAGCTCTTCACGTGCCTGTTCGCCTCAGAGGGGCACGACCTCCGGGCGCTGCTGCGGGGCGGTGTCGACGACGACGGGCTCGCCGCGGCGATGGCCTCGATCTGGGGTGCCCGCGACGACCGCTACTCCGAGGTGCGCGCAACGCTCACGCCCGAGCTTCGGGCCGCCCGGCCGAAGCCAGAGATGTCGTACCTGGGCGGCTGACGCCGCGATCCCCATCTTTCTCCGCCGTGCGCGCGCTCCGCGCCCTCACCAGGGCGACGACTGCACACTCGACACGTTCGATTCACTGATCGGCGAGCGCGCGCACGGCGCGTTCGATGGGCGGGCGCAGGTCGAGCGTCGGGTCGATCGTGAGGCGGTGGAACACGAGTCCATCGCTGATCGCCATGAGCGCCCGCGCCGACTGCACCGGATCCGGCACACCGGCGGCTGCGGCGAGCTGCTCGCCGAGGCGCTCGAACTCGCGCCGCTGTCTCCGGTGCAGCTCGTTGAGGTCGGGGTCGGCGGCGAGCTCGAGGAAGAGGGCGTAGCGAGCCCGGGTACGTGCGGCGTGCGGGCCGGTCTGCGACTCGAGCAGCGCGGTGAGCAGCTCGATCAGTGCTTCGGCATCGGTGGGAATGGGCATGAGCGCCGGGTCGAGTTCGGCCCGTTCGCTCACCGCGATCCAGTCGACGATGCCGGCGAGGAGCGACCGCCGGGTACGGAACCAATTGGAGGTGGAGCCGGCGGGAAGCCCTGCACGTGCATCGACCCGAGCGTGGCTGAGCGCCCGGATGCCCTCGGTGCCGAGCAGCTCGACGGCCGCCTCGAGCGCCCGTTCTCGGGTCGCCGCCATGGACACCCCTTCCAATCGGGAGTACTATAAACATAGTAGTCCGAACGTGACGAGGGGGTCATCATGGACACGCCAGAACTCCGATCCCGCCCCGACGATGCGCGGCCACACGTCGCGAGCACCGCCACATGGGCGCCGCCGCTGCCCGAAGCACCGGGCTTCGCTCACCAGGTCGTCGAGACCACGGGGCTGCGCTCGCACGTCGCGACCATCGGCGAGGGCGAGCCCGTCGTGCTGCTGCACGGTTTCCCGCAGCACTGGTGGCAGTGGCACCAGGTCGCACCCCGCATCGCCGCGGCCGGCTACCGCGTGATCTGCCCCGACCTGCGCGGTGCCGGCTGGACCGAAGCCGACGAGCGCGGTATCGAGCGTGAAACGCGACTGCACGACCTGCTCGACATCCTCGACGCACTCGGCCTCGAACGCGCACACGTCGTCAGCCACGACATGGGGGCGATCACGGCGCTGCAGCTCACGTACACGCACCCCGAACGCGTGGGGCGAGCGGTTCAGCTCTCGATTCCGCCAGGATTCATGTCGTTCAGCCCCCGCCTCCTCCCCGCGTTCCGGCACATGCCGAAGCTCATCTGGCATCGCCCGGGCAACGCGCTTCGGGGCGTATGGTCCGATCCGTACTGCGCGAAGGTCACGCCCGACGCGACCATCGACGCCCACCTCGCGCCCATGCAACGTCGCGAGATCGACGACGCGGTTCGCCCGCTCTACCGTGGCATGGTCATTCCCGAGGCGATGCGGCTCGCCCGGGGCGAGTACCAGCGGATGCATTTGACCATCCCGACACTCGTCGCCTTCGGCCGGCACGACACGAGGTTCAACGAGCCGCTCGTGCGTCGCCTCTGCGAGAACCCCGACCGGTACGCCGACCGGATGGAGTTCGTCTTCGTCGAGAACGCGGGCAAGCTCCTCCCAGACGACGCACCCGACGCGGTCGCCGAACTGGCGCTCGACTTCTTCGACCGCGACAGCTGAGTTCAGCGCGAACCTGTCGGGCTCAGAGCCCGACCCACTCCGACACGCCGTCGGTGAAGTGCTGCCGCTTCCAGATCGGCACCTGCTGCTTGATCAGGTCGACGAGGCGTTCGCACGCGTCGAACGCCTCGGCACGATGCGGGGCGGATGCCGCTGCCACGAGCGCGACGTCGCCGATGCGCAGCTCGCCCACCCGATGAGCGGCCGCGACGGCGAGCCCGGTGTCGTCGGCGATGCGTCGCACGCACTCGGCGAGGAACCGCTCGGCCTCAGGATGGGCCTGATAGTCGAGCGCGAGCACGTCGCGCCCGGCGTCGTGGTTGCGTACGACCCCGAAGAACATCACGACCGCTCCGCTCGTGTCGGCCTCGACGGCGGCACGCACGGCCGCCTCGTCGATGGGCTCGGCGGTGACGACGGCCGGGTTGGGGTTCATGCGTGCCTCTCGCGTGGTGATCAGGGTCAGCGGTGCACGAGTTCGCCGGCCACCGACGAGAACGCGTCGATGCCGCCGGCCAGGTACATGACGTCGCCGTGTCCGCGTTCGCGCAGGAGTCGCGCCGCGCGCCGCGACCGGGTGTCCTGCTCGCAGTAGACGACGAGCGCACCCGCGCCCGACGTGGGCTCGGCGCCGGAGGCGAGCTCGCCGATCGGCACGAGTTCGCTTCCGCTGATGCGCCGCAGCGCGGCCTCGACGGGTTCGCGCACGTCGAGCAGCCGCAGCGGCTCGCCGCTGCGCATGCGGCGCAGCAGTTCGGCCGCCGAGATCGGGGGCGCGGATGCCTCGGCCTGCGCCGCGCTCGCGGCGTCATCGACCCCGCAGAAGACCTCGTAGTCGATGAGCGAGGTGATCGCCGGGGCATCCGCAATGCGCTCGTACTCGATTTCGCGACTGCGACCCGAGAGCGCGTCGATCGTCGCCACCCGGCCCAGCAGCAGTTCGCCGATGCCGGTGACGATCTTGACGACCTCGTTCGCCATGAGGGCGCCGACGGTGGCGCAGAGGGTCGGCAGCACCCCGCCGAGCTCGCACGAGAGCACCTCGTCGGGCGCCGGGGGCACCGGGAAGACGTCGCGGTAGGTGGGGCCGTGCTCATGCCACGAGAGGCCGACCTGGCCGTGGTAACGCAGGATCGCGCCCCAGACGAGCGGCACGCCCTCGAGCAGGGCGGCGTCATTCGTGAGGTATCGGGTGGGGAAGTTGTCGCTGCCGTCGACGACGAGGTCGTAGCGCGCGAGGATGTCGCGGATGTTCGCCGCCGTCAACCGTTCGGCGTGGCGCACCACCCGGCATTCGGGGTCGATCGCGGCGACGGCATCGGCGAGCGAGTCGACCTTCGGCCGGCCGACGTCGGCGAGGCCGTGACTCACCTGGCGGTGCAGGTTCGAGAGCTCGACGACGTCGTCGTCGGCGAGTCCGATCGTGCCGACGCCCGCGCCCGCGAGGTACGGGACGAGCGCACTGCCGAGCCCGCCCGCGCCGACGACGAGCACGCGCGCCGCGGCGAGCCGGCGCTGCGCGAGCTCGCCGAACCCGGGCAGCATGATCTGGCGACTGAACCGGGCGATGCGCTCAGGGCTGAGCGGTGCCGACGGCTCGACGAGCGGGGCCGGGCGTGCGCGCATGCCGCAATTGTACGTTCGGCGCGAGGCCGGCGCGGCGATCTGGCGCACCCGGCCCACGCCGGCGCACCCGACCACTCAGAAGTTCGGTTCATCGGGCGATGGGCCCGGCGCGAGTTCTGGTGGCGGATCAGGGATCGGATTCGCCGCATGCGTCAGGCGCGTGGCGCCGGCTGGGGATGTCCACTCGAGGGTGCCCGCGCTGGTGTGACGCACCGACCACGCGGTTTCGTGCTTGAGGTGGTGATGCGGCCCGCACAGATGCGCGAGATTGTCGAACGCGGTGCGGCCTTCGTCGGCCCAATCGATGGTGTGGTCGATGTCGCTGCGCCGTGCGGAGCGGTTGCAGCCGGGGAATCGACAGGTACCGTCGCGGACCTGCAGCCATTGCGCAAGGTCGGCCGGGGGCCGGTAGCTGCGGCGGTCGACGTCGAGCACAGTGCCCGACACCGGGTGGGTCAGGATGCGGGTGAACGACGGCGCCCGAGCGGCGAGCCGCCGCGCGGTTTCGGCGTCGACCGGGCCGTAGCCGTCGAGCAGGGCGGGCGCGTCGGACTCGCCCATCAGGGTGAGCACCGGGACGGTCAGGTGCACGCTCGGACGCACCCGGGCCACCGCGTCGGCGAACGCGGACTCGTTGCCGAGGGTGCCGTAGAGCAACAGGTCGCGTGCTGCGTCGGCACGCACCTGATCGGCGGTGAGCTGTTCGGCGCGGACCCGCACGATGCCGTCGCTGTCGATGCGCCCGCCGTGGGGGTGGATGCTGCGCTCGGGCTCGGCGGCGAGGGCGGGTGCGCTGGTCTCGTGATTCGCGCGGGCGACCCGGTCGAGTCGGTCGAAGATCAGCTTGGCGTCGTCGGCAGGGAGGAATGCGTGCAGCCATGCCATGCCGTCGGCGGCCGCCTCGAACTCGACGCGCCGCTTCGCGCGTGCCGTGCGCTGCCGCTCGGCGAGGGACTCGGACACGACCTCGTCGCGCACCTGCCGGGCCTTGCGGCGCACGGTCGCGGCTGTGTTCGTCTTCGCGTACTCGGCGAGCAGGGCGTCGAGCTTCGCCACCGCGTCACGGTCGTCGCCGAGGTCGCTGGTCTGCTCGACGATGACCCGTGCGTGCGCCAAGCTGATCGCCCCGTCGCGCATCGCGGCCAGCGTCGCGGGCAGCCGGGTCGAGAGCGCCGCAGCCTCGTCGAGTTGCCGCTGCATCGTGCTCTCGGGCACGTGCAACGCGGTCGCGAGCTCGGCGGTCACGCTGCGGTGCGCCATCTCGCGCCGCCGTTCGGGTGTCAGGGATGCCGCGACGAACGCCTCGGCGGCGCGCACCGCGTACCTCACCGTGAGGAACAGCACATCGACCCGCATCGCCGCGTTCATCGCCTCGACTCGCTGCGCCTGCACCGACGCCCCGATCAGCTCGGCGAGCCCGTCTTGCGCGATCGCATACGGCGACCGATCATCGAGCGACGCCACCGCGCGAGAACCCTCGGAATTGCCAGCTGATCTGGCATTCGAGGGTTCATCGCTCATGGATCGAGTCTACCCGGTTTCGCATGTTTGTTCTATACTTGTCGCTCCGAATCTGAGTTGCATACGTACTCATCTTCCCTCAAGTGGGCTCGTCGACCGACGCTCCACTCGTCGGCGATCGTCAGAATGTGCCTCACGCAGCAGCGCCAGCGCCGTCGCCGTCGTTCGGGCGCCCGGATTGACGATGGCGACCCACCCGAGCGATCCGTACACGGGGTGCGGAAGGATCACGTCGGGCATCGAGAAGTCGCCAGCCGAGAGATCCTGAGCCGTGAAGTCGTGCGGCGTCACCCCGGTGAGTTCCGCGAATCTCGCCGTGCCGACGTGGATGTTCAGCCTCCAGCGGCCGGCCGGATCGAGGTTCGACAGCGTGTCGTCGGGGTAGTCCTTGGTGACGATCGTCGCGAAGGGCTGCCGGTTGCTCGGGATGGAACCGTCGGGCGAGGAGTAGAAGAAGTGGTCGCCCCACGCGATCTCGGGGAACTCACCTCCGGGTTCGGGGGCGAGCTCCAGCACGCCGTCGAGGGCTCGCACGGTTTCGAGGATCGGCTTCATACTCATAGTTGAAGTGTGAGGTTGAAGTGGTTATGGAGGGTTCCCGACCGTGACCGTGGAGCAATCCCACCCCGGCCGGCTGACGACCGCGACGCTCGCACGCGTGTCGGGATACTCGGTGCAGCAGGTGCGCGACCTCGAACGGCTCGGTGTCATTCCGCCTGCTCGCCGTGCCGCCAACGGGTATCGGCAATTCTCCTCGATCCATATCCTCGCGTTGCGTGCGTACCGCAACCTCGCGCTCGCCGTCGGACCCGTGCAGGCACGCCAGGCTCAGCGGGCGGTCCGCGAGCTGCCGATCGACCCCGCTGCCGCACTCATCAGCTCGTTGCACGTCACGCTCACCCGCGAGCGAGACGGGGTCCTGGCGGCGTTGCGAGCACTCGATCAGATCAGTGCGGAGTCGATGGCCGATCCGTCCCTCGCCGCCGACGACGACGCGATGACGATCACCGAGCTCGCCGGCGCGCTCGGGGTGCGATCGTCCACCCTCCGATTCTGGGAGCAGCAAGGACTGGTCACGCCTGAGCGTGTGACCCGGATGAACGCACGGCGATATCCGCTCTCTGCGATCCGAGAGGCGAGGATCACCGCTGCGCTCCGGGCCGGCGGCTACCGCATCCCCGAAGTCCGAGGGCTGCTGCACTCCATACGCGAGCTCGACGTCGACGACCCGCGTGCCGCCCTTCACGAGCGACTCGACACCGTCGCGATGCGGACACTGGCGCTGCTGAGAGCGGGGACCGACATCGCTGCCCTCGTCACCGCCGAGCGCACCGCCCGCTGACCGATCGGGTTCCCGTCAACCTCGTCGCGCGCGGGGTAGCATCTTGCCATGGCGCTCGTGACCGTTCGGTACTTCGCGGCGGCCGCGGAGGCGGCCGGCGTCGAAGAAGAGCGGCTCGAGTTCGCCGACACGGCAACGCTCGGCGCGCTGCGCGACGAACTCGTCTCGCGCTACGGCGCGTCGATGGAACGGGTGCTGCGCTCGGGTTCGTTCCTGGTCGACGGCACGGTGCGGCGCGAGGCGGGTCATCCGCTCGCCGACCGCGTCGACATCCTGCCGCCGTTCGCCGGCGGCTGAGCCTCGGAGTCGAAGATGCGCACGTTCGTCGAACACCAGCGCGCGGTGCGCGAGCTGCTCGCCCCACTGCACTCGTCGCTCGAGGCGGCCGAGGGCGCCGAGGTACTCGCACTCGACGCCGTCTCGGGGCCGCACGGCCGGGTGCGCGCGCACGGTCGCGTGCTCGCCCATGACGTGATCGCCCCCGGCGACCTTCCCGCGTTCGCGAACTCGCAGATGGACGGGTACGCGGTCGCCTCCGCCGACCTCGCGGCCGCCCGGCCCGAGCAGCCCGTCGAGTTGCCCGTCGGGCGCACGACCGCCGCCGGCGACCCGATCCGCACCCACGCCCGCGGCACCGCGTCGCCCGTGATGACCGGCGCAGCCCTACCCCACGGCGCCGACGCCGTCGTGCCGGTCGAGGCGGCGGATCCCCCGCGATTCCGCGGACTCGGCGGCAGCGCCCACGACGTGCAACCGGGCACGACGGCGCGCTTCGCGCACCCCGTCGCCGCAGGCACGTTCGTACGCGCGATCGGCACCGACGTCGCCCGCGGCGCCGTGCTGCTGCCCGCGGGCGCTCGCCTCGGACCCGCCCAGCTCGGCACGCTCGCGGCGGCAGGCATCACCGAGGTCGCGGTACGCCGCCGCATCACGGTGCTGCTGCTCTCGACCGGCCACGAGCTGCGCGCGGCAGGCGCGCCGCTCGAGCCCGGGCAGATCCACGATGCGAACACGCCGATGCTGCGCGCCGCCCTCGACGAGGCCGGCGCGCTCGTGCGCGACACCCTGACCCCCGACGACCCCGAGGCTGTCGTCGACGCGCTCGAGGGCTCGGCCGGGCTCGTCGACCTCGTGATCACGACGGGCGGCGTGAGCGCCGGTGCGTTCGAGGTCGTGCGCGACGCGCTCGCGGCGCGGGGTGTCGAGTTCGTCAGCGTCGCCATCCAGCCGGGCGGCCCGCAGGGGCTCGGCCGGGTCATCCTGTCGCCGGGGACCGCCGGCGTGCCCGTCGTGACGTTCCCCGGCAACCCGGTGAGCGCGCTCGTCTCGTTCGAGCTGTTCCTGCGCCCCGTGCTGCGCGCATTCGCCGGGCTGGCCCCCGACCGCCCTCGCGCGCACCTCAAGCTCGCGCATGCCGTGAACTCGCCGATCGGCAAGCACCAGGTGCGTCGCGGTGTCATCGACGGCGACGGCGCGGTCGAGGTCGGCGCGCCGAGCTCGCACCTGTTGCACGCCTACGCGAACGCGACCGTGCTCGTGCACCTGCCGGTCGGCATCGACGCGCTGCCCGCGGGCGCGCTCGTCGACGTCTGGAGGATCGATGACTGAGACGCGCCCGGCGCGACCCGCCCAGCCGGTGCGACGCCCACCGATTCCGCGATGAGCACGGGCGAACTCGACACGGTCGACGCGCACCTGGCGCGCGTGCTCGGCGCGGTGCATCCGCTCGCCCCGATCGACGTGGCGCTCGCCGATGCAGGCGGCCGCGTGCTCGCGGTCGACGTGCGCAGCCGGCTCGACATTCCGCTGTTCGACAACTCGGCGATGGACGGGTACGCCGTGCGGCACGCCGACGTCGCCGCGGCGACCGCCGCGCACGAGGTGACCCTGCGGGTCGTGGGCGAGGTCGCCGCGGGCAGTGCCCACGACCCCGGCATCGGCCCGGGCGAGGCGGTGCACATCATGACCGGGGCGCCCATGCCGAGCTCCGCCGACTCCGTCGTGCCGGTCGAGCACACCGATGCCGGCCGCTCGGTCGTCGCCGTCGCCGTCGCGCCGAGACCCGGGGCGCATGTGCGGCGCACGGGCGAGGACCTGCACGCCGGCGACGCCGTGCTCGCCGCAGGGGTGCACCTCACCGCGGCACGCGTCTCGGCCCTCGCCGCCGCCGGGTACTCGCGAGTCGACGTGCATCCGGCACCACGCGTGGGGGTCGTCTCGACGGGCAGCGAACTCGTCACTCCCGGGCACCCGCTCGCGCGCGGACAGATCCCCGAGTCGAACTCGCTGCTGCTCGCCGGCCTGGTGCGCGAGGCGGGCGGCGATGTCGTGCACGTCGCGAGCGTGCCCGACGACGAGTCGGTGCTCGACGACGAGATCGCCCGCTGCCTCGACGCGAGCCTCGACCTCATCGTGCTGTCGGGAGGCGTGAGCGTGGGCGGGCACGACGTCGTGAAGGCGACGCTCGCGCAGCTTCGCACCGTCGGATTCCACACGATCGCGATGCAGCCCGGCAAACCGCAGGCGTTCGGGATGCTGCATCGCGGCGCCGAGACGCCGACCCCCGTGTTCGGCCTGCCGGGCAACCCGGTGGCGACCGCCGTGTCGTTCGAGGCGTTCGTGCGGCCGGCACTGCTGCGCCTGCAGGGAGCGGCCGACGTGCACCGGCCGCGCATCGCCGCCGTCGCGGTCGAGGGCTGGCGGGTGCCCCGCGCGAAGCTGCAGTTCATGCCGGTCGCGGTCGTCGCAGCCGGAACGCCGCCCGACGCATCCCCCACACCCCTCGACACCCGACCGCGCGTGCGGCCCGCGACCCGCGGGGGTTCGGGCTCGCACCTCGTCGGCGGGCTGGCTGCGGCCGACGGCTACGCGATCGTGCCCGCCGAGGTCGACGAGGTTCGCGCGGGCGACCCCGTGACTGTCATGCTGGTCACCTGATGAGCGAGCAGCCATTCACCCACCTCGATGCCCGCGGCGAGGCCCGCATGGTCGACGTGACGCAGAAGAACCCCACGGTGCGCAGCGCCACCGCGACCGGCCGCGTCGTGTGCGGCCCCGAGGTCGTGGCCCACCTGCGCGACGGCAGCGTGCCCAAGGGCGACGTGCTCGCGGTCGCGCGCATCGCCGGCATCCAGGCCGCCAAGCGCGCCGCCGAGCTGCTGCCCCTCGCCCACGTCATCGGCGTGCACGGCGTGGTCGTCGACCTCGCCATCGGCGACGAGGGCGTCGACATCGCCGCCACCGTGCGCACGGCCGACCGCACCGGCGTCGAGATGGAGGCGTTCACCGCCGTGTCGGTCGCCGCACTCGCGATCGTCGACATGGTCAAGGGCATCGACAAGTCGGTGTCGATCGAGGGCATCCGCCTCGAGTCGAAGACGGGCGGCAAGTCGGGCGACTGGCACCGGCCGTGAGCAGCGCGCCCCCGGCCGACGACGTCCACGACCCCGACGACGGCATCGCGCTCGACGCGGTCATCCTCGCCGGGGGCCGGTCGTCGCGCCTCGGCGGCTCGCCGAAGGCCGAGCTCGTCATCGGATCGCGGCGGCTCGTCGATCTCGCGGTCGATGCCGCCGTCTCCGCCGGCGCGCGGCACACCGTCGTGGTGGGCCCTGGCGGACTCGTCGCGCCGCCGGTGCTCACCACCCGCGAAGACCCGCCGTTCAGCGGGCCGGTCGCCGGCCTCGCCGCGGGACTGGCCGCACTCGACCGTCTCGACGCCGGCGACGAGGCATCCGACCGCCGCGACCCGGCCGACCCTGGCGACGCGACCGACCAGACTGAACGATGGGTGCTCGTGCTCACGTGCGACCTGCCGCTCGCCGGCGACGCCGCGGCCGAACTCGTCGCCGCCACGGCCCACGCTGCCCGCGACACGCACGGCATCCACCTCGACGACGGTCGTCCGCAGTGGCTGCCCGCCGTCTACCGCCGAGACGCGCTCACGCGGGCACTCGCCGAGCTCGGCGACGTGCGGGGCGCCTCGATGCGCGGGCTCGCAGCGCGTGTGACGCTGATGGCGATCCCCGACCCGGGCAGCCTGACCGCCGACGTCGACACATGGGACGATCTCGAGAAGGCGCGGCGATCGCATGCCGAGCACGCCCCCGCGTCGCCACCCACGGAAGGACCGAGCATGCCGACCACACCGAACTCCCCCGAGTCGCTCGACCGGTGGCTCGCCGCCCTCGCCACCGAACTGGGGATCGACCCCGCGACCGTTCCCGTCGGCGACATCCTCGATCTCGCGCGCGACGTCGCGCACGGCGTGGCACGGCCCGCCGCCCCGCTCAGCACGTTCGTGCTCGGGCTCGCGGTCGGTGCCGGCAACGGCTCGCTCGCCGAGCTATCGGCGCGTGCGACCGCACTCGCCGAAGGCTGGTCGCCCGACGAGACGGCCTGATCGCCGACCTCAGTGATCGCCGCCGTCGAGCTGCGCGATCAGGTGCGGCATCAACGGGATGAGCACGTCGAGCCCGTCGGCGACGCCGCCGGTCGAGCCGGGCAGGTTCACGACGACCGCCCGCGGCAGCCCAGCGGGGGCCGCGATGCCGGCGAGCCCGCGCGAGAGCACGGCAGTGGGGACGACGGATGCCCCGCGCCGCCGGATGTCCTCGGCGACGCCGGGCAGTTCGGCAGCGAGCAGGGGCCGGGTGCCCTCGGGGGTGAGGTCGCGCGGGCCGACCCCGGTGCCGCCCGTCGTGACCACGAGGCGGAACCCCGCGGTGAGCGCCGCCGCGATCGCCGCCTCGACCGAGGCCGCGCCGTCGGGCACGGTCGCGACGTGCACGGCCTCGAACCCCGCGTCGACCAGCCGGTCGGTCGCGGCCGGCCCCGAGGCATCGGCCCGCTCGCCGCTCGCCGAGCGGTCGGAGACGGTGATCACCGCCGCCCGGATGCGCTCAGCGTCGCCTGCCATGCATCAAGGCTAGGCCCTCGCCTCGCTCAGGAGCCGGGCCGCGCGTCGCGCAGCATGCCAGCGACGACGAGCGCGACCGCACCGACGATCACGAGCAGCCACAGCCCGAGCGCATAGGAGTTCGTCTCGGGGTTGTACGTAGCGCCCATCACGAGGGGCGGGAAGTACCCGCCGAGACCGCCGGCCGCCGCGACGACTCCACTGACCGCGCCCACCTTGTCCTTCGGGGTCGACGGGCCCACCCAGGCGAACACCGCACCCATGCCGAGTCCCATCGCGCCGGCCATCGCGATGAAGGTGACGCCGGTGAGGATGCCCTCGGGCGGCTGCTGGCCGACGACGTACGCGAGCGACACGATGCCGGCGAGCGACACGAGCGAGACGATCTTCGGACCGAGCCGGTCCGAGAGCACGCCGCCGATCGGGCGGGCGACCACCGCCGCCACGGCGAACAGCGCGGTGCGGGTGCCGGCGCCGATCGGGTCGACGTCGTCGGGATAGATCGTGGTGAGGTACTTCGGCAGGAAGGTCGCGAAGGCGACGAACCCGCCGAAGACGATCGCATAGAGGAACGACATCTCCCACGTGATGGGAAGCCGCAGCGCGCCCACGACCTTCGGGATGAACGGCTGGCGGCTCGACTCCCAGACGGGCGAATCCCGCAGGAACAGCCACACCACGATCGCCGTCGCCACCATGATCGCCGCGATCAGCAGGTGGGTCGGCAGGTATCCGATGCTCTCGGCCAGCCGCGGCGTGAAGAACGCCGAGACCGCCGTGCCGATCATGCCCATGCCGAACACGCCCGTCGCGAATCCCCGACGCTTCGCGACGTACCACGCGCTCGAGAACGGTACGCCGACGGCGAAGATCGTGCCGGCCACCCCCAGGTAGAACCCGGCGACCATCAGCAGCGGGAAGCTCTTCAGGGTGCCCGCCAGGGCCACGAGCAGCACGGCGGGCATCGAGCCGAGCAGCACGAAGGTGAACATCTTGCGTCCGCCGAACCGGTCGGTCAACGCACCGACGACGATGCGGCCGAGCGCGCCGACGAGCACGGGCATCGCGAGCATGAGCGAGATCTGCCCCTCGTCGAGCCCCATCTCGGTCGCGTACGTCTTCTGCAGCGGTGCGATCACCATCCACGCCCAGAATCCGATCGTCGAGGCGAAGGTCGCCAGGAGGATCTGGCCGAGCTGGCCTCGCAACTCGGTGCGCTCGGGTGGTTGCTGCGTCGACGTCGCCTGCATGCTGCCCCCTTGCTCGGCGGGAATCGTCCGGCCGCACTGCCTGTGCCGACAATATCCGCGCCGCGCGTGCTGCGCCAGCACCGTCGCCGGCGTACTTCCCGCCGGATCGGCCGGAACCGGGATGCTTCCTTCCGCCGCGAATGGCCTCGGGACATAATGGGCGAAGACCGCGGCAGTGACGCCGAAGATCACGGTGACGCTCGCCGCCCGTTCAGGGAGGCCTTCGTGAGCCAAACGCCCAGCACGACGAACCATCCGGCGACCGACGGCCCCCTCGCCGACGGGCTCCTCTCGCTCGGCCGCTTCCTTCGCCCCGGCGAGGTGTCGCCCGACCTGCGCGCGGTCTTCCTCGAGGGCGGTCGCCAGGGCGACGTCTTCTACCGCGACCGCTGGTCGCACGACAAGGTGGTGCGCTCCACGCACGGCGTGAACTGCACGGGCTCGTGCTCGTGGAAGGTCTACGTGAAGGACGGCATCATCACGTGGGAGACGCAGGAGACCGACTATCCGTCGGTCGGCGCCGACTCCCCCGAGTACGAGCCGCGCGGCTGCCCCCGCGGTGCCGCGTTCAGCTGGTACACGTACTCGCCGACGCGCGTGCGCTACCCGTACATCCGCGGCACGCTGCTCGGCCTCTACCGCGACGCGAAGGCGCGCACCGGCGGCGACCCCGTGGTCGCGTGGGAGGCGCTCATGGCCGACCCCGAGGCGTCGCGGGCCTACAAGCGCGCCCGCGGCAAGGGCGGACTCGTGCGCGCCACGTGGGACGAAGCCCTCGAGATCGTCGCGGCCGCGCACGTGCACACGATCAAGAAGTACGGGCCCGACCGGGTCGCGGGCTTCTCGCCGATCCCCGCGATGTCGATGGTCTCGCACGGGGCCGGCGCACGGTTCATCAATCTCATCGGCGGCACGATGCAGTCGTTCTACGACTGGTACGCCGACCTGCCCGTCGCGAGCCCGCAGGTCTTCGGCGACCAGACCGACGTGCCCGAGTCGGCCGACTGGTGGAACTCGAGCTACCTCATGATGTGGGGCTCGAACGTTCCGGTGACCCGCACGCCCGACGCGCACTTCATGACCGAGGCGCGCTACCGCGGCCAGAAGGTCGTCACCGTCTCGCCCGACTACGCCGACAACACCAAGTTCGCCGACGAGTGGCTGGCCCCGCACCCCGGCACCGACGGCGCGCTGGCCATGTCGATGGGCCACGTCATTCTGCGCGAGTTCCTCGTCGAGCGGCGCACGCCGCGCTTCGCGGAGTACCTGAAGACCTATTCGGATGCCCCGTACCTGATCACCCTCGAATCGCGCGGCGACGCGTGGGTGCCGGGCAAGTTCGTCACCGCCGCCGATCTCGGCGGCTTCACCGCGCGGGCTCCCAACGCGGCGTTCAAGACGGTCGTGCTCAACGCGATGAGCCAGCCGGTCGTGCCCAACGGCTCGCTCGGGCACCGCTTCGGCGCCGACGACGAGGGCGCCTGGAACCTCGACCTCGGCGACATCGATCCGCTGCTGTCGATCGCCGACGCGGAGGTGTGGCACGGGGCATCCGTCGCCGTCGACCTGCCGCGATTCGACACGGCGCCCGAACCCGGCGCCGAGCACGAGGGCGGCGCCGGCGTGGTGCGCCGCGGCGTGCCGGTCGCCACGGTCGGCGAGCACACCGTCACCACCGTGTTCGACCTGCTGCTCGCGCAGTACGGCGTCGGCCGCGACGGGCTGCCCGGCACCTGGCCGACGGGCTACGACGACGCGTCGACGCCCGGCACCCCGGCCTGGCAGGAGGAGATCACGGGGGTTCCCGCCGAGAAGGCCGAACGCATCGGCCGCGAGTTCGCCGACAACGCCGAGCGGTCGGGGGGCCGCTCGATGATCCTGATGGGGGCGGGCACGAACCACTGGTTCCACTCCGACACCATCTACCGCACGTTCCTCGCGCTCACGACGATGACCGGGTGCCAGGGCGTGAACGGCGGCGGCTGGGCGCATTACGTGGGTCAGGAGAAGGTGCGGCCGGTCACCGGCTACACGCAGTACGGCACCGCCTCCGACTGGTCACGACCGGGCCGGTCGATGATCGGCACCGCGTTCTGGTACCTCGCCACCGACCAGTGGCGCTACGACGGGCTGCCGGCCGATCAGCTCGCGTCGCCGCTCGCGAAGGGTCTGTTCGAGGGCCGCACGACGGCCGACTGCCTCGTCGATTCGGCCAAGCGCGGATGGATGCCGAGCTACCCGACGTTCGACCGCAACCCGCTCGACCTCGCCGACGACGCGAAGGCGTCGGGAAGGGAACCGGCGGCCTACGTCGTCGACAGTCTCACCGACGGGTCGCTGAAGTACGCCTGCGAAGACCCCGACTCGCCCGGGAACTTCCCGCGGGTGCTGAATGTGTGGCGCGCGAACATCCTCGGCTCCTCGGGCAAGGGCAACGAGTACTTCCTGAAGCACCTGCTCGGCACCGACTCCGCGGTGCGCGCCGCCGAGGCGAGCCCCGACCGCAGGCCGAAGACGATCGCGTGGCACGACGAAGCTCCCGAGGGCAAGCTCGACCTGCTCGTCACGGCCGACTTCCGCATGACGTCGACGACGCTGTTCTCCGACGTGGTGCTGCCGGCGGCCACCTGGTACGAGAAGCACGACCTGTCGTCGACCGACATGCACCCGTTCGTGCACTCGTTCAACCCGGCGATCGCCCCGCCGTGGCAGACGAAGACCGACTTCGAACTGTTCCAGCTGCTCGCCAAGCGCCTCTCCGAGCTCGCCGTCGACCACCTCGGCACCCGCACCGACCTCGTCGCGGCGCCGCTCATGCACGACACCCCCGACGCGATGGCCACGCCGCACGGCACGGTCGTCGACGGCGCCCCGCTCGTGCCCGGCGTGACGATGCCGAAGCTCATCGCGGTCGAGCGCGACTACACGGCCATCGCCGACAAGATGGCCACGCTCGGGCCGCTCGCCACCAAGCTCGGCATGGTCACGAAGGGCGTCGTGTTCGACCCGACGCCCGAGGTCGAACACCTGAAGCGGGTCAACGGGGTGGCCACGAGCGGGGCCGGGGCCGGACATCCGCTGCTCGACACCGACATCAAGGTCTGCGAGGCGATCCTCGCGCTCTCGGGCACCACGAACGGACGGCTCTCGGTGCAGGGCTTCGAGCAGCTCGAGAAACGCACCGGCCAGAAGCTCGCCCATCTCGCACGCGACCACGAGGGGTCGCGCATCACCTTCGCCGACACGCAGGCCCGACCGGTGTCGGTGATCACGAGCCCCGAGTGGTCGGGATCCGAGCACGGCGGGCGCCGCTACACCGCCTTCGCCATCAACGTCGAGCACCTGAAGCCGTGGCACACGCTCACCGGGCGACAGCACTTCTTCCTCGACCACGACTGGATGAGCGAGCTCGGCGAGAACCTGCCCATCTACCGGCCGCCGCTCGACCTCGCCCGGCTCTTCGACGACTCGCCCCCGGTCGGGTCGACCGCGCCGAGCGGCGACCCCGCTGCATCGGGCCACGCCGAGGTCGCCGTGCGCTACCTCACCCCGCACTCGAAGTGGTCGATCCACTCGGAGTATCAGGACAACCTGTTCATGCTCTCGCTCTCGCGCGGCGGGCCGACCATCTGGATGAGCCCGCAGGATGCCGCGAAGATCGGCGTGCGCGACAACGAGTGGATCGAGTCGTACAACCGCAACGGCGTCGTCGTCGCCCGCGCGATCGTCTCGCACCGCATGCCCGAGGGCACGGTGTACATGTACCACGCCAAGGACCGCACCGTCGACGTGCCGCGCACCGAGACGAGCGGCCTGCGCGGCGGCATCCACAACTCGCTCACCCGTGTGCTCCTGAAACCCAGCCACCTCATCGGCGGCTACGCCCAGCTCTCGTTCGCCTTCAACTACCTGGGGCCGACCGGCAACCAGAGAGACGAGGTCACCGTGATCCGCCGCCGCAGCCAGGAGGTCGAGTACTGATGAAGGTCATGGCCCAGATGTCGATGGTGATGAACCTCGACAAGTGCATCGGCTGCCACACCTGCAGCGTCACGTGCAAGCAGGCGTGGACGAACCGCTCGGGCGTCGAGTACGTGTGGTTCAACAACGTCGAGACCCGGCCCGGCGTCGGCTACCCGCGCGGCCACGAAGACCAGGAGAAGTGGGGCGGCGGCTGGGTGCGCACGAAGGGCGGTCGCCTGAAGCTGCGCAGCGGCGGGCGCCTGAAGAAGCTCGCGACGATCTTCTCGAATCCCAAGCTGCCCTCGATCCACGACTACTACGAACCGTGGACGTACGACTACGACATGCTGCTGAACGCCCCCGCCGGCGAGCACACGCCCGTCGCGAAGCCGAAGAGCCTGCTCACCGGCGAGGACATGAAGATCTCGTGGTCGGCCAACTGGGACGACAACCTGGGCGGGTCGCGCGAGACGATGCAGGACGACCCGATCCTCAAGCACATGAGCGAGCACGTCGCCGCCGAGTTCGAAGACACGTTCATGTTCTACCTGCCGCGCATCTGCGAACACTGCCTCAACCCGTCGTGCGTTGCCTCGTGCCCGTCGGGCGCCATGTACAAGCGGGTCGAAGACGGCATCGTGCTCGTCGATCAGGACGCGTGCCGCGGCTGGCGCATGTGCGTGAGCGGATGTCCCTACAAGAAGGTCTACTTCAACCACAAGACCGGCAAGGCCGAGAAGTGCACGCTCTGCTACCCGCGTCTCGAGGTCGGCCTGCCCACGGTGTGCTCCGAGACGTGCGTCGGCCGGCTGCGCTACCTCGGCCTCGTGCTCTACGACGCCGACAGGGTCGCGGCCGCCGCGACGATCGAAGACGAGACGAAGCTGCTCGACGCGCAGCGCTCGGTGTTCCTCGACCCGCACGACCCGGCGGTCGTCGAGGCGGCTCGCGACGCGGGCATCGCCGAAGACTGGATCGACGCCGCGCGGCGCAGCCCCATCTGGAAGCTCATCAACGACTACAAGGTGGCGCTGCCGCTGCACCCCGAGTACCGCACCATGCCGATGGTCTGGTACATCCCGCCGCTCTCGCCCGTGGTCGACGTGGTGGCCGACTCCGGCGCCGACGGCGAGGATGCGCGCACCCTGTTCGCGGCGATCGACCGGCTCCGCATTCCCATGGAGTATCTCGCCGGACTGTTCACCGCCGGCGACGTGCCGGCGGTCGCCGGTTCGCTGCGCAAGCTCGCGGCGATGCGGTCGCACATGCGCAACATCAACCTCGGCGAGGAACAGGACCCGTCGATCGCCGCCTCGGTCGAGATGACGGGGACCGAGATCGAGGAGATGTACCGCCTGCTGGCGATCGCGAAGTACGAGGAGCGCTACGTGATCCCCACCGCCCACACCGAAGAGGCGCGCGAGCTCGAGGAGCTCGCCTGCTCACTCGACTATGACGGCGGACCGGGCATGGGCGGGGCCGGCCCGTTCGGCTCGTCCAGCGGGCAGCAGGTGCCCGTCGCCGTCGAGAACTTCCACGCCCTGAAGAACCGCCAGACCGCCGACCGGCCGTCGACGCCCGGCCGCGTCAACCTGCTCAACTGGGACGGCAACGGAAGCCCCGACGGGCTGTTCCCGCCGAAGGAGGACGGCTGATGCGACTTCCGCTGCAGATCCGGCTGAACCGGATGCCCCGGCCGACCGGGTCGCTCACGCTCTCGCGCGACCAGCGCCGGATCGCGCACATGGCGGCATCGCTGCTGCTCGAGTACCCGGGTGCCGGGTTCGCGACGCGGATGCCCCTGATCGAGTCATCCGTCGCCGGGCTCCCCGGGCCGATCGCCGCCGACTTCCGGCGATTCCTCGACCACGCCCGCGCGCGTTCGTCGACGGCGCTCGAACAGGAGTACGTGGCGACGTTCGACCTCAAGCGCAAGTGCTGCCTGTACCTGAGCTACTACGCCGCGGGCGACACCCGCCGCCGCGGCACCGCGCTCGTCACCTTCCTCGAGGCCTACCGCGCCGCCGGGTGGGAGTTCGACGCCGACGAGCTGCCCGACTTCCTTCCCGCGGTGCTGGAATTCTCGGCGCGCAGCGACTCCCCCATCGCGGCCGAGCTCATCGCGGCCCACCGCGAGGGCCTCGAAGTGCTGCGCGCCGCACTCGACCGCATCGACAGCCCCTACGCCGCGGTGGTGACCGCCGTATGCCGCTCGCTCCCCGAGATCGACGAGGCGACCCGCGAGCGCTATCTCTCACTCGTGAACGAGGGGCCGCCGACCGAGACGGTCGGGCTCACGTTCATCGGCAACCTGGCCCCGTACTCGCCGACCGGGGTGACTCGGACTCACGAGGAGGTTCGGCCATGAACGGCGACGCGATCACGATCCTGCTCTGGGTCGCCCTGCCATATGCGGCGTTCGCGACCTTCGTCGTCGGGCACGTCTGGCGCTATCGCTACGACAAGTTCGGCTGGACCACGCGTTCGAGCCAGGTGTACGAGAACCGGCTGCTGCGGTGGGGCTCGCCGATGTTCCACCTCGGCATCCTGTTCGTGATCGCCGGCCACTTCGTCGGCCTCATCATTCCTCGGGAGTGGCTGTACGCGATCGGAATCTCCGAGGAGATCTACCACATCGGCGCGACCGTGCTCGGCATGGCGGCCGCGGTGCTCACCATCGCGGGACTCGCGATCCTCATCTACCGGCGCCGCACGGTGGGCCCCGTGTTCCTCGCGACCACGGTCATGGACAAGGTCATGTACGTGTTCCTCGGCGCCACGATCGCGTTCGGCACCGCGGCGACCGTGATGTACCAGGTCTTCGGGCCCGGCTACGAGTATCGGGGCACGATCGGCCCCTGGTTCCGCAGCCTGATCGGCCTGCAGCCCCAGCCCGAGCTGATGGTCGACGCGCCGCTCGCATTCCAGCTGCACGTGCTCACGGCGACCCTGCTGTTCGCGCTCTGGCCCTTCACCCGGCTCGTGCACGTGTTCTCGGCGCCGATCGGCTACCTGTTCCGGCCGTACATCGTCTACCGGTCGCGCGACGATCAGCGCTCGAACCGCAAGCCGCGCCGCGGGTGGGAGCCGATCACGCAGCCCGACCCGAAGAAGCTCACGAAGCTCTGAGGGTGGGCCCATCGCGTGCCGAGACGCGTTCGAGTCGTGCGAGCCGCTCGCCTTCGAGCGGCTTCGAGAACGCCGCCCACAGCACCAGCGCGACCCCCGCGCCGACCAGCATGCCGCCGACCGTGTCGCTGAGCCAGTGCGCGCCGAGGTACATCCTGCTGAGCGCCATCAGCACCGCGTAGACCGCACCGAGCACCCACACCCACACGTGCGGGAAGATCACGCCGAACGCCACCGCGATCGTCGCCGCATTGGCCGCGTGGCCGGACGGGAACGAGCCGAAGTCCGACGCGACGATCATGTCTTCGGGGCGGCCCCGGTCGAAGGTGTTCTTCAACAGCTGGACGACGCCCGCACTCGCGGCCGACCCCACGATGAAATAACCCGCGGCCCACGGCAGGCGCAGGATGAGCAGCACGACGGCGGTGGTCACCGGCACCGCGAACACCGCGAACCGCCCGCCGCCGATGAAGTTCAGGAAATACGCCGACACGTCGCCGACGGGCCCGCGCACGCTCACCATCGCGGCGGCCCACCACTCGTCGGCCGCGACGACGATGCCGGCCGAACCGAACGTGATCGCGAGGCCGAGGAGCACTGCGGCCACGAGTGCCGCGCCGCCGATCGCGAGCGGCATCCGCCACTCGTGTCGTCGATAGCGCGCCGCACGGTCGTCGCGTTCGGTCATGCCTTCACGCTAGCGGCGCGAGCACCCGAAACACGTGAACGAACGGCCTGAACGGATGCCCCGGCACGCGGCCGGGCCATCCGATCGCGGTATTCAGTCGCTGAGCGCGGGAACCGATCGCGGCCGCACCAGCGCCCACAGCGCCACGATCGCGACCAGTGCGGCGAGGGCCATGACGAACGCCATCGGCGCGGCGCTGCCGACGCCCATGAGTCCGATGAGCGGCGAGATGGCGCCGGCGAGGCCGAAGTTCAGCGCGCCGAGCAGCGACGCGGCAGTACCGGCCTCGGCGCCGTGGTGCGCGAGGGCGAGCACCTGCACGGCGGGGAACGCGAAGCCGCACGCGAGGATGAAGAACCAGAGCGGGATCAGCGTGCCCCAGAGCCCCGCGCCGGACAGGTCGAGCAGAATGATGGCGCCCGCCAGCACGAACTGCGCGACGGTCGTGCCGGCGAGGATCCACTGCGGCGGCACCGGCCCGCGCATCAGTCGCGAACTCGTCTGCACGCCGATGATGACCCCGACCGAGTTCACGCCGAAGAGGATGCCGTACTCCTGCGCACTGAAACCGTAGACGTCCTGGAATAGGAAGGACGACGTCGAGAGATAGCCGAAGAGGCCGGTGAACGTCATGCCGCCGATGAGTGCGGCTCCGAGGTAGATGCGGTCGCGGAAGAGCACCGCATAGCGCTGGCGCAGCGTCGAGTGACCGGCGACGTGCCGACGCGAGGCGGGCAGGGTCTCGACGATGAAGAACGCCACGCACAGCACGACGGCCGCTCCGTAGACCGCGAGGACGACGAAGATGCCGCGCCAGTCCATGACGGCGAGCAGCTGCGAACCGATCACCGGGGCGAGCACGGGCGCGAGCCCGTTGACGAGCGCGAGGCGCGAGAGCATGCGCACGAGCGGCTTGCCGCCGAACAGGTCGCGCACCATCGCCATGGCCACGACACCGCCCGCGGCGGCGCCGAAGCCCTGCAGCAGGCGGAACACGCTGAGCCACACGATGTCGGGGGCGAGCGCGGCCGCGACCGATGCCGCGATGTGCAGCGCCGTCGCGAGGATGAGCGGCAGCCGCCGGCCGACCTTGTCGCTCCACGGGCCGACGATGAGCTGGCCGAGTCCGAACCCGATCATGGTGCCCGTGAGCGTGAGCTGCACGGCCGTCGCCGTGACGCCCAGCTCGGCCTGCATGACCGGGAACGCCGGCAGGTAGAGGTCGATCGTGAACGGGCCGAGCGCGGTGAGTGCGCCGAGCACGAGCACGTAGACGAGCCGTTGCCTGCTCGTGAGCAGCTCGCCGGGGTGCGCCGACACCGTGGGGGTCGATCTGGTGTCGTCGGGTCGTACGATCGGGATGGAGCTGGTGACGGACATGCGCGTTCCTGATGGAGGTCTGGTGATCGGGACGCGCATCGTCGGGCGCCGGGAGTGCGGGGTACGGCGCCGACGGGGCGCCGTCGTCGTCGACACGATCACCGCCAGGCGGCCTCGAATCGATTCGACGAGGTTCCACTCTACCGTGTGCGACCGCTGCTGCGCGACAGGGGCCGACGAGCGACCGGCCGGCTCAGCAGCGTCGCGGCGCGGATAGGCTGGGGTGATGTCGTTCGATCTTCGGGGAATTCCGCTCGACGCCACGGCCGTGCGCACGCTCGCCGCAAAGGGCCTCGAGTACCGACTGGTCGACACTGACGACGTCGCCGCCGCCACCGCATGGATCGAGGCCGACTTCCGCGGGTTCCACCACGCGCGCCCCCGACAGGTCAGCATCGACTACGACCTCGGGGTGATCGCCGAGCGTCGCGTGCAGGGCGTCTACGACTCCTCGATCCACGACCCCTCGATCCCGGTCGCGACCGTCTCGAGCTGGCCCACGGGACTCAGTGTGCCGGGCGGGCGCAGCGTCGACGCCTGGGCGGTCAGTTCGGTCACGGTCTCGCCGACCCACCGCCGCCGGGGCATCGCCCGCGCTCTCATGCTGGCCGAGCTCGAGAACGCTCGCGCCGTGGGCGCCGCGCTCGCGGTGCTCACCGCCAGCGAGGCGACGATCTACGGCCGCTTCGGCTACGCGCCGGCCGCCCGTGCGGCCACCGTGCACGTCGACCGCCGTCGCACCCACTGGATCGGACCCGATGCCCCGGGGCGCGTGCACTTCGTCGACGCCGCAGACCTGCGCAGGATCGCCCCGGCGCTCGCCCGTCGTGCGGTCGCCCGCACGCCCGGCGAGATCGACCGATGGCCCGGCATCCTCGACCGGGCGCTCGGCCTCGTCGACCCCGACGGCGAGCACTCGCGGCGCAGGCGCGTCGTGCGCTACGACGACGAGCACGGCAACCCGCAGGGCTTCGCGGTGTTCCAAGTGGTTCGAGAGCCGAACGAGCCCGGCGTCGTCGAATTCGACTTCCTCGCCGCCGCGACCGACGACGCCGAGCGGGCGCTCTGGCGATTCCTCGTCGAGCAGGACTTCGTGACGGGCGTCCGAGGTCTGCTGCGCTCGGTCGACGAACCGCTGCCGTGGCTCCTCGAAGATCCGCGGGCCATCAGCGTCTCAGACGTCGCCGACCACCTCTGGGTGCGTGTGCTCGACCCGGTCGGCGCGCTCGCGTCGCGCCGCTACGGCACGGCCGGCACGCTCGCCATCGAGGTCAGCGACCCTCAGGGCCATGCAGCCGGCCGGTTCGAGCTCGTCGTCGACGAGCGCGGGCGCGCCGAGGTCGAGCGCACCGACGGAGCCGGCGCGACCGCCGCGGGCTCGACTCCGGGCATTCGTCTCGGCGTGCACGAGCTCGGTGCGATCTTCCTGGGCGGTGTGCGGCCGTCGGTCCTGGCCCGAGCGGGTCGACTGACCCCGTCGACGCCCCGAACGGCCGAGCTCGCCGACCGCATGTTCCTCGGCCAGCGCACGCCGCACCTCAGCATCTGGTTCTGAGCCGGCGCACCCCCAGAACGAGGGCTTGCGTGAGAGCGCTCCCCCGCCGATCCGCGTCAGGGCGCCGATTCGCCTGTCGACCGGGCTGTTTGGTTACCCAAGCGTTACCTGCCGAAATGTTCGGCGCGGCCACGAATGGGGGATTATTGCCTTGCCTCCGCCAATGCCGACGGAGACACCCGGAGGGGTCACCTCACCGTGAAGAAGGGGAGAACGATGAAGACGTCTTCATTGGTCTCGACTGCCGCGCTCGTCGGTGTCTCGGCGCTGCTGCTGGCAGGATGTGCCGGCGACGGGGGCGGAGGAGGAGAGAGTACGGGCGACGCGACGGCATCGCGCGCCTGTGTCATCCTCCCCGACGCGGCCTCGTCGCCTCGTTGGGAGAACAACGACCGCCCGTACCTGCAGGAAGGGCTCGAGGCCGCAGGCTTCGAGACCGACATCCAGAACGCCCAGGGCGATGTCAACACCTACGCGACCATCGCCGACCAGCAGCTCAGTCAGGGCTGCGGCGTGATGCTGCTCGTCGACTACAACGGCGCCGGCGCAGCCGTCGCCGAGAAGGCCAAGGCCGAAGGCATCCCGGTCATCGCCTACGACCGCCCCATCGAGGGCGCCGACTACTACGTGTCGTTCGACAACTTCGAGGTCGGCCGACTCGAAGGCCAGTCGATCGTCGACGGGCTCGCCGCCGCAGGCAAGGACCCGGCCAGCGCGGTCGTGGTCTACATGGGCGGCGACCCCGCAGACGGCAACGCGAAGATGTTCCACGACGGCGCCGTCGAGGTCATGGAGGCTGCCGGCATCACGCCTGCCGCCGAACCGCCGGGGGTCTGGGACGGCGACCAGACGGCGACCAACTTCGAGCAGGCGCTGACCTCGCTCGGCGGACAGGTCGATGCGGTGTGGGTGGCCAACGACACCAACGCCGCGGGCGTCATCACGATCCTCGACAAGAACAGCCTCGTCGTTCCGGTCTCGGGTCAGGACGCATCGATCGCCGGCCTGCAGAACGTGCTGCTCGGCAAGCAGACCGCCACGGTCTACAAGCCGATCAAGCTCGAGGCAGACGCCGCGGTCGAACTCGCCGTCGCGCTGCTCGGCGGCGAGACTCCGACCGCCGACCAAGAGCTCGAAGACGGCACGCCGTACGTGGCCGTGACGCCCCAGCTGGTCGGGCCAGAACAGGTCGTCGACGTGGTCGACGCCGGTGACGCCGACCCGGCCGAGCTCTGCCAGGGCGAGGTCGCGGCGAAGTGCACTGAGTTCGGCATCGAATAGTCGCACCACCACGGGGCCCCGCCTTCGGCAGTGCGATCGCCGAGAGCGGGGCCTCGTTCCCCCTCCCACGTTCGGCACCCGAGTGCCACACTGAGATCCAGACAGCGTCGTCGAAAGGAACCGGCATGAACATGGGCGCAGATCCGGGCGGCGCGGGCGCGCCGATAATCCAGCTCGAGGGCATCGTGAAGAGCTTCGGCCCCGTGAGCGTGCTCAAGGGGGTCGATCTCGCGGCCTACCCCGGCAAGGTCACCGCGTTGGTCGGCGACAACGGCGCCGGCAAGTCGACGCTCATCAAGGGCCTCGCGGGCGTGCAGCCCTACGACGACGGCGTCGTGCGCTTCGACGGCGAGCCGATCACCCTGCATACCCCGCGCGATGCGGCCCGCCTCGGCATCGAGGTGGTGTACCAGGATCTCGCGCTCTGCGACAACCTCGACATCGTGCAGAACATGTTCCTCGGCCGCGAAGAGACCGGCTTCGGCACGTTCGACGAGGGCCGCATGGAGAAGGAGGCCTCCGACACGCTGCGCTCGCTCTCGGTACGCACGGTCAAGTCGGTGCGCCAGAAGGTCGCGAGCCTCTCGGGCGGCCAACGGCAGACCGTCGCCATCGCCCGGGCGGTGCTCAAGAAGGCACGCGTCGTGATCCTCGACGAGCCCACCGCGGCACTCGGCGTCGCGCAGACCGAGCAGGTGCTGCACCTCGTCACCCGTCTCGCCGAGCAAGGGGTCGCCGTGATCATCATCAGCCACAACCTCGCCGACGTGTTCGAGGTGGCCGACCACATCAACGTGCTCTACCTCGGCCAGATGGTCGCCTCGCTCGACGTGAACCAGACCAGCCGCGACGACGTCGTCGGGTACATCACCGGCACCAAGACCCAGCAGGGAGCGAGCACATGAACTCGGATCCGACGCCTCGCGCCACGATCCCACCCGACACGTCGGTCTCCGACGTCGCACCAGACCTCATCGGCAGCGGCCAAGAGGGCACGATCGGCGACCAGGTGCAGGCCTACTTCCAGCGGCTGCGAAGCGGCGACATGGGCGCGCTGCCCGCCATCGGCGGCTTCGTCGTGCTGACGATCCTGTTCAGCTTCCTCAGCCCGTTCTTCCTCACCGAGCGCAACTTCGCCAACCTGCTGACCCAGGCGGCCACGCTCGTCATGCTCGGCATGGCGCTCGTGTTCGTGCTGCTGCTGGGTGAGATCGACCTGTCGGCCGGCGTCACGAGCGGCATGACCATGGCGCTGTTCATCGTGCTCGTGAACGTGCACGCCGTGGCGTGGCCGATCGCCCTCGCCGCCGCGTTCATCGCCGGTATCCTCACCGGCACGTTCATCGGGTTCTTCGTCGCCAGAGTGGGCATTCCGTCATTCGTGGTGACACTCGGCCTGTTCCTCGGGTACCAGGGCATCACGCTCATGATCATCGGCGCCGGTGGCCTCTACCGCGTGCAGATCCCCGAGATCCAGGCCATTCAGAACCAGAACATGCCCGTGTGGGCCGGCTGGCTGATGCTCGCGATCATCATCGCCATCTCGGCGGCGACCTCGTTCTGGGACCGCACACGGCGCACCCGCGCGGGGGTTCCCAATCGCACGATCTCGCTCGTGTGGATCAAGCTCGCCGTCATCGCCGTCATCGGCGGTGCCGTCGTCGCGATCCTCAGCCGCAACCGCGGCCAGTCGGTCGGCGTCGTCGAGGGCGTGCCGATCGTCGTGCCGATCGTGCTCGTCATCCTCTGGATCGGCACCTTCGTGCTCGACCGCACGCGGTTCGGCCGGTACCTCTATGCGATCGGCGGCAACGCCGAAGCCGCCCGCCGTGCTGGCGTCAAGGTCATGCTCGTGCGCTGGAGCGCGTTCATCGTCTGTTCGACCCTCGCCGTCGTGTCGGGGCTGTTCTCGATCAGCAAGGTCGGCTCGGTCGATGCCGCAGCGGGGCGCGAGATCGTGCTCTCGGGTGTCGCTGCCGCGGTCGTCGGTGGCGTCAGCCTCTTCGGCGGCCGGGGCCGCCTGCTGCACGCTGCGGTCGGCGCACTCGTCATCGCGGTGATCACGAACGGGCTCGGCCTGCTCAACCTGCCGGCCGGCGTGAACCTCGTGGTCACCGGCAGCGTACTGATCCTCGCGGCCACGGTCGACGCGGTCTCGCGGGTGCGTGCCGGCGGCTCGATCATGCGCACGTGACGCCGCTGCGATGAACACGGATGCCGCGGCACGGTGCCGCGGCATCGGTCGTGAGATCGCTACGCCGAGTCCTGCCGCGGGAACAGCACCTTCTCGTTGACGATGATGAGCGACGCCGCCACGGGGATCGCGACGAGCGCGCCGAGCACCCCGCCGAGCGTGCCGCCCGCGACGGCCGCGATCACGACGAGCGCGCCTGGCACGGCGACCGCGCGGCTCATGATGCGGGGGCTCAGCACGTAGGCCTCGACCTGCATGTAGATCAGGTAGTAGATCGCCGCGGCGATGGCGGTCGCCGGCGAAGCCGCGAGCGACACGAGCGTGATGATCACCGCGCCGGTGAGCGTACCGACGAGCGGCACGAGCGAGAACAGGAACGCGATGAACGCGAGCAGGATCGGCGCCGGCGCACCGATGATCGTCAGGTAGATGAGGCTCAGCACGCCGTTGATCGAGGCCAGGCTCACCTGCCCGATGACGTAACGGCCGACCGAGCCGGTGATCTCTTCGGAGACCTCGCGGTAGCCGCCGCGCGAGCTCGCCGGGACGAACCGGGCTGCGTAGCGCTTCATCGAGTCGAGCGAGGCGAGGAAGTAGAGGGTGAGGATGAGCACGATCGTCGCGCCCGTGAACCCGCCGGCGATGCCGGCGCCGACCGCGAGGATGCCGCCGCCGAGGGCGCCGAGATTCGCGGGGTCTGCGAGCCAGTCGCCGATCGAGGCGATGCCGTTCTGGATGGCGTCGTCGCCGACGATCGAGTTGAGCCAGACGACGACGTCGCTCTGCTCGATGTTCGCGACGATGTCGTCCCAGTTCTCGATGAGGTTCGTCGTCTCGCGGATCACGATGGGCACGATCGTGGCGATCAAGCCGACGAAGAGGCCGATGACCGCCGCGAAGACGATGAGGATCGCGACCCACCGCGGCATGCCCCGTCGCTGCAGCCAGCTGACGACCGGGTCGAGGCCGAGGGCGAGGAACAGCGCGAGCGCGACGTAGAGGATGACGGTGCCGAGTTGGCCCACGATTCCGCCCAGCAGCAGGGCGAGCAGCACGCCGAGCGCGCCGACGAAGCCGATCTGGAACGCCCGGATCTTCACCTCGGGCGCGCGCGAGCTCGCGTCGCTCGTGACCTCGGCGCGCGTGGGCTCGGGTGCGACCGGCCGCTTCGTACGAATCCGCATGCTGCCGACGCTACACAGGGGCGGGGACATCCCTCGGGAATGAAACGGGTGCCTGCGCGATTGTGGTGAGAGGGGGCGTGACGCGCGCCGCGAAGGGGGAACGTGAGCGAGACCACCGCCGTCGGATTCCGCTCGGAGCGCGGGCCCGTGCTCGTCGCCGTGATGCTCTCGACCGGCCTGATCGCGATCGATGCGACGATCCTCGCGACGGCCGTGCCGTCGATCGTCGCCGACATCGGCGGGTTCGCCCAGTTCCCGTGGCTGTTCTCGATCTACCTGCTCGCCCAGGCCGTGTCGGTACCGGTGTACTCGAAACTCGCCGACACCATCGGCCGCAAGCCGATCATGCTCGTCGGCATCGGACTGTTCCTCATCGGCTCGATCCTCTGCGGCTTCGCGTGGGACATGACCTCGCTCATCGTCTTCCGTGCGGTGCAGGGCCTCGGCGCGGGCGCCGTGCTGCCCGTGTCGATCACGATCACCGGCGACATCTACTCGGTGCGCGAGCGCGCCCGGGTGCAGGGCTACATCGCGAGCGTGTGGGCGATCTCGTCGGTGGTCGGACCGACCCTCGGCGGCCTGTTCGCCGAGTTCGCCTCGTGGCGCTGGATCTTCTTCGTGAACATCCCGCTCTGCCTCATCGCCGCGTTCATGCTGCTGCGCAACTACCACGAGTCCGTCGGGCGCGAGAGGCACCGCATCGACTACGCCGGGGCCTCGGTGCTCACCGTCGGCCTCACGCTCGTGATCCTCGCCGTGCTCGAGGGCGGGCAGGCGTGGGAGTGGCTGTCGTGGCAGAGCCTCGGCGCGTTCGGTCTCGGTGGGGTGCTGCTCGTCGCGTTCGTGTTCGTCGAGCGCCGCGCGGCAGAGCCGGTGCTGCCGCTGTGGGTGTTCTCGCGACGCCTCATCGTCACGACGTCGTTGATCTCGCTCGGGGTCGGCGGGGTGCTCATCGGCCTCACCTCGTTCGTGCCGACGTTCCTCGAAGCGAGTGCGGATGCCTCTCCCCTCGTCTCGGGTCTCGCGGTGGCCGCGCTCACCCTGGGCTGGCCGATCGCCGCCTCGAACTCGGGGAGGCTGTTCCTGCGCATCGGCTTCCGCCGCACGGCGCTCATCGGGCTGGCGATCACCGTGATGGGTGCCGCCGCCCTGCTCGCGGCGTCGTTCTCGCCGAACGTCTGGACGACCGCGCTCGCCTGCTTCATCGTCGGCCTCGGGCTCGGGCTCGTCGCCTCGCCCACGCTCATCGCCGCCCAGTCGTCGGTGCCGTGGGCCGAGCGCGGCGTGGTCACGGGGGCGAACATGTTCCTGCGTTCACTCGGCAGCGCGGTCGGCGTCGCGATCTTCGGTGCGGTCGCGAACGGCGTGATCGCGCGGTCGGGTCTGGGCGAGCAATCCCCCGTCGCGATCCAATCGGCATCGGCCGCGGTGTTCCTCGCGGTCGTCGTCACCGCCGTCGTCACGATCGCCGCCGCCCTCGCGATGCCCGCCGCCCACGTCGACGACGTCGAGCACCACGAGGTCGAGCAGCCCGCGGAGCCCGAGCCCGCATAGGCGCGACCACACGCCGACCGACTTCGCAGGACAATGCCCGATTCACAGGACGGACACGGGCGTCTTCGTCCTGCAAATCCCCCCATGTCCTGCAAACACGTGACGGCGGCGAGGGTCAATCACCGCAGCGCGGCCGGCCCGATGACCTCGCCCTCGAGGGTGCGCACCCAGCGGTCGCCCGTCGCGCGGTACTCGGCGCGCGACGCGAAGCGGTAGTGGTACGCGCGCGCCCGCACCCATCGGGGGGCTTCACCGTCGAACGGATCGTGTGCGAGCAGCTTCAGCGTCGGGACATCCGCTTCGAGCAGTCGCTTCAGGAACGTCTCGAACCAGGGTTCCCACATGCGCCCGAGCGGCAGGAACCACATCAGCCAGTCGAGCCGAAGGTGGTACGGCGCCCACTGGCGGGGCAGGGCGCGCAGGTCGCCGGGCTTGCCCTTGAAGCCGTACTCGCGCCAATCGGAGTCGTCGTCGGGTGCGGCGTCGAGCGTGCCCGCGACGACGATCTCGATGCGCTGCGTGGTGACCGTGCCGAACGCGCCGTAGGCGTTCACCAGCATCCACCGGTTGAAGCTCGCGTTCATGAGCTGACGGCGCGACACCAGATTCCGGATCGGCCACCAGCTCAGCACGAGCAGCAGCGCGGTCACCAGTCCCACCACGACGAACCACCAGAGCGGCGTCGTCGTGCTGTCGGTGCCGAGATCAGCCGGGATGACGGGGATGACGGCGTGCCACACCGGGTCGGAGATCGCCGAGGCCGCGAGCACCACGGTGATCCAGTTGAGCCAGGCGAAGTTGCCGGTGACGATGAGCCAGAGCTGCGTGAGGATCACGACGGCCGCCGCCGCCGAGCCGACCGGGCCCGGCACGAACAGCAGGAACGGCACGATGAGCTGCGCGAAGTGGTTGCCGAGCACCTCGCCGCGATGGAACCAGGCCGGCAGCAGGTGCGCCTGCCGGCTCATCGGATTCGGCATCGGCTGCGTCTCGTGGTGGTACATGAGCGCCGTGAGGTCGCGCCACTCGCGGCCGCCGCGGATCTTGATCATGCCGGCGCCGAACTCCAGCCGGAACACGAGCCACCAGATCGCCACGACGATCGTGATCGGCGGCGGCTGGTCGTTCGACCCGAGGAACGCCACGGTGAACAGCGCCTCGCACAGCAGCATCTCCCAGCCGAACCCGTAGAACGTCTGGCCGACGTTCGCGATCGACAGGTAGCCGATCCAGAGCGCGAGGAACACGAGCATCGGCACCCACGGCGGGCCGAGCTGCGGCAGGCCGACGACGACCGACGCCGCGAGCACCATGCCGGCAATCGCGAGCGCGACGAGCCGCCGGTCGGTATAGCCCCAACGGAACACCGACGGCCCCCGCAGCGGCGATGCGCGCCGCAGCAGCGTCGGCACCGGCAGCAGCCCGTGCTCGCCGAGCAGCGGACGGAACTGGTTCAGCGTCGACAGGAACGCGACGAACGTGAGCGCCCCCACGCCGCGCTGCACGATCTGCCGTGCGATCTCGTAGTCGTGCGCGTCGAACCAGGAGGTCCAATCCACGCCCTCACGCTACGCCTCTTCGATTCCCGTGGGTTGAGCAGGTCCAGTCCACGCCCTCACGCTACGCCTCTTCGATTCCCGTGGGTTGAGGAGGCCCGCCAGGGCCGTCTCGAAACCCCCGTTCAGGCAGAACGGGTTTCGAGACACTCGCTTCGCTCGCTCCTCGACGAGCGGGGTCAGACGATACCGAAGCGCTCGCGCAGCGCGAGCTTGGCCGCCCACCACCCGTTCATGCCGTGCACGGCCGGGCCGGGCGGGGTCGCGCTCGAGCAGAGGTACACGCCCTCGACGGGAGTGCGCCACGGCGCCGTCGACACCACCGGGCGCTTCACGAGCTGCAGGAACGAGAGCTCGCCGGCGTAGATGTCGCCGCCGACGTAGTTGCGGTTGTGCGCACCGATCTCGGCCGCCGAGCTCGCCGCCGAGGCGAGCACCACATCGCGGAAGCCCGGCGCGAACCGCTCGATCGCCGCGGTCACGACCTCGGTCGCGTCGAGCGTCGACCCGGCGGGCACATGCGTGTAGGCCCAGAGCACCTGCATGCCGGCGGGCGCGCGTGTCGGGTCGACGACGCTCGGCTGGGTGACGAGCACGTACGGATGCCGCGGGGCTCCGCCGCCCGCGACCCTGGGGTTGATTCCGGGCTGCAGTCCCCGGGCCACGGCGTTCTCGGCGGCCGCCATCTCGCGGCGGCTCCCGCCGATGTGCACGGTCGGGGCGAACGCGACGGCGGGGTTCGCCCACGGCACCGGCTCCATGAGCGCGAAGTCGACCTTCGCGACCCCCGACCCGTAGCGGTAGCGCCGCAGCGCCCGCTCGTAGCCCGGCGGCAGGTCGGCGGTGAGCAGCAGGTCGGGCGACGTGTCGAGCAGCACCGCCCGCGAGTCGGCGGTCACGGCGTCGAGGGCGTCGACCGGCGAATCCGTCACGATCTCGCCGCCCCGCTCGATGAGCTCGGCGGCGAGCGCGTCGGCGATCGCCTGCGATCCGCCCTTCGGGAACCCCCAGCCCACGCCGTGCGCGTGCATCGCGAGCAGCAGCGCCGCCCCGGCCGTGGCGAGCGAGGGCATGCCGCCCGCGGCATGTGCCGCGACTCCGGTGAAGAGCGCGGGGGCGACGTCGCCCGAGAAGCGCGTGTTCCACGCGCCGGAGCCCTGCTCGAGGGCGCGCAACCCGAAGCGGAGCGCGGCGACGGGGTCGCGCGGCACGCGCAGCAGTTGCCCGCCCGTGAAGTCGACGACGCCGCGCTGCCGCGCGAGCAGCGGTGCGATCAGGCGCCGCCACGAGGGCCCGTCGGCGCCGAGCCCCTCGACCGTGCGGTCGAGGTCGCGCCATGCGATGCCCGCGCGCCCGCCGGGCAACGGGTGGGCGTACGACGCCTCGGGCACGATCCACTCGGGTGCGTGCGGGCCGTCGAACAGGCCGAGCTTTCGGAACACCGGCGACGCGAGCCCCGCGGGGTGCACCGCCGAGCACACGTCGTGGCGGAATCCCGGGAGGGTGAGCTCGGCCGTGCGCACGCCGCCGCCGATCGTCGGCGCGGCCTCGAGCACGCGCACGCTCAACCCGGCACGAGCCGCGATGACGGCCGCGACGAGCCCGTTGGGCCCGCTGCCGACGACGGTGACGTCAACCACGGATCAGAACGAGTTGAGATAGACCCACGGCAGCGAGTCCATCACGAGTCGGTGGCGGGGGCCGGCAACGCCCGCAGGTTCGGCGCCGGGGTCGTACTCGGCGTCCTCCTGCCAGATCACCATGCGGCGGGCCTCGTCGCGACGTGCCCGATAGTCGCGCACGTCGCCGTCGGAGAGGTCGGCGAGCGCCTCGTCGACGGATGCCGCGTGCGCGAAGCCGTGCAGGGTGACCCAGGTCGGCGGCCACAGCAGCATGGCGCCCTCGGCGTGACGGTCGAGCGCATCGCCCGGACGCACCCATTCGGCCGAAACGACCTCGTCGGGGGCGAGCACGAGCTCGCCGTCGGGCACTCGCACGGCGAAGAACGTGGTGGTGAGGGGTTTCGGCGCCCCCTGCGGCGGGGTCCACACGGCGATCGGCACGAGCTCGTCGATGTCGACCTCGAGACCGACCTCTTCGCGGGTCTCGCGCACCGCCGCGCGACGGGCGGCCTCGATGCCGCCGATCGCGTCGCCCGCGACATCCGCTCGCTCGACGGCGCCGCCGGGGAACACCCAGGCGCCCGCGAACGAGCCCCGGCCGGGCCGTTCGGCCAGCAGCACCTCGACGCCCCGCTCGCCGTCGCGAAGCAGTACGACCGTCGAAGCCCAGCCCGCACCCTCGATCGACTGGTTCGGTGCGTTGTCGGCCATGCGGTTCAGCATATGCCCGGCACGACATCGGTGCAGCGGCGGCGGATACACTGCGGGCATGGACGAGCCCGAACCGGCTGGCGTGGCGGCCACGACCTTCGCGCGGGTCGTGCTCGCGCCGAACCCCGGACCGATGACACTCGACGGCACGAACTCGTTGGTGCTGCGCGGGCCCGGTTCGCCGGGCGTCATCGTGGTCGACCCCGGACCCGCCCACGCCGAGCACCTCGCGCGTCTCGCGGGCTTCGGCCCGGTCGAGCTGGTGCTCGTCACCCACAACCACCTCGACCACACCGAGTCGCTCGCCGAGTTCGCGCGCATGACGGATGCCCCGGTCCGCGCGATCGACGCGGCGCTGTGCATCGGCGGCGATCCGCTCGTCGACGGCGAGCGCATCGATGCGGCCGGGCTCGCCATCGACGTGGTCGCGACACCCGGTCACACGGCTGACTCGGTGTGCTTCGCACTGCCGGGCGACGGGCCGCTCGAGGGCGCCGCATACGGCTCGGTGCTCACGGGCGACACGATCCTCGGCCGGGGCACCACGATCATCGCCGACCCCGACGGCGCGCTCGGCCCGTACCTCGAATCGCTCGAGCGACTGCGCGCGCTCGGCACTCCCGGCCCGGTGGTGGCGCTCACGGGCCACGGCCCGGTGCTGCCCGACCTCGCGGCGATCTGCGATGCCTACCTGGCGCATCGTGCCGAGCGGCTCGACCAGGTGCGTGCCGCGCTGCGCGAGCTCGGCGACGACGCCACGACCGCGCAGGTCACCGACGTCGTCTATGCAGACACGGATGCCTCGGTGCGAGTCGCAGCCGAGGCATCCGTTCGTGCGCAGTTACGGTACCTGCGCGGCACCGCCTGAGTCGGTTACGCGGCGACCGCGAAGCCACCCGTCCACTGGATCTTCTCCTGCACCGCGAGGGTGAGCTGCAGGAAGCCGACGGCCTCGAGCTCGCGGGCACGCTTGAGCGCACCGGCGTCGACGGCGGCGACGCCACCGGCGCGCACGATGTCGATGAGGGCGTTCTTGGCGTCGGCGTCGTCACCGGCGACGAGCACGGTGGTGGGGTTGCTGCCGACCTGCTTCGAGGCGAGGGTCGCGGCGAAGTTGGTGTTGAACGCCTTGAGCACGCGCGAGTTCGGCAGGGCGGCGGCGATCTCGCCGGCCTTCGAGCCGTCGGCGGGGGCGACGAGCGAGTCGAAGGTCTCGAAGTTCAGGGGGTTCGTGATGTCGACGACGATCTTGCCGGCGAGCTGGGCGCCGCGCTGCTCGAGGATCTCGGCGACCGCGGGGTGCGCCACGGCGAGCACCACGATCTCGCCGTTGATGTCGGCGGTGTCGCGGGTGATGTACTCGACCGTGTGTCCGCCCGCAGCGACGATGCCGCCGATCGCAGAGCCCATGTTGCCGTTTCCGATGATGCTGACCGTCGTCATGATGTTCCTCTCCGCACCGGATGTCGATGCGATTACTTGTTCCGACAACCAATACGTTAGCACGGGTTCAGTTGTTGCGTCAACTATTGCGGTAGACTTGTCGCATGACGAGTGAAACGAAGTGGCTGAACACCGAGGAATCGGCTGCCTGGGTGCGCCTCGTCGCGCTCGCAGAACTGCTGCCAGGGGCCCTCGACACGCAGCTGCTGCGCGACGCCGGACTCACGCATTTCGAGTACGGCGCGCTCATGTCGATCGCCGACGCCCCCGAGCGCACGATGCGCATGACCGAGCTCGCGGCGCGCACGAACGCGACGCTGCCGCGACTCTCGCACGTCGCGCGCCGGCTCGAGGAGCGCGGCCTCATCCATCGGTTCCCCTGTCCCGAAGACCGCCGCGCGACCAACGCCACGATCACCGACGCCGGAATGGCGCTCATCGCGGAAGCCGCCCCCGGCCACGTCGCCACCGTGCGCGAGACCGTGCTCGACGCGCTCACGCCCGAGCAGCTCGAGCAGCTCTACGCGATCGCGGGCGCCGTGCTCACGAGACTCGACCCCGACTCGCGCCTCGCCGCGACCTCGTGCCAGTTCAGCGAGGGCCCGATCCTCGCCCACGCCGGCTGACCCGCCTGCTGCCGACGGCAGTGCTGCCGTGAGCGGCATCGGCCCCGCGGCGCGGACCGCCCGCGCAGGCTGGGGTCATGACCGATCACGAGACCCCTCCGATCCACCCGATCGACGCCGAGCTCACCAGACGCCTCTTCCATGAGCGCGTGATCGTGCTCGGCGACGAACTCGACCAGGCCGGCGGCAATCGCCTCATCGCGCAGTTGCTCACGCTCGCGGCCGACGACGCGCGCCGGGACATCCGCTTCTTCATCAACTCGCCCGGGGGCTCGGTGCCCGCCATGCTCGCGATCATGGACGTGATGCGGGCCATCCCGAACGACGTCGTGACGGTGGCGATCGGCTGGGCGGCGAGCGCGGGGCAGTTCCTGCTCACCGCGGGCACGCCGGGCAAGCGGCTCGCGCTCCCGCACGCCCGCGTGCTCATGCACCAGGGCTCGGCGGGCATCGGCGGCACCGCGGTCGACGTCGAACTGCAGGCCGACGACCTTCGATACACGCGCGACGTCGTGCTCGGCATCACGTCCGAGCTCACCGGCCAGCCGATCGAGCGCGTCACGCAGGATTCGCTGCGCGACCGCTGGTACACCGCCGAGCAGGCCGTCGACTACGGCTTCGTCGACCGCGTCGTCGACGAGTTCGACGAGCTGTACCCGAGTCCCGCACACGCGGCAGCCGGATTGCGGGTGCCGGCATGAGCAGCTACACGATCCCCTACGTGGTCGAGAAGCGCGGCAACAGCGAGCGCTCGCTCGACGTCTACAGCCGCCTGCTCTCGGAGCGCATCGTCTACCTCGGCACCGAGATCGACGACGGCGTCGCGAACGTGCTCATCGCCCAGTTCCTGCACCTCGCGTCGGAGTCGAGCGAGACGCCGATCAGCCTGTACCTGAACTCCCCCGGCGGATCGCCGAGCGCGGCCCTCGCGGTCTACGACACGATGGCGCACATCCGGCCGGATGTCGCGACCACGTGCGTCGGGCAGGCCGGCGGGCCGGCCGCCGTGCTGCTGGCGGGCGGGGCCAAGGGGCAGCGCGCGATGCTGCCGCACAGCACCGTGACGCTGCACCAGCCGTCGACGCAGGGGCGCGGCACCGTTCCCGATCTCATCATCCACGCCGACGAGGTCGTGCGCGTGCGCGCCGACCTCGAGGCGGCCCTCGCCGCCGACACCGGGCGCTCGATCGAGGCGCTGCGCCACGATACCGACCGCGACCTGATCCTGCCGGCCGCGGCCGCCGTGGCCTACGGGCTCGCCGACCACGTGCTCACGGCGCAGGCATGAGCACGTGGTCGCCCGGCCGGTGGTCGGCGCCCGGCCGGTGGTCGGCGCCCGGTGCTACCGTCGAATCATGACCCCCCAGGAGCTCGAGACCCTCGCGCACCTGCGCCGCGCCCGCGACCTCATCGACCGCGACTACGCGAAGCCGCTCGACGTGCCGACCATGGCCGCGAAGGCGCTCATGTCGCCGGCGCACTTCTCGCGCCGGTTCCGCGCGGCCTACGGCGAGACGCCCTACAGCTACCTGATGACACGCCGCATCGAACGCGCGATGGCGTTGCTGCGGGTCGGCGTGAGCGTCACCGACGCATGCATGGCGGTCGGCTGTACGTCGCTCGGCTCGTTCAGCTCGCGGTTCACCGAGATCGTCGGCATGACCCCATCGCAGTACCGGGGGCACGAGCACGAGGCGATCAGGGCCATGCCCCCATTCGTCGCGAAGACGCTGACGCGCCCGGCCCGCAACGCGTCGAGCGCGAGCGCATCGAGCAGGATCTGAGAAGCGCCCGCTCGGGCCCCCGCGTAGCGTCGACGACATGACCATCGCACTCCAATACCTCAACATCACCGTCAACGACGTCGACGAGTCGCTGCCCTTCTACCGCGACGCGCTCGGCCTCGACGTGCAGAACGACGTGTCCTCGGGCGGGTTCCGCTGGGTCACCCTCGGCAGCGACGCCCAGCCCGGCCTCGGCATCGTGCTCTCGGTCCCCCACGCGGGCCGCTCGCAGGCCGACGGCGATGCGTTGCAGGAGCTGCTCACCAAAGGCTCGCTTCCGCTGCTCGTGTTCCGCACCGACGACCTCGACGCCACCTTCGAGACCGTGCGCGCGTCGGGCGCCGAAGTGCTCCAAGAGCCCATGGACCAGGGCTGGGGCCCGCGCGACTGCGCGTTCCGCGACCCGTCGGGCAACACCGTCCGCGTCGCGCAGGCGCCCGCCGCCTGAGCTCGCGGCTCGCGGCCCGGGCGCTTCACACCGGCGTTGGGGCCGCGAGCAGCGCTCAGGCTGCCAGCAGCGCTCAGGCCGCGAGCAGCGCTCAGGCTGCCAGCAGAAACATGTCGGCCGGGCGGCTCGCGCCCGCGACATCCGATTCGAATGCAGCGAGCGGATGCCGCGACGCGGCATCGAGCCGGAACGCGAGCGACGCCTCGACCGCGAGCCGTTCGCGACGCTCGGCCTCGCGACGTTCGTCGTCGAGGCGTGTGCCGAGCCGCTCGCCGACGCGGCGCACGACATCGAACAGGTCGAGGCCGAGGGCGTCGGCCACCGACCCGAGGATCTCGCTCGACGGCTCCTTGCGACCGCGCTCGATCTCGGAGAGGTACTGCGGCGAGACGCCCGCCGTGGCGGCGACCTCGGTGAGGATGCGCTCCTGATCGAGGCGCTCTGCGCGCAGCACCTCGCCGAGCACATCGCGCCACAGCGGTCTGGACATGCGCGGGCCTGCCGCCCGCGAGAACTCGACGACGTCACCCATGTCGAGAGGCTAACCGCCGGGCGCCCCGACCGACAGGTCGATCCGCTCAGAGCAGAATGACCGGCGACTCCGCCCACTGCCGCCGAGGCGGCCGCGCATCAGGCGACGGGCGTGCCACCCGCCGAATCGGCCGGAAGCTCTGAGCCAGTGCTCGTCGCATCCGCCGCACGATGTCGTCTGAGTCGCAACGGCTTGCGTTCGTCGATCGATGGATCAGGCGCATCCCACACCTTGATGATCGCCCAGCCGACCGCGGCGAGCGGCACCGCGAGCACGGCACCCACGATGCCGGCGAGGATGGTGCCGGCGGTCAGGGCGACGAGGATGACGAGCGGGTGCAGCTTCAGCGACTGGGCCATCACGACCGGCTGCAGCAGGTCGCCCTCGAGCTGGTTCACCGCGATGACGATCGCAACGACGATGAGCGCAACGATCGGGCCGTTCGCGACGAGGGCGACGAGCGCGGCGAGGATGCCCGCGACCGTGGCGCCGACGAGCGGGATGAAGGCGCCGAGGAACACGATGACGGCGAGCGGCAGCGCGAGCGGCACCTGCAGGATCGCCAGGCCGATGCCGATGAACACGGCGTCGACGAACGCGATGATCGCCGTGCCACGCACATAGCCTCCGAGCACCTTGACGCTCGTGACGCCGACGCGCCGGCCGCGCTCGAGGTGTGCGCCCGTGAACGGGCGCATGAAGAACGCCCAGATGCGGTCGCCGTCCTTGAGGAAGAAGAACAGCACCACGAGCAGCAGCAGGATGCCGGTGATCACCTCGGCCGCCGCCGAGACGCCCGCGACGGCGCTTCGTCCGAACTCGGCGCTCGTCAGGAAATCGATGATCGAGTCGCGTGCGTCTTCGACCTGCTGCGGGTCGATCGGGATCGGCAGCGTCGCGACCCAGTCGAGCAGATCGTCGAAGCCCTCGGTCGCCGACCGCGCCAGCGACGCCCACTGGTTGCGAACGGCGAAGACGATCGCCGTGACGATGCCGCCGAGCACGACGATTCCGCCGAGCAGGGTCACCCACGCCGCGAGGATCGGCGCCATGAACCGGCGCAGCCGCCCGATGAGCGGGCTCGCTGCGGCCGCGAGGATGAGCGCGATGAGCACGGGGATGACGAGCAACCGCACCTGCACGAGGGCCCACACCGCGACCGCGGCGAGCGTGAGCACGAGCACGAGCTGCAGGCTCCGGATCGCCCAGCGACCCAGCCGGTCGTTCCAGATCGGGCCGCCGGGGTTGCGGCGCTCGGTGTCGGCGACGGGTACCGCGGGCCGGACGCCGGGCACCGCCCGCGGCTCGGCGTTTCGACGTACGCGACGGAAGACCATAGGACGACTGTAGAGCGGCGGTCGACGCCATCTGCAGACCAGGGCGCGGTGCGCCCGAGATCAGCCCGCGGCCATCTGATCGACGCCGCGATGATCACGCAGCCGATCGAGCAGGCGCGCCGAACCGCTCGCGATCGCCGCCTTCTCGTCGGCGGTGAGCACGTCGAGGAAGTGGGTGCGGATCGCGGACGCGTGGTCGCGCATGGCGCCGAGCAGCGCGCGCCGACCGTCATTGGTGAGCACGACCAGCGAGCCCCGCGCATCGGTGTCGAACTCGACGCGGTCGACGAGCCCCCGCGCGGCCATGCGCGTGAGCTGATGCGAGAGGCGGCTCTTCTCCCACCCGATCGCATCGGCCAGCACGCCCGGGCGCAGCCGACGGTCGTCGGCCTTGAAGAGCGTGAGCATCACCGTGTAGTCGCCCTGCGACAGGCCCGCGTCGCTCATCAGCCGACGATCGAGCTCACGGGCGAGCTCGCGATGCACGAGCACGAAGTCGGCCCACATCGCCCACTCGGACTCGTCGATCGCAGAGACCTCGGACATGACTCGACTCTATCGACGCATGCATCGGCAGCGTCGAGGGCGTTCGATCGGTGCGGGTGTCAGCGAACCTCGTAGGTGAGGCAGTCGGCGCTGTCCGCCCCGGGGCCGATGCGCACCGAGGCCGCCGTGCACTCGAGGTTCGAGTTGTGGATGCATTCGCCGCGCTGGCAGGCGCCCACATGCGTGAGGACCTTGTCGAGCCCGCCCTTGCTGCTGAGCGGAATGAAGGTCGCGCATTCGGCATGGTCGGCCGTGCCGGCGATCGTGACGGCCGCGGCGTGGCAGTTGGAATGGTCGTTGTAGGAGCATCCGGCCACCGAACACTCGGCGACAGCGGGCAGATCGTCGAGCGTCATGCTCATGGTGACCTCCAGAGGCGGTTTCGACCGTTGGTGTATCTGGATGGTAGCCCCGGGTTCCCCGATCCCGCAGTAGCCCTCGGGACGGTTTGTGCAGATCACGGCGACTTTTTACTTAGGTGAGGCTCACCTTTCGAGGCGACCTCGCGGCGTCGCGATGCGCTACGCCGGGGCGTTGTCGGGGTCGACCGACTCGACCATGTCGTCTTCGACGGCGTTGTCGGCGTCGAGATCGTTCACGTCGGGGCCGCGCTCGATCTCGCCGTCGATGTCGTGATCGCGTGCCGCAGGTACGGTGTGGCTGCCCGGGTGGGGCTTCGGTCGACGATCACGTTCCAGATCTTCGTTGTTCGTCATGCGTCAAGGGTGCGCGGCGTTGACGACGCCCGTCAACTCCGTGAAGCGGCTGGGCTGGCCGGTGGTGCGCTGATCGGTGCAGAATGGGACCACTGACGTGGAGGTGTGCGGTGTCAACCGAATTCGTGCTGTGGTCGATCATCGGACTGATCGGGCTGGTGGGCGGCGTGCTGTTCGTCGCCGCGGGCTGGGCACTCGTGCGCCGACCCCCCGAGCGCTGACCTGCGGGCGCGGCCGACCAGGGAGGTCGCGACGACGCGGGCGGTCAGCCGATCGCGTCGGCGATGGGCGTGTCGCCCGAATTGAACCGGATCGTGCGCCCGATCGTCGACGGATGCTGCAGCACGGCAGCAGCGACGGCAGCCACGTCGGCGCGGCTGACGCGCTGACTCACGGATGCCCCGGTGTCGATCAGTCCCGTCGCCTCGCCGTCGGTGAGCGTGCTCGGTCCGAGGATCGTCCAACCGAGCCCCGTCGTCGCGAGATGCTCATCGGCCGCCGCCTTCGCCGCGGCGTAGGCGTGGAACGAGTGCGACTCGGGCACCGAGCGGTCAGGCGAGCCGAAGTACGACACCATCACGTAGCGCGAGACGCCCGCCTGCTCGGCCGCGGACATGCTGCGGATCGCGGCATCGCGGTCGACCGCATACGTGCGCGCCGGGTTGCCGCCGCCGGCACCCGCCGACCAGACGACCGCATCGCGACCGCGGAACAGTTCGGCGAGGCCGTCGACGTCGAGCGACTCGATGTCGGCCACGACGGGGGTGGCGCCCGTCGCGGCGACGTCGGACGCATGATCGGGATTGCGGATGACCGCCTCGACCGCGTCGCCGCGGTCGGCGAGCAGGCGTTCGAGCCGCAGCGCGAGCTTGCCGTGACCGCCGATGAGTACGATGCGTGCCATGGGTGTCTCCTTCGCGTGCGATGCGTTCGGTACTCCACCACGCTATCGGGCGCCGGCGACTCGACGAGGCCGGGTGCCATGCCGGTGAGAAGCGCGGGACTCCTGCTCTTCCGCGGCGCGCCCGACCTCGAGGTGTTCATCGCGCACATGGGCGGCCCCTTCTGGGCGGCGAAGCACGAGGGCGCCTGGACGATTCCGAAGGGCGAGCACTCCGCCGAGGAAGACCCGCTCGCGGCGGCGGTCCGCGAGTTCGCCGAGGAGATCGGCGCACCCGCCCCCGACACCGAGTGGCTCGATCTGGGCGAGTTCCGGTACTCGAGCGGCAAGCTCGTGCACGTCTTCGCGGGAGCGGCGCCGACGTTCGAGATCGACGCCGTGCAGAGCAACCTCTTCGAGCTCGAATGGCCGCCGCGCTCGGGCCGCCGCCAGTCGTTCCCCGAAGTCGACGACGCGCGATGGGTCGCGCTCGACGAGACGCGCGCGCTGCTCACCACGGGCCAGCGGCCCGTGCTCGACGCCCTCGTCGATCGCCTCGGGCTCGCCTGAAGCGCGACGCGCGATCAGCCGCCGTCGAGCAGCTCGGCGACCCAGGCCGGCACCACCGTGCTCGCCGGGCCGTGCCGAACCTCGTCGAAGAGGGGCGTGATCTCGCTCGCGGCGAGGTTGAGCTCGATCGTGTGCGCGCCGCGCTCGGCGGCGACCATGACGAACCCTGCGGCGGGGTACACCGCACCCGACGTGCCGATGGCCGCGAACTCGTCGCACGCGAGCAGCGCCTCGTCGATGTGGTCGAGCTCGTAGGGCACCTCGCCGAACCACACGACGTCGGGGCGGAGCATCCGTTCACCGCATTCAGGACACGCGGGCCGCTCGACGAGGTTCGCACGCACCGGCGATCGCGCGCCGCACGCGGCGCAGAGCGCCGACCCGAGCTCGCCGTGCATGTGCACCACCCGGTGCGACCCGGCCCGCTCGTGCAGGTCGTCGATGTTCTGCGTGACGATGAGCAGGTCGTCGCCGAGCGCCGCCTCGAGGCGCGCGAGCGCGGTGTGCGCGGGGTTCGGCTCGACGAGCGCGACGGCGTGTCGCCGCGCATCGTAGAACCGCTGCACGGTGTCGGGGTCGCGATCGTACGCCTCGGGCGTGGCGACGTCTTCGACGCGGTGGCCCTCCCACAGCCCGCCAGCGTCGCGGAACGTCGGCACCCCGCTCTCGGCCGAGATGCCGGCACCGGTGAGCACGACGAGTCGCATCCCCCCATTAGACCGTGTCCCGACGACGTTCGACAGCCCGGTTCGCGGCCCGCCGGCAGCGACGCCCCGCCGCGCCGGCGCTTCTGCCCCGGCGTCCGATCCGACAGGATGGTCTGCATGCCCGGCGACGCGCTCACCGAGATCGCGGCGGAGCTCTACGGCCTCCTCCCCGACGAGTTCACCGCGGCGCGAAACGAGCGCGGCCGAGCTGCGCGCGGCGACGATCGCGATCTCGCCGCGCGCATCCAAGACCTGAAGCGCCCGTCGCCGGCGGCCTGGCTGGTCAACCAGCTCGTACGCCGTCGCCCCACCGAGGTCGGCGCCGTGCTCGAGCTCGGCGCCGACCTGCGCGCCGCGCAGGACGACCTCGACGCGGCCCAGCTCGCGCAGCTGACCAGGCAGCGCCGCCAGCTCGTGACCGTGCTCGCTCGCGAAGCCGGCCAGCTCGCCGAGGAGCTCGGCAATCCGGTGCGCGGCCCGGTGCTCGACCAGGTCGCGCAGACGCTGCAGGCCGCGATGTCGGATGTCGCTGCCACGGCCGCCGTGCGCACGGGCCGGCTCGTGCGCGGGCTCGAGGCGGTCGGCCTCGAGGTCGATCTCGACGGCGCGGTGGCCGGCGAGTTCTCCAGCGGGTTGAGGAGCGACGAAGGAGCGCCTCGAAACCCCGCCGGCGAGGTCTCCAGCGGGTTGAGGAGCGACGAAGGAGCGTCTCGAAACCCGGCCGGCGAGTTCTCCAGCGGGTTGAGGAGCGACGAAGGAGCGTCTCGAAACCCCGCCCCGGCCAAGCGCGAATCCCGCGAGGAGCGTGCCGCGCGGGCGGCCGAGGAGGCTCGCGAACGCGCGGCTCGTGCGGCCGAGGAGTCCGAGCGGCTCGCCGACGAGGCATCCGAGCAGTTCACCGAACTCGACGCCCGCGTCGCCGATCTGCAACGCGCGACCGACGAGCGCACCGCCGCCCGCGACGAGCTCGAATCACAGCTCCGCCGAGCCGATGACGAGCTCGCCGAGGCCGAACGCGAGCTGCGCGCCGCCACGCGCGACCGCGACCGAGCGGCGCGGACCGCGACGGCGGCACGACGTGCGGCCGATGACGCGCGCGAGGCGCTCGACGCCCTCGAGCGCTGAGGCGTTTCGCGATGACGGGCTCAGACGCCCGGGCTCACGCGCTGGGCGACCGTCCGTCGAAGAGCAGCGTCGGCACCGGCCCGAACGGCATCGAGCGCACCCGCACGCGCCGCACGTCGTCGGGCTCGAATCCTGCCGCGGTGAGCGCGGCGAACGTGTCGCGGTCCCAGTGGCAACCGTGGCAGCAGCGCGAGGTGATCGGCGTGGCGACGCGTTGCACGGCGCGCTTCAGCGTGCGCGGAGGGGCGACGACATGATCGATGAAGACGGCACGCCCGCCTGGAACGAGCACGCGACGCACCTCGGCGAGTGCGGCGGCCGGATCGGCGACCGAGCACAGCACGTACGTGCCGACGACCGCGTCGACCGAGCGATCGGGCAAGGGAATCGACTCGGCGACCGCATCGAACGGCGTCGAAGTGTGGCCCCACTCACGGGCTCGGGTCGTGAGCTCGGTGCGGCGCTCGCGGTCGGGCTCGAGCCCCATCCAGAGGACGCCCGGGTCGAATGCGCCGAAGTTCTCGCCCTCGCCGGCGCCGATCTCGAGCACGCGCCCGCGCACGCGCCCGACGAGTTCGCGCTCGAACTCCTCGAGCTGCTCGTCGTCGATCAGTGCGGGGGCTGCGCCGTTCGGGTAGGTTCCCACCCGGCCATGCGAACACGTCGGTGCGCGTGCGTCAACCCCGCGCACTCGCGGTCGATCCGGTACGCGTGCGGCTCAGGGGCCTCGTGCATCTCAGGGGCCTGAGGCGCCTCAGACGCCTCAGCGTTCGATCGAATCCTGCGATCGCGAGCGACCGATCGCCGAGCGCATGACGAAGAAGACGATCACCGCGACCACGGCCACGATGGCGAGCTTGCCGATGAACCAGAGCAGGCTGAACAGCACGTCGACGAGGATCCACGCGATGATCACGGCGAGGATGACGCCGATGACGGTCCAGATGGTGCGGCTCATGGGTCAAGGCTAGCCGCTGCCGCCGCACGCAGCGGATCGCGCAGCACGGCTTCGCCGTCAGCGCAACACAGGATCACCGCCCGGCCACTGCTCGTCGCAGCGTGTGATGTCGCTGTGGTGGGTCTGGTGAGGCGCTCATCCTGCGTCGTGCCGGTAAGAGTGCCGTGCGTCCGCATCGAGGCCGCGTTCACTCGCCGAGGCCGGCCGCGCGGGTCGCAGCGCTCACGAAGGCGGGGCGCACGCGGGCCCAGCCGTCGAGGTAGCCGCCGACCATGGCCGCGTCACGCAAGAGCACGAGCTGTCCGGCGGATGTCGCGGGGTCGGGGGCGCCCGCGGCATCGAGCAGCGACTCGAGCTCGCCGCGGAACCACTCGCGATGCTCGCCGATGGCCTGGCGCACGGGACTGTCGGCGTCGGGGTACTCGGCCGCCGCGTTGATGAAGGGGCATCCGCGCGTGTGCAGCCGGGCCACATCGTCGGCGAGACCCTCGATGACGAGGCCGACGAGCTCGTCGGGGTCGTCGGTCGCCGCATGCGCGGCGCCGAACGCGCCGCGGATCACCGCATCTTCGACCCCGAGGTACGCCTCGACGAGGTCTTCCTTGCTCGGGAAGTGCCGGTAGAACGTGGCGCGCGTGACGCCGGCCGCGGCGATGATGCGGTCGACGCCGACCGAGTGGATGCCCTCGCGATAGAAGAGTTCGCTCGCCGTTTGCAGCAGTCGTTCGCGGGCCGCGGAGGCGCCGCCGGGAGTGGTTCGAGATGCCATACCGAAAATGATAGAACGATCTTTCTCTTTTTGCTTGACATTCGTTCCGCCATGAGCGTACAGTCTGGGAGTAACAAGACAGAACGATCGTTCTACTTCATTGGGAAGCGAACGAGACCGACACCTCAGGAGCAGGAATCATGACCACCACGACCAAGACCCCCATCGTCCTCGTCCACGGCCTCTGGATGACCCCGAAGAGCTGGAACACCTGGGCCGAGTACTTCCGCGCTCGCGGCCACAAGGTCATCGTCCCGGGGTGGCCCGGCATCGACGACCGCGAGGTCGCCGACATCCGCTCGAACCCCGAGGCGCTGAAGGGCATCGGCCTGAAGCAGATCGCCGACCACTACGAGCGCATCATCCGCGCCCTCCCCGAGAAGCCGATCATCATGGGCCACTCGTTCGGCGGCCTGCTCACCCAGATGCTCGCCGACCGCGACCTCGGTGTCGCCTACGTCGGGGTCGCCCCGGGTCAGCCCGCCGGCATCTCGACCCTGCCGCTCTCGACGCTGTGGACCGGCACCCCGATCCTCGCGAACCCGTTCGAGAAGAACGGCGCCAAGCCCCTCTCGAAGGCGCACTTCCATTTCACGTTCGGCAACGACCTCAGCCGCGAGGCATCCGATCGCCTGTGGAACGAGTACGCCGTGAACTCCTACAACCGGGTGTTCTTCGAGGGCGTCGCCGCGGCCTTCAACGAGCAGGGCGGCGTCAGCCACGTCGACTTCGCACGCGCCGACCGCGCACCGCTGCTCGTCATCACCGGCGGGATCGACCACGTCGTTCCCCCGGCCATCGGCCGGGCGATCGTCAAGAAGTACCGCTCGACCGGCAGCCCCGCGACGATCGACTACCGCGAGTTCCCGGGCCGCACCCACCGCCTCGTCAGCCAGGACGGCTGGGAGGAGATCGCCGAGTACGCGCTCACCTGGGCGGTCGAGCACGCCGCCACCCGCACCGCGGCGAACTGACCACGCCGGCCACGACGCGAGAAGGGCGCGGAGCACACGCTCCGCGCCCTTCGTCGTGCCGCGTATCCTGACGGGGGCGAACGGATGTCCCGTGCCGCGCACTCCCCCGAAGGACCCGCCATGACCGACCCCACGACGCACCCGGCCGAGCTGCGACCCGAGACCGTCGCGATCGTCGCGGGGCGACCCGCCCATGCACCCGACCAGCCCCTCAACGTGCCGGTGCATCTCGCATCGACGTACGTCGGCGGCGGCGACGTCGCATACGGGCGCTACGGCAACCCGTCGTGGTCGGCGTTCGAAGACACGCTCGGCGCGCTCGAGGGCGGTCGGTGCGTCGCGTTCGCGTCGGGCATCGCCGCGGTCTCGGCGGTGCTCGACCTCGTGCCGACCGGTGGTCGGGTCGTGGCGCCCCGGCACTCGTACACCGGAACCGTGATGCAGCTCGACGACCGGGCGGCGGCTGGCCGAATCGAGGTCGAGTACGTCGACATCACCGACACCCCGGCGGTGGCCGCAGCCTGCGAGGGAGCCGCGATGCTCTGGTTCGAGTCGCCCACGAATCCGGCCCTCGAAGTCGCCGACATCCCGGCGCTGACCGCGGCAGCCCACGCGCACGGCGCGCTCGTGGCCGTCGACAACACATTCGCGACGCCCCTGCTGCAACAGCCTCTCACCGACGGCGTCGACCTCGTCGTGCACTCCGCGACGAAGTACATCTCGGGTCACAGCGACGTCGTCATGGGCGCGGTGGTCGCCGCCGACCCCGCCCACGCCGACGCGCTCACGACCCGCCGCTCACTCGGCGGCGCCATTCCCTCGGCGCTCGAGGCGTTCCTCGCGTTGCGCGGGCTGCGCACGCTGCCCGTGCGCATGGAACGCGCACAGGCCACGGCAACCGAGCTCGTGACGCGGCTCGCCGCCCACCCCGCCCTCGAGGAGGTGCGCTACCCCGGCTTCGGCGCCATCATCTCGATCGTGCTGCGCGGCGGTGCGGCCCCGGCCGAGGCGCTCGTGGGTCGCACGCGGCTGTGGATCCACGCGACGAGCCTCGGCGGCGTCGAGTCGACCTTCGAGCGCCGTCGCCGCTGGCCGGCCGAAGCGCCGACGATCCCCGAGGGACTCGTGCGCCTGTCGGTCGGGCTCGAGCATGTCGACGACCTCTACGCCGACCTCGTCGAGGCGCTCGACGAGGTCGCGGGCGACGCCGTGTCGCGGCATCCGCTCACCTGAGGTTCTTCCGCTCGTCACCGTTGAGGCCTACCGTGTCAGGTGAATCGGCCGCGTCACGAAGGAGAGCGCATGTCCACGAAACACCGCATCACCACCGCACTGACCGCCACCGCGGTCGGCGTGCTCGCCGCCGCGACCGTCGGCGCGGGCGCCGCGATCGCTGCCCCACCGTCGGGCGCCGGCACCACCGACCTGCGGGTGGCGACCTACAACCTGTCGCTCAACCGCAATGTCGAGGGCCAGCTCGTCACCGACCTCAGCACGACCACGAACGCGCAGGCGAAGACGGTCGCCGAGGTCATCCAGCGGGTGAACCCCGACGTCGTGCTGCTCAACGAGTTCGACTTCGTCGAGGGCGGCCTCGCGGCCGACCTGTTCCGCGAGAACTACCTCGAGCTGTCGCAGGGCGGCGCCGACCCCGTCGTGTATCCGTACGCGTACGTCGCACCGTCGAACACCGGCATCGCGAGCGGCTTCGACCTCAACAACAACGGGGCGACGGTCACGACCCCGGGCGCACCGGGGTACGGCGACGACGCCTTCGGCTTCGGCGCCTTCCCCGGCCAGTTCGGCATGGCCGTGCTCTCGAAGTACCCGATCGACACCGACGCCGTGCGCACGTTCCAGAACTTCCTGTGGAAGGACATGCCCGGCGCGCTGCTGCCCGACGACCCCAACACCGCGGCGCCGGCCGACTGGTACTCGGCCGAAGAGCTCGAGGTGTTCCGCCTCTCGAGCAAGTCGCACTGGGACGTGCCGATCGACGTCAACGGCCGCACCGTGCACGCGCTCGTCTCGCACCCGACACCGCCCACGTTCGACGGCGTCGAAGACCGCAACGGGAAGCGCAACCACGACGAGATCCGGTTCTGGGCCGACTACGTCACCCCCGGCACGGCCTCGCGCTACATCTCCGACGACGACGGCGCCACCGGCGGGCTCAAGCCGGGTGAGTCGTTCGTGATCCTCGGCGACCAGAACGCCGACCCGCTCGACGGCGACTCGGTCGACCAGGCGATCGACCAGTTGCTCGACCACCCGCGCATCACCGACCCGCAGCCGACCTCCGCGGGTGCGGCCGAGGCGTCGGTGCTGCAGGGCGGCGCCAACCTCGCACACGAGGGCGACCCGGCGCTCGACACGGCCGACTTCAACGACAATCCGGCGCCCGGCAACCTGCGCGCCGACTACGTGCTGCCGTCTCGCGATCTTCGGGTCGCCGACGCCCGCGTGTTCTGGCCGGTCTCGACCGATCCGCTCTCGGCGCTCACGGGCACGTTCCCGTTCCCGTCGAGCGACCACCGGCTCGTGTGGGTCGACGTGAAGGTGCGCGGCTGACGCTGCGCTCGGCAGGCGACGCGTGACGGATGCCGCGGGCTTCGGCCCGCGGCATCCGTTCGTCGTTGCTCGTGGTGCTCGCTGCGTCGTGCTCGGTGGCTAGGCGATGCGCAGCACGACGCTGCCCGTCTTGTGGCCGGTGTCGACGTAGCGGTGCGCCTCGACGATGTCGTCGAGGTCGTAGGTGCGGTCGATGACCGGTCGCAGCGCGCCCGCGTCGGCGAGCCGCGACAGCTCGGCGAACCGGTCGTGCGTGACGGGTGCACCCGAGACCGTCACGAGCTTGCCGCTGCGGCGGCTGTCGCGTGAGGCCCGCAGCATGCTGCGCAGGTTCGTGACGACCAGCAACAGTGCGCCACCCGGCTTGATCGAGTCGGCGACCCGCTCGAACGGGGCGTTGCCGACGCAGTCGAAGATCGCGTCGTAGGTCTCGCCGGTCGCGGCGAAGTCGTCGGTGGTGTAGTCGATCACGCGGTCGGCTCCGAGCGTGCGCACCAGCTCGACGTTGCGCGGTCCGCAGACGGCGGTGACGCGCGCGCCGCGCTGCTTCGCGAGCTGCACGACCGCGGTGCCGACGGCGCCCGATGCCCCGTTGACGAGCACCTCGTCGCCGGCCCCGACCTCGCCCTTGTCGAGGAACGCGAGCGCCGTGTGCCCGCCGAACACGAGCGCGACGGACTCGCGCATGTCGAGGCTCGCCGGCTTGTGCGCGATGGCCTTCGACTGCGGAACGCGGGCGTACTCGGCGTGGCCGCCGAACGACCCGCCGGGCATCGCGATGACCTCGTCGCCGGGCGCGAACCCGGTGACGTCTTCGCCGACGGCGACGACCACGCCCGCGAGGTCCATGCCGAGGACGGGCTTGCGCGGACGGAGGATGCCGAGCGAGATCGGCACGAGGAACCCGAGCCCCTCGGGCAGGTCGCGGCTGCGCATGCGGTAGTCGGCGATGCTCACGGTGCTCGCGTGCACGCGGACGAGCAGCTCGTCGGCCCGCGGGGTCGGCATCGGGCGCTGCTCGACGCGAACCGCCTCGGGACCGCCGAAGCGGTATGCGACGGCTGCACGCATCCGCGTGCCCTGGATCTGTTCGGTGTCCATGAGTGCCTCCCCTTGCCTTACGTTGTAAGTCTTACACTGTAAGATAGACCGTGATCGCGGAATTGTCGAGAGGTCCTCGAAGAAATTCCGCAATCGGGTCGGCGGTGGGTTGCCGCCTTGTACCGTTGAGCAGAGGGGAGGCAGCCGATGTCATCGATCGCCGAGCAGGCAGCAGCACCCGGCCCCGCGCGCCGCACTCCCCTCACGCGCGACCGCGTGCTGCAGACCGCCCTCGACCTCGCCGACACGAGCGGCATCGCATCGCTCACGATCCGCAGGCTGGCCGAGCAGCTCGGCGTCGAGGCGATGTCGCTCTATTACCACGTGGCCAACAAGGAGGCGATCCTCGACGGCGTCGTCGACCTCGTCTTCCGCGAGATCGAGCAGGTCGTCGACGGCTTCGAGGTGGCCGAGTCGGATGACTCGTGGAAGGCCTCGCTGCGCGAGCGCATCCTCGGGGCGCGCACCGTCATGCTGCGACATCCGTGGGCACCAGCCGTCATGGACACCCGCGCCGGCATGGGTCTCACCCAGGCCCGCTACGTCGACTCGATCGTCGGCACCCTGCGGTCGGGCGGGTTCTCGTACGACCTCATCCACCACTCGATGCACGCCCTCGGCAGCCGCATGTTCGGGTTCACGCAGGAACTCGGCGACGACAACGACTCGAGCGGCGCCGACGACATGGCGCAACTCGCCGAGCACGTGCCGCACCTCGCGAGCATGCTCGCGGCCGTCGCGCACGCCGACCCCGATTCGACGCTCGGCTGGTGCGACGACCAATTCGAGTTCGAGTTCGGCCTCGACATCGTGCTCGACGGGCTCGAGCGGGCAGGCGGTTAGCTCGCCGGCTGCAGCTCCCCCGCGCGCTCGAGGTCGCCGAGCACGTCGACGAAGGGTACCCCGGCGACGGTCAGCACCTGCCACGCGGCATCCGTCGACGGTCGCGATGCGCCATCTGTCGATGCGACCGACCGATTCGACCGCACGTGCGACGACGAGAGGTTGTCGAGCCGAGGGTAGTCGCGCGCGTCGTGCCCGGTGATCGCCGCGAGCGTGTAGCGGATGAGCGTGCCGTGCGCGACGACGAGCACGCGCGTGCCGTCGTGGTCGCGGGCGACGCGCTCGAGGCCGCGCAAGCCGCGCTCGCCGACCTGGTGGTCGGGCTCCTTGCCGGCGAAGTCGCGGTGGGGCCAGCGGGTGTCGAGGTCGGCGACGAGCGTTCCCTCGGCCTCGCCGAACTCCTGCTCGACGAGCTCGTCGTACGCCGCGCCGAGCGGCAGGTCGAGGTGATCGGCCAGGATCGCGGCGGTCTCTCGCGCGCGGCCGAGCGGCGAGCTCACGACCGCGTGCCACGGTTCGGCGGCGAACGCGGATGCCGCGGCGCGCGCCTGCGCACGACCGGTGTCGTTGAGCGGGATGTCGGTGCGGCCCTGCATGCGGGCGGCGAGGTTCCAGTCGGTCTGACCGTGACGGATGAGGGCGAGCACCATATCTCCCAGCCTAGGCACGCAAGATGAACGGATGCTCCGTGCTGCGACGTCATCGCCCCGATCCCCGAGCAGATGCCGCACTCCGACGGCACGTTCTGAGGGGCGCCTCCGCTCAGCGTCTCGTCGTCGAGCGGGGCTTAGGCTGTTGCCGTGATCAGGCGGTTCGCATCGGGGGTGGCGCTGCTCGCTCGCGGCTTCGGCTTCTGGCGCCGTCGTCCCGGAGTCATGGCGCTCGGGATCGTGCCCGCCGCGATCGTGTTCGTGGTCATCGTCTCGGCGCTCATCGCCCTCGGCATCAACCTGCCCGGACTCGTCGCGTGGGCGACCCCCTTCGCCGACGGCTGGGACGAGTTCTGGGCGAACGCGCTGCGCTACGGGATCGCGTTCGTCACCTTCACCGGCGCGGTCGTGCTCGCGGCCATCACCTTCACGGCGCTCACCCTCGCGGTCGGCGATCCGTTCTACGAGCGCATCTGGCGCGCGGTCGAACTCGACCTCGGCGGCGAGGTGCCCGAGCAGGGTGCCGGGTTCTGGAGGGGCGTCGCGGATGCCGCGGGGCTCGTCGCCCTCGGCATCGTCGCCGCGCTCGTGGTCGCGCTCGTCGGCTTCATCCCGCTCGTCGGCGGGGTCGCCGCGCCCGTGCTCGGCGTGGTCGCATCGGGCTGGCTGCTCGCCCGCGAGCTCTCCTCTCGGGCGTTCGACGCCCGCGGCATCTCCGCCGCCGACCGCGCCGTGCTCCTGCGCGGCAGCCGTGCGCAGCTGCTCGGGTTCGGCGTCGCCACCCAGCTCTGCTTCCTGGTGCCGCTCGGCGCGATCGTCACGATGCCGGCCGCGGTCGCGGGCTCGACGATGCTCGCCCGCGGTGTGCTCGACGCGGCCGCCGTCGCTCCCCTGCAGGCTGCGCCCACCGAGCCGCCACTGCCTTGACGCGGGCGTCCTGCGGGAGGAGGCTCGCACCGAGGGTCGGGAGGCACACGCGCTCATGAGGAGGTGGGGCAGATGAATCGACCGATCGAGACACCCGGCACGACGGTCAGCGCGTTCATCGGACTCGCCCCGGGCGGCCCGCTCGACATCGAGACGCCGACCACGTTCGACGGATGGGGGACCGACGAGGACGCGCTCTGGGAAGGCATTCACGCCCGCCCCCTGGGTGACGCCCTGCGGAGCTTCTTCGAGAACGGTGGTGCGACCGCGGTGGCGGTCGCCGTCGAAGACGCGGGAAGCGCCTCGGTTCGCGCCGGCCTCGCTGCACTCGACGCGGTGGACCTCGTCAACCTGGTGGTGCTGCCGGCGGAGTCCGCCGGCAGCGAGGATGCCCGCGAGATCGTGGCCGAGGCGGCCGCGTTCTGCGAGCGTCGGCGTGCGATGCTGCTCGTCGATCCTCCGCCCGGGTGGACCGATGTCCCGGCGATCGAGGCGGCGCTCGCCGGAGGCCTCGAGGCCGCGGTCGGCACCACGAGCCCCAACGCGGCGCTCTACCTGCCGCGGTTGCACCGGTCGGACCCGGCGCAGGCCGCCGCGGGGTTGTTCTCGCCGGCCGGCGCGGTCGCCGGCGTGATCGCGCGCACCGACGCCGCTGAGGGGGCCTGGGACGCGCCCGCCGGCCTCGACGCCGAGATCCTCGGTGCTGACGGCCTCGAGTTCGACCTCGACCGGGACGACGCGCACGCCCTCAACAGCGCCGGCGTCAGCACACTGCGAATGTTCCCCGGGCGGCGACGGCCGATCGTGTGGGGCGCCCGCACCCTCGCCGGCGCCGACGTCGCCGCAAGCGAGTGGAAGTACGTGCCGGTTCGCCGCACCGCGCTCCTCCTCGAGGAGAGCATCGAACGCGGCCTGCAGTGGACGCGGTCCGAGCCGAACGACGAACCGCTGTGGCAATCGGTGCGCGAGCTCGTCGGCACCTTCTTGCACGAATTGTTCCGGAAGGGCGCGTTCCAGGGTCGCACGGATCGCGATGCGTACTTCGTCACGTGCGATCGCGACACGATGACCCAGCACGAGCGGGCGACCGGTGACCTGGTCGTGCGCGTCGGTTTCGCGCCGATGAAGCCGGCGGAATTCGTCGTGCTGACCATCCGGGCGACGGCGCTGCCCCCGACCTGATCCGATGGCCGACCAGGATGGGGCTGCCGTTCCGCGCACGGCGCGCTCCTCACGATCGTCTTGGACGATCGCGGCGCTCTGCAGCGGCACCGCGCTGAGCGCACTGAATTCGGGGATGATCGCCGTCTCGCTCAGCACGCTCCGGCGCGAGTTCGCGGTCGACGTGGCCACGGTGACCTGGGTGATCTCGGCGTTCTACCTGACGTCGGCGGTGCTCCAGCCGCTCATGGGTCTTCTCGCCGACCGTTACGGGCCACGCCGCGTGTTCACGACCGGCATGTGCATCGTCATCCTCGCCGGCCTGCTCGGGCCGTTCAGCCCCTCGCTCGAGTGGCTGTGCGCGGCGCGCGTGATCCTCGCGGTCGGCACGGCGACGACGTTCCCCTCGGCGGCGGCGATGCTCCGGTCGATCTCGGCGGGTACGGGCGGGAGCGCGCCGAAGATGATCGGCCGCATCCAGCTCATCGACACGAGCACGGCTGCCATCGGCCCCGTCGTCGGCGGCCTACTCCTCGTGCTCGTCGGCTGGGAGGCCATCTTCTGGATCAACGTGCCACTCGCCATGATCGCGATCGTCGGCACCTCGATACTCGCCCCGCGCGACGCGCCTCGCGACCATGTGCCGCTGCGATCGACCCTCGCGGAGTCGGACGTCCCGGGAATCCTCGCCTTCAGCATCACGATCATCGCCCTGCTCATGTTCCTGCTCGAGGTGACCAGTGACCCGAACTGGCTGCTCCTCGCGGCCGCGATCCTCACTGCGGGGCTGTTCGTGTGGCGCGAGTTGCGCTGTGCGACGCCGTTCATCGACCTGCGCCTGCTCGCGGCGAACGTGCCGCTCGTCCGCGTGTACGTCACCTTCATCCTCGCGAACCTCGTGCTGTACAGCGCACTCTTCGGCATCCCGCAGTACCTCGAGGATCACGCCGGCTTCAGCACCGCGGCCGTCGGCGCGCTGCTCGTGCCGCTCGCCGCGTTCAACATCTTCATGACCCCCGTCGTCGAGCGGCTCATCGATCGTCGGGGCTTGCGCACCGCGCTCGTGATCGGTTCGGCCGGCCTCGCCGTCGCGACGCTCGGGCTGATCGCGCTCGCTGGATCGACGGCGCCATGGGTGGTGCTGCTGGTCACGGCGGCGATCGGAATCCCATACGTCGTCGTGCTCATCGCCATCACCCAGTCGCTCTACGTCGCGGCGCCGCCCGACCGGGTCGGCGAGGCCGCGGGGCTCTTCCAGACGGCACGATCGCTCGGATGCATCGGCTCGACCGTCGTCGTCGGCGTCTCGTTCGCGTCGGGCACCGAGCCGGGCGACTGGCTACTGCTCGCCGGCATCACGGCCGCGCTCGCCGTGCTCGTGTTCGTGGTCGTGGTGTTCTGGCGCACGCGGGACGTCGCGTTGCGGTGACCCAGTTCGAGACGGACGACAGGTACCCCGCGGTGGCCTCGCCCGGTGCTGCAACTCGGAGCCCTGACGTCCATCGCGGCTATGCCGACCCGCTCCATGGCGCCGGCGAGAGCACCCAGCAGAGCTCCGCGCCCGATTCGCCCTCGGCCTGCCAGGTGTGCGGCTCACGACCGGGGAAGGTGAGCGCGTCACCGGCATCGAGCCGCACCGAGCGATCGGCGAATCGCACGGTCACGGCTCCGGAGATCACATGGAGCACTTCGATATCGCAGTTGACGGTGTAGAGGTCATGGCCGCCGTGCGCGCCCGGCTCGAGCGACGAGCGCAGCAGTTGCACGCGCTCCTCGCCGCGCGGAGACATGAGCAGTTCGGTGACGCCGACGCCGCCGAGGTTGATGTGGGGTGCCTCCGCCGGGGTGATGCGCTGGATCTCGGGCTCGGCGAAGAGGGCTCCGACGGGGAGTGAGAGCACTTGGCAGAGCTGCACGAGCGTGGCGACGCTCGGGGAGGTCTCGTCGCGCTCGACCCGGCTGAGGAAGCCCTTGCTCAGCCCGGTCGATTCGGCGACCTGCGCGAGCGTGAGCCCCTGCGCGATGCGCGTGCTGCGCAGCTTCGCGCCGATGGGGGTGGCTGCGGCGTCCGCCGACGGATGGATGGGACGCATGGCGGGTCCTCCCTTGACGCGCGTGGGCGAGCAGGCATACAGTGACTGCGAGTTGTCTCAACAGTACTGAAAGTTTCGTAATATGCAACCTACTCCGAACTCGCCCGATGCTCGCGATGAAGCCGGCCGCCGACGTCCCGACATCCGCGGCCCCGTCGATGCGAGCGTCGTTCCGCGCTTCGCCGGCATCGCCACGTTCGCCCGGCTCCCACGACTCGACGAGGTCGCGCACGCCGACATCGCGATCGTCGGCGTCCCGTTCGACAGCGGTGTGAGCTATCGGCCGGGCGCCCGGTTCGGTCCCGCGCATGTCCGCGAGGCATCGCGGCTGCTCCGCCCGTACAACCCCGCGCAGAACGTGTTCCCCTTCGGCGCGCAGCAGGTGGCCGACGCGGGCGACCTCGTCGCGAACCCGTTCGACATCGCCGAGGCGGTGCGCCAGATAGAGGAGGGTGCCCTCGCGCTCGGCGAGCAGGCCGACCGGCTCGTCGTCATCGGCGGCGACCACACGATCGCCCTTCCGCTCCTGCGCGCCGTGCACCGCACGCACGGTCCGGTCGCGGTGCTGCACTTCGACGCGCACCTCGACACGTGGGACACCTACTTCAGCGCGCCGGTCACGCACGGCACGCCGTTCCGCCGGGCGTCCGAAGAGGGTCTCATCGACCTCACGGCCAGCGTGCACGTCGGCATCCGCGGCCCGCTCTACGCGAAGAGCGACCTCGACGACGATGAGCGGCTCGGCTTCTCGATCGTCACGAGCGAGTTCATCGAGGAGCACGGCCTGCCGGCCGCGATCGAGCGAGTACGGGCGCGCATCGGCGACGCGCCGCTGTACATCTCGATCGACATCGACGTGCTCGACCCGTCGCACGCGCCCGGCACCGGCACCCCCGAGGCCGGCGGGCTCACGAGCCGCGAGTTGCTGCGCATCCTGCGCGCCCTCGCCGACCTGCGCATCGTCGGCGCCGACATCGTCGAGGTCGCACCCGCCTACGACCACGCGCAGGTCACCGCCGTCGCCGCGAGCCACGTCGCCTACGAGCTCATCAGCGCGATGGCGCCGCGCGACTGAGCGCCCCGAGCCCGAACCCGCCCACCCGAACCCGCTCACCCGATCCCCCATCCACGGCGAAGGAGCCACGAGATGTCATCACCCGAAATCCCCTCCCGCGACGAGGTCGAGGCGGCGGCATCCGCCATCGTCGACGCCTTCGCCGCGACCGACCGCGACCGCTACTTCGCGGCGTTCGACCCCGACGCCTCGTTCGTGTTCCACTCCGAGCCCTCGCGCCTCGACGACCGCGCCGCATATGAGCGGCTCTGGGCCGAATGGGTCGAGGGTGGTTGGCGCGTCGTCTCGTGCACGTCGTCCGACCGGCACGTGCAGGCCTACCCCGGCGGTGCCGTCTTCACGCATTCCGTCGACACCACCGTCGAGACTCCCGACGGCGGCGAGTCCTACCGCGAGCGCGAGACCATCGTGTTCCGCGCCGATGCCGACGCCCTCGTAGCCGTGCACGAACACCTCTCCCCCATGCCCGCCGCCGACGCGGCCTGACCGCCCGCATCCCACCGAGGAGAACAGCAATGTCGCTCTACACCCGCCTCGAACAACGTCTCGAACGCAACTCCGACGACGCCGGACCTGTCGCCGGCGAACTCTCACTGCTGCGGATCGGCATGATCTGGCTCGCGGCGAACCTCGTGGTCACCACGCTGCTCACCGGCACGCTGTTCGTGCCAGGCGTCGACTACGGACTCGCCATCCTGCTGATCATCGTCGGCACGCTCGTCGGCGCGCTCGTGCTCGTGTCGATCGGCAACATCGGCACGCGCACGGGCCTGCCGACGATGGCGCTCACCCGCGGGCCCTTCGGCACCCGCGGCAGCCTCCTGCCGGTCTCGGCGAACGTGATCATCCTCATGGGCTGGAGCTGGGTGCAGGCGATGCTCGCCGGCATCGCGCTCGACTTCCTCGTCGCCTCCGTCACCGGGGTCTCGATGCCCGTGTTGTGGGCGGTGGTCTGCCAGACGATCGTCGTGATCCTCGCGATCTTCGGCCACGAGGGCATCGCGCGCATCGAGCCGTGGCTCGCCGCGGTCATGCTCGCGATCATGGCGGTCATCTTCATCACCGCGTTCACGACGTTCACGCCGGCCGAGTTCCAGGCGATCCCGGTCGACGAGTCCATCGGCTACACGCCGATCCTCGTGCTCGACGTGGTCATCGCCACCGCGATCTCGTGGACGGTGCTCTCGGCCGACTTCAATCGATTCGCGAAGTCGAGCCGGGCCGGCATCATCGGCTCGGGCGTGGGCTACAGCCTCTCGACGATCATCTCGATGTCGCTCGGCGCGACCGCGATCTCGTACGTCGTGCTCTCGGGCGGCGAGGCGATCCCGTTCGACCCGGTGACGATCGTCGAACCCTTCGGCTGGCCGCTCGCGGTCGTGATCTTCATCTCGGTGATGGCGACGAACACGATGGTGGTGTACGGCATGGTCACGTCGGTGGTGAACGCGATCCCCGGCACGCGCGTGAAGTTCCTGCCGACCGCGCTGATCCTCGGCCTGATCTCGATCATCGGCGCGACCTTCTTCGGGCTGCTGAACCAGTTCACGACGTTCCTGGTGCTCATCGGTGCACTGTTCGCGCCGGTGTTCGCGATCATGATCGCCGACTACTACATCATCAAGCGCGGCGCGTACACGCCCGAGATCCTGAGCGCGCGGGGCGGCCGCTACTGGTACCTGGCCGGCGTGAACTGGGCGGCGATCGGGTCGTGGGCCGCCGGCGCGGTCGCGGTCTACGTCTGGACCTACGTGTGGCCGACGCCCATCGGCGCCACGATCCCCGCCTTCGCGCTCACGTTCGCGCTCTACCTGCTGCTCGCGTGGCGCGAACGATCGAAGCACCTGCAGCTCGAGAGCCGACACCTCACGGATGTCGCAGCGGAGCCCGCTCCGAATGCGTGACCTCAGTCATCCGATCGCCGACGGCATGCAGGTGTACCCGGGCGACCCAGCGGTGCACATCGAATCTGCGCTCGAGTTCGAGCGCGACGGCGCGGCAGTGACGCGGCTCGAGCTCGGTTCGCACACCGGCACCCACGTCGACGCGCCCGCGCACACCGTGGCGGGCGGTCGCACGATGCAGCAGGTGTCACTCGACGAACTCGTCGGCGAGGCCCTCGTGCTGCACGTCGTGGGACTCGGCGACGGAGCTCGCTACGGGCTCGTCGAGCTCGAGGCCGAGGGACCGCTGCCCGAGCGGGTGCCGCAGATCGTCGTGATCGACACGGGCTGGGCGAAGCACTTCGGCACCTCCCGGGCCTTGCGGCATCCGGCCCTCGAGGCCGAGGCCGCGCGCGAGCTCATGCGCCGCGGCATGCGAGTGCTCGGCGTCGACACGCTGAGCCCCGACCCGACCGCGGCCGAGGGAACGACGGAGTTCTCGGTGCACGCCGTGGTGCTCGGCGGCGACGGCCTCATCGTCGAGAACCTCACCGGCCTCGACGGGCTGCCTGCACGCGCGAGCGTCGGGATCTTCCCGCTGCGGCTCGGCGACGACGGCGCGCCGGTGCGGGCGGTCGCCTTCGACGACTGATGATTCACAGCGACCGGCACTAGGGTTGCGGCACAGGGCCGCCCAGGCTCTCGATCAGAGGACGTCACCCGTGTCAGACAAGTCACCGAAGAAGTCGTCCAGCAAGACCGCAGCCTCGAAGACGCTCAAGGAGAAGCGAGCCGACAAGAAGGCGAAGGTCGCGGGCCGCGTCGGCAACGACGTGAGCGACGCCACGCACCGCAAGTAGCAGGCGCCCTGCGCACTGCTGCGCAGGCTCGAACGGATGCCGCGAGCTGTCGCTCGCGGCATCCGTTCGCGTTTCGCCCGGCGGCGATCAGCCGCGCAGTCCGGCGAAGAACGCGCGGATGTCGCCCACCACGGCGTCGGGCACCTCGAGCGCGGCGTAGTGTCCGCCCTCATCGAAGCGGTTCCAGTGCACGATGTTCGAGTTGTCGCGCTCGGCGAAGACCCGGATGGTCTGGAAGTCGTCCTTGAAGACCGCGACCCCGGTGGGCGAGGCGTTCACCTGCGGCTCGGCCTCGACGCGGGCGTTCTCGAGGTAGCTGCGGCTCATGCCGGCCGCCGCGTTCGCGAACCAGTTCACCGTGACCTCGGTGAGGATCCGCTCGAGCGGCACGAGCGCGGTGCCGTTGCCGAACGAGTTGAACAGCTCGCTGTAGGCGAGCAGGGCGACCGGCGAGTCGCTGAGGCCGACCGCCACGGTCTGCGGCCGGGAGGCGTTCATCGTGTTGTAGCCGCCGACCGACTGGAACCACTGCATGTGCTCGAGCCCCGCGTAGTCCTGCGGCTCGAGGCGCTCGAACTCGCTCGGGTCGCCCGACGGGAACGAGAACAGCTGCAGCACGTGCAGACCGAGGAAGCCCTCGGGGCGCTGCAGTCCGAGCTCGCGGGCGACGAGCGCGCCGTTGTCGGAGCCGTGGATGCCGTACTCCGAGTACCCGAGACGGTGCATGAGCTCGTCGTAGGCGCGAGCGACCCGGTCCATCGTCCACCCCGCGTCGGTGACCGGGTTCGAGAAGCCGTAGCCCGGGGCATCCGGCACGACGACATCGAAGGCGTCTTCAGCCCGGCCGCCGTAGGCGACCGGGTCGGTGAGCGGGCCGATCATGTCGAGGTAGTCGACGGATGACCCGGGGTAGGTGTGCGCGAGGATCAGCGGCGTGGCGTCGGGGTGGGGCGAGCGCACGTGGATGAAGTGGATCGGCTGCCCGTCGATCTCGGTGATGAAGTGCGGGAACGCGTTGATGCGGGCCTCCTCGGCCCGCCAGTCGTACGTCGTGCGCCACTGCTCGACCGCGTCGCGGAGGTAGGCGTTCGGGGTGCCGTACGACCAGTCGTCGCCGGGCGCTGGCTGGGGCAGCCGGGTGCGGGCCAGCCGCTCCATGAGGTCGTCGAGCTCGGCTCGGGCGACCTCGACGCGGAAGGGGCGGATGTCGGTGGTTGCGATGGTGTTCGTCATGTCTCCGACGGTACGGTGCAATCAGGCATGATCACTTCCTAATTGACGAGGAGAATCGGTCCATGTCCGATACCGCCGCGAGGCTGCTCGCGCTCCTCTCCCTGCTCCAGTCGCGGCCCGATTGGACCGGCACCGAGCTGGCCGAGCGACTGGGGGTCACGACCCGCACGATCCGCAACGACGTCGACCGCCTGCGCCAGCTCGACTACCCGGTCGACGCCACGCGCGGTTCCGCCGGCGGCTACCGGTTGGGGGCGGGCGGCAAGCTCCCGCCGCTCCTGCTCGACGACGAGGAGGCGGTCGCCGTGGCGATCGGGCTCCGCGCCGCAACCGGCATCGCGGGCATCGAGGAATCGAGCGCCCGTGCCCTCGCGAAGCTCGAGCAGGTGCTTCCGTCGCGACTGCGACCGATGGTCGCCGCGATCGGCGAGGTCGTCGACCACGCCCCCGAGAACACGGGCACCGATGCCCCCGACCCCGAGGTCGACCCTGCCGTGCTCGCCGCGATCGCCTCGGCCATCCGCGACGTCGAGTGGTTCCGCTTCGTCGACCGGGGCACGCCGCGCCTCGTCGAGCCCTATCGACTGCTCGCATGGTCACGGCGCTGGTACCTCGTCGCGCGCGAGCCCGACTCGGGCGAGTGGGTCACGGTGCGCGCCGACTGGGTCGAACCCCGCATGCCGACTCGCCGCCGCTTCGCGCCGACCCCGCTGCCGGGCGGCGACTACACCGCCTTCGCGATGCGCTCCATCGCCGCGAGCGGGTGGAACGTCCATGCGCGCCTGCGCATCGACGCCGCCGCCCCCGCCGTACTCGATCGCATCAACCCGGCGGTCGGGGTCGTCGAATCGGTCGACGAGCGCACGTCGGTGCTCGTGACCGGCGCCGACAGCCTCGACACGATCGCCGCGTACATCGGAATGCTCAACATGGACTTCACGGTCGAGTCACCGCCGGAACTCGTTCCGCTGCTGCGGACCCTGTCTGAACGGTATGCTCGCGCCGCCGACGGTGGGAGGCTTGAGCCATGACGACGATCGAACGCCACGTCGACATCGCGGCCTCGCCAGAGGACGTGTTCGACCTCGTCTGCGACCTGCACCACTACGGCCGCTGGCTGCCGTCCGCCGGCGACTACGAGGGCACGAGCGAGATCTCGCCGCCGCCCGTCGCGGTCGGCACCACCTACGTCGAGCACAGCCGCACCGGCGTGCGGCACGGCCTCGTGATCGCCCTCGCCCGGCCCGACGTGGTCGCCTTCCGGCAGCCGATGGCCCTCCGTCCCCGCAGTCTCGGCAGGATCGAAAGCACCGTGAGCATGTCGTTCGCCCCGACCGCCGGCGGGGTGCGCGTCACACGCACGGTCGATCTGGGCCTGCCGCGGCGACTCGCGCTCCTGCGCTCGTTCGTCGTCGGGCGCTACACCCGCGAGAGCGAACGGATGCTGGCGGCCTTGAAGGCGTACGCGGAGCAACCCCGCGCGGCCCGGACATCCGCCTGACGCCGACGCCGACGCCGACGGCGACGCGGACACCGACATCGACGGCGACGCGGATGCCCGCTCAGCCCGCGCCTGGCAGCCCGACTCGGTCGGGAATCGCACCCCTGACCTTCGGCAGCCATGCGTCGACTTCGGGCCAGGCACGCGCGGTCGGCAGGTGCCGCAAGAGCCCGGCGAGCGAGTCGTCGGCCGCGGGCCACGGGATGACCCGGCTCGGCGACGCGCTCGAGAGCACCCCGAGCCACCAGTGCTTCCAGGTGACGGGCAGCGACTCGGGGTGGATCACGACGTAGTAGTCGGGCACGCTGAAGTCGTGCCGCACGGCGGCGTCGAGCGCACGCTCGATCTCGAGTTCGAGCACGCCGTACGTCGACTGGTCGTCGAAGAACTCGACCCACGCGGCCGCGACGTGCGCGAGCGGATCGTGGTCGTGCACGACGTAGGGCGCGGCGGCGGTGGCCGACCAGCGTGCGACCTCGGCGTCGGTCGCGTCGTGCAGCGATGCGGCCTGCACGTTGGCGAACCGCTCGAGCGCATGGATGGCATTCGTCGCCTCGTCTCCGACGACGACCAGGGTGGTGCTGGCCGGGGCCTCCATTTCCGCAGTCTACGTCCGCGGTGAGCGCCGAGGTCCGCAACCCGCCGAACCGTGACCCGGTCGTGTCATGCGGCGCGGACTCGGCCGAAAGTACGAGGAGGTTCGAGCCGGGCGGCCGATGTCGCGCACGGTGCGAGTCGCGAGCATCGAGACATGACCGAATCATCCGCCGCCCGCGTGTCGGCACCCATCGGCGGGGTGCCGAACCGCCGCGTCTCGAAGCCGCGCGCGCAATGGCCCGCTCCGACCGGACTCATCCTGCTCAGCCTCGTGCCGATCGCCGCGGGCGCGTTCCGCCTGACCGAGCTGACGAGCGGCGGCGAGGTGACCGCCGCCAACGCGCGGTTCTTCGACTCGCCGGTCCCCGTCGTCGTGCACATCGTGGCTTCGAGCGTGTTCCTCGTGCTCGGGGCGCTGCAGTTCGCGCCGTCGCTGCGTCGGCGTCGCTGGCACCGGTACGCGGGACGCATCGCCGCCCCAGCGGGGCTGCTCTCGGCGCTCTCGGCGCTGTGGATGACGCTGTTCTACGACATGCCTGCGGGAGGCGGCGTCGCGCTCTTCGTGATGCGGCTCGTGTTCGGCACCGTGATGGCGGCGGCCATCGTGTTCGCCTTCATCGCGATCCGCCGAGGCGATGTGGCCACGCACAGCGCGTGGATGACACGCGCGTACGCGATCGGCCTCGGCGCCGGAACCCAGGTGTTCACCTTCCTGCCGTGGACCCTCGTGTTCGGAACGCCCGACGAGACGATGCATGCCGTGCTCATGGGTGCGGGCTGGGTGATCAACCTCGCCGTCGCCGAGGTCGTGATCCGCCGCCGGGCGGCACGATCGCGCCGCCCGGCGCGTCCCTCGGCCCGATCCGGTGCTGCGAATGCCGCTCTATCATGAGGGCATGACGCGCCTGCTCCGCTCGCTGTGGGATGCGCCGGCGGCGTCGCCGCCACCACCGCGGCGGATCTGGCGCGACTGGGTGCTGGTCGCGGCGATTCCACTGGTGGCGCTGTTTGAAGCGACGGTGCGAACGGATGTCCCGTGGCGATGGCTCTGGGCGGCCGTGCTGATCGGGCTCGTGCCGACGCTGCTGTGGCGGCGCACGCGCCCGCTCGCGATGCTCGCGATCGCGTTCGCCGTCGGCTGGGTGTGCTCCGCCGCGACCGCGGGCGATCCGCCGTTCATCACGACCGCGTACTTCCTGATCCTCGTGTACGCGACGTTCCGCTGGGGCGATGGTCGCGCATGGCTCGGCGGCGCGGCGATCCTGGTGGGGTCGTCGGCGGTGTCGTTCATGCTCGGATCGACGTCGCTCGGCGATGCCATCGGCGGGCTGGGCGTGCTCGTCGCGACCGTCGCCCTGGGGGTGGCGTTCCGCTGGCGCGCGGGCGCGCGTGCCCGCGAGCTCGATCGGGCGAAGCTCGTCGAGCGCGAGCAGCTCGCGCGCGACCTGCACGACACCGTGGCGCATCACGTCTCGGCGATCGCGATCCAGGCGCAGGCGGGAACCGCCGTCGCGGCGACGAACCCCGATGCCGCCGCCGCCGCCCTGCGCACGATCGAGACCGAGGCCTCACGCACGCTCGCCGAGATGCGCTCGATCGTGCGCGTGCTGCGCAACGACGCCGCCGCGGAACGCACGCCGGGCCCGGGCATCGCCGACCTGCGCGCGCTCGCTCGAGCCGAGCAGCCGGGCGCTCCCATCGTCGACGTGCAGCTCAGGGGCGACGTCGAGGCCGTGCCGCCGACCATCGCCGCGGCGGTCTACCGCCTCGCGCAGGAGGGCGTGACGAACGCGCGACGGCACGCGCGCAACGCCACCCGGGTCGACGTGCGCCTCGAGGTCGACGACACCGGCATCACCCTCGACGTGCACGATGACGGCGAGCCCGCGGCGTCCGCGACGCCGGGCTTCGGCATCACCGGCATGCGTGAACGCGCGACGCTGCTCGGCGGCTCCTTCCGGGCCGGCCCGGCCGCGGGCGGCGGCTGGTCGGTCTCGGCCGTCATCCCGCGCACCGGGTGGTCGACGTGACCGTGCGCGTGGTCGTCGCCGACGACCAGGAGCTCGTGCGCGCGGGCCTGCGCATGATCCTGAACGCGCAGCCCGACATCGAGGTGGTCGGCGAGGCCGCCGACGGAGCCGAGGCGGTCGCCCTCGCCCACCGGTTGCGGCCCGACGTCTGCCTGCTCGACATCCGCATGCCCGTGCTCGACGGCATCGAGGCCACGCGCGAGCTCGCCGGGCCGGAGGTCGCCGATCCGATCCCCGTGGTCGTGATCACGACGTTCGACCTCGACGAATACGTCTACGCGGCGCTGCGCGCCGGTGCGCGCGGATTCCTGCTGAAGGACGCGGGCCCGGCGATGCTCGCCGAGGCGGTGCACGCGGCCGCGCGCGGCGACGCGCTCATCGCCCCGAGCATCACGGTGCGCCTGCTCGAGACCTTCGCGGGGTCGGCGCAGGCAGCGCCGGCAGCGAGTCCTGCAGAACCGCTCACCGAACGCGAGCAGGAGGTGCTCGCCGAGGTGGCGCGGGGGCTCGGCAACGGCGAGATCGCCGCCGAACTGCACATCTCGCTCAGCACGGTGAAGACGCACGTCGCGAGCATCATGACCAAGATCGGCGCCCGCAACCGGGTCGAACTGGCGATCTGGGCACTCGGCCGGGGCGGCACCGGGTCGAAGGTTCGGCGCTCGAATTGAACCCGAGAGCACCCTGTCAAGCCGACCACATCAGGCTCGGGCCTGCGTAGGCTGGAGCCGATGAAGGTCGTCAGCTACAACCTGCGCAAGCACCGCGCGATCGATGAGCTCGCTGCGCTCGACGAGCGGTACTCCCCCGATGTCCTCTGCCTGCAAGAGGTCGAGACCACCGGGCTCGCCGAGCACGTCGGCCGGCTGCAGCTGGCGCACTCCACCACGGGCAATCGGCTCGGGCTCGCCGTGTACTTCCGGCCCGACCGCTACGAGTTCGAGGTGGTGCAGAGCTTCGCCCTCAAGAAGTCGCTGCACGACCACCTGCTGCGCCCGGCCCACGAGCGCCTCGTCGGCGTGCGCCTGCGCGACCTCGCGGCCGATCGCGAGTTCGTCGTCGCCTCGTTCCACGCCGCCCCGCTCACGGCGTTGAACTCGTTGCGCCGCCACCAGATACATGCGGCCCTCAATGAGCTGGCGCGCCTCGGACCGGGGCTGCCGATCCTCATGGTCGGCGACTACAACTACCCCGTGTTCAAAGACAACCTGGCCGAGAAGGTGCGCGAGGCCGGTTACGAGCTCACCCTGAGCGACAGCCGCACCTACACGCGCTACAAGTACTTCCGCGGGCACTTCGACCTCGCGACCTCGGTCGGCTTCGACATCGAACGGGTCGAGACGCTTCCGCGGGGATCATCCGATCACCTGCCGATCCTCGTCGACGCCCGCTACGCCACCGCGACCGAGCAGGAGATCGAGCAGGCCATCGGCGCCTGACCCCGACCGAAGGAGCACCCCATGGGCAGCATCATCGCCGATCTGTTCGTCACCCTCGACGGCGTCTACCAAGCGCCCGGTGGTGCGCAGGAAGACACCGACGGCGGCTTCGAATTCGGCGGCTGGCAGGCGCCCTACCTCGACGACGAGACCGGCGAAGCACTCGACGCGGGCTTCGACGACTTCGACGCGCTGCTGCTCGGCCGCAAGACCTACGACATCTTCGCGGGCTACTGGCCGAAGCAGTCCGCCGACATGCCGATCGCCCGCAAGCTCAACGAGGTGCCGAAGTTCGTGGTCTCGCACGCGGCGTTCGAGCCGACGTGGCAGGGCACGACGGTACTGACGGATGTCGCGACCGAGGTCGCACCGCTGAAGGCACGGTTCGGCACGACGCGCGTGATCGGCAGCGGTCACCTCGTGCAGTCGCTGCTCGAGGTCGACCTCGTCGATCGCCTGAACCTGTACGTCTACCCGATCACGTTCGGCTCCGGCAAGAGCCTCTTCACCCGCGGCGTGCCTGCGGCGTTCACGCTCGCCGCGCCGCCCCGGGCGTTCCCGAAGGGCGCGATCCTGCTCTCGTACGACCGCGCGGGCGCGCCCGTCACGGGCATCGACATCGACGCGTAGCGTTCGGCTCGGCGGCGCGGCTCGCACGCCGATCGTGAGCGCCGCCGTGTCGCCGTTCGCGACCGAGCCCGACATGCTCGGGTGTGGCGGACGACCGCCCGGTGCGGGGCACGCGTCCGGGCGCACCCTGAGGAGATCTCCGTGTGCTGCACGGATGCCGCCACCGCGACGCGGGAGCACTCTGGGCGACGAAGCATCCGATTCACGCTGCTTCTCACACCTCAAGGAGACACACCGATGTCCGACACCCAAACGATTCCCGCCACGCAGTCCGACGCCGACCGCGCACTCAAGCAGAAGCACCGCGCGATGTGGGCCTCGGGCGATTACGCGCGACTCGCGAGCGAGCTCATCTGGCGGCTGGGGCCGCGACTCGTCGCCGCGACCGCGGTGCAGCCCGGCGAGCGCGTGCTCGACATCGCGGCAGGCAGCGGGAACGTGGCCATTCCGGCCGCACTGCATGGCGCGACCGTGGTCGCGAGCGACCTCACGCCCGAGCTGTTCGACGTCGGCCGGCGCCTCGCCACCGAGGCCGGGGCGGAGCTCGAGTGGCGCGAGGCCGATGCCGAAGCGCTGCCGTTCGCCGACCGCTCGTTCGACGCGGTGCTCTCGTGCGTGGGCGTGATGTTCGCGCCGCACCACCAGCAGGCCGCCGACGAACTCGTCCGCGTCACCGCGCGGGGCGGACGCATCGGCCTGATCAGCTGGACCCCCGACGGGTTCATCGGCCGCATGTTCAAGACGATGAAGCCGTTCGCGGCGCCGCTGCCCGAAGGGGCGCAGCCGGCGCCGCTCTGGGGCGATGAGCATCACGTGCGCGAGCTGCTCGGCGACCGCGTCGACGACGTCGTGGCCAATCGCCAGACCGTCACGATCGACGCACTCGCGACGCCCGAGGCGTTCCGCGACTACTTCAAGGCCCACTACGGCCCCACCATCGCCGTCTACAACCGGATCGCCGATGACCCCGACCAGGTTCGCGCACTCGACGATGCCCTCGTCGCCCTCGCGGCCGAGCAGGGCTTCGGCGTGAACGGCGAACCGATGCAATGGGAGTACCTGCTGCTCACCGCCCGAAAGCGGTGAGCCTCGGGGCACCCCGAAGGAGAGACCATCATGTACCTCAGCGAAGACTACGTCGCGGGCGAACTGCACCGTGCCGCCGAGCAGCGGATGCTGCGTGACCTCGAGCGCAGGCGAGTGATCGCCGAACGCGCCGCAGAGACCGCCGAGGCTGCCGAGGGGGTGACGGATGCCGCGCGCCCGCGCCGCGGCATCCGCGCCCTGCTCCCCCGCCGCCTCGGCTCGCTCACCCCGCCGCGCCCCGCGACCCCGTGAGGCACTCACCCTTCGCGACTCCTGAAGACCAGGACGCTGCTTCCACACCGAACTGCGTCCTTGTCTTCAGGAGTGTCTGAGCGATGCCGCACCGGTGCGGCGCGGCCCGCGCCGTCATAGACTGAGCGCCGTGTCGACCCGTGAAGACACACTGACCCCTCGCGAGAGCGCGGTCCTCGCCGCTGTCGAGCGGCGACTGAGCAACCCCGAGATCGCGGCGGAGTTGTTCATCTCGGTGCGCACCGTCGAGAGCCACATCGCGAGCCTGAAACGCAAGCTCGGCGCCGAGAGCCGGGCCGAGCTGATGGCCGCGGCCGGCGAGCGACGCGAGCGCGCGGCATCCGTTCGCCTCCCGCACAACGCGTTCGTCGGCCGTGACGCCGACCTCGCCGCGCTCGGTGCGCTGCTCGACGAGCACCCTTGGGTGACGGTCGTCGGCCCGGGCGGGGTCGGCAAGACCCGGCTCGCGCTCGAGTTCGCGAGCATCGGCGAGCGCGTGCCGGTCGTCGTCGAACTCGAGCACGCCGAGCCCGGCGACGTCGTCGCCCGTATCGCCCGGGCGCTCGACCTCGAGCCGGGTCCCGGCAGCGACGTCGCGTCGTCGGTGTCGCTCGCGCTCGCCACGCACCCGTACCTGCTCGTGCTCGACAACGTCGACCGGGTCGGCGTCGCGGTCGGCGAGGCGATCGCCCGGGCACACGCCACCACACCGGCGCTGCGGGTGCTGACCACGTCGCGCACGCCGATCGGCGACGCCGGAGAGGCGGTGTTCACGCTCGCGCCGCTCGCCGTCGGCGGTGACTCCGACGGCGACGCCCCCGCGGTGAGGATGTTCCTCGACCGGCTCGCGACCGCCGGGCGGAGCGAGGCTGCGCCGATGCGCCTCTCGACCTCGCTCGCGTCGCCGGCCGAACTGGAACTCGCCGCCGAGGTCTGCGCGCGCCTCGACGGGCTGCCGCTCGCGATCGAGCTCGCCGCGGCCGTCGCCCGCCACCTCTCGCTCGCCGAACTCGCCTCGCGCCTCGAGCGCGACTTCGCGACCCTCGATCGCGCGGTGCCCGAGGGCCGGCACCGCACCCTCGAGACCGCGTTCGAGTGGACGTGGGACCTGCTCACCGACGAGGAGCGCGAGGTGCTCTGCCGGCTCGGCGCGCTGCCGCGCACGTTCGACGTCGACCTCGCGGCGGCGGTGACGCATCCGGGTGCCGAGGGGGTCGTGCTGCGCCTGCTCGACCACTCGCTGATCGTGCCGGCGGGCGGACACCCGAGGCGTTTCCGCCTGCTCGCCGTCACGCGCGAGTTCGTGCGCGCGCGCACCGATCCCGAGATCATCCACGAGGTGCTGCGACAACATGCCGAGTTCCTCGACGAGAGCGTGCTCGTGTTCGTCTCGACGGCCCGAACCGACAGCAGCCTCGAGGCCATGCACCGGTCCGAGACGTTGTGCCCCGAGGTCAACGCCGCGCTGCGCTGGGCGCTCGCGGCGCGACATCCGGCTGCGGTCTCGCTTGCGAACTCGCTCTCGATCGGGGTCGAGCAGTTCGGATCCGACGCCGACAGCATCCGCACGCTCGCGATGGCGGCGCACGATGAGGGGTTCCTCGCCGCCGCCTCCCCGTCGCAGCTGCTGTCGATCGGCACGGCACTGGCATTCATGGATGTCGCACTCGTGAGCGAACTCGCCGAGCGCGCCCTCGCGCTCGCCGCCGACGACCACGACCGGCTCGACGCACACCACCTCGCCGGCCTGGCCGACGCGTACGCCGAACGCCACGGCTCGGCGCTCGAGCACCTCGACGAGGCCGCTCGGCTCGCCGCCGCGCAACACCAGGAGTGGGATCTCGCCGCCGTGCGGCAGATGCGCGGCCTGGCGCTGCGCGACTCGACGGTCGAGGGGGCGCGAAGCGCGATCATCGAGTTCGAGGCGGCGATGCGCGGCTACGCCCTCGCCGGCGATGCGATCCACGTCAACAACTCGCGGTACATGATGGCCCACACGGCCGCAGAGGCGGGCATCGAACTCGACCGCGCGGCACAGTGGGCTGCCGAGTGCGTCGACTACGCGCGCTCGATCGGCAACGAGCACGAACTCGCGCACGCCCAGCTCGTGCAGGCCACCCTGGGTGCCGATTCGCCTGGCGAGCTCGACGCACTCGTCGGCAGGTTCCGCCGGCTCGGCGACCTTCGGTGCGTCACCCGCAGCCTCGTGCTGCGGGCCGAGCGCGCGGCGCCGCTCGAGCGGATCGCACTGCTCGACGAGGCGTTCGCAGTTGCCGTCGACGCCGGCGACACCGCCAAGCAGATCGCGATCCTCACCCGCCTCGTCGAGACGCGCTGGTCGCAGGGCGACCGCCTCAGCACGCTCGTCGCGCTCGATCGGCTCGCCGCCGTCGGCGGTGCGGATGCCGCGGCCGCGGCGTGCCCGCCCGAGCTCGCCGACGCCGTGGCGGGCGTCACGACCGCGTGAGTCAGATCTCGGTGTGGCCGAGTTCCGGCGCGCCGAGCAGGCGCACCACCGGGTCGGCGATGGCTTCGAACTCGAGCACGACGACCTCGTTGCGGCCAGCGCAGGTGACCGGGCCGGGCACGAGGAGCGTGCGCTGCGGCCCACGCCGCCAATACCGACCGAGCAGGAACCCGTTCACCCACGCGAGGCCCTTGCCCCACGCGAGCGTGTCGAGGTACAGGTCGGCGGGCTCGTCGAGCTCGAACGAGCCGCTCGCGAACAGCGGCCCGGCCGCGAAGTCGGCTCCGTTCGCGAGGTCGACCTCGGGCACCCGCTCGAGGTCAAGCGGACGCGCCGTCCATTGGGTCAGTTCGACATCGTCGAGCCGCACCCCGCCGATGAGCCCCTTGTGCTCCCCGATGCGCGTGCCGTAGTTCACGCGACCCTGGTCCTCGACCACGATCGTGAGCTCACCGCGCGCGTCAGGCAGCACCATCGCACGCTCGTGTGCGTCACGGGCGAGTACACCGATCGGCTTGCCGTCGAGCAGCACCCACGCCCGGTCGCGCACCTGCTCGCCGACCGTCAGCGTGCCGACGCCGCCGCGCTCGAGACGGGTGGAGAACACCACGATCCCGCGGTCGTGGGCGAGGGCGTCGAACGTGGGAACGAACTCGTGCGCGCTCGCAGAACCGAGTTCGGGGGCCACGTCGAGCAGCGAGCGACCGGGCTCGAGCGGAGCGACGAGCGTGGGAGCCACCGGTCTCGGAGCGGGAACCTCATCGGGCACGTCTGCGTGTCTCGCGATCACCTCACGGAACGCCCAGTACTTGGCCGTCGGATGCCCCGACTCGTCGAGCGGCGCGTCGTAGTCGTAGGTCGTGGTGATCGGCGCGTACCGCCCCTTGTCGTTGGCGCCGTTCGTGAGTCCGAAGTTGGTGCCGCCGTGGAACATGTAGATGTTCACGGAGCCGCCGGCTGCGAGCAATGCGTCGAGCTCGGCGGCGGAGGCCTCGGCATCCGTCGTGTGGTGGTGCGAGCCCCAGTCGTCGAACCATCCGCACCAGAACTCCATGCACATGAGTGGCCCGGCGGGCTGGAACGCTCGGAGGGTCGCGAGGCGCTCGGGCGTTCGCGAGCCGAAGGACCCGGTGAGATGCACGCCGGGCAGACTCCCGTCAGCGAGCATCTGCGGCGTGGGCTGGTCGATCGTCGTCAGGGGTACGGAGATGCCGGACTCCCGCGTCACCCGCACGAGTTCGGCGAGGTACGCCTTGTCGCTGCCATACGCGCCGTACTCGTTTTCGATCTGCACGAGGATGACCGGCCCGCCGGCGTCGATCTGCCGCGGAGCCACGATCTCGTACACGTGACGGAGATACCCGCTCACGGCGCCGAGATAGTGAGGCTCGGAGCGGCGCACACCCACGTCGGGGTCGCGGAACAGCCACGCGGGCAGGCCGCCGTTGTCCCATTCGGCGCAGATGTACGGGCCAGGACGCACGATCGCGTGCATGCCCTCAGCCGCGACGAGATCGAGGAACCGACCGAGGTCGAGATCGCCGTCGGCACGCCATTCGCCGCGGCGTGGCTCGTGGGCATTCCACGCGACGTAGGTCTCGATCGCGTTGAGACCCATGAGGCGCGCCTTGCGGATGCGGTCGGCCCACAGGTCGGGGTGCACGCGGAAGTAGTGCAGCGCCCCGGCGAGGATGCGGTGCGGACGCCCGTCGAGTTCGAAGTCGGTCGTGCCGATGGCGAAGCGGCTCATGCGGCATCCTCCGTTCGGGCGAGTCGGATCATGGTCCAGGACAGTTCGGGCAGGGTGACCTCGACGACGGCGTCCTGCGCCTGCGCGACCCGCACTCCATCGAGTGGGCGAAGCCGCACCCGCTCATCGCCGGCGCGATTGGTCAGGTGACGGTCAGCGCCGTCGGGCGCATCGAGCGTGACCGCCTCGATGAGGCGCCAGCGCCCTGGAAGCTCGATCCGCGCTGGCACCGGCTCGTCGAGCGAGCGGTTCACGACGAAGACGGATGCCGCGTCGCCGCTCATCGTGGCGACGGCGTCGACGATGGGCACCTCGCCATATCGCGCGGTGGCGTACCTGCCGACCGCGATCTCGGGTCGCACGACAACCCCACGGGCGTGGCGGGCGGTCGCTTGGAACGGGAAGTACGTACTCTGGCGCCACGCCGGGCCGTCGGGCTCGCAGCGGATCGGGGCGATCACGTTCACGAGCTGGGCGAGGTTCGCCATGGTGACACGATCGGCGTGCCGCAGCAACGCGATGAGGAGCGAGCCGACGACCACCGCGTCGGTGACGGTGTAGTCGTCTTCGATCACGGGCTGGATCGCGAAGTCGCCGCCGAGCACTCGCGGCTTGTCGACGTCATTCCAACGTGTCTGGTTCCACACGTTCCACTCGTCGACACTGATGCCCACAGGTGCGGTGCCAGTCTCGAGGGCGACCTCGTCGACGATCGCAGCGACGTCGTCGAGGTAGCGGTCGAGTTGCACCGCCGAGGCGAGGAAGCTCGCCACGTCGCCGTTCTGCTCCTCGTAATAGGCGTGCACCGAGACGTGGTCGACGAGGCCGGCGGTGTGGCGCAGCACCGTGCGTTCCCACACGCCGAACGTCGGCATCTCGGCGTTCGAACTCCCCGCGGCGACGAGCTCGACGCGGGGGTCGATGAAGCGCATGAGGCGAGCGGTCTCGGCGGCGAGGCGACCGTACTCGTCTGCGGTCTTGTGTCCGATCTGCCAGGGGCCGTCCATCTCGTTGCCGAGACACCAGACGCGGATATCGAAGGGCGCGTCGGCGCCATTCGACCGCCGCTCGTCGCTGCGCGTCGTGCCGCCCGGATGGTTGGCGTACTCGAGCAGCTCAGCCGCCTCCGCAGGACCGCGCGTGCCGAGGTTGACGGCCTCGACGAGCTCCAGGCCGGCTTCGTCCGCCCACTCCGCGAACTCGTGGAGGCCCACCGTGTTGGGCTCGATGCCCCGCCACGCGGGCTCGAGGCGGGTCGGCCGCTCTTCGACGGGACCCACGCCGTCCTCCCAACGGTAGCCCGAGACGAAGTTGCCGCCCGGGTAGCGAACGGCCGTCGCCCCGAGTTCGCGGACGAGTTCCAGCACGTCGGCACGGAATCCGTGCTGGTCCGCGGTCGGCGCGGCCGGGTCATGGATGCCGCCGTAGACCGAGCGGCCCATGTGCTCGACGAACGTGCCGAAGAGGCGTCGAGGCACCGGTCCGATGGTGGAACCGGGATCGATGCGGATGGAGGCGGTCACGGGGGGTCCGTTCTGATCGGGGCGGCGGTGCCTCATGGTGCGGGCGGTCGCTGACACGGATGCCGCGGATGCGGGAGCTGGGATCACCGAGCGAGGCCGGCCGGGACATCCGACCGGCCTCGCGGCGGTGGTCGGCTACTCGTTGACCGAGAAGCCCTGCTCGTTGCCGTAGTCGACGAGCTGGTTCTGCCATTCGGCGAGCCCGTCGTTCAGGTCGCTCTTGTTGGCATAGGACTGGCCGACGGTGTCGCCGAAGATGCTGTTCGCGTACACCTGGTAGGGCAGATAGGACCACCCCTCCGAGACATCCTTCGACGCCTGCGTGAGCACCTCGTTGATCTTCTGGCCGCCGAAGTACTCCGACTCGATCGCGAGGAACTCGGGGTCCTCGAGGTCGGCGGTCGTCGAGGGGAAGCCGCCGCTCTCGAGGAACACCTCGATCGACGCCGGGTCGCTGTTCAGCCAACGCAGGAACGCTGCGGCGAGTGCCGGGTTCTCCGACTGCTTGGTGACGGACTGCCCGCCGCCGCCGTTCTCAGCGGTCACCGGGGTGCCGTCGTAGGTCGGCATCGGCGCCACCCGCCAGTCGCCCGCGGCATCGGCCACGCTCGACTCGAGCACGCCGGGCATCCACGCGCCGATCACGAGCGACGCGATCGACCCGTCGGCGAGACCCTTGAACCACTCGTCGCTCCACCCGGGGGTGGTCGCGAGCAGGTCCTCCTCGACGAGCTGGTTCCACACGCCCGTCCACTTCTGCGTGCCCTCGTCGGCGAGATCGACCGTGATGTCGGTGCCGTCGATCTGGAATGGACGTCCGCCCGCCTGCCAGATCATGCTCGTCGTGAATCCGGCGTCGCCGGTGTCGGAGGTGATGTACTTCGTCGGGTCGGCGGCGTGCAGGTCGCGACCTGCCTGCACGTAGTCGTCCCAGGTCTCGGGCACTGCGATGCCGAACTCCTCGAACACCGCCGCGTTGTAGAACAGGGCCATGGGGCCGGAGTCCTGCGGCAGGCCGACGAGCTTGCCGTCGACGTTCACGGCCCCCCAAGTCGAGGCGCTGTACTGCGCTTCCAGCTGGTCGAGGCCGAACTCGCTGAGGTCGACGAGCGAGTCGGACAGCGCGAACTGCGGGATGGCGTAGTACTCGATCTGCACGACGTCGGGCGCACCCGAGCCGGCCTTGATCGCGTTCTGGAGCTTCGTGTACTCCTCGGTGTTCGTGCCGGCGTTCACCAGCTCGACGTCGACGTTCGGGTAGGCCTCCTCGAACGCGGCGACCTGAGCCTCGGCGCTCGGGGTCCAGCTCCAGTAGGTGAGCTTGCCGCCGGCTTCGAGGGCGGCGTCGAGGTCGTCGGCAGTGCCACTCTCGGTGCTTCCGGCTGCGGAGCACGCGGCGAGCGAACCGACCGCGAGTGCGGCGGCCGCGGCGACCGTCAGGGTCCGCCGTAGGGCGGTACGGGCAGTGGTCATGTGATGCTTCCCTTCACTTCGTTGTGCCATCTGTGTTCGGGGGCAGGACGCTCCCGGTGAGCGGTCGGTGGGGTTCGACATGCGGTGCCGCTCGGTCACTGCTTGACGCTTCCGGCGCTGAGTCCCGACTGCCAGAACCGCTGCAGCCCGAGGAACGCGACGACGATGGGGATGATCGTGAGGAGCGAGCCCGTGATCACCAGGTTGTAGATGGGTTGCGCGCCGACGCCGCTGGCCTGCGCACTCCACTGGTTGAGTCCGACCGTGAGCGGGTACCACGTGGGGTCGCTCAGCATGATCAGCGGCAGGAAGTAGTTGTTCCAGGTCGCCACGACCGTGAACAGCAACACGGTGACGATGCCGGGGGTGAGCAGCCGGATCGAGATGGTGAAGAACGTGCGGAACTCGCCCGCGCCGTCCATGCGAGCCGCCTCGAGGATCTCGGTGGGCACGGAATCGACCGCGTACACCCAGATCAGGTACAGGCCGAACGGGCTGATGAGCGACGGCACGATGATCGCCCAGGGCGTGTTCGTGAGGCCGAGCTGACTGAACATGAGGAAGGTCGGCACGGCGAGCGCGGTGCCGGGCACGGCGATCGCGCCCAACACGACCGCGAACACCGCACGGCGGCCGGCGAAGCGGAACTTCGCGAGCCCGTATCCTGCGAGGGTCGCGAGCAGGGTCGCGCCGCCGGCACCGAGCACGACGTAGAGCAGCGTGTTGCCGAGCCAGCGCACGAAGATGCCGTCGCGATAGGTCAGCGTCTCCCAGATGTTCTGGAACAGCACGAACTCGTCGTCGAACCAGAGCCCGAAGCTCGAGAACAACCCGCTCTGCGTCTTGGTCGCGTTGATCACGAGCCACACGAGCGGTACGAGGCTGTAGATCACGAAGATGGACATCATGATCGTGAAGGCAACGGACTTGCGCGGCTGCAGTGCCGACGTGCGACGGCGCCGGCGGCGCGGCACACCTGCGGGCAGCACCGCGGCACGAGTGGCTGCGGCGTTGTCGCCGGCAGCCCCCGCGACATCCGGAGTCATGCGTTCCACGGTGCTCATCGCTCCTCCTTCCGCGAGCCGCGCAATTGCACGACGTACGCGATGACCGCGGTGATCACGCCCATCACGATCGCGACCGTGGCCGAGGCGTTGTACTGCTGGCCGGCGAACGAGAGGTTGTAGGCGTACATGTTCGGTGTGAAGTACGTCGTGATGATGTTCGGTGCGAGCGTGCGCAGGATGTTCGGCTCGTTGAAGAGCTGGAAGCTGCCGATGATCGAGAAGATCGTCGCGATGACGATCGCGCCGCGAAGTGCCGGCAGCTTGATGCCGGTGACGACGCGCATGGGCCCGGCGCCGTCGAGTTCGGCGGCCTCGTAGAGGTCGGTGGGGATGACCCGCAGGGCCGAGTAGAAGATGAGCATGTTGTAGCCGACGAACTCCCAGGTCACGATGTTGCCGATCGAGACGAGGATCCACTCGCGGGCGAACGGCGTGACCACGACCGAGCCGAGCCAGTCGTTGATATTGGCCGCAAGCCCGAAGTTGTCGCCGTAGATGAAGCCCCACATGAGCACGGCGACGACCGCCGGCACCGCGTAGGGCAGGAAGATGACGATGCGGAAGAAGCCCGAGGCGTGCAGCCGCGCGCTGTCGATGGCGAGTGCCGCCACGAGCGCGAGCGCGAGCATGATCGGCACCTGCACGACCAGGAACAGTGACACACGACCGAAGCCCTCCCAGAACTGGGGGTCGGCGAACAGGGCCAGGTAGTTCTCGAAGCCCACGAACGCGTTGCCGCCGATGAGCTGCTCGCGGAAGAGGCTGAGGTAGATCGAGTACGCCACCGGTGCGATGAACACCAGCACGAAGACCACCAGGAACGGGGCCACGAACGCGAGACCCTTCCATTCGCTGCGCGCTCGGGATCGGATGGGCCGCGCCTCGGGCGCCGTGGCGCCGCCGGGCGGTGCCGTTGCAGACGTCGCTGTCATCGATTCTTCCAATCACGTGCATGTTCACGTCAACATGCGGTCTGGTCACTGTAGCATGTTGACGTGAACATGCACCACTGGGAGCATGAAGTCGAGCGAAGAGAGAGCACAGATGACGACCGTCACCAGTCCGGCCGATGCCGCACCCGGGCGCCGACGCGGTCCGTCGATGGCAGATGTCGCCCGAGAGGCGAACGTGTCGGGGCAGACCGTCTCGCGCGTCTCCAACGGTCGCGACAACGTCGATCCCGACACCCGTGAGCGCGTGCTCGAGGCGATGCGCAAGCTCGGATATCGTCCGAACAGCGCCGCCCGCGCGCTGCGATCGGGTCGATTCCACAGCATCGGCGTGATCACGTTCACCCTGTCGAGCTTCGGCAACATGCGCACGCTCGACGCCATCGCGATCGCGGCCGCCGATGCGGGCTACTCGATCACGCTCATCCCGGTGCCGCACCCCACGCAGGGCGAGATCTCGGTCGCGTTCGGCCGGCTCAGCGAAGAGGCGGTCGACGGCGTGATCATCATCGTCGAGGCGCACCTGCTCGACGAGAACGACGTGGCGCTCCCCGCCGATCTGCCGGTGGTCATCGTCGACTCGACCGCGGGCGACCGCTACCCCGTCGTCGACACCGACCAGGCGCACGGCGCCCGCCTCGCCACCGAGCACCTGCTCGACCTCGGCCATCGCACGGTGTGGCACATCGCCGGCCCCGAGCGCTCCTACTCCGCGACCCACCGGCGTGAGGCCTGGGAGGCGACGCTGCGCGAACACGGCGCCGACGTTCCGCCCGTGCTGGTCGGCGACTGGTCGAGCGAGTCGGGCCACGAACTCGGGCTCGAGCTCGCCCGGAATCCCGACGTGACGGCGATCTTCGCGGCGAACGACCAGATGGCGCTCGGCCTGCTGCGAGCCCTGCACGAGTCCGGGCGAGCCGTGCCCGCCGAGGTCAGCGTGGTCGGCTTCGACGACATGGAGGAGTCGCGCAGCTTCTGGCCGCCCCTCACCACCGTGCGCCAGTTCTTCGGCGAGGTCGGCCGACGTTCAGTCGAGGCGCTCCTGTACGAGGTCGAGTCGGGCGAACGCGACGACAGCACGCTCGTAGCCACCGAGCTCGTGGTGCGCGACTCGTCGGCGGCCCCGCCCGCCTGATGCGCGACACGACGCGCGGGGTCGGCTGACCGAGTTGCCGGACGACCCCGGCGACACGCCGAGCGCGTTGCAGCGTGCCGCGGCATCCGTGTTCTGACTCGCGAAATGCCCGAGCGGCGGCCGCCGCAGGGGTGCGACGGCCGCCGCTCGGGCGCGCGCCAGGGCTCAGGGTTTGGCAGCGTTCGCGGCCAGCATCCGCTGGGCGGGTGTCACGGCGGTGGCCGGTTCGACGCCCTCGGCCGACACCGTCACGCGCACGCTGAGCAGCTTGCCCGCGTCGTTCGTGACCGGCGTGTACGTGGCATCGGTCGCACCCTCGATCGGCTCGCTGTTGCGGAGCCACTGGTAGGCGATCTCGCCATCGGCGGGGTCGAGCGTGCCGGTCGCCGACGCTGGGGTGCCCACGCGCGGACGGTCGGCGAGCTCGAGCCCGTCGATCACCGCGTGCCGCCGGATCGTGACCGTGTACTCGGCTCGTTCACTGGCATCGGCCGACGTCACGACCACGGTCGCGACTCCGCCGTTCGCGGTCGTCGGCTGCGTGACCCGCACGGTCGCGGCCGAGTCGACCGCGATCGCGTCGACCAGCGGTAGGCGTCCGCCGTCGACCTCGAGCTCGTAGTCGAGCGTCGCCGGATCGAAACCGTCGATCGTCTCGCCGTCGAGCCGCAGCAGCGCGAGGTCCGAGACCGCGGCCCGGGCCGGCACAGCCTCGGACACCTCGACCTCCGACACGATGAGGTGCGTGTTCGCATACGAGTTCATGATCACGCGCACCCCGGTCGCGGTGACGGGCGCGAACTCGGCGACCACCGTCGGCGCGCTGCCGTCGACCGGCGACGCCACAAGCCGTGCCGACTCCCATCCGGGCGCCGGCGCCCAGCCGCCGTCGGTGCCGCGCACCTGCACCTGCATGGTCTGCGCCCAGCTCGTGGTGCCGTCGCGGTAGAACTCAACCGACACACGCTGCACCTGGTGCGCCGCCGCGTACTGGTAGGTGAGCGTCGACTGCGCCGGCTTGTTCGCGGACACCCAGTTCGACCAGCCCTTGTCGCCGAGCACGCCGTTGCGCGTGCGGTCGACCGGGTAGCCCGACTCGGTGGAGCTCGCCGTCGCGGTGGTGCCCGCATCGGGGTTGAAGTTGCGCAGCGTGCCCTCCGTCACGAGCACCGAGAGCGTCGCGGGCAGCTCGGTTGAATCGGCGGATGCCACGCCGGGCACGCGCACCACGCCGATCTCACTGAAGGCGGCATCGGGGACGCCGGTCCAGTCCCACGTCACGGGCACGTCGAACGCGTTCTCCGAGGCACCGACGCGCGCCGGCACGGCGGCCGGGGCCGCCGATTGCACGGCGACCAGCGAGGCACCCGCGGCGACCGTGACCGACACGGGGTCGGAGGCCGTGAGCCCGCCGACGTCGACGAGCGCCGTCACCGACACGGCCTGCCCGAACACGTCGGTCGCCGTACCCGGAACGTCGACGCGACCGGTACTCGCCCACGCGTCCTCGTCGGGAAGCTGCCAGGACACGGAAACCGGCACGCCGGCGCCCCACGGGTACCGCGGCACGACCGTCTCGGGCAGCACGGGCGCCACGCCGGCCTGCGTGCGCGCGGCGACCGACTGGCCGTCGAGCGGCGTGAGGTCGCGCGCATCCCAGGCCTGGTTCGCACCGCCATTCGACCCGTATATGCCGACGGCCGCGCCGTCGGCCGTGGACTGGCCGCCCACGTCGAGCGCGAGCCCGAGCTGCTCGTTCACGAGCGAGTAGGTGCGCCCGTCGATCGTGTTCACGATCCAGCGGGTCGCCGCGCTCCCCGCCGCCGCCTCAAGGCTCTCCGAACGAAGATCCGTTCCCGAGCTGGTCGCGCCGAGCACACGGCCGTCGGATGCCTCGAGCACCACACGCCGGGTCGCCTCGCGGTCGCCCGCCGCCACCTCGTGCACGGTCCACGCCTGCGGTGCGGCCGCTGCGGCATCCGTTGCCAGGTTGCGGATGGTGGTTGCCGCACTGCTCGGACCCGCGGTCAACGCCTTGCCGCTCTGCGCGCCCACGAACTGGTAGCGGTGGCCGTCGCGGAGCGCAGGGGCATCGGCGGCGACGCCCGATACACCGTCGATGACGAACGTCGTCACGGACTTGGCCGGAACGGTGACGGTGGCGGTGCGGGCCACGCGGTCGATCGCCACCGGCGCGCCCTCGACGAGGGCGTTCGCAGTCGGGGCATCCGCCGAGTCGGCCTGCGTCGTGACGACCGGCGTGACTGTGGCCCCCTCGGCGATCGCACCGAAGTTCGAGAGGTCGATGATGATCTGACGCTCGGATGTCGCGGTGTTGCGGTGCACGATCGTGGCGCCCGAGCCGTCGCCGCGGATCGCCGCGGTGCTCGACACGTCGTCGATCGCCATGAGGTGGTCGCCCTCGTGGATGTACTTCGTGAAGTTGCGGATCGTGTTGAACTTCGAGTTCACCTGGACGCTGCACTCGGGGGCCGCATTGGAGTCGCCGCCCGCGTCCTCTACGCGTCGCTCCGACTTCCATACGGTCCCGCCCGCCTCGTCGTACGGCTTGCAGTCGAGGTCGATGAAGATCGAGCCCCAGTTGAGGTTCTCGCCCTGCGGCTCCATGTTGTAGAGGTCCTCGACGGGCTGCCAGAGCACCCAGGCGTTCGGCTCCAGTTCGCGCAGGTCGTCCTGGATGCGACCGGCGATCCCGAGGCCGTTCTCGATGTTCACCGGGTTGAAGCCGCTGACCCAGTTGCCCTCGATCTCGCTCATCCACAGGTCGGTGTCGGCCTGCTTCGCGAGGTCGCGAACAGCGAGTCGACCCGAGGTGCCATAGGTGTGCACGTTCATGCGGTCGACCTTGGCGCGCGTCGCGGCCGGGTACGCAGCCCAGTTCGTCGCGAAGATGCCGGGGTTGGTCTCGTCCATAGCCGCGAGGCCTGCGCCGGTCGTGGTGGCCGGGTCGTCAAGCTCGGCGCGCACGTCGTCGATGAGCGAGACTTGGCGGGCAGGCCCCATGTGCATGCCCTCCTGACGGCCTCCGACGGGCTTGCCGTTGCTCAGCGTCGTGCCCCAGTAGTTCGTGTTCGGCTCGTTGAACGGGTCGATCGTGTCGACGTCGATGCCGTACAGGTCTTCGAGGTGCTCGGTCACGCGCACGAGGTAGCTCGCGAACTGCGCTTCCGCAGCCGGTTTCAGCTGTTCGGACGAGGCGTTGAAGCCGCCCGAGACGTAGCCGCTCTCGGTCATGAAGTAGGGCGCCGAGTTCGCGAAGGTCTCCCAGCGCGTGATCTGGTCGTCGGCGGCGAGGCGCTCCACCCACCAGCGCTGCGTCTCGTCGGCGTTCCAGTCGTACGACGCCGGGTCGTCGGCGTTCCACGTCGCGAGCAACGCGTTGCGGTCGGCGTATCCGGTCGAGACGCCGCCATACCTGTCGGCGTCGCCGTCGGGGTTCGGCGCCCACCAGCCCTCGACCGCGCCGCCGGGGCGCAGGTAGTCGGTCACATCGGAGGCGTTGCCGCCGCCTATGTTGTAGCGCGCGATGTTGAGGTCGAGCCCGTCGTCACCGAACACCGCTTGGTAGAGCTCCTCGCGGAGATCCTCGGGGTAGTTGCCGGTCGCATTTGCGAACCAGACCAGGCTGGTGCCCCAGCCTTCGAATGCCTCGCCGGCGTAGGCCGGGTTGGGCGTAATGGTGGTGCCGTCCGCCGCGGAGGCCGGGGCCGCCGCGCCGATCGGCGCTGCCAGCAGTGCATTGGTGAGTGCCGCGCCCGTCGTGAGCGCAGTGAGCCGTCGTCTGCCTTGAGACATCGTCATTGACGTCGTCCTCTTTCGCCGTCGGAGTTGAGTGGTGCAAGCGTGTTGACGTCAACACGCCCGGGCACGACGATACATGTTGACGTCAACATTGGGAAGACCCATCACAGCCCGATTCCTGCGCGGCACGACGAGTGCGGTGCGACGAGTGCGGTGCGACGAGTGCGCCGGCCCGACGTGCGCCCTCTCGGTCACACGTGCAGCAGCTCGCGCAGCGCCTGGATGGTGTCGGCGTCTTCGGGCCGCTTGTCGTCGCGGTAGCCCTTGACCCGCGCGAACCGCAGCGCGACGCCGCCCGGGTAGCGTGTCGAGCGCTGCACACCGTCGATGGCGATCTCGACGACGATGACGGGCTCGATGAACACCGTCGACTCGGTGCGGCGCACCTCGAGCTGCGGGAACCGCTCGGTCTGCCAGCGCAGCACTGCATCGGTCAGGCCCTTGAAGGTCTTGCCGACCATGACGTACTCGCCCGCCTCGCCGAACTCGCCCACGGGATCGAGCGCTCCGAGGTGCAGGTTCGACAGCCAGCCGGTGCGGCGGCCGTAGCCCCACTCGGCGGCGAGCACGACGAGATCGTAGGTGTGCACGGGCTTCACCTTGATCCAGCTCGAACCGCGTCGCCCGGCCGCATACGTCGAGTCGATCGCCTTGACGACGACTCCCTCGTGCCCCGCGGTGAGCGCCTCGATCGAGACGCGCTCGGCGACCTGGGGATCGGCGGTGACCTCGCCGGGCATGCGATGGCCGGGCGTGATGCGCTCGAGCTCGGCGAGCCGCAACGCGAGCGGCTCGTCGAGCAGGTCGCGCCCGTCGACGTGCAGCACGTCGAAGAACCACGGATGCAGCACCGTCTCGCTCGCGCGCTCGGCGCCGAACCGCGACATGGTGTCTTGGAACGGCCGGGGGCCGCCGTCTTCGTCGAGCGAGAGCGTCTCGCCGTCGAGGATGACGTCGCGCACGGGCATCGCCCGCACCACCTCGACGACCTCGGGCAGCCGGTGGGTGATGTCGGCGAGGTTGCGGGTGAAGACGCGCACCTCGTCGCCGGCGCGATGCACCTGGATGCGCGCGCCGTCGAGCTTGTATTCGACGGATGCCTCGCCCACCGCCTCGACCGCCTCGGTGGGGCTCGCCGCCGTGGCCGCGAGCATCGGCAGCACGGGGCGCCCGACGACGAGTCCGACGGCGTCGAGGTCGTCGGCGGTGCCGGTGAGCGCGAGTCGCGCGGACTCGCCGAGATCGCCCGAGAGCATCGCCGCGCGCCGCACGGCCTCGCCCGGTCGATCGGCGGCCCGTGCGATCGCATCCATGAGCACGCCCTCGAGCGCGCCGGTGCGCATGTCGCCGATGAGCACGCGACCGATGAAGTCCTGCTCGCGCGCGGTGGCGCGCGCCGTCAGCTCGCGCAGCCCACGAGCGCGTTCGCCGCTCGAGCCGGAGCCCGACAGCACGGCCAGCCGGTCGAGCAGGCCGTCGAGATCTGAGACCGTGAGGCCCGCGACATCGGCCGGGTCTCCCATGGCCGCCGCCAACCCGCGCCAACCGACGCCGACGCGCCCCTGCCGTGCCTTGCCGACCAGGAATCCGACCGCCGGCGCGATCTCGTCGGGTTCGAGCTGGCCGAGCAGGTCGGCGAGCGCGTCGACCTTCGCCAGCCGCGAGCGGGTCGCGGCGACGGTATCGGTGGTGGTGACGAGCTCGTCGAGCAGCACGCGCCCAGTCTGCCACCGGCCGCCGACATGCGCTTCGGATGTGCTAGCCTGCCGGGGCAATGGGTACGCTGATCTATTCCTAGGTGGCCGGCCGCGTCGAGTTCTGCTCCGCGGTCCTGCTTCGCGCATTCGCGCGTGACCACCGATCGTTCCGAGCGTCGCCCATCGCCATCGCCCGCCGCCCATCCACCGGGCTTCGATACCGCGGGCCGGCACCGCGACCTCGGGTGTCCCGAAGGACTTCGATGTACCCGTCTTCCTCCCAACTCTCTTTGCACTCCGTCACGAAGCGGTTCGCCGATCGCCTCGTGCTCGATCGGGTCGACCTCACGGTGCGGCCCGGCGAGCGCGTCGGCATCATCGGCGACAACGGCTCGGGCAAGTCGACCCTGCTTCGCCTGATCGCCGGCGACCTCGAGCCCGACAACGGTGCCGTGCGCGTCGTCGCGCCCGGCGGTGTCGGGCATCTCGCGCAACAGCTCGAGCTCGGGGCATCCGCCACCGTGAACGACGCGATCGACACCGGGCTCGCCGACCTGCGCGCCCTCGAGGCCGACCTCGCGGCCGCCGAGCGCGCGCTCGCGGGCCTCGCCGGCGACGCGCTCGCGACGGCGCTCGACCGGTACGGCGATCTCGTCGAACGCTTCGCGGCACGCGACGGCTACGCGGCCGACGCGCGACTTGCGATCGCCCTCGACGCGCTCGGCGTCGGGGCCATCGAGCGCGCCCGGCCGTGGGCGAGCCTGTCGGGCGGTGAACGCTCGCGCATCGCGCTGGCCGCGACGCTCGCCGGAGATCCCGAGCTGCTGCTGCTCGACGAGCCCACGAACGACCTCGACGACTCCGGCTGGGAGTGGCTGCGGGAACATCTGCACGCGCATCGGGGCACGGTGGTCGCGGTCACGCACGACCGGGCGTTCCTCGACGAGCTCACCGACCTCGTGTGGGAGGTCGACGCCCGCAGTGTCGCCCGCCACGGCGACGGCTATGCCGGCTACCTGGTCGCGAAGGCGAACCAGCGCCGCGAGGCGATCGAGGCGTACGAGACGTGGAAGGGCGAGCTCGCCCGCAATCGCAACCTGGTGACGGCGAACGCGTCGCGGCTCGACGCGATCCCGCGCAAGCTCGACAAGCCGGGCATGGGTGCCGGCGCCTTCCGCGCCCGCGGCCGCGACCATGGCGCGATGGGTCGCATCCGAAACGCCAAGGAGCGCATCGCGCGCCTCACCGAGCACGCGGTCGCGCCGCCGCCCGAGCCGCTGACGTTCACGGCGCCGCTCGGCGGCGAACACGGCGAGACGGATGTCCCGGGGACGGCGATCGAACTCGACGCGGTGCGGGTCGGGGATCGCCTCACGATCGATCACCTGCGCGTCGATCCCGGTGAGCGGGTGCTGATCACCGGTCCGAACGGTGCAGGCAAGACCACGCTGCTGCGGCTCATCGCGCACGAGGCGGCGCCCGACGAGGGCACCGTGCTCGCGCCGCCGAGTATCGGGCACCTGCAGCAGGCGAGTGCGATCGCCCCGACCGACGAGACCGTCGTCGAGGGATTCGCGAAGCGCAGCCTGGTCGACCTCGACACGAGCGAGCAGACGCTCGGGGCGCTCGGGCTGTTCCGCCCCGAGGACCTGTCGATGCCGTTGCGCGCACTCTCGTACGGCCAGCGACGGCGGCTCGACCTCGCGCTGCTCGTGACCGGCGGGCACGACGTGCTGCTGCTCGACGAACCGACGAACCACCTCGCTCCCGCGCTCGTCGAGGAACTCGAGCAGGCCCTCGCGTCGTTCCCGGGCACGGTGGTGCTCGTCACCCACGACCGCCTCATGCGAGCGCGATTCACCGGGCGTCGCGTGCGCCTCGACTCCGGCACCGCCCAGGAGCAGATGCCCGCGGAGAGGACTTGACTCCGGTTCCGAAATCGACTGCAATATATTGCATGCCACTTTCCACGCGACGCACTGCCGAGCGCCCGAGTTCGCTGCGCGACTACGCCTATCGCGAGCTGCGCGACGCGATCGTCAGCGGCGAGCTCGAGCCGGGCGAGCGACTGCGCGACCCCGAGCTCGAGCAGTGGCTCGGTGTCAGCCGCACGCCGATCCGCGAGGCGATCGCGCGCCTCGAGACGGCCGGTCTCGTGCACACGCGCCGCGCGAAGCAGACGGTCGTCGCACCGCTCGACGCACGGGCCGCCCTCGCGGCCCAGCGCATCGCCGCGGCACTGCACGAGCTCGCCGTACGCGACGCGGTGCCGCAGTTCACCGAGGCCGACCTCGACGAGATGCGGGCGGCGAACGCCCGGTTCGCCGCTGCACTGCGGGCGAACGACGTCGCCGCTGCGGTCGCCGCCGACGACGACTTCCACGGCGTCGCGGTGCGGGCGAGCGCGAACCCGTTGCTGCCGGGGCTGCTCGAGCAGGTCACCCCACTGCTCCGACGGCTCGAGCACGCCCGGTTCTCGTCGCTCGCGGGGCGCGGGTCGGTCGACGACCACGAACGCATCATCGAGCTCAGCGCGGCGGGACGCGCCGACGAGGCCGCCGCGGCCACCCACGAGAACTGGTCGACGCTCGGCCGGCTGCTGCATCTCGAGGAACTCCCTCCGCAGAATCCCGAACCACCCCGCGACGCGAGCACGACCGCGCCCGGGTCATCCGCCACCTGAATCAAGGAGCCCCCATGGCACTCGCCGACTTCCCCCGCCATCAGCTGACGTTCGGGCCGAGCCCCGTGCACCCGGTGAACCGCCTGAGCGACCACCTCGGCGGCGGTCGCATCTGGATGAAGCGCGAAGACGTCAACAGCGGTCTCGCCTTCGGCGGCAACAAGACCCGCAAGCTCGAGTACCTCGTGCCCGACGCACTCGCGCAGGGCGCCGACACGCTCGTGTCGATCGGCGGCGTGCAGTCGAACCACACCCGCCAGGTCGCCGCCGTCGCCGCCCACCTCGGCATGAAGGCCGTGCTCGTGCAGGAGCACTGGGTCGACTGGCCCGACGCCGTGAACGACCGGGTCGGCAACATCCTGCTGTCACGGCTCATGGGCGCCGACGTGCGCCTCTCACCCGCCGGCTTCAGCATCGGCTTCCGTGACTCGTGGAAGCAGGCGATCGCCGACGTCGAGGCAGCCGGCGGCACGCCCTACGCGATCCCGGCCGGCGCGAGCGACCACCGCCTCGGCGGCCTCGGCTTCGCGAACTGGGCGCACGAGGTCGCCGCGCAGGAGGACTCGCTCGGTGTCTTCTTCGACACGATCGTGGTGTGCTCGGTCACCGGGTCGACGCACGCGGGCATGATCGCCGGCTTCGCCGACCTCGAGCAGAACTTCGGCGGCCGGCCTCGCCGGGTGATCGGCATCGACGCGTCGGCGAAGATCGACGAGACCCGCGACCAGGTCGCGCGAATCGCGCGCAACACGGCCGCCCTGATCGAGCTCGGCCGCGACCTGCGCGACGACGAGATCACGGTGCTCGAGGGCTGGGCCGGCGACGAGTACGGCATCCCGGTCGAGTCCACCGACGAGGCGATGCGGCTCACCGGCCGCCTCGAGGGCGTCATCCTCGACCCGGTCTACGAGGGCAAGTCGATGGCGGGGCTCATCTCGCTCGTGACCGACGGCGAGATCCCCCGCGACTCGAACGTGCTCTACGCGCACCTCGGCGGGCAGCCTGCGATCAACGCCTACAGCGGCCGCTACCACTGAGCGGACGCCGCGTGCGCGCGCCGCGCGACGGCGAAAGCGCGAAAACGGATGCCGCGTGTCGGGGCCGAGCCGCGTCGTCGAGCCGCGTCAGCGAGCCGCGTCAGCGAGCCGCGTCAGCGAGCCGCGCCGGCGACGGCTCCGCTCGCCTGCTCGGCGACCCACTCGTCGAATGTCTGTCGCGCGAGCATCGCATCGGGCCCCGGCAGGGTCTCACCGCGCTGCATCGCGGCGAACTGCTTGTTCGGCAGCGAGATGGAGATGACGGGTCCTTTCACCCCCGTGGCTTCAGCGAACCGGCGGATCATGTCGTCGAGGCGCTCCTGCCGCGGCCCCGCGAGGTCGGGAGCATGCCCGGCGGGCGCGCCCTCGGCGAGCTCGACGAGCCGCTGACCGACCTCGCGTGCGGCCACCGGCTGCGAGCGCACCTTCGGCGCGAGGTGCAGGCCCGCAACGGTGAGTCCGTCGAGCATCTGCACCGCGAACTCGTGGAACTGCATCGCGCGCAGGATCGTCCACGGCACGGCGCCCGCCTCGACCGCGCGCTCGTGCGCGAGCTTCGCGGCGTAGTAGCCGTAGGGAGCCCGGTCGATGCCCACGATCGACAACGCGACGTGGTGCCGTACACCGGCAGCCTCCTCGGCCGCCAGCAGGTTGCGCGTGACGGTCGTGAAGAACTCGGTGGCCCTCCTCGTCGACAGCGAGTTGAGGTTGCTGGTGTCGATCACCACCTCGACGCCGCCGAGCGCCTCATCGAGTCCCGCGCCCGAGACCAGGTCGACACCGCTGCTTCGGGTGAGCAGCACCACCTCGTGCCCGCGCTCGCGCGCGGCCTTGGTCACGTATTTTCCGACAGTGCCGGTTCCTCCGGCGACGGCGATCCTCATCATGGTTCCTCTCGTTCGCTGATCGTGCTCCGCCGTGGCGGCAGGCATAGGGGGATGGCGAGCACCAGCGTCGCCGCGAGCGCAATCGGCTGCGCGATCGCGTCGAGGGGTGCCAGCCCGTGCAGGTGCCCCACGTGATACGCCAGGTGCGGCACCGAGAACACGAGCCAGGCGACGCCGACCGCGACCGAGGCATCCGCCCGGCGCATGAGCGCCGCGACCACGCCGGCCGCGACGAGCGCCAGGTAGAGCGACCCGACGTCGCGCACGAGGTGCTCGTTGTAGGGCCCGTCGCCCGCGACCCAGGGCCCGAAGACGCCGGGCACCGGGAAGACGTCGTAGAAGCTGCGGGGCGCGGCGAGCGCCCAGGCACCGACGAACGCGCCGAGCGCGTTGAGGGCCCACAGGATGATCCGTCTCCAATTCGTGTTCACACCTCTCCGACGACACACGCCGTCGGAATGTGAGACCGGGTCTCGGCGCCTCCTCCCATCGGTCGCCGCCGCGTCGTGGGATGAATGGGGCACGCGCCGGCCAGTGGCCGCGACGCGGCATCGATGGGAAGGTGGAACCATGACGGCGGACGACTCGGCACCGGCTGACGCCTTCGATGCGACCACGCTCGAGGCCGAGCGGCGCATGCTCATGAGCCTCGCCTACCGCATGCTCGGCACCGTCGCCGACGCCGAAGACGCCGTGCAGGAGACCTACGCGCGCTGGTACCGCATGCCGCAGGGCGAGCGCGACGCGATCGAGAACCCCGCCGCATGGCTCACCCGGGTCGCGAGCCGCATCTGCCTCGATCAGCTCGGCTCGGCTCGGGCACGTCGCGAGCGGTACGTCGGCGAGTGGTTGCCCGAGCCGCTGCCGGGCGGCGCCGGGATGTTCGCGACCCCGCCCTCATCCGATCCGCTCGACCGGGTCACGCTCGACGAGTCGGTGTCGACCGCGCTCCTCGTCGTGCTCGAGTCGCTCACCCCGGCCGAGCGTGTCGCCTTCGTGCTGCACGACGTGTTCGCGATGCCGTTCGGCGAGATCGCCGAGGTCGTCGGCCGCTCGCCCGACGCGTGCCGGCAGCTCGCGTCGACCGCGAGGCGGCACGTGCGGGAGCGGCGAGCCGGCTCGGCCACGCGCGAGCAGCACGACGCCGTGGTTCGCGCCTTCATCGCTGCGGCCGGCGAGGGCGACCTGCAGGGGCTCGTCGCCCAGCTCGATCCCGACGTGGTACTCGTCTCCGACGGCGGCGGGCTGGCATCGGCCGCTCGCCGGCCCGTGCTCGGCGCCGACCACGTGGGTCGGTTCATTCTCGGCCTGCAGGAGCAGCGGGGCCCGGCGCTCACCGTTTCGGTGCACGAGACCGCAGACGGCCTCACGCTCGCGTTCGGCGAGGGCGGCGTGGTCGACAGCGTCGCGGTGCTCGACGTTCGTGACGACCGCATCGCGCGCATCTGGATCATGCGCAACCCCGAGAAGTTGCGGCTCTGGAACGACGCGGCATCCGACGTCTGAGAACGGGCGCCCAGAACCCGCCGTGATCTGCTCAGGGCACGCGGTACCCCGCTGCACGGAACAGCTCGTACCACTCGGGACGGGTGAGCGGGATGTCGGAGCCCTGCGCGGCCCCCGCGACCCGCTCGGGATTGGTGGTGCCGAGCACCACCTGCATGTTCGCGGGGTGACGCGTGATCCACGCGGTCGCGACGGCGATCGCCGGCACGTCGTACTTCGCGGCGAGGCGGTCGATGACCGCGTTCAGCTCGGGGTAGTCGGGCGAACCGAGGAAGACGCCGTTGAAGAACCCGGCCTGGAACGGCGACCACGCCTGGATCGTGAGGTCGTGCAGGCGGCAGTAGTCCACGATGCCCCCGCCGTCGAGCGTGAGCGCCTGGTCGGTGCCCTGCATGTTCGCGGCCACGCCCTGCGCGATGATCGGCGCGTGCGTGATCGACAGCTGCAGCTGGTTCGCGACGAGCGGCTGGGTCACCGACTTCTTCAGCAGGTCGATCTGCGCGGGCGTGTGGTTCGACACGCCGAAGGCGCGAACCTTGCCGGATGCCTCGAGTTCGTCGAAGGCGCGGGCGACCTCGTCGGGCTCGACGAGGGCGTCGGGGCGGTGCAGCAGCAGGATGTCGAGGTAGTCGGTCTGCAGCGCGCGCAGCGATCCCTCGACGGCCTCGGTGAGGTGCTCGTACGAGAAGTCGAAGTACGGGCCGTCCTTCACGATGCCGGCCTTCGACTGGATCGTGATCTGCTCGCGCTCCGACGGCGTGAGCTGCATCGCCTCCGCGAACCGGCGCTCGCAACCGTGCAGTTCGTCGCCGTAGATGTCGGCATGGTCGAAGAAGTCGATGCCGGCGTCGCGGGCCGTGCCGACGAGCTCGCGCACGGCGTCGTCGCTCATCTCTGAGATGCGCATGAGGCCGAGCACGACGTTGGGGGCGGCGAGGTCGGCGCCGAGGGTGATGGTCTTCATGGTGCTCCTGGTTCGGGCGGGTCGGATGCCGCGGTGTCGCGGCCGCGGCATCCGCGGTTCGTGGGGTGCGGCAGCTATGCCGCGAGCTCCTCGGCACCCGAGAGCGACTCGAGTTCATCGGCGCTGAGCTCGAGCTCGACGGCCTGCACCGAGTCGATGATGCTCTCGGGTCGCGAGGCGCCCGGGATCGGGATGACGACCGGCGCGAGCGCGAGCTCCCACGCGAGCGCGACCTGCTGGGGGCTCACGCCGCGGGCGTCGGCGACGCGCTGGAACGCGGTGTGGCGGCGGCCGACCGCGCCGGCGCGGGCGATGCCGCCGAGGGGCGACCACGGCAGGAATGCGATGCCGAGCGCGGCGCAGTGCTCGAGCTCGTCGAGGCTCGACCGGAAGGCCGGCGAGAACTGGTTCTGCACCGACACGAGGCGCCCGCCGAGGATCTCGTTCGCAAGGTCGATCTGGGCGACGTTCGCGTTCGAGATGCCCGCGAGCTCGATCACGCCCTCGTCGAGCAGGTCGCGGATGGCGCCGACGGACTCGGCGTACGGCACGTGCGGGTCGGGCCGATGGAACTGGTAGAGGCCGATCGCCTCGACGCCGAGCCGGCGCGCGGACGCCTTGACGGCCTCTTTCAGGTACTCGGGCCGGCCGTCCTGCGTCCATGATCCGTCGCCGGGTCGCAGGTGGCCGCCCTTCGTGGCGACCAGCACGTCGGACGTGCCGCCGCCGTAGGAACCCAGCGCACGCGCGATGAGCTCCTCGTTGTGGCCGACGTCGTGGGCGGTCAGGTGGTAAGCGTCGGCGGTGTCGATCAGGGTCACGCCGGCGTCGAGTGCGGCGTGGATGGTCGCGATCGACCGGGCCTCGTCGGGCCGCCCCTCGATGGACATCGGCATGCCGCCGAGACCGATCGCGCTGACGGAACGCGGGCCGATGGTTCGCTGCTGCATGGCATCCTCTCGTCGTGGTGGGTTGCGGATTCACACTAGGCAGGGTCAAGCTAGAAGTCCAACAACTAATGCTCATGCGATTCAGAAGGCGAGCACATAGATGGATCTTCGGCAGATGGAGTACCTCGTCACGCTCGCCGACGAACAGCAGTTCACGCGAGCGGCGGCCGTGTGCGGAGTGTCGCAGTCGGGACTCTCGGCGGCGATCCGCGGCCTCGAGGACGAGCTCGGCACGACCCTCTTCAACCGCACGACGCGTCGCGTCGAGCCGACGGATGCCGGACTGGCGCTGCTCCCCCACGCGCGCACGATGCTCGCGCAGGCCGCCGCGGCCCGCGACGCGGTGGTGCGTGCGACGCGTGAGCTCTCGGGGAGCCTGCGCGTCGGCGCCGAGCAGTGCCTCGGCAGCGTCGATGTCTCGGGTCTGCTCGAGCGGGTGCACAAGCGCTATCCGCTCGTGGACCTCGACTTCACGCAGGCGGGCTCGCACGACCTCGTCGCCCGCGTGAACGACGGCACGCTCGACATCGCGTTCGTGGCGACCGGCGACCACCTCGCGAGGGTGAACCGGGTGGAGCTCGGGCGCCGGCCCATCGTGCTCCTCGTGCCGTCGTGGCATCCGCTGGCCACCGCCGATCACGCCGACTGGTCCGACCTGCGCGACCAGGACTACGTCGACTTCCAGGAATCGTGGGCGGTGCGCTCGCTCAACGACGAGGCCTGCCTGGCGCACGGCGTCGCGCGGCGTGTGCGGTGCACGGTCAACGACGTGCACACGCTGCTCGACCTCGTGCACCGCGGGCTCGGCGTCGCGATCGTGCCGCAGCACGTGGCCTCGAAACCGCAGGCCGCCGGACTCGTCACCGTGCCCCTGCCGGAGTCGGCGCCGCAGTGGGTGGTGTCGGCGATCACGGGCACGCCCTCCTCGGCGTCCGCGTCGCTGCTTCTCGACCTGCTCGACTCCGACCTCGCGCTGACCGCCTGAGCCGCGGGCGGCGCTGCGACGGCCACGGCCACAGCCACAGCCACAGCCACAGGATTCACCCGCTACTCATCGCCGTCAGAGCACCGCTCCGACGATCGCCTCGCCGAGCGGCGTGCGCAGGTGGTGCACGCTGGAACCCTCGCGCGTGCTCGCCACGAGGCCCGCGTCACGCAGCACCGTGAGGTGATGCGAGGCGGTCGAGATCGCAAGGCCTGCATCGGCGGCCACCTGCGAGGTCGTGCGCGGCTCGTGCGCGGCGAGGAGGATGCCCGCGCGCGCGGGCCCGAGCAGCGCGCCGAGCGCCCGCTCGGCCTCTTCGGGGTCGCGCGCCCACGTCTCGGTGACCCCGAGCGCCGGGTAGAAGAGCGTCGGCTGCGCGGGGGGCTCGGTGAGCACGGCGCACCGCTGCCCGCCGAACACCGACGGCACGAGCACGAGGCCGCTCCCCCGGCAGTCGAGCACCTCGCTGTGCAGGCGCATGCCGACGCGCACGGCGTCGCCGTTCCACGCGACCGTGGAATGCAGCGTCGTCACCATGCCCGCGAGGCCCTCGGTCGCCGCGCGCCGTGACCGCACGGCGATGTCGGCGCGCAGGATGCGCTCGAGCTGCACCCAGACCGGCGCGAGCAGTGCCGCCCACGCCTCGGTCCATGCATCGGCGATCAGCTCCCGCGCGCGCTCGGGTCGTTCACGCAACTGCGTGATCGCCGCCTGCCGAGCGCCCGTCGACCGCAGGATCATCTTCGCCAGGTCGGCCCGCATGAGGTCTGGCGGCACGGATCGCAGCCGATCGGCCTCGTCGTCGGGCGTCATGTCCCAGCTCGGCGTCGCGGTGAAGAAGTCGGGAAAGTACCCCTCGGCGCCGATGACGAGGGCGAGCAGGTCGAAGGCCTCGCGCGGCACCCGATCGCGCACGCCGCGCAGCCATCCCCACTGCAGCGGATGCTCGGCGGGGCGCTGCAGCACCCGCACCGCGTGGCACAGCTCGTGACCGGGAGACACTCCGAACCGGATCGCCGAGATGTCGTCGGGCGCGAGCCGGAAGTCGACGAAGTTTCGATCCACATCGAAACACTAACGGCATCGGATGCCCCGGCGGGAGCCTGTCTGCAGGCACCGATCCCGACCGAACACCCAACACCGACCGGAACGAGGTATCCCCGATGAACGCCGCCGAGATCACGATGACCCCGACGATGACCCCGCCCGATGAGCCCCAGCTGGTCACCGCCGCGTCGCTCGTCATCGGCACCGGCCGCACCCGCCGCTTCGTGGGCCGCGAGCACGGCGCCGGCATCTCGTACTTCTACGTCGACAACGAGCCCGGCCAGGGCCCCGACCTGCACTGGCATCCGTACACCGAGACCTGGTTCGTGATCGAGGGGACCGCGCGCATCACGATCGGCGACCGGCAGCTCATCGCGACCGTCGGCGACACCGCGACCGTGCCGACGGGCGTGTGGCACGGTTTCAAGAACGCCGGCGACGGGCGCCTCCGGATCCTCTGCATCCACGCGTCCGACGTCATCATCCAGACCTGGGCCGACGAGCCGAACGCGGCAGGCGCGACTACACGGTGATGTAGTGCGGGCGCGGCACAGCGCTGAGCGCTGCGGCCCCGGCGATGGCGATCGCCACCGCGATGAGCCCGACCGTCACGGCCGGCGGCACCCACCCCGCCAGCGCGAATCCCTCGATGACCGCCGGATTGCTGACGAGCACCACGCCGATGCCGCACTCGATCACCGCCACGAGCGCCGCGACCACCCCGACGACAAACCAACGATCGACGGCCCGTTGCGAACGAGTCGAGCTCATGTGATCCCCCCTCAAAGATCCCCTTCACCAAGAGAGACGCGCCCCACTCCCGATGATGACGCGGAACGCCGAAAGAATCGGTGACCGCCGCGCGACTCCGGCACTGATGCTGACGTGGCATCAGTGCCGGATCGGCCTGCCCTCGTACCGGCTCAGTCGAGCTCCTCGAACAGCGTCAGCTGCAACCCTGCCGGCCCGTTGAGCCGCGAGTTCACCGACCGCCACGGCGTCTGCCGCGGCTCGGCGACGAGTTCGGCACCGCCCTCGACGGCGTCTGCGGTCGAGGCCGGGGCATCCGTCACCTCGAGCGCGACCCGCAGCGTCGCACTGGGCTGCCCCTCGGCCTCGACGCGGTCGATGTAGCGCACCTGCGCGGCGTTCGACAGTTCGAGCGTCGCGCGACCCGCGCCGAGGATCACGACGCGCGCGTCGTCTTCGCCCTCGTAGGCCTCCTGCTGCGGCATTCCGAGCACGTCGCGATAGAACGCGAGCGCCGCCTCGAAGTCTTCGCCCTCGGGCACCGAAACGACGAGCCGGAGCTGTTTCACGCGCCCGTGGGGATGGGCCGGAATCGAAGAATCAGCGGATGTCTCGTGCATGATGCACCTCCGATTCGGAGACTATCGCGCCGCGCGGCGCAGCGGGAATCGGTAGTGGCACGGATGCGGTGCCGATCATGCGGAGGTACTTTCGCGCCATGACCCAGACCCAGAGCCTCCGACTGCCGCGCACCCACGCGCCGCAGGTGCAGCGCGCACGCGCGCAGCACATGGAGCGCGCGCTGGCGGAGCACACCGTCGGGCGAACGGACGCACGCCGCGCGCCCCGGCACTCGACCGCGTCGGTCGAGCTGGCGCTCTGGTCGGTCTTCACCGCGGCCACGCCGTTCGCGATCGGGATCGGCATGCTCGGCTCGCTGCTGCGCGCTGAGGCCGGACACGGCTTCGGGGGCTACGACGTGCTCTTCTACGCGGGCCTCGCCGCCGGCATCGCTGCGGGGCTCTTCGCCCTGGCGCTCGGCGCCTGGCCGTGGGCCGCCTCGCTCGTGGCATCCCCGGCGCTCATCGTCGCCATCGGGTCGGTCTTCGACGGCGACTGGGTGCTCATGGCCCTGGTCGCGAGCCCGATCCTCGTGTTCGCCGGCATTCTGGGCGTGCTCGTCACCGCCCGCAGGGCGACAGATCGCACCTGGGAGCTGTGAGCCGTCTCCGCATCCGCCGCGGCGAGGTGCAGAATCGGTGAGGTGACCGATCTCACCGAACGCCAGCCCGATCTCGTCCGCGTCGAGACGCCATGGGGCGGGTTCCCGGCCGTCGAGGTCGACGGAGTCGTCCGGCTCCGCAACATCCGCTATGCCCGCGCCGATCGGTTCGCACCGCCGCAGCCCGTCGGTCCCGATCCCGACGAGTCGGCCGACCTGCAGTTCACGACCATCGCCTGCCCGCAGCCGCCGAGCGCGAGTGCAGCGGTGCTCGGCGACCCGCTGGTCGGCGCCCGATTCGACGAGGACTGCCTGCGCCTCACGATCACCCGCCCGGCCGAGATCGACGGCCCCCTGCCGGTGCTGGTCTGCATCCACGGTGGCGCGTACGTCTCGAACGCGGGCGACCTGCCCGGCTTCGACCCGTCGACGCTCGTGCGCGAGCACGGCCTGATCGTCGTCTCGGTGACCTATCGGCTCGGCCTGCTCGGCTTCATCGGCGACGACGCGCGGCAGCGGCACTCGGCGAACCTCGGACTGCTCGACGTCATCGAGGCGCTGCGCTGGGTGCGCGACCACATCGCGGGGTTCGGCGGCGATCCCGACGCGGTGACGGTCAGCGGCCACTCCTCGGGCGGCGATGCGATCGCGCACGTGCTCGTCGCCGAGGGCACCGAAGGGCTCGTCAGGCGAGCCATCATCCAGAGCGCGCCGTTCGGCATTCGTGCACGGCGCGATGCGATGCACGCGAAGATGCGTGAGGCGATCGGCGAACTGCGATCGGATGTCCCGTACGACGACCTGTTCGCAGCCCAGGCCCGTGCGAAGCAGGCCGGTTCGGCGTTCGGGTTGCGGTCGGGGATGTCGTTCTGCACCGAATACGGCCGCGCGCCACTGCCCGCCGAGGCCGACGTCGACGCGACCTGGCGCCGGCGCGCAACAGGCCTCGAGGTGCTCGTGACCTGGACGACCGACGAGACGATGTTCTACCTGAACCAGGTGCCTCGAGCGCAGGCCGTGTTCCGCACGCCCGTGATCGGGCCGATCGCCCGTCGCCTGGCGGTGGCGGTCTCGAGCAGCGCGGTGTACGCACGCGGCGGCAAGAGGTTCGGCAGGCTGCTCGCCCGCTCGGGTGCGACGGTGTACGAGGGCGTGTTCAGCGGGCGCCCCGTCGGAGGCACGCTCGGCGCCTCGCACGCGATGGAGACGCCACTGCTGTTTCCCAACGAGGCCGTCTGGGCGCGCGCGGCGCTCGTCGCGCCCGACGGCGCCCGGTCGCTGATCGCTGCGGGAGTGGGCATGCGTGCGGCGTTCGCGGCGTTCGTGCGCACTGGGCGCGTAGCGTCGAGGGTCGAACTCGGACCAGGCTGGCTCGGGGGCATGCGCGTTCGTCGGCGGTGACCCGCGCAGACGGCGGTGACCGCGCAGACGGCGCTGCAGTGCGTGCCGGAGGCCGCTTCAGCCGAGTGAGGCGAGCCGCGCGATGCGGGCGCGGGCGTTGCGCTCACTCGGCGACACCGGCCCGAGTACGAGCACGCCCACGGCGAGCGCGATCCTGGTGAGCGTGATGGCCGGCCAGCGCGGTCGGCGCAGCCCGAGGAGCCTGCGGTACTCGGGCGCGAGCGACGCGACGGCCCCGCCGAACAGGATCGGATAGGCGAGGCCCGTGAGTCCGGGCAGCCCCGGCCGTCGCACGAACCGCACGGCCTCGACCACGCGCTCGTCGACCTTCGCCTCGCGCAGGAACTCCGACATCTCGGCGTGCAGGGCCGCGACCGTGGTGGGCGGGTCGGTCACGCCCATGAGCCGGCCGGCCTGCGCCCACTCGCGCACGTAGGCGTCACCGCCACCGGGGATCGACCTGCCCCACGTCTCATGTGCACCGAGGAAGGCCTCGGTGAACGCGTCGTGCACCCAGCGCAGCAGTTGCTCGTCGTTCGCGGAGTACCGGCGTTCGATGCCCGCCGCGTCGGTGTACGTGCCGGTGACACGCTCGTGCAGGCGACTCACGAAGGCCGAGGCCGCGGTGGCGCTGCGCCGGTCGCCGAACGTCGTCGTCGCGACCCAGCGCACGGTGCCGTCGAGTCGCCCGAGCGGGTCTTCGTTGTAGCGCGACCAGTCGTGCACGCCCGCCATGGCCCCCGGGTGCAACGTCTGCAAGAGCAGCGCGCGAATGCCGGCCACGAGCGTCGGCAGCGCACCGTTCACGGCCCACACCGCACTGCCGGGCCCGAAGAACCCGGCGTCGTCGCCATCGGCGAGCGCGCGCGTCCATGCCGGCAACTGCTGCTGCGAACGGGCGGCGCGGCCGCGCACGCGCCACCGGACCCCTCGGGCTGGCGTGTCGGCGGTGGCGGCGGCCATGCCACCAGCCTAGGGAATTTCGCGCTGATTGCGGGCGGGTGCGCCGCTTGTGTTTCTCGCGACCCACGGTCTTCCGCAAACGCAGGAAGAACCGCTCGGTCGCCGGCATGTCGCCACGCCCGACACGCCGGCAGGGCTCCGGAGGTTCCTGTTCAGGCCGACCTTGCCCGCGGCAGCACTCAGGGCTGCTCGGGCGTTCCGATGAGCGGCGCCCTCACCGGCGCGGCCATGCCGAGGTAGACGACGAGCCCGTCGCCGAACGGGTCGGTCTGCACGGGGACGGCGATCCAGTTGTTGGCGAGCCACACGTTGCCCGACGGGTCGACCTGCACACCCGTGTTCCGCTGCAGCCCGTCGAACGAGTAGCCGTCGTCGGCCGGAGAGATCGGGTCCCCGACCTCGCCGCTCGGGCAGGTGCTCTCGCGTGCACCGCAGAGGTGCGAGAGCCGCTCGCCCGCGAAATTCGCGACCCACAGATTGTCGTCGCCGTCGACCGCGATGCCCCACGGCACCGTCATGCCGGCGCCGCCGAAGCTCGCGACCGCCCCGTCGGGGCCGACTCGGGCCACGGTGCCGTGCAACAGCGGATGGAGTTCGGGCGCCGGCGCCTCGAGGGTCTCCTCGGTACTGCACGGGATGTCGATGACGCCCGAGTTCGAGACCCACACGTTGCCGAGGCTGTCACTCGCGGCGCCCAGCGGCTTGTCGATCGTCGGATATGCCCCGAACGGCGAGCCCGGCAGCGGGGTGCCGTCGGGGTCGAAGCCGTAGACCTGATCGCCCGCGTTGGCGGTGACGAGGATGTTGCCGTCGGTGTTCTGCGCGACGTCGAACGCCTTCGGGATCTCGGTGTCGAGCGTCTCGGCGAGGGAGTGGTCGCCGCCCGGGTACACGACCGCCGAATCGGTGCCGCAATTGGCGATCCAGAGGTTGCCGTCGACGTCGGACTTGATGCCCTGGGGCCAGCTCAGCGGCCCGTCGAGGTAGCCGTCATCACCCGAGATCGGCTGCCCGCCTGCCGTGAACTCCGAGACGCTGTTCGAGGTCGGCGCCACCGGGCACTCCGAGCCGGTGAATCCGAAGTTGCTCACCCACACATGGTCGCGCGTGTCGATCGCGATGCCGAACCCGGCGCCGTTCAGGCCACCGCCCCGGAACACCTGCATCGGCTGCCCATGCGAGTACGGGTCGAGCCGGAACAGGTCGAGCCCCGGGCAGACCTTCTTCGGCTGCGGCGAGAACGTGGCGTTGTCGTTGGCCCAAACCAGTCCCTGCGCGTCGAAGGCGACGTTGCCAGGCCCGTTGAACTGGTGCCCGTTGCCGTAGAACCGCAGGGCGATGACCCACGCCGACGGTGCCGAGGCGCGCACCGGCGTGAAGCGCGGCTCGGCAGGCACCTGCGCGAAGACGCCCGGCGCATCGCCCGACGGGTTCGTCGGCAACAGCGTCATCGCCTGCCACGTCGTCCCGGGTCGCGTGCCCCATGCATCGGTCGCCGCGTCGAGGAACGCGTCGCAGTCGTTGGAGCCGTCGACGCACCCGGCGATGATGCTCGCGAGCGAGTTGAACGTCGACAGCGTCTCGGTCGCCGTCCCGTTCGGCGGCTGCAGCAGGAACTTCGCCGGCTCTCCCCTCGCCACGTCGACGAGGTTCCGGGGCATCCGCGCCGCGTTCTCGAGACCCGGTGACGGCCCGCCGACGACGCCGGCGACCGCGAACTGGGCCAGCGAGTACCCGGCTGCGACCGTGGTCATCTCGTCGATCGTGATCTTGCCCTTGCGCAGGTCGGCGAGCGAAGCCGCGAGCTCGACCGAGTCGGGCACGGGTTGTCCGTTGACCGCGCCGCCTCGCGCGGTCGCGTAGAGCACGTCGGCGGCGTCGACCGACTGCGGAACGCGCACCGTGAACCGCCCGCGCGCATCGGTCGTCTCGGTCGCCAGTCGGGTCGCGCTGCCGGGTGCGGCGCCCGCGGCGAAGAGCCGCACCGTGGCGCCCCGCACGGCCGAGCCGTCGGCGATCACCGTGCCCGTGAAGCGCGGGCCGGTCTCAGACGCCGTCGCCGTCGCGGTGGCGTTCGCGTTCGCGGTCGCCGTCAGCGCCGCAGCGACCGCCGCGGTCGTGAGCATGAGTGCGAGCCTGTTCGGTTGCCTCGACATGGCGAGTTCCCCTCCTCGGCGGCCCGAGGCGGCCGGGCCGACAACGGTCCGAAGGGTACGCCCATCGCGGCCGCGCGATCAGCCCCAAAACGGGTGAGGATGCCTCAACTCACGTCTCGCGGCCGCCGCGCACATGCATCCGCTCACCCTGGGTGCTCAGCAGGTTGATGATCTCGGCCGGCTCGAGCGACGCGCTCGCGCTGCCGTGGGGAATCCGGGTGTCGAACTCAGCGGCCTCACCCGGCTCGAGCACGATCTCATCGTCGCCGAGCGCGAGGCGCACCCGGCCGCTGAGCACGTAGATCCAGTCGTAGCCCTCGTGCGCTCCCTGCTCGATCGGTTGTGCAGGCGGGTACCCGGGCAGCACCATCTTGTAGGCACGCACGTCGGGGTTGCTGCGGGTCAGCGGGATGATCGCCCTCCCCTCGCGATAGATCGGCTTCGGCTGAACGCGTGGGTCGGCGATCTGCGGCGCACCGACGAGGTCGTCGAGGCTCGCCCGGTACACCGACGCGAGGCGGATCAGCAGGTCGAGCGTCGGACGCCGTCCACCCGATTCCAGCCGCGAGAGGGTGCTCACCGAGATGCCGGTCTGCTGCGAGAGTTCGGCGAGGGTGAGCCCGCGTCGTGCGCGCAGCGCGCGCAGCCTCGGAGCGACGGCGTCGAGCACCCCGTCGAGTTCGTCTGACATGAGCGCACGCTCCTTTGCTGTTCCGGCAAACCGAGTTGCCGTCGCGGCAGGCTACCCGCAGAGTGGCTGCATGCACAACACCTCGTGGGACGTCATCATCATCGGCGGCGGCAGCGCCGGACTCAGCGCCGCCCTGCAGCTCGGCCGCTCGCGCCGCAGCGTGCTCGTGCTCGACTCGGGCGCTCCGCGCAATCGCTTCGCGCCCCACATGCACGGCGTCTTGGGTCGCGACGGCTGGTCGCCGCTCGACCTGCTCGCCGCGGGTCGCGACGAGGTCGAACGGTACGGCGTCGTCATCGAGTCGGCGGATGTCGCGACTGCGTCACTCGGCGACGGTGGATTCGAGGTCGTGGTCGACGGTGGCAGGCGTCACACCGCACGTCGGATGCTCGTCGCGACCGGAGTCCGCGACCGGCTGCCCGACCTCCCCGGCCTTGCGGAGCACTGGGGCACGGGCGCCGCCGTGTGCCCGTACTGCGACGGCTGGGAGGTCCGCGACCGGCGCATCGCCGTACTCGCGTCGGGGGCGATGAGCGTGCACCAGGCCCAACTCCTCAGACAGCTGTCGCCGCAAGTCACCTACTTCCGAAACGGCACCGAGCTGCCCGCGGACGCGCACGCCGGCCTCGTCGCACGCGGCATCGCGGTGGAATCACGGGCGGTGGTTCGCGTGCTCGCCGACGAGCACGGCGGGCTCAGCGGCATCCGACTCGCCGACGACGTCGACGTGCCGATCGACTCGATCTTCCTGCACCCGACTCCGGTGCCGAACGACGGCGTGCTCCGCGCCCTCGGCGCGAAGACGGCCGAGCACGCGGGCGTCGACTGGGTCGCCGTCGACGGCGAGGGCCGCACGAACGTGCCCGGGCTCTGGGCCGCAGGCAACGTCGTGTCACCGCGCACGTCGGTGCCGATCGCCTCGGCCGGGGGCAACGCCGCCGGTGCGATGATCAACGCCGACCTCGTCGAGGAGGACGTGCGGCACGCAGTTGCGGCATCCGGAGCATCTGCGGCCTGATGGTGAGACGCCGCCCGCTCACCCTGCCAGCGAAGGCATGAACGCATCCCATGCTCGACGTCGTTCGCTGCGCGGATCGGCTTCGACGCGGTCGGAGTCGTCGATCACGAGCGTCGATCGCGTCTGCTCGTCGTAGCGTGGCCACGCCGGGCCGGGCGCCCCGGTCTCGACGAAGCGCAGCCAGTGCTGCCGCATCCGTTCGCCCGCCGCCGCGTACTCCTCGTACCCGCCCAACGAGGTGATGACGCGCGCGAGCGGCACGTCGGTGCGATCGAACAGGGCGAACATCTCCACGCCGTGCGTCGCATCGAGGCCGACCAGCTTGAGCAGTCGCGGCGCGAAGTCGAATCGATACGACCAGACCGGCGCGAATCGCGAGCCGGTGTCGGCGACGCGCGTGCTCGGATACCAGAAGCCGAAGTCACCGCCGAAGTCCGCGGCGGACCGCCGTGCCGACAGGTCGGGGTACGCCGCGCGCATGGCCTGCCGCGATTCGCCGGGCGCCTCGGCGAACAGGTCGTCGATGCGCTGTCCCGTGCGCGGCAGGATGTCGACGCGACCACGGAAGATCGTCCCCTCCCGATCGTTCGTGCCGATGATGAGCGGCACGCGGTGCGCACGACCTTCGCGGAACGCGACGAACGGCCGCTCGGGCACCGTGTCGCCGTCGACCACCGGCGCGAAGCAGAAGGCTCCGGCGTAGAAGTCGGGAGTACGCACCTGCAGGGCGACGGATGCCGCGACCAGGTCATCGGCGGTCGCCTCGGTGAGCAACTGCTGGGGCGTCGCCGAGGCGGCCGCGTCGCGTGGGACATCCTCTTCGCCCCGCATGCGGTCGGGTTCGGATCGCTCCCGCACGACGTCGCGCAGGAGCGCGACGAACTCCGCCGCCCATCTCGCCGTCAGGTCGGGCGAGTACACGGCGTCGGGCGGCGGGCTCTGGGCGATCGCCCCGGCGAAGAGCCCGCGCGCCGATGGCGTCGCCATGAGCGTCGTGACCGCGTTGCCGCCCGCCGACTCGCCGAACACCGTGACGCGCTCGGCATCGCCGCCGAATGCGCCGATGTTCTCACGCACCCACCTGAGCAGCGCGACCTGGTCGCGCAGCCCGAGGTTGTTCTCGAACCGGCGCCGAACCGAGTCGTACCGCGTGAAGTCGAGGTAGCCGAGCGCCCCGAGCCGGTAGTTGAAGCTCACATAGACGACTCGCCCGCTGCGCACGAACCCCTCGCCCTGACCCGAGAAGTCGCGCGACGAGCCGGCGCCGTATCCGCCGCCGTGGATGAACACCATCACCGGCAGGAGTGTCCCGCCCGGGTCGCGGATCGGTGCGGAGACGTTCACGGTCAAGCAGTCCTCATCGGCGGTGAGGGCGCTCGACATCGGTCCGAGCAGACGACGCGCGCGCGCCTGAGGGGCGATCGCACCGAACTTCGACGCGTCGAGCACGTCAGGCCACGGGATCACCGGCGACAGTGCTCGGAATCGCCGCTCCCCCGTCGGCGGGGCCGCATAGGGCATGCCCCGCCACGCGTGCACCGAGCCCTCGCGCACCCCGCGCACGACGCCCCCGGTGACGCGGACCTCGAGCCCGTCGTCCGTACCCGGGTGCGCGGTCATTCCGGCACGCAGCCCATCGCCCCATTCAATCCCTGCGGCGTCGCCGCCGCCACCCCGGGTCGAATCCCGATCGCCGTTGATCCGGGCCCGACCTTCGGGCATTCTGAACGCATGGGCGACCGCGAGGAATTCTTGGCTTGGCTCGACGACGAACTCGTGCACGCCGAGCGAGCCATGTTGAACGGCGATACCGGCCCGCGCCGGGAGATCTGGTCGAAGGTCGAGCCCGTGAGCGTGCTCGGCGCCTGGCGGAACGCGGTCGGTCGAGAGGACCTCGTCGAGGCGTTCGAGTTGCTCGCCCCGAGCTTCTCGAACTGCACCGACTACGCGTTCGAGCTGATCTCGTTCGACGTCGCCGACGGCATGGCGTACACCGTCGGGTACGAGCGCATCTCCGCCTCGATCGACGGCCAGCCGCGCACCTTCACCCTGCGTGCAACTCAGGTGTACCGTCGCGAGGATGCCGGCTGGCGGGTGGTGCACCGGCACGCTGACGCCGCGTAGCGCGCGGCCCCACGGCCCTACGCGGTCGCTGCGGGAGAGGTTCCCCAGACGAACCCGTCGGGGTCGGCGAACGACCCGGCGTCGCCGTTGACCTGGATCCGGTGCGAGCCGGTGCCCTCGGGAGCGACGCCGGCGGACTTCGCGAGCGCGCGGCGCTTGTAGAGCCCCAGGCCGATCGGACTCGCCGGGGTGGCGAAGTCGACGTAGCTGCCGAAGCTCTTCGCGACCGCCAGCCCGCGGTCGACGTAGAACCGCTTGCTCGCCGGAACGTCGTCGGCCCCGAGGAGGAGCACGATGCTGTCGAAGGCGCGAGCGGCCGGGCCGGTGTCCTTCTTCGTCGAGGTCGCCAGGTTCCAGATCGCCCCGTCGGGTGCCTGGACCACGCCGCCGACGCCCCAGAGCGACTTCTCGATGGGCTTGAGCGCCGTCGCCCCGGCCGCGACTGCCGATTCGAACAGCGCGCGGACGTTGGCCGGCTGGGTCACGACGAGCGACATCGTGAATCCGCGGAAGCCGGTGGTCGGGGCATCCGTCGCCCGCGTGTGCACCTGACCTTCCAATCCGAAGGCATCGGCGTAGAAGCGTGCGGCCGCTTCGGGATCTGCGACCTCGAGCGTGATCGAGTCGATGGACGTGAGGGTGATGGAGTCGGTGGAGTTCATGCCTTCGACGTTATTCACGGCCGACGGCGCGTGCTTCTCGAATCCTGCTCGATCAGGCCGGGCGGACGGGCTGCCGCTGCGCCAATTCTGACAGAGCGACCGCTCTCGCGTCAGCCGGGTGTGCCCGGCTTCACGAGGCCGCTCTCGTAGGCGAAGACGACTGCTTGGACACGGTCGCGCAGCGAGAGCTTGGCGAGCGCCCGCGAGAGATAGGTCTTCACCGTCGTCTCACCGAGGTAGAGGTGTGCCGCGACCTCGGCGTTCGAGCGCCCGGCGGCGACCTCGCGAAGCACGTCGCGTTCGCGATCAGTGAGGCTCGCGAGCAACGCCGCGAGCCGCGGATCGGTCTGCGGCGCACGGGCGAAGGACTCGATGACCCGCACCGTGACCGCCGGGTCGAGCAGCGCGTTGCCCTCGGCGACGCTGCGCACGGCGGCGAGCAGCTGCTCGGGCGGTGCGACCTTGAGCAGGAACCCGCTCACGCCGGAGCGGAGCGCATCGGCGAGATTCCGGTCATCGTCGAAGGTCGTCAGCATGATCACCTTCGCGGCCCCTTCGGCGACGATCTCGCGGGCGGCGGCGAGGCCGTCCTGCCGCGGCATCCGGATGTCGAGGAGCACGACGTCGGGCCGGGTGCGCCGCACCATCGCGACCGCGTCGACGCCGTCGGCGGCCTCGCCGACGACCGTGAGGTCGGGCTGGTGCTCGAGCAGCAGGCGCAGGCCGGCACGCACCATCGCCTCGTCGTCGGCGAGCGCGACGCGGATCGGCGCCGCCGGTATCGCGTCGGCCTGCACGTCGGCCGACACCGCATCGATGGGCACCGCATCGTCGGCCATCGAGTCATCGGTCATGGGGGCCTCCGTTCGGGAAATCAGCGCGGACCCGCCAGCCGCCGTCTGTCGTCGGGCCGGCCTCGAAGGCGCCGCCGACCATCGCGAGGCGCTCGCGAAGGCCGACGAGACCGTGCCCGCCGCCCGTGGACGGCTCGCCACCGGCGGCGGCAGTGGGCCGCCCGTTGCGCACCTCGACGACGACCGACTGCGGCGAGCGCGCGATGCGCACCTCGACGGCGGCACCGGGCGCGTGGCGAAGTGCGTTCGTGAGCGACTCCTGCAGCACCCGGTAGGCCGAGACGTCGGCGACCCGCGACAGCGATACCGGGTCGCCGCTCTCGTGCAGCACGACCTCGAGCCCGGCGGCGCGCACGTCGTCGACGAGTTCGGCAGCCCGGTCGAGAGTGGGCGGAGCGGTGGGCAGCGCCTCGTCGGCGCGCCGCAGCATGCCGACGGCGGTGCGCAGTTCGGCGACCGACTCGCGACCGAGCCGTTCGATGCCGCGCAGCATCTCGGTCTGGGGCGCGTCGGCCGGCATCGTCGACCGCACCGCGCCCACCTGCAGCGTCATGACGCTCACCGAGTGCGCGACCGCGTCGTGCAGGTCGCGGGCGATGCGCTGTCGCTCTTCGATGAGGATGGCGTGCTCACGCGCCTCGCGCTCGGCGTCGAGCGCCTGCGCCAGGCGTTCGGCCCGCACCGCCCGATCGCGTGCGCCGCGCGCGACGATGCCGACGATCCACGACACCCAGGCGAGGCTCGCGAAGAAGAGGTTCTCCCAGACGACCGCCGCGAGGCTTGCATCGGCGGCATCTGGTGCCATCGCCCCGAGCGCGACACCTGCGGTGGCCATCAGCTGCGCGCCGAGCGGCGCCAGCCACGAACGGCGCGGCGGGCTGCGGTACCCGGCCCAGCCGGGCAGCAGGAAGAAGGCGAGCACGCCGACGCCGGTGGGACCGTCGAGGCCGAGCGCGGTGCCGACCGGGAACAGGGCGGTGACGACGAGGCTGCCCGCAATGGGCGAGACGATCGTCGTCAGTGTGCCCGTCACGATGAGCGCGAGCACGATGGCCGGCGCGAGCGGTGCCGCCTGGAAGGCGGGGTCGAGGGCGATCTCGGCACCGCCGATGACCGCGAACCCGACGGCGCCCGCGACGGGCACGATCCAGCGCGAGCGGCTCACCTCGGCTCCTTCCGTGCGACGCCCGCGGGCGCGTGCCTCAACGCTAGGGGACGTTGGCGGCGCGTGGGTCATCCGTTCGGATGACCGCGGATGCCTCGGCGTCATCCCGGCGGTCGCAGGCTCGGGCCGTTCGGGGGCATCGGCAGGGGCATCCCGATTCCTACCGTGTACTTCGTCGCGGCGGTTGCTGCGGCATCCGAACCCACTCGACGACCTCGATGAAATGGAGACTCCATGTCCACCGAAACCCTCACCTCGCGGCCGGACGCTCCGGCCGGCCCGGCGAACCGTGCCCACCGGGCGCTCGCGATCGCCGGCGGTGTCGCGCTCGTCGCCGGACCGGCGATGTTCTTCGCCGGCCTCGCGACCTCGCCCGTGCAGTTCGGCGAAGACAAGGCGAGCTACATCGAGTCGCTCGCCCGCGACCCCATGCTCACGCAGATCTCGGCGGTGCTGCTGCACTACGGCAACCTGCTCATGGGCGCCGGGGTGCTCGCGCTGCCGTGGCTCGTGCGCGGAGTGCGCGGGGCGATCCCGACCGTGATCGGCGCACTGCTCGCCTCGGTCGCGCTGCTCGGCAACTCGGGCTCGCTGTTCGCCGACTGGATGCACCTCGAACTCGGCCGCACCCTCGATCTCGACGAGGCCGCCGCGATCTCGGACGCCGTGCTCGGCCACCCGATGTTCCAGCTCAGCTTCGGCATCGCGCCGCTCATCGCCGTGGGACTCATCACCGCGTCGATCGGGCTCGTGCGTGCCGGCGTCATCGGCTGGTGGTCGATCCCGGCCGTCGTGCTCGGTCAGGCCGGGCTGCTGTTCCTGCCGTACTCCGTCCCGATCCTGCCGGCGCTCGGCACGACGCCGATGCTCGCGGTGCTCGTGGTCGCAGGATTCCGCGTGTTCGGCCGCCTGCGGGCGGGGTCGCTCGCGGCGTAGCGCCCTGAGGCCGCAGGCCGCGGCCTGCGGCCCGCGGCCTCAGGCAATTTCTCGACTTCAGGCGTAGCATCCGCTGCATGCGACCGATCCCGCTGCCGACCGGGCCCGAACAGGAGTCCGTATGGGACTACCCGCGCCCGCCCGCCGTCGAGGCGATCGACGCACGCGTCACGGTCGAGTTCGGCGGCGTGGTGCTGGTCGACACGTCCGACGTCGTGCGCGTGCTCGAGACGAGCCATCCGCCCGTCTACTACCTGCCGCTGACGGCCTTCGCGCCCGACTCCGTGGCGCCGGGGCGCGGCGCCTCGTTCTGCGAGTTCAAGGGGGCCGCCCGCTACTTCGACCTCGTCGCCGGCGGGCGCCGGGCCGAGCGCGCGGCATGGGAGTACCCGTCGCCATCGCCCGGCTTCGAGGTGCTGGTCGGCCGCATCGCCGTGTACGCGGGTCGCGTCGACCGCTGCACCGTCGATGGCGAGACGGTCGTTCCGCAGCCGGGAGGCTTCTACGGCGGATGGATCACGCACCACGTCGTGGGCCCCTTCAAGGGCGGCCTGGGCTCGATGGGCTGGTAGCTCGCTCGCTCGGCGAGCGCGGCTTGCGCCGTCGGCACTACCCGCCGATGCAGTTCGGATCGCCCTCGCTCATGCACGTCGGGCCGCGGGGCGCGTCGGCCGGGGCCGCCGGCTCGGGGAAGAAGCGGTCGGCCGGAACCGGCACGGCGAACGCGACGATCAGGCCGAGGCATCCGACGATGCATGCGGTGATGATGAGCCCGCGCCGACGGCTGACCGCGGCGAACACGATGGCGCCGACGTACGCGCCGAGCGTGAGCGCGGCCGTGACGAGGTAGCGATCCCCGTCCGCGGGCGTGACCACCGGCTCCGACCCGAAGAGCGTGAAGTACGTTTCGAAGGCCTGCCAGGCGAGCACGAGGGTGAGCAGTCCGCCCAGGGCGAGCAGCCCGCCCGCGATCCTCGCTGACGTGCGCCGTTCCCGGCTGAGGAACGCCGCGGTGAATGCGATGCCGAGCACGACGACGACGGTGAGGATCCCGGCGTCGATCCAGCCGACCGGATTGGCCAGTACCGCGCCGAGGCCGGCGCGCGCGAGGCTGGAGGGGCTGCGCAACGCGGTCGCCAGAAGGACCGCAACCGGCACGGCGAGCACGATCAGCGCCCATCGCCCGGGCCGGCGCATCGTTCGCAGTCCGAACTGCACGGCGGCGGTGAGCGCGACCCACGCCAGCAGGTTCGGGTCGACGACCATGGCGACGAGGGGATACGGCGCGCCGATCGAGCCCAGCCCGGATGACGAGACCACGAGCAACAGCACGCCCAGCAGGCGAAGCACGACGACGGATGCCACGAGCACGACCGTCTCGATGACGCGCGCTCGCAGGTCGAACGCCGGGCGGTCAGGGGCGACCGCTGGGCCGGCACCGGTGTCGTCGTCGGCTTGGGGTGGGGCTCCGCTCATCCGGCAAGCTTCGGCCGGTCCGCGCGCTCGCGCATCAGTGTCACCCCGGAAACGCCGCGGCGGCCCGCAGCGCGGCCGCGGCCGCGGCCGACGCTACGCCGCGACTCGTTCCCCGTCGCTGGAACGACCCTCCGCGGAGTGCGCCTCGCCGGCCGCGAGATCCGCCTTGGTCGGCGCGAAGACCCGGTGGATCACAAGGTCGAAGACCCGGTCGGGCAGCATCCGCCGCAATCCGACGATGAACTTCGCGCTGAACGGGGTCGCGTAGCGGGTGCGGGGGCGACGCGCCGTCGCCGCCTTGGCGATGGTGGCGGCGACGACGTGCGGCTCGGTCGCGGCCGACGAGCGGTCGGCGGCCTCGAGGGCGCGGACGAGCGCGCGGGCCTGGGCTGCGTACGCGGTGGCGCCCGAGCGTTCGACGGCGCTGCGACGCGAGATGCCGTTCCATTCGGTGCGGATGGCGCCCGGCTGGATGACGACCACGCGGATGCCGTGCGGCTCGAGTTCGACGCGGAGCGAGTCACTGAGGCCCTCGACCGCGAACTTCGTGGAGTGGTACCAGGCGCCGAGCGGTTCGTAGATGCGCCCGCCGATCGAGGAGATGTTGACGATGGTGCCGGAGCGGCGCGCCCGCATGCCGGGCAGCACGAGCTGGGTGATGCGCGCGAGGCCGAACACGTTCACCTCGAACTGCCGGCGCGCCTCGTCGATCGGCACGTCTTCGAGGGCGCCGTACGACCCGTAGCCGGCGTTGTTGACGAGCACGTCGATGCGGCCCTGCTCGGCGGTGATGCGGTCGACCGCGGCGCGCACGGATGCGTCATCCGTCACGTCCATCGCGATGGCGTGCCCGCCGGCGTCGACGAGCGGCGTCATGCGGTCGGCCCGGCGCGCCGCGCCGTAGACGGTGAAGCCGCGGCGCAGCAGTTCGAGTGCGGTCTGTTCGCCGATGCCCGACGAGGCTCCGGTCACGAGGGCGACCTGACGTTCCATGAGATTGGTTCCTAACCGTTTGGTTACTTGCGACCTGACGAGTTTCGCACGTCGAGCGACCGAATGCAACTAACCGGTTATATACTCGACGGATGGCACGCAACGCCGACCTCACCCGAGCCCGCATCCTCGACGCGGCGACCGCCGAGTTCTCGGCGCGCGGCATCGCGGGCGCCCGCGTCGATCGCATCGCCGACGCCGCCGCCTGCAACAAAGCCCTGCTCTACTCCTACTTCGGCAACAAGGAACAGCTGTTCGACGCCGTCTTCGCCGTGCTCGTGGCCCGCCTCGTCGAGGCGCACCCGATCGACGCCGAGCACCTCGACGAGTACGCCGGCGCCCTCGTCGACTCCTACCTCGCCAACCCTGAGCTCGTGCGACTCGCCCTGTGGGACCGCCTCGAGCGAGGCGGCACCGGCATGCGCTCCCCCGATCTGCTGGCGACAGATGCCGCGAAGGTCGCCGCCATCGCCGACGCCCAGGCCTCGGGCGCCGTCTCGACCCGGTTCGCCGCCGACGAGGCCCTCGCGATCGTGACGGTGCTCGCCTCGATCCTGCCGCTCCTGCTCTCGGAGGCCCCCGACGCGCGCGTGCGCCAGGTCGTGACGACCGCGGTGGCGCGCCTGCTTGACTGAGCGTCGTCGTCAGCGCGAGGAACTCCGGCCTCGCCGGGCGAGGCGCCGGTACCGGGTCGCGCCGGCGACGCCCGCGACCGCCAGCAACGGCCGGGCCAGCTGCTGCGTCAGCGGATGCGACAGCGCCGTGACGATCCTGACCGGAGCCAGCGACTCTCGGATCGCGGGTACGGCCCACTCGTCGACCACGCCCTCGTAGCGGGCGATCGCGTCGTCCATGGCTCGATCGGCTGCGGCTCGGGAACCTCCGCCGCGAGCGTCGGCGGCGATCGCGTCGATCAGTGCGTCGGCGAGCGCCCCGGCAGAGCGGATCGCGGTCGAGCCGGCTCGCCCTCCGGTCGGCGGCATCGCGTGCACGGCATCGCCGATCGCGGTGATGCGGGATGGCGCCCACGGGAAACGCCGGCCGGTCGTGCGGGCGACGCGGAACGCGAAGGCCGCGGTGCGGTCGGGATCGGTCGCTTCGATCTGCGCCGACATCCACGGATGCCAGGTCGCGACCCGCTCGGCTGACAACCCGGCGAGGCGGGCCGGCGCGGCATCCGTCAGATCGCCCATCGCGTCGCGACGAGCGATGAGGCCCCACACCAGCGAAGGCGGACCGACCGCGTCGGCCAGCTCAGGCGGCACCGCGCCGATGCGGCGTGACGCCAGCGAGAGGAACATGGCCGTTCCTTCGTGGTCGATGGCGAGCGCGGGGCCGCGACCGAGGTAGCCCGGAAACCTCCGGTCACCGGTCAGCGGCGTCGAGCCCGCGATGCCGATCAGCCCCAGGTCGCGATCGGTGTCGGCCTGCGCGATCGAGCGGAGCGTCGGCGAGCGCGCGCCATCGGCCGCGACGACGACGTCTCCTTCGACGCGCGTACCGTCGTCGAGTACGACCGCGGCGCCGCGTGCGGAGGCCTCCGCGGCGACGACGGTCGAGGAGTACCGGACTCGCTCGTCGAGTCCTTCGGCGAGCAGGGTTCGCAGCGCGCGGCGCTGGCACAGCATGCGGTCGCGCCCCGGCGGCTCGGGTGCGATGAGAATGGGCCGCAGGCGCGCGTCGGCGATGGTGAACTGAGAGAACGTCTCCGGTCCGTCGGAGACGGCGCGGATGCGCTCGACGATCGGAGCCGGGACGTGCCGTTCGACGACGGCGACCGCCTCGGGGGTGAGCGCGATCCGGTATCCGCCGGTCTCGCCCGGAGCTGCGTCCCGCTCCACGACCGTGACATCGGCATGCGCGCGCAGGGCATGGGCGAGCACCAGGCCCCCGAGGCCCGCGCCGGAGATCACGACTCGCACCGTTCCAGCCTGAGGGCAGTCGCGTCGGATGGGAAGACGGCACGGCCCTCGTCGTGAGGGCCGGGCCGTCCCGGGTGCGGGGTCTCGAGACGCGTCGCCTGCGGCGGCGCTCCTCGACCCGCAGGGGTCATGCGGCGAGGTTCACGGTGTGACGGATGTGTCAGCGGATGCACCGGACGCCGCGTCGCGAACGCGCGCATAGTGCTCGCGAACCCGGTTGCGGTTGCCGCAGTCCGACGCGACGCACCAGCGCCGGTTGTGCCGCGGCGAGGTGTCGAGGAACACCCAGCCGCATTCGGCGTCGGAGCACTGGCCGAGCCGGTCGAGGTCGTCGCGCAGCAGCAGGTCGACCGCGGCGAGCGCGATGCGCCGTCGCGGCAGCGCGAGGTCGACGGGGAACGCCCAGGTCCACCCGTCGCGGTCGCGCTCGAGCCGCCCTGCGGCGGCGGCGGCGGCATGTTCACGCGCGACCGGTTCGCTCGAGGCTCCGTCGTAGGCCGCGTCGTAGAAGGCCTCGCGGAGCGTGAGCACCCGGCTGAGCTCGTCGGCCGCGGCGGCGGCATCCGTTTCCGCGATGCGCAATAGCTCTGCACTCGACTTCTCGTCGAGGAGCCCGAGCTGCACGGCCCAGCGCAGCACGTCCGCGTACTCGACGAAGTGCTCGATGCGTCGCTCGGGGCTGAGTCGCCACGACACGGTGTTGACCAGGTCGAGTGCAGTCGACCCCGCGACCTGCGGGTAGGTCTCACGCGAGGCGTAGGCTGCGGCATCCATACGACCATTCTAATGCGTGAATCGCGCTTTACGCATTGGGCGAAGTTGTGCCATCGTGTAACGCATGACTTCTGCTTCAACCATTAGCAGCAACGCGCGTTGGAAGCGCGAATTCGGCTCGCTCTGGACCTCGCAGGGCGCCTCAGTGCTCGGCCAGCAGATCGGCGAGCTCGCGGTGCCGCTGCTCGCCGTGCTGGTGCTGCACGCCTCCGCGGCCGAGCTCGGGCTGCTCGCGCTCGCGCGCTGGATGCCGTTCCTGCTGCTCGCACTGCCCCTCGGTGTCGTCGTCGACCGCGCCCGGCGACGGCCGCTCATCATCACGGCCGACTGGTCGCGCGCCGCGCTCTGCCTTGCGATCGCCGCCGCCGCAGTCACGGGCGTGCTCACGTTCCCCGTGCTCGTCGCGCTGGTTGCGATCATCGGATGCTTCACCGTGCTGTTCGAGGTCTCGTACCAGTCGGTCGTGCCGGGCATCGTGCCCGCAGCGCACCTCTCGTCGGCGAACGCGAGGCTCCAGGCAACCTCGGCGGCCGTGGAGATCGGCGGGCCCGGTCTCGGCGGACTGCTCGTGCAGCTGCTCACGGCACCGTTCGCGATGCTCGCCAACGTCGCCGCCTACGCGGTGTCCGCCATCGCGATCGGCCGCATCCGAACGCCCGAGGCGCCGACTGGTCGCACCGACACGTTCATCGCCGAACTGCGCGACGGATTGGGATACGTCCGGCGCGACCGCTACCTGCTGGCGAACCTCGGCTTCTCGGCGCTCTACAACCCGTTCGCGCAGTGGATCATGGTGCTCTTCACCCTGCACGCCGTGACGGCGCTCGGGCTCGACCCCGCGCAGCTCGGCCTCGTGCTCGCGATCGGCGCCGGCGGGGCGCTCGTCGGCTCGCTGCTCGCGGCTCGCGCCGTGCGGCGCTTCGGCGCAGGACGCCCCCTCCTCTGGTGCGCGGTCGTCGAGTGCGTCGTGCTGCTGCTCGTACCCGTGGCGGATGCCGCGTGGGGCGACGTGCTCGTCATCCTCATGCTCGGCGGGGTCTTCGCCGTGAACGGATTCGGCACGGCGATGTCGAGCGTGATCCTCGTCACGATCCGCCAGTTGCGCACGCCCGACCGGCTGCTCGGCCGGGTCAATGCAAGCATGCGGTGGATCACGTACGGCACGATCGCGATCGGCGCGGCGGCGGGCGGCTTCGTCGGCGAAGTCGTCGGCACGCGCACCGGGCTCGCGATCGGCGCGGCGCTCTGTCTCGTGACCGTGGTCTGGGTCGCGCTGTCGCCGCTCCCACGCATCGGCGACCCGGCCGGGCTCGCCATTGCCGAGCGCCGCGAGCCACACCGTGTTGCCGAAATGGCGGGCCCATGACGCGGTTGCGCACGAGTAGCGCAGTCGTGGCTCAGCGACCGAGGCGGTAGAACACGAACGGGATCGCCGACACCAGGCAGCTGGCGGCCGGCACCAGCGTGAGCGATGCGAAGACGGTCCACTGCATCTCGGGGGTCACCGTCACGCCGGCCTCGTAGCCGGCGAGCACGATGAATATGCCGAAGACGAGCACCGCCAGGGCGGCCATGATCTTGGACACGAACGTGAGGCTCGAGAACGAGATGCCGTCGTTGCGCATCCCGGTGCGGCGCTCGATGTCGTCCACGGCGTCAGCGATCATCGTCGCCTGCACGACGAGGAAGGTGCCGAGGGTCATCCCGGTGAGGAAGATGAACACCAGCAGCACAGCGATGTTCTCGAACCCGGCGAAGAACATCGCCGCATACAGTGCCGCGCCGATCACCGAGCTGCCGATCGCCAGGGTCTTCGCCGACATGCCCTTGAGCAGCAGCGGCGTGAGGAACGAGGCGAGCACCATGCCGATGATGATCGCCGCGCCGATGAGGGTGAACGCGCCCTCGTTGTCATAGGCGATGACGACGAACACCGCGCCGCCGGCCTGCACGATGTAGCGGCCGAAGCCGAGCACCGACCCGATCAGCACCATGAGCAGCGGGGTGTTGCGCAACAGTGTGCCGAACAGCTGCCTGAACGTGAGGCGATCCTGCACCCCTGGGGTGTGCCTCTCGCGCGTGTTGGTGAACGCGAGCAGGAACAGCCCCATGCCCAGTACCGAGACGACGCCCACCGCCAGCGACCACCCGGTGCCGGTGGTCTCGTCGCCGGTACTGAGCAGGAGCGCGAGCCACGGCATCCCGAGCGTCGCCAGCCCGAGCGCGATCCCGCCATACGCGCGCACGTTGGAGATCACGTGCATGCGGTAGTCGGATTCGGAGAACGCCGAGCCGATGAGCCCCCAGAACGGGACGTCGCACACGGTGTATGCAACGCCCCACAAGACGTAGCAGACGGCGAAGAAGACGAGCTTGCCTGTCTCAGACACGTCCGGCACGGTGAACAGCAGCGTCGACAGCACCGCGACCGGCAGGGCGGAGTAGAGGATGTACGGCCGCAGCTTGCCCCAACGCGTGCGGGTCATGTCGACCAGGCTGCCCATCACCGGGTCGGTGATCGCGTCGAAGATCTTCGCGGCGGCGATCACGGCGGTGACCACCGCCATGCCCTGCGTGCTGATATGGGCGTACTGCAACAGGTACAGGAGGATGAACGTCGTGACCGTCGTGAGGACGAGGTTCTGGCCGAACCCGGCCACGACGATCGAGATCCGCTGCGTGCGGCGGCTGGGGATCCGCGCCTCGGCGGTGCCGACGCTCACGGGCGTTCCAGCAGGATCGTCTTGATCTCGAACGGGCGGAAGCTCAGCTGCGCGAGATCCGCCGAACCGAGACGCCGCTCGATGAGGTCGGTTGCGAAGGCTCGCGCGTGCGTGATGCTGGTGCGCAACGCCGTCTGAGTCGGCCGACCGAGGCTCTCGTACAGCCGCACGACCACGCCCGAGCCGTCCTCGGCGGGCTTGACGGTCTCGACCACCACGCTCAGGTCCTCGGCCGCCACGGCGCTGTCGAAGACCACGCCGTCAGCGATCAGCAGCGGATGGTTCAGGCGGTAGGCCTCGCGCACGACCGCGGCCAGATCGTCTGGCGCGAACGGCATGAACGCGTACGTGAACCCGTGGGCGCCCCGGTCGGCGGTCTTGTCGGGGAAGGTCGGCGCCCGCAGCAGGTTGAGGCTGATGAGCCCGTTCTTCGCCCGATGCCCGTACTTGGAATCGTTGAGCAGGGCGAACCCACCGGCATCCGACCCATCATCATTCGACACCGTCGCGATCCACTTGTGGGCGCAGATCTCGAACTGCGCCTTCTCCACGGAGTCGCGCTCGGTCGTGGGGCGTGCGATGTGCCCGAACTGGATTTCGCACAGCGCCTCGGCGCCGTAGTGACGCGGGCGGAACTCGGCGCGCAGCATCCGGTGTCTCTCACGCCAGTCGACGTGCGTATCGAACCGGATGACGGGGCTGCCCGCCTCGAGCACGACGCGCTGATGCACGGTGACCTTCGGCGCACGGTACTCGTGGTGGCGGATGACGAGGGGCCCGTCGATCGAGGTGCGGTGGGAGGTGACCGCCAGCACCTGCGGTTTCGTGTCGACGTAGCCGGGGTCGATGTCCCACGCGTCGAACGGGAACTGGTACGGGTCCTGGTACACCGCGAGCCGGTTGAAACCTCCGGCCACGTGCTCGGCGCCTCCGGCGTCGACGCACGAGACGAGCTCGCCGCTGGGGTCGAAGCGCACCGTGAGCAGTCCGTTCGAGATCGTGTCGGCGGTGTGCGACAGTTCCGAGAACGAGCCGACCGGCTGCAGACGGGCGGCCGCATACGGGTCGACGTCGGCCGACCACCACCGACCGGCTACGCGGAGGTGGTCGCGCCGGGGGAAGGAGGTGAGGTTGATCGCCGACGCGCCGGCATCGCCGCGGGGCAGCTCGCCCGTCAGTCGCGCACCGATGCGGTCGAGAGCCGTCTCGATCGCGGTGTACGACTCGCGCGCTTCGCGGTTGACGCGCTCGATCGACGAGCCGGTGATGATGTCGTGGAACTGGTTCAGCAGCACGTCGCGCCACAGCGGCCCGAGTTCGACGTTCACGTCAGCGCCCGCGAGCACGGCGAGCGCCTCGACCTCGTGCAGCTTGCGTTCGGCGATGCGGTTGTGCCGCTTCGTGTGCCCGATCGTGGTGTACGCGCCCTGGTGCGTTTCCAGGTAGAGCTCGCCGGAGTGTCGCTGGGGGATGTCGCGCTTGTCGAGAGCGCGGAAGAAGGCGGATGCCGTGGACTTCTCCACCTTCGGAAGTCCACGCAACGATCCCTCGCGCCGGAGCAGTTCGTGGTGCACCTCGCCGGGTCCGCCCCCGCCGTCGCCGGCGCCGTACACCAGCAGTGCCGTCCCCAGGTCGCGCTCGGGGTACTGGTCGATGCCCTTGAGCAGGCCGTCGGGCGCGGCGCGGCTGTTGTAGTCACCTTCGGGTGGCATGTGCACGAGCACCGAAGACCCGTCGATGCCCTCCCAGTGGAACGTACGGTGCGGGAACACGTTGACGCTGTTCCACGACAGCTTGATGGTCTGGAACCAGTCCATGCCGCAGCCGCGAAGGATCTGCGGGAGGTTGCCGCTGTAGCCGAAGGTGTCGGGCAGCCAGCACAGTCGCAGGTCCTCGTCGTCGAGCCCGAACTCGTCCTTCAGGAACCCTCTGCCGACCAGAGCCTGGCGGATCAGCGACTCCCCGCTGGGCAGATTGGTGTCGGGTTCGACCCAGAACGAGCCCTGCAGTTCGATGCGGCCCTGCGCCACGGCATCCTTCACCCGCTCGAACAGCTCGGGATGACGCTCCTTCGTCCACTGCAGCTGCTGCGGCTGGCTCGTCCCGTAGATGAAGTCGTCGTAACGGTCGATCGAGTCCAGCGCCTTGACGAACGTGCGAGCGGCCTTGCGCTTGGTCTCACGGATGGGCCAAACCCACGCCATGTCGAGGTGGCCGTGCCCGACGGCGCTGTACGTGAACGCACTCGCAGAGGGCTGCGAGAGCTCTTCCGCGAGCCGCGCGCGGGCGGCTCGGGTGTCTCCCTTGGCGAACCGGGAGAACGCTTCGCCGAGCGCTGCGTGCAGGTCGGCCGCGAGCCGAGAATCACCGGTCGACTCGGCCAGGGCGAACAGCGCGAGGTAGTCGTAGTAGAGCCCGAACGCGTCGTCGTCGCGCTCGGCGAGGTGCGCGCCGAAGTACACGCCGCGCCCGACGCCGAGGAACAGGAAGCCGTTGAACGCGACGTCGGCGTACAGGTCCACCCGGCCGCTCGACAGCTCGGCATGGGGAAGCGGGCGGAACCTTCCGCCGCTGTGCGGCAGATCGCCCTGGATCCACACCGTGCTGATCGAGTCGAGCATCGTTCCGTCGGGAGAGTAGACGAGTCCCTCGCCGCGGATGCCGAGCATGACGATGGGATCTGCAGTTGCCGCCGGCACGTCTCCCGTGATGTGCAGCCACGCGCATTCGAGCGTGCGGCCGAAGCGGGCGCCGGCTCGGATCGGTTCGAATGCGCCGTGGTCGAGTTCGGCGAACCGGATCGGCTCTGGCGAGCGTACGACGTCGGCACGCAGGTCAGCGATGCTGCGGTAGACGCGGCTGCGAATCGCGCGCAGTCGCCGGCCATGGAACGGATGCTTGTCGACCAGCCCCGGCAACGTCGCCAACACCCCGAGCATCCGACCTCCCGCAGACGCGCGGCGCCCCTTTTGCCGCCCCGACCAGCCTATGTGTTGACCATGGACGGAGACGGGCGATTCCGTCACCTCGAAGGTGACCTCGCGTGCCGCAAGGCGAGCGGCGGATGCCCCCAGCATGAGCCGCACAATCCGCTCGAGCTGCGGCTGGTCGAGCGAGGGGGCGCCGACGCCGGTCGCATAGCTGCCGCTTCAGCCCTTGCGGCGGCGCTTGCTCGGCCGGTATGCCTCCTTGATGACGCTCTCGGCGTACCAGAGATACGACGCGCGGCCATCGGGGAGCTCGACCGCATCTTCGCCGTATTCCTGGTATGCGATATCGACCAGCATGGCCGGGTCCGTGATTCCGAGGTGCTTGACGAGAATGCCAAGGTCGACGAAGTCCTTGTCGCGCCCCGCCGACATCTTCATGGCGATGAGCTCGCGCTCGGAGGCTATGAAGATGGATACCGGCTCATCGGAAGGATCTCCTGCGACGCGGAGCCAGCCCTGGCCGGCCTCGTTCAGCCATCGGGCTGTGAGCCCGAGGTCCGCAGCCATCTCGGCGACGACCGCTTCGACCTCGTCGGCCGGTTCGATGAGCGCATCGATGTCGCGCGTGACGCGCACATCCGGGTCGTCAGGGTAGCGCAGCAGCATGGCTGCACCCCCGGCGACCCGGATGGTGCCGTGGACTCCTCGGTCGCTGAGACGCCGAGCGAGCTCTTCGAGGAGTTCGCGGACAGATTGGGCGTCGAAATCGTGCTTCATCTTGTCGAGAGCGAGTTGGCATCGATGTAGATATTCAGCTCGCGCAGGCGATCAGGGGTGGACGTTTTCGCCTTCTCGCGGAGCGGCGGGAAACGGGACACGTACCATCGCCGGCCGAGTTTGGCCGCGGTTGCCCACTCGGGTCGGCGTTCCTCGGGGATGGCGTCCCCATAAACCGCCCGGAACAACTGCTCCCAGCGGGCATCCTTGATCTGCGAAGGACGTGAACGCAATTCTGCATCCGTGAACTTGCCAGGCTCGTCTTTCAGCACTGAGGCGGCGTGGCTGATCAGCCGCAACGCGTAACTCCCATCGTCTTCGTCGAGGGCATCGTTGACCTGGTCGGTGACGGCTTCAGGGGTGTAGGCGGCGTATGGCGAGTTGGGGCTCGCAGCGATGCTGAGCCGCCTTCCCATCGCCCCAAGAGCCCGCTCGAGCGTGTCGAGCTTGATGCGCCCTTCCCGTTCCGAGCGTTCCAGCTGAGGAATCGCACCGACGGTGACGCCAAGGCGCTCAGCGAGGTCAGCCCCGGTCAGCCCGAGCTCCGCTCGCGTGGTACGGATCAGATCAGACATACTTCAATATTAGCTTCAGCTATGTATCTTGCAAACAAGGTCTCCATAGTGCAATTGCTGGGCCCCCCGGGAGCGGCCGGCCGCTCCTTACACACGCGCGAGAATCTCGGCCGTCACCTCGAAGGCGACCTCGCGCGCCGATCGGCGAGCGGCGGATGCCCCGAGCATGAGCCGCACGATCTGCTCGAGCTGCGGCTGGTCGAGCTTCTGGAACAGCACGATCTCGTCGATGCGGTTCAGGAACTCGGGCCGCATGGCCTCACGCACCTTGCCCATGACGCGGTTGCGCACGGGTAGCGGGGGTGACGGGCGCCGGTGCTCGACCCGCCAGCCCATGACGTTGGCGACGTCGATCACGACGACGAGCGCGGTCCGGATGTCGCGGGGCGGGCCGTCCGCCGATCATGGCACCTTCTGCACCGAGCAAGCCCCGAGGTTCCGCACTGGTAGTAGTACTATCGATAGTGCTACTATCAGCGCATGCGGATCTCCGAACTCAGCCGGCGAAGCGGCGCTCCCGTCTCGACCCTGAAGTACTACCTGCGTGAGGGGCTGGTGCACGAGGGCGATCGCCTGAGTGGCAACCAGACCGATTACGACGAATCCCATGTGCAACGCGTGCGCCTCGTGCGCGCCCTGCTCGAGACGGGTGGGTTGTCGATCGCCGCCGCGAAGCGGGTGCTCACGACGCTCGACGCCGAGGACAGCTCGATCGCCCACACGTTCGCGGCCGCGCAGCACGCGATGACCGACGGTCGCGCGCACGGCGACGTATCCGAGACCTCGCGAGCACGGGTGGCCGCACTCGCCGACGCACAGGGCTGGCGCACGTCGCCCGACAATCCGGGATTCGGCGTCGCGGCGCGTGTGCTCGACGACTTCTCGGCGATCGGCTTCGAGCCGTCCGACTCGTACCTCGGCGCGTACGCCTCGGCGGCCGACCAGATCGCACGGGCCGATCTCTCGGCCCTGATCGGCCGCGAAAGCCCCGAGCTCACCGCCGAGTTGATGGTCGTCGGCACCGTGGTGGGCGACGCGCTCATCGCGGGGCTCCGGCGTCTCGCCCACCAGGAGGCGACGGCCGAGCTGTTCCCCACCTCCGACGCAGCGAGCCCGCACACCACGCAACGAAAGGATCTGCCATGACCACCCACGTCGTCCTCGGGGGCAACGGCGTCGTCGGACGCGAGACGATCGCGGCCCTCCGCGCCGGCGACCATGAGGTGCGGGCGGTGTCGCGCACGCCCTCGCGGTCGGAGCCGGGCATCACCCGGGTCGCGGCCGACCTCCGCGATGCGACATCCGCGACCGACGCACTGCGTGGCGCCGACGTCGCCTACCTCACGGTCGGCCTGCCCTACTCGACCACGGTGTGGCGGCGAGATTGGCCGGTCATCGTGCGCAACGCGATCGACGGATGCCTCGCGGCCGGCGCCCACCTCGTGTACTTCGACAACGTCTACGCGTACGGCCGCACCGACGCACCGATGACCGCGTCGACGCCGATCAGGCCGACGAGCCGCAAGGGCGCGCTGCGTGCTGAACTGCTTCGCATGCTCGATGCCGCCCGCGACGAACACGGGCTGGAGGTCACCGTGGGTCGGTCAGCCGACTTCTACGGCCCCGGGGCGGCGACGAGTGCGTTCAACTTGTTCGCGATCGACCGCGCCGATGCCGGCAAGCCGCCGATGTGGTTGTTCGACGCGAACCAGCCCCACTCGATGACCTATACACCCGATGTCGGCGCGGGACTGGCGGTACTGGGTACCGACGACCGTGCGCGCGGGCTCACGTGGCACCTCCCGACCGCGCCCGCCCTGACGGGCGAACAGTACCTCGCCCTCGTGTCGGGTGGCCGACTCGCGCACCGCACCATGTCACACGGCATGATGCGGTTGGGCGGGCTGTTCGCGAGCACTGCCCGCGAAACGCTCGAGATGGACTACCAGTACACGTCGCCCTATCGCTTCGACTCGACGGCATTCGAGCGCACGTTCGACGTCGCACCGACGCCGTACACCGAGGGCATCGCGAGGTCGTTGGGATACGCCGCGGCGAAGGTGTGACGCTGGTTCAGGTGGCGGCGCGAGTGGATCGCATCGACGCGTGGCGCCCGGTAATCGGAGCGAAGCCGCAGACTCCTGGTATTTCTCTCACGCGAGCAGGGCAAGTGACGCGGGTTGCGGATCGATGCTGCGGCGGCTCCGCTCGGCCGCCCCGCCTAGTGCGATGCAGCCCAGTTCGTCAGAACGGTCAGGCTGATGCCCGACTGGGATTCGCGCTTGCTCAACCCGAGCGCGCTCGCGATCTGGCTCGCCGAGCATCCGCCGGCGTCGATCACGGTGTGGCCCGACGCCTTGCCGGTGCCATCCACGAACCGACCGGTCGAGAGGGCATAGTACTTGCCCGCGACCTTGCGGGACACGCTGTCGGGGAGGATGGTGCCGGCGCACGAGTCGGCCGAGTTCGCCACGCCGTCGCGGTCGGTGTCGGTGGTGGTGGTCGTGCCGCCGGTCGAGCACGTGAACGTCCAGGTGAGGCTCGAGGGCCGGGTGCCGGACGTCTTGAGCGACCAGCCGAGGTTGAATGTGCTGCCGTACGGGGCGGTGTACTTCAGGCCGGATGTCGCCGGGGCGGAGTAGAACATGAAGTTGAGGCCCGAGCTGACGCTCAAGAAGATCTCGTCGCCGATGCGCGCCGGAGAGACGGTTGCGCCGATCACCTCGCCGGCCTTCAGGCTGACGGAACTGCGGTTGACCGTGTCGGCCGTCACGGTGAGGCCGTTGAAGTGGGCGCAGGTGTAGGTCGAGGTGGCCGTCGCGGTCTGGCCGGAGGGCTGAGGCTTCGCCGCGGACGCGGGCGCGACGGCGGTCGTCGCGGCCAGCGCCAAGCCGATCATGGCGCCGATGGCAGCCAGACGAGAGGTACGTGCACGTGCTCGCATGTTGGGGCACTCCTTGCCTTCAGGTCGCGGTATCGCCATTGACACCGCGCCCGTCGAGCGGGCGCGATACATGAGATTTCCTATCAGTTCAGGCTGAATGACGCCACTGTGCTCGCCTCGATGAGCGGAATCTCCTTGCCATCGAGCACGCGAAGCGGCTCAGCCAGGAGGATCGTGGACATCGGCGCGCATCGTGATACTCCTCCCGGCCGTCGTCGACTGACGGTGTGCGGCGAACGTATCTGGCCATGGATGTCACGACGAACGCCCGGCCCTCGCGTTGAGGGCCGGGCGTTCGGGGTCTCGATACGGCGCTGGCGCGCCTACTCGACCGACGGCTACGCGGCGAGTGAGACGGTCGCGCGCGGCACCGGCGCGACGACGAACTCGCCGCCCGCGGCATCCACTCGCACGCCCTCGCCGTCGCCGAGCGCACCGCTGACGAACAGGTCGCTGATGCGGTCGTCGATCTCGCGCTGGATCACGCGACGCAGCGGACGGGCACCGTACTCGGGCTCGTAGCCGCGCTCCGCGAGCAGCGCCACCGCGGCATCCGTCACCTCGAAGGTGACCTCGCGCGCAGACAGGCGAGCGGCGCTGCGACGTGAAATGCCGTTCCATTCCGTGCGGATGGCACCCGGCTGGATGACGACGACGCGGATGCCGTGCGGCTCGAGCTCGACGCGGAGCGAGTCACTCAGGCCCTCGACCGCGAACTTCGTGGCGTGGTACCAGGCTCCGAGCGGTTCGTAGATGCGTCCGCCGATGGAGGAGATGTTCACGATGGCGCCGGAACGGCGTGCGCGCATTCCCGGCAGCACGAGCTGGGTAATGCGGGCGAGGCCGAACACGTTGACCTCGAACTGACGCCGCGCCTCGCCGATCGGCACGTCTTCGAGAGCGCCGTACGACCCGTAGCCTGCGTTGTTGACGAGCACGTCGATGCGCCCCTGTTCCGAGTCGATGCGGTCGACCGCGGCGCGGACGGACGCGTCATCCGTCACGTCCATGGCGATCGCGTGGCCGCCGGCGTCGACGAGCGCCGACATGCGGTCCACCCGCCGCGCGGCGCCGTAGACGGTGAAGCCGCGGCGCAGCAGTTCGAGTGCGGTCTGCTCGCCGATGCCGGACGAGGCACCGGTCACCAGAGCAGTTGTTCGACGCCGTATTCGCCGCCCTCATCGCCCGGTTGGTCGCCGAGAATCCCATCGACGCCCAGCACCTCGACGAATATGCGGGTGATCTCGTCGACTCCTATCTCGAGCGCCCCGAGCTCGTTCGTCTCGCGCTGTGGGACCGCCTCGAGCGCGGCGGCGCCGGCATGCGCTCGCCCGAGCTATTGGCAACGGATGCCGCGAAGGCGGCCGCCATCGCCGACGCCCAGGCATCCGGCGTGGTCTCGACCCGGTTCGACGCCGCCGAGGCCCTCGCGATCATCATCGTGGTCGCGTCGATCCTGCCGCTCGTGCTCGACGACACCTCCGACGCGAGGGTCCGCGAGGTGGTGACGACCGCGGTCACCCGTCTCCTTGGCTGACCATAGCGTCGACCGCGACATGCTAGCCCCGATGCAGTTCGGATGACCAAGGCCCGGCCCTCCTCAGGAGGGCCGGGCCGTCGCTCGTAGCCGCGCTCCGCGAGGAGCGTGGTTGCACTGCGTCTGCAGAGACGCCTCTCGGTGTACGAGTACGGGAACCATGGACAACTATTGACAGTAGTGTTTGCACCTGCAATACTTTGTTGGCACATGCAAGGAGAAAGCTTGAGTGAGTACACCGGGGACGAAATGATGCGCATCATGGCGGCGCTGTCCAACCCGCACCGAATGCGCGTGGTCGCCACGCTCGTTCGGGGCGCCACCTACGTGAGCCAACTCGCTCGCGAGCTGGAGATCAGCAGGCCGCTGCTGCAGGTTCACCTCCGCCGCCTCGAGGCAGCCGGCCTCGTCACCTCACAACTGCAGATCTCGGAAGAGGGGAAAGCAATGAAGTTCTATTCCGTGCAACCGTTCGCACTGCAACTGAGTCCGGAGACGATCGCGCGCGGCGCGAACTCCCTCACGTTGCCCGACGCAGAGAAAGGGGGCGAACATGAGTGAGGGGCTGCTCGTCTTCCTCGCCATCGCCGGACTGCTGAGCATCATCCTCGTCGTGATCATCTGGCAGCTCGCCTCGACGTGGCGTGCCAAGGCGGCACTGGTTCGAGAGGGTGAATATCGCAAGCTCGGCGAACGCGCGGTCGCCAGCCACGAAGCGACGCAACGCCAACTCGACGGCGTTGCATCGCAACTCGCCGAGGTCCAGGCGCGACTGGTCGCGATCGAGAAAGTCCTCACCGTCATCGATTGACGCAAGGCCCCGGGTTACCGAGTAGGCGCTCGGCAACCCGGGAGAAGACCGCCGTACACGCCCAAAGGCGTGCTCTGAACACGACAAGATCTCCACCGAAAGGATAGGCGCATCATGCTGCCTACAACCATGGCCCGGCTCGCAGTGTCGACATTGATCGTCGCACTCGGCATCGCCGCATCATCGACCCCGGTCGCCGCTGAGGAGCACAGCGGCTCCGCGTACACCACTGAAGACGTGTCGTTCGAGAACGACGGCCTCACCCTGCATGGCACGGTGCTCATTCCGTCGGCACAACCTGCGGCTCCCGCCGCGACGCCGTTTACGGGTGATCCGCGTCATCCGGCCGTCGTGATCGTGTCAGGGTCGGGTGCGCGCGAGCGCTCCGACTACCTGGAGGAGGCCCGCGCGTTCGCGGCATCCGGAATCGTCACCCTCATCTACGACAAGCGCACAGTCGGGTACTCGCTCACAGAGCGCTCGTATGCGCAGTTGGGCGACGACGCGGTCGCGGGTCTTCGACTGCTGCAGGCTCGCCCCGACGTCGATCCGGCACGCGCCGGAATGTGGGGGCACAGCGAAGGCGGCTGGGTGGTGCCATTGGCCGCGGCTTCACACGACGAGGTCGGATTCGTCATCCTGGCCGGGGCCAGCGCCCACCCGCCAGCGGAGGTGCAGGCGTGGAGCACCTGCCGGTATCTCGTGCAGTCGGGATTCCCCGAGCGATTGTGCGGGCCGGTCGGAGTCAACCTGACTCGCCTGATGGTCGAAGGCGGCCTGTTCCCCGAAGCCGCCTACGACCCGTTGCCCGCCCTGGATCAGGTGCGCGTCCCGACGCTCGTCCTGCTCGCCGAGTTCGACCAGTCGACGGCTCCCCTCACCAGCGCGCGCCTGTTCTCCGAGACGCTCAGCAGATCGACGGATGCCACGGTGTGCGTGGTGCGCCGGGCCGACCACGAATTCCACACCAGTCGGAACGGCTTCGACGGCGACGAGCACTTCGCGAACGGCTACGTGCACCTCGCGCCCGCCTGGGTCGGCAGCCTGGAGAATGGTTCGTTCGACTGCCCGTCCCCGATCGCCGCGCAGCAGGTCGGCGCGCCCGAGCCGCTCGGGCCGCTCGCGTGGTACGAGTCGATTGGGATGCATGCCGTGGCCGGGTTCGTGCTCCTCGTGGCGTTCCTGTCCTACCCGGTCTCGGCTCTGGTGCGACGTCTGAGAGGGCAACGGGAACCCGGTCCAGCGGCGTGGCCCGCGCGTCTCGTTTCGGCCGCGGGTCTCGTCACGCTGCTCGGAACGGTGTGCCTGCTCGGCTACGTGATGGCGACGGGCGCGACCGAGCCGATCGGGCCGGTCGTTCTCGGACGCCCAGCGGTCTGGCTGCTCCTTCAGCTGCTCGCGTTGGTGGTCGTCGGCGCTGCGGCTTGGACCGGGATCGCGTGGTGGCAGGCGCGCGATCGGGTCGCTGTCGGCGCGGGCGTCAGGTTGGGCACGTTGCTCGCCGGCGCGATCGTCTTGGTGCCGTGGGCGGCGTGGTGGGGGCTGTTCACGGTGTGACGGGTCTGCGTCCGTGCGCACAAGCCTGACTGAGAGATGACGAACGCCCGGCCCTCGTGATGAGGGCAGGGCGTTCGCTATTCCGCACTTCGGTACCGCGGATGCCGCGCGCTTACGCCGCTTGCACCAGCTCCACGGTCGCGCGCGGAACCGGCACGACGACGAACTCGCCGTCTGCGGCATCCACTCGCACACCCTCGCCGTCGCCGAGCGCACCGCTGACGAACAGGTCGCTGATGCGGTCGTCGATCTCGCGCTGGATCACGCGACGCAGCGGACGGGCACCGTACTCGGGCTCGTAGCCGCGTTCCACGAGCAGCGCCACCGCGGCATCCGTCACCTCGAAGGTGACCTCGCGCGCAGACAGGCGAGCGGCGGATGCCCCAAGCATGAGCCGCACGATCTGCTCGAGCTGCGGCTGGTCGAGCTTCTGGAACAGCACGATCTCGTCGATGCGGTTCAGGAACTCGGGCCGCATGGCCTCGCGCACCTTGCCCATGACCCGCTGGCGCACGTCGTCCTGCGACGAGAACCCAGAGCCATCAGCCGATGCCACGAACCCGAGCGCACCCGAGCGCGACGCGAGGAACTCCGAACCGAGGTTCGAGGTCATCACGATCACCGTGTTGCGGAAGTCGACCGTGCGACCCTGGCCGTCGGTGAGGCGTCCGTCGTCGAGCACCTGCAGCAGCAGGTTGAACACGTCGGGGTGCGCCTTCTCGATCTCGTCGAACAGCACGATCGAGTACGGGTTGCGCCGCACGCGCTCGGTGAGCTGGCCAGCCTCGTCGTACCCGACATAGCCGGGAGGGGCGCCGACGAGCCGCGACACGGTGTGCCGCTCGCCGAACTCGCTCATGTCGAAGCGCACGATCGCCTGCTCGTCGTCGAAGAGCGACGACGCCAGCGCACGCGCCAGCTCGGTCTTGCCGACACCCGTCGGCCCGAGGAACAGGAACGATCCGACCGGACGCTTGGCGTCGCCCATGCCCGTGCGGCTGCGGCGCACGGCCTTGGCGACCGCGGTGACCGCGTCGTCCTGGCCGATGACGCGCGCGTGCAGCTCGCCTTCAAGGTCGCCGAGGCGCTCGCGATCGCTCTCGGTGAGGCGGTTCACCGGAATCCCGGTGGCCCGCGAGATCACCGCGGCGATCTCGGCCTCGTCGATGACGGCACTCTGCTGGTTGAGGAGGCCGCCCGCGGCCGTCTCGAAACCCTTCGAGCTCGCCTCATCCAACTTCGCCTGCACCTTAGAGATCTCATCCCGAATCCGCGACGCCTCTTCATAATGCTCGGCCCCGACGGCAGCGTTCTTATCAGCCTCGAGCGTCGCGAGACGCTCGATGAGGGCCGACACGTCGACCTTCACGCCGAGCCGCAGGCGCAGTCGCGCCCCGGCCTGGTCGATGAGGTCGATGGCCTTGTCGGGCAGCACGCGGTCGGTGAGGTACCGGGCCGACAATTCGACCGAAGCCCTCAGCGCGGCATCCGTGTACTGAACACCGTGGTGCTCTTCATACGCGGGCTTCAGGCCGTGCAGGATCAGCACGGCGTCTTCGATGCTCGGCTCGCCGACCTTCACCGGCTGGAACCGGCGCTCGAGCGCAGGGTCCTTCTCGATGACGCGGTACTCCTTGAGCGTCGTCGCACCCACGAGGTGCAGCTCACCGCGCGCGAGGCGCGGCTTGAGGATGTTGCCTGCGTCGGTGCCGCCGTCGCCCGATCCGCCCGCACCGACCACGGTGTGGATCTCATCGATGAACACGATGAACTCGCCCTTGTTGGCGGCGATCTCCTCCATGGTCTTGGTGAGGCGCTCCTCGAAGTCGCCGCGGTAGCGGGTGCCGGCGAGCATGCCGGGCAGGTCGAGCGAGATCACTCGCTTGCCCAGCAGGGCCTCGGGCACCGACTCCTCGACGATCGCGCGGGCGAGGCCCTCGACGATCGCCGTCTTGCCGACGCCGGCCTCACCGATCAGCACCGGGTTGTTCTTGGTGCGACGGCTGAGGATCTCGATGGTCTGCTCGATCTCGTCGACCCGCCCGATCACGGGGTCGAGCTCGCCGTTCTCGGCCAGCTCCGTGAGGTCGGTGCCGAACTTGTCGAGCATCGGGGTTGTAGTGGATTGAGGAGGCGCGCCAGCGCCGTCTCGAAATCCTTCAGCCCCGTCTCGAAATTCGCCTGCGTCAACACCATCGCGCAGACCCTGCGTGAGGGCCTCGGCGGTGACGCCCGCGCGCGCGAGCACCTGGCCGGCAGGGGCATCTTGCCCCAGCACGAGCGCGAAGAAGAGGTGCTCGGGGTCGATGTACGTCGAGCCGCTCGAGCGCGCCACCTGGTAGCTGTGGAACAGCGCACGGCTCGCGCTCGGGGTGATCGTGGCCGAGTTGATGTCGGCCGTCTCACCCGAACCGGGCAGGCGCGCCTCGGTCGCAGTGATGATGCGCTCGGGGGCGACGCCGATGCGCTCGATCGCCTGCTTCACGGCCTCGTCTTCGACGATGACGCGCAGGATGTGCAGGGCGTCGAGCTCGGTCTGGCCGCGCTCGAGCGCGAAGCGTCCTGCCTGCTGCAGGATGCCTTGCGTGCGGGCGGTCAGGAACCGGCTGAGGTCGATCGACCGAGCCTGACGCGCCTGCTCTCCCGCTAGATACCGGGACAGGAACTCGTCGAACGAGCTCGAGCCGGCTTCGGGGTTGAAGTCTTCGGGCACCAATCCTCCTGGGAACTTGAGTTGGGTACGCTCAAGTTCAACAAGGTGGGGGCGTGGGTATTCCCAGCGCGACTGCGATTCCTCGCGACAAGCGCAACCTCGACATCCGGGCTATGGCATCGTGTGGGTATGACGGGCACACCACTGTTCTTTGCATACAGCAGTCACTCATCTCTGCGAGCGGAGACTATGCGCGACACGGCAGCCCGCCTAAACGACTTCGAAACAGTAGCTTCCACATGGGAAGACCTTCCAATAGAGGGCCGCACGCTGATCGCGGAAATCTGCGCGAGGATCGACGAGTCAGACGCACTGCTGGCCGAGGTGAGCGATCTCAACAACAATGTGCTATTCGAGGCTGGCTTCGGACTTGCGCGGAACAAGCACCTTTGGCTAGCAGTGGACGACACTGACGTGGAAGCGTTGCGTCTCTGGGACGAGCTGTCCATCCTCTCAACGATTGGACGAGTTGACTACGCGGGCAATGTTGACAGGCTCGCCGAGCGCTGGATTGAGAAGAACCCAACGCTCGAGCCGGCGACTCTCCTTGGGACGCTGCTGGCGTCGGGAAAGGCCCGAGAGTCCGACGCGGTCTTCGCTCCGACCGTGCCGGTACGTTTTCAAGCCGTTCAAACGCTCGAGAAGTACCTGGAACGGCGTACCGATCTCAAAGTGCTCGGTGGCGGCGATGACCTCGGGTTGGCACCGCTTGACTTTTATGTGAAGCAGATTTATCAGTCCTCCGCGGCAATCTTCCACTTGCTCGGTCCACACCGTCACCGAGCAAGGATCCACAACGCGCGCGCCAGCTTTATGGCAGGCATCGCACACGGGTTTGATCTGCCACTGCTGATGGTGGCTGAGGATGGCTTCAAGTCACCCTTGGATTACAAGGACATGCTCTATACCTACTCCAGCGCCGCGAAACTCCAGGAGCAGGTTGGTCACTGGCTGGACAGCGTGCCGAAAGCAGCAGGTACCAACAAACGACTCGGGCGCCTCGCCCTCGATATTGAACTCCCCCTGGAGAGCTTCGGCCAATACGTCGCCGAGTATGAGCGCGAAGAGCTAAATGACTACTTCATTGACACCAGTGAGTTTCGCTCGATCATGGCAGGGACTGCGAAGGTGTTCGTCGGCCGGAAGGGGACCGGTAAGACGGCGACTATGAGTCAAGCGGTGATCGAGCTCCGAAAGGACAGGCGAAACCTAGTCGTTGCCATCAAACCGTCAGCATACGAACTTGCAGGGCTAGTGGAAGTTGTCCGTGGGCTCGGCCCCAGTTCGGAGTATGTCCTCCTCTCACTTTGGACTTACCTCATCTACACAGAGATCGCCACCCGCACTATCACATTCGCCAGTGAACGCCCCGCAAGCACTGGAACGAATGCCGCTTACCTTGCTCTCGAATCGGAGCTGAACGATCTGGGCATCCGGTCGGACGACGACATGTCCGCACGACTGGAAAAGGCCGTCGCGAGCCTGAGCAACAAGAACCGACGTGCGGATGAAACTGATCAAGAGTTCATTGCGCGAGAACTCAAGACCAACCGACTCGGTCGATTGAGGGACCTAATTCTCGAGACACTTCGCGACTTTCAGCGGGTTGCGGTGCTGATCGACAATCTTGACAAGGCTTGGGAACATGGTGCCGATTATGAGGTGATGTCCAAGTTCATCCTCGCTCTACTCTCCGCGATCGGGCGTGTTGAGAAGGACTTCGCGAAGCCGCCCAGAGGGCTCGACCCGGTCAATGTGACGCTGACGGTGTTCCTCCGAACCGATATTTACGATCGGGTTGCAGGCTTCGCGCGCGAACCCGACAAGATCGGCGTCCTGGCCGTCCAATGGCAGGACGAGGAATTGTTAGTCCGCGTCCTGGAGGAGCGATACGCCGCGAAACGATCAAAGAAGAATCGCAACGGCGTCGCCCCAGACATGTGGGAAGAAGTCTTTGCTGGCGAGGTTCGCGGGCTTCCCACGCGGGACTACTTTCTGTGGCGCACGCTTCCTCGCCCCCGCGACCTCATCTACTTTGCCAACGCCGCCCTTACGACCGCGATTAATCGTCGCCACCACGCGATCGAGAGCAGCGACGTGGTATTCGCAGAACATCAGTACTCTAAGTTCGCGATCGACGCACTGCTCGTCGAAAGCGATGCGGAACCTTTCGATCTTGAGGAACTGCTGTTCGAGTTTGCTGGCGTGGACTCCACGCTTGGCGGTGCCGAACTCGAGGGCCTCCTGTCCGCTGCAGAGTCGCCGAGCGACGTGCGCCAATGGCTGATTCGAACGTCGTTCCTCGGTATTGAAGTGCGTCAAGGGGAGTTCATTCATGTGGAGGGCGAAACTGCCGCGAAGCGAAAACTCAAGGTGGCTGAGCGAAGCGCTTCAAACGGTGGGGAGGATATCAGATTCCGGGTGCATCCAGCATTCCGTAGTTACTTGGAGATTCGAGACGACGACTTACACCACCCAGACGTTCGTGACACGACGCTAACCGAGAGTGCGAAGTAAGGCTTGAGCGGCTATGGCAGAAGTGGGGTGATCTAAAGACCACGCCTGACTTGGCGTGCTTGGCGACCAACTCCCAGCAAGTGCGGCTTGGTTTGCTAGGCCTACCGCGCGGACGATGCTAGACACACCACGTGACCGCCCACGCCCGCACGCGGTCACGGCTGCATGGTTTCGTGGGACACCACCTGACCAAACGTCTCGGGCCGCGAGACATCCGTTGTCATCTCCCGCCAGACCGACGTCGACACCAGCGATGTCGATGCGCTCAGGAGAGGTTCGATGTGTGCGAGGTCCTCGCCCACTGCACCTATCGGGTTACACATCGAAGATCCGCGAACGCGATCGAGCCGGCGCGGGCAAGATTAATGCGTGGCATCCTGCCAGCGCGCGGCCCGACCGCAGATCGCTGCACCACGACTCGCAGCAGGTAGGCGAACATCTTCCCCTATCTCCTGTCAAAGAACAGCACGAACTCGCGCGGCACAACGAAGTGGGTCGCTGCCACGGCGCCGTCATATTCGGCTTGAAGTGGCATTTGTGCGTCGTCGGGAAGCATGCCCTTACTCTTCAGCACGTTTGCAATTCTGTTAGTTGGACGTGTGAATCCTTTAAGCATGCGATCTGGCGGGAAGCCCGCATACGCATAGACCTCGCCACGCGTAATGATGCCGCCATTACGCGAAGCAATTTCAATAATCCGAGCCTGGACTGGTGCCTCCAGTCGAAGTCGGACCATGAGTTCTTGAATCGCCGCCCAGCTCCACGCTGCTTCGTCGAGATCGCTCCGCCGTTCGGGACGAAATGCGAACTCGCGATTTTGGCGTTCCGTGCGGGCAATTCTCCATAGCTCGGGTGCTGTGCTTTCGATCTGGATCGGCTCGAATGCTAGCTCTACCTCGTTGCCATCAACGCTCACAGTGAGCAGGCCCGTGCGGTCATCTCCGTCAGTCGTCGGAGCTCCGCCAAGCAGCCACGGTTCAATCCCGGGCGCCGTGGCTAACCGAAGCGTCACTGGGCGGTCACCCTGCTGCGCAATCAGCGCCCACTCACCGTTTGCGGCGTCTTCGCCGGCAAAGACGATCCTGATGTCTCGCCTGGCTTCGCGCGCATCGCCGAAGAAGACTGCGGCGTCGACGGGCTCGTCGGGCACGAGCACAGCGATGAATGGGGTAGCTGTGAAGGCGAAATACATTGCTAGGTCTGAGTCAGCGGCCTCCGCGGCGATCCGCGCAAGTCGATCGATCGGAAGGCCCCCGTTCGTCGTCGCATTCTTGGCGGCTGCCTCCGCGCTCGACAAGCTTTCGAAGTCGTCCGCCCTAGATTGACCCGGCAACGTTCCGAATGCGCCTCGCAGAGCATCCCGAACTTGACCGATGGGGAAGCGGTCGACGCCAACGTCCGACGCAAGGTCGAATAATGCGTTAGCAATGCGCGCTGCCAGTTGGAGAATCGGCTCGAACGCGGGCGCGCTCAAGTCGATGAGGGAGAGTTGATGCGCAAGCGCATATGACTGCGCATCTTGAGTGAACCCGCTCGCTGAGAACAGTGCATACCTGTAGACATGGCGTGTCTTGAGCCCGGCTGCTTGGGCGGCCGCTGTGGAGAAGTGCTCGTTCACGTCGTTTAGCACGCCCACCGCATTGCGGACGTCGGCCAAGGAGGTTTTCCCTGTTCGGTACTTGGCCTCCACGAACAGTCTTATTGGGAAGGTGAAGGGCAATGCGAGACGCAGTTGCCCGAGTACGTCAGCCTGATGATCTGCTCCACGGCCACGAACACGTAGGCCGTTTGGCCCAGCCACCAAAGCGAATGCGTCTTGGTCCGCGTCGACAAGCAGCTCATACCCACTGGCCCGGAGGAGTTCGGCGAGCAGTTCTTCGAGCACATGGCCCCTCACTGCACTGATTGTGATCACATGTGGACTGTATCGATCGGAACTCATGACAGGTGATCTGACCCAACGGCGGTGCGCGGGACTCCCATCGACTCGACGGAATGTTCGCCATCCGCGGGTGCCGACGCCGGGTGTCGACTCGCGCTCGAGCTGGCAACGGAAGACGACGCAGAGCGATACCTGAATGTCGTCTGCCCCGGCGCGGCCTGCGCGTCACCCGACACGGCTGACGCGCTCAGGTCGACCCCGAATTCACGGTCTACCCCGGAGGACCCGAACGATATATCGTTGATATATCGTCGAGACCCGGGCGAGCGCCCGGTTCAGGGAGGACATCATGACCGGTTCATTCATGGGCGACGGCTTCACCGGTTCCACGGGCGGGTGGGGGCAGGGCGGCTCCGGAGGTGGCCTGTGGGAGGCCATGGAACAGCTCCGTGGCATGTTCGAGCAGAAGGTCGCGCCGCGGATGAGCCGCGGCGACGTGCGCGCGGCGGTGCTCGCGCTGCTCGCCGAGCGGCCGATGCACGGCTACCAGATCATCAGCGAGATCGCCGAGCGCAGCGGCGGCGCGTGGAAGCCGAGCGCGGGCTCGGTGTATCCGACGCTGCAGCTGCTCGCCGACGAGGGGCTCATCAGCGCAGAGGAGGCGGACGGCCGCAAGACCTACTCGCTGACCGAAGCGGGGCGGGCCGAGGCCGAGGCATCCGCTGATCGTCCGGCACCGTGGCAGACGTCGGGCGCGCGCGATTCCGGCACGGTCGGGGCGCTCCCGAAGGCCGGCATCGAGCTCGCACAGGCGGCGGCGCAGGTCGGGCGCACGGGCACTCCCGATCAGGTCAAGCAGGCGGTCGAGGTGCTCGACGACGCGCGTCGTCGTCTCTACTCGATCCTCGCTCAGGACTGACCTCGGTGCCCTCGGCACGTCGGCGTCCAGCAGACTCGACGCCCGATGTCGGTAACACACGCGCCCGCTACCGGCGGATCCTGCGGTTCGCCGCGCGACACATCATCCAGATCTGGTGGTTCGAGCTGGTCCTGCCTCGCTTCGGCCTGGCGAAGGTCGCGGCGCGCGGGCGCGAAGCGCGGCTGACTCGCATCGCCCAGCGCTTCCACGTGCTCGCGGTCGACCTCGGCGGCCTCATGATCAAGGTCGGCCAATACCTGTCGTCGCGACTCGACGTGCTGCCGCCCGAGATCACGAAGGAGCTCGCCGGGCTGCAAGACGAAGTGCCGCCCGTGCCGTTCGACGCGATCCGGCGCCTCGCCGAGGCCGAGCTGGGCGTTCCGCTCGAGCGCGCGTACGCGTGGTTCGACGAGGCACCGCTGGCCGCGGCATCCCTCGGTCAGGCGCACCGCGCCCGGCTGTCGCCGATCGATGCGGCCGACATGGGATACGACGAAGCCGTCGTCAAGGTGCAGCGACCGGGCATCGAGACGATCGTCGACGTCGACCTGTCGGCGCTGCGCCGCGTCGCCGGATGGCTCAGCCGCGTAAGACTCGTCTCGGACCACGTCGACGTCCCCTCGCTCGTCGAGGAGTTCGCCGCCACGAGCCTCGAAGAGATCGACTACCTGCAAGAGGCGCGCAACGCCGAACGGTTCGCCGCGAGCTTCGCCGGCGACCCGCGCGTCGCCGCGCCCGAAGTCGTCTGGGAGCGCACGACGCGACGGGTACTGACGCTCGCCGACGTGACGGCGATCAAGATCAACGACACCGAGTCGCTGGTGGCGGCGGGCATCGACCCGAAGGCGGTCGCGAAGCAGTTCGCGACCGTCATGTTCGACCAGCTCTTTCGCGACGGCTTCTTCCACGCCGACCCGCACCCCGGCAACATCTTCGTCACGCCGGTCGAGCAGATGACGGATGCCGCGTCGCCGGCTTCGAGCGTGACGGATGCCGCCGCGCCGGCTTGGCGGCTCACCTTCATCGACTTCGGCATGATGGGCGAAGTGCCCGACGGACTGCGCCGCGGCCTGCAGCAGGTCATCGTCGCGATCGCCGCGCGCGACGGCAAGCGCCTGGTCGACAGCATCCGTGGGGTCGGCATCCTGCTGCCATCGGCCGATACGGCTGAGCTCGAGCGAGCGATGACCGAGCTGTTCGCGCGCTTCGGAGGCATGGGCCTCGCCGAGGTGCGGCAGATCGACGAGCGCGAGCTGCGCAGCTTCGCGATCGAGTTCGGCGAGGTGATGCGGGCGCTGCCGTTCCAGCTGCCCGAGAACTTCCTGCTCGTCATCCGGGCGATGTCGCTGACGTCGGGCATGTGCAGCTCGCTCGACCCCGACTTCAACATGTGGGACGCCGTCGAGCCCTACGCCGCGCAACTCCTGCGCGACGAGCGCGGCAACTTCGTGCAGGCGCTCGGGCAGCAGGCGCTGTCGGTCGCGAGCACCGTCGCGCGGCTGCCGCAGCGCCTCGATGCGCTCGCAGACCGCATCGAGGAGGGGCGCCTGGTCGCGAACTCGCCGCGGCTCGAGCAGCGGATGGAGCGGCTCGAGCGCACGACCCGTCGTATCGTCTCAGCGGTGTTGTTCGTCGGCCTGTTCGTCGGCGGCATCCTGCTTCGCGTCGACGAGCCGGTGTGGGGCGGCGTGCTGATCGCGGTGTCGGTGCTCCCGCTGCTGCATGCCCTGTTCGCCGGGGTGTTCGGGCGGCGCGGGCCACGGTGACTGGCAGCGCTGATCGCGCTGTGACAGATGGTCAATCAGATCATCGGCGGGAAAGGTACGGGCGCCACGAAGCGCGCGACAGAGGCCGGCACCGCGTGCGGTCCGGAGTAGCTCCAGATCTTGTCCCAATAGTCTCGGATGAACGCTTGGGTCTCTGCCTTCCCCTCGACCAGGTGCCCGTACTCCTGCAGGCCGTGCGGGGTGCCCGACAGGTAGAGATTGTCGGATCCGACATAGAACAGGGAATCGTCGACGATGTATACCTTGGCGTGATTGGCTGCGTTCTTCTTTGACCCATCCACCTCCCAGTACGAGATGTCGTCCGCGTAGTGCAGCCGTGCGACGGAAAGCCTGGAATTCAGTTCGCTCAAGATGCCGCTGTATGAGGCCGGAGTGGGAGGTCGACTCACCACGACAGGCGTACCGCTGATCGTCGATGTCAGCGCGAGATGTGCCCACTGCGAGAAGTCGTCCAGGTGCGCTGGGATCAGGGCGTGGTCGAGAATATCAAGCGCAACCGCGACGTAGATCGTTGCGATGGCATCGAGCACCTGTTGGAGGTTTCCTTCGTAGCCGCCTTCGCTTAGCGGCACGTCGTTGCTCACGACGATCTGGACCTTGACTCCCGCGCGAAGCGCCAGAACCAGAGCCAGAATGGTGGCGAAGTCGAAGCCGCCGTCGAGCGAGGTCGCGCTGAAATAGAGCGTCTGCTGCGAGATCCGGATGATCTGGGTCGCACTCCGGAATGCCATCACCCGAGCACTGACGCTCGCGTTCGTTGCAATGGTCAGATCGCCCGCGACGCCGTGACCCAGACGACCCAGCGAAAGCATTCGAGTCGAACCCGTCTGATTGGGAGGCGGAAGGGTCGGCGTCGCGAAGTCCGCCGGATGGGCGCGTGACCACGACCCGGCCTTCAACACGCCCCCGTCGGAGGCCGCCTTCCAAACCTCACCGCAGAACCCGTGTGCGCACCTGACCGCAGAACCGGTGATCAGACCCGACACGTCGTGCACCGGGTTCAACCCCAGGTAGTTCGTCGCCCACAGGTTGTGGCCACCTACGAGAGCCTGTCGACCGTCCGCTGCCACGATCTTCGAGTGGTTCCAGGAGGTCAGCAAGGTGGACTGCGTGAATGAGGCCACGACCGGGAATGCCACTTGGCCGAGTGTGAGGCCCGCCTGCTTCAGGAGAAGTTCGAACCAATTGAACAGCAACATCGGGGGATGCAATCCCCGCGGGGAAGGCGCCGCTTCACCGACGAGGATTCGGACGAGCGGGTTCCTCCCTGCATGGACTAGGGCCGCGAAACCATCCGCGAGTGCACTCAAGAAGCCGCCGTCCGGCATGCCAGGGACCTTCAGGTCCAGTGCCCCGTTCCAGAGAAGCGTGATGTCGAGAATCGTAGTGGCGCTCGCCACGGTATCCCGCAGGTCGGAGAGGAATTTGAGCGACCCCGCAGTCGGCTCCACGACGGTGGGTCCCTCGCCCCAGACGTGTGGGGTGTCGCGGAGAGCGAATGTGTTGTCGGTCGTCAACTCGTACGTGATCCCCCGGAACGAGCCGCCTTCACTCCCGATGACGCCCGCGATGAGATCCAACGTCGAATTCTCCGGGGGGTAGGCGTAGAACGCGACGACTCCTTCGGTCCACCCATAGTCGTTGCGCACTTGCGTGTCGTAGAAGTAGCGGTCCACGCCCGACTTCGCGCGGTGACTGTAGATCGGCACCGTGCCGTTCACCTGCGCTGGAAACGCGTAGAACACCACGGTGCCGTCGTGCCACCCGTGTATGTTCGGAATCTTGGTGTCCAGGAAGTATCGATCCGGCCCGGACTTCGCGCGGTGCTGGTAGATGGGGACCGCCCCGTCTACCGGCGCCCCATGCGCGCGGAACGCGCGGACGCCGTCGCTCCAGCCGTGCGCGTTCGGGAGTTGCCGGTCGTAGAAGTATCGGTCAGGGGCGCCCGCCTCATGGCGATACACCGCGACAACCCCGTCCGACTTCGTTTCGACACTCGACAGCATCGGCATCGTGACCCTCCCCCACGGTCTGGGCGCGCATCGCGAACACTCGCGCACGGCTACCCGGCGATCCCCTGCGCCGACGGTACTGCCTGACGCGATTCGCCGCCACGCCCGTTCGGGGGGAAAAGCGGGGGGGGGGGGGGGGAACGCGGTGCGGCTCAGTCGGCGATCCAATGCCGCGACTCAGCGCCGCCGCGCGGCATGAGGCGGATGACGGGGAGGACGCGGCGACCAGTATCGCTGCCCGCCCGAACTGGAGCCCCGCCCGAGGCATCCGCTACCGCGCCAACTCCGTCGCCTCGTCGAGCCGACCGAGCTTGTTCGGATTGGCGATCGAGAAGATCCGCGTGATCCGTCCGCCTTCGATCTCGAAGTAGACCGCACCGGCCAGCTCGCCGTCGACCTCGCCGCGGATCGCCGGATGGCCGTTCACCCACGTCGGCCACGCCTCGAATGCCACGCCGGCCTTCGCGAGTCCGCCAAGCAGGTAGCGGGGCATCTTGTCGGCGCCGTGGATCGGGCGCCGCGCGGCACCGCGCACGAGTCCGCCGCCGTCGGCGACGGAGACCACATCGGGTGCGAGCACATCCATCAGCCCCTGCAGGTCGCCCGAGTTGACCGCCGTGATGAACCTCGCGACGACCGCCTCCTGTTCGGCGCGGGCGACCGTGACACGCGGTCGCTGGGGGCGATGTGCTCCTTCGCGCGGTGGGCGATCTGCCGCACGGGTCACCTGCGACTTGTCGATCGAGTACGCGACACCGAGAAAGCAGTCGCGCGGCATCCTGCACACCGTCTCTTGTGCCCGGGTGGCGGACGCTGCCAGCATGGCCGCAACCCTACGATTTGGCGACGGAGAACCCGATGCCGACACGCTCGACCGCGCGCCGGCTGCCTCAGGTGAGCGGGAGCCCGATCGCCTCCGCGAGCGCGTCGCCGAGGTACACCGCCGGATCCGAACACGGGCCGGTGGTGCGCCCGCCGTTCGTGATCGGCGAACCGTCCGGGCACTCCCCCGACTTGATGTCGCTGTCGACCATGACGATGAGGGTGGTGCCGGTCTCGGGATGGTGCTGCACGACGGTGTTGTAGCCGGGGAGCTCTCCGGTGTGGCCGTACCAGCCGTTCGCGAGGCCGAAGCCGTAGGCGCGGGCCGGACTCTGTGCTCCATCGGAACCGTCCGGAAGGTACACCGGCACGTCGAAGTCGAACGGGTCGATGCGTTGTTGCTGCCCCTCCGGCGAGAGCAGTCCCTCGCCTGCCCGAGATCGAGACGAGGCAGGCCGCGCACCAAAGCTCGTTCGACCCCTGAAGTGGGGCAGATCCGGTTCGGCATCGGCGCGCGCAGGGGGCGTAGTGTCACGGGTGGGAGCACCTGCTCCGGCCCCGCGATCCGGATCCCTAGCCTCAGCGAGGGGCGACGGCATGGTCACGATGTCTCGTGTCCATGCCGAGCGCGATCTGAGCTGCGTCCCGCGCGACGCCGAGGGGCCTGGTCATGCGGAATCCGAAATGGGTGGTCGTCGCGGTCGCGGCGGTCACCGTCTTTCTGTTGAGCGGATGCGTCGCCACAGCGTCGGACGTCGCGGAGACCGACGGCGAGACGTCCGTCCCCACAGATTCCGGCTCGCTGGATCCTGAACTCGTCGAGCAGCTCGAAGCAGCGCTCGATGCGGGGTTCGCGACATCCGGACTGCCTGGAGTCATCGTCGGTGTGTGGATCCCCGGCGAGGGCGAGTGGGTCTCGGCGCGGGGCGAGTCCGAGGTCGGCACCGGCGAGCCGATCGGCCGCGACAACCAGCAGAAGATCGGCAGCATCACCAAGACGATCGTCTCGACGGTCATGCTGCAGGTGATCGGCGAGTCCGACTTCGACATCAGTCTCGACGACACGCTCGACCGGTGGTATCCCGAGTTCCCCGAGGCATCGAACATCACGGTACGGATGCTGCTGAACCACTCGAGCGGCACCGGCGAGGCCGGCCGGGCCCAGGTCGACCGCATCTGCAGCGCCCCGTACGCCGTCCCGACGTCCGATGAGCTCATCGCGGTCAGCGCGGCGACCCCCCGCGCCGACTTCGCTCCGGGTGAAGGATTCGAGTACGCCAACACGAACTACTTCCTCCTCGGCGGCATCCTCGAGCAGGTCACCGGCACCGACCTCGCGACGCTCGTCCACGACCGCATCACCGAGCCCTTCGACATGGACCGCAGCCGGTTCGCGCCCGACGGCAAGGTCACTGCCCCGCTGACTCACGGCTACTCCGACTTCTGCCCTGAGCTCGGCGAACCGGCCGAAACCATCGACTGGTCGAACGGCGAAAGCTGGGCGGGTGGCGCCATGGTGTCGACGCTCGACGACCTCCATGCGTGGGGCGAGGCCCTCGGCGAGGGCGCGGGCGTGACCCCCGAGCTGCAGGCCGAGCGGTACGTGGACATCGCGGCGCTCCCAGGACAGACCGGAGCCGGGTACGGCCTCGGTACGGGTGTCGAGTACGACGTCGCGACCGGCTGCGTCACCAGCGTCTCGCACGCCGGCGCCGAGCCCGGGTACGGCTCGAACCTCGCGTACTACCCGCTGACCGGGGCGGTCCTCGCGATGCTGGGCAACGGCGACGGCGGAACGGGCGACGCGGTGGCGGAGGTCGGCAAAGCGCTGGCGCCGGTGCTGAATCCCACGCTCAAGGGGTCGCCGCCGACCGAGCCGTGCGCCGCGCCGTGGGGGTGACGGGCGTCATGCGGAATCCGAAATGGGCGGTCGTCGCGGCCGCGGCGGTCACCGTCTTCGCGCTGAGCGGATGCGTCGCCAGCGCGTCGGACGTCGCCTCGACCCCGCCGACACCCTCCACCACCGCCCTCGATCCCGAATTGCCTGCACAACTGGATGCCGCGCTCGACGAGGGCTTCGCGGCGTCGGGAATGCCCGGCGTCGTCGTTGGGCTGTGGATTCCCGGCCAAGACGAGTGGGTCGCCACCCGAGGCGTCTCGGATCTCGCCTCGAACCTGCCGATCGACCGTGCCAACCAGTCCAAGATCGGCAGCGTCACCAAGACCCTCGTCGGCACGGTCGCGCTGCAGGTCATCGGCGACGGAGCGGCCGGGCTCACCCTCGACGACACGATCGATGAGTGGTATCCCGACTTCCCTCTGGCGAACGAGATCACCGTGCGCATGCTCATGAACATGTCGAGCGGCATCGGCAGCCCGGGCCAGACGCAGCTCGACCGGATCTGCGCCGATCCGTACTCGACGATCACGCCCGATGAGATGATCGCCATCGGCGCAGCGACGCCGCGTGCGGACTTCGCACCTGGCCAGGGAGACAACTACTCGGGATACAACACCTTCCTGCTCGGACGCATTCTCGAACACACGACCGGCACCGACCTCAGCACGCTGATCGATGAGCACCTGCTCGAGCCGCTCGAGATGACTCGCAGCCGCTTCGCTCCCGATGGCGTGCTGGCCGAGCCCCTGAACCACGGCTACTCGGAGTTCTGCCCGGGGCTCCCGCAACCCACCGACACCACCGACTGGGCCAACCATGAAGCGTGGGCGGCCGGCGCCATGCTCTCGACGATCGACGACCTGCACACGTGGGGGCTCGCCCTCGGTGAAGGCTACGGGCTCACCCCCGAGATGCGAGCTGCCCGCATCGACGACCTCGCCCCCGGTACCACCGACGCGGGATACGGGTACGGGCTCGGGGTGAGCGTCCACATCGACCCGGACTCGGGATGCCTCCTCGACCTCAACCACAGCGGCGCCGAGCCGGGATACGGTGCGCACGTGCACTATTTCGAGGGCTCCGGCGCCGTGTTCGCCCTCATCGGCAACGGAGATGGCGGCACCGGCGAGGAGTTCTTCAAGATCGTCAAGGCGCTCCTCCCGGTGCTGCCGACGTCGGTGGCCGCCACGTCGAGCACTGCCTGTCTCGACTAGCGGACGCCAGGGAGCCAGTCGCTGCACGCGCAGAAGGCGCGGGCGTGGTCAGCGGGCGCCTACGGTACAGCCCGATTGTGCACGCTGCAGCTTGCGGTTCTACGCGAGCGGATGCATCCGTTCTCGAACCCAATGGGCGACGCCGTCCAGATCAACGTCGCCCGATGCGCCCGCGCGAAGGAACCGATCCCCCGTATCGACATCGCCGACCACCAGATCGACGCCATTGAGCTCGAGGAAGGCGGTCGCCACGAACCACCCCAGGCGCTTGTTGCCGTCGGCGAGCGCGTGATTGCGCATCACCGCCAGAAGGAGAACGGCCGCCTTCTCGTCGAGCGTCGGATGCACGTCTTCTCCGAAGACCGGCATCGGTGCGGCGAGCGCCGAGAGCAGCAGATTGCGACCGCGTGCACCGTCTTTGTAATGGAAGCCCTCCTCGTCGAGGAGGGCTTCCACATCTTCGGGATCGAGATATTCGGTCACTGAGCGAGGCGGTCGAGCAGGTCAGCCGCGGGCACGAACACGCTCGAATGCAGCGCGAGTGCGCGCGGACTTGTCGGCGCGAGCGGCGAGGTCGTCGAGAGCGATCTCGACGACTTCGGTCTTCGAGCGCCCGAACTTCGCAGCGAGGGCCGCGAGCAGTCGGTCGTGCTCCTCGTCGAGACGCAGGGTCATCGCCATCGTGGTTCCTTCCGTCGACGCCCATTCTATCGCGGCGGTATCAGCGTGATACCAGCCCACCGGAGCGGCCGAGCCGGCGCCGACTCGTAGGCTGGGAGCGTGCCCCGACTGCAATCAGAGCCCGATCGATCCAAGTGGGTGCCCGTCACGGACTCCCTCGGGTTCCGAGGTCGCCTCCACCGCAAGGCGGCGATCTGGATGCTGCTGTCGCAGGCGAAGGGCGCCGGTGCAGTACCGTCGGGTGCGGGCGGCGGCGTCACCGTCTGGGCGATGAGTCAGGCCGTTCCGTTCCTGATGCGCAAGGCGGCCGGTCGGGTCCTCGTGTGGGTGTGGAAGGCCGACCCCGAGTTGGTCGTGGCGATGGCGCAGGTGCAGGCCGCGACACCGCAGTTGCGGGTCGCCCGGGCCTCGATGCCGATCGAGTACGACGACACCGAGGAGTTCCGTGGCACCTACCTCGGCGTCGGTGAGAAGCTCGCCATGCCGCTTCCGCCCGGCGGTCACCCGCCGTTCGCCACCTACACGTGGGATATCGGCTCGCACTTCGTGAGCGTGACGGCGTGTGCAGCGACCGTGAACGGTTCGGCACCGTCATCGGAGCTGTCGATGACCTCGCGCGCGGCATCCGCGTCATCGACGATCTCACTGTCGGCGAGTCGGCGACGGTGCTCCGGATCGACCCCGCCTGATCACCCGATTGCGGTCGGTCTCGCGGGGCTCCTTTGCGGAGGTCACAGCGCGCCGAAGGCGAGGATCGCCTCGAGCCATGCGCGGCACTCGGCGACGAACTCCGGGTAGGTGCCCCAGAAGTCCGGGATGCCGCTGATCGCGACGGCGATGGCCCAGGCGCGGACGCGCAGCCAGGTCGGCTCGTCGAGATCGAGCGCGGCCCCGTAGGCGTGTCACGTTCGGTGGCAGCTCGGCCCACTCGGGGCGTTCCTTGCGAACGAGCGAGGCCGCGAGGTCGGCGTCGATCGGGAGTTCGTCGGTGTGCAGGGTCACGCTCTCGCGTTCGGCTACTGTTCCGTGCGCGCATCCGTCGGCGCGAGGGGTAGCTGGCGCAACCAGCTGGCCCGCATGATCCCCATCCACACCCGCTCCCAGTAGCCGAGGCCCTCCACACGAGGGTCGCCGGCCAGACGAAGGCGGCCCGCCATGGCCAGAGCAACGGCGGCGGTGATGACGATGATCGCGGCCGGAGCGGCCGACCCGCCGGGTCCCCACGCCGCATAGGCGACACCGATTCCGAGCATCAGGGCAATTGCGATCGAGGGCAGACGCTGCGGCCGGGGAAGATAGGAATAGGCCTGCAGGGTTCCGACGCTGAGGCCGAACGCGGCTGCCGCGACAGCGAGGAGAAGAGAGGGCACGGCGTCGCCCTACCCGCGCGTCGTCGGACCGCACCCATTCCACGGTCACACTCCGCGCGGCGAACCAGGACACCGCCCGGCGCAGCACCCCGATTGCGGTCTCGGCTCGTTCATCGTCGTGGATCTCGGCATTACCCGACACGGGAGTGGTCATCGATGACGGTTGTACGAACGCGATGCCCGCCCGTGGCTCAGAGCGATGGCTGCGGTTGGCGGCGACCGCAGGTTCTTGTAGCCCTGGTGACGGGAGGTCGTTGATCCCGTCGACTTGCTACTTCCCACTCTGGTGCGCGAGCGGTAGGCTTCGGGCATTCCAGCGCTGGGGGGTGCTGTCATGTGGTTGATCCTCAGAGACGCGCAGTCGGGGTCGTCGCCATTCCGGATTCAGGTCCGACCGAGAGAAGCCGATCCGATACCGGATAGCGACGATCAGTCGATTATCGACTCTGGCCGGTACCACTTGCTATCCATTCTTGATGACAGTGGAAGCGCCATTGGGGAAGGGGGACTTGGGTCCCTTTCTCAGGTACTTGCAGCGTTTCAGGTCGCGGAGGTTGACGCGCTGGAGTGGACGGAACAGCCTCTGGCGACGGTGGACGTGAATGCGACCGATACGGGAACCTTCACAATCGACCTGCTCGAACTATGACGCTCAGCGACGAAGAAGAGACCGACGCCGAGGACCAGCCGGGTCCTAGCGCCGCCCGAACGTTCTTGGACGTTCAATCTGGCGAACTGGGCTTGATGCTTGGCGTGAAGAATTCCTTGGAGTCTCGCGGCACCGCCGTGATTTGGACATCCTCCTCCGTTGTCACGCTCCTACTGGGTGTACTCACACTCAACTGGAACCTCGACCGCACCGAGGCAGCCCTTCGTGGTTGGACCTTCATGTTCTTCGTGGTCGGGTTGATCGCCTTCTTCGGCGCACTCGTGGCGGGCCTAGTTGTGAACTGGCCACATCGGTACCGCTGGTGGAATTTCAAGAGCCCCAAGGGAATCATCCGCTACTTGGGCGAAGAGAACATAGAAAACAGGAGGGAGCTCGTCGACTCGCCCGGCAGCTTCATCGAAGGAAACCTGATTGAGCATCTCGTTGGTCAAATGAAGAGGGCTCACCGCAGCAACAAGGTCAAATCAATTGCATTGAGCATTGGAATCGGCGCGGAGTCCCTGGCATTCATTGCGCTCGTCAGCGCTGTAGTTCTCACGTTCATCGTCCCGGCCTGATCCGCAGCGCTGCCCGAGCCCGGAGGGTTCGGATGGCGCGACTTGCGCATCGGCAGTTGAAAGGGCGGCGCGCTCGAGGCCTACGACATTCGGCGAGGCTTGGCCGCAAGCCCGGGGAGACCGTCGATGCTCCGCGTGTTCTTCTCGACGCGGTACTCGGCCATGCCTTCGAAGGCTGCATCTCCGGGCAGTGAAACCGTCCCGGTGCCGTGCAGTCGCACGATTCGCCGGCGGCCGTCGAAGGAGTTGAACATCAGGCAGATTCGCCCGTTCTCACGAAGATGGGCGATCGTCTCGATCAATGCCTTCAAGTTGTCGTCGATGGATTCGAAGAGTCTGCCCATGCGTGAAGACGAGAACGCCGTGAAACGACGTCGTGACGGATGCCTCGTGGCCCGCGGTATCCGCCCTACGCCCAGCCGAGCTCGCGGAGCCGAGCGTCGTCGAGCCCGAAGTAGTGACCGATCTCGTGCACGAGCGTGATACGGACCCGCGAACGCAGTGCCTCGAGGTCGACGCTGTACTCCTGCGGGTTGTTCTTGTACAGCGTGATGCGGTCGGGAAGCTCTCCGAAGCCGTAGACCCCGCGCGTGGTCAGCGGATGCCCGCGGTACAGCCCGAACAGCCGCGGTCGCTCTCCCAGCGGCTGATTCTCGACGACGATCGCGACATTCTCGACCCCACGGACCATCTCGTCGGGGAGCGCGTCGAACACCTCGGAGACCATTCGCTCGAAGTCGTCATCGGAGATCTCGACCATGTCCCAATTGTGCCGCTCGTCGCTCGTGTTCGATGGGACCGCGACGAGCTCAGCTTGGCGGGCGAACCACGCGAGCGGATGCATCCGTGCTCGGACCCAATCGGCAACGCCGTCCAGTTCGACGTCGTCCATCCGATCAGCTCGCCGAGAAGAGTGTTGCGAAGCGTTCGACCGCGGCCAGGTCACCCTCGACGGTGGCCCCGCCGGAATGCACCAGCTCGGTCACCGACAGTTCACCCGAGACCATCGAGTCGAGTCGGCGGGGTGTGGCCTCGATGACCGCGTCGGCATGTTCGGCCGCGCCTCGAGCCACGTCGATGCGGCCGTCGTCGACGACTGCCGTGAATCGATACCCGTCGAGCCGCAGCTCGTACTCGGCGTGGAGGTCGCCCGCAGCCTTCGGGTCGAATAGCGCACGCAGGGAGAGGATCACCGAGTCGACGCCGATCGGCGCGTCCTGCCGCGGTGCGTCGGACTGCAGGCCCCAGCGCCCGAGATCGAGGATGACGTGCTCGAGGCCACGTCCGCGATCGGTCAACTCATAGACCCAGGAGCCGGCGGGCGGCTCCAGCCGGCGCCGCAGAACCACGCCCGACGCTTCGAGCTCGCGCAGTCGCTGCGACAGGATGTTCGCGCTCACCCCGGGGAGACCGGTGCGCAAGTCGGTGAATCGCTTCGGGCCGAGCAAGAGTTCGCGAATCACGAGGAGTGCCCACCGCTCTCCGACGGCGTCGAGAGCGCGGGCGATGCCGCACCCATCGTCGTACGTACGTTGCCCTGCCATGTGCCCAGTCTAGGCGTGAGGAGCAGAGAACAACTCTTAAGTAGTTATTACTAACTGATTAATAGTAGAGTCGAACCAGAGCCAATCGAGGTGACGCATCATGGGCAACCCGATCAGTGCACGCATGCCCGCGGTCGACCCGGCGGCGCCAGATCCACGAAGGTGGCTCGTGCTGGCCGTGCTCGGCAGCGCGTTCTTCATCGTGATCCTCGATGGCACGATCGTGTACGTCGCCGTGCCGCAGGTGCAAGAGCAATTGGGGTTCACGGAAGCCAGCGTGCAGTGGGTGCTGAGCACCTACCTGCTGACATTCGGCGGCCTGATGCTCTTCGGAGGACGCCTGGCCGATCTGCTGGGCCGACGACGCATCTTCATGATCGGCATCGCCGTGTTCACGGCCGCTTCGCTCCTGTGCGGGCTGGCCTGGTCGCCCGAGGCATTGCTCGCGTTCCGTGTTGCGCAGGGCGCCGGCGCGGCCATCATGGCTCCGACCGCACTGTCGCTCGTGCTGGTCACGTTCACCGATGGCCCCGACCGGAACCTGGCGCTGGGCATCTGGGGCGGCATCGGCGGGGTCGGCGGAACAGCGGGCCTCCTGCTCGGCGGCCCGATCACCGCTCATCTGGGCTGGGAGTGGATCTTCTTCATGAACGTGCCGATCGGGATCGCACTGCTGGTGCTGTGCCGGGTCCTGATCCGCGAGAGTCGCAACCCGGGGCTGCCCCGCACCTTCGACGTGGCCGGCGCGGTGACCGTCACCCTGGCGCTGGTGCTGCTCGTCTACGGCATCACGGAGGCGCCGGCCACCGGTTGGGCAAGCCCACTGACGTGGGCCGTCTTCGCCGCCTCGGCTGCGCTGATGGCCGTCTTCCTCGTCATCGAGAAGCGCTCGAAAGCCCCATTGGTGCCGTTGCGCATCTTCCGCTCTCGTCGGCTCGTGGGTGGCAACATCGTGCTGCTGGTGGCGGGAATGACCGTCGACGGCGTCCTGTTCATCCTGACGCTCTACGCACAGCGGGTGCTCGGCGCGTCGGCCGTGCAGTTCGGCCTCATGACGGCGGTCTTGACGGTGATGTCGGTCGTCGGCTCATTCGCGGGGCAGTTCGTCGTGACGAAGCGCGGCTTCCGGCTGGTCGCGGCGGCGGGGATGGCGCTCATCGCGGCGGGCAGCCTCCTCCTGACGCTGATGTCGGTCGACGGCGGACTCTTCCGCAACGTGTTTCTCGGGCTGCTCGTCTTCGGTACCGGACTCGGAGCGGCCTTCGTCGGTGCACAGGTCGCAGCGCTGTCGGGCGTGCGTGACGAAGAGTCCGGCCTGGCCGCGGGCCTCGCCGACACCCTCTTCACGATCGGCGGAGCGTTGGGCTTGGCCGTGCTGTCGACGGTTGCCGCCTCGCGCACCGCAGAGCTGCTCGGAACGGGTGCAGTCGACTCGGTCACCGCGATGACCCACGGGTTCCAGAGCGCGTTGTTCGTCGCCGTCGGTTGCGCACTCCTCGGCTTGCTGGCCGCGCTCATCCTCCTCGGGTCTCATCGGTCGCGAGGTGCGGCACGCACGCCCGAGACATCCGCCACCGCATCAGGGCCAGCCCGGAACTGCGGAAGCACGGAGAGGCCGTAGAGTGTGGCGACCAATGTCGCTGACCGCTCGAAGTGGAGCCCCATGAACGTCGCCACCCGCCGCTCCGCCATCATCGTGTCGGTCGCCGCCGCTCTTGCCCTGTCGGGATGCACGTTCAGCACGGCCCCGGCGCCCACACCGTCGCCCGAGACGGTCGCATCGTCGACTCCGACGCCGACTCCCGAGCCGGTCGACCCGCTCACCACGGTCTCGGCAATCGTCGTTCGCCCCGAGCACCTCGACCTCCTCGACGCCGCCGGGGCGGTCATCACGACGCTCTCCTACGACGCTGAGGGCGCCGAGTTCGTCAGCACGCTGTCGACGGTGCTCGGCGCAGAACCCACACTGAGCGAGCACGGTGCGAGCCTGGAAACCCCGCCGAGAACCCACTACGACTGGGATGGTGTGCGGGTGTCGGACGATCACGAAGTCGACGTCCCCACCGAAGGCGGCGCGATCTACGGCGAGGTCGACATGAACGTGAGCGTGCTCTTCCGAGCGCCGACCGTTGGCGACGGCGTGGCCGTGCGCACGGTGAACGGATTCCAGCCGGGCGGCGATGCGAAGGCGCTCGCCGCCGAGTTGGGCGAGCCGTGGTACGGCAACGGCAACGACCAGGTGCGGGTCGAGACCGGCGAGCCGATCGGCGAGCAGCAGTCGTACTCCGAGTACGAGAACGCCTATTCGGTCGCGGTCAACACGTGGGAGTGGGAAGGCGCGTCGAACACGGTGTTCGCGCCGTGGAACTTCGGCATCGGACACGTGTAGCGAGCGGCATCCGTCGTCCTCGAGCTACGCGAGCGGATGCATCCGTTCTCGAACCCACTCAGCAACGTCTCCCAGCTCGACGTCGCCCGATGCGACCGAGCGAAGGAAACGATCAGCTCCTTCGACGTCGTCGACGACCAGGTCAACGCTGTTGAGCTCGAGGAACGCGGCCGTCACCAACCACGCAAGGCGCTTGTTGCCGTCGGCGAGCGCATGATTGCGCATCACCGCCAGGAGCAGCACCGCCGCCTTCTCGTCGAGCGTCGGATGCACGTCTTCGCCGAAGACCGGCATCGGTGCGGCGAGCGCCGAGAGCAGCAGGTTGCGACCGCGTGCGCCGTCTTTGCAGTGGAAGCCCTCCTCATCGAGAAGGGCTTCCACGTCCTCGGGATCGAGAAACTCCGTCACTGGGCGAGGCGGTCGAGCAGGTCGGCATCTCGGGTCCGAACCCGATCGAATGCGGCGCGAGTGCGAGCCGACTTGTCGGCGCGAGCGGCGAGCTCGTCGAGCGCGATCTCGATGACCTCGGTCTTCGAGCGCCCGTACTTCGCGGCGAGCGCCTCGAGCAGGCGGTCGTGATCGGCGTCGAGCCGAAGCGTCATGGCCATGGCAGCTTCCTTCCGTCGACACCCATTGTACCGTCGTGGTATCACGTCGATACCTACCGTCGCGGTCAGCGCAGCGCGGCGCCCTATGCCCAGCCGAGCTCCCGCAGCCGCACGTCGTCGAGTCCGAAGTAGTGACCGATCTCGTGCACGAGCGTGATGCGCACCCGCGAACGCAGCGCGTCGAGGTCGGCGCAGTGCTCCTGCAGGTTGTTCTTGTACAGCGTGATGCGGTCGGGGAGCTCACCGAAGCCGTAGACCCCGCGCGTGGTCAGCGGATGCCCGCGGTACAGCCCGAACAGCCGCGGCCGCTCCCCCACCGGTTGGTTCTCGACGACGATCCCGACGTTCTCGAGCCCACCCACCATGTCGTCGGGCAGCGCGTCGAACACCTCGGCGACCATGCGCTCGAAGGCGTCCTCGGAGATCTCGACCATGACCCAATTGTGCCCCCTGATTCGAGCCGATATCCGGGCGCCGACGGGTCTCGATACGCGTCGCCGCTTCGCGTCGGCGCTACTCGACCGACGACGGGGCTACCGCACCAACTCCGTCGCCTCGTCGAGCCGACCGAGCTTGTTCGGATTGGCGATCGAGAAGATCCGCGTGATCCGTCCGCCTTCGATCTCGAAGCAGACCGCACCGGCCAGCTCGCCGTCGACCTCGCCGCGGATCGCCGGATGGCCGTTCACCCACGTCGGCCTCGCCTCGAACGGCACGCCGAGCTTCGCGAGTCCGCCCAGCAGGTAGCGGGCGATCTTGTCGGCGCCGAGGATCGGGCGCCGTGCGGCACCGCGCACGAATCCGCCGCCGTCGGCGACGGAGACCACGTCGGGTGCGAGCACATCCATCAGCCCCTGCAGGTCGCCCGAGTTGACCGCCGTGATGAACCTCGCGACGACCGCCTCCTGCTCGGCGCGGTCTACCGTGACACGCGGTCGCCGGGCGGCGATGTGCTCCTTCGCGCGGTGGGCGATCTGCCGCACGGCCGCCTGCGACTTGTCGACGGCCGCCGCGATCTCGTCGTACGGCACGTCGAACACCTCGCGCAGCACGAACACGGCACGCTCGGTGGGGCCGAGCGTCTCGAGCACGGTCAGCATCGCGATCGAGACGCTGTCGGCGAGCTCGACGTCGTCGGCGACATCGGGACTCGTGAGCAGCGGCTCGGGCAGCCACTCCCCCACGTACGTCTCGCGCCGCCGCGCCATGGCCCGCAAGTGGTTGAGCGCCTGCCGGGTCACGACGCGCACGAGGTACGCGCGCGGATCGCGCACCTCGCTGCGGTCGGCCTGGTCCCAGCGCAGCCAAGACTCCTGCAGCACGTCCTCGGCGTCGGCCGCGGAGCCGAGCATCTCGTACGCGACCGTGAAGAGCAGGCCGCGGTGGGTGACGAACGGGTCGTCGGTCATGACGCCGAGCCTACGACCTCGGCAGCGGCATCCGCCGTCGCAGACGCCCGGGTGACGAGCGGCGGCAACTCGCACGCATCGGCATAACCCTCGGAATGGATGCCGAGCGCCACGTTCATGCGCGAGCTCATGTTCATGAACGCGACCTTGGCGGTGAGCTCGATGAGGGCGGCCGGACCGAGTTCATCGAGCAGCGCAGCCGACAGCTCGTCGGTGACGGCCGGCGGGGTCTGGCTCATCGCTTCCGCGTACTCCATGACGTGGCGTTCGAGAGGCGTGAACACGCGTGCCTCGCGCCAGTTCGGCACCTGCCGCGCCTTCTCTTCGTCGAGCCCCTCGTTGTGCGACTTGTAATAGTTGAAGTCGAGGCACCAACTGCAGCCGACGAACGCCGCCGTCGCCATCACGGCGTACGACGCGAGAGTGCGGTCGAGTTCGTGCATGCCCTCGATCTTGCGGCCGATGCCCATCGACGCCCGCATCAGGGCGGGGTGGTGCGCGAGCACGCCCATCGACTCGGGCACGCGGCCGACCATCCGGCGGGCGGCGACCTTCACGACCGTTCCGAAGATTCCGGTGAGCTCGGTGGGCGGGATGCGCGTCTGGGTGGTCATCATGTCCTCCTGCGATCGTCGACGGCCCGGGTTCGGTTTCCGGATGACCCGTCGACATGCAGACACCGGGCGTCGCGCGGTTGTGACATCGCGGCGATCGGATGAATCGCCGACCTCGAACTGCCGCGACTCAACGCCGCACGACGTATGTCAGGCGAGCGGAGGATACGGGTACTCGGCCGAGCGCCCCTGGAACTGCAGGATCGCCTCGTTACGGATGCGGCCGCGTTCGATCTCGGTCGCGCGGCTGATGGTGTCCGACGCGGCCCACGCCCCCGGGCCCTCCATCACAGTGCGGATGAACGGCAACAGGGCCTCGCTGATCTCCCAGGTGGCGGAATTCCAGAGGTACGACGGGCTGTGGTCGACGGCGTAATAATTGATCGAATCGCCGACCGTGAACATCGGGTCGGCGAACGACGTGGGCCGCGCCCATTCGAATCCCATGCCCGCGTCGATTGAGACATCGACGATGAGGCTGCCGGGGCGAAAGGCACCGACATCCTCGGTGCGGAGGTAGGTGAGCGGTGCGTTCGGATCCTGCAGGGTGCAGTTGACGACGATGTCGTGCGCAGCGAGGAAGGGGGCCAGCGGGATCGGCCCTTCCTCGGTGTTGACGGTGCTCGCGAACGGGGCGTCGGGGTCATGTTCGAACTGGATGATGTCGATCGAGGGGATCGGCGAGCCCACGGCCGCCGTGTCGCGGTTCGTCAGCACCTGCACATCATGGATGCCGTGGGCGTTCAACACCGTGACCGCGCCGCGCGCGGTCGCGCCGAAACCGATGACCACCGCGTTGAGCCGCCGACCGTAGTCGCCTGTCGCGCCGCACAGTTGCAGGGCGTGGAGCACCGAGCAGTAGCCGGCGATCTCGTTGTTCTTGTGGAACACGTGCAGCCCGAAGCCGCCGTCGGCCTTCCAGTGGTTCATGGCCTCCCACGCGATGAGCGTGAGGCCCTTGTCGATCGCGTGTTGCGTCATTTCCCGGTCCTGAACGCAGTGCGGCCAGCCCCACAGCACCTGCCCATCGCGGAATTCGGCGAGGTCCGTTGCGAGCGGCTTCGGCAGCGTGATGACGTCGGCCTCGGCGATGATGGCCTCGCGCGAGGCGACCGCGCCGACCAGCGGAACGAGCTGCGCGTCGGAGATGCCGAAACGCTCGCCGTAGCCGCGCTCGAGCATCATGTTCGCCCGCACGTCGGCGTCGATCCGCTCGAGGTGGGAGGGATGTATCGGCAGTCGCTTCTCGTCGGTCTTGCGCGAAGTGACCATCACACCGAGTCTGAGCAGTGAAGGGGTCGGCGTGTTCATCGTGGCCTCCAGTTGTGCGGCTGCCGGGATCGGCTCGGAGCTCGCTCACCGACTTCCGCCAGGCGGATGTGGACCACGGGTGAGCCGCCGTCCGTCGAACCGGCGTCCTTCACTGAGCGTACGGCACGTGAGCACCGCAGTTGCGGGTCGCGCGGGCATCGATGCCGACCGAGTACGACGACACCGAGGAGTTCCGCGGCACCTACCTCCGAACCAGTCTCGCCGGACGACTATCGTGGTGAGGCCAACGACGCCGACCACGAAGGACGCATGCGTAAGCTCATCTGCCTCATCTCCCCTTCCATCGGCAGTTCCACCGCCGTTCACGCCTCCCAGGGGGGCGCCCGATGACCGGCACCTTCGAGCTGCGCCACCTCGCCAGCATCGATGAGGTCGACTTCTTCAACGCGATTCCCTACGCGCTGAACCACGAGGTCGCCGACGACCTCGCGGGGCGACGACGCCGGCCGGAATGGACGTGGCTCGCCGTTCGCGACAGGCGCTTGCTCGGGCGGCTCGCGCTCTGGAGCCCAGCGGATGCCGCAGAGCCGGCGCAACTCGACATCTTCGACTTCGATGATGCTCTCGCCGACGACGAACAACGCGCCGTCGGCACGGCGCTGCTCCGCGCCGCACAGGCCGAGGTGCTCGACACGCTCGCGACCGCCCCCGAGGTCGCCCGCTACCTCCCAGCCGACTGGCGAGAGCAGGATGTCTCGCGACACGGCACCGAACTGCGCATCGCGCTGCTCGAGGAGGCCGGCGCCCGCTTCGTCGTCGAGCGTCTGCGGCTCGAGTGGACTCCGGCGTCAGGCATCTCAGCGGCCGACCCTCGCCTCTCGTTCCGCGACTTCGCGTCAGACGAGGAAGTTCTCGCGCTCACGACCCGGGTGCTCGACGGCACGCTCGACGCGCATAGTCGCGAAGACCTCGAAGGCGCCACCCCGCGCGAGGTCGCCGAGCGCCAGTTCGAGGAGGAGTTCGCCCACTACACGACCCCCCGGGGCTGGTGGCGAGTCGCGGCAGACGAGTCGGGCAAGCCTGTCGGCTTCGTGATTCCCGCTCGCAACAGCTACAACCACATCATCGCCTACATCGGAGTGCTGCCCGAGCACCGCGGCAACGGCTGGATCGACGGCATCCTCGCCGAAGGCACGCGCGTGCTCGCCGAGGCCGGTGCACCGCACATCCGCGCGGCGACCGACGTGGGCAACGTGCCGATGGCCGCGGCGTTCGCGCGAGCGGGCTACGACGCTTTCGAACGGATCATCAACCTCGCGTGGGACACACCGGCCGTCTGAATCGCGTTGACGCGCCGCGAGCGCAGTCGATGATGTAGCGACCGCACCGCCCGAGCCCGGTGGGTTCGGGCGGCGTGACCTGCGCGTCAGCCGCTGAGCGCGGCCGTCCGCGCGCGCGTCAGGCTGCCGGCTCGCCGGCCCCACGCCCCTCGATGAGCTCGGTCCACCGCCGTACCGCTGGTACCTCTCGATGCCGACCGACCTGCTGCGATGGTGCGGCGCGACCGCAGCCTAGACTCACGACGTGACCCACCCCCGCACCGCGATCACCGGCGGCACCGGCTTCGTCGGCCGCCACCTGGCCGAACGGCTCGGGCCCGATGCATCCGTCGTCATCTCTCGCCGCACCGGCGTCGACGCCGGCGACGTCGACGCGCTCGCGCGATCGTTCGAGGGATGCGAGGTCGTCGCGCACTGCGCTGGCATCAACATCAGCGGCGACACACGATGAGCCCTGACCTGCGGCCGACGCGTCGCATCGAGTTCACCCTGCACAAGCCTTGGTTCGCGCTCTACTGGCGGGTCAGGCCGACGCTCGTCATCGGCGGGCGAGGTCAGCCCGCCCAATGGGGCATCGGGACTTGGAAGGTGCCGGCCGACGAGACGGTGGTCGTCGGGGTGTTCCTGTTCAACCGGGTGTGGCGATTCGGCGAAGCCGAGTTCGCGCTCGAGCCGCGGCATCCGCCCGCCCTCGTGTACCGGGCGCCGGCGCTCCCGTTCCTGCGTGGCCGGCTGCGCGTGAACGCATGAGCCCAGCGGCTTCGGGGAGCGGCGGAGCCGGCGCCGTGCCCGCGGTATCGGCCGAATTCGGGACGACCACTTGACGCCTCTCGCGGCGATCACCTAGGTTCGAGAAACGACTTAGTTTACTGAGTTACTAAAGTGGGCCTGAAGGCGCGGGATGTCCCCGTCGCGCGAGTGCCGCGGTCTGAGTCGACCGCTGGACTCCGGCTCCGTCTGCGCGCCCTACCGCCGATGTGCTGTGCTGCGCGCCGTCGGCGTGACGACGAGAACCCCGCTGCTCAGGCGACGAACAGAGATGCACAGGATCGTCGAGACGTTGGAGGCAATGATGCAATCAATTCGTAGGACGCTCGCGACGGCGGGAGTCTGCGCCGTCGCCCTGGCGGGGGTGCTCGTGCCCCTGCCGGCAGCCGCGGCCCCGCCGACGGGACCGCTCCCGACGGTGAGCCCGACCCCGCAGTCGATCGACCGCGCCGGCGGCGACATCAACGTGCCGAGCCGGGTCGAGATCGTCGTCGACGACGGCACCGATGCGGCGGCCCTCGCCGAGCTGCGCGAGACCCTGGGCGAGCATGGCGTCGACCGCATCGACGAGCACGCCACGGCGACGGGCACCGCGCCGCTCACCATCAATCTGGGTGCGGTGTCGCGGGCCGACATCGCCGCGGCGCTCGGCGAGACGGATGTCCCGGATCATGCCGAGGGCTACGCGCTGCGGGCCGACGCATCGAAGGGGCCGCTCGGCACGATCGCGCTCGGCGGCGTCGACGGCGCCGGCCAGTACTACGCCGTCAAGACCCTCGACCAGCTGTTCGTGCCCAAGGACGACGGCGGCTACCGCATCGCGGGCGCCTCGGTCAGCGACTACCCGTCGATGCCGCTGCGCGGCACGATCGAGGGCTTCTACGGCAACCCGTGGACCCATGAAGAGCGCCTCGACCAGCTCGAGTTCTACGGCGACGTCAAGGCGAACACCTACATCTACGCGCCGAAGGACGACCCGTACCACCGAGACCGCTGGCGGGAGCCCTACCCCGCCGACAAGCTCGCCGAACTCGGCGACCTCGTGACGACCGCGACGGCGAACCACGTGCGCTTCACCTTCGCCCTCTCCCCCGGCAACACCGTCTGCTACTCGAGCGACGCCGACTACCAGGCGCTCACCTCGAAGCTGCAGCAGATGTACGACCTCGGCGTGCGGGCCTTCAACATCCCGCTCGACGACATCGACTACGGCCGGTGGCACTGCGACGGCGACCGCACCGCGTTCGGTGCCCCGAGCGCACGCACAGCGGGCATCGCGCAGGCGACCTTCCTCGACCGGGTGCAGCGTGAGTTCATCGAGACGCACGAGGGCGCGTACCCACTGCAGATGGTGCCCACCGAGTACTACAACACGACCGATTCGGGCTACAAGACCGCGCTGCGCGGCATGGACGAGGACATCGTCGTGATGTGGACCGGTGAGGGCGTCGTGCCGCAGTCGGTGACCGTCGACCAGGCGAAGAAGGCCGCGACCGTCTTCGGCGGGCCGACCTTCCTGTGGGACAACTACCCCGTGAACGACTACGGCCAGACCTCGGGTCGCCTGCTGCTCGCGCCGTACGACAAGCGCGAAGCGGGCCTCGGCGAGTACCTCTCGGGCATCGTCTCGAACCCGATGAACCAGGCCGCGGCCAGCAAGATCGCGATCTTCGGCGTCGCCGACTTCACCTGGAACGACGAAGCGTACGACGCGCGCGCCAACTGGTCGCAGGCGCTTCGATACGTCGCGAATGAGGATGTCCCGACGACCGCTGCGCTGCGCGTCTTCGCCGACCTCAACCACCTCGCCCCGAGCTTCGGGGCGCCGTGGCAGCCGCAGTCGCCCGAGCTCTCGGCCCGCATGGCCGAGTTCTGGGAGCGCTGGGATGCCGGCCACAAGGCCGAGGCCGTCGCCGACCTCCGCGAGTACGCCCAGGCCATCGCCGCCGCCCCCGAGGCGATCCGCAGCGGCCCGACCGACCCGGCGTTCCTCACCGACGCGAGCCCGTGGCTCGATGCGACGACGCTGTGGGGTCAGGCGACCGTGCAGCTGCTCGACGCCGTGCAGGCGCGGATCGACGGCGACGCCGCGACCTCGGCAGAGCTCGCGGCGGCGGCCAAGTCGACGGCGGCGCAGGCCACCGCGATCGTCGTCGACCCGGCCGACAACAGCTGGGGCAAGGCGAAGGTGCGCATCGCCGACGGTGTGCTCGACCTCTTCCACGGTCGTATCGGGTTCACGCTCGCGATGTGGGAGGCGGGTGACGTCGTGAACGTCGCGCCGCAGGGCACGGCGACCGCGTCGAGCGTCGAGGTGCCCCAGTTCGGCACCAAGAACGTCAACGACGACAACCTGTCGACCCGTTGGGCGTCTGGATACAGCGACAACTCGTGGGTGCAGGTGAAGCTCGCCGAGCCGACCGTCGTGCGCGGCATCACGATCAACTGGGAGTCCGCCTGCGCGAACGAATACGCGCTGCAGACCTCGAACGACGGCGTCACGTGGACGACGATCCGCACGGTCGACGACTCGACCTGCGCGCTCGACCTGTTCACCTTCGACGCCGGCGACCCGGTGCAGTACGTGCGCATGCAGGGCATCGACCGCAAGACGACGTGGGGCTACTCCATCTGGGAGCTCGGCGTCTACGCGGCGGAGTGATCACCGCCGCTCGGTGACCCGGGTGCCCTCCCGCTCGTGCAGAGCGGGAGGGCACCCGTCTCGGTGCGCGGGCATCAACCGCGCGATCCGGCGCCGACTCGTAGGCTGGGAGCGTGCCCCGACTCCACGCTGAGCCCGATCGATCGAAGTGGGTACCCGTCACGGACTCCCTCGGGTTCCGCGGTCGCCGCCACCGCAAGGCGGCGATCGGGATGCTGCTCGCTCAGGCCAAGGGGCCCGACGCGGCGCCGTCCGGCGCGGGCGGCGGCTTCACCGCCTGGGCGATGAGTCAGGCCGTTCCGTTCCTCATGCGCAAGGCGGCCGGCCGGGTCCTCGTGTGGGTCTGGAAGGCCGACCCCGAGTTGGTCGTGGCGATGGCGCAGGTGCAGGCCGCGACCCCGCAGTTGCGGGTCGCCCGGGCATCCATGCCGATCGAGTACGACGACACCGAGGAGTTCCGTGGCACCTACCTCGGCATGGGCGAGAAGCTCGCCATGCCGCTTCCGCCGGGCGGTCGCCCGCCGTTCGCCACATATACATGGGATCTCGGCACGCACTTCGTGAGCGTGACGGCGGTGTGCAGCGACCGCGAGCGGTTCGGCACCGTCATCGGCGCCATCGACGATCTCGCGCGCGGCATCCGGGTCATCGACGACCTCACCATCGGCGAGTCGGCGCCGGTGCTGCGGATCGACCCGGCCTGACTCACTGAACGGCGTTGACGCGCCGCGGGCGCGGGCGTAGACCTGAGACATCCGAGTAGGAGGTGCCGTCATGGCGAAGGATCTCTTGGTCACGCTGCAGGACCAGCCAGGCGAAGGGGCTCGACTCGGCGAGGCACTCGGCAACGCGGGCGTCAACATCGAGGGCTTCTGCGCGATCATGGAGGGCGGAAGTGGCGCCGTCCACGTGCTCGTCGAAGACGTCGCGGGCGCCAAGGCGGCGCTCGAGGGCGCCGGCATCACGGTCGAGGCAGAGACCGACGTCCTCGTCAGCCCAGCGTTGCCCGATCCTCAAATCGACACGCCGGGCATCTTCGGTGCGATGGCGCGCGCGCTCGCCGACGCCGGAATCAACATCACGCTCGCCTACGTGGCCGCCAGGAACCGCGTCGTCCTTGCGACGACCGACAACCAGCGGGCCACGCAGCTGCTGCAGTCGATGATGTAGCGGGTTCAGCCGGCGAGCCCGGGGAGGCCGTCAACGCTCCGCGTGTTCTTCTCCACGCGATACTCGGCCATGCCCTCGACACCCTTCTTCTCGGCTTGCAGGCGCAGAAGCTCGCGCTCGCCGATCATCTCCATGATGGGGACGCCCCAGCCGCACGAGTCGCTGATCCTGGTCACGTCCACGGTGATGACGGCACGGGTACTCGGGTGGTCGGGGTGGAGCGCGACGACCTCTTCGAACGCTGCGTCACCGGGCAGTGAGACGGTTCCCGTCCCGTGCAATCGCACGATTCGCGGGCGGCTGTCGAACGAGCAGAACATCAGGCAGACTCGCCCGTTCTCCCGAAGGTGGGCGATCGTCTCGACTCCGCTGCCCGTGTAGTCGACCCAGGCGACGCGGTGACCGTCGAGAACCGAGAACGAGTCGTGCCCACGGGGCGATACGTTCACGTGACCTTCGGCGTCGAGCGGGGCGGTCGCGACGAACCACATGGGCTGCGCCTCGATCCATGCCTGCAACCTGTCGTCAATGGAGTCGAAGAGTTTGCCCATGCTTGAAGACTAGAACGCGGTGAAACGACGTCGTGACGGTCACCGCTCGCCGAAGGCGAGGATCGGGGCCCGAGCCCGACGGCCCCGCCTCAGTCGACGAGCGCGCCGGCCGACAGGTTCGCGATCGCCCCGGTGATCGAGCGGGCACGATCGGATGCCGCGAATGCGAGGTATTCCGCGACCTCGTCGAGCACCGGCAGTCGGCCGAGCAGGGTCATGCCCACCAAGCCGTTCATCCACTGATCCATCGGGATACCGCCGGCGTCGGCGATGCGGCCGAACATCTCGCCGGTGTACGAAGTCGCGAGGGCATCCGACATCGCGTGCGGACGCACGCAGACCACCCGAACCCCGTCGGGCCCGAGTTCGCCGGCGAGCGCCCGCGAGAACCCCTCGAGTGCCGCCGACTGAGCTGCGTTGCCGATGAGCCCGCGACCGGTGAGCCGCGCGCCGGGCGTCGAGATCGTGAGGATCACGCCGCTCCCCTGCGCGATCATGTGCCGCGACACGGCCTTCGCGGTGACGAAGTTCGTCTGCAGGTACCCGACCACGGGGTGCAGGTAGTCCTCGAGCGAGGTCTCGGCGATCGGGAGGCCCTGCACATGGTCGAATCCGACGGTGTTCAGGGCGATGTCGATGCGGCCCGCGGCATCAACCACTTCGTCGACATGCCGGTCGACCGCGTCCTGGTCCATCGCGTCGACGACGGCGATGGAGACGTCCGCCCCCTCGTCCCGGGCGACGGATGCCGCCGCCTCGAGTCGCGGCAGGCTCCTGCCCGCGAGGAACAGCCGTGCGCCCTCGCGGGCGAACACCCGCGCTGCCGCGCCTCCGATCGAACCGCCACCGCCGTGGATCACGGCCACCTGGTTCTCGAGCAGCATCACGTCGCCTCGATTCCTGTCATCGTTCGTTTCCCACTCCGGAGTCTTGCAACCTTATGGTTGCATATCGCCGGGCAAACTGCAACTCATAGGTTGCACATATTTGCGCGTCAGGTGTCGTCACTCGGCAGGCACGACCGCGGCGACCACCTGATCCACGACCCGCTTCACCGCATCCTCCCCGAGCAGACCCGGCATGGTGAGGTGCTCGAGGAGCAGCCCGCTCATGGCGAGGTAGAGCACCAACGCGGTCGTGCGATCCCCAGGGAATCCGCCGTCGACATGATCGGTGGTCGCGATGGCCAGGTTCCCCGCGAAATGCCGCGTGACGGCGGGCGCGAGCCGCGGATTGCGCGTTGCCTCGAGCCGCAACTCGAACAGCGCCAGGTGCGCCGCCCGGTCGGCCATCGCACGCTCGACGAGCCACAGCATGAGGTCTCGCTCGGTCTCCCGCGTATGGGCGGGACTCATCCGCTTCGCGACCTCGACCGGGTCGGGCGTGAGCCGCTCGAACACGTGCGCAGCGAGCTCGTCGACGAGCTGGTCGCGAGACGCGAAGTAGTTCGACCCCGTTCCAGTGGGCGCGCCGGCCGCGCGATCGACCGCGCCGAACGTAAGCCCGCGGCTCCCCTGGCCGGCGATCACCTCCACCGCAGCATCCAGCAGCTGCCGTCGCCGCTCGGCGTTCCGAACCATCAGCCGTCTCCTCCCGCACTCCACCGCACCCTGTTGCCATCGTAACAACTATGCGTATAGTGGTTGAGCCTGACGACTGAACCTTGAAGGACGTATGCGAAAGCTCAGCTACTACATCTCACTCTCGATCGACGGCTTCATCGCCGGCCCCGACGACGAGGTCGACTTCTTCCCCGGCTCCGACGAGTACATGGCGTGGATGGTGGCCGACTACGGCGACGCCCTGCCCTCCCACGGACGCATGCAGCTCGGCATCGCGGATGCCCCGCTCACGCGATTCGACACCATCGTCATGGGGCGCCGCACCTACGACCCCGCGCTGCAGCTCGGCATCACCTCGCCGTACTCGCACCTGCGCCAGTACGTCGTCTCCGGCAGCCTCGAGCAGACCGATGCCGCGGTCACGATGATCGCGGATGACCCGGTCGAGGCCGTTCGTGCCCTCAAGGCCGAGGACTCACCGCTCGACATCTACCTTGCGGGCGGCGGACGCCTCGCCGGCCAGTTGCTCGACGAGATCGACGAACTCGTCATCAAGCGGTACCCCGTGGTTGCTGGCGACGGGCTGCCGGCGTTCGGCCCCGACTTCTCGCCTACCGTCTTCGCGCTCGATGCGGTGCGCTCGTTCGAGGGCGGCAACGTCGTGGAGTGGTACTCGCGCACGCCGTACGCGGCCTGATGATCTGAGCGAAGCGGCTGCCTGATCAGCCGACGTCAACGAAGACGTCGTCACTCGCTGGGACACTGGAGGAATGCTCCGCGAACTCGACCTGCCAGTCGTCCTCGTCGCCACCTCGAGCCAGATGGTTCTCCGGCGCGCGACATCCGAAGACCTCGACCCGCTCATGGCGCTGTTGGCCGACGACCCGGTCAGCGCCTCGCGTGGCGACGTCGCGGCGCCGAACGATCGGCTCGCCTACCGCGACGCGCTCGAGCAGATCATCGGGGATTCGAGCAACGACCTGCTCGTGGCAGCCGACCCGACCGGCCGACTCGTCGGCACCTTCCAGCTCACGCGCATTCCCGGCATGGCGCGGCGCGGTGCCACACGCCTCCAGGTCGAGGCCGTGCGGGTGCGCAGCGATGCACGCTCGTCGGGCATCGGCGGCGCCATGATGCGCTGGGTCACGGATGTCGCAGCACCGGCGCTCGGCTCGCCCCTCGTGCAACTCACCTCCGACGCCGCCCGCGCCGACGCCCACCGCTTCTACGAGCGCCTCGGGTTCTCCGGCTCGCACGTCGGCTTCAAGTACCGGGTGCCGAGCGATGCCTCACCGGGGCGAGTGAGGTAGCGCCCGCCCAGCGGTGCGACCCGAGGATCCGTGCAGCGCACGGATGCCGTGCCGACCCGAGCGGCCTACCGTGCTGCCATGTCACCTGAAACCGACGAACTCGCCACCGAGCCGCCTGCAACGCAATCGAGTTGGATCGCGCGAACACCGCTGTGGGCGCGCATCGTGGTGCCGGCCGTCGTCCTCGTGGGCGGCGCGGCCGTGGTCGTGAGCGCCATGGCAGCGGAGGCGCAACCACCCGCGACGGTGGAATCGATGTGCCGGTCGGCCGTCGAGGCCAAGCTCGAAACGCGCGGGCACTCCGATGTCGATGTATCCCGGTCGTTCCAGATCGCCGAGGCAGACGGCGCCCAGCGCGTGTCGGGCACCGTGTCCTCCGTCGATGACTCGGGCCACGTCGATCACGCCCAGGTCCGCTGCGTCGTCCGCGTCGACGGCGATACGATCCGCGTCGTCAGCGCGCGCTTGTCCGACTGAGGCGGCGTTGCTACGAAAATGCAATGCCGCACTGTGACGACGAAAACGTAATGGCGCCCCCTGATGGCCCAGCCGCCATCCTCGAGACCGGGCCGCGCGAACACCGGGTGTAACCTGCGAGCACCGTTGCTCCCGCAGATCGGCGCATCGGCCGCAGAGATCGAGGAGCGACCAGTGCGCCTACGTGCCGTCGACGTCGTCGATGTCTTCGTCTACCTCGTCGTGCTCGGGCTGTTCACGCAGTTCCTCCCGAACGTCATCACCGAGTCGTTCGTCGTCTCGCTGCTGACCGCCGTGCTGTTCAAGCTCGCCCTCGAGGTCATCGCGGTGCTCAAGACGCGCATTCTCGATCGGGTGCGCGCGTCGCGAACTCCCGCGCGCAAGACGCTGAACGCCGCGCTGCTGCTGCTGCTCGGCGCCGGCAGCAAGTTCCTCATCCTGTGGATCACCGACCTCGTGTTCGGCGACGCCGTGCAGCTCGGCGGGTTCTTCTCGGTCACGCTGCTGATCATCGTGCTCATGGTCGCGCGACTCGGTGTCCGCCTGCTCGTCGACCGCGCCCGGCCACGCGACGGCAGCGCGTAGCGCTCGTCGAAGCCCGGCTGCTACGCCGGCGCGTACCGGGCGGCGATGATGCCCGAGTCGAACGTCTGCGCGTCGAGCAGTCGCAACCCGACGGGGTGCGGCGTGCTCAGCCGATCGTCGGCGTTGCCCACGATGAACGGGTGGATGCCCGCGTGCACCTCGTCGACCAGCCCGGCGTCGACGAGCGTCGCGGCCAACTGGCCGTAGCCGTGCGAGATGATCGACCCGTACTGGTCGCGCAGGCGCCGCACCGTCTCGACGACGTCGCCCTCGATGAGCGTCGCGTTCCAGTCGAGCGGGCCCGTCAGCGTCGTCGAGGCGACGTACTTGGGCAGCGCGTTGTAGTGCTCGGCGAAGCCGCGGTCATCGGTCTGCGCCGGCCAGTACTCGCGGAAGAACTCGTACGCCCTCCGACCGACCAGCACCGCGTCGGCACCGAAGACGAGTTCGTCGGAGTGGCGCACCAGTTCGGGATCCTCGACGTCGAACCAGTGCTCCATCTGGTCGAACACCCCGTCGAGCGTCATTTCGAATGAGATCGTCACTTTGCCCATGCGGCCCAGCCTGCTCCGTTTCCTGCTGGATGTCACCACTTCGCGTGACGCTGCCCGGAACACCCACGGCCCATCCCGCGTTGCCCTCAGCATGAGAGCGATGGCGTACTCGAAGACCGGTGATTCCTCCGTGCTGCAGCTTGTGGAGCGCAGCGTCCCCGAACCCGCTGCCGGCGAGGTGCGCGTTCGCGTGGTCGTGTCGGGCGTGAATCCGACCGACTGGAAGGCACGTGCGGGCTCGCAGACCGGCCGGCCGACGCCGTTCCCCGAGGTCGTCCCCGATCAGGACGGCGCGGGCGTGATCGACGCCCTCGGCGACGGCGTCTCGGGCTTCGAGGTCGGCGATCGCGTCTGGGTGTTCCTCGCCGCCCATGAGCGGCCCACCGGTACGGCGCAGGAGTTCACGGTGCTGCCGACCGCACGTGTCGTGCACCTGCCCGATGCCGCGAGCTTCGCCCTCGGGGCATCCCTCGGCGTCCCTGCCATGACCGCGCACCGGGCACTCACCGTGCACGAGGACGGACCCACGCACCTCGCACCCGGCGCGCTCGACGGCCGCACCGTGCTCGTCGCCGGCGGTGCCGGCGCCGTCGGCCACGCGGCGATCCAGCTCGCGCGCTGGTCGGGCGCGCGCGTCATCACTACCGTGAGCTCGCCCGAGAAGGCCGCCCTCGCCACCGCGGCCGGCGCCCACCACGTCGTGAACTACCGAGCGGATGACCCGGCCAAGGCGATCCGCGCGATCGCACCCGACGGCGTCGACCAGGTGGTCGAGGTCTCCCCCGCCCGCAACGCGGAGCTCAATTCCCGAGTGATCGCGAACCACGGCTCGATCGCGGTGTACGCCACCGACGGCGGAGCCGAGATGACTCTCGACGTGCGTCGGCACTTCGCGCTCAACGTGCGCTACCAGTTCCTGCTGCTCTACACCGTGGGCGACACGGCCCTCGCGACCGCCGCAGCGGACATCGTGCGGGCACTCGACGACGGCGCACTTCCGGTCGGCGAGCACGCCGGGCTGCCGCTCACCCGGTTCCCGCTCGAGCGCGCGGCCGAGGCCCACGACGCCGTCGAAGCGGGCACCGTGGGCAAGGTGCTCATCGACGTCGCCCCCGACGCCGGGGTCGCGACCGCCTGACCGGCCCGCGACCAGCTCGCGATCAGTCGCGGGCGTCCTCGAGGTGCGGCGCGCCGTGGCTGAGCACCTTCACCACGAGGTTGTGCCGCCGCAGGGTTCGGATCATGCGCGCGACCTCGTCGCTGTCGCGGCCGAGTGCGCGTTCGTTCGCCACGACGAGCACGTCGCCGGCTTGCAGCGTGCCGAACAGGCGGCCGAGCCGCTGCTCCCATGGCTCCTGCGCCTCGGGAGCCGGGTGCTTGAAGTCGAGGATCGCGACGCCGAAGTCGGCCAGATCGTTGCGCTGCTCGGCGACCGACGGCATGTCGTCGCGCGCGACCACGAGTCCAACGAGGCGTGCACCCTCGGGGCGCGCCTTCCACCAGTCGCGGTTGCGCTGCAACTCCTCGAAGCACTCGGGACAGCCGAGGACGTGATGTCCGGGGCCGTGCGCGGCGCGCGGTTCATCCGTCGCAGTCGGCGCCGTCGCGCCCGTTGAATCCGATGTCATGTCACCCATGCCATGCCCTTCGTGTCACCCTCCATCCTCTCCCCGATCGAGGCGAGGCGCGACCTGCGTACTATGGCCACATGGACGACGGCGAGTCGCCGCGCACCACAGCCGGGTCCGAGGGATCGCCAACCCCTCGGACCTACCTCTTCACGCTCACCGACGCGGGCGGAACCGTGCCGCCCGAGCTGGGGGTCGTTCGGCGCCTCGTCGAGCGCGGTCACCGCGTGACGGTCGTCGCCGACGAGTCGATCGCCGATCAGGTGCGGCGCAGCGGAGCTGCACACCTGCCGGCGACGCCGAATCCGGCCCCCGAGCTGCGCGACTGGGAGCTGAAGTCGCCGCTGAGCGTCGCGCGAGCGACGTCCGAGTACCTGATGACCGGGCCGGCACCGGGCCAGGCCGCCGACACGATCGCGGCGATCGATGCGATCAGGCCCGACCTGGTGGTCGCGTCGTCACTTGCGCTCGGCGCCATGATCGGCGCAGAGGCGTGCGGGGTTCCGTTCGACATCCTGATTCCGAACGCGTATCCGCTGCCGGCGAAGGGCATGCCGCCATTCGGTGCCGGGATGTCCCCGGCGCGCGGGCCGCTCGGAAGAACGCGCGATCGGCTCGCCCGGGCGGCGAGCACCGGGCTGATCGACCGGTACGCACTCGCGAAGACCAACGCGCTGCGCGCCGAGCACGGCCTCGAGCCGTTCGCGCACACCTGGGACCAGCTGGGCCGCGCGAGACGGCAGTTGGTGCTCACCTCGTCTGCGTTCGACTTCCCCGCCGAGCTGCCCGCCAACGCCCGCTACGTCGGCCCCATCCTCGACGACCCGGTTTGGGCGGCCGACGAAACCTGGACGCCGCCCCCGGGTGATGGGCGGCTGGTCGTGGTGGCGATGTCATCGACGTTCCAGGACCACGTCGATTGCATGCAGCGCATCACCGACGCCGTCGGCAGCCTTCCGGTGCATGGTCTCGTCACGACCGGGCCTGCGGTCGAGCCGGGCGCCATCCGCGCTCCCGCGAACGTCGCGGTCGTGGCATCCGCCCCGCACCGCCTCGTGCTGCCGCGGGCCGACCTCGTCGTCACGCACGGCGGCCACGGCACGGTCATCAAGACGCTCGCAGCGGGTGTGCCGCTCGTCGTGCTGCACCACGGTCGCGACCAGGCCGACAACGCGGTGCGGGTCACCGCACGGGGAGCGGGCATCGCCGTGCGCCGCACGGCACCCGCATCACGGATCGCGATGGCGATCACCGACGTGCTCGGCGACCCGTCGTACCGGCAATCGGCGCAGCGACTGGGCGAGGCCATCACCCGCGACGCAGAGAGCGGCGCGCTGGTCGAGGAGCTCGAACGGGTCTGAGCGAACGACACTCGCCGTGCCGCGGGCGTGAAGCCCGACGACACGGCGAGTGCGACTGCGGTGCGATCAGCGGTGATCAGCGCACCGCGGGTGCCTCGACGAGATCAGCCGTCGCCGCGGCACGGTAGGGCTCGAAGAATCGATTGAAGGATGCGAGCAGCTGCTCGGGCGCCTCCTCGGCGAGCCAGTGGCCCGCGCCATCGATCACGACGCCCTCGACGTCATCGGCGAGCGCACTCATGGCGTGCTCGACCAAGCCGCCGTAGCTGCGCTCGCCGCCGACGGCCAGCACCGGCAGCATCAGCTTGCGGGTCACGCGCTCGGCGTTCTGCTCGAGCGTCGCGTCCCACGCGCGGTAGAAGCCGAGGCTCCCGCGCAGCGATTCGGGGTCGGAGACCAGGCCGACGTAGAACTCGATGAGCTCGGTAGGCAGTCCGCCGCCCTGGATGGCGAACTCGTAGCCGAAGAACACGTCCTCGCGTCCGGCGATGAGCTGCTCGGGCAGGTCGTCTGCACGGTTGAACGGGATGTGCCACAGCTTGGCGTTCAGGTGCGAGGGCACGAAGAGCGGCGGCGTGTTCGACGGCGCGGGCGGCCCGGGGATCTCGGCGAGCGCGACGCGATCGACTCGGTCGGCATAGTCCGCGACGAGCGCGTACGAGATGATGAACCCGGTGTCGTGTCCGGCCACCGCGAACCGGTCGATGCCGAGCGCGTCGACCACGCCGATCACGTCGGCCGCGAGAGTGGTGGAGTCATAGCCCGACCGGGCGCGCTCGGACAGGCCGATACCGCGCTGGTCTGGGGCGATGACCGTGAACCGCTTCGCCAGCTTGGGCATCAGGAGCCGCCAGGCGTACCAGGTCTGCGGCCAGCCGTGCACGAGCACGAGAGCCGGGCCCTGTCCACCGACCACGACATGCTGGCGGATGCCGTTGGCCTCGATGTAGCGGCTGGTGAACGTGTCGGCGAAGCCTTCGGGCAGGTCGGGTGCCTGCGAGACGGAGCCGGCTCCGTCGGCGACGGGGAATCGGGTGAGTTCGGGGCTGGTGTACATGATGTTTCCTTACGGTGTCTCTTGGTGGGTTGGTGGTTCAGGCCGCGAGCGCGGCGGTGTCGCCGATGGTCGCCATTTCACTCCTGATTCAGGATCATTTGATCCTGTTGTAGGAGTTTAGCGTGCGAGTGGCGTAGTCTATTCCCGTGTCAACGAGAAAGTATGAAGATGCCTGCGGCATCGCACGATCGCTCGACGTGATCGGCGAGCGCTGGGCCCTGCTGGTGGTGCGCGAGCTCCTCTTCGGGCCCAAGCGCTTCACTGACCTGCGTTCCGGGCTCCGCGGCATCAGCCAGAACGTGTTGAGCCAGCGGCTGCGCGATCTCGAGGCCGGCGGCGGCGTGCGGCGCACCGTCCTCGGCCCGCCCGCGAGCACGCAGGCGTACGAGTTGACGGCGCTCGGAAACGCACTCGAGCCGGTGCTGGTCGCGATGTCGCGCTGGGGCGCGCTCACGCCCGCGGCGCCGGACTCCGAGATGAGCAACGACGCGTTCGCCCTCGCACTGAAGGCGCTGTTCGTGCCCGCGCCTCGAGACGGGTTCCGCGGGCGTGTACGGCTGCGGCTCGTGCGCGACGCCTTCGATGTGTCGGTCGAGGGTGTCGGCATCGATGTCGCCCGCGCCGCCGGCGCCGATCCAGACCTCGTCATCGAGGGCACGGAAGCGACCGTGCGCGCGGTCTTGTTCGGGCGGTTGACGTTGAACGACGCCGTCGCGGCGGGCGACATCGCCATCGCCGGAGACCGCAGGCGTGCCGCGGCATTCCTGGCGCGCTTCGCGCTGCCCGATCTGGCAGCCGAACCGGCTCCCTGACCCCTCAGAACGCGCGCAGGGACGCAAGAAGTGCGCGGGCGACCCTGAGGCGCCCTACTTCGGCACGAAGCTCACTGGCACCGAACTCGTCGTCAGAGCGCCCCGGTGGCGGCGGTCTCGCGCACGCCCGGCCCGCCGTCGAACACCAGCAGCCGGTCGGCGAGCTTGTCGACGAAGAACCGGTCATGGCTGACGACGACGACCGCGCCGGGGAAGTGCGTGAGCGCCCGCTCCATCACCTGGGTCGACGTGATGTCGAGGTGGTTCGTCGGCTCGTCGAGCACGATCACCGCGGCGCCGGAGAGCAGGCACTGCGCGATCGCGACCCGGGCACGCTGCCCACCCGAGAGGGTGCCGATCTTCTGCTGAAGGTCTGCCTCTGAGAACTGCAGCATCGCGAGGAACCGGTTCACACTCTTCTTCGTCGCCGTGAACGCGAGCGAATCGGGGTAGGCGTTCACCGCGTGCCCGACGGTGTCATCCAGGTCGAGCGCGGCATAGACGGCGTTGTACGACACGTACCTCACGCCCTTCGCCCATCGCACCGTGCCGGCATCCGGTTCGGTCTCGCCGGTCAGCACGTCGAGCAGGGTGGACTTGCCCGACCCGTTCGAGCCGAGCACCGCCACCCGATCGCCGCGCTGCAGGTCGAACGAGAGGCCCGCGAACAACGGCGTGCCGTTGAAGCCCTTCGTCAGGCCGGTCACGGTGAGCAGGTCGTTGCTGACCCGCAGCCCGTCGTAGATGCCCGTGATGATCTGGTCGATCGGGCGCGGCGCCTGTCGCTTCTTGATGTCGGCGAGCCGACGCGCGACCGCGTTCGACGGATTCCGTGCCGCCTCACGGCGCGCGGCCGACGCGGCCTGCTCGTACGCCAGCAGTTCCTCCTCGTGCGCGAACTGGCGCTCGAGCATCTTCAGGCGCGACTGCTTCGCGTGCACGTAGGCCGAGTAGTTGCCCTCGTACTCCTGCAGTCGGTAGTTCTCGATCTCGACGATGCGGTCGACGACCCCGTCGAGGAACTGCCGGTCGTGCGAGACCACGAGCACCGCACCGGCGAACCCCTGCAGCCAGCCCTCGATCCAGCGCACCCCGTCGAGGTCGAGGAAGTTGGTCGGCTCGTCGAGCAGCAGCACGTCGGGCGCCTGCACCAGGATCAGGGCGAGCGCGGCCCGGTTGCGCCATCCGCCCGACAATCGGCCGACCGGCAGGTGGCGTCGTTCCTCGTCGAACCCGAGGCTCGTGAGCACCGTGTCGATGGTGTTCTCGTACGTCCAGCCGCCGACATGATCCATGCGCTCGAAGAGCTCGCCCTGCTCGGCGAGCAACGCCGTCATCGCGGCATCCGTCATCGGCTCGGCCAGCTGCGCACCGATCTCGTCGATCCGCGCCTGCGTCTCGTGCACCGCCGCGAACTGCGCGCTCAGCGTCTCGTAGGTGCTCTGCTCGCCGTCGAGTTCGGAGAACTGCGAGAAGTACCCGATCGTGGTGCCGAGCGACACGTCGACCGTGCCGCCCGTCGGCTCGCGCCGCCCGAGCACCAACTCGAGGAACGTCGTCTTGCCCGTGCCGTTCTTGCCGATCAGCCCGATGCGGTCGCCGCGGCGCAGCTTGAGGAACGCCTCGCGCAGCACCGGTCGCCCGTCGAACTCCATGCTCACGTCGTTCAGGCGGATCAGGCTCACGGGTGTCCTTCGATTCAGGAGGATGGAGATTCGGCGAGACGGATGCCTCGCGCCGGCGTGTGCGCGAATCGCACCGGTCATGGGCGCAGGCGGCGATCTGGCCGGGGCAACTCTACCCGGCGGTTCTCAGCAGAACCTTCGCTGCCACTCGGCTATGGCCCGGCCCGAAGCGGCGTCAGCGGTCGCGCCGGAGTGCCTGTCTGACGCACTGAGCCGGGCGTCACCCCGTGGTGCCGTTTGAATGCACGGCTGAAGGCGGCCTCCGAGGTGTAGCCCACGCGGGTCGAGATCGCCGCGATCGGGTCATCCGTTCGCGTGAGCTGCGACCGGGCCTGCTCGAGCCGCCAGCCCGCAAGGTAGCGCATGGGCGACTCGCCGACCAGCGTCGTGAACCGCTCGGCGAAGGCCGAGCGTGACATGCTCGCCACGCGGGCGAGCTTCACGAGGGTCCACTCGTCGTCGGGATGCGCGTGCATCCTGCCGATGACGCGGCCGATCTGCGGGTCGCGAAGCGCAGCGAGCCATCCGGTCGTTGCGTCGGCGCTGCGCAGCCAGCGGCGGAGCACCTGGATGACGAGCACGTCGGCCAGCCTCGTCATCACCGCCTCACCGCCGGGCTCGATCGCCTCCGCTTCGCGGGCGAGCAACCGCAGCACCGCCCCGAAAATGCCCGCCTCGCCGTCGTCCCACGCGTCAACCCGGATCACGTCGGGGAGCTCGGCGATCAGGCGTGCGGTGAGTGGGGCATCCACCCGCATCGCCGCATACGCGATCTGGGCACGCTCGCCCCCGCCGCCGAAACGCATGTGCTCATACGTGTCGCTGAGCTGCTCGACGGGGATCTCGAAGAGCGGCGTCGCCGGGGCATCTGCTGTGCTCAGCAACCGGTGCGGCGTGCCGCGGGTGATGAGGGCGGCGCTGCCCGCTTCGAGGGGGTACCGATCATCGCCGACCTCGAGGACGCACCGACCCGACAGCACGACGGGGAGCGTCATGTATCCGTCGAGGTCGGGGAATTCGACGCCCCAGGGTGCCGAGAGTTCGGCGCGGCAATACAGCGCACCGGTGAAGTGCAGCAGGTGCAGGCCGTCGCCGAGCTGATCGCCGGACGCAACCTGGGCGCCGGCGCCGGTACGTGGATTGACCATGAGTCCACGGTGGCATGCCGAGCTGCCGAAACACCTGCGATCTGGACGGACGGCAAAGAGAAGAGGACGTGTGGCGATTGATCGTCCACACGGATGCCGTGAAGGTGGACACACAGGAACACCACACCACTCGAAGGGACATCCGACATGACCTCCACAACCATCGCCGTGATCGGCGCCACCGGAAAGACCGGCCGACGCGTCGCCGACCTGCTCGAGGAACGGGGCCGCGACGTGCGCCGCCTCTCCCGCGGCACGACACCCGCGTTCGACTGGGACCGACCGGAGGCGTGGCGTCAGGCCCTCGACGGCATCGATCGCCTCTACGCGGCCTACGTGCCCGACCTCGCGACACCCGAAGCCGCGGCGGCCATCACCCGCCTCACCGAGATCGCGGGCGATGCGGGCGTGCGTCACATCGTGCTGCTCTCTGGTCGGGGCGAGGACGGCGCGCGTCGCAGCGAAGACATCGTGCTCGCCTCCGGTATCCCGGCGACCGTTGTACGCGCCAGCTGGTTCATGCAGAACTTCACCGAGGGAATGCTGCGCGACTCCGTGCTCACGGGAGTGCTCGCGGTGCCCGCGGGCGGCATGCGCGAGCCCTTCATCGACATCGACGACATCGCGGAAGTCGCCGTCGAGGCGCTCACGGGCACCGGTCACGAGGGCCGTGTCCACGAGGTGACGGGCCCGCAGTCGTTGACCTTCACCGAGGTGGCGGCACTGCTTTCCGAGATCCACGGACGCGAGGTGCAGTACGTCCCCGTGAGCTTCGACGAGTTCCATGCCGCCGTCGCCGCCACCGAGGGGCCCGAAGTGGCGACGATGCTCACCGAGCTGTGCCGCGAGGTGTTCGACGGACGCAACGAGTCCCCCACGTCGGGAGTGCTCGAGGCGCTTGGCCGACCGCCCCGCGATGCTCGCACGGTGCTCACCGAGGCCGCGCGGGTGGGCGCCTGGGCGGCCTGAAGTCCGGGGATTCGATCGAGCAACTGCTACGACGAGAACTGCCGGGCGACGTCGCCGACGTGCCGCAGGAATCCTTCGAGGTCGGGCTCATCCGAGGTCGGTTGCAGCACCACCGCGTCGACGCCGACCGCGAAGAACCGTGCGGCGACGTCAGCGACGGCGGAGGCATCGCCCACGGCGGCGAGACGCTGGTCGTCGGGCATGTTCCAGATCGTGAGTTCGCGAGCCATGCGCGCCTCAGCGTCAGCCCTGCCGAACGCGGCCGGAAGATAGACGACCACTTCGTTGCGCCCCTCGCGCCCGGCGGCGCTGCGGCCCGCCGCGATCGTTGCGACGGCCTGTGCAGCACGCTCGACCGTGGTGCCGCCCGTCAGCACGGTGCCGTCGGCGACCTCGCCGGTGAGGTGCAGCGTCTTCGGCCCCTCGCCGGCGGCGTAGAGGGGCGGCACCACCGCAGGTGGCCAGTCGAGGCGCACCCGATCGAGCTTCACGTACCGGCCGTCGGTCGTGACCTCCTCACCGGCGAGCAGCCGTCGCAGGGCCGGCGCGTACTCCTGCATGAGCGTGAGCGGCGACGCGACCCTGCTCCCGGTCTGGGACATCCAGCGCTGCACGCCGTGCCCGACGCCGGGCAGCAGGCGACCCGGGAACATGCGGGCGATGGTGGCCACCTCCATGGCCGTGATCGCGACGTTGCGCAGCGGCATCGGCACGACCCCGATGCCCACGCGCAGTCGCTCGGTCCAGGCGAGGGCCGCCGAGGCAGTCGCGAACGCCGACTCCTGGAAGCAGTCCTCCCAGAGCCAGAGTTCGGGGACCCCGCCCTGCTCGGCCGCGTCGACGACGGCCCGGAGTCGCTCTGGCGGGAAGGCGGGCTGAAAGATCGCTCCGATTCGTGGCATGCCATCACTCTTGCAGCACCTGCGCGCCGACGGCACGGCCGCGCCGACGTGACGCCCCCTGCTCGCGCGTCGACGGGCGCGATGGCGGGCTCATGACGCGAGTCGGAACTCCAGGGCCGCGAGCGACTCGCGCGCTTGCCGCGCATCCGCCCCTTCGGCGACGGCGACGAGCGCAGCCCGCCAAGCGGCGGCGAGGATCCGGCCGAGCACGGGCGGGGCCGGAGCCGTCGTCGCACTCAGGAGTCCGGTCAGGCGGTCGCCGTCTGCGCCCGCGGGTGGGTCACCCAGGATGCGGAGGAAGCCCTCGCGCACCGCGAAGTCGAACCCGATCAGCAGCGCGGCGCCCACGGCCGCCGGGCGATCCGACGTCGGGGATGCCGCGATGGCGCCCTCCATGCGATCGAGCAGGCGCTGCTCGACGTCGTCGCGCACGAAGGCGTACAACCCGAGCTTGCTGCCGAAATGGTGGTAGAGGGCACCGGTGGTGACCTTCGCAGCCGTAACCAGTTCGGCGACCGTGACCTCATCGAAGGGGCGTGCGCCGAACTCCTTCACGGCGGCGAGCGCGAGCCTGCCCTTCGGGGAGGTCGATATCGGAATCCACTCGCGCACATCAACATAATGGCGTTATGCTGAGCTTTAATCTAGTTACGACACGGAAGGATGCGCCATGAAGCTCGAGTTCCTATTCGTTCCGACGTCCGACCTGAGTGCCTCGCTCGACCTCTACCGCGACGGTCTCGGGTTCACCGAGACGTGGCGCGAGGGCGATGCGACGGTGGCCCTCGCCCTGCCGGGCTCCGATGTGCAGCTCATGCTCGATTCGCACGACCCCGATGCCCCGATCGGGCCGCTGTTCGTCGTCGACAGCGTCGAGGCGTTCCACGCTGCCCGGCCCGAGACGCTCGCCGTGGTCGAAGCGCCAGGCGAGATCCCGGGCGGCTTCATGGCCACCTACCAAGATCCGGGCGGTGCCACCATCTACGTCATGGACCAGGCGACCGACGCCTCCGAGCAATAGCCGCCCGCCTCACCCGCCGGCGAGATGCGACACCTGCTCGACGACGAGCACGACGGCGAGCACGATCATCGCGGCCCCTGAGATACGCGAGATGATCCGCATCGCCGACGGCCGGAAGCGGAGCACCGTTCTCGCGCTCATGCCCACGACCGAGTAGACGAGCGCGCAACTCGCGACGAAGATGAGCCCGAGCACGGCGAGCTGCACCGGGATCGGCCAGGCGCCCGCCGCGTCGGTGAACTGGGGCAGCAGCACGACCAGCACGAGCAGCCCCTTCGGATTCAGTCCACTGACGCCGGCGCCCTGGGCGAGGCGCACCCACGGCCGAGCAGCGAGCGCGACGTCTGGGCCGGCCGTTCCGCTGTGACCCGTCGCACCAGCCACGGCGAGCGAAGGCGGCTGCCTGAGCACGCGGATGCCGAGGTACGACAGGTAGCCCGCGGCCGCGAACGTGAGCCCGACGAGCACCCACGGCAGGGCGGCCACCGCAGCGCCGACCCCCACCGCGACCGCCACGACCGCCGCGAGGTATCCGACGAGGATCCCTCCGAGCGACGGCACGATGCTGCGATCCCGCATTCCCGCATCGATGATGTAGGCCCAGTCCGGGCCCGGAACCAGCACCATGAGCGTCATCATGCCCCAGCATGCGATCAGCAGCTCGGTGTTCACGCTGCGCCCCTCTCGTCGTTCGATACGACGAAGGTACGCAAGAACGGGCAGAATAGGCTGCCGTGTTTCACCTCCGCAAGCGGCCTGCGTGGAAGAATTCACCCCATGGACGCCATCGATCGGAGAATCCTTGCCGAACTGCAGCAGGACGGCCGCCTGAGCCTCACCGATCTCGCCGCGCGCGTGCAGCTGAGCATGTCGCCGACGCACCGTCGACTGCACGCGCTCGAGGCCTCGGGAGCGATCACCGGGTACCGGGCTGTCATCGACCCCGAAGTGGTCGGCCTCGGGTTCGGCGCCCTCGTGTTCGTCACGATGGAGCAGGCGAATCGCGCGACCATCCCGGCTTTCGATGCCGCCGTCGCCGAGATTCCCGAGGTCATCCAGGCGCTGCGACTCTTCGGCGACCCCGACTACCTGCTGCGTGTGGCCGTACCCGATCTGCCGGCATACCAACGGCTCTGGGACGAACAACTCTCGGGCCTGCCGGGCGTTCGCCGCGTCGAGTCGACCCTCGTCATGAAGACGATCGTCGACGACCGGCCGCTGCCGATCTGACGGCAGGGTTCGACGAGGTCGCGCGCAATGCTGGTCACAGCCACCCGCGGTCGCGCGCGACCGTGAGCGCCTCGAGGCGGTTGCGCGCGCCGAGCTTGCCGATCGCCGCCGAGAGGTAGTTGCGCACCGTGCTCGGTGACAGATACAACTGCTCGGCGATGTCGGCGATCGTCGCGCCCTCGGTCGACGCGCGCAGTACATCGGCCTCGCGATCGGTGAGCGGGTTGTCGCTGACGCCCAGCGCTTCGGCGGCGAGCTGCGGGTCGACGACCCGCTCGCCGGCCCGCACCCGCCTGATGGCCGTGGCAAGCTGCGCGACCGGGTCATCCTTCACCAGGAACCCACGTGCACCCGCGGCGAGCGCCCGCGCGAGATATCCGGGCCGGCCGAAGGTCGTCACGACCACCACATCGCAGGCCGGCACCGCCTCCAGCACGGGCGCGATCACGTCGAGGCCGCTGCGACCCGGAAGCTCGATGTCGAGGAGCACGACGTCGGGCCGCAGGCGCTGTGCCGCAGCGACCACCTCGTCGCCGCGCTCCACTCCCCCGACGACGGTGAGGTCGGGTTCGAGGTCGAGCAGTGTCGTGAGCGCCGAGCGCATCATGCCCTGGTCTTCGGCGATGAGGATCGTCGTCGGTGCGCTGACCGGCCCGCTCATCGGCGCGCCTGCGCAGGGAGGGGAACGACGGCGGTCAATCGGAACCGCGACGCCGACGCCTCCACGGCGAACTCGCCACCGGCGTCTTCGATGCGTTCGCGAAGCCCCTCGAGCCCGCTTCCCGAGGAGAGGTCGGGCGTCCGCGCGGACCCGCCATGCGCGTGCCGCGGCCCGTCGTCGGCGATCTCGACGCGGGCGCCCTGCGCGGACACGCTCACCTCGAACGTGCAGCGGCGCGCCGCCGAGTGGCGCAGCACGTTCGTCGCGCCCTCGCGAACGACCCAACCGAGGATCGCATCCGCGGTGATCGGAAGCACCTGATCGGTGACGGTGACGGATGTCGCGACCCCGGCATCCTCGAGCGAGCGACGCGCGTTGGCGATCTCCTCGGCAAGGCTCACGGACCGGGAGCCGGAGACGACTGACCGAACCTCACCGAGCGCCTCCCGCGCGATCGCCTCGACCTCGGCGATGTGCGTGGCCGCGGCATCCGGATCCGGTCTCATCAGGCGGCGGGCCGCTTCGGACTTGACCGCGATCACCGACAGCGAGTGCCCGAGCAGGTCGTGCAGGTCGCGCGAGAAGCGCAGCGGTTCCTCACCGACCGCGGCGACCGCGAGCCGTTCGCGACTGCGCTCGAGCTCGCGCACGAGTGCCAGGTAGTACTGCACGACGAAGTTGCCGGCGCCTCCCGCGAAGGCGGCGAACCCCACGAGTACCGCCGCCTCGAGCGACCAGGTCTCGAAGCCCACGGCCAGCGCTCCGCTCACCGCGACCGCCCCGACCATCCCCATCGCCCACCTGCGGCGGATCGCGAGCGATGCAGCCACCGCGAGCAGCGGGAACAGGAGCGCCTGGCCGGTGCGCCATGCGACCAGATAGCCGGCGCAGATCAGCAGCAGCGCGAAGAACACCCACTCGGTGACCGCAGTGGGTCGGCGTCGCGAACCGAACGGCAGCGACACCGAGATGCCGAAGACCGCGCCGATCAGCAGCACATATCCCGCGCGCAGCCAGTCACCCGCGACGATCGCCGCCACGAGCGGGGCGATGAGCAGCACGGGCGCCGCGATGAGCGGCAGCCAGGGGCCGGGGCGGTAGACGATCCACCGGGTCGCGGGTCGGATCGGTGCGTGCTGGAGGTCGTCGATCGTCGTCATCGTGTCGCTCATTCCGAGTCTGTCTGCTCGACCGGGGTCTCGCGTGGCCAATCTACGTCATCGCTCGAGACGGGCTCCGTACACCGTCGCCGCACCGCGGGCCGCAAGCGGAAGCCCGATGATCAACGTCGCGCCGGTCGCGAGGTGCATCGCGAGCAGCACCGCGAGCACGACGCCGGTCGCGCCCGTCACGACCGGCCCCAGCAGCGAGAGCACGAGCACCGTCCAGCCGACGATCGCGAAGATGCGGCCGCTGCGGGTGGAGAACCGCTCGAGCACGGCGATCACCCCCCACGCGCCGAATCCCATGACGAGCCCCGCCACCACGATCGACGATGGCGTGACGGTCGGCGCCGCAGGGCCCGTGCCGGCCGTGAGGTCGATGCGGGCGATCGGCACTGCGATCGCCCACACGACGAGCGGTCCGGCCACGGCGGCCACGAGGATCGCGACCCTGCCGTAGCGCCTGCGGCGTGAGCCGGAGGCATCCGCTCGGGCGTTCTCGCCAGCATTGGAAGGTGAATACTGCGTCGTGGTCTCATTCATGCCCGCGACGCTACGGGCGCCCGGTCGCACCCGGCAGGGTCGGATGTCACGACCCGGGCAGGACGAATGTCAGTCAGCCCCGGGGGAGGTCGCGAAGAACCGCTCGAGCGTCGGCACCAGCAGCGCCGGCTTCATCATGGGCGTGGCGTGGTGGGCACCGGCGACCACTTCGAGCGCGACACCCAAGTGAGCGGCGAGCGCGGCACCGCCGGTGCGCATGAACGGGTCGCCCCTGCCGCCGACGAGCACCAGCACCGGGCCGACGACGCCCTTCCACCGCGTGGTCGTGAGCGGCGTGCCGTCCTGCAGTCCGGCGCACAGTCGAAGGTCGTACGCCGTGGTGGGCGCCATCGCGACCATCGAGCGCCAGATCGGCACCATGAGCCTGGTCGCGCCCACCATGAACCCGGGCGCGCCGAGCGCGGACTTCATGAACTCGGCGACTGCCTGTGATCGGCGCCCATCGTCGACCAGTGCCTCGACGCGATCGGCGAGCTCGCGCGGCACCGGCGGGCGCTGGTCGTCGACGATCACCGGCGCCTCGTAGGCGACGACGCCCGCCACCTTCGACGGCAGTGCGGCGGCCGCATCGAGCGCGAGCACCGCACCCGAGGACGCGCCGAAGAGGAGCGCACTGCCGCCGTGCTCGTCGATGAGCGCCTCGATGTCGTCGATCTCGCGCTGGATCGACCAGTCCCCCGCGTCCGTGCTGGCGCCTCGTCCGCGCCGGTCGTAGTTGACGACCGTGTGCTCGTCTGCGAGCGCCGCGGCGAGCTTGCGGTTGTCGCGTCGATCCGAGAGCGCCTGCGCGACGAGCACGACCACCGGGCCGCTGCCCGAGCGCTCGAAGGCGATGGTCACCCCGTCGGTCGAGGTCACGGTTCCGTCAGTACGTCGCGCTGCGACATCCGTCTTCGACATGAGCTGCTCCGTTCTGTTCAGGAGGTGCCGGTGATCAGCCCGGCTCATCGCCGAGCGCCAGCGCGCGAGCGAGCCGTTCGAGCGTGTCGGTGAAGCCCTCGACCATGCCGATCGCCTCGGCCTCGTCGAGTTGCTCGGCACGTGAGAACGCGACGGTGATCGACACCGAGGTCAGGCCGTGCGCATGGCCGATCAGCACCGTCGTGGGCATCTCACTGCCCTCGATGACGGCGCCCGACGGCTCGGCGAATGCATCGTCGAACGCGAGACGGTGGGGTGCATCGACGACGCGGTAGACCGCCCGACCCCACTGCTCGTCGTCGAGTTCGTGCTCGGCCTCGGGCCGGAGCCGATACCGCCACACGCCGCCGGGGCGCACGTCGAGCTCGAAGATGTCGACGAGCCATCCGTTCGGCCCCCACCACTTGCGCAGGTGCTCGGCCTGCGTCCAGCACGCCCAGACGAGGTCAGCGGATGCCGCAACCTCGCGTTCGACGATGAGCCGGCGGCCTTCGTAGTCCTTCGTGACGGTGCTAGCGGGCATCGGCGTCGTCCGTTCGTGCGTCGAGTTCGGACAGGTACGAATCGAGTCGGTCGACACGATCCGTCCACACGTCGGCGAAGCTGTCGAGCCACGCCTCGAGCGAGCGGAACTGCGTCGGCAGCAGGTGGTAGACCCGCGATTGGGCCTGCTTCTCGGCACTCACGAGACCCGCCTCGGCGAGGATACGAAGGTGGCGTGACGTCTGCGGTTGCAGCAGCGACAGCCGCTCGGCGATCTCGCCGACGGGGCGTGGTCCGCTGCGCAACAGCTCGACGATGCGCAGGCGGTTCGGTTCGGCCAGCGCGACCAGCACGTCGAGGTCGAGAGCGGCGACGCTCACGAGACACGCCCTGACATCGTCGGCGCCGAGAGGTCGGATGCCCCGTGCCGGGGGCCGCGGCGGATCGCCAGCGCGCAGCCGCCCACGGCGGCGAGCCACACCGCGTCGGCCACCAGCAGGAACCGACCCTGCCATCCGACCGGCACGTCGGGACCGAGCTGACCCGTCGCCGGCATCAGCACGGCCAGGCTCACCGTGAGCAGCACGGCCGCCCAGACCGTGAGGACTGCTCCGAGCACGAGCACCCAGCGCACCCGACGCCACTGCGGGCTGTGGCGGGTCAGCGACACGGCCAGGATGATCGCGGCGATGGGGATGCCGTCGGCGAGCACCGGCCCGATCGAGTGCAGCATGCCGCTGAGGGTCATCTCGCCCGGAGGTGTCATGGCGGGATCGGTCGGGAACACCGCGGCCACGATGAACCCGATCGCGGCGACGAGGATCGCCGCCAACCCGATGCGGCCCGGCCACGTGACGACCTGCGAGGTCAGTGCCAGGAAGAGGCCGATGCCGGCGACGCCGAGCATGAGGAAGGCGATGGTCATCGCCCAGCCGTTCGCGCCGAGCGCGAGCTCGCTGGGCGGCTGCCACGACCCGTCGACGGTCGGCTGCACGAGGTGCGCGACCACGAAGAAGGCCACGAAACCCGCGCCGCCGAACACGGCGACCAGCGCGGGTGCGCGGCGGATGCGGTTCGGTGATGGAGCAGTGTGTTTCGTCATACCTCGAGAATACACCTGTGTGTATATACACACAAGTAGATATTTGCGGTGCGACAGTCGACGTGCTCCGACCACACGGTCAATCGTGGAGCTGTGCGAATCTCCAGGCGATCTCGGTCACGTTCGGGCCCGCGATGTCCGTGAAAAGGCCCTCGCCATCGGGGTTCGGCCACGAATGCGCAAGCTCGGCCGCCAAGACGTACTCGATGAGCACGTCGCCCTCGGGCGACCGGAACGTCGTCTGTTCGTGCCCGTACCGCTCCCCTCGCGCCGGATGGGCGACGGTTTCCGCACGCAGGCCGAGGCTGTCGTCGAGCACCCCGTCGTCGACGAGGTCGAGCACCGCGCTCCAGTGCTCCACGAGCCGCTCGCCGACGATCGGCGGCACGACGTCATCCCGACCGCCCTGCACGACGAGCAGGGGCACCGGTCGAGCGCGGTCGCCCATCTGCGCCCACGCCTGCCGGCCGGTGACCGACGGAGGGGTGGCGTCGGGATCGTCGGGGTCGACCTGATTGAGCCCGTACTCGCCTCCGGCGACCGAGGTGACCGTCGCGAACACATCAGGATAGGTGACGCCGAGGATCACCGCCGCGCCGGCTCCCGACGAGGCCCCCGACACGTGGACCCGGTCGGGATCGGCGCCGTAGGTCTCGACGACCTCCTGCGCCACGCCGGCCAGGAGCGCCGGCTCGCCCGCACCTCGGATCTGGTTGCGCGGGTCCGCGGAGTTCCAGCAGTTGATGCTGTTCTCGAAGATCCGCTGAGTGGGGTAGACGACGATGAAACCCTCTCTGTCGGCGAGTGCGTTGAATTGCGTGGTGTCCTTCATCGAGTTCCACCCGAACCCGGTCATGCCGCATCCGTGGATCGCCATCATCACCGGAAGCTTCGCGGATCCGTCGTGCTGGGGCGGAAGGTGGACCTGGTAGTGCTGCTGGGCGCCGTCCTGCGAGACGTGGATGTGATTGCGGTCGCCGTCGCCGCTCCACCACGCCAGGCCGAACTGGAACACGAGGGTGAGCACGACGCCGAAGGCCGCGAGTGCCGCCGCCGCACCGCCGACGATCCACGGCCACCGACGCCGCCGCCCACGACCGGCGGGCCGCTCGTCGCGGTCACGCATCGCGTCGCCGGAGCAGCACGGCCGCGGCGGTGAACAGCACCACCACCCAGACGATGAGGACCAGCGCGCCCTGCCACGGCTCGGTGAGCCAGCCGTCGTCAGCCGTCACGGTGGAGAGGTTCACCCAGCTCTGCGTCGTCGGGTAGCTGTACAGCACCGTGCCCGCCAGGGACGGCAGCAGCGTCGAGACCGTCTCGAGCCAGGTCGAAGGCGTCAAGCCGAGCACCAGGCCGAGGGCGACCGGCGCTGCAAGGAGCAGCGCGAGCGCCACCGCGATTCCGCCGGCCGTGTTGCGCAGCACCGCGCCGATGGAGAAGGCGATGAGACCGACCAGCACGAGGTATCCCGTGCCGCCGAGCAGCGCGAGCCAGTACTGCGGGTCGTCGAGGCGAACGGCGACACCATTGCCGGCGAGCAGTCCGACGGAGATCGGGACCGTGACGGCGAAAGCGACCGCGCTGACGACGAAGATCGCGGCGGCGAGGACGAGCGCTTTCGCGAAGAGGACCGGCACCCGCATCGGTACGGCGGTGAGGGTCGATCGGATCATGCCGGTGCCGTACTCTCCCGCGATGACGATGACGCCGAGCACTCCGACGATCAGAGCACCGAAGTCGGTGCTGACCATGACGGCGTACACCGCCAGGTCCTGAACCGCGTCTTGCGTGGGAACACCCGCGACACCCTGGAAGCTGAGCGACGACGATACCTGTGCTCCGAGTCCGACGGTGAGCGCCAGCAGGATCGCGAGCGACCACCAGGTGGAGCGGACGCTGCGGAGCTTGATCCACTCCGAACGGATGATGCCGGCGAAGCCGAGGTCGCGAGCGACGGGGGTGATCTCCTGGGGCATTGTCGCGGTCGTCATCGGTTCGCCTCCACGGCGATCCGCTCGGCGCGGTACTCGACGTCGTCCCGCGTCAGCGCCATGTAGGCCTCTTCGAGCGAGCGGGTCACCGGGGTGAGCTCGTGAACGACCACTCCGGCGCCGGCGGCGATCTCCGCGATGCGCGGCGCTGCGAGCCCGGTCACCGATACCAGGTCGGGCTCGGCGCCGGACACGGTCGCACCGTCCGCCTCGAGCAGCGGCACGAGGCGCGCGATATGCGGCGTGCGCACCTGCACCGACGCGCTGCCGGCTCCCGCGACGATCTCGCTCATCGGGGCGTCGGCGACGATCCGGCCTCGACCGAGGATGAGGACGTGGTCCGCCGTCTGCGCCATCTCGCTCATGAGGTGCGAGGAGAGGAAGACGGTGCGCCCCTCCGCCGCCAGCTGCCGCGCCAACAGGCGGACCCACACGACACCGTCGGGGTCGAGCCCGTTGACGGGCTCGTCGAGGATGAGCGTTGCGGGGTCGCCGAGCAGCGCGACCGCGAGACCGAGTCGCTGGCTCATCCCGAGCGAGAACCCGCCGACTCGTGTGCGCGCCACCGATTCGAGTCCCGTGAGCTCGATCACCTCGTCGACGCGCGAGGGGGGGATGCGATGGGTGGCGGCGATGGCGAGGAGGTGATTGCGGGCCGTCCGCCCGGGATGCACCGCTTTCGCGTCGAGCAGCGCGCCGACCTGCCGCACCGGAGCGCGATGCTGCGCGTACGGCTTGCCGTTCACGGTGACCGAGCCGCCCGATGGTCGGTCGAGGTTCATGATCATGCGCATCGTCGTGGACTTGCCGGCGCCGTTCGGGCCGAGGAACCCGGTGACGACGCCCGGGCGGACGGTGAAGTCGACACCGTCGACCGCGGTCTTCGCGCCGTACCGTTTCGTGAGGGATCGGGCCTGGATCATGGGCGATCTTCGTTTCTCTTCGATGGTCGGGATGGCCGGCGGTCACTCGCCGGCGCGAGCGGGGCCGATGGCGCGCCGCATCCGTGTCTGCGACGAGTCCACACCGTGTTGTCGGAACACGGTCAAATCCGGGCGGCGACGGGTGCCGCCGCCTCGAGAACTTCACCGCACGAGACCGTCGGGTCAGCTCGTCCCAGCGCGCTGGTCTTGTTCGTGAAGTACTCCTGAGATGAGGAGTCGGACGAGCGGACGAGGGTCGTACCCCTCGTCCTCGGGAGCGCGGATGCAGAGGTTCCCGATCCCTCGCATGAACTGGTATGCGCTGATCGCCGGCTCGGCTGTATCGGGTGTCGTCGCGGTGAGGAGCTCGCCGCAGACGGGAACCAGGCGATCGAGGAAGTAGTCGTGCAGCGCGTCGAAGCCGGTGCGGTCGTCGCGAAGCGCTTGGGCGAGCCCGTGCTTCGTGACGAGGAATTCGACGAAGAGGTCGACCCATGCATGAAGCGCCGCAGCCGGTGACGAGGACTCGGCAAGCAGTACCCGCCCTGCTGCGGCGCAGCTCTCGACTTGATGCCGGTACACGGCGATGACCAGGTCGGCGCGGGTCGGGAAGTGTCGGTAGATCGTGCCCATGCCCACGCCTGCGGCGACGGCGATCAGACGAACGGGCGCGTTCACGCCGCGCTCGGCGAAGACGCCGGCGGCTGCCTCGAGCAGAATCCGTTCGTTTCGGCTCGCGTCAACCCGCCTGGCCCTGACCGAGGTCGATTCGGTCGGTCGGACTCGGGACAATTCGGCTCCATCGGTTCGCATGCTTGCAAAACGGAACACTGCTCCGTATCGTATTCGGAGCGGCGCTCCGTTTTCATTATCCACTCAGATGCGCCTGTGACGAAAGGACGCTCTGGATGAGCACAGTGACCGCCCAGCCTTCGACCGCACCAATCGTGGGTGCGCTGGACGCCATCATCGGGGGTGCCGACCCGGTGGTTTCAGTGGCACCGGTGACGTTGGCGACGCCCGGTCGCGCCGTGCCCTTGGAGGCGCGCGTTTCGGCGCCGCTCACGGGTTCGAATCTTCCGGTGATCGTGTTCTCGCACGGGAACGGCTGGCCCCTGGATGGGTATGCGCCGCTGGCATCGTTCTGGGCCTCGCGAGGCTTCGTCGTCGTTCAGCCCACGCATCTGGACTCTCGGCGTCTCGGCATCGGCTTCGGCGATCCGCGCTTCGCGCGGATCTGGCTCGAACGGATCGACGACATGACCCGTATCCTCGACGAGTTCGGCCTGATCGAGGCCGCCGTGCCGGGACTCGAGGGCCGGGTGAACCGCGACTGCATCGCGGCAGTCGGTCATTCCTGGGGCGCACAGACCGTGCAGACGCTGCTTGGCGCACGTGTCCTTGACGCCGACGGTGAACCGGGGCCGGACATGTCTGATCCGCGAGTCAAGGCGGGCGTCTTGCTGGCAGCGACAGGCCTGGCGGGCGCGCAACTCCACCCATTCGCTGCCGAGAACTTCCCGTTCATGTCGCCGTCGTTCGCCGAGCTGAGCACGCCGACGCTGGTGGTGGCCGGCGACCGCGATCAGTCGCGGATGTCCAGCCGGGGACCGGACTGGTTCACAGACGCGTTCACGTTCAGTCCCGGTGCGACGGACCTGCTCACCCTGTTCGGCGCGGAGCATTCACTCGGCGGCATCCCGGGGTACGAGGTCGCCGAGACGACGGATGAGAACCCGGTGCGCGTCGCCGTGCTGCAGCGGCTCACGTCGGCGTACCTGCGCAGTGCGCTGAACCCCGACGATCACAGTTGGAGCGCCGCCAGCGCGCTCCTGGCCGAAGTCGGCGATGAGATCGGACGGGTGGACCGCAAGCGTGGTGGCGCAACTCAGCAGCATCAAGCGGCGTGACCGCCTGACCTCGGCACGGCCGAGCGCGTGCGGGCGACCTGGTCAGAGCCCCTCCGCGATCTCCTTGATCGCGGCGAGACGGCGGTCCCACTCGGCGCCGATGGCGTCGAGCCGATGCGCGGTGTCGCTCAACTGCGATCCGATCACCCGGTAGCGCACCTCGCGCCCGACCCGGATCGGCTCGACGAGCCCCACGTCCTGCAGCACGGCGAGGTGCTTCGCGATCGCCTGTCGGGTCACCGGCAGGCGCCCGGCGAGGGCCGACGCCGACGCGTCGCCCTCGCCGAGTGCCGCCAGGATGCTCCACCTGGTCTCGTCTCCGAGTGCGGCGAACACCGGCACCAGCGTCGTCGTCACGCGTCGCCCTCGAGCAGGGCGACGAGCTTGTCGAGCTCGGCGACCCAGCCCTCGCCGTGGCTCGCCATGTTCGCCGCCGGGTCGGAGGTGCGGTCGAAGCCGGTCTCGACGACGGTGAGTCGAGTGCCGTCGGGCACCGGTTCGAGCGTGAAGGTGAAGACGGTCGACCGGTCGTCGAGCTCGTCGCGCAGGTGCCCGAGCGCATCGTCGTTGCCCCATCGGTACGACACCGTGCGCGGCGCATCCAACACCTCGACCCGAATCGGCACCGACCCGTACTCGGGGAACGTGATGGTGCCGGTCGCACCGACGCCTGCGCCGTCGAGCACGGTGCGCCCGAACCAGCGGGAGATGTGCTCGGGCGCGGTGACGGCGGTCCACACCTTCTCGATGGGCGCGGCGATGCGGATGGTGCGCCGAACGGTGAAGGTGCCTTCGTCGATGACGGATGCCTCGTTGTCGGTCATGCTCACAATGATCAGTCCTTTCGTGCTTGTCTGCAACTTCATGGTTGCAGATTAATGACCCTTGCGCAACCCTTTGGTTGCATATTGCGAAGCGGGAGAAGATCGGTGCATCGCCCTCGCGTTCGCCGGCATCGTCGACGGCTTCGAGGGCGGACTCGTCAACACCCTCTTCCCCGTCATCCGAGACTCGCTCGGCCTGCAGACGAGCGCTTTGGGCATCCTCACCGCCATCAGCCGCTTCGCGCGCATGCTGTTCGGGCCGGTCTGGGCGGCACTGGCCGACCGGTTCGGCCGTAAGAAGATCCTGTTCATCGCCACCGGGCTGTGGGGGTTGTGGACGGTTGCGGCCGGATTCGCGCAGGACGCCACGCAGTTGTTCATCCTGTACACGATCGGCGTCGGGGCATCCGTCATCGCGACGCCCATCATCGGCCAGTTCGCCAACGTCGAAGACGGATGGCGCTACGGCATGTTCGCGATAGGCGGCATCAGCATCTTCTCGGGCATCCTGATCCTGCTGCTCGTGCATGAGCCCAGGAAGCACACGCCCGTCGGCGCGATCGACCCCGACGCCATGAGGTTCAACCTCCGCGACGCGGTCGGGCTGCTTCGCAACCGGACCATCCTGTTCATGGCGGTGCAGGTCGTGTTCACGACGAGCCTGGTGCTGTTCGCCTTCTTCATCACCTATTGGGTCGACGATCGCGGCTGGACCACCGCCGATGCCGCGCTGCTGATGTCGGCGTACATGCTCGGGGCGGTCATCAGCGGCTTCATCGGGGGCTTCCTCGGCGACTGGTTCGAACGGCGGTACGGCTCACGAGGTCGCGTCATGATGATGCAGGGCTACCTCGTGGCGTACGCGGTGTCGACGGCACTGCTGTTCCAGATCGACTGGGGTCACGGCGTCGCCGTGTACATCGCGGTGTTCGCCACCGGACTCATCAACTCGATCGGCCACCCCGGCGCCGTGTTGCCGATCGTCGGATCAGTCGTGCACAAGAGCGTGGTGGCGACTGCCTATGCCTTCATCTTCTCGTTCGTCCAGGGACTGTTCGCGGCGCTCTTCAGCCTCGCGTTCGGCTTCCTCGCGGATGCGCTGGGCCTTCAGTTGCTGATGTTCTGGCTCATCTCCGTCCCGTACGCCATCAACGCGGTGCTGTGGACGATCATGTACCGCATCTACCCCAAGGATGCCGCCGCACAGCGCGCCATCGACGAGGCGGAAGCGGAGCAGGCGGTCGCCGCGACCAACGCCTGACCCCGGTGCTCGTCTGATCAAGCGCAACACGGACCCGTTCGAGACCCTCGACGACACGCTCGCGCTCTTGCAGAAGCCGCACATCTACTGAAAGCTGACGGTCGTGCCGCGCAATCCCGACATCCCCGACGCGTTCGACGTCTACACGGTCGTCGTGCTGCGGCGGCCGGCCGATGCCCCCGAGTTGTCCGAAGACGAACTCGATGAGCTCCAGGCACGCCACCTCGCCTACCGCGCCGAGCTGGGGCGCACGGGCGTGATCGTCGTGAACGGGCCGTTCGACGAGCAGAGCGACCCGACGTATCGCGGCATGTCGATCTTCGCCTGCGACCCGGTCGAGGCCGCCCGCCTGTCCGACGGCGACCCGTCGGTCGCGGCCGGGCGCCTCGCCTACGACGTCATGGAGTGGTGGGTGCGCGCCGACTCGCTCGCATTCCCGCGCTCCGACCGCACGGTCGGCGACCGCCGCTCGATGCCCGACGACTGAGGCCGAGCGCGCGACATCCGCATCGACCCCACGAGACAGCGGCGGCAGGATCCCGGCATCGCCGGAGACCCTGCCGCCGACCTGATCAGCAGCGAGCGTGCGTCAGAAGGAAGCGGGGATCACGCCGTCGTCGGTCTGGTAACCGGTGACGGGTGCGTGCGGGATCTCCTCCCAGCGGGCCGCGTCCTCCTGCTGCACCTCTCCGGTGGCCATGCCCAGCAGCAGCTCCTGCATCGCGAGCACGTTCTGTCGGATCGACTTGCCGCGGGCCTTCTGGCCGAGGCTGCCGTCGCTCGAGTTGCCGCTCGTCTCGAAGAAGACGGCGGGGTTGCTGTGGCCCTCGGGGTTGAGGCCCTTGTAGTCGAACCCGAGCATCATCGCCGAGACGACACCGCCCTTGATGTCGATCTCGAGGCTTCCGCCCACTTGATAGCGATCCATGTTGATGTTGCCGTACTTCGCGAGCTCGTCGAAGACGTGCACGTGCATCTGCCGGGTGAGGACGTCATAGGCTCCGCCCTCGATCGTCGGCAGCGTGGGCCCGCCGGGAGCGAGCGAGATGCCGAGCGACAGGGTCACCTCGTCACCGGTGCCGGCCTGCCGCTTCAGACCCTGGTGGTGGATGTCGATGGCGAACACCGGGTCGACCATCGTCCAGTACTCGTAGAACGCCTCGGACTCGGCGGCGACGAACTTGCCCGCGCCCCAGTCGCGGTTCAGGTCGATGCGGGTACCCGAGCCGTCCTGCAGGATCGTCTGGCGGATGTTCAGCTCCGAACCATCGGGGTTGTACATCGGCACGACGTGGAACGTGTAGGTCTCACGCAGCAGGTTCCAGTCGTGCGAGCCGTTCGTGCCCAGCTCCTTCAGCACGGCCAGCAGCGACTCGGTGCCGTAGGGCTCGTTGCCGTGGATGCGACCCTGCAGCCACACTGCCTCGGGCCCGTCGCCGACGGTGGCGACATGGAGGTCGCGGCCCTGCTCGGACGTGCTGACCTCGGTGCCGACCTCGGCGAGCGTCATGACGTCGAGGCCGAAGTTCGACGTGCGCTCGAGCCGGTCGAGCTCGGCGATCACGTCGTCGTAGGTGACGATGCTGGCGATGTTGGTGTTGCCGTTGGGAGAGGGGAAGTTCGCGTCGGCGAGAGCCGGGCCACTCGCGGTGAGCGGCACGGCGACGGCGAATGCGGCCGCCGCGGCGAGAAGGGTGGTGCGACGACGGTGATGCAGTGGGTTACGGCCAAAGCTCATCAGGATGCTCCTCATCGAGTCGGACATGCCGCCGGGAGCGACACGAGCCCCTCGGGATCGAGCAAGGAAGACGCTTTCCCCGAGGGCTTCCTCGGAGCCTATGGAGACGGCTTCGCACGCGTCAAGGGCCGCTCGTCCGCACCTCGGGCCCGAGCCGCGCCGATCGTCCGGCCGAGCCCGCCTTCGGCGCGTTCCGCGGCCTCACTGCCAGACTGATCTCATGCAGAACGCCCCCATCGATCAGGCCGCTGCGAGCGAGATGTGGGAGGAGTATCGCGCGGCGCGACCGGATCGCGCCACCGACCCGGAGCCGCCGCCGGCGGAGGTCTTCGGCGACAACCCCGAACTCACCGATGAGCTCCTCGGACTCGTGCTCGACGGCACCAAGCGAGCCACCGCCGCGCTGGTCGCCGAGTTCGCCCTCGATGGCCAACCCCTTCCGCGCATCGGCGGTCATTGGATCGCCTGCGACTCGACCGGCCGCCCTCGCGTCATCCTCCGTGACACCGAACTGCGCATCGGCACGTTCGCGAGCGTCGACGCCGCCTTCGCGTTCGACGAGGGCGAAGACGACCGTTCGCTCGAATCGTGGCGCGAGAACCACAGCCGGTACTGGCGGCGGGTGAGCGCCCATCTCGGTTTCGAGTGGACGGAACAGCACGAGATCGTGTTCGAGCGGTTCGAGATCGCCTGGCCGGAACCCGCCGGCGAGGACTGACCGCGCGCCCCGCGCACCGGGCACCCAGCCGGACGTTCTAGGCTCGAAGGATCCCCGCCATCCCCTGAGAAGGAGCCCGCACGCCATGAGCGACGCCGCAGCCCTGGACGTCTTCGACCGCCGCGAATCCGAGGTCCGTGGGTACATCCGCGCCTTCCCGACGGTCTTCGACCGCGCGAGCGGCTCGACCCTCGTCGACACCGACGGCCGGGAGTACCTCGACTTCTTCGCCGGCGCGGGGGTGCTGAACTACGGGCACAACAACCCGGTGTTCACGCGTGCGCTCGTCGAGTACCTCGAGCGCGGCGGCATCATCCACGGGCTCGACATGGCCACGTCGGCCAAGAAGGCGTTCATCGAGGCGTTCGAGCAGTACGTGCTCGCGCCGCGCGGGTTCGACCACAAGCTGCAGTTCACGGGGCCGACGGGTGCGAACGCCGTCGAGGCGGCGCTCAAGGTCGCCCGCCAGGCCACGGGCCGCTCGAACGTCGTCGCGTTCACGAATGCATTCCACGGCCTCAGCATCGGCGCGCTCGCCGCGACCGGGAACAGCACGTATCGGGATGCCGCGGGCATCGCGCTCGGCGACATCACGCGACTGCCCTACGACGGCTACCTCGGGCCCGACGTCGACACGCTCGACCTGCTCGAGAAGATGCTCGACGACCCCGGCTCGGGGCTCGACCTGCCCGCAGCGGTCATCGTCGAGGCGGTGCAGGGCGAGGGCGGCATCAACGTCGCGAGCGTGCCGTGGCTGGCACGGCTTCGCGAGATCACCGCGGCGCGAGGCATCCTGCTGATCCTCGATGAGATCCAGGCGGGCGTCGGCCGCACCGGCACGTTCTTCGCCTTCGAGGACTCGGGCATCGTCCCCGACATCATCACCGTGTCGAAGTCGATCTCGGGATCCGGGCTGCCGATGTCGCTCGTGCTGCTGCGCCCCGAAGTCGACGTGTGGAAGCCGGGCGCGCACACCGGCACGTTCCGAGGCAACAACCTGGCATTCGTGTCGGCGCGCGTCGCGCTCGAGGCCTACTGGGCAGACTCGGCCTTCACCGACGGCGTCGCCGCCAAGTCGGCACTGCTGCGCGCCGAGCTCGACCGCATCGCCGCCGACCACCCCGAACTCGGCCTCGCGCCGCGCGGCCGAGGTCTCATGTACGGGCTCGCCTGCGACGGCGACCGCACCCTCGCGGGTCGCATCTCGGCCGAGGCCTTCCGGCGCGGCCTCATCATCGAGACATCCGGCGCCTTCGACGAGGTGTTGAAGTTCCTCCCGGCGCTCACGATCACCGACGACGAACTCACCCGTGGCCTCGCGATCGTGCGTGAGAGCCTCGACGCGGTGCTCGCCCGCTGACCGCCCGCGGCCTCAGCGCGAGAGCTCGACGGTGTACGAGACGATCTCGGTGATGCGTCCGTTGTCGAAGTCGTAGACGTCGCACGAGGCGACGATCGAGACGTCTCCCGTGGCGTCGGTGTACCTGGCGAGGCTGTCGACCGCGACGCTGTCCTCACCCACCACGGTGCGCTGCCGCTGGAACTCGGTCGTCACCCCGGCGAGATCTTTCGCGGTGCGCTCGGTCGCCTTCCTCACGGCCTTGAGCCCGATCAGCGGATCGGAGCCGACGAGGGTCCACACGACGTCGTCGGCCAGGTGCGGCAGAGCGACCTCGAATCGGTGACTCGAGAACGCGCACGCGATCTTCTCGGTCGTGAGGTCGGTGGTGAGTTCAGCCGTGGGGTTCATGAGACCTGCCCTCTCGCGCGGGATCCCGCGCCGTTGCGGTTGACGTATGCGATCAGCGTGCCCCCGACACGGGCAGGCGTCAAGGGCAGAGCGCCGGTCGCCGGGGGAGGTGACGCCCCGCACCTCGAACGGCTGCTCATCGGCGCGAGTGCCCGACCAGACCCATTCGCACCAGGTCGTATCGCCGTGCTGCGCCGATCGAAGGAGTTCAGCCCGTAAGTCGGGTATGCCGGCGAACATCGCCTCCCAGTTCGCTCGGACCTGGGAGCGGCCGACGAAGGCGCGCGCCGGGTGAGCCGGTTGCCGGCTGTCGTAGTCGGGGTCGAAGAGCGCGACCAGCGCCTCCAGGTCGTGATCGTTCACCGCCACCACCAACCTGCCAATGACCTCGTCAGGCATGTCGTCCCCCTACGCAGCGTCATTCTGCAGGAACGCGAGCACCGCTGCCACCCGCCGATGCACGCCTGACTCGGGCAGCCGCAGCTTCGTGAAGATCGCGTTGACGTGCTTCTCGACGGTCGAGGTCGACAGGAACAGCGACTGCTCGATGCCCGCATTCGACTTGCCCTGCGCCATCTCGCGCAGCACCTCGAGCTCGCGCGGCGACAGTGCGGCGAGCGGGCTCGCCGCACCCGCGCTGCGGCGGCGAACGAGGGTGTCGACGATCTGGGGGTCGATGACGGAACCGCCGGTGCACACCTCGCGCAGCGCATGCACGAGGTCTTCGAGGTCGCCGATGCGGTCCTTCAGCAGGTAGCCGAGCCCGGCCGAGCCGTCGGCGAAGAGGGCGAGCGCGTAGCTCTCGTCGGCGTGCTGCGAGAGCACCACGACACCCGTTTCAGGGTGGGCGGCACGGATGTCGCGGGCGGCCTCGATGCCCTCCATGTGGTGGCCGGGCGGCATGCGGATGTCGGTGAGCACCGCCTGGGGGTTGAGTCGTCGCACCGCGTCGAGCAACTCGGCGGCGTTGCCGGTCGAGGCGACCACATCGATCTCGCCGGAGTCCTCGAGCAGGCGGCGCAGGCCTTCTCGCACGAGGTAGTTGTCCTCGGCGATCACGACGCGCAGCTTGACCGAGTCATCCAACGCGGTCCGCCTCGCGCTCGGCGGCGACCGCTGGGGGGCGATCCACGGGAATGTCGACGAGCACCGTCGTGCCCGACGGCTCGGCCGCCGACACCCGCAGCGTGCCGCGCAGTGCCGCCACCCGGTCTCGGATGTTGGCCAGCCCGCCCGCCGTGACCGACGCGGGCTCGACGCTGCCGATTCCGCGACCGTCGTCGCTGATCGCGATGCGCAGGTGCCCGTTGTTGCGGCGCAGCGCGACCGAGGCGTGGGTCGCACCAGCGTGCTTCGCGGTGTTCGCGAGCGCTTCGCGCACGACGTAGTACGCCGTCGTCTCGACGTCGTCGGGGAACCGCTCGGCGCGCACCGCGGCGTCGGCCACGACCGACAGCGGGATCGGGTACCGCGCCACACCCGACTCGACCGCCGCCACGAGCCCATTGTCGCTCAGCACCGGCGGGTGGATGCCCTGCGCCAGTTCGCGCAGGTCGGTGAGGGTCTCGCGCGCCTGGTCTTGCAGCTCGGCGAGCTCGGCGGGCGTGAGCTCGCCGCGCTCCAGCCGGTTGCGAGCGAGACGAAGTGCGGCGATCTGCGCCACCACGTTCTGCTGGATGCCGTCGTGCAGGTCGCGTTCGAGGCGGCGGCGTTCGTCGTCCTGCGCGGCCACGAGCCGTTCGCGCGACGCGGTCAGTTCGTCGAGTTGCGCGGCGAGCTGCGCGGTGAGGCGCACGTTGGCGACGGATGCCGCTGCCTGGCCCGCGACGGTGTGCAGCAGCGTTCGCTCGGACTCGCTGTAGTCGCCGCGGCGGCGGGGGCCGGCCTCGATGCGCCCGAGCGTCTCGTCGCCGCGCACGAGATCGGCCGCGAGCACGACATCCTCGGCATCCGCGAGAACGCGCGGTTCGACTGCATCCCCGGCGACGCCCACGGGGGTTGCGGCGAGGGCGCCGTCACTCGTCGCAAGCCGGATCCGCACCCACGAGGCATCGACGCCGCCGCGCACCGCCTCGGCGAGCCTGGTGAGCAGGTCACGCGGCTCGCCGGCCTCCTCGAGGCGGGCGCCGAGTTCGCTGAGCATCTCGAACTGCCGCTCGCGGTCACCGAAGAGCCTGCGGTGGATCCACCGCTGCACCCACGTGCGCACCGGCAGCAGCCCGACCGCGACGAGCGCCGTGAGGAGCACCGCGGGCACCACCCGGAGCTGCCCCGACAGCACGATGGCGGGTGTCGCGACCCCGATGCCGTAGAACACCGTGATGAGCAGGTTCGACGAACGCGCCACGCTGCGCCCGCGGTCGCCGGGCGCGATGTCGAACGCGCCGTAGCGGAAGATGCCGTGCACGGCGGCGATCGGCAGGGCGATGAGGCACGCGAACACGAGGAACTGCCCGACCGCCGGCCACGGCAGGATCGGCCAGAGCATGAACGCCACGCACGCCGCGGCGACCGTGATCGCCATGACGCGCGTGCGCGCACGCACCTCGGGCGCTCCGAACAGGGCACGGGTGCCGAGCACCACCAACCCGAGCGCCACAGCCGGCCACGCCTGATAGACGAGGAAGTTCACCGCCGGCGCCGCCCACTCGAGCCACGGCACGACGTAGGGGTTGGGGATGGCGTCGCCGCTGATGCCGATGTAGGGCGACATCACCACGTGCGACGTGGTGAGCAGGGTCAAGGGACCGACCAGCATGGGCGTCCAGAGGAACACCACGGCGATACGCTGCCACCGCTTCTCGGGCACGCCGTCGGGGAAGGAGGCGAACACGACGAGCAGGGCGGAGGTGGCCGTGGCATCCGCCGTCAGGCTGATCAGGTTGAACAGCGGGAACCACGGCTCCGTCACGACCTCGATGTTCCGTTGCAGGAACGTCTCGTAGGCCGAGCCGACGAGCATCGCCGTGGCGGCGAGCGCCACGAGCACCGCGATGCGCGAGCGCGTCACGGTGAGCAGCCACATGCCGAGCACGAAGAAGGGCAGCGCACCGAGGAGCGGCCAGGCGAGCGCATGGTCGGCGTCGCCCTCGATGAAGCCCCGCACGACGACGATGTACACCAGCGCCGCGACCCCGATCGGGCCCAGCGTTGCGATGCACACCCACCTTCGGTCCACGGTCCTATCGTCCTCCTGCCGTGGCCCTCGCGGGAGAGGGCCATCCATGCCCGCGCGTGGGGGTTGTCCTCCATCCCCTCATGGGCTCGGCGATCCCGCCCGGTCGGCCGCGGCGAAATCCCGGACCGGGAGATCGACGTCCACCGTCGTGCCGCCGCCCGAGGGGCTCCCCGAAGAGATCCGGACCGTGCCGCGCAGCACCGCGACGCGGTCGCGGATGTTCGCGAGCCCGCCGCTCGCCGCCGACGACGGAAGGACGGCACCCAGGCCGCATCCGTCGTCGCGGATCGAGACGCGCAGCCGGCCGTCGGTCCGGGCCAGCGCCACGGTCGCCATCGTGGCGTTCGCGTGCTTCGCGGTGTTCGCCAGTGCCTCCCGCACCACGTAGTAGGTAGTCGTCTCCACATCGTCGGGATACCGCTCGGAGCGGACCCGCGCGTCGGCGTCCACGGCCAGCGGGATCGGGTACCGCGCCGCCCCAGACTCGATCGCGGCGACGAGCCCGTTGTCGCTCAGCACCGGCGGGTGGATGCCGTGCGCGAGCTCGCGCAGGTCGGTGAGGGTCTGACGGGCCTGCTGCTGCAGCTCCGACAACTCGGCAGGGCCGAGCTGACCGCGCTCCAGACGGTTGCGCGCCAGCCTGAGGCCGGCGATCTGCGCCACGATGTCCTGCTGGATGCCGTCGTGCAGATCGCGCTCCAAACGGCGGCGCTCGTCATCCTGCGCCGCCATGAGGCGCTCGCGCGAGGCGGTCAACTCGACGAGCTGCTCGGCGAGCCGCGCCGTCAGGCGAATGTTGGCAACGGATGCCGCGGCCTGGCCGGCGACCGTGCGCAGCAGCGTCCGCTCGGCGTCGCTGTACTCCCCGCGATGGCGCGGCCCGACGTCGATGCGCCCGAGGACCTCGTCCGCGTGGACGAGGTCGACTGCCTCGATCGGCTCACCCACCACGTCGCCGGCGACCCCCGCGGGCGACGTGGTGAGCGCACCGTCCGAGGCCGCGAGGCGGATGCGCACCCACGACGCGCCGAGTCCGTCGGCCACGGCAGCCGCCAGGTGCGTCAGAAGGTCGTTGGGCTCGGCCGTGCGCTCGAGCTCCGAGCCGAGCTGGCTGAGCATCGCGAGCTGGCGGTCGCGGTCGCCGAAGACGACCCGATGGATCCACCGCTGCAGCCACCCCCGCACCGGAAGCAGGGCGAGCGCGATGAGCCCCGTGAGGAAGGCGATCCCAAGGGGTGTCAGTCGATCGACGAGCAGCACGGCGGGGGCCACGACGGCGATGCCGTAGAGCACGGTGATGAGCACGTTCGACGACCGCGTGACGAGGCGCGCGCGGTCGGCCGCGGCCACGTCGAATGCGCCGTGGCGGAGGATGCCGTGGATCGCCACGAGCGGGATCGCCGTGAGGAGCACGAGCACCGCGGCGTTCGCGATCACGTTCTCGGGGATGAACAGCGTGAGCGAGTAGCTCACGACCATCGCGAAGGTGAGCCACGCCATCAGGCGCGTGCGGACGCGCACCTCTGGATCCCCGAAGAACGCACGCGAGATCAGCACGGCGAGTGCGAGGAACACCGCCGGCCACAGGTAGACGATCCACTCCACGATCGGGTCCGCCCAGGCGAGGACCGGCAGGGCGAACGGATTCGGGATGCCGGCTCCCTGCTCGGCGTGCACCTGCACCGTGAGCACGTGCGGCACCACGAGGAGCGAGAACGGGACGGCGACGACCGGGACCCAGAACAACCCGACCGAGATCCGCTGCCACCGCCGCTCCGGGATGCCCGTCGGGAAGGTCGCGAACATGCTGACGAACGCCGCTGACGCGACCGTGGAGGCGGTCAACCCGACGAGGTTGAAGATCGGGTACCAGGGCTCCCGGAGCACGTCGGGGTTCGTCAGCACGAACGTCTCGTACGCGGAGCCCACCGCCATCGCGGTCGCCGCCCACGCGAGGAACAGCGCCGAGCGTGCCGTGGAGGCGGTCAAGAGCCACATGCTGAACGCGAACAGCGGCAGGATGCCGAGCAGGGGCCAGCCGAGGCTCGGATCCACCGCTCCCGCGAGGAATCCGCGCGCGATCACGACGTACAGCAGGGACGCCGCTCCGAGCGGCGCCAGGGCTGCGAGCCATCCCCACCTGCGGAGCACACTCCCATCGTCCTCCTCGGCGGCCGCCTGCGGGAGGGGGTGACCCCCGACATCCCTTAGCGGCTGTCCTCCATCGGCAGTGCGGCGCTCCCCCACGCGGCATCCGGTCTGCCGTGTTCCGGCGGGCGCCGCCGTCGGCGAGCGTTCTTCCAGGCGGAGGCCGCGCCACGGCGCCGCACGAACAGGGAGTGAACCTCATGTGCAAGCTCTACGCGGGCCTGGCCTGGATCATCGCCGCGGCCGTCGTCGTGCAGGCCGCCGCGATCGCCTTCGCGTTCGGCGGCGTGCTCAACAACGTCGCTGGGGGCGGGGTGGTCGACAAGGCGCTCCTCGAGAGCGGCGGGGCCGGCGGCACCGGTGAGCTCGGCTTCTGGATCCACGGGATCGTGGGCGCCGGGGTCATCCCGCTGCTCGCCGTCGCGCTGCTCGCCGTCTCGTTCTTCGCCCGCGCGAAGGGCGCGCGCCTGTGGGCCGCGATCACCCTCGGGCTCGTCGTACTGCAGGTGACCCTCGGCTTCTCGATCACCGACATGCCCTTCCTCGGCCTCATCCACGGTGCGAACGCGTTCGCCGTCGTGGTGTCCGCGGTCGCGGCCGCGCTGCTCGCACGCCGCTCCCGTCGCGCCCGCGCGACGCGCGCGACCGCCGAGGAGGCGACCGAAGATGCCATCGCGGCGTGACCTCGTGCGGTGCGCCGTCGTCGGCGTCGCGGTCGCGACCGCGCTCGGCGCCGGGGCGCTCGCGTGGAGTTCCACGCTGCTCGGCGAGTACTCCGTGATGGACATGGGAAGCAGCGACCACGGGCACGCCGGGCACGGCGAACCCGTGTCGGCGGGCGCGTCACCCACCGGGGCATCCGGCACCCTCACGGCGACCGGCGACGTCAGCGTGACGTCGCTCGCCGCCGACCCCGACCGCCCCGCCGACGTGCGCGTCGAACTCGTCGCCCGGCAGCAGCTCGTCGAGGTGCCCGGCGGGCGCTCGGTCGACGGCTACACGCTCAACGGCACGTCGCCGGGCCCCGAGATCCGCGCCCGGCAGGGCGACCTCGTCGAGGCGACGTTCGTGAACGAGTCGGTCGCCGCCGGCGCCACCCTGCACTGGCACGGCATCGACGTGCCCAACGCGGCCGACGGGGTCGCGGGCATCACGCAGGACGCGGTGCCGGTCGGCGGCCGCCACGTCTACCGCTTCGAGGCCACCGATGCCGGCACCTACTGGTACCACTCCCACCAGGTGTCGCACGAGCAGGTCAAGGGCGGGCTGCTCGGCGCGATCGTGATCGACCCCGCCGCACCCCCGGAGGTCGCCGCCGACGTCGAGGTCACCGCACTGCTGCACGTGTACGGCGGGCAGCACACACTCAACGGACGCGTCGGGGACGAGCAGGTGGCCGCTTCGGCAGGCGAGACCGTGCGGGTGCGCGTCATCAACTCCGATCCGGGCACCGCCGCCGTGTGGTCGGCGTCGCCGTTCCGGGTGCTCGCGACCGACGGGCACGAGGTGGACGCACCGACCCCGGTCGATGGGCAGCGGCTCCTCATCCCCGCCGGCGGGCGGGCGGATGTCGCGGTGCAGGCCCCGCCACGTGGAGCCGTGCGCCTGCACGTGGGTGGAGCTCGCAGCATCGAGATCGGCGAGCCAGGGACATCCGCCGCTCGTACACCGCAGCCGGCGCAGACGCTCGACCTGCTCGCCTACGGCGACCCGACGCCCCTGGGGTTCGATGCGTCATCGCCCGACCGCACGTACGACTACGTCATCGGCCGCCGCTTCGGCGTCATCGACGGCCGCCCCGGCAACTTCTGGACCATCAACGGCCGGCTCTTCCCCGACGTGCCCATGTTCCACGTGCGCGAGGGCGATGTCGTCGCGATGCGCATCGTCAACGACTCCGGCGAGGTGCACCCCATGCACCTGCACGGCCACCACATCGCCGTGCTGTCACGTGACGGCGTCGCGGCATCCGGAAGCCCATGGATCGTCGACTCGCTCGACGTGCACCCGGGCGAGTCGTACGAGATCGCGTTCGTCGCCGACAACCCCGGGATCTGGAGCGACCACTGCCATACGCTCCCCCACGCCGTCGACGGGCTCATCGCCCACGTGATGTACGAGGGCGTCACGACCCCCTTCACGATCAACGGCGACGCCGGCAACCAGCCCGAGTAGCCGCGGCACCCAGCCTGAGTGACGGCGACGGCGAACGCTCAGCGGGCGCCGTAGGCGGCGAGGAACACCCGCACGGCCGCCCGCACCTGCGCACGCCGCTCGGCGGTCGAAGGGATCGCCGCGTCGCCGAGCAGCATGGCGCGGTTCAGGGACTCGCCCATGACCAGCCAGTTGAACGCGGTCGCGGCCGCGGTGGCGTCGTCGGCGTGGAGCATGCCGCGTTCGGTGAGTCGCGCGAACATCGCCGCCAGCATGCCGATCGCCCGCTTCGGCCCGTGCTCGTACAGCGCCTCGGCCAGGTCGGGAAACCTGCCGACCTCGCCGATCACGAGGCGCCGCAGCTGCAGCAGCTTCGGCGTCATCACGATGTCGAGCTGCCGGTCGGCGTACGACTCGAGGAATCCGACGAGATCGTCGCCGTCGGCAGGGTCGGCGACCTCGTTGTGCACGCGGTCGCCCGCGGCGTCGGTCATCGACGTGACGAGTTCGACGAACAGCGCCTCCTTGCTGCCGAAGTGCTTGTACACGGTCTGCTTCGACACGCTCGACCGCGCGGCGAGCTCGTCCATGTTCGTGCCGAGGTAGCCGCCGGCGAGGAACATCTCTTGTGCTGCGGCGAGGATCGCGCGGTGCTTCCGCTCGGAACGCCCCATCTCGTCCCCGGCCGGGGTACCAGCTGTCGCCCCGTCGAGCGGCGCCGCGACTCGATCACCCATTGCACCCACCCGTCGTTGACATCCAGTACTGATCAGTCTAGTCTGCCGCGTAACGGAACTATACGGTCTAGTTTGATTGGATTCCCTGATGACCGACTTCATCACCACCGCACGCGGCGACCGCATCGCCTACGACCTCCGCGGCGACGGGCCCGCCCTGATCTTCATCGCCGGGGCCGGGCCGTACCGGGCGATCGACCCGTGGACCACCGAGACGGCCGAGCTCGCGGCCCAAGCCGGCATCCGCACACTCGTGTACGACCGGCTGGGGCGCGGCGAGAGTCCGGCGAGTGGGCGCCTCGATCTCGATCGTGAACTGACCGCGCTGGCCGCCCTCATCGAACTCGCGGGCGGCAGCGCCGTGCTCTGCGGGCACTCCTCGGGCTGCTCGATCAGCCTCGCCGCGGCGGCTCGCGGCCTGCCCGTCACCGGCCTGGTGCTCTGGGAGGCGCCGTTCGGCCCGCAAGACGGCCCCGCACGCGAGTGGGCCGCCGAGGTCGAGCGTCGCATCGACGCGGGCAACCTCGAGGGCGCGCTCGAGTACTACATGAAGGACATGCCGCCCGAGTGGCTCGAAGGAGCGCGCCAGTCGCCCGACTACCCCGACTACGTCGCGCAGGTCGTCAGCTACCGGGCCGACGGCGAATCGCTCGCATGGGTCGAGTCGGCTCCGATGGCCGAGCTCTTCCGCGACATCCGGGTGCCCGTCGAAGTGCTCCTCGGCGACGAGACGTTCCCCGCGCTCTTCGACGCCGCCAAGGCGATCACGGCCGCCATCCCCGGAGCGACCTGGAAGCAGGTGCCCGGCGCCGACCACTCGTGGGAACCCGCGTCGATGGCGCGCGAGCTCGTGGAGTTCGTGACCGCGGCAGCGGTGGCGGCGTCGGCGCGGGCCGCTCGCTCCGCCTGATCGCCTCGCATGAGCCGGCAAAGCTCATCTTCGCCTCAGCGTGCTTTGGTCACACGGAATCTGTGAATTGCATGAATCTGCATGAATCAGATTGTTGATCCGACAACCATTGTGAGATAGTTGACGCGTCACCGATTCGGTGATCGGTTCTCATGAAAGGGTTCTCAGTGTCTGACCTCAAGATCGGCATCATCGTCGGAAGCACTCGTCCTGGCCGTCTCGGCCCCCTCGTCGGAGAGTGGGTGCAGCGCAACGCGAAGGCTCAGGGCGTGTCGTTCGAGCTCGTCGACCTGCACGACTTCAAGCTGCCGATGCTCGAGGAGCCCTTCCCCGCCGGCGCGGGCAACTACCAGGGCGCCGGTGCCAACGCGTGGGCGCACAAGGTCGCCGAGTTCGACGGCTTCATCTTCGTCACCGCCGAGTACAACCACTCGATTCCCGCCGCGCTCAAGAACGCGCTCGACTACGTCAGTGCCGAGTGGAACAACAAGGCCGCCGGCATCGTGAGCTACGGCTCGATGGGCGGCGTGCGCGCCGGCGAGCACCTTCGCCAGATCTTCGGAGAACTGCAGATCGCCGACGTTCGCCAGCACGTCATGTTCTCGCTGTTCACCGACTTCGAGGGCGCGATGACGGGCAGCCCTGCCTTCACCCCCGCCGAGCAGAAGGCCGGCGAGCTGCAGACGCAGGTCGACCAGGTCGTCGCCTGGGCCGACGCGCTGCGATCGGTCCGCGAGGACGTCGAGCAGATCGCCGCGTAACCCCGCGAGATCGGATGCCCCTGCCGCACCTGCGGCGGGGGCATCCGTCGTCTCAGCCCGTCGTCAAGAGTCGAACCCGAGGCCGAGCGCGTCGAGCCCCTTCAGCAGCAGGTTGCGGCGCCCCTCGCGGTGATCGGCCCGGTCGAGCGACCATCGCGTGAGCTGGATGCCGATCGAGGCGACCGGCTCGGGAGGGAACGGCCACGGGCGATCCTCGACCATCGCGAGCGACGTGCGCTCGGTCTCGTGCCCGCCGAGCCGGTCGAGCATCACGTCGGCGGCGAATCGGGCGGCACCGACACCGAGACCCGTGAATCCGGCCGCGTAGGCGACGCGACCGCGCCGGGCCAAACCGTAGAACGCGCAGAAGCGGGTACTGGCGTCGATCGCGCCCGACCAGCGATGCGTGAAGCCGACCGCCTCGAGCTGCGGGAACGTCGTGGCGAAGTGGCTCGCGAGCTTCTCGAACGACGAACGGCGATCCTCGTACTCGGCCCTGACCTTGCGGCCCGCATGGTAGATCGCGTCGTAGCCGCCGAACAGGATGCGGTTGTCGGCGCTGAGCCGGTAGTAGTGGAACTGGTTCGCGAGATCGCTCACGCCCTGACGGTTCGCCCAGCCGATCTCTGCGAGCTGCGCCGCCGACAGCGGCTCCGTCATGAGCACGTAGTCGTAGACCGGCACGGTCATGAGCCGGTTGCGCTTCAGCAGCGACGGGAACGCGTTCGTCGCGAGCGCCACGCGCGGCGCTCGCAGGGTGCCGCGATCGGTGACGACCTCGACGCCGCCGTCCGCATCGTCGATGCGCCGCACCGCGGTGCCCTCATGCACCACGACCCCGAGGCCGGTGATCACCCGCGCGAGCTCGGCGGCGAGCCTCGCCGGATGCACCATGGCGGTGCTGCGCCGATCCCAACGCCCGGCGAGGTAGGTGGGTGACGCGATCTCGCCACGCACGGTGTCGCCGTCGAGGAAGACGTCACTCCCGTCCGCGGCATCCGGCTCGGCCAGCCAGTTCAGCTGGTGCGGCTCGATCGCGACCGCGAGCATGCCGGTGCGTTCGAAATCGCAGTCCATCCCGTAACGTGCGACCGTCTGCTCGATGGAGTCGAGGTTCTCGAGGCCGAGCCGCGTCAGCGCCTCCATCTCGCCGGGCCAGCGCGACCGGCCGTTCTCCTCGCCGTGCGTGAGGCTCGCCTCGCAGAATCCGCCGTTGCGTCCCGACGCCGCCCAGCCGACGTGCTGCGCCTCGAGGAGCACGACGCGCAGCCCGGGCTCCCGCTCGATGGCGCGCAACGCCGTCCAGAGTCCGGTGTACCCGCCGCCGACCACCACGAGATCCGCCTTCGCGTCTCCCGCGAGCGCCGGATATCGGGCCACGTCCGCACCGAGATCGTCGATCCAGAAGGGGCGCGCGACCGTGTCGGCGAGCGCGCGTTCGACGGCGGCGGATGTCGCGGGGTCGCGCTCGAAGACCGTCGTGTGCTTCGGGCTCATGCCAGCTGTCCTCTCGCGGATGCCGGAACCGAGAGGCTCGCACGGCGGTTGAGCTGCTCGGGCACGAAGCCGCCGGCCGACTTGTACCGAGCGGCGATCGCCGCTCGCTCGGCGAACGGCACGACGAGCTCGATGTCGTCGAAGCCGCCCGGGGCGCGCTCGTAGGCGAGCTGCATGACCCGCTCGGGTCCCATCGAGCGGTTGCTGAGGGTGAGCTGCGTCGTGCGCGGCCGACGCTCGGCCTCGTAGGCGTCGAGCGCGAGCTGGGTCGGCCCCTTCGTACCCAGTTCGTACCCCAGGGTCCGGGCGTCGATGATCGCCTGCGATGCGCCGTTCGACCCGATCGGGTACATCGCATGTGCAGCGTCGCCGAGCAGGGTCTGCCTGCCGAACGTCCAACGCGGGATCGGGTCGCGGTCGACCATCGGGTACTCGAGGATCTCGTCGGCCGCACCGATGACGGCCGGCACGTCGAGCCAGCCGAAGCCCCAGTCGACGAAGCGACCGAGCACGGTGGATGGATCGGCGCTGCGGTTCCAGTTGCTCGCACCCGGTTCGTCATCGTCGGAACGGTACTCGGCGATGAAATTCACGACCTGCAGCCCGTCATCGCCGGGTGCCGACAACGGGTATGCGACGAACTTCTGTTGCGCGTCGCCCGCCATGATCATGGTTCGCCCGTCGAGGTACGGCGCGACGCGCGCGGTGCCGCGCCAGAGGATCAGCCCGTTCCACACCGGTGCCCCCTCACCCGGGTGGCGCTGGCGGCGGAGGGCGCTGTGGATTCCGTCGGCGCCGACCACGACATCGGCCGACGCGCGCCGCACCGTGCCGCCCTTCTCGGGGCCGCCGTGCTCGGTGACCCGCACGCTCGCGCGCTCACCGTCATCCTGAGCGTCATCGACCGTGCAACCGAGCCGAATGGCGTCGGCGCCGAGGCGTTCGACGACCGCGTCGCGCAGCATGAGCTGCAACCGGCCGCGGTGCACCGAGTACTGCGCCCAGTCGTACCCGGCGGCCAGGCCTCGCGGCTCGCTCCAGATCTCCTGGCCGTACCGGTTGAAGTACGTCAGGGTGCTCGTGGCCACCCCGATCGTGGCGAGGCGCTCGCCCAGCCCGAGCTCGGTGAGCTCGCGCACCGCGTGCGGCAACAGGTTGATGCCGACGCCGAGCGGTCGGAGCTCGGGCGCCGACTCGTACAGGGTCACGTCGTCGATGCCTGCCGCGTGCAGCGCGAGCGCCGTCGTCAGGCCGCCGATGCCGGCGCCCGCGATGATGACGTCCATGGTGGTGGGTCTCCAGTTCGGTGATTCGGTGGTTTCGTTCGTCGAGGGGACGTTCGGTCAGTTCTGCGGTACCGCCTCGCGTCCCCAGTCGGGTCGCGGCACCGAGTCGATGAGCAGCCGCGTGTAGGGCTGCTGCGGAGCGCTGAGGAGCTCGATCGTGCGACCGCGCTCGACGATCTCGCCCGTCCTCATGACGACGGTCTCGTCGCACAACCGGCGCACGACGGCGAGATCGTGGCTGATGAAGAGCACCGTCAGTCCGCGGTCGCGGCGGATGCGCTCGACCACGCCGAGCACCTGCGCCTGCACCGACACATCGAGGGCGCTCGTCGCCTCGTCCATGACGAGCAGGTCGGGCTCGATCGCGAGGGCTCGCGCGATCGCGACCCGCTGGCGCTGTCCGCCCGAGAGCGTGCGCGGGCGTGCCTGCGCGTGCCGGTCGCCGAGACCGACCTGCTCGAGCAGCTCGACCACGCGCGCTCGGGCATCGGCCGTGGTCAGGCGTGCGTGCAGGCGAAGCGCATCCTCGATCGCACGACCCGCGGTGATCCGCGGGTCGAGTGAGAGGTACGGGTCCTGGAACACCATCTGCACCGAGCGCGCGTGCGCGAGGCGGGCCACGCGGGTGGTCGGCGCGCCGGTGCGTTCGCGTCCGGCGATGCGGATGTCCCCGGCATCGGCCTGCTCGAGGCCGACGATCATGCGGGCGAGCGTCGATTTTCCCGACCCCGATTCGCCGACGATACCGAGGGCACCACCACGAGGGATCTCGATGGATGCGTCGATGACGGCGTGCACCGGCGCCTTGCCGCGCCGCAGGTAGGTCTTGGAGACCCCGCTCGCGACGAGCATCGGCTCGGTCGACGCCGGAGTCGCGACGACGCCGGCCCCGGCCGGGAGCGAGCTCGCCGGGGCTGCGGTCGATGCGCGCCCCGGGACATCCGCCCGCGCTTCGATCGCGTCGATCTCGGCGTCGGCGACGACGATCGTGGGCGTCGCCGCGACGAGCCGCTTCGTGTACGCGGCCTGGGGATCGCGGAACACCTGCCGGGCGTCGCCCTGCTCCTCGACCCGGCCGGCGTTCATGACGTAGACGCGATCGCAGATCGAGGCCGCGAGGTTCAGGTCGTGCGTGATGAAGAGCATGCCCATGCCACGACTCGCCCGCTGCTCGGCGAGCACCGCGATGATCTCGGCCTGCGTGGTCACGTCGAGCGCCGTGGTCGGCTCGTCGCAGATGAGCAGGCGGGGCGAACTCGAGAGCGCGCCCGCGATCATGACGCGCTGGAGCATGCCGCCCGACAGCTCGTGCGGGTACTGGCGCAGGTGTTCGTCGGGTCGCGGCATCCGCACCGCCGCCAGCAGCGACGAGGCCGCCGCCCTCGCGTCGGCGGCCGAGCGCTGCTCGCACAACCGCATCGCCTCGGTGAGGTGGTCGCCGACCGTGCGCATCGGGTTGATGCCCGCGCGCGGGTCCTGGAAGATCATCGACGCAGTCGTGCGCCGCAGGTCGAGCAGTTCGCTGCGGCTCGCGCCGAGCACCGACCGCCCCAGCAGGTGCACGGAACCACCGGTCTCGGCGCGGTCGGGCAGCAACCCGAGCACCGAGCGCGCCGTGAGCGACTTGCCCGAGCCGGACTCGCCGACGAGCCCGACCGTCTCGCCCTCGGCGACCGTGATGCTGATGGCGTCGAGCAGCCTGGTGCCGTTCGGCAGGTCGAGCGTCAGCCCGGAGATGTCGAGGAGTGTCATGCGGGGATCCCTCCACCGATGCGGTCCGAGAGTTCTTCGCCGATCACATTCACGGCGACGACCACGATCACGACCGCGATCGCGGGAACGATCGCGGGAAGGAAGTAGCCGCCGACGACTCCCGCCTGGCCCTCGTTGATCATCGCGCCCCAATCGGCGGTCGGTGCCTGCACGCCCAGGCCGAGGAACGAGAGCGCGGCCAGTTCGGCGAGGACGTAGCCGAAGTTCAGCGTCGACTGCGCGCCGACGATGGGCGTCACGTTCGGCAGGACGCGGCGCAGTGCGATCCAGCTGCCGGAGAACCCCTGCACCCGGTACGCCGCGACGTACGGCCGACTGCGCTCGGACGCGACGAGTGTTCGGGTGAGGCGGGCCACGAATGGCGCGTACGCGATGCTCATCGCGACGACCGGCGCCACGAGGCCCTTGCCGAACAGCGCGACCGCCATGATCGCGATGAGCAGCGCGGGGAACGCGAATACGACGTCGAAGATGCGGCCCAGCACCGCGTCGATCCACCCGCCTCGCCATCCGGCGAGCAGGCCGAGCAGGATGCCGATGACGGTCGAGGCGACCACCACGAGCAACGGCCCCAGCAGGGCGGGGCGGGCACCGAAGATCATGCGGCTCAGGATGTCGCGACCCAGCGCATCCGTCCCGAGCCAGTGCGCCGCGGTCGGCCCCGAGTAGATCGCCGCGAAGTCCACGGCATCGGGGTCGTACGGCGCGATGAGCGGGGCGAACATCGCGGCGAGCGTCATCACGGCCAGGATGGCCAGGCTGATGTCGAACGAGAGGTTCCCGCGGCGAACGCGGGGTGCGCGCAGGACCTTGACGGCCATCGTCGGGGTGGTCATCGGGCACCAGCTCCTGCAGCGGATCGGGGGTCGACCCAGGGTTCGAGGATGTCGATGATCGCGTTCACGACGACGAACGCGGTCACGATGAGCAGCACGATCGCCTGCACCACGGGGAAGTCGAGACGGTCGACCGACTGCACGAGCAGCGACCCGATGCCGGAGAGGCCGAAGGCGGCCTCGACGATCGAGCTCGCCACGAGGAGGCCCGCGACGAGCAGTCCGCTCACGGTGAGGATCGGCCCGATCGCGTTGCGGAACACGTGGCGTCGGATGACGGTGCCGCGGGTGAGTCCGCGACTGGTCGCGACCTCGACGTGCTCGCGCCCCAGCTGGTCGATCATGGACGACCTCGTCACCTTCGCGATGAGTACCACGAACACGACGGCGAGCGCGATCGAGGGAAGCACCAGGTGGTACACGGTGTCCAGGAACCCCTCGCCCGAGCCGAACGAGGGGAACCAGCCGAGTTGCACCGCGAATACCGCGATCAGCACGATCGATCCGACGAACGACGGGATGGCACCGAGCACGGTCAGCCCGACGAGCACGGCGCGGTCGAGCACGCGCCCGCGGTTCAGGGCCGCGACGGCGCCGGCGATCAGGCCGACGACGGCGATCATCGTGCCCGCCATGACGACGAGCCCCAGCGTCACCGGCAGCCGCTCGCCGATCACCACCGAGACGTCCTGCCGGAACTGCAGCGAGCGACCGAAGTCACCCTGCAGGATTCCCCCGACCCAATCGAGGTACTGCTGCCACGGCGGAAGGCCGAGCCCGTACTGGGCCGCGACCTGTGCGATCGCCTCAGGGCTCGGCTTGCGTCCTCGGAGCAGGAAGCTGACGGGGTCGCCGGGCACGAGGAATCGAGAGAAGAAGACGAGCAGAGACGCGAGGAACAGCGTGAGCAGCAGGCCGCCGAGTTTGCCGGCCACCTGGCGGAGCGTGGTCATGATCCGGCCGCCGTTCCGCCGAACCCGTCCGAACGCTGCCGGGCGACGTCAGCGTGCGCCAATTGCGGCCGCCCATGGGTAGTAGAGGAAGGCGATCGACGGCGCGACTCCCGAGATGCGCTCGCCGAGGAACACCGACATGGGTGCGGTGGAGAGGGGCAGCCACGGCAGTTGCTCGTTCGCGATGCGCTGCGCCTCCGCGGTCTTCTCGGACCGTGCGGCGGGGTCGTCAGTGGCGATCGCCTCATTCACGACCTGGTCGAACTCCGCGTTGCTCCAGCCGCCGTAGTTGCTGAACTCGCCCGTGCGCAGCACGCTGTACATCTCGAGGGGGTCGGGGCTCGACAGGTACCAGACGGTGTAGAACAGGTCGACGCCCTCGCGTGCGGCCGGATCCGAGAACAGCGCGGTGTACGCGTTCGGCGTGACCGTCTCGATCGTCGCCTTCAGGCCGATCGACTCGGCCGCCGCCGCGGTCGCCTGTGCGATCACCGCGAAATCGCTGCTGATCGGCGCGGTCGCGAGCACGATCTCCTCACCGGTCGCGCCGGCCTCATCGATGAGCTGCTTCGCCGCCTCGACGTCGTAGGGGTACTCCTCGAGGCCCTCGAAGGCGTCGGCCAGACCCTGTTCGCTGGCGCCGACCCACACCGACTCCGTGGTCAGGGCGTTCGTGACTTCTCCATAACCCTTCGATGCCGCCTCGACGATGCCCTCGCGGTCGAGTGCCATCAGCATGGCCCTGCGAACACGTTCATCCCCCAGCGGACCCTCGAGGTTCGACACGATGAGGCTCGAGACCGCGGTGTTCAGGCCGAAGTACACCTCGCCGGTGCCGGCTGAGGTGAGCTGGGCGATCCCCTCGTACGGGAGCATCCACCCGCCGTCGACGTCGCCCGACTTCAGCGCGTTGACCCGGGCGTTGGCATCGTTCATGAAGACGAACTCGACTTCGGCCGCCTTGGCGCGCAGCGTTTCATCCCAGTAGTCGTCGTATCGCGCGAGCGTGATGCGTTCGCCCGACTTCCACTCCTCGAGGCTGAATGGGCCGGTGCAGTTCACGCCGCCGGTCGAGTTGCCGTAGTCGGCGCCCTTCTCGGTGAGCGTCGCGCCCGATTCGATGACGCCGGCCGAGCCGCCCATCGCGAGATTGAACTGCGAGTCGGCGGATGCCTCGGTCACGGTCACCTGGCGGTCGCCGGTCTGCTCGATCGACACCACGTTCTGGTAGACCGAGTACCACGACGAGCCCACTGCGGGGTCGAGGTGGCGGTTCATCGAAGCGACCACGTCGGCCGCCGTCAGCGGCGTGCCGTCGTGGAAGGTCACTCCATCGCGGATCGTGTAGACCCATGTCTCGGGCGTCGGGTGGTCGAAGGACTCGGCGAGCCCCGGCGAGAGCGTGTAGTCGGGGTTCAGCCGCAGCAGGGATTCGCACACGTTCGCGAGCACCTGGTTGTCGGCGTAGTCGAAGGCGTACGCGTAGTCGAGCGAGTACGGCTCGGCATAGCTCACCCACGAGTACGAGTCGATGTCGCCTGCCGGCGCTCCGGTCTCGGTCGTGTACTCCCAGTCGGGGGCGGCGGCGCTGTCGGGTGCGGGTGCGGTGCAGGATGACAGGGCCAGCGCCGCGCCGAGGCCGCCCGCGACGATCGCGGTGATCCGGGTGGTCCGGCGACGTACGCCGGGAGTGTGGGGATTGGGCATGATGACTCCTCGGGAATCAGGCGGTGCGCGAGTAGACGAGTTCGCCCTCGATCCAGGTCGAGGCCACCGTCGAGCGGTGGATCTCGTCCTGCGGGAGGGAGAAGGGGTCGGGTTCGAGGACGACGAGATTCGCCAGGTAGCCCTCGCGGATGTGACCGGTGTCATGGTCACGGTGGTTCACGTAGGCGGTGCCCGAGGTGTAGGCGGCCATCGCCGTCTCCAGGTCGAGGCGCTGGTGGGCGCCGCCGAGCGGCTCGGCGTCGATTCCGGGGGCGACCCGGTTCACCGCGACGTGGATCGCGTCGACCGGGTCGGCACTCGAGACCGGCCAGTCACTGCCGGCAGCGAGTCTGGCACCGTCGCGAACGAGGTCGCCGAACGGGTACTGGCGAGCCTCGGCGCCGTCCTGCAGGAACGGCAGCGTGAGTTCGTCGATCTGGTCTTCGTGCGTCGCCCAGAGCGCCTGGAGGTTGGCGACGGCGTCGAGTTCGGCGAACCGGGCGGTCTCGGCCTCGGCGACGACCTGCAGGTGGGCGAGGTGGTGGCGGCCGTCGCTCGGGCCGTTCGCGTGGCGAGCCGCCTCGACCGCGTCGAGCGCTTCCCGCACGGCACGGTCGCCGAGCGCGTGGAAGTGCACCTGGAAGCCCGCCGCGTCGAGCGCCGTCACGATCGCGCGCAGTTGCGTCGGATCGATGAATGACAGCCCGCGGTTGTCGGTGTCGTGCCCGTGCGAATCACGGTAGGGCGTGAGCATCGCTGCGGTCTGGTTCTCGGCGACGCCGTCGACCATGATCTTCGTCGTGCCGAGCTCGTAGCGGCACGTTCCGCCGAGCGTCGCCACGGCGTCACGGCGGGCCGTCATGGCCTCGACCTGGTCGAGACCGCCGTCACGCTCCCACCATTGCGCACCGACGACATGGGCCCGCAGTGCGCCTTCGGCGAGGGCGCGTCGATACACACCGTCGATATCCTGGATGCCGCCGAGTCCCCCGCCGACGAAGGCGTCCTGCCATCCGGTGATGCCGAGGGCGAGCAGTTCCTCCTGCGCACGGAGCAGACCGGCGTACGCGAGGTCGTCGGAGATCTGCGGACGCACCTCGCGGAACAGGTGCTCGGCGCCTTCGTGGAAGGTGCCCGCCGGGAAGCCGTCGGATTCGCGCTCGATCCGACCGTCGGCGGGATCAGGGGTCGACGCGTCGAGCCCGGCCAGCCTGATCGCCGCGGTGTTGGCCCATGCGCTGTGGTGATCGCGACTCATGAGCAGCACCGGTCGATCGGGCACGACCCCGTCGAGCAGCGCACGCACCGGTGCGCCGCCGGGGAAGTGGTCCATCGACCATCCTCCGCCGATGATCCACGCCTCGTCGGGGTGCGCCTCGGCGTACGCCGCGACCGTCGCGACCGCGCCGGCGGCGTCGACCGCGTCGCTGAGGTTGCATTTCAGCAGTTCGACACCGGCACCGATCGGGTGCACGTGCGCGTCCTGGAATCCGGGGCTGAGCAGCGCGCCTTCGAGCCGGACGACCCGGGTGCGCTCGTCGACGAAGTCGTCCGCCGCCGCATCGGGCACGACGGCGACGATGCGACCGGCGGTGACGGCCACGGCGTGGTCATGGATGGGCCGGCCGGTTCCGGTGAACACGGCTGCTCCGGTGAACAGCAGCTCAGCAGCTGGCATGGGCGCCCTCGCTTTCGTCGTTGAAGGGTGGGTGAGGCGAGAGTAGTTGAGTTCAACACCACTGTCAACACTGTTGACATCGGTGATGACACACTCGCTAGGCTGAATTCGCCACGACCACGCTGGGTGCACCCGACGCGGTCACGCGCATGGCACCATGGGACGATCGGCGAGAGGACAGGGGCGATGGCGACAGCGACAGGCTCCGCGCGCGGACGGGAAGCCCGCGGCTCGACCAGGGCGCGACTCGATCGCGAGTCGATCATCGCCGCCGGCCTCGAGCTCGCCGCGTCGGGCACGTCCTCGATCTCGGTTCGCGAACTGGGCACCCACCTCGGCGCCGATCCGACGGCCATCTACCGGCACTTCCGCAGCAAGGAGCACCTCATGCAGGCGCTCCTCGATGAGCTTTCGTCGCGCACTGTCGCCGCGGTCACTGCCGACCGGGCGGACTGGCGAGAGCGACTGCGGCAGCTCGCCCAAGCGACCCTCGCGCTGTACGTCGAGTATCCGGCCGTCGGCGCCGAGGCGGTCGTGCTCACCACGCACGGCCCGGGCGAGCTCGACGCCATCGAGCTCATGCTCGAGGCCTTCTCGTCAGCAGGACTCAGTGGCGACGACGTCGTGCGCCACTACGCGCTGCTCGCTTCGCACGTGCTCTCGAGCGCCGCAGGCATCGCCCGTGCGCACGGTCAGCGGGCGGCGCCGGGCGAGGCGAGCCCCTGGTTCGATGGCCCCATCCTCGCGGACCCGCGCAAGTACCCCCTCATCCACGCGTTCAACACGCAGATCGCCGACCTCGAGGACCGCGAGCTCTTCACCATGGGTGTCGAGTCCATCATCCAGTCGGCCGAGCAGGGCGCGGCGCGCGATTCGGCCTGAGCTTCAGGGGTCGGTGAGCGCAGCCGACCGGTCACGGACCCGATCGGCGGTGTCCGAGGCTGGTGGCAGACTGGCCGAATGGCGATCGAGGTACGGCCCGCGACGGTGTTCGCCGACGTCAAGGCGATGGTCGGGCCCAAGCGGCCCGACGCGAACGTGTGCTGGTGCCTGAGCTACCGCGTCCCGTCGAAAGAGAATCTCGCGCTCAAGGGCACCGATCGAGGCGACCGGGTTCGCGAGCTCGTCGCCCAAGACCCGCCGCCCGGTGTCGTCGCGTACGACGGCGATGAGGTCGTCGGATGGGCGGGCGTGCATCCGCGGGCCGACACGAGCTTCGCGACGAACCGCCGGATTCCGCACGTCGACGACCTCGACGTCTGGTCGGTGTGGTGCGTCCGGGTGCGGCCGGGGCATCGCGGCGAGGGCATCTCGCACCGACTGCTCGCCGGCGCCGTCGAGTTCGCCCGCCACCACGGCGCACCGGCGATCGAGGGGTATCCGCTCGACAACGAGGGCGCGAAGATCGACCTGACCATGGCATACGTCGGCACGCGTGCACTCTTCGAGAGGGCGGGCTTCACGAAGGCCGCCGACACCGACTCGGTGCTCAACGGGTTCCCGCGGGTGCTCATGCGGCTCGACCTGCGCTGAGCCGCCCGCCCCCGGCGACCCAACCCGCGGCGTGCGCGGGTGCCGTGCGCATGGCGCCGCTCCGACCCTCTCGCCGCAGGCTATGGTCGACGGGGAGTGCGCCGAGCCGCACACGTTCGAGACGGAGAAAGCCAGACATGAGAGTTCGTGCGCTCGTCGCCGCCGTTGCCATGATCGGGCTGGCGCTGCCCATGGCGGTCGCCCAGTCCGCGACGACGGCCGACGCGGCGCAGGTTTCCCCATCGGCTGCGATCACCCCGCTCCCCGACGGGGTCACGCGGCTGAGCGGGGCGACCCGCTATGAGACCGCGGTCGCGGTGTCGCAGCGATATGCGCCGGGCGTGCCCGTGGCCTTCGTCGCTACCGGAGCGGACTTTCCCGACGCGCTCTCGGCGGCGGCCGCCGCAGCGGTCGCCGGCGGCCCGCTCCTGCTGACGCAGTCGACGAAGGTTCCCGATGCCGTGCGCGTCGAACTCGGGCGCTTGAAACCCGGTCGCATCGTCGTTGTCGGCGGCGCAGGCGTCGTGAGCGCCGGCGTCGTGGCGACGTTGCACGGCGTCGCACCCACCAGCCGCATCTCCGGGCGCGACCGCTACGCGACCGGACTCGGAGTCGTGCGTTCGACGTTCACCGGCGGCGCCGACCACGCGATCATCGCCACCGGCCGATCGTTCCCCGATGCCCTCGCCGCCACCGGTGCGGCCGGAGCGCGCCAGGCCCCGGTGATCCTGGTCGACGGTGCGAAGAGCACCGTGCCCGCGGCGACGCTCACCGCGCTCACGCAACTCGGGGTGTCCTCGGTCTCGATCGCCGGCGGCACGGGAGTCGTCAGTCGCGGCATCCAGTCGCAGCTCGCGAACTCGGGATTCCAGGTGACCCGCCACGGCGGCGCGTCCCGTTTCGACACCGCCGCGCTCATCAACCGGGCCTACTTCCCGGCGAACTCGGCGACGACGTCGTTCCTCGCGACGGGCCTCGACTTTCCCGACGCGCTCGCCGCAGGCGCGCTGGCAGGCCATCTCGCCGCACCGCTCTATCTGACACCGCGCAACTGCGCCGACCACGCGGTGAGCGATGCGATCACCGAACTGGGGGCGCCCAGTCGCGCCGTCATGGGCGGCACCGCGATCGTCTCGAACGCGGCGGCCGCCAATGCGAGATGCGTCTACCCCGTCACCGGGGAGCCGCTCGACGACTGGACCGTCTCGGGGGTGACGCTGCGAGCCGACGTCGCCGCCCCATATTCCGACCGCCCACCGGTCGACGTGCACGACCCCTCGATCCGCCTCGACTCGACCGGGTTGCTCATCTATCTGCGCCGCGACACCGGCACCCGTTCCGATCACCCCGTCGCCTACGCCCAGTACGCCATCTCGGCGCTGCTCGAGCACGAACGCACGGGCGACTCGCTCTGGCTCGAGCGGGCCATCCGGCACGGCCAGCGGCTCATCGACATCCACGTCGAACGCAGCGGTGCGTGGTGGTTCCCCTACAAGCACCCGTGGACCTACCTGCAGCGCACGATGACCCCGCCCTGGTATTCGGGCATGGCTCAAGGAGAGGCACTGTCGCTGTTCGTTCGGCTCGCCGAGGCCACCGGTCAGTCGAAGTGGGATGTCGCGGCCGACCGCACGTGGCAGAGCTTCGCCCAGCCCCACTCGACGACCGCCCCCTGGTCGTCGCTCGTGATCGATCGTCACCTCTACTTCGAGGAGTTCGCCGGCAAGCAGATTCCGTTGCTGGTGCTGAACGGCCATCTCTTCGCGACGTTCGGCCTCTACGACTACTGGCGGCACACGGGCAACGCCGAGGTCGCCCGCTACATCGACGGCGCGGTGACGACGGTCGCGAACCGCATGGTGCCCCTCATCCGGGTCGAGGGAGGCGTGTCGTACTACTGCGTTCAGGCCGACTACTGCCAGATACCGCGTTGGCAGAGCGAGAAGTACCACGTCATCCACTCGTGGCAGTTCGACACGGTCGCCCGTATCACGGGCGACGCCCGCTTCTCGACCTGGGCCGAACAGTTGCGGGCCGACTGGTCGCCCGCCACGGCGGCCCCGTTCACGAGCACCGGGTCCGACTGGATGGCGCCGTAGCCGTCTCACGCTGCGGGTGATGCCGGCTCGGGCAGGGAGCAGGTGCGGCGTGCCGTGCGGAGCCCTGCCCATCGGCCGGCCGAATGGGTAGGCTCGGGCCAATGCGCGTGCGATCGCGCGTTTCGCCCGACGAAGGGTTCCGATATGCGACTCCGCGCACCGCGTGCGACCATCGTTTCCGGGCTGGCGCTCGCCCTCGCCCTCGCAGCGCCGACGGCCGCCATGCCGACGAGCGCCACCGCTGCGGCACCGGCCACGGCGAGTGCCGCGATGCTGGCAGACGTCGAACCGATCCCCGATGGCGTCACCAGGCTGGGCGGGGCGTCGCGCTATGAAACGGCCGTCGCCGTGTCGCAGCGACACTCGCCCGGCGTGCCCGTGGTGTTCGTCGCGTCGGGTGCCGACTTCCCCGACGCGCTCGCGGCCGCCTCTGCTGCCGCGCTCGCCGGTGGACCTCTGCTGCTGACGCATCCCACGCGACTGCCCGCGGTCGTGTTCGAAGAGCTGCAGCGCCTCGACCCCGCACGTATCTCGCTCATCGGCGGAACCGGCGCGATCGGCGCCGGTGTGCAGAACGCCCTGAACGGCATCGCCCCGACCACCCGCCTCGCCGGACGGGACCGCTACACCACCGGGCTGGCCATCACGAGGTCGGCGTTCACCACCGCCGACCATGCCATCGTCGCGACCGGTCGGGCCTTCCCCGACGCGCTCGCCGCCACCGGGGCGGCGGGGGCGCGCAATGCGCCGGTCATGCTGGTCGATGGAACGAGGCCGACCGTGAGCGCGGCGACGCTCGCCGAACTCGAGCGCCTCGGCGTGTCGTCGATCTCGATCGCCGGCGGCACCGGCGCCGTCAGCGACGGCATCCACGCACAGCTCACGGCCCGCGGGTACTCCGTGACGCGGTACGGCGGCGCCACCCGCTACGACACGGCGGCGATCATCAACGGCGCGTACTTCGGTGCCGGTTCGGCGACGAGCACGTTCCTCGCCACCGGTGTCGATTTCCCCGACGCCATTGCGGGCGCCGCGCTCGCCGGGCAGCTCGGCGCACCGCTCAACGTGACGCTCCGCAGCTGCGTGCACCCTCCGGTCAGCGATGTCATCAATGCCGTCGGTGCCTCGAGTCTCGTGGTGCTCGGCGGTGTCGCAGCGGTCTCCGACACGGCCGCGTCGGGGGCTCGGTGCATCTACCCCGTGACCGACGAGCCCATCGACAGCTGGACCGTATCCGGCATGACGCTCGCCGACGGCGTCGAGCCGCCGTACTTCGACCGGCCGCCCGCGAACGTCAACGACCCCAGCCTCGGCATCGATGCGACCGGGCTGCGCATCTACCTGCGCCTCGACAACGGCGTGCGCGCCGACCACCCCGTCGTCTACGCGCAGTACGGCCTCTCGGCGCTCATCGAGTACGAGCGCACCGGCGAGCCGATGTGGCTCGCACGTGCCCTGCGCCACGCCGAACGGCTCACCGAGATCCGCGTCGAGCACGACGGCGCGTGGTGGTATCCGTACCGATTCCCCTGGACGTATGTCGATCGCACCCTCACCACGCCGTGGTGGTCGGCGATGGCGCAGGGTGAGGCCCTGTCGCTGTTCACCCGACTCGCCGAGACGACCGGCGATGCCCGCTGGTCCGAGGCGGCCGATCGTACTTGGGCGAGCTTCGCCCAAGAGCACACGACGGGCTCGCCGTGGGGCACCCTGGTCATCGACGATCATCTCTACTTCGAGGCGTTCGCCGGAAACCAGCCGCCGCTGCTCGTGCTGAACACGCATGTCTTCGCCATGTTCGGCGTCTACGACTACTGGCGCTACACGGGCGACGCAGAGGCCAGGCGCTATTTCGACGGTAGTGCGACCAGTGTGCTCGAACGCATGCTGCCCGTCGCGCGAGTCGAGGGCGGTATCTCGTTCTACTGCGTTCAGGCCGAGTACTGCCATCGCCCGCGTTGGCAGAGCGACCGCTACCACCTCATCGTCATCTGGCAACTCGACACGCTCGCACGCATCACCGGCGATGCCCGCTTCGCGGAATGGGCCGACCAGCTGCGAGCCGACTGGCAACCGTCGCCGTTCGGTGCCACACGCGAGTTCCAGCAGCACTTCGAACCCGGCGTCGAGCCCTTCGACACAGGCCCCGCGGGCGGCGCCATCGAGCCGTAGTGCGACGATTCGGCCGCGGTTCGGCTCGGCCGGCGTGAGCCGGCCGACGACGACGCCGTCAGGTACCGTCGCGCGAGCTCGCCGACCCGACCGACGCGGGGTCGGCGCTGATCTGCACCGTCGGCGAACTCCATGTCGTTCTCGAAGAGGACCTCCCGCGGCGCGCGCGGCGCCGCTATCGTTGAAGGGTCGAACGAGAATCGGTCAGTCGCGAGGTAAGAGCGGGAAACCGGGTTTCAGACGACCTCCGGGTTGCGTCAAGCAGAGCGCGACTGGTCCCACCCGCCACCGACTCCAATTCATTCGCCCCGACCACACGGTGCGGCGACTCGGGAAGACGCGTGTCGGGGACATCGCCTCGGCTAGTCGGGATCCTGCACGAGGCGACGCAGCAACCGGACGAGCGTCGCCTGGTCCTCGCGGGACAGGCCGCGCAGTTCGTTGCCCTCGCGTGCCGCGAGCTGTCGCATCGCATCATCGACGTGCGTGGCGCCCTCGGACGTGAGCCGTACGAGCACGCTGCGACCGTCGCGGGGATTGGGTCGCCGGTCGACGAACCCGCGCCGCGACAGGTTGTCGAGACGATTGGTCATGGCCGCGCTGCCGATCATCGTGGCCTCGATCAGCTGCGCGGGATTCAGTTCGTGTGGCGGCTCCTCGCGCCGCAGTGCCGCGAGCACGTCGAACTCCCATGCCGCGAGTCCGGCCGACTTGAAGGCGTCGGCGCGCAGTCGCGCGAGCCGGTTCGCGGCGCGCCGCAGTCGCGACATGACGTCGAGCGGCGTCAGGTCGACGTCGGGAAGGCGGCGCGACCACGCGTCGATGAGCAGGTCGACTTCGTCGTCGCGCTCACTCGCCGTCGGGGACATACCTCGAACGTACCGCGACTCATCGGCGTAGCCTTCACCCATGGACGCTGAGGTGAGCGAACGAGCGCAGACGGACATCGAGCGGGTTCGGGTCGAGGTCTATCGAAGCTACGCCGAGCAGGGACATCCGCCCTCTCGTCCCGCCATCGAGGCAGCGACCCGCCTGTCGCCCGCAGAGGTCGAGCACGCGCTCACCACGCTTGCGGAAACCCGTCACGTGGTGCTCGACGACGACGGCCGCATCATCATGGCGCACCCGTTCGCGAGCATCGACCTGCACTTCTCGGTGAAGGGCACGCACACCCTCTGGTGGGGCGGGTGCGCATGGGACGCGTTCGCGATCCCCCACCTCGTGCCGGGCGAGCACGAGGTGCTCGTCGCGACGACGTGTGCGGCGTGCGGCACTCCTCACGCGTATGTCGTCGGCACCGCCGAGCCGCCTGCGGGTGACGAGGTCGCGCACTTCCTCGTTCCAGCGGCCCACTCGTGGGACGACGTGGTGCACACGTGCTCGAACCAGCGCATCTTCTGCACTGAGAAATGCGTCGACGACTGGCTCGCCGCCACGGGCAACGAGCGAGGGTCGGTCTTCGATCTCGCGACGCTCTGGCGACTCGCGGCCCACTGGTACGAGGGCCGGCTCGACTCCCCCTACGTGCGGCGTGAGCCGTCGGAGGCGAAGGCGTACTTCGCGCAGGTCGGCCTGAAGGGCGCGTTCTGGGGGTTGGAGGAGTAGGGGCGCCGGCTTCAGCGCCGACGACGCAGCTGCCGCTCAACCCGATTCAGGTCCGACGAGCACGGCCACCATCGCGCGGCGCAGCCATGCGGTGTACTCATCGCTCGAGAGGCCCGCGACGACCTTCATGCGCTCATAGGTCTCGGCCATCGTGAGCAGCCACACGGCGGCGACCTGCTCGTCGCGAGGCACATCGGCACGCCACCAGCCGCGGTCGTCGAAGAATGCGAGATACCGGGCCCATTCGGCACGGATGTCGGCCATCTGGGCCTCCCAGCGCGCGCGGAGTTCTGGGTCGTCGGTGTTCGCCCACGCACGCCACATGCCATACGAGCGCTCGTTCCACTCGGTGGTCAGCGTCGCGATGCTCGTGAGGAACTCGTCGCGGGTCAGGTTCATCGCCGTCGTCTCGAGCTCGTCTCGCGCTCGGTCGACCGTGCGCTGTTGTGGACCGACGGTGACACGCTCGATGGCCAGGACGAACAGGTCGGCCTTCGTGCCGAACTTCTGGAAGTAGGGCACCGAGACGCCCGCGGCCGTGGCGATGTCGGCGATCGTCGTTCCGTCGAAGCCCTGTGCGGCGAAGACCGAGGCCGCCGCGTCGATCACGGCCGCTCGACGCTCTTCTGCGCGGCGGCGTCGCCCGCTCGCATCGTAGGAGCGCTTGTCTCGAGCGGTCGCTCCACGGCTCTTCGTCCCTTGACCCATATTAGATATGAGGATACCATATTGAAATAATCATCCGGAAGAGCGGAGGCGTCATGTCCTCGATTCTCGTTTGCATCAATCCCACGGAATCGCACGTCGGCCCAGTGCTGACCGTGGCGAAGGGGTTCGTCGACAAGGGATGGCGGGTGCGCGTGCTCACCGGCGCACGCTTCGCCGATCGCGTCGACGCGACCGGTGCGACCGCCATCGCCCTCCCACCAGAGGGGGACGTGCTCGACTCGATCGACCTCAAGGGAAACGCGCGGGGCGTGAAGGCCCTGAATGACGGCATCTACCGCACCTTCATCGAGCCGACCCCTCCGCAATTCCAGGCGTTGTGCGAGGCCCTCGACGCAGAGCCCGTCGACGCCGTCACCGGCGACCCGAGCTTCCTCGCGATGTCGCTGCTCAATTCGCTCCCGGCGCGTCCGGTGCTCGCCACGTGCGGGATCTTCCCGCTCATGGTCTCGAGCGTCGACACCCCGCCCTTCGGGCTGGGGGCGACACCGAAGCGAGGCGCCATCGGCAGGTTGCAGCACCGCATGATGTCGTGGACGGCGCGCAAGGTGATCCTGGCCCGCGTGCAGCGCCAGATCGATGAGTTCTACCGGTCATTCGGGCTCCCGGGGCTGGGCAGCACGTTCTTCACCGACTACATGCTCCGAGACGGCATGATCGACCTGCTCGGGCAGTTCACGGTCCCGGCGTTCGAGTACCCGCGCTCCGACCTGCCGTCGGTGGTGCGCTTCTTCGGTCCGTTGAGCGTTCCCGCACGGCCCGACTGGCGACCGCCCGAGTGGTGGAGCGAACTCGACGGATCACGCCCGGTCGTGCACGTGTCGCAGGGCACCGTCGCGAATACCGACTTCGGTGAGCTGGTCGGCCCGACCCTCGAAGCGCTGGCCGACGAGCCGGTACTCGTCGTCGTGGCGACCGGCCGAACCGATGGCCGCCCGATCGGGGATCTTCCGCCTCTGCCTGCGAACGCGCGCGTCGCGGAGTTCCTCCCGCATGCCGAACTCATGCCCAAGGTGTCTGCGTTCGTCACGAACGGCGGCTACGGCGGTCTCCACGAGGCGATGCGACACGGCGTGCCCATCGTCGTGGCAGGCGACACCGAGGACAAGCTCGAGACCTCCGCGCGAGTGGCGTGGTCGGGTGTCGGGGTGAACCTCAAGACGGGGCATCCGACCCGCGAGGCGATCCGAGCGGCGGTGAGCGACGTGCTCGCGAACCCGCGATTCCGTGACGCCTCATCCCGCATCGGCGAGGAGATCGCCGCCTCCCCCGGCGCGGCGGGCTTCGTCGACGCTGTAGAGGAGCTCGTCGCTGCGCGCGCATCGGCACCCGCGTCCGGGGGTGCGTGATGCGCATCTGGGTCTCGGCCGCTTTCACGGTGCCCCATGAGACACAGCCGCACGCGGCCGGCGGCCCTACGCGCCCTGCGCGAAGAACTCCACCGCCGCCTGCCGGAACACCCGCGAGCCCGGCGCATTGAAGTGGTGGCGACCGGGCAGCTCGACGAACGTGCCGCCCGGCGTGGCAGCGGCCAAGGCCCTCGACTGTTCGAGGATTGCGTCGTCGCTGCCGGTGGCGAACAGGATCGGCTGGCGTGGCGGACGCGCCGGGTCGGGATCGGCGTCAGCCGTTCGCATGCCCTCGGCGAGCGCGACGACCGCTCGCAGGTCGTTCCCGTCGACCCGTTCGGCGAGCGTCACGTAGTTGCGCGTCACCTGGTCGCCGACGGGCGTGCCCTGCTCGGCGTACGCGCGCGCCTGCTCGATCTGCAGGCGGGCGAGCGGACGCCCGTCGGGGATGCCGCCGAGTACGGCCCGCTCGACATGCTCGGGGGCCTGTACCGCGAGCTGCCAGCCGACGCGCGCGCCCAGCGAGTACCCGGCGTAGAGCACCCGGTCGAGCAGGTACGTGTCGAGCACCGTGATGAGGTCGGCGACGAGCGCGTCCATGGCGTACTCGGCCGCGTCGTAGGGCTTGTCGCTCGCGCCGTGGCCGAGCTGGTCGACGCCGAGCACGCGGTACCCGGCGCGGGTGAGGTCGCGCACCCACCCCGTGTTCACCCAGTTGTCTCGGCAGCTCGACGCGAACCCGTGCACGCACAGCACCGTCGGTGCGACGTCGTCGCCCCACGAATAGGTCGCGATGCGGCGGCCCTCGGCCGACATCACGAACTTCGGCTTCGGCATCTCGGTCAGGGCTGGGATCGCGGCATCCATGTCGGCCATTCTTCCCGGCGAACGGATGCCGCGGCCAGCGCCGCGCGCGGGAGCGGGTGGGTCGGGCAGGTTCAGGGAGTCCACCACGGCCGCAACGGCAGGTCGCCGACATCGCCGCGGTCGTCGGGGTTGACGGCCAGCACCTGGTGCAACTGGATCCCGCCGGTCTCGAAGGCGAGCCGTGATCCGGCCATGTACAGACCCCATACCTTCGCGGTGGGAAGCCCGACCTCGGCGACGGCATCTTCCCAGTGCTCGACGAGGTTGGCGCACCAGTCGCGCAACGTCAACGCGTAGTGCGGGCGCAGGTTCTCCTCGTGCAGCACCTCGAGTCCCACGTCCTGCGCCTCGCGGATGATGCGGCCCGAGCCGGTGAGCTCGCCGTCGGGGAAGACGTACCGGTCGATGAATCCGCGGGTCGAGGGTTCGGACCGGTTGTCGGGGCGGGTGATGCAGTGGTTGAGCAGCAGCCCGCCGGCGCGCAACCTCGACTGCAGGAACCGGAAGTACGACGGATAGTTGCGAACGCCGATGTGCTCGAGCAGCCCGATCGACGACACCGCGTCGAAGCCGTCATCGCGGATGTCGCGGTAGTCGCCGAAGCGCACCTCGGCCAGGTCGGCCAAGCCCTCCTCGGCGATGGCGTGCTGCGCCCACGAGGTCTGCTCGCGCGACAGGGTCACGCCGATGGCCCGCACGCCGCGCCGGGCAGCGTACCGCACCATGCCGCCCCAGCCGCACCCGACGTCGAGCAAGCGGTCGCCGGGCTTCAGCCGCAGCTTCTCGAAGACCAGTCGGTACTTGTTCTCCTGTGCCTCGTCGAGCGATGCATCGGGGCGCGGGTAGCACGCACAGGTGTACGTCATCGACGGCCCGAGCACCCACTCGTAGAACGTGTTCGAGACGTCGTAGTGGTGGTGGATCGCCTCGGCGTCACGCGACTTGCTGTGCCGCAGCCCCTCGGCGACGCGACGCCACCGCGGCGGCACCTCCTGCGGCGGCGGCGCGATCGGCCGCAGGTGCTCGACCCCGATCGACCGGACGATGTGCGCCATCGCGCGCGGTGGCGGCATCCTGAAGACCAGTTCGTCGGCGAGCGCCTTGAGCAACTCGTAGGGGTCGCCGGGGTGCACGCCATGGATCTCGAGATCACCGGCGATGTAAGCGCGCGCCAGGCCGAGGTCGCCGCGGCCGGTGGCGAGGTAGGTCGTTCCCCGCGGCGTCTTCAGCTCGATGCCGAGCGCGGCATCGGGCGGCCCGGCCGAACTTCCGTCGTACGCGGTGAACCGCAGGGGCAGCCGGCCGCCTGCGAAGAGCTCGAGGATCTCGGCGAGGGTGAGCTTTCCGCCGGCCTCGCTCGCGGCCGGGACATCCGTCTTCGTCGGATCTTCCGGCGCCTGCGCCGTGTCGGGAGCCTGCCCCTTGATCGACGTCATCGTCGTTGCACCGCCTTCGCATAGAGGTCGAGGAGCCGTGAATCGGGGTCGTAGCGCGCTTTCGCAGACCGATAGGTCGGTGCGCCGTAGAGTTCGTCGAACTCGTCACGCGAGTAGTACGCGTCGGAGTACAGCGACTTGTGCCCGTCGAGCTCGCTGACCTTGCGTTCGATCAGCCGGTTCGTCTCGCCCTCGGTCGCCCCGACCGGCACGGTCGACCAGAAGCCGACGTTGACGTAGGTGCGGTTCGGCTTCAACGGATACAGTGGCCAGCGATCGTCGTCACGAAGGCGCAGCGGGCACAACCAGATCGGCTCGATCGGCACGTTCTGGAGGAACCAGTCGACGAATTCGGCGCACCGCTCGATCGGCACCTCGACGTCTTGGATCACGCGTTCGCGGGGTGGGCGCCCTTTGAGCTTCTCGAGGCGATCGCCGATGTCGAATCGCCGTTCGAATCGCATGAGCGTCGAGTAGGCGCTGCTGCGCCGGTAACGTCGCGGCCAGAACCGACGAACGAGCGGATGCTGCGCCCCGAACGCTTTCGAACACCAGAACCAGTCCGTGTCCCACCTCCACAGGTAGTCGTGGATGGTGACGCGGTCGTGCTGCTCGGGGTCATCGTGCTGGATCGAACGGTAGAAGATGCGCTGGCCGGTGTAGTCGCTGACGGGGCCCGGCTCGGCAGTCTGCGTGCCGACGCACAGATAGCTCTCGTCGGCGCTGAAGACCACGCCGTCGAGGTAGTCGACGGTCACTCCGTCGACGCGGCCGGTCTCGATGATGCGACCCATCGCGGCGACGAGGTCGGTGACCGCATGGAACCGCAGGTGCGTGAGCTCGACGAACGGCTCGACCGGCTCGAGTTCGATGCGCAGGCGCACCGCGTAGCCGAGCGTCCCATACGAGTTGGGGAAGGCTCGGAACAGGTCGGCGTGCTCGCTCCGCTCGTCCCGCGAGACGGTGAGCACCTCGCCGGCGCCGGTGAGGATGTCCATCTCGAGCACCGATTCGTGCGGCAGCCCGTTGCGGAACGAGGTCGACTCGATGCCGAGGCCGGTCACGGCGCCGCCGAGGGTGATGGTCTTCAGCTGCGGCACGACCAGCGGCGCCAACCCATGGGGCAGCGTCGCGGCGACGAGGTCCTCGTAGGTGCACATGCCGGCCACGTCGGCCGTGCGAGCCTCGGGGTCGACAGCGATGACGTGCGACAGCCCCGACGTGTCGAGGCCTGCGGCGCCTGTCGACGCGCGAGTTCGGAACAGGTTCGACGTCGGCTTGGCGAGTCGAACCGGCGCCGTCGGGGGAACTGCCCGATAGCTCTCGAGCAGACGCTCCACGCCGACGGCGTGAGCGGCCCGTGCGTCGGTTCGTGTGACGGACACGCCTCAACGCTAGCCCTCAGCCGCATCGGCCGCGACTGATTCGTCACGCGCGGTGCTCACGACGGCTTCAGCCCTGGAAGTCCTCGGGGTCGACGTCGTCGAGGAAGTGCTTGAACTCGTCGACCTTCTCTTCATCGTCGCGCAGGTCGGCCATCTCGGCGGGGATGCCCGCGTCGTCGAGCACCTCGTCGGCGACGAAGATCGGGGCGTCGGCCCGCACGGCGAGTGCGACGGCGTCGGACGGCCGGGCGTCGAGCACCTGCGGCCCGGTGGGCGTGGTGAGGGTGAGCTCGGCGTAGAAGGTTCCGTCGTCGATTCGGGTCACCTCGACCCGATCGACTTTGGCGCCGACCGCGCCGAACAGGGTCGTGATGAGGTCATGCGACAGCGGACGCGGCGCGTGCTCGCCCTCGACCGCGATCAGAATGGACGTCGCCTCCTGCCCGCCGATCCAGATCGGGAGCACACGCCCCGCGCCCTCGTCCTGGCCGATCGGTTTCAGCAGCACGATGTGCTGCCCGGCAGGGTCGAGCGCGATCCCGAGGACGCGGACTTCGATCATGGCGCCTCCCGTCGAGCGATGAGCGATCGGGCGTGACACTGCCATGGTACGGCCGGCGGTCCGTCGCCGCTTGGGGCGACGGACCCGCCGGCCGATCCACGGGGTCAGCTGTCATCAGACGGGAACGGATGAGGAACCGCCCTCCCTCCGGCGCTTCGAGCGAGAAACCCGCTGCAGCGGCCGCGGCATCCACAGGGGATCGCCGCGGCCGCCGCCCTCATCGACGTCGGATCAGCGGGGGGCCATCACCGTCGTCGAGTTGTGGTTCTTCCCGTTCCCATCGGGACGGTAGTTCTTCTCGACGTTGCCCGCCGAGTCGACCGAGAACCAGTTCAGCGTCGTGCCGGCCGGCACGGTGACCACTTCGGCGCCCTCCCGGAGCCCGGCGGTGCCGTAGAGGGCCGACTCGTACGTGGGCTTGGACCCGTCGAGGGTGTAGAACACCGCCGCCGACTCGGAGACGTCGAACGTCACGTCGACCATGCCGGCCTCGGAGCTCGCGGACGCCTTCACCGAGCTCGTCGGGCGCTGCGAGTCCTTGTCGAAGTCGTACGCCACCCGCATGAGCTCGATGAGCCCGTTGGCGAACTCCTGCGACTCGGCGTGCGCCGATGCGCCCGTCGGGTCCTCATTCTCGAACGGCGGCTGGAACTGGGTGCCGACCTCGAAGTTCCACGCGTAGATCCCGTGCTTGTACCAGAGCATGTCGCCGGAGTTGCCGGCGGCGGAGTACAGCACATCCGAGATCGGGCCCGTGCGTGCCGGGGTCACCGACATGCCGCGGTACCGCTTGATCTCGGTGAGGATCCTCGATGAGGCGCCCCAGAAGTAGGACTCCTCTTCGAGCGTCGGGCGCGGTGTCGAGATGCGACCGGGCGTGATGTACGCGCCGGGCGACCACATGAAGTAGTTGCCCGAGCTGTGCAGGTTCATCGCGAACTTGATGTTGGGGTTGGCCCCCGCGATCCAGTCGATGTTCGCGCTCTCGGGCTCACTGAGCTCGGCCGGGCCCGCGTACGTGCCGCTCGTGCATGACGATGATGCCCCGTTGTACCCGTCGAACAGGCTGTAGGTGTCGTAGTTGCGGTTGTTGTCGACACCCCAGCTCGTCCGTGCGAGGAAGTCGGCGTTGCCGCTGCGCTCGCAGTGGTTGGTCATGTTCTTGCGCTGCGACGCGAAGTCGTAGAACGAGAAGTGGCCGCCGTCGGGGTTGACCGACGGGACGATCCAGATGTCCAGGTTGTTGACCAGTCGCTTCGTGTCGGCATCCTGCGCGTAGTTGCGCAGCAGGCGCTCCGCGGACTCGACCGCCACGAGCGGCGGCACCCATTCACGGGCGTGCTCCTGGGCGTACGCGAGCACGCCGGGCTTCGAGCCGTCGCGCGTCTTGCCGATGCGGATCGCGTATACCGGGTGCGGGTCGCGCGAAACCGTCTCCGGCGCCGACAGACCGTCACTGAGCGCGGCCGACGTCGGCGCGACGACGCCCGCGCCGGCGTTCCCGCGGTACGTGTACGCGACGATCAATGCGGATGCCGCGGGCGAGGCGTTGATCGCGGCGACCACCTGTGCCGCGGTGCTCGTGACTGCGCCGCTGGCGTTCGTCGCCAGTGACACCGTGACGCTCGGGCCGTCGACGGCGACCGAGAGCGGTGCGTCCGCGACGCCGGGCGAGGTCAGCGCGACGCTGACGTCGTTGCCCCCCTCGTGCCCCCAGGCGACCGAGTCGACCGCGACGCGGCTCGCGTTGGCGGTGCCGAGCACGGCCTGCGCGTTGCGCCGGTATCCGTTGGTCTCGTTCGGCAGTTCGACGATCTCCGAGATCCCGGGGAACTCGGCCGCAAGGGCCTTGACCCGGTCGTAGAGCTCGGTCGGCGTGAGGTACGACGTGATGAAGTCGGTCTGGTAGTTCGGACCCCACGTGGCGTCGCCCTCGATCGGCAGCCAGTCGTTCACCTTGGCGGTGGCGACGTCGCCGGTCGGGCTCGTGATCTGGATCGTGTCGGGCCGGGTCTCGACGACCGCGGCACCTCGGTGGTAGAGGTACACGCTCGCGTCGACGAAGCGGCTGATGTTCTGGCTGCCGCCACTGCCGATCGCCGTACCCGCTCCGCTGTCGCGCTGCACGGTCAGCTGGGCGGAGTTGGTCTGCCCGTCGGCCCACTTGGCCTCGACCGAGAGGTACCCCACCCCGAAGGAGGTGTAGTAGTCGGCGCGGATGATCTTGACGTCGGAGACCGCGGCCGCGTCCGCAGCGGCGGCGAACTCCTCGTTCTCCTCGACCGCGGCCGCGATGGTCGCGTCGCGCTCCGCGAGCACGGCTTCGGTGTCATCCTCGTCGTGCAGGGTGTCGCCGACCGCGAACCCGCGCGCCCGCAGGGCGTCGGCCTCGCCGGCGCTGATCACCGCATGGGCGGTGATGGTCCCATCGGCGTTCAGGTGGGCGGCGTGATCGAGATCCACTCCCGTGTCGACCAGCTTGTCGAGCTCCGTGTGATCCGCGAGGTTCACCTCGACGACGCTGACCGCCTCATCGGCGTTCCGCGCGAGCTCGGGCTCCGATTCGGAACCGGCAGCCGGTCCCATCGGCGTCATCGAGGTCAGAACGAGCCCCAGGAGCGCGGCGAACGCCGCCGAGCCCCCTATGACTCTTCTTCGTTTCATCGTGTACATCGGGCATTTCCTCCTCGTTGCGGTGGCGCTGTCGTGCAGTCGAGCCGGAGTCATACGTGTGGAGTCATGCAGAGAGTGGTCACTCCGACGGGGCACCGACTCGCTCCAGGTGGAGTCGGGTCGGCGCTTGCGTTCTGTCTATCGGACGGCGACTTGAAGCGTCAATACTGCGGCGCACGCCATTCGTCCCTGCGCAGTGTGCGAAGTTGTGCCAATCGTTCGGCGTAAGCTGCAATATTCGAGACGAAACGATGCGAATGAACCGGATGGCGCTCTCCGGAACTGGAAGCGCTGGCAGTGCGCCACGAGCGTTCGAGTTCACCGCCGGATCACGGCGCACCTGATGCATGCCGGCGTGTGCATGGGCTCGTCACGGGCAGTCGAAGTAAGCGTTTTCCCGCTTGCAGGCGAAGACGAGCCGTGTTCGGCGTGCGTCGTGGGGCGTGCGGCTATCCGGCTGCCGCCGCGTACTCGATCGCGACGGACGCGACCTTGTCGACGTAGTCGTTGTCGTGATTGTACGAGTAGATCGCGGCTCGCCAGCCTTCAGGGGTCGTCATCGATCCCGACGCGCACAGGTACTGCGCCGCGGCCTGAGCCGCATCGTCGATCTGATTCGGGTCGGCGACCCCGTCGTCGTTCGCGTCGGTCCCCCACCGGTCCCACGTCGAGGGGATGAACTGCATCGGTCCGACCGCTCGGTCCCAGGTGGAATCACCGTCGAGGACACCACCGTCGGTGTCCCTGATCGTGGCAACCCCGTCGCCGTCGAGCGCCCGACCGATGATCGCCGGCGTCGGGTACCCGTCGTCGCCGAGCACGGAGTCGGCGTGGAACCCGTGGTCGGACTCGATCGATCCGATGGCCGCGATCGTGGTCCAGTCGACACCGCACGTCGGCTCATCCTCGGCGATCGCGACGTGCGCGAGCGCATATGCCGACAAGGCGCGCGTCGGGATGCCGGTGGCTTCGGACATGGCCGCGGTCCATGCTGGATCGACCTGCGGCAACGGCACCACCGTCGACTCGGATACCTCGGCCGGCTCCTCCTGCGTCGCCTCGAGTTGGTCGCCTGGGTTCGCCTGCTGCGTCGGTTCGATCGGCTGCACCACCGGCGGGAGCGCCACTCTCGGCCCATCGGCGACCGGTGACCCGAATCCGTCGGGGCTCGTGGCGACCCCTGCGAAGTTCACCCCGACGACCACGCCGACGATCAGTGCGATGACACCGACCACCAGGCCCGCATAGGCGGCGACGCGGCGAACGAACTGCCAGCCCGCGGCCCGCCCGGTCGCCCGCGCGCGACGACCTTCGCCGAACTCATCGGCGGAGAAATCATCATCCCAGGACATCGGTGAACCGCTCCGTTCGGGCTCTGGTGCGTAGGTCGCCCGCCCGGGTCGCCGTGCCCCTCGGAGGGCGCGCGACCGACCCGCCCCTACAGACTACCCGCCCCCTCGTGTACCGACCACCCGACCGGAGACGCGCGTGCGGCTCCTCACGGACTGAGCAGGGCTTCGAACGGCGCGATCGTGACGATGCCGTCCACCTGGCGAGCGAGGTCCGCGTCGAGGGTCACGAAGACGTCGGCCTGCAATTCAGCCACCGCGACGAACTCGGCATTCGTCGTGTCATCCCAGTCGAGTTGCTCGGCGATCTTCCATGCGACCGCGCGCGAGACCCGGTCACCCAGAAGTCGGACGCGCAACGTCGTGAGCCTCTCCAGCTGCTCACGGGCGTCTTCGCGGCTCAACCTTCCGTCTCGTACCTCTCGGTAGAGGGAGGAGAGCACCCGCGAACGCAGCACGTTGGGCGCGACGAGTCGGTGACCCTCGGGCACCCTGATATCGTCACGCACCAGTCGCAGCGCCGTGAGCGCGTCGATCGCGAATCGTGTCATGGCCCCTCCTCGGTTTCGCCGTCTCGATGGTACGTCGACGGCATCAATGCGAAACGGCGGGCCACCGTCCGGTGGCCCGCCGTCTCATTGGAAGAGCAGCGTCACTCCTCGTAGCTGAGGCCGAAGCCGTAGGGGTAAAGTGCCCCGTCTTCGGTCTCGTCGTAGCCCGGCGTGTCGCTGTGCTGCTCGATGATCGCATCGCGGGTGCCGGCCAGCGCGAACGGCAACTTGCCCTGCGGGTTGAACTCACCCGACACGACATCCATGAGCGCCGCAGTGCTGTTGCCGAAGTTGGCGAGGATCGCACCGGCGTCACGCAGGCCGCTGGCCTCGTCGAGCACGAACGGCTGGCGGAAGTAGATGTCGAGAACGGTGTTCTCGGCACCGACCTCGGCCATGACCTCGTTCACCCGGTCGAGTGAGGGAGTGACCTCCCACGACTCGGCGTCCTTCATGCCGGTGAAGTCGAGGATGCTCGTCTCCCACGGGAAGGAACCACCGAAGCCCAGCCGGTTGTCGGTGCACGAGGTGCCGGGGGTGATGACGCACCGGTCCGACTCGCCGTACAGGCTCTGCCCGTCGAGGCCGTCGAAGCCCTCGATGACGCTCGGGTTGATGTGCTCGGGGTTGAGACCGTACGTCGTGCTGTTGCTGACGTAGGAGCCGGTGTTCACGTTCCGCGCGGTCATCGAGACGAGCGCGACGTCGGCGTCTGCAGCAGTGCGCGACTCGGCCGGGTCGTTGCCGTCGATGACGTCGTAGCCGGCGGCCGCGACCTGGTCGGCGTCGACGTTGCCGAGCACGTACAGGGTCTCGCCGCCCTCGAGCGGGAGGACGGTGTCACCCTCGACCTCCTGGTTCTGCAGGAGGACGGTGGACTTGCGCTGCAGGTCGACGGCGGTCGCACGGTTCTCGTCGCTGCCGACCGTGGCCGTGGCGACGGCGGGGTCGACGTACGGGTCCTCGAACAGGCCCAGCTCGAACAGCGGGGCGAGCAGTCGCTCGGCGGCGAGGTCCACGCGCTCAACGCTCACGAGGTCCTGGTCGACGAGGTCGATGATCGTCTGCACGCGGTTGAACCCGGAGAGCGTGTCGGTCCCGCTGTTGATCGCAGCTGCGACACGCTCGGGAACGGTCGCGTCTTCGAGGCCCCAGGCACGGTCGTTGATGATGCCCGTGTCGGAGTTCACGTAGCCGGCGAAGCCCATCTGGTCGCGCAGCAGTCCGTTGACGATCTGGTCGGAGAAGGCCATGCCGACCTCGTCGTAGTCCACGCCCTCGTAGGTGACGTCGACCGGCACGCCGTAGTACGGCATGATCGACGAGACACCGGCCTCGATGGCCGCTTCGAAGGGCTTGAGGTGGTACCCGAAGGCGTCACCGGGGTAGACCTGCGCCTTGCCGAAGGCGTAGTGCGGGTCGAAGCCGAGCTCCTGCGGGCCGCCGCCGGGGAAGTGCTTCATCGTGAGCGCGACGTCGGTCTCGGCGCTCAGGGAGTTGCCGTCCTTGCCGACCTCGCCCTGCAGCGACTTGACGAGCTGGCCCATGATGTTCGCACCCAGATCGGCGTCCTCGGTGAACGTCTCGTGCGTGCGGTACCAGCGCGGTTCGGTCGACAGGTCGGCCATGTAGCCGTACATGCCGCGGAGGCCGATCGACGACCACTCCTCGCCCATGACCTCGGCGAATTCCTCGACGACCGACATGTCGCCGTCGGTCGCCTCACCCGTGGCCAGGGCCTGCTCGCCGAGCGCGGCTGCCGCGATGCCGGCCTCCTTCGGGAACGCCGAGAAGGCGCCGGGGGCCTCGTTGATGCCGACGCGCACCTGGGCGTCGATGTGGTTGCGCGCGTTCGACTTGTAGAGCACCGGGATTCCGAGACGGGTCACCTCGCTCAGCTCCTGCATGCTGTTGGTGAAGGTCGCGGCCTCTGCCGGCGTGATCCTCGGCGTGCCGGTGCACGTGGCCTGGTCATCGCTGGTCACCACGTTGCGGAAGATGAACCGGTGCATCTGCTGGTTGTTGATGAAGTTGAGCCCGTTGGCCGGCACCGTGCCTCGTGTGCCGTCGGGCCCACAGGCCGCGTTCACCGTGTCGATGAGCATGAGGCCGGCCTTCTCTTCGAGCGTCATCTGCTCGACGAGGTCGTCGACGCGCTGCTCGACCGGCTTGCGCCAGTCCTCATACACGTCGAGCGAGCCGTTGGCGTTCAGGTCCTTGAACTCCCGGCCCTTGACCGTGATGATCTCCTTGGCACGCGCCTCGAGTGTCGGGGGCTTTCCATGGTTGCCCTCGTTCGTGGCCGACGCGGCGGCCGCGGCCTCGTTTCCCGTGCCGGGTTGGGGTGCGGCGGCGACGGCGCCGACTCCCACTGCAAACGTGAGTGGCAATGCCACGGCGAGGCCCACGAGGCCCCGCCGTCGAATTCCACGCGAAGCTGCTCTGATCAACAGTTCTCCTTTGAACAGGGTGTCGGGACACCCGCAGCCGGTCGGCTCCCCGTGCTGCTCGGATCATCCGATACGGAGCGCTCGCCGGCTCCCGGGCCGTTCCCGGGTTGAGCCAAGTGTCGGTGCGCCTCCGCCCGGGTGGCAAGCGGTTGCCACGGGTTGCATCGCGGCTACTTGTCCCCGACCTCAAACCACTCCGTGCCGTCACCCGGGCGAATCCGAGCGAGCCCCGCCAGTCCAAGCCCGTTGAGCACGCTCAGCACGCGGTCGACCACCTCGTCCCGCGCTGCCGCGGGGTCGATGTCGACATCGAGGTGCGCGCCGAACGCTCCGGAACCGGCACCGCTGACCTCGCCCAGGCCGGCAAGTGCCTCGTTCAACTCGTCCTCGACGTCGTCCCGGTCGATCGGTAGCGCGCGGTCGAAGCGAACCTCCATGAAGTCCATGGCTCCATCCTCACCCGAGCAGGTCGCCGAGGAACGGCTTGATCACTCAGGTACCGTCGTCGGTCGCATCCTCCTCGGCGAGTTCGGCGAGCACGTCGGTTGCATCGCGACTGCCACCCGCCGCGAGTCGTCGGAGCACGTCGAGGTCGCCCGTTTCTGCGGCGAGCTGAACGAGCTCGTCCATCGCATCGGTGCGGCCACTCTCGGCGAGCTGACGCAGTTCGGCCGCGTCCCCCCGCTCACCGGCCAGCTCCACCAGTTGTGCGGCCGCGTCCTGGTCGCCGCGAGCTGCTCGTTCTCGCAGGTCCGCGAGCTCGGCATCCGACATGACGCCTCCATTCGTTGACTCGACGGGGTCAACGTAGCGCTCGGCGGCCCCCGCCGCATCCGGCCCGTGCACCTCAGGGATGGCGTCGCTCGGTCGGTGGCCGCTGGCAGACTCATGCCATGACCACGAGCATCGGCACCCCGGGCGGCACCCCCGAGCGGCCGGCCATCTTCTTCTCCGGGCCCGACGAGTTCCGCGCCTGGCTCGAGGTCAACCACGCCACCGAGACTGAACTGTGGATGGGCCTGTTCAAGAAGCACGTGCCCGACGGCGGCCTGACCTGGGAACAGGCGGTACCCGAGGCATTGTGCTTCGGATGGATCGACTCGGTGTCGCAACGCATCGACGACGATGCGCGACGTCAGCGCTGGACGCCGCGCAAACCCTCGAGCATCTGGTCGAGCGTCAACATCGCCCTCGTCGAGCGACTCACCGCCGAGGGCCGCATGCGCCCGGCGGGGGTCGCCGCCTTCGAACGGCGGCGCGAAGATCGCTCGGGCGTGTACTCGCACGAGAATCCGAACAGCGAGTTTCCACCCGAGGCGGCTGCACGCCTGTCATCCGATGCCGCTGCCTCCGCATTCTGGAACGCAGCGACCGCGACCTACCGACGCCAGGTCACCCACTGGGTGCTTTCCGCGAAGCAGGAGGCCACGCGTGAACGACGGCTCGCGCAACTCATCGACGACAGCGCGGCGGGGCGGCTGGTGTCGTTCCAGCGCTACAGCGAGACCCCGAGATGGGTCGAGCGCGCCGCCGCGGCGGCGCGTGAAGCGGCATCCGATTCGAAGCAGGCGTGACGACGCAGGTGATACGAGACGATCTGCCCCGGTACGTGGGGTCAACGAGGCTGCCGGCGTCTTCGTCGACCCCCCGGACCCTCACGACCCAGGCTGCGGCAACAGCTTAGAGCCGCCGCTCGCGCTCAATCCGGGAGTTTGCTTCGAACTTCTTCGGCCGGGCGACGAACTGCGGGTGGACGCACACCATCGTGAGGAGCACAGTGAGGAGGGCATCCGAACAACAGTGTGATCCGCGTCCGACGAAGGAGTCACCATGGCCGGCGACACGACCTCGGCATCCGCGGCTGACGGTCCAGCCGACTACGCGCGCTTCGGGCTCGACCCGGTGACCATCGCCCCGTGGGAGGACGGCGCCCGCACCGACAACCGGCCCGGCACCTACGAGTGGTGGTACTTCGACGCGCATCTCGACGACGGGGCGAAGCTCGTGGTGGTGTTCCAGAACAAGGACGTCGTGAACCCGAATCAGCCCCTGTCGCCGCTGCTGCGCCTGAGCCTCGACCTGCCCGACGGCCGCTCGTTCGAGAAGCTGCTGAACCTGCCCGCAGAGTCGTGGGCTGCCGCGACCGACCGTGCCGATGTGCGGCTCGGCGATAACCGATTCGAGGGCGACCTGCACACGTACCGCATCACGGCGACGGCCGACGAGGTGTCGGTCGACGTGACGCTCACGGGTCAGATCCGACCGTGGCGGCCCGGCACCGGGCACATGCTCTTCGGCGCGAACCGCGAGCTCGAGTTCGCGTGGCTTCCCGCAGTGCCGCAGGGCGCGGTGACCGGCAGCTACACCGTCGACGGCGTGACGACTCCCGTCACCGGCGTCGGCTATCACGACCACAACTGGGGCAACGTGAGCCTGCTCAAGATCATTCACGACTGGTACTGGGCGCGTGGCCAGGCCGGCCCGTACAGCGTCATCGCGTCGTACATCACCGCGGTCGAGAAGTTCGGCCACGAGGCGATCCCGGTCTTCATGCTCGCGCGCGATGGCGAGATCGTGGCGGATGACCCATCGCTCGTGCGGTTCGAGACCGAGCGCGTGTACACCGACGACCTCACTGGCAAGCCCGTGGCATCCGTCGTTCGCTATTTCTACGAGCACGGCGACGATCAGGTGGTGGTCACGTTCACTCGGGAGCGCGACCTCACGCGAGCCCTGATGGTCGACGAATTGCCGCGCGCGAAGCGCTTATTGGCGAGGCTCATACGGTTCGACGGCGCGTACCTGCGTTTCGCCGGGCCGATGACCGTGACCGTGTTCCGGTCGGGGCAGCGGGTCGAGGAGTACTCCGACGACGCCATCTGGGAGCTGATGTACTTCGGGCACGCGCGGGTGCCTGCGACATCCTGAAAAGGAGGGCGTCAGTCGAACTCGACGCTGGTGTGGCGCGGATAGGCTCCGTGGGCGAGCTTCACGAGGCGGGCGTGCGCGTACTCGCACACGAGCGCGTGCCGGTAGACCATGCGTGGCACGTCGACATTGGAGTCCATCCAGAGACTCATGCCCGCGAGCTTCCAGTGCCGGAACGTGTCATCGTCGGTGACGAGGGCGAGGATCTCGAGGAACGAGTCGTCGAACCGGATGGAGTGCACCGCACGTCGGTACTCCTCGACCGTGAGCGCCATCGAGAACGGGATGTTCATGAAGCAGAGGGCGGTCTGGATGTCGAGGCGCAGCAGCCGGCGCCGCTGCCGTTCGGCGTCGAGCGGCGGGATGTCGAGCTGCGTGAAATCGAGCGTCTCGGGTCGCGTCACTTGTACCGCGTCGAGCGCGATGAGCAGGTCGTAGACGTTGACGTCGTGCTCGACGACGGCCTGGTCGCCGAGCCCGGCGAGGGCCTCGGGTCGCAGCGTGACCGGCTCCATCGAGACCGGCGTGTTGCGGATGATGAAGTTGACGAGGTTCGTCTCGACGACGAAGTGCCTGATGAGCAGCTCGACCGCGTCGGGCGACACGAACCGCCGAAGGAACCAGACGCACAGCACGTCCATCGTGTGCAGCGGCATCCACCGGAACGGCAGCACGCGCTTGACGATCGAGATGAGCGCGACCAAGATGCGCGAGACCACTCGCGCGATCGGGTAGAGCCAGCGCCGCGAGAGGCGGCGCTGGTCGTCGATGATCAGGCGCACCAGCGCGCGGTCGAGCGGCACCGAGGGGTCTGCGTACACCGCCTCCCACATGCTGGGATCGGAGCGCACGAACTCGGCCATGTCAGCGATCCAGCTCTTCCAGCTGCAGCGCGTACAACCGGGCGACGACCTCCGCGCAGCGGACGATCTCGTCGGCTGCGGTGTCGTCGATGATCCCCGAGATCAGGATCGCCTCGAGGTCGCCAGTGTGCTCGCTATCGGCCTGCTGGTGGTACTGCATGAAGTGCACCTGGTTGTCGGCGAGCCCGAGCACCTCCTGGAACCTCGACGCCCAGCCCGCCGCGCGCTTCGCGCCGAGTCCCTCGATGATGAACATCGCGCCGAGCAGCCCGACCGGGTTGGGCCGGTCGGCGTAGGTGAACATGTACCCCGAGAGCGCTTCGGAGCCGACGTTCTTGCGGCCCCGGCGCAGCTCGTCGAGCGTGCCGCCGATCGCGACGTAGTCGCGCTCGATCATGAGGAAGTCGCGGTGCTCCTCTTCAGCGTGGCGGATCGCCGCCGACCGCAGCTCGAAGTGGTCGATGTCGAAATTGGATGCCGCGCGCGAGATCCACGGCGACCCGTCGACGACCTGCTGGCGGAGGTTGAAGAGCAGCCGCTGGTAGTCGTCGATCGTCACGGTACCGTCGGCGAGCCGACGCAGCACGGGCACGTGCGCGAGGCGCTCCTCGAGTTCGATCCACACCTCGGCGAGCCGGTCTGCGAGGGTGTCCGCGCCGGCGGCTGCGTCCGCGTCGGCGGCGGATGTCGCAGCGGTGGTCGTGCTCGTCGACGTGTCAGTCATGTCGGGGCTCCTTGTTGATCCGGTGGGGCGACCACGGTGAGGTGGGCGAAGGCGAACGAGAATCGCCCCGACTCCGGCACCGCGAGCAGCACCGTCTCCCCCGGGGCGAATCGGCCGGTGCGCCACGCCTCCTCGAGCGCGATGAAGATGCTTGCCGAGCCGGTGTTGCCGCGCGTCTCGAGGTTCGAGAACCAGCGGTCGGTGTCGAGCGTCGGAATCCTGCGGCGCAGCCCATCGAACGCGAGGTCGCGGAAGACGTTGGTGCTGTAGTGGCACACGACGTGGTCGAGATGCGTGACGTCGACGAGACCGATGTCGACGAGCTCCTCGAACTGGCGAAGCCCGGCCTCGGCGAGCTCGTCGAGCATGCTGACATCCTGTCGCAGCACGAACATGCCGGCCGCCTCGGCGTCGGTGATGTCGACATCCTGCCACGTGCGGCCCACGCTCGTCTCGGCACCGGTCATGCCCGAACGCATGCAGACGTCATGCTCGTGTGCGAGCGAGACGTGCCGAACCCAGTCGAGTCGCAGCGACGGTCTGGTCGGGTGCGGCTGGAACTCGAGGACGACGGCACCGGCACCGTCGGACAGCATCCAGCGGAGGAAGTGCGAGTCCATGCCGGCGCGGATGCCGTCGAATCGAAGCTGACGGAGGCTGCGGCTCGCCAGCTCGGAGCCGACGACCGCGGCCCGCGGGTGGTCGCCGAGGCGGATCTTGGCGGCGGCGGCATCGAGCGCGGAAAGGCTTGATGCGCATACCCCGGACGCGGTCAGCAGTTGCATCGGTCCGCCGCCCAACCGACCGTGCACCATCGACGCGAAGCCCGGCACGAGCACGTCGCCCATCGTGGTCGCGCATGCCAGCATTCGCAGGTCGTCGGCGTCGATGCCCCGATCGTCGAGCGCCGCGCGGAGCGCCTTCACCGCGAGCTCCTCGTTGAGCTCGGTCGGCTCGCCGTGCTCGTCGAGTGCATAGTGCCGCTGCCGGATGCCATTGGCTTCGAGCACGCGGCGGCGGATGCGATCGGTGACCGGGTCGTCGCCGCCGAGCCGCGCCGCGATGCCGTCGTTGTCGACCGGATCTCCGGGCAGATACCGGCCGAAGCCCGTGAGGTATGCGGTCGCCGTCGTGCCCATGGTGATGACAGTAAGCCACGCGGCCGCACCGGTCCTATATCCGCGCACAGCGCGTCAGTCGCCGATCGCGCGCGGGTGTGTCGTTGAGCACGGAAGCCGCGGGGCATCCGCTGCGATGATGGATGGCATGACCGAGGCCACGACACCCACAGCGCATTCGCGCGGGGCCGGCCGGCCGCGCGTGCGCGGCCTCGTCGTCGACGACATGACGCGTTGCGTGCACTACCGGACCGAGGTCGACATCGTGGCGATCCGCTTCGCGTGCTGCGGCGAGTACTACCCGTGCCACCTGTGCCACACTGACACGGCCGACCACCCCGCCGAGCAGTGGCCCGTCGCGGAACGCGACCGCGAGGCCGTGCTCTGCGGGGCATGCGGCGCCGAGCTCACGATCGCGGCGTACCTCGCCACCACGGGGTGCCCGGAGTGCGGGGCGGCATTCAACGAGCGCTGCCGGCTGCACACGCACCTCTACTTCGAGACCGAGGCCTGAAGGGCGAGGCCACCCGGCACTTCTGGGGCTGGCCGACCAAACTCTGCGTTTGGGAGAGTTGACCATGGCCAGCACGCCGAGATCACCGTCGCCGGAAGACCTGCGCGAGTGCCTCGAGGAGACGCCACGAACCGTCTCGACGACTTCCGGAACTGTCGAGTACGCCGAGCGCGGAGACGGCGATGCGATCCTCGCCATCCACGGCACGCTCGGCGGATGGGACCAGGGCCTCGTGGGGGCGGAGTTCCTGCGCGTGAACGGGTTCCGGATCATCGCTCCGAGCAGGCCTGGGTACCTGGGAACGCCGCTCTCGACGGGACGCACGTTCGCACAACCAGCGCACCTACGAGGGCCTCGCGCACTCGATCGCCGAGATCGAGCTGAGCGACGCGGCCGCGTTCATCGCGAAGCACCTCGCCCCGTCAGCCGGGTAGCGCGCAGCGTCCATCCTCGCCGGGCCGGTCGAGCAGCGCGCAGGGCGTATCGAGACCCGCGAGACTCAGACCCCCGCGCCGCCTCCGCCGCCCCCGGACTCACGGCCGCGAGCGGCGCGCTCCTTGTCGCGCTCGGTGACGCGCACCTTCTCGGCGCGCACGGCGGCCTGCGTCGCCCGCTCCTGCACGAGCCACGCGGGCGGTGCGGCGAGCAGCGCCTTGATCTCGGCGGTCGTGAGCGCTTCGTCGATGCCGGCGCGCGACAGCCCCGAGTTCGAGACGCCGAGCTTGGCAGCCACCACGGTGCGCGGGTGCGGCCCCTCGCGGCGCAGCACCTGCAGCCACTCGGGCGGGTCGGCCTGCAGGGCGCTGAGCTCGTCGCGCGTGACGACACCCGTCCGGAACTCTTCGGGCGCGGCCTCGAGCAGGATGCCGAGCTTCTTGGCGGCGGTTTCGGGCTTCATCGACTGGGACTGACTCACCCTCACACCGTAGCCGATACCCTCTGAAGTACCGCCGATCGGCGGCGATGACGACGCTGGGGGTGCCGTGCCGCTGAGGCTCCGCTACGTGGCGGGGGTGAGCCCCGCGAAGTGGTTGCGCGCGTGGGGCGAACGACGCGCCGACCTGCCGCTCGAGGCCGTGCGCGTCGAGCAGCACGAGCAGGCCGACGGCCTCGCGTCGGGCGACGTCGACCTCGCATTCGTCCGACTCCCGATCGACACCGACGGCCTGAACGTCGTGCCGCTGTGGGAGGAGACCCCCGTGGCCGTGCTGCCGAGTGAGCACCCGCTCGCCGACCGGGCGACGCTCACCCTCGCCGACCTCGACGACGAGCCGCTCGCGCCGCAGCAACCCGACCCCGCGATGATCGTCGAACTCGTTGCCGCCGGCACCGGCTATGCCGTTCTGCCGCACGGCGTCGCGAGGTTGCACCACCGCAAGGACGTGGTCGCGATTCCGCTGTCGGATGCCCCGATCACACGCATCGCGCTGGTGTGGCGCATCGAGCGCGACGACGACGACATCCAGGAGTTCGTGGCCGTCGTGCGCGGACGCACGGCTCGCAGTTCGCGCGGCGCGACCGACGAGGCACCCGCCGCCGACCCCAAGGCCACTCGGGCAGCGAAGCGCGCCACCGCGCAGCGGACGACCGCGAAGCAGGCCGCGGCGAAGCAGTCCGCCAAGCGGGCGAGCCGCGCCCGCTCGCGTCGGAGGGGCCGATGAGCGCGCGACCCTTCCTCTTCATCTCCGCGCGGCCCGAGGTCGAGGCCGTCGGCCCCGAGTACGAATCGGTGCGGCGGGCCAGCGGCCTCGACGCCTCGCGGCTCGAGCACCTGCGCCTCGACATCGACCCGCTCGACGCGGTCGACCCCGACGCGTTCGCCGGCATCGTCGTCGGTGGCAGCCCGTTCAACGTCACCACGGCCGACGAACGCAAGCATCCCGTGCAGCGCAGGGTCGAGGCCGAACTCGCGCAACTGGCCGAGCGCGCGTTCGATGCCGACCTGCCGTTGCTCTTCACGTGCTACGGCATCGGCGTGCTGACGCTCGTGCTCGGTGGCACCGTGGGCACGCTGCATGGCGAGGAGACGGCGGCGGTCGAGATCGAGTTGACCCCGGACGGCCGCAGCGACCCGCTCGTCGGGGTGCTGCCCGATCGGTTCGAGGCCCTCGTCGGCCACAAGGAGGCCACCGATCGCCTGCCCGACGGCGCCGTGCTGCTCGCCTCGTCGGCGGCCTGTCCGGTGCAGATCTATCGCGCGGGGGCGCGGGTGTATGCCACGCAGTTCCACCCCGAGGTGTCGACCACGGACTTCGTCGCCCGGGCCGAGGTGTACCGACACCACGGATACTTTCCGGCGAGCGAGCTTCGCGAGGTCAGCGAACGGCTCGCCGCGGCATCCGTCACCGAACCGCAACGACTGCTGCGCCGCTTCGTCGACCTCGCCGACGCGTGACGCGACGCGACGTCGCGTCGCGTCACGCGCAGACGATCAGGCGCTCTTGCTGCGGCTTCCGCGGGTGATGAGACCCCAGATCAACAGCACGATGATCGACCCGGCGATCGCCAGCAGCCACGTGCCGAGATCCCAGAACTCGGTGAGCCCCCGACCGAAGATGAGGCCGCCGATCCACCCGCCGAGCATGGCGCCGATGACGCCGAGCAGCAGCGTGATGAACCAGCCGCCCGCCTGCTTGCCAGGCAGGATGAGCTTGGCGATGGCGCCGGCGATGAGGCCGAGGATCAGAAACGCGAGGAAACCCATCTTTGCTCCTTCGTTCAGGTAGCTGCACTCAATCACTCTGCGTGCCCGCTGGCAAGGACCTGCGAGCGTGTCGGCGACGACGAAGGCTCCGGGAGCTCACGCTGCGCTCGGCGCCGGCAACGGGTACACGCGGCGCAGCAGCATGCGCTGGCCGAGCGTCCATGCGACCGTGACGAGCAGGTAGAGGCCGGCCGCGAGCGGGACGAACACCGCGATCACGGCGGTGATGAACTGCGCGAGGCCGAGGAGGCGCAGCGCGGTCGGGTTCTCGAGCGGCGAAGCGGATGCCCCGGGGCCGGAGCCGCCCGTCGTGGCCTGCGGTTGCGTGGCCTGCGGTTGCGTGGCCTGCGGCGTGAACACCCGGCGCGTCACCTCGCCGACCGCGGCGATCATCACGATCACGGCGCCGAAGACGAGCAGCACATCGAGCGTGACGGTACCCGAGGCGATCGAGCCCGCGAGACTCGACCCGAGCGGCACACCGAGGAACGTGTGCGTGAGCAGCTGGTTCGCGTGCCCGGCGATCGTGGGCAGGATGAAGAGTGCGTAGATGATGCCGACGACCGGCGCCTGGATGAGCATCGGCAGGCACCCGGCGAGCGGTGTCGTGCCCTCCGACCGGTAGAGCGACATCATCTCGCGCTGCAGACGTTCCGGGTTCTTCTGGTGCCTGCGCTGCAGCGCGGCGAGCTGTGGAGCCAGCCGCGCGCGGGTGCGCTCGGCTTTCGCCTGCGAGACCCCGACCGGGATCAGCGCGGCGCGCACGAGCAGGGTGACGAGGACGACGGCGGCGGCCGCGCTCGTGACGCCGACGAGCGGTTCGAGCAGGTCGGCGAGCCCCATGAGCACGGCGTGGGCGCCGTCGAGGAGTGCGGCGATGGGCGGGAAGGCGTAGAGGTCCATGAGCTGAGGTGCTCCTTGCGGTCGAGGGATGCGGGATCCGTCTGGCCGCGAGGGGTCGCCGACCCGCCCGCTGGGCGAGCGTCGGCTGGGCGAGAGGTTCGCTGGCGCGCAGTGCGCCGGCGCGGAGTGCGCTGGCGCGAACCGGTTCGCTACGCGGCCGGGATGCCGCGGCCCGGGGCCCGGGGCCGGGCACGCCCCGGCGCGTCGGGGTCGCTCTGCGCGAGCAGGCGCCACGGGTCGGCCGTCTGACGGAACCGCGTCGAGGCACCGCTCGGATCGGCGGCGACGAGCGCCGGAAGAGCTCGACATGTGGTCACGATGACCGCGACGGCGGCCGCCCCGACGACGCCCAGCAGGAGCACCGCGAGGTGCGTGTTCGACGCCACCGCGAGCTCGAGCGATGCCTGGGTGAAGCGGAGGAACGCGGTGATGAGCTCGAACACGCGATCACCTCCGGACGTCTCGTCGGCACCGTGCGGGTACCCGCGTCAACGGTAGCACCCGCGTTTCGCGATCCTTCCACGAAACGAAGAACCCCGCGATCGGCGCGATCGCGGGGTTCTGATGGCGGTACCGGTGGGATTTGAACCCACGGTGCGCTTTCACGCACACAACTTTTCGAGAGTTGCACCTTCGGCCGCTCGGACACGGTACCGAGGACGATCTTAGACGACGACGCCCAGACCACCAAAACGAGCGGATGCCGACCCGCGTTCAGCTGTCGTTCAGCGTGCTCTCATACCTTCTTCGTCGTGGTTCAGTCGAGTCGAGTCGCTCGTGCGCTGGTGGTCGCCGCTGTCCTCGCCGCAGGGGGCGCGGTCGCGGCATCCGCATGGCGACGATTCCGAGCGCGACTGAAGGCCAACTCCCTCGTGCTCAACGAGACGCTGCCCGTGCACTCGAAATGGTGGCGCGACCATGCGAAGGAGAAGGGCGATCTGCTCTACGTCGCCATCGGCGACAGCGCGGCGCAGGGCATCGGGGCGAGCAGCCCGAACCGCAGCTACGTCGGCGTGCTGGCCGACGAGATCCGCGCGGTGACCGGGCGCACGCTGCGGGTCGTCAATCTCAGTGTCTCGGGGGCGACGGTCGAGCTCGCGGTGCGCGACCAGCTGCCGCGGTTCGTGAAGCTGAGTCCCGATATCGTGACGGTCGCGATCGGGGCGAACGACATCGCCCTGTGGGATCCGGCGGAGTTCGAACGCGGCATCCGTGAGATCTTCGCTGCGCTGCCGTCGCACGCGCTCGTCGCCGACCTGCCGTACTTCTACTTCCCGAAGAACGAGCGCAAGGTCGCGGTGGCCAACGGCATCGTTCGGCGCGTGGCGGCCGAGCATCGGCTGACCGTCGTCCCGCTGCACGCCGAGACGAAGCATCAGGGCATCCCGGGCATGCTGACCCAGTTCGCGATCGATCTGTTCCACCCGAACGACCACGGCTACCGGGTGTGGGCGAACGCGTTCGCGCCGTCGCTCGCCGCCCAGCTCGTCGAGCGGTTCGAGACCCCAGAGACCGCGCCGTAGCCTGCGAGGTCGTCGCCGGCGGCACGGCGGCGATCGGATGTCGCAGGCCGAGCTTAGGCTCGGAGCATGGCCCGTCCCACCTCCACGTTCCGCTGCACCGAGTGCGGTTGGAGCACCGTCAAATGGGTGGGCCGCTGCAGCGAATGCCAGCAGTGGGGCACCGTCGTCGATGTCGCCGAAGCCACCGGCATCGTGCGCGCGGTGCAGGCCGTGCAGCTCGGCGAGTCGCGCACGGCGCGGCCGATCGTCGACATCGAGACCACCGATGCCGCGCACCGTCCGACCGGCATCGGCGAGTTCGATCGGGTGCTCGGCGGCGGCATCGTCGCGGGCGCGGCCATCCTGCTCTCGGGCGAGCCCGGGGTCGGCAAGTCGACCCTGCTGCTCGAGGTCGCGGCGAAGGTCGCGGCAACCGGGCGGCGCGTGCTCTACGTCACCGCCGAAGAGTCCACCGCGCAGGTGCGGCTGCGTGCCGGGCGAACGGGCGCACTGCACCCCGAGCTGTACCTCGCCGCCGAGACCGATCTCGCGACGGTCCTCGGGCAGGTCGACGCGGTCTCGCCCGACCTGCTCATCGTCGACTCGGTGCAGACCGTCGCGTCGTCGCTCAGCGACGGGCTGCCCGGCCAGCCCAGCCAGGTGCGTGAGGTCGCGTCCACGCTCATCCGCGTCGCGAAAGAGCGCCAGCTGCCGCTCCTGCTCGTCGGTCACGTCACCAAAGACGGCACGATCGCCGGGCCGCGCTTGCTCGAGCACCTCGTCGACGTCGTGTGCCAGTTCGAAGGCGACCGGCAGAACGCGCTGCGTTTCGTACGTGCACTGAAGAACCGGTTCGGGCCCACCGACGAGGTGGGCTGCTTCGAGATGACGGGTGATGGCATCGCCGAGGTCGCCGACCCCTCGGGGCTGTTCCGTTCGAGCGGCCGCACGGCGGTCAGCGGAACCTGCGTCACGGTCGCCCTCGAGGGTCGGCGGGCTCTGGCCGTCGAGGTGCAGGCGCTCGTCGTCTCGACCACCGCGCCACAGCCACGCCGCATCGTCAACGGGGTCGACCCGTCACGAGTGGCCATGATCATCGCGGTGCTCGAACGCCGCGCGGCGTTCAAGGCGCTCGGCGCCAACGACGTCTACGTGTCGACCGTCGGCGGGGTGCGCCTCGCCGAACCCGGTGCCGACCTCGCCATCGCCGTCGCCATCGCCTCGGCGGTGCGCGACACCGCGGTGCCGCACGAGCTCGCCGCGTTCGGCGAGATCAGCCTCGCCGGCGAGGTGCGCCCCGTGAGCGCGGCCAAGCAGCGCGCCGCCGAGGCCAGGCGCCTCGGGTACACGATGATCCTCGACGTCGAGGTCGGCACCGTGCGAGCGGCGGTCTCACGGGCGATGCTGAGCGCGGCCGAGCTGCTGGGCAGCGCGCGCGAGCGAGAACTCGACGCGGCGTTCTGAGGTCGCCGCTCCGACGCGGGCTCGTCCGACGCCGACTCGTCCGACGCCGGTCGTTTCCCGACGCTATGCCTCGAGCGCGCGCAGCAACTCCGAGGGCGGCGCCTGCATGGGGTGCGGCCCGGCGATGTCGAGGAACACCGTCGTGATGGTCGACTCGTGGTGCTGCAGGAAGGTGCGCAGCCACTGCGGACTGTGCAGCCCGACCGACTGGGGCAGGTTGGGTGGCAGGTTCGCCGCGTCGCTGAAGAGCAGCAGCGCGACTTCGCCCGTCTTCGGGTCGCGGTAGGTCCACACCTCGCCGTCGAGCGGCCGGTCGCGGGGCGCGGGCTTCATGAGCGGAACCACCGTGTTGCCATGTCGCAGCGCAAGCGCGACTGCGGCGACGTCGTGTCGTTCGAGCGCTTCAGCGAGCGCCTGCGACCGGAACTCCACCGGCGCGGGCGCCGCCTTCTTGCGTGACTTGCCTGCCATGGTTCAAGGCTAGCGAGGGTACGCCCGGCAGTCGGCCTCGGCCGATGCGGATCCGCCCGCGCCGGCTCGGTCGCGACATCCGCACCGTGCTCAATAGAGCAGGAACTGCTTCTTCTCGGCAGATTCGAATCCGTCCACCGAGACCGCGAGGTGGTACGACGCACCGCCGGCCGGAACCGCCTCGCGTGGGCCTTCGCAGGTCTCGGGTGTCGATCGCGTGCGGTCCCAGACGATCGGTGCGCTCGAGCTGATGGGTGTGCCCGGGATGAGCGAGACCTCGGCATCGATCGGGTCGACCTGGCAGTCGGTTGACGACCAATAGACCTCGGTACCGCTCGTGATCGTGAAGAGTTGGGCCTTGGTGCCGGCGTTCAGCACGCAGATGTTCTTGCCGGTGTTCGTGATGGTGACCGACAGTTGCGGCTGCTCGCCGGCTTCGTACGATGACTTGTCGGTGACGGCCTCGACCGTGATCTTCTCGGGGGCGCACGGATCGCCGTCGACGGCCACCGGCTCGGTCGGGATCGTCGTGGGCTCGGGCTCGTTCGGCGCCGCAGTCGGCGTGTTCTCGGGGGCGGTGCCGGAGTCGTCGCCCTGGCTCGCGCCCGGGCGCACGAAGATGAGCACGACCGCCACGACGACCGCGACGAGACCCAGCAGCACGACCAGCCGACGTCGACGGTACACCTGCGGCGATTGACGCCCGGCCGGTGGTGGGTTCGTCGACATGCACACAGGGTACGGCCGGGGGTGCGCGGCGAGCGGCAGCCGCCCGGCGCGCCGGACGAGCGCTCAGATGAGCTTCAGCATGCGGGTGTTGCCGAGCGTGTTCTGCTTGACGCGCGCGAGATCGAGGAACTCGGCGACACCCTCGTCGTGCGAGCGCACGAGCTCGGCGTACACGTCGGGGTCGACGGTCTCGTGCCCCATGTCCTCGAAGCCGTGGCGCGTGAAGAACGCGACCTCGAAGGTGAGGCAGAACAGGCGGCTCAGGCCGAGTTCGCGAGCCTCGGCCTCGAGTTTCGTGAGCAGGGCATGCCCGACGCCGTGTCCGAGCCACGAATCCGCGACGGCGAGGGTGCGGACCTCGCCGAGGTCTTCCCAGAGCACGTGCAGGGCCCCCGCGCCGATGACCTCGCCGTCGGCCGACTCGGCGACGCGGAACTCCTGGACGGCCCCGTAGAGGTCGACGCGCTCCTTGCCGAGCAGGATTCGTCGGGCGACGAGCGGCTCAACGAGTGCGATGATCTTCGGCACGTCGCTCGTGCGCGCCCGGCGCACCTGGAACTGGGTCATCCGCCCATCGTATTCCGGCTCGCGGTGTCTGCCGGATCAGGGGATTCTCCCGACACGCCGGCTGTTACGGCCGCCGCGACGGCGTGTCGCGAGAATCCCCTGATCCGGCAGACGAGCGATGGGCAAGGACGAGGGCGAGGGCGGGCGGGCACGGCGAAGGGCGGATGCCGCAGCATCCGCCCTTCGGTGTCGTCGTGCTACTGGCCCGAGGCCGCGAGGTCGGGCGTGGCCGGGCCGGTGCCGAGTGCGGCGTTCGTGTTGACGCCGACCGCCACGGGCAGGGCCCGTTGCGTCGTCGTGAACACGAACTGGCCGTCCTTGAAGTCGACGTGCACGTGGTCGCCCGAGTTGAGCTCGCCGTGCAGGATCTTCTCGGACAGTCCGTCTTCGACCTCGTGCTGCACCGCACGGCGCAGCGGCCTGGCGCCGAGGGCCGGGTCGAACCCGACCTCGATGAGACGCTCCTTCGCAGCGAGCGTGAGCTCGACCGTCATGTCGCGGTCGAGCATGCGCTCGCTGAGCCGCTTGATGAACAGGTCGACGATCTGCAGCAGTTCGGGCTTCGAGAGCTGCGGGAACACGATGATCTCGTCGACGCGGTTCAGGAACTCTGGCTTGAAGTGCTTCTTCAGCTCTTCGTTCACCTTGCCGCGCATGAGGTCGTACCCGGTGCGCGGGTCGCCCTCGAGCTGGAAGCCGACGGGCCCGCTCGAGATGTCCTTCGTACCGAGGTTGGTCGTCATGATGATGACCGTGTTCTTGAAGTCGACCACGCGACCCTGGCCGTCGGTCAATCGACCCTCTTCGAGGATCTGCAGGAGCGAGTTGAAGATGTCGGGGTGGGCCTTCTCGATCTCGTCGAAGAGCACGACGCTGAACGGCTTGCGCCGCACCTTCTCGGTGAGCTGGCCGCCCTCTTCGAAGCCGACGAAGCCGGGAGGGGCGCCGAACAGCCGCGAGACCGTGTGCTTCTCGCCGTACTCCGACATGTCGAGCGAGATCATCGCCGCCTCGTCATCGAAGAGGAACTCGGCGAGCGCCTTGGCGAGCTCGGTCTTGCCGACGCCCGTGGGGCCGGCGAAGATGAACGAGCCCGAGGGGCGCTTCGGGTCCTTCAGGCCGGCGCGCGTGCGGCGAATCGTCTTGGCCAAGGCCGAGATGGCCTCCTCCTGACCGATGACGCGCTCGTGCAACGCCTTCTCCATGAAGACGAGACGCGAGCTCTCCTCTTCGGTGAGCTTGAAGACGGGGATGCCGGTGGCCTGCGCGAGCACCTCGGCGATCAGGCCCTCGTCGACGACCGCGGTCGTCTTCACGTCGCCCGACTTCCACTGCTTCTCGAGGCGCAGGCGCTCGCCGAGCAGGTTCTTCTCCTCGTCGCGCAGCGACGCGGCCTTCTCGAAGTCCTGCTCCTCGATGGCGGTCTCTTTGGCGGCCCGCACCACGGCGATCTTCTCGTCGAACTCGCGCAGCTCGGGCGGGCTCGAGAGGATCGAGAGGCGCAGGCGCGCGCCGGCCTCGTCGATCAGGTCGATCGCCTTGTCGGGGAGGAACCGGTCGGAGACGTAGCGATCGGCGAGGTTCGCCGCGGCCACGAGGGCGCCGTCGGTGATGGAGACCTTGTGGTGTGCCTCGTAACGGTCGCGCAGCCCCTTGAGGATGTTGATCGTGTGGGGCAGCGACGGCTCGGCGACCTGGATCGGCTGGAAGCGGCGCTCGAGCGCGGCGTCCTTCTCGAAGTGCTTGCGGTACTCGTCGAGCGTGGTCGCGCCGATGGTCTGCAGCTCACCGCGGGCGAGCAGCGGCTTCAGGATGGAGGCGGCGTCTATCGCGCCCTCGGCGGCACCCGCACCGACGAGCGTGTGGATCTCGTCGATGAAGACGATGATGTCGCCGCGCGTGCGGATCTCTTTGGTGACCTTCTTCAGGCGCTCTTCGAAGTCACCGCGGTAGCGCGAACCGGCGATGAGCGAGCCGAGGTCGAGTGAGTAGAGCTGCTTGTCTTTCAGGGTCTCGGGCACCTCGCCCTTGACGATCGCCTGCGCGAGGCCCTCGACGACGGCGGTCTTGCCGACGCCGGGCTCGCCGATGAGCACGGGGTTGTTCTTCGAGCGACGCGAGAGGATCTGCATGACCCGCTCGATCTCTTTCTCGCGGCCGATCACGGGGTCGAGCTTCGATTCGCGCGCGGCCTGCGTGAGGTTGCGGCCGAACTGGTCGAGGATCTGCGAGCCGCCCTGCGGCTGCTGCTGGTCGTTGGCACCGACCTGCACCTGCTCTTTGCCCTGGTAGCCCGAGAGCAGCTGGATGACCTGCTGGCGCACGCGGTTGAGGTCGGCGCCGAGCTTGACGAGCACCTGGGCGGCGACCCCCTCGCCCTCGCGGATGAGGCCGAGGAGGATGTGCTCGGTGCCGATGTAGTTGTGACCCAGCTGCAGCGCCTCGCGAAGCGAGAGCTCGAGCACCTTCTTGGCGCGCGGCGTGAAGGGGATGTGACCGGTGGGCTGCTGCTGGCCCTGGCCGATGATGTCTTGCACCTGCTCGCGCACCGCGTCGAGCGAGATGCCGAGCGATTCGAGCGCCTTGGCGGCGACGCCTTCACCCTCGTGGATGAGACCGAGCAGGATGTGCTCGGTGCCGATGTAGTTGTGGTTCAGCATCTTGGCCTCTTCTTGGGCCAGGACGACGACACGACGGGCTCGGTCGGTGAATCTCTCGAACATGCTCTACTCCTCACGACCCCGCTGGGTAGGGGCGCCGATACAACGAGCGTAAACACTCCGGATGCCCCGTGGGCGGGTGTTCGCCGTGGGCGCAGCGCCGCGGCGGCGTGTGACGCGACGATCGGGCGGCCGGATGTCGCGGCCACGACGTTCCACGGTTGACAGCGGCCCGCGACATCCGTAGCTTATCGTTTATCGTTATTATCGAATATCGTTAGGATCTGAACCGATGGCCACGACCACGCACGCGAATCCCCGGCATTCCATCACGCGCGCCGATGCGGTGAGCCTCTGGCTCTTCATGGCCGCGGGCGCGGCCATCGCCGTCTGGGTCACGTGGACGGCCGTCGCTCGCATCATCGCGGTGCTGCCCAACCGCGACGTCGCCGTGCTCGCCCCGTTCGCCGGCACGCCGGCAGAAGCGCCGATCGGCCCCGACGGCGCGCCCGTCACGGTCGAACTCGAGCAGGCGGTGCTCACGGTGCCCGAACTCCCGATCGCCTCGGTGTGGGCGGTCGTCATCCAGCAGGTCGTCCTGGTGGTCGCCGTCGTCGCGGTCGTCACCGCCCTCATCTGGCTCAGCCGCAACGTCGCGCGCGGTGTCGTCTTCTGCCGCACGAACACCGTGCTGGTCGCGACCGCCGGCACCGTCGCGCTCCTCGGGTACTTCGCGGTGCCCTTCTTCGGCAACATGGCGTCGAACGGTGCATTCGCGGTGCTCAGCGAGCACACGTTCAACAACGTCATCATGACGGTCGACCCGTTCGCGCTCGTGCTCGGCGCGTTCGTCGTCGCCCTCCTCGGCACGGTCTTCGCGATCGGCGAGCGCCTCCAGCGCGACACCGAGGGGCTCATCTGATGGCGCCCGCCGAGCCCGATGAGGCCACCGACGTGCACTGCCGGCTCGACGAACTGCTCGAGCGGCGCGGCCTGACGCTGACGCGCCTCGCCGAGCTCGTCGGCGTGAGCGTGGTGAACCTCAGCGTGCTGAAGAACGACCGAGCACGGGCCATCCGCTTCTCGACACTGCAGGCGATCTGCGACGCGCTCGAGTGCGAGATCGGCGAACTGCTCGTGCTTCGGCGCTCGCCGCCCGGCCCGGCTACTTGATCGGGACCTCGACCTCGGTGCCCATGACCTCGACGAAGAGCGGTTCGGTGGTCGTGACGTCGTACGGCGTCCAGAAGAGGGTGGTGTGCGGCACGAAGTCCATGGTGCAGATCTCGTCGGCGGGGCGCTCGACGAGCGAGATCGCGACGCGGTTGCCCTCGCCTGCCGGTTCGAGCACGCGGATGTCGCTGCCCACCACCGGGCACGACGAACTGCCCGAGATGGTGAGGGCGAGCTGCCCGCCGTCGGCCCACCAGACGACCAGCGGCTCGTCGTTCGGTTCCATCGGGTCGACGGCCTCTTCGGCCTCTTCGCCTTCGGAGCCGGGTACGCCGGCCTCATCGGGCCCGGCACCCACGTCGACCGCGGTCGCCTCTTCGGGCACCGGTCGACCCGGGAAGTCCTCGGCCGCGCCCCCGGGCGGCGTGCACGCCGAAAGCAGGACGAGCGACGAGAGCGCCACTGCGATGAGGCCGGTACGGCGAAGACGCACGGAGGGAGCCATGCCGCCATGCTAGCGGTCGACGGTGCCGAGTTGGGGGTATCGGAAGGGAACGGATTCTGCACCGCTGCCGGCTCGCCGCGCGCGGGTAGCATGCCGAACATGAGCAATCTCGAGAAGGAGCCGCTCGAACTCGTGTGCCCGCCCGATGCAACGCGCAGCCTGACCGTGCAGGTGCTGACCCCGCGTGAGGTGCCGCTCGGCGGGCCCCGCGCCATGAACGTGCGGCGCACGCTCCCCCAGCGCGGTCGAACGACGATCGGCGCCTGGTGCTTCGCCGACCACTACGGCCCCGACGACGTCGGCACGACGGGCGGCATGGTCGTGCCGCCCCACCCGCACACCGGGCTGCAGACCGTGAGCTGGCTCTTCGAGGGCGAGATCGAGCACCGCGACTCCACGGGCAGCCACGAGGTCGTGCGACCCGGAGAGGTCAACCTGATGACCGCGGGGAGCGGCATCTCCCACTCCGAGGTGTCGACGCCCGAAACCACGCAGTTGCACGGGGTTCAACTCTGGGTCGCGCTGCCCGATGGCTCGCGCAATGTGCTCCCCTTCTTCGAACACGCCGAGACCACACCCGTCACGATCGACGACGCCACCGTGCGCGTGTTCGCCGGGTCGCTGCCCGGCGTCGGCCACGACCCCGACCACGGGTCATCCGTCGCCGTCTTCTCGCCGCTCGTCGGCGCGCAGGTCGAGCTGCCGGCCGGCGGCGAGGCGTGGATCGACCTCGACCCCGCATTCGAGCACGGCGTGCTCGTCGACCGCGGCCCCGTGCGCGTCACGATCGCGGCGCTCGACGACGAGGCCGACGACGACACCGGCGGCGCCGACCCGCTCACCGTCGCCGGGCACGGCGCCACCCTCGAATGGAGCCAGCTCGGGTACCTTCCGGTCGGGCATGAGGGCGTGCGCCTGACGGCTGCGGATGCCCCGGTGCGAGTCCTGCTCATCGGCGGCGAGCCGTTCGGCGAGGAGATCGTGATGTGGTGGAACTTCATCGGACGCAACCACGACGAGGTCGCCGAGTTCCGTCGGCAGTGGCAGGCCGACGTCATCGGCCGTGACAACCCCGACGGCAGGTTCGGCACCGTCGGCGGCTACGACGGCGCCGCGCTGCCGGCGCCCGAGTTGCCGACGGTTCGGCTGAAGCCGCGGCACTGAGTTCCGCGCCGCGCTGACGGCGAACGGCGCCGGACCGGGGTCGACCGGTCCGGCGCCGTTCGAGGCATCCGCTCGCTACGGTGCAGGAACCTCCGCGCCCTCGGTGCCGGCCCAGAACAGGCCGCGTGCGAGCTGGCTGAAGCCGCCCACGGGGTGAGTGCGGAAGTTCAGCGACGTGCCGAACATCAGCACCTTCGAACCTGCCGCGGACTCGGCCGACACGACCGACGCCTGACCTGCGGCATCGGCGATCGTACGGCCTGCCTGCGTCGACGCCCAGTGACCCGAGACGAACGGGTCGCCCGTCGCGTAGGTCTGCTCGACCACGGCATTCGCGCCGAGGCCCGAGTACCAGACCGCCGGGTACACGAACGCGTTCTCCTGCGGATACGTCGACAGCAGGCCGCCGTCGGCGTCGGTCACCGAGACGATGCCGTTCGAGCCGCTCGTGCCCTGCGTCGCCGTCGAGGTGACGAGGCCGAACGCGTTCGAGAAGGCGGCGATCGCCGTGCCCTTGCCCGCGACGCCCTTGCCCGTCGCGAGGTAGTCGGCGACCTCGGTGCGGCCGGCGGCCTGGCTTGCGTTGAACGCGAGGTTCGCACCGACCCAGAGCACGTCGACGTCGTCGAGCTGCACCTGGCCGCTCGTGAGGTTCGCGGTCGTCACCTGCACGATGTCGTCGAAGCCGAGCTTGCCGAGGGTCACCCGCTCGTCCTGGCTGCCGGAGTAGGCGACCCGGAGTTCGTCGAGCCCGGTGCTCTCCTCGGTGGCGAGACGGGAGCCGTCGGAGGCCGTGAACGTCACCCCGAACTCGTCGGCCGCCGCGGTCGCGGCCGCATACGATGTCGAGTCGTCGCCGATGATGACCGAGCCGTCGTCGAACGCCGACACCGCGACACCGTCGTCGAGCAGGGCGTTGACGGTCTGGTACTCGGCGACCCCGCTCGTGGCGAGCTCGAGGTACGAGCCCGCAGCCGGCACCGAACCGGTGGGCGCCGCCTCGGCGACCCGCACGAGCTCGACGTCGAGTGCCGGGTCGGTGGTCGACCCGACCGCGACGACGTCGGCGCCCCAGAGCAGCGCGAGACTCCACGCCGAGATGTCGTACATGTCGGGCACGCGCTCGGAGATGTCGGAGCCGTCGGCGAGCAGCACGTTGGCCATGCCGCGCAGCGGCTGATGCATGTCGACCACGTACGAGCCCTCGGCGTACTCGACGCCGTCGGCGGCGAACGCGGTCGTGGCGCGCGACACCTCGACGCCGTTCGCGATGAGCTGGTCGACGAGCGTCGCCGCGTCGGTCGCGGAACGCTGCGACCCGTCGACCGGGATCACGTAGGCACGCGGGAGCTCGGCGGTGTAGACGTCGGTCTCGTCCCAGATCTCGGCCCACTGGTTCGGCTCGGGGACGCTCGCCGGGTCGATGTCGGCCGGCACGGTCACGAGCGGTTCGCCCGCGACGCCACGTCGGAAGATCTCGATCTGGTTGCCGAGCAGCACGTCGGAGTTCTCGGCGACATAGTCGACCGCCGTCTCGATCACCACGCCGGCGACCTCGATGTTGACCTTCGCGTTGGCCTGGTTCGTCGCCTGGTTGTTCGTGCGTCCGAGCGGGAGTTCGACCGTGTTGGTGATCGCGCCCTGGTATGCGACGTACTGCGGCGTGAAGATCGGGGGCCAGTCATCCCAGCCCGCACGGATGTCGCGGTAGGGGATCTTGATCTTGCCCGTGTTCTCGAGCGTCGCGCTCCCGTTGTCGGCGAGGTACGTGTTGCCCGGGATGTTCGCGCCGACCACTGCCTGCTCGATCTCGAGGGCCGCGGCATAGGCGTGCGGAAGGAACAGGTCGTACTCGTAGTTCTCACCGTGCGGCGGGCCGCAGGGCTCGACCTGCAGCACGCTCGTGTAGCCGTGCAGGTCGACGAAGAAGGTCGGCTGGATCACGCTCGAGAGGTCGCGGATGATTCGGGACTCGGGTGTCGCGCCGGTGATCATGTCGCGGTTGATGTCGAATCCGTCGGCGTTCGCGCGCTGCCCGAGCGCCCGTCCGTCGGGGTTGTTCGTCACCGTGAAGTAGAGGCGGTAGTCCTGCAGGACGTCGCGCACTTCGGGCCACGGCGCCGTGGCGAGGTGCTCGATGTAGTTCAGCACCGCATCGGTGCCCTCCCACTCGTTGCCGTGGATGTTCGAGTTGAACCAGACGGGCACCTTGTACTGGTTCTGCAGCGGCGTGTTCTTCGCCGCCGCGGCCGGGTCGGACTTGATGAGTTCGCGCCACGCGGTCTGCTTGGCCGTCTGCGCCTTCGTCTCTTTGGCGGTCAGCGTGACGAGGTGGATGTCGCGACCGAGCGTCGACTGCCCCACCACCTGGGCCGAGATGCGGTCGCTCTGCGCCATCAGCGTGTTCAGGAACGGCGCGATCTCGTCGTAGGGCGTGACGCCCCGCGCGATCGAGGCGTCGGTGGGATCGTCGGGCACCGTCGGCAGGAGGGGCTGCGACGGGTAGCTCGAGGGTGGAACCACGAGGGTTGAGATCGGCGTGGCGATCGGCGAGGCTGCGAGGCGCTCGAGCGCGGTCGCCGGGGCCGCGCCGACGACGAGCGTCGCTGCGGTGACCGCTGCGACGCTCGCTCCGGCGAGGAGTCGTTGGAACGACATGGTGCTCCGTTTCGTTCGGTTCGGAAGGTGGAACGGGCACGACCGCCGACGCGGGTGTGCAGGGCGGACGCAGCCGATGACACAGGACGAAGAGGAAATCCTGCGCCAACTGGCGGTATCCATCACTCTTGCAGTCGGGTGAAGCGTTTTCCAGAGCGATCTGTTGCGTTCATGTGAACAACCATGCGCATTCATGCACCTCAACGAGCGAACCCGTCGCCCGCGGCATCCGCTCGCTACTGCAACGCCGAGGTGAGCCGCGCGAGGTTGTCGAGCACCGTCGAGCGCAGCGGCTGCCGCATCCACTCGTCGAGGGTCAGCTCACGGCTCTCGCGACGGTAGTCGTCTTCGACGGCCCGCATCTCGCGCACGAACGACTGCCCGCGCACGAGCAGCGACACCTCCATGTTGAGCTCGAACGAGCGGATGTCCATGTTGCTCGAGCCGATGACGGCGACATCGTCATCGATCGTGAAGTGCTTCGAATGCAGGATGTAGGGCGCCTTGTACAGGTAGATCCTCACGCCCGCCCGGAGCAGCATCTCGTAGTACGACCGCTGCGCGTGGTACACGAGTGCCTGGTCGCCGAGTTCCGAGACGAACAGCTCGACGTGCACCCCGCGCTGGGTCGCCCCGCTGATCGCGCGGAGCATGGCATCGTCGGGCACGAAGTAGGGACTCGTGAGGATGATGCGCTCGCGAGCCGCGTACATCAACGCGAGGAACAGCTTCAGGTTGTTCTCGTTCGTGTAGCCGGGCCCACTGGGCACGACCTGGCAGTCGAGGTTCTGCGCCTCGCTCTCCTGCCCGAGCGGGACGATCTCGCGCATCGGCGCCTCGCCCGTCTCGAGGTACCAGTCGGTCGCGAAGATCGTCTCGAGGCCCGACACGATGGGGCCCTCCACGCGCGCGACGAGCTCTTTCCACTTGAGTCCGCGACGGATGTTGCTGCGCTTGTTGTACGAGCGATCGATGATGTTCTGCGAGCCCATGAACCCGACCTCGCCGTCGACCACGAGGATCTTCCGGTGGTTGCGCAGGTCGGGGCGTTGGTACTTGCCCTTGAACGGTTGCACCGGGAGCATGAGCTGCCAGCGCACGCCCATCGCGTCGAGCTTCTCGAGGGTCTTGCGGTAGCCCTTCGCGCGCACCGAGGCGATGTGGTCGAGCAGCACGCGCACCTCGACGCCACGGGCGACCGCCTCACCGAGCGCGTCGAAGAACGGCGCCGTCGTGCGGTCGTAGGCGAAGATGTAGAACTCGACGTGTACGTACCGCTGCGCGCCTCGGATGGCGTCCGTCATCGCATCGAGCGACCCCTGGTAGTCCCCGATCAGGCTGGCGCTGTTCGAGCCGATGAGCGGCATCGCCCCGAGCGTGCGGTTCAGCCGCACCACGCCCTCGAACCACGCGGGCCAGTTGCGGCTGTCGCTGACCCGTTCGATGCCGTGGGTCGACTCGCGGATGAACTCGTCGACCTCGGCCTGCTTCTCGCGCCGGTGCTTCGGCAGCTTGGGGTTGCCGATGAGCAGGAAGATGAGCCCGCCGAGCACCGGGAAGAAGAAGATGGCGAGCAACCACGCCATGCCCGCGGTGGGACGGCGGTTGCGCGGCACGACGATGACCGCGATCACGCGGATGACGATGTCGACGACGATGATCGCCGCTGCGACGACGGCCGTGACCTGGGTCGTCGTGATGTCGATCCTCATCCGGCGGGAGGTTCCGTCACCCGGCCGGGTGCTCGCGTGCGAGCTTCGCCCGCTCCTCAGCCTCGATGCGCGAATACGCCTTGCGCTCGTTTCGGTCGGCCCGGATGATCGAGTGCATCACGAACCAGAAGATGAGGCCGATGAGCACGGTCGGCGCGAGCGACCAGATCGCATTGGCCCAGAAATCGTTCATAGTCTCCTCAGGATACGGGGTTTGCACGGGTTCGCCTCAACGAGGGCGCGACGGGTGTTCATCCCCGCCGCGCCCTCGTGCGCGGATCCGCCGGTTCAGGCCGTCGCGACCGCGGCTCCTGCGGCGACCTCGGCAGCCGTGTCGACGGCGACCGAACGGCGTGCCCAGCGCTTCAGCGCGACCACCATGAACCCCATCACCAAGGTGCCGACGAGGATCGCGAGGAGGAACATCCCGAAGTTGCCGATCGCGAAGAAGACGAAGATGCCGCCATGCGGAGCCTGTGAGGTGACGCCCGCGGCCATGCAGATGGCACCCGCCGTCGCTCCGCCGACCATCGAGGACGCGATCACGCGCAACGGGTCGGCGGCGGCGAACGGGATCGCCCCCTCCGAGATGAACGAGAGGCCGAGCAGCCACGCCGCCACACCGTTCTCCCGCTCGGGCTCGGTGAAGAGCCGACGCGCGAGCACCGTCGAGGCGAGGGCCATGCCGAGCGGCGGCACCATGCCCGCCGCCATGACGGCGGCCATGATCTGCCATGGTGCCTGGTTCTCGATCGAACCGGCGGCCAGACCCGTGACCGCGAAGGCGTAGGCGACCTTGTTCACGGGCCCGCCGAGGTCGAAGCCCATCATGAGCCCGAGGATCGCGCCGAGGGCGATCGCGCTGACGCCGGTGAGCGAGTTCAGCCAGTCGGTGAGCCACATCATGAGCGTCGCAATGGGGGCGCCCAGGATCAGCAGGAGCAGGCCTGACGAGAACAGCGATGCGAGGAGCGGGATGATGACGACGGGCATGAGGCCCTGGAGCCAGCGCGGCGGCCGGAGCCGGCCGAGCCACATGGCCGCGGCGCCCGCGAGCAGGCCACCGACGAGGCCGCCGAGGAAGCCCGCGTTCAGGACCAGCGCGACCGAGCCGGCCACGAAGCCCGGCGCGATACCGGGCCGGTCGGCCATGGCATAGGCGATGTAGCCGGACAGCGCCGGGACGAGGAACGCCATCGACGCCGAGCCGATCACGATCAGCACAGACCCGATGTATTCGGAGAGGCCACCCGGCGGAAGGTTCCAGAGTGCATTGTTGAGGACGATGTCGCCGGCATTCTCCCCGATCTCGTAGCCGCCGATCAGGAAGGCCAGCGCGATGATCAGGCCACCCGCCGCGACGAACGGGATCATGTAGCTGACGCCGGTGAGGAGCCACCGCTTGAGGTTGGAGCCGAACGACTGGCCGCCGGAAACCGCGGCGGTCGCGCCGGTCGCGCCACCGTCGGCGGGCACGCGTGGGGCGCTCGGATCGGATGCCGCGGACAGCGCCTTGGCGACGAGCGCGTCGGGTTCGTCGATGCCGCGCTTGACGGGCGCCTGCACCACCGGCTTGCCGGCGAAACGACCTTTGTCGCGCACGTCGACGTCGACGGCGAAGATCACTGCGTCGGCCGCGGCGATCACGGCGGGGTCGAGGGGCTTGGCGCCCGACGAGCCCTGCGTCTCGACGTGGTAGTCGACCCCTGCGCGCTCAGCAGCGGCGGCCAGCGCGTCAGCTGCCATGTAGGTGTGAGCGATGCCGGTGGGGCAGGCGGTCACGGCCACGATCGAGCGGCGAGCGGATGCCGCATCGCCGTCGACCGGCGTCGCGCCTGCGGCCGCGGCCGATGCCACGGCCGGCGCCACGGCCGGCGCCGCGGCCGATGCCGCGGCCGATGCCGTCGTAGGTTCGGCCTCGTCGGCCGCATCGGCCTCGTCCTCGTCGTCGGCGGCGAGCGCGCCCTGCACGATGCCGACGACCTCGTCGGGAGTGGCGGCGCTTCGGAGCGACGACACGAAGTCGTCTCGCATGAGCGACCGGGCGAGCGTCGACAGGAGCGCGAGGTGCTCCTGCGCCGCAGTGTCGGGCGCCGCGATGAGGAACACCAGGTCTGCGTCCTCGCCCTCGTCGAACTCGACGGGACGGGCGAGCCGGGCGATCGCGAGGCTCGCCTGCTGCACCGCCGGCGACTTCGCATGCGGGATGGCGAGCCCGCCGGGCAGCCCCGTCGGTGCCTGCTGCTCGCGCTTCCACGCGTCGGCGAAGAGCGCCTCGGCGTCGGTGGCACGGCCGCTCTCGGCGACGCGTGCTGTGAGCGCCCGGATGACGTCGGACTTCTGGGCGCCGAGATCGGCATCGAGCACGACCAGGCCCGGTTCGATGATGTCGGACATGGGGTTCTCCTTACTGGCGGTCGCCGACCGGAAGACCGGCGACCTCGATGACGGCGACCCGGGCCGGGTCGACCTGGTCTCGGGTGGGCACCGCACTGCCCGGGAGGGCGACTGCTGCGGCACCGGATGCCACGGCACGGGCGAGCGCGTCGGCCGGCGACGCACCCTCGACCGAGGCGACGAGGAAGCCCGCGAGCGAGCAGTCGCCCGCGCCCACGGTGCTTCGCGGCACGACGCGGGGAGCCCGCGCGAACCAGGCGTGATCCCCGTCCACGAGCGCGGCGCCCATGGCACCGAGCGTGACGAGGCTCGCGCGCACCCGGTCGGCGGGGATCGAGCGAGCGAGGGCGATCGCCTCGTCGGGGCCGGCCTCGAGGGCGGCTTCGTCGGAGGAGCCGGTGAGCTCGGCGAGCTCTTCGGCGTTGGGCTTGATGAGATCGATGCGGACGCCCGGCTCGAGGAGTGCGGCCAGCGCGGGGCCGGAGGTGTCGGCCGCGACCCGCGGCGCGGCGACGCCGGCGCGCTCGGCGGCGAGCCGCGCGGCCTCGACGACGCGCACGTAGAAGTCGTCGGGAGCACCCGGCGGGAGCGACCCGGCGAGCACGAGCCAGTCGGCCCCCACCGAGGCCTCAGCGGTCTCGGCGATGACCCGCGCCTGCGCGGCCTCGTCGAGGTCGGGCCCGGGTTCGTTCACCTTCGTGGTCACGCCGGCGGCATCCACGATCGTGAGGTTGGTGCGCACGGCGCCGTCGATCGGCACGGCGCGGTGGAGCACGCCCTCGGCGTCGAGCGCGGCGAGCAAGGGGTCGCCGGCGGGCGCGGGCAGCACGGCGATCGACTCGATGCCCGATGCCCGGAGGGCCCGGGTCACGTTGACGCCCTTGCCGCCCGGGTCCTGGCGGGTACTCGTGGCTCGCTGCACGGCACCGGGCTCGAGGGCCTCGGCCAGCTCGACGGTGCGGTCGAGCGAGGGGTTGGCGGTGAGCGTCACGATCATGCGAGCACCACCTGCACGTCGGCGTCGGAGAGCGACGCGGCGAGGTCGGGCGCCGGCGCGGCGTCGGTGATGAGGGTGTCGATCTCGTCGAGGCAGGCGAATCGCACGAGCGACTCGGCGTCGAGCTTGGAGGAGTCGGCGAGCACCACGACGCGGCGGGCGGCGTGCACCATGGCGGCCTTCGCCGCCGCCTCGGTCTCGTCGGGCGTGGAGAGCCCGAACTCGGCGCTCACGCCGTTCGCGCCGACGAACGCGAGGTCGGGCCGGATTTCGCTGAGCTGGGCGATCGTCGTCGGGCCGACGGCCGCGCCGGTGATGCCGCGAACGGCGCCGCCGAGGCTTCGCAGCCGCAGGTGCGGGTTGGCGACGGCGTGGAGGCGGGCGGCGAGGGGAATCGAGTTCGTGGAGATGTCGAGGACCGCGCCGTTCTCGTCGGGCGCCCATGCCGCGAGCAGTTCGGCGAGCCGACCGGTCGTGCTGCCCGAGTCGAGCAGCACTGAACCGCGGAACGTCGGCGGGATCAGGGCGAGCGCCGCCCGGGCGATCGTGTCCTTCTGGGCGGCGTCGCGGACGAGCCGTTCGTCGAGGGAGGTCTCGGCGAGCGCGGACTGCCCGGCGGGAACCGCTCCGCCGTGCACGCGGCGCAGTCGCCCGAGCTGCTCGAGGGCGTCGAGATCGCGGCGGATGGTCTCGGTCGTGACGCCGAAGTCGCGCGCGAGGCCGGCCACCGAGACGCGGCCGACGCGATCGATGGTGTCGGCGATGTGCTGGTGTCGCTCCGTCGCGTACATGCGGCCCTCCCGGTCTGCCAATGCCATGCGCCGCCGGTCGGTCGCCGTCGACGTGTGAGCAATATTCACACACAAACCAACAGAAAGCAACATATTCGCAGATTTCCGGGGAGCGAAGCGGCAGGAACACGTCGAAGGCCCGATCACTCAGATCGGGCCTTCAGGTCGAGCAGGGGCGCGGCGACTCAGCCGGCGGCGATGATGCCCCAGATGCCGGAGCCGAGCAGGTATGCGCCGATCGCGCCGACGATGATCCAGATCGCGAGGCGCGTGTTCGACGGGCGCTTCGGGTCGGGGTCGGGCTCGAGGTCCTTCTTGGGGAGGTAGTCGTTCACATTCGTTCCGATCGTGGTCTCGATACGAGCTTGCGCTACTCGACCGACGTCTGCTTGACCAGCGGGAAGAGGATGGTCTCGCGGATGCCGAGGCCGGTGAGCGCCATGAGCAGACGGTCGATGCCCATGCCCATGCCACCCGACGGCGGCATGCCGAACTCGAGGGCGCGAAGGAACTCCTCGTCGAGGCGCATGGCCTCGGGGTCGCCGCCCGCGGCGAGCTTCGCCTGCTCGACGAAGCGCTCGCGCTGCACGACCGGGTCGACGAGCTCGGAGTACCCGGTCGCGAGCTCGAAGCCGCGCACGTAGAGATCCCACTTCTCGACGAGGCCGGGAATCGTGCGGTGCCCGCGCACGAGGGGTGACGTGTCGAGCGGGAAGTCCATGACGAAGGTCGGCCGCTCGAGACCGCCCTTCACGTGGTGCTCCCAGAGCTCTTCGACGTACTTGCCGGGCAGCGGGTGGTCGATCTCGATGCCCTCGGCGTCGGCGAGCTCCGTCAAGCGCGACATGGGCGTCTCGGCGGTGATCTTCTCACCGACGGCCTCGGAGAGCGAGTCGTACATCGAGATGCGCGCCCAGTCGCCGCCGAGGTCGAACTCGGTGCCGTCGGCCCAAGTCACCACGTGACGGCCGGAGACCGCGATCGCCGCATCTTGGATGAGCTGCTGCGTGAGGTCGGCGATCGTGTTGTAGTCGCCGTAGGCCTGGTAGGCCTCGAGCATCGCGAACTCGGGGCTGTGCGTCGAGTCGGCGCCCTCGTTGCGGAAGTTGCGGTTGATCTCGTACACCCGCTCGATGCCGCCGACGACGGCGCGCTTGAGGTAGAGCTCGGGCGCGATGCGCAGGAAGAGGTCGGTATCGAACGCGTTGGAGTTCGTCACGAACGGGCGGGCCGACGCGCCGCCGTGCATGACCTGCAGCATGGGCGTCTCGACTTCGATGAAGCCGAGCGAGTCGAACGTGCGGCGCAGGCTCGCGTTGACCTTGGCCCGGTCGATGACGTTCTTGCGCGCCTGCTCACGGGCGATGAGGTCGAGGTAGCGGCTGCGAACCCGTGTCTCTTCGCTGAGCTCGTTGTGCAGGTTCGGCAGCGGCAGGATCGCCTTCGACGCGATGCGCCACTCGCTCACCATGATCGAGAGTTCACCGCGACGACTCGTGATGACCTCGCCCGCCACGAAGACGTGGTCGCCGAGGTCGACGAGTTCCTTCCAGTCGGCGAGCGACTGCTCACCCACCTCGGCGAGCGAAACCATGGCCTGGATGCGGTTGCCGTCGCCCGACTGCAGCGTGGCGAAGCAGAGCTTGCCCGTGTTGCGCGAGAACACGACTCGGCCGGCGAGGCCGACCTGCTCGCCGCTGGCCTCATCGACGCCGAGGCCGACGAACCGGTCGCGCACCTCGGGGATCGTCGCCGTGATCGGCAGGCGCACCGGGTAGGCGCCGAGTGCGAGGTCGTCGGATGCCGCGATCAGGCGCTCGCGCTTGGCGAGCCGCACCGCCTTCTGCTCGGAGACCTCCTCGGCAGTGGGCTCGGCTGCGGCATCCGTTGTGGTTTCGGCCATCGTTCACTCTCGTTCGCGGAAACGTGCGGGCACCAGCCTACTTGCGCCTGCCGGTCGAGTAGCGACGAAGGAGCATATCGAGACCCGCGCGACTCGGGTCTCGATACGCTGCGCTCCTCGAAGGCGGATGTCTCAGCCGAGCGAGATCGTCGTGTTGTCGATGAGGCGCGTCGAGCCGACACGGGCGGCCACGAGCGCGACCGCGTCGCCCCTGGCATCGTCGGCGACCGGCAGGAACGTCTCGGGGTCGACGACGACGAGGTAGTCGAGGGTGACGTCGTCATGGTCGCCGAAGGCCGCGGCGCCCTCGGCGAGCACCTCGGCGAGCCCGTCGCCGGCTGCCGCCTCGGCGGCACGCAACGCCTCGGAGAGCGTGAGCGCGGCCATGCGCTGCGACTCGTCGAGGTAGCGATTGCGGCTCGAGAGCGCGAGCCCGTCGGCCTCGCGCACCGTCGGCACGACGTCGACGACGGCCGGCACGTCGAACTCGCGCACCATGCGGCGAACGAGGAAGACCTGCTGCGCGTCCTTCTGGCCGAACTCCACGACGTCGGGCTGCACGATGTTGAGCAGCTTCGCGACGACGGTGAGCATGCCGTCGAAGTGCCCGGGGCGCGACGCGCCCTCGTAGAGGGTGCCGATGTGCCCGGCGGCGATCGTGGTCTCGACCGGGCCGGCGGGGTACATCACCTCGGCGGCGGGCGCGAACACGAACTCGACGCCGTGCTCGGCGAGCGCCGCGACGTCGGCGTCGAGCGTGCGAGGGTAGCGGTCGAGGTCTTCCCCGGGCCCGAACTGCAGCGGGTTCACGAAGATCGAGACGACGACCACGTCGGCGAGCTCACGGGCCCGGCGCACGAGGGCGAGATGGCCGTCGTGCAGTGCGCCCATGGTCGGCACCAGCGCGACGGATGACCCGCCCGCGCGCCGTTCGGCGAGCAGCCCGCGCAGCTCGGCGATCGTCGACACCACCCGTGTGTCCGCGGTGACCTCGGTCACGCGCCACCTCCCAGCGGCCGGTCGGTGCCGGCCTCGTCGATCGTACCCGCCCCCTCGGGCAGGGGTCCGCTGTCGTGGCGCGCGAGCGCGTTCTCGACGCTCGAGCGCACGAGCGACGCGAGCACCGCGCCGGGGCGCGAAACCCCGATGCCGTCGAGCAGCCCGCTCGCCTGGTCGACGATGGCGCTCGAGAACGACGTCGCCGTGTCGATGGCCTCGCCGTACGCGGCCCGGTCGGCCTCGGCGACGACGAACGGCTCACCGCCCATCTCGACGACGAGCGCCTGCCCGATGGGCAGCACCGGGGTCGGCGCCGTCACCGCGAACCAGGTGCCCGGCAGGCGTGCGAGGTCGATGCTCGTGCCGGTGAAGCTCATCGCCGGGTGCACGGCCAGCGGGATGACCCCTGCCGCGCGCGCCGGGTCGAGCACGGCGGTGCCGAACCGTGCTGCGGTGTGCAGCACGAGTTGCCCGGGCTGCCACGCGCCCGCCTCGGCGAGCCCGGCCACGAGCGGAGCGAGCTCGGCTTCGGGTACGGCGAGCAGCACGAGCTCACTGCGTTCGATGATCTCGGGGATCGGCAGCACCGGCACCGACGGCAGCATCGCCGCTGCCCGTTCGCGGCTCGCGTCGGAGACCGCGGCGATGCCCGTGAGCGCGTGACCGGCGCCCGCGAGCGCCGAGGCGAGCACGGCACCCACCCGCCCTGCACCGATCGTGCCGACGCCGAGCCGCCCCGCGCGCTCAGCGCTCATCGGACCGGTCCTTCGGAGGGCTCATCGGTCGGCGTCACGTCGGTCGGAGGCTCGTCGTTCGGTTCCCCGTGCGCAGCTTCGTGGGCAGCGGGGGCCTGGGCGGCCTGGGCGGCCTGGGCGGCTCCCCAGTGGTGCGTCGTGTCGCTCGCGGCGCGTTCGACCGCTTCTTCGGAGAGCCGCTCGAAGAGTCGCATGGCCTCGCCGCGGTCGACGACGGGGAGTACGGCGCTCACCGGGCCCGTGACGGTGTGCAGCCGGATGCCGGCGAGGTCGAGGGCACGATCGATCGGGCCGACCGAGACCGCGACCGACTGCATGCGCGCGAGCGGCACCAGGGTGAGGCTGCGCACGAGCGCACCGCTGCGGATGATCGCGACGCCGGACGCCGCCGCCCAGCCGATGCGACGCCACGAGAACGGGTGGAGCCAGGCGGCACGCCGCGGGGTGCTCGAGAAGCCCCCGCCGTCGCCCCGGCCGGTGAGGCCCGCGACGACGAACGGCTCGACCTCGGTCGCGGCATCGGGCAGCAGCAGTCCGAGCACCCGGTGCACGTCGGCGATGGTGCCGACGGGGAGGACGAGCGTGCGCTGGGCCGCCTCGTTCGACGCGCTCACCGATTGGCCCGCGACGTTGATGCGAACCGACCACCACCCGAACGGCCGCCAGAACACCCATTGGGTGGCCTCGATGGCGTGGATGCGACCGGGCGGGATCGTCTGGTTGCCGGTCGACAGCAGCCCGTGGCCGATGCGAACCCCGTCGGGAGTGCCCGCGATCGAGTAGCGCAGCGACTTGGTGATGCGCGACCACATGTAGCTCACGAGTCCGATCGCGGCGGGCACGAAGCTGAACAGCACCCAGAGCTGACCCGACGTGACGCCGGCCACGATGATCGCCACGAGCACGATCGCCCAGATGGTGGACCCGCCGAGCACGGTCGAACCGATCATCCGCCCGAGCGGCAGGTGCACGACCGACTCGGGCGGCGCGAGGTCGGGGTCGAGTTCGGGAGCGAGGAACTCGTCGACGCGATGCGTCACGAGCCCGCCGGCGCGAGCGGTCAGCGGCACGCCGGCCGCCGCGGGTCGGCCCGAATCCGCCGACGCCGCCGGCTGGGCCGGCGCGGCGGCCGGGCCCGGTTCGGCCGGCTGCGCCGGCGACGGGTCGGCGGATGTCGCGCCGAGGGCAACCCCGGTCGCGGCGGCGGCCTGCGTCGCCGCCCTCTCGGCGCGCGCGCCCGACGCGAGCCGCAGCACGTCGGCGCGGAGTCCGTCGGCGAGCGTCGATCCGAGATACGAGAGTTGCACGTTGGCCGACTGCCCGGCCACCGACACCTCGAGCTTCGCCGTGCCGAAGAGCCGGGCGAACAGCGGCCGGTTCACGTTGATGCCCTGGATGCGGTCGAGTCGTGCGCTGCGGTGCGAGCGGAACAGGATGCCGCTCTTCACCTCGACGGCCTCGGGCGTCACGCGGAACGTGTGCATGCGCCACGACAACCAGAACCCGACGATCACGGCGATGACGACGACGAGGAGCGCCACGAGGGCCCACCCGACGAGGCCGTTGGTCACGATCGCACCGACGGGGTCGTTCGCCCAGTCGTCCCCCGTCGGGCCGCCACGACCGCCGAAGCGCTCGGCGTCGGGGGCGAAGATCACGAGGAAGAGGTCGATGGCGCGCTCGCGCAGGTTCGCGATGATGAAGCCGAGCACGGCGAGGAAGACGAGTCCGCCGCGCAGCAGGGGGCTCGCCGGGTGCAGCCGATGCCACTCGCCGTCGGCGAGGTTCGTGACCGGTGCCGGGCGGGTGGGTGCGCTCACAACCCCGCCCTGCGGGTCTCGGCGAGCGCGACCAACTCGTCGCGCAGGCGGTCGGCCTCTTCCATGGGGAGGCCGGGAACCGTGACCGCGGTCGCGGCGGCGGCGGTCACGAACTTGAGGTCGGCGAGTCCGAGCGCACGCGCGACGGGACCGCGGGTGATGTCGACGAGCTGCATGCGCCCGTAGGGCACCGCCACCTGCCGCTGGAACATGATGCCCCGACGGAACAGCAGGTCGTCTTCGCGCAGGCGGTACTGGATGGAGCGCACGCGGCGGGGCTCGAGCGCGATGCCGATGATCGACGCCACGGCGATGGCGATCGCCACCCACAGCGCCCACTGCTGGTCGAACAGGAAGTACACGACGAGCCCCACGCCGACGAACACGGCCATGCCGATGAGCGAGCCCACGACCTCGACGACCACGTACTTCGGCGAGACCCGCCGCCAGTCTGCGTCGACCTCATGCATGAGCGTGTTCTTCCTTCTCGGTGTCGGTGTCGTCGGGGGGGAGCGTGCAGCACCACTCGGCGACGAGTCCGCCGGCGAGCAGCAGTCCCGCGCCGACCGCCGTGGCGAGCGCCAGCCAGATCGTGCCCGCCGATGGCACGACGCTGCGGGTGATGAGGAACAGGGTGATGCCGAGGCCGATGCCCAGCACGAGGGCGCCGCTGAGGCTGCACGCCTTGGCGAGCACCGCGATGCGCATTGCACGGAACGGGTCGAGGTGCTTCGTGGCTGTTCCCTTGACGGCCCGCCGGATCGGCCAGGCGAGCGTCACGACGATGACCGCGACACCGGCGAGCGTGATGGCGAGCGAGATCGGCGGCACGAGCGCCTTCGTGCCGGCGGAGACGATCGCGAGGTCGCCGAGATAGCCGATGACGAGCCCGCCGAGCGTGAATGCGACGATGGTCGAGAGGCGCGTGCGCTTCATCGGCGCACCACCTCGTCTGCTGCTGCGGCACGCAGCTCGGCGACGGGCCCGCGGCCCGCGAGCACCGCGGCGGGGTCGACGTCGAGCCAGGGTTGCAGCACGAACGCGCGCTGCCACGCCCGCGGGTGCGGCAGCTCGAGCCGCTCGTCGGCGAGCCGGCGCCCGCCGAAGTCGATGATGTCGAGGTCGAGGGTGCGGTCGCCCCACCGTTCGTCGCGCACGCGGCCGTGCTCGTGCTCGAGCGCCTGCAACACGTCGAGCAGGGCGTGCGGATCGAGCGAGGTCTCGACGACGATGACGCCGTTGAGGTACGCGGGCGCCGTCGGGTCGACGCCGGTGGTCTTGATGGCCGCGCTCTCGTAGACGGGCGACACTGCGACGAGCTCGACCCCTTCGGAGGCCGCCAACTCGCGGGTGGCAGCCGCGATCGTGGACTCACGGTCGCCGAGGTTCGCGCCGAACGCGATCACTGCGCGGGTCATGCCCGGCCTCGCACGATCGTCACCGAGACATCGGTGAAGGGGACTGAGATGGGCGCCTGCGGCTTGTGCACCGTGACCTCGACCTCGTCGACCGCCGCCCAGCCGAGCGCGACGCCCGCGACGCGCTCGGCGACCGTCTCGATGAGGTCGACCGGATCGCGCTCGACCGCCGCGACGACCGCTTCGGCGAGCTCGCCGTAGTGCACGGTTCGCCCGAGGTCGTCGCCCGAGGCCGCTGCGGCGAGGTCGACCACGACCGACACGTCGATGACGAACTCCTGGCCGGCGGCGCGCTCGAAGTCGAAGACGCCGTGGTTGGCGTGCACGCGCAGGCCGGTGATGGTGATCCGGTCTGCCCGGTCACTTCTGCGCAGTTCAGCCACGTCGTCCACTCTGCCACGCCCCGAGGACGTCGAGCGCACGGCGCGTGCCCCGCACATCGTGCACGCGCACCGCCCACGCCCCGGCCTGTGCGGCGAGCACGCTCACGATCGCCGTGGGCAGGTCGCGTTCGGTCACGGATGCCCCGTCGGGCAGCAGCGCACCGAGGAATCGCTTGCGCGACGCGCCGACGAGCATGGGCAGCCCCAGCTCGCCGAGCACGTCGAGGCGGCCGAGCAGCTGCCAGTTCTGCTCGCCGCGCTTCGAGAAGCCCAGCCCGGGGTCGACGATCAGGCGGTCGGGTGCCACGCCGGCGGCGACGAGCGAGTCGACGCGGACCGAGAGCTCGTCGCGCACCTCGACCGCGACGTCGTCGTACACCGAGAGCGCGTCCATGCGATCGGAGTGGCCGCGCCAGTGCATCGCCACGTACAGCGCCGCCGTGTCGGCGGCGACCCGGCCCATCGCGTCGTCGGCGAGACCCGCCGACACGTCGTTGATGATCTCGGCGCCGGCTTCGACCGACGCCTCGGCCGTCGCCGCGCGCATCGTGTCGACGCTCACCCGGATGCCCCGGCTCGCGAACTCGCGCACGACCGGGATCACCCGGCGCAGCTCTTCATCGGGTTCGACCCGAGCCGCTCCGGGACGTGTCGACTCACCGCCGACATCGAGGATGTCGGCGCCTTCGGCGACGAGCTCGAGGCCATGCGCGATGGCGGCGTCGGCATCGAACCAGCGACCACCGTCGCTGAACGAGTCGGGGGTGACGTTCACGACGCCCATCACCAGGGTGGTGGGTCGAGGAGCGCCCGACGAAGGAGGACGCGTCTCGACTCCCGGCCTCTGGACCGACTCGGTTTCGAGACGGCGCTGGCGCGCCTCCTCAACCCGCAGTTGCTCTTCAGGCATCGCGCCCGCCGATCAACGCCATGATCTCGGCTCTGGCCGCCGGCTCGGCGAGCGCGCCGCGGCTCACGATCGTGACCGACGAGCTGCGCTCCTGGCGCGGGCCGCGGGTCGTCACGCATCGGTGCTGCGCGACGAGGACGACGAGCACGCCCTTGGGGTCGAGGCCCGCGACGAGCGCGTCGGCGATCTCTTCGGCGAGCCGTTCCTGCAGTTGCGGGCGTGCCGCGAGCGTGTCGATCACCGCGGGGATGCGGCCGAATCCGACGACCCGTTCATCGGGCAGGTAGGCGACGTGCGCCGTGCCGACGAACGGCAGCAAGTGGTGCTCGCACACCGACCGGAATGCGAGGTCGCGCAACACCACGGCGTCGGACGTGGTCGGCCCGCCGGCATCGGTCGTGCCGATGGGCACGGTGTCGGCGAGGTGGGTCAGCGGGTCGACGTCGAGCCCGCCGAAGAACTCGGCGTACGCCTCGGCGACGCGCTGCGGCGTGCGCTCGAGGCCGGGCCGCTCGGGGTCTTCACCGATCGCGAGCAGGATCTCGCGCACGGCACGCTCGATGCGCTGCGCATCCACTCCTGCCATGGAACCCCTCTCGGGTCGACGGTTACGCGGTCGCGGGGCGCGGGTTCGAGCGGGGCGAGCGTGCCGCTGCCGGCTCCGACGTGCGGCCGGAGTCGACGCCGCCGTCGACGGCGCCCTGGTCGATCGGCGCCTTCTCGGTCGGGAACTCGATCGGCGGGATGTCGCTGACCGGACGCTTGTCGCTCGAGAGCCACTGCGGGCGCTCGGGGAGCTTCTTCACGTCGGCGAAGATCTCGGCGATCTGCTTGTGGTCGAGCGTCTCGCGCTCGAGCAGCTCGGCCGCGAGCGCGTCGAGGATCTCGCGGTTGTCGTTGAGCACCTGCCACGCCTCGTCGTGCGCCTGCTCGATGAGGGCGCGCACCTCGGCGTCGACCTTCTCGGCGATCCGCTCGGAGTAGTCGCGCTGGTGGCCCATGTCGCGGCCGAGGAAGACCTCGCCCTGCGACTGACCGAGCTTGATCGCGCCGACGTTCGCGCTCATGCCGTACTCGGTCACCATCTTGCGCGCCGTCGACGTGGCCTTCTCGATGTCGTTCGACGCACCCGTCGAGGGGTCGTGGAACACGATCTCTTCGGCGACGCGCCCGCCCATCGCATAGGTGAGCTGGTCGAGCAGCTCGTTGCGGGTGATCGAGTACTTGTCTTCGAGCGGCATGACCATGGTGTAGCCGAGCGCGCGTCCGCGCGGCAGGATCGTGATCTTCGTCACGGGGTCGGTGTAGTTCATCGCCGCGGCCGCGAGGGCGTGCCCGCCCTCGTGGTAGGCCGTGATGAGCTTCTCTTTGTCTTTCATGACGCGCGAGCGACGCTGCGGGCCTGCGATCACGCGGTCGACGGCCTCGTCGAGCGCGCGGTTGTCGATGAGCTGCGCATTCGAGCGGGCCGTGAGCAGCGCGGCCTCGTTGAGCACGTTCGCGAGGTCGGCGCCCGTGAAGCCGGGGGTCTTGCGGGCGAGCACCTCGAGGTCGACGCCCTTGGCGAGCGGCTTGCCCTTCGAGTGCACCTCGAGGATCTTCTGCCGGCCCTTGAGATCGGGCGCGTCGACGCCGATCTGCCGGTCGAAGCGGCCCGGACGCAGCAGCGCGGGGTCGAGGATGTCGGGGCGGTTGGTCGCCGCGATGAGGATGACGTTGGTCTTCGGGTCGAACCCGTCCATCTCGACGAGCAGCTGGTTCAGGGTCTGCTCGCGCTCGTCGTGCCCGCCGCCGAGTCCGGCGCCGCGGTGACGGCCGACGGCGTCGATCTCGTCGACGAAGATGATGGCCGGCGCGTTCTGCTTGGCCTGGTCGAAGAGGTCGCGAACGCGCGATGCACCGACGCCGACGAACATCTCGACGAAGTCCGATCCCGAGATCGAGTAGAACGGCACGCCGGCCTCACCCGCGACCGCGCGGGCGAGCAGGGTCTTGCCGGTTCCGGGAGGGCCGTAGAGCAGCACGCCCTTGGGGATGCGCGCCCCGACCGCCTGGAACTTCGCGGGCTCCTTCAGGAACTCCTTGATCTCGTGCAGCTCTTCGATGGCCTCTTCGGCGCCGGCGACGTCGTCGAACGTGACCTTCGGGCTCTCCTTGGTGACGAGCTTGGCCTTCGACTTGCCGAACTGCATGACGCGGTTGCCGCCGCCCTGCATGCCCGAGAGCATGATCCAGAAGAAGAGGCCGATGAGCACGAGCGGCAGCAGGATGCCGAGCATCGAGAGGAACCAGTTGGGCTGCGGGACTTCGTCGTTGAAGCCGTCGGCCGGGTTGGCCTGGTCGATCGCGTTCACGACGTCGGTGCCGCGCGGCGTGACGTAGTAGAACTGCACCTGCGTGCCGAGGTCGCCCTCGGCCTCGCTCAGCGTGAGGTCGACGCGATTCTCGCCGTCGACGATCTTCGCCGCCGAGACCTTGCCATCGCCGAGGAGTTCGAGGCCCTCCTGCGTGGAGACCTCACGGAATCCCGACGCGGTGATGAGGCTCGAACCGATCCACACGGCGACGATGGCGAGCAGGATGTAGATGATCGGCCCGCGCAGGATCTTCTTCATGTTCATGGTGCTGCAAGGCTACCTCGGCTCAACTGTGCGTCAGCTTCCTGTTCGCTGAGGGCGCGAGTGCCCGCCGGTCGAGGGGGCGCGAAGCGCCGTATCGAGACTTCGCGACGGGTCTCGAGACGCTTCGCTCCCCGACCGACGGGAAGCTCACGAGTAGACGTGCGGCGCCAGGATCGCGATGTCGCGGAGGTTGCGGTAGTGCTCGGCGTAGTCGAGTCCGTAGCCGACGACGAACTGGTTCGGGATGTCGAAGCCGAGGTACTTCACGTCGACCTCGACCTTGGCGGCGTCGGGCTTGCGCAGCAGGGCGCAGATCTCGATCGACGCGGCGCCGCGGGACTCGAGGTTGCCGAGCAGCCAGTGCAGCGTGAGCCCCGAGTCGATGATGTCCTCGACGATGAGCACGTGGCGCCCGGTGAGGTCGGTGTCGAGGTCCTTCACGATGCGCACGACGCCGCTCGACTGCGTGCCGGCGCCGTACGACGAGACCGCCATCCAGTCCATGTTCACGTGCGGGCGCAGCTCGCGGGCGAGGTCGGCCATCACCATGACGGCCCCCTTGAGCACGCCCACGAGCAACAGGTCTTCGCCCTCGTAGTCGGCCTCGATGCGCCGGGCCAGCTCGGCCAGCTTCGCGTGGATCTCGGCTTCGGTGACGAGCACCTCGGTGAGGTCGGCCTCGATCTCGCGCGCATCCATGCCTCGATCCTAGCGATCACCGCTGGTTGAGGAGGGAGCGCAGCGAGCGTCTCGAAACCGGTCGGCGGGGTTTCGAGACGCTCCTCTGTCGCTCCTCAACCCCCGTTTCACAGTCAGTGTTCGTGAGGCAGTACGGCGGTCGATGCGGCGGTCGAGAAGAACACGTGGCGCCCCGAACGCGAGGCGCGCACGCCGTCGGGCAGGTCGATGGGGCCCTGGCCGTGCCAGTCGGTCACGAGCCGGGCGACCTCGAGGGTCTGCGCGCGGGTGAGCGAGACGCCGAACTCGCTCGCCACGACGTGGCGGATGACACGCTGCCGAAGCGCGGCGGGATTCGCGCCGAGCGCCCCGACCGACACCGCGATACCCGCCTCGGCGGGCTCGCAGATCTCCTCGATGAACTCGTCGATCTGCTCGGCGAAGGCCGCGTCGTCTTCGCGCAGCTGGTCGGCCGTGCGCGCGAGCGCCTCGGCGATGCCCGGACCGAGTTCGGCCTCGAGCACCGGCAGTACTCGTTCGCGCACGCGCACGCGCGCGTACGAGGCGTCGGTGTTGTGCGGGTCGTCCCATGGGTCGAGGCCGGCGTCGAGGCAGGCCTGCCGGGTGGAGGCGCGCCGCAGCGCGAGCAGCGGGCGGGCGTAGCGGCCGGAGCGGGCGGGCATGCCGGCGAGGCTGGCCGTGCCGGAACCCCGGGCGAGGCCGAGCAGCACGGTCTCGGCCTGGTCGTCGAGGGTGTGGCCGAGCAGCACGAGCGCGGCGCCCGTCTCGTCGGCGACGGCATCGAGCGCGCCGTAGCGCGCAGCGCGAGCGGATGCCTCGGGCCCGCCCTCGCCCAAGACCTCGACCCGCCGCACCACGACGGGATCGAGCCCGAGCTCGCGACCCTGGCGCGCGGCGTGCGCCGCGACATCCGCCGACCCTGCCTGCAACCCGTGGTCGACGATCACCGCACCCGCACGCCACCCCGCCCGCGGCGCCTCGAAGGCGGTCGCCGCGGCGAGCGCGAGCGAGTCGGCTCCGCCCGACAGCGCGACGAGCACGAGCGGCGCGGTCTGCGGGTCGAGGAGCGCGGAGCGCGTCTCGAGACCGACGGCACCGGGTCTCGAGACAGCTCCTGCGTCGTTTCCTCGACCCTCAGCAGGCAGCACAGTGCGCACCGCGCGACGCACGTCGGCGATCGGCGGCGTCAGGCGCGGCCGTCGGGGGGTGGCGGCATCCGTGGGCTCGTCGGAAGGCATCAAGTAACCTTATTCCGCGCGCCACGGGCGCCGAAGCTTCCAGACCTGAGGAGAACCACATGGGCGAGTACGCCGCCGTCATCGAGATCCCGAAGGGGAGCCGCAACAAGTACGAGGTCGACCACGAGACCGGTCGCGTCTTCCTCGACCGCGTGCTCTACACGTCGTTCTCCTACCCGACCGATTACGGGTTCTTCGAGAACACGCTCGGCGACGACGGCGACCCGCTCGACGTGCTCGTGCTGCTCGACTACCCGCTGTTCCCCGGCGTCGGCGTGAAGGTGCGCCCGGTCGGCGTCTTCCACATGACCGACGACGGCGGCGGCGACGCCAAGGTCATCGGCGTGCCCGCGGGCGACCCGCGCTGGAACCACATCCAGGACGTGAACGACATCCCCGAGTTCACGCGCAAAGAGATCGAGCACTTCTTCGAGCACTACAAGGACCTCGAGCCCGGCAAGTGGGTCAAGACCGAGGGCTGGGCGAACGCTGCCGAGGCCGAGGGCCTCATCGCCAAGGCGATCGAGGCGTACCCCGGTCACTGAGCCGGTCGCGGTTCACAGGACGAAGGCCCATTCGCAGGACACTCGGGAGACGAGCTCGTCCTGTAGTTGGGCCTTTGTCCTGTAGACACCGCGCGAGGACGGGGACGGGGTCGGGGTCGGGGTCGGCGGGAGTGCGGGCTGGTCTCAGGGGCGCTCAGCCGGCGGGGCGGGCTGCAGCCGAGGGCGATCCCCAGATGAAGTACTCGCGCACGGGAACCCCCTCACGCGGGGCCTCGAGGATGCGCCCGCCGCCGAGGTAGATCGCCACGTGGTAGTAGTCGCCGCCCGATCCCCAGAAGAGCAGGTCGCCTCGCTGGATGCTGCCGAGCGACACGGCGTTTCCGCGGCCGGCGAGCGTGAAGTACTGGTTCGTCGCCGAGTGGGTGCCGATGCCGATACCCGCCGAGGCATATGCCGCCTTGGTCAGGCCCGAGCAGTCCCACACGTTCGGGCCCGCACCGCCCAGGCGATAGCGTTCGCCGAGCTGCTGCCGCGCGAACCAGATGGCCGTCTCGACGGCGCTCGAGTTCGGTGGACCAGGGCCGGCCCGCGGCGGGGGTGCCGGTGCGGGCGCCGGTGCCGCCACCGGCGCACCGCCACCCGAGCTCGGCGGCCCGGCTGCTTCAGCGGCGCGGGCCTCGGCGTCGGCACGAGCCCGCTCGTCGGCGAGCTCCTGCTCCTGCGCGCGACGCAGCGCCTCCTCGGCCGCGTCGCGGGCGAGGCCTTCGGCGCGAGCGCGCTCGAGGTCGGCGGTCGTGTCCTTGAGCGCCGCGAGCTGCGCGTAGAGCTCGGTCGAGCGCACCTCGGCGTCGGCGACCGCCGAGAGCGCGGCATCCGCTGCCGATCGGGCCTCGTCGGCCCGTTGCTCGGCGACGCCCGCAAGCCGCTCGCGCTGCGCGGCGGCCTCGGCCGCCTGCTCGCGCAGCGCGTCGGCCGCGTTCCGGTCGGCGAGCGCCTGCTCGTAGACGCCCTGCGACTGCTCGCCGAGCTTCGTCGCCATGCCGAGCTGGCGGAGCAGCCCGTCGGCCGCCGCGGCGTCGCCGCCGCCGCCGAACAGGAGCTCGGAGCTCAGATCCTGTCCGGCGGTTCGCGCGAGGTGCGCCGCCAGCAGGCCTGCCCGCATCTTCGAGATCTCGGCGACGGCGTCGGCCTCGTCGGCCTGCGCGCCGAGCGTTCGCTCGCGCTCGGCCGCGCGATCTCGGGCATCGATCGCCTGCCGCCACGCCTCGTCGGCCATCTGCGAGGTCTGCACCGCGGCATCGGCCGCGCGCTGCAGGCCGGCGAGCAACTCACCGAGACGGCCGATCTCGGCCTGCTTCGTCGATTCGTTGTGCTTGGCCTGCTCGATGTCGCTCCACGACGGGTAGTCGGGCTCGGCCGCGGCAGGCGCGCCGACGAGACCGACCGACGCGGTGACCGCGCCGACCGCCACCGTGGAGAACACCGTGACGGGCTTCACCCGCGAGATCGGCCGGGTGCGGTGCTCAGCCAAGGTAGACCCCGCGGGCGGACATGAACGGAACCGGGTTGATGCGGCTCCACCCGTCGTACACCTCGAAGTGCAGGTGGCAGCCGGTCGACGCTCCGGTCGTGCCGCTCGCGGCGATCTGCTGGCCGGCGTTCACCCACTGCCCGTAGCCGACGAACAGCCCGCCGGGGCGGATGTGCGCGTACCCGGTCGAGACGCCGCCGCCGTGGTCGATCTTGATGAAGTTGCCGTAGCTGCCCGACCATCCCGCGTAGGTCACGGTGCCGCTGTTGGCGGCGTAGATCGGGGCGTCGCACCCGGTGGCGAGGTCGGTGGCGTAGTGAAAGCTGTTCGAGCAGTACCCGCCACCGCAGATCACCTGTCGAGGTCCGTAGGAGCCTGAGATCCACCCATACGCCGGCTTCGACCAGCCCGAGCCCGCCACCACACCGGGCGACCCGTTCTTGATCGCCTCCTGACGGCGCCGCTCCTCCTCTTTGCGGCGGCGCTCCTCCTCTGCCTTGCGGATGCGCTCGCCCTCCTGATAGGCCGCGGCGGTCTTCGCCTCGGCATCCTTCAGGAACTTCAGCTGCTCGTCGAGTTCGATCTTCTTCGCCTCGGACTCGGCGAGCGCCGCCTCGGCCGCGGCCTGCGCCGCCTGCGCCACGGCGAGTGCCTCTTCGGCGGCCACGCGCAGCTTCTCTCGCTCGCCGCGAGCCACCTCGGCCTGGTCGCTGAGCGCCTGCGCCGAGTTGCCCTTCTCCTGCGCGGCCTCGTAGATGGCGCTCGTGCGCTCGACCATCTTGCTCATGTTGCCGAGCTTCGAGAGCAGCACGTCGGTGCCGGTCGAATCGCCCGCATCGAGGAACAGGTTGACGCCGAGATCGCTGCCGCCGGATCGGTAGAGCTGGGCGGCGACCTGACCGGCGTTGCGTTCGGCCTCGGCGGCCTCGGCGGCGGATGCATCGGCCTCGGCCTGGATCGTCGCCGCCCGCTGCACCGCGTCGTCGTACTTCTGCTGCGCGACGAAGAGCTCTTCGGTGCGCCGCTGGGCCTCTGCCCGGGTCGCTTCGACGTTGGCCGCGAGTTCGGCGATGAGGGCCGTGATCTGCTTCACCGCTGCCGCCCCCGCGGCGGTGTCGCGCTTGGCCGCCTGCACCTCGTCCCATGTGGGGTAGTCGGCTGCGAACGCGGGTTGCGGGGTGACGACGATCTGCCCCGTCAGGGCGATGGCCAGTACCGCGAACCCGGCGATCAATCGACGCACGAACCGTCCACGTCGAACCGGCAGCCGAGGGCTCGTTCGGGTGCGGATGGTCGGCGTGCTGACTGCGGTGCGGTCCATGGTTCCCCGTCCACGCGGGCGGCTCGACCCCCCGCTCCTCACTCTCGCTCGGGCATTCGCAGCCTTCACGATAGGTGCGCCGCGCATGGATTCCGGGCATTGTCGAGGGCGTGTGGCGGATGCCCCGTGGTCGGTGCCGGGGCATCCGCTGCGCTCGTTTTGCCAACTCGGAAAATGTTCCGTATGCTTGGCTGTCGGCGGTCCTGCCCCGGCAAGACCTCCGGCCCCATCGTTTAGTGGCCTAGGACACCGCCCTTTCACGGCGGCAGCACGGGTTCGAATCCCGTTGGGGTCACTGCACGACATACAATTGAACAGCCCGGTGTTGCGAAACACCACGAGGCCCTGTAGCGCAGTTGGTTAGCGTGCCGCCCTGTCACGGCGGAGGTCGCGGGTTCAAGTCCCGTCAGGGTCGCTCAGGCGACAAGCCCTTTCCCTTACGAGAGAAGGGGCTTTTCTCCTTATTCGAGGCGATTTCGTCTCGAGGCTCTGTAGCTCAGTTGGTAGAGCGTTCGACTGAAAATCGAAAGGTCACCGGATCGATGCCGGTCGGAGCCACAGTCAAAACCCCCGGGTAACCGGGGGTTTTCTCGTGTCAGCGGGAGATTCCGCCGGGTCGCCGCTGCGGCTGTGCCATTAATGTGCCATTAAGGTCGGCGGGGCTCCGCTCTTTGGTTCGCTGGGCTGGTTCGCGGCCGCCGCTCTTGAGCGCGTCGTTGAGGGCCGCGCCGGTACGGAGCGCGACGCCCTCGCGGGCGCGTGAGTAGCGCTCGGTGACCTGCAGGCTCGAGTGGCCCAGGGTCGCCTGCACGTCGGGCGCGCTGGCGCCGGCGTCGAACAGGATGGTCGCGAACGTGTGCCGCAGGTCGTGGATGCGCAGGTCGGGCCGGCCGATCGCTTCGCGAAGCGTCTCCCAGTCGGCTCCTCGTCGCGCGTTGTGGTTGGTGAGCCGTCCTCCGTCGGGTCCGGCGAACAGCAGGTCGCTCGACTGCTTGCCCCTCGCGGCGGCCTCAGCGTATGGACGCAGCGCGTCGATCAGTGGCACGTCGCGGGACTTGTGGCTCTTGGGCGACTGCTCGATCAGCTCGCCGCGCTGGCCGGGACTCAGCGACCGGCTGACGCGGATGATGCCGCGCTCGAAGTCGACGTCGCCGACGCGCAGCGCGGTCGCCTCCCCCGCCCGCATGCCGGTGTAGACGAGGGCCGCGAGGTAGCCGCGGTAGGCGCCTTCGGGAACGAGCTCGAGCAGGGCACGAATCTGGTCGAGGGTGAGCGCACGCGAGACTGGCGAGATGGACTCGCGCATGCTCGGCCGCTTGACCTCGCGGGCCGGGTTGTAGTCGATGAACCGGGAACGGCGTGCGCCGTCGAGCAGGCGTGAGAGCACCGCGAGCGCGTCGTTCTTGGCGGATGGCCCGCCCGACCACGCGACCATCGCCGACTCGATCATCGGCGAGGTGATGTCTTCGAGCCGGTGTCGGCCGAGGCTCGGCTTGACGCGGAGCCGCCAGGCCACGCCGTAGCTGCGCGCGGTTGCCGGGCGGATGGATGATGCGATCGCCGGCCAGTACTTCTCGTGCCACTGCTCGAGGGTCATCGAGCCGTTCGGGTTGCGGCCGGCGACCAGTTTCGCGAGTTCGCGCTTGGCTTCGGCGAGCGTCAGGAACGTGCGGGACCGCTCGGCCGCGCCACCCTCGACGCTCGGGCCGACGACGCGGATCTGGTACCGCTGCCGGTCGGCGCGCCAGCGGATGCCCTCCGGGAGCGGGCGGCCCGTTCTCGGATCGACCCTCGTCGGGGTATCCCGGTTCGGCCGACCTGCCATCAGTGTTCCGTTCCACCCCGCGCGAGCAGGTCGTCGATCGTGTCGGCACTCCAGAGCAGGTGCTTGCCCATGTGCGCGTCGGGCTCGGGGATCAGCCCGTCGTGACGAAGCTTGTCGAACGTCGAGACCGGAACGCGGCACCGCGCGGCCGCCTCGACGCGACTCAGGTACTCGACCCTCAGCGCGGCGTCGACCATGATGCACCCCTTCGGCTATTTCGCCGCTGTGCTGGCATCTGGTGCACGCCGGCACAAGCACGGCTATTTGCAAGTACCTGAGATTACCACGGCTTCACGTATTTCGGCAAGTATCTGAGTTGAGTGGCTAGACTCGTCGCATGCGACCACCCGATGCTCCCCCTTGGGCGAACCAGTCGCAGGACGGCCTGCTCGTCCAGGCCGACCTGCCCGAAGGCTGGTACTTGCCGAACCGTTTCCCCGGCGAGCGGAGCGATGACCCGAGCGCAGAGATCGACGGGCTGCTCGGCTACAACGACTGGGTCAACACCGAGGAGCAAGCACAGTGGCAGCAGGCGTCTGAAGAGAACGAGACGATCGACGGCCGCTGGCGATATATCGAGCACACCGCGACGCACACGCGAGTGATGATCCGGCTGCAGCGTCAGGCGTTCGCTGTGCCCGAAGAAGTTCGGATCACTGGCGTGATCTACCTCCCGTGGCGCCCAGGCGACCCGATCACGAGCCAGCTTCTGCGCGAGCTGCCGACCGCTCGCATGGAGGCGGCGATCAACAAGCGGTTGTTCGCGATGAAGCGGACCGAGACGATCACGGGCGGCAAGATCGTGCTGCCGTCGGGGCGGACGGTCAGCGAGCGAGAGCTGCTCAAGCCGCTGGGCGATCCGAAGAAGGTGCCGGACTTCTACGAGATGGTCGCGCTGCAGCACGGCCGGCTCACGCAGCAGGGTAACGCGAATCCGAGCGCGACGATGGCGGAGCTCAACGGAGTCGCGCTGTCCACTGCGCAGGGGTGGGTCACGAAGGCTCGGGATCGCGGGTTGCTGCCGCCTGGACGGCGGGGACGGGCGGGGTAGAAGCCTATGCGTCCGAGCGAGTCACTACATTGGCGTCGCGACCGCGGGGGACCGTATCTAACGCAATCCGGAAGCCGTAGCAGCTCTGGGTTGGCGGTGAGGGAACCGCCGACAAGCTTCGAGCAAGGATGCCGACGCCAGCCACCGCTGCTGAGACTTCCGCCCCGGGCTGGCAGGCAGCGCATGCGGGGCAGGCCAGCGCGCCGCGCGATGCCTGAGCCCCACGCCATCGCGGGCCGCGCGAGCGTGGCCTGGCAAGGCTGATAGTTTCATCCTTGGACGGGCCTTTGGCGTGTGGACGCCACTGTCGTAGCGGAATCGATGGCCTCATAGCCAAGGAGCTCGGGATGAGTGGAGAACAGCCTGTACCGCTCACGGTCGACCGTTTACAACGCGGACCGCGAATGCGGCCCAATGCCATTCTGGCTTCGTATCACGACAAGGAATGGGAGACATTCATCGAAGAGTGGGCAGCGGCCCGCGACTCGGACTACGTCTCTGTTCGTCGATTCGGTGGAAGCGGAGACCGTGGAGTCGACATCGCTGGCTTCAACAGCGACAGGGGTTTCGAGGGCGAGTGGGATGGCTTTCAGGCCAAGCACTATGCGACGAGCCTTGGGCCGTCCTCGGCGTGGCCAGAGATCCTCAAGGTGCTACTCCTAACTATTGACACACCTTCGTACACGCTCCCGCGGAAGTACTACTTCTTGGCGCCGAAGGGCGTCACGACGAAGTTGGCGCACCTCCTAGAGTCCCCGACCGAACTACGTGCGGGCTTCTTGCTGCAGCTGGACGAACCGTCGTCGGAGCCGTTCCGCAAACTCAACGCCGAAAGGCGAGCAGCGGTGCGAGAACTCGCCGCTGACACCGACTTCTCACTCTTTAGCTCCTACGAAGCGGCGAGATTGGTTGATGATGTGCGGGGCACGCCGACCTTTGCTGAGAGATTCGGCGGCCCTCTTCCCGACAGGAGTCGCGGTTGGCACGTGCCGCCGATCGTCCAGATACGAGAAGCGGTGTACGTGGAGGCGCTGCTCGAGGCCTATCGCGAGAAGTATCCGGAGGAAATCTCCGACATTGCGAGCGTCTCCGATCACGAAGCATCCCGACCTCATTTCAATCGGCAGAGGGAGGCCTTCTTCCGAGCGGAGTCCTTGCGTGAGTTTGCTCGCGATTCTGTTCCTGCTGGGACATATGAGGGGCTACAGGAAGAGATCTTTGAAGCGGTCATCGAGACGGTCGAATCTGATCACACAGACGGGCTAAGTCGACTGCGGAGCGTCCTAGACGCCGCGATCCAGGCGCAACTCACTTCGAACGCTCTCATCACTGTGCTCGAGCCGGGTGATCGGAAGGGCGTTTGTCACCAATTGGCGAATGGAAGCCGAGTGAAATGGGTCAGATGAGTGCTCGCTCGCTTCTGAATTCCCCCATAGAGGTTGGTATCCGATCAGTGGCACTGCTGGCTGCGCTCTACCCACGATCGGCCGACATCTCGACGCTCGTCCTCCTGGACCATGTGCTTCTTCACACCTCAGACTTCGGCGGCGCCGAGAGTATTCACCCGCCCGTGCCAGGACGTGGGAGTCAGATCGGCCTCAAGCGAGGCCTCATCCAGGATGGCTTGTATCTCGCGGGTGCACGCGGACTGGTCGAACAAGTTGTCGGAACGTCGGGTATTTCCTATGTAGCAGGCGACGATGCTCATCCGTTTCTCCAGTCCTTTGACTCGGAGTACCTCAACGACCTTCAGGAGCGGTGCAAGTGGGTCGCTCGGGTCTTCGGCGACGTTTCCGAGGAGCAACTGAGGGGCGTGCTGCTCGAGGTCGTGGGCCAGTGGCGAGAGGAGTTCGGGGATGAAGCTTGAGAGCAACGATCGCCGCGTAAGGCTGTCCTTCATTGTCGTTGATGGGCAAGGAGTTCCCGCGGCATCTATCGACTTCGGGCCGAAGCTAACCGTGATTCACGGAGCGTCGGACACGGGGAAGTCTCACATCTTCGAGCTCTTGGAGTACGCGCTCGGCCTTCGGCAGAAAATTGAGGTGCCGCCCGAGGGTGATCGGTACCAGTACGTCTTGCTCGGACTAGAGACGGCGGTCGAGGGTCAGATCACACTGGTTCGCGATCTGAGCGGCGGAAAGATTGGGCTCTTTCCCGGCCATGTGCGGCAACTGCCCACGGAACCGGCTCCTGAGTACCTGAAGCCAAACCACACGTCGAATGATCCTCGCTCGGTGTCTCGACTCTTACTCAGCGAACTCGGCCTCGACGAGCAGTACGTGCGAAGAAATCAGAACAACGTGCTGCGCATGCTCGAGTTCCGAGATGTGTTCCGGCTCGCTGCGGTCGATGAGCAAAAGATCATAGCGAAGCGCTCTCCGATCGAGTTTGGTCAGCACCAGGATCGTCCAGTTGAATCCGCGATCTTCCGTCTGCTTATTCAGGCCGAAGACGATTCGGGCCTCGTCGAGATCCCGAAAGTGGCGGCGCTCAAAGAGGCCGCACAAAACAAGGTCGCGGTACTCGATCAACTAATTTCGCGCCTCGAAGTCCAGCTTGAGGGTGTGCCGAATCGTGAGGAGCTGCTTGATCAAGAAGCTCGACTGAACGAGACGATTAGCGGCGCAACTCAGTCTCTCGAGCAAGTGTCCGCGCGCAGGGATCAGGTCGTGGCTGAACGATCCGCGATCCGTCGGCGGGAACATGAGGCGACTGGCCGGCTCGGGGAGATATCGACCCTTCACGCGCGATTCAGCCTTCTGCTGGCACAGTACGAATCCGATCTGAGCCGACTAGATCTTCTCCGTCAGGCGGGTGGGGTCTTTCAACCGCGAGATGGGTCGCGTTGCCCGTTCTGCGGGGCTGACTCACACCACCAAAGCTGGAACCACGGCGAGAATAGCGATACCAGGAACATGCAGTCGGCGGCGGATGCAGAGGCGACGAAGATCGAAATCTTGCGGGCGGACTTGCTCGGTGCTCTTTCCGAGATGATCGAGGAGCGCGGCGTGCTCGCGGATGCTGCAAGCGATCTCGACAGACGTGCCGATGGGCTTTCTGAAGCGATCGCGGTGCTCGATCGTCGGATCTCGGCACCTGCGAAAGATCTTCATGCTGCGATAGGGGTACAGTCGGACGTTCGCAAGAAGCTCGACCTCATGGATCAGCTCGAGCAGCTTCTCGCGCTCCGCGAGCAGGTCGCGAATATCGAACGGCCCAAGACAGACTCGAAAGTGCCTATCCGCGCAAGCGACCTTCTCGAATTCGATTCTGTGGCAGCCGATGTCCTTCGCTCTTGGAGATTCTCTGAGAGCGACGTAGAGGTCAGGTACTCCACGGAAGACCGCGACATCGAGGTCGGACGCCGTTCCCGCACGGGTCGGGGCAAGGGCGTTCGCTCCATCCTCCATGCTCTGTTCAATGTCGCACTGGCTGAGTACTGCGCGATACGGAACGTGCCTCACCCCGGATTTGTGATCCTCGACTCCCCCGTCGTGTCATACCGTCATCCCGGGGAGGCTGCGCCTACGGGTGAGGACGAGACCGTCCTCCTGAGCGTTGTTGATGCGTTCTACGCGTACCTGCAGGGGAACTTCGCCGGGCAGGCCATCGTCTTCGAGAACAAGTCACCGGTGTCCCCCCTCCCGCCCGGCGCAGTGGAGTATTTCTTCCGCGGGAAGGGGCAGGCAGGAGGGCGAGAGGGCTTCTATCCCGAGCGGCCTAGGGCGGACTGAGTAGCGAGGACCGCTCGGAGCGACCGAGTCCCCGTCCTGTAGTACCTCTGGCAGTCCTTGTAATCGGGCAAGGCAGCCGAAACCCCGGGCTCTCGGGAATCGGTCGGTCGCAGACCGAGGCTGACTCAAGCCCGACCTTCTTCGTCGACGTATCCCTCATCACACCCGGGCAAGACCACCACTTGACGCGACCCGTAGCGACCCCTCCCGTCGGACCTGCCCAGAGTCGGCGCACACGAATCTGCATCCTGAAAGGCCGAACCTGAAAGGCCGAACCTGAAAGTCCTGAATGCACGTATGCTACCGTAGGTAGTTGCAAGAACCTGAGCTAGCTCGGAGGGCGGCGATGAAGGGCGGCGTGATCCTGTTCCGTGGTTCCGGAGCAGACGCGCGCCGATACCTGGAGTCGGATCGGTCGCGGGCCGACGACTACTACCTCGAGGGCGGGACGTCGTTGGCCGAGTTCTCCGTCGTCCATGGCAATGGCGACGTGATCGGCGCGGGCGCACTAACCCCGGACGAGTACGCGCAGTGGGTCGACTGGATCAACCCGCTCACAGGCGAATCGATGGGCAAGCCCCGCCAGCCCGGCGACGGCCGGCAAGGGTCGCCGCGGTTCGCCGAGATGGTCGTGAACGCCCCGAAGTCCCTGTCTATCGCCGCAGCGCTCCACCCCGAGGTATCCGATGCGCTCGACGCCGCCCAACGCGACGCCGTCGCCGAGATCCGCTCATGGCTCGGCCAGCACACCGTCACCCGCGTCGGCCCGCGCGGACAGCAGCGGGTCGTGCCCGTCGAGCAATTGGAGACGGTCGCCGTCTCGCACAAGACCTCGCGGGCCGGCGACCCCCACCGGCACATCCACTTCCAGATCGGAACGCGCGTGTGGGCGGCCGATGCTTGGCGCGGGCTGGACACGGCGGCGCTCTTCCGGCAGCAGGCTGCGATCCGTTCGCTGGGCACCGCCGTCATCACCGCGCACCCACAACTCGCCGCAGTCCTCGACGCCCACGGCCTCACCCTCGACCCCGTGACCGGAGAAGTCGCCGAGTTGCAGCCCTTCAACGCCGCAATGAGCAAGCGAGCCGATCAGGTCGCGCGCAACCTGGCGCAGTTCGAGAAGCAGTGGCGCACCGCGCATCCCGACCAGGAGCCCGGCCCGGCCGCAATGTCGCGGCTGACGGCGATGGCGTGGGACCACGAGCGGCCCCACAAGAAGCCGACCCAGCTCGGCAACGAGACGGCCTGGCGAGCGGAACTCGAGGACGCCGGCTACCGGCCCGACCTCGAGCGCGCGCCGGCGCACGCATCCGTGTCGCTGGACGACGTAAGCCTGCAGGATGTCGCATCGCGTGCACTCGACCGTTGCGGGGCCGCGGCGTCGACATGGACGGTGCACGACATCCAGGAGCACGTCACGCGCATCATCACGGAGGTCGGCGTGCGCTCCAACCCCGCACCGCTGCACGAACTGATCATGCTCGCGACTCGCCTGGCCGCCGAGGATTGCCTATCGGTCCTGCCGCCCGACAGCCCGCATCCCGAGCACGTCGCGCACCTCACGAGCATGCACGTCATCGCCACCGAGACCCACCTGCGCGACCTGCTCACCGCACGCGCCGCGCAATCACGGCACCGTGCACCAGTCCTGACGCACTTCGCTCGCAGGCACCGGCTCGATCCGGCGCAGGCGCGTGCGGCCGCGGCCGTGGCATCCGTCGATCCGCTCGTCATCGTCGAGGGCGCCGCCGGCGCAGGCAAGACCACGATGCTCGCCGCCGCAATCGAGGCCGCTGCCGCGCACAGCCGCGCAACCCGGGTGGTCACGCCCACCAAGAAGGCCGCCGACGTCGCGCATCAGGAACTCGGGGTTGCAACCGACAGCGTCGCGAAGCTCGTCCACGAGCACGGCTGGCGATGGAATCGCGACGGCGTCTGGACCCGGCTCGCCGTCGGCGACACCGATCCGCAAACGGATGCCCCACACACCGGCCCCGCGGCATCCGCTCGGCTTGCCCGTGGTGAGCGGATCGTCGTCGATGAAGCGGGCATGCTCGACCAGGAGACGGCGCTCGCGCTGCTGACCGTCGCCGACGAGAACGGCGCAACCCTCGCCCTGGTCGGCGACCGCGCGCAACTCGCCGCGATCGGCCGCGGCGGCGTGCTCGACATGGCCGTGCAACTGCTCCCCCGCGTGCACGCAATGACGACCGTGCACCGTTTCACCGACCCCGCGTATGCCGCACTCACCGTGCAGATGCGACGCGGGGAGCATCCGGAATCGCTGTTCGACCGCCTGCATGCGCTCGGCCTCGTCGTGATGCACGAAAGCCCCGATGCCCTCCATGATGCGCTCGCACGTGAGTGGCGTGACGGAGATGCGGTCACCGTCGCGACGAACGACAACGCGTGCGAACTGAACGCGCGCATCCGCGACGAACGGGTGCGCGCCGGCCACGTCGACGACCACCACACCGCGACCGGCAGCGACGGCCTGAGCATCGGACGCGGCGACGTGATCCAGACCCGGCAGAACGACTCGGCGGTGCACGTGGCGAACCGGCAGACCTGGATCGTCCAGAGCGTGGGCGACGATAGCGCGGTGTGGGCGAGGGAACACACCGCGAGTCGGAGGCAACGCACTGTGCGACTGCCGGCGGAGTACGTCGCCGAGCACACCCATCTGGCGTACGCGTCGACCGCCTACGGGATGCAGGGCGCCACCGTGCGCGAGTCCCACACGATCCTCGGCGACGCTATGGATGCCGCGGGCTTCTATGTGGGCATGACCCGCGGACGAAACTCCAACCGGCTGCACCTCGTCGCAGCTGACCTGGTTGACGCGCGGGAGCAGTTCGTACTCGCGACGGAACGCGACCGCGCCGATCGCGGGCTCGACCGGGCGACGGCCGCAGCGCGGGAGTCCGTTCGCGGACTCGCGATCGGCGGGGACAAGCGGCGGCGCGAAGCTCGTCTGCCGGACGGGGCCAGCTTCAGTCAGGTCGCCACAACGCGGAGCGCGCCGGAAGTCGGCCTGAGCCGATGAGGTGAAGGTTCCGTGCTGACGTGGCACCTGCGGCGGCGAATCCACGGAAAGTGTCATCGACTCAGAGCGTCGGATTCCGCGGTAGATGGCATATTCCTACGCGGCTTGACACTTGACGCTCATTGTCGCTCGCGCGCGGCATATACGCGGCCGTGCCCGGGAAGCGGATCCCTCAACGGATGGCGGTGGCGCGCTTCGCGAGTAGTCCCAGAACGAGAATGACGCATCGCACTCGGCACGCCTGAACTGGACCCTCTGGAAGCTGCACGGTTGCGCTTTCGACGGTTGCAGCGGGTGTGGTCAGCTCGGTTAGAAGCTGACTGATTGCTCGCTTGGCGAGCTTCATGCCGAGGTTCATACAGATCGTTCCGTTGAGTGCCGCTGCCGAAGAGCCTAGTTAGCCCGGGGCCGGCGTGCCATGGTTACCGTCGCTGCACGCCGAGGCGGGCGAATCTCGCCTTCCCCTAACATGCTGCGGCCGCCCCGATAGCCGGTCCGTGAGCGGCGGCGGCGGCCGTCCGCTCGCGGATCCCCGAGCGGGTAGGCGCTCCCTCAGGGTATTTCGTTTGCTTCCGCCGGTCGCGACCAAACAACGACGCGCTGAGAGCGTGACCCCGTGCTTGTGGCCACCTCCTCGACGATCACCCAGGATGGCTCCTGCCAGACAACCCACTCGTTCGGGATCACCGCATTGATCCTCTTGATCTCCCGAGCCGCGAACTTCGACAGGCGTGCCCTCTTGAGCGTCGGGATCGCCAGGAGGTCATCGACGTCGTTGGATGCGGGTCGGACACCGAACATGTTGATCTCCTCAAGCGCAAGGGTGCGCAGTGGCTCGAGGGAATCGACCTGGGTGACCTTGCTGCCATCCCAGCCCGGGAGAGTTTCAAGGATCAGCCGCCGCAGCGACCGCAAGCTGGTCAATGCGTTGAGGCTCGTCACGTGCGGCATGTGATGAATGCGAAGCTGTTCAAGCTCCCCAAGTGGGCGAAGAGCATCGAACGAGGAGGCCAGCCAGTCGTATACCTCGAGGGAGGTGAGGTGCTCCAGCTGGCTGATTGCATCCCAGCGCGCGAATCGGCAACCGACGATGCGGGCGTGCGTGATCTCGTCTGAGTGGTCGAGTGCTGGGAAATCGAGCGAACGATCACCGCGGATCTCGACTTTCATTGGCACCCGCTGAGCGTATCCGGGTGACGCTCATCCCGGTCTCCCATCCGGAGGAAGGCGTCGTAGGCGCCTCGCAGCAAGAGCGCGTACTCGAGATAGCGGCCCGATTGTTGCCGATCCTCGGGCCCGAGCTCCAATTGACCCAACGATCTCTCGAGTTGGTCGAGCGCGCCGAAGACGTCGGGTACGGCTGGCTCCCAGGTCCGGGAGTGCAGGTAAGGCAGAAGCGACTCCGCGACCCATGTGTCAATAAGTGCGAGGTCAGCATGGAGCTCGTCGAGTTGATCGTTGTTGCTCCCAGGCGGGAACGGCGCATCTCGCCAAACTGCGACTAGCTGGGCATCAAGGGCTTCCGTGGTCATCGGTATCAGTATGTGATGTTGCTGCCGTCGGCGTCCCAAGATTCGCAACAGACAGCGGACGTCCGCGAGCGGATCCGCCAGCGGAGTGCGGGTCGCCTGCCATGAACTCGAGGACACCAAACCCGTCGAACCCTGCACCGCATCCGAGATCGGCATGACGGCCTGTTTGCGCAAGTAGCCACGATCATGAGGTTCGATCGGAAAGGGAGGGGGGCGCTTCAGCGGGCGTGCGGGCCAGCGACGCCTGCCCGGCGCCCAGCGTCCTGCGGGCTCGATCCATTCTCGTGGTAGTCATTGAACACCATCGCGCTTATGGACTGCTGCTCGACCGCATCCAGCATGTCGAGGTCGTCGCGAGCGGCCACCACGAGTTCGCCTATCAGTCGTTGCACGTTCCGCTTCTGCGAATCGTCGAGAATCGCAGTGCCGGTGCTGCCAGAGACCGATGAAACGAAGCGAACCCACTCGCCGTACTTTCCTATGAAAGCAGAGGATCCCCAGAGCGCGATTGTCGCCCGCTCTGTGATCAATTTTGCCTGGCGTTCTTCACGCGTCCGCGCAATCTCCGAAGAGGTAGAAGCAGCAGAATCGTCACGGAAGACAGAAATCACTCCAGCGATCACATCGATGTACTGATCGGAACGCTTCCGACGGAGGTCGGTCTCGCGCTCGGCTTTCCGTTGCCGGCTCCAAGCCTGCTCAGCCGCCAGCGCGGCGAGACCAGCGAGTGAAGCCACCAAGAGCGTCAGCCCCGCGCCACCAGGCGAGGGAGACACTTGCGCCCACGCGAAGCCAGGGAGCGACAGCATGCTGACCAGGGCACCGGCAGCGAGTGCAGCGAACAGGACGACGAGCACGACCGTGCGGAGCATGTTCGCATGGTATCGCCCCGCGGCCACTCACGCTCGGCCGGACTCGACCCATTCCCTGCTCACTCCGCAGACCTGAGCCCATGCTCTAACCGTCGATCGATGCGGGACGCTGCGGCCGCATTCGGCAGTGCTGATAGTCGCGCGTGAGATTCCCGCTGCGGCCGCAAGTTCCGTCTGCTCGAGTCCGGCGGACTCCCTGGCCTTCCTCAACCTGTCCGCTATCGTCCACTGAGGAATATCTAGTTGGCGTGGCACTCGGCTGGCGACCTGCACCGCGCGCGGACGTTCAGCGGTCGCGCCGACGCGCTGAGCGGCACGAGGTGCGACCCGCTTTGGGTTGTTCTCCAGATCTGAGGTGGTGACCCTCGGCGTCCGGACAGCCCGGCTGGGAATCAACCAGAGACCGTCGAACTTGACTGCGCCAGGCAGCTCATCGCGTGCCAACCACCGGCGTAGCGTCCGCTCTGAGATGTCGGCATGAACCCTGTACTCCTCGAACGAGATCAGTCGTGAAGGTGACGTCCCCTGGGGTGGTGGGGTTTCCGGCAGGGTCGCCTTCGTCGTAGACGTTGGTGAGCCATCGTGCGATGGTCAGTGAGAACTGTCTAGGAAT
>NZ_JAJQPD010000006.1 GCF_021228295.1 Agromyces humatus
ATTCCTAGACAGTTCTCACTGACCATCGCACGATGGCTCACCAACGTCTACGACGAAGGCGACCCTGCCGGAAACCCCACCACCCCAGGGGACGTCACCCACAACTTCGGCCGTGAACCCTGCGGCAACCTCCAGCGCTGCTACATTCGTGCCACCCTCAGGGACTGCGGTACCCGGCGGCACCGACGATGGTGACGCGCCATTCGCATGTCGGCCCTCCTGGCGGCGCGACATCCCGCAGATAGCGCGATGCGCACTCGATGACCCGCACCGTCATCGTCTTGCACCCACCCCGGGCGATGACGTGCGCCGTCGCGCCCGAGCGACCACAGGAGCCCTCAATGACGAGATTCGATTCCACAGCACACCAGCACGGCACGGGGGTGAAGGTCACGGCCGTGATCCTCGCGATCGCGCTCGTCGCACTCGCCGCGTTCTTCCTGCTCACGACCGGCAAGCTGCACGACGGAGCCACGCTGCTCTCTTCGGGCGCTGGAAAGGTCGGCGACGGTTCCACGCAGCTCGCCGACGGGGCCGCCCAGCTCTCGGCGGGCGCCGGTGACCTCGAAGACGGCGCGGCGAAGGCCGACGCGGGGGCCGACAAGGTCGCTGCAGGAGCCACGTCGGCAGCTGCCGGTGCCGCGAAGCTCCAGGCTGGTGCCGACAAGTCCGCAGCGGGCGCCTACGCCCTGGCCGACGGAGCCGCGACGAGTGCGAACGGGGCCTCGGAACTGAGCAACGGCGCCGGCCGGCTCGTCGCCGGAGCCGGCGACCTGGACAGTGGTGCCCAGCGATTGAACGCGGGCATCGGCTCCGCGAACTCCGGCGCCAATCGACTTTCGGCCGGCATCGGCGCCGCGAACACCGGCGCCGGCCAGCTCGCCGCCGGGATCGGCCGGGCGAACACCGGCGCCAACCTGTTGTCGGCCGGAATCGGCGCCGCGAACACCGGCGCAGGCCAGCTCTCCGCCGGAATCGGCGCCGCGAACACCGGCGCCGGACTCCTCGCGACCGGCAGTGCCGATCTCGCCGCCTCGACCGGCACGGTCGCCGCCGGCAACACCGCGCTCGCAGCGGGTGCCGCGAGCCTGTCCGCCGGGGTGTCGCAGCTGGCCGGTGGGGCGGCCCAGGCGAAAGCCGGTTCCGACACACTTGCCGGCGGCCTGACATCGCTCAAGACCGGCGTGGCGTCATTGCGGTCGAACGCGGCGACACTCGCGACGGGCGCAGCGACAGTGCATGGCGGTGCCCGGCAACTTGCGACGGCGAACAGTGAGCTGGCCTCGGGCCTCTCGGCCCTTCACTCCGCGCTGGTCGCCTCGGGCGCCGACGCCGCGCTCGTGGCGCAGGTCGCGCAGTGGCGCGACGGGTCGATCGCCGCCCGCGACGGCGCGTCGGGTCTCGCTGACGGAGCAGAGACGGTCGCATCCGGCATGACGCAGTTGAGCGGCGGCATCGCAGCGGCGAAGGGTGCAGTGGACTCGTTGGATGCGGGTGCCTCGACGCTCGCAAGCGCGCTCGGGCAGATCACGACGGGTAGCGCCGATGCGGCAGCGGGCTCGTCACGCCTCGCCGAGAACGCCGTCCTCCTCGCGAACGGATCCGGCCAGCTCGCCGCAGGAGCCCAGCTGCTCGGCACCAAGGCCGGCGAACTCGCCGCAGGCACCAACACCCTCTTCACCAAATCCGGCGAACTCGCCGCCGGCACCAACACCCTCTTCACCAAATCCGGCGAACTCGCCGCCGGCACCAACACCCTCTTCACCAAATCCGGCGAACTCGCCGCCGGCACCAACACCCTCTTCACCAAATCCGGCGAACTCGCCGCCGGCACGGATCGCCTTGCGACAAAGTCGGGCGAGCTCGCCGCAGGCGCCGGTCGACTGGCCGACGGCACGCAGCGACTCTCGACCGGAGCAGGCACGCTGTCGGTCGGCGCGAGCGCGCTGAGTGCGGGTGCGGGAAACCTCGCCGCGGGCACGAGCACCCTCTCGAGCGGCGCGGCAGAGCTCGCCGACGGCACGCAGCAGCTCGCCGACGGCAGCGCGACCCTCGCATCGGGCGCCGGCGAGCTCGCCGATGGCGCCGGCGAACTCAGTGACGGCAACGGGCAGCTCGCCACCGGCACCGAGACCCTCGCCGCCGGCACGTCGACGGTCTCGCCGATGACGCTGCTCCCCTGGCTGCTCGTGCTGCTCGGAGTGGCCGCTGCCGCAATCGCGGCGTGGATCGTGCACCGCGTACGGTTCCGCAGCGCGGAGACCGCGACGGCGTAGTCAGACACCGAACGGGGCGGTCGAGATCCTCGACCGCCCCGTTCGTGCGCCCGAGTTCAGTCGCCGCCGTCACCGCCGTTGCCGTTGCCGCCATTGCCGTTTCCGTTGCCCTGGCCGCCTCCGGGCCCATTGCCGTCGCCGTTGTTGCCGCCACCGCCGTCGGAATCGTCTCCGAAGGACTGGACCGGGCCGGGCGCTGCCTCGGTGAACCCGTCCCCGCCGTACTTCGCCGCGGCGACCGACATCACGATGGGCCACATGCGGTGCCGGGCCGTCGCCGCCTGCCCGCTGTCGAAGAACGTGCCGCGTTGATTGCGGTCGCCGGTGACACTGACGACCGCCGCCACGGTCGCGACCTTCGTGCTCGCGCCGGCCATCCAGGTGTCCTTTGCGCCATCGGTCGTTCCGGTCTTGCCGATGAGCGGCACGTACGGCACGGTGTTCTGGTCGGACTGCTGGGCGGTGCCGCTGGTCATGACGCGTCGCAGTGCGTAATGCATGCTGGCGGCGACCTCGGGCGAGACCGATGTCGAGCAGACGGACTTCGGCGGCGCGACCTCTTCGCCGTCGCGGCCGACGATGCGGTCGATGGCGATCGGGCTGCACGTCACGCCGTTGTTGGCGATGCCGGCGAACGAGACAGCGAGGCTCAACGGAGCAATCTCGTTCGTGCCGATCACCGTCGACGGAAACTGCTGGAGCGGGGTGCCATCCGCACGGTGCATCCCGAACGCTTCCGCCGTCTTCCGGATGCCGCAGAGGTCGAGCCTCTTCGCCATACCGACGAACCCGGTGTTGATCGAACCGATCGTCGACTCGAGAGCCGAGTAATTGCCGCCGGATTCGTTCGCGTCGTTCCTGGGGTTCCACCCTTCAGCGTTGGTGTTCCAGTCGCCGAGGCAGCTGTCGCGGAAGGTTCCCCAGTTGGACTTCACCGCCGAGTCGACGCGCTCATTGAGCGAATGACCCTCGTTCAGCCATTGTGCGAGCGTGAAGACCTTGTAGGTCGACCCGGGCTGGAACCCGCTCGACCCGCCCTGCGAGTAATCGGTGTTGTAGTTGATGCTCGTGTACTGCGGCCCCTTCTGCAGCACGAGCGGGTCTTGGCTGTACAGCTTGTTCTGCACCATGGCGAGCACCCGACCGGTGCCGACCTGCACACTCGAGATCACTCCCCCGACATCCCACCCGGGATAGGTCATCGGCACGTTCTCGCGCATCGCACGATCGGCGGCGACCTGCAGATCGAGGTCGAGCGACGTGTACACGTCGTAGCCTCCGCGTCGGAAGTTCATCATGCGCGTCTCGGCGTCTTCACCGAAGATCGGGTCGGTCTGGAGGATGTTCTTCACGTAGTCGCAGAAATACGCGTTCGTGCCCGCGGTGTGGCAGCCGGTGCTCGGCTCGACGATCTTCGGCTCGACCGGGGTGGCGACCGCCTCGTTGTACTGCTCGCGGGTGACCTTGCCGAGGGCGAGCATGCGGCCGAGAATGTAGTTGCGCCGGCCGAGGTTCTGCGCATAGCCGTTCGCCACACCGTTGGTCTCGCTGTTCGGCTTGTCGAGCTGGAACTTCACGGGGTTGTTCACGATCGCCACGAGCGACGCCGCCTGCGCGAGCGTGAGGTTCGACGCCGAAGCTCCGAAGTAGTAGTTCGCTGCCGCCTCGATGCCGTAGACCGTGCCGCCGAAGCCTGCGATGTTCAGGTAGCCGAGCAGGATCTCGTCTTTGCTGTAGCGCTTCTCGATGCCGATTGCGAGGCGCATCTCTTTGATCTTGCGATCGATGGTGGTCTCGGTCACTGCGTCGTAGCAGTCGTCCTGGACGGCTTCGTCGGGATTCAGCTCGCATTCCTGGACCCGCACGTTCTTGACGTACTGCTGGGCGATCGACGACCCGCCCTGCGTCTCGCGCCCGCTCGCGGTCGTCACCGCCGCACGCAGCGTGCCCTGGATGTCGACACCGCCGTGATCGTAGAAGCGCGGGTCTTCGCTCGCGATCGTCGCGTCCTTCACGTCCTGATCGATCGCGCTCCAGCTGACCTCGACCCGATTCTGGTCGTAGAACGACGCGAGCAGCACCGGCTTCTTGTCGTTGCCGATGGCGTAGATGTTGCTCTTCTCGGACAGTTCGTCGATCTCGAGGTATCCCGGCAGGTTGTCGAACATGCCGATGGTGCCGGATGCCGCAAGGCCGACCATCGCGATCGCCGGCGTCGCGGCGGCAACGACGAGCGCGGCGACCGCCGTGGAGGCAGCGACGAGCCCGATGAGCCCGCCGATGACGCCGACCGGAGTCCGCGTCTCGGCGAAATCCCGGTTGCGCTTGTTTCGTTCGACCATGGGCAGGGTCCCCCGCGGTGAGTGTGCGATCCGTCTGCATCAATGGAACCTCAGCGAACGCGCGCTGTCCAGCAGCGAGCGACGTGAGTCGCCGGGCGTCGGCCCGATGGGGCGGTGCTCAGCGGTGTGTTGCCGGCGGCTGGTGGGCGGGAGGCCGCTGCGGCTGCGGCATCCGTCGGACCGACCCGAACCGCTCGGCGACCGGTACCAGCAGCAGTGGCCGGGCGAGCACCCACCCGCCGACCATCGCGACGATCGAGAGCGCGAAGATCACGAACCCGACCCAGTCATCGCCCTCGCGCGCCGCGTACATGTGGTTGAGGTTGCGCAACGTGTTGGTCGCGAGCACGAGCACGACGTGCACGAACGTGAACAGCAGGAAGAACAGCATCACCGGGTAGTGCACCGCCCGGGCGAAGCGCTCAGGCGGGGCCTTCGCGAGCGCGCCCCGCATCGGCCAGCCCGGGGAGAGCCGAAGCCCCGTGAGGATGGCGAGCGGTGAGGCGATGAAGACGACGGCGAAGTAGGCGAGCACCTGCGCGTCGTTGTACGACACCCATGAGTTCTCGACAGGCCAGTCGAGCGAGAGGTATTGCAGCGCGACCGAGATCGAGTTCGGCACCACCGACCAGTCGGTGGGAACGATGCGCACCCACTGGCCCGTGGCGAACAGCAGCACGACGTAGACGACGCCGTTCAGCACCCAGAATGCGTCGACCACGAGGTGCAGCCACACCGAGATGCCGAGGCGGCGCGGAGCGCCGTCGGTGCGCGGCCAGCGGGTGTTGTCGCGCGTCCAGAACGCCGGCGGGCGCACTTTCGACCGGACGATCAGGCCCGTGCGCACGATCATCACGAGCAGGAAGGCGTTGAAGAAGTGCTGCCACGCCAGCCAGGCCGGGATGCCCACCGGTGCATCGTCGGGCAGTACGCTGTGGCCGGGATACTCCGCGATGAACGCCTGCACCCCCGGCAGGGTGCGCAGACCGCGCGCGATGAGGACGGCGATGCCGAGCAGGAGCACCGCGCCGCCCGCGATCAGGAGGAGGCGCTTCACGGAGAGACCCGCGAACGCGGAGCGCGAGGATGACGGCACGCCTCACAGCGTGACAAACGCGGCGGTCGGATGCAAACCCGGATGTCACGCAGGCTCGCATGCGCGGCGAGTGGCATCGTGGGCGCTGCTTCGACTCAACCCGGCAGGAGCCGCGTCGTGCCACCTCGAGGCCTGGGGCGCGGGGCGCGCGAGCCCCGGCCGCGGGTCGCGCATGCGACCCGGAGCATGAAGAAAGCCCGGAATTCCCGGGCTTCGATCACTGCAGAATGTGCTGGGGTACCTGGACTCGAACCAAGAACAACGGTACCAGAAACCGCCGTGTTGCCAATTACACCATACCCCAATGGCCTGAAACCGAAGCCTCGGGCCGAGAGTCAACTGTAGCCTACCGGGCTGCCCCCGGCCAAACTGAGCTGGTCTCGATACGTGCCGCCCCGGGCGGCGCTCCTCGGCCGCCGGGCGGGCTACGCGATGAGCGCGGCGAGCCGGTCGATGCGTGCGAGCGAGTCGACCTTGCCGAGGATCTGCATGGACTCGAACAGCGGCGGTGAGACGCGCCGCCCCGAGACCGCCGTGCGCACCGGACCGAACGCCACGCGCGGCTTCAGCCCGAGTCCGTCGATGAGGGCGCCGCGCAGCGCCTCCTCGATCTCGGCGTGTGTCCACGCCTCGGCAGGAAGCCGGTCGAGTGCATCGCGAGCGGCGACGAGCACGGCGGACGCGTCTGCCGGGAGCGCACCGACGGCGGCTTCGTCGAATTCGAGCGACGCGGCATCGGTGAACAGGAAGCCGAGCATGCCGGGTGCCTCGCCGAGCAGGCCGATGCGCTCCTGCACGAGCGGCGCGGCCTCGACGAGGATCGCCTCCTCGCCGGGCGTGATCGGCGAGGAGACGGCGCCCGACGCCTGCAGGTAGGGCACCGTGCGTGCCGAGAAGTCGGCGACGTCGAGCTGGCGGATGTGGTCGCCGTTGATGGCCTCGGCCTTCTTGAGGTCGAATCGTGCCGGGTTCGGGTTGACGTTCTCGACGTCGAACGCGGCGACGAGCTCGTCGCGGCTGAACACGTCGCGGTCGGCCGAGAAGCCCCAGCCGAGAAGCGCGAGGTAGTTGAGCAGGCCCTCGGGGATGAACCCGCGGTCGCGGTGGTGGAAGAGGTTCGACTCGGGGTCGCGCTTCGAGAGCTTCTTGTTGCCATCGCCCATGACGTAGGGCAGGTGGCCGAAACGCGGGATGAACGACGTCACCCCGATGTCGATGAGTGCGTGGTAGAGCGCGATCTGCCGCGGCGTCGAGCTCAGCAGGTCTTCGCCGCGCAGCACGTGCGTGATGCCCATGAGCGCATCGTCGACGGGGTTCACGAACGTGTAGAGCGGCACGCCGTTCGGGCGCACGGCCACGAAGTCCGTCGTCGATCCGGCGGGAAAGTCGATACGGCCCCGAACGAGGTCGTCGAAGGCGAGCTCGACGTCGGGCACGCGCATGCGCAGCGCGGGCTCGCGCCCCTCGGCGCGGAATGCCGCACGCTGCTCGTCGGTGAGGTCGCGATCGAAGTTGTCGTAGCCGTGCTGCTTGGGACGGCCGTTGGCCTCGTTGCGTGCGTCGATCTCTTCGGCGGTCGAGTAGCTCTCGTAGAGGTGGCCTGCGGCCTTCAGCTGCTCGATGATGCCTGCGTAGACGTCACCGCGCTGCGACTGCCGGTACGGGCCGTGCGGCCCGCCGACGTCGATGCCCTCGTCCCAGGTCAAGCCGAGCCAGGTGAGCGCGTCGATGATCTGCTCGTAGCTCTCTTCGCTGTCGCGCGCAGCGTCGGTGTCTTCGATGCGGAACACGAACGTGCCGCCGGTGTGGCGTGCGTAGGCCCAGTTGAAGAGGGCGGTGCGCACGAGACCGACGTGCGGCGTGCCGGTCGGTGAGGGGCAGAAGCGCACACGGATGTCGCTACCGGTGGCCTGGGTGAGGGGGTGGGCTGTCTCAGACATACCCTTCAATGCTAGCGACCGGCGAGCCCCTCGAGCGCGGCGATCGCGGCACCGACGGCGGGCACCCGTTCGGCGCCCTTCGCGGTGACGAGATGCAGCGACCGCACATCGGCGTGGGCGGTCGGCCGCACGACGACTCCGCGATGACGCGGTGAGGCGGCGAGCGCGAGGTCGGGCAGCAGTGCCACCCCGAGCCCTTGCGCGACCATGCCCTCGACGGCGACGAAGTTGTCGGTCTCGAACGCGATGCGCGGCACGAAGCCCGCGGTGGCGGCCAGCTCGAGCAGGTGACCGCGGCAGCGGGGGCAGCCGGCGATCCAGGGTTCGTCGCGCAACTGCTCGAGACCGACGACCTCATCAGCGGCCGCAGGGTGAGTGACGGGCAGCACCAGTCGCATCGGCTCGTCGCCGAACGGGCGAACCTCGAGGCCGCGGGCGCTCGCCCGATGGGGGTCGTCGCGGTCACCCGGATAGCTGAACGTGAGCGCGAGGTCGGCGCGATCGACGCGCACGGCCGCCACCGCCTCGGGCGGTTCCGCCTCGACGTAGGTCAGGTCGAGACCGGGATGCGAGGCCGTAAGCCGCGCGATGAGTCGCGGCACGAGCGTCGCCGACGCCGACGGGAAGGCGACGAGCCGCACCCGTCCCGTGCGCAGGCCGCGGATCTCGGCGAGCTCGCCGGCTGCCTCCTCGAGTGCCGTCGCGACGGCGTTGGCGTGTCGCGCGAGCACCCGGCCCGATTCGGTCAGGCGGATGCCCCGGCCCACGCGCTCGACGAGCGCGATGCCGGTGCGCTCCTCGAAGCGGCGCAGCTGCTGGCTCACGGCGGGCTGGCTGTACCCGAGCGCCTCGGCGGCTGCGGTGAGCGAGCCGCGCTCGGCGATCTGGCGCACGACGCGCACGGTCTGCAGGTCGAGCGCGGCGGCGAGTGCTTCGGTCGAGGCATCCGACATGCCTGAATCATAATCGAAGGGAATGCATGTGATCCAATACTGGCGGTTGTCGAATGAATGTCTCCCGCCAAGACTTGACGGCATGCACCCATCACGCGATCGTTTCTCGGCCGGTCGGGGCTATCTCGCGGCCTGCACGCTCGGCCTGCCCGCCGACGTGACCCGCGACGCCGTGCGCCGTGACCTCGAACGCTGGTCGGCGGGCGAGGCGACCGCCGCCGACTACTCGTCGGCACTCGAACGCGCTCGCGGCCACGCCGCAACCCTGCTCGGCACGCGCGCCGACCGCATCGCAACCGGTTCGCAGGTCTCGGTGTTCGCCGGGCTCGCCGCGGCGTCGGCTCCGGCGGGCGCCGAGGTACTCTGCGTCGACGGCGACTTCTCGTCGGTCGTCGCACCGTTCCTCGCGCGGGGCGACCTGCGGGTTCGGCACGTGCCACTCGGCGCGCTCGCCGATGAGATCACCCCGTCGACCTGGCTGGTCTCGTACTCGCTCGTGCAGTCCGCCACGGGCGAGGTCGCCGACGCGGCATCCGTCGCCGAAGCGGCTCGCGCGGCCGGCGCGCTCATCCTGCTCGACACCACGCAGGCCACCGGGTGGATGCCGACGACCGGCCTCGACGCCGACCTCATCGTCTGCCACGCCTACAAGTGGCTCGGTGCTCCGCGCGGCGCCGCGTTCGCCGCCGTCAGCGACCGCGCCGTCGACGAATTCATTCCGCACACCGCGGGCTGGTACTCGGGCGACGACCCGTGGGCGTCATGCTACGGCCCGGAGCTTCACCTCGCCGAGGGTGCCCGCCGGTTCGAGGTCTCCCCCGCATGGCATGCCTGGGCCGGGGCCGAGGCGGCCCTCGGGTTCGCGGCCGCGCTCGACATGCGCGAGGTGCAACTGCACGATGTCGGGCTCGCGAACGCATTCCGCGAGCGGCTCGGGCTCGCGGCATCCGACAGCGCCATCGTGACGTGGCCCGACGCCGACGGCAGCGACCTCGCGGCGCTCACCGCGTCGGGCGTGGTCGCCTCGGGGCGCGCAGGCCGGGCGCGCGTCGCCTTCCACCTCTGGAACGACGAAGACGATGTCGCAAGCGCGGCCGCCGCCGTCACCGGGCGGCGGATGCCGCTCAGCGCCTCGCGCTGAGCGCGACGAGGCAGCGCTCGGGCGTCACGAAGGGCATCAGGCGCGCTTCGATCGGCGGGTGGTTCGCGTCGGATGCCTCGCCCGCGAGCACTTCGCGGATGAGCCCGTCGTGCACCGAGCAGACGATGTTGCGGTGAGCTCGCGCAGACTCGCGGAACGGACAGGCGTGCAGTGCGATACCCTCTGGGGTCGCCTCGGGCGCGAAGCCGAGCTCATCGAGGATGCGGGTGAGGCGGACCGGCGGATCGGCTTCGTGCGCCTCGAGGCTCGCCGCCCAGCGTCGCCCGGCCGAGCGAGCGAGCGAGCGCCCCGCGTCGGCGCCCTGCGCCTCGAGCGTCTCGGCGAGCACCTCGATGAGTCGGTCGCGCGCGCGCTCGTCGCGGGCGCGGGGATCAGCGTCGGCGACGAGTGCGTACCGCAACCGCGGGCGTCCCCGGCGCGCGGTGCGTTCGGCGGTCGCGGCGACGACGCCGGCCTCGACGAGTTGATCGAGGTGGAAGCGCGCCGTCGTGACGTGCACGCCGAGCGCCTCGGCGAGAGCGGCGGCGTCGACGGGCGCTGACACCTCGCGCAGCGCGGCGAGCACGCGACGCCTCGCCGACGACAGGAGGGCGAGCGAAGCCGGCTCGCCGTGGCCGCCGCGCGGGGGGACCTCGTCAGTCGCGGCCGAGCGCATCGAGAACTCCCTCGTACTCGAGCTTTCCGCGGGTCGAGAGCGTCTCGAAGCTCGAACCCGAGCGCCCCTCCAGGCGGCGGCGGATCGACCCGGCGATGCGCCGGGCCTGCGTCTTCGCCCGTTCGGCCGCATCGCCCGTGAACTGCTCGTCGACGTTCGCGACCCAGAGGTCGAGCCAGCGGTCGAAATGCGCCGCGCCGAGCGGGGACTTCGCGTGAAGACCGACGTGCAGCGCGAGCGCGTTGCGCCGGTAGGCGCCCGTGCGGAAGAGCACCGTCTCCCAGAAGTCGCACATGATCGGGAGATGGTGGTTGAGGTCCATCCGCGCCACCTCGGTGAAGATGGGGCCGATGAGCGGGTCGGCGAACGCTTTGCGGTAGAAGGCGTCGACGAGCCGGGCGATGTCGTCGCGGTCGCGGATGTCGCGGGATTCGCGTCCCTCACTGGGTTCGCGGCGTTCGCTCGGCTGCGGTGTCATGGCTCAAGCCTAACGATTTTCCGCGAATAAACCGGACTCTGATACGTTAAATTCAACTGGATCTCGAGCGATCGGGAGTCGAGACATCGGATTCGTCGGAAGGATCGGGCTATGGACTCGGGCTATCGGATCATCGCCGCGGACGAGGCGCACCTCTTGGATGAGCTGCCGCCGGAGGACGGCGAGGTGCGCACCCGCCGGGTCTTCGCACACGACGGAGTCTCGCTCGTGCTCATCAGCCTCGGCCGCGGTGCCGTGCTGCGCGACCACACTGCGGTGGCGCCGATCCTCATCCGCGGGCTGTCGGGGCGCTCGGTGGTCACGATCGGCGATGACCGCGTCGACCTCGCGGTCGGCGCGATCGTGCAACTCGACACCGGTGTGCGGCACGCCGTCGAGGCGATCGGGCCGGCGCAGCTCCTGCTCACCGTGCTCGGCACGGGGCGCGGGCGCGCACGCGGGGGGCGTGCCTCGATCGCCGCCGACAGCGGCGCGCCCGCAGCGGCAGCGGGCGCGATTTCGGTGGCAGAGCCGGTCGATTCGGCTGAGGCCGGGCGGTGACCGCTGCATCGACGGTCGCCGTCAGATCCAGCATCCGGCCCACCGCCGTGGGCGAGGCGCTCGGCGTCGCACTCGTGATCGCCGGCGGGCTCGTCGCTGCAGTAGCCGGGCCGCTGCAACTCGAGCGCGGCAGTTGGCTCGCCGCCTACCTCGTGCTCGTCTGCGGCGTCGCCCAGTGCCTCGTCTTCCGATCGTTCGCGCACGTCGGCTGGGCCAACGGCCGTCGGGGGTGGGGCGCGCTCGCGGCCTGGAATGCGGGCAACCTGCTCGTCATGGTCGGCGCGCTCGCACGTCTGCCGTTGGTCGCCGATGTCGGCGGGCTGCTGCTCGTCGTACCGCTCGTGGCCGCACTGAGGGCGACCTTCGCGACGCCCCCGGCTTCGCGAGTGTCGGCGGGGCGCTCGACCCGTGTACTCGCGAGACTCGTGCTGGCCGCGGTGCTCATCGGCGTACCGGTCGGTCTCGTGCTGACGCACCTTCGTTCGGCCGGCTGACGAGCCGAAACGCCATCAGCCGCCGCCAAGCGCCGCTCAGGCGGAGCGCACCGAATTCGAGAGCGTGCCGAGGCCCGAGACCGTGACCTCCACGGTGTCACCGTCGACGATCGGGCCGACACCCGCTGGGGTGCCCGTGAGGATCACGTCGCCGGGCAACAAGGTGAACACGCTCGAGGCGTAGGCGACGATCGCGGGCACCGAGTGCACGAGGTCGGCGAGCCGCCCCTCCTGCTTGCGCACGCCGTTGACGCTCGTCTCGATGGTTCCGCCGACGAAGTCGACCTCGGTGTCGATCACCGGACCGAGCGGACAGAAGGAGTCGAACCCCTTCGCCCGCGTCCACTGGCCGTCGCGTCGCTGCAGGTCGCGAGCGGTGACGTCGTTCGCGATCGTGTACCCGAAGATCACGTGCTCGGCATCGGCCTCGCTGACGTTCTTCGCGATGCGCCCGATGACCACTGCCAGTTCGCCCTCGTGCTCGACCCGCTCGCTCTGCTTCGGCAGCACGATGGCGTCGTCTGGCCCGATCACCGACGTGTTCGGCTTCAAGAACAACAGCGGCTCGGCCGGGGCCTCGCCTCCCATCTCGGCGGCGTGGTCATGGTAGTTCCTGCCGACCGCGACGACCTTCGACCGTGGGATCACCGGAGCGAGCAGCTTCACCTCACCAAGGGGCACACGCTCGCCCGTGGGCTCGTAGCCCGCGAACATCGGGTCGGCCTTCAGCACGACGAGTTCGTCCTCCTCCTCGTCGATGATGCCGAACGAGATGGTCTCACCATGGCTGAACCGCGCGATCTTCATGCGCTCAAGACTAGAGCTTGGCGCTCGGGGGTGGTCAGGCACTCAAGGCGTCGAAGAACTGCAACATCGACCGGTGTTCGCATCGAGCACGGTGCCCCGAGATCAGAAGGGCGGCGGGTCGGTGTATGCGCGGCCGGTGGGACTCAGCCAGGTGACGGTGTCGTCGCGGTTCTTGGTGTGAGTGAACTGGCTGGCATGTTTGAGGCGGTGATCGCCCCGGCATGCGGGGCTGAGGTTGTCGGCGTTCGTGGCTCCGCCGTGTTGCCAGTCGATCTGGTGATCGATATCGGCGCTGATGGCGAGTCGATCGCAACCCGGCCTCGTGCAGCGGCCGTGCGTGAGGGTGAGCCAGAGGCGTTGCGCCTTCGTGGGCCGGTATCTCGTGCGGTCGAGCGCCAGCGGAGCCGCGGTGATCGGGTCGACGGCGAGCCGCAGGAACGAGGGCGCATCGGCGAACAACTGCCGGGCGGTCGCGACATCGATCGGGCCGACCCCGTCGAGCATGCCCGGCGCCGTGTCGACCCCTGCGATGCTCAACACCGGGACGGTGACGATCACTTCGGCGCGAGCCGCGCTCGGGGTGCCGTCGCCGGCCAGCCACGCCACCGCGGCGTCAGCACGCAACTGGTCGAGGTTGCGCGGCTCGTCGGCCGCGCCGACGTCGCGTCGGGCGGTCGCGTCGAGCCTGGCCCACACTCGGGCCGCGTCGACCTGGCTGGTGTACAGGCTCACCCACGCCATGCCGTCATCGACATGCTCGACCACGACCCGACGCTGCGCGAACGCGCGCGTGTGCCGCACCTCGAGGCGGTCGCGCTCGAGCCCGGCTCGCACCGTGCGAGCCCGCTGCCGGAACCGCGCCGTGCTCACGGTGCCGATCACCGAGGAGAGCGCGTCGTCGAGCTCGGCAAGACGCGCATCACCCGCGCCGAACCCGGCCGCCGCGTCGACCGCGACCCTGGCATCGACATACCCGGCGACCCCATCGACGAACCGGGCCCACACTCCCGGCAACCGGGTCTGCAACACCGTCGCCTCGTGCGCCCGGGTTCGGATCGTGCCCGCCGGAACCTGCAACCGCATCGACAACTCGGCTGCCGCCGCCCGCACCGCCAGCTCCGCCGCATCCGACCCCGCGCACGCGTGGCCCCGCAGATACAGCCCCGGTTGCCGCGCCGCCAGAGCGAGAGCCCGGGCGACCGCATCAAGATGGGCGGCCATCGCCCAGTTCACCTCGAACTGCGCCGACTCGGCCGCATCCAACGCGGAACACAATTCCGCGAACGCGTCAGCCGGAGCTGACGCCTCCGAGAACTCGAACCACGCATCCGACTCGAACGGAGACACGTCGAACGACGTCGCATCTGAATCAGCGGCCCCTTCTGGACCCACGGCCGCCTCGGACTCGAAGAACGCAGTCAGATCGACACCCGCGAGCGGGTCGAGCAGCCCGGCCCCTGCGTTGTCGAATGTCTCTGCCATGGAACGATGATCCCAGCACCCACCGACATCGAACGCAATTTCGAGGCATCCGAATCGGTCTGCACCCGCGACGACGACAGCGGCCTCGAGCAGATCGACGCGCACCCCCGCGCCCCCTGGTCAGGTTGAGCTTCGCGCAGCCGGACTCACGCGTCGAGGCGGGTCAGCCAGCCGTGACGGTCTTCGACGCGGCCGTATTGGATGCCGGTGAGCTCTTCACGGAGCGACAGTGCAAGCTCTGAAGCGGCGTCGCCCGCGTGCACGATCTCGAAGTCCTCTGCGAGCAAGCGCCCGATGGGCGTGATCACGGCGGCAGTACCGCACGCGAACGCACCCACGATGTCTCCGGATGCCGCTCCTTCGCGCCACTCGTCGATCGTCACCCGCCGGCTCTCGACCGCGTGCCCACGGTCGCGCGCGAGCTGCAGCACCGAGTCGCGCGTGATGCCCTCGAGGATCGAGTCGGACTCGGGGGTGACGAGCGTGCCGTCCCTGTAGACGAGCACGACGTTCATGCCGCCGAGCTCCTCGAGGTACGTGCCTTCATCGAGGAACAGCACCTGCTGGCAGCCGTGCTCGGCCGCCTCGGCCTGCGGCAACAGCGAAGACGCGTAGTTGCCGCCGGTCTTCGCAGCACCCGTGCCGCCCTTGCCGGCTCGCGCGTACTTCGTCGACAGCCAGATCGACACCGGCTGCACACCGCCGTGGAAGTACGCGCCGGCGGGGCTCGCGATCACGTAGTAGGCGACCTTCTTCGCGGGACGCACGCCGAGGAACGCCTCTTTCGCGAACATGAACGGACGCAGGTACAGGCTCGTCTCGGGCGCGCTCGGCACCCAGTCGGCGTCGACCGCGATGAGCTGCTTGAGCGACTCGATGAAGATCTCGCTCGGCAGCTCGGGCAGCGCGAGACGCGCCGCCGATCGCTGCATGCGCGCCGCGTTCTCGTAGGGCCGGAACGTCCAGACCGATCCGTCGGCGTGACGGTAGGCCTTCATGCCCTCGAAGATCTCCTGCGCGTAGTGCAGCACTGCAGCCGAAGGGTCGAGTGCGATCGGGCCGTAGGGCGAGACGCGCGGGCGATGCCAGCCGCCCTTCTCACTCCAGCAGACGTCGACCATGTGGTCGGTGAAGTGGTTGCCGAAGCCCGGGTCGGCGAGGATCGCGTCGCGCTCGGCGGGCGTCTTCGCCTGCTCGTTGCGCGTGACCTGCCAGATGAGCCCTGCGGCCGACGGTGCCTGGAGCGGGAGGTTGATCGTCATGATGGTCTTCTTTCGTGCGCTGGATCAGTCGAGTGCGCCGATTCGGGCGACGATCGCGTCGCCGACCTCGGAGGTCGATCGTTTCGCGTCGCCGCGTTCGGCGACATCGGCGGTGACCGCCTCGCGGACCTTCGAGGCGACCTCTGCCCGACCGAGGTGGTCGAGCAGGAGTGCGATCGAGAGGATCGCGGCGGTGGGATCGGCGATGCCCGTGCCGGCGATGTCGGGTGCGGAGCCGTGTACCGGCTCGAACATGCTGGGGAATCGGCCGTCGGGGTTGATGTTGCCCGAGGCTGCGAGGCCGATGCCGCCGCTGATCGCGCCGGCCAGATCGGTGAGGATGTCGCCGAAGAGGTTGTCTGTGACGATGACATCGAATCTAGCAGGATCGGTGACGAGGAAGATCGTCGCCGCGTCGACGTGCAGGTAATCGACGGTCACCTCGGGGTACTCGGCCGCGACGGCGTCGACCGTGCGCTTCCAGAGCGAGCCGGCGAACACGAGCACGTTGGTCTTGTGCACGAGGGTGAGCCGCTTGCGCGGGCGAGCGGATGCCGCGGCGAACGCGTATCGCACGACCCGTTCGACCCCGTAGGCGGTGTTGACCGAAACCTCGTTGGCCACCTCATGCGGCGTACCCGCACGGATCGCGCCGCCGTTGCCGACGTAGGGCCCCTCGGTCCCCTCGCGAACGACGACGAAGTCGACGTCGCCGGGATCCGCGAGCGGGCTCGCGACACCGGGGTAGAGCACCGACGGCCGCAGGTTGACGTAGTGATCGAGCTCGAAGCGCAGCCTGAGCAGCAGCCCGCGCTCGATGTTGGCGCCGACGAGTCGCGGATCGCCGGGCACGCCCCCGACCGCGCCGAGCAGGATCGCGTCGTGTCCCTTGATCGCCGCGAGGTCGTCGTCGGTCAGCACGTCGCCGGTTTCGAGGTAGCGCTGGGCACCGAGTGAGAAGCGAGTCTGCTCGAACACGAGATCGGTGCCCTCGGTCACCGCGGCGAGCACCCTGAGTGCCTCGCCGACGACCTCTGGACCGATCCCGTCACCGGGAATCACCGCGAGCTTGACCGCTTCACCCATGAATGCTCCTCCGAATGTCAACCCCTCCAGCGTACTGTCCACGAGTGTGGCCTCTCGATACACTCGGGCTCAAGACGAGGCATCCGCCTCATCGAGAGCCGCGGCCCACGAGACCGCCGAAGAGAAAGCAGGACCCACATGAGTATCGGCCTCGGAATCGTGCTCGTCGTCATCGGCGCGATCCTCACCTTCGCGCTCAACATCAGTGTCGAATGGATCAACCTGCAACTGGTCGGCTACATCCTCATGGCGGCGGGCGTCATCGTGATCATCTTCGGCATCGTGCTGCTGGCACGCCGCCGCCGAACGGTGGCGACCTCTCGCACCACGGTCGACCCGGCGACCGGAGACCAGGTCACCCGCAACGAGCGGTCCACGCCCGAAGAGCTCTGAGCGGTTCGCTCACTCCACGTGCGATTCCGCCCGCGCGGGCGTCGGGTTGCGCAGGGATACCGCCCCGATGATCGCGGCGACGACCATGAGCGCGACCCCGATCAGCGAGGTCACGACGACCCCCTGGTCGAAGGCGAGCGCAGCGGATGTCGCAAGCTGGTCGGCGATCGATGCCGGAAGCTGCTCGGCCACGGTGACTGCGCCCGCGAGCGTCTCGCGAGCCGTTTCGGCTTGGGCGGCCGTCAGTGCGCCGGGAAGTTCGATGGCCGCGCGGTAGTGCGCCGCCAGGATCGACCCCAGCGCAGCGGTTCCGAGCACGGCGCCGAGCTCATAGGCGGTCTCGGAGACCGCTGACGCGGCGCCCGCCTTCGCCGGCGGTGCGCTCGAGAGGATGAGCTCGTTGGAGACGGTCTCGGCCGCGCCGATTCCGACGCCGAGCAGCACGAACGCGATGACGAGCGGGGCGATCGAGTCGGCGGTCGCGTTGGACGCGACGATCGCGTACCCGGTGGCCGAGAGCCCGAGCGCCACGGGAACGATGACACGGGGCCGCACCCGTCGGGCGATCGGCACGACGACGAGGCCCGCGACGATCATCGCGACGAGCCCGGGCAGGAGTGCCAGCCCGGCCGCGACCGGACTGAGTCCAGAGATCAGTTGCAGGTGCTGCGAGACGAAGAAGAGGAACCCGACGAGCGCGATGACGCTGAACAGGTTGATGAGCACCGCACCGCCGAACGATCCCTTTCGGAACAGCCGCACGTCGAGCATGGGCGAGCCGCTGCGCAGCTGACGGCGTACGAACCAGGCGCCTGCGGCGACGCCGACCGCGATCATGAGGATGCCTCCCCCGGCGACCCCCTCGGTCGCGAGCGACTTGATGCCGTACACGACCGGTCCCATTGCGGCCAGCGAAAGCAGCACGCTCACGAGATCGATGCGACCCGGCGCGGGATCGCGGCTCTCGGGGATGAGCAGCGGCACGAGGATGAGCATGGGTACCAGCACCGGCACGGCGAGCAGGAACACCGATCCCCAGTGGAAGTGCTCGAGCAGCACCCCGCCTACGATGGGGCCGAGGGCCGAGCCGGCCGCGAATCCCGACGCCCAGATCGCGATCGCGAGTCTGCGCTGCTCGCGATCGGCGAAGACCGTGCGCAGCAGCGAGAGCGTCGACGGCATCAGCATCGCGCCGAAGAAGCCGAGGGCCGCCCGCGCCGCGATCAGCGCCTCGGCGGTCGGCGCGAACGCCGCGGCGACCGAGACCACGGTGAACCCGATCGATCCGACCAGCAGCATGCGACGGCGACCGTAGCGGTCGCCGGCGCTGCCCATCGCGACCAGCAGCCCGGCGAGCACGAGCGGATAGGCGTCGATGATCCAGAGCTGCTGCGCCGCCGTGGGAGCCAGGTCACGCGAGATCGCGGGCAGGGCGAAGCTCAGCACGGTGTTGTCGACCGAGACGAGCAGCGTCGGCAGCATGAGCACGGCGAGGGCGAGCCAGGCTCGGCGAGGTGCTCGGGCGCGCGCAGCGGAGCTCGGCGCCTGTACCGGCGCGGGGCGTGTCGTCTGGGTGAGGTCGGTCATGCTCTACTCGTTCGTCGTGGTTCTGTTACTGTACCGTCCGGTTGGTATAGTAACAGCATGAGCACCCAGCCGTCCACCACAATGGGGTCATGAGCCGCCCCCCAGTCGCCCGCGAGGCGGTTCTCGACGCCTTCGAGCGCATCATCATCGCCGAGGGCGAGCGCGCCGCGACGCTCGACGCCACCGCCCGCGCCGCCGGCGTCTCGAAGGGTGGTCTGCTCTACCACTTCGGCTCGCGGCATGCGCTCATCGCCGGGCTCATCGAGCGGTTGCATCGACTCGTCGACGACGACGTCGACCTCATCCACACCGCTCCCGAGGGCGCGATCTCATACTTCGTACGCTCGTCGGTCGACGTCAAGTCGCCCCTCGATCACAGCTTCGTCGCCACCGTGCGCCTCGCGCAGGGCGGCGACCTGCAGGCTGCCGAGGCGATCGATGCCGTGCAGTCGCGGTGGCTCATCGAGATCAGGCGGCATGTCGCCGACCCGTCGCTCGCCCTGGCGATCACGCTCATCGGCGACGGGCTCTACCACCATGCCGCGCTCCAGGCCGACCTCGGTTCCCGCATCGACGCCGACGACCAGGTCGGCCCGGCAGAGATGGACGCCCTCGTCGCCCTGCTCGAGCGCATCGCCCGCGACGCACGTTGACACGACGGATGCCCCGACACCAACGCTGCGGACAGCGCCGCGCCGAGGCATCCGGAACATCGATGGTCTCGATACGGCCCTGGCGGGCCGACTCGATCGACGAAGTCGCTACTCGGTGATGTCGACCTCGACGAAGAGCGTCGCGTCGATCGCCTCGCGCACGCGGTCGAGCACGTCGGTCGGCACGGGCGAATCGACCGTGAGCACGCTCAGTGCCGAGCCGCCGGCCTCGCGGCGCGCGATCTGCATGCCGGCGATGTTGATGCCGGCGTCTCCGAACTCCTGGCCGTAGACCGCGACGATGCCCGGGCGGTCGGTGTACTCCATGATGATGTGCGTCGTCGCGATCGGCACCTCGATCTCGAAGCCGTTCACACCGACGAGCTTCTCGATCTGCTTCGGACCGGTGAGCGTGCCCGCGACCGAGACCTGCGTGCCGTCGGCGAGCGCGCCCGTCAGCGTGATGACGTTGCGGTACTCGGGCGAATCGGGCGAGGTGATGAGGCGCACCTCGATGCCCCGTTGCTCGGCGAGCAGCGGCGCGTTCACGTACGACACCGTCTCGCTCACGATGTTCGTGAACAGGCCTTTGAGGGCGGCGAGTTTCAGCACGCTCACGTCGTAGTCGACGAGCTCGCCGCGCACCTCGATGTCGATGCTCGTGAGCCGGCCGTGGGCAAGACCCGCGAACAGCTGGCCGAGCTTCTCGACGAGCGGGATGCCCGGACGGACGTAGGGGTCGATGACCCCGCCGGCCACGTTGACCGCGTCGGGGACGAGTTCGCCGGCAAGGGCCAGGCGCACCGACTTCGCGACCGAGACGCCCGCCTTCTCTTGCGCCTCGTCGGTCGACGCGCCGAGGTGCGGCGTGACGATGACGTTGGGCAGGGCGAGCAGGGGTGACTCGCGCGGCGGCTCCGCGACGAACACATCGAGGCCGGCGCCGCCGATGCGCTTCGCGACGAGCGCGTCGTGCAGCGCTTCCTCGTCGATGAGGCCGCCGCGGGCGACGTTCACGATGAACGCCGTCGGCTTCATCTTCTCGAGCTGCTCGGTGCTGATCATGCCCGTGGTCTCGGGGGTCTTCGGCATGTGGATGGTGATGAAGTCGCTGCGCTCGAGCAGCTCGTCGAGACTCACCGTCTGCACGCCGAGCTGCTGCGCCCGTGCCGCAGTGATGTAGGGGTCGTAGGCGATGATCTCGGTGCCGAACGCCTGCAGGCGGGCGGCGATGAGCGCGCCGATGCGGCCGAGGCCGATAATGCCGATGGTCTTCTCGTAGAGCTCGGTGCCCGTGTAGTGCGACCGCTTCCACTCGCCCTGGGCGAGCGCGGCGTGCGCGGCGGGGATGTGCCGTGCGAGGCTCAGGATGTGCCCGACGGTGAGCTCGGCCGCCGAGATGATGTTCGACGTCGGGGCGTTCACGACCATGACGCCCGCGGTCGTGGCGGCCTTGATGTCGACGTTGTCGAGCCCGACGCCCGCGCGGGCGATGACCTGCAGCTTCGGTGCCGCGGCGATCGCCTCGGCGTCGACCTTCGTCGCCGAGCGCACGAGGATCGCGTTCGCATCGGACAGCGCGTCGAGCAACGCTGGACGGTCGGTGCCGTCGACGTTGCGGATCTCGAAGTCGGGCCCCAGGGCGTCGACGGTGGCGGGCGAAAGTTCTTCGGCGATCAGCACGACCGGCTTTGACACGTACGGTTCCTTCGGGACGATGCGCGACTCGCGCGCCAACGAGAGCGCCCCCGCCTTTGGCGGCGCCGATACCGGCACTACTTTACGGGAGAGGCTGTCGCGCAGCCGACTCCGTGACGTCACGGGACGTGCCGTCAGGGGACGACGATGCCGCCACTGACGTTGAGCAGCACCGTCAGCGTGAGGAACAGCGCGGCCGAGACGGCGAGGCCCGCCAGGTACAGCGCGGCCTTCGCGACGACCCCACGCCGCCGGCCGAGCGCGAACGCCGCGACGAACGAGGCGACCGGCGCGAGCAGAGCCGCAATGAGCAGCACCCAGCCGACGGCCGAGAAGGCGAGACCCAGGCCGGTGAGCTGCACGATCGACCCCACGACCTCCCACACGTCGTAGGCGAAGAAGAGCCCGAACAGCACCGCGAGCGCGACGTCGAGCCAGAGCGGGGTGCGGGATTCTGCCGCCGATGGCATCACGTCTGCCGATTCGGCACTCATGCGGTCACCCCCAGCACGAACGCCACGGGCACGAGCACGATCGCACCGCCGATGAGCCACAGCAGGCGCGAGCGCCGACTGCCCGAGAGCCAGAACGAGAGCCCCAGCCAGAGCGCCGGTGCGAGCACCGCCAGCCACAGCCCGAGGGTGTACATCGCGTCGTCGACGATGCCGAGGCCAGGTGCCGGAGTGCGCATCGCGGTGATGAACCACCCGATCGTGTACAGCAGGTAGATGCCGCCGAGAATGCCGAGCACGACGAGTTCGACCGAACCGGTCTGCGCTGCGCCGGTGTGTTCGCTGTCGGATGCCTCGGCACGGGCTTCATCGTCGAGCGTCGTCGTCGAGTCATCCGTCGAGCCTTCAGTGTTGCCGACGAGCGGTACGGGCGTGCCGACGGTTTTCCACCCGGGGGCGAGCGTGGGGTCGTCGTCGCCCTCCCAGCGCAGTGCGTCGTCGTCGGGGTCGGGCGTCATGCGACCAGACTAGCCAGTCGGATGCGCCGCGACCCGCGTCGACGCACTGCCCGATCCGGGAGGCGCTCGGACAGGTCCAATCAGCCCGCGGAACGCTGCTCGGCGAGCTCGCGATACATCTGGGCGCGAGCCTCGGCGAGGTCGAGCATTCCCTGCGCCCGCTCTGCGTCGGCGGTGGCACGCTGCTCGGCGAGGTCGCGAGACAGCTGCGCACGGCTCTCGGCGAGATCACGCTGACCGGCGATCCGTTCGGCGTTGATCGCGGCGCGCTGCGTCGCGAGATCGCGAGACATCTGCGCCCGGCTCTCGGCGAGATCAGCGAGGCCCGACCGCAACTCGGCGACCTGCGCATTCGTGAGTTGTCGGACGGGTTCGGGAACGACCTGGGTGGCGCACGAAGCGAGTGCGAGCCCGGCCGTGACCGCGATGATCGCGGTGGCGATGATGCGCTGGGTGTTCTGCGTGGTGTTCATGACCGCACCATCTCGCAGGCCGGTACTCGTCGCGCTCGCGATCGGTACTCATCGGGTACTCGTGGTCACCACTCGTCGTTGACACCCCGGACCACCGGTTCGACACTTCTCTCGTGGGCATTCGCGTGCTCGGCGCAGTCGAGATCGACGAAGGACCGCTCAGCCCGCGAGCGCGGGCGGTGCTGTCGGTGCTAGTGCTGTGTCGCGGTGAGCCTGTCGCGCCGGCCGTGATCGCCGATGCGGTGTGGGGCGAGCATCCCCCGGCCACTTGGCCGAAGCAGGTGCAGACCACGATGGTCGGGCTGCGGGCGAGCCTCGGACGTTCGTCGATCGCCACCTCGTCGATCGGGTACGTGCTCGATGTGGACCCCGAGGCGATCGATGCGGTCCGGTTCGAGAGGTTGGCTCAGGCGGCTGCGGAGCTGCGCTCGCGCGGCGACCCCCAGCGCGCCGTCGACGACGGCCGGCGCGCCCTCGCGCTCTGGCGCGGCCCCGCGTACGGCGCGATCTCCTCATGGGAGCCTGCTGTCATCGAGTCGGCGCGTCTCGAGGAGGTTCGGAGCACGGCCGAGGAGGAGCTCGCGGCAGCGCACCTCGACTGCGGCGAACAGCACAGCGTGATCGCGGGCGCCGAAGCCCTGGTTCGCGAGCAGCCGCTGCGCGAACGCCGATGGAGCCTGCTCGCGACCGCGCTCTACCGCAGCGGACGGCAGGCCGACGCCCTCGCCACCCTTCGGGCCGCCCGCGTGCGATTCGCGGATGAGCTCGGGATCGAGCCCGGCCCCGAGCTCAGCGCCCTCGAGGCTGCGATCCTGCACCAGGATCCCTCGCTCCTGCCGCCGCCCCGCAGCCCGCAGCCGAGCGCGGACTGCCCGTACAAGGGCCTGCACCCGTACGGGATCGATGACGGGGAGGAGTTCTTCGGTCGGGATGCCGACATCGCGGCCATCCTCGCTCGCCTCGACCGTGCTCCGTTCATCGCGGTCTCGGGCCCATCGGGATGCGGCAAGTCGTCGCTCGTCCTCGCGGGCGTCGTCCCCGCCCTCGCCCGTCGGGGCCTCGCGGTGCAGGTGGTCTCACCCTCCCCCACGATCGCCGCGCAGCTTCGCGACGCGCTCTACAGCCGACGAAGCGCCGATGTCGTCGTCGTCGACCAGCTCGAGGAGCTGTTCCACGTCGGGTTCCCGCCCGACGAGGTGCACGGAGTCGGCGAGCTCATCGCCGAGGCGGCTTCGTCCCGGATCGTGGTGGCGACCGTTCGGTCGGATTTCCTTGACGAATGCAGCGCGGAACCGTCCCTCGCGGGCCTCCTCTCTGAGAGCGTGCAACTCGTCGGCGCGATGGACAAGCAGGACCTTCGCGCCGCGATCGAGCAGCCGGCACTGCGGGCCGGGCTGCGGCTCGAAGCCGGCTTGACGGAGTTGATCCTTCGCGATGCCTCCGGGCACAGCACCGCGCTCCCGCTGCTCTCTCACGCGCTCGTCGAGACGTGGCTCCGACGCGAGGCGAGCGTGCTGACGGTCGCGGGCTACGAGGAGGTCGGAGGACTGACCGGTGCGATCGCCCGCACCGCCGAGCACCTGTTCGACGAGCTCACACCAACGCAGCGAGACGTCTGCCGGTCGACGATGCTGCGGCTCGTTGAGCTGGGCCCCGACGGGCGGCCGATGCGCCGATACGCGAAGAGGAGCTCACTGAATGAAGACGCGGTGCGAGCGGCCGTCGTGGCCCGGCTGATTCACGCGCGACTGCTGAGCGCCTCCGACGACACCGTCGCCGTGACGCACGAACTCCTCGCCTTCGCCTGGCCGCGCTTGCACGACTGGCTCGAGGAGGACGCCGCGGGTGCACGCCTGCTCGGCAAGTTGACGCTGGCGGCAGACGCGTGGGAAGCCGACGGCGAGCGAGAGGACGACCTCTACCGAGGGGCCCGGCTCCAGAACGCCCTCGACTGGCGTTCGACATCGAAGCCCGACCTGACCTCGACCGAGTCCCGATTCCTCGACGCAGCAGAGCAGCGGGCCCGTCGCGAGGAGGCCGAAGCGCGCCTCCAGCTGCAGCGCGATCGGCGGCAGAACCGCCGTCTCCGCGTGCTGTTCGGAGCCACGGCCGCCCTGCTCGGGCTCTCGTTGCTCGCCTCCGTCCTCGTCGTCGGCGCGACGCAGGAGGCCGATCGCCAGCGCGAAGCCGCCGTCGTCGAGGCGACGGTCAGCACGTCGTTCGCGCTGCGCGGGTCCGAGCGCGACGTCGCCGCACTCATCGCGGCCGAGGCGTACCGGCGATGGCCCGATGACCCACGCACGAGAAGCGCCCTGCTCGGCGTCTTCACCGCCGCGCAGGGATTCCTCGGGAGCCGGTATGTGTCGGGGACGGATTCGATCGCGGGGGCGGTGATCGGGGATACCGGGCAGGCAGTCATCGTCCGCGACGACGAATCGGCCGCGGTCGTCGACATGGGGTCCGGGCGCTCGGTGCGTGAGCTCGACATCGGCGCACCGCCGGGTGGTTTCGGGCCTCCACCGCTCGTTCGGGTGAGCGCCGACGGACGTCTCGCCGCGATCCTCCGCCCCATCGATTCGCCGACGGACTTCACCGGAATCCCCGATTCCGGCCCCGACGAAACCTCCCAGTTCCTGCTCGTCGATCTGACGGCCAATCGCACCCGGCTGGGACCCGTCGCGCTCGACCTCGGGGTAGGAGCGCTCGCGCTGAGCCCCGACGGCCGACATGTCGCCGTCGCGGATTCGCGGTTCGAAGGACAGCTGGGCGTGGTCACGGTCGCGACGATCGACCTCGAGTCGGGCGAGTTCCGTCGGATCGAGGGGATCCATCAGTCTGCCCAACCGTTCTCGCGCTCCGTCGCCCTCGTCTTCACGCCAGACGGACGGCTCGTCGTCGGGACGGGCGCCACCCAACTCTCTGTCATCGACCCCGACTCGGTCGGCATCGTCGCGAGCATTCGGGTCCCGAGGGCGTCAGCCAACGCCGCCATGGCGGCGACGAGTGACGGCCGACTGATCGCCAGCGGCGACGACGCGCTCGTCGCGGTGGATCTCACGTCCGGGGACCTGCTGTGGTCCCAGGAGTTCGCTACTGCGCAACCAGCGCCATGTCCGTGGCTCACGGTCGCGCAGTCGCGGTCGACGGTCTTCTGCGGTGATCTCTGGGGCCGAATCGAGGAGCGCTCGCTCGACACGGGACTCCCGACCGGTCGCCACCTGGATCCGCAGCTCGGCGCGGTCGGCCCGCTCACCGTGTCCCCGAACGGCGACGAACTCGTCGCGATCGGCGCCGGGTCCTCGGCGATCTCCCGATGGCGCCTCGACGGCTCAGGGGCGATCACCCGGATGATCGCGCACGGACAGGTGGCGACTGGCGGCTACGACCCGTCGGGAACGTTGATCCTCGTGGCCGAACGCGCTCCCTGGGCGACGGAATGGAGCGATCTCACCCAGCACTCGGTGTGGGATCCACGCACGGACGCCACGCGCCTACGGGTTCCAGGGGTGGGCGGGTTCGTCGACTGGGTAGACACGGACGTGCTGCACGGGGTAATTCCCGGTTACACCGGCACCGGGTATTTCGACGCATCCACTGGAGCGCACCTCGAGGGCGACCCCGTTCCTTGGCCCCTGAACGTCTTGTTCCGCGATTCCGGGCGTCGCATCTACCTCGCCGACGGCACCGGTGCCATCACGCCGGTCGATCCAGGCACGCGACGGCACCTCGAGCCGGAGATGCACTTCGACGGCGTCACCGTCGCGATCAGTGCGAGTACCGATGGCGCCACGCTCGCCGTCACGACGGTCAAGGATGGAGTCTGCACCACCCGGCTGGTCGACGCCGCGACCGGCACGGCGATCTCGCGCGAGCTCATAGGGCCCGAGCTCACCGTTCTGGCAAGACCCGGCGAGCTGATCGCGGCCGACGACAACCGACTGTTGCGGTACAGCGTTCCCGACCTGGACCCGATCGACGCGCTCCCCGGCGTGAAGGGCGGCCTCGCGAGCCTGCAGGTCAGCGACGACCGCCGCACCCTCGTGGCGGGGGCGAACGACGATACCGTCACCCTCTACGACCTCGTAGCCGGGATCCGGCTCGGCGATCCGATCCCGAGCGAATCACCGCAAATCACCCCCGGGTACCTGCGACCGGACGGCCGGGAGCTGCTCGTGAACATGCGCGACGGCGTCGCCGTGTGGGACCTCGATCCGGACGCGCAGCTTCGTGCGGCCTGCCGCCTCGCCGGACGCGACCTCACCCGCGAGGAGTGGGCAACGCACTTCGGCGCTATCGCACCGTACCGTGAGACCTGCGGCTGACGCGGCGTGGCAGTCACCTGCGATCGCCCTTCGGCAGCGGCCGCACCGTCGACTGCGGCACATCGGATGAGACCACAGGTGGACGGTCTTCCTCGGTCAGTTGCGGCGCCGGCTCGTTCGCCGGGCTGGGCGCCACAACGGGAGGGTGGTCCTCCTCGGTCAGCTGCGGCGCCGGCGTGTCCGACGGTCGCTGCGCGGCGCCGGGGGGATGGTCCTCCTCCATCAACTGCCTCAATGACTTGTCGGTCGGTCGAACCAGCACTGCAGGAAGACGGTCGGCCTCCATCACCTGCCGCAGCGTCTTGTCCGTCGGTCGGACCAGCACCGCAGGCGCACGGTCGGCTTCGACGAGCTGCCGCAGGTTCTCGGTCGCCGCGAGCACGATGTCGGGCCCGGACGGCACCATCGCCGGCGTAGCGCCGGCCTGGCTCGCATGAGCGGTGACCGGCGTCAGGGCGAGCGCGACACCGAGAAGGATCGCAGACGCCGCTCCGGTCCGATGGGTGTTCTTCGTGGTGTCCATGTGGACGACGATCCGCCTCGGTGGTATGCGATCGCGATTCGCGCGGTATGGAACGGGTATGCACCGACCCGAGCCTTCGTTGACAGCCCATCCGCCCGAGTCGCCAATGCAGGTGTCGCCGGCGGGGTCGCGGTCTGGGATCTGCGGCCCATGACGCACGCGGATGCCGCCTGCCGCATGGCAGGGCGCGACCTGACCCCCGAGGAGTGGACGTGCGGGTTCGGCAACGATTGACGCGAAACGGCGATCCGATTCAGCGGCTGAGCCGGGCCGCCGCGACTGCGGCGCGCACGAGTCCGGGGTCGGTCACGTCGAATCCTGCGACTCCCCCGCCCGGCCCGCTCAGCCCGCCGCGGGTCGTTGTGCCGCGAGCCGAGAGGTGCACGGCATCGACGCCGGCAGCCGCGAGGTCGGCGATGTCGGGAATGCGCACGCCGCCGCCCGCCATCACTTCGAGCGGGCCGGATGCCGCGACCATGGCCTGCAGCGTCGCCAGGCCCGCGCGACAATCGGGGGCTCCGCCCGAGGTGAGCACGCGGCGCACGTCGAGCGTCGCGAGTGCGGCGACGGCGTCGACCGGTCGGGCCGACGCGTCGACCGCGCGGTGCACCGTGATGTCGGCATCTTCCGCCGCGTCGACGAATCGGGCGATCGCCTCGAGGTCGAGCTCACCCGCGTCGGTCAGCGCACCGACGACCACGCCATCGGCGCCCAGCGCGACCGCCGCGCGGATGTCGCGCACGATCGTGTCGAGCTCGTCGGCCTCGTAGACGAACCCACCGCCGCGCGGTCGAACGAGCACGTGCACGAAGCCGGTCGCCGTGGCCGCGGCGGCCGCGGCGACGGTCGCCTCGATGAGGCCTGCCGACGGAGTGAGTCCGCCGAGCCCGAGCGCCTGGCAGAGCTCGACACGAGCGGCGCCGGCCTCGAGCGCGATGCGCGCGCCCGCGACATCCTGAACGGCGATCTCGACGGAAGGAACAGCTGCGACCATTCCCGACACGCTACCGGCCGCGCCGCAGACTTCCAGACGTCACGGCACGCGACACCGGGATCATCGCCGGGTCTGGGGCAACAGGTGGTGACCTCGTGGGTCGTCATCGCTCACGAGCGGCGGTGTCGGCACTCCGAATCCATCCGCGCCCTCGATCGCAGGCAACCGGTGGTGACCGCGGGGATCGTTGTCGTTGACGCGCGGAGTCGGCGACGGTGCGGTGCGTGGCTGTTCGGATGTCTGGGGCGGCAAGCCCGTCATCCCGCTGATCGGGGCGAGGCGATGGTATCCGCGCGGGTCGTTGTCGCTCGGCAGGGGGGCGGCGGCGCGGTCGAGCCTCGCTTCTGCTGCCTGCTGATGAGCGGAGACCAGGCTGGGTCCATCGGCCGGAGTGGCCGCGCATCCGCTGAGCGCGAGCACGACGATCGCGACGGCGACGACGAGGCTTCGGTGTTCGTGTGTGGTGTTCATGGACGCAGCGTCCCGCGGCCCGGTATCCGCACGCGTCGGGGCGGGTATCCCTCCGGTATCCGTCGAGCTCGCGATTCTTGACGACTACTCATCTCTGGCTGGACAATGCGAACGTGACCGTCGCAGTGCTCGGCTCCACCGTCGTCGAAGGCGGAGAGCGGCTGAGCCCGCGGGAGCGCGCCATCCTCGCAGCACTCACGCTCCGCGCGGGCAGCACCATCCAACCCGACGAACTCGCCGACGCGGTCTGGGGCGAGTCGCCCCCGAAGACCTGGCCGAAGCAGGTGCAGATCGCGATCGGCCGGCTCCGGCGCCACCCCACGGTGCCGGCAATCACCACCGCCGACGGCGGCTATCGGCTGGATGCTCCCGACGACATGTTCGACGACCGCCGGTTCGAGCAGCTCGTGGCGAGCGCGCGCGACCACGCCGCACACGGCCAGCCCGATCGGGCGATCGCGGCCTTCTCGTCGGGACTGCGACTGTGGCGAGGCTCGCCGTACCTCGACCTGCCCGACTGGGCGCCCGCCCGCAACGAGGCGGGACGACTCCTCGACCTCCGTTCGGCGGCCGAGGAGGAGGTGCTGCGCGCGCGGCTCGATGCCGGCCACGGAGCCGACGTCGTCGCCGACGCTGAGCGCCTGGTTCGCGAGCTGCCGCTGCGGGAGCACCGATGGGAGGTACTCGCGACCGCGCTCTACCGGGCCGGGCGGCAGGCCGATGCGCTCGCAGCCATCCGTTCGGCGCGTGAGCGGCTCGCCGACGAACTGGGCGTCGATCCGAGCCCTGAACTCGTCGCCCTCGAAACCGCGATCCTGCGGCACGACGCCGCCCTGGACCGCGACGACGCTGGGGTTCCTGACACCGGAACTTGCCCGTACCGGGGCCTGCGCGCGTTCGATGCTGAGGACGAGGAGGAATTCTTCGGGCGCTCGACCGAAGTTGCGGCCTCGCTCTCGCGGGTCGACCGGTCGCGATTCGTGGCCTTCACCGGGCCATCCGGATGCGGCAAGTCCTCGCTCGTGCTCGCGGGAATCGTGCCCGTGCTGCGGCGGCGCGGCCTCGTGGTGGAGATTGCGACGCCACGACATTGGCTCGTTGCCCCGCGCACCGCCATGATCGACGCCGATGTCATCGTCATCGACCAGTTCGAGGAACTGTTCACCCTCGGGCTCGAGCCGGACGCACTCACCGACGCAGCCCAAGCGCTCGAGGACCGGCTCGAGCGGGGTGGCACGGTGCTGCTCACGGTGCGCAGCGACTTCCTCGACGACTGTGCGCGTCTGCCGCGATTCGCGGACCGGTTCATCGAAGGCGTCCAGCTCGTGCCGCCGATCGGCCCCGACGGACTCCGTGAGGCGATCGAAGGGCCCGCCCGCATCAGCGGACTCCGCCTCGAGACCGGACTCACCGAACTCGTGCTCCGCGATGCGGCCGGGCGGCCGGGCGTTCTCCCCCACGTGTCGCACGCGCTCGTCGAGACATGGATCCGCCGCGAGGGCAGCACGCTCACGGTCGCGGGATATGAGGCCTCCGGTGGCATCTCCGGCGCGATCGCGCAGTCGGCCGACCGGCTCTACCTGCGGATGACCCCGGCAGAGCGGGTGGTGTGCCGCTCGACCCTGCTGCGCCTCGTCTTCCTCGGCGCGGATGGGAGCCCGGTTCGCCGCAGCCTTCCACTCCGCGCCGTCCATGGTGCCGCGCAGCACGACCGGGTTCTCGGAATGCTCACCGCCGCGCGGCTGGTGAGCACCGACGAAACGAGCGTGCTCGTCTCGCACGAGGCGCTCGCGGACGCGTGGCCGCGCCTGCGGAGCTGGCTCGAGGACGACGCCGACGACATCCGCACAATGCACGCACTCGGCAACGCCGCGGAGGCCTGGGATGCCGGCGGACGCACAGAGGAGGACCTCTACCGCGGCGGTCGGCTCGAGACCGCGCTCGAGTGGCGATCGGGCGAGGACCGCGACCTCACCGAGGTCGAGGCCGCGTTCCTCGACCGATCTGGCGAACGCGAGGCATCCGAGCGGCGTGAACTGGCGACGCGTGCGACGCGAGAGCGCCGGCAGAACCGTGTGCTCCGCGGGCTGCTCGTCGCCGGAGCCGTGCTCCTCGTCGCCTCGATCGCCGGCACCGGATTCGCCGTCACGGCGACGCAGGAGGCCGAGCGACAATCGCAGGAAGCTGCGCGACAGAGCGAGGCAGCCGTCATCGAGGCGGTCACTTCGACCTCCCTCGCGCTGCGCGAGTCGGAGCGTGATGTCGCTGCGCTGATCGCCGCGGAGGCGTACCGCCGTTGGCCCGACGACGCGCGAGCACGAAGTGCGCTGCTTGCGACCTTCACTGCGAGCGAGTCGTTCCTCGGCAATCTCCATGTACCGGAGGCCGACCGCATCGCCGGCGATCTCATTCCCGGCACGGATCACGCCATCGTCGTCCGCGACGATGCGAGCGCCGTGATCGTCGACGTGAGCACGGGCGCAATCGTGCGGGAGCTTGCCTACGGGGAGCCCCCGGACGTGTGCTGCAGTGTTCCGTTCGTCCGTGTGAGCTCCGACGGCGACTTCGCGGCCGTGCTCCGCCACGTGGATCCTGGGCGAGGCAACAACGTCTTCCCGGGCGTCGGACAATCGGAGGCATCGACCCTGTCCGTGATCGACCTCGAGACCGGCGACGTGCGACTGGGCCCGATCCCGCTCGACATCGGGGCGGGAGGACTCGAGGTGAGTCCCGACGGCACCACTGCCGCCGTCGCCGACTCCGGGCTCAGGGACGGCACCCTCGACGACTTCGGCATCATGGTCGTGGACCTCGGCTCGGGACGGGCGGAGCGGGTCGTCGCCGCGGGCGGTCCACCGCAATCGGCGGTCCCGCCGACGGCCATGACCTTCGCTCCGGACGGTACGCTCATCGTCGGCACCACGGGCGATCGCCTCAGCCTCATCGATGTGGCCGGCGCCGAGGTGATCCGTGAGATCCCGGTGCCCGTCTACGCGGCCAATGTCGCGCTGACTGCGACCACGGATGGTCGCGTCTTCGGCGCCGGGCAGAACATCATCTTCGCGGTCGAGATCGCGTCCGCGACCCTCATGTGGGAGCACCGGCCCGGCACAGTGAATCCCTCCCCGTGCGGGTGGGTGGCGGTCGCCGAGTCACGGGACACCCTCTACTGCGCCGACCTGTGGGGTGGGATCGAGGAACGGTCGATGACGACCGGGGAACCGACCGGGAGACGATTCGATCCCCAACTCGGCGCCGTCGGTCCGATCGAGGTCACCCAGGATGGCACCGAGTTGGTCGCCATCGGCGCCGATGCCCCGGCGATCTCCAGCTGGCGCCTCGACGACTCGGGACTCATCACCCGGATCGTCGCCGAGGGTTCTGCGGTGATGGACGGATACAGCCCGGACGGCTCCTCGATCATCACCGCCGAGCGCCCTCCCGGGGCCGTGTGGTGGGAAGAGATGGGCGACTTCGCCATCTGGGATCCCGAGGCGGATCGCGAGCGCGTGGTGATCACGGGAACGGATCATCTCGGGTGGGCCGGCACCGACTCGGTGTTCGGGCAGATCGGCGATGGTCAGTGGGGATTCCGCGACGCCTCGACCGGGGAAACATCACCCGGTCCTGCGGTCACCGATGACGCATTCGGTTGGTGGCTGCTCGGATCAGGATCCCGCCTGTACGTCATCGACGATCCAGACGGCGACGATGTCGGTGACCGCGTCAGGGTCTACGACGGGCAGACGCACGAGCGCATCGGCCGTGCGCTGCGATTCGACGGCTTCGTCTGGTCGATCAGCGGCACCTCGTCGGCATCGATGCTGGCGGTGACGGTCGAGAAGGACAAGCGATACACCACCAGCCTCGTCGACGCCGACACGGGGCGGGTCATCTCCACGGGCGCCGAGGGTGCGACGATCAGCGTCATCACGGGCGCCGAGGAGCTGATCGCCGCGTACGACAACCGAGTCGCTCGCCACGAGATCCCGGACCTCTCGACGTCGGGATCGTTGGCGGGACTGAACGGGGGAATCGGTCACCTCCAGGTGACCGAGGACGGGGCCACCCTGCTGGTCGGCTCGAACGACGGATCGGTCGCTCTCTACGACTTGGCTTCGGGAATCCGGCTCGGCGACGCGATCGCGACCTCCGGTCCGTTCATCATCCCGGGCTACATCCGGCACGACGGACGGTTCCTCGTCGTGAACGAGAAGGAGGGGGTCGCGGTCTGGGACCTGGACCCCGAACATCACCTGGCGGCGGCGTGCACCATGGCCGGTCGCGATCTCACCCATGAGGAATGGACGACGTACTTCGGCGAGCTCCCGTACCGATCCACGTGCGGCTTCTCGGAATGACGCGCCTTCGACAGCGGGATGAAATGACGCCCGTCGATGGGAACGACGCCGCACGAACCACGCGCAAGAAGCGGGTGACCGAGCGTCGCGGCTCATCGCCGGAGTCGCGACAGCACGTGGTGGCCGCGCGGGTCGACATCGCACATGCGCGGCGCAGGCACCCCGAACCCATCCGCGCCCTCGATCGCCGGCAACCGATGGTGACCGCGGGGATCGTTGTCGTTCACCCTCGGGGTGGGCGGCGGCGTGCTCGACTCGGATGTCTGGGTCGGCATGCCCGTCATCCCGCTGATCGACGCGAGACCGTGGTAGCCACGCGGGTCATTGTCGTTCTGCAGGATCGCGGCCGCGCTGTCGAGTTGCGCGGACGGTGCACGCTGTGGAGCCGGATCGGGTGCGGCTGCCTGCGTGGTCGCGCATCCGCTGAGCGCGAGCCCGACGATCGCCGCGGCGGCGAGGCTGTGGGGTAGGCGTGTCGTGTTCATGGTCACCACGGTGACGAGCGGCGGTATCCGGAGACCGCACTGTCGGTATCCGTTCGGTATCCGTCGCCCCCGCAGGTGATTGACGCACTGCCGCGGCTGCGAGCACAATGCGAACGTGAGCGTGAGCGTCCTCGGGGCGCTCGTCGTCGACGGGAGCCCGATCAGTCCGCGGGAGCGAGCAGTACTCGCCGCGCTGGTGCTGAGAGTAGGCTCGGCGCTCTCCCCCGACGAACTGGCCGACGCACTATGGGGTGCGAACCCGCCGGCGACGTGGCCCAAGCAGGTGCAGATCGCCGTGGCGCGACTCCGGCGGAACGCCGGGGTTCCCCCGATCGAGACCGTCGCTGAGGGGTACCGCGTCGAGGTCGCCCCCGACTCGATCGACGCCGTCAGATTCGAGCGCCTCGTCGACGCGGGTCTCACCCACGCCGGCGACGGCGATCCTGATCGCGCCGAGTCCGAGTTCTCGCGGGCGCTCGAGCTCTGGCGCGGCCGCGCCTATGCCGACCTGCCCGACTGGCCGCCCGCGATCGCCGAAGCACAGCGCCTGGTCGGGCTCCGCGCCGTCGCCGAGGAGGAACGCGTCAGGGTGCGAGTCGAGCTCGGCCGGGAAGCGGGAGCCGTTGCCGAGGCGGAACGGCTCGTGCAGGAGGCGCCGCTGCGCGAGCCCCGCTGGGGAATCCTGGCGCTCGCGCTCTACCGCGGCGGTCGACAGGCCGACGCGCTCGCTGCAATCCGCGAGGCTCGGCGCCGCCTCGACGATGAGCTCGGCATCGACCTCTCCGACGAGCTCGCGGCCCTCGAGACCGCCATCCTGCGTCACGACCCCGCCCTCGACGGAGCGCCGGCCTCAATGGCGAGCGCCGACGCCACATGCCCGTACCGAGGGCTCGACGCGTTCGATGTCGGCGACGAGGCCGAGTTCTTCGGCCGATCGCGCGACATCCTCGCCGCGCTCGCGCGCGTCGACGGCTCGCGTTTCGTCGCACTCACTGGAGCGAGCGGCTGCGGCAAGTCGTCGCTCGTGCGCGCCGGAGTCACTCCCGCGCTGCGTCGCCAGAACCGACGGGTCGAGATCCTCCTGCCGCGTCGGTCGACAGCCACGCTCGTGCGCGACCGAGTCACCGCGGTGCGGGCAGGTGACGTGCTGGTCGTCGACCAGTTCGAGGAACTCCTGCACCTCGACCTCGCCGACGTCGCCGTCGAGGACACCTGCGCTGCGCTCGCCGAGTACATGCACGCGGGCGGCACGCTGTTGCTCACCGTTCGCAGCGACTTCCTCGACGAGTGCGCGCGGCTGCCCCATCTCGGGCCCGCCTTCACCGACGGCGTGCACCTCGTGCCGTCGATCGGCGCCGACGGCCTCCGGGAGGCCATCGAAGGTCCGGCGCGGCAGGCCGGACTACGGCTGGAACCCGGCCTCACGGAGCTGATCCTGCGGGATGCCGCGGGGCAGGCCGGAGCGCTTCCGCTCGTCTCGCACGCACTCGTCGAGACCTGGCTGCGCCGCGACGGATCCACCCTCACGGTCGCCGGCTACGAGGAATCCGGCGGTCTGTCAGGAGCGATCGCCCAGTCGGCAGATCGCCTCTATCAGCGGATGACCCCCGCCGAACGTACGCTCTGCCGGTCGACCATGCTCAGGCTCGTGTCGCTGAGCGCCGACGGCAGCCCGGTACGCCGGACCTTGGCGATCAAGTCGCTGCACGACGACGACGCACGAGACCGGGTGCTCACCATGCTCGAAGCCGCACGTCTGGTAAGCGCTGACGAATCGACCGTCGTAGTGTCGCATGAGGCACTCGCCGACGCGTGGCCGCGCTTGCGCAGTTGGCTCGAGGAGGATGTCGACGCCCAACGCACGATGCACGCGCTCGCCAATGCGGCCGAGTCATGGGAGGCCGACGGCCGGCGCGACGAAGACCTGGCTCGCGGCGCCAGGCTGCAGGCCGCGCTCGAATGGGCGGACGGTGCGGACCCCGACCTCACCGCGACCGAGTCGGCATTCCTCGCCGCGTCCGCCGAGCGGGAGGCATCCGAGAGCCGTGCGCTCGTCGAGCGGGCGCGCACCGACCGCAGGCAGAACCGGCGACTGCGCACGCTCCTCGCTGCGGCAGCAGCCCTCATCATCGCGCTCGTCGGGGTCGGCACCTTCGCCGGGTTCAGCGCGAGCGAGGCCGAACGGCAGCGCGGCGACGCCGCGATCGAGGCGCTCGTCGGCACGGCGCTGTCGCTGCGCGACTCCGAACGGGATGTCGCGGCCCTGCTTGCAGCGGAGGCGTATGACCGCTGGCCCGACGATCCGCGCGCTCGCGCGGCACTCATGGGCATTGTGACCGGTGTCGGCGGGTTCCTCGGGAACGCATTCATGAACGTCGGCGCACAGGCCGTCGGAGCGGTGATCCCCGGAACCCGAACGGCGCTCGTCGCGACCGACGACGGCGGGCTGACGGTGCGCGACCTCGCCGACGCGTCCGTCATCCGCGAGATCGACCTCGGCTTCAGGTCCGAGCCCCAAGACCGCCTCGTCTCCGCGAGCGGCGACGGCCGGGTCGGCGCCGTGCTGTGGGCCGACGACACCGACCCTGAGACCGGCGCGACGCGATACGGATCCGCGAGTTCGTCGACCCTCGTCGTGGTCGATCTCACCGACGGCCGACGACTCCATGGCCCGGTCCGCATCGACGTCGGGGCGGGCGCGCTCGCACTCGATCACTCCGGTCGCACGGTGGCGATCGCCGGCTCTGACGACGGTTCGCTCCGTCTCGTCTCGACGGCGACCGGCAGGATCGACCGACTCGCCGACGAGCAAGTTGTGCGGCACGGCACCGACGACGGCAGCTCGGTCGCGGCGCTCGCATTCGGCGCCGACGGTCGGCTCTACCTCGGCCGGCTCGACGATCGCGTCGAGGTCGTCGATGTCGCGACGGCCACGATTATCGCCACCATCACGGTGCCGCCGGCCTCCGCACACGTGGCGATGGCGATGCAACCCGACGGACTCCTCGTCGCGGCGGGCGGGGACGCGGTGATCGCCGTCGACACCGCGACCGGGCGCGTGAACTGGGTGACATCCCTTCCGCCGGAGCTCCCCGAATCGTGCGCCTGGGTCGCGGCGTCGGAACTCGCCGGCGGGGTCTACTGCGCGGGCGTGTTCGGGCGCATCCAGGAGTATCGCCTCGACGACGGTCGGCCGACTCGACAGCTCGATGCCATGCTCGGGACGGTCGGACCGATCGCGACGGTCGATGACGGCGCCGAACTCGTCACGATCGCCATCGGCCGCGCCGCGATCTCGCGCTGGCGGCTCGACGGAGGCGGCCCGGTGAGCCGCCTCATCGCGCCCGAGTGGTACGCGACGGGGGGCTACGCGTTCGAGGGCAGCACGCTCCTCGCGATCCGCCGTCCGCCACCGGCCGGTCGCATCGATGAAGACGTGGCTCCCGCGACGATGATAATCGACACCGCCGACGGCTCGATGCGTTCCGTCGGCGGCGACCTGGATGTCCTCGGGTGGGCGTCGGGCGGGCGCCTCATCGCCTACGCGATCGATGCCGACCGGTACCGGATCATCGACGCCGAGAGTGGAGAGGTCATCGCAGATCTCCCGGAGGGCGCCTACCGCTGGTGGACTTCAACAGACGGCCGTCGTATCTACGTCGCGCTGGCGAACGACTCGGTCGTTCGCGTCGATGCGGCGACGGGCCGAGTCACCGGGCCCGAGTTTCCGGCGCCCGGTGGCCTCATGGGCATCATCGGGCTCACCGAGAGCCCAGACGGCACCAGGGTCTCGATGAATTCGTTCCATGGCCGGAACCGCAATGAGATCTTCGACGCTCGCACCGGCGAACGCCTGGCGCTGAACGAACACTACGTCACGGTGCTGCTCGACGACGGCGGCATGATCGCGTTCGACGACAACCGCATCACCAGGTTCTCCGACATCGACGGATCGGGTGCCGTCGCCATGGCCGGCACCGCGGGGGGTCTCGGCTCCGTGTCCCAGAGCTCCGACGGCCGGCTGGTGCTCGTGCGAGCGGCCGACCGATCCGCTTCGCTCTTCGAACTTCCGAGCGGAGTGCGCCTCGGCGAGCCGTTCAGCATCGACTCACCAGGTCTGGTGGACGCCTACCTCCGCCCCGACGGCGGCGAGCTCGCCGTAAGCGTCGCCGAGGGCATCATGATCTGGGACCTCGACCCCGACCACCAGTTCGAGGCAGTCTGCCGCATCGCGGGCCGCAACCTGACTGAGCAGGAGTGGCGCGCCTACCTGCCGGGCTTCGACGGTCCGCAGCCGACGTGCGGATGACCGCCGTGCGGGTGAACCCCGCAGAGCGGCGGTGGGGTTGTGGGGTTCATGCCCCACGCTGCGCCGACGAGGTATGCAGCCGTATCCCGAAGGTATGCAGTCGGTATGCGCGGTATGTGCGGTTCGTTGACGGCCGGCCCGGAAGGGCGAACAATGCGGAGCATGAGCGTGGTGGTGTTCGGCCCGCTCACCCTCGAGGGGGTGACGCTCAGCCCGAGAGAGCGTTCAGTGCTCTCGGCGCTGGTGCTTCGCGCCGACCGTCCGGTCACGACCGACGAACTCGCCGACGCACTCTGGGGCGACGAGCCGCCCGGCACTTGGCAGAAGCAGCTGCAGGCCTCGATCGGCCGGGTGAGGGCGGCCATCGGACGCAACGCGATCGCCACGTCTCCAGGCGCCTACACCCTGCGAATCGACCCCGAAACCGTCGACGTCGAGCGCTTCGAACGGCTCGCGGCATCCGCCCGCCGTCACCTCGACGATGATCCTGCACGCGCGCTCGATGCCGTCGAACGGGCGCTGGAGCTCTGGCGCGGCACACCATACGCCGACCTGGCGACGTGGACGCCTGCCGTCGTCGAGGCGGAGCGCCTCGACGAGGTGCGTATGGAGCTCGAGGAGGCGCGGGTCGACGCGCACCTCAGGCTCGGCGAAGATGCGGCATTCGTCGCAGACGCGGAACGACTGGTGCGCGTGGCACCGCTGCGGGAGCGACGGTGGGTGCTGCTCGCCACGGCGCTGTACCGCGGCGGCCGCCAGGCCGACGCGCTCGCGGCCATCCGCGCGGCCCGCGAGCGACTCGCCAACGAGCTCGGCGCAGAGCCGGGCGCCGAGCTGGCCGAGCTCGAGCTGCGCATCCTCCGCCACGACGAGGCCCTCGACCTGGGCGAGGCGCCCGCCAGTACGAGCGCCGCCTGCCCCTATCGCGGGCTGCAGCCGTTCGGCGTGGAAGACGAGGACGACTTTTTCGGACGTGATGCCGATGTCGAGGCCGCGCTGACCCGACTCGGTAGATCGCGCTTCCTCGCCATATCCGGCGCCTCGGGCAGCGGCAAGTCCTCGCTCGTGCGCGCCGGCGTGATCCCCGCCCTGCAACGCCGCGGCGACCGCGTCGTGATCCTCACGCCGGAGCACGACCTCGATGCACGGATCCGCGAGGCCGTGTGGTCGGGGCGAGCCGATGTCGTGATCGTGGACCAGTTCGAGGAGGTGTTCCACGCCGGCGAGGCCGACGTCGACGCGGCCGCCCGTGCGATCGCCGAGGCGCCGGTCACGGGTGCGACGGTCATCCTCGTCGTGCGCGCCGACTACCTCGGCGACTGCGCAGCGCACCCCGACCTGGCGCCCCTCGTCGCCGAGGGCGTGCACCTCGTCGGCCCGATGGCGCCCGCCTCGCTGCGCGAGGCCGTCGAGGAGCCCGCCCGGCGCGCCGGCCTGCGCATCGAGCCCGGGCTGGTGGAGATCATCCTCCGGGACGCCGCGGGCGAGACCGGCGCGCTCCCCCATCTCTCGCACGCGCTCGTCGAGACCTGGCTCCGGCGGGAGGGTTCGACGCTCACGGTCGCCGGTTACGAGGCCTCCGGCGGGATCTCGGGCGCGATCGCCCAGTCGGCCGACCGCCTGTACCACTCGATGGACCCCGACCAGCGTGTGACCTGCCGCTGGCTCCTCCTGCGACTGGTGGCCCGCGGGCCAGACGGCAATGCGGTCCGCCGCCGGGTGCCCTCCAAACCCCTTCGAGCGGATGCCTCGCGGGAACAGGTGCTGTCGATGCTGGCGCGAGCGAGGCTCGTCACCGCGGAGGCCGACTCGATCGAGGTTGCGCACGAGTCGCTCGCGACCGCATGGCCGCGCCTCCGGGCGTGGCTCGATGAGGACGCCGAGGGCACGCGCATCCTCACGACAGTCGCCGCGGCCGCAGAGGCGTGGAGCGCCGCGGGCCGTCTGGAGGACGATCTCCTGCGCGGCGCACGCCTGCAGTCCGCCGTCGAATGGCGGGATGCAGCACCGCGAGACCTGACCGACGTCGAGCGCGAATTCCTCGATGCGTCCGCGGCCCGCGCCACCGCGGAGCATACGCAGTTCGAGGAGCGCGCGCGTCAGGACCGTCGCCAGAACCGACGCCTGCGTGTCCTGCTCGGAGTCGCGGCCGGCCTGATCGTGCTGCTCGTCGGCGCCGGATCGGTGGCGGTGGTGTCCTCCCAAGAGGCGAACGCACAACGGGACAGGGCCACGCTGGAGGCGCTCGTTGCCACGTCGCTCGCGCTGCAGACGACGGAGCGCGACGTCTCCGCCCTCCTCGCCGCCGAGGCGTATCGACGGTGGCCCGACGACCCACGCGCACGATCGGGACTCATGAGCGTGCTCCAGGGGGCGGACGGATTCCTCGGCACGGCTGTCCTGGCGTCGAGCGGGAACACGTACGGAAGCCTCATCCCGGGCACCGAGCACGTGCTCGTGGTCACGACCGCCGGGGATGCCGCGATCCGTGAAGCCGCGACCGGGCAGATGGTCCAGGAACTGGACCTCGGGTTCGATCCCGGTTCGGCCAATCCCCCTCCCCTCGTCGAGGTGAGCGGCGACGGCCGGATCGGTGCGGTGCTGTGGTCGGCTGACGCGCAACCGGTCCACCCGAACGCGCCTGGAGCATCCACGCATTCCGACCTCGTGGTGTTCGATCTCCAACACGCCGAGCGCATTCGGGGACCGATCCCGATCGACGTCGGAACGGGTGCGCTGGCCGTGAATGCCGACGGTTCGACCATCGCCGTCGCCGGTTTCCGCAATGGCGCCGTAAGAGTCGTGTCGACCGCGGACGGCCGGATGCGCGGCATCGCCAATGAGATGACTCCCTTGGCTCGCCACGATCGACAGTATGCCGCTGAGCCGCCGGTCGCCGCCCTCGCGTTCGACGGCAGCGGCCGGCTCCTGGTCGGACGGTTCGACGACCGCATCGACATGATCGATCCGACATCGGCGACCATCTCGGAGAGCATGGTAGTGCCCCGCAGTTCTGCGCATGCCGCTCTGGCGGTCGGCGATTCCGGAGTGGTGATTGCGTCCGGCGGCCTCGCGCTGATCGCCGTCGAACCTCACGATCAGCGGGTGCGTTGGTCGACAGACCTCAGCCCCGCACCCGACCAGTGCAATTGGATTGCCATCTCGGAGCCCTTGGAACGTGTGTATTGCGAAAGCAGATTCGGTCAGATCAGCGTCTTCGATCTCGCCGACGGCGCGCCGATTCCCGCCGAGGAGATCGGCCCCCTGAACGAGGACATCGGAACGATCGACGTGAGCACGGACGGCGCTATCCTCACGGTGATCAGTCGCGGTGGGCCGACCATCTCCCGGTGGCATCTTGACGGGATCGGTCTCGGCCGCCGGCTCATCGCTCCCGGCCACTTGCTGGCAGGAGGGTACTCGTACCAAGGCTCGTCCGTCGTGACGGCACCCCAGGTCGATCCCCCGGCCCCCGGTTTGGAAATCGGACGGATCGTCGACGGTGTCCTCGAGGATGTCGTCGTGGTGGATACGGCGACGGGTGATGTGGCGTATCACTTCGACGAGGCGGTGAGCGATATCGGCTGGGCACCCGACGGACGGGTGTACGCGCGTTCGGAAGCGGACGGGGGGTTCCGCCTCTTCGAGGCGGACACGGGAGAAGAGGTGGAGATGACGATGGACCCGTGGGTCGACAAGCTCTGGCCATCGCCCGACGGCAAGTTGCTCCACGCCTCACGAAACGGGCTCATCCAAGAGCTCGATCCGCGGACCGGTGACGTGGTAGGCGAGCCATTGGCAGTCGATTGGTCCCCGCTTTGGATCTCGGTCGCACCCGAGGGTGACCGGATGGCCATGACGTACGCACGCCCTGAGCCACCGAGCGCGACCGGCAAGGAGTCGAAGTTCCGGCTGGCGATACTCTCCGCCGAAGATCATCGAATTCTCTACGACGAGCCCGTCGACATCCAAGCCCACGTCATGCTCGCGGACGGCGAACTCCTCGGTATGGAGGGCACTCGAATTGGTCGGTACGAGACGGATCCGCTCGCTCGGTTGGGGTCGATCCCCGGCGCGGTGGGTGGCCTCGAGCAGCCATCGCTGAGTCGTGACGGCCGGGCCATGCTCGTGATGACTGACGATGGAACAGCGTTGCTGTACGACACGGCGACGGGAATCCGGATCGGCGCGCCGTTCCGGACCGACGACCGAGCCGTCGCTCCAGGCATCTTTGGTGGCCCAGGTGCCACCATCGAGTTGGAGCTCCCCATCCCCGACGGTGCCATACGCCCCGATGGCCGCGAGATCGCACTCTCACTGCCCGAGGGCGTCATGGTGTGGGACATCGATCCCGAGCACCAGTTCCAGTACGCCTGCCGGATCGCCGGTCGGGATTTCACTCGTGAGGAATGGGCGACGTTCTTCTACACGACGCCGTTCAGTTCCACATGCGGCTTCAGCGACGAGTGAGCCACCCCAAGGCGGCCTCGCGACACCGAACGGCCCGCCCCGGAGCATCCGGAGCGAGCCGTTCTGGTCTCGATACGCGCTGCGCGCTACTCGATGGGTCTCGATGCGCGCGTGCGCGCTATTCGACCTACGATCCGGTCAGCGAGCGACCTCGCCATCGACGTAGTCGTCGTCGTTCGAGGCGTTCCACGCGAAGAGCTTGCGCAGCTCGCGGCCGGTCGCCTCGATCGGGTGCGCCTCGCCCTTGGCGCGGAGCTCGAGGAACTCCTTCTGCCCATTGTCTTGGTCGGCGATGAAGCGCTCGGCGAACGCGCCCGACTGGATGTCGCCGAGCACGGCCTGCATGTTCTCCTTGACGTGCGGGTCGATGACGCGCGGGCCGGACACGTAGTCACCGTACTCGGCCGTGTCGGAGACCGACCAGCGCTGCTTGGCGATGCCGCCCTCCCACATGAGGTCGACGATGAGCTTCAGCTCGTGGAGCACCTCGAAGTATGCGACCTGCGGCTGGTAGCCCGCCTCGGTGAGGGTCTCGAAGCCGTACTGCACGAGCTGCGAGACGCCGCCGCAGAGCACAGCCTGCTCGCCGAACAGGTCGGTCTCGGTCTCTTCGGTGAACGTGGTCTTGATGCCGCCGGCGCGCAGGCCGCCGATCGCCTTGGCGTACGAGAGCACGAGCGGCCAGGCCTCCCCTGAGGCATCCTTCTCGACGGCGACGATCACGGGCACGCCGCGGCCGGCCTCGTACTCGCGGCGCACGGTGTGGCCAGGGCCCTTGGGGGCGACCATGACGACGTCGACGCCCTCGGGCGCCTCGATGTAGCCGAAGCGGATGTTGAATCCGTGCCCGAATACGAGGGTCTTGCCCGCGGTCAGGTTGTCCTTGATCGACTCGGCGTAGATGTGGCGCTGATACTGGTCGGGCGCGAGGATGACGATGACGTCGGCACCGGCCGCCGCGTCGGCGACGCTCAGCACCTGGAAGCCCGCCTCTTCTGCCTTCGGCTTCGACCGCGAGTCGTCCTTGAGGCCGATGACGACCTCGACGCCGGAGTCGCGCAGGTTCTGCGCGTGTGCGTGGCCCTGCGAGCCGTAGCCGATGACGGCGACCTTCTTGCCCTGGATGAGGGCCAGGTCGGCGTCCTTGTCGTAGTAGATCTCAGCCATGTGCTGTTCTTTCTCCTCGTTGTGGTTCAGATGACGGATGCCGCGACGCCGTGCCGCGGCATCCGCGGTTCAGTTCTTGAAGACGCGTTCGGTGATGGACTTGCCGCCACGGCCGATCGCGAGGAGGCCCGACTGGGCGATCTCTTTGATGCCGTAGGGCTCGAGCACCTTGAGGAACGCGGTGGTCTTGCCGGAGTCGCCGGTGACCTCGATCACGAGCGCCTCGGTCGATACGTCGACCACGCGCGCGCGGAAGAGGTTCACGGCCTCGAGCACCTGCGAACGCGTCGTGTTGTCGACTCGCACCTTGATGAGCAGGTGCTCACGGTGCACCGACTGGTTGGGGTCGAGCTCGACGATCTTGATCACGTTCACGAGCTTGTTCAGCTGCTTCGTGACCTGCTCGAGCGGGAGGTCTTCGACATCGACGACGACCGTGATGCGCGAGAGCCCCTCGATCTCGGAGTGACCGACCGCGAGCGACTCGATGTTGAAACCGCGTCGGGCGAAGAGCCCGGCGACCCGGGTGAGCAGACCCGGCTTGTCTTCGACGAGGAGCGAGAGCACGTGTGTCGACATGGTCAGTCCTCCTCGCTGAATGCCGGCGAGTGGTCGCGGGCGTACTGGATGTAGCTGTTCGACACGCCCTGCGGCACCATCGGCCACACCATGGCGTCGGCCGAGACCACGAAGTCGATGACGACGGGCCGGTCGTTCGTCTCGAGCGCGAGCTTGATCGCCGCGTCGACCTCCTCCTTCTTGGTGACGCGGATGCCGAGTGCACCGTAGGCCTCGGCGAGCGTCACGAAGTCGGGGATGCGCACGGTGTCATGCCCGGTGTTCAGATCGGTGTTCGAGTACCGGCCGTCGTAGAACAGGGTCTGCCACTGACGCACCATGCCGAGCGAGGAGTTGTTGATGACGGCGACCTTGATCGGGATCTTGTTCAAGGTGCAGGTCGCCAGCTCTTGGTTCGTCATCTGGAAGCACCCGTCGCCGTCGATCGCCCACACGACGCGGTCGGGTTCAGCGACCTTGGCACCCATGGCCGCGGGCACCGCGTAGCCCATGGTGCCGGCGCCGCCCGAATTGAGCCACGAGTTGGGACGCTCGTACTTGATGAACTGCGCGGCCCACATCTGGTGCTGGCCGACGCCCGCGGCGTACACTCCCTCGGGGCCCGTGAGCTCGCCGATGCGCTCGATGACGTACTGCGGCGCGAGCAGCCCGTCGCTCGGCTCGGTGTAGCCGAGCGGGAACTCGCTGCGCAGCCCGTCGAGCGTCGCCCACCACTCGTCGAGGTCGGGCTTCTCGCTCGCGATCGCGTCGCGGTAGGCGGCGGCGAGGTCGACGAGCACGTCTTTCAGGTCGCCCACGATCGGCACGTCGGCGGTGCGGATCTTCGAGATCTCAGCGGGGTCGATGTCGACGTGCACGACCTTCGCATTCGGGGCGAAGAGTGCGGCCTTGCCGGTGACGCGGTCGTCGAACCGCGCGCCGAGCACGACCAGCAGGTCTGCCTCTTGCAGCGAGATCACTGCGGGAACGGTGCCGTGCATGCCCGGCATGCCGAGATGCTGCTGGTGCGAGTCGGGGAAGGCGCCGCGCGCCATGAGGGTCGTCACGACGGGTGCGTTCGTCAGTTCGGCGAGCGCGAGCAGTTCGTCTGACGCGTGCGATCGGATGACCCCACCACCGACGTAGAGCACGGGACGCTTGGCCTCGGCGAAGAGCTGTGCTGCCGCGGCGACCTGCTTGCCATGCGCCTTGGTGATCGGCCGGTACCCCGGCAGGTCGACCTTCGGCGGCCAGCGGAAGCTGAACTTGGCCTGCTGCGCGTCTTTCGTGATGTCGACGAGCACTGGGCCGGGGCGACCGGTGGTGGCGATGTGCACCGCCGCCGCGATCGTCGCGGGGATGTCCTCGGCACGCTTCACGAGGAAGGAGTGCTTGGTGACGGGCATCGTGATGCCGACGATGTCGGCCTCTTGGAATGCATCGGTGCCCATGAGGTTCGAGAACACCTGGCCGGTGATGGCGAGCATCGGCACCGAGTCCATGTGTGCGTCGGCGATGGCGGTGACGAGGTTGGTGGCACCGGGGCCCGAGGTGGCGATCGCAACGCCGAGCTTGCCGCTCGACGACGCGTAACCCTCGGCAGCGTGGCCGGCGCCCTGCTCGTGGCGCACGAGGATGTGCCGCAGCTTCTTGCTGTCGAGCAGCGGGTCGTAGACCGGGAGGATCGCGCCGCCGGGAAGCCCGAAGACGTCGGTGATGCCGAGCATCTCGAGCGAGCGGACGACGCCTTCGGCACCCGTGAGCTCCACGGGTGCGCCTGGCGGCACTGCAGCGGGCGATGGCACGGGAGTGGATTCCGTGGTCATTCGATTCCTGTTCTGGTGGACGGTGTGTGTGCGGGGAAGCGCAGCATTCAGCCCGTCGTTGCGCCTTCGGCGGCGGAACGCACGAGCTTCGAGTACTTCGCGAGAACGCCTCGGGTATAGCGCGGAGGAAGCGGAGCCCAGCCTTCACTGCGGGCTGCCAGCTCGGTCTCGTCGACCAGTAGGTCGATGGACCGGGCCGCGATATCGACCCGAATCAGATCACCATCGCGCACCAAGGCAATAGGACCTGCGTCTACTGCTTCGGGTGCCAGATGGCCGATGCACAGCCCGGTTGTGCCGCCTGAGAATCGACCGTCAGTCAACAGTAGTACATCTTTTCCGAGCCCAGCGCCCTTGATGGCGGCGGTGATCGCGAGCATCTCGCGCATGCCTGGGCCGCCCTTGGGTCCTTCGTAACGGATCACGACGACGTCGCCGTGCGTGATCTCGCCGGCGGTGAGGGCGTCCATCGCGGCGCGCTCGCGCTCGAACACGCGAGCCGGGCCCTCGAAGGTCGCGGCGTCGAAGCCGGCGGTCTTGACGACCGCGCCCTCTGGTGCGAGCGAACCGTGCAGGATGGTGAGTCCGCCGGTCTCGTGGATGGGGTTGTCGAGCGAACGCAGCACCTCGCCGTCGAGCGGCTCGATCTGCATCTCGGCGAGGTTCTCGGCGAGGGTTCTGCCGGTGACCGTCATGCAGTCGCCGTGCATGAGGCCGGCGTCGAGCAGCGCCTTCATGAGCACGGGCAGGCCGCCGCGTCGGTCGACGTCGTTCATGACGTACTTGCCGAACGGCTTGAGGTCGCCGATGTGGGGCACCTTCGAGCCGATGCGGTTGAAGTCGTCGAGGGTGAGCTCCACCTCGGCCTCGCGCGCGATGGCGAGCAGGTGCAGCACGATGTTCGTCGAGCCGCCGAGCGCCATGCCCACGGCGATGGCGTTCTCGAAGGCCTCTTTCGTGAGGATCTGCCGCGCAGTGATGCCGTGCTTCAAGAGGTTCACGACAGCCTCGCCCGAGCGGTGCGCGTAGTAGTCGCGGCGACGATCGGCCGATGCCGGCGACGCCGAGCCGGGCAGCGAGAGTCCGAGCGCCTCGGCGACCGAGGCCATCGTGTTGGCGGTGTACATGCCGCCGCAGGCACCCTCGCCGGGTGCGAACGCGCACTCGATGCGCTTCGCGTCCTCCTCGCTCATGGTGCCGGCCCTGACGGCGCCGACCGCCTCGAACGAGTCGATGATCGTGATGTCCTTCTCGGTGCCGTCGGAGAGGCGCACCCAGCCGGGCGCGATCGACCCGGCGTAGAGGAAGACCGAGGCGAGGTCGAGTCGTGCGGCCGCCATGAGCATGCCGGGGATCGACTTGTCGCAGCCAGCGAGCAGCACCGAGCCGTCGAGTCGCTCGGCCTGCATGACGACCTCGACCGAGTCCGCGATGACCTCGCGCGACACGAGCGAGAAGTGCATGCCCTCATGGCCCATCGAGATGCCGTCGGACACGGACACCGTGCCGAACTGCAGCGGGTAGCCTCCCCCGCCGTGCACGCCCTCCTTCGCGGCCTGTGCGAGACGGCCGAGCGAGAGGTTGCAGGGAGTGATCTCGTTCCACGAGCTCGCGATGCCGATCTGGGGCTTGTCCCAATCCGCATCGCCCATGCCGACCGCGCGGAGCATGCCCCGGCTCGTCATGGCTTCGATGCCGTCGGTGACGGTGCGGCTGCGCGGTTTGGGATCGAACTCTGGCATGGGACGAGTCTATGACCAGTGCGAGGAGCGACCGCGTTCTGCGTCACGGGCTGAAGCGAGGTGCTCGAGCAGGATCGCGACGTCCTCGGGACTCCGCAGCCGGTACGACGCGACCGACTTTCCCTGCCCCACCTTCACGCCCACGTCGTCGCTCTCGAGGGCGGCGAACGCGTCTTCGTCGGTGACGTCGTCGCCGACGTAGATGACCGCGCTCGACCCGGCATGCTGGCGCAGCCGGGTGAGGGCCTCGCCCTTGTCGGTCGAGCGGACTGCGAACTCGAGCACCCCCTTGCCGGTGCGCACCGACAGGTCGGGCACCGCGCGCTCGACGCGCTCGCGGGCGAGACGCTGCAGCTCGGTCGCCGCCTGCGAGGCGACCTTGCGGGTGTGCAGTGCACGGCCGGCCGGCTTGTGCTCGACCCAGGCTCCGTCGGCACCGGATGCGACCTCGTCGAGAATGCGCGTGAGGCGTTCGAGGGCATCCAGCTCCCCGTCGCGCAGGTCGATCGTGACCGTGCCCCCGTCGAGCTGCAGCTCGACGCCGTGCGAGCCGCTGAGCAGGGCACCGGTCGGCGGGTCGGCGACCCCGCGCAGGCTCGCGAGGGCCCTGCCCGAGACGATCGCCACGCGGGTGTCGTCGGTGGCGGCGAGTCGCTCGATCGCCGCGCGAGCGCGCTTGGTCGCCCGCGCGTCTTCGGGCCGGTCGACGAGGGGCGCAAGTGTTCCATCGAAGTCGAGCGCCACGAGCAGCCGCTCGGTCGACGCGATACCGGTGACCGCGGTCAGGAGGGCGTCGGGGACTCCCGGCGCGATGATGCCGGCGCCGGTGAGCGTCTTCAGGAAGGTCGCCGACCACCTGGCGACGTCGTTGTCGTTCACGCGCCTGCGAAGCGCGCGCATGCGCCGGGTGCGCTCGCGCTGGGGCATCTCGACAGCCTCGACCATCGCGTCCTTGAGTCCCTCGATGTCGTGGGGGTTCACGAGGACGGCCTGCCGCAGCTCATCGGACGCCCCGGCGAACTCGCTCAGCACGAGCACGCCGTCCTGATCGAACCGGCACGCCACGTACTCCTTCGCGACGAGGTTCATGCCGTCGCGAAGTGCCGTGACGAGCATGACGTCGGCGGCGAGGTAGAGCGCCACCATCTCTTCGCGCGGGTAGCCGTGGTGCAGGTACGCGATCGCCTGGTGCCCGAGCGTCGAATGGTCGCCGTTGAGCCGCCCGACCATGAGCTCGATCTCGTCGCGGAGCTGCCGGTACGTCTCGACGCGCTCGCGTGACGGGCTCGCGACCTGCACGAGGGTGGCCCGTTCGACCGAGAGCCGGTCGTCGCGCAACAGCTCGCCGAACGCCTTGAGTCGGTGCCGGATGCCCTTCGTGTAGTCGAGCCGGTCGACGCCGAGCATGATGACCTCGGGGTCGCCGAGGCTCGATCGGATCTCGCGTGCACGCGCCTGCACCTCTGGCCGGCGGGCGATCTCCTCGAATCCCGCCGCGTCGATCGAGATCGGGAAGTGACGGGCGACGACCCGCCGAATCTCGCCGTCGTCGCCAGGCACCTCGATGAGGGTGCCGCGTGTCGTGTAGCCGAACAGGCGGCGAACGGCACGCGAGAAGTTGCCGGCATCGGCGGCGCGCTGGAATCCGATCACGTCGGCGCCGAGCAACCCGCTGAGCACCTGCCGACGCCAGGGCAACTGCGAATAGATGCCGTATGCCGGAAACGGAATGTGATTGAAGAAGCCGATGACGAGGTCGGGCCGGCTCTCGCGCAGCATCTTCGGCACGAGCTGCAGCTGGTAGTCCTGCACCCAGACGACCGCACCGGGCGATGCCGCTCGCGCCGCCGCCTCCGCGAAGCGCCGGTTGACGCGCACGTATGCGTCCCACCATTCCCGGTGGAACGAGGGCGGGGCGATCACGTCGTGGTAGAGCGGCCACAGCGTGTCGTTCGAGAAGCCCTCGTAGTATTCCTCGAGCTCGGGCGCCGAGAGCGGCACGGGGATGATCGAGATCCCGTCGTGCTCGAACGGGTCGAACTCGCGGTCGGCGACTCCGGTCCAGCCGATCCAGGCGCCATCGGCGGCGCGCATGACGGGTTCGAGCGCGGTGACGAGTCCACCGGGTGAGCTGCGCCAGAGCGTCTCGCCGTCAGGGCTCTCCTGGTAGTCCACCGGAAGCCGGTTCGAGACCACGATCATGTCGTAGGCGCCGTCGACGTACAGATCGTCGCGTGTCGGCTGAGCAGCGTTCATGAAGCGGATGTCCCTCCTCGCGCTCCGATCAGGCTAACAGTCGGCACCGCGCGCTCGGTCCGCACGCGTGCGAGCATGGGGACATGGGGACATGGTGACGCTCTTGGGGGGCCGAGCATGGAATGGGTGATCCTGATCGCGTCGGGTGTGCTCGAGGCGGTGTGGGCGACCGCGCTCGGCGCGTCGAAGAACTTCCGCCGCATCTGGCCGACGGTGATCTTCGTGGTCGCGCTCGCGCTCAGCATGACCGGGCTCGCGTACGCGATGACCGCGATCCCGGTCGGCACCGCCTACGCCGTCTGGGTCGGCATCGGCGCCGTGCTCACGGTAGCGTACGCGATGATCTTCGGCCTCGAGAGGGCGAGCATCGTGAAGATCCTGCTGCTGCTCGGGATCATCGGTTGCGTCATCGGACTGAAGGTCGTCGGGGAGGCCTGAGATGTACTGGGCGATCCTCATCGCGAGCGCGGTGCTCGAGGCGGTCTGGGCGACCGCGCTCGGCTACTCCGACGGATTCTCGGTGTTCGTGCCGACGCTCGTGTTCTTCGTCGCGCTCGCCGCGAGCATGGCGGGGCTCGCGTATGCGATGCGCGGGATTCCCCTCGGCACGGCGTACGCCATCTGGACGGGACTCGGCGCGGCGCTCACGGTGACCTACGCGATCGTCTTCGGAGGCGAATCCGCGAGCATCGCGAAGGTGCTCTTCCTCACGGGCATCATCGGCTGCGTGGTCGGCCTGAAGCTCGTGCACTCGCATGAGGAGAAGGTCGCCGCCGAGGTCGGCGCGATGCCGCCGCCCGACGAGCCGCCCGGCGCCTGACTCCGGGGGCTCGCCGGTGGTCAGCCGAGCGCGGCCGCCGCGAATCCGATCGAGCGGATGCCGCGGCGACGACTCACGACGATCGTCGTGCCGACGACGCCGATGAGGCCGAAGAGCGCGATCACGCCCGCGGCAGCGGCCACCGTTCCCCCGGCAGCGCCCGCGACGATCAGCTGCATGCCCTGCACCGCCCACGTGAGCGGGAGGAACGGGCTGATCGCCTGGAATGGACCGCTCAGGATCTCGACGGGGTAGAGCCCACCCGATGCCGCCAACTGCAGCGCCACGAGCACGAGCGAGATCAGCAGCCCGGCCCGGCCGAGCCACACCGTCAGGAACGAGTGCAGCGCCGTGAAGGCGAGCGCCAGCAGGGCGGCGAACGCGAGGGTCTGCGGCAGCAGGCTCCAGTCGACGCCGAGTGCTCCGTGCAGCAACGCCACGACGGCGAGCGCCTGGGCGAGCGCGAGCAGACCGGCGCGGGCGAACGCGCGCCAGACGAGTCCGCCGGTCGACGCGGTGCTGCGGAGCGCTTCACGGCCGAACGCCGGGAGCACCAGGAACATCGCCATCGCGCCGAGCCACAGGCCGATCGGCACGAACAGCATGCCGACGACCTCGCCGGTCGATTCGATCGCATGGTCGCGCGTCGCGTCCACGGTCACCGGCTCGGCGATGACCTCGGCCGTGGCCGCCGCGTCGATGTCCGTGAGCGCCGACGCCTCGTCGGCGCCGGTCGCGAGCCCATCCGCGAGGGTGCCCGCCCCGTCGGCGAGCTTGGTTGCGCCGGTCGCCGCTTCTTCGGTGCCGGTGTGCAGCGATCCGAGTCCGCCGGCGAGTTCGCCGACGCCCGAGGCGAGTCCGTCGGCGCCGGAGCGCACTCCGTCGGAACCCGACGAGAGCTGTGTCGCGCCGCCGGCGAGTTCGCTGATCCCGCCCTGCAGTCCGTCGATGCCCGCGCCGGTCTGCGCCACGAGGGTGTCGCCGCCCTGAGCGAGGCTCTCGAGCCCGGCACCGCTCTCGGCGGCGAGCATCTCACCGCCGGCGGCCAGCTGCTCGAACGCGGTCCGGTTGCCCGCGGTGAGCTCATCGGCGCCGTCGGCGAGCGCGCGCACCTGCGCAGAGTACTCGGCGACGGCCTGCTGCGCCGCGGCCCCGGTCGGGTCTGCGGCCAGCAGCTGCGGAATGGAGGCGGCGAGCGTGTCGCCTCCGGCGGCGAGGAGGTCGGCGCCCTCGGCGTAGGCCTCGGTGCCCGCGGTGAGGGCCGCACCAGTGCCGCGCACGCCGTCGTCGACGTACTGCTGGATGCCGCCGCTCACGCCCGCGCCGGTCTGACGCACTCCCGCCACGTACTGTGCCATGCCGTCGGTGATGCCGTCGAGCCCACCGGCCTGCTGCGACAGCGTGGCGACGCCGCCGGCGATGCCGTCGACGCCAGACGTGTACTGATCGACCCCCGACGCGTACTGTGCGGCTCCGTTCGCGGCATCCGTCGCCCCGGACGCGGCCGAGCCGACCCCGTCGGAGAGGGTGCCGAGTCCGCCCGCGAGCGAGTCGACACCCGACGACAGCTCGGTCGCGCCGTCGGCGGCGTCGCCGAGCGCGCCCCCCATCGTCGCGAGGTTCTCGTAGAACCCCTCGAGGTACTGGCTGGTGAGTTCGCGGCCGAACGCGGTCGACATCGCGTCGCCGACCGACTGCGCGACCGAGCCGGCGAGGTAGCCGTGCGCGTCGTCGGTGCGGATGTCGAGGTTCGCCTGCGTCGGAGCCTCACCCGAGATCGAGGTCACCGCCTCCGAGAAGCCCGCGGGGATCGTGAGCACGGCGTAGGCGTCGCCCGCGGCGAGCATCTCGGCGGCCTCGTCGTCGTTCGAGATGGTCCAGGCGAACCCGGCGGTGTCGGGATCGGTGAGCTCGGTGACGAGCTGGCGGCCGGCGAGCACGGGCTGCTCGGTGCCGTCGGGCAGCGTCATCGTGACCATCTCGTCGTTGTTCACGACGACGGCGGGAACCTGCTCGAGGTTGTCGCCGGCGCCGCCGAGCGCGCCTGACATGATGCCGGCGACCGCGAGCGGCACGGCGATGACCGCGGCGACGAGCACGCCGTAGCGGGTGCGGCGCTGCGCCGGCGTCGTGCCGAAGAGTCGGGAGAGTCGTGTGCTGGTTGACAATCGGAGTCTCATCGCAGGGCCTCCATGCTGGCGTCGACTCGGTCGGGTGCGGAGTCGGGTTCGATGGTTCGGATGCCCCGTGCCGAGAGTTCGGGCGAGACATGGGGCGGGGTCGCCGCGGCGCCGAGGCCGACGACGAGGGTGACGGTGGCGGGCACGAGTCGAGCCAGCGCATGCCACAGCGCCGGGTCGGCCTCGCTCGGGTCGTCGTCGAGATCGATCACGACGACCCTCGGCCGCTCGGCGAGCGCCGCCGCGACGGCGACGACCGCGCGCGTCTCGGCACCGAGCGAGGCGATCGGCGTGTCGGCACCGAATCGCGGATCGTCGGGCGTGCGCCCGACCGCATCGGCGGCTCGGGTCGCCCAGTCGTCGACGAGCGCCCACGACGGACGCAGGCGATACCAGGGGCGAGTCGCGTCGAGGCGCGCGGCGATCAGCTCGCCCACGGTGCCGCCGGTCGGGACATCCGTCGCCCCCTCGGCGATCGCGACGACGCGCATGACCTCGCCCGCGCCGGTCGGCAGCGGCGATCCCTCTACCGCGAGCCGGCCGTCGACGAGCGGAAGCCGTCCGGCGAGCGTCGCGACGACGACCCGGCGATCGACGGGTTCACCGCGCACGACGAGCACGCCGCCGGCGGGAACCTCGACCGTCAACGGGCCGATCGGCCGATCGACGAGTCCGAACACCGCGGCCTCTGCGTTGATCGCGGCGGGGCGCGCCGCGGCCCACTCCTCCTGTTCGAGGTGGGCTCGCAGGCCCTCACCCTCGATGTCGACGTTCGGCAGTCGGGCCGCGAGCCACTTCGGCAGCCACCAGGCGGCCTTGCCCGCGAGCACCATGGCTGCCGGCACGAGCGTCATGCGCACGAGGAACGCGTCGAACGCCACGCCGATCGCGAGGGCGAACGCGATCGCCTTGATCGCCCCCGAGCCCTCGGGGACGAAGGCGAAGAAGACGAAGAACATGATGAGCGCCGCCGCCGTGACCACGCGCGCGGCGTGCTGGAACCCGTGTACGACCGAGCCCCTGGGCTCGCGGGTCTTCACGAACTCCTCGCGCATTCCCGACACGAGGAACACCTCGTAGTCCATCGCGAGGCCGAAGAGCACCGCGATGAGCAGGATCGGCAGGAAGCTCAGGATGGGGCCCGGCTCGATGTTGAGGAGCTCGGCCGCCCAGCCCCACTGGAACACCGCGACGCTCACGCCGATGGCGCCGAACGCCGACAGCAGGAAGCCGAGCGCCGCCGTGATCGGCACGAACACCGAGCGGAACACGAGCAGCAGCAGGATGACCGAGAGTCCGACGACGATGAGGGCGAACGGCACGAGGGCGTCGTTCAAGCGATTCGAGATGTCGATCGACACGGCGGTGTAGCCGGTCACTGCGATCGGAGTGCCGAAGTCCTGCTCGATCTCGGGCTGCAGGTCGCGGATGTCCTGCACGATCTGCTTCGTCTCGGGGTCGTTCGGCGCACTCTCGGGGATCACCTGGATGATCGCCGTGTCGACCGTCTCGTTGGGCAGGCCGTCGCCCACGTACACGACCCCGTCGACCTCGGCGAGGCGTGCGCCGATCGCATCGAGGTCGTCGAAGATGTCGGTCGTCTGCGTGATGTCGACCGTCACGATGAGCGGGCCGTTGTAACCCGGCCCGAAGCCGGCTGCGATCATGTCGTACGCCTCGCGCTCCTGGCTTCCGGCTTCGGCGGTCGCGCCACTCGGCAGGTTCAGGTCGATGCTCGCCGCCGGGATCGCCGCCGTGCCGAGCACGCCGACGACGAGCACGAGGAACACGACCGGCGCCTTCAGCACGAGGTCGACCCAGCGGCGGCCCATCGTGCGCTTGCCGCCGTCGTCGTCGGCATTGGCGCGGCGGTGGGCGCGGCTGCCGGGCTTCGGGATCATGCGCCGCCCGAGCACGCCGAGCAGGGCCGGCAGCAGGGTGACCGCAGCCGCCACTGCGACGAGCACCGCGAAGGCGGCGGCGACGCCCATGACGCTGAGGAACGGGATGCCGACGACGAGCAGCCCCAGCAGGGCGATGATGACCGTCAGCCCGGCGAACACCACGGCGCCGCCGGCGGTCGCGACCGACTCGGCCGCACTGTCTTCGGGCTCCTGCCCTCGAGCGAGCTGGGTTCGATGGCGCGACAGGATGAAGAGGGCGTAGTCGATGCCGACCGCGAGCCCGATCATCACCGCGAGCATCGGCGCGGTCGACGACACCGGCGCGAACGCCGCCACGATCGAGATGCCCCCGAAGGCGATACCCACGCCGACGAGCGCCGTGAGCAGCGGCATCCCGGCGGCGAGCAGCGAGCCGAACGCGATGATGAGCACCACGCCGGCGAACACGACGCCGAGCACCTCGGTGACCGTGAGACCGAAGCTCGTGTCCTGGAAGACCTCGCCGCCGAACGCGACGCGCAGCCCCGCGTCTTCGCCGACCGCACCGGTCGCGACGACCGCATCTTTCGACTCGACCGCGACCTCGGTGTTCGGCCCGTCGAACTGCACCTGGATGTAGGCGGTGCGTTCGTCGTCGGAGACCTGCTTTCCTGCGAACTCGTCGAACGGCCCGAGCACGCTCACCACGCCGTCGACGTCTTCGAGCGCGGACTCCATGTCGGTGATCGCGTCGCGATACCGTGCGTCGTCGACGGCTGACCCGTCGGGGGCCTCGACGACCGCTTTCGCGGACGCGCCCGCGGTCTGCGGGAAGACGGCGGCGAGCTGGTCGATCGCGGTCTGCGACTCGGTGCCGGGGATGGCGAACGAGTCTTTCAGCTGGCCGCCGAGTCCGAGTCCGAGTCCGAGGATGCCGCCGAGGACCACCATCCAGGCGACGATGACGAGCCACGCCCGCCGATAGGCGAAGCGGCCGATGCGGTGGAGAAGGAGTGCCACGATCTCTCTCAGTCGGTGGTGGTCTGGTGGGGGCGGTCGCCGGGTGCGAGCAGTTCGCCGAGCACGACGTGCAGCACCTCGCGGAGCTCGTCGTCAGCCGGCAGCGCGTCGGCGTCGGAGAACGAGCGCCCGGCCGTGAGGAGGAACGCGGCGCCGCCGAGGCCGATGCCGAACCGCACCTGGTCGACGACGCTCTCGCGCTCCTCGCCGATCGCATCGGCGAGCCGCCGCACGGCGTCGTTCGCCCGCGCGATGATGGGCAGTTCGGCGAGGCTCGGCCCCTGGATGAGGAAGACGTGGACCGCCTGCCGGTTGTCGAGGAGCAGGTCGACGACGCGGGCGACGAGCCTCCGGCGCCGGCCGCTGCCCCGCCCCGCGATGAAGTCGTCGAGGACCGCCTCGAACTCCGAGATGGCGGGTTCGATCGCGGCCTCGAGCAGCGCCTCCTTCGACGTGAAGTGGTAGAGCACGCTCGACTTCGAGTAGCCCGCGTGGTCGGCGATGTGCTGCAGTGACGTTGCGGCGAAGCCGACGGTCGCGAACTGCTCGAGGGCGACCTGCTTGAGTTCGTCGGCCGCGCGCACGCGTGTCGTCGGTTGGGCATCGATGGGCATGTCGTCGACGCTACTTGACCGATCGGTCAGATCCTGCACGATCGGTCAGATTCGCGGATGACTCACAGCGCCGGTTCACCGCACGGTAGCGTTGCCGTCATGCGCAAGTACCTCTTCAGCGGGGCCGTGATCGGCGCCGTGCTCAGCGGCATCGGCATCGTGCGCGCAACGCTCGCGGGTCCCCGTGATTGGCGCCTGCTGCTCACCTGGGTGGCCTGGGCCGCGAGCCTCGCCATTGCGATCGGCACGGTGTCCGAAGAGACCAAGCGCAGCGAACTCGGCGAATAAGGGCGACCCCGCGCTCGCGCGGCGTGTCTCGCGAGATCTTCGACGGCGTGCCCGAAACTGGGACGAACGACCCGAAGAGAACGAACCACGAGAGGGGTCACCGATGTTCCGCCGCTGGCGCCGTGCACGACTCGCCGCTCAGGCGTCTGCCCATGCTGCCGCCCCCACGCCACGCCAGACGTCGGCCGACCTCCGCGGCGAACACCTCTTCGAGCTCCTCAACGCGAAGCTCTCGGAGTTCATCGGCCCCGGCGGCACCTGGTCGCTCGTGCGCCGCTCTCCCGAAGACACCGACCAGATCTTCCACGCGATGCTGACCCACCAGATCGCCGCAGACCTCACCCGCAGCGTGCTCGACGAGCGCGACGCCGTCGCCGTGGTCGTGCCCGCCGAGAACGAGCCGCTCGCCCTGAGCTGGCAGCCGGCACCGCTCGTCGTCTGGGCCGAGCCGGTCCTGCCGCTCGACGCCGCGACCGACGAGAGCGCCGACGACGTCGATGCCTCGCTTCCCACGATCGGCCCCGCCGCCGCCCTCGACGCGCGCGCCGCCTGAGCCCCGTCCAAAATCCGGGCTCCATTCTTGTAACGCTGCGGCGACGCGGCCCTCCCCCGCCCTCATAGCGTGAACAGCGAGGCACAGACGCCCGCACACCATTCACCGAGGGGATCGAACATGACCGCCCAGACTTCCGAACGCCGAATCGCACGCTCGTCGGCGCGCGACCTCGCGCAGATCGCCGTCTTCGCCGCCCTCATCGCCGCCCTCGGCCTGCCCGGTGCGCTGCAGATCGGTGCGACCGGTGTGCCGATCACCTTCCAGACCCTCGGAGTCATGCTCGCCGGCGCCCTCCTCGGTGCGCGCAAGGGCTTCCTCGCCGTGCTCCTGCTCGAGGTGCTCGTCGCCGCCGGCCTGCCCCTGCTCTCCGGCGGGCGCGGCGGACTCGGCGTGTTCATCGGCCCGTCCGCCGGCTACCTGCTCGGCTGGCTGCTCGGCGTGGTCGTGATCGGCTGGTTCACGGCACGCCTCCTCCCCCGCTATCGTGTGCTGCCCGCGCTCGGCGCCACCGCGCTCGGCGGCATCCTCGCCGTCTACGCGATCGGCGTCCCCTGGGTCGCGGTCGCCACCGGCATCCCGTTCTGGGCGTCGCTCACCGGGTCATTCGCATTCCTTCCCGGGGACATCCTGAAGGTCGTCGTCACCGTGCTCGTCGCGAAGCAGGTGCACCGCGCCTGGCCGGGCCTCATCGCGCCGCAGCCGTGGCCGTGGGCGCGGGTCCGGGCACGCAACACCGACGACTCGACCACCGTCGACTCGCCCATCACCGCGCGCGCCGAGTAGGGGCATCCGCATGCTCGACTGGCTGGACGGCGACGGCGACGCGCTCCGGCTCGCCGGACGCCGGCTCAGCCGCGCCGAGCTGCGCGAGGCGGTCGACGCCGAAGCCGGCGCGCTCTCGTCGAGCGCAGGGCCCGCGATGGCCCGCGGCGACGACACGCTCGCGGTGCTCGTCACGACCCTGGCCGCCCTCGGGGCCGGTCGCCCGGTCATCGTGGCGGATCCCTCCGCACCTGCTCCGGTCGTCGACGATCTTCCGGCCGGTGCCGACCTCGTGCTCATGACGAGCGGATCCTCGGGAACCAGTCGGCCGGTCGCCAGGACGCTCGCATCGTGGACCACCTCGTTCGGGCCGTTCGCCGCCCTGATCGGAGCCGATGGACCCGGATCCGGTCGTCGCGGGCACCGACCCGACCCGACCGTCGCGCTCACCGGCCCGCTGCATGTGTCCATGCAACTCTTCGCGGCGCTGCACACGATCTGGCTCGGTGCCGTGCTCACCGATGATCGCGCGCGCGCCGACATCGTGCACGCGACACCGACCGTGCTCGCTCGGCTCGTGTCGCGCGGACTTCGCCCGCGGCGGGCGGTCGTCGCCGGTGCCGCACTGCCCGCAACGGTCCTCGCCTCGGCATCGGCGGCCGGCATCACGGTCACCGAGTACTACGGCGCGGCCGAGCTCTCATTCGTCGCAGCCGCCGACCGCGCGCTCGACGACGAAGGCGCCCTGCAGCCGTTCCCAGGCGTCGACGTGGAACTCCGCGACGGCGAGATCTGGGCCCGTTCTCCGTACCTCGCGCTCGGCTACGGCGGCGCCGCCGAAGGCCCCCTGCGCCGAGACCGGCGAGGCTACGCGTCGGTCGGCGACCGCGCTGAGGCCGGACCGAACGGCGGCCTCATCGTGCGCGGCCGCGGTGACTCCGCGGTCACCGTGTCGGGCACGACGGTGCTCGCCGAAGACGTCGAAGCCGCGATCGCCGCGATCGCCGGCGTCGCTGCCGTGGCCGTCGTCGCCGTGGCCGACGCCCACCACGGTCAGGTGCCGGCCGCGATCGTCGAGCTCGCTGCGCATGCCGATCGTGACCGGATCATCGCGACCGCGCGCGCGGCCCTCGCCCCGCCGCAGCGCCCCCGCGCGTGGTACTCACTCGCTGCGCTGCCCCGCACCTCCTCGGGCAAGCTCGCGCGGGGCATGCTCTCCACCGCGCTCGCCTCGGGGAGCCTCGACGCGGATCGGTTCGATCGCGCATGACCGGCTCGACTCGGATGGACGCGCCCGTCATCGTCGCCGCACGCCGCACCGCGATCGGCAGCATCGGCCGCGGGTTCGCACGCCACACCGTCGACGCCCTCGCAGCGCCCGTGCTCACGGCGGTCGCCGAAGCCGTCGCGCCTGCGGGTGTCGCGATCGACGACGTCGTGCTGGGCAACACCATGGGGCCGGGTGGAGATCTCGCCCGGGTCTCGGCGCTGCGCGCCGGCCTCGGGCACGACGTGCCGGGCGTCACCGTCGACCGGCAATGCGGCTCGGGGCTCGACGCCGTGCTGCAGGCGGCGTCGCGGGTGCGGGCCGGCGACGCGCGGCTCGTGCTCGCCGGAGGCGCGGAGTCGGCATCGACCGCACCGTGGCGGTACTGGCCGCCCGTGACCGGCGAGACGGGGCCGACCCGCCGCTACGAACGTGCCCCATTCGCGCCCGAGGGCATGCCCGACCCCGAGATGGGGCCCGCGGCCGACGACCTCGCGGCCAGGTTCGGCGTCAGCCGCGAACGACAGGACGCGTGGGCGGCCCGATCGCATCGTCTCGCCTCGGCAGCTCGGTCAGCCGGTCGATTCGACGCCGAACTCGTCGGGGTCGCCGGCATCGACGCCGATGACCGCCCCCGCGCCACCCTCGACGAGGCGAGGCTCGCCCGGTTCCGGCCGGCGTTCGGCCCGCACGGCACCGTCACGGCGGGAAACTCGTGCGGCAACGCCGACGGAGCTGCGGCGATGGCCGTGACGAGCGAGGCCGTGCGTGCCGAGCTCGGTCTGCCCGGCCTGCGGATCGTCGCGACCGCGGTGGCCGGGGGCGACCCCGCCCTGCCCGGCATCGGCGCCGCGCCGGCGATCGATCGGGTGCTCGATCGGGCCGGCGCAACCGTCGCCGACCTCGGGTTCGTCGAGATCACCGAGGCGTTCGCCGCGCAGCTGCTCGCCGTGAGCGACGCCGTCGGGCTCGACGAGGCGACGATCTGCGCCGACGGGGGCGCCATCGCCCTGGGACATCCGTGGGGCGCATCAGGGGCACTGCTGCTCGTGCGGCTCACCACCCGCATGCACGCCTCCGACGACGCGCGGCTCGGGCTCGCCGCGTGCTCGATCGGCGGCGGACAAGGGATCGCCATGCTCGTGGAGGCCGTGAAGTGAGCGTCATCGAGTTCAGCGGGGTGACGCACGCGTATGGTGAGCGCGAGGTGCTGCGCGGCATCGACCTCGTGCTCACCGAGCACCGCATCGGCATCGTCGGTGCGAACGGATCGGGCAAGTCCACGCTGGCCCGCATGGTGAACGGGCTCGTGAAACCCGACCGCGGCACCGTCAGCGTCGACGGGCTCGACGTCGCCCGCAACGGGCGCGAGGTGCGCCGCCAGGTCGGCTTCGTGTTCACCAACCCCGACAGCCAGATCGTCATGCCCACGGTCGCCGAGGACGTCGCCTTCACCCTGCGCCGACGCGGGCTCTCGAAGGCGGATGTCGCTGCCCGTGTCGCCGACGCGCTCGAGCGGTTCGGCCTCGCCGCCCACGCCGACCACCCCGCGCATCGCCTCTCGGGCGGGCAGAAGCAATTGCTCGCGCTGGCAGCAGTGCTCGTCGCCGAGCCGTCGCTCGTCGTCGCCGACGAGCCCACCACCCTGCTCGACGCGCGCAACGCCCGCCGCATCTCCGAGCTGCTCGACGCGCTCCCCCAGCAGGTCATCGTCGTCACACACCAGCTCGAGCTCCTCGAGGGCTTCGACCGGGTCGTCGTGATCGAAGCGGGCGAGGTCGTCGCCGACGGCTCGCCCGACACTGCCCTGGGCATCTACCGGAGCCTCATCGCATGATCGGCCTCTACGTTCCGGGCCGCTCGCTCGTGCACCGCGCACCCGCGGTGGTGAAGCTCGGCATGCTCGCCGCCGCGGTCGTGACGATCACGCTGCTGCGCGAACCGTGGCAGCTCGCCGTCGCGGCCGCCGCCATCGCGGCGCTGTTCGCGGTCGCGCGCGTCCCGCCGCGCGCGGCCGCGCGCCAGATCGTTCCCGTGCTCTGGCTTCTCGCGGTCGCCGTGCCCGTGCAGGCGTTCTTCGGCGGCTGGACCGCTGCCGTGATGATGGGCGGCCGTGTCGCGGCATCCGTGGCCCTCGCCGCACTGTTCACGCTCACGACGCAGGTTTCGGCGGTGCTCGACGCGTGCGTGACGCTGCTCGCGCCGTTCCGCCGCTGGGTCGATGCCGATCGCGTCGGCCTCGTGCTCGCGCTCACCATCCGCTGCGTGCCGCTGACCGCCGACATCGTGCGAGAGGTGCTCGAGGCCCGCCGCGCACGCGGGGCACAGGGCTCGATCATGGCGCTCGCCGTGCCGGTGATCGTGCGGTCGCTGCAATCGGCCGACGAGCTCGGCGACGCCCTCATCGCCCGGGGATTCGACGACTGACGTCACGCTGCCGCCATGCAGCGGAGCGAGGCCGGCCTGTTCGACCGACCCCGCTCCACTGCCGCGCTCTCTCTATGGCGTCGGTGACACCTGCACCGCCGTCGTGGTGTGCGCTGACACCGTCTCGTCGGTGCCCCGGAGATCGGTGTATCCGACGGTGACCTGCAGCCAGCTGCCCGCATCTTCGGCGACCGGACTGTAGGTGTTCCCCGTGGCCCCGTCGATGGGCGTCCAGGTGGGCGTGGCCCCGCCGACCGTCGGGTCGTCGGTCGTCCTCGCCCACTGGTAGGTGAAGACCTGGCCGTCCTCGCTGAACCCGTCGCCGTCGGCCGGCGAGCCGGCCGCGAGCGCGACCCCGACCTGCGGCACTGCCGAGCCGAGGGTCAGCGCACCCGGCTGGTTCACGTTCACGACGGTCGACGGGGACGTCGCCGACGTCGCCGTTCGGAAGAAGCCGTCGGCGTCGACGTAGCTCACCGTCACCCGGATGAACATGCCGACCGTCTCGTTCGTCAGGACGAACTCGTTCGATCCGGACCCGGCCGGGTTGATGACTTCCTCCCACTCGGTCACCGTCTCGGGAGTGTCACCCTCGCCGGCCCACCAGGCGTACCGCAGGGCGGTCACCGCGGAGGTGTCGAACGGAGTGACGCCGTCGGTCTCGAAGAGGCCGGCGGTCGCCGTGGTCCCCTCGTTGAACGGATCAGCCGCCTCGAGCGTCACGACCGCGCTCACCTCGCACGACTCCCACGTGTTCGTCTCGACGTTCACGGTTGCGCAACCGTCGGCGAACTGGAGTCGCTCGAAGCCGCGGATGACGTCGACGCCGTCGCTCTCCTCGGCCTCGCCGACCTGGGTGTGCTCGACCCTCCAGTAGCCCGAGCCGGCCGGACCGACCTGGGTGATCGTGTAGGACTCGAACGGGTTGCGGTAGAACGCGGTGTCGATCGCGCTCGCGCTCTCGTCGTAGACGATCTCACGGACGATATCGATGTCACCCGGGTTCAGGGTTCCGTTGAAGACCGCCGCCTGGAGCTGCGCGGCGCTGTCGAACCGCTGACCGGTGATGGTGTTCTCGAGCTGCACCCGGAGCATCGCGTCGCCGTCGAGGTAGTCGTTGCCACCGCGACCCTCGATGGTGTCGCTGCCCGGGCCGCCGATCATCACCTTGTGCACGCCGTCGGCGTCGAGGTCGGGGGTGCTGCGCATGAGCGGCAGTGAGAAGTCGCCGAGTGCGACCTGCACCCCGTTCACCTCGACCGTCGGGCGCAGCATCCCGGTGAGGCCGTCGACCATCGCGAGCGTCTCCTCGGTCGCCTTGTGCAGCGGGATCTCGCTCGGCGCGATGTCGTCGGCTTCGACGAGCGGACCGCGGAGGGTGTCGTCGCCGGCACCGCCCGAGAGCGCCTCGAGCTGGTCGAACCGCGACGGCAGCGGGTTGTTCGGGTCGGTCGTCCGCGTGAACGACCAGTCCGAGGTGACCGGCAGGGTCTGACCGTAATAGGTCAGCCAGTCGAAGCCGATGTTGCCCAGGTGCCGGTCGGTGCCGACGGCTGCGCCGACGAGGATGTCGTCGCCACCCTCACCTTCGATGTCGTCGTTGCCGAGTCGACCGATCACGACGTCGTTGCCGCCGATCACGTCGTTCTGGAACTGGTCGGCGTTGTCGCCCTGCAGGAGGTCGGCGTGCGAGCTGCCCTCGACCCAGTCCTCGTGTTCGCCACCGATGACGGTCGTGCGACCCGACGTGCCGAGCAGGATGTCGTTGCCCATGCCGGCGAAGAACGTCGAGCCGTCACCGCCGCCGTTCACGATGAAGTCGTCACCGAGGCCGCCGAGGCCGAGGTCGACGCCCGGACCGATGTGGATCGCGTCGTTGCCCTGCATGCCCTTGATGTTGTCGTCGCCGAACGAGTCGGTGATGATGTCGTGGCCCGGGCCCCCGACGAGTGCGTCGTTGCCGGCGCCCCCTTCGATGCGGTCGTCGCCCTGGTAGCCCCAGATGGCGTCATCGCCCTCGTCGCCCCGCAGGCTGTCGTCCCCGGTGCCGCCGTGGAGCTCGATGTGCTCATCGCCGCTCCAGCGCCACGTTCCGTCGACGTCCTCGATGAGTCCGGCGGGAACCGGGTTCGGAAGGTCGTCGATATCGAGGTCGACGCCGGGTTCGTGCCAGGCGAAGATGTCGGCCGGCAGGTTCGACGCATCCGTGTTCCGCTGGATCATGTCCGAGAACGTATTGCCCTCGAGTGCGGCGAACAGCTGCTCGCCCTGGTTGCGGAACAGGTAGTAGAACCGGTCGCCGAACTGCAGCGCCTCGAGTTGGGACTCGAACACGTAGTTGAACGTGGAGCCGAGCATGCCGCCGAACGGGTTGAGCCGCTCTGCCAGTCCGCCGATCCAGAACTCGACGTCCTCGAGACCGGTGACCGTCTCACCCGCGGCGTTCGCCCACGCGCCGGTACCGTTCATGAACGCCAGCCGGTCGGCGGGCGCCTGCTGCGGCAGCGGTGCGAAGCGGGCGAGCGCCAGCTCGACGCCCTGACTCACCGCGCCCGTGCCACCGAGGATGTGGATCTGCGCCGGTGCCAGTCGGGTGAGCTCCGCGCGCAGGGCCGGAGTGAGCCCGGTCGGCGGCACGAGGAGGATCGGAGCGCTGTTGATGCCGGCTGCCGCGGCCGCCGCGAGGGCGTCGGGGAAGTTGGCACCGGTCGCGAGGTAGACGCGGTCGGCTCCGGTCGGGAAGAAGTGCTTGCTGATCGCGATCGCGGTCTCGTACCGACTGCTCCCGCCGAGCCGCACCACGTCGCCTGACGTGTAGGCGTCCAGCTGGCGTTGGACCGAGTTGCTCACGGCCCCGGACGAGCCGAGCACGACGATCTCGGCCGGGTTCAGCCGATCGAGTTCACCACGCACGACCTGCGGGATCGTGTTCGGCTGCACGAGCAGGATCGGCGATCCATCGCGAGCTGCCACCGCTGCGCCCGCCAAGGCGTCGGGGAAGTTCATGCCGTTCGCGACGAACACGCGATCGACCGGCGCGTCGAAGGTCTCGGCGGAGATGTCGACGGCCGTCGCGAACCGGTCGCTGCCGGAGAGGCGCGTGACCGGCGCATCGACCGTGGAGAGCGCGTTGAGCGCCGCCACCGTCTTCGGACCGACGGCGCCCGGGCCGCCGAGCACCACGATGCGGTCGGGATTGAGCCGCAGGAGTTCGTTGCGTGTCGGGAGCGGGATCTCGCCCGTGTCGCCATTGGCGGTGAGGAGGATCGGTCCGTTGAGCGAGCCGCCCGCGAGTGCGTCGGGGAAGTTCATCCCGTTCGCCACGTACGCGACCTGCACCGAGTCCGCGGCGAAGTGCCGCTCGGAGATCAGCTGAGCCGTGTGGAAGCGGTCGGAGCCCGGGTAGCGGGAGATGAACTCCGCACCGGGGACCGCGCCGTTCACGAGCAGGGCGGCTGCGTCGCGCTTCTGCTCGATCGTCGTGGCCGCCGTCACCGTCGGGTGCGAACCGTACGCCGCGACGAAGTTCACGAGCGACGCATTGTTGCCGCCGCGCCCGAAGTTGTTGCCGTTCTTGATGTTGAGGCCGAAGTCCGTCCAGTTGGCATAGGGCCTCAGGTCGGCATCACCCGTCGCCTCGAAGAACGTCGTGCGCGCCGCTTGCAGCCCGGGGATTCCGAGGTCGCGACCGCGCAGGAGGTTGATCGTCGCGAGGTCGAGCGGAAGGCCGAGCAGGCTGTTCCGCAGTGTGTCGACGATGTGCTCGTCGATCTGGCTTCCCACCCGCGAGGTCGTGCCGTTCACGATGGATCCGGCGGCCTCCTCGGGAGAGAGCGTGCCGCCGAGGTTGAACGCCTCCGGATTGAGGAAGCCGTCGAGCAACGGCACATCCTCGAGACCCGGTGTTCCGCCGACGACACTCTCGCGGCCGATCTCCTCGGTCATCATCGAGTGGCCGAAACGGTAGACGACCTGCGAGAACTCCGCGGTGATCGCCGCGTCGACACCGGCGTTGTAGCTGTTCTCGTTGAACACCACCGCGTCGATCGTCGGGGCCACCTTGCGCGCGAACTCCTCGAAGACGAGGTGCTGGTACTGCATCTCGGTCGCGAACTTCGCGGCCTGGAAGAGCCGCTGCTGGTAGGTCCAGTCGTCGGCCTCGGCGCCAGGGAGCGTCTTCTCGGCCTTGGCCGAGCGGTACGCGTGGTCCTCTCCGCGGAAGGCCTTGCCGAACTCCTCGAGCTGCGCGGGGTCGGCCACGGTCTGGTCGTTCAGAAGCTCGGGCATCTCGCCGGCGAGGAGCCGCTCGATCTGGCCGGCCATGCGGTTGTGCTCGGCATGGAACACCGCGTGCACCGCCGTCAGGCCGATGTTCTCGTTGACGCGACCGTCGCCGGCGATGAAATGCTCACCCAGCGTGACGTTGTCGTATCCGGTGAGCGTCGGGTCGTTGACGGGTGCGCCACCCGCGTCGAACAGCGGGATACCCGGGTCGATGACGTTGCCGTCCTCGCCGAACTGCACGGGAACGAGGTTGCCCTCGGCGTCGAAGAGGGGCGTGGCGCCGTGCGCGATGTCATCGAGGAAGGCGTGACCCGTCGAAAGCGCGTTCGCCGTCGAGATCGGCGCTGCGGTGTCACCCTCGACGAAATCGATGCCGTCGACGGTCGCGTCCGTGGCGACGATCAGCTGCGGAAGCCCCCGCTCGGGGCCCGGGACGAAGTTGCCGTACGGGTCGGTGAGGACCTGCGGGACCGCGAGCACGTCGTCGTCGGTCAGGTTGATGCCGAGAACGTTCCGGGCCTGGGCCTTCACGTCGTTCCACGTCGCCATGCCGCCGCGCTCGCCGCCGCCGAGGTCGCCCTCGATGAGGCGGCCGGTGTCGACCCCGTCGGCGCCGTATTCACGGAGGAAGACCTGGTGCGACGGGTGCGACGAATAGGTCTGGTTCTGGTCGATGAACGGGGTCGTGAGGTTGGTGTACTCGTTGGTGGCGTTGCCCGATGCATCTTCGGCGCGGTCAGCGCGAGTGAGCATCAGGAAGTTGGAGTTCGAATCCGGGTCGTACAGGGGGTCGTCCTCCTCCAACGGAACGACGAGCGTTCCGTGACCACCCTTGGCGATGAGGTCGAGGCCGTGGTCGAAGAACTGGCCGAAGAAGCCCATGAACGTGTTGAAGGGGGCCGAGAGCTCTTCGTCGGCGGTGGTGTTCGGCGTGGCCACGCGGTCGGTGCCGGGGATGATCGACGCCGTGCCGGCGTCGAGTTGGTTCAGGATCGCCGGGTTGTTCGTCGTCTGGTCGACGACGAGGTTGCTGACCGTGCGGGGCTCGGAGTCGTACACGAAGCCCTCGGTCTGCGAGTAGCACGTCTGCGCGAAGGGCGAAGGGGGTCCGGGGTTCGCGCACACGGCGGTGTTCGCAGGATTGTTCGCCGGAGCGCCTGTCGGAACGGTCTCACCCTGGCGCCACTGGGGTTCGAGCAGTCGCGGGAAGGTGTTGTCCGAGGCCCCGAACTCGCTCTGGTCGACCACCAGGTTGTTGTAGGTGCCGTCGACCGTGCGCACGCCGAAGGTGTTCATGAGGTTCGGCACGCACTTGCCGCTCGAGTCGTCGGGGTCGGAGCAGAGCAGTTCGTAGTTCGACGGCTCGAGTGCGTCGGCCGCGTGCGCCTCGGAGATCTGGATCTGCCGCAGGATGAACTCGAGGTCGTTCTGGTTGAGCACGAATGCCGGGTCCTCATCGGTGACCGCCTGCGCCGGCGGTGCGAAGCTCGCCAGCGAGAGGGTGCCGATCAACCCGATCAGTGCGAGCAGCGCGATGAGGGTGCGCTGAAGTCTCGATTCGGGTCGGCGTCGTAGGGAGAACGGGCTGATTCCAGGCGATGCGCTCAATTTCAGTCTCCAGATGTGACGTGGCCGCCGATCCTGGTGGGTGTGCGACAGCACCTGTGCCCCCGCACAACCGGACCGTGAGGTCAAGGTTTCGACCTGTCTAGCCGCAACCCGAACGAGGCGGCCACCGTCCGAAGCGAAATCAACCCCGAACTGGGGTCGAACGAAGCGCCGAATCACCCCAGCCCTGAGGAACACTCAGGAAATGCCGCTGACCGGCCATTTCGCCGCAGCCAAGCAGAAGTGCCCGAACGAGGAACGCGGTTTCCCGATCGCATGCAGGTCATGCGATCCTGCGTATGTCCGGTTCAACCCCCGAAAGGCCTCCGCATGATCGCCACAGATCGACGACTCCCGACGACACTCATCCGCTCTCTGCTCGCCACTGCCGCGATCGGCGCCGCGCTCGTGCTGACCGGGTGCGCCGGCGACGACGGGCCGCTCGAGAGGTCGACCGTGGCAACGACATGGGGCTCCGAAGACGAGGGTCAGCCGCACCTCACGTTCGCCGAGAACGGCAGCGTCTCGGGCAGTGACGGCTGCAACCGACTCGCGGGCAACTGGACGCTCACGGAAGGCACGATCACCACCGACAGCCTCGCCACGACCCTCATGGCCTGCGACGGTGTCGACACCTGGCTCTCGGGATTCGCCACGGCCGTCATCGACGGCGACCGGCTCATCGTGAGCGGCATCGACGGTGAGCAGATCGGCGAGCTCCGGAACTGAGGCGGCGCCGCATCGACGGATGCATGAAAAAGCCCCGATCCTGGCGAGAGGATCGAGGCCGTTTCGTGCACCCCCAGGGACTTGAACCCTGAACCCACTGATTAAGAGTCAGTTGCTCTGCCGATTGAGCTAGAGGTGCGTGATTCCGGCGATCTTGCGCAACCGGAACCGAGGAACCACGTTATCAGGAGAACGGGCGGTGCGCGAATCGAGGTCGCGGATCGCGAACCGCTCGGGAAGGGCCGGTCTGCACGCCGGTGGGACCGGCTCGGAAGAGCCGGTCCCACCGGATTCGGCTGCGCCGATCCTAGGGAGCCGGGGCGGCCGCCACCGGATCAGGCAGTGGTGCTCCCACGATCGTTCGACTCTCGAGGACTCCGCCGACCAGCACCTGGTACTGGACGACCACCCGGATGAACTTTCCGACGTCGGTGTTCAACGGATCGGCCGCATCCGTACTCGGCTCGTACGTCGACACGAGCTCACCCGGCACGTCGGGACCGACCGGGCCGTTGGCGTCGACCGCCAGTGCCCAAGGCCCAGTGGCCACGGCCGAGGTCTGCCAGCTGAACTGGAGATCTCCGACCGGGGTCACTCCGTCGGGCAGCGTGACCGTCGCGGTGACGGGCTCGCCCTCGGTCGGCACCGTGATCGGGTCGGTGAGCGTGAGCGCGACCTCGCCGGCCGGTACGCACGAGACCGGCTCGTCACCCGTGATGTCGAGGCATCCTCCGTTGGCGAACAGCAGTTGCTCGACGTTGACGAGCACATCGAAGCCGTCCTCGGGGAAGATCGTCTCGGGATCGATCGGGCTGACGATCAGCGGCGGGTTGGCCGGATCGAGCGGTTCGACCCGCCAGTACCCTCCACCGAGGTTCGTGATCGAGTAGTCGAGCACGTCGCCGACGTACTGCGCGGAGTCGACGTCGGTCGCACCGGCGGCGTTCACGATCGAGCGGAAGATGTCGACCGCACCGGGGTTGATCTCACCCGAGAGCATCCGGGCCGAGATCTCAGTGGCACTGTTGAACCGCTCGTCGAGGTACCCGAGCTGAACCTGCAGCACCGAGTCGCCGTCGATGAAGTCGGAACCGCCGCGACCGTTGATCACGTCGCTGCCCGCGCCACCGAGCATGACCTGGTTCGTCAACTGCGGCTCGAGCGGGTTGAACGGATCGGCCGGCAGGAACGGCGCCGAGTAGTCGGCACCGGCCGGACGAAGCAGCGCCTCGAAGCCGTCGACCAGATCCAGCGCACGCTGCGAGAGCTTGTGGAAGATCGCATCCTCAGGTTGCAGGATGTCGCCGTCCACGAGCGTGCCGAGGATCGTGTCGTTGCCGGCGCCGCCCGAGACCGCCTCGAGCTGGTCGTAGCGGTCGCGCTGCGGGTCCTCACCGGTCTGCTCGAGGAAGATCGACAGATCGATGTCCATGTTCACGGTTTCGCCGTAGAACGAGACCCAGTCGTAGCCGAGGTTGCCGAGGAACCGGGTGGTGCCCGACTCGCGACCGACGATGATGTCATCGCCGCCCTCGCCTTCGACATCGTCGATGTTGCCGCCCGCGAGCACGACATCGTCACCGCCGAGGGTGTCGTTCTGCTGCTGGTCGGCGTTGTCGCCCTGCATCAGGTCGCCGTGGATGCCGCTCTCGAGCCAGTCATTGCCCTCGTTGCCCTGGACCACGAGCCGGCCGTCGGTGCCGAGCACGATGTCGTCGCCCAGACCGCCGAACACGCCCTTCTCGTCGGAGCCGTTGGTGATGAAGTCGTCACCGAGGCCTCCGATCGCCAGGTCGAATCCGTTGCCGGTGCTGATGACGTCGTTGCCCTGCTTGCCCTTGATGTTCTCATCGCCCTGGATATCGGTGATGATGTCATCGCCGGTGCCGCCGACGAGCGAGTCGGCTCCGGCGCCGCCCTCGATCCGGTCGTTGCCGCCGTAACCCCAGATCGCGTCGTCGCCCTCGTCACCGCGCAGGTTGTTCGCTGCGTCGTTGCCGTGGAACTCGACGTGCTCGGGACCGAACCATCGCATCGATGTCGCCGTGGCCTCGAGGGCGTCGGGCAACGGGTTCGGCAGCGCGTCGATGTCGAACACCTCGTCGGCGACCGAGAAGATGTCGGCCGGGAGGTTCGACGCGTCGGTGTTGCGCTGGATCATGTCGGAGAACGTGTTGCCCTCGAGTGCCGAGAACAACTGCTGGCCCGGGTTGCGGAACAGGTAGTAGAACCGGTCTGCGAACTGCAGGTTCTCGAGCTGCGTCGTGAAGACGTATTCGAACGTCGACCCCAGCATCGATTGGAAGGGCTGCAGCCGCTCCGCCAGTCCGCCGATCCAGAACTCGACGTCCTCGAGGCCGGTGACCGTCTCACCCGCGACATCCGCCCACGCGCCGGTCCCGTCCATGAACGCGAACCGGTCGGCCGGAACCACCGGGGATGGCGGCGCGAACGCGTTGAACAACTGCGCCTCGATGGCCGACGACACGGCACCCGTGCCACCGAGCACGCGGATCTGCGTGGCCCCGAGTCGCGCGATCTCGTTCATGACCGAAGCCGGCACCGCGCCACTCGGAACGAGCAGCAGCGGTGCGTTGTTCAGCCCAGCCGCCACGCCGCCCGCGAGGGCGTCGGGGAAGTTGGTGCCGGTCGCGATGTAGACGCGCTCAGCCGAGGTGAAGAACCGTTGGCTGATCGCGACCGCGGTCGCATACCGGTCGGCACCCGCGACCCGCGTGACCGGACCGTACGCCGTGAGCGCGTTCGCGACTCCCGAACTGACGGCACCGGTGCCGCCGACGATCACGATCTGTGCAGGATCGAGCGCCGCAAGCGCGTTCCTCGTGGCCTGCGGGAGCGTGGTCGGGGTGGCGAGCAGGATCGGCGATCCGTCGCGTGCCCCTACGGCGGATGCCGCAAGCGCGTCCGCGTAGTTCAGGCCGTTGGCGATGAACACCCGCGAAACGCCTGGGGCCGCGAATCCCTGGGCGATCTGCGCCGCCGTCGCGAACCGGTCGGATCCGCCGATGCGTACGACCTGGCCGTCGGTGTAGTTGGCGAGCGCGGTGAGCGAAGCCGTCGACACCGCTCCCGTACCGCCGAGCACGACGATGCGCTGCGGACGCAGGCGGATGAGCTCGCCGGCCGTGGCTGCTCCGATCTCACCCGGAGTGTTCGCGTTGGTGAGCAGGATCGGTCCGCCCTCGGCCGCCGCTGCCACGCCGCCCGCGAGGGCGTCGGGGAAGTTGAGGCCGTTGGTGATGTAGGCGACCGGGATCCCCGGTCCGTCGGCGGGCGGGGTCGGGAAGGTGTCGAAGCTGATCCTCGCCGCCGTCTCGAACCGGTTCGCACCGGCGAGTCGAGCGAAGAAGTCCTCGCCCTGCAGCTGGCCGTCCACGATCAGCGACGCCGCATTGCGCTTCTCGTCGATCGTGTCGGCCGCGATGATCGTCGGGTGCGTGCCGTACGCCGCCACGAAGTTGATGAGCGACGCCGTGCTCGTCGAACGACCGAAGTTGTCTCCGTTCTTGATGTTCGCTCCGAAGTCCCTCCAGTCGGCGTACGGTTCGAGCACTGCGTTGCCGGTGCGCTCGAAGAGCGTCTGGCGCACCTCCTGCAGCGGCGGCACGCCGGTGTCGCGGCCACGCATCAGGTTGAGCGACGGCAGGTCGAGCGGCAGACCGAGCAGGTTGTTGCGCAGCGTGTCGACCACGTGCTGGTCGATCTGGCTGCCCCTCGCCGCGGTCATGCCGTTGATGAGCGAACCGGCTGCCTCTTCGGCCGGCACCGTGCCGCCGTTGTCGTACAGCCCGGGATTCAGGAATCCCTCGAGCAATGGGACATCCTGGAACTGCGTCGGCGGAGCACCGCTCGTCGTCGCGTCGACCGCGGTGCGTCCGATCGTGTCGGTCATCATCGAGTGGCCGAACCGGTACACCGTGTGCGCGAACTCGGCGAAGATCGCCGGGTCGAGCGAGTTGTTGTAGCCGTTCTCGTTTCCGACGATCTCACCCACGGGGGCGAGCTTGCGAGCGAACTCCTCGAACACGAGGTGCTGGTACTGCATCTCAGTCGCGAACTTCGCCGCCTGGAAGAGTCGCTGCTCGTACGTCCAGTCGTCGGCCTCGGGCTGTGGCAGCTCATGGCCCGCCTTCGCGTCGACGGTGTAGTTGTGCGGCAGTCCGTGGAAGGCGTCGCTGAACGCCTGACGCACACCGTCGTCGGCCGCCGACTCGGGGTTGAGCAACTCGGGCCGCAGGCCGTTGAGCACGTCCTCGATCTGACCGACCATGCGGTTGTGCTCGGCGTGGAAGACCGCGTGAACCGCCGTCAGGCCGATGTTCTCGTTGACACGGCCGTCACCGGCCATGAAGTGCTCGTCGAGCGTCGCATTGTCGTAACCCGTGAGCACCGGCTGGCCGTTGCCGTCGAGAATGGGGTCGCCGTTCGCGTCGAACCGCGGCAGCAGGTTGCCGTTCGCGTCGACGACGGGAGTCGAGCCGTGCGCGATGTCGTCGAGGAACGCGTGCCCCGTGCCGACGGCGTTGTCGGGTACCGCGACTCCGCCCGGGCCGGCGGGCACCAGCGACGTGACGCCTGCAGCGTCGGCCACCACGAACTGCGGGTAGCCGTTCGCGCCGGGGATGAAGTTGCCGTACGCGTCGGTCGCCAGCAGCGGGATGTCGAGCAGGTCGGCGTCGGTGAGCTGGATGCCGAGGACGTCATTGGCTTGCGCCTTCACATCGCGCCACTGGGCCATGCCGCCCGTGACGCCCTCGATCAGGTGACCGGTCGCCTGCGGTTCGCCGCCGACGAGCGTGTACGCACGCAGGAACACCTGGTGCGACGGGTGCGACGCGTAGGTCTGGTTCTGGTCGATGAACGGGCTCGTGATGTTCTTGGTCTCGGTCGTCGGGTTGCCCGCCGCGTTTTCGACCCGCGTCGCCCGCGAGAGGGTGATGAAGTTCGTCGGCGAGCCCGCGACGAACAGTGGGTCATCGGGCTGCAGGGGCACGACGATCGTGCCGTTCCCGCCCTTGCCGACGAGGTCGAGGCCGTGGTCGAAGAACTGCCCGAAGAAGCCCATGAAGGTGTTGAACGGCGCCGAAAGTCCCTCATCGGGGGCGGTGTTCGGCGTGACCACGCGGCCGTCGATTCCGGGAACCTCGGATGCGAATCCCTCTGCGACCGCGTCTTGGATCGCGGGGTTGGTCATGTTCTGGTCGACGACGAGGTTGCTCACCGTTCGGGGGTCGGAGTCGTAGACGACGCCGTCGGTCTGCTGGTAGCAGGTCGTGCCGGCTGCGCACATCGCGGTCTGCGCCGGGGTGTTGGCCGGGAATCCCAGGGATGCGACCGCCGGGTCGGCCTGTCGCCAGTACGCCGGGACGAGCCGCGGGAACGCGACGTCGGCGGCGCCGAACTGGCTGCCTGCGAGGTTCGGGTTGATGTTGTTCTCTTCGCCGGAGACGGTGCGAAGGCCCGTGGGCTTCGAGTCCGTCGCCGCGCACTTGCGCGGTTCGGCGGGCGTCGGCGCGCACAGGATCGCGTTGCCGGCCGCGTGCGACTCCGAGACCTGGATCTGTCGGAGGATGAACTCCAGGTCGTTCTGGGTGAGCACGAAGGCCGGATCGTCGTCGGTGGCGGCGAACGCCGGTGGTGCGCTCGATGGCGACGTCAGGTTGCCGATCAGGAGGGTTGCGATCGCGGTGATCATGGCGATCGCCACGAGCCACAGTCGCCTCGGGTCACGCAGACCGTCAGCGGCTGGTAGGGCAGTTCGAGTACTCACGGGGCGCTCCTTGAGACGTGGCGGCCCTGACGGATCCGCCGGAATGAACCCACCCGGTGCCCCGACGTCGCTGCCGGGATCCCGCAATGGTCGGCGCATGAAACCGGCCACTGCGCCAGTTCTAACCCCGTTATCGAGTCATGCTCAAGATGCAGAAACCAAATTCCCCCCGTACTGGGGGACAATGTGAGGTTCGCTCAACTACCGGACAACGAGGTCCGTTTCGGCTTCGCGAGACGCGTCACGCGAGAGCGCGCCGGGCCACCAGATCCCCGGCCCGATGTCGTACGCCAGTGCAGGCACGAGCAGCGTGCGAACTACGAACGTGTCGAGGAGCACGCCGAACGCCACGATGAACGCGATCTGAGTCAGGAAGAGCAGCGGCAACACACCCAGGGCGGCGAAGGTCGCTGCGAGCACGATGCCCGCCGAGGTGATCACGCCCCCGGTCAACACGAGGGCGCGCAGCAACCCACGTCGAGTTCCATGCGCGAACGCCTCCTCGCGAGCGCGCGTCATCAGGAAGATGTTGTAGTCGACCCCGAGCGCGACGAGGAAGACGAATGCGAACAGGGGCACCGTGGGGTCTGCTCCGCCGAACCCGAACACCGTGTTGAAGATCACGGCCGAGAAACCGAGCGCGGCCGCGTAGGAGAGGGCGACGCTGCCGATCAGGATCAGCGGTGCGACGACAGCGCGCAGCAGCACCATGAGCACGACGAGGATCGCGACGAGCACGAGCGGGATGATGAGCGTACGATCGGCGATGGCAGCCTCGTTGCCATCGACGTCGATCGCGGTCTGGCCGCCCACGAGGATGTCGCTGCTCAGGGCATCGAGCGCCGACCTCAGCTCCATCACACTCGCCTCGGCATCCGTCGTGTCGGCCGCCGACGTGAGCGTCATTTCGAGCAGCACCCGGTCGTCGACGACGATCGGTGCGAGGGCGATGCCCGCGCCCTCGGCGAACGGTTGAACCCCCTCTGGGGTGATCGGTGTCGGCCCTCCGAGCGTCGCGATGCGCACCGAGTCCACCCCGTCGACCTCGAGCGCGGTCGCCGTGGCCTCGAGCATCGTGTCGACGTCCGACACCACGATCGCGGGCGTGCCGGCACCTGCGGGGAAGTGTTCGGCGATTACGTGCAGCCCGTCACGCGCCTGCGACTCGCCGAGCACGTACTCGCTCGACGGCGATCCGTCGGCGCGTAGCTGGGTCAGGCCGAGCGCCATGACCGCGAGCAGGAGCGTCGCGACGACCCAGACCGCGCGCGGTCGGCGGGCGATGGTCCGTGCCAGTCGCGCCCAGACGCCCACTCCCTCGAGCACGTCGGCATGCGTCGGGTCGGTGGCGACGGATTTCAGGTGTCGTGGCCAGAATGCGGCGCGACCAGCCCACAAGAGCAGCACCGGAAGCAGCGTGAACGCCGCGAGCAGCGCGAACACGATGCCGATCGCGGCGACCGGACCGAGCGTGCGGTTCGAATCGAGTTGGCTGAAGAGCAGCACCATGAGCGCGACGATCACGGTCGCGCCCGACGCGAGGATCGGCTGCCACGAACCCTTGAGCGCTTCGAGCGTCGCATCCCACCGCGAATCGCGTCGCGCGAGCGCCTCGGTGTAGCGCGATACGTAGAGCAGTGCGTAGTTGGTCGTCGCCCCGACGACCAGGATCAGCAGAATGCCCTGCGTCTGACCGGCGAGCAGGATGACCCCGCTGCGAGCCAGGGCTGAGACGACGAGCACCGCGCCGCACAAGGCCGAGAGACTGGTCACGAGCACGATGATCGGCAACATGACCGACCGGTACACGATGATGAGCACGAGCAGCACGGCGGCGAGGGCGACGAGCAGCAGCAGCCCGTCGATGCCCTGGAACGCGGTGATGATGTCGCTCGCGAATCCCGCCGGTCCGGTGACGTAGACCGCCGTGTCCTCGGGCACGAGGGCCAGCAGCCCCGCGCGCAACCCGGCGACGGACTCGTCGATCTCGCCGGCCGAGGCGACGGGGATCACGAGCTCGGCAGCCAAGCCGTCGTCGGAGACGATCATGGGCGTCGCGTTGAACGAGCGGACGCCATCGATCGCCGGCAGCCGGGTGACCGCCCGTTCGAGAGCGAGTTCGGTCGCATCATCGATGGGCGTCTCGCGCTCGAAGACGACGACCGCGTACGTCACGCCTTCGAGGGCGAACTCGCGCTGCAGCTCGTTCACCCGCGTCGACTCGGCACTTGCGGGCAGGAACTGCACCCGATCGTTCGTGGAGAGCTCGCCGAGCTGGCTGAACATGCGCCCGCCGACGAGGAAGACGACGATCCAGGCGAGCGTGAGCACGACGGGCACCCCGATGCGCACCCAGCGGTGCGGTCGATCGGGCCTCGCGGCCGGTGGGGCGGCCTGCGGGCGGGTTCGGGTCTTCATGGGACACCCTTTCGACGTCTCGACACGGCGCCTCTCTGCGCTGCGCCGACCATATACCGGGGAAGCGGAGTGCGGGGCCTGCAACGCAGACCCCGCACCCCGATGACTCACCCGATCATCAGACCGGCGGCGAGTACGCTGCCGACGTCGGGCTCTCCACGGTGCCGAACAGGTCGGTGTAGGTGACCTGGACGGTGATCGCCGTCCCGGCGTCTGCTGCCACCGGCGTGTAGGTGGAGTTGGTCGCCCCGTCGATCGCGACGCCATCACGGAACCACTGGTAGGTGAATCCGGGATCGTCCTCGTTGAACCCGTCGCCGTCGAGCGGTGCCTGCACGGTGAGCAGGCCGCTCGGCGACACGATGATCACCGGAGCGGTCGGCACATCGTTGACGTTGCCCACGGCGTTCGTCGTCGGTTGCGACGTCGCGATGTGGGTGACGCCGGTCGCGTCCTGGTAGGTGACCGTCGCTCGCAGGACGAACCCGACCGCCGAATCACCTGGCGTGAACGTCACCGGGCTGATCGGCTGACCCGCCGGGACCGCGACCGAGGTCAGCTGCTCCCACTCGCTGATCACGCCACCCTCGCCCTCGCCTGCCCACCACGTGTACGTGGCGTTGGTGAGGCCGGTGAGGTCGATCGGGTCGGTCGTTCCCGGTGCGACGAGCGTCGCGGTGAGCGACTCGTCCTCCATCGGGCTGTCGGTCGAGAGCGCGAGCTCAGCCGTGACCTCGCACTCATCCCAGCCGTCGCCTGCAGCGTTGATCGTCGCGCACCCGTCGGCGAACTGCAGCACCTCGAAGCCACGGATCACGTCGGTGCCGTCGGACTCCTCGGCTTCGGCGACGAGCGTGTGGGCGATCTGCCAGTACCCGTCGGGGAGCGCCGTGATCTCGTACGCCTCCGCCGGGTTGTTGTAGAACGCCGTGTCGCTCGATGCGGCCGCGTCGGTCTCGTCGATGACGATCTCACGGACGATGTCGAGGTCGCCCGGGTTGATCTCACCCGAGAACACCCTCGCCTGCACCTGGGCGGCACTGTCGAAGAGTTCACCGGTCGGGGTATGCACGAGCTGCACCCGCAGCATCGCGTCGCCGTCGAGGAAGTCGTTGCCTCCCCGGCCCTCGACGAGGTCGCTGCCGACGCCGCCGATGATGAGCTCGTGGACGCCGTCGGTGTCGCTCTCAGGAGTGCCCCGCAGGAAGGGCGCCGCGTAGTCGAACGGTGCGCCGGCCGGCCGCAGCAGCGCCGTCAGACCGTCGATGAGCATCAGGCTCTCCTCGGTGGCCTTCGTGAGCGGGATCTCGCTCTCGGCCAAGTCGTCCGGAGCCTTGAACGCACCGCGCAGCGTGTCGTTGCCCTGACCGCCCGAGAGTGCCTCGAGGTGGTGGAACCGCGACAGGAGCGGGTTGTTGTGCTGGAAGACGAAGTCGATCGAGAAGTCCGCCACTGCGTTGCCCGGCTCACCGTAGTAGGTCAGCCAGTCCCACCCGAGGTTGCCCAGGTGACGATCGGTGCCGACGGCCTTGCCGACGAGGATGTCGTCGCCGCCCTCGCCTTCGATGTCGTCGTTGCCGAACCCGCCGATGACGACATCGTTGCCGCCGAGCGTGTCGTTCTGGAACTGGTCGGCATTGTCGCCCTGCAGCAGGTCGGCATGACTCGAGCCCTCGATCCAGTCGTTCTGCTCGCCGCCGAAGACGAACGAGCGGCCCGTCGTTCCGAGGTAGACGTCGTCACCCATGCCGGCGAACACCGTGTTCTCGATGTCGCCGCCCATCATGAAGTCGTCGCCGAGTCCACCGATGGCCAGGTCGACGCCGGGACCGGAGTTGATCGCGTCGTTGCCCTGCTTGCCCTTGATGTTGTCGTCGCCGAACGCGTCGGTGAGGATGTCGTCGCCGAGCCCACCGACGAGCGCGTCGTTACCGGCGCCGCCCTCGATGACGTCGTTGCCGTCATAGCCCCAGAGCGCGTCGTCGCCCTCATCACCGCGGATGCGGTCGTCGCCCGGCGTGGCGTGGAGCTCGAGGTGCTCGTCGCCATCCCAGCGCCACGTGCCGTCGTCCTCCTGGATGAGTCCGGCCGGAAGCGGGTTCGGCAGGTTCTCGAGGTCGAGGATCGGGTCGTGCAGCGCGAAGATGTCGGCCGGCAGATTCGAGGCATCCGTGTTCCGCTGGATCATGTCCGAGAATGTGTTGCCCTCGAGTGCGGCGAACAGCTGCTGGCCCTGGTTGCGGAACAGGTAGTAGAACCGGTCACCGAACTGCAGGTTCTCGAGCTGCTTCTCGAACACGAAGTTGAACGTGGAGCCGAGCATGCCGCCGAACGGGTTGAGCCGCTCTGCAAGGCCGCCCATCCAGAAGTCGACGGTTTCGAGACCGGTGACCGTCTCGCCGCCCACGTTGGCGTACGCGCCGCGCGAGAACATGAAGTCGTCGCGGTCGGCCGGCGGCTCCAGCTGCACCGGTGCGAACTCCGCGAGTGCCTGCTCGGTCGCCGCAGTGACGACGCCGGTTCCGCCGAGGATGTGGATCGACTGCGGAGCGAGCCGTGCGAGCTCGGCCCGGATCGCGGGCGTGAGGCCGGTCGGCGGGATAGTGATCAGCGGAGCCGAGTTGATCCCGGCGACGGGGCTGCCGGCGAGCGCGTCGGGGAAGTTCGCCCCGGTCGCGACGTACACCCGGTCGGCTCCGTCGGGGAAGAACCGCTGGCTGATCGCCAGTGCCGTGGCGTACCGGTCGGCGCCGCCGACCCGCACGACGTCACCCGTCGTGAAGTTGCCGAGCTGTGTCGCCACGGCGGCCGACACCGCGCCCGTCTGGCCGAGTACGACGATCTCCTCCGGGTCGAGCGCGTTCAGCGCCGCGGCCGTGGTGGGGGGCAGCGACCCGGGCCGAACCAGCAGGATCGGCGAACCGTCGCGTGCTGCGACCGCGGCACCCGCGAGTGCGTCGGGGAAGTTCAGCCCGTTGGCGATGAACACCCGGTTGACCGGCGAGGTGAACTCCGCCGTCGCGATGTTCGCTGCCGTCGCGAACCGGTCGGCGCCGAAGATGCGCGTCACGGGAGCGTCGGTCACGGACACCTGGTTGAGCGCCGTGATCGTCCGCGGTCCGACGACCCCGGGGCCGCCGAGCACGACGATCCGCTCAGGCTGCAGCGTGAGCAGTGCCTGCAGCGTCGCGAGCGGGATCTCGCCCGTGTCGACCGGTCCGGCCAGCAGGATCGGCCCGCCGTTCTTCGCGGCAACCGGGCCACCGGCGAGTGCATCGGGGAAGTTCATTCCCGCGACGATGTACGCCACCGGAACCGGCGCTGCGAAGTGCCGTCCGGCGACGAGCCCGGCCGTGTGGAAACGGTCGCTGCCCGCGTACCGCTGGATGAACTCCTCGCCGAGCGGCGCGCCGTTCACGAGCAGGGCAGCGGCGTTGCGCTTCTCCTCGAGCGTGACCGCAGCCTCGATCGTGTCGTGCGTGCCGTAGGCCGCAACGAAGTTCACGAGCGACGCGTTGCTGCCGCCTCGGCCGAAGTTGTCGCCGTTCTTGATGTTCGCACCGAAGTCCCACCAGCTCGTGTACGGCCGTAGGCTGGGCTCGTTGCTCGCCGCGAAGAACGTGCGACGCGCCTCCTGGAGTGGCGGAACGCCGACATCGCGGCCGCGCAGCAGGTTGAGGGTGGGCAGGTCGAGCGGCAGGCCCAGCAGGTTGTTGCGCAGCACGTCGACGACGTGCTCGTCGATCTGGCTGCCCTGAATCGCCGTCGTGCCCTGGATGATCGAGCCCGCAGCCTCCTCGGGGGTCAGGGTGCCGTCGTGGTCGTACAGGTCGGGGTTCAGGAACCCGTCGAGCAATGCGACATCCGTGAAGTCCGTGGTTCCGCCCGCGACCGGTGCACGACCGATCTCCTCGGTCATCATCGAGTGGCCGAAGCGGTAGACGACGTGCGCGAACTCTGCGAAGATCGCCGGGTTGATCGAGGCGTCGTAGCTGTTCTCGTTGAAGACGACCTCGTCGATCGCCGGCTGCACCTTGCGCGCGAACTCCTCGAACACGAGGTGCTGGTACTGCATCTCGGTCGCGAACTTCGCCGCCTGGAAGAGCCGCTGCTCGTATGTCCAGTCGTCGTCTTCAGGCTGCGGGAGCGCCTCACCCGCCTTCAGCGACGGGTAGGCGTGCGCCTCGCCGCGGAACGCGTTCGCGAACTCCTCGATCGTGTGACCTTCGAGGTCGGGGTCGGTGCTCTCGAGCAGTGGCATCGCGCCGCTCAGCAGCGACTCGATCTGGTCGACCATGCGGTTGTGCTCCGCGTGGAACACGTGGTGCACCGCGGTGAGGCCGATGTTCTCGTTGACACGCCCGTCGCCCGCGACGAAGTGCTCACCGAGCGCGACGTTGTCGTAGCCCGTGAGCAGCGGGTCGTTCGGGGTGATCGGGTTGCCGTTCTCGTCGTACAGCGGGATGAGGTTGCCGTCGGCGTCGAGCACGGGCGTTGCACCGTGCGCGATGTCGTCGAGGAACGCGTGGCCGATGCCGAGCGCATCGACGGTCGAGATCGGGTTCGCCGTGTCTCCCTCGACCCAGACGAAGCCGTTCGGCGCGGTCGCGTCGGCCACGGCGAGCTGCGGGAGGCCGCGTTCTGCACCGGGGACGAAGTGCCCGTACTGGTCGGTCAGCAGCAGCGGCACGTCGAGCACGTCGGCGTCGGTGAGCTCGATGCCGAGCACGCTGCTCGACTGCGCCTTGACGTCGTTCCACCTCGCGAGACCGCCGCGCTCGCCGCCGGCGAGCACACCCTCGAGCAACAGTCCGTTGTTCGACGTGGCGTCGGCGTTGTACCAGCGTAGGAACACCTGGTGCGACGGGTGCGACGTGTACGTCTGGTTCTGGTCGATGAACGGGCTCGTGATGTTGTGGTGCTCGGTCGTCGGAACGCCGTTCGCGTCCTCGATGCGGTCGGCACGGGTCAGGGTCAGGAAGTTCGTGGCGGACCCCTCGACGTACAGCGGGTCGTCGGGCTGCAGCGGGACGATCATCGTTCCGTTGCCGCCCTTGTCGACCAGGTCGAGACCGTGGTCGAAGAACTGGCCGAAGAAGCCCATGAACGTGTTGAACGGCGCCGAGAGCCCCTCGTCAGGCGCGGTGTTCAGGATGTTCACGCGGTCGGTGCCGGGGACCCGGATTCCGGTGCCCGCGTCGAGCTGGTTGACGACCGCCGGGTTGTTCACGGTCTGGTCGACGATGAGGTTCGAGACGGTGCGCGGGTGCGCGTCGTAGACGATGTGGTCGCCGGCGGTCTGCTCGTAGCAGGTCGTCGCGGGGTCGGCGCACATCGAGGTGTCGCCCGGGTCGGGTGCACCGGCGGGCTGCGGGTCGGCCTGCCTCCACTCGGGAGTGAGCAGCCGCGGGAACGCATTGTCGGATGCACCGAACTCCGCCCGCCCGACGAGCAGGTTGTTCTCGGATCCGTCGACGGTGCGCACACCGAGGGTGCGCGAGTCGCCGTTCACGCACTTGCCCGACAGGTCGGTGTCGGAGGCGCAGCGCAGCGGGTTGCCGGCGGCGTGCGCCTCGGAGATCTGGATCTGCCGGAGGATGAACTCGAGGTCGTTCTGGTTGAGGACGAACGCAGGGGTTTCGTCGGTGACCGCAGCCGCCGGAGTCGTCGTGGCGAACGCCTGGAGCGAAAGCATGCTCGCCACCAACAGGATGGCGGTGAGCATGGCGATCGCGATCCGGCGGAGCCGGCCGGGGCGTTCGTCGTCGAGTGCGAGTGCCGGATACGACGGTGCGGATAGCTTCATTGCTCTGCCTCCAGATCGGTCTGACGTGTGACCAACTGATCGACGGAGGCGCGGCGGGTCGTCGTGCTCCAGCAAGGGCATGTCGGGTCGAGAGTCCCTCACCAATGCCTTTTTTAGGGCGCACCAAGACAGAGCGTCAATGCTTCGACAGTGAATCACCCTCGTTTTGGGGGACATGAGGGTCCCTCGGGGTTGAGGGTCGACCCCGCGCCGTCGCTCGCGAGCGAGCGACGATCACCTGGCCGGGGGGCCGCGTGCCGGCCGAGCGCGCACAGCCGTGCGCAGCACCCGGCTTCGACCGATCGCGGCGCCGGCGGCAGCCGAGGCGACGACGGTGATGCCCGCATCGGGGCTTCCGGACTCGTCGTCGCTCGCGATGTCGCGATGGTCGCGGGAATGCTCCTTCTGGTCGCGACCATCCTTCTTGAGGTCGCGACCTTCGCCCTTCAGCGGTTCGGCCTCGCCGGGCAGCACCCGCTGCTCGACGACGAGGGCGACGGCACCGGGGGCATCGAACGAGGGTGAGCTTGCGAGCAGCACGGCGACGAGCACGCCCAGGAGCACACTGAAAAGGCGCGCCACCCTGCCACGCTCGCCCCACGCATCGGTCGTCACCGTCGGTTCGCCTTCTGCATGCCCGGTCTCAGCCGGGGATGCCAGCACGATACACCTCGGGGGCGTCGTCGGATACGGCTGGCCCGGATGAGCGGCAAGCGCTCAGCGTACGCTGAAGGGCATGAGCCCGCTCGCCGACGACCTCGCCCTCGCCCTCGAACTCGCCGATCTCGCCGACGCCGTCTCGCTGTCGAAGTTCCGCGCGGTCGATCTCGACATCCGCACCAAGCCCGATCGCTCGTTCGTCACCGAGGCCGACCTCGCCGTCGAACGGGTGATCCGCGACCGGCTCGCGGCCGAGCGCCCCGGCGACGGCATCCTCGGGGAGGAGTTCGGCACGGCGGGCGATTCCACGCGGCAGTGGATCATCGACCCGATCGACGGCACGGCCAACTTCCTTCGAGGCGTACCCGTGTGGGGCAGCCTCATCTCGCTCGCGATCGACGGCGTCCCCGTCGTGGGTGTCGCCTCGGCGCCCGCGATGGCACGGCGCTGGTGGGCGGCGACCGGCATGGGCGCGTGGACGACGGCCTCGTCGGCCGAACTCGGTGAGAGCGTCGAGAGCCCCGAAGGGTCGGATGTCCCGTCGGGCGCAGCTCCGGGGGCACGACGCCTGCGCGTCTCGGGCGTGTCCGACCTGGCCGACGCGGCGTTGAGCTTCCAGAGCCTCGCGCAGTGGCGCGATGCCGGCTACCTCGATCAGCTCCTGACCCTGTCGGAACACGTGTGGCGCGACCGCGCCTACGGCGACCTCTGGTCGTACATGCTGCTCGCGGAAGGCCTCATCGACATCACCGGCGAGTTCGACGTGAAGCCCTATGACCTCGCGGCGCTGGTGCCGATCGTCGAAGAGGCGGGCGGCAGGTTCACCTCGATCACCGGCGAACCGGGTCCGTGGCACGGCAGCTCGCTCGCCACCAACGGGCGGCTGCACGACGTCGTGCTCGCACTCCTCGGAGACGCCGGGCGGGCGTGACGCTCGGGCAGCCCTCGACATGGCGAAGGCCGCCCCGATCGGGGCGGCCTTCGTTCCACGTCGTACGACAACGGCTCAGCCGACGGAGCGTTGCTCCGACTGGCATTCTGTGGAGATGGGGGGAATTGAACCCCCGTCCATCGCTGTGATTCCACGCCTTCTCCGGGCGCATCCTGTGCAAGCGTTCTGCTCGGCTCCGACCTTTGCCACAGGCACCCAAGTCGACGAGCCCAGCCTGAAGAAAGTCCCACGTGTCGCTCAGGCGACGACACGCAGCCAGTTCCCTAGATGACGCCAGCGACCGGGGCGGGAACAGACCCGGGCTGACGGACTATCGGACTCGCTTAAGCAGCGAGGGCGAAGTCAGACTGCGTCTTATTGGCAGTTATTGTTTTTCAGAGATCGTTAACGAGATAACCCTGAATCCTCGGCCCGCTTCTCGTGGGTTCGCAGACGATGTCGAAACCGATCATCCCCATGTGTCGCCGAGCGCCCGAGATCGAGCACCCTGACGGGCCGTTGTCGCACGCTGTGGAATTATCAGGACGGGCAGAACCCGAACCCGGGCGGCGCAAGTTGAGTCGAGAACCACCCGGCCTTACAGTCTAGAACAGGCGCGCCCGCTCCGCCATTCCCGTCCACGATTCCGAGCGGATGACCCGGGAGGTCGATGTGGCAACCGTCATCGCCGTGCGTGGCACCGCAGAGGAGCGCATCGAACCCGAGCTGGGCGCGGTCGCGCTGTCGATCGGAGCCTCGGCGCCCGACCGCGACGTCGCAGTCGGGCGCACCGCGGAGGCTCACGACCGGCTCATCGCCGAGGTGCGCGAGCTCGAGGCGTCGGGCGCGCTCGACACCTGGTCGGCGGGGCAGCTCCGGGTCTGGTCGCATCGGCCGTGGAACGCCGAGGGGAAGCAGTTGCCGTTGGTGCACCAGACGAGCGCCGAGGTCGAGGTCGTCTTCACCGATCTCGAGAAGCTCGGCGAATGGGTGAGCCGGGTCACGATCGGCGATGCCGTCACGATGGGCGGCATCGACTGGCGACTGACCGACGGCACGCGACGACGCGTGCAGGAACTCGCCCAGCGCGGGGCCGTCGCCGACGCCGTGTCGAAGGCGCAGGTCTATGCGGCCGCCCTCGGCCTCGGGGCGCCGTCGCCGGTCGAGCTCGCCGACACGGGGCTCCTCACAGCGCAGCCGGTGCCGCCCGGCGGTGGCGGCGGCGAGCGGATGTTCGCGATGCGCGCCGCCGCCGATATCGCCGGGCCGGTCACGGAGTTCGCTCCGGCGAAGCTCGTGATCGAGGCTTCCGTCGAGGCTCGGTTCGCGGCGGAACCGCAGTAGCAGCGCTCGCCGGCCGATTCAGCCCGCGTCGATCAGCAATGCCTCGAGCGCGCCGAGTTCGGCGAGCGACAGCCCCGCCGCGAGCAGGTACTCGCGCGTGCTGCCGTGGGCCCGCTCGACCGTGTCGAGCATGCCCTCGATGGCCTCTCGAGGACTGCCGCCCATGAGCACGCGCAACTCGGGAGTATCGGGAACGCCGTAGCGACCGACGAGGGCGACCATCTCTTCGAGCCACTCGCCGGCGAGGTTGCCCTCGGTGCGCGCGTAGTCGTCGACGACGGCATCACGCTCGACGCCGACCGCCATGAGCGTCAGTGCGACGACCACGCCGGTGCGGTCTTTGCCCGCGGTGCAGTGCACGACGACGGAGCGCTCGCCCGCGCTCGCGATCTCACGGAGGGCACTCACAACGACGGACCTGTGCTGCGTCACGATGCGCTCGTAGAGCGCGTCGAGCGAGATGCCGCCGGCACCCTGCGACGCACCCGAGCCCTCGAACACCGGCAGGTGGCGCACCTCGACGTCGAGCCCGTCGAGGTCGTCGGGCATGTACCGCAATTCGTTCTCGTCGCGCAGGTCGATGATGACGCCGACACCCCGCTCGCGCAACACGGCACGGCCGGCCTCGCCGAGGCGATAGAGGCCGTCGGACCGGTACAGCACACCGTTTCGAACCCGGCCGTTGCGCGCCGGCATTCCGCCGACATCGCGGAAGTTGTAGGTGCCCGGGACGGGAATGCGGGTCGAGGTCTTCATCGCGTCGAGCCTACCCGCGACATCCGACGGGACGGCTGGGAGGCAGCCCGGAACCCGACGAGCGTCAGTCGCCGAGGTTGCGCCGGCTCGCGATGGCGCGGTCGGCCTCGCGCTTGTCCTGACGCTCCCGCAATGCCTGACGCTTGTCGTACTCGCGCTTGCCCTTGGCAACCGCGATCTCGACCTTGGCGCGGCCGTCGGCGAAGTAGATCTGCAGCGGAACGAGGGTGTAGCCGCCCTCTTTCGTCTTGTGGCTGATCTTCACGATCTCGTGCTTGTGCAGCAGGAGCTTGCGCTTGCGTCGCGGCGAGTGGTTGTTCCACGTGCCCTCGGTGTACTCGGGGATGTGCACCGCATCGAGCCACATCTCGCCGCCGTCGATGAACGCGTACCCGTCGACGAGCGACGCACGCCCCTCGCGCAGCGACTTCACCTCGGTGCCGGTGAGCACGATGCCCGCCTCGTAGGTGTCCTCGACCGTGTAATCATGCCGCGCCTTGCGGTTGGTCGCGACGACCTTCTGACCGCGTTCCCTGGGCACGACGGACTCCTCGATTCGATGAATGATCGTCCCAGGGACATCCGGGGACGACCTTCCACTTTAGCCCACTCGGCCTCTCGCCCGCTCAGACCCGCAGGTACCTCGTGATCGCGATGCCCGCAGAAACGGCTGCGAGCAGCACGCCGACGACGACGAGCAACGGCACCACGAGCAGCGCGTCGTTGACCCCGACGAAGGTGAACGAGAGGTTGTCGGCGAGGTAGCCCTGCACGAAGAAGTAGACGATCGCCACGACCGCGCCACCCGCGAGCAGCGACCCGATGAGCCCGGCGAAGATGCCCTCGAGCACGAACGGCGTCTGGATGAAGCGATTGGATGCCCCGACGAGGCGCATGATGCCGAGCTCGCGCCGTCGCGAGAACGCCGAGAGACGGATGGTCGTGGCGATGAGCAGGGCCGCGGCGACGAGCATGATCGCCGCGATGGCGATGGCCGTGTAACTCGCGGCGTTGAGCACGTCGAAGATCTGGTCGAGGTAGTTGCGCTGGTCGAACACCTGCTCGACGCCGGCGAACCCGGCGAGACTCTCGACGAGCACCGCCGACTCCGACGGGTCGACCAGGTTGACCCAGAACGTCTCGTTGAGCACCTCGGGCGTCACGTAATCGGCCGCGGGTGTGCCCTCGAACTGCTCCTGGAAGTTCGCGAACGCCTGCTCGTGATCCTCGAAGTAGAACTCGTCGATCAATGGCTGCAGGATCGGGGAGCCCAACTGCTCCTCGATGGCGGCCTTCTGCTCTTCGGTCGCCTCGCCGTCGGTGCACCCGGCGGCCGTCGAGACCGTCGTGCAGAGGTAGACCGCCACCTGCGCGCGGTCGTACCAGAAGTTCTTCATCTGAGCGATCTGCAGCTGCAGCAGCGCGGCCGTGCCCACGAACGTGAGCGAGATGAACGTGACGAGCACGACCGAGACCACCATCGACGCGTTGCGCCGCAGGCCGTTCGCAGCCTCGCCGAGCACGAGCCCGATCCTCATTTCGTCGGCCCCACTTCTTGGTCGTCGTCGCCCTCGCGGGGCCCGCCGGGCGCCCGGAGTCCCAGCCGCTCGGCGAGGGTCAGGCGCGCTGACGCCGCGGGCCCGGTCTTCGCCCCATTCGGGTTCGCATCCGCCGCCACCGCATCGTCGGCCAGGGCGCCCCCGGCCGTGACGGGTACCGCAGCGGTGGCCGCCGCAGTGATGCGGGCAGCCTCGTCGGTGACCTCGTCGCGCTCCTCGGGTTCGACGTAGAGCGGTTGCGCCTCGCGCATGTCGTCGGTCGTCACCTTGGGAGCTGCCGCCTTCATGCGCTTCTTCTTCACGACCGCAGTCGAAGCTGCCGCCGCGGCGCCCGCGTGCTCTGGGGCGGATGGGGTCTCGGTTTCGGCGTCGGACTCGGATTCGACCTGGCGTTCGGCGGGCGGGGCCGGCTCAGCGTCGGTCTCGGCGAAGGAGGCGCCGTAGCCGGCGCTGCGCTCGTCGCGAACGATGTCGCCCGCGGACAGCTCGATCACGCGTCGCTGCATCTGGTCGACGATGCCGGCCTCGTGGGTGGCCATCACGACCGTGGTGCCACCCGCGTTGATGCGTTCGAGTAGCGTCATGATGCCGGCACTCGTGACGGGGTCGAGGTTGCCGGTGGGCTCGTCGGCCAGCAGGATCTGCGGCTTGTTCACGATCGCCCGGGCGATGGCCACACGCTGCTGTTCGCCACCAGACAGCTCATGGGGCATCCGCTTGCCCTTGCCGTCGAGCCCGACGAGCTTCAACGTCTCGGGCACCGCCGACTGGATGTAGCCGCGCGACTTGCCGATGACCCGCAGGGTGAACGCGACGTTCTCGAAGACCGACTTGTTCGGCAGCAGGCGGAAGTCCTGGAAGACGACGCCGAGGTCGCGACGGAAGTAGGGCACCTTGCGACTCGAGATCGACCCCAGGTCTTTGCCGAGCACGTGGATCTTGCCCCTCGTGGGCTTCTCTTCTTTGAGGATGAGCCGGAGGAAGCTCGACTTGCCCGAGCCGGATGCGCCGACCAGGAACACGAACTCGCCACGGAGGATCTCCACGCCGATGTCGCTGAGTGCGGGACGGGACTGACCGGGATAGGCCTTGGTGACGGAGTCGAATCGGATCATTTCGGATCGAGCCTAAGCAACACGGCGCTGTTCGCGCCCGCGACTCGCCCGATTCTCAGGTTGCGGCGGCGGTAGGTTGAAGGTGGTGCCCGAGCGCACCATGGGAGGAATGATGAGCGTCCCGTTCATCGGCATCGTCGCCGATCGCAAGTCCGCGAGTTACGGAGCGTGGGTCGACATCCCCACGGACGCGATCTCGCACACGTATGTCTCCGCCGTTCAGGAGGCAGGCGGGGCGCCCATCCTGTTCCCGAGCGTCGATGTGCACGTCGACGATCCCGAGCGCCTGATCGACCTCATCGACGGCCTGTTCCTTCCCGGCGGGCGCGACCTCGACGCCGAGCTCTACGGCAGCGTCGCGCATCCGTCGAACGACCCGCCGCTGCGCGTACGCGACGAGCTCGAGATCGCCCTGACGCGGCTCGCCCGCGAGCGGGATGTGCCGGTGCTCGGTGCCTGCCGAGGGATGCAGGTGCTGAACGTCGCGCTGGGCGGCACACTCGAGCAGCACCTCGGCGACCGCGTCGATCTCACCCCGCACCGCGACATCTACGGCGAGCACACGTCCCACCCGGTGTCGATCCACCCCGACACCCTGTTGCGCAGCATCACGCACGAGGCCGAGTTCGAGATCTCGTCGCACCACCACCAGGGCGTCGACCGGCTCGGCGACGGACTCACGGCGTCGGCGAGCGCGCCCGACGGCGTGATCGAGGCGATCGAGGCCGCCGACGGCGCGTTCTGCCTCGGGGTGCAGTGGCATCCCGAGGAACGGCTCGATCCCGAGGGCATCGCGCTCATCCGGGCGTTCGTGGCGGCGGCGGGCGCGCGATCGGAGGCGAAGCTCGCGGTGGCGTCGTAGCGCGAGCGCGCGACCGCGCGAGGGTGGGGACGCTCGCGGCGCCCCCCCACGTCGGGTCAGCGCCTGCGGCCCCGGAATCCGAGGCGTCAGCTGACCGCGCTGCGGACGAGCTCGGTGACCTTCTGCTCGACCGCCGGCGTCCAGTTGCGGATCGCGAAGCCCACGGCCCACAGGTCGCCGTCGTCGAGGCTCGCCCGGTCTTCGAACCCGATGGTCGCATAGCGCGTCTTGAACTTCTTGGCCGGCTGGATGAACACGAGGATCTTTCCCTCGCCGTTCGCGTAGCCGGGCATGCCGTAGTAGGTCTTGGGAACGAGGTCGGGCGCAACTTCGGCGACGACCTTGTGGAGCCCCTCGGCGAGCACCTTGTCCTCGGGCTCCAGCGCGGCGATGGCGTCCAAGACCGCCTTCTCGCCGGCGGCGCGGCTCTTGCCGGCCTTCTCCTGCTCGCGGAGCTCCTTGGCGCGCTGCTTGACCGCATCGCGCTCGTCTTTGCTCAGTCCACCGGAGGTGTCCGTCTCGGCCATGGTTTCTCCCTGCTGGATCTCATCGGCGGCGCCGCGCTGCACGGCGCTTCGATCTCAGACTATGGGGGGCCTTCACCGCGTGCTTCTTCGATCCTGCTTGATCCGGGTCATCCGTTGCACGTCGCCGACGATCTCCAGTGACGAGGTGACCGACTACGCGATGGTCGCGGTGTCGTCGACCAGGGCTCAGTCGTCGGCCTTCTGCTTGCGCCACTTGATGCCGGCGGCGATGAAGCCGTCGAGATCGCCGTCGAAGACGTGGCTCGGGTTGCCGACCTCGTAGTCGGTGCGCAGGTCTTTGACCATCTGGTACGGGGCGAGCACGTACGAGCGCATCTGGTCGCCCCAGCTCGCCGTGATGTTGCCGGCCAGCTCTTTCTTCTGTGCAGCCTCCTGCTCCTTCTGGATCAGGAGCAGTCGCGACTGCAGCACGCGCATCGCGGCGGCGCGGTTCTGGATCTGCGACTTCTCGTTCTGCATCGAGACCACGGTGCCGGTCGGGATGTGGGTGAGGCGCACGGCGGAGTCGGTGGTGTTGACCGACTGGCCGCCGGGGCCGCTCGAGCGAAAGACGTCGACGCGGATGTCGTTCTCGGGGATCTCGATCTCCCCCGCTTCTTCCATGAGCGGGATGACCTCGACGGCGGCGAAGCTCGTCTGCCGCTTGCCGGCCGCGCCGAAGGGGCTCATGCGCACGAGGCGGTGCGTGCCGGCCTCGACGCTCAGGGTGCCGAAGGCATAAGGGGCGTCGATCTCGAACGTCGCCGACTTGATGCCCGCCTCTTCGGCGTAGCTCGTGTCCATGACGGTGGCCGAGTAGTTGTGCTTCTCAGCCCAGCGCAGGTACATGCGCATGAGCATCTCGGCGAAGTCGGCGGCATCCACGCCGCCGGCGCCGGCGCGGATCGTGATGACGGCCGGGCGGTCGTCCCACTCGCCGTCGAGGAGGGTCTGCACCTCGAGGTCGCCGATCGCCTTCTGCAGGGACTCGAGCTCGACGCGCGCCTCAGCGGCGCTGTCTTCGTCGCCCATCTCGTTGGCGAGTTCGATGAGCACCTCGAGGTCGTCGAGTCGCGAGTCGATGCTCTTCACGCGTGCGAGCTCGGACTGGCGGTGGCTGAGCGCGCTCGTCACCTTCTGGGCACGCTCGGTGTCGTCCCACAGGTCGGGCGCGCCGGCCTGCTCTGAGAGGCGAGCGATCTCGGCTTCGAGGGCGTCGACGTCGACGACGGCACGGATGTCGCGGAAGGTGGAGCGCAGCGCGGCGATCTCGGGCGAAAGGTCAAGTTCCAACATGGCCTTCCCAGCCTAGTCGCGCTTGCTGTACGGCAGAATCGAACCATCCGAAGGCAGGTGGTCGTGGACGTCACGGAGTGGTTGCTCGACTCGGATCCGGCGATCCGTTGGCAGGTGATGCGCGACCTCACCGATGAGCCGGCCGATGTGGTCGCGGCCGAACGCGCCCGCGTCGCCACCGAGGGCTGGGGTGCGCGGCTGCTCGCACTGCAGGGCGCCGACGGGCAGTGGGGCGGCGGCACCTACTCCCCGAAGTGGATCTCGACCACGTACACGCTGCTGCTGCTGCGACTCCTCGGACTCGACCCCGCCTCGACACAGGCGCGTGCCGCCGTCGAGCGCGTTCGCGAGGGCGTGAGGTGGCAGCGCAGGAGCAGCGGTCCGTACTTCGCCGGCGAGACCGAGACCTGCGTGAACAGCATGGTCGTGGCGCTGGGCGCGTACTTCGGTGAGCACGGCCCCGAGCAGCAACGCCTACGGGAATGGCTGCTCGGCGAACAGCTCGACGACGGCGGATGGAACTGCGAGTCGCCCGCGCGTTCGACGAGGTCGTCGTTCAACACGACGATCCTCGCGCTCGAGGGCCTGCTCCAGGTCGAGCAGTCGGCAGGCGTCGATCCCGTGATCGCCGCCGCACGCACTCGCGGCGAGGAGTACCTCCTCGAGCGACGGCTGTTCCGCTCGCTGACCACCGGCGCGGTGGTCAGTCCGACCTGGCGGCTGTTCTCGTTCCCACCGCAGTGGCACTACGACGTACTCCGCGGGCTCGAGTACTTCCGTGCCGCGGGAGCACCACCCGACCCGCGGTGCGGCGAGGCCATCGACCTCGTGCGAGAACGACGGCGCACCGACGGACGGTGGCCGTTGCAGCACACCCACCGTGCGCGGACTCACTTCCCGATGGAGGACGGCGACGGCAAGCCGAGCCGTTGGAACACCCTGCGCGCCCTGCGCGTGCTGCGCTGGTACGAGCACGGGACCGTCGGCTGAGGATTCCCGCCGCCGCGGGTGTAGCGTCGAACCGATGACCGATGCGACGCCCCCGTTCTCGTGGCGCTCGATCATCCTTCCCGCGTTCCTGCCGACCCTGCTGTTCGCGCTCGGCGAGGGCGCGCTCATCCCCGTCATCCCCGTCGTCGCGACCGACCGCGGCGCCTCACTCGCGCTTGCGGGACTCATCACCGCGATGCTCATGGTCGGCCAGTTGGCCGGCGATCTTCCGGCCGGATGGCTCGTCGCCCGCATCGGGGAACGCAACGCCATGATCGGGGCGGCGATGCTCGCCGTCATCGGCGTGCTCATCGCGCTGGTCTCGCCCACGCCTGCCGCGCTCGGCATCGGTGTCTTCCTGCTCGGGCTCGCCACCGCCGTGTTCGGCCTCGCACGCCACGCGTTCCTCACGAGTTACGTGCCGGCGCGAATCCGTGCCCGCGCACTCTCGACGCTCGCGGGCGTGTTCCGGGCGGGGTGGGCGATCGGCCCATTCGTCGCCGCGGCGATCATCGCGTCGACCGGATCGTCCGAGCCCGTGTTCTGGGTGCTCGTCGCCAGCTGTTTCGCGGTGGTCGTCGTGCTCCTGCTGCTGCCCGACCCCGAGCGCGTCTTCGGTGCTGCGCGGCTCGCGCGCGAGACATCCGCTCACGGCAGTGAGACCATCGAGCGCGGGCTGACAGCCGGCGAGGCCGAAGCGGATGCCTCGTCGCACGGCGTGTTCCGTGCGATCGTGACCCATCGCGGGGTGCTGGCCCGCGTCGGCTCGGGCGTGGGCGTGCTGTCGGCGATCCGGGCGAGTCGCACCGTCATCCTGCCGCTGTGGGCCGTCTCGATCGGCATGCCCGCCGACATCGCGGCGATCGTGATCGGCGTGTCGGCGACGATCGACTTCGCCCTGTTCTACGTGAGCGGCTGGATCATGGACCGGTTCGGCCGGCTGTGGGGCGCCATCCCGGGTCTCATCGGGCTCGCGACCGGGCATCTCGTGCTCGCGCTCACCCACGACGTGCCGGCCGCCGACCTGTGGTTCACGGTGGTCGCGGTGCTCTTCGGCGTGGCCAACGGCATCACGAGCGGGGTCATCCTCACGCTCGGCGCCGACCTCGCCCCGAAGGCGAACCCGGCGCCGTTCCTCGGCGCATATCGCACCATCGCCGACACGGGCGCCGCGGCGGCACCCCTCATCGTCGCGGCGGTCACGAGCGTCGTGTCGATCGCGGCGGCGAGCGCGACCATGGGCGTGCTCGGGCTCGTCGGGGCCGGCCTGCTCGCGCGCTACGTGCCCCGCTACGTACCTCGGCGGCGACGCGGGTGGGGGTGACTTCGGCGCTCCGTGAGAGAACACTGGAACTGCGCGCGCCGTCCAACGAGTTCGCGCGTCGCGTCGCTCGACGACGAGCGTCGCGCCGGAACCGCGAAAGGCAGTGACATGGCCCAGATCATCGAACACGAGCCTCCCTACAACGTCGGCTACTTCGTCGGCAGTCTCGCCACGGCATCGATCAATCGAACCCTCTCGAAAGCGCTGATCCGCCTGGCGCCGGACGGACTCGAGTTCACCGAGATCGCGATCCGCGACCTGCCGCTCTACAGCTACGACTACGACGGTGACTACCCGCCGGTCGCTCGCGAGTTCAAGCAGGCCGTGAAGTCGTCCGACGCCATCCTGTTCGTGACCCCCGAGTACAACCGCTCGATCCCGGGGGGCCTGAAGAACGCCATCGACTGGGCGAGCCGTCCGTGGGGGCAGAACTCGCTCAGCCGCAAGCCCTCTGCGGTGATCGGCGCGTCGCCCGGTCACCTCGGCACCGCGGTGGCCCAGCAGAACCTGAAGAGCGTCTTGTCGTTCTGCGACTCACCGCAGATGAACGCGCCTGAGGCGTACATCCACATGACACCCGGGCTGATCACCGACGACGGAGAGGTGACGAACGACGGCACCGCCGCGTTCCTGCGCAATTTCATGGACGAGTTCTACATGTTCATCGAGCGGGTGCTGACGGTGGTGCCGCGACCGGAGCACTGAGCGCATCAGTGGAACACCGACCGCGCGGTCGCGGTCACCTCGATCGGCACCGCGATCGGCAGCAGCTCGGTGTGGATCGGCGCGTGCCACACGGCGCGCAGGGTGATCGTGGCGCTGCGGCCGTCGGCGGATGACGCCTCGACGAGTTCGACGTGCGCGAGTTCGTGCGCCGCCATGCTCAGGTAGTCGGCTGCGACACGCTGCACGTCGGCATCGTCGAGGTCGAAGGCGAGGTCGTCGCCGTCGACCCGTATGGAATCGAGGCTCCACGACTCGGCTGCGGCAAGCGCGGCGCCATCGGCAACGGTGAAGAGCCGCTTGCGGTCGAGGTAGAGCGACGTCGCCGCGGCGACGACGAGTACGAGCGAGAGCCCGAGGAACGAGAAGAAGATCGTCAGGAGCAGGGTCGATCCCTGCTCTCCACCGCCCATCCGGTCGCGCATCTGCGACATCACGACCCGCCTCGTGCGAACCGGGAGATGGTCTGCGTCGCACTCGCCTCGACCGGCACGCTGCCCACCAGGCCGAGTTCGAGCACGTCGGGCACCAGCGGCAGGCGCACCTGAGCCTCGACCGTGACTCGAACGCTCGTCCCCGGCGCGTCGCATCGCGCGCTCAGGCAATCGATGACGACGGATGCCGCTTCGGCGTCGACCCCGTAGTCCGCGAGCGTCACTCGCACCGCCCGGTCGACGGCGGCTTCGGCGCTCGAGCGATCACCCGTCTGCACCGCGATGCGCGCCGCCTGTCGGGCTGCGCCCTCGACCGCGAGTGCACCGCCCTGGACGGAGGCCAGTGCGAGCACGAGGTACACGATGGGCACGAGCAGGAGCATGCCGACGGTGAGGAACTCGAGGGATGCAGACCCCCGCTCGCCGTGCTCAATCGAAGCGTCGCGCTCGGGCGAAGTGTCGCGCTCAATCGAGCGTCTCGACTGCCGCATGCCCGGTCACCTCCAGCCCGCGCGCGAAGCCCAGCAGTCCGATGACCGGCATCGTTGTCCGCACCGTGATCGCCACGACCGGAACACCCCCGATCGCCGTGCGGCTCGCCGTGATGTCGCCGGCGAACTCGGTCGAGATCGCTGTGCCGATGAGGTCTCGGGTGCGCACGATTCCGGCCTGCTCCCCCGCCCCCGCCAGCGCGGCGTAGCGCGCCCCTTCGGCGGCGGCATCGAGCACCGTGTTGCGCACGTGCAGGGCGAGGGCGAGTTGCACGACGGCGAGCGCGACCACGGTGAGCAGGACGCCGACGAGCGTGAACTCGGCGACGGCCGAACCACGTTCATCGTCGAGGGCCCTCCGTAGGCGCGACACCTCGTCCCCGCGAGCGCTCAGAATCCGAGTACGCGGCTGATGGCCTGATCGAACACGCCGCTCAGGGCCGGCCCCGCGAGCCCCCAGATCACGATGACGAGTCCGGCGGTCATGAGCGTGATGAGCACCCAGCCGGGGACATCTCCCCGTTCGTCGAGCAGGCGCTCCCGTATCGGCGTTCGCATGTGCAGTCCTTTCGTCGGGGCCTGATCGCTTCAGGCCGGTGTTCCTCGTGGGCTCCGCCATCAGAACCCCGCCTGCAGCACCAGGTACCCCGGGAACAGTGCGAAGGCGATGGTCACGGGAAGGATCAGGAAGATGAGCGGGACGAGCATGGCGATCTCTTTGCGACCGGCCAGCTCGATGATCGTGCGCTTCGCCGCCTCACGCGCATCGCCCGCCTGGGATCGCAGCACCGCGGCCAGCGGAGCGCCGCGTTCGAGCGCGCCGAGCACCTGATCGAGCGCACGCGAGAGCGCGGCGTGATCGAGCGCGTCGCAGAGTTCGGCGAGCGCCTGACCGAGCGGCACTCCGGTGCCGACGGCCGCGACGACTCCGGCGAACTCACGGGGCAGTTCACCCGCACCGGCATCGGCGACTCGTCGGATGGCGTCGAGCATTCCTTCGCCCGCGGTGAGGCTCAATGTCAGGAACTCGAGCACGGTCGGCAGTTCGGATGAGATTCGTGCGAGCCGGCGCTTCGCGCGACGACCGAGCAGCCAGTCGCGCGCCGCCGCACCGAGCCCGGCCGCGAGGAAGGGCAGCGCAACGCGCACGACCATCGGCATGCTCGCGAACGATGGTGCCAGCACCGCGAGCGCCGCCGCGATCGCGAATCCCGCCGCCGCCCACGCGAGTTGTTCCCCTCGGAAGCGCTCGACGCTCGCGGTCGACCCGGCCTGTCGAAGGCGCTTCGCGATGATCTCGTTGCCGCCGAGCCAATCGGCCAGGAGGTTGCGCAGCGAATGCGTCAGCGGTGCCACGATGAGGCCGAGCACGGGCGACGGATCCGCCGAACGGCGCGCGACCATGACGCGAGCCTCGGCCGAGATGTCGGTGATGAACGGAGCGACGCGCTCTGCGAGTCGCGGCCGCCCGATGCGCGGCAGGGTCGACAGCACGAGCCAGAGGCCCAGACCCAGCACCACGCCGCAGAGCACGCCGAGCGCAGCGACCCCGTTCAGCGGAACCATCGGCGCTCCTCGGGGAGTCGGCCCAGCGCGAGCATCGAGCGATAGGCGACGAGGGTGACGGCGAGCCCGACGACGATGAGCGCGGTACCGGCGGGAGAGTCGTACGCGACGATGGTTTCGCGTCGGCTCGCGAGCACGACGAGCAGCAACCACGGCGCAGCGACACCGAGTCGAGCCGCGTTCCTGATCCAGGATTGCCGGGCGACGACCTCGGCGCGCAGCGATGCGTCTTCACGGAGGTACCCGGCGAGCCCTCGAAGCACGGCGGTGACGTCGCTGCCGCCCACCTCGCGCGCCATTCGCAGCGTCTCGAGGATTCGATCGGCGACCGGGTCGGCCAGGTCGGCCTTCAGCCGGTCGAGGCATGCCGAGAAGTTGCCGGTGCGGCGGTACTCGCGGTCGAACGAGGCGAAGGCGGTTCGTGTCGCGGTCGGCCCGAGTTCGGCGAGCGCGCCGACGCTCTCGGGGAGCGACATGCCCGCCCGCACGGACGCCACGAGGTGGTCGACGACGTCTGGCCACACGGCGCGGTTCGCGGCCCGGCGCCGGGCGGCGCGCGCACGAACGAGCGCGGGGATGAGCGCGAATCCGAGTCCGCCGGCCACGATCGTCAGGACCGGGACGGCGAACACCGCCTGAGCGATCGCCGCGGCGACCACGGCGAGCGCCAGCGAGACGGCGAGTGCGACCGCGATCGGCACACTGCCGAGTCCGGCGAGCGCGAGCTCGCCGTGAATGACGGCGCCGAGGTTCGATGCGTTCCGATCCCGGCGACGCGCCGGCCACATGAACGGAGCCGCGACGAGCAGCAGGCCGAGCCCGAGCACGGCTCCGAACACCAGACTCATCGGGCGATCCCGCCGAGCAGCATATCGGGGTCGAACCCGTGCGCGCGGTACTTCTCGAGTCGAGCGGGGCGAGTACCGGTCGGAACGAGCACGCCGTCGAGCGTCTCGAAGATCGTGTCGGCCTCGACCGACGCCCCGGTGCACGCTCCGGTCGGTGCGGCGATCTCGGCGATACGTCGCGCACCGGAGCGATCGATCGTGAGGTGCACGACGAGATCGATGCAGCTCGCAACGGTCGGAACGACGAACGACGAGTCGATGTTGCGCCCCGCGAGCAGCGGAAGCGTGCAGAGCTTGGTGAGCGCATCACGCGCGGTGTTCGCGTGGATGGTGCACATGCCCGGAAGGCCCGAGTTCAGCGCGATGAGCAGGTCGAGGCTCTCCGCCTCGCGAACCTCGCCGACGACCAGCCGGTCGGGGCGCATGCGGAGCGCCTCTTTGATGAGTCGCCGCAGCGTGATCTCGCCCGACCCCTCGAGATTGGGCTGGCGGCACTGCAGCGCGACGATGTCGCGAACGTCGACATCGAGTTCGAACGTCTCTTCGACCGTCACCACGCGGTCTGAGCTGCGAGCGCTCGACATGAGGGCGTTCAGCAGGGTGGTCTTGCCCGTGTGCGTTGCGCCCGAGACGAGGATGTTCGCGCCGGCGAGCACGCTCATGCGCAGGAATTCGGACGCCGTGGGGGTGAGCGAACCCAGCTCGACGAGCCGATTGAGCGTACGGATGCGCTGCTGGAACTTTCGAATGTTGACCGCCCAATGCGCCCGTGCCACATCGGGGATCGCGACGTGCAGCCGCGACCCATCGGGCAGCGAGGCGTCGACGAACGGCGACGAGAGGTCGACGCGCCTGCCGGAGTGCTGCAGCATGCGCTCGACGAGTTCGCGCACCTCGCGATCGGAGAGCACGACCGTCGTCAGCTCTGAGACGCCGCCCTTCGCGATGAAGACTCGGGTGGGGCCATTGATCCAGATCTCCTCGATCTCGGGGTCGTCGAAGAACGGTTGCAGCGGCCCGTAGCCGGTGAGCGACGCCACGACATCGCGTGCGGTGCCGTGCTCGTCGCCGAGGCCCGCATGCGCCCCGGTCAGTGCACGCTCGCTGTACCGCCGGACTTCGTCGCGGGCATAGCGCGACGTCACCGCGTCGTTGCCGGCCAGATCGATTCCCTCACGGAGCACGCGCGTGCGCACACGCTCGGCGATGGTGCGCACGGGATCCGACATGCGTCCATCTTGCGGTGAAGCGGATGACCCGCCCCGAAGTTATCCACAGCATGGGATGGGGCGGCCTCGGACCGGGCCATCCGTGCCCGTCCTGAGACCCGTTCGGGGTGCAACGGCGACCCGCCCAGGCGGCCGCACCGCGTGTCATCGTGGACGTGCGACCACAGAGCGCGCACGGCAGCTACATTCGCCTCATCTGCACCGACGCCTCAGGGCGGGATGGAGTTCGCGTATGGGTCCGCTCGAGCTGGATGAGCTCATCGACCAGGTCGTGGCCGAAGAGGTCGCGAGCCTGCGCGCGTCGTTCCTCGACGGCGCGGAGTTCGCGGTCACGAACATGCAGTCGCCGCGGCAGCGGTTGCTGCACCGTCTCGAGTGCACCGTGCTGGAGCCGTACCTCGACCGGAGTGCGCAGTGGACGGAGGCACGTCGCTCCCGCCTGTCGACCGACGCGCGCTACCGGCCGGCGCTTCCCACGCTCATCACGCGGGAGGCCGCGCGACAGCTCACCGTCGTACGGAGCTGCAAGGTGTGCTGGCCGAACATCCACGGGCGCGATCCGGCGCCACTGCGAAGGCTGCGCGCGGGCGGCCTGCGCGACTCCCATGGCGGCCGCATACTCTCGACCGAGGCCGGTGAGTCGCTCGGCGCCATCGCCCGCGTGTCGGCCCGCACCGGCCCCGACCTCTTCGGCCGGCCGGCCGACGCGATCGAGGTCGTGACCTCGTCACGCGTCTTCACCTACGCGCCGACTGAGCACGTGTTCCTCTGGAATCTTCCGACCGATGCCACGGTGATCGAGCGCAAGATGAGGTTATTCCAGCGCCTGGGCTCCGACCTCACGCCGGCGCGGTAGTTCGCCGCGTTCGGGCGACCGATCCGATCAGAGCCAGGGCTGGCGCCAGCCGCCATGGTCGGCCACGAGCGCGTCGGCCTCGGTGGGTCCCCACGTTCCGGGCTCGTACGGATGCACCGGCCCCGGCGTGTCGATGAGCGGCTGCATCACGCGCCAGGCGGCCTCAACGGTGTCCTGCCGAGTGAACCGAGGGCGGATGCCGCGGATCGCGGCCAGGAGGAGCACCTCGTAGGGCGTCGGCCCCTCGCCGCCCATGGCGGAAAACTCCATATCGAGCTCGATCGACCGGGGCTTCGGGGCATCCGCTCGCTGCGCGTTCAGCACGATGCGCACGCCCGTGGACGGATCGAGCCGGATCACGAGCTCGTCGGGCCGACTGCTCGCATCGCGCAACCCGAATCCGAGCTTCGGCGGACCCTTGAACACGAGTCGCACCTCCGTGGCGGTCACCGGCAGCAACTTGCCGGTGCGGATGAAGAACGGCACGCCCGACCAGCGCCAGTTCTCGATCTCGAGCCGAAGCGCGCAGAACGACTCGGTCGTCGAGTCGGATGCCACGCCATCGACCTCGCGGTACCCGTCGAACTGCCCCCGGACATAGTGTCGCGGGTCGGCGTCGGCGATCGCACGGAAGAGCAGTGTCTGCATCTCGGTGATCGTGCCGACGTCGCCGTGGGCGGGCGCCTCCATCGCGACGGCCGCGACCACCTGCATCAGGTGGTTGACCACGACGTCGCGCAGCGCACCGACCGGGTCGTAGAAGTGGCCACGGCCAGGGATTCCGAACTCCTCCGCCATCGTGATCTGCACGCTGTCGACGAAGTTGCGATTCCACACCGGCTCGAGCATCGTGTTCGCGAAGCGCAGGTAGACGATCTCCTCGAGACCCATCTTGCCGAGGTAGTGGTCGATGCGGAACAGCTGCGATTCGTCAAGATGCCGATGCAACTCGGCGGCGAGCGCTCGGGCTGACGCGAGGTCGTGCCCGAACGGCTTCTCGACGACGACGCGGCCGTGGCCACGCTCGGTGAGGCCGGCGCCGGCGAGACCCTTCACGACCGTGGCGAACAGGCTCGGGGGGATCTCCAGGTAGAACACTGCCGAACGCGCGTCGCCGATCGCCGCCGCCACGCGCGTGTAGGTGGTGTCGTCGGCGAAGTCGCCCTGCACGTACCCGAGCCGGGCCGCGAGGCGACCGAAGACCGCCTCGTCGAGCGACTCGCCCGCGCCGACGATCGACGAGCGCGCCCGATCGACGAGCTGGTCGATCGTCCAGTGGTCGACCGCGACCCCGACGATCGGGCACTCGAGCAGGCCGCGCGCCTCCAACCGGTAGAGCGACCGGAAGGTCATCACCCGTGCCAGATCGCCCGTGATCCCGAAGATCACGAGCACGTCGGCGCCGGCTGCACTCGATTCCGCGTTCATGTCATGCGGCGCCCCTTGCTCAGCACCGGATCCACGAAGCCCGATCCGTGATCGAGCTGGTAGTCGAGGTTCACGGCCGCGTTGATGAGCGAGAGATGGCTGAACGCCTGCGGGAAGTTGCCCAGCTGCTCCCCCGTCAGCCCGATCTCCTCGGCGTAGAGGCCGAGGTGGTTCGCGTAGGTCAGCATCTTCTCGAACACGAGCTGCGCCTCGTCGAGGCGTCCCGACCGCGCGAGGGCGTCGACGTACCAGAACGAGCACAGCGTGAACGTGCCCTCCGAGCCGCGCAACCCGTCGGGCGAGGCGCTCGGGTTGTAGCGGTAGACGAGGCTGTCCGAGACCAGCTCCTCGTCCATGCCGTCGAGCGTCGAGAGCCACATCGGATCGCGCGGGGCGACGAACCCCATGAGCGGCATCACGAGCAGCGAGGCATCGAGCACGTCGGTGCCGTCGTGCTGTACGAAGGCGCCGCGCTCGGCGTGCCAGTCCTTCGTCATGATCTGCTCGTAGATCGCGTCTCGCTGCTCGGTCCAGCGTTCGATCGAGGCCGGCCTGCCTCGAAGTCTGGCGATCCGGATGCCTCGATCGAGCGCCACCCAGCACATGAATCGCCCGTAGGTGAAGTTCTGCCGGCCGCCACGGGTCTCCCAGATGCCCTCCTCGGGCGTGTCCCAGTTGTCGCAGACCCAGTCGAGCATCTCGGTGATCTGGGCCCAGCCGGCGTGCGGCAGCTGCAGCCCGTGCGTGTCGGCGAGGTGGATCGAATCCATCGCCTCGCCGTAGATGTCGAGCTGGAGCTGGTCGGCGGCGCCGTTGCCGATGCGCACCGGCGATGAGCCGCGGTAGCCGGTGAGGTGGTCGAGCGTCTCCTCGACGAGGTCGGATGACCCGTCGACCCGGTACATGATCTTCAGCGGTCCGGATGCCTCGCCGACGCTCTCGTGGATGCGGTCCATCAGCCACTGCACGAACGCCTCGGCCTCCTCGGTGTAGCCGAGGCCGAGCAGGGCGTAGACCGAGAACGACGCGTCACGGACCCATGTGTAGCGGTAGTCCCAGTTGCGCTCGCCGCCCACCTGCTCGGGCAGCCCCGCCGTCGGCGCCGCCACGAGCGCGCCCGAGGGCGCGTAGGTCATGAGCTTGAGCGTCATCGCCGACCGGGCGACCATCTCGCGCCACCGCCCGCGGTACGTCGAGCGGTTGTTCCAGTCGCGCCAGAAGCGGCGCGTCTCCTGGAACCGCTCGAACAGCTCGTCCTCGTCGACCCTCTGCGGCGGTACTCCACCCGACTCGAGCATCACCCCGGTCATCTCGCCGGCATTGAGGGTGCCGGTGATCTTCAGGCCCTGGCCCGAGAGCTCGATATGCCCAGCCCGCCGCGAGTCGTGGATCACGGGATCGCCGACACGGTGCACCGTGAGCGACTGTTGGCCGGCCGAGAACCTCACGCCCGAGCCCGGCACCGCCTCGATCTCGTGCGGAACCCGCCCGTAGTCGAATCGCGGCTGGATCTCGGCCTCGAACTCCATCGTTCCCCGCACGACGCGCACCATCCGCACCAGGCAGTGCCGGTCGGTCGCCTCCCCATCGGCGACCGGCATGAAGTCGATCACCTCTCCGACGCCGGCCTCGGTCATGAAGCGCGTGACCAGGATCGCGGTATCGGGCAGGTACAGCTGACGTGTCACGTAGTCGGCACCGGTCGGACGGATGCTGCAGAATCCGCCCCGCTCGGCGTCGAGCAGCGACCCGAAGATGCTCGGCGAGTCGAAGCGCGGCGCGCAGAACCAGTCGATCGTGCCGTTCGTGTCCACGAGCGCAGCGGTCTGCAGGTCGCCGATCAAACCGTGGTCGGCGATGTTCGGGAAGTCCTCAGCCATGCCAGCCCCCATTCCCCCGCCCATCGTCTCACGCCGGTCAAGTGCTGGTCAGGATGGAGTTCTCGGGCGGGTGGCCCCACGGAGCGCCTGCCGACACTGACCGCCTAGACTGATCGGGCACTCGCGGGAGTGGTGAAATCGGCAGACACGCAGGATTTAGGTTCCTGTGCCTTCGGGCGTGTGGGTTCAAGTCCCACCTTCCGCACCGAGATCCAGCGCACCGAGAACGACCCGTCGCAGATCTGGGCGCGGCGGCCGTCACCGATGTGATCACCGCCGCCCTGCGCGAGCAGCGGCGGTGGATGCGGCCACGACCGCGACGACCCTCGGAGGGCTCAGCGGCGACGCTCACCCCGGGTCATCCGTTCGTCGAGGTCGCCGACGATCGCCACGATGGCGGCGGTCGACGGCCGCTCCTCGCGCTCGACCTCCACCTGCTCGTCGGGCGAGAGGTGATCGTCGACGCTCATGGTCGTCTCGTCGAACGGCTGCTCGCCGGCGAGCACGCCACGCAGCTGGTCGCGGTCGAGCTGCTTCGTCCAAGTGCCCACGAGCAACGTCGCGACCGCGTTGCCGGTGAAGTTCGTGAGCGCCCGCGCCTCGGACATGAACCGGTCGATCCCGACGATGACGCCGACGCCGTCGACGAGGTCGGGTCGGTGCGCCTGCAGGCCTCCGGCCAGGGTGGCGAGGCCGGCGCCCGTGACGCCCGCGGCGCCTTTCGAGGCGACCATCATGAACAGCAGCAGCCCGACCTGCTCACCGAGTGAGAGCGGAGTGCCCATCGCGCTCGCGATGAACAGGGAGGCCATGGTGAGGTAGATGGCCGTGCCGTCGAGGTTGAACGAGTACCCGGTCGGGATCGTGATGCCCGCGACCGGCTTCGAGACGCCCGCGTGCTCCATCTTGGCGATGAGGCGCGGCAGCACGACCTCGCTCGACGACGTCGAGACGATGAGCAGGTACTCCCGGCCGAGGTACTTCATCATGCGGAAGATGCTGACGCGCGCCACGACCCAGAGCAGTGATCCGAGCACCACGACGATGAAGAGCGCGCAGGTGAGGTAGAACGCGACCATGAGCGTGCCGAGCGCGAAGATCGCACCGATGCCCGTATTGCCGACGACCGCGGCGATGGCGCCGAACGCGCCGATCGGCGCGACCCACATGATCATCGCGAGAATGCGGAACACGAGCGCCTGGATCTGACGGATCGCGCCGAGGATCGGCGTGCCCTTCGTGCCCATCTTCTGCAGTGCGAAGCCCACGAGCAGGGCCACGAAGAGCACCTGCAGGATGTTGCCGTCGACGAGTGACGAGAGCAGCGAGGTCGGGATGACGCCGAGGATGAACTCCTCCGTCGTCTTCGCCTCGGTCGTGCCGGCGTCGTACGTCGCGTTCGCGATGTTGAGGCCCTCTCCCGGGTGGATGAGGTTGCCGACCACGAGCCCGATGCCGAGCGCGAAGGTCGACATGACGATGAAGTACAGCAGCGCGAGGCCACCGACCTTGCCGACCGTCGCGGCCTTCGCGATCGAGCCGACGCCCAGCACGATCGTGCAGAAGATGATCGGCGCGATCATCATCTTGATGAGCAGCACGAACGCGTCGCCGATCGGCTTGAGCCCCACCGCGAACTCGGGGGCCGCAAGGCCCACCGCGATGCCCGCGAGCACCGCGCCGATCACCGCGATGTAGAGGTAGTGCGAGGAGTCGATCCTGCGTCGGGGCATCGTGCCCGGGGTTCGAGACTGGAGCGCCATTGCCGTCTGCCTTCCGTTTCGGGTCATCGCCGGTCGACGATGAGGTCGGTATCGGGCAAGGATGCGCCGACATCTGCCGCGTCATTCGGTTGTGTTCATACTGTTCGCGGCACGTGGTCGAACACGCGCCTAGGCTGAAACTCGAGCAGCGTTGCGAGGTGGGCATGAAGGCGTGGATCAGCGGCTGGAGCATCGCCGCGAAGCTGTTCGCGCTGCAGCTCGCCATGATCGTGGCGCTCGCGGTGACCGCCGTCGCGTGGATCTGGGCCGACGCGCGCGCCGACGTGGAGCGCGATGCCGCGGCCAAGAGCACGGCCGTGGCCGAGACCCTCGCCTCCGACCCGTTCGTGCACACCGCACTGGGCACCGGCGACCCGTCGGCGCGTCTGCAGCCGTACGCCGAGGACGTGATGGCCGAGGCCGGCCTCGACTTCGTGACGATCATGGCGCCCGACCGCACCCGATACACGCACCGCGACCCCGCCCGGATCGGGCAGCAGTTCCTCGGCAACATCGACCGGGCCCTGGCCGGTGAGCCGTTCACCGAGACCTACACGGGCACCCTCGGCCCATCGGTACGCGCGGTCGTGCCGATCGAGGACGACGAGGGCGAGGTGGTCGCGCTCGTCGCCGCCGGAGTGACCGTGTCGAACACGCAGGTGGCGCTCGGCGGACGCATCGCGACGGTCATCCTCGCCGCCCTCGGCATGGTCGCGATCGGCGCCGTCGGCGCCTGGCTGCTGAGCCGCTTCCTGCGGCGCGTGACGTGGGGCCGCGGCGCCGAGGAGATGAGCCGCATGTTCGCTTACTACGAGGGCGTGCTGCACTCCATCGGCGAGGGCCTGGTACTGCAGGACCGCGCGGGCGCGGTGGTGCTCTACAACGACCGGGCCGCCGAGCTGCTCGGGCTTCCCCGCCGCGAGCGCGGACGTGACGAGTCGATCCCGCTCGACCGACTCGCCCTGCCCCCGGCGGTCGCCGACGTGCTCGGCCGCGACGGCGCGGTGGTCGACGAAATCGCCATCACGCCGACGCACGTGCTCGTGATCGACCGCGACGTCATCGTGTCTCGGGACCGCGACCGCGACCGTGGTGCGGCCGGCGCCGGGCGCATCGGCTCGGTCACGACCCTGCGCGACCACACGCAACTGCAGGAGCTCACGGGCGAGCTCGCGACCATGACGACGCTCTCCGACGCGCTCCGCTCGCAGGCGCACGAGTTCGCGAACCGACTCCACACGATCATCGCGCTCATCGAGCTCGATCGGGCCGAGGACGCCGCGGCCCTCGCGAGCTCCGAGCTCGCCCTCAGTCAGGCGCTGGCCGACCGCTTGGTGTCGGCGGTGGAGGAGCCGGTGCTGCTGGCGCTCCTCCTCGGCAAGGCCGCCCAGGCGAGCGAACGCGGGATCGCGTTCGAGATCGACCTCCCCGACCGCCTCGAGGCGACTGGCGTGCCGGCCCGCGACCTCATCACGATCGTCGGCAACCTCATCGACAACGCGCTCGATGCGGCATCCGCCACCCCGTCGCCGCGGGTCGACGTCTCAATCCGGGCGACGACCGACGAACTGCGCATCGCGGTCGGCGACAGCGGGCCGGGCCCGCGCGACGGCGACCGCGTATTCGACCTCGGCGTCACCACCAAGCAGGCGGCCGGGCACGGCATCGGGCTGGCGCTCGTGCGCCAGGCAGTGACCCGCCTCGGGGGCCGGATCCACATCGCGGGCTCGCGGTTCGACGTCACCCTGCCCGCCGCAGCGGCGCCGACGTCCACCCCGGCCGAGGTGGCCGCCGATGGCTGAGCCGAACGCCGCAGCGCTGCGCGTGCTCGTCGTCGAGGACGATCCCATCACCGCCGAGGCCCATGCCGCCTACGTCGAACGGGTCGACGGATTCCGCACCGCGGGCGTCGCGCGCACCGGGCACGAGGCGATCCGGATGCTGCGCGACGCCCGCGAGGGTCGCGCCGAGCCGTTCGACCTCATTCTGCTCGACGTCAATCTGCCCGACACCACCGGCATCGAGCTGTGCCGATCGCTCCGCGCGGCCGGCATCGAGATCGACGTCATCGCCGTCACGGCTGTGCGCGACGCCGCCGTCGTGCGGTCGGCCGTGTCGCTCGGCATCGCGCAGTACCTGATCAAGCCGTTCGGCTTCGCCGCCTTCGCCGAGAAGCTCGCGGCCTACCGCGACTACCACGCGCGCGTCGGCACCGCCGTCGTCACCGACCAGCAGGAGGTGGATGCCTCGTTCGCGGCACTGCGCACCGGTTCGACCTCCAGCCTCCCGAAGGGCCTCACACGCGAGACCCTCGACCTCGTGCGCGCCGCAGTGCGCGACGCGCCGACCGATGCGACATCGGCGACGGAACTCGCCGCGGCGCTCGACCTCTCGCGGGTCACCGCCCGCCGCTACCTCGAGCACCTGGCCGACACCGGAGTGGTCGAGCGCGCGAGCCGCTACGGCGCCCCGGGTCGCCCCGAGGTGGAATACCGCCGGCGCTGAACCCACGCCGCTCATCACGACCAGCCGGTCGACGCCGTCGGAATGCGCGTGCAGCATGCGCACAACCCAGGGGTGTCAGACCAGGCGCGGCGGCCCTGCCCGAAGCCGGTCGCGCGCGTACTCGGCGACCCTGTCGGCGGGCACTTGCCAGTCGGACTCGAGCCACCACGTCGCGCCGGCCGCGGCCCAGGGACCGACGACCGCGGCATCGGCGACGGGGTCGACACCACCCGTCGTGCCCTCGTGCACGACGTCGAAGGACCGGTCGGCGAGGCCGAGGCGCTCGCGCTCTGCCATGATCCACGCGATCGCCTCGGCGGCGATGTCGGGCGTGTACGTGCGCTGCTGCTCGAGCGGGTCGATGCCGGAGGCATTCGGCGGCGCGTAGTTCGGAATCCATCCGTCGTATCGGGCCACGCGCCGCATCGACGTCATGCGCGGCCAGACCCCGACCACCCAGGTGGGAATGCGCGGCTGCTGCACGATCGCCGGCGGCAGCATCGTGTCGGTGCGCTTCGCCCGGTAGTGCGCGGCTTCGTACTCGAACGGATGACCCTGCCAGAGGTGCTGCATGAGTTCGAGCCCCTCGTCGAGCAGTTCGGCGCGCACCTTGCGGCCGGGGTCGTCCTCGAAGATCCAGAACCGTTCTTCGACGTCTTGCGGCACGCCGAGACCGGCCGACAGGATGACTCGACCCCGTGACAGCCGATCGACGGTCATCGTCTGCCCTGCGAGCTCCCATGCGCGACGCCGCGGCACGGGCGTGAGCATCGTGCCGAGGCGGATGCGCTCGGTCACCATCGCCGCGGCCGCGAGCGTCGCCCATGGATCGGTTGCCCAGATGCCCTCCCAGACGAAGAAGGCGTCCCACCCGGATTCCTCGGCGAGCGGTGCGAGCTCGACGGCGAGTTCGGGGTCGGTTCCGGTGAAGATGAAGCCGTGCTGCATGCGGGCGACGCTATCGCGGGCCACCGACATGACCATCTCCGGCCGGCCCCGACGACGGCATGGTGCGCGACAGCCGCGGCTACCGCGAGGCCATGAACGCGCTCGCGCTCTCGCCCGACGAGGTCGACGTGCTCATCGAGGAGGTTCGCGCCTCGTTCCCCGTGAACGGTGGGATCTGCGAGGCGCTCGCCGCCTGAGCGAGCGGATGCCGCGTCCCGGGCTTCGCGAGGGTCATCCGCTCGGATGATTTCATTCGCGGATCCCGGTCGGCGCGGGCATCTGCTCGGTAGACTGCAACGACATCACGCCGCTTGTTGACCCGGCGTTCCGCCGCGTCCGACGACTGGAGCCTGCTGCATGATCCACACCGCACTGATCCCGTTCCTCGATCCCGAGTCGATCATCGCCGCGGCCGGGCCGTGGGCGCTGCTGGTGGTGTGCTTCATCGTGTTCGCCGAGACCGGGCTGCTCGTGGGCTTCCTGCTCCCCGGGGACACGCTCCTCGTCATCTCGGGCCTCCTGTCGAATTCCGAGGTCGTGCCACCGAACGGCGTCTTCGGCGTCTCGGTCTGGATCGTGGCGGTCCTCATCGCCGTCGCCGCGTTCCTCGGCGGCGAGGTCGGCTACGAGATCGGGCATCGAGGGGGCCCGAAGGTCTTCGAACGCAAGGAGAGCGGCCTCTTCAGCGTCAAGAACGTCGAGCGCACGAACGCCTTCTTCGACCGGTTCGGCGGGGTCACGATCATCCTCGCCCGCTTCGTGCCGATCGTGCGCACATTCGCCCCCGTGGCCGCCGGCGTCGGACACATGCCCCGCGGCAAGTACACGCTCTACAACTTCATCGGCGCGGTCCTCTGGGGCTTCGGACTCACGATGTTCGGGTACCTCGTCAGTTTCATCCCCCCGGTCGCCAACCTCGTGCGCGACTACATCGACGTCATCCTGCTCATCGCCGTGGGCGGCACTGCCCTCATCACCGCCTGGCACTACTTCAGCGAACGGCGCAAGGCGAAGAAGGCTGAGGCCGCCGGCCAAGACGTCGTGACCGACCACGACGAGGCCGAGCACCTCGTGCTCGACCCCGAGGTGTTCGAGCGCGGTCCCGAAGAACGATGAGCCCCGCTCGATCGAGCACGCCCGCCGGCTGAGACCTCGAGCCGGTGGCGTCGCATTCGCCGGGGCCGTCAGCTCGTGCATTCGCCGACTCGGTGTTTCGCGCGGTTGTTCTGAACGGCCGTGGTGGGTTGCGAGTCGTTCGCCCAGACGGACCGGCTTGACCTTACTTGACGGCGCCGGCGGAGAGCCCCGCGACAAGGTAGCGCTGAACGAACAGGAACGCGAGGATGATCGGCAGCGACACGGTGATCGATGCCGCCATGAGCTCGTTCCACAGCACATCGGATTCACTGGAGTACGACTGGAGCCCGATCGGCAGCGTCCGCGTGTCGTTGTTCGTGAGAACGGATGCGAAGAGCACCTCGCTCCACGCGTTGATGAAGGCGAACACCCCGACGGCGATGATCCCGGGCCTCGCAACCGGGAGGACGACCCGGAACAGCGCACCGAGCCGGCTCGACCCGTCGATCATCGCCGCCTCTTCGAGTTCGCGAGGGATGCCGCGAAGGTAGCCCGACAGCATCCAGATGGAGAACGGGAGCGAGAACGTCAGATACGTGATGATCAGGCCCAGGTAGTTCCCGTTGAGCTGCAGGCCGATGGCTCGCTGGATCTGAGTGAAGATCAGGAAGAGCGGCAGGAGGAAGAGGATTCCGGGGAACATCTGCGTCGAGAGGATGACGAGGCTGAAGGGCCGTTTGAGCGGGAAGGAGAGTCGCGCGATCGCGTATGAGGCGAAGATCGAAATCAGGACCGACAGCGCGGTGGCCGTCATCGTCACGATGACGGAGTTGACGAAGTAGTCCGCCAGGGGCACGGTCCGCCACATCTCGATGAACGGCTCGACGGTCAGGGAGCTCGGAATCCACGTGAATCTGCCGCGGACGTCTTCGAGGGGTTTGAACGCCGTCGCGACGATGATGTACAGCGGCACGACGACGAACAGGCTGAGCAGCGTCAGAACGATCGCTCTCGCGATACGGAACCCTCGTGTCTCAATCATCTTCTCTTCCCTTCGGCAGCACCATCCGGATGTAGACCGCCGAGACCGCGAGGAGGCCGAGGAGCAGGAGGAGGCTCATCGCGCCGCCGAGCCCGAAGTCCCACTGGAGGAACGAGTTCGAGAAGATGAGCGGCGAGACGAGCATCGCCTGGTCGGGTGAAGCCGGACCGAAGAGCACGAACGGAACGGTGAACTGATTGAAGAGCCACAGTGCCATCAAGAGGACGAGGGCCCCGTTCGCGCTGCTCACCATGGGCAGCGTGATGTGCCAGAACTGCCGCCAGTTGGATGCGCCGTCGAGTGCTGCGGCCTCGTACGCCTCTTGGGGAACATTCTGGATGGCGGCCAGGAGCATGAGGAATGCGAAGGGCCAGTAGCTCCAGATGCTCACGACGACGAGCGCGAAGAAGGCATTGTCGCCGATGAGCCAGAACGGATTCTCGTCGATCAGTCCGAGATCCGAGAGCAGGGTGTTCACCATGCCGTCGCGCTGGTTGAACATGAACGCCCAGGCGATGCATCCGACGTACATCGGAATCGCGTACGGGACGAGGAAGAGGGTCCGCAGGATCCCGCGACCCCGGAACGAGGAGTTCAGGAACACCGCCGCAGCCATGCCCAGGACCCACGTGAACCCCAGCACGATCACGACGTAGAGCACGGTGCGTCCCGCGGTCGCGAAGAACTCCGCCCCCGTGGCCGTGCCGGGGTCGAGTCCTCGGATGAAGTTGTCGAGCCCGACGAACGGCGCCTGCGTCCAGTTGCGGATGTGGCGCTGATCCAGGTCGTGGAACGCGATCCACCCCCCGATCATCATCGGGATGATGTGGATGGCGAGTTCGAGCGCCGCGGCCGGAACGATCAGCAGAAGCCCCAGCCGGGCACCGCGTCGGGCCTCGCCACGACGCCGCTGCCGTTTCGACGGCGGCCCCGGCGCCGGCTTCGGCTTCGAGGCCGACACCGACGGGGCCGCGGCCGCGGGGGCGGAAAGGGTGGTCATGAGTCGATGCCCTCCCGCGCCGGGGGCCTGTGCCCCCGGCGCGTGGTCGGTCAGTTGCTGTTGATCTGGTCCTGGGCGGTACGGAGGAGCGCGGCCAGATCCGGCTCACCACCCGTCGCGAACGTCTGGAATGCCTCGCGCACGGCGTTGCCGACGCCGGCCTCGATCTCGCCGATGTTCTCGACCGCCGGGAACCCGACAGCCGCGTCCGCGATCGTCTGTCGACGGACGTCGATCGTGAGGTCGTTGCTGCTGGCGAGCGGCTCCTCCTCGTATGCGGCTTCCACGACGGGGAGGACGTCGAACATCTCAGCGACGAAGGACTGCTCTGCAGCGCTCGTGAGGTGGGCCACGAGCTGGAACGACTCCGCCTTGTGCTGCGAGTCGGCGGACACCACGAGATCGATGCCGGCGATGTGGCTCTGGACGTTCTCGCCACCCTCGATGACCGGCATCGGAGCCGCCTCCCAGTCCACGAAGTCTCGGCCCTCGAACTGCGCGACCGGGTTCTGACTGAAGAGCATCGCAGCCTCGCCGTCGATGAACCGATCGGTGGCTTCACCCATGGCGCCGAGCTCGGCATCCGACGGCGACATGAGGCCGTCCTCCGTCATCAGGTCGAGGAGGCGCTGGCTCCCCGCTACTTGCGCGGGGCTGGTGAATGTCGCCGCACCGTCGGAGTCGACGAACGAGCCGCCCTCCTGCTGACCCAGGATGAACGACAGGTGCGCGTTGACGTTGACGGCCGCGGCCGGGTAGGAGATGCCCCACTGATCCGGCTGCCCGTCGCCGTCCTTGTCAAGGGTGAGGGCCTGACCGACCTCGACGAACTCCTCCCACGTCGCGGGCGGTCCCTCGATCCCCTCTGCCTCGAACAGCGCGGGGTTGTAGTAGAGCGAGTAGGCGCTGGACAGGTACGGAACGGCGACCTGACCCAGGTCGGGTACGACCGCGGCGTCCCACGTCGCGGGGATGAAGTGCTCCTCGCCCCCGATGGCGTCGAGGTACTCGCCCTCGACCGGCTCGAACCCGCCGGACGCCGTCAAGGAGGCGACCCAGGTCGACCCGATGCTCAGGACATCCGGGCCCGTTCCCGAGCTCACGGCGGTGAGGATGCGGTTGTACAGGTCCGCCCACGGGATGACCTCGATCTCGACCTCGATCCCGGTCTCCTCGGTGAATGCGGCCACACTCTCGGCCCAGGCCTGCTCCGACTCGGCGACGGATGCCGCCTGCTGCGTCGCCCACCAGGTGAGCGTCACCTCGTCGTCGGCCTCTGCGTTCGCACATCCCGCGAGTGTGCCCGCCGTCAACGCCACTGCGCCGAGCGCAGCGAGCACCTTTCCTCTTGCCGCCATGGTCATCGCCAGCTCCTCTTCGCGCCGACAACGGCGTCGGCCTCTGGGAACCCTGCCATCGAACCGCATGATTAGTCAAGTTGTACTAGTCAATCCGTATCAAAAGTTGCGCCGACGATGTCGCCCGCCCCGACCCGTCGACGCCCTACGCATCCAGCATGTGATGCGCAGTGCGACGCCAGACGTCGAGGTGCGGGTCGGTGGCGAAGTCCTTCGGCGCGAACGCGTAGGTGAGCGCGACGCCGCGCATGCTGTTGTGCAGGAGCGAGATCAGGTCGGCGAAGCGCGGGTGGGCCGTGTGCCGCTCGCCGAACAGGCGCTGGATGCGATCACGGTTGCGACGGCCGAGTTCCCGCTCGCGCGGGCCGAGCGTGGCCGCCAGCGCCGGGTTGTGCGCCGAGGCGACCCAGAGCTGGAGGGCCGCACGGAACAGCGCGCCGTGGAACATGCTCCACATCACGTCGACGGCGCGATCGATGTCTCCGCCGACGTCGAGGACTTCCTCGTCGACATCGAGCCCGCCGTCACGCTGCGCGGCGAGGTGATGGACGGCGGCGATCAGCAGATCCTCCCTGGAGGGGAACTGGTGCAGGATGCTGCCGCGGGACACTCCCGCGATCTCCTGTATGCGGGAGGTCGTGGTGGCGCTGTAGCCCTCGTCCGCGAGGCACGTCACCGCCGCGGCGAGGATGCGCTCGCGCGTGTCCCACGCGCGAGCTTGCACCGGAAGGGCAGGAGGCGAGGGAGTCACACTGTCACCATAGTCGGGGTGCGACGTCCGGTGACTAGTACAGATTGACTAATTCGTTCGTGGATGGCAGAGTTCCCGGGAGGCCGCCGGTGGCGTCGGCACGGAGAGGAACTTTTCGATGACGATACCCCGCACCACCCCGCCCCTTGCGGGAGTCTCCGCGTGACCGGACGATTGGAGGGGCGCTCAGCCCTCGTGACGGGCTCCGGTCGCGGCATAGGACTCGAGATCGCCCGCAGACTGGCGTCCGAAGGCGCCCGCGTCGTGGTCAACGACCTCGACCAGGCACCCGCCGACGAGACCGTCGCGCTCGTCCGCGAGGAGGGCGGAATCGCCGTTCCGTGCATCGGGTCGGTCACCGATCCCGCGTTCGCGGAGCGCGTGGTCGCCACAGCGGTCGACGCGTTCGGCGGGATCGACATCATCGTCAACAACGCCGGGTACACCTGGGATGCCATCCTGCAGCGGACGACGGACCAGCAATGGGATGCCATGCTCGACCTCCACGTGACGGCGCCCTTCCGCATCCTCCGCGCGGCGCAGCCCGTGATCGCCGCCGCAGCCAAGACCGAGATCGCCCAGACGGGATCGGCCCGCTGCCGCAAGGTGGTCAACATCTCGTCGGTCGCCGGTCTCTCGGGGAACCCCGGGCAGGCCGCATACGGCGCCGCCAAGGCCGGCGTGACCGGCCTCACGAAGACGATCGCGAAGGAGTGGGGCCGGTACAACGTCACCGTCAATGCCGTCGCGTTCGGCCTCATCCAGACGCGGCTGACCTCCGCGCTGGGGGACGGCGGCGAGATCGAGATCGACGGCAACCGCGTCCGCGTCGGGGTCAACGATCAGGTGCTCGAATCGGCCAAGCGCCTCATCCCGCTCGGCAGGGCAGGCACGCCGGCCGAGGCCGCCGCTGCCGTCGTGCTGCTCTGTCTTCCCGAATCCGACTACATCACCGGCGAGACGCTCGTCTGCGGCGGCGGCTGGAACGGCTGAGCTCGAGGAGGAGCACCATGACCACACCCCCATCCGGCGACCCTGGCACGCTCGTGCCGCTCCCGGAGTTCGGCCGAGAACGCGATCCCCAGTGCGAGCTGCTGACGGTGGACCGATGACGCTCAACGCCTGGGAGCTGCGAGACCTGCCCATCGGCACGGGAGACCCGGCCGTGCTGAGCGCCGACGCCGGGGACGACTGGATCCCGGCCGTCATCCCCGGAGGCGTGCACGAGTCGCTCATCGCAGCGGGGCGCCTCGTCGCCCCGCTGGGCGGTGACCATCTCGACGAGGCGCGCTGGGTGGAGCACCGCGACTGGTGGTACCGCGCGCGTTTCATCGCACCGGATGCCGGACCTGAGGCATCCGTCGTGCTTGTCGCCGAGGGGCTCGACACGGTCGCCGACCTCTGGCTCGACGGCCGGCCCCTCGGCGGTCATCGCAACCAGTTCCGGCCGGCGAAGTTCGACGTGACCGACCGCCTCGGCGACCCAGGTGCCCATCACGTGCTCCTGGTGCGATTCTCTCCTCCGCTGCCGCCCGGCGATGCCGGCCTCGACAACGGGCTGTGGGGTGCGGCGCGCCAAGCGGCCGGGGTGCGCAAGGCATCGTTCTCGTGGGGGTGGGACTTCGCGCCCCGCCTCCCGTCGATCGGCGTCGCCGCTCCGGTGCGGCTCGACGCGCGTTGCGGAGCCCGGATCACCGGCCACCACGCGGTGACTTCCTTCCTTGCCGGCGATCACTCCCACGCTGAGGTCGCCGTGCGGGCCGAGATCGACACAATGGGTGCCTCGTGTCCGACCGTCGTCTTCATCCTTACCTCGCCGGGCGGCGTCATGCACCGCGCCGAGGCACCCGTCGTCGCGGGGGCCGCGAGGGCGACGATCGCGATTCGAGACCCCGAACTGTGGTGGACGCACGACCTCGGCGCCCCGGCGCTCCATCGCCTGGACATCGAACTGCGCGACGCCGACCGGACCCTCGACCAGATGGACGCCCGTGTCGGCGTGCGCACGATCGCTCTCGACCGCTCCGATGAGCCGGTCGAGGGCGGGCGCCTCTTCCGGTTCGTGCTCAACGGCGTGCCGCTGTTCGTCCGCGGGGCGAACTGGGTGCCGCCCAGTCCGCTGGTCGGGGCTCCCGCCGAGACGCTGCGTCGCGAGCTCGTCCTACGCGCCCGCGAGGGCGGGATGTCGATGCTGCGCGTGTGGGGCGGCGGCATCTACGAGCACGAGGCGTTCTACGACGCTTGCGACGATCTGGGCATCCTCGTCTGGCAGGACTTCATGTTCGCGTGCATGGCGTATCCCGGGGACGACCCCACGTTCGTGGCCGAGGTAGAGGCGGAGGCACGCCACCAGGTGCAACGTCTGCGCAGCCGCCCGTGCCTCGCGCTGTGGTGCGGCAACAACGAGGTTGAGGCGCTCGAACTCATCGGTCGCGCGAATGGCGCGCCCCCGCGAGAGTGGGGCGAACGCCTCTTCCACGACCTGCTGCCCGCGGTCGTCGCCGAGCTCGACGGGTCCACGCCGTACTGGCCGGGCAGCCCCTGGGGTGATCCAGCCTCCGCCGAGGTGAACGGGGTACGTGACGGCGACCGCCACGACTGGGAGGTCTGGCACGGCAACACGCTCGCGCCGTATTTCACCGGTGGCGACCGCGCATACCCGACCGACGGCGATCGCCGCCACTGGCGTCGCTACGCCGACGACACTGGCAGATTCGTGAGCGAGTTGGGCATCCTGGCCGCACCTGATCGCGCGACACTCGACCGGTGGATGCCGGGGGCGGAGCTGCACGACGAGACGTTCGATGCGCACCTGACCGATCGCCCGAACACCAAGGTCGAGGAGCTTCTCGCCGTGACGACGGGATTGCCCGCGGATCTCGACGAGTACATCTCGCTCACGCAGTCGTTGCAGGCGGAGGCGCTGCTCTTCGCGTACGAGCACTTCCGTCGCCGGCAGCCCCGCACGGCCGGCGCGCTCGTCTGGCAGCTCAACGACTGCTGGCCCGCGGTGTCATGGTCGATGCTCGACGTCGACGGCGTGCCCAAGGCGGCGTACTACGCCTTCGTGCGCGCTGCCGCGCCGCTCACGGTCAGCTTGCGCCCGACGGACGACGACGGCATTGAACTGTGGCTCGTCAACAACACCCGCGCACGACGGACCGTCGACGTCGACGTCGAACTCGGCACGTTCGACGGCGCCGAACGCCGCACGGAGCGTCTCACCGCGAGCGCTGATCCAGGCGAATCCCGAATCGTCTGGACCGGAAGCGTGCCTCACGACGCCCGGCACTACGCCTGGGCGTCGAGCCCCGACGGAACCTTCCCGTCTGCGCGTCGTCATTTCGCCGAGCTCGGTGTCCTCGAGCTCGGCGTGAGCCGCCTCGACGCGATCGCTGGCGATGGCGGGATAGATATCACGTCGCACGGGTACAGCTACGGAGTGCGCATCTCGCAGCCGGTGCCGGGCATGCGGCTGAGCGACAACCACTTCGACCTGCGCGACGGCGAACGCCGCCGCATCCAGGTCACCGGCGCCGACGCTTCGTCCCTGACCGTCACCGCCACCGTGCCCCACGCTCGAGCGGGTCTGAGCCTCGAGCAGGGCTGAGGAGGACCACTTGACCGAGTGGACGTCGAAGTCGATCGGGACCCGATCACGGTGGCTTGGTTCGGCCGGGCCGGCGACGGCGCCGCGAACATGCTCTACGAGGCCGCGCACGCGCAGGCCGCCTGGAGTCGCAGCCACGACTGGCCACCGCGAATCACCGCGTTCGGCGGGGAGCCGCTCATTCGACGGATCCTCGACCCCGACGGGCACCTCGCGTTCTGAAGCGAGCACCGGCACGGGGGCACTTCCCGGCGATGGAGGCGCCCGACGCCCTCATCGGCGACCTCCGGGCGTACTTCGCCCGCCTGCTCACCGTGTGACGCCGGTCACGGATGCTGCGGCTGCTCGCGCTCGGCGCGACCCGCGGGCTCGAGCTGGAACGTGGAGTGCGCGACGTCGAAGTGGTCGGCGAGGCATCCGCCGAGTTCATCGAGCAGGGCACCCGTTCCGCCGGACTCGAAGACCGATGGCTGGACCTCGATATGGGCGCTGAACACCGGGGAGCCCGACGTGATCTGCCACACGTGCACGTCGTGCACCGCGACGACTCCGGGGGCGCCGAGCAGGTGCTCGCGGATCTCGGCGACGTCGGTATCGGCGGGCGCCGATTCGAAGAGCACGTGCATCACGTCGCGCAGCAGTGACACCGCTCGCGGCACGATGAGCACTGCGATCGCTATCGACGCGATCGGGTCGGCGGCATCGAAGCCGGTGGCGACGATCACGACCGCCGCGACGATCACGAGCGCCGAGCCGATGAGGTCGCCGAGCACCTCGAGGTAGGCGCCGCGCATGTTGATCGAGTCCTTGGCGCCACCGCGCAGCACGAGCATCGCGGCGATGTTCGCGAGCAGTCCGAGCACGGCGACGACGAGCATCGGCACACCCTGCACCTCATGCGCCTCGCCCTCGGCGCCGCTGAGCAGGCGACCGATCGCCGAGACGGTCACCGACACCGCGACGACGATGAGGATCACCCCGTTCACCAGCGCGCCGAGCACCTCTGCGCGCCGGTACCCGTAGGTCTGGCGGTCGGTCGCCGGCCGCGCCGCGACCATCGCCGCGACGAGCGCGACCACGAGGCCGATGAGATCGCTCGCCATATGACCCGCGTCGGCGAGCAGCGCGAGCGAGCCGCTCAGGATGCCGCCGACCACCTGCACGAGCATGAACGCGCCGATGATCGCGATCGCCACCCGGAGCCGAGCGCGATTGGTCGCCCCGTGAGCGTGTGCGTGATCGTGCGAGTGCGCCATGTCCCTTCCAGCGTAGGCGCGGATGTCGCGTGCACGCCGTGTTGGGAATGAGTCGCGTTCTCAGCTGTCACATGCCGGGGTCGCCGGATGGCCCCTCGGCTCGCGGGCCGCCCGGGGCACCCGGGGTGACCACGCCGGTCTCGTAGCCGAGCATGACGGCGTGCACGCGGTCGCGCAGCCCGAGCTTCATGAGGACCCGGCTGACGTGCGTCTTCACCGTCGACTCCGCCAGGTAGAGCGTCGACGAGATCTCGGCATTGCTCAGGCCGCGCGCGATGGCCGTGAACACGTCGGCCTCCCGTTCGGTGAGCGCGGTGAGGCGCGGATCGTGGCGGCCCGGTCGGGCAGGGTGCGCGTCGGTCGCGGCGCGTGGTTGCCCCGGAGCGAGCGTGCCGTCGGCCGGCAGCTGGGCCCCGAACAGATCGAGCAGGCGTCGCGTGATGCGTGGCTCGACGATCGCGTCACCGGCGGCCACCGTGCGGATCGCGCTGACCAGTTCTGCGGGGGGCGCGTTCTTGAGCAGGAAGCCGCTCGCGCCGGCACGGAGCCCCGCGAACGCGTACTCGTCGAGGTCGAAGGTGGTGACGATGAGCACCCGGGTGGTCGCGGTGCGCGCGACGATGCGACCGGTCGCGGCGATCCCGTCCATCCCCGGCATCCGCACGTCCATGATCACGACGTCTGGCGCGAGCTCGGTCGCGAGTGCCACCGCCTGCGCCCCGTCGTCGGCTTCACCCACGACCTCGAGGTCGGGCTCGCTCTCGAGCACCATGCGGAATCCCAGCCGGATGAGCGGCTGGTCGTCGACGAGCAGCACGCGGAGGACCCCGGCAGCGTGCCGTTCGTCAGCCATCGCCCGCACCTGCTCCCGTGGCACCATCGCCGGCCGCGGTACCGGTCGCGCCATGCGGGAGCACCGCGCGCACGCGCCATCCGCCCGCGTCAGCCGGTCCGGCCTCGACCGTGCCGCCGAACACCGCTGCCCGCTCGGTCATGCCGATGAGGCCGCGGCCGGACCCGACCGTCACCGCCGCGGGCGTGCCCGTGCCGTCGTCGGTCACTGTCACGATCGTCGTCGTCGTCCCGTAGTCGATGGTGACGGCGACATGCTCCGCGTCGGGCGCGTAACGCAGCGCATTCGTCAGCGCCTCCTGCACGACGCGATAGACCGCGAGCTCGAGCGCGGCACTGGCGATCGGAGCACCGGTGACCGAGTACCGCACGGGGAGGCCGGCGGTGCGGAATCGGTCGACGAGGACGGCCAGATCCGCGTATCCGGGGGCGGGCTCGCGACGCTGCGCGGCGTCGGTCGACTCGCGGAGCACCGACAGCGTTCGGTGCATGTCCCGCAGGGCCGACCTGCCGGTGTCGGTGAGCTGCGCCAGCGCCCGCCGCGCGCCCGCCGGGTCGCGCTCGAGCGTCGCATCCGCCCCGTCGGCGAGCGTGATCATGACGGACAGGCTGTGCGCGACGATGTCGTGCATCTCGCCGGCGATGCGGCTGCGCTCGGCGAGGGTCGCGATCTGCGCCTGGCTGTCGCGCTCGCGAGCGAGCTGCTCGGCGCGTTCGGTGAGCGCACGCACCCGTTCGGCGCGCTGCCAAGTGTTGGCACCGAGCAGCACGCCGACGGCGTCGGCCATCGCGATGGTGAGGAGCACGACGGGGATATCGAAGGCGGTCGGCTCCCCGAGACTGGCGGCGAGCTGCGGAAGCCGCACGAAGAGGCTCACGACGGTCACCGCGAACGCCGCCGCTCCCGCGATCCAGCCCACGGTCGGCGAACGGAACGCCGCGACCGCGTACAACGCGATCGGCACGGCGAGGATGAGGTTCGACTGCGCCGAGAACGTGACGACCGTCGTGAGCAGCACGACCGCGACGAGCACGGTGAGCGGCGCCCGACGCCGGAACAGCAGCGCGACGGCCGTGCCGGCGATCGTGACGACGTCCCAGACCGTGACTGCGGCTTGACCGGCAGCGACCTCGGAGGCGAGCGTCGCGGCGACGATCGCCGTGAAGACGAGCGAGACCGCCACGTCGACGAGCCACGGTCGCGCCCGGAGGAAGCGCCGCGGGGCGCCGGCGGGCGGGGACCCATCGGCCGACGGGACGTGTGCCCGATCAGCCGAGGGACCCCGCATGGCCATCACACGTCTCGTCTCTTGAAGGGCATTCCGCCCAGGACTGCCGCCCCTGCGGTCCACCCGAGGAGGACGAGTCCCCCGGTGACGATCGGCTGCCAGCCGACCTGGGCTGCGGATTGGAACAGCATCATACCCGCGGAGCTCGGCAGCGCTGCGGCGACGGTCGCGCCGATGCCGGGAATGATCGGAACCAGCGCCGGCGCGAACACGAGCAGGCCGAGCACGACGCCCATCGCCGCCGCGGTGCCGCGGAACAGTGATGCGATCGCGGTCGACAGGACGGCGATGAGGCCGAGGAACACTGCTCCGCCGGCGAGCGACTGGAGCACTTCCGCGTCGAAGAACGACGAGTCGAGCCCGAGTCCGGCGAGCGCCGGCTGCACGATGAGCACGGCCGCGGTTCCGACGACGAGCGCGATCAGGACGCCGATGCTCGCCGACACGAGGAGCTTCGCCGCGTAGACGGGAGTGCGCCGAGGCACCGCGGCCAGTGTCGTGGCGAGCAGACCGGTGGCGCGCTCGGGGCTCACGGCGAGCACCCCGAGGATCGCGACGAGTGCGTACGCGAACATGAAGGCGAGGCCCAGGACACCGACGCTCGGCGTCGCGCCGTAGTTCTCGGTGACGAGGCCGTTGGGGTCGGGGACGTCCGCCGCGGGCGCGAGCAGGACGAGGTAGAGGATGCCGACCGCGAAGAGCAGGGTGACGGCCAGGGTGAGGGCGGCCGTCCAGTACGTCGAGCGGACGGTCCCGGTCTTGATCCATTCGGAACGGATGACTCGCGCGAAGGTGACGCGCGGCGCGATCGAGGTGGACATGGGGCTGGATCTCCTGGGTTCTCGTGGTTCCGGTGCGTGGGTCCGGAACATCATCGGGTCGCCGCCGGGACCGCCTGGTACTCCAGCGCGGCGTCGGTCAGCGAGAGGTAGGCCTCCTCGAGGGAGGCGGTGCGGGTTGCGAGCTCGTGCAGGAGCACGCCGCGATCGCGGGCGACGGCGGCGATCGTCGCGGCATCGAGCCCGGTGATCTCGAGCTCCCCCGGGGCCACGCTCGTGACCGTCACCGCGGGGGCGGCGAGCGCGGCAGCCAGTCGGTCGGCGTCCGGGGTCTTCACTCCGACGCGTGTCGCGCCGACTCCGGCGAGCACCTGCTGCATGGGCGCGTCGGCGATGAGGCGGCCGCGGCCGATCACGATGAGATGGTCGGCGGTCTGTGCCATCTCGCTCATGAGGTGCGACGAGAGGAACACGGTGCGGCCCTCGGCGGCGAGCGCGCGCAGGAAGTGGCGCACCCACATGATGCCATCCGGGTCGAGTCCGTTGATCGGCTCGTCGAGGACGATGGTCTGCGGGTCGCCGAGGAGTGCGGCGGCGAGGCCGAGGCGCTGCGCCATTCCCATCGAGTACGAGCCGACGCGTCGCTTCGCGACGCCCTCCATTCCCGTGAGATGCAGCACCTCGTCGACCCGCGCACGCCCGAAGCCGTGGGTGGCGGCGAGCGCGCGCAGGTGCGCACGCGCGGTGCGGCCGGGGTGGACGGCACCGGGACCGAGGAGCGTGCCGACCTCGGTGAGCGGGGCGGCGTGGTCGGCGATCGGCCGCCCATTCACCCTGGTTGTTCCGGACGTGGGCCGGACGAGGCCGGCGATGGCCCGCATGGCCGTCGACTTCCCGGCGCCGTTCGGTCCGAGGAACCCGGTGACGGTACCGGGGCGAACGGTGAACGACAGGTCGTCGACCGCGGTCGTGGCGCCGAAGCGCTTGGTGAGATGTTCGACTTCGATCATGATGATCGACGGTTCCCTTCGAATCGGATGCCCCACCGGGAGGTCCCGGGCGGGAGTTCGTGATTCGAAGGTAGGAAGCGGGGTCGCCGACGTCGTCAGTCCACCGTGCCGAGATCGGGTCGCCGTGGTACCGCGGGAGGAGTCCCGGGGTGCCGTCTTCGGGTCAGCCGGCGAGCTGGGCGGCCACTCGCTCGAGCTCGGGCATGAGTGCGGCGAACGCGCGGGCCCGGTGGCTCTGTTCGTCCTTCTGCTCGGGCCGCAGCTCGGCTGACGTGACTTCGAGCCCTTCGGGCTCGAAGATCGGGTCGTAGCCGAACCCGTGCGATCCGCGCGGCTCGTAGGCGAGGTTGCCGCGCCAGCGGCCCTCGGCGACGAACTCGTGCCCGCCGGGCAGCACGGTGTCGGGCACGACGAGCGCGATGGTGCACCGGAACTCGGCGCCCCGGTGGGGGCGGCGGATGTCGGCGACCTGGTCGAGCAGCAGGCGCACGTTGGCCTCGTCGCCGGCCGCCGACCCGGCCCACCGTGCCGAGAAGATCCCGGGGGCGCCGCCCATGACGTCGACCACGATGCCCGAGTCGTCGGCGAGGGCGATGCGGCCGGTGTGAGCTGCCGCCGTGCGCGCCTTGATGAACGCGTTCTCGGCGAACGTCAGCCCTGCTTCGACCGGCTCGGGCCCGTCGTACGCCAGCACCGAGGCCTGCGGCATCCGATCGCCGATGATGCGCTGGAACTCGCGCACCTTCTTCGCGTTGTGGCTCGCGAGCACGAACTCGAGGCTCATGCGCCCGCCACAGCCTCGGCGCTCGCGGCGAGCGCGGCGACCTGCAGGCGTGTGAGCTCGTCGGTGCCGGCGAGGGCGAGGTCGAGCAGCGCGTCGAGCTCACGCCGGTCGAACGGCGCGGCCTCGGCCGTGCCCTGCACCTCGACGAACAGCCCGCGGCCGGTGGCGACCACGTTCATGTCGGTCTCGGCACGCACGTCTTCGGTGTAGGCGAGATCGAGCATGGGCGTGCCGTCGATGATGCCGACCGAGACGGCCGCGACGGTGTCGATGAGCGGCTTGGCCTTCTGGCCGATGAACTTCTGCTCTCGGGCCCACTCGATCGCATCGGCGAGCGCGATGTAGGCGCCCGTGATGGCGGCCGTGCGGGTGCCCCCGTCGGCCTGCAGCACGTCGCAGTCGATCTGGATCGTGTTCTCGCCGAGTCCCTTCATGTCGACCACGGCGCGCAGGCTGCGGCCGATGAGCCGGCTGATCTCGTGCGTGCGACCGCCGATGCGCCCCTTCACCGATTCGCGGTCGTTGCGGGTGTTCGTCGAGCGCGGCAGCATCGCGTATTCGGCGGTGACCCACCCCTTGCCCTTGCCGGTCATCCAGCGCGGCACGCCGTTCGTGAACGACGCGGTGCACAGCACCTTCGTGTTGCCGAACGAGATGAGCGCACTGCCCTCGGCGTGGGCGCTCCAGCCGCGTTCGATGGTGACCTCGCGCAGTCGGTCGGGCGTGCGCCCGTCGGCGCGCACGATGGTCGTGGGGGTTACGGATGCCTCGGTCATGCGGTTTCGCTCTCCTGTCGAAGCTGTTCGCGGTCGGGGATGGTGAGGGCGCCGGTGTGCACGAGTTCGACGCTCGGGATCTCGGGGGCGATGAGCCGGTGCGCAAGGTCGAGGAACGCGCTCGTCGAGTCGCCCGTGGCCTCGTAGCGGTAGGTGGGCGGGGTCGATGCGCGACGCTCGAGCCCGGTCGAGACGAGCACGCGGTACACGTCGTTCGCGGTCTCGACATCGCTCGAGACGAGCGTGACCTCTTCGCCCATGACGTACGAGATCGCGCCCTTGAGGAACGGGTAGTGCGTGCAGCCGAGCACGAGGGTGTCGACGTCGGCGGCCTTCAGCGGGGCCAGGTAGTCCCCCGCGACGGCCAGGAGCTCGTCACCCGTGGTGATGCCCGCCTCGACGAACTCCACGAATCGCGGGCACGCCTGCGAGAAGAGCTCGAGGTGCGGCGCCGCGGCGAACGCGTCGTCGTAAGCACGCGAGCCGATGGTGCCCGCGGTGCCGATGACGCCGACCCTGCCGGTCTTCGTGGCCGCGACTGCTCGGCGCACCGCCGGCTGGATCACCTCGACGACCGGCACGTCGTAACGCTCGCGGGCATCGCGCAGCATCGCCGCCGAGGCCGTGTTGCACGCGATCACGAGCATCTTCACGCCCTGCGCGACGAGGTCGTCGAGCACGGCCAGCGCATAGCCGCGCACGTCGGCGATCTTCTTGGGGCCATACGGCGAGTGCTCGAGGTCGCCGACGTAGAGGATCGACTCGTTGGGCAGCTGGTCTTTCACCGCCCGGGCGACGGTGAGCCCGCCGACCCCGGAGTCGAAGATCCCGATCGGTGCGTCCGTCACGACATCCAAGCTTAGGCGAGTCCGGACCCGTCGTAAGCGGCCCGGAGGGCGCGGGCCACCCGCGAGGCGAACGGATGCCGGTACCGGCGGTGCCACGCGAGGCGCACCTCGATCGGCGGGGCGTCGTCGATCGGGACGAACACGACGCCGGGGCGCGGATAGTGATGCGCAGTGCCCTCGGCCGTGACGCCGATGGCGTCACCCGCGGCGATGAGGTCGAGCCATTCCTCGACGTCGCCCGTCTCGGTCATCCGGGGAACGGCGAGCCCCACCGACGTCCAGAGCCCGGCCGACGTCGTTCCCGTGTGCCGGTCATGGGCGACCACGAACGGCAGGAGGTCCGCGAGCCCGACCGACGATCGGTCGGCCAGAGGATGGTCGATGGGGACCGCAACGACCCTCGGCTCGCTGCCGACGAGCTCGGAATCGAGCTCGGGGTCGACGCCGTGACGCAGCACCGCGAGGTCGACCAGCCCGTCGGCGAGGCCGCCGTCGCGGCGGTTCAGCCGTACGAGTCGCATCGGGCTGTCGACGTGCGCCCGGTTCCAGGCGCGGAGCACCGGGGTCGTGTGCGCACCCAGCGCGGCCCACTGGTACCCCACGCGGATCACCGAACGCTCGCCGCGGACGGCGGCGACCGCGCGGTCGAGCTCGGCCAGCACCCGCCGCGCGGTCGCAGCGAACGACGTGCCCGCCTCGGTGGGCTCGACCCGCCGGGTGGTGCGGTGCATCAGCCGGGTTCCGAGGTCGTGCTCGAGGGCGGCGAGGGACCGGGAGACCGCTGCCTGCGACATCCCGAGGATGTCGGCCGCCGCCGTGAAGGACCGCTCGTCGTCGACGGTCACGAGCACTCGGAGTTGGCGCACTTCCACATCCATGCTCCCAGCGTATCAATCAGCACCGATTGCATTTCTGCTTGCACGAATTCGCGCGTAGCGTGGCGAACATGTCACGGGATCCACTCGCCGCAGCAGCCGTCGTCGGCGGTGCCGCATCGGTGCAGATGGGCGCCGCGATCGGGGCCACGATCTTCCCGCTCGTGGGTCCTGCCGGAGTGGTCGCCCTGCGCCAATCCGTCGCGGCCGTCGCGCTGCTCGCGGTGTCCCGGCCACGACTGCGCGACCTGACGTGGCACGGCGTGCGACCGGCGCTGCTGCTCGGCCTGGTGCTGGTCAGCATGAACCTCGCGATCTACGGCGCCATCGAGCGTATCGGGCTCGGGCTCGCGGTCACCCTCGAGTTCCTCGGCCCGCTCGCGCTCGCGCTCGTCGGCTCGCGCCGGCGGCTCGACCTCCTGTGCGCCGCCGTGGCGGGCCTCGGAGTGGTGCTGCTCACCGGCACCGTGCCGGGCATCGACCTCGTCGGCATCGGCCTCGCGCTCGTCGCCGCCGCGTCGTGGGCGGCCTACATCGTCCTCAGTCGCCGAGCGGGACGCACGCTGCCGGGCGTGCAGGGCACCGCGCTCGCGAGCGTCCTGGCGGCCGTCGTCACGTCGCCGCTCCTCGTCCTGGCGGTCGCGGGGCTCGCCCCCGACGAGCTACTGCACGTGGCGGTCATCGGGCTGGCGATCGGCATCCTCTCCTCCGCGCTGCCCTACTCGATCGACCAGGTGGTGCTTCGACGGCTCCCCCAGCAGTTGTTCAGCGTCCTGCAGAGCGTGCAACCGGCGGCCGCCGCGCTGGCCGGACTCGTCGTGCTCGGGCAGACGCTCGGCGTCTGGCAGGTCGTCGGCCTCGCACTCATCTCCGTGGGAAACGTGATCGCCGTCTGCCGTCGAGCGCCGATCACCGCCGACGTCGAGCGGCCGCGACGGCGACGTTCGCCCCGCCCGTCACGTCGGCCGATCGCCGAAACCTGACCACTAGGCTGACCGTGTGACCGGCTCAGCTGCGCTCTTCACCGACCGATACGAACTGACCATGGTCGATGCCGCCCTGCTCGACGGCACCGGCCGCCGCGAGAGCCTCTTCGAGGCGTTCGCGCGGCGCCTGCCCGACGGGCGCCGTTACGGCGTCGTCGCCGGCACCGGGCGGCTGCTCGAACTCATCTCGCAGTTCCGGTTCGGAGATGCCGAGCTCGAGTGGCTTCGCGAACACGAGATCGTGCGGCCGGCGACCATCGACTGGCTCGCCGACTATCGCTTCAGCGGCGACATCTGGGGGTACCGCGAGGGCGAGGCCTACTTTCCGGGCTCACCCCTGCTGACCATCCAGGCGACGTTCGCCGAGGCCGTCATGCTCGAGACCATCGTGCTCTCGACCCTCAACTACGACTCCTCGGTGGCGAGCGCCGCCGCCCGCATGGTGTCGGTCGCGCTCGGCCGCCCGATCGCCGAGATGGGCTCGCGGCGCACCGGCGAGCGCTCGGCGGTCGCCGCGGCCCGCGCGGCCTACATCGCCGGATTCGACGCGACCTCGAACCTCGAGGCGGGCCGCAGTTGGGGCATCCCGACGATGGGCACCGCGGCGCACGCGTTCACGCTGCTGCACGACAGCGAAGAGGCTGCGTTCCACGCCCAGGTCGAGGCCTTCGGGCCGAAGACCACGCTGCTGGTCGACACGTACGACATCGCCCAGGGTGTCGAGACCGCGGTGCGCGTGGCCGGCACCGAGCTCGGCGCGGTGCGCATCGATTCGGGCGACCTGCCCACCGTCGTCGCATCGGTGCGTCACCAGCTCGACTCGCTCGGCGCAGTCGACACGCGCATCACGGTCACGAGCGACCTCGACGAGTTCACGATCGCCGGCCTCTCGGGTGCACCCGTCGACGCCTACGGCGTCGGCACTTCGGTGGTCACCGGCTCGGGCCATCCGGCCGCGGGCATGGTGTACAAGATCGTCGCCCGCCGCGACGACGCCAGCGAGTGGGTTTCGGTCGCGAAGTCCTCGAAGTCGAAGGCGAGCGTCGGCGGGCGCAAGAACGCCGCCCGCCGCCTCGATGCCACCCGCACCGCGCGCGAGGAGATCGTGTTCGTGGGCGATGGCCCCGACGGCGAGGCCGAGTTCGAGGCCGGTGACCGGCTGCGCCCGCTGATGGTGCAGCTCATGTCGAAGGGCGAGCCCGACCCGGCCTTCCTCGGCCACGACGGCACCGAGGCGGCACGGGCTCACCGTGCCGAGGTCATGCAGGAACTGCCCATCGAGGCGTTCCGGCTCGGTCGCGGCGAACCCGTGATCCCGACGACATACCGCTGACGCGGCGGTCGTGATCTCCCATTCACACCGCAGGGCCTTCGCGCGTTCAGCCGACTGCCGACGACGGATGTCCCGGGCCGCATCCTCCCCGCGAGCGCGGTGCTCGACGACGCTGCATCGCCCCGAAGCCGTTCGCCGAACTGCTGCGCTTCCACCGGTTCATCATGGAGTTGCCGCTTGGCGAACGACTTCGGAACTGGGCCGATCTCGTCGCGAGTCACCCTTCTACGACCAGCCGCACGTCATCCGCGCCTTCCACCGGTTCAGCGGCTACACGCCGGCCGAGTACGTCGCGAGAGTCGCCGAGTTCGGACCGGATGCCGCGAGCTTCGTTCCCCTCGAGGAGGTACCGCGTCACGCCTCGGCGGGCGGGTGAAGTTCGTACAATCGATACAACGTCGTGACGTTCTCGGTCATGGGGATGATCGTCGGCGCCATGCAGCGCACCTGAATCTGATTGCTCCGGTCGAGCAGCGCCGCCGAAGGCGAGGCGTCGCGCCGTCGAGGAGCGCCCCCTGAAGGCGAACGTGTATCGAGACCCCTACCCGGCCTTCAGCCGCTCGTAGATCTCTTTGCACGTCGGACAGACGGGGAACTTCTCGGGGTCGCGCCCCGGGGTCCACTTCTTGCCGCAGAGTGCCTTCACGGGCTTGCCCGTCAGCGCCGACTCGAGGATCTTCTCTTTCTTCACGTAGTGCGAGAAGCGCTCGTGATCACCGGGTTCGATCGCCTCGTCTTCGAGGAGTTTCTCGAGCTCGCGGTCGAGGACCGACGTGCCGCCCCCCGGTGCATCGGGGTCGGCGATGCTCATTCGCACGGTGTGGATCATGCGCTCGATTCTACGCGGGACTCACGCGCGCAGAGCCGCTGCGAGCATCTCGGGACCCCGGGCTGCGAACACGCGACCGCCGTACCAGACTCCGAAGGCGAGCACGAGCACTCCGAGGCCGACGCCGGCCGCGAACGATGCCGCGTGCCACGCCGGGTCGACGAAGAGCCCGAACGCGCCGAACACCCCGGCCGGGAGCGCGATGAGCAGTGCTCCGAACATGGCGAGCGTTTGCACGAGGGCGGTGATGGTGCCCGACGACTGCGGTTGCTGGAACGGACTGTCGCCCGGCTTGACGACCGGGTACGGGAGTCGGGCCGAAGTGATCGAACCGATGCCGAGCCCGCCGAGCAGCAGTGCCGTGCTGACGCCCAGGAGCGACGGCAGGAGGCGCCAATCGTTGAGAATGAACACCGTCACGGCACTGCCGAGCCCGATCACGACGATGCCGGCGATGAGCACCGGGATGAGCCGCCCGACGCGGTCGGAGGTTCCGCGAACGCCCGATGCCACGTGCAGCCAGATCGCCGTGGAGTCGTAGGCGATGTCGTTGTGCAGGCTCCAGCCGAGGAACAGGCAGACGAGCGGTACCGGGATGAGCCACAGGTAGAACTGGGGTACGCCTGCGAGCGCGAGCGGGATCATGACGAGCAGCGGCGCGATCGGCACCATGACGAACGACACCCAGTAGCGTGCGTCGCGGAACCAGTAGGTGATGCCACGGGCTGCGATTGCGCCGGTGGCGCCCTGGGGCATCCGGTCGAACCAGCCGAGCCCGCGGTAGCTCCTGCTCGAGGCCTCGCGCCCGGGCGTCACCAGCATCTTCGCGACGAGCGCCCGCCAGGCCAGCCAGATGACCCAGAGCGTCGCCGCGGCGATGAGGAATTTGAGGATCGACGCGCCCCACTGCCCCTCGGCCGCGTCGCCGGGCACCGCGAACGCGGCGCCGAGCGGGGTCCATCCGAGCACGTCGGCGAAGTCGCCGAGCAGGGTGAGCCCGGAGTTCGCCCAGTCGAGCGTGGCCAGCCCGACGACGATCGGTGCGGCCATCACGATGAGGAGCAGGCCGACCACGCCCATCACCTCGCGGGAGCGTCGCGTCGCGAGCAGGAACGAGGCGAGCGACGTGGTCACCCGGGCGATGAGCAGGCAGGTGCCGAACGCGAGGGCGGCCGAGAGGATCGCGAGCAGCGTCTCGGCGAAACCGCGCGACCACGTGACGACCGTGCCGAGCAGCACGATCCCGAGCACGAGCGCCGGAATGCCGATCAGCGCGGCGACGGCCAGCCCGAGCGCGAGCGTGCGGTCGGGCAGTGCGAAGAATGCGAACCGCCTCGGGTCCATGGTGTCTTCACTGCCGAACACGAGCGGGAGCACGATGAAGCCGATCACGGTCGCCGAGCCCGCCACGATGAGGACGTCGCGCACGATCGCGACGTCGTCGACGAGGCGCAGGCCCACGAGTGCGAAGAACAGCAGCGCCGCGAGCCCGAGCCCGTAGACGAGGCCGACGACGATGCCGACGACCTGCCAGGTGCTGCGACGGAAGATATTCGCCAGTAGGCGCAGTTTCAGTCGGAGAAACTGTGCAACCATTCCATGCCTTCCGCAGCCTTGCGTCCGCCCGCGAGCTCGACGAACCGTTCTTCGAGGGTCTGACCGGCGCGTACCTCGTCGAGGGTGCCCGAGGCGAGCACGCGTCCGCCGACGATGATCGCCGCAGAGTCGCAGACCCGCTCGATGAGGTCCATGCCGTGGCTCGAGAGCACGACGGTGCCGCCGCCGGCGACGTATCGCTCGAGGATCTCGGTGAGGTTCGCCGCCGAGACCGGGTCGACCGACTCGAACGGCTCGTCGAGCACGAGCAGCCGCGGCGAGTGGATCATGGCGCACGCGAGCGCGATCTTCTTCGTCATGCCCGCCGAGTAGTCGGCGACCAGCCGATCGACGGCGTCCTCGAGTCCGAACGCGGCGATGAGGTCGGCGCTGCGCTCGCGCACGGTGCGGGTGTCGAGGCCGCGCAGCACGCCCGAGTAATAGAGCAGCTGGGCGCCCGTGAGCCGGTCGAAGAGCCGAAGCCGATCGGGCAGCACCCCAGTCGCGCGCTTCGCGGCGCGCGGGTCGGCCCAGGCGTCGACGCCGTTGATGCTGACGGCGCCGGCATCGGGGCGCAGCAGCCCGGTGACCATCGACAGTGTCGTCGTCTTGCCGGCCCCGTTGGGGCCGACGATCCCGAAGAAGGAGCCGGCCCGCACGTCGAGGCTGATTCCGTCGACGGCCGTGTTCTCGCCGAAGCGCTTCACGAGCCCCGTGATCGACAGCACCGTCGGCGCGTCGGCCGCCGGTGCTGCTCGCGCCACGCGCAGCGACCGCTTCTTGCGCGGGGCACTCTGCTTTGGTGCGGGGATGACCGCGACGGCTTGCGCGCCGGTCGCGGATGTCTCTTCGACGGGCGATGCCTCCTCGACCGGCGGCACCTCATCGACGGACGGCACCTCCTCGACGGACGATGCCTCCACGACCGGCGACACCTCCTCGACCGGCGGTACCTCCTCGACGGACGGCACCTCATCGGCCGGCGATGCCTCCCCGACCGGCGGCACCTCATCGACGGACGATGTCGCCTCGACGGAGGGCGCTGCGAGCGCGGCTTCGGCTGCGACCGCCGCGGCCAGCGCGGCGGCAGTCGCTCGATCGATGGAGTCGGATCGAGCGGACCGTTCGGCCTGCTCGGTGTCTGCCACCGTTCGGACGGGATCGTCTTCCACGACCACGTCATCGTCGATGGTCAGTTCGGCGTCAACGACAGGGGCTGCCTCAGCGACAGCGGCGGTGTCGGTGACAGGGGCTGCCTCAGCGACCGCGGCGGTGTCGATGACAGGGGCGGTGTCGGCGACCGCGGCGTCGACCACCGGTGCCGCCTCGTCGACCCCCTCCGGCTCGCCGGCCGCGACATCATCGACCGCGGGCGCAGTCTCAGCCTCGGGCGCGGGCGTTGCCCCGACCTCGGCAGGTCGCGGCGTTCGCTCGGTGGTGATCTCGTCGATCTTCGACGCCGCCACCGCACCGGCGACGACGGGCGGCTCGTTCGCCACTGCGGCGATCGTCTGGTCGGCGGGGCGCTTCGAGGGTCGCTCGGCCGCCGTGGTCTCGGTGGTCAGTGCCGCCGCGGTGCGCTGCTGGCGCTGCGCCGACGCGGCCGTCGTCGCCCGGCTGCGCGCCGCGGGCGTGCTCGCCGTGCTCCTGGTGGCCGAAGCTCGGGAGGTGCGCGCGGCCTTCGCCGCCTCACCACGCGTCGCCGCCGCGCCCGCCGATGCCGTACGCGAAGCGGGGGTGCGCTTCGACGCGGGCTTGGGCGTGTCGGCATCGACCGCCTCGGCGGCCGAGGCGCTCTTGCGCGCGGCCGTCGACACCTTCGCCGCCGCAGCCTTCGCCGCCGCGTTCTTCGCAGCGGCAGCCGACTTCGCCGCGCTCGTGCGCGTCGACGCGGCACGCGCCGTGCTCGCGGGCTTCGGGGTCGACGACGTCGTGTCGCCGTTCGATGCCGTAGTGTCGCCCTTCGCCATGCTCGCGTTCGCCTTCGTCGTGCGCGGCTTCGCAGCAGACGATTTCGCTGCACCCGGCTTCGCTGCACCCGGCTTCGCAGCGGTCGGCTTCGCAGCGGTCGGCTTCGCGGCCGGCGTCTTCGCAGCGGTCGACCTCGCGGCGGCCGGCGTCGTGTCGGCGGGTTTGGCGGCCGCCGGCTTCGCGGCGCTCGACCGCAGCGCGCGGGACTTCGCCGCGGCGGTGCGCGGGCTCGATGCTGGACTGCCGGACTGGCCGGACCGGGATCCCCGCTGGTCGGACACCCCCGTGCCAGTGCCTTCGGCAGCCTCGTCGTCGTGATCAGGGCGCGAAACGGAAGTCACCCAAGACAACCTACCAACGACGGGCGGCGAATCGCTGCTCCCACGGCCGGACGAGCGGCTCGGTAGGCTGGGCATTGTCTGTGCGAAGTATCACGATCCCACTACGACGTCGGTCGCGCGCTCGTCGGCCGCGAGGGTCCCCCGGTATCCTGATGTGCGGCATAACGGCGTGTCCACATGTGAACTTCCGGGTGAACCGCAGGCGAACTCTCCTCATCGAGAGTGACGCGGCGGGTCATCCGCACCACCGAAGGAGATGCAGTGACCACCCAGATCGTGATTCTCGCAGCCGGCATGGGAAGCCGACTCGGGCGTTCCCTCCCCAAGCCGCTCACCGAACTCAGTGACGGCCGCACCATCATGCGCCAGCAGTTCGACAACATCGAGCACGCGTTCGGCGCCAATGCCAACGTGACCATCGTCGTCGGGTACAAGCTCGAGCACATCATCGAGGCGTTCCCGCAGGCATCGTTCGTCTACAACGAGGAGTACGACCAGACGAACACCTCGAAGAGCCTCATGCGCGCGCTCGCGGCGTCGCAGTCCGGCGGCGTGCTGTGGATGAACGGCGACGTGGTCTTCGACCCTCGCATCCTCGACCGTGCGCTGCCGTTCGTCGCGCGCGACCAGTCGTTCGTCACGGTCAACACCTCGAAGGTCTCCGACGAAGAGGTGAAGTACACCACGAGCGCCGAGGGCTACATCAAAGAGCTCTCGAAGACCGTCAAGGGCGGCCTCGGCGAAGCCGTCGGCATCAACTACATCGCGAGCCGCGACAAGGCCACCTTCCTCGCGCACCTGCAGCGCGTCGGCGACCAGGACTACTTCGAGCGCGGCCTCGAGCTCGCGATCGAGAAGAACGGCCTCCTCATCGAGCCCATGGACATCTCAGACCTCTACGCGGTCGAGGTCGACTTCGCCGAAGATCTCGAGCGCGCGAACCACTTCGTGTGACCTGCACCACAGCGCACAGCTGAGAAGAGCGGATGCCCCGGGGCATCCGCTCTTCTCGTTCGTTCGCGGCCGCTCAGGTGAGGCTTCTGGCGACGCCCGCCCGGCTGAGTGAGGCCGCGATGACGCGGCCGAGCCAGGTGAAGACGACGGGACTCAGCGCGAACAGCGCGAGGTAGAGCGCCCAGAACCACGGCGCGTAGTGTTCGGGGCCGAGGGCGATGAACGTGCCGGCCGCCAGCACGAGGCCCGACCCCGCTGCCGCGATGTAGTAGAGCCAGGGCGACCAGTTCTTGTAGCGGGTCACGAAGAACGGCAGCTCGAGCAGCGCACCGACGAGCAGGCCGGTGGCGAGGAAGCGCAGGATCCACTGCGGCGCGAATGCGGCGCCGACGAGGCCCGCGATGAATCCGGTGAGGATGCCGACACCGGGGCGTCTCAGCAGCGCGAGGGCGACGGCGCTCGGCAGGAAGTGCGAGCCGATCGTGATGCCGTAGAGCATCGGGGCGATTCCTGCGATGAGACCGGCGAAGTAGCCGGCTCCCGCGGCGAAGAGTCCGCCACCGACGCCGATGGCCGCGCAGCTGAGGATCACGCGGGTGCTGGTGGCGCGCACGACGCTCCTTTCGACTGGGCTCGGCAGGTCGCCACCCGTCAGCTTCAAACCTACCCCGGCTCGGCATCTACGATGAGAGGCGTGATGAGCACGGCAACTGTCGCGTACGGCGATGCGCATCCGCTGCAGCGCACCCCGCTGGCGCGGTACCGTCATGCCCTGTGGCTGCTCACCACTCGCGACCTCAAGGTGCGGTACTCGACGTCGGCGCTCGGGTATCTCTGGTCGGTGCTCGACCCCCTCGTCATGGCGGGCATCTACTGGTTCGTGTTCACGCAGGTCTTCCAGCGCCCGGTGGGCACCGAGCCGTACATCGTGTTCCTGCTGTCCGCGCTGCTGCCGTGGATGTGGTTCAACGGCGCCGTCTCGGACTCGACGCGGGCGTTCCTGAAAGACGCGAAGCTCATCCGTTCGACGAAGATCCCCCGCACGATCTGGGTGAACCGCATCGTGCTGTCGAAGGGCATCGAGTTCCTGCTCGCGCTTCCGGTGCTCGCGCTGTTCGTCATCGTGTTCTTCGTCATCGACCGCGGGGCGTCCGTGCACTGGGAACTCGCGCTGTTCCCCCTCGCGATCCTGCTCCAGGCGATCCTCACCGCCGGGGTCGCGCTCATCGTGGCGCCGCTCGTGGTGTTCTTCCGCGACCTCGAGCGCGCCGTGAAGCTCGTGCTGCGCTTCCTCTTCTACGCGTCCCCGATCATCTACGGCGTCACCGATCTGCCGAGCCAGCTGCACTTCTGGGCGGCGTTCAACCCGCTGTCGGGCATCTTCGGGCTCTATCGGGCCGGCTTCTACCCCGACGAGCTCGAGTGGTTCAACGTCGCGATCGCGGCCGTGATGTCGGTGGCGCTCCTCGCCGTCGGACTCTGGGTGTTCCGTTCGACCGAGCGCCAGGTGCTGAAGGAGATCTGATGACCGCATCGACTGCCATCGCACCGGTCACGCACGCGATCCGAACCGAGGGTCTGGGTGTGCGGTTCCGGCGCAACCGCCGCGGCCGCCGCTCGTTCAAGGACCTGCTCTCGGGTCGACGACGCAGAACGCGTCCGGGCGAATTCTGGGCGCTGCGCAACGTGTCGATCGAGGTTCGCCCCGGCGAGGCGATCGGCGTCGTGGGCCGCAACGGCCAGGGCAAGTCGACGCTGCTGAAGCTCGTCGCAGGTGTCATGCTGGCCGACGAGGGCACGGTCGAGGTGTCGGGCGGCGTGGCGCCGCTCATCGAGATCACCGGCGGCTTCGTCGACGACCTCACTGTGCGCGACAACGTGTACCTGACGGCGGGGCTGCATGGCATGACCCGATCGCAGATCGACGCCAAGTTCGACGAGATCATCGGCTTCGCCGACATCGGCGACTTTCTCGACACCCCCTACAAGCACCTCTCGAGCGGCATGAAGGTGCGCATCGCCTTCGCGGTGATCTCGCAGCTCGAAGAGCCGATCCTGCTGGTCGACGAGGTGCTCGCGGTGGGCGACAAGGCGTTCCGCGAGAAGTGCTACAAGCGCATCGACGAGATGCTCGCGGGCGGCCGCACGCTGTTCTTCGTGTCGCACAACGAGCGCGACCTGCGCCGCTTCTGCTCGCGCGGACTCTATCTCGACAAGGGCGCGCTCGTGCTCGATGCGCCCATCGACGAGGTGCTCGACCGGTACAACGCCGATCATGGGACGCCTTCGTAGCACGGAACACTGCCCAACACGGAACGTCTGCGCGGCACATGACATCCGCTGAGCGGTCAGCGCAACCGCTGTGCGCGCCGACCCGTCGGCGTTCCACCAGCAGCCTCCCGTATCATCGCGACATGGCCGACCGCGTCCACAAGATCACCTCGCTGGGTGGCGATGCGCCGAGCGCCGAGCAGCCGGCACAGCCGCACGCGGAGCACGATGCACCCCCTCAGACCCCGCCGCGCCCCGGTCGCACCGCGCAACCCGACGAGGGCCGTGCACACGGCGTGGAACGCGCCATCGACCTCGCGCTGTCGGTGCAGCGGCCCGTCGTCGTGGCGCACCTGCGGGGCATCCGCCGGCGCGTGCCGAACGCGACGCCCGACCAGCTCATCCGCATCCTCGAGCGCCGCTACCTGACCGCGGTCACCACGGGCGGCGCCGCCGTCGGCGCGACCGCGGTCATCCCTGGTATCGGCACGGGAGTGACGTTGGCACTGTCGGGTGTCGAGACCGCCGGGTTCCTCGAGGCCACCGCGCTGTTCGCGCAATCGGTGGCCGAGGTGCACGGAATCCCCGTCGACAATCCCGAACGCGCTCGTGCCCTCGTGATGACCCTCATGCTCGGGCAGGAGGGCAGCGACCTCGTGCGCCAGTTCGCCGGGCAGGCCACGGGCTCGGGAACCCCGCTCAACACCTACTGGGGCGAACTCGTGACCAACACGCTGCCGAAGGCGATGATGGGCACCGTCGTCGACCGCCTGCGCAGCGTGTTCATCAAACAGTTCGCGGTGCGGGGCGGCGCGGGATTCATCGGCAAGGCGATCCCGTTCGGCATCGGCGCGGCCATCGGTGGCATCGGCAACAACGTGCTGGGCCGGCGGGTGCTCGTGCAGTCGCGTCTCGCGTTCGGGCAGGCGCCGATGATCCTGCCGATCGATCTCGAACCGCGCGAGCGCGATGCGATGCTGCGTGCGACGGGCGTGCGGATGTCCCGTGCCGGCACCGCCGTCGGCGGCGCCGTGGGTTCTGCCGCGGTCGCCACCACCCGTGGCATCCAGGCGGCCGGGCGTGCCGCCGGACGGGCCGCGCGCGGGGCGATCACGAGGAAGAGGGGCGACGCACGCGCGAGTGGGGTGCCCGAGGCCGGCGCGGCGGTGGCCGAGGCGCCCGAGGCCCAGGCACCCGAGGCGGAGGTACGCGAGTCGTCCGCCACCGGCACCGACGGCTGAACGGGTCGACCGGCAGGCTCGCCGATGCGATCAGCCGACCGCTTCGGCGTCCTCCTCGGCGTCGGCCTCGACGTCGTGCTCGTCGATCTCGCCGTCGCCCGCGTGCAGCGCCGCGAACCGCTCCCACTCGGCCATGAGGTGGTCGATCGCCGCGTGGAACCGCGCGGTCGTGACCCCGGGGGTCGTGTCGCCGAAGTACCGCTCGACCCAGAACCCGAGCCGCGCGAGCGCCTCGGCGTCATGGGCGACCTCGTCGATGCGGGCGACCATGGTCGCCGCATCGGTGGCGTCGAGCCACTCGCACGCCTGCAGGTAGCCGCCCGTGTCGATCTCCGCCGCCGGATTCGCCGGGCGGGTGATGAGCAGCGGCCTGCCCGCCGCAAGGCGGTCGTAGACCATCGCCGAGATGTCGACGATCGCGACGTCGGCGGCGGCGAGCTGCCAGCCGAGCTTCGGTCCGTTGTCGAAGATGTGGTGCGCCGACGGGTCGGCGGCGTTCGCCGCGGCGAGCGCCGCGATGATGGCCTCGTTGGCCGCTCCGTAGGCGGGATCGACGACTCCCGAGCGGGGGTGCGGGCGGTAGATCACCCGGTGCCGACCCGTGGCGAGCAGTCCCCGCACGAGGCCGACCCCGTGCGACGCGATCGACCCGTAGGCGGCGGCATCGCGGTCGCCCTCCCAGGTGGGGGCGTAGAGCACGACGTCACGGTGGTCGGGTGTGTACGGCAGCGGCGATCCGTCGAGGTAGTGGTCGGCCTGCGGCCGCCCGATCGGAATGGCGCGCTTGTCGAAGTCGTAGTCCCAGAGCACCTTGTCGAGTCGCGACCTGGCCGCGTCGCCCGCGATGAGGGCGTAGTCGTAGGCCTTGAACTGGTTCGTGGTCATGTACATCTTGTCGGACTCGCCGTGGTTGATGAACACGTGCCAGCGGCGCCCGTACCGCATCATCTGGAAGTTCTTGGCGTTCTGGTTGACATACAGGATCACGTGCAGGTCCTGCTCGTGGATCACCCGCTCGAGGTCGGCGACGCGGCGCACGTAGGCGACCGGCAGCGGCGACTCCTCGAGCAGCTTCAGCGCTGCGCCCGACGCGCGGCTCAGGATGAGCACGGGGTGGCGCTCGGCCAGTGCGACGAGGGGGGCGTACCACTGCCGCAGTTGGTAGAGATTGACCCGGCCGTCGGCGAAGTAGACACCGACGCGGAAGCGGTGGGGCTCGAAGTCGGGCCGGTCGGCGAGCTTCACGCCGAGCGTGCGCTGCGCGCGCCGCGACCACATGATGTCCTTGGCGAGCTTCACGGCGCGACGCGCGTCTTTCCTCAATCCCACCGTCCAAGGGTAACGGGCGCTGCTCCTCCGGTGGATTGAGGAGGCGCGCCAGCGCCTCCTCGACCCACCGCCTTCGTCGCTCCTCAACCCGCGGAACGCGTCAGACGATCGGCGGCCGCCCGGCTCGGGCCATGCGCCAGACGGTGCGCCAGGACATCGGGCGTCGCTCGCCCGGATGCTCGCGCCAGCCGGCACGCCAGCCGCCGAACCACGCCCTCAGGGCCGAGGGGTTGCGCGCCCAGCGCAGCACCTGGATCACGGTCCACGAACCGACGTAGAGGGGCATCAGGACGGCCGGCAGGTTGCGTCGCGCGAGCCACACCCGATTGCGGGCGTTGAGCCGGTAGTAGTAGTCGTGCCTGGTCTGGTCGATGACCGGATGCCCCGCCTCGAGGTCGCCCGCGTACCACGCGACGTGGCCCGTGTCCCACACCCGCCACGCGAGCTCGATGCCCTCGTGGGCGTAGAAGAACGGGTCGGCCCATCCCCCGGCCGCGTCGAAGACCGGGCGCGGCATCAGCACGGCGCCCTCCCAGCACGAGAACACGTTGCTCGAGTGCGCGGCGTCACCCTTGCGGATGCGCGGGATCCAACGGCGCGGCGAGACGAGCCCCGTCGGGTCGACGACACGCGGCTGGATCAATCCGAGCTCGGGCCGATCGGCGAGCATGCGGCATCCGTCGGCCAGGAACGTCGCGCTCGGAAGGAACGCGTCGTCGTCGAGGAAGAAGAGCACATCGCCCTCGACCGTGGGAACGCCCCGGTTGCGACCGGCAGGGATGCCGAGATTCTCGGGCAGGTGCAGCGCCTTCACTCCGGCGGGCAGCGGTGGCTCGGCCGTCGCCGGATCCCAGCCGTTGCCGACGCACACGATGTCCGTCGCGACGCCGCGCTGGTCGAGCACGCTGCGGATGCCCCGGGCGAGGTCATCTGGCCGCCTGCCCATGGTGAGCACGACCACGCCGACACGGGGCGTGTCGGGGACGTGGGCGACATGCGACGGGTCAGTGGCTGCCATGATCAGGCGCGGACACGGCGCGACGCCATGATCGCGACGAAGTGCCCGAACACGGCGAGAACCGCGAGCGGCAGCAGCACCACGACGACCAGCCGGTCGACGAAGGGCTGGCCGACGAACAGCCCGATGACGGCGGCCGCCAGAGCGATGAGCGTGAGCTCGACGGAGTGGTACAGGCGGTGGAACGGCACGAACCGGGCCGCCTTGCGCAGCGCGGCCACGAGCCCGCCGCGGGGAGCGGTCTCGCCGTGCGTGTCGGCGAGCTTCGGCAGGCCGGCGTTCGCCCGGGCGACGTGCACCATGTCGTTGAGCGCCTTGTTGAGCACGATGACGAGCGCGAGCAGCGCCGCGAGGGTCGTCCACAGGAAGTCCGCGGGGAACTCGAGCGGGTAGGCGGCGGCGCGGATACCGAGCGCGAGCGGGATCAGCGCCTCGGTCGAGTAGTGGCCGACCTTGTCGAGGAAGACGCCTGCCGGCGACGACGTGCGGCGCCAACGCGCGACCTCGCCGTCGCAGCAGTCGACGAGCATCTGCAGCTGGCCGAGCACCACCGCGAGCAGCGCGCCCCAGATGCCGGGGATGAGCAGGGCCGCCGCCGTCGACCAGCCCACGAGGATCATGAGCCCCGTGACCCCGTTCGCCGAGATGCGGGTCTTCAGCAGCATCCACGTGAGGTACGGCGAGAGGTTGCGCAGGTAGAGCGACGCCGTCCAGTGCTCGGCGTTGCGGCGCCCTCGCACCTCGGGGGGCTGGGTGACCGCTCGAAGCTCGGCGATGCTCGACGGCCTCGTCGTGACCGGTTCGGCCTGTGACATCCGCGTCACCTTCCCGTGTGCCTGGCGATGTTGCTCGTCAGCGAGAGGTAGCCGAGCACGAACCCGACGCCCCACGAGACATGTATGCACGGCAACACTACGAGAAACCGGGCGGCGGTGCTGGCGCCCCGGCCTCGTGCGGCGATGAGCGTCGCGACGACGACGAAGATCAGGTAGACGACGGGGATCGCGAACCCGATGAGCAGCCACGGCGTCGCCCCGGCGAGTGCCTGGATGACGCCCCCGATTCCGGCGAGCAGGCCGAGCACGACGCCGACGACCATGAGCGGCGGGATGAAGTACCGGATGCCGTTCGCCGCGGGGAACCGCCGTGCGAGCTCGCCCCGCCACAGCCCGGTCGAGAGCATCTGGCGCGCGAGCCGGTCGAAGGTCGAGCGTGGACGATAGGTGACCGCGAGCTCGGGCGTGAACCAGACGGTGCCACCGGTCTCGCGAAGGCGGCGATTGAGCTCCCAGTCCTGGCCCCGCTTGATGCTCTCGTCGAACAGGCCGACGCGCTCGAGCGCGTCACGACGGAAGACCCCGAGGTACACGGTCTCGGCCGGCCCCTCGTCGCCGCCGACATGGAAGGCCGAACCGCCGAGGCCCACCCGAGTCGTGTAGGCGAGCGCGACCGCGCGCTCGAACGGCGTCTCGCCGCGAGCGTCCATGATGCCGCCGACGTTGTCGGCGCCCGTGCGCTCGAGCGTGTCGACCGCGATGCGGGCGTAGCCGCTCGGCAGCATCGAGTGCGAGTCGACGCGCACGACCACGGGGTACCGCGCGGCACGGATGCCGATGTTGAGGCCGGCAGGCGTCGACCCGACCTCGTTCTCGAGCACCCGGATGCGCGCATCGCGCGACGCGAGGTCGGTGACGAGTTCGTTCGTGCCGTCGATCGACGGGCCGAGCGCGATGAGCACCTCGACGGGGCCGGTGTAGTCCTGCCCGAGGATCGACTCGACTGCCGCACGCACGTGCGTGGCGTCGTTGAGCACGGGCATGACATAGGAGACGCCGACGAGCGACGGGGAGGCCGTCTCAGGGTGGTGCTCGGGCATGTTCCTCACTCGTGCTGGGGTCGATCGAGCCTAGCAGTCGAGGCGCCCGCAGACGCCGAAGGCCGAGGTCGCGTGGACCCCGGCCTTCGGCGTGCGATCGGCTCGAGCGGCGATCAGCCCTCGAACGTGTCGAGCGTCACCTGCGCGGTCTGCGCTTCGCCGTCGCGGGTGAACGTGATCTCGGCCTCGGCACCGCCCGGGAGTGCCCGCACCTGTGCGGTGAGGTCGGTCTGGTCGGTGATCGGCACGCCGTTGAACTCGGTCACGACGTCGCCGGATTCGAGGCCTGCGGCCTCAGCGGCGCCGCCTGCCGACACCTCTGAGATGAGCGCACCGACGACGTCGCTCGACCCCTCGGCCTCGGCCGAGGTCACGGTCGCACCGAGCAGGCCGTGCGTCGCCGACCCGTTCTCGATGATCTCGTCGGCGATGCGCTTCGCGAGGTTCGAGGGAACCGCGAACCCGACGCCGATGTTCCCGGCCTCGGCGCTCGCGCCGCCCGCCGAGAGGATCGCCACGTTGACGCCGATGAGTCGCCCCTCGGAGTCGACGAGCGCACCGCCCGAGTTGCCGGGGTTGATCGCCGCGTCGGTCTGGATGACGGGCAGCGCCACCTGGCCGGAGCCACCGCTCGGCGCCTGCTGCTGCGACTCGCCGCCGTCGGGATTCGGCAGGTCGAAGAAGAAGTCGAACGGGCTCTCCTCGGTGCCGTTGCCCTGGTCGCCCTGCCCGCCCTGCGAGTCATCGGGGGTCGTCGGCGCCGCCGAGGAGGCGACATCGATCGAGCGGTTGAGTGCGCTCACGATGCCGTTCGTCACGGTGCCCGCGAGGCCCAGCGGGGCGCCGATCGCGATCGCCGAGTCGCCGACGTTGAGCTTGTCGGAGTCGGCGAATTCGAGCGGGGTGAGCCCCGAGGCGTCGATCAGCTTGATGACCGCGAGGTCGCTCAGCGGGTCGGTGCCGATGAGCTCGGCCTCGTAGAGGCGCCCGTCGTTGGTCTTCACCTGGATCGCGGGGTCGCCGGTCGCGCCGTCGAGGGTCACGACGTGGGTGTTCGTGAGCACGTAGCCGTCCTCGGACAGGATGATGCCCGAACCGGTGCCGGCACCCTGGTCGCCCGCGACCGAGATCGTGACGACGCTCGGGCTCGCCTTGGCGGCGACCGCGGTGATCTGGTTCACGGACTCGGAGTCGTTGACGACGATGTTCTGCGCCGATCCGGCGGACTCGCTCGAGGCCGGGCTCTGGTTGCTCGTGATGAGCGCCGTGATGCCGGCACCCGACGCGCCGCCGATGAGCGCGGCCGCGACGATGGCCGCGGCGACGCCGAGGCCGACCCTGCGCGGCTTGGGCGCTGCAGGTGCGGATGCCCCGGGCGCGATGCCGTTCGGAACGCCTGCCAGCGGCACCGTGGGCTGGGCCTGCGGTGCCTGCGGGCCGCCGAACGCGGGCGGCACCGGACCGGGCTGGGGCACAGCGGCGGCGACCGGGGTCGGCGCGGTCTGCTTCGCGTACTGCGGCGCGTGGTACGGCTGCGGTGCCTGACCCGGCTCGTAGACGGTGCCGGTCGCGGTCGCGGCCTCGGGAGCAGCCGGCGCAGGAGCGGCGGGCTCGACCGGAGCGGGCGCCTCGGCAGCGACATCCGATGCCGGCGCCGCCGGGGTCTCGGCCGGAGCAGGCGCCTCGGCGACCGGAGTGGTCTCGGGAGCGGCTGGGGTCTCGGCGACCGGCGTGGTCTCAGGAACCTGGGCCTGCGCCGACGGTGCGTCGGTGGTCTCGGTGACGTCGCCCTCGCGGGGCTCCCCCGTGGCGCCGTTCGTGGTGTCAGTCATGTCTGCTCCTTCCAAAGCCATGCCAGCATCTCGCCGCAAGCTGTGCACCCGATCGGCGGAGTCTATGACTCTGCTATCTGCGAGCGGTGATTCCTCCGAACACGCGAACCCGCGTCACCACCGCCCCGGCAGAAGCGTACCTGCCCGACCCTCGCGTACGGTGTGAGCGTGAGCGACTTCTCCCCCGCACCCGAGCTGGCGCCCTGGCAGCGCACCGCGGCCGGCGCCGGCCTGCTCGCCGACGACGGGCGCATCGCCGCCACGATCTTCGCCGAGATGAGCGCCCTCGCGCTGCGCACCGGGGCGATCAACCTCGGCCAGGGCTTCCCCGACGAAGACGGTCCGGCCGAGGTGCTCGAGGCGGCCCGCCAGGCCATCGCCGATGGCATCAACCAGTATCCGCCGGGCATCGGCCTGCCCGTGCTTCGCGAGGCCATCGCCCGCCACCAGCACCGGTTCTACGGCGTCGACGTCGACGCGGCATCCGAAGTGCTCGTCACGGCCGGCGCGACCGAGGCACTCGCCGCGACGCTGCTCGCGTTCGTCGACACGGGCGATGAGGTCGTGACCTTCGAGCCCTACTACGACGCGTACGCGGCGCTCATCGCGCGGGCCGGCGGCGTGCACCGTACGGTGCCGCTGCACTTCCCCGATTGGCGACCCGACCCCGACGAGCTGCGTGCCGCGGTCACCGACCGCACCCGGCTCATCATCGTGAATTCACCGCACAACCCCACGGGCGTGGTCTTCGACGACGAGATCCTCGAACTCGTCGTCGAGCTCGCCACCCGCCATGACGCGATCATCGTCACCGACGAGGTCTACGAGCACCTCACCTTCGGGGTGGCGCATCGCCCGATCGCGACACTGCCGGGTGCCTGGGAGCGCACGGTGTCGATCTCGTCGGGGGGCAAGACGTTCTCGACCACCGGGTGGAAGATCGGCTGGCTCACCGCCCCGGCGCCGCTCGTGACCGCCGTGCTCGCGGTCAAGCAGTACCTCACCTACGTGAACGGCGCGCCGTTCCAACCTGCCATCGCCGTCGGGCTCGAGTTGCCCGACGCGTTCTTCTCGGAGGCGGCCGCAGCGCTCGCCAGGAAGCGCGACGTGCTCGTCGGCGGACTCACCGCCGCCGGGTTCGCGGTGTCGACACCGCAGGCCGGCTACTTCGTGATCGCGGATGCCTCGCCGCTCGGTGTCGACGACGGCGCCGCGTTCTGCCGTGAACTGCCGGAGCGCGCGGGCGTGGTGGGCGTCCCCGTGTCGGCGTTCGTGCACGGGGACCGCCATGACGTCTACCGCAGCCTCGTGCGATTCGCGTTCTGCAAGCGGCTGCCGGTGCTCGAGGAGGCGTCGGCGCGGCTCCGGCGGCTCGGCTGAGCCGACCCGCCGGCGGGCCGCTGCTCAGCCGGTGGATCGTCGCGGACGCGTTCGGTCACACCGAACCTCCGCAGCGCGAGCGCCGGGTTGATCCTTCGCACGGCCTCGATGCGCTCGCGGGAGACCCAGGCGACCGCGACATCCGTCGTCTCACCGATCGTGGCGACCTCGACGCCCATCGGGTCGACGACCATGCTGTTGCCGGCGCCGACCGGCGGCGCATGGTCGGCCGCGGCGACGAAGATCGTGTTCTCGAGCGCCCGCGCCGTCGTGAGCACTCGCCAGTGCGCCTCTTTGAGGGGGCCGCGCACCCACTCGGCCGGCATGCACACGACGTCGGCGCCCGCGTCGACGATGCGGCGGGTGACCTCGGGGAAGCGCGCGTCGTAACAGGTCTGCAGGCCGAACGTGAGACCGCCCGCCTCGAAGACCTCGGGCGACGCGATCTCGCCCGGCGCCACCCACTCGGACTCGCGCTGCCCGAAGGCGTCGTAGAGGTGCAGCTTTCGATACCGGGCGACGACGCCCGTGCCGGGAGCGATCGCGACGACCGTGTTGGCGACGCGGGATTCACCCTCGAGACGCTCGATCATGCCGGCGACGAGGTGCGCGCCGACGCGGTCGGCCAGCGCTGCGAGCGACTCGGTGAACGGTCCTCCGACGGGTTGCGCGGCGGCGGCCCAGTCGGCGCCCGGCTGCGGCGTGAAGTAGCTCGAGTACTCGGGGAAGACGACCAGTCGAGCGCCACGCGTCGTCGCGAGCTCGGTGAGTCGCGTGATCTCGGCGAGGTTCGCCTCGGTGTCGTCGGACGGGGCGAACTGGGCGACCGCGATCGCGAATCCGGCGGTGTCGCTGTGCATGGCCACAGCCTACGGTGCGTCGTCGCGCGGGGTACGAAGAAGGAGAGCACGCTGTGCTCTCCACTTTCAGATTATCGGGTACCTGGGGCCTTGCCGCAAGGCCCCGGTCCTGGCGCACAATGGTCAGTCGAATTCGACGCGCCAACCGCGTTCGACCACGTCAACGAGGAGCAGCCCTGACCACGAGCGTTTTCAACCTTCCCGATCGACTGACAGACAAGGCCGACCCGGCGCTGATCGCCGTCGATGAACAGCGCTTCGCGGCGATCGCCGCGAGCCTCGAGCAGTCGATCGCCGATCTGTCCGAGCGCCTCGCCGCGAAGCGCCGGGAACCCGGCGGCAGCGGCGAGCAGGCGCTGGACCGGGATCTCGAGATCCACCGGCTGACCACCCGCCTGCGCACCCTGCGGCGCTATGGTGTCGACCTGTGCCTCGGGCACATCGTTCCCGAGGGCGACGGCGAACCCGTCTACATCGGCCGACTCGGCCTCGCCGACAGCGCGGGTCGCCGACTGCTCATCGACTGGCGCTCACCCGCGGCCGAGCCGTTCTTCGGCGCGACGCATGCCGACCCGATGGGACTGGCGAGCCGCCGCAGGTATCGCTGGACCCGCGGCCGCATCAGCGACTACTGGGACGAGGTGTTCACACCCGATGGGTTCGAGGGCCACCGCGCAGCCCTCGACGACCAGTCCGCCTTCATCTCCAGCCTCGGAGGCAACCGATCGAGCCGCATGCGCGACGTGCTCGGCACGATCCAGGCCGACCAGGACGCCATCATCCGCGCCGGTTCTCGCGGGGGCCTCGTCGTCGACGGCGGTCCGGGCACAGGCAAGACCGTCGTGGCGCTGCACCGAACCGCCTACCTCCTGTACTCCGATCCTCGGCTGGGCCATCGCCGAGGCGGCGTGCTGTTCGTCGGCCCGTCCCAGCCGTACCTCGAGTACGTCTCCGATGTCCTCCCCGGCCTCGGCGAGGAGGGTGTGCAGACCTGCACGCTGCGCGACCTCGTCCCCGGCGGAGCCGCCGCCGCGATCGAGACCGATGCCGAGGTGGCCCGCCTGAAGTCCTCGGCCGACCTCGTGCGGGCGATCGAAACCGCGGTCGGGCACTACGAGGCGCCGCCCGCCGAGGAGACGGTGGTCGAGACTCCCTGGTGCGACGTCTGGATCAGTCCCGACGATTGGGCCGAGGCGTTCGAGGCCCCCGAACCGGGGACTCCGCACAATGAGGCACGCGATGAAGTCTGGGAGGCGCTGCTCGCGATCCTGGTCGACAACCACGAGCGTGAGGACGTGCCGGGACAGCTGCTCCGCCGGTCGCTCGCGCAGAGCACCGAGCTCCGCGCGTCGTTCAGCATGGCCTGGCCGCTCCTCGACGCAGCCGGCGTCGTCGCCGATCTGTGGTCGGTGCCCGCGTACCTGCGGGAGTGCGCTCCGTGGCTGACGCCGTCCGACGTCGCGGCGCTGCAGCGCGACGACGCGCGAGCATGGACGGTGTCCGACCTTCCGTTCCTCGACGCGGCACGGCAGCGCATCGGCGACCCCGAGGCGTCACTGCGGCGGCGACGTCTCGACGCCGAGATCGCCGCCGAACGCGAGCGGTACGCCCGGGTCGTCGACGATCTGATCGCTGCCGACGACAGCGAGTTGCTGTTGATGTCGATGCTGCGCGGACAGGACGCCCAGAATTCCCTGATCGACGAGTCCTCGCTTCGCACGTCGGCCCCCGACGTGCTCGCCGGCCCCTTCGCGCACATCGTCGTCGACGAGGCGCAGGAACTCACCGACGCCGAATGGCAGATGCTGCTCGTCCGCTGCCCGTCGCGCAGCTTCACGATCGTCGGCGACCGCGCGCAGGCCCGGCACGGGTTCACGGAGTCGTGGCACGAACGCCTCGCTCGGGTCGGCCTCGACCGGGTCGGGCTCGCTGCGCTGAGCATCAACTACCGAACGCCGCACGAGGTCATGACCGAGGCGGAGCCCGTCATCCGGGCCGTGCTCCCCGATGCCAATGTGCCGACCTCGATCCGCAGAAGCGGCATCCCGATCGAATATGGGGATGCCTCGGAGCTGGGCGCGATCGTCGAAGCCTGGCTCGATGCGAATCCCGACGGCATCGCGTGCGTCATCGGTGCCGATCACCCCGCGCCCGAGTCATTCGAGGAGACTCCCCGCGTTCGGTGGCTCACCCCCGAGGTGTCGAAGGGACTCGAGTTCGACCTCGTCGTCCTCATCGACCCCGAGACGTTCGGCACGGGTGTCGAGGGCGCGGTCGACCGCTACGTCGCGATGACCCGGGCGACGCAGCGACTCGTCGTCCTCACCTCGCTCACTCATCACGCAGGAGCTCGGTGGGCTTCAACGAGTTGACCAATCGGGACGCGACGATCGACGAGACCAGCGTCGCGCCCAGGACGAGCAGGATGATCGGGACGAGGTCGCCGAACGGCAGGATGTACGCCGGGGTCAAGACGAACAGCGGCCGAAGCACCATCACGAAGTAGTAGCCCATGACACCACCGACCAGGATCCCGCCCAGCGTCCCGGCCAGCGCGGTGAGCGCGGCCTCGGCGGATATCAGCGATCTGACGGTCGAGTGCCCCAAACCCTGCGCGCGGAGCGTGACGTACTCCCGCCGGCGCTGAAGCAGGATTCCGAAGACGAATACGACCATCGTCACGGTGGCCATGGCGAGAGCGAAGGCGGAGTCGAGGGCGACCAGCCCCGAGATGTTGAGAGCGGCGAGACTCGACTGGTCCCGATCCAACGTCGTCTCCCTGGTGTCGATCTGAAGCGTGTCGGCCGACCCGGGGCCGGCGCGGAGCTCATCGACCGCTCGGTCCAGCGCTGCTTCGTCGGGCCCGGTGGATGCGAGGAAGAAGTCCGGATCCTTCGACGGCACCAGTTCGGTGTGCCGGCCGAGGTTCATGACGGCGTCGGCCCCGTCGGGGAACCCCGGGACGCGCTCGAAGAGCGCGGCGATCGTCATCTGCACCTCGACCTGCTCGCTGGTGGAGCGAACGAGGAGGACGAACAGCGGGTCACCCACCTCCGCGTGGAGGTAGTCCGCCATCTCCACGCTGACCAGGATCGCATTCGGGTCGGTCTCGAGGATCGGCAGCGACGACGAGACGGCCTCATCCAGAGGCGCCACTGTCGCGAAGCCACCTGGGTCGAGTGCGACGAGGTTCGCCGGATCGGAGGTGCGGGCGCTGCGCAGGATGACGTTGCTCACCCCGTAGACGACCGGCGTCACCTCGGAGAGGTGCGCCGAGCGGAACACGTCGGCGTCAGCGGCGGCATACGTGCGGCTCGATGTCGGCCTCGGCGTGATCCTGATGTCCGACCCGTTGGCGTACCTGGCGTCGGCGGCCTTCGCGGCGTCGTATGACGCCGTGAAGGCGGCGAGGCTGACCGCCAGGCCGACGATCAGCGACACCACGATCGCGCCTGTACTGATCGCCCACGGACGCCGGCCGACGCTGCGGCGCACGAGTCCAGGCGCCGGTCGACCGAACACCGAACTCGACGGAGGCCGAAGGCGGGTCAATGCGCCACCGGTGAATCGCGCGACGACCAGGCTGCCGGCCAGCCAGACGGCGAGCGGCAGCAGCAGCAGCGCGAGGTTCAGTTGGACGGAGCGCCCGAAGTACACCGACCCCGACGCCCCGCTGAACGCGTTCATGCGCAGCGCGATCACCGTGCCGAGGACCAGCACTGCGACCGCGACGAGGTCGAGCCGGAGGCGCCGCCACAGCGGGGCTCGCTCTCGCAGGCGCGCTCGGTCGTCGTTGATCTCCTGGTCGATCGATCGGCGGCCGGTGAGGTAGAGCGCCAGCCCGGTCGCCAGGAAACCGCCGAGCGTCCCGACCCATGCCGACGTGATCAGGCTGGCGTTGCTGGCTCGGGCCAACGAGTCCTGTCCGAGGATGACACCGGCTGCGATGTAGCCGGTGATCAGCCCGACGACCGCGCCCACGGACGTCAGCAGAACGGTGCGGACGGCGAGCATGCCCAGCAGGTGGCGGCGGCTCGCACCCCTGATCCGAAGGGTCGCCTGCTCGCGTCGCTGGGCATGCGCGAGCACGCTGCCGGAATACGCCGCGAGGATCGCGGCGAGGATCCCTCCGGGCACCCCGAGGAAGACGAACAGGCTCTTCGCGGTGCCCGCGTCACCGGTTGCGACGTCGAGGGTGTTCGTGATGTTGTCGAGCAGGTGATCCGGACTCGGGGCGGCCACACCCATCACCTCTCCGGCGATGGCGCGGGTCTCGCCGACCGCCGTCGCCGGATCGGCATCGAGCAGCTCGCGGTCGACCGTGATGTCGATCTCCTGCAGGGGTGGGTTCTTGAACCGCCCCGCGCCCTCCTGCGCGATCGCGCGCTCGTACGCGGGGAAGACGCGCTCGGCGAACAGCGCCGGTGAGACGATCACAGAGTTCCGGCTGTAGATGAAGGTCTCGAGATCGCCGCCTCTGCGGCTCGAGAAGAGCGATCGCGACCGCGAGAGGTCCGCGACCCCGGTGACCTCGAGCTCGAGCTCGGACCCGTCGGGCAACGCAACGGTCACGGAGTCGCCCGGTGCCACGGCCAGCGCATCCGCGGCCTCTGCGCTCACGACCGCACCGTCGGCGCTGAGGGCACCGGCCACGATGGAGATCGTCTCATCGTTGCCGGCGTACGCCTCGTCGAACCCGAAGATCCTCGTCGGGCCGAACGCGGTCGACGATGCGGTCGTCAGGGTGTCCGAGCCCAGGTCCGCGAGGGAGAGCTCGCTGGCGTGGGCCACGCCGGGCAGTTCCGCGATTCGCACGGCGAGGTCGCTCAACCCGGCCGAGGGCGGTCGGTTCGCGGCCACCGGCAGGACGGACTCACGGCTCGAGTAGGTCGAAGCGACACTGGAGTCGTCGAGCTGCGTCTCAGTAGCCGATTCCACGGCGTACCGGATGCTGTGGATGGCTCCAGGTGCGAGCGTCCCGAGGTTGAACCCGGCCTTGCCCGGTCCCGACGCGAGGGGATTGTCGGGAAAGCCCGTGATCGGCCGTCCATCGAGCGCTGCCGACGCGACGACGAAGTTCAGGCCCTCTGCAGGCACCGACCTGATGGTGACGTCGTTGGACTGCACGGTGCCGTCGTTGCGGACCGTGAGGTCCACCCACGTGCGTTCGCCCGAACGGAGGATGCCGGTGCCATCGATCTGCTGCGTGAGGGTGATGCTGTCGGCGGCCTTCTCGGTGACGATGCGCTGCATGTCCAGCGCGAGCGGCTGCACCGCTCGCTGCGTCATCGACGCGGAGAGTCCGTCGACGAAGAACAGGACACCGCAGAACAGCCCGATGCCGAGGCTCACCCCGATCAGCGCCGAGAGCGTCCGGCGCGGGTTGCGCCACAGGTCGGTGACGACGTACCTAGTCAGCATCGGTCGCCGCGTCATTCAGGGCCGGCTGCTCGAGCGCGATGATCCTGTCGGCGCGAGCGGCGACCGTCGGGTCGTGGGTGACGAGCACGAGCGTGGCGCCGATCGCTCGCTGGCTGTCGATCAGGGTGTCGATCGCACGCTCCGCGTTGTCAGGATCGAGCGATCCGGTGGGTTCGTCGGCGAGGATGACCGCCGGTCGGTGGATCACGGCGCGCGCGATCGCCGCCCTCTGGCGCTGCCCACCGGACAGTTGGTCGGGGAGCCGATCGCCCAGTACGGCAAGGCCGAGATGTTCGAGGAGCGCGTGGACATCGCCGTCGGGATGCTGGCCCGGTCGGGCGATGGCCAGCTGCAGGCCGACGTTCTCCTCGACGGTGAGATGAGGCATCAGGTTGTCCTGCTGGTACACCATGCCCAGGTTCTCGCGGCGGAACCGGATACGAGCCTTCTCGTTGAGGGAGGAGATCTCTGTGCCGCCGATGGTGACGGTTCCCGATGTCGGTCTGGCGAGACCGGCGAGCAGCCCGAGCAGCGTCGACTTGCCGCAACCGCTCGGGCCCATGATCGCGACCGTCCCACCGCCCTCGACCACGAGACTGCTGTGGTTCAACGCCCGCACGGTTCCACGCGCGGTCCGATAGACGACGACGAGGTCATGCGCGCTCACGGAGTTCTCGGAAAGGCTCATCGGCGTCGCACCTGGTGGTCGGTGATCTGGTAGCGCGATCCGACGCGGTCGGCCAATGCGGTGTCGTGGGTGACGTAGAGCACAGCGAGGTCGACAGCGAGAACGGTGTCGATCACGTGCTCGGCGGTCTCAGCGTCGAGTTGGCCGACGACCTCGTCGGCCAAGAGCACGGCGGGACGGTTGGCCGTCGCCACGGCAAGGGCGACTCGCTGCGCCTCACCGCCCGAGAGATGCCGCGGGAGATGGTCGGCACGGTGACCGACGCCGAATTGCTCCAGAAGCTCACGTGCGGCAGCCGGCGCGCGACGTCGTGCGACCTCGCCGCCGAAACCGAGCGCGAGCTCGACGTTCTCGCTGGCGGACAGGAAGGGGATGAGGTTGTCCGACTGCAGCGCGATGCCGATCGTTCGCGCCCGGACGTCGGCCCGTTCACGCTCGCTCCGACTGGTCAGCGGCTTGCCGTCGATCTCGACCGTCCCGGAATCGGGCTCGAGCAGACCCGCGATCAGTGCGAGGAGCGTCGACTTCCCGGTGCCCGAGGGCCCGATCAGGCTCGCCTTCTCACCGGATTCGATCGTGAGGTTCACCCCACTGAGCACCAGGATCGGATCTGCCCCTGCCAGGGTGTAGGACTTGGACACCGCCGTCAGGTGCACGGCTGGTGCGGTACTCACTATTCCGCCCGGGTCGATATGGGTGCGGCGCCGAACACCTCCGGAGCGGCGCTTTCGCGGGCATGGGCTTCAAGGGCCAACACCATGTTGCTCGCCTCCGTCAGTCCGGCGGGGCTGAGCTCGACGAAGTTCAGCAGCTCGAAGCGGTCCTTGTGGATGCTCGCATCCAACGGCACGTTCTTGATCACCCCGACCCCTGGGGCGTACGACTTGTTCTCGTTGTCCGGCGCGCCGGCCGTGCCCTCCTGAACCACGCGCACATCGTCGTAGCATCCGAATGCCACGCACTGTTGCGTCCCGATCTCGGCGGGCATGCCCACCTCGGCGTCCTCGCCCGGTATTTCACCGATGCACCACATGGGCGTGTCGATCGTGACCTCGGCCGGGGCGAGGATGCCGAGCGTCTGGCCCTTCGCAGCACCGAGCCAGGCGTCCTCGGTGTTGGTGTACTCGCCCCCCTCGTAGTCCTCGGTATACGCACCGAGGATCCAGACGTTGCCATCACGGTCCAATGCGAAGTAGTCGATGCCCACCTGATTGATCTCGCCGGAATCCGTCCCCTCGTCGAGCATGGCGATGGCGGGGACCCCGTCGATGACCCGGATGACGTCGGTCATCGTGGAGATGACCTCGTAGGGCACTTCGCGTCCGCCCACCAGCGTCGAGCCGCCCCGAACCCATTGCAGCCCTGGTTGGGTCGGATAGTAGGGATTCGTGTTCAGCGTGGGATCGACGAAGTTCTGCGCATCGAACGGAACCTCGGTGCCGCAGCCCTGGGTCTGCGACCCGGATGCGTCGGGTGACCCATCGGTACAGCCGGTGAGCGCCGCGACGGTGGAGACGATCGCCGCCACGAGAACCGCGCGCCGTATTCTCGAAGCCCGAGTTCGGGCATCGTGTCGAGAAGGCACTTCAGTGTGTGGGCTCACGCAGGTTCCTCCCGTGTGGCTGGCACCCTCCCCATTGTCGCATCGAAGGGGTGTTGAAGCGTATCCGTGATCCGCTGAAACCAGCCTGAACGCGGTATTCGAACGTGCCGATGCGAAGGGCCGGTCAGAGTTTCTTCTGACCGGCCCATTGTTGTTGCGGGGACAGGATTTGAACCTGCGACCTCTGGGTTATGAGCCCAGCGAGCTACCGAACTGCTCCACCCCGCGGCACCGACTGCCTTTCGGCAGTCATCCCTCGAATGATCACTCGTCGGATCGAGATTTCTCGATCGAGCCATCTGCGATGGTCCACCCAGTTTACGTCACGGTTCGAGTCCGCTCGACCACCCTCGACCCGAATTGGGATCGGATCGCGCCGAGTTGTCGCCGAGTGATCAAATGCTCGGTGCCAGCGGGCCAGGCGGCCGCACCGCCACCGGGAGGTTCGCCGCGGCGAAGTGCGCTCAGACCGCCGATGGGTCAGACGCGGTATCGAGTTCGAGCACGATCGCGTTCTCAGGGGCGAGGAGCGGCATCGGGAGTCCGACCTCGCCGAGCAGCCGCCCGGTGAGCCGTGCCTCACCGGCGTCGAACCACCGAGGATTCGCGTCCTGCACCGTTCGGACGGGCCCGAAGTCCAGCACGCGCACCGTGTACGTCACGTCCGGGTCGAGACCCGGCATCCGCACCGCCGGGGGCAGCGCGGTGTCAGCAGATCCCGACATGGCGACCGAGAAGATCGCCTGACGGCGGTCGGATGCCACGACGCCGTGGACGAGTTGCGCCGGATCCGCGGCATCCACTCGCACGACCGTACCGGAGTGCAGCATCGGCCGCAGTCGCCGGTACGCGGCGACCCACCTGCCGACGGCCGCGAGTTCGTCCTCGGTCGCCGACGCGAGGTTCCATTCGATGCCTGCGCTGCCGAAGAGCGCCGTGGCGAACCGGAACGAGAGCTCCGCCGTCCGCCATGTCGTGTGCGCCCGGGAAGCGCCCAGGTGTGCACCGAGGTACTCGGGAGGCACGACGAGGCTCGTGTAGCGATGGATCGACTGCCGTTCGAGCGGGTCGTTGGTGTCGCTGGGCCAGACCCGGTCGGTTCGTTCGAGGATGCCCAGATCGATGCGCGCACCGCCCGAGGCGCAGGACTCGATCTCGACACCTGGGTGTGCGGCGCGGAGGCGATCGATCAGGTCGTATGCGGCGCGCGTCTGCGCGTGGGCGGAACCGCCGAGCAGGTCGCGATTGTGATCCCACTTGAGAGAGGCGATGTCGTACTCGGCGAGCAGCCTGTCGAGGCGATCGAAGACGTGGTCGGCGGCGCCCGGAGCGCTGAGATCGAGCACCCGCTGGTAGCGCCACTCGGGGTCCCCGTGGCGCCCGAGGACCCAGTCAGGGTGATCGCGCGCGAGCTCGGAGTCGACGCTCACCATCTCGGGCTCGACCCAGAGGCCGAAGTCCATCCCGGCGTCGCGAACCCGATGGATGAGCGGACCCAGCCCGGTGGGCCACACGGCCGTATCGACGGTCCAGTCGCCGAGTGCGCGGCGGTCGTCACGGCGGCCCTGGAACCAGCCGTCGTCGAGCACGAACCGCTCCACGCCGACGCGGGCGGCCGCGTCGATGAGGGGTTCGAGCCTCTCCATCGACTGGTCGAAGTAGACCGCCTCCCACGTGTTGAGCACCACCGGTCGTGGTCGACCCGTGATGGTGGACCACGAACGGACCCACGGGTGCAGCCGGTCGGACAGCCCGTCGAGCCCTTCCGACGAGTACACCGCCACCGTCCATGGCGTCTCGTACGACTCCCCTGCCGCGAGCGCCACTTCGCCGGGCGCGAGCAGCTCGCCGCCGCCGAGGGTCGTGGGCCCGAGTGCCGAGCGCTCGACCCACAGGTCGGTGTCGCCCGACCATGCGAGGTGCGCCGCCCATACCTCGCCGTGGCGGAACCCGAAGCCCGGGGTGCCCACTGCCATGAGGAACGCATCGTCGTGACCGCCTCGGCCGTGACGCGACTCCCGCGCATGCACCCCGTGCTCGAGGTCTCGTCGGATGGGTCGCCGCTCATGGCTCCACAACCCGCTGAAGTCCAGCACTTCGCGCGCACGCCGTGGCAGCGGCAGCACGGCGGCTGCACGACCCACGCCGAGCGGCGAACTCCCGTGGTTCTCGATGCGGTGGCGCAGACGCAGCACGCCGTGGGGCGCGAGCTCCACGCGGGTCGAGACCGCGACGGACGCGTCGGCGTCGACGAGGGCGAAGGTGAGCGCGCCGCCGTCCACGGCATCGCCGTCGCCGGCGATCGACACCGAATCGGGGAGGAGTTCGAGCCGCGGGGCACGTAGGGCTCGCGCAGCGGCGAGGCCGTCGGTACCCGCCGCATCGCGGAACAACTGGAGTCCGGGCCGCCCCGACCAGCCCTCCCCCACCGTGGGCAGAAGAGTGAGTCGCAGGGGCGTGTCGATCGAGGACGGGGGCACGGCGGGCACGGATGCCTCGGCGAGGGCCGTGAGGGTGTCAGCGTCCATCGCCCCGAGATCACGACCCCAATGCACGACGGCGGGCACGCCCGTGCCGCGGGCGTCGACGACCACGCTGACGCCCGCGGCACGGAGGTGATGGATCACGGCGGAAGGTTACTCCGCGACCGGGATCGACTGGGCCTCGAGGGTCGAGATCGTCGACTCCTGGCCCTTCGTGAGTGCGTCGAGCAGCGTGCCGTCACCGCTCGCGGCGGCTTTGAAGCCGTCAGCGACGTCGGCGTACGTCTGCGTCATCGTCGGACCCCAGACGAAGTCGGGGTTCACCTGGGTGGCCGCCTCGGCGAACACGTCGTAGATCGCCTGGCCGCCGTAGAACTCCACGCCCTCCTTGAGCACGGGCAGCTCGAGGCCGGCGGTGGTCGCGGGGTAGATCTGCGCCGTCTGGTTGAGCGACGTGAGGCCCTCTTCAGAGGTGTTCAGCCACAGGGCGAACTTGGCGGCCTCGTAGAGGTGCTCGGTGCCCTTGAAGACCGCGACCGACGAACCGCCCCAGTTGCCGGCGGTGGCGTCGCCCTCGTTCCACTGCGGTGCGAGTGCGACCGACCAGTTGCCCGACGTGTCGGGAGCACCGCTCGCGATGGAGTTCGCACCCCATACCGCCGAGTTCCAGCTCCAGACCTCGCCCGAGTTGTAGGCGTTGTTCCACTCGTCGGTCCAGGCCGGGTAGGTCGAGACGAGGTCGTTCGCGATGAGCTCCTGCCAGTAGTCGGCGACCTTGGTGGACTCCTCCCCCGTCAGGTCGACGGTCCACGCGTCGCCGTCGTTCTGGAACCACTGTCCGTCGGCCTGCCAGACGAAGCCCGCGAACTGGTTGATGTCGGTCTGCGAGAAGTTGGTGATGTACCCGCCGAGCGCGCGGATCTTCTCTGCCGCCGCCTTGTACTCCTCCCACGTCGCCGGCACCTCGATGCCGTTCTGCTCGAAGAGGTCGCTTCGGTAGAAGAGGCCCATGGGGCCCTGGTCCTGCGGCACGCCGTAGACCTCGTCATCGGTGCCGAGGGTCACCTGGCCCCAGGTCCAGTCGACGAACTGGTCCTCGGCTGCGACGACGTCCGCGCACGCGGCGAGGTCCTCGAGACCGTCCTGCACTCGGAAGTTCGGCAGCGCGTCGTACTCGATCTGGCCGAGGTCGGGTGCGTTGCCGGCCTCCAGCTGGTTGAAGAAGTTCTGGTACGTGCCGGCGTTGCCCGACGGCCCGGTCTGCACCTCGACCTGGATCTCGGGGTTCTGCTCGTTCCAGATCGCGACGGCGTCCTCGATGCCGGGGATCCAGGACGTGAACGTGAGGGTGACATCGCCGTCTGCGGGCTCGCAGGAGGCGGAGTTGTTGTCCGAAGCTCCGGTTTCGGCGGAGCATCCGACCAGCGCGAGCGCGACGGTCGAGAGCAGGGCTGCAGTGACCGCTCGTTTGGTGTGACGCATGGTGTTCCTTATCTCGGTGGGGTTGGCCGTCCGAATGCTGCCGGACGGGGTTCTCACTTCAGCGCGCCCGTGCCGAGGCCGGTGCGCCAGTACCGCTGAAGCAGGAGGAAGGTGACGATCAAGGGAATGATCGACAGGAGCGCCCCGACCAGCACGAAGCTGCGGAGCTCGGGGAACTGGTTGATGGACGAGTTCCACGCGTACAGGCCGAAGGTCACGGGGAACAGTTCTTCGCTGCGCAGCATGATGAGCGGCAGGAAGAAGTTGTTCCAGATCGCCACGAACTGGAAGAGGAATACCGTGACGAGCGCCGGGAACATCAGACGGATCGACACCGTGAAGAAAGTACGCACCTCACCTGCGCCGTCGAGGCGGCTCGCCTCGAGCAGCTCGTCGGGCACGGAGGCCTCGGCGAAGACGCGCGTGAGGTACACCCCGAACGGGCTCACCACGCTCGGGAGGAAGACCGCCCAGAACGTGTCGGTGAGCTGCACCCGGCTGAACAGCAGGAACAGCGGGAGCGCGAGAGCCGTGGCCGGCACGAGCACGCCGCCGAGCACGACGTTGAAGATCGCCTCGCGGCCAGGGAAGCGGTACTTCGCCAGTGCGTACCCGCACATCGCCGCGAGGAGCGTCGCGACGAGCGCGCCGAGCCCCGCGTAGAGCAGGCTGTTGAGCATCCACTTCAGGTACACGCCGTCGCGGTACGCGAAGAGCGCGGCGACGTTGTCGACGAACGCGAAGTCGGCGAACCACAGGGGGTTCGTGCCCAGGAAGTCGGCGCGGTCCTTCGTCGAGGCGACGACGAGCCACCAGATCGGGATGAGGAAGTAGAGCGTGAAGACGCCCATGACGAGCATCGCGCCGGCACGCGGGATGAAGCGCTCCTTGGGCCCCCGCCCGACGGGCGCGATGCGGCTGTGGTCCTCGTCGGACGACTCGAGGCCGCCCTTGGCGCCACGGGGGGCATCGGTGTCGATCGCGGCACTCATGCTTCTGCCTTCCGTCGGGTGATGCGCAGGAACGTGAAGGAGAGGACGAACGTCGCGACGGCGAGCACGACCGAGAACGCCGCGGCGAGGTTCACGTTCGGGATCGCGGAGGTCGCGTAGATCGTCATGTTCGGCGTGTAGGTACTCGTCACCGCCGAGCTGAACGACCGGAACACCTGCGGCTCTGCGAGCAGCTGCAGTGTGCCGATGATCGAGAAGATGGCCGTGAGGATGAGCGCGGGCCGCACGAGCGGGATCTTGATCGACCACGCGATGCGCGCCTGTCCTGCGCCGTCGAGCACGGCCGCCTCGTAGACGTCGGCCGGGATCGCGAGGAGCGACGAGTAGATGATGAGCATGTTGTATCCCACGAACACCCACGTCACGACGTTCGCGATCGACCAGAGCACCAGGTCCGCAGAGAGGAAGTCGACCTCGCGGGTGAGCGCCTGGAACGGCGAGAGGTTCGGCGAGAACAGGAACCCCCACATGATCGCCGCGATCACGCCCGGCACCGCGTACGGCACGAAGAACGCGAGGCGGAAGAACTTCTTGCCGCGCAGCAGGGGTGAGTCGAGCAGCAGGGCGAACAGCAGTGCGAGGCCGAGCATGATCGGCACCTGCACGACACCGAACATCAACATGCGGCCGACGGAGCTCCAGAACGGCTCGCTCTGGAACACGAGCGCGTACTGGGTGAGACCGCCGAAGACCTCGGTGGCCTCGCCGAACGTGCCCTCACGCTCGACGATGAGCAGCGACTGGTAGACCGCGTAGCCGATGGGCACGAGGTAGAAGAGCAGAAACAGGAGGCCGAACGGCGCGACGAACGCGATGATGGCACCCGGATGCTGGAGGCGTCGGCGGGTCCGCGTCGGCGAGGCATCGGTGCCAGTCGGGCCAGCGCGCCCGGCGGCGGGAGTGGTGACGGGGGCGGTCATGCCGAAGCTTCCTCTCTGATGACGCGCACGGCTCCAGCAGGAACCGTGAGCGATCCGGTCACGGCGTCGCCGGTGACGAGCTCAACGCCGCGTGCGGCGAGTTCGACGTCGTCGGCGCCGTGGTTCACGACGAAACGGTATGCCCGGTCGTCGCCGACTCGGCGGGTGATCTCGACCGTGGCGGATGCCCCGGCCTCGGCCTCGACGCCAGCACCGGCGATCACGTGTGCGACGAGCGCGCGCAGGTCGCCGGCCTCGAGCAGCGTGCCCAGGTACCAGGCGTCGCCGGCTCCGCTGCCGGATGCCCCGACTCGGCGCGTGATCGCGGGGCGGCCCGCGGCAGGGCCGTCGGCGAAGACGTCGACGACCGCGGCATCCGTCGCGGTGATGCGCTCAGCCCAGAGCGATGCTGAGGCGCCGGACTCGAGGGAGAGCGCGGTGCCGGGGAGCACGGGCGCGAACTCCTCCACACGGATGCCGAGCAGGTCGCGCCACGCGCCGGGGTAGCCGCCAGGGCGCACCCGGTCGTGCTCATCGACGATGCCGCTGTAGAAGGTCACCAGGGCGTGGACGCCGGCCGCAACGGCCGCGTCGACCGCTGCGGCCTCATCGCCGCGCACGAGATACAGGCCAGGCACCACGACGAGCGCGTAGCCCGTGAGATCGGCGCCCGGGCGCACGATGTCGACCGTGACGCCGAGCTCGTGGAGCGCGGCGTACAGCGCGTGCACCTGGTCGAGGTACTCGATCGCGTGGGTGGGCCGGTTCTCGGCGTCGCTCGCCCACCAGGCCTCCCAACTGAACAGCAGGGCCACATCGGCGACGACACGCGTGCCGGCGGCCTCCTCGAGGCGGTCGACGATCGCGCCGAGTTCGAGCACCTCGCGCCAGAGCTCGGAGTCCGTACCTGCGTGCGGGAGGAGGGCCGAGTGGAACTTCTCCGAGCCCTGCAGCGACGCGCGCCACTGGAAGAAGCAGACGGCGTCGGCGCCGCGGGCAACGTGGGCGAGGGAGTTGCGCAGCATCTCGCCGGGCGCCTTTGCAAGGTTGTGCGGCTGCCAGTTGACCGAGCCCGTGGAGTGCTCCATGAGGAGCCAGGGCTCGCCGCCGGCGAGTCCGCGGGTCAGGTCGGCGGCGAATGCGAGCTCGGTGCGCGGGTCGCCGAGCCGATGGTCGAGGTAGTGGTCGTTCGCGACGACGTCCATCTCAGGCGCCCAGGTCCAGTAGTCGAGATTCTTGACGTGCGCAGTGACCATGAAGTTCGTCGTGATCGGCCGGTCACTGTGCCTGCGGATGACGGCCGCCTCTGCCCGGTAGTAGTCGAGCAGTTCGTCGGACGAGAACCGGTGGAAGTCGAGAACCTGGCCCGGGTTGCGGGTCGAGACCGTCAGGCGCGGCGCACCGATCTCGTTCCAGTCGGTGTAGCGCTGGCTCCAGAAGCTCGTGCCCCACGCCCGGTTGAGCTCCTCGATCGTGCCATGCCGGCGCTGGAGCCAGGCACGGAACGCACGCACGCTCGTGTCGCAGTAGCACAGGGCGTTGTGGCATCCGAGCTCGTTCGAGACGTGCCAGAGGGCGACCGCCTCGTGGTCGGCGTACCGCTTCGCGACGGCCTCGACGAGCGCGAGCGCGTGTTCACGGAACACCGGCGAACTCGGACACCAGGCCTGTCGTCCGCCCGGGTGCCGCGTGGTGCCGTCGTCCATGACGGGGAGGATCTCGGGGTACCGTGTGGTCAGCCACGGCGGCGGCGACGCGGTCGCGGTGCCGAGGTTCACCCGGATGCCCGCGCCGTGCAACAGTGCGATGACCTCGTCGAGCGCGGTGAAGTCGAACGATCCATCGGGGCCCTGCAGTGCCGACCAGCCGAAGATGTTGATGGCGACGAGGTCGACACCGGCGTCGCGCATGAGGGCGACATCGTCACGCCACACCGCGGGCTCCCACTGCTCGGGGTTGTAATCGCAGCCGAACGCGATGCCCTGATGGACGAAGCGGGGACGGGCCGCTGCTTCGGCGGGAACGGGGAGCCCGATCGGGCTCGGTGCCAGCGTCGCTGCGTGGTGGTTCAAGGTGCTCCCGGGTCGCTGTGTGAGATCTCTGTGAACGTGCACAGTTTTCAGGAGACGAACTCGTCTTCGAGAGTCTGTGAACGTACACAGAATGCCAGCGCGTCGACCCGATGTCAAGCATCGATCACAAGTACAGTGAGTGCGTGAGCATCCCGACCCCACGACCGAAGCGCGCGACAGTTCATGACGTCGCCGTCGAAGCGGGCGTGTCGCGGGGTACCGTCAGCCGCTACGTGAACGGCGAGCGCTACGTGTCGGCCGCGGCGCGCGAGTCCATCGAGGCGGCTATCGTCAAGGTCGGCTACGTGCCGAACACGGCAGCCCGCAACCTCGTGATGCAGCGCAGCCAAGCCGTCGGCTTCATCGTGCACGAGCCCCACGCGCTGTTCGTCGAGGACCCGAACATCGGTGAGATCCTGCTCGGCGCGAACACCGCGCTCTCCGAGGCCGACCACCAGATGGTGGTACTCATCGTCGACTCCGAGCGCGACACCGACAGGGTCGCCCGCTACCTCTCGGGCGGCTTCGTCGACGGGGTCATCATCGTCTCGGCTCGGGCCAACGATCCGATCAGCCGCGTTGTAGAACGCCTCGCGGTGCCCGCCGCCTACGTCGGACACCCGCCGGGGGCTTCGACGGCATCGTTCGTCATCATCGACAACAGCGGTGCCGCCCGCGCGATCACCGAACGACTCATCGGCACCGGCCGGCAGCGCATCGGCATGATCGCCGCCGCGCTCGACCGCGACTCCGGCGCCGACCGGCTCGCAGGATTCACCGCGGCTCTCGGCGACCGCTTCGACGAGCGACTCGTCGAGGCTGTTCCGCTCTACTCCTACTCGGCCGGCCGCGACGGGATGCAGGCACTGCTCGAGCGCGCACCTGACATCGACGGCGTGTTCGCGGCATCCGACGCCGTGGCAGCCGGGGCGCTCGAGGCGCTGCGGGCCGCGGGCCGACGCGTGCCCGACGACGTGGGCGTCGTCGGCTTCGACGACAGTGCGTGGGCGAAGCGCACGCTGCCTGCGCTCTCGACCGTGCGGCAGCCGGCCGCCGGCCTCGGCCGCCAGGCGGCGCTCCTCGTGCTCGACCAGATCCGCGGTGTGTCAGCGCCCAACGAGATGCTCCTCGACTCCGCGATCGTGTGGCGCGACTCCGCCTGACGGCCCGCATCAGCGCGCAGACGCACCCAGACGACGACGATACGCGGCCGGCGGTTCGCCGCACCGCTGGCGGAAGCGCGCGTAGAACTGGCTCTGCGAGCGGAACCCCGCCGCGATTCCCACGTCGGACACCGGCAGGTCGCTCGTGAGCAGCAGGTGCTGGGCGTGCGCGACGCGGCACTGGGCCAGGTACTCCCCCATCGTGATGCCGAGCGCGGCGCGGAACACCGTCATCGCATACTGCGGGTGCAGGTGCACCTGCCGCGCGACGTCGTCGACGCGCACGTCCTCGTGCGCGTGCTCCGAGATCCAAGCGGCCATCTTCGCGGCATCGGGTCGAATGACGGAGGCCGCCGCCGCAGACGACCCGGGCTCGGCCGACGCGGCTCTGGCCGCACGCCGCGTGAACGCCTCGATCTCGAGGGTCGCGGTGCGCCGCTCGTCGTCGTCGCCCGCGAGCTCGGAGTGCCACCCGGGGACGCGTTCGTCGAGTGCGAGCGGGCGGCCGTCCCCGTTCGCGCCGCCCGCATCTGCATCGCGCGCGCCACCAACGTCGAGGAGCACGAACTCGCCCGCGAGCATGCTTTCGACGAACCGACGCTGCGTCCGCCAGCCGAGGAATCGCTCCAGCGGAACGGTGAGCCAGGTGACCGCGTGGCCGGTCGTGTCGCTCACGAGCTGGTGCGGGCGCGCTGCCCAGAACACCGCGAGGCGGCCGGCGGGGATCGCCAAGGGGCGTCCGTCGACCAGGTAGTCGAGGTCGACGTCGGCGAGGTTGAACTCGAGGTCGTCGTGCCGGTGCGCAATCGTCATGCGGCCCGCGGCGCCCTGCCAGCACGCGATACCGAACGAGTGGCGCCCGTGCGCGGCATCCGTCATCGTCTTGGTCTTTCGCTCCGCACGCCCGGCGCCGTCCTCATCATCCCGGAATTCTTGCATGCCAGACCGGAAGTGGAGCGGAATCCTCCGGCCTAGCGTAGAGGCATCCGCTCGCAATCCTCGAAGGAGCCCCCCGCATGACCCGCTCCGAGCCGGCCGCAGCCACGGCCGTCGCCGCCCCCGTCCCGCCGCGCGACTACCACCTCACACCCGAGCAGGTCGTACAGTTCGACCAGCAGGGCTACCTCGTGCTCCGCGGGCGCATCCCCGCCCCGCTGCTCACCCGTCTGCAGCACGCCGCCGACGTGTGGATCGCCGAGGGCCGGGCGATCGACGAGGGTGATCCGGCGGCATCCGATTACCAGTGGGCCGCCCGAGGTGGGGAGCGGCGCATGTTCCGCGTCGACTATCTGCACGGCAAGGGTCAGCCCGCCTCTCTCGAGCTGCTCGGGAGCCCGGCCGTGCTCGGCATCGCCGAGAGCCTCGCCGGGCCCAACGCGGTGCCCACCTACGAGTCGCTCGTGTTCAAGGACGAGGGCGACGGCGCCGCGATCGACTGGCACCAGGACGCCGTGCACCCGCGCACGCACCGCATTTTCAACATCGACGTGTACCTCGATGCATCGCGGGCCGGCGAGGGCGCGCTGCGCGTGGCGCCCGGCTCGCACTTCGAACCCGTCGACGTGTGCCAGTTGCAGGAGGAGTACGGGTGGGATGCGCCGGGCGTCATCCAGGTCGAGCTCGAGCCGGGCGATGTGCTCGTGCACGACGTCATGGTGGTGCACGGCTCCGAGGCCGTGACGGGCAATCGCCTGCGCCGCACGATCTACTACGAATTCCGAGCCGCGGAGCAGATCGCCGCCGAGGGTCCGTGGGATGCAGAGTGGGTCGACCGCCGCCTGCGGCTCATACCGCTCGGCCTGCGCGAGCACGTGCGCACCGACGGCGACGCCGAGCAGTTCACGTGGAACATCGCGCCGTCGCTCGCCCCCACGCTCGGCGACGACGACGCGGCCGAGTTGCGCATCGCGCACCTCGTGCACTCCCCCGGCTCATACTGCAGTGCCGGCAGCGTGCCGTCCGGAGCGGACGACGGCGCGTAGCGAGGCGAGTTCACCGGGCCGACCTCGCCGCATCCGCGGCCGCGAGCGGCCCGGGCGCGGCCGTCGGCGTACCCGCTGGTCTGGTCGAGAACCGTCAGCGGATGTCGACTGGGAACTCGGCGATGATCGTCGTGCCCTGCCCGGGCGGGCTCGTGATGGCCATCGTGCCTCCGAGCGCCTCGACACGGTCGATCAAGCCGAGCAGCCCGGAACCCTGCGACGGATCGGCGCCGCCATCGCCATCGTCGCGCACGAGCAGACGCAGTCGCCTCTCGGAGTGCTTCACTTCGACGACGGCCGCGGCGCCACGAGCGTGCTTGGCTGCGTTCGTGAGCGCTTCGGAGACCAGGTAGTACGCGGCGATCTCCACGGACGGGGTCAACGTCGGGATCTCGCGCATCCGCAGCGTCGCGGCGATCGGACTGCGCCGCACGAGGCCGCGCAACGCGCGCTCAAGGCCGCCTTCGGAGAGGATCGCCGGGTGAACGCCACGCGAGAGCTCGCGGAGGCTCTCGAGCGACTCGCCGAGTTGATGACGAACCTGCTCGATGGCCGACCTCGCTGGTTCGTCGGGTGGCAGGAGAGCGTGGATCCGGGCCAGCTCGATCTGCTGGGCGACGAGCCGCTGCTGGATCCCGTCATGGAGGTCCCGTTCCAGGCGGCGGCGAGTCTCGTCGACAGTCCGCACGATGCGGGCACGGGACTCGACCAACGCTGTGCGCGACTCGAGATTGCCGATCGCCGTCGCCACCAGCTCCGCGAACTGCCCCATTCGCCTCTCGGTCTTGTTCGGCAGGGGATCTGCCTGCAGTGTGACGACGACGATCACGCCCCAGAGTTGGTTGTCGACCCGGATCGGCACGGCCACAGAACCGGTTATCCCCGCTGCACGGGTCATCTCTGCAAGCTGGCCGGTGGCGCCCTCCCAGATGTCTTGACGGGCAGGTCGGCCGGTGCGTCGGGCGATCGCGGCCGGATTGTCTCCCTGCAGTGGGATGCGTGCGCCGACGTAGCCGGCCATGGCCGGTTCACCAGACCCTGATACGACGGTCGCACTCTCGTCCGGTTCGAATCGCAGCATCGCTGCTCCGTCGACCGAGCTGAGCGCGACGGCCTCATCGAGGATGGTCGTCAGGATCGCCGGCCGGTCGCCGCGGGCCACGGTCGTTGCGACCCGCCGGAGGGCGGCCTGCTCCTCGAGCAGGGATTGCAGTTCTGCTCGGGCCTCCAGATTGGACATGGCCAGTGACACCAGTTCGGCGAACTTCGCTATGCGTGCTTCGGTGTCGTGAGGCAGCGGTTGCGGATCTTCCGAGCCCACGATCAGTGCGCCCCACAGTCGGCCGTCGACGCGAATCGGCGCGCCGGCTGCCGAGCGCAGTCCCTCCGACCGCATGATCGCGCCGAGCGCCCCTACTACGGGCCCGAAGTCGTCCACACGGGACGGCAGCCCGGTGGCGAGTATCAGGCCGGCGACGCTGGTGCCGGTGGTCGGCACGGTCGTACCGGTCGGAGTTCCGGCAAGTAGCGGCCCCCAGCTGGCGACGAAGGTCCCGGTTCCGTCATCGTTGTAGCGGATCAGTTTCGCGCCGCGAACCTTGAACAACCGGCCGAGCTCTTCCGCCACGACGGCGAACACGTCGAACGGTGGGACTGCGCGAGCCACCGCCTCCGCGACGCGACGCAATGCCGCCTGTTCGTCCAGCAACTGCTGAAGCTGCGCTCGCGTACGGGCGTTGGCCACCGAGGCCGCGATCAGCCGGGCGAAGGCCTCGAGCCGGAGTTCTGCATCGCCCGGCAGATTCTCGCGCGTGGAGTGGACGAAGAGCGCCCCCCACACGTGACTTCCCAGCAGGACTGGCACGCCCACAGATGCGCGGACGCCGAAGCGATGTCTCAGCGCGACGCCGACCGCATCGTCGATCTTCGCCCATTCCTCTTCGCGCACCGAGGCGCCCTCGTCGATGAGCCGACGGGTGACCTGGTCTTCGGAGAGGGACCATCCGTCGAGCATCACGGTGGGGTCCCCCGTCGCGGCCCAGGCAGCCCGCACTTCGACGAGGTCGCCGGGCGAGAATTGCAGGATCGCGACGTAGTCGGCGCTCAGGAGTTGCGCGGCGAATCGGGCGACGGTATCGAGCAGATCGCGCGGGGATGCTCCGCCGGCAATGAGTGCTGCGGCGGCTTGGAGGGCGGCCCGCTCGGTATCGGATGGGCCGGCGTCCGACATGTTCATGGCAGGACCTCATCTGTATTCGAAGCCGTTCCTCGCCGGGATGCTGCCTACAGTGTCAGGATTGGCAGGGAGAATCCGGAGAGGGGTCGTGGTCGACATCCGGATGCCACCGCGCGAAGCCCCTCGCGGAGCTCACGAGTCGGGAACGCGAAGTCCTCGCCGTCGAAAAGTCGCCAGCCGCTATGCGGCGGGCCCGCCAAGCCCGCCGATGGGGAACGCGCTCAAGGCGCGGTCGGCGACGCGCATCAAGTCCGCTGTGCTGGCGCCGGCCGCGGCTTGCACCGCGAGACCTGCGCTCACGGTCGAGAGGAACCTCGCCAGATCTCGCGGATCTTCTGCGTCCGCCAGGTCCCCCTCGTGGATGGCGCGCGACAGCCGCGCGGCCAATGCCGACTCACCCTCGGCGCGCTTGTCCCGAAGGAGCTTGACCACCCCTTGGTCTGCGGTGCGCCCCGCGAGGCCCGCCTGAATCGAGAGGCAGCCTCTCGGCCGATCCGGTGCCGTGATGGCGAACACGTTCTCGTGCAAGTAGTGGCGGGCGACCGCTGCAGCCGTCGGCTGCGCGATGGCCTCCCCGACGTAGGCCATGTCAACGCGGGCGTAGCGATCCAAGGCGTGCTCGAAGATCTGCTCCTTGTGGCCGAACGCGGCGTACAGGCTCGGCCGGTTCACGCCGGTCGCCGCAGTCAGATCGTCCAACGTCGTGCCGTCGTAGCCATGGCGCCAGAACACCTCGATCACGCGGTCGAGCGCCTCGTCGACGTCGAACTCGCGCGGCCTCCCGCGCTTCCCGTGCAGTCCCGTCGTGGTCATACCCCATTCAACAACATCCCTCTTCCGGGAATTTCTCGACACCGTCGCTGTTTATGTACTGTGCAGAACACAATTAGGGAGATCGAGAAATGACCGAGAAGATGACCACATTGCAGGGCAAGGCCGCACTGGTCACGGGAGCGTCGCGCGGGCTCGGAGCCGGCGTCGCGAGGGAACTCGCGCGACAGGGCGCCCGAGTGGCGATCACCTACCGCTCGTCGGCTGAGAGCGCCGAGGCACTGGTGTCGGAGATCCGCGCCGCCGGTGGCCACGCGGTGGCGATCCAGGCGGACCACGCGAGCCCCGAAGGCGCGAAGGAGGGCGTTCGCCGCGCCGCCGAAGCACTCGGGGCCTTGGACATCCTGGTGAACAACGCCGGCGGCGGCTGGTTCGAGCCGTTCCAGGAAACTTCCGACGAGCACATCGACGCGACGATCGACCTCAACGTGCGTGGCACCGTCTACGCAACGCAGGAAGCGCTGAATCACCTGCCCGATGGCGGACGCATCATCACCATCGGCAGCATCTCGGGTGCGAGCACCCGCTTCGTCGGCGGCACCATCTACGGGATGAGCAAGGCGGCACTCGTCGGATTCACGAAGGGCCTGGCACGAGACCTCGGCGGACGCGGCATCACCGCGAACGTCATCCAGCCCGGCCCGATCGACACCGACGGCAACCCGGCCAGCGGTCCTGCCGGCGAGTTCCTCGCAGGGCTCACGGCGCTCGGCCGATTCGGCACTCCCCAAGAGGTCGGCACGCTTGTGGCCTGGATCGCCAGCGACGAAGCTCGCTACATGACGGGATCAACCGTCACCATCGACGCCGGCTGGTCGGCCTAGACCACACTCGGGATGGGCGCACCTGCGCCCATCCCGGTGATGGTTCGCACAGAATCTGGAGCGTGTGATGGACAGGACAATCGGGATCGGGAACGTCGGCATCTGGAGCTTCGAGCTCCGAGGGAAGACCGGCGCAGAAACAGACACTGCGGCGGAACTCCATGAGCGCGGCTGGGGGGCACTCTGGATCGCCGGAGCGGGCGGGCCCGGCATCTGGGCCGACGCGGAACGCCTGCTCGCCGCAGGCACAGCCGCAAAGGTCGCACTGGGGGTGCTCAGCATCTGGTCTCCGGATGCTGCGGTCGCCTCGAGCGAGCGAGGGCGACTGACCGGGCTCTACGGAAACCGGTTGATCACCGGACTCGGCGTGAGCAACCCGAGGGCGGCCGCTGCGGCAGGGCGGAGCTTCGACACCCCTATCCGGGAGATGACCCGCTTCCTCGACGAGCTCGACGCAGAGGGCGACCCCATACCGTTCGACGAACGGATCCTCGGTGCACTCGGACCGAGAATGGTCGAACTGGCCGGAGCGCGAACCGGGGGCATCCACCCCTTCCTCGTGACACCGGAGTCGAACGCGCGGTATCGGTCGATCCTCGGGCCCACGAAGCTGATCGCCCCTCAGCAGGCAGTCATCCTCGAATCCGACCCCGAGAAGGCCCGCGCAATCGCCCGCCGAGGCATCGGCATGTTCTACACCTTCCCCAGCTACCAGCAGAACCTGAGACGGCTCGGGTTCACGGACGATGACTTCACACGCGGCGGCAGCAATCGGCTGATCGACGCAACCGTTGCATGGGGCGGTCTCGACGCCATCAGGCAACGAGTCGCCGATCACCTCGACGCGGGCGCGAATCACGTCGCGCTGCAGGTGCTCACCGAGCACGACGCCATGCCGTCGGCTGAATGGCGCCAACTCGGCGATGCGTTGCTCGCTTCGCCCTCATCCGGGACGAATTCGGCACGGGTGTGAACGAGAACGGGAAGCACGCACCTGTGCGCTGGAACGTTGTCGTTCCCGCGGCGCACCGATGTTCTCAGTCGGCTGTGTGTGCGCCGGGCGCCGGGCCCGTCGAACGACCGGCGCGGATTGTGCAGATCGTCGATCACCTCACCATTCCGCGCCACCACCGTGACCCGATCCTGGGACAACCCTCCGCCCGCCCGCCTCGGCCACCTCCGAGTGCCGTCCGTCCGCTGCAGCCGTGTCCAGCCCACATCGCCGCGGGCGTTCGGCGCGCCCGAGCGCACCGGCCGAGGAACGGCCTGGTCCGACTGCATCCGTTCCGCCCACCGGCCCGGAAGTAGTGGATGAAGGGAGCGTCATAAAGGGATGCCGCGAGGCGGATGCCTCCCGGTCGACCGGCGGGCACCTTCGACGGGCCGCGCGTCGATGAGGAGGGACAGCTTGGGAGTCCAGACCGCGCTTGATGCTGTGAAGGATGCCGCTGCGATCGTCGATGCGATGCGGCTCGCCGACGATCTCGCCTTCGAAGCCGGACGCGACCCGGGCGTCCACACGATCCGCGTCCTCGCGCAGGCTTTGCAGGGTGACGACGAACTCGCCGCAATCGCCGCCACGCACGCGCTCGCGGAGGTGTCCGACGGCGAGGCCGGCCGGACACTGGTCGGGCTGCTCTCCGACGACCGCGCCTTCCTGCGCGAGCACGCGGCGTGGGCGCTCGGAGCAGGCCCACCTCGGGCGGACGCCATGGGTGCACTGGTCGGCATGGTCGTCGGCGGCGGCTTCGCGGGCATGCTCGCGCAGCGGACGCTCGAGCAATGGTCGTCGACGACGGCCGAGCTCGTGGTCGGAGCCGAGGGTGCCCTGCTCGGCATCCTCGAGCCCGAAGCCCGCGCCCGCGTGGTCGAGACACTCGGACTCGTACGGCATTCGATCGCGACGGCACCGCTCATGCGCCTCGCGTCGGATGCCGCGGAGTCCGAGGTCGTTCGCATCGCCGCCGTGTCCGCGCTCGGCCAGCGGCCCGCGGATTCACGGCTCGCCGAGTTCCTCCGACCCCTCGCGGCCGGAGGCGGACTCCTCGGGGATGTCGCCGGGCTCGCCCTCATCGACCTGCGAGCTGCAGCGGCGCCGCCGGCGGATCGCCGCGAGGGCCTGAGCGTCGCCCAGCTCTTCCTGCACGCCGACATCGATCCCCTGCTGAGCTCCGCCGGATCCGGCGACAACGGCGGCATCGCCACGCTGTTGGTGCGGTTGGGCGACGCACTCATCCGCGACGTCGACACCGGAGTCGGACGAGTCCTCACCCTGTCCCGCGGCTCCGTGCGCGAGGCGACCGCGGATCTCGTCGCGATTCAGGATGGCGGCGCCGGGCACGTCTACGGGCGTATTCCGCTCCTTCGCGACGCCATGCCGTCGGCGGCTGCCTGGCCGCTCCGCGTCGTGACCCACCGCGGCATCCGGCGAATTCTGCGTGCCGCCGGCCGCGTCGACCTGCTGCATCTGCGCATGGCCGACGTCGGCAGCCTTGCCGCCGCGGACGTCGCACGCGAGTTGGGCATCCCAGTCGTATTCACCATGGCACCCGACCCCCACGCAGTCATCGAGTCGCTCGACCGATCCGGCGCGATGGGTCGGCACGACTTCGGACGTGTCGATGTCACGGAGCACTTCTGGTTCCGTACCCGACTGGTCCAGCGCCTCGCAGCCGATGCCGCACACACCGTGCTGTTCCCCAGGCCGCATCTGCAGGAGGACATGCGCCGACTCGTGGGCATCGACTTCACGGCCCGTGCCGAACGCCACACGACCGTTCCCGAGGGAGTCGATCTCACGACCATCGACGAGGCGGTCGCCGACGCCTCGGCGCATGCGCACGGCGATGCGCCGGTGCCGGCGCTGGCCGAGCTGCGTGCACTCGTCGAGCAACTGGCTCCCGACCGTCACGGGCTGCCGCTCATCGTCAGCCTCGGGCGACTCCACCGGGTCAAGGGGATGGCGACGCTCGTGGAGGCCTGGGCCCACCACCCGCTTCAGCGACGCGCGAATCTCCTCATCATCGGCGGCAACCTCGAACACCCCTCGCTCGATGAACGTCAGCAGCTCGACCTCATCGAGCGGAGCGTCCCGCCCGCCGAACGAGCCGAGGCCGGGTTGCTGCTGCCGGGCCATCGCGCGAACGACGTCGCGGCCCGATGGCTTGCCGCAGCTCGCCTGGGGATGCCGGGCGCCGTGGCGCCGGGCGGAGCCTACGCCTGTGCGAGCCTCAAGGAGGAGTTCGGGATCGCGCTGCTCGAGGCCATGGCGACCGGCCTGCTCGTCGTTGCGCCCGACGGGGGTGGTCCGGCCACCTACATCGAGAACCGCGTAACGGGCATCCTCACGGCGACGTGGGACGTCGAGTGCCTTCGCTCCGCGCTCGACGAGGCTCTGACCAGGGCCGGCGGCGAGGACGACGACGCGCGCGCCGACGTGGCACGGGCGATGGTGCGCGACCGCTTCACGATCCAGCGCATGTCCAGCGCTCTCGCGGAGGTCTATCGAGAAGTCGTACGCGACGAAGCCGCACTGCTCGAGCAGCTGGAGGCGGCACGATGACGATCCTCGTCATCAGCCCCGATTACGCCTCGCACCTGCTGCCCCTGGCCACCCTCGCCACGGCGTGGCAAGCACGCGGCGAGCGCGTGGTCGTCGCGAGTGGGCCTGCGACGGCGGAACTCGTGGCAGGGTTCGGCTTCGAGCGTTCGGATCTCCGTCTCGGCCGGGGCTCGAATCCGGGGGTGATCGCAGCGGAGGACCAACCCCGCGACGAGGGCGACTCGCTGCGAGGATTCTTCGAGGCAACCCGGCGCGGCGCAGTGCCGACCCTCGAGTTTCAGGCCGCCGAGCGGCTGGTCGACCTCATGTGGGATCCGGCGGTGTCTGCCCGGAACACCCTGCGGATCGTCGAACGCGTCTCCCCCGACCGGATCCTCGTCGACCACCTGGCGTTCAGCGCCCGCCTGGGGCTCGACTCCGACGGCATCCCCTACGGCGACGTCGTGCTCGGACATCCGACGACGCTGCCGGTCGGCGATGAGGTCTACGGGTCACCACCCGTGTGGCCGTCGGCATTCCGCGCCGAGCCCCGCGAACTCGCCGAGCTGCGCCGGCTCTGCGAGCGGGTCACGAGTGGCTTCACCGCCGAATGGAACCGCGTGGGCCGCGAGCTCCACGCCGGGTTCCGGACCACACGCGATGCGTTCGCCGAGCACGGCGCGCTGGTGCTGTACAACTACCCCGACGAGCTGGTCGACCACGAGCGTCGACCGCTCCTGCCGCCGCATCGCTTCCTGGGCTCGACGCTGCGGGCCGAACCGGTCGATCCAGCGATCGAGGCGTGGATCCTCGGAGCAGGCCGATTCGCCTACGTCAGCTTCGGCAGCTTTCTCTCGGTGCGCGGCGATGTGCTGCGCCGGGTCGTCGACGCGGCCAAGTCACTCGGCGTGCGCCTGGCGCTCGCGAGCGGGGCGACCGATCCCGCGCAGCTGGGTGACCTGCCGCCGGACTGGCTCGTCCGCCGCTACCTGCCCCAGGTTCGCCTCCTGAGCGACGCTACCGCGGTGGTCACTCACGGCGGCAACAACTCGGTCACCGAGGCCGTCGGATCGGGAGTCCCACTCGTCATCCTGCCGTTCTCGACCGACCAGTTCGCCGGCGCCGCCGCGGTGGAGCGAAGCGGGTTCGGCGTCGTCCTCGATCCCAACGCCGCCTCGGTGCACGAGCTCGCGGTGAGTCTCGCCGCGGTCATGACGCTGGACGGCGAAGCCAGGACCCGTCTGGATGCCGTCGCGGCCCGTCAGGCGGCGCGACCGGGGCCAGAGCTCGCGTTCGACGCCCTGAGCGCCTGACTCCCGCGCTGCGACATCACGGATTCAGCGGATCAGAGCTGATCGAACGGTGAGCTCGGGCCACCTGGCCCTCGACCACGAGGCGCTCCATCGCCTCCCGGTCGCCAGCTGCGTTCAGATATCGCTGCATGAGCTTGGCATTGCGGTCATAGTCCGGGCCGGTCCGTGCCTCGACAGCGTGATGCAGCGCGTACACGCGGCCGTCGTGTCGCTGCGGTGGCGCGCCGAGGAGCGTCTCATGCGCGACGTACCATGCCTTGTCTTCGAAGCCCCAACCTCGGAAGCGTTCATCCTGGCCACCGTGGGCTTGCCAGCTCCGCCTCGTCGTGACATACACGCCGGAACACGCGCCAGGCACCAACTCGTAGTCGCAGTCGGCCGGCGACACGCCCTCGGCGAACTGGGCCGAACCGTCCGGACCCAGCCACCTATAGGCCGTATAGGGCAATTGCACCCGTCCGCTGCGAGCAGCTGCAGCGACCGCGGCGCGCACCGGTCCGGGTTCGGGAAACGTATCCGCATCACTGATCACGACCACTTCGTCATCATCCGCACTCGCCACCCCGAGGTTTCGCGTGCGGGCCAACGCGAACACCTCGTCGTCGGTGTCACACGTCACGATGCGGAACTCGGGCAGCATCCGCCGATACCACTCGAACACCCGCTCGAACGCCTCCACCCGCGAGGGCGCCGGTCGCCACGGAATGACGATGAGGCTTCTCATGTCGACGACTTCACCCGACCCTCGTCGCCGTGAGCACCAGGTTGCTGAGATAGCGGCGATTCTCGTAGTCGAACTCCCCACCGCACGTCACGAGCGTGAGCCGCGGAGGGCCGGAACGATCGAACGCGGCAGCCCAGTCCACGTCGGCCTTGTGCCGGACCTCGACGAGCTCGACCGCGTAGGGATGACGCGTGCCCGCGGCATCCGTCACGAACACCTGCATCCCGGCGACGGCGTCCTTGAGCCGCGCGAACGGGAGCAGGTTGTACTCCAGGGAGTCGACGTGGGCGGCGATCACCGTCGAACCGGTCTCGCTGGCAGGTGCGGGCCCCCACCGGTACCATGCGGCGACCGATGGATCCTCGATCAGTCCCATGCGTCCCTGCCCGTCGAGCTCGACGGGCTGCACGGTGACATCGATGCCGAGGTCGGGGATCTCCACCCGGTCGGGTGCGGGCGGCGCCACGGTGCGGTTGTCCTCGAGCGCCGCTGACCTGCGCGGCACTGCAGGAGCCCTCTCGGTCGGGGTGGGCTCGATCGCCGGCGGCGATTCCATCGCCCGTGCGGTCTGCGCCACCGGCGAATCCTGTGGCGTCATGCACGCGCACAGCGCGAACAGCACCGCAGAGGCTGCGACGAGGGACCCCATCACCCTCGACGCGGCCATGACCGGGCCCTCAGTCTTCAGTGCCGGTCCTCCGTTCGCCTTCGAGTCTGCCGTGGCACGTCGGCCACCTGCCTTCATCACGTTGTTCCGTCGCTCCGACGGCTTCGGATGCACCTGCGCGAGATCTTCTCCGCACGCACGCATGCAGCGAGGGCGTGCCCACGACGACATCCGAAGGGTTGGATCAGAAGAGCCCGAGCTCCTGTGCGTCGCGCTCGGTGTGTCGCATGCGCTGGGTTGCCGACTCGCCGAGCTGGTCGAAGCAGGAAGCGATCACGGCCTCGACGACCGCCATCGCAGGGGTCATCGCGTCGAACGGAGACGCGGAATCCGTCGCACTGGGGAGGACGACCGACGCGACGGACGCGACGGGCGACATCCAGTTGTCAGTGAAGAGGACCACCCTGGCGTGCCGCGCAGCGGCGAACTCGGCGAGCAACCGCGTCGGCTCCTCGTAGCGACGGAAGTCGAAGAGCACGAGGACGTCGCGACGAGTGAGCGTGCCCAGCTCCGCGGCCCTGCTACTCGTCTCGTCGGGAAGCATCGCGGCTCCTGGCCGCATCGCGCGCAGATGAAGCTCCAAGAACCTTGCCAGGAGCTGGCTGTAACGACCGCCCGCCAGCCTGATCTGCGCCTTGTGGTCGGTCAGCGCCTCCACGCACGCATGCAGATCGTGCGGGGAGATGGTCGCGAACGTGCGCTCGACCGACCCCACTGCGATCGCAGCGGCTTCTTCGAGCGCGGTCGGCGAGCGGGTTTCGGCGGCACGGTCATAGATCGCCAGCGGTGACGCCGAGCGCTGATCGAGGTCGTCACGGAGGGCTTGCTGGAACTCGGGGAAGCCGCGGTAGCCGAGCCGCGTCGCGAACCGCACCACGGTGGGTCCACTGACGCCGGCTCGCGAGGCGAGTCGTGCAACGGTCTCGAACCCGGCGGAGGGATAGGCGTTGAGCAGTGCTCGACCCACCTTGCGTTCGGCCGGCGTGAGTTCGCCCATGCGTGACCGAATTGCCTCGGCGACCGACGCCTGCGCCCGGGCTTCACTCGTCATCGTCGGATCCTCTCACGAGATCCCATCGCAGCGCAGTGGCGGGATCGGCCAAGTCCGCGATCAGGGCCGCCAGCAGCGCCACGCGGCTGGGCACGCTCTCGAGATCAAGCCATTCCGCCGCGCTGTGGTCGTCTCCCCCGATTGGTCCGAGACCGTCGAGCGTGGGCACGCCGCAGGCCGCGACGAAGTTCGCGTCCGATGCGCCGCCGGTCGCACTGGCGCGGACCTCGAACCCCAGACGGTCGGCAATCGACGAGGCGGCGGCGGCGAGGCGTGCAGTAGCGGCGCTCTCGAGCGGCGGACAGACGTCATGTCGGGTCGTGCGGATCGTCGTGCCGGGAACCTTGACCTTCGCCGCACGTTCGTCGATGTCGGCGAATACGGCCTCGAGGTCGTCGAGGCGTGCGGCGCGAACCTCGAGGCTCAGCTCTGCGAAGTCGGGAACGATGTTCGGGCGGGTCCCCGCGGCGACCGTGCCGACGTTCACCGTCACGTCGGGGCGGCTGCCGTTGAGTTCCAGCAGGTCGAGCACGAGGTGCGCCGCCTCCGCCGCTGCGTTCGCCCCACGTTCGGGTTCGATCCCGGAATGCGCGGCTCGACCCGTGATCTCCACACGGATATCCGCGATGCCCTTCCGCGCCGACACGAGGTCGCCGTTCTCGCGTGCGCACTCGAGCGACAGCGCGAAATCCGATTCCCTCGCCAACGCTGCGAGATGACTGCGACTGGCCGGCGAGCCCACCTCTTCGTCAGGCGTGAGCGCGATGACGAGCTCACCGTACCCGCGCAGACCGCAGGCGTCGAGCGCTCGCGCCGCAGCGATGCCTGCCAGCAGGCCGCCCTTGTCGTCGCTCACGCCGGGCCCGTACGCGCGGCCTCCCGACTCACGGTACGGCCGCCGAGCTGCTTCCCCCGTTGGGAACACCGTGTCCATATGCGCGAAGAGCAGCACCCGTTCTGTTCCGTTTCCGTGACGCCGCGCCACAACGACGTCTCCGTACGACGTCCCGCCGACGGGCTCCGTGCGGAGGCGGGAGACTGAGAATCCATCGCCGGCGAGCCGAGCCGCGCACCAGTCGGCGACGCGGTTCACGCCATCGGCGTCGGTGCTCCCCGAGTCGATCGACACCAGCTCCGCGAGGTCGGCCCGGTACTGGGCGGTCGCAGCCTGGGCGGCCGCGCGAAGCAGCGACGGCGACCACGAAGGTGCCGCGGGCCACGAGGGCGAGTCCACATGCTCGGCCCGACGAAGATCCAGGCGCACTCAGAGCACCTTCGACAGGAACGAACGTGTGCGCTCCTCCGCCGGATGCATGAGCACCTGCCGTGGATCGCCCTGCTCGACGACGACACCGCCGTCCATGAAGACCGCGACGTCAGCGACCTCTCGAGCGAACCCGATCTCGTGCGTGACGACGATCATCGTCATGCCGTTCTCGGCGAGTGCGCGCATGACGTCGAGCACGTCGCCGACCAGCTCGGGGTCGAGCGCAGACGTCGGCTCGTCGAAGAGCATCACCTCGGGCGACATGGCGAGCGCGCGCGCGATCGCCACCCGCTGCTGCTGGCCTCCTGACAGCTGGGCAGGATACGTCTCTGCCTTGTCGGCCAGGCCGACCTGGCCCAGCAGGTCGATCGCCTCCCGTCGGGCGTCGGCGTTCGATCGTCGGGCAACCTGGGTCGGCGCCTCCATCACGTTCTCGAGCGCGGTCATGTGCGGAAAGAGGTTGAATCGCTGGAACACCATTCCGACCTTGCGGCGCTGGGTCGCGACCTCCTTCTCGCGGAGCTCGGAGAGGCGGCCGTTCTTCTCGCGGTAGCCGACGGTCTCTCCGGCGACGCGGATCATGCCCGCGTCGACCTTCTCGAGGTGGTTGATGCAACGCAGGAGTGTCGACTTGCCGGATCCCGACGGACCGAGCAGGCACACCACCTGGCCCCGCTCGACTGACATGGTGACCCCGTTCAGCACCTCGAGGCTGCCGAAGCGCTTGTGCACCTCGATCGCTTCGACCATCGGTTGGTGGGGCGTGGCCGCGGCGGGTGCGGCCTGGGGAACGACGGCGGTCATGATGCCGACTCCTTCTTGGACGAGCGAGCGGGCATGGTGATGCTCTGCGTGAGGGTCGAGACGCGCGAGCCGATCGTGGTGCGCGCGCCCGTGAACCCGCGGCCGTAGCGCCGCTCCAGCCACATCTGCGGGATGGACAGGATCGATGTGAGCGCCAGGTACCAGATCGCCGCAACGATCAGCAATGGGATGATCTTGTAGTTCTGGGTGTATGCCTCTCGGATGTTGGACATGAGGTCGTCGCCGGCGACGATGGCAACGAGGGACGTGCTCTTCAGCATCGTGATTGTCTCGTTGCCCATCGGCGGGATGATCACCCGCATCGCCTGGGGCAGCACGATGCGGCGCAGGGTCTTCGCCGGCGACATCCCGAGCGAGTGCGCAGCCTCCGTCTGGCCCTGGTCCACAGACTGGATGCCGGCTCGCACGATCTCGGCGGCGTAGGCCATCTCGTTCAGGCCGAGCGCCAGAAGGGCCGCGACGGTGGCGGGGATCAGCTGGCTCGTCTCGAACGACCAGAACTCGACGCTGGTGAAGGGGATGCCCACGACGATCTTCGGAATGAACGCTCCGATGAAGCCCCAGAAGATGAGCTGCAGCAACAGCGGCGTGCCCCGGAATACCCAGATGAACAACATCGCCGCGACCGACAGCACCGGATTCGGCGACAGCCGCATGACGGCCACGACGATGCCGCCGAACACGCCGGCGATCATCGATGCGGCGGTGAGCCAGACGGTGATGATGACGCCGTTGAGCGTCAAGGGCTTGAAGAGGTACTCGCCGACCGTCGGCAGATCGAGGTTCGGGTTCTGCAGGATGGAAGCGGCAGACCCGATGAAGACCAGGAGCACGAGGATCGCGGCGATCCAGCGCCCTGGATGACGGAGGGGAACGGCTTCGATGGGGCCCTGCCGATCGGCGCGGCCGGAGCGTTGGGACTCGAGCGACGCCGTTGTGGGTGACGGCTGCGTTGCGGTCATGAGTGTCGCCTTCGGTTGGAGCGTTTCGGATACGCGGGGTGCGAACCGGGTGGGGTCAGGCCGCGGCGCCGTTGATGGTGGCCTCGTCGATGCCGATCCCGGTCACGCCGTACTGATCGAGGATGGCTTCGTACGAGCCATCGTCGATGAGCGACTGGAGTGCCCTCTGGATCGCCTGTGCGAATTCGGTGTTCTCCTTCAGCACGCCGATGCCATTGAGCGTGGCGTCATAGCCGTTCGGGGCCTCCGCGTCCTCCACTACCTCGAAGGTCGCGCCGTCGTTCGTGGTCTTCGCGACATAGCCGGCGCTCGGCTTCGTCAGGAGCGACGCGATGGCTTTGCCGCTCGTGATCGCGAGTTGGGCGTCGGCATCCGACGGGAATTCCGCGAGCTTGATCGCCTCGAGGCCCTCGGCCTCGCACTCGGCTTGCCAGGCATTGTTCACGAGGTCGACTTGGCTCGTTGCACCTTGCACCGCGACCTCCTTGCCACACAGGTCGAGGTAGTTGACGACGTTCTCGGGGTTTCCCGCCTTGACGAGGATGCCGGTGCCCGACGCCGAGTAGTCGACGAACGTGAGTACCTCCATACGCTCCACGGACGAGGTCATCGCCGTGATGGTGACGTCGAAGTTGCCGGCCTGAAGGGCGGGGATGATGCCGTCGAACGCCTGCTGCTCGAACTCGAAGTCGATACCGAGCTTCGCTCCGATGGCACGACCGAGGTCGACGTCTACACCGGTGAGCTCATCGGAACCCTCCTCGGTGAACATCTCGAATGGGGCGTACGGGGCATCCGTCGCCACCTTGACGATGCCGGCGTCGGCGATGTCCGAGGGCACGAGCGCCGCCGCGGCGTCGTCGACGGCGATCTCGACCCCGGCGATCGTCACGGTGTCCGATGGCGCGGGCTCATCGCCCGCGACATTGGAGGCGCATCCGGTGGCGAGGAGGGCGGTGGCCGATGCAAGCGACACCACCGCGACGATGCGGCGGGCGAACGGAGATTCGGAACGTGGTGACATGGGAGGCCCTTCGTGAGTGGTCATGGGGTGATGCTCGTGGTCGAGTATGAAACATATGTTTCAGAATTGCTAGATGTTTACCGTTCTGTAACATGACGGAGGTCCGGGTCGCTCACTCCTCGTCGGCGAGCACGTTGAATCGGCCGCCGCCCCATCGCTCGATTCGACGCGGCTCCGTAACGGACGTTACTTGTTTCGCTCTTGGATGGCTTGCTGTAACGTCTGGGCCAATCCCGCATCTCGCGGGTCTCGAAGGAGTGACATGAAACGCAGGATTGCCCCCGCTCTCGCTACCGGACTGGCCCTCTGGCTGATCTGCGGCTCGGTCCCGGCCCACGCGCAGCAGGCGGCCGCCCAGCCCTCGTCTCGCGACAGCGCTGGGTCGTTGGTGCTGATCGGTGGGAAGCTGTCCGAGAACGCGACGATCCTGTCGAAGATCGTCGAGCTCGCCGACCCCGACGGGGTGGGTCCCGTGGGACCCCGCATCGCCATCATCACCGCCGCCGCGGCACCGGCGACGACGTCGGAAGAGGGCACCGACCCGAACGAGAACAACGCGCAGGCCAACGGGCTGTACTACGCCGACCTGTTCGCGCAGTTCGGCGCCGAAACGTATCTCGTGCCGATCGACGAGGCGGTCGACTTCGAGGGCGACCCCTACGTTCCCGCCAACGCGCAGCGCGACGACGTCGCCGACGAGATCCGCGCCTCGACGGGCGTGTTCCTCGGCGGTGGCGATCAGATGCGCTACATCCGCTCGCTCCTCGAGTGCGACGGCGGGCAGGCGAACGAAGCGTACCGCCGGTGCTCCGACACCCCAGTGCTCTCCGCGGTGCGCGACGTTCTCGACCACGATGGCGTCGTCGCCGGCGTGAGCGCCGGGCTCACCATCCAGCAGAGCGCCGACATGGTCACGGGCGGCGAGTCGTACCAGGGCTGGCGCGACGGCTCATCCAAGGGATACCTCGACGATGCCACCGCGCTCGCCTCGATCCCCTACGGCGGCTTCGGCTTCTTCGACGAGGCGCTGCTGGACAGCCACTTCGGCACCTGGGGGCGTCAGGCCCGTATGATCAGGCTCGCCGCCGACACCGGCAATCCACGGATCCTGGGTGTCGATGAGACGACGGCGCTCGTCTACGACCGATCCGCGCGCACGGGCGGGGTGATCGGCGAGGGCGGTGCGTCGATCATCGACGTCGATCGCCGCGACGTCCGTGGCCAGACGGCCCAGGACGTGCGCTGGACGCGCCTCGTCGCCGGCGATGCCTACGACTTCGGGCGCGGGCGCGCCCTGCCGGGCACCGAGCGCACGAACACGGTCGGCACCGGCGCAGCACCGTCGGAGGTCGCGGACATCTGGGACTCCATCGACGGAGCAGGCAATTCGGGCACGCTCACCGAACTCGGTCTGGCACTCGTGACTTCGTCGGGCAGCGTCGCCTCCGGTGTCACCTTCGAGGGCGGCCCAACCTTCCGCACCACGCTGACCCGCGATCGGCACACGAGTTGGTGGCCGTCAGGCGGATTCGAACAGCTGCGAATGGATATCGCGGCGGAGTGAGCCGCTCGGTGTCGGCTACGCCGCGTGGGCGGAGCCGACACCGCCCCGCACCCGCCTCACGCCGAATCGGCCTCGGTGGCCGTCAACGCGTCGAGAAATCGGATCACGACCTCGCGCTCATCGGGTGACAGCGCGGCAGCAGCGGCGAACCGACGGGCATGCTGCCGACCCACCGATTCGCGGGCGACGATGCCCGTGTCATCCGACACCGAGATGACGAGCGCCCGGCGATCGGTAGGATGTGGCGCGCGCACGACGTGACCTCCGCGCTCGAGTCGGTCGAGGAGTTTCGTCGTTGATGCGCTCGAGATCCCGAGGAAGTCGGCGAGCTGGCCGGGCGTCACGCTCTTGTCCTGGTTGCGCGCCGCGATGAGGAACCGCACGGCGCGCATGTCGGTGGCATTCAACTTCATGTATCGCCGTGATGCCTCGGCCATGCGCCGGTCGGTCTCATGCCAGGCGCGCAGACTCTGCATCACGCGAACCACCTGGTCGATGTCGACGTCGTCGAGCCCATCCCTGCTCACGAGTTGCTCGTCGCGATCGGAGAGGCGAACGTCGAGCATCGCCTCAGCGATGTCGCGCCACGCGTCCCGCTCGCCTGTCATGGATTGATTCTAGCCATAGTACGATGTTTCTCGCTAAGCTAATTACTAGCAAAGTACGTTGACAACGACAAGGAGCATGCCATGACATCGAGCGAGATCGAGGAGGTAGTGCTCCTCGACGCCCAAGACCGACCCGTCGGCCGTGCACCGAAATCAAGCGTGCACGGCGCCGACACTGCCCGCCACCTCGCCTTCTCGTGCCACGTATTCAACGAGCACGGTCACCTCCTGGTGACGCGCCGGGCTCTCACGAAGCAGGCGTGGCCGGGTGTGTGGACGAACTCATTCTGCGGACATCCAGCGCCCGCAGAGACCCTCGTGCATGCGATCCGCCGTCGCGGAGAGTTCGAACTCGGTCTCGAACTCACTGACATCGATCCGGTGCTGCCGTTCTTCCACTACCGGGCGACCGACGCCTCGGGCGTGGTCGAGAACGAACTCTGCCCGGTCTACACGGCGCGCACGAGCTCGACGCCGGTGCCGCACCCCGGTGAGGTCATGGAGTGCTGGTGGGTCGATCCGGCCGATCTGGCCGACGCGATCCGAACTGCGCCGTGGGCGTTCTCCCCCTGGCTGGTGCTCCAGGCTCACCTGCTGCCGTTCCTCGGCGGGACGCTCGACCGAGCGCAGGGTGGCGCGCGCATGGGCGCCCCGGGCTCAGATCGCGACGAGGGCGGAGCGCGCGAAGAACACGGAGCCCTGGCCTCATGATCGGTACGACCCTCGATCACGCAGTCGATGGCCGTGTAGGTGTGGTCGCTGCGTACTTGGATGCGTTCTTCGATGAGCGCATCGACCGGGCCGCATCGCTCGGGGACGACTACGGTCGGCTTTGGTCCGCCGCACGCGATGCCGCTGCGGGCGGCAAGCGCATCCGGCCGGCGCTCCTGCTCGCCGCGAGCGAGGCGTTCGCGCGAGTCGGCGTGCCCAATGCGTCGCAGGCGGCAGCGGTGCCCCTCGCCGCGGCGTTCGAACTCCTGCATACGGCATTCCTCATGCACGACGACGTGATCGACCACGACTTGGTGCGGCGCGGCGTTCCCAACCTGGGAGGCCGATTCGCGCTCGACGGCGAGGCACGGGGACTCTCGACCGAGCGGGCGAAGGAGTATGGCGAGGCATCCGCCATTCTTGCCGGCGACCTGCTGATCAGCGCTGCGTTCCGGCTCGTCGCGGGTTTCGAGGCACCGGCCGACGTACGTCACCGACTCGTATCGATCGTTGATGAGTGCGTCTTCCTTGCTGCCGCCGGCGAGCACGACGACGTACGCCAGGCGACCGGGGCAGCGCCCGGCGAAAACGACATCCTGACGATGATCGAACACAAGACGGCGTCATACTCGTTCAGCGCACCCCTTCAGGCCGGAGCGGTGATCGGTGGAGCCTCGCCCGAAGCCATCGATCGCCTCGGCGAGATCGGCCGCCACATGGGTGTCGTCTTCCAATTGCGCGACGACGTGCTGGGCGTCTTCGGCACCGCCTCGGTCACAGGCAAGTCCGTGCTCGGCGACCTTCGCGAAGGCAAGGAGACCCTCCTGATCGCCTATGCGCGCGGCCACACCGCCTGGGAGCGCGTGTCAGCCTCGTTCGGTCAACCCGGCCTCGACGAGCCAGACGCCGGGCGCCTGCGCGCGGCGATCGAGGCGAGCGGCGCCCGGGCGCGCGTCGAGCGACTCATCGAAGCACGCCGCGACGACGCCTTGCGCGCCCTCACGACACCCCTCCTGCCCGCTTCGCTCCGCGACGAGCTCACCCTCACGGTGCACGACTCCGTCGAGCGTGAGCGATGAGCCGGCACGTGCACGGACTCGCCCTCTACGACCGCGCAGCGCGGCGCGGCGCGGCACAGGTGATCTCCCAGTACTCGACATCGTTCGGGCTCGCGAGCCGGCTCTGCTCTCCAGCCGTGCGCGTGCACGTCGCGGACATCTATGCCTTGGTCCGCATCGCCGATGAGATCGTCGACGGACCGGCCGAGGAGGCCGGACTCGATGCGACGACGCGCCGTCGCCTGCTCGACGCACTCGAGGCGGAGACCGAGCAGGCGATGGTGCACGGATACAGTGCGAACCTCGTCGTCCACGCCTTCGCCCGAACCGCGCGCGCCACTGACTTCGGATCCGAGTTGACCCGACCCTTCTTCGCGTCGATGCGCCGCGACCTCGACCCGGTCGAGTTCGACGATGCCGAGCTGCGGGAGTACATCTACGGTTCTGCCGAGGTCGTCGGCCTCATGTGCCTGCGCGCGTTCGTGCAGGGCCTGCCCGACGACCCGGTGCGAGATCAGCGCTGGGAGGCGGGCGCCCGTCACCTCGGCTCCGCGTTTCAGAAGATCAACTTCCTCCGCGATCTCGGTGAGGATTACGACACCCGCGGGCGGCGATACTTCCCCGGAATCGATCCCGGCACGCTGAGCGAGCATGACAAGAACCGCCTGCTCGACGACATCGATCGCGACCTCGCGATCGCGGGCGAGGTGATCCCCGAGTTGCCGAACGGGTGCCGGCGCGCCGTCGCCGTCGCGCACGCGCTGTTCTCCGCGCTCGCGGCGCGGATCCGCCGCACCCCGGCGGAGTCGCTGCTCACCACCCGCGTCAGCGTCCCAGCCGCACGCAAGGCGATGCTGTTGCTGCACGCGACCACCGTGCGCGGGCGAGGAGCGGTGGCATGAGCCGGATCGCGGTGATCGGCGCGGGAATCGCGGGACTCGCGACCGCCGCCCTGCTCGGCCGTGATGGGCACGACGTCACCGTCTACGAGGCGAACGACGAGATCGGCGGCCGCGCCGGACGCTGGGATGCGGCGGGATTCCGCTTCGACACCGGTCCGTCGTGGTTCCTCATGCCCGAGGTGTTCGAGCACTTCTTCAGGCTCATGGGCACGACCTCCGCCGACCAGCTCGACCTCACGCGACTCGATCCCGGGTACCGCGTCTACTTCGAGGGCCGCGAAGACCCGATCGACCTGTACGCCGATCGTTCGCGATCGGTGGCGGTGTTCGAGGCGATCGAGCCCGGCGCCGGCGGTGCGCTCGAGCGGCACCTCGACTCCGCAGCCGAGACCACGCGACTCGCGCTCGACCACTTCCTCTACAACGACTTCTCGGCTCCGAGCACGCTGCTGGCACCTGCGGTGCTGCGCCGTGCCGGCCGGCTCGGCCGGCTCCTGTTCCAGCCACTCGACCGTTTCATCGCCGGCCGATTCCGCGACGCGCGGCTTCGAAAGATACTCGGCTACCCTGCGGTGTTCCTCGGCACATCGCCGTCGGCAGCGCCCAGCATGTATCACCTCATGAGCCACTTCGACCTCGAAGACGGCGTGTTGTATCCCCAGGGCGGATTCCGCGAGCTGATCGACAGCGTCGCACGTCTCGCACGTGCGAGCGGCGCGCAGATCGTCACCGGTGCCCGGGTTACCGGCATCCGTGTCGAGCATCGCACCGCGCGCGGCATCCGGTATCTCGATGGAGCCGGTGTCGAGCACGCGGTCGAAGCAGACGTCGTCGTCTCCGCCGCCGACGTGCACCACACCGAGACGGCATTGCTGCCGGCAGCATCGAGGAGCCGATCGGATGCCTCGTGGGCACGCGCCGACCCCGGACCGGGCGCCGTACTCGTCATGCTCGGCATTCGCGGCGAGCTGCCCGACCTGCTGCACCACACGCTCTTCTTCACCGAGGACTGGGAGCTGAACTTCGATCGCATCTTCGGATCCGAACCCTCGGTGCCCGACCCCGCGTCGCTCTACGTCTGCAAGCCGAGCGCGAGCGACGCCGGCGTCGCACCGCTCGGGCACGAGAACCTCTTCGTGCTCGTTCCGGTGCCCGCGGACCCGTCGATCGGCCGCGGCGGCATCGACGGTGCCGGCGACCGCGTCGTCGAGCAGGTCGCGGATGCCGCGATCGCACAGATCTCATCGTGGGCCGGGATTCCCGACCTCGCATCCCGGGTCGTGGTTCGCCGCACAGTGGGCCCCAGCGACTTCGAGACGGACTTCAACTCGTGGTGCGGCTCGGCACTCGGGCCAGGGCACGTGCTGAGGCAGAGCGCGTTCCTCCGCGGCCGCACGGCCTCGAGCACGGTCAACAGACTGTACTTCGCCGGCGCGACGACGGTGCCGGGCATCGGCCTGCCGATGTGCCTCATCAGCGCCGAACTCGTGGCCAAGGCGCTCCGCGGCGACCGGCGTGCGGGCCCGATCCCCGAGCCGGTCGCCGGGCAGGTTCGCGCATGACCTACCTGTACCTCGGCCTGCTGCTCGCAGCGATCGCCTGCATGGTGCTCCTCGACCTCCGGTTCCGGCTCGTCTTCTGGTCGGCAGGCCTGCGGGCGGGCATCGTGCTCGCCGCGGGCGTCGCCTTCTTCCTGATCTGGGATCTCCTCGGCATCGGCCTCGGCATCTTCTTCCGCGCCGAGAACTCGGTGAGCACGGGCATCCTGCTCGCCCCCGAACTCCCGCTCGAGGAGCTCGTGTTCCTCACGTTCCTCTGCTACCTGACGCTCGTGCTGTATACCGGCACGCTCCGCGTCGTCGCAGCACGGAAGGTGGAACGCCGGTGACCTACCTGCTGCTCTCCGCCGTGTTCCTCGCGCTCGCCGCGATCGTGGCGGCCGTCGCATGGCGGAACGCACCTCCCGGGCACCTCATCGCGACCGCCGTCACCGTCACGACGCTCATCGTGCTCACCGCGGTGTTCGACACCGTGATGATCGCCACCGGCCTGTTCGCGTACGCGGATGAGCACATCTCCGGCGTACGAATCGGGCTCGCGCCGGTCGAGGACTTCGCGTATCCGATCGCCGGAGTACTGCTGCTCACCGGACTGTGGACACTCATGACGAGGCAACGAGATGCCGACTGAGACGCGGCGGGGCGTCATCGCCGACCTCATCACGGCGTCACGGCCGCTCAGCTGGGTGAATACGGCGTTCCCGTTCGCGGCGGCGTACCTGCTCACCACCCGCGAGGTCGACCTCACGTTCATCGTGGGCGCGTTGTTCTTCCTCGTCCCGTACAACCTCGCGATGTACGGCGTGAACGACGTCTTCGATTACGCCTCGGATGCCGCGAACCCGCGCAAGGGCGGAGCCGAGGGTGCACTCCTCGTGCCGGCCAGGCACCGCATCACGATCATCGCCGCGATCGTGCTGTGCCTCCCGTTCGTCATCGCACTGGTGGCAGTCGGCGATCCGGCCTCTTGGGCGGTGCTCGCGGTGAGCCTCTTCGCGGTCGCCGCCTATTCGGTGCCCGGCCTTCGCTTCAAGGAGATCCCGTTCCTCGACTCACTGACGTCGAGCGTGCACTTCGTGAGCCCGGCGGTCTACGGGCTGGTGCTCGCGGGCGCGGCATTCACGCCGCAATCGGTCGCACTCCTCCTCGCGTTCCTCGCATGGGGCATCGCGAGCCATGCGTTCGGTGCGGTGCAGGACATCGTGCCCGACCGCGAGGCCGGCATCGCCTCGATCGCCACTGTGCTCGGCGCTGCTCGTACGGTGCGGTTCGCGATCGTCATGTGGGCGGCCGCGGGTCTCTTGACGCTCGCGACCTCGTGGCCCGGCCCGCTCGCGGCGGTGCTCGTGCTGCCGTACATCGCGACGGCGGCGCCGTTCGTGAGGCTCGACGATGCGGACTCGGGCAACGCGAACGCCGGGTGGAAGCGCTTCCTCGCGATCAACTACGTTGTGGGATTTCTCGTCACGATGCTGCTGATCTGGTACGCGGCCATCACCGCGTGAACGGCCGAGCCTCGGCGAGGCGAGCCCGGTGGCTCAACTCACCCAGCCGTTCAGCGACTCGTGTCCTTCGAGCTGACAACCCGTGCCGCGGCTTCGGCCTCGGCCGTGATGCGATTCGCCATGCCGGAGAAGATCACGTCGTGGAAGGGTACGATCAGCCACCAGTACGCGCGGCCGGCCAGTCCCTTCGGGAAGAACACCGCGCGCTGTTGATACACAGCGCCGTCGCCGTCGACCGAGGCACCGAGTTCGAGCCAGGCGCGGCCCGGAATCCGCATCTCGGCGCGCAGGCGCAGGAAGCTCCCCCGATCGATCGCTTCGACCCGCCAGAAGTCCACGGCATCGCCGACGTGCAGCATCAGGGGGTCGCGACGACCGCGGCGAAGTCCGACGCCGCCGGTCAGCTTGTCGACCCAGCCCCGGATCGCCCAGAGCAACGGGAACGAGTACCACCCGTTCTCACCGCCGACACCTTCGATCACGCGCCACAGATCGCTCACGTGCGCCGTGCAGCGCTGCTCACGCTCGTCGACGTAGACCGTGTGCCCCGACCAGTCGGGGTCGCTCGGCAGCGGATCACTCGGCGCACCTGCGACCTCGGCATTGCGCCAGCTCGTCTCGACCTCGCCCTCGCGCTCCCGCTCGAGCGCGAGCCGGACCGCCGTGCGATACCTGAGCAGACCCTCGGCCGGCGGCGCGATGACTCGATCGATGTCGTGATCGTGCACAACGCAGTCGAACTGCAGCGACTCGATGATCGGCACAGCGAGTCGTCGTGGGATCGGGGTCACGAGGTTCACCCACTGCCCGGCGAGCCACGGGGTGAGCACCGGGAGTGCTGCGATCGGGCGCTGCGGCAGCCCTGCCTCCACCGCGTAGCCGTTCATCAGCTGCCCGTACCGGTAGATGTCGGGACCCCCGATATCGAACGCACGATTCACGACCGACGGCACCTCGAGGGCATGGATCAGGTAGTGCAGCACGTCCCGCACCGCGATCGGCTGAATGTAGCTGCGAACCCACCGCGGCGCCGGCATGTAGGGAAGCACGTCGGTGAGATGACGGATCATCTCGAATGAGGCGGAGCCCGAGCCGATGACCACGCCCGCCTGCAGGACGATCGTCGGCACGCCGGATGCCAGAAGGATCTCGCCCACGTCCACGCGTGATCGAAGGTGCCGCGAGAGCCGATCCACATCGGGATGCAGGCCGCCGAGATAGACGATCCGACTGACGCCGTGCTCGCGTGCGGATGCGGCGACGTTGTGGGCGATCGAGCGCTCGATGGCCGCGAAATCGCCGTGCATGCCTCCCATGGAGTGCACGAGATAGAAGACCGCGTCGATGTCCTGCATGGATCGGTCGACGGCTGCCCGGTCGGCGAGGTCGCCGGCGAGCACGTCGACCGAGGCCGCCCACGGCACATCGCGAAGCCGTTCGGGCCGGCGCACGAGTACCCGTACCTCGTGGCCGGCTTCGATGAGCCGGGGCACGAGCCGACCGCCGATGTACCCGGAGGCGCCGGTCACGAGCACACGCATGAAGCACCTCCCCCTGCTGACCGGCCAGATTCGGCGGAATGCGCAGCCGGGGACGTGTTCGCCGGTCCGCGGCCGGTCACTCAGACGCCCCGGAGCTGTCCGCGGACGATCGAGTCGCCGGAGTGCGCGGGGTCACCGTCTGACGGCTCGGATGACACGTCGACAACCGGGAATTCGCCGAGGTCGATGCCGGGTGGCAGGGCGAACGTACCGGTGGTGTCATCGAGGAGGCCGAGGCTCACCAGTCCGGTCGCGTCTTCGCGCAGCAACCAGACTTCGCGAAGCTGGCCGGTTTCGGCATCTCCATCGAGTTCGACCACGATCGTTCGCCTGCCGTCGCTGCTCTCCTGGATGACCGCCCGCCCCTCGGCTGTCCAGCCGGGGAAGGGATCGAGGCGTGCCTCAGCGACGATGGACTCGTTCGGCGATGATGGCGGCAGGCGCGTGCCGATCGCTATGCCGGCCAGCACCCCGATCACCACTGCAGCGGCCGCGACAGCGGGCCACCATCGCCAACCGCCTCGTCTCGACACGCCGCGGTCAGCGGCCCTGATCGGGGCAACAGAACGGGGCGTCTCGTCGCTCGCAATCGGATCGGACGCGAGTCGATCATCGAGCGACAGCTCGCGATGAATGCCCGCCCACACGGACGAGGACGGTCGTTCGAGGTCGAGATCGAGGTTCGCTTCAGAGGCGCGTACTTGCGCAGCCGCAGCCTGGAACGCCTCGTACTCGAACCGGCAGTCGTCGCATGCGCGCAGGTGTGTCGTCATGGCGGCGTCGGGTTCGCGCCCGTCGGCCGCGAGGGCGGCGAGTTCATCAGGCTCCGGGTGCATCCTCCACCTCCCATCGTTCTCGAATCCGAGTCAGGCTCCTGCGAATGTGGCTCTTCACAGTGCCGAGCGGAAGGCCGAGTCGATCTGCGATCTGCGAGTGCGTCATCCGGTCGTAGAACGCCAATCGCATGACTTGCCGCGGCACCGGGTCGAGGCGGTCGAGCGCCTCCGAGACCATCGCACGTTCGGCGAGATCCTCGTCGAAGACACCGCCGTCGATCACGGCCTCGCCGGCGAGCCTGGCTTCGATTCGGCTCGTTCGGGCACGAGCTTCGTGGGCGTCGGCGATGCGGTGTCGCGAGATCCCTATGAGCCACGATTGCAGCGAAGCGCGGGTCGGATCGAAGCGTTCGCGACTGCGCCAGGCGGCGATGAACACCTGTTGCGTGACATCTTCGGCGTCCGACCTGTTGCCGAGCGAGCGGGCCGCGAGCGTGTAGACGAGGGGCGCCCAGCGAGCGTATGCCGCCCGAAGTGCCGCTTCGTCGCCACTGGCGAATCCCTCAGCGAGCGTGTCGTCTTCAGCGAAGGACGGTGCGCTCATCGACCGGAACCCATCCTTTCGCTCATCCCGACGGTGTTCCGGGATGAGGGCTCGACGCCGACGGTCCTGGGCGATCACCGTTGTGCTCAGCATATCGACCTCGGCTCATCCGGTCTCTCGTGCGGTCACGATCACACACACCGCACGCGGCGGGCGACCCGGCTGATGTCGTCGACGTGGGAGGCTGCGCCATCGCCATCGCCATCGCCATCGCTACTCGGCGAGACGGCGGACGTGAGCAGGGCGAAGGCCGCGATCGGGAGACGAATCGCGGCCTTCTTGGGGAGCATCGGTGTCACTCCTTCTGTCGAGCGGCGGCACTGCGACGCATCAGCACGGCTGCGACGGCAGCCGCGCCCAGCAGCATCGTGGCTCCCGCGGCGAGCCAGACGCCCGCGCCCGCATCGGGGGCGTTCGTCGCGACCAGGCCGGCAGAACCCGCAGGGACACCGTCCGGGTTCGAGTGCATCCCGGTGACGGTCTGGATCGCGAGCGCCAGGTTGTCGTCGTCGAGGCTGCCCCAGGCGTACACGATCGTGTTCGCGCCTTCGGCGACCTCGACGTCAGCCGGGCCGAGCACCGGATCCGTCGTGCCGGCGGCAGCGACCGACGCGGAGACCGTACCGGCAGCCAGGTCGAGCTTCGCCTCATCGGGGTTGGCGAGGTTCGTGATCACCGCAGTTCCACCCGCCAGCACATCCACCGCGGGCGCAGCCGCGACATGGCGAACGGTGAGACGTCCCTCGCCTGCGGCGGTTTGGGCTGTGTCGTTCGTGAACAGCGTGGCGGTCGGTTCACCGGCTTCGGTGAGGTGCGCGACGGCCGTGTAGTTCATCCCTGACTCGAGTGCGAGGTCGACAGGGCCGATCGCGGGCGACGATGCATCAGCGGCATCAGAAGCGGTGATCGCGACGCTGTATGTCCCGGCCGGCAGCTCGAGGGGTCCCGCGAGATCCCCTGGTGCGAAGTCGTCGAGCGTGAGGTCATCGTTCACGTACACGTCTACGGTGAGGTCAGGCACGCCGTGCAGCACGGACAGCATTGCCGGTGCTTCAGATGCCTGGGCCGGGGCGAAGCCGGCCAAGGCGACGGCGGCGCCGGCGATGACTCCGGCGATGGCGGTGCGCTTCATGGTTCCTCCAGATGGATTCAGTGAAACGGTGCTTTCACGAAGGACTTCCGACGGTGCGTCGCGATCGGATGCAGCAGCATCGGATTCTGCTCGACTGCATCCATCCGACCTCGACCACGGGAATCATCTTTCGACGGCGCTGCACACGACATGGGGCGCCGCGGAATGCGGAATGAAGAAGGGCGGGTCGGATCCGCCGAGATCCGACCCGCCGCTCCTCACCCCATCGAGCTTCGAGAACGGAGTCGACATGACCACCGTGGTGATCGCCGGGTCATCCGGCATGATCGGCAGCGCCCTGACGCAACGTCTGCGCGCGGACGGAGTCTCGGTGGTGCGGCTCGTCCGTCGGCCCGTCCGACGCGGCGACGAGGTCGAGTGGCTCGCTGAGGGTCGACCACTCGACCCGCAGGTGGTCGCTGGAGCGAGCGCTGTCGTCTGTCTCAATGGGGCGAGCATCGGGCGGCTTCCATGGACGCGGAGGTATCAACGCACCTTGCGCGAGTCGCGCCTGCGCCCGACGCGGGCCCTCGCGACGGCACTGCGCGCACTCGGCGCTGAGGCTCCCGCGTTCATCTCGGCATCAGCCGTCGGCTACTACGGCAACCGACCGGGTGTCGAGCTCACGGAGAGGGCTGCTCCAGGCGCGACGTTCCTCGCCGATCTCTGCCGGGAATGGGAACGGGAGGCGAGGCGAGCCGGCGACGCGTGCCGTGTCGTCCGCATGCGCACGGCACCGGTGCTGCACCGCAACGGTGTGCTGAAGCCACTCGTCCGCCTCACGTCTCTCGGGCTGGGCGGGCCGATCGGGCGCGGGACGCAGACCTGGCCGTGGATCTCGCTGGAGGACGAAGTCCGCGCGATCAGGCACGTGATCGCAACCGACATCGACGGTGCGGTGAACCTCTCGGGACCGACACCGGCCACCGCGAACGAGATCGGACGATCCGTGGCTCATGCCCTGCGCCGTCCCTTCATGCTGCCCGTCCCGGAATGGGCGCTCGACCTCGTCATCGGGCGCGCGGCAACTGAGTCGCTGCTGACCGCCGATGCTCGCGTGACCCCTGCCGTACTCGAGAACACGGGCTTCACGTTCAGGCATCGCACGGCACGCGAGGCGACCCTGGCGGCCATTGCGCCGAACTCAGCCCCATTCGACCGCGACGAGCACTCGCGATACCGGGTGCGAAGGGAAGCTGGATGAGGACTGCAGCGGTGCTGTTCACTCGCGACCTGCGGGTGCCGGATGCAGGTGCGCCGTGGCCGACTGCCCGACGAGGTCGCGCGAGCAGTGCGCGAGTACAACACACACCCGCGATTGACAAGGAGACGATGATGACCGATGCACTACCCAACTGGGGCGACACGTACCTCTACACATTGCGGCCGACGCGTGTCGCGATGCTCACCGACGGCCCGACCGACAGGGAGAACGCCGCAGCAGCGGCGCACTGGGTGCGGCTCGAGTCCGAGCACGCGGCCGGGCAGGTCGTGTTCGCGGGTCGCACGCTCGTCAACGACGAGCGCAACTTCGCCGCCATCGTCTTCAAGGCGGGCTCGCTCGAGGAGGCGCGGGCGTTCGCCGAGGCCGACCCAGCGGTTGTCGCCGGGGTGTTCCGGCCGGAGGTGTATCGGTTCGAGGCGATGCTGGGGTGAGCGACCGTTTCTGAAACGGTCTTCGCAGCGCGAACGGACGTGGTCGAACATGGCGTCCAGGTCGGGTCCACGGGGCAGCGGGCGCTCTCTCCTGTCGCGGGCTCAGTCGGGTCGTGCGACTTCCTCCACTGGTCGCCCGCCAGCCGCGGCGCCGACCGACTCGGGCGCAGGTTCAGAATCCGCCGCACCGTCGTAGCGCGGATGGTACATCGCGTCGGCGCCCGAGGCCGAGGCCGCGGCGTCGGAGATGGAGGGCCGACGAGGCCACCAGAACTGGTCGCCCGCGATGAACGCCATCGCCGGCACGATCACCGTCCGTACGAGCAGAGTGTCGATGAGCACGCCGATGCACACGATCACCCCGATCTGCGTCAGCGTGATGAGCGGCAGTACGCCGAGGACGGCGAATACGGCGGCCAGCAGTATGCCGGCGCTCGTGATCACACCCCCGGTCGCGGCGAGCGCGCGGATCATGCCCTGAGTCGTGCCGAGCAGCGCGGCTTCTTCCTTGGCGCGCGTGACCAGGAAGATGCTGTAGTCGACGCCGAGCGCGACCAGGAACAGGAAGCTGAAGAGCAGGACGTTGACATCGATGGCCGGGAAGTCGAAGACCGGGGTCTGGAACAACCACCAACTCGCCCCGACGGCCGCGAAGAAGCTCGCGACGACGGCGAGCAGCAGCAGCAGTGGAGCCAGAATCGCCCGGAGGAGAATCACGAGCACGACGAGTACGACGACGAGGATGAGCGGGATGATGAGGGCCTGATCTCGCGCTTGTGCGGCGGACACGTCGAGGGCACGCGCGTCGAGCCCGCCGACGAGGCCGTCGCCCGAACCGACCGAGTCGAGCTCCGAGCGGAGGAGTTCGATCGTGGCGAACGCCTCTGGGGTCTCCGCGCCGGCCGAGAGCGTGACGTCGATCCTCGCAACGTCGTCGGTCTGGTCGCCGATGCGGGCCGCGTCCACTCCGTCGAGCTCATCCAGCGCGCCGGCCGTCTCGGCGGCCTCGTCGACGGGCACGATGACGGACGCCGGGGAGGTCGTGCCGGCCGAGAACGCGTCAGCGAGCACCTCCTGACCGCGGACCGCCTCGGGCTTCTGCAGGAATCGCTCATTCTGGGATAGACCGGTCTGCACGAAGAGGAGGCCGCTGGCGAGGACTCCGAGCACTGCGAACCCGCTGACGACCACGGCGACAGGGCGCTTCGAGACGGCCCGGCCGAGCCGGCCCCACGGGCTTCGGGAGATGGCGTCGGCCGAACCGAACCGCGGGATGTATGGCCAGAACAAGCCGCGCCCGAACAACACGAGGGCGGGCGGGAGCACGAGGAGCACGAAGAGCATCGCGACGACGACGCCGAGCGAGCAGGCGAGGCCGAGCGCGCGGGTTCCCTCGAGTTCGCCGAGAAGGAGCGTCGCGAGCGCGAGTGCGACGGTCGAGCCGCTCGCGATGATCGCCGGGCCCGCGCCGCGCACCGCTCGGCGCATCGCCGCACGACGATCGAGATGCCGCCGGAGCTCGTCGCGGTACCGCGCGATGAGCAGCAGCGCGTAGTTGGTGCCCGCTCCGAAGACCAGCACCGAGAGGATCCCGGTGATCGACGCATCCAGCTGCACACCCACCGCGGCGGCGGCCCGCTGTGCGACGATGCCCGCGACGCCGTCGGCGACGCCGATGACGGTGAGGGGCACGAGCCACAGCCACGGGCTGCGATAGGTGATGAGCAGGAGCACGCCCACGACGATTGCGGTCGTCAGCAGGAGCGTGACGTCGGCGCCTTCGAACACCGCGGCAACGTCCACCTCGAAGCCCTCGGCCCCAGTGAGATACACGCGTACCCCGTCGAGGTCCGCTGCTGCGGCTGCGCGAAGCTCTTGTGCGCGTTCGGCCTGTTTCCCGACATCCGAAAAGGGCTCAAGCGGAACCACCATCAAGGCGACCATTCCGTCGTCGGAAACCTGCACAGGCGGGATGAACCCGTCGGGCGCGAAGTCGGCGAGGTCGCCGAACGTCTTCGCCTCGAGTTGCTCGAGGTGCTGCGCCGAGAGCTTGCCGGCATCGGCAGCGAACACGAGCGCCGCCGAGGTCGCGTTGGCGCTGGGGAGCTCATCGAGCAACTCCGCGACCTGCTCCGACTCGGCGGACGCCGGCAGGCCGACCGAGGGTGCCGTCTCGGACGCGTTGCCGCTGCCGAGCGTGAAGAGGGCCGCGACGGCGAGGGCCGCGAGCACCAACGCGACCCAGGAAGTCTTCGCCGACGTCAGGAAACGAAGCAGCCGATCCACTGATCTTCCCCACTCTCTTTCGCCAAGATAGTAGTTTGATTATCTAGATATATGATCGGCTAGCGCAAGCCCCTATCCTTGGGTGCATGGATGACCCGGTCGTCGACGACTCACTCCAGGACTCGGCCGCCGCGCCCGAGGGCGAACGGTGGGTGCCCGTTGAGCTGCAGGTTGCCGGCCTGCGGCGAGCGACTCGCCTGCTGCGCGAGTTCCTGGTGGCGAGCGACCAGTTCGAACGCTCCCTTCGCGCTGCACTCTCGGTGAACGCGACCGACCTCGAGGCGATGGAGCACCTCATCATGGCGGGACCGCTCGGACCGAGCGAGCTGGCGCGCCGGGTCGGCATCTCGACCCCTTCGGCGACCACGTCCGTCGATCGGCTCGTCGCCCTCGGTCATGTGACACGCGAGCCTCACCCGACCGATCGACGCGCTGTGATGATCACGCCGACCCCCAGTTCGCGCGACCGCGCGATCGGCATCCTGATACCGATGATCCGGCATCTCGACGCGCAGCTCGACGGATTGACGGAGGCCGAGCAGACCGTGATCACGGCGTACCTCCAGCGCGTCGTCGACGCCTGCCGCGACCATGTGTCCAAGGAGTCCGCCGACCGGGGCTGAGCTCGGTGCACGCCGCAGTCCATCCACGCACCGGACTCACCGAGCCTTCGGCTGACGCCACTGGTTGGCGCGGATGTTCTCGCCCGCCTTCTCCACCGTTTCCCCGACACGCTTCTCGCGGGTCGCATTCGTCTTCGCAGCGTTGATCCACTCGAGGATGGCGCGCCTGGTCGATCGGGGGAACGCATCCCAGTGGCGCCGCGCGTCCGGCATCGCGTCGAGGGCATCCTCGAGATCGTCGGGCTCGCGGAGCTCCTCCACCTCATCGAGCGAAGCCCATGCTCCGTTTCGCCGCGCCGCCTCAACGACCGCGCGACCGGCGTCTGTCATCAGGCCCTCCCGGTCGAGCCGTTCGACCCGGCGCTTGTTCACGCGCGACCAGCTGCTGGATGGGCGGCGCGGCGTCACCAGCAACTGGGACCGGTCGTCGTCGAGTCTACGGCTCTCGGAGCTCGGCCAGGAACGCTCGGATGTCGTCGGCGATCAGTACCGGCTCCTCCCACTCGCCGAAGTGGCCACCCCGAGGAAGCTCAACCCACCGTGCGACCGGGCCACGCCGCTCGACCCACTCGCGGGGCGTCGGGAACATGTCCGCGGGCAGCATCGCCATCGCGACCGGCGCGCGCAACTCACCCCACATCGGCGGGTGGTGCGCGCTCTCGAAGTAGAGCCGCATCGACGACCCGATCGTCTCCGTCGCCCAGTACACCGTGAGGAACGTCAGGAGTTCGTCCTTCGAGAAGCGTTGTTCGACGTCGCCGCCGCAGTCGCTCCAGGCTCGGAACTTCTCGACGATCCATGCGGCCATGCCTGCCGGCGAGTCGTTCAGCGCGATCGCCGGCGTCTGCGGCTTGGTGGCATGGAGCCGTGCGTACGCGAACTCATTCCGCTGGAACGTGCGAGCGTCATCGACCATCTGCTGCTCGACAGGGGCGAGATCATCGGGGAGGTGGTCGTAGTCGGCCGACGGATCGCTTCCGCTGAGGTGCAGCCCCACGACCGCCCCGGGTCGTCGCATCGCCATCAGCGGGGCTATCCCTGCGCCGAGATCGCTTGCCCGGATCGCATAACGCTCGTATCCCAACCGATCCATGAGATCGAGGAGGACGTCGGCCACCTCGCCGACGCCCATTCCAGACTGAGTCGGCCGGCCAGAGAACCCGAAGCCCGGGAGGTCCGGTACGACGACGTGAAAGTCAGCGAGGCGGGGCAGGATCTTCAGCATCTGGATGAAGCAACTGGGCCACCCGTGGAGCAGGAGCAGTGGTATGGCTCCGGGGCTGTCGCTTCGGACGTGGACGAAGTGGATGATCAGTCGCTCGATCTCGGTGCAGAATTGCGGGACCTCGTTGAGCCCTGCTTCCTCCGCTCGCCAGTCGAACCGATCCGCCCAGTACGCGCAGAGCTCATGAATGTAGTCGAGGTCAGCGCCATAGTCCCAGCCGGCGCCGACGACCGCGTCGGTCCAGCGAGTCCGATGCAGTCGTTCACGAAGATCCCCGAGCACGTTCTCAGGAACACTCACTTCGAATCGCTCGATGCTGCGAGATTCGGGTGTTGCATCGCTCATTGCGGGCCCCCGTTCCGACGTGTGCTGTCTCGCCCCCTGCGGCAGCGTCGTGGCGTGCGAACGGTGCGCGCTCGCGCGACGCATCGAGGTGCGCACCCTCCTCCAAGTCTTCTCCCACTCGGCTCGATTCGGATGCGCGTGTCGAAGATGCGGCCGCGACGCCCGTGTGCCTCTCCGTGTGGTGGACGTCGATGATCATGAGCGCCGACGGGGCCGCCCGGCACGCATGCGGACGGCCCGATCATCGGCGGGGACTCAGCTGCCGGACTGCACCGAGCGGACGGCGCGGAGGATGGCCTCGGCGACGGGGTCGGGCTGCGACACCGGGAGGGCGTGCGAGGCGTCGGGAATTTCGACGGCCTCCACGGCGCCGGCGCGCTCAGCCATGAAGCGGAGCGCATCGACGGGGATGTTCTTGTCGCCGGAGGAGTACACGAAGTACGACGGCACGGTCTTCCATGCCGGCTCGGACGCGCGGCCGTTCAGCGCCTCGGTGTTGAGCGGACGCTGCGTGGCCGCGTCGAGGCTGGTCTGCTCCTCGGCGACGTCGGCCGCGAACTGGGCCCGGTACAGCTCCTGCCGGATGTAGAGGTCGGTCGTGCCGTCGGCGAGCTCGACCGGCGCCAGCGTGTCGCCCAGGGTGCTGCCCGGGAACTTGCCCGAGAGCTCGCCGATCGTCTCGCCGAGCTCGGGGGCAAAGGCCGAGACGTACACGAGCGCCTTGACCGACTCGACGCCGGTCGCGGCGTCGGAGATGACCGCGCCGCCGTAGGAGTGGCCGACCGCGACGACGGGGCCCTCGATCGAAGTGAGGATGCTGCGCACGAACGCGGCGTCGCCCTTCAGGCTGCGCAGCGGATTCGCGGCCGCGATCACGCGCAGCCCCTCGCTCTGCAGGCGCGCGACGACGCCGTTCCAGCTCGCGGACTCCGCGAAGGCGCCGTGGACGAGGACGACAGTGGGAAGGGGGTTGGACATTCCTGCTCCTTATTTGAATCTAACCGGCTTATGTCTTTGAACCGGTTGTACTGGTGACGAGTGAACCACGATTTGTCTAACCTGTCAAGTCCGGGAAAAGAGTTATAGAATGACTGCTGGAGGAACAGAGAATGAACGAGACACTGCTGCTCGACCTGGTGAACTCGCGCCTGGTCTCGAGCGATGGAGTGCACGATGAGCTGGCGGACGACCGTGCCGCGGTCGAATGGCTGCGCCGGCACGGCGCGCCGCACGGCCCGGTGCAGGTGGCGGATGCCCGAGCGGTCCGCGCGGCGCTGGTCCCGCTGCTGCGCGACGAGGTGCCGGTATCGGTCCTCGCGCCCTGGATCGCCGCGATGCGACGAACGGCCACGCTCAGCGCCGACGGCCTCGAGTGGGTCGACGGGACACCACCGGACAAGCAGGTCGGCAGCGCGGTCGTACAGGAGTGGGCCGACCTGCAGAATGCCGGCGGGCGTCCGCGGATCCGCCCCTGCGAGGCGGACGACTGCCAGCACTTCCTCATCGACCGAAGCCGCGCGAACAACCGGCGCTGGCACTCGATGGAGACCTGCGGCAACCGCGAGAAGGCGCGCCGCCACTACGCCCGCAGCAAGGAGGCCGCGGCATAACGGCGGGACTCCCCCGCATGCTCGCCATCGACGACGTTGCCAGGAGACACGCAGCGGAAGCAGAATTCCATGGATCCTGACAACCTGGCATCGGAGCCGGGCGCGACCTCTGACCTTGTCAGCCCTCGTCGTCGCCGTCAGCGAGCTCGCGCTGGGTCGCACTCTTCGCGCCGGACATTCCTAATGCGGTACATCCGGTCAACCGCCGAGCGCGACTGGGGCTGACTCGCCGGCCACGACCGATTCATCGATATCATCGCTCTCGCTGGCGCGTTCCGCCCTCCGTGGTCAAGTCCCCCGGCTATGCGGAGCGGCGCGTGGTCCTTCGCATTCAGTAGAACGCACTGAGGTGCGGACGAGTCTGGCTCGCCCGCACCTCAGGATTTCGATCGGGACTCAGCCTCTGCCGGGCAGTCGCGATTCGATCGGGAAACTCCACGCATTGACGCCATCACCCGAGGCCACGGTTGCGGCCTCCGCATAAGAGACGAGGATCCGCGCGTCGTCGGCAAGCGCAGAACGGATACTCGCATCAATCGGCACCGCAAGGCTGCCCTTGCCGGCGGCGACGTCCTGTTCGAACGACCCCAGAAGGCGGCCGCTCATGTCAGGAGCCCACGGCGGAGCCGCGCCATCCGACGGTGAGCAGGCGTCGAAGCCGTAGATGTCGCCGACACAGCTCGAGGTCCAGACGGGGATGAACGTTGTGTCGCCCTTCCAGAGGAAGACGCGCACGGTGCCGGCCTCTTCCGATCGGTAGGAGACCCGGACGTTCTTCTGCTGGATCTTCACGTCGGTTACGCTCAACGCTTCGCTCGGCTGCACCCCAGAGATGGTGCCCCCGCGGGTGGCCGACTGCGCGACCGTCTGCGGCGACTGCACGCCCTGCAGGGCGGTGTCGGGGATGATCGGCGCCGCGGCCTGGGTCGACCGGTCGGCCGGCGGGACGTATCCGTCAAGGTAGGCGTGGCCCCAGCGGTAGGGCTCCGACTGCTGGCTTCCGAAGGCCGACCACGCGGTGCGGGTCTGCCCGATGAAGTTCTGCGTGTCGGAGTCGTAGGGCGTGACGTTGAGTCCGAAGTACGACGGGTCGACATCGTTCTGCTCTGCGTCGCCCGTCGGGACGGCGCTCGTCGGACCGACCGCCGCCGGCAGCGCCGCGAGCGGCACCTTCACCTCGAGGTCGTAGCCACCGTCGGCGTAGCTGCCGTCGGCCTGTCGGGCGACCTCCACCGCGACCTCGACGCCTTCGGCGTTGAGCCCACCCTCGACGGTCTCGGCGAGCGGACCCGTCGAGAACCCCTGGTGGTTGTCGGCGTCGCGCGACCAGCACGGTCCGTCCGCCCCGTTGCCGTTCGTGCCATCGGTGTCATCGGTGAACGGGAACATGCCCAGCTTGAACGTCGTCGATGTGTCAACCGAGTCGCCGCGCGGGTCGAGCAGCAGCTCGACCGAGTCGACAAGCCAGTGACCGAAGCACCGGTCGGGCGTCGCCGCAGCGCTCGCCACGTCGTCGGTCACGCGGATCTGCGCGTAGAGGGCATCGTCGTACCAGCCGAGCTTCGCCAGGCTGCCGTCGCCGCAATCGACGCCGTCAGTGGCGCAGGCCGCGCCTTCCCATCGGGTGCCGACGTCGACCGGGTCACCGACATAGACGCCGTCGGCCGTACCGTCGACCGTCGGCGCCGAGGCCAGCTGCGGAATGACGACTGTCGGAACGAGGTATACAGTCTCGTTCTCGGTCGACGCGCCCGCGCCCGACGTCGTCGTCGCCGTGAAGGTCACCGTGCGGCTTCCGGCGTCAGCCGGATCGGTGTGCGTGACGACGAACTCGACTGTCACGGTGTCGCCCGGGGCGAGCCCGCTGAACGACTTCGACGCCGCATCGGCGACGAAGCCGGCGGGCAGCGCGAGCGCCACCTCGCCCGACTCGGTGCCGTCGGTGCGGTTGGTCACCTCGACCGGCACGGTCACGGTCTCACCTGCGCCCATCTGCGCGACGGCATTCGAACGACCGCCTACGTAGGCGTCGTGGTCGCGGGTCCACTGCTCGTACTCGGCCATGTTGCCCCAGCGCTCGAAGCGGCCCTCGACGGGCGCGACGAGCGCGATGCGGGTGTCGTTGTACGCGGTGACGTCGCCATCGAACGACGCGGCGAGCTTGTACACGCCCGCTACCGCGTCGGCGGCCGGGGTCACGGTGAACGTCGCATCCGAAGCATCCGCGTCGCCGATGCCGTCGATCTCGACGGGCTCGGAGACCTGCCATCCGGCCGGAACCACGAGGCTCACCGTGCCGCCGCCGAGGTCGCCATCGCCGGAACGCGCCGCGACCGTGACCTCGAAGGGCTCACCCGCCGCCTCGTAGTATTCGTCAACCGCGATCGAGAACTCGGAGCCGAGGGGCATGCCGCCTGGGTCGGCGACGACGGCGCCGTAGAGCACCGCGTCGTCGTTCGCCGATGCCGCCGAGTTGTTCGGCTGCATCGGCACGATCGACTGCGAGACGCCGTAGCGCTGGCAGCTGGGGTTGGTGAGGCCCTTCTCCATCACACGCGCCTGCGTCGGGTGTGCGCGGCCGCCTTCACGGCCGACCTGCGCCCACGTCTTAGCAGTGCCCGCCTGCTGGCCCTGCACATTGCCGTCGGCCCAGACGTAGGGCGAGTCGTAGCCGGTCCACGTGCCGACGACGGTGAATGGGTTCGTCGCCGCGGGCGTGAAGCCGGTGTTGCAGTTCGGTGCGAGCGTCCCGCCCGTGCCTGTGGTCTGTCCTCCAGCGAGGATCTTCTTGACCTGCCACGTTTCGACGGCGCCGAGGCCGCTGAGCTGCTCGGGGAACATGTTCGCGTCAGCGGCCGCGGCTGCGGCCTCCCAGATCATGCGGCCCTGGGCGTACTGGTGGTTGCCGTGCCCGGCCGCGAGCGACGGCGTGCTGCCGACGAGGATCTCGGGTTGGGTCTCGCGAATTATCCGCACGGTGCGGCGCAGGGTTTCCTCGGCGTCCCACACTTCTGCGGTCAGCGCCGCGGAGGTGTTGTAGAAGAAATCGACCCGATCGAGGTTGAAGATGTCGACGGACCCGGAACGGACGTGCGAGGTACGGTCCTCGTTCTCGCGACGCACTCCGAGGTCGGGACCAGCCTCGGGGCCGACTGAGTTCGAGCCGCCTTCGCCGCGCGTGGCCATGATGATGCCGCAGCGCACGCCGTAGAGATCGTGCCAGACGCCGCAGGGCGTTGTGAAGCCAGCGTCGTCGTCGGGGTGGGCCCAGATGCCCATGATGTCGATCTTGCCGCGCTCGGTCTTGGTGGCGATCGAAGGGTCACCGACTTCAAGCTGCACGGCAGGATCCGCTGGGCCTGGTTGCGTGTTGCCCATCGTCGCGGCCACCGCGTTCCCCGGCCCCATAAGGGCGGCGACGGTGAGCAGCGACGTGAGCAGGATTGCGCGTTTCATGCGTTCCTCCGTTGGACGCTCGGGACGACGGACTGCCTCCCGATGTTCTCCCTCAAGTTAGGGCAACTTCAGTCAATAAATCAACCATATACACGCATTAACGCGCATTTCTCCGCACGCATCTGCTCGCAAATCCGAATGAGCTCATAGCTCACCCGCTACCCTCGACCGCCCGTTGGAGAGGCGAACGGTGGGGAGGATGGCATCCGATTCGATTCCGGATGCTGCGTCGAGATCGACCAGCATGGTGACCGCGGGATGGTCATGCAGAGCCGATACTGGGAGGTCTGGTGTCGGGGGTGTCCTCACAAGCGCCGCCACCGGGGCCGACTTGGCCTGTCCTATCGCGACGAGGAGAATCCGTCGTGCGCTCAGGATCGTCGCGATTCCCTGTGACATCGCACGACGCGGCACCGCATCGAGGTCGCCTTTGAAGAAGCGAGCGTTGTCGCGGCGAGTTTGACCGGCGAGCTCGACGGCCCGCGTTCTGCTATCGAATGGAGTCCCGGGTTCGTTGAACGCGATATGCCCGTTGGCCCCGACTCCGAGCAGCTGCAGATCAATGCCGCCTGCGTTTGCGATGGAAAGCTCGAACGACGTCCCAGCGAGATTCGGATCGGCGCCTTCAGCATCCGGAGCCTGAACTCGTGAGATCGGCACGCCGAGCGGCCCGGCGAAGCTCCGCCGGATTACCTCGAGGTATCGCTCGGGATGCTCAACGGGGAGCCCGATGTACTCGTCGAGCTGGAACAGTTGCATCGTGCGGTACAGGTTGCGCCGACCGCCGTGACGCCGCGTCAACTCCGCGTATACGGGGTCGGTGGACGACCCCGTCGCCAATCCCAGTGTTCGGACTCCCGACTGCACTGCGCGATCGAAGATGTCCGCTGCACGAGCACCGACGGCCTCGGCATCTGGAAGCACCGCTATCTCTATCATTCGCGAACCGCGCCCTCGATCATGCCCTTGATGAAGTGCCGCTGGAGGAAGACGTAGAGGAGCACGATCGGCAGCGCGACCATGACCGCACCCGCCGCGAGCAGCGCTGTGCCCTGCGTGTACTGCCCCTGGAAGAAGGCGAGGGCGAGCGGCGCGGTGCGCACCGACCCGTTGGGCGACATCACGAGCGGTATGAGGAATTCGTTCCAGGTCCACATGAACGTGAGCAGCACGAGCGTGAGGATCGCGGGGCGACCGATCGGCACGAGCACCTGCCACAGGATGCGCATCGACCCGGCCCCGTCGAGGCGGGCGGCGTCGATGAGCGCGCGGCTCGAGGTGCGGAAGTACGTGCGCATCCAATACGTGCCGAACGCGATCGACATCGCGATCTGCGGCGCAGCGACGCCCCAGACGGTGTTCGTGAGCCCGACCATCCGTAGGTCGAAATAGAGCGGCACGATGAACGCCTCGGTCGGCACCATGATGCCGAGCAGGAAGACGTAGAACATGAGCGTGGCCCCGCGAAAGCGCATCGTGCCGAGCGCGTACCCCGCGAGGATCGACGCGAGCACCGACACGATGACGACGATCACCGCGACCACCACCGAGGTCTGCATGTACTGGCCGAACCGGCCGATCTCCCACGCCTCGGGGAAGTTCTCGGGATGGAACGGTCCGCCGTCGCGGGCGACGGAGGCGCTCTGCGGACCGAACGCGAGCGACACGATGACTGCGATAGGGCCGAGCACGATGAGCGCGAACGCGACGAGCACGACGTAGTTCGCGCCCCGTTCGATCGGGGACACCTTCACTTGCGGTCTCCGATCATGTTCACGACGCCGTTGATGGCGAAAACGATGAGGGTGAGCACGACGCCCACGGCGGTCGCGACCCCGACTTCACCGAGCTCGAACGCCCGGCGGTAGATCTCGTAGCTCGGCACGGTCGTCGACGTGCCCGGGCCGCCGCTCGTCGTGACGTAGACGAGATCGAAGGTCTTGAGCGCGGCGACGATCGTGAGCGTGAGTGCGACGGTGATCTCGCCGCGCACCATCGGCAGCGTGATCGCGAAGAACTCGCGCACGGGGCCCGAGCCGTCGAGTCGCGCGGCCTCGTAGAGTTCGCGCGGCACCCGGCTCATGCCGGCCATGAGCAGCACGGTCACGAGGCCCGTGCACACCCACGTGCCGATGAGGCCGACCGCGGGCAGTGTGAACGTGTAGTCGCCGAGCCAGGGGCGAGCGAGTGTCCCGAGCCCGATCATGCGCAGGATCCCGTTGAGCGGCCCGTCTGGCGCGTAGATCTGCCGCCAGGTGACGGCGACGACAACCATTGCGATGACCTGCGGCAGGAAAATGACGCTGCGGAAGAACCCGAGCCCGCGCACTTGGGCGCGGGTGAGCAGGCTCGCGAGCAGCAGACCGATCGCGAGCGGCAGCACCGCGTAGAAGAACACGAGCACGAGGGCGTGCCAGAACGCCTCGCGCAGGCGCTCGTCGTAGATGATCTCGACGTAGTTGTCGAGGCCGACGAACGTCGAGGCCCCGAGCCCGTCCCACTCGAAGAGCGAGAACTGTGCGGCCCGGGCGAGCGGGAAGAGCAGGAACGCCCCGTAGAGCAGGATGGCAGGCGCGAGGTACGCCCAGGGAGCCCACGCCGATCGGGCGGAGAGCCGCGAGGCGCTCCGCCCGATCGTGGTCGTACTGTCAGCCATTGCTCGCGACGAACTCCGAGTAGTCGGCCTCGAGCGTCTCGGTGAACTGCTCGGGCGTCGTCTGCCCGGCGAGCAGATCCTGCAATGCCTGTCCCATCGTGTCGCCGAAGGTCGGCGTCGCGTAGTCGAGGTAGGGCAGCAGGCTGCCGTCGCCGGTGACGTCGCCGAATACGGTGAACACGTCGGCCATCACGCCGTCGCTCGGGGCGAGCTCGGCGGTGCGGTTGACGGGCAGGTTGCCGGTGTCGGCGAGCACCTGCATCGCCTCGTCGCTCGTGATGAAGTCGATGTACGCGGCGGCGACGTCCGTGTTGTCGGCCGCCGAGGTGATCGTGAACGGCAAACCGGTGCCGCCCGTGGTGGCCGGGGTGCCGTCGCCGGTATTCGGGATGAAGAACCCGACGTCGTCGCCCATGGCATCGGCGAGGTCGGCGGCGAGCCACGACCCGCCGATGAGGAAGACGCCGTCGCCGGCTGCGAGCGACTGCCAGGCCGCGTCGTAGTCGGTACCGTTCACGCCGTCGTTGAAGTAGCCGGCGTCGACCCAGTCCTGCAGGGTCTCGGCGGCCGCGACGTTCTCGGGCGTCGTCCAGCTCTGTCCGGCGTTCCCGAGGCCCAGGTCGGTGATGACCTCGGCGGCGACGTCATCGCCCTGCACCGGGCCGAACACGTGCAGCGCGGGCCACTTCTCGATGTTGCCGAGCAACATCGGCGTCTCCCCCGCAGTCGTCGCGGCCTTCAGTGCCGCGTCGAACTCGGTCCAGTCGGTCGGCACTTCGAGGCCGAGCTCGTCGAGCTTCGACTTCGAGTAGAAGGCACCGACGACCTCGCCTACCTGCGGCAGGCCGTAGAGGTTGCCGTCGCCGAACACTTTCGCGTCCTCGCTGTATGTCGAGTACTGCAGCACCGAGGGGGAGTACCGGTCGAACCAGCCGTACTCCTCGGCGTAGTCGTCGAGCGGGCGCAGCTGCTCGGCGGCGACGAACTGGCCCATCGTGTTGCGACCGTTGTTCGCCTGCACGACGTCGGGCGCGTCGGCGTCGGTAAGGGCGAGCCGCAGAGTCGTGGCGAGGTCGTCGAACGATTGCGAGTTGCGGTCGATCGTGACGTTCGGGTACTTCTCCATGAACGCCTCGTTGAGCTGCTCCATCTGCTCGTTCTGGCCGCCGCGCACCTCCTGGTCCCACACGGTCAAGGTGACGTCGCCGACCCCTGAGATGTCGGTGCTGATGGCGCCCGTGTCGGCCGTGTCCTCAGGGCCCGCGCCAGTGCCGGGGGCGCAGCTCGTGAGGGCGACGACGAGTGCGGCGCTGCCAAGCGCCACCGCGGTCAGTCGGGTGTTCCGTCTCATGATGTACCTCTCTTTTTCTCGGGATTCGATCTCCGGGCCGCTGTGGTGCCGAAGTCGGCGAAGGGGAAGGTGAGCTCCGCTCTGCGGCGCATGGATGGTTCGGGGGCGGCGTCGTTCAGGAAAGCGAATCGCGCCGCGAGCTCGCGGTCTCCGCTGCCGCGCGCGCGATGCCACCAGTCGGCGACGTCGCCCCAGCCCGGCGCGCCGACGGCACCGCCGGGATGTTCGACGGCGAGCGCCGCACAGAGCGCCGCGAACGAAAGCCGATGTTCAAGCGGCCAGTCGCGCAGGGTCCCGACCACGAGGGCCGCGCCGAAGACGTCGCCGGCGCCCGTGGCGTCGCGGCCGTTCGCCGGCACGGCGGGCATCGTGATCTCCTCCCCGCGAGCAGCGTCGATCGCGACGGCGCCCTGCTCGCCCCGGGTCACGACGACGAGGGGCACGAGTTCGGCGAGCGCGCGGGCGGCGTCGCGGGCCGAGTCGGTGCGGGTGTAGCCCATCGCCTCGGTCTCGTTGGGGGTGAAGGCGAAGCAGTCGGCGAGCGGGGCGAGGTCAGCCGGATCCCAGCGTCCGCTCGAGTCCCAGCCGAGGTCGGCGAAGATCTTCGTGCCCGCGCGGGCGGCGCTCCGCCACCAGACGTCGGCACCGCGGACACTGCGCGTGGCGCCGAGGTCGACGAACGTGGCACGGGCGCTCATTGCGTCGCCGACAACCTCGCCCGCGGTGAATGGCGCCGGCTCCTCGCGGGTGACCATGCTGCGGTCGCTGCCGGAGGCGATCGAGACGGTGACTGGCGTGGGCCAGTCGGGCACGAGGCGGGAGCGGCCGAGATCGATGCCCTCGCGGTCGGCGAGGAACTCCCAGCACCAGCGGCCGTAGACGTCGTCGCCGAACGGCGCCGCCAGCGAGGTACTGAGGCCGAGTCGGGCGGTGGCGACCGCGAGGTTTGCAACGCCGCCCGGGCTCGACGCGAGGCCCGCCGCGTGCACCTCGGTGCCCGGCCGGGGCGTTCCGTCGACGCCGGTGAACACGAGGTCGAAGAAGACGGGCCCGGTGAGGAGCACGTCGACGGTGTCGTCGGCAGCCCATTCAGCCACGAATCCTCCATTGATTGCGATCGCCTGCGCGATCATCGATCGGCTTTGACTGAACATACTCTCGAATGGATGATCCTGCGTCAATTCATGCGCGAAATCGTCAATTCATGCTCGAAGTTGACTGCTAGCATCATGCATATGCTGACAGCAACGCGACAGGCGCACATCCTGAACTCCCTGCGCACCGACGGCGAAGTCACCGTCGAAGAACTCGCCGAGCAGTTCGGCGTCTCGCTCTCGACGATTCGCCGCGACCTCAACGCGCTGAGCGCCGAGGGCTTGCTGCGGCGCGTGCGCGGCGGCGGAAGCATCGAGCCCGACCAGATCCCGTTCACCGACGTCGAGCGGCAACACGCGCCTGAGAAGTCACGGGTAGCCGAGCGCGCCGCCGAGCTCGTCTCCGAGGGCGATGTTGTCATCATCGACATCGGCACGACCACCGCCCTGCTCGCGGCGCAGTTACGCGGCCGGCGCATCACCGTCATCACCGCGAGCCTCGCGGTCATTGACGAACTGCGCGACGACGACGTCGTGGAGCTCATCGTGCTCGGCGGGGCGGTGCGCAAGAACTACAACTCGATGATCGGCACGCTCACCGAGCAGGCGCTCGCGCAGATCCGCGCGACGACGTGCTTCCTCGGCACGAGCGGCATTCGCGCCGACGGCACCATCTCCGACACCACGGGCATGGAGGTGCCAATCAAGCGGGCGATGATCGAGTCATCCCAACGCACGGTCGTACTGGCCGACGCCTCGAAGTTCCCCGGCGTCGGGGTGCTGAGCGTGTGCGGCCCCGACCAGATCTCGGCGGTCGTGACGAACGACGACGCAGACGCATCTACGCTCGACCTGCTCCGCGAGGCGGGAGTCGAGGTGTTGGTCGCGTGAAGCTCACCATCATCGGCGGCGGCGGGTTCCGCGTGCCGCAGGTCTTCGAGGCGGTCGCCGCCGACGAGGCGCCCGTGCGCATCGACGAGCTCGCGCTCTACGACGTCTCGGCATCTCGGCTCGAGACCATCGGGGCGATCGTGTCGCGGCTTGCGCGCGGGCGTCGGCATGTGCCGGCGATCACGACGACGACCGACCTCGAGGAGGCACTGCGCGGCGCCGACTTCATCTTCAGCGCCGTGCGCATCGGCGGCACGCAGGGCCGCATCCTCGACGAGCGCACCGCGCTCGACCTCGGGGTGCTCGGCCAGGAGACGGTCGGCCCGGGCGGCCTGGCCTACGCGCTGCGGACTGTGCCGTTCATGATCCGGCTCGCCGAGACGATCCGCAGGGTCGCGCCCGAGGCCTGGGTGATCAACTTCACGAACCCTGCGGGCATCGTCACCGAGGCGATGCAGCGTGTGCTCGGTGACCGGGTCGTCGGCATCTGCGACACCCCGATCGGGCTCATGCGCCGCGCCGCCGCCGCGACGGGCAGCTCGGCCGATGCCATCGCGTTCGACTACGTCGGGCTCAACCACCTGGGTTGGTTGCGGTCGATCACGGCCGGCAGCGACGAACTGCTGCCGCGCCTGCTCGAATCGGATGCCTCACTCGAGGCGATCGAGGAGGCCAGGCTGATGGGCTTCGACTGGGTGCGCGCGATCGGTGCCCTGCCGAACGAGTACCTGTACTACTACTACTTCACGCGCGAGGCCACGGCACGAATCCGTGCGTCGGCCGCGACCCGTGGTGAGTTCATCGACCGCCAGCAGTCGGCGTTCTACAGTGCGCCCGGCGATGACCCGCTTGAGACGTGGCTGCGGGCGCGCCATGAGCGCGAGTCGAGCTACATGGCCGAGAGTCGCGACGATGACGAAGAGCGCCGCGAGTCGGATGTCGACGGCGGCGGATACCACCAAGTGGCGCTCGACCTCATGGCTGCGCTCGCGAGCGGGCGCTCGGCGACGATGATCCTCAACGTGCGCAACAACACGCTGGTTCCGCAGCTGCCCGACAACGCGGTCATCGAGGTGGGCTGCGTCGTCGACGCCGATGGCGTGCACCCGTGGTCGATCGCCCCGGTGTCGGGCGAGATGCTCGGGCTCATCACGCAGGTGAAATCGGCCGAGCGCCTTATCATCGGCGCCGTGCACGAGCGCTCGCGCGAGCTGGCCTGGCGCGGCTTCGCCGCGCACCCGCTGGTCGACTCGGTTGGGGTGGCGCATTCGCTCCTCGATCGCTACAGCCAGGCCTTCACCGAGATCGGCGCGCTCCTGCGATGAGGGAATCGAGTTTCGAACGCGCGCACCGCCCGGGGTTCGATGTCGCGGCATGCCATTGGTCCGCGGCATCCGTTCGACCGACGACATGACATGAAGGCGACCGCATGACGACCGACAAGCGCTGGTTTCATCGACGTGGCGACCTCGCCCGCGATGGATGGGAGAGCGTCGTCGATCGGGCGACCCCAGGGTGGCGGTACACCGGTATCCGCGTGGCGGAGCTCGCGCCGGGTGAGGCGCTCGCGCTCGACGGGACCGGCGTCGAGCGGATCGTGGTACCGCTGCGCGGCTCGTTCACGGTCTCGCACACTGAGGATGGGCGGCCCGCCACGACGCGGCTCGACGGCCGCGCCTCGGTGTTCGTGGGGCCTACTGACGCGCTGTACCTTTCATCGGCAGCGACAGGCGTGCTCGAGGGGGACGGCCGCGTCGCGGTCGCCACCGCGCCGACCGACGAGGTTCGGCCGAGCCGTTACATCCCGAAAGGCGACGTGCCGGTCGAGCAGCGCGGCGCCGGGGCGTCCAGCCGCCAGGTGCACAACTTCGGCACCCCGCCGACTCTGGATGCGGCACGACTGATCGTGTGCGAGGTGATCACGCCCGCCGAGAACTGGTCGTCGTACCCGCCGCACAAGCACGACGAACACATACCGGGCCACGAGTCATGTCTCGAGGAGATCTACTACTTCGAGGCCGAGCCAACTCGAGGCAGCACAGGCGGAACGTCCGCGGGCGCGTTCGGGCTCTTCAGCACGTATTCGTCGCCGGCCGGAGAGATCGAGATCGACGCGATGGTGCGCAGCGGCGATATCGCTCTCGTGCCACACGGCTACCACGGCCCTGCCGTCGCCGCACCGGGCTATGACCTCTACTACCTCAATGTGATGGCCGGGCCCGACCCCGAGCGGGAGTGGCTCATCAGCGACGATCCGGCCCATGCGTGGGTGCGCGATACCTGGAAGGGGCAGCGTGTGGATCCGCGGCTGCCGTACGGCAAGGAAGGTCTGCACTGATGGCGGCGACGAGAAGCATGACGGTCAGCCAGGCGCTCATCGAGTTCCTGGCGCATCAGTGGACCGTGGACGGCGAGATCCGTGAACGCACGATCCCGGGCGTGTTCGGCATCTTCGGCCACGGGAACGTCGCCGGCGTGGGTCAGGCGCTCAAGCAGCTCAACGTGGATCAGCCCGACCTCATGCCCTACCTTCAGGCGCGCAACGAGCAGGCCATGGTGCACCAGTCGGTCGGCTATGCGCGCATGCATCGGCGGCGCGGGACATTCGCGTCGACGGCATCCGTCGGGCCCGGCGCGACGAACATGCTCACTGGTGCGGCCCTCGCCACCACCAATCGCCTGCCCGTCCTCCTGCTGCCGAGCGACACGTTCGCCACGCGCGTGGCAGATCCGGTGCTTCAGCAGCTCGAGCAGCCGTGGGACATCGGACTGACGGTGAACGACGCATTCCGGCCGTTGTCGAAGTTCTTCGATCGGGTGCAGCGTCCCGAGCAGCTCTACTCGATTGCCCTCGGCGCGATGCGGGTGCTCACCGACCCTGCCGAGACTGGCGCGGTGACGATCGCGCTCCCCGAGGACGTGCAGGCCGAGACACTCGACGTGCCCGTCGCGTTCCTTCAGGACCGCGAATGGCACGTCCGTCGGCCGCTGCCCGAGCCTGCCGCACTCGCGCGGGCGGTCGCGGCGATCCGAAGTGCGAAGCGACCGTTCATCGTCGCCGGCGGTGGGGTGATCTACTCCGGCGCCGAGAATGCGCTTAAGACCCTTGTCGAGGCCACGGGCATCCCGGTCAGTACGACGCAGGCGGGCGGCGGTTCACTCGTATGGGACCATCCGCTGTACCTCGGCGCGGTCGGCGCGACCGGCACAACCGCGGCCAACCGGCTCGCCTCTGAGGCCGACGTCGTCATCGGCATCGGTACGCGGTACAGCGACTTCACGACCGCGTCCCGCGCCGCGTTCCAAGATCCGAATGTGTTGTTCGCCAACATCAACGTGGCAGCGTTCGACGCCTACAAGCATGGCACGCAGTTGCCCGTGATCGCGGACGCGAGGGAGACGCTCGTCGCACTGGCCGGGGAACTCGCCGGGCATCGAGTCGAGGGCCCCTACGCCGAGCGCATCGCGCGTGAGAAGGCCGAATGGGATGCCGCGGTCGACGCGGCGTTCGCGCCATCCGGTCGCGACCTGCCCGGCCAGCCCGAGATCATCGGCGCGGTGCATTCGGCGACAGCCCCTGAGGACGTCATCGTGCAGGCCGCCGGATCGCTCCCTGGCGACCTTCACAAGCTCTGGCGCGTGCGCGACCCGCTCGGGTACCACGTCGAATACGCGTACTCGTGCATGGGGTACGAGATCGCGGGTGGACTCGGCGTCAAACGCGGGCTCACCACGTTAGGTGACGACCGCGACGTGATCATCATGGTCGGCGACGGTTCCTACCTCATGCTGAACTCCGAACTCGTGACGGCAGTAGCCGAAGGGATCAAGGTCATCGTGATTCTCATCCAGAACCACGGCTTCGCCTCGATCGGCAACCTCTCAGAGACGGTCGGGTCGGAGCGGTTCGGTACCAATTACCGTCGGTACGACCCTGAGGCACGGAACTTCGAGGGCGACGAGGTCCTGCCCGTCGACCTCGCGATGAACGCACGCAGCTACGGCATCGACGTCGTCGAGATCTTGCCGGGGCCGGGGTCGATCGAGGCGCTGCGTTCGGCGGTCGTCGCCGCGAAAGCGTCCGACCGCGGCACGTTCATCCAGGTGCACAGCGACCCCCTTATCCACGCACCCGACGGCGAGGGATGGTGGGACGTCCCGGTGCCCGCGGTGTCGACGCTCGAATCGACGAGGCGGGCCCGCGCGGAGTACGAACGGCTCCGGCCGGCTCAGCGACCGCTCCTCGGGACGGAGGACGCACCATGAAGGCGACAGTGGCCGGCGCCCCCGTGAGCTTCGGGGTCTTCGAGCTGACGCCCGAGGGCGCCGAGACGGTCGCGCCCGACGACTTGCTCGCGATCCTCGTCGAAACTGGATACCGTGGGGTGGATCTCGGCCCCGTCGGCTACCTCGGCCGCGACGCCGCGCTTCGCCGCCGACTCGAGCGATTCGGGCTCGAGCTCGCCGGAGGCTGGGTGCAGCTGCCATTCTCCGACGACGAGGCGTTCGCCGCGGCGCTCCCGACACTCGACGAGGCCCTGCGCGCATTCGCCTCGGCGGCCGAGTCGGGGCCGACCCGGTTGCCGTGTCCGACGCTTGCCGACGATGGCTCAGCCGATCGTCGCGCGGCTCCCGGGCGTGGTGCTGAGGCCGACCCGCTCGACGCGGTCCGTTGGGATCGGCTCGTCGTGAACGCAGGGCGTGCCGCCGAAATCGTGCGCGCTGCCGGATTCGAGCCGACGTTCCACCATCATGCCGGGACGTTTGTGGAGTCGCAGGAGGAGATTGATCGCTTCCTCGCCGATGTCGACATCGACCTCACTCTCGACACAGGACACCTCTTCATCGCCGGCGGTGACCCGGTCGAGGCGGTGCGCCGATGGGGTGCGCGTATCAATCACCTGCACCTGAAGGACGTCGACCTTACAGAGCTGCGGCGTGTGCTCGCCGCGGGCGGCGGGATGCGCGAGGTCTGGCAGTCGGGCTCGTTCGTGACGTTCGGCAGCGGCGATATCGACCTGGCGGCGGTGATGGCTGGCATCGATGAGCACGAGTACGACGGCTGGATCGTCGTCGAGCAGGACGTGCTCAACGGTGACGACATCTCCCTCACCGCATTCGAGGCGGAGCGCGCAGAGGACCAGCGCCGGAACCGCGAGGCGCTCCGCCCTTGGGCGTGAGCCAGAAGGGAAGAGAGGGAACATGACTGCGCGCCCCATGCGCTTCGGACTCATCGGCACCGGCCGAATCGGGCAGGTCCACGCGGCAGGCATCGCCGCCGACCCAGACACTACCCTCGCGTGGGTGTGCGACCCCATCGTCGACGGCGCGCGTACCGTCGCCGCCCGATACGGCGGCACCGTCTCCGACACGGCCGAGGAGCTCATCGCCTCCGGCGAGGTTGACGCCGTGCTCGTGGCATCGCCGACACCGACGCACGTTGATCTCATCGAGCGGGCCGTCGACGCCGGCATCCCGGTGCTCTGCGAGAAGCCCATCGACCTCGACATCGCGCGGGTCGAAGCGCTCCGGCCCAAGATCGCGGCCTCGGGCGTCCCGGTGGCACTCGGGTTCAACCGCCGCTTCGACGCGGGATTTGCTAGCGCTCGCGCCCGCGTCGCGGCCGGCGAGATCGGCGAGCTCGAGCAACTCGCGATCATCAGCCGCGACCCCGCGCCGCCCCCTGCCTCGTACATCGGGGCGTCGGGCGGCATCTTCCGGGACATGACGATCCACGACTTCGACATGGCCCGCTTCTTTCTGCCCGACATCGTCGAGGTGTCGGCTGTGGGCACCGCCGCGTTCGACGTTGGAGCCCGCGAGCACGGAGACTTCGACACGGCGGTGGCCGTGCTTCGCGCGGCAACGGGCGCCATCGTCACCATCACGAACTCGCGACACAGTGCGGTCGGCTACGACCAGCGCATCGAGGCGTTCGGCGCCGGCGGGATGCTGCAGGTCGCCAACGCGCCGAGCAGCCTCGTGAGTCTCTCGACCGCAGAGGCGGTCGAGGCCAGACCGCCCTACCAGGAGTTCTTCGTCGAGCGGTACGCCGGTGCGTACCGTGCCGAACTGAGCGAGTTCGTGCGACTCGTGCGCGGCGAAACCTCGACAAGCCCGACGTTCGAGGACGGCCGGGCTGCGCTCATCCTCGCGGACGCCGCACAGCGATCCGCCACTGAGCACGTCGCCGTCCAGGTCGACCTCGACTGACGCGACGATCACTCCGACACATGCCCAACCAAACGATGGCCGGCTACGCGACCCGACCGAATCGACGAAAGGACTCCGATGTCCACACTCACTGATCGCACCAGGGGGCCACTGGAGCGCGCCGCCGTGACCGCGACCTCCCTCTGGAACGACTCCGCGGACCCCGACGAGCTCCGGCGCTCCATCAGCTTCGGCGCAGTTGGCGCGACCTGCAACCCTGTGATCGCCTACACGGTGATCAAACGGCATCCAGATGTCTGGGTGCCGCGCATCCGCGACCTCGCTGTCGAGCATCCGACCTGGGGTGAATCGCAGCTCGGCTGGGCCGCTGTCAAGGAACTCTCGATCGAGGCGGCCAGCCTGCTCGAGCCAGCGTTCGAGGCGAGCGGCGGGCGCGACGGCCGACTCTCGATCCAGACCGACCCCCGATTGCACCGAGACACCACGGCGCTCGTCGAACAAGCCGTCGAGTTCTCGCAACTCGCCGACAACATCATCGTCAAGCTCCCCGCGACCGCACCCGGCATCGCAGCAATGGAGGAGGCGGCGTACCTCGGCGTGAGCATCAACGCGACGCTGAGCTTCACGGTGCCGCAAGCACTCGCGGTGGGCGCAGCGCTCGAACGCGCCCTCGAGCGCCGAGCCGCGCAAGGCCTTCCCAACTGGGAGTTCGGCCACGTGGTTACGATCATGGGTGGCCGCCTGGACGACTGGCTGAAGCGGTGGACTGCCAACGAGGGCATCCTCACGACCCCGGGGGTACTCGACTGGGCCGGCGTCGCCGCCTTCAAGCGCGCCTACTCGATGTTCATCGAGCGCGGCTACCGGAGCCGGATGCTTTCTGCGGCGTTCCGCAGCCACCTTCAGTTCTCCGAATTCGTCGGCGGGGATCTGGTGATCTCGCCTCCCTTCGAGTGGCAGGAGCGCATCAACGCCAACGGGATCGTGGTCGACGGCCACCGGATCGACACTCCGGTTCCGGACCCGATCCTCGAGGAACTGAGCGGGCTCTCGGAGTTCCGGCGTGCGTACGACGCCGACGGCATGTCTCCGGATGAGTTCGAGCGCTTCGGCGCATCCCGCAACACGCTCCGGCAGTTTCTGGATGCGGACGCACAGCTCGACGCCCTCGTGCGTGACGTTGTCGTCCCGGCCGCGTGAGCTGTGCAGCCGACCGGCCGTCACGACGACCTGCGGCTGCTCGAGGAAATTAACAGGAGGGCAGCCATCTCCTCCAAGACGTCCGCAGGCGGATCCTTGGGTTCTAAGGATGGCGCCATCGATGTTGATGACACTCGCGCGCGGACGAGTTCGGTCGTGCCTGCATTTTCGGAAGGCGGCGAGTATGCCGCATCCATCTAGATCGTCCGGAGTACGGCCCAGATGGCGGACAGCGCGCCTCCCGCCAGCATGGTCGCGCGCGTGCGCCCGATCAGACCCATCAACGCGACGAATCCAACGCAAGCGCCGACGGCGAGCCCGCCGGCGACTGTCCAGGCGACCACGGGGTTACCGACGAACCTGCTCAGGAACCGGAAGAGGGGGTGCTCGGCCGCATTCCCGGGTGTGCCGGCGTCGCCCCGTACCAGGAACCCGGCGATCGACTCGATGTTCGGATTATCCGGCGGATCGACCCCAGTCGCCGTCGCCCCGAGCGTCTTCGTTGCTTCCTTCGGCGCCGGCGGCGGGATGAATGCCGCGCCGTGACCGCCTCGGATCAGCCCGCCGTCGCGCACGAGGTCGGGCGCGAACTCGAAGCCGTCGACGCCGGCGGTGCCTATGTCGCGACTGCCGAGACCGCGGAGCCACGAGCACAGGATGCCGACGGGGACGTCGGCAGTTGCACGATCGGTTCTCACACGCACCGACGACGTGTCCCGCCCCGCGAGCTGACCGCGGTCCACCACGTCGCCCCATGCGTAGTTGCGTGGCAGCACCGTCCCAGCGAGGTAGATGCGCTCGAAGTGCATCGCGGGGATGCGGTCGAGCGCGTGCGCCATCATGTACGTCCCGTTGCTGTGCCCCGCGAATCGGAAGCGGTCCGGCTCGGTCGACGCGTAGGCGTCGCCGTACAGTTTCAGGAACTCGTGAATCTTGCGCCGCCTCGTAAAGGGAAGCGCGAACTCGATCGCGCTGAAGTATCCGGTGTCGGGTCGCACAACCTGCACTTCGTTCTGGTCGCCCTCGGCCCGGCGGATCGCCGCCTCGAGGTCGCGGCCCCAGTCCTCATATGCGGACGCGCGGATCCCGTGCAGCACGAAGTAGGTCGGCGCGCTAGACAGGGGCGTAGGCGGCGAGGCCACCTCGTCGGCCCGGCCGAGGATCGCTCCGCGCAGCTGCTCCCACCGAAGGTCGGGGTCGGCGGCGATCGACAAGTCGATCAGGCCGAGGTGCGTCGCGCCGGGGATCTCGACGACGATGGTGTCGCCCATGTACCGCGTGTCTAGGATGTCCTCACGCTCGACAAGGTCGTCTCGGGTACCCAGTACCTGCACGACCGTCGGTGGGCGGGATGCATCACCCGCTTCAGCGTCGCGTGCGAGCCGACGGAAGGTCTCCAGCCACCTAAGGCGCAGGTTCGTAATCCAGTAGCCACCCACGACGACTTTCTCGATCGTGAAGTCCACGAACGGCGTCGTGAGGTACCAGGCGATCTTCCACGCCAAAGGCGTGTAGCGAGTATCGAGCCGGAAGCCAGCATTCGGGCTGCCGAGCAGCACGATCCGGTCGACCATTCGGGTCCATCGGCGGCCATTGAGGGACCGCGGATCGTTTGCGTCGAGCACGAACGCGGCGCGCGCGAGGACCCCGCCGAAGCTGTGTCCGATCAGAATGATCCGGGCGGGCGGTTCGACGCCCTCGGAGATCTCTCCGGCCCACCCGCGGATGTGCGCCGCGAGGTCGCGGACAATGCCGTCCAAGTCGGCTCGGCTCGTGGCCTTCTGCCCGTGATCGTAGACCTCCACACGCCAGCTATCGCCGAGGTCTCCCTTGAGGCGGCTGATCAATTGCGCGAATGACTGCGAGCCGCCCCCGCGCCGGTTTCCACGCTCACCCTGCGGCAGTCCGCGGACGAACACTACAAGCCCGCGGGCACCGTCGTCGTGCCACCCCGCCATCCCGTCCTCCCCATGGACAGTCGTGGCTGGAGCCTACTCCGTTGCCGAGCGGCGCGGTAACCCTGAGTCCTCGACGAACACGACGTCTTTAGACAGATCGGACGTGTGGGCTGTGCCATCCATGGAACCGGGTCGATCCCGTAACCGCGACGGTCGACTACTACCTGTCCTCGAACCCGTCATCACAATGAGCGATCCCGCCACGGTGACCTGCATCGGCGAGACAGTGTCGTCGATCTCGCACTTGCGGAGCGCCAGCGACTCTCCGATTCGATCGCTGGTACTACGGAGCATCACCTCGATGACGTCCTTCACCTGGTTCCCGCCGCGAGGTCGGAACGCTGCCAACACATCCTCCATCCACGCCTCGGCCAGTTCGGCGACGGTACTCTCGGGCGACAGTGCGACGCCGAACCCGGTCGCCGTGTTGCGCCGCTGGAGCTTGAGCCGCATGTTCTGCTTGGCCTGCTTCGCGGTTCCCGCCGAGGCGGTCACCTTGCGGATCATCCCGTCGCCGTCCCGATACCGCGCCTCCGCCCGGACCTTGCCGTGCCCGGTCCGGATGGTGCTGATGTCGCCGTGCGTCCCGATCTCCAGCCGGCCGCGACCGCTCATCGGGTGGCACCTTCGATGAGACCGGCGGCGTGGTCGTATGCCTCCATCCCTTCCACCCAGGCCTGTACTTCGGAGAGCCGAAAGCGCAGCTCGCGGCCGACCCGGAAGCCGCGCGGGCCGCGCTGGGCGTGCCGGAGGTCGTGGATGGTCTGCACCGGGACGCCGCGGTGGGCGGCGAGTTCGCTGGTCGTCAGCACCGGTTCCAGGCCGGGGAATGCGTGCGATGTCTCACTCACACCAGTGAGGTACGCCAGCGACTCCGAGCGATCGCGAGGGGGGTCGAGCCGCACCTGGCGCCGAGACGAGAAAATCCGGCGCAGCGTGACGCTGCGCCGGATTTGTGCCGAGTCAGTCATTCTTGGTTCCCTCTGTAGGGACCAGAAACCGAATCTGACCGGGACTTCTTGGTTGCGGGGGCAGGATTTGAACCTACGACCTCTGGGTTATGAGCCCAGCGAGCTACCGAACTGCTCCACCCCGCGGCACAAGAGATAACACTAGCATGCGGTTCAAACGCCGTCCAATCGGGCGCAGCCCGCAGGAGAGCGAGCGCGCCGCGGCTCGAGAACGGGTTGCGAAACGCCCGTGATTGCACCTCGGCGGATGATCGTCGCCGGGTGCGATGATCGAGTTGTGAGCATTCTCGTCAACACCGACAACTTCGCGTTCGCTGAGACCCACCGGATGATGCGTGACCTTCAGGGCAACGCAGGAGGCGTGAATCGATTCCTTCACAACCGTGAACCCGCGGCGATCGACGAGCAGACGGTCATACGCCTGAACAGGGATACGCTCTACAGCTTCGCGGTCGTCGACATCAGCGCTGGTGCGACGTTCACCATCCCCGAGCACGCCGGACGCTACCTGTCGGCGATGGTCGTCAATGAGCACCACTACGTCGACGCCATCTTCCATGATGCGGGCGAGCACCGCCTGTCGGTCGAGCAGTTCGGCACGCCTCACGTCGTGCTGGCGGTGCGCACCCTGGTGGATCCCGCGGATCCGGCCGACGTCGCCGACGTCGCGGCATTGCAGGATCAGATCCGACTCGACTGCGGCTCGTCGATTCCGTTTGAGATGCCCGACTATGACACGTCCAGCCTGGATGAGACCCGAGACGCCCTGCTCGCGCTCGCGCGCAATCTGAGCGACTTCGATCGCATGTTCGGCTCGAAGGGCGAAGTCGACCCCGTCCGTCACCTCATCGGCACCGCGGCCGGGTGGGGCGGACTGCCTTCGTCTGAGGCGAAGTACATCGGGGTCGACCCGCGCCTCCCGGTGGGGCAGTACGAATTGACCGTCGGGGAAGTTCCGGTCGATGGGTTCTGGTCGATCTCCGTGTACAACGCGGCCGGGTTCTTCGAACCGAACGAGCGCGGTGCGTACACGATCAACAACATCACCGGCACCCGCAACGATGACGGCACGATAACCGTCCGGTTCGGCAGCTATCCCGACGATGTTCCGAATGCGCTGCCGATCATGGAGGGATGGAACTACCTCGTCAGGCTCTATCGACCTCGCGCCGAGATCGCCGATGGCCGATGGGGTTTCCCGACCCTCACCCGTGAGCACTCGACGCGGTAGCCACCCAGTGGAGTGTGCGGCGAGGCAGAGCCCGGCGCGGCGATTGCGGGCCGCTCCACGACAGTGCGTCCGAGACGGCGGACTTGCTGCTCGTGGCCGAAATCGATGGGACGGCCGTCGAGCCACAGACAGGCCCTAGTGCGAAGGCGCCGTCTGGCTGTACACGCCTGCACTGACCTCGTACGCGTGCGCCTCGAGTGCCAGCGCTTCCGCGCGGATCGCCGCGAGCGCCTCGGGACTCAACTGCGTCGTGTTGCGCAGCTGCAGTTCTTCTTTCTCGTCAGGATCGCCCCGCCATCCGACGCGGACTTCACCGATGCCCCTGGCGTAGTGCTTGAGCTGGAAGATCCCCTCCTCGCCGAGGCTCGATTCGGCGATGACCAGCGTCTCCTCGTAGCAGCCGGAGTATGTGCACGTACTCCCGCCCACCTCATCGATGGTGCCGTAGTCGGTCCATTCCACAGACTCGGCATAGCCTTGGAAGTAGCTGGGCATCCCCATCTTCGGGTCGGCCCACATCTTGACACCGGGGCGCGCGTCGCCGGAGCCGGCGATCCAGGTCGGGGCGGCGACGACCTCCTCGTTCTCATACTCCACCGGGTGCTCGCCGAAGTACCAGACATCGCCCTCCTGGTTCTGGGCGTAGAAGGCGATCTCCTTCTCGACGATCTCGCCGTCGGCGATGTCGACGATCCACGCCACCGCCGTCTCGACTCCTTGAATCTCCTTCGTCAGGTCGGTGACCGTGAACTCGATACTGTGGGGGGTCGTCTCCTCGGGCGTCTCGAGGAACCCGTCGTAGGTCCACTGTGTGCCGGGAAGCATGGCGAGCCACGGGTTGTCGATGACCGCGGAAGAATCGTCGAAATCCGCCGGATCGAACTCGATGTGCTCCGGTTCCGCCGGGAGCGGCGTCGGCGGCGTGGCCGCATCGGGCGCACCCTCGCCACCACTGGTCTCCTGCGTCGAAGCGCCGACTCCGCAGGCCGAAACCGCGGCCAGCATCAGGAGCCCCAGCCCCGGAAGGACAACTCGACGATTTCTCATTTTCCTCGCCCCGTCCCCCATGGTACAGGTTGGTTCGCGAGAATCATGTGCCGATTCCAGTGCTCCGAAGTCGGGCGATCGGGCGGCTTCCCGGCTCGTCAGGGCGGCGATTCGGGTGCCGCGGCGACCAGTTCGAATGAGAGCGGCAGGAAGCGCGCGTCAGGCCAGCCGAACATGCCGTCGCCAAGGGGGGCCAGCACGGGGAATGCCTGCCACGGAACGCTGTACCCCTCGGTGTAGGACTCGATATCGAGGCCCGCACCGCGCACCGCGCCAAGCACCGTGTCGATCGGATGCGTCCACTCCCAGGTTCGGGCGTTCGTGATCACGGCGTCGGGGTCGGCATAGTCGCTGGGGTCGTCGATGACGTCGGGTGCGTCGTTCGAGTACGCGTAGGTGAACGTCGGCATTCCGTGGGCGCCGCCGGCCCCCTCGAACACCATCGCCACCGGATGCCCCTCGGCGAAGTACAGACGGCCACCGGGCTTCAGGAACCACGAGACGATGCGAGCCCATTCGGCCACGTCGGGAAGCCAGATGATCGTGCCCCACGTCACGAAGACGAGGTCGAACGACTCTGGCTCGGGCAGCATGTGCCGTGCGTCGTAGACGTTCGCCTCGATGAATCGGGCGCGGTGCGAGAGATCGAGTTCGTCGGCCATGCGCCTCGCCTCGGCGACGGCGGCCGGCGCGAAGTCGATGCCCACGACGGTCGCGCCGAGGTTCGCGAGCGACAGCGAGTCGGAGCCGAAGTGACACTGCAGGTGCAGCACGCGGACGCCCTCGAGCCCGTCGGGGTAGAGCCGCTCGATTCCCGCCCGGGCGACGGGGTCGAGCACTCCCCCGCCGGCCCGCAACGGCGTCTGGTCGTAGAAGTCGGATGCGAGATGCACGCCGACCCGCTCGTCCCAGCTGGCCCGATTGTCGTCGAGCCACTCGCCGCCGTTGAGGTCGGTGGTCATTCGCCGGTGTCTGCGGGGGCGTTCTGCGTGCCGGTGAGGGTGAGCAGGCTCGCGATGATCTCGGCGAGCTTCGCATCGGCCGCACCGTAGGCGGCCCAGTCGCCCTCGGCGAGCGCCGCCTGCTTGTTCTGCAGTTCTTGCGCCGCCTCGTTCAACAGGGCCTGCACCTCGTCGCTCGGCGCGACCGGTGTGGTCGGCGGGGTCTCACCCTCGCCCTCGGCGGGCGGGGTCGTCGGCGCGGCGGGGTCGACCTCCTCATCGCCCGCCGCGGCGCCGGAGTCACCGCCGAAGAGCACATCGAGTGCCTGGTCGAGCGTGTCCTGGAAGGCGATCTGGTCGCCGAACGCGACGAGCACCTTCTGCAGCAGCGGGAAGCTCGTGTTGCCCGTCGACCTGACGTACACGGGCTGCACATACAACAGGCCGCCGCCGACCGGCACCGTGAGCAGGTTGCCGTTGATCACGTCGGACTGGCCCTGCTTCAGCAGGTTGAGCGACTGGGAGACAGTCGGGTCGGAGTTGAATTTCGCCTGCACCTGCCCCGGGCCCGGCACGTTGTCGTCTTCGGGCAACGTCAACAGCCGCAGCTTGCCGTAGCCCTCGGCGCGTTCGCCGTCGGTGGCACCCGCGTCGGCGTCGACCGCGAGGTAGCCGCGCAGCACGTTGCGGCTCTGGTCGCCGCTCGCCTCGGGGATGAACGTCGAATAGAGCGAATAGGTCGGCGCGTCCTGACCGGGCATCTGCATCGTCAGGTAGTACGGCTGCTGCAGAATCGTGGTGTTCGCGCCCGCGGTCGGGTCCTTCGGCGTCGTCCATGCGTCGTCGCGCGAGTAGAACGAGCCGGCCTCGGTGACGTGGTAGCGGCCGAGCACGGCACGCTGCATCTTGAACAGGTCGGCCGGGTACCGCACGTGGCTCAGGAGGTCGCCCGACATCGCGGTCATCGGCTCGAGGGTCGCCGGGAAGACCTTCTGCCAGGTCTGCAGGATCGGATCTTCCTCGTCCCACGCGTAGAGCGTGACTGAGCCGTCGTAGGCGTCGACGGTGGCCTTGACCGAGTTGCGGATGTAGTTGACCTCATCGAACGCGAGCGTCGGCGCGACGCCTTCGCTGTCGGCGATGGCATCGCTCATCGAGACCTTGTTCGAGTAGGGGTACTGGTCGGACAGCGTGTAGCCGTCGACGATCCACACGATGCGGCCGTCGACGACCGACGGGTACGTGTCGCTGTCGAGCGTGAGGTATGGGGCCACCTTCTGCACACGCTGGATGGGATCGCGGTCGTAGAGGATCTGCGAATCGGTGGTGACCTCGTCGGAGAGGAAGATCTGCTCGGACTGGAACTTCAGCGCGTACACCAGCTTCGTGAAGATGTTGTCGAGCGCCGGCCCGCCATCGCCCTCGAAGGTCGTCTGCGTCTGCCGGTCGTTGTCGCCGCCCGCCGGGTAGTCGAGCTCGATCGGGTCGTTCCCCTCGGGTGCGCCGACGATCGAGTACTGCGGCGACCCCTCGCCGAAGTAGACGCGCGGCTCGAACTCGCCGAGGTCGCCCGTCTGCGGGATGCCCGACTGCAGGAAGACCGGCTGGCCGTCGACGGAGCGCTGGTTGCCCGCTGCGGCCACGAGGCCGTAGCCGTGCGTGTAGACGAGGTGCGAGTTGAACCACGTGTCGGCGTCACCGAGGCCCGAGACGTCCACGTCGCGGACGGCGACGACGGTATCGCGCGTCTCGCCGTCGATCTCGTAGCGGTCGACGTCGAGCGCCTCGGGGAACTGGTAGTACTGACGGAACTGCTCGAGCTGCTGGAACGCCGGCGCCATCACGAGCGGGTCCATGAGCCGGATGTTCGCGGTGGTCTGGGCGTCGGCGCGCAGCGCGCCCTGCTCGGCATCGGTCTTCGCCTCGAAGGGGATCTCCTCGACGTCGGCGACGCCGTAGGCCTCACGCGTGAGGTCGATGTTGCGTTGCACGTACGGCGCCTCGAGCGACTTCGCGTTCGGTTCGACCTGGAACCGCTCGACGACCCACGGGTAGAGCGAGCCGATGATCAGGCTCGTGACGATGAGCAGCGCGGTTCCGACGAGCGGAAGGCGCCAGCGACCGATGATCGCGGTCACGAAGAACAGGATCGCGACGACTCCGGCGACGGCGGCGAGGATGCCCCTGCCGGGGATCGTGGCGTTCACGTCGGTGTAGGCCGCACCCGTGATGAGCGAGCCGGTCTCGGTGACGGTTGCGTACTGGTCGAGCCAGATGCTCACGGCCTGCAGCAGCAGGTAGATGCCCGCGGTGACGGCGATCTGCACACGGGCCGACTTGGAGATGACGACCTCACGGCCGCTGACGCGGATCGCGCCGTAGAGGTAGTTGGTGGCGATGACGAGCAGCACCGAAAGCAGCACCACGGCCGAGGCGAACCCGACGATGGAGCGGTAGAACGGCAATTCGAAGACGTAGAACCCGATGTCGAAGCCGAACTGGGGGTCGGTCGTGCCGAACGGCGTGCGGTTCAGCCAGGCGAGCGTGCCCTCCCAACGGCTCGACGCCGAGACGCCCGCGAAGATGCCGAGCACGACCGGGATGCCGTACATCGCGAGGCGGCGCAGCGGCTCGAACACCTCTTGGTAACGATCGAGTTGCGAATTGAGTTTCGCGTACACGGGGCGGGTGCGATAGGCGATCTGGATCGACGCCCAGACCGGCACCGCCATCGCGAGGAACCCGATGACGAACAGCACGATGCGCGAGATCCACTCGGTCGTGAGCACCGGGAGGTAGCCGAGCTGGTCGTACCAGAGCACGTCGGCATAAAGCCCGGTGAACGCGAAGAACGCGATCACGAGCGCAGCCACCGCCCCGATGGTGATCGCGATCGGCGCGCGCCGTCGCGTGTTCCTCGGTTCTTGGGTCTGTGCTGACACTCTCGGCCTCAATGTTCGGTCGGATGGGATCGACAATCCATCCTATGGTCGCGATTCTTGGAACGGGCTGTCACCCGTCGACGCACATGGGGTACGAACCGGAGAGTTCGCCGTCGGCGACGTCTTCGACGATGGTGCGCGCCTCGTCGAGCGTCTCGACCGCGAAGACGGTGAGACCGTCGGGGACGTGGTCGACGACCTCGTCGCAGTTCGCCTCGGGAGCGAGGAACCACTCGGCGCCGGCATCGAGCGCGCCCCAGAGCTTCTGGCGAACGCCGCCGATGCCTCCGACCGCCCCGGCCGAGTCGATCGTGCCGGTGCCGGCGACGATCTCTCCGCCGGTCATCGCACCGGGCGTGAGCTTGTCGACGATGCCCAATGCGAACATCATCCCGGCGCTGGGCCCGCCCACGTTGTCGAGCTGCAGTTCGACGTCGATGGGGAAGTCGTAGGTCATGCGCACGCCGACTCCCAGCACGGCGGTGCCGTTGCGATCGACCGGGGTCACCTCGACCGTCTGCTCGACGCCGTCGCGCACGAGCACGATCGACGCCGGGTCATCCGAACCGTGCTCGCGCACAGCCCGCTGCAGCTCGCCGACCGAGTGCACCTCGGTGCCGTCGAGCGAGAGGATGACGTCGCCCTCTTCGATGACGCCATCGGCCGGTGAATCCTCGAGAAGCGTGACGACCGTGACCTCGCGCGGGAAGTCGCGACCGAGCTCGACGAGCGCGGCCGCGATCGCGTCCTGCTGCGAATCGACCATGGCGGCTTGATTCTGTTCGTCGCGCTGCTCGTTGGTGACGCCGGGCGGGAAGATCGCCTCGGCGGGGACGACCGAGCGGGTGCGGTCGAACCACGCGGCGAGCACCTCGAGCCAGTTCGGCGTCGCGCCCGGGCGCCCGACGACCGACACCGTCAGCAGGTTGAGTTCGCCGTCGGTCGGGTAGGTCGTCTCGTCGGGGATCTCGATGAGGGGCACCTCTTCGCCGTCGCCGTTCTCGGCGACGCCGAGAGTGTCGTAGACGGGGCCCGGTTGCTCGATCACGTACGGCGACGGCATCAGGGCGAACACGATCGCGATGACCGTTGCGAGGGTGATCGCGCCCCACCCGATGCGCTCGCGGCGCGAGCGTCGCTCGGAACGGGCATGCGACGACGCAGGCTCGTCGGAGAAGAGGGCCATCGGTGTTCCTTCCGGGGCGACGGGTCGTCGCAGATGCGCGCCGGGGCCGGCGCTGTTCGCGAAGGGCGGACACCCGGAACGCCCAGCCTAGGCCATTTCCCAGACATGCCGCCGTGCGGCGGCGTTACGGTTGAGAACACGAAATGTGGAGGTGACGGCAGTGGCCGATCAGCGCGACGAGCCCGGCGAGCCCAACCCCGAAGACGAGTTCCGCGAGATGCTCCGCGAGCTGCTCTCGGGCTCGGGCGGCATCGACCCCTCGAGCCTCGCGGGCGCCGCCGGGCTGCCCAGCGACCCTGCCGCCCTCGCTGCGCTCTTCGCCCAGCTGCAGCAGGCGATGAACAACGCCGACGACGGCATCGACTGGAGCGTGGCCCTCCGCCAGGGCGAAGAGCGGGCGGCTTCGGCGCAGACCCAGATCACCGCCGACGAACGCGCCCGCTTCGACCAGGCCTTCCAGGTCGCGTCGCTGTGGCTCGACGAGGCCGTCGACTTCTCATCGCTGCCCCAGACCCCCGAGGTGCTCACACGCCGCGCCTGGGTGTCGGCGACCATGGCGATCTGGTCGCAGCTCGCCGAGCCGGTCGCACTGTCGATCTCCGACGCGCTCACGCGCGTCATGACCGAGCAGGCGCCCGAAGAGATGCGCTCGATGATCGCGGGCGCGAGCCGCATGATGCGCGGCATCGGCGGTGCGCTCTTCGCGATGCAGCTCGGCCAGGTCGTCGGCCAGCTCGCGACCGAGGTCGTCTCCGGCGGCGACGTCGGCATCCCGCTCCTCGACGACGGTCGCGCCGCGATCCTGCCGCAGAACGCCGCCGAGTTCGGCGCCGGCCTCGACATCCCGAACGACCAGGTCGAGCTGTACCTCGCCGTGCGCGAGCTCGCGCACGCGCGCCTGTTCCGGCATGCGCGCTGGCTTCGCCTCCACCTGATCACCGCGATCACGGCCTTCGCACGCGGCATCGACATCGACACCGACCGCCTCGAGCAGCTCGCCGAGGGATTCGACCCCTCGAACACCGAAGAGCTCCGCAATGCGGTCGTGAGCGGCGCGCTCATCCGTCCCAAGAGCGAGGCGCAGCAGGCCGCGCTCGACCGGCTCGAGACCATGCTCGCCCTCGTCGAGGGATGGGTCGACGCGGCGACCGCCGACGCGACGTCGCGCCTGCCGAAGTCCGACGCGGTCGCCGAGTCCATTCGACGCCGACGTGCGTCGGGCGGACCGGCCGAGTCCGCCTTCGCGACACTCGTCGGCCTCGAGCTGCGACCGCGTCGACTCCGCGAGGCGACCGCGATGTGGCGCGCAGTCACCGAAGCGGTCGGCGTCGAGGCGCGTGACGCACTGTGGGCGCACCCCGACCTTCTGCCGACGGCAGCAGACCTCGACGATTCGAGCGCGCTCGTCGCCCGGCTCACCGGTGCCGACAGCGCCGGAGCCACCGCCGACGACGAGTTCGATCAGGCGCTCGAGCAACTGCTGCGCGGCGAGACGCCCGCGGCACCCGGCGAAGACGGCGAGGCCCCGAAGGGCTGAGCCCGGGCGCCCGACGGGTCTCGAGACGCCCCGCGCCTCGGCCAGTGGATTCGCCTGTGGAAGGATTCCGCGGCGATCCCGAGGATTCGGGCATGCTCTGGCCATGGCCCCGCGCATCGACCCGGCACTCCCCCTCGTGTGGCGCTCGCCCGCCGAGTTGCAGCTCGGCGGCCTGACCCCGCGCGTCGTGATCCGCGACCCGGGCGGGCTCGAGACCGGGCTGGTGGCCGCCCTGCGACACGGCGCCGGGTATTCGACGCTCCGCACGATCGGCGCGGGACTCGACGGCTCGCCCGCCGAGGTCGAGCGAGTGCTCGAGCTGCTCGCACCGGCCTTCGACGAGGCGACGGATGTCTCGTGCCGCACGGCCGATCGACGCACCGGCCGAGTCGTGGTCGACGCCGACGGCGAGGTCGCCCGCCTGCTGCTTGCGAATCTCACCGCGCTCGGCCACAGCGCGGTGAAGGTCGACGAAGTCGACGGCGATGCCGGCGGCAACGACGGCGACGAGGTCGCCCTCGTCGTGATCGCCGCGGCATGGGTGATCCCGCCGGCACGCCACCTGCCGTGGTTACGGCGCGACGTGCCCCACCTCGCCGTCGTCGACGACGAGCGCGGCATCACCGTCGGTCCGTTCGTCGAGCCCGGGCTCGGCCCGTGCCTTCGCTGCGTCGAGCTCGACCGGCGTGATGCCGACGGTGCGTGGCCGGCGATCGCGGCGCAGCTCGCCGGGCGACCCGCCCCGCACCCGGGCCGCCGCTCGGCGTTCGACGCGGCCGCGGCCGCGGCATCCGCCGTCGACGATCACCTGCGACTCGGCCGCAGCGCCCTTGCAGGGGCTTCGCTCACGCTCGCGGCCGGCGCGCCTCCGTCGGTCGTGACGCACCGGCCGCATCCCGAGTGCGGCTGCCGAGCTCCAGCAGGAACCTCGACGGCTCCCGTTCGCCCCGATGCGCGCCACCCTGGCGCGCCCAGCTCAGTTCGAGGCGTCGCCGTGCCCGCGTGATGCCGACGTAGAGCAGCCGTCGCTCTTCGTCGATCGCGTCGAAGCCCTTGGCGTAGGCGATGGGCAACATCCCCTCGCTGAGGCCGACGACGAACACCTCGTCCCACTCGAGGCCCTTCGCCGAGTGCAGTGTCGCGAGCGTGACGACCGCGAGCGCCGGTTCGTGCTGCGCCTCGGCCCGTGCCCGCAGGTCGTCGGCGAACTGCCGGAACGTCGTGCCCTCGGGCGCGTCGTCGACGAGCCGTGCGATCGCATTGAGCGACTCCCAGCGACTGCGCACTGCGCCCGGGGCTTCGGGCGGTTGCGCGCTCCACCCGAGCGATCGCAGCACGTCGCTCACCGACTTGAAGAGCGGCTCGCCCGAGATCGTGAGGGCGGCGGCGCGCAGCGCGTGCACCGCCTGGCGCACCTCGGGCTGGTCGAAGAACCTCGCGGCCCCGCGCACCCGCGACCCCACCCCGACATCGTCGAGGGCGCGCTCGAGGATCGCGGACTGCGAGTTCACGCGCATGAGCACGGCGATCGACTCGGGTGCCGCGCCCTCGTCGATGCGGTTGCGGATGCGGGTCGCGACGCCCCTCGCCTCGGCGAGCTCGTCGGCGTACGCGACGATGTCGGGCTCCGGGACATCCGCCCGGCTCTCGCCTTCGATCGCCGACTCCAGCCGCAGCGCACCCGCACGACCGCGCATCAAGCGGTTCGCGGTGCCGACGATCTCGGCGGTCGATCGATAGTTGCGTTCGAGCCGCACGACCGTGGCGTCGGCGTAGCGCCGCTCGAACCCCAGCAGGTACTCGGAGCTCGCCCCCGCGAACGAGTAGATGGTCTGGCTGGCGTCACCGACGACGCAGAGGTCGTCGCGATCGCCGAGCCACAGCTCGAGCAATTGCTGCTGCACGGGCGAGACGTCCTGGTACTCGTCGACGATGAAGTGACGGTAGCTTTCGCGAACGTGCATGGCGACGGATGCCTCGGACTCGATCATTCCCGCCGTCGCGAGCAGCACGTCCTCGAAGTCGAGCATGCGCCGCTCGTCTTTCAGCTGCTCGTACGCCTCGACGAGCGCGAGGAACTGGTCGGGTGTGAGGCTGCCGGGCGCACCGCGCGTCGCGAGTCTCGCGTGGAAGGCCTCGGCGCCGCGCCCGCCCACCTTGCGCCACTCGATCTCGGAGGCGACGTCGCGCAACGTGGGCACGTCGACCCTGAGCCGCACACGCTCGGCGGCCTGGCCGAGGAGGCGCCCCTTGTACTCGAGCACCCGCGGCGCCGACCCGCCCGCGACGATCGGCCAGAAGTGGTTGAGTTGCGCGAGCGCCGCCGCGTGGAACGTGCGCGCGTGCACGGCACCCGCGCCGAGTCGGCCCAGGCGTGCGCGCAGTTCGGCCGCTGCACGCGCGGTGAACGTCAGCGCCATGACCCGGGCCGGGTCGTACGACCCCGACGCGACCCCGTAGGCGATGCGATGCGTGATCGCCCGGGTCTTGCCGGTGCCCGCGCCGGCGAGCACGCACACCGGGCCGTTCAGCGCCTCGGCGACGACGCGCTGCTCGTCGTCGAGCGCCGCGAGCAGCGGATCGTCGACCGAGGTCACGACGTCGGCCATGCAGGCAGGCGCCCCTCGGGGTCGATGGGGCCGCCGTACCAGCGTTCGATGAGCCAGCGCGCGATCGACGTCTCGCCGGGCAGCACCACTCCGTCGAACGCCGCGGTGATCTCGTTGCGCGTGAACCAGCGCAGCTCGAGGATCTCGTCGCCGTCGGGCTTCGCCGCCGCGGGGTCGACGCCGGGTGCCAGACGCGCCGTGAACCCCAGCATGAGACTCGCGGGCAGTGGCCACGGCTGCGAGGCGACGTACTCGACGCGATCGACGACGAGCCCCGCCTCTTCGCCGATCTCGCGGACGACCGCGGACTCGAGCGACTCGCCCGGCTCCACGAATCCCGCGAGCAGCGAGAACCGGCGCTGCTCCCACAGTGCGTTCGAGCCGAGCAGCAACCGGTCGTCGTCGTCGGTGACGATCACGATGACGGCCGGATCGGTGCGCGGGAAGACGAGGTTGCCTTCGCGCTCGCAACGCCGCGCCCAACCGGCCTGCACCGGTTCGGTCGGTGCGCCGCATCGAGGGCAGAAGGCGTGACCGGCATGCCAGTTCGCGAGTGCGATCGACTCGACCGCGAGGCCGGTGTGGTTCGCGGTCAGCACCGGCGCCGCGGTGCGCAGCCCCTGCCAGCGGGCGGCCTCGGGCTCGATGAGATCGGCTGCGGCATCGTCGAAGACACGGAGCTCGACGGGCGTGTCGCCGTCGCGACCCAGGTAGCAGCGCAACGTCGGCGCCGGCAGGTCGGCGGGATGCCGCAGCTCGAGCGCGGGCTCGGATCCCTCGACGCGCTCGGAGATGAGCACCCGGTGGCCACGCACTGCGACCACCCGCGAGGCCGGATCGGCATCGAACCGCGCGGCGAACGCCGGGTCGTCGCGCTCCACCGCGTCTCGATCGATGACGGCGCGAGCGAACGGCGGCGCCGACAGGTCGGGATCGGTCACAGTGCACCCTTCGCGGCTCGATGCGGTGTCGGCCCGAACGCGTGGCGGTCGCCCGAAGCCGGAGATGCCTGCTTAAGCTGTGTGCCATGGCCAGACCTCCTCTCACCTTAGCCGCGTTGGCCACGGCGGCAGTGCCCGGCCTCGAGGTGCGCGCGGCACGATCCCACACGCGGCGCAGCCACGGGGCGTTCGACGCCGTCGAGTTCCACACCACCGACGACCGGCACCTGCTCATCCGGGTGCCGCGCTCGCAGGCTGCCGAGACCGAGCAGTCGGCCGACCTCGTCGCCCTTCGCGCGATGAGCCCCGGAATCCGCTCGCGGCTGGCGTTCCGCGTGCCCACGTTCGTCGGTCAGGCGCCCATCGACGGCACCCGCGGAGTCGTCACGGAGCTCATTCCCGGCGCGATGCTGGGCGCCGATGAGCTGACGGCACACGACCGGCTCGCGGCATCCGTCGGACTCGCGGTCGCCGCGATCCACTCACTGCCCACCGGATTCATCGCCGACGCCGGACTCCCCCGCCAGACCGCCGAGCAGTCGCGCGACGCGGTCGTCGAGCTCGTCGGCCGGGCGGCCGACACGGGCCGCCTGCCTGCCGCGATCCTGCGCCGTTGGGAGGAGGCGACCGACGATGCCGCGCTCTGGCGGTTCCGTCCGACCGTCGTGAACGGCGCCCTCACGGCCGACTCGATCCTCGTCGACGGAGACACCGTGAGCGGGGTGCTCGGCTGGGCGGCGCTCGCCGAGAGCGACCCCGCCCGCGACCTGCACTGGCTGCTCACGTCGCGCGGCCAGGCCGCCGAGTCGGCGCTCGGCGCCTACGTCGGCGCGCGCAACGGCGGTGCCGACTCCCACCTGCCGCAGCGGGCCCTGCTCTACGGCGAGCTCGAACTCGCCCGCTGGCTGCTGCACGGCGTCGACGCCCATGACGACGCCATCATCGACGACGCCGTCGGGCTGCTCGACGGCCTCGTCGAGAGCGTGCACGACCGGTCGAGCGAACCGCTGTCGCCCGAGACCGGCCCGATCCTCGCCGTCGGCGACGTCGAACGGCTGCTCGATGAGACGCCCCACGATCGGCTCGCACGCGAGCGCGGTGGCGCCCTGCTGACCGACAGCTACGACGTCTCGGAGTTCGAACGCCACGCGGCGGGCGAACGGCCGGCCCCGCCGATGGACGCGACCGCTCCGATGCCGCTCGACCTCAGCGACTGGGGTGATGCGGCGCCGCTGCGCCCCGCCGAGCGCGAGCCGGGCGCCGATCGTGCGGCGGCCGCCGATCGCACGGCGAGTAGACCCGACGGCGATCAGGCCGAGGGCGCGGCGGACGCCGCCGCCTCCACCGACGACCAGGCTCGGCGCAACGCGGCTTCGTCGTAGAGCCCGTCGGGCCTGATGACGCGGTCGTCTTCGACGAAGTAGAAGACCGCGTCGACCGACTCGGGGTCGATGCCGGCCCAGCTCGCGTATGCCAGCCGGTAGAGCGCGAGCTGCGTCTGCTTGAGCTCGAGGTCGCGTGCGTCGCGTGGAGATTTTCCGGTCTTCCAGTCGACGACCTGCACACGGATGCCCCGTGCCGCCAGTTCACTGTCGGGGTCGACGTCGTACACGGCGTCGAGCTTGCACACGAAGACGTTCGCGCCGATCGGCAGGTGGAGCTCGAGTTCGACGGAGCGCGGCTTGCGACGACCCCATTCGGAGGCGGCGAACGTCGACTGCAGGGCACGCAGCCGCTCAGGCGAGGCATCGTCGACCACCGCGCCGCGCCCATCGCCTCCACTGCGGTCAGCGGCGAGCCCGTCGGCGGCAAGCCCGGCGGCGGCGAGCCCGTCGGCGGCCATGCCGAGGCCGAGGCCGAGTCCGAACGGGTCGAGCCGGTCGAGGTCGTCGAGCGCCGATGCCGCTCCCTCACCGGTCGAGCGATGCTCGACCCACTCGTGGAAGAGCGTGCCGAGGCGAGTGGCCCGGAACGGCCGCTGCGGCAACGGCCGGCGCAGGGCCGCACCCACCGCGGCCGGGTCGTCGACATAGTCCTTGAACCGCGACGCCGGCACGCGGGCCGGGATCTCGATGACCGCGTCGCCCTCGTCGCGGCGGCGACGCTCTTCGAGGAGCAGCCGCAGGTGCTCGGCGAGTCGCGGCCCGATGCCCGATCCGCTCGGAAGTTCGGCCGCGGCACGCACGGCATCGGCTGCGGCCACGACCGCCGTGCGTCGTGCTGAGAGCGGGTCGAGCGGCCAGCGCGGCCGCTCGCCGAGATCGCCGCGGGGGTTCTCATCGGCGCTCGGTGCGGTCGGCAACACGTCGACCGGGATGATGTCGGCCTGGACGAGCTCGCGCAGGAACGGGCTCGGTTGCCGGGGCGCCTTCTGGGTGGACCACCATGAGCCGGTGAGCAGCAGCTCGGCGCGAGCGCGGGTGAGGGCGACGTAGGAGAGGCGTCGCTCTTCATCGGCGTGCCGCTCGCGGTTCTCTTCGGCGAACGCCGAGACCGCCTGATCGAACTCCGCCTGGCTCTGTACGCCGCGCCACTGCAGCTCGGGCAACTCGTCGGCGTCGCCCTTGAACTCGTTCGGCAGCTCGCCGAACGCCAGCCAGCCCCTGGCCGAACGCGGCTTCGACGGCAGTTCGGCGTCGACGAGCCTCGGAATGGCGACGAGATCCCACTCGAGTCCCTTGGAGCCGTGGATCGAGAGCACCTGTACGGCACCCGGTTCGGGATCGTCTTGGCGGGGTGCGAGGCGGTCGCGCTGCTCGGCCTCGGTGAGCCAGCCGAGGAACGCACCGAGCGTGGGGTGCTCGGCCACGTCGACGAATGCGGAGAGCAGCTCGTCGAACGCCTCGAGGCTCGGGGCCCCGAGCGGTTGTGCGGCATTCGCGGCGACCTCGATGTCGAGCAGCAGCTCCTGCTGCACGAGACTCACGAAGTCGACGAGGCCCAGCCCGGCACGCCGGCGCAGCGACTGCAACTGCGCGCCGGCTCGACGCATGCGCCCGAGGCCGATCGCGCTGAAGCCGCGAAGCGCCGAATGCGTGTCGGGTGCGTTCAACAGGAAGTCGAGGGCGTCGACGATCGAGGGCGACTCGTCGGCGGCGATCGAGGCGCGCAAGCCGGCGCGAACCTCGTCGGCCAGGCGACGTGTCGAGAGGTCGCGGTCGACGAGCCACTTCGCGAGGCCGTGGAGCGCGGCGAGATCAGCTGGGCCGATGCGCCACCGGGCGCCGCCGAGCACGCGGACGAGTTCTGACCCGGCGGTCGGGTCGTGCAGCACGCGCAACGCGCACACCAGGTCGGCGATGACCGGTTGGTCGAGCAGCCCGGCCATTCCGAGCACGTGCACCGGCACGCCCCGAGCGCGGAGCGCTGCGGTGAAGACACCCACGTTCGCGAAGGTGCGACAGAGCAGCGCCCCACTCGCCCCGTCGCCGGCGCCACGCCCCAGTCGCCGCTTGAACCATTCCGCGACCCTGTCGGCCTCGTCTTCGACGGTCTCGGCCCAGGCGACGTCGAGCCGGCCCGGCCCCGCGAAGGGCGACGCGGTGAGCGGCGCCTTGGGGATCCCGGCGTCGAGCGGGGCGATGAGCACGTTCGCCGCGTCGAGGACGATGCGGGGGTTGCGCCAGCTCGTGGACAGGTCGTACACGCTCGCCGACGCCTGTCGCGCGAAGTCACGCCCGAAGCGCGCGAGGTTCGCGGCGCTCGCGCCCCGCCAGCCGTAGATCGACTGGTCGGGGTCGCCGACCGCCATCACGGGTTGGTCGGCGAAGAGCGTCGACAGCAGTCGCGTCTGCACGACGCTCGTGTCTTGGTACTCGTCGAGCAGCACCGTTCGATACCGCTCACGGTGAGCCGCCACGACCTCGGGGTGCTGCTCGCAGATGGCGAGCGCGAGCGCGATCTGGTCGGAGAACTCGACGTATCCGCGCTGCTGCTTCGCCGTGGCGTAGGCGTCGGCGAGTTCGAGCAGCGGCGGCAGCGCGTCGACGACGCCGAGGGCGTCGACGAAGGACGCGAAGTCGGTGCGTTTGCGCGGCGCCTCGATCGGCAGGCCTCGCATCTGCAGGAAGTCGCGCGCCATCGCCCGCACGTCGCGACTGTCGGCGACGTTCTCGGCGAGCGATCGACTGAGCGAGAGCACCGCCGCCGTGATGCGGTCGAGTGTCGCGTCGAGTTCGACGAGCCGAGGGTCGGTCGACGCGGCGACGACCGATCGGGCCAACTGCCATGCGGATGCCTCGCCGAGCACGGCCGCGTCGGGCTCGCGCCCGATGAGCATCGCGTGCTCGCGGTAGATCGAGCTGGCGAACGCGTTGTACGTGCCGACCGACGCCGACTCCAGCGGATCGAGCGAGACGTCGGCGATGCCCTCGTCGACGAGTTGCGACACGCGCTGACGCACGCGGTCGGCGAGCTCGGCGGCGGCCTTGCGCGTGAACGTCAGCCCGAGCACCTCGGGCACGTCGACGTGGCCGTTCGCGAGCAGCCAGACGACGCGGTTCGCCATGGTCTCGGTCTTGCCGCTGCCGGCCCCCGCGACCACGATGCTCTGGCCGCGCGGGTCGGCCTCGATCACGGCGCGTTGCTCGGGGGTGGGCGCATGCAGCCCGAGCCGGGTGGCGATCTCGAGCGCGCTGAGCACTGCGCGGGTCGCTGCCCCGCTCGTACCGCTCACGCGGACACCGCCGGAACGAGGTGCACGCGGTACTGCCAGCCGGCGAATCGCGATCGGTAGCCGAGTTCGGCGGGCCCCTCGAACTCGCTGCCGGCCATCGTGTGCCCGACCGCGGCGAGCCGCTCGCGGAACGCCGCCTCGGCGGCCTCGTCGAACGGCTGCTGCACGCGCTCGGTATATGCCACGCCACGTGCGGGCTTCGCGAGGTAGACGAGCTTGGCTCCCCCCAGAACGCCGCCGCTCGGGATCTCGCCGACGCGAGCTGCGAGCTGGTAGGCCGCGAGCTGCGGATGCGCCGCGGTCTGCTCGCCCGTCGGCGGGGTGCGGCCCGTCTTGAGGTCGACGATGACCGTCGTTCCGTCGGCGGATGCCTCGACCCGGTCGATCGTTCCGGAGATGCGCACTCGATCGACGACGAGCGTGAACCGCCCCTCGGCTCCGAGCAGCACCTTGCCGTCGTCGGCGAAGTTCGCCAGGTAGTCGGCTGCGCCCTCGGCCATCTTGCGGGCGCCCCGCCGCTCGCGCTCGGCGACCCAGCCCGCATCGAACCGCAGTTCGCGCCACCGCGCCTCTACGGCCGACCAGATCGTCTCGATGCTCGTATCGCCGTCGTCGCGCGCGCCGACCTCTTCGACGACCGCGTGCACGAGCGTGCCGATCGACGCGGCGACGCCCGAAGGCGGCGAGGCGACGTGATCGATGAACCAGCCGAGCGGCGACTCCTCGGCACGATCGATCTGCGACGGCGAGATCGGCACGAGTGCCTCGGGGTCGCCGTCGAGATCGACGAGGGGGGCGACGGTCGATGGTTCGGCGAGGCCGTACCAGTCGGCCGGATCAGCGCCGGGCACGCCCGCCTCGGCGAGCAGGGCGAGCGCTGCCGGAGCCTCGCCCGACGGGGACGCGACCGCCTCGTGGCGAAGGGCGCCCACGAGCCCGCGCAGGTGCAGCGGACGCCGTCGACCCGCACGGATGCGATCGGGGGCGCAGCCCATGAGCATCGAGGGCTGCTCGTCGTCGTTGGCGGTGCAGCTGAGCACGAGCTGTCGCTCGGCGCGCGATGCCGCGAGCGCGAACAGGCGAAGCTCATCGCCGCGTACCGACGCCCGCGCGGCGGGCACACCCTCGGGCGAGGGCAACGGCACTCCCGACCGTGCGGCCGCCGCGGCTCGGGCGAGGAGGCCCGCGTGCAGCAGTGTGCCCCGCGGACGCAGGTTCGGCCAGACACCGTCTTGCAGGCCCGCGATGACCACCACCTCGAACGAGCGGCCGATGAGGGACGGCGGTGTCGCGACGACCACGGTCTCGGCACTGCGCTGGGGCGCCAGGGAGTCTTCGGGCAGCTCGCTCGCCAGGACCTCGTCGACGAACCTGGCGGCCGACCCGTCGGGCTCGCGCTCGACGTGGCGCTGCGCCGCGGCGAAGAGCGCGACCGCGGCGTCGAGCGCACGGTTCGCCTCATCGGCGAGCACGCCCGTGCCGCGCGCCTGCGCGCCCCACTCGGTGGCGAGCCCGCTGCCGTCCCACAGCGCCCACAGCACGTCCTCGATCGACCCCCCGCTCAGGGCGACCGCTCGTGCAGTCGCGAGCACCTTCGCGAGCCGAGCGGCGCGACGGGCGGGTGCTGCGTCGATCGTCTCGAAACCACCCGGCGCGGCGAGCGCGTCGACGAGCAGTTCGTCGCCCGTGCGATCGCCGCCCGCCGCGAGTTCGTCGTGCCGCAGCGCCAGGCGGAGCCGCCGCAGGCCCACACCGTCGAGGCGCCCGATGGGCCCGGTCAGCAGCGCGATGGCGAGTTCGGGGGTGAGCGGTTCACGCTCGAGCACGAGCGACGCCGCCGCGAGCAGGGCCGCCGCCGTCGGTGCGTCGCGCAGCGCCGTGCGCGCCGCGCTGCCGGCCGTGGGCACGTCGGCGAGCGCGAGCCCGCGTTCGAACGCGGGCACGTCGCCACCCGACCGCAGGACCACCGCCATCTTCGACCAGGGCACGCCATCGAGCAGATGGCGCTCGCGCAGCACGCCGGCGACGGCCTGGCATTCGGCGGCGTGCGACGGGGCCTCGATGCCGAGCACCGGGACGAGCGCGTCGGCCACCGGTGCGGAGGAGTCGTGCCGGGGCGCCACCGCCGCCGAGCGATGCCGGCCGCCGAGCGCCGTGCCGATATGCGCGGTCGTCGACTGCACGATGCCCCGGAGCGCCGCGTTTCCGCGGCGCACCGACGGCAGGTCGACGCGGCGCACCTCGGCGCCGTCGAGCACACCCGCGAGCGAGCCCAGCAACTCGGGGCGGCCACCCCGGAAGCCGTTGCTCGCGACGTCGGGGTCGCCGAGCGCCACGACCTGGGTGCCGCGCGCGGCGAAGGCGCCCAGCAGCGCGGCCGTGGTCTCGGTCGCCTCCTGCGCGTCGTCGACGACGAGCAGGCGCAACCCCGCCAGGGTGCCGAGCGCTCGCACCGCACCGGAATCATCGGCACTGCGCCGCACGATCGCCGCGGCGAAGGCGCCGAGCTCGCTCGAGTCGAACTGGGTCGGGCGCAGCTGCTCTTTCACCTCGGCGTACTCCGCGAGGAACTCCCCCGCGGCGACCCACTCGGGCCGCCCGGCGCGGCGACCGAGTTCTGAAAGTTGCACGGCCTCGACACCGTGCTCGACCGCACGCATCATGAGGTCGCGCAGCTCGGAGCGGAACCCGCGCAGCGAGCGCACCTCGGGTGTGAGGGGATCGGGCCACTCCGGGCCGAAGCCGTCGCGGATGCCGCCCTCGAGGAGCTCGCTGATGATGTGGTCGTGCTCGGCGCCCGTGAGCAGCGTGACCGGCGCCTCGGTATAGGCACGGACGAGTTGGAACGCGATCGAGTTCGCCGTGCGGGCGAGCGGACCCCGGGTGGTGACCCCGAGCCGTACCGCGAGCGCATCACGCAACGAGGTGGCCGCGGAGCGGGTGGCCGACACCACGAGCACGTCGTCGGTGGAGTACCCGAGTCGCTCGACGCGATCGGCGACGAGCTCGATCGCGAGGGTCGTCTTGCCGCTGCCGGGCGCGCCGAACACCGCCGTGTGATCGCCCGCGACGAGCTGTTCGAGGAGGTCGGGAACGGACCGGGTGCCCTGCATGGGCGCAACGCTAACCCGTTCCGCCGACAGTGAACGCGAACGGCTCGGCACGTCGGGTGTCGTAGTGTTTCAGCAACAGGAGAAAGGCGTACAGTGGACGTTCGCATCGGCATCCAGCACTCACCCCGTGAACTCGGCTTCGAGACTTCCCAGTCGGCCGCCGAGGTCGAGCAGGCGGTCGCCGCCGCCCTCGCCGGGCAGTCGCCGGTGCTCAAGCTCTCCGACGACAAGGGCACCGTCTACGTGGTTCCGGCCGCGGCGCTCGCCTATGTCGAGATCGGCTCCGAGGAGTCGCGTCGCGTCGGCTTCGTCGCCTGACGATGGAACTCCTCTTCGTCGCCGTCGGCGGAGCGATCCTCGGCGTCGCCGCTCATTTCGCCTTCCACTACCGGCACCTGCGCGGCGTCGTCGTCGTGCCCGCCATCGGCACTGCCGTCGCGGCGGTCGTCTGGGTCGGTCTCACCTGGCTCGGCTGGGCCTGGGACGGCGGCTGGATCTGGGTCGTCTCGCTCGTGGCTGCCGGCCTCGCATCCGCGGCGTCCGCGTACCTCATCGGGCCGGGTCGCGAGCGCGCAGACGTCGCGCTCTTCGAGCGGCTGTCGCGTCCGGGCAGCGGGCGCGCCTGAGCGGATGTCGCGACGCGGGTCGCGCTGAGGCCGGTCGGGTGCGGCTCAGGCGGTGAGACCGAGCGCGTCCATGCGACGCGTGTGCTCGGCGATGAGCTCGGTGAACACCGGTTCGACGCGTTCGCCCGACCGATCGGCCGAGTCACTGGCCCGCAACGCCGACCGCGCGATGAGCAATGTGTCGCCCACGATGCTGCGCCCCCACAGGGCGAGCCGGTCGGCAAGGCCAGGGTCGGCCCGGATCGCCGCGCGCAACTCGGATTCGAGCACGCCTGCGGCGCCCGCCTCGTGCAGGATGGCGCGAACCCGCGTGCCGAGTTCGGTGGGCAGTCCCTCGGCGAGGCGCGAGAAGTAGTCGTCGAGCATGCCCGAGGTGACGTGGATGCCGAGGAGCAGTTCGTACCAGTCGGCGCCCGCCGTCGACTCACCGAGCCGGTCGGTGGCGGGGGCGAACGGCGCCATCACGGCTTCGGGCTCGACGTCGAGTCGGCGCAGCTCGGCGATGAGTGCGTGGTGCTTGCGCAGTGCGACTCCTGCTGCGGCGCTCAGGCCCTCTTTCGCGGCGAGGGTCGGCGCCGTCGCCACCGCCCGCGAAAGGGACTCGAAGAAGTCGAGCTGGATGTACGCGGCCTGCCCCAGGAACGCCACCGGTTCGGGGACGAGCTCGGTGAAATCGACGCGGGTCAAATCGGTCGGCACGACTCGCGGGCGCAGCCGCGGCAGCTCGGGGCGCGCACCGCGCCGATTCGACCACATCACCACGAACACAGCCTATCCGAGGCTCACAGACTGTCTCCGATAGGGTAGAGGCTGCACGCGGGCGATGGAACCGCGGCCGTGCGCCTGGGGTTGAGAACGGGGCGCATCTTTCACCGTCACTTTCAGGCAACACCGACAGGCAGGCTTTTGAGCACATTCACCGAACTCGGCATCGAGTCCGACATCGTCGACGCACTCGCCGGGAAGGGCATCATCGATGCCTTCCCCATCCAGGAACAAACCATCCCCCTCGCCCTCTCCGGCCAGGACATCATCGGCCAGGCCAAGACCGGCACCGGCAAGACCTTCGGGTTCGGGCTGCCGATCATCCAGCGGCTCGGCACCGATCCCGACGCGGGCGTCAAGGCGCTCGTCGTCGTCCCCACGCGCGAACTGTGCGTGCAGGTGACCGAAGACCTCGAGCTCGCGACATCCAATCGCCCGACGAAGATCGTCTCGATCTACGGCGGCAAGGCCTACGAGGGCCAGATCGAGCAGCTCAAGGCCGGCGCGCAGATCGTCGTCGGCACCCCCGGGCGCCTGCTCGACCTCGCGTCGCAGCGCCTGCTCTCGCTCAAGAACGTCAGCGAGCTCGTGCTCGACGAGGCCGACAAGATGCTCGACCTCGGGTTCCTTCCCGACATCGAGAAGCTCGTCGCACAGACGCCCGCGACCCGCCACACGATGCTGTTCTCGGCCACGATGCCGGGTCCGATCGTCGCGCTCGCGCGCCGCTTCATGACGCGCCCCATCCACATCCGGGCCACCGACCCCGATGAGGGGCTCACGCAGGCGAACATCAAGCACCTCGTCTACCGGGCGCACTCGCTCGACAAAGACGAGGTCATCGCCCGCATCCTGCAGTCCGATGGTCGCGGCAAGACGATCATCTTCACGCGCACGAAGCGCGCGGCGGCGAAGCTCGTCGAGGAGCTCAACGACCGCGGCTTCAATGCGGCCGCCGTGCACGGCGACCTGAACCAGGACCAGCGCGAGCGCGCCATGGCCGCGTTCAAGGCCGGCAAGAAAGACGTGCTGATCGCCACGGATGTCGCAGCACGCGGCATCGACGTCGACGATGTCACCCACGTCATCAATCACACGATCCCCGACGACGACAAGGCGTACCTGCACCGGGTGGGCCGCACCGGCCGTGCCGGCAAGACGGGCATCGCCGTCACGTTCGTCGACTGGGACGACCTGCACAAGTGGGCCCTCATCAATCGCGCCCTCGAGTTCGGCCAGCCCGAGCCGACCGAGACCTACTCGTCGAGCCCGCACCTGTACCACGACCTCGACATCCCGGCGGGGACGAAGGGGCGGTTGAAGCCCGCCTCGGCCGTGGCCGCGCCGACGCGTTCGGCCACCGCCGGGCGCCACGAGTCGCGCAACGAGGCATCCGCTGACCGCCCGCCGCGCAACCGCACCCGCAACCGCACCCGCGGCGGCAAGCCCGTGAGCGCGACCGAAGTCGCGACCGAGACGCCCGCGGGCGACGCGGCTGCGCCGAAGCAGCCCGGCACGGGCACGCACGACGGCAAGGGTCACGAGCACCACGACGGCAAGCCCGCAGCCCGTCGCCGTCGGCGTCGCGGTGGCGGTGGCGGCGGTCAGTCGGCGCCGGCAACGGCCCCGCAGGCCTGACAACTGAGCGCACCCACCCGAATCGGCGCCTGAGTGCCCGATCGGCGAGCACGTGCGGCACTCACGCGCCGATTCGGCACTCGGGTGGAGTGGTGTTCAGGCCTCGGCGGCGACCAACGTGTCGGCGCGCGCCACGGCCTCGTCGGCGAGCTCGCCGGCGAGCAGTCGTCGCACCACATCGGTCAGCAGTGCCACCCCGCGCACGGCGTCGTCGTCACGGGTGAACTCCGCCTCGTTGTGCGAGACTCCGTCGACGCTCGGCACGAACAGCATCACGGTGGGCACCTCGTCCTTCAGGTTGGTCGAGTCGTGTCCGGCGACCGTCATGATGTCGACGTGGCTGAGGCCGAGCGACTCGGCACTCTCGCGCGCCAGGCGCACGCCTTCGGGCTGGTACGCCACGAGGCCCCAACGATGCGTCAATGCGGCCTCGACGCGCGTGCGCGAACGCCCTTCGACGAGCCGGATGCGGTCGGCGAGCTTCTCCATCGCGCGCTCGAGCACCCCTTCGCTCGGGGAACGCAGGTCGAGGTTCATGACCACCTCGCGCGCGATCGTCACGGGTGAGTTCGGCAGCACGTACAGCTCGGAGACCGACGAGTGCAGCTCCCCGACGGCGAACTCGTCGGTGAGGTCGCGGGCCGCCGCGATGATGAGCGATGCCCCATAGAGCGCGTCCTGCCGGTCGGCCATGCGGGTCGACCCCGTGTGCGACTGCTCTCCGTGCACGGTCACGCGATACTTGCTCGCGGCCCAGGTGCGGTCGACGAGCCCGATCTGCACCGACGTCTCCTCGAGCACCCGCCCCTGCTCGATGTGGATCTCGGCGTACCGTGCGATATCGTCCAGCGCCGGGGCATCCGTCGGAGCCCCGTGACCGTCGGCGAGCGCCTCGGCAACGCTCACGCCCGCCGGGTCGGTCGTGGCGAGTGCGGTGGCCGGGTCGAGCTTGCCGGTGAACACCGAGCTGCCCATCATGCTGGGGGTGAACCGACTGCCCTCCTCGTTGAACCAGTTGACCACTGCGACGTTGAAGCGCGGCTCGATCTCGCCCTCGTCGACCGCGGCGATCGCCCTGACGGCCGCATGCGCGCCGGCGAGCACTCCGTACGCACCGTCGTAGCGACCCGCGAGCGGTTGCGAGTCGAGGTGCGATCCGACGAGCACGTACGGCAGGCCCGGTGCGAACTCGCGGGTGCCGAACTGGTTGCCGACCTCGTCGATCGACTCGCGCAACCCGTGCTCGCGCAGCCAGCCGCCGAACCAGGCGCGGGTCGCGTGGTCGGCGGCGGTGCCGGCCTGCCGGTCGACTCCGCCGCCGTCGGTCGCGCCGTGCGTCGACATGATCTCGAAGTCGCTGAGGAACTCGGCGTCGGTGGTGGTCATCATCGGCCTTTCGTGGAGAGCGCCCGAGCAGGTCGCAGCGCGGTGACGGATGCGGAGTCGACGTGACGGCGAAGGCGATCGCCCCCGAACACGATCTCACCGCCGACGATCGTGGCGACGACGTCGATCGCGCCGATCTGGGACGGCTCGACCGCCGTCGGGTCGTCGGAGAGGAAGACGAGGTCGGCGAGCATGGCGGTGCGCACCATGCCCTTTCGTCCGCTCCACCCGGTCGCCGCAGCCGATCCGACCGTGTAGGCGGCGAGCGCCTCTGCGGCGGTGAGTCGCTCGGCCGGCGCATAGACCTCGCCGGCGGGGGTTCGACGCTCGATGAAGGCCTGCATCACATCGAGCGGCCGCCCGCCGGCGACCGGCCGGTCGGAGCTCGCGGGCAGCACCGCCCCGCGCTCGATGAGGCTCTTCGCCGGGTACGACCATGCGGTGCGTCGGGCGCCGAGGAGCGCAGACATCCCGTCGCCGAACTGGGTGATGAACGCCGGCTGCGGCACGAGCACGATGCCCGCCGCGGCGATGCGGTCGAGTTGCTCGGGTCGCACGACGCCGCCGTGCTCGATGCGGTTCGGCATCGCTCGCACGCCGTACACCTGCTGCGCCTCGGTGATGATGTCGATGGCGTGGTCGACGGCCCGGTCGCCGATGGCGTGCATCGCGATCGCCCAGCCGCCGCGGTATGCGGCGAGCGCCGAGTCGCGCAGCTCATCGGCGGTCATCTGCAGGTAGCCGTGGTTGTGGGGGCAGCCCTCATAGTCCTCGCTCAGGTAGGCCGTGCTGCCCAGCAGCGACCCGTCGCTGAAGATCTTGGTCGGCCCGATGCTCAGCCATTCGTCGCCGAGACCGGAGCGGATTCCCGCGTCGAGCCCGAGTGCGGGCAGGTCGTCGCGATGCCCGGTGAGCTCGTGCAGGGCGTCGATCGCGATCATCGGCTGCATGCGGGTCCGCAGCACGCCGGCGTCTCGGGCGTTCTGGTAGGCCTCGAGTTCCCGGGGGCTGTGCCCGATCCACCCGCCCGCGATGCCCGCGTCGGTCACACTCGTGATGCCCTCGGAGAGGTAGTGCGCCGTCGCGAGGTCGAGCGCCCGCTCGATCGTCGCGAGCGGGTACGGCAGCATGATGTCCTGCACGAGCCCCATGGCCTTCTCTTCGAGCAGGCCCGAAGGGCGACCGGATGCCTCGAGGCCGACGATGCCGCCCTCGATCGGTGCGTGCAGGTCGGTCGTCTCGGCGAGCAACTCGAGCACGACGCCGTTCACGCTGTAGGCGTGCCCCGACGCGTGCTTGATCCAGACGGGCCTGCCGCCGGATGCGCGATCGAGCGCCTCGCGGTCGGGTTGGCCGCCGACGAGCAGCGGGCTGAATCCCGACGCGATCACCCACTCATCGGGGTCGAGCCCCTCGGCGGCTGCAGCGACGACGTCGTAGAGGTCGTCGAGCGTGCGCGCCGATCCGGCGGCGGCCTCCATGAGCCCGAGCCCGAACCAGACGCTGTGCGCGTGGACGTCGTTGAATCCGGGCGTCACGGTGAGGCCCTGCGCATCGATCGTGCGCGCCGCGTGCACCTCGCCGGGGACCGGATCGACCGCGACGATACGACCGTCGTCGACCGCCACGCTACGTGCGAGCGGGTGCGCCGGATCCTGGGTGAGGATGCGTGCGTTCGTGATGAGCAGCTCAACGTTCATGGTCAGCCCAGTCAACTGTGGAGAAATGACCAAGACAATAGACAATGGACACCAAAATCGAGGACTGAAGTAGGCTTTTGCATAATCAGGGTTCGGTTCAACCACAGATCCCGTGCGAGGAGGCATCCGTGACCGAGATTCAGGCAACCGCTGCCGATTCCCCGCCCGCTGCACCCGATTGGAGCGTGCTGGTCGCGCGCCTCGCCGACGAGCGCGATGCGCTCGTCGACGACTTCCTCGAGCGATTCACCACGGCGGGGCACTACGAGCCCGGCCTCGTCGACATCGACGACGTGCGCGACAACGCGGTCGAGACGATGGACATGTTCATCCTGCTGCTCTCCGGGGCCGATGTGCCGCCGCATCTGGCAGAACTCCCCCATCGCGTCGGCTCCCGCCGCGCCCGTCAGGGCGTTCCGCTCGACGCGTTCCTCGAGGCGGTGCGCATCGACTTCCGCGTGCTCTGGAAGTCGCTCGAGCGGGTCGCCCGTCCCGACGCGCTGCACGTGCTCGTCGCGAATGTCGAGCGCATCCTCAACACCGTCGAGGCGTATGTCAGCGAAGTGCAGCAGGCCTTCCTCGACGAAGAGGCACGACTCACGCGCGATCACCGGCTGACGCGCGAGCGCACGCTCTCGCGGCTGTTCAACGCAGAGACGCTCGCCCCGGCGGCCGTCGCCGAACTCGGCCGTGCACTCGGCGTCGATCCCGGCGCCGAGTTCGAGGTGCTCGCGGTCGCGGGCGACAACGCTCGCACGGCTGCCGAGCGATTCGTCGACAGCCGGGGCGTGTTCGTCTATGACCGGGGCGGGGCGCTCATCGTGTTCCGCGCGCGCACGAGCGAGTCAGGGTGGCTCGATGAGCAGCTCGGCTTCTCGGGCGGGTACCTCGGCGAGGTCGACGGGCTCGGTGCCGTCCCCGATGCCGCGAAGACCGCGCTGCTGCTCGCCGGCACGGGCACCGGACTCGTCACCGTGACGAACGCCTGGATGCGCGTCGCCCGCGGACAGCTCGATTCGGTGATCCCCGGCTTCAGCGCCCGGGTGCTCGACGACCTCGCCTCGTGCACGCCGCACGAGCGGGCGCGGCTCATCGAGACCGTGCGCATGTACGCGTCGAACGGATCGGTGAAGGGCAGCGCCGATGCGCTGTTCTGCCACCGCAACACGGTCGTCAATCGCCTCCGCACGTTCCACGAGTTGACCGGTCTCGACGTCACCGTGCCACTCGACAGCGCGTGGGCGTTGGTAGCGCTCAGCGATCAGCCGTGAGTAGAGAATGTTCATCTGCACAGTAGATGGCGAGATTCTGGGTGATGTACGCCATTGTGATGCGATTTCTGTGCACTTAGGCTCGGGACACATTCACCCCAGCGCGCAACGTGGCCGCTCCCCCGGCCTCCTCGAAATCCGACGAGGCTCCCAGTGAGATTCTTCAGCGGAGGATGTCGCAGGCGCACTTCCCAGCATCCCGCGAAAGGCAAACCGGTGACCACCACCCAAGAACCCCTCGTCCCAGGCGAGAAACTCACGACCGTCTCCGGCGCCGATGCGGGCCGCATCGCCCGCGCCGCCTTCGTCGGCACCGCGCTCGAGTGGTACGACTACTACCTCTTCGGCACCGCTGCCGCGCTCGTCTTCAACCGGCTCTTCTTCACGGAACTCGACCCCACCGCAGCGCTGCTGGCCGCGTTCGCCACCTTCGGCGTCGGGTTCGCCGCGCGCCCGCTCGGCGCGATCATCTTCGGCTGGATGGGCGACCGATTCGGTCGTCGACCCGCCCTGCTGACCACGATCGTCATGATCGGCATCGCCACCGGACTCATCGGGCTGCTGCCCGACTTCGGGGCGATCGGCCTGGCCGCTCCGATCGCGCTCGCCCTGCTGCGCCTGGTGCAGGGCCTCGCGGTCGGCGGCGAATGGGGCGGGGCGGTCACGATGGCCGTCGAGCACGCGCCCGCCGAGAAGCGTGGACGCTTCGCCGCCCTCGTGCAGGTCGGCTCGCCCGTCGGCACGCTGCTCTCCTCCGGGGCGTTCGCCCTCGTGCTGATGCTTCCCCCCGAGACGTTCGACAGCTGGGGCTGGCGCATCCCGTTCCTGCTCGCATTCCCGATGCTGCTCATCGCGCTGTGGATCCGCATCAAGGTCGAGGAGTCGCCGATCTTCAAGGACCTCCTCGCGCACGAGGAGACGGTGAAGGTTCCCGCCCTCGAGGTCTTCCGCCACTCGTTCGGCCGCCTCGTCGTCGCGATCATGTCGGCGCTGCTCGGCGTCGGCGGGTTCTACATGATCACGACCTTCGTCACGAGCTACGGCACCAACACGCTCGGCGTCGACCGCCAGGTCATGGTGAGCGCCACGCTCATCGCCGCGGTCGCCCAGATCGTCGTCACGATCTTCGCGGGCCGACTGGCCGAGAAGATCGGTCCGGGCCGGGTCACGATGTGGGGCGGACTGCTCACCGCGGTCGCGGCGTTCCCCCTGTTCTGGCTGATCGACACCAAGGAGCCGGTCGCGATCATCGCCGCCGTCACGATCGGCATCATGCTCATCGCCATCGCCTACGCCGTGAGCGGCGCCCTGCTCACCGAGCTGTTCCCCGCGAAGCAGCGGTACTCGGGTGTGGCGCTCGGCTACAACATCGCCGGTGCCACGAGCGGGTTCATGCCCCTGCTCGCTACGGCGATGCTCGCCACGTCGGGCAACCAGTCGTGGGGCGCCGCGATCATCCTCGCCGCGATCGCGCTGATCACCGCCGCGGGCGGCATCATCGGCGAGCGCCTGCGGGTGCACGACAAGCCGATCGTCGTCGACTGACGAAACCGCGAATCGGATGCCCCGGCGAGCCTGGCTCGCCGGGGAATCCGTGCTCGCGCGCACGAACGATCGAATCGGCGCCTGAGTGCCCGATCGGCGAGTCACGTGCGGCACTCACGCGCCGATTCGGCGCTCGGAAGGGGATGATCAGGGCAGAACCGCCCGCGTTCCGGTGCCCTCGGCCAGGATCTTCGAGGTCACGTCGGGCGCCGTGCGGCACTCGCCCAGCCGGTTGGGCTTGCCCGTGCCGTGGTAATCGCTCGAACCGGTGATCTCGAGGCCGAACCGGGCGGCCAGCTCGCGCAGCCGCGGCTTCGCGTCGGCACGATTCTCGGGATGGTCGACCTCGAGCCCGAAGAGTCCGGCGTCGACGAGCTGTCGGAGCCGCCGCGGCGGGACGACCTGCTCGGCGCCGCGGGTGCCGGGGTGCGCGAGCACGGGCACACCGCCGGCCCCGCGGATCAGGCGCACGCCCTCGAGCGGGTCGGGCGCGTAGTGCGGTCGGGCGTAGCCCCACTGCGGATGCAGGATGCTCGCGAACGCGGCCGACCGATCGGTCGCGTGCCCGCGCGCCACGAGCGCGTCGGCGATATGCGGGCGACCGATGGTCGCGCCCTCGGCGGTCTGCGCGAGCACGTCGTCCCAGCTGAGGGGATAGTCGCGGCCGATGCGCCGCACGATGTCTTCAGCGCGCGAGAGCCGCGACTCGCGGATGCGGGCGGTCTTGTCGACGAGCGCCGCGTCGAGCGGGTCGATGAGGTAGGCGAGCAGGTGCACGCTCATGTAGCCCTCGCGCGTCGACAACTCCATGCCCGGGATGAGCGCGACGCCGGTTCGGGGCACGGCCGCGGCAGCCTCGGCCCACCCGCTCGTCGAGTCGTGGTCGGTCAGGGCGATGCCCCAGAGACCGGCGTTGGCGGCCTGCTCGAGCAGCCGCGCGGGCGACTCGGTTCCGTCGGACACCGTGGAGTGCGTGTGCAGGTCGGCCTCGCCGGCCGTCGCGGGGGCGTCTGACATTCCTCAATGCTAGTGCGGCGTCTCACCGCCGACTCTCAGCGCCGGAGCCCTATCGTGGATGGAATGCTCCCCCGCATCATCGGCTGGGCCATCGTGCTCGGTACCGCCGCCGTTGCGTTCGTGCTCGTCTGGCCGCAGGCGCTCGGCCTGCAGAACCAGTGGGTCGCCGCGCACGTCGTCGCGCTGCGCGGGCCCGCAGCGGCAGCCGGCATCGCGGCGGCGATCGTCTTCGCGCTCATCGCGATCCCCCGCCGCTCGCGTCGCTTCGGCATCGCGATGGCCACGGTGCTCGCGCTGTTCGCCGCAGGCAACATCGCCGTGCTCGCGGTGCGCGGCACGGGCAGTGCCGAAGCCGCCCGGGCCGCGACATCCGACACGGTCACCGTGCTCTCCTGGAACACGCTCGGCGAGGTGCCCGACGCGCAGACCATCGCCATGCTGGCGCTCGACGAGGGCGCCGACGTCGTCGTGCTGCCCGAGACGACCGACCCGCTCGGCGAAGCGGTCGCGATCGCGATGCGTGAGGGCGGGAGCCCCATGTGGGTGCACACGCAGGCGTACGACGACATCGCGAAGGCGCGATCGACGACGCTGCTCATCAGCCCCGACCTCGGTTCGTACACGGTGACGTCGGCCGAGTCGCCCGGTCCGCCCGGCAACACGAACACGCTGCCGAGCGTCGTCGCCGACCCGGTCGACGGCGACGGCCCGCGCATCGTCGCGGTGCACGCCGTGGCACCGATCAGATGGGAGCTGCGCAACTGGCGCAGCGACCTCGACTGGCTCGCCGCGCAGTGCGAGGGCGACGACGTGATCATGGCCGGCGACTTCAACGCGACGCTCGACCACTTCGCCGGGCACGGCACCGATGGCGGCGATCTCGGTCGCTGTTCGGATGCTGCGAATGCGGCTGATTCCGCGGCGCTCGGCACCTGGCCGACCGAGGTGCCGCCGTTGCTCGGCAGCCCGATCGACCACGTGCTCGCGACGCCGGGGTGGACCGTCGAGGGGTTCCGCGTGATCGACGACCTCGACGGCGCGGGCAGCGACCACCGTCCCATCGTCGCGACGCTCAGCCGCGGCTGACGCCCGATGCACTGCGTCCGCGGGCGGTGCGAGAATGGGTGGCATGGCGAATTCGAGCGACACCTCCACCACCGAGACCGCGGCTCCGGCCGTCACCGACGACGAGGCGGGTCGCAACGCGAATCGCTCGACCACGCCGAGCTCCGAGGGCTTCAAGCGGTTCATCGGCAACGGCTGGGCCGATCGTGACGAGACGCCGCCGTCGGCGCGCGAGCAGGCGTCGTTCGCCGCGGCCCGTCGCGAACGGGTCTCAGCTGCGTTCCCCGGCCAGCGCCTCATCGTGCCCGCCGGAGACATGAAGCAGCGGGCCAACGACACCGACTACCCCTTCCGCGCGCACTCGGCGTTCGCGCACCTCACCGGCTGGGGCTCCGACTCCGAGCCGGGCGCCGTGCTCGTCTTCGAGCCCACCGCCGACGGCCACGAGGCCACCGTCTACTTCCGCGAGCGCGCCGGCCGCGACTCCGAGGAGTTCTACGCCAACCCCGCGATCGGCGAATTCTGGATCGGGGCGCGCCCATCGCTCGCCCACGTCGCGGCCGACCTCGCCGTGGCGACCCGCGGCCTCGGCGAGTTCGACCATGTCGTCGACGCCGTCGACACCGCGACCCTCGTGCTGCGCGAGGCAGATGCATCCGTCACCGAGCGCGTCGACCACGCGCGCATCCGGTTCGCCGCAGAGCAGGCGCTCTCGACGAACGCGGCCGACGCGCCGTTCTCGATCGAGGTGGGCGCCTCGCACGAGCCCGACGGCGAGCTCGCGCGGGTCGTCTCCGAACTGCGCCTCGTGAAAGACGAGTTCGAGCAGGCCGAGATGCGCGCCGCGATCGCGGCGACCGAGCGCGGCTTCACCGAGGTCATCGCCGAGCTGCCGCGCATCACCTCCGAGGTCCGCGGCGAGCGCGTCATCGAGGGCGTCTTCGCCACCCGCGCCCGGCTCGAGGGCAACGACGTCGGCTACGGCTCCATCGCCGCGGCCGGCCCGCACGCGACGATCCTGCACTGGACCCGCAATGACGGTCCCGTGGTGCCCGGCGACCTCGTGCTGCTCGACGCCGGCGTCGAACTCGACAGCTACTACACGGCCGACATCACGCGCACGTTCCCCGTCAGCGGCACGTACTCGGCGGTGCAGCGACAGGTCTACGAGGCCGTGCTCGAGGCCGCCGACGCGGCGTTCGCCATCGTGAAGCCCGGAGTGGTCTTCCGCGAGGTGCACGCCGCCGCAATGCAGGTCATCGCCCGCAAGACCGCCGAGTGGGGCTTCCTCCCGGTTTCGGCCGAGGAGTCGCTCGAGCCCGACAACCAGTTCCACCGGCGCTACATGGTGCACGGCACGAGCCACCACCTCGGCCTCGACGTGCACGACTGCGCCCAGGCTCGCCGCGACCTGTACATGGACGGCGTGCTCGAGGCCGGCATGGTCTTCACGATCGAGCCCGGGCTCTACTTCCAGCCCGACGACCTCACCGTGCCCGAGGAGTTCCGTGGCATCGGCGTGCGCATCGAAGACGACATCCTCGTCACCGCCGACGGCGCCGAGAACCTCTCAGCCGGCATCCCGCGCACGGCCGACGAGGTCGAGGCCTGGGTGCGCGGCGCGTCCCGTTGACCCGGGCGTCACGCGATCAGCGCGAGATCAGTCGCCCGCGCTGCGGCGCTCGCGCGCGGCACGGCGCGCGGCGTCCTGCGCCTCGCCATAGGTGAGACCGCGCGGCTCGTCGTCGACCTCGGTGGTCGACGCGTCGGATGACCCTGCCTCGGCATCGGCCGTCGACTCGTCGGTCGAGCCTGCTGCCGGTACGGGCGCGACCGGCGCGGCGGGTGACGGGACCGGCGCGGCCGGGGCATCCGTCGTACCGAGCACCTGACGCGCCCTGGTGACGTGCGCCGGCTCGGCGATGATCGCATAGCGGGTGGCGAGCACCTGCATGGTCGAGGTGAAGTCGCGGCGACGACGGTTGACCGAGTACGACACGAGGCCGAAGATCATGCCGAAGCCGGCGCCGAGCAGGATCGCCGAGATGAGGATGCCCACCGAGGTGCCCGTCGGCGAGAAGATGAAGAACAGCAGGCCGAGGAACGTTCCGAACCACGCGCCCGAGATCGCGCCTGCGCCCCCGGCCCGCCCCCAGGTGAGCTTGCCGGTGATGCGCTCGACCGTCGTCAGGTCGGTGCCGACGATCGCGAGCTCCTTCACGGGGAACTCGGCCTTGGCGAGCGCGTCGACCGCCGATTGCGCCTCGGGATAGGTCTCGAAGGTCGCAACGGTCTCACCCTTCGGCAGGGTGGGGTACTGGCGGCCCATGCGGCCGCCGAACGGCGATTGGTTCGTCACCTCGCCATTCTCCCATGCCGGCAGTCGGCGGCCTTCCGTGCAGCGGCGGGGTTCGGGCATGCGGGGGCTAAGTTGGAAGCGTGAGCGCCACGAGAGTCTTCGTCGCCCGACTCGCCGGGTGTCCCGTCTTCGACCCCAACGGCGAGCGGGTCGGCAAGGCGCGCGACGTGCTCGTCGTGTACCGCAGGAACGACCCGCCGCGGGTCGTCGGCCTCATCGTCGAGATCCCCGGCAAGCGGCGCGTCTTCGTGTCGATCGGGCGGGTCACCTCGATCAGCGGCGGCCAGATCATCACGACCGGCCTCATCAACCTGCGCCGCTTCGAGCAGCGCGGCGGCGAGGTGCGCGTCATCGCCGAGATGCTCGGCCGCAAGGTCGACTTCAACGACGGCTCCGGTGTCGCGACCGTCGAAGATGTCGCGATCGAGGAGCAGGAGCCCGGGGAGTGGGAGGTCGACCAGCTCTTCGTGCGTCGGCCGAAGGGAGCCTCGCCGTTCTCGAAGGGCCAGTCCGCGTACGTGACGTGGCGCGAGGTGCGTGAGGCGAACGCCCCCGGCGAGGCGCAGTCGGCCGAGCAGCTCATCGCGACCTACTCCGAGCTGAAGCCCGCCGACCTGGCGAACACCCTGCTCGACCTGCCCGCGCAACGACGGCAGGAAGTCGCCGAAGAGCTGCCCGACGACCGGCTCGCCGACGTGCTCGAAGAGATGCCCGAGTCCGAGCAGGTGACCATCCTCGCCGGGCTCGGCGACGACCGGGCCGCCGACGTGCTCGACCACATGCAGCCCGACGACGCCGCCGACCTCATCGCCCAGCTGCCCGACGAGCGAGGCGAGCACCTGCTCGAGCTCATGGAGCCCGAAGAGGCCGACGACGTGCGGTTCCTGCTCTCGTACGGCCCCGACACGGCGGGTGGCCTCATGACGCCCGAGCCGATCATCGTCTCGGCCGACGCGACGGTCGCCGAGGGGCTCGCGCTCATCCGACGCCACGACCTGCCGCCCGCGCTCGGTGCGGCGGTGTGCGTCACGCTTCCGCCGTACGAGCCGCCGACCGGACGGTTCCTCGGCATCGTGCACTTCCAGCGCATGCTGCGCTACCCGCCGCACGAGCGTCTCGGCACGCTCATCGACCAGGGCCTCGAACCCGTCAGGGCCGACACCTCGGCCGCCGAGGTCAGCCGCATCCTCGCGAGCTACGACCTCGTGTCGGTGCCGGTCGTCGACGAGAAGCATCGACTCGTCGGGGTGGTGACGATTGACGACGTGCTCGACTACCTCCTGCCCGATGACTGGCGAAGTCATCCCGAGGAATCCGATATGGGCCGCCGCGCCGCGGCGCGTGCCCAGCTGATGACCGGAAGCATCCCGATCCCACCCGGAAGGAGGGCAGGAGATGGCACGCACTGACGTCGACGATCGTCGATTCGACACCCCGAAGGGCATCCGCCGCACCGCACCCTTCCGCGGGTCGGGCGACAGCGACCGATTCGGGCGCTTCACCGAGTGGGTCGCGCGTGGCATGGGCACCCCGGGATTCCTGCTCGCCCTCTCGGTGTTCGCGATCGGCTGGATGGTGTGGAACACGTTCGCACCCGAGAACCTGCGGTTCGACTCGATCGCGATCGGGTTCACCGCGCTGACGCTCGTGCTCTCGCTGCAGGCGTCGTACGCCGCACCGCTGATCCTGCTCGCGCAGAACCGGCAAGACGACCGCGACCGCGTGCAGATCGAGCAGGACCGCCAGCGCGCCGAACGCAACCTCGCCGACACCGAGTATCTCGCGCGTGAGGTCGTCGCGCTGCGCCTGGCCATGAAAGACCTGGCGTCGCGCGAGTTCATCCGTGCCGAGCTGCGCGCGGTGCTCGAAGAGCTCGACCGACGTGATGAAGAGGATGAGGCGGCGGAGCATGCCGGACGCTGACCCGCGCGGGCACGACCCGTCGCCGCTCGACCCGGCTGCACTCGAGGCGGCGGTCCGCGCCGCGCTCACGAGCGTCATCGACCCCGAGATCCGCAAGCCCATCACCGAGCTCGACATGGTCGACCGCGTCGTCGCCGGCGACGACGGGCGCGTCGAGGTCGGCATCCGCCTCACGATCGTCGGATGCCCCGCCTCCGACCGCATCGAACGCGACGTGCGACAGGCCGCCGAGACGGTCGCCGGTGCGGGTAGGGCCGTCGTCGAGCTCTCGGTGATGACGCCCGAGCAACGGGCCGCCCTCACCGAGCGGCTGCGCGGCGGGCGGGCGCGCACCAACCCGTTCGGGCCGGGCACGCTCACCAAGGTGCTCGCGGTCACGAGCGGCAAGGGCGGCGTCGGCAAGTCGACCATCACCGCGAACCTCGCGGTCGCGCTCGCGGCGCGCGGGCTCGCGGTCGGACTCGTCGACGCCGACGTGCACGGCTTCTCGATCCCCGGGCTGCTCGGTCTCGTCGACGACGCGGGCCTCGCCGCGCGGCCGACGCGGGTCGACGAGATGATCCTGCCTCCCGTGGCGCACGGCGTGAAGGTGATCTCGATCGGCATGTTCGTCGAGCCGAGCGAGGCCGGCGGCCGCGCCTCGTCGACCGCGGTCGCCTGGCGCGGGCCGATGCTGCACCGCACGCTGTCGCAGTTCCTGACCGATGTGTACTTCGGCGACCTCGACGTGCTGCTCGTCGACCTGCCGCCCGGCACGGGCGACATCGCGATCTCGCTGGGGCAGCTGCTGCCGAACGCCGAAGTCGTCGTCGTGACCACCCCGCAGCCCGCCGCGGCAGATGTCGCCGAGCGGTCGGGCGTGGTCGCGCGGCAGACCGGTCAGCGCATCGTCGGCGTCATCGAGAACATGGCCGGCTTCCTGCAGCCGGGCGGCGAGGTGCTCGAGCTCTTCGGGGCGGGCGGCGGTCGGCTCGTGGCCGAGCGGCTCTCGTCGGGGCAATCCGAGCCGGTGCCGCTGCTCGCGAGCGTGCCGCTCAGCATGGCGCTGCGGCAGGGCGGCGATGCCGGGGTGCCCGTGGTCATCGCCGCACCCGACGATCCCGCCGCCCGCGCCATCGAGGCAGCGGCCGCCCAGCTCGCCGCACTCCCCCGCGACCTCGCCGGCCGGCGGCTGGACGTCAGCCTGCGATGACTCCCACGCCGCGCGCCCGTCTGATCAGCCGGCTCACGGTCGGTTCGGTGATCGCGGTCGTCGCGGTCGGTCTTGCAGGGTGCGCGACACCGTCTGCCCCGGCCGCCGTGCCCGATGGGATCACCGCCGAACTGCGCCAGGGGCGCTTCGACGTCGAAGCCCGTCAGCTCGTCGTGCATGTCGAGAACGGCAGCCCTTCCCCCGTCGCCATCGACGGGCTCGTGGTCACTGCGCCCGTGTTCGTCGCGCCGCTCGAACACGACGAGCCGTTCAAGCTCTCGGTCGGCCAGGGCATCGACATCCGTATCGACCTGCCCGACCCGCAGTGCGGCAGCGGTGAAGACGAACCCCTCGTCGACCTGCGGGGCGGGTCCGGTGATGAGGCGTTCGACGGCTCCGTCGCCCCGACCGACCCGTTCGGCACGCTCGAGCGCATCGGCGCCACCGACTGCCTCACCGCCTCGGTCGACGCCGTCGCCGCGATCACGCTCCCCGAGCACCTGCGCACGACCGGGGACGGGGCGGCGCAACGCGCCTGGATCGACGTGGTGATCACCCCCGAGCCGACCGGCGACGCGTCGTTCGTCGTCGACGTCGTGCACGGCACGACCCTGCTGGGCGCCGAAGACGGCCCCGAATGGCCGCTCGGGCTCGAGGTCGCCGCAGGCGGCGAGCCGATCACGGTGCCGCTCGCGGTGCGCCCGGCACGGTGCGACGCGCACGCGATCGCCGACGACAAGCGCGGCACCATTCTGCCGTTCGAGATCACGACGGGCGACGGGCTCACCGGCCGCATCGACCGATCGTCGGACGACGCGCTGCAGGCCGACCTGTACGACTACGTCACCGAGCGCTGCGGCCTCGGCACCGCGCCGGTCGAGTAGCGACGAAGGAGCGTATCGAGACGCACGCGTCATCTCGATGCGGCGCGTGCGCGCCTACTCGATCGACGACTGCGGCTCCACCACTCGCGCGAGCAGTTCGATGAGCAACCGCTCGGTGAGCGCCCCCGGCAGCGCCTCGACGAGCGCGAGCACCGGCGCCAACTGCGCAGGCAGCGCACCCCCATCGGGCGCGCCGGCATCACCGAGCAGTCCCGCCGCCCGCAGCAACGCCGCGGCGTTGTCCGAGTCGAGCCCGCCCCCGACCGCGGCCGCCGCCTCGAGCGCCCCTGCGCCCCCGGGCAACGCCGCCGCAAGTCCGGCCGCAACGGCCGAGCCATCGACCGGCGGCACCCCGCGCACCCTCTCGGCCGCGTCGTCGAGCGCTGCAGTGAGTTCAGGCAGCACCGCCTCGGTGACGGGCGTCACCGTGAGGTGGGTGGTGTGCGGCAGCCGGCCGCCGTCGGCTTGGACGAGCCCCGGCTGCAGCTGCAGGTGCCACCCCGACGCGCGGGCCGCGTCGGCCCAGTGATGCGGGTCGACCCGGCGCTCGACAGGCACCGAGTCGTCGGTCGCAACGGCGAACAACGGCCCGGCCGGTGCGCCGATGACCCGCAGGCCCTCGATGTGCTCGACGCACGAGCGCAGCGCGGTGGTCGCCCGTGCCGCCCGGCCGGTGAGTTCGGCGAACCCGGGCTCGCCGAGCGCCTCGATGATGGCCCACGCCGCGGCGAGCGGGCCGGCGGGCTTCGACCCCGTCATGGTCGGGTTCACGACGGGGTAGCCCGGCCACGCGGTCGTCGCGAAGTACTGATGCCGTTGCCGATCGCGTCCGCGCGTGAGCAGCACCGAGACGCCCTTGGGCGCGTACCCGTACTTGTGCAGGTCGGCCGAGAGGCTCATCACGCCTGGCACCGAGAAGTCCCACGCGGGCAGCCGATCGGGCCAGAACGCGAGCGCGAACCCGCCGATGCACGCGTCCACGTGCAATGCGATGCCCCGTACAGCGGTGATCGCCGCGACATCCGCTACCGGATCGAGGCTCGCGAACGGGTACGACGGCGCGCTGACGACGACGAGCGCGACGTCGTCGCCGAGCCGCTCCGCGATCGCGGCGACGGCGGGAGCCCCGGTCGCGGGGTCGACCGGCACGAGGTCGAGCTCGAGCCCGAGATAGTGCGCGGCCTTGTGGAACGCGGCGTGCACGGTGACCGGGGCGACGATGCGCGGCACTCGCGGCGTGCCGAGGCGCGCCGACCGCCACGCGTCGCGGGCGGACTTCACGGCGAGCAGGCAGCTCTCGGTGCCGCCCGAGGTCACCGAGCCGACCACGTCGTCGTCACCGCCGAACACCGTCCGTGCGAAGCCGACGACGCCGGCCTCCAGCGCGGCGACCGAGGTGAACGTCGTCGGGTCGAGCCCGTTGACCGGCTGCACCAGCCGGGCCGCCGCGGCCGCGAGGTCGTCGAGTTCGGGAACCCCCGAGTCGTACACGTACGAGAGCACGCGGCCGCCGTGGGTGGGTGCGTCGCCGGCGCGCAGCGCCTCGAGATCGCTGAGGATGTCGGATGCCTCGCGGCGCAGGTCGATCACTGGGTGCTCCATTCGCGCGAGGCGGCGGCATCGGCGTTCACGTCGGCCCGTCGCAGCGGGTAGGCGCGAAGCACGACCACGCTGACGAGCACGAGCGCTGCGGGAACGACACTGAACGCCACGGCGATGCCGGCGATCGCGGTGGGCGACTGCGTGACCGTCTCGGCGCCGACCGACTCGATATAGCCGGTGAGGGCGAGCACGACCGTGAGCAATGCGGCACCGAGCGCCATGCCCGCCGTCTCACCCGCGGTCCACACCCCGCCGAAGCTGCCGGCACGATCGACGCCGGTCTGCCGCGCATCATGCGAGATGACGTCGGGCAGCATCGCCATCGGCAGCGACTGCATGCCCGCGTAGGCGGCACCTGCGACGGCGACGGGCAGGTACACCCACGGGCCAGGCGCCCACACGAGCACGACCAGGCTGAGCGCGGCGCCGGTGAACACGAGGCTCGCGAGGCGGAACCCGCGCTCCTTGCCGATGCGCCCGGCGACGCGCTGCCACACGGGGGCGAGCAGCACGGCGGGCGCGATGAGGGCGATGAAGAGCAGCGTCACCGCCGCCTCGGAGTCGAGCACCCACGTCGCCACGAACTGCGCCCCTGCGAGCATCAGTCCCGTCGCGAGCCCCTGCAGCACGAATGCGCCCAGCAGGGAGCGGAACGGTGCGCTGCGTCGGAGCGCGCGGAGGCCCTCACGGTACCCGTCGTCCGGCTTCGACACGACGGGCGAGGCCGGCGGCGGGACATCCGATCGCTTCGCGGTGCCCGCGCTCACGAACATGCCGGCGCCGATCACGAGGCCGGCCACGATCGCCATGACCAGGTAGCCGACGTGCTCGTCGGCGAACGCGCGACGTACCTCGGGCCCGCCCGCGCCGAACAGGAGGATCGCGATCGTGAGCACCACGACGCGCCACGTCAGCAACCGCGTGCGCTCGTCGTAGTCGGCGGTGAGCTCGGCAGGCAGCGCGATGTAGGGCACCTGGAAGAGACTGAAGGCGGTCGCCGTCGCGAGGAACGCGAGGAAGACCCAGACGGCGGATGCCCCGGGCGTGAAGCCCGTGGGCACCGCGAACGTGAGCGCGAACCCGGCCGGAAGGGCGATCGCCCCGACGAGCATCCACGTGCGGCGGGTGCCCGTGCGGGCGAGGGCGCGGTCGCTGCGTGCGCCGATCCACGGGTCGATCACGACGTCCCACACCTTGGCCGCGGTGACGACGAGGCCGGCGATCAGCGCGCTCACGCCGAGGGTGTCGGTCAGGTAGTACACGAGCACGAGGCCGGGCAGGGTCGCGAAGCCGCCGGTGCCGATCGAACCGATCGCATACCTGGCCACGACCCCGCGCGCGAGAGGTCGCTCCACTGCGGTCATGGAGGCAGTGTACTCACTACCCGGCGAAGTGGGTCACTTGACCTAGACTGTGCTGATGCGAGCCGCGATCGCCTCCCCCGCCCTGTTCGAGCGCCTCACCGACGACGTCGTCGCGTCGGGCGCCGAGACCACCGCCGTGCCCACCCCGTCGACCGGGGAGGTGCTGCACCACCTGCCCCGGTCGAGTGCCGACGACGTGCGCGACGCCGTCGCCCGGGCGCGCCTCGCACAGCTGGCATGGGCCCGCGCGGGGTTCGCCGCGCGTCGGCGCGTGCTGCTCGCCGCGCACGACCTCATCCTCGAGCGGCGTGAGCTGCTGCTCGACCTCGTGCAACTCGAGAGCGGCAAGACGCGTGGCCAGGCCTTCGAGGAGATCTACCAGGCGGCCGGTGCCACCCGCTACAACGCGCTCGCGGCGCGGCGTGTGCTCGGCGCACGCCGCACGCGGTCGGGGGTGCCGACCATCACGACGACCCGGGTGCGCTACCGCCCGAAGGGCGTCGCGGGGGTCATCACCCCGTGGAACTACGCGCTGAGCCTCGCGGCGATGGACGTGGTTCCCGCGCTCGCCGCCGGCTGCGCCGTCCTGCAGAAGGCCGACGACCAGGGCGCCCTGACGATCCTCGCCCTGCGTCGCGCGTTCATCGACGCCGGGCTTCCCGAGGCACTGTGGGCCGTCGTCGCCGGCCCCGCCGCCGAGGTCGGCGAGGCACTGACCGACGAGGTCGACTACATCTGCTTCACCGGATCGACCGCCACGGGTCGCACGATCGCCGAGAAGGCGGGGCGACGCCTGGTCGGGGCATCCCTCGAACTCGGCGGCAAGAACGCCCTGCTCGTGCTCGACGACGTCGACCCCGTGCAGACGGCGGCGAGCGCCGCGCACGCCGCATTCTCGGCGATGGGGCAGCTGTGCGTCTCGATCGAGCGCATCTACGTCGACCAGAAGGTCGCTGCGCCGTTCCAGCGCGCCCTCATCGGGCGCCTCCGCGAGGCGAAGCTCGGCTCGGCCCTCGAGTACGACGCCGACTACGGCTCGCTCGCGAGCGCCGCGCAGCTCGAACGGGTCGAGGCGCACCTCGCCGATGCGGTGGCGAAGGGGGCGACCGTGCTCGTCGGCGGCCGGCACCGACCCGACATCGGGCCGTGGTTCTTCGAGCCGACCGTGCTCACCGGGGTCACCCCCGACATGGCCGTGTACGCCGAAGAGACCTTCGGTGCGATCGCGTGCCTCTACCTCGTCAACGGCGACGACGAGGCCCTGCTCGCCGCGAACGCGAGCGACTACGGGCTGAACGCGGCGGTCTTCACCCGCTCGCCGCGCCGCGCGCGACGCATCGCCGACGCGCTCGACGCCGGCAGCGTGAACATCAACGAGGGCTACCGGGGCGCGTTCTCATCGATCGCAGCGCCCATGGGCGGCATCAAGCAGTCGGGCCTCGGACGTCGCAACGGCGAGGTGGGACTGCTGCGCTTCGTCGACCCCGTGACGATCTCGTCGACGACCGGGCTGTTGCAGCTGCCGCACACCGCCTCCGAGTACCGCGGCCTCGTGCCGCCGCTGCTCCTGCTCGCTCGGGCCCTCAAGGCAGCCCGCCGACGCTGACCGCGTGGTGCGTCAGGTCGCCTCGGAGTCGAACGGCGCGGGCTCTTCGGCGCCGAGTGCTTCGCGCTTGCGCTTGCGCTGCAGGTAGGCGGAGTTCTCGTTGACGGCGGCTCGTCCGACGACGGGTGCGGCCGACTGCTCTTCGGCGAACGGGTCGACGTCGGTGAGGGCCTCGCGGATGATGCGGCGCGGATCGTACTGGCGCGGATCGAGCTTCTTCCAGTCGAGGTCGTCGAAGTCGGGGCCCATCTCTTCGCGCATGCGGTCTTTCGCCCCGGTCGCCATGTCGCGCAGCGAGCGCACGAGCCGCCCGAGCTGCGCGGCGTAGTGCGGCAGCCGTTCAGGGCCGAGCAGGAAGACGGCGATCACCCCGATGATGAGGAGCTTCTCGAACGTCAGACCGAACATCCCTACAGGATAGTCGGCGGCGAGGCGTACGAACGCCACGTCTCCTCACCTTTAGGCTGGGGACTCGAGAGATTCACCCGGGAGCCGAGAAACGTGTCCGATCACGACCTGAACTGGAAGTACGTCGACGAGTCCGTCGTCGAGTCCGAGCCCATCGTGAAGGCCCGCCAGCAGTCGCTCGAGCTCGGCGTCGAACCGGTCTCGCCGGCGGTCGGTGCGCAGCTCGCGGTCATCGCCGCGTCGACCCGGGCGGGCTCGATCATCGAGGTCGGCACGGGTGTCGGCGTCTCGGGCCTGTGGATGCTGCAGGCGTCGCCGCGCGCACAACTCACCTCGATCGACACCGAGAACGAGTACCAGCAGCACGCACGAGCGCACTTCGCCGACGCCGGCATCGCCCCGGCGCGAGTGCGGCTCATCGCGGGGCGGGCGGGCGAGGTGCTCCCCCGCATGAACGAGAGCTCGTACGACATCGTCTTCGTCGACGCCGATGCACCGTCGGTGATCGAGTACGCCGAGCATGGCCTTCGCCTGGCGAAGCCGGGCGGCTGCGTGCTCGTGGCGCGGGCCCTGTGGAAGGGCCGGGTCGCCGACCCGTCGAAGCGCGACGAGGCCGCGAGCGCGTTCCGCACGCTGATCGGCGAGCTCGCCGCGTCGACTGCGGTCGCGACGGCGATCTCGCCCGCGGGCGACGGCCTCCTGCAGATCGTCAAGCTCGGCGCCTGAGACGGCTTCCGCGGGTTGAGGACGCGCCTCCTCGACCCACGCGCTGGAAACACCACGGGCCCCGAGTCTCCTCGGGGCCCGTTGACGTAGGTGTGACTCAGGCAGGGTTCACGACGCCACCGAGGACGTCGTAGAGCTCCTTGGCCTCAGCGTCGTTCACCGAGACGACGAGACGGCCTCCACCCTCGAGCGGAACCCGCACGATGATGAGTCGACCCTCTTTCACAGCCTCCATAGGCCCGTCTCCGGTGCGTGGCTTCATGGCCGCCATTGAGCTCCCCTTTCGTGGCTGAGATTCCATTATCTGTCATCAGCGGCGGTGCTGGGAAATCGCCCGGAATCCGGGGGCCATTCCATGAGCTCGCATGAAGGTGCCGCAGCCCTGAAACCGGTAGGCGTTTCCCGGGCCGATCAGGGAGGAGTCCAGTCGACGCCGTCGATGCCCCACGCGATCATCAGCCAGCCGACCTGCAGCGCGACGAACACCACGACGATCGCCCACCGGTACCACCGCGCCCGCGGCACGGCGAGCGCCCCCACCAGCGGGAACATCGGCGCGAGGATGCGGAAGGTGCTCGACTGCGGAAAGAACACCGCGAGCAGGTAGAGCCCGTAGCTCGCGAGCCACAGCCTGATGTCGATGCCGAGCCGCTTGACCGCGGGCAGGAACAGCATCACCGCGAAGCTCACGACGAACACGACGACGGCCGCCATGCCGAGCCATGCGGGCAGCCGCACCCATTCGGCCCACCACGCGGCACCCTGGAACCACGCGGTGAACGGCACGAGCTCGTGATACCCGATGTAGGCCGAACGCCACGCGAGCTCGGTCGCCATGTACCCGTCGAATTCGCCGGTCACGAGCCACACGATTCCCGGCCACGCGAATCCCACGACGACCGCGAAGGCGGTGACGGACGCCGCGACCATGCGCTCGCGCATCGGGAACGGGTCGCGCCCACGGTGCCACCACCGCCACACCCAGTGCAACCCGAGCGTGAGGGCGAACGCCAGCGCCCCGGGCCGGGTGAACGCCCACGCCGTGAGCACGGGCACGAGCCATCCGTATCGCCGGTCGACCAGCAGCAGCAGCGCGAGCGCGAGCCACAGGAATCCGAGCGATTCGGCGTACCCGAACTGCATGATCGGCGACACCGGCGCGACGGCGAACAGCACGACCGCGAACAGCGCGCGGTCGGGTTCGAGGAATCGCGACATGAGGCGGTGCAGCACGAGTGCCGCGCCGAGCCCGGCGAGCACGGCGATGGTGACGGATGCCACGTTCCACGGCAGCCCGAGCCACGTCAGCAGCCCCGACAGCACGGGGAAGACCGGCAGGAACGCCCACGCGTTCTCGCCGACCTGCCCGGCGTCGGTGACGGGCAGCTCGCGCGGGTAGCCGCCGATCCAGATGATCTGGTACCACCGGGCGTCCCACAGGTTCGCGTATTCGAAGTACCCGGGTTTCGGGCCGGTCCACGGGTTCGCAGCCTGCCCGCTCGCGAGCACGAGCACGATCGTCGTCGTGATGAGCCGGGCGCCGAGGTAGATGGCGATGACCTTCGCCCACCACGGCGTGAGCCGCCACCGCACGCGCATCGACCAGCGCGTCGCGCGGAACGGGTCGTGCTCGCGCGCGGCCGCCTGCGAGGTGCTCATGCGCGACCGGTCAGTGCGCCGCACCCGTGAGCCACGCCCGCAGGGCGTGCTCGGTCGAGCGGATCTGGTCGAGGGCGACGCGTTCGTCGTCGGCGTGCGCCTTCAGCGGATCTCCGGGGCCGAAGTTCACGGCGGGCACGCCGAGGGCACTGAACCGCGCGACGTCGGTCCACCCGTACTTGGGTCGGGCCTCGGCGCCGACCGCACGCACGAACTGCTGCGCGAGCGGCGCGTCGAGTCCGGGCCGGGCTCCCTCGGCACCATCGACCACGGTCACCTCGAAGCCGTCGAAGAACTCGCGCACGAACTCGGATGCCTCGGCCAGGCTGCGGCTCGGAGCGAATCGGTAGTTCACGTCGAGCACGGCCTCGTCGGGGATGACGTTGCCCGCGACACCGCCCCGCACGACCACGGCGTTCAGTCCCTCGCGGTAGGCGAGCCCGTCGACGTCGACGGTCTCAGCCTCGTACTCGACGAGGCGGGTGAGCGCAGGCGCGAGCTTGTGGATCGCGTTCTCGCCGACCCAGCTGCGCGCCGAATGCGCCCGCAGCCCGGCGGCGCGCACCTCGGCGCGCAGGGTGCCGTTGCACCCGCCCTCGACCTGCCCGTTCGACGGTTCGCCGAGAATGGCGAAATCGCCCTCGAACAGGTCGGGGCGGTTGCCCGCGAGCCGCCCGAGGCCGTTGAGCCCTGCGGCGACCTCTTCGTGGTCGTACCACATCCATGTGAGGTCGACGATGGGTTCGGTGAGCTCGGCTGCGAGTTTCAGTTGCACGGCGACACCGGCCTTCATGTCGACGGTGCCGCGCCCCCAGAGGTAGTCGACGCCGTCGACGGTCTCGAAGCGGGTCGGCAGGTTCGCGTTGATCGGCACCGTGTCGAGGTGCCCGGCGATCACGACCCGGCGGTCGCGGCCGAGGTTCGTGCGCGCGACGACCGTGTCGCCGTCGCGGATGATCTCGAGATGGGATGCCCCGCCGAGTGCCGACTCGACGAGGTCGGCCAGGGTCGTCTCGTCACCTGAGACGCTCGGCACGTCGCAGATCGCCCGTGTGAGCGCGACGGAGTCGGCGGACAGGTCGAGCGAGGTCGGAGTCTCGGCGGGCATCCCCCAAGTCTATGGGCGTTGATCGGGCGTGCCATGTGGCAGTCAACCCCTTCCGCCACCGACGCCGCGGCCGCACACTGGATGGGACAGATCACGTCGGCACGGCGTGATCACGTTGGCGAGGGGTTGCGGCGCATGAGGCGCTTCGGCATCGAAGAGGAGTTCATGGTCCTCGATCGCCACCGGCTGGCTCCGGTGGCGCTGGGCGAGCGCATGCTGCGCACGCTGCGCGACGGCGCGTATGGTGAGCGCGTCACGGGTGAGTTCCTGGCCGCCCAGGTCGAATACGCGACCTCGATCCACCGGCATCTGCGGCGCGCCGCCGCCGAGCTGCACGGGTTCAGAAGGGAGCTCGCCTCGATCGCGCAGGACCTCGATGTCGTCGCGGTCGGCAGCGGGACGCCGTTCGATGCGTGCGACTCGTCGACGATGGTCACCGAGAAGGAGCGCTACCGGCGCATCGCCCGCAACTTCGGCGGCCTCGTGATCGACCACCAGGTGAACGGGCTCCATGTGCACGTCGAGGTCGAAGACCGCGAAGCCGGCGTGCGTGCGCTCAACGGGGTGCGACTCTGGTTGCCGTGCCTGCTGGCCCTCACCGGGAACGCTCCGTTCTGGCGCGGTCATGACACCGGGTTCGCGAGCTGGCGCACGCTGATCCTGCGGCGACTGCCGACGATGGGATGCCCTCCGCAGTTCGCCGACGCTGAGGACTACGCCGCTCGCTCGCGTGCCCTGGTCGCGACGGGCGCCATCACCGACCTGCAGGCGCTCGGCTGGGCCGCGAGACTGTCCGAGCGGTTCCCCACGATCGAAGTGCGCGTCTTCGACGCGCAGCTGACCGCGGCGGAGTCGCTGCTGGCGGCGGTGCTCACGCGTTCCATCGTCGCGACCGTCCTCGAGACCCCACCGCTCACTCGCCTTCCGCAGGAGATCCTCGACGGCTCGCTCTGGCTGGCGGCACGCAACGGCATGGCCGCCGATCTCGCCGACCCCTTCACGGGCGATCCCGCGACGGCGTGGTCGGTTGCCGACGCGCTCGTCGACTACATCGGCTCTGCTCTCGTCGGGCACGACGATCTCGCGTTCGTCACCGAGTCGCTCGCACGCATCCGCGCACGCGGCACCGGTGCGCAACGACAGGTCGAGGTCTTCCGGCGAGACGGGCCGATCGCATTGCGCCGGTGGTACACCGACACGCTCACCGAAGGTGGCGGCTCCACGCGGAGCGCCGCCCCGGGATCTGAGACCTTCAGGCGTGCCCGGATCGACGCCCCCACCCGGCTCGCGCCCGACGAGCAGAGCACGGTGGCCGGCTAGGCACGCGCTGCACCCACCCCAGGTGCCTCCCAGCGTCACACGCCCGAGCCGCCTCGCTACGCTTGAAGCATGCCCGCGAACGATGCCGCCACCGCTCCTGTCCGCACTGCCCACGGCGCCGGTCTCGCGACCGTCGCGGCCGACGGCATAGTGCTCGACGCGTGGTTCCCGAACCCCGGCCTGGTGGTCGAAAGCGGCGGCGAGGCATCCGCTCTCGCACCAGAGCATCTCGCCCTCGTAGGGTCCGACGAGCGACGCAACGTCACCGTCGAAGCCGTCGATCTCACGATCGACCTCGACGCCGCGCCCGCGGGCACGGCCGACGCGTACCTGCGCCTGCACCTGCTGTCGCACCTCGTCGTGCGCCCGAACACGATCAACCTCGATGGCATCTTCGCGCACCTTCCCTCGGTCGTGTGGACGAACGCAGGGCCGGTGCATCCCGACGACTTCACCCGTCTGCGGCCGGCGCTGCAGCGCGCCGGAATCCACGCCGAGGGGCTCGACAAGTTCCCGCGGCTGCTCGACTACGTCACGCCCGACCGCGTGCGCATCGCCGACGCCGCCCGAGTGCGCCTCGGCGCGCACCTCGCACCCGGCACGACCGTCATGCACGAGGGCTTCGTGAACTTCAACGCCGGCACCCTCGGCACCTCGATGGTCGAGGGGCGCATCTCGCAGGGCGTCGTCGTGGGCGACGGCAGCGACATCGGCGGCGGCGCGTCGATCATGGGCACGCTCTCGGGCGGCGGCACCCAGCGCATCGAGATCGGCGAGCGCGCGCTGCTCGGCGCGAACTCGGGCATCGGCATCTCGATCGGCGACGACTCGGTCGTCGAGGCGGGCCTCTACGTCACCGCCGGCACCAAGATCGTGCTGCTCGGCGGCAAGGGCGAACGGCCGAGCACCGTCAAGGCCGTCGTGCTCTCCGGGGTGCCGAACCTGTTGTTCCGGCGCAACTCGCTGAACGGCCAGGTCGAGGCGTTGTCGCGCTCGGGCGAAGGCGTGACCCTGAACGCCGCGCTGCACGCCTGAGCACAGGTCTCGATACGGCGCTGGCGCGCCGACTCGACCGGCGGCGCTGGCGCGCCCACTCGACCGACGGGAGTCCCGCCATTCCTCGGATACAGTGGTGCTTCCGATCACGCAGCACGAAGGAGTGACGTGGGTACCGACGCACCCAGAACCAGCAGGCATCGAGGGCTCAGCTTCCTGATCGGCCTGCTCGTCACCGTGCTCGTGCTCGCCGCGGTCGCCGCGGGCGTCGGGTGGTGGACCGTGCAGCGCTCGTTCCCCACGACGAGCGGCCGCGTGGACGTGCCGGGCCTCACCGCGTCGGTGACCGTGTACCGCGACGACGCGGGCATTCCGCAGCTCGTCGCCGAGACCGACCACGACCTCTTCTTCGCGCAGGGCTACGTGCACGCGCAAGACCGCTTCTGGGAGATGGACTTCCGCCGCCATGTCACCGCAGGCCGACTCGCCGAGCTGTTCGGCGAGTCGCAGGTCGGCACCGACGCCTTCATCCGCACCCTCGACTGGCGCGGCATCGCCGAGCGCGAATACGAACTGCTCGACCCCGCATCGAAGTCCTACTACGACGCCTACGCCGACGGCGTCAACGCGTACCTCGACGAACGCGGCGGCGCCGACCTCTCGCTCGAGTACGCCGTGCTCGCACTGCAGAATCCCGGCTACTCCCCCGAGCCGTGGTCGGCGATCGACTCGATCGCGTGGCTCAAGGCCATGGCCTGGGACCTGCGCTCGAACCTCGGTGACGAGATCGATCGTGCCCTGCTCGCCACGACGCTGACGCCCGAAGAGGTCGACTTCCTGCATCCCGAGTTCGCGTGGGGCGAGGTGCCCACGATCGTCGGCGGGCCGCTCGCCGCGGCTCCCGCCGCGACGTCGATCACGCCGCTCGGGGCCGCAGGGTCCGAGCCGGCCGCCGACCCGCTCGACGCCGACGCGGGCGAGGAGGCGGATGACCCACCCGCCGGCATCGGCGACGCCCTCACCTCCCTCAGCGCGGCGATCGACGGGTTGCCCGAACTGCTCGGTCCCGAGGGTGGCGATCTCGGCTCGAACTCGTGGGTGATCTCCGGTGCGCTCACCGAGTCCGGCCAGCCGCTGCTCGCGAACGACCCGCACCTCGGGCCGGCCATGCCCTCGATCTGGACGCAGATGGGCCTGCACTGCGCCGAGGTGCGCGACGACTGCGCCTTCGACGTCTCGGGCTACACATTCTCGGGGCTGCCCGGCGTCATCATCGGCCACAACGACCGCATCGCCTGGGGGTTCACGAACCTCGGCCCCGACGTCGCCGACCTGTTCATCGAACGCGTCGATGGCGACACCTACGAGCTCGACGGCGCACAGGTGCCGCTCACCACCCGCGAAGAGACCATCGAGGTGGCGGGCGGCGAGCCCGTCACGATCACGGTTCGCTCGACTGCACGCGGCCCGATCGTCACCGACATCAGCGACGACTTCGGCGACGTCGCAGCCGACTACCCCGCGGCATCCGGTTCGCCCGACGGAGACTACGAGGTGTCGCTGCAGTGGACCGCGCTCACGGCAGGCACGACGCCGCAGGCGGTCTTCGCGATGAACCGGGCGCGCGACTGGAACGGGTTCCGCGCCGCGGCCGAGCTCTTCGACGTGCCCTCGCAGAATCTCATCTACGCCGACGACTCCGGAAACATCGGGTACCAGGCGCCCGGTGACATCCCCGTGCGCCTGTCGGGCGATGGCACGGTGCCCCTGCCCGGGTGGACGAGCGCGAACGGATGGTCGGACAGCATCGCATTCGACGACCTGCCCTCGGTGCTGAATCCCGCCGCCGGCTACATCGTGACCGCGAACAACCCGGCCGCCGGCCCCGACGGCCCGCTGCTCACCGAGGACTGGGACCACGGCTACCGCGCCGTGGGCATCGACCGGCTCATCCGCGAGCGCCTCGCCGACGGCGGCAAACTGTCCGCCGACGACCTCGCCGAGATGCAGCTCGACACCGCCGACGCGAACGCGTCGACCTTCCTGCCGCTGATCGGCGAGCTCGACCTCGACGGCGACGCCGCCCGCGGCGCCGCCCTGCTCGACGGCTGGAACGGCCGCGCCGACGTCGAGAGCGCCGAGGCGGCCTACTTCGCCGTCTTCTGGCGCACCCTGCTCGACGACATGTTCGCGTCGCTGCCCGAACCCACCCGACCCCAGGGCGGCGACCGCTGGTACAAGGTCGTCGGCACACTGCTCGGCGAACCCGATTCGAAGTGGTGGAGCAGCAGCACGGGCGACACGGGCCGCGACGCCGTGATCGCCGGGGCGCTCGCCGCCGCGTGGACCGAGGCGTCCGCCCTCATGGGTGACAACCCCGACGGCTGGCGCTGGGGCGAGTTGCACACGCTGACCCTCACCAACGCGAGCTTCGGCGAGTCGGGCATCGGGCCGATCGAGTGGCTCTTCAACCGCGGACCCTACGAACTCGGCGGCGGCTCGTCGATCGTCAACGCGATCGGGTGGGACGCGACGCTCGGCTACGGCGTCGACTGGGTGCCGTCGATGCGCATGATCGTCGACCTCGACGACCTCGACGAATCACGCTGGATCAACCTCACCGGGGCGTCGGGTCACGCATTCAACCCTCACTACGACGACCAGGCGCCGTTGTGGCAGCGCGGCGAGCTGCGCCCGTGGCCGTTCACCATCAATGCCGTGCAGGATGCCGCGAATGACACCCTGCAGCTGCGCCCTGTCGGCTGACGGCCGGCTGACCGCCTGCGACCGCCGACTCACCGCGGGCTGACGACTACCGGAGCACCGAGCTCAGCAGCAGGCTCGTCTCGCTGTTCACGACGCCGTCGATCGACCGGATGCGCCCGAGCACACGGTCGAACTCGGCGAGGTTCTCGGTGCGCAGCTCGGCCACGAGGTCCCACCCGCCATTCGTCGTGTGCAGCGCGATCACCTCGGGCATGCCGCGCAGCCCGAAGATGACGTCGTCGGTCGTGCGCCCTTCGACCTCGATGAGCGAGATCGCGTGGATGGCGAGCGGTTCGAGCTCGTCGCGTACGCGCACCGAGAATCCGACGATGATTCCGGATGCCACGAGCCGATCGATGCGGCTGTTCACGGTCGCCCGTGCCACGCCGAGGGTGCGTGCGAGGCTCGCCACCGGCGCTCGCCCGTCTTCGCGCAACGCGGCGAGCAGCCGCCGGTCGAGATCGTCGAGCACTGTCATGCACAGATCGTACAGCTGCTCTTTACGTTCTGCGCAGCTTCGCGACGATTCGTGCACGCTTCTGGCGTTGCCGTTGCATATCGCCGAAATCTAGGCTCGATGCACGACCGAGAGGACCGCAATGACGAGTTTCGTCGATGTACGCAGCATGGCCGCCTGGGTGGCGAGCTCGGGGCCCGAGCAGGTGATCGCCGGCCTGGTCGACGAGCTCGACCGCGACTTCCGGCGCTGGGAGTCGTTCGACAAGGCGCCTCGGGTCGCGAGCCACACGCCGTTCGGCGTCATCGAGCTCATGCCCACGAGCGACCACGAGACCTACGGCTTCAAGTACGTCAACGGACACCCGTCGAACCCGGCACGCGGCTACCAGACGGTGACCGCGTTCGGCGTCCTCGCCGACGTGCACAACGGCTACCCGAACTTCCTCGCCGAGATGACGATCCTCACGGCACTGCGCACCGCGGCCACGTCGGCGCTCGCCGCCCGCGCACTCGCCCGCCCCGACTCGCGGGTGATGGCGATGATCGGCGCAGGAAGCCAGGCCGAGTTCCAGGCCCTCGCCTTCCGCACGACGCTCGGCATCGAGCGACTGCGCGTCTACGACGTCGACCCCGATGCCGTCGCGAAGCTCGCCCGCAACCTGCTGCCCCTCGGCTTCACGATCGAGGTCGCCGGCAGCGTCGCCGAAGCCCTCGACGGCGCCGACGTGGTCACCACGTGCACCGCCGACAAGGCCCGTGCCACGGTCATTCCCGACGAGCTCGTGCGGCCCGGAATGCACCTCAACGCGATCGGCGGCGACTGCCCCGGCAAGACCGAACTCGACGCCGCGATCCTCGACCGCAGCGCGGTGTTCGTCGAGTACACCCCGCAGACCCGCATCGAGGGCGAGATCCAGCAGCGAGGCGACGACTTCGCGGTCACCGAACTCTGGGAGGTGCTCACCGAGCGGGCCCCTGGCCGCACCGGCGACGAACAGGTGACCGTGTTCGACTCGGTCGGCTTCGCGATCGAGGACTTCTCGGCCCTGCGCTACGTGCGCGACCGCGTGGTGGGCACAGGATACGCGCAGGAGATCGATCTCGTGGCCGACCCAGACGACCCGAAGGACCTCTTCGGGCTCGTCGGCGCGTTCTCGCCGGTGGGCTGAGCCATGTCGGTCCAGGCACCGTCGGCGGTCGTCATGGTGCGGCCGCACCGCTTCCGCCCGAACGAGGCGACGCTGGCCGACAACGGCTTCCAGACCGACGCCGAAGGCCTCGACCTCGCCCGAGTCGCGGCATCCGCCTTCGACGAGGTCTCCCGCGCCGCCGACGCGCTCGACGCGGCCGGCGTCACCGTGCACCTCTTCGACGACGAGCGCGACGACCGGCCCGACAGCGTCTTCCCCAACAACTGGATCTCGACGCACTCGGGCGGCCACGTCGCCCTCTACCCGATGTTCACGCCGAATCGGCGGCTCGAGCGACGCGGCGACATCGTCGAGTTCCTGAAGGCGCAGTACCGGGTGCAGGACGTCATCGACTACTCGGGGCTCGAATACGACGACGTGTTCCTCGAGGGCACCGGCGCCATGGTGCTCGATCATGAGTACCGCATCGCGTACGCGACGCGGTCGAACCGCGCCGACCCGTTGGCCCTCGAACGGTTCTGCACCAACTTCGGGTACGAACCGATGGTGTTCGACGCGTCCGACGCTCGAAGCATCCCGATCTACCACACCAACGTCATGATGGCCGTGGCCACCGAGTTCGCCCTGGTCTGCCTCGACGCGATCGCATCACCCGTGCGCCGCATCGAAGTCGCCGACCGGCTCGCCGGTCGCGGACGTCGCGCGGTCATCGCACTCACGACCTCGCAACTCGACGAGTTCTGCGGCAACACCGTCGAGCTCGAGGCGCGCGACGGTCGCGTGCTGGCGCTCTCACGCCGCGCTCACGATGCGCTCACCGCAGATCAGCGCGCCCTCATCGAACGCAGTGCACGACTGCTGCCGCTCGACGTGCCGACGATCGAGCTCGCGGGCGGCTCGGTTCGATGCATGCTCGCCGGAGTGCATCTCGACCCGCGACCGCAGCGGGCACCGGAACACGAGAGGTCGATGGCCGGCCGTGAGGCCGCGCCCGTTCAGATGCCGGGGTAGTGCCGCTCGGGTTCGCCGATGTACAGCTGCTGGGGGCGGCCGATCTTGGTGGCCGGATCGAGGTTCATCTCGCGCCAGTGCGCCATCCAGCCGGGCAGGCGTCCGATGGCGAACAGCACCGTGAACATGCGGGTCGGGAAGCCCATGGCCTTGTAGATGACTCCGGTGTAGAAGTCGACGTTCGGGTACAGACGGCGCTCTTTGAAGTAGTCGTCCTGCAGCGCGAACTGCTCGAGCTCCTGCGCGATGTCGAGCAGCGGGTCGCTGACGCCGAGACCGGCGAGCACCTCGTTCGCCGACTGCTTGACGATCTTCGCGCGCGGGTCGTAGTTCTTGTAGACGCGGTGCCCGAAGCCCATGAGCTTCACGCCGTCTTCCTTGTTCTTCACACGCTCGACGAACTTGCCGACGCCCTCGCCCGAGTCGCGGATGCGCGCGAGCATCGCGAGCACGGCCTCGTTGGCGCCGCCGTGCAGCGGGCCCGAGAGCGCCTGAATGCCGGCCGAGATCGAGGCGTAGAGGTTCGCTCCGGTCGATCCGACGAGACGTACGGTCGAGGTCGATGCGTTCTGCTCGTGGTCTTCGTGCAGGATGAGCAGCCGGTCGAGGGCCTTCGCGAGCGTCGGGTCTTCGACGTAGCGCTCGGCCATGTTGCCGAAGTTCAGCCGCAGGAAGTTGGGCACGAAGTCGAGCGAGTTGTCGGGGTACAGGAACGCCTGCCCCACGCTCTTCTTGTGGGCATACGCCGCGATCACGGGCAGCTTCGCGAGCAGGCGCACCGTGGTGAGCTCGACGTGCTCGGGGTCGTGCGGGTCGATCGAGTCCTCGTAGTAGGTCGAGAGCGCCGAGACCGCGCTCGAGAGCACCGACATGGGGTGCGCCGTGTGGGGCAGCGCTGAGAAGAAGCGCTTGAGGTCTTCGTGCAAGAGGGTGTGGCGGCGCACCTTCTCGTCGAACTCGGCGAGCTGGTCGGCGGTGGGCAGCTCGCCGTAGATGAGGAGCCACGCCACCTCGAGGAAGGTCGAGTGCTCGGCGAGCTCTTCGATCGGGTAGCCGCGGTAGCGCAGGATGCCCTGTTCGCCGTCGATGTAGGTGATGGCCGACCGCGTCGAGGCGGTGTTCACGAAACCGTAGTCGAGGGCGGTGAGCCCGGTCTGGCGGGTGAAGGTGCCGAGGTCGAGGCTCGAGTTGCCGTCGACCGACCGCTGGATCGGGAACTCGGCCCGCCCGCCGGGGAATGAGAGCGTTGCAGCTGCGGGGTTCTGCCCCTCTGCATTGTTCACGACGTCGCTCACGGCGCCTCCTGTGATCGTCACTTGCGCGGTCACCTGCCTTCTGGCGGCGCGCCGGTCGGCGCGCAGCCCGAGATACAGCCTAGACGTGCCATCGGCACACTGTCGCATCCGCCAAGAGAATCGGCCATCCGTTGGAGAGGCGCACAGACGGATGCTACGGGCGCGCGGCCGCCCGCAGCCTCGACGCCGCAGCCTGCACGCGCTCGTCGGTCGCGGTGAGCGAGAGCCGCACGTGCTCGGGGAAGTGCACCCCGTAGAAGTGGCCCGGTCCGCCGACGATGCCGAGGTCGGCGAGACGGCCGATCGAGTCCCACGCGTCGCGACCCTCGGTGGCCCAGAGGTAGAGCCCCGCCTCGCTGTGGTCGATGCGGAACCCCGCCGCCTCGAGTGCAGGCTTCAACAGGTCGCGGCGCGCGCGGTAGCGCTGCTTCTGCTCGGCCACATGCACGTCGTCGCGAAGCGCCGCGATCATCGCGTGCTGCAGCGGCTGCGGCAGCATGAGCCCTGCGTGCTTGCGCACCGCCGTGAGCCGAGCGATCACGGTGCGGCATCCGGCGACGAACGCCGTGCGGTACCCGGCCATGCTCGACTGCTTCGAGAGCGAGTAGATGACGAGGGTGTCGCGACGGCTGTCGCCGACGACGCGCGGATCGAGCAGGCTCGGCACCGGGCCGTCGGTCCACTCACCCTGCCAGCCGAGCTCGGCGTAGCACTCGTCGCCGACGATGACGGCACCCAGCTCGAGCGCACGCTCGCGGGCTGCCCGGAGCTCGTCGACCGTGAGCACCCGCCCGTCGGGGTTGCCCGGGCTGTTGAGCCACACGAGCTTCGTCGCCGCGGGCCAGGAGGCGGGATCGTCGGAAGCCATCGCGGTCGCACCCACGAGCACGGCACCCATCTCGTAGCTCGGGTACGCGGCACGCGGATGCACCACCACGTCGCCCTCGCCGAGGCCGAGCAGGAACGGCAGCAGGGCGACGAGTTCCTTCGAACCGATAGTGGGCAGCACGTGCTCCGGCGTCAGGCCGGTGACCCCGCGTCGCCGCTCGAACCACTCGACGATCGCCGCCCGCAACTCATCGGTGCCGACGGTCGGCGGGTATGCGTGCGCATCGGTGGCCGCGGCGAGTGCCTCGCGCACGATCGCCGGAGTCCCGTCGACCGGCGACCCGATCGACAGGTCGACCACGCCGTCGGGATGCGCGGCGGCGCGCACCCGGAAGGGCGTCATGAGATCCCACGGGTAGTCGGGAAGCGCCGCACGCCCCACGATCAGTGCGCCTGCGGCGGCAGTGCGGCGATGACGGGGTGGTCCTTGGCGATGACGCCGACCTTCGCGGCGCCGCCGGGCGAGCCGATGTCGTCGAAGAACTCGACGTTCGCCTTGTAGTAGTCGGCCCACATCTCGGGCAGGTCGTCTTCGTAGTAGATCGCCTCGACCGGGCAGACCGGCTCGCAGGCACCGCAGTCGACGCACTCGTCGGGGTGGATGTAGAGCGAGCGTTCACCCTCGTAGATGCAGTCGACCGGACACTCGTCGATGCAGGCACGGTCTTTGACGTCGACACACGGCAGGGCGATCACATAGGTCACGGCTGTTCGGCGCTCCTTCGGAAGGGCTGGGATTCCAGTCTAGGCGTCTGCACGACCGTCGGCGGCTGGATGGCTGCCGGTGTCTGGGTGACGGGGTGTGTCGGGGCGTCGCCGGGCCGGCAGCTCGGGCCAGGCGACCACCAACACGGCGATGAGCGCGGGGGCGATGCTCCAGATGGTGCCCGAGAGGTCGCCGACCACCAGCACCGAGCCACCCGGACCCGGAAGCGTGAGCAGCGCGATGGCGATCACGACGCCCGCCGCCGCGGCGGCAGCCGTCGAACGGCCGGGCACGACGAGGCGGATGCCGAGGATGAGCGCCGTGACGCCCACGAGCGCGGCGACGAGGCCCCACGGGATCGCCACCTCGCCGATGCGCAGTGTGGCGCGGTGACCGATGGTCGCGACGGCGCCGTACAGGACCCCGATGGCGAGGGCGACCAGGAGGGTGCCGATGCGGCCGCCGACGGTTCCGCTCGACGCCTCGGCGGCGGTGCTCGACGACGAGCCAGACGACGACGGGGCGCTCGGTGCGACGCTCACTGCTGCGCCGGCTGCGGGGTGACGGTGTACGTGACGGTCTCGCCCTCGCCGGCGAGCAGCACGACGTGCTCACCGTCGGAGTACACGACCGCGCCGCCGCCACCGCCCGAGAGTTCGGTGTCCTTCGTGAATCCGGCGCCTTCGAGCGCGGCCGCTGCGTCGGCCATGGGGTCGGCCGCAGTCGAGTTGATGATCACGATCCAACCCTCTTCGCCACCCGCCCCCGCACTGAACCCGACCTCGCCCTCGATGAGCGGGATGGACTCGGGGAAGCCGGCGGGCAAATCCCCGCCGAGACTCACGTCGCCGCCGGTGGCGCCCTCGACGGCGTCTTCGACGCCCTGGTCGACGAGGTCTTCGACGGGGTTCGAGAAGCAGCCCGTGAGCAGCGCCGAGGTCAGGGCGGCGAGCGCTGCTGCGGCAGCGGCCCGGCGGGCGAATGCGGTGGTGGGCATGGTGGCTCCCTCATCGAGTGTGGCGGCGGCATCGAGCGACATCGGCCGGCCGCCGCTCCGATTCTACCGACGTGGGATGAGCCGACCCCATGCCGTAGCGTGGTGCCGACGCCCTGTCGCATGGAGAGGATCGACGACGATGACCGAGACCACGACCGATGACACCGCGGGCAGCACGGATGTGCGCATCGAGCGCGACGGCGCGATCGCGACGGTGATCATCGATCGTCCGAAGGCCCTCAACGCCCTCTCCCCCGCGGTGCTCACCGCCCTCGCCGAGGCATTCGGCGCCCTCGCCGCCGAGGGTGCCGCCGTGCGCGGCGTGATCCTGGTCGGCGCGGGCGGGCGCGCGTTCGTCGCCGGGGCCGACATCCGCGAGCTCGCGGGCTTCACGCCCGAGCAGGGCGAGGCGACCGCGTTGCTCGGGCATCGGCTCGCCGCCGTCATCGAGGCGCTCCCGGCGCCCGTCATCGCATGCGTCGACGGATTCGCGCTCGGCGGCGGCCTCGAACTCGCACTCGCCTGCGACTTCATCTACGCGACGGATGCCTCGGGGTTCGGCCAGCCCGAGGTGCGGCTCGGTCTCATCCCCGGGTTCGGCGGCACCGTTCGACTGCCGCGTGCGATCGGGCTCGCCCGCGCGAAGGAGCTCATCTACTCGGGGCGTCGAATCGGCATCGACGAGGCCGTCGAGATCGGACTCGTCGTGCGCCGGTTCCCCGACCGCGACGCCCTGCTCGCCGGTGCACGCGAGACGCTCGGCCTCGTCGCCCAGAACGCGGCACCGGCTGTGGGCCTCGCCAAGCGGGTGCTCGTCACCGCGACCGGCACGCCGACCGCGACCGCGAGCGGACTCGAGGTCGAGGGGTTCCGCGACGCGTTCCGCACCGACGACATGCACGAGGGGGTCGCCGCGTTCCTCGAGAAGCGCGAACCGGTGTTCACCGGGTCGTGAGCACTTCAGTGGGTTGAGGAGCGACGAAGGCGGTGGGTCGAGGAGGCGCGCAGCGCCCGTCTCGAGACCAGGGTCTCGAAACCCTCGCTGCGTGGCGAGCGGGTTTCGAGACGCTCGCTTCGCTCGCTCCTCAACCCACCGGATCGATCAGCCGACTCGCTCCGAGAGCCAGGCGAACCCGTCGAAGCGAACGCCGTCGGCGCCGAACATCTCGAGGTGCAGGTGCGGTCCGGTCGATTGGCCGGTCGTGCCGACGAGGCCGATCTGCTGACCGGCGGTCACGCGCTGCCCGACCGACACCGCGAGCGAGCCGTACTGCATGTGCCCGTACGAGCTCGTGATGAGCTCGCCGCCGATGTTGTGCTGCACCTCGACGAGCACGCCGAGGCCGCCGCCGTTCTCGGTGGCGGTCACGACGACGCCATCGGCTATCGACATGACCGGGGTGCCGTCACCGGGGTTGAAGTCGATGCCGTCGTGGAACGTCGAACAGCCGCCACAGGGAGCGCTTCGCGGACCGAAGCCCGAGGCACGGCGATCATGCGAGGTCACGGGCCACACGATGGCGGCGCCCTCGGCGATCGAGACCGATCCGCCGCTCGAGCCTGCGCTCGGGACCTCGACGACGATGGGCGGCGGGGCCGCTTCGACGTCGTACGACTCGGCGGCGAGCGTCGAGATCACGGCCTCCTCGCTGACCTCGAGTGCCTGCGGTTCGTAGCTCACGGTGTCTTCGCCGACGGGCGCGTAGACGGATGCGGTCTCGGTGCCGTCGGTCGCGGTGACCGCGAGTGCGGGCACGCTCGTGGCGAGCATCATCGCGGCGACGAACGACATGGCGAGGGCCGAGAACGTCGGGCGTACCGTGCGGCGGGGGCGGCGCTGGAGTCGGGGGCGGGCAGGGGCTGGGGCGGCCGCACGGCGGCCATGCATGGGGGAAGTCATCAAGCGTTACGTATCTGCGATCCGGGTTTCGAGGCGAGGAATTGCCTCGAGGTCGAGACAATCTCAGCTACCGTACGCAGTCATTCTGGGAGGTTCATGCGTACGTCATGCATTTCCGCCGAGTATCTGTGAGAGCGATCTCTGCCAACAACGGCGCGGGAACGCCGAAGCGGATGTCGCGGGCTCGGCCCGCGACATCCGCTTCGAGGCTCGCTCAGCCCTGCTTCTTGAGGCGCGACGTCGCGCGTGCGCGGGCGGTCGCGTCGAGCTCGACCTTGCGGATGCGCACCGCCGCCGGGGTGACCTCGACGCACTCGTCTTCACGGGCGAATTCGAGGCATTCCTCGAGCGAGAGCTGCCGTGACGGCGTCATCGACTCGAAGGTGTCGGCCGTCGAAGAGCGCATGTTCGTGAGCTTCTTCTCCTTGGTGATGTTCACGTCCATGTCGTCGGCGCGCGAGTTCTCGCCGATGACCATGCCCTCGTAGACCTCTTCGGTGGGGTTCACGAAGAAGGTCATGCGCTCCTGCAGGGCGATGATCGCGAAGGGGGTGACGACGCCGGAACGGTCGGCGACGATCGACCCGTTGTTGCGGGTGACGATCTGCCCGGCCCACGCGTCGTAGCCGTGCGAGATCGCGTTCGCGATGCCCGTGCCTCGCGTCGTGGTCATGAACTCGGTGCGGAAGCCGATGAGTCCGCGGCTCGGAACGATGAACTCCATGCGCACCCACCCGGTGCCGTGGTTCGACATGTTGTCCATGCGGCCCTTGCGTGCGGCGAGCAGCTGGGTGATCGCACCGAGGTACTCCTCGGGGGCGTCGATCGTCAGGTGCTCGTAGGGCTCGTGCGTCTTGCCGTCGACCTGCTTCGTGACCACCTGGGGCTTGCCCACGGTGAGCTCGAAGCCCTCGCGGCGCATCTGCTCGACGAGGATCGCGAGCGCGAGCTCGCCTCGGCCCTGCACCTCCCAGGCGTCGGGGCGGCCGATGTCGAGCACCTTGAGCGACACGTTGCCGACGAGCTCGCGGTCGAGGCGGTCCTTCACCATGCGGGCGGTGAGCTTGTGGCCCTTGACCTTGCCGACGAGCGGCGAGGTGTTCGTGCCGATCGTCATCGAGATCGCCGGCTCGTCGACCGCGATGATCGGCAGCGGGCGCACGTCGTCGGCGTCGGCGAGGGTGTCGCCGATCATGATGTCCTCGAAGCCCGCGACCACGGCGATGTCGCCGGGGCCCGCGCTCTCAGCCGGATACCGGTCGAGGGCCTTGGTGAGGAAGAGCTCGGTGACGCGCACGTTCTGCACAGAGCCGTCGTGCTTGACCCACGCGACGGTCTGGCCCTTCTTGATGGTGCCGTGGAACACCCGCAGCAGCGCGAGGCGGCCGAGGAACGGCGACGCGTCGAGGTTCGTGACGTGGGCCTGCAGGGGGTGCTCGTCATCGTAGGTCGGCGCCGGGATGTGCTGCAGGATCGCCTCGAAGAGCGGCTCGAGGTCGTCGTTGTCGGGCAGCTCGCCGTTCTCGGGCTTGTGGTGGCTCGCGGCTCCGTTGCGTCCCGATGCGTACACCACCGGCACGTCGAGGATCGCGTCGAGGTCGAGGTCGCCATCGGTTCCAGCAGACGCAGCGTCGTCGGCCAGGTCGGATGCGAGTCCGAGCAGCAGGTCCTGGCTTTCGGCGACGACCTCGTCGATGCGCGCGTCAGGACGGTCGGTCTTGTTCACGAGGAGGATCACCGGCATGTGGGCCTCGAGGGCCTTGCGCAGCACGAACCGGGTCTGCGGCAGCGGGCCCTCGCTCGCGTCGACGAGCAGCACGACACCGTCGACCATCGAGAGGCCTCGCTCGACCTCGCCGCCGAAGTCCGCGTGCCCGGGGGTGTCGATGACGTTGATCGTGACGGGGCTGCCGTTCGAGTGCACGCCGTTGTACGAGATCGCCGTGTTCTTGGCGAGGATCGTGATGCCCTTCTCGCGCTCGAGCTCGTTGGAGTCCATGGCGCGCTCTTCGACATGGGCGTGCTCGGCGAACGAGTGCGTCTGGTTCAGCATCGCGTCGACGAGCGTGGTCTTGCCGTGGTCGACGTGGGCGACGATCGCGACATTGCGCAGGTCGTTGCGGGTGGCGTTCGCCATGGTTCGGTCCTCTGGGATCGGTGGGCTTCGCGCAGCGCCCCGGCGGCCGCGACGGGCGGCACGATGGGAGCGCGGGAAGCGCTGTGTGAAGGTCTGTGGGAGAGCGCGAGACGCCGAATCGACGGCGCGCGCCGGTATAGCCTACCGTGCGCTCCATGCAGAAGCCTGCGAACGCCGAACGCCCGGCATCCGAGAGGACGGATGCCGGGCGTTCGCGTGCCGATCAACGGCGCCGAGAGCTATGCCCCGAGCGGGATGTTCGCGCCTGGGATGGCCGCGAGCAGGTCGCGGGTGTACTGCTCTTTCGGGTTGTCGAACACCTCGTCGGTCGTGGCCGCCTCGACCACGCGCCCCCGCTGCATCACGCAGACGTTGTCGGCGATGACGCGCACGACCGCGAGGTCGTGGGTGATGAAGAGGTACGTGAGGTTGAGCTCGGCCTGCAGGTCGGCGAGGAGTCGCAGGATCTGCGCCTGCACGAGTACGTCGAGCGCCGAGACCGCCTCGTCGAGGATGACGATCTCGGGCTTCAACGCGAGCGCCCGCGCGATCGCGATGCGCTGGCGCTGGCCGCCCGACAACTCGTTCGGGTACCGGCTGACGAGTGTGCGCGGCAGCGACACCTGGTCGAGCAGTTCGAACACCCGCTCACGACGCGACGCCTTGGTGCCGACCTTGTGCGTCGACAACGGCTCGGAGATCGTGTTGCCGATGTTGCGCAGCGGATTGAGCGAGCCATACGGGTCTTGGAAGACCGGCTGCATGCGGCCGCGCAGCGCGAACATCTCTTTGCTGCTCACCGTGGCGAGGTCGTTGCCGCCGACGACGATCTTGCCGCTCGTCGCGTCTTCGAGCTTCAGCAGCATCTTCGCCACCGTCGACTTGCCCGAGCCCGACTCGCCCACGAGCGCCGTGGTGGTGCCCTTCGCGATCTGGAACGAGACATCGTCGACGGCTGTGAACTCACCGGCACCGCGGATCTTGTAGACCTTGGTGAGGTTCTCGACGACGATCGCCGGCGGCTGGGCCGCGGCGGCCTCGAGGACTTCGGCGCGGTGCTCCGCGGTCGCGATCAGGTCGATCGTGTCGCCCGCGGCGGTCGCCGCATCGGCGGCCATCGCGGTCTCGGCCGCGGCGAGGCTGCCCGACGCCTGGATGCGACGCGAGGCGAGGCTCGGCGCCGCGGCGACGAGTCGCTGCGTGTACGGGTGCTGCGGGTTCTGCAGGATCTCGACCGACGGACCGGCCTCGACGACCTGCCCCTTGTACATGACGAGCAGCTGCTCGGCACGCTCGGCCGCGAGGCCGAGATCGTGCGTGATGAAGAGCAACGTCGTACCGAGTTCGCGGGTGAGCGATTCGAGGTGGTCGAGGATGACTCGCTGCACAGTCACGTCGAGCGCCGAGGTCGGCTCATCGGCGATGAGGAGTTGCGGGTTCGCCGCGAGGCCCATGCCGATGAGCACGCGCTGGCGCATACCACCCGAGAACTGGTGCGGGAACTGCTTCAGCCGACGGTCGGCGTCGTGCAGGCCGGCCTCTTTCAGCACCTCGATCGCGCGCTTCTTGACCGCCTTCCTGCCGGAGGCGATGCCGTTCGCACGGATCGCCTCCTCGACCTGGAAGCCGATCGACCACACCGGGTTGAGGTTCGACATCGGGTCTTGCGGAACGAACCCGATCTTGCGACCGCGGATCGACTCCATCTCGTGTTCGTTGGCCTTGGTGAGGTCTTGGCCGTCGAGCAGGATCTGGCCGCCCGAGATGAACCCGGTGCCGGGGAGCAGGTTGATGATCGCGTGCGCGGTCGTCGACTTGCCCGAGCCCGATTCGCCCACGATCGCGAGGCTCGAACCACGCTCGAGGGAGAAGCTCACGCCGCGAACGGCCTGCACCAGACCGGTCTGGGTGCGGAACGCGACCTCGAGGTCTTTGACTTCGAGAAGTGGGGTGCTCATCGCTGTGCCCTCGCCTTCGGGTCGAGGGCGTCGCGAATGACTTCACCCATCATGATGAACGAGAACACCGTGAGCGAGAGCGCGATCGACGGGTAGAGCAGCACCTGCGGTGCGGTTCGCAGCGTCGTCTGCGCCTGCGCGATGTCGTTGCCCCACGACATGAACGTGGAAGGCAGGCCGACGCCGAGGAACGAGAGCGTCGCCTCGGCCACGATGGCGCCTGCCAGCGCGATCGTGGTGATGACGATGACCGGGGCGATCGAGTTCGGCACGACGTGCGCCCACATGATCTTGAACCGCGGGACGCCGATCGCCGTGGCCGCGGTCACGAAGTCGGAGTTCTTCACCCGCAATATCTCGGATCTGAGCACGCGAGCGGTGACCGGCCACGCGAAGAGGCCGATCGCCAGCGAGATGACCCACACGTTCCGATAGTCGGCGAGGACCGACATGATGACCACGGCCGCGAGGATGTAGGGGATGGCGAAGAAGATGTCGCCGATGCGCGAGAGCAGGCCGTCGACCCAGCCGCCGTAGAACCCCGCGAAGGCGCCGAAGAGCACACCGAGCGTGAACACGAGCATCGTCACGATGATGCCGACCGAGAGCGACGTCGAAGCGCCGTGCACGATGCGCGACCAGACGTCGCAGCCCTGACGGGTGAACCCGAGCGGGTGCCCCTCGGTGGGTGCACCGTTGCTGTTGGCGAGCTGGCAGTTCGAGTTCGGCGGCTCGCTCGTGAACAGGCCGGGGAACAGGGCGATGAACACGATCACGAGGATCAGTGCCGCCGAGATCCAGAACATGGGGCGCCGACGCAGGTCGGCCCAGGCGTCGATCCAGAGGTTCGACGGCTTGCCCTCGGCCTTGATGGTGTCGATCGCCTCGAGCGGGGTCTCTTCGAGCGGAGCGACGAAGTGCTCGGGGCGCGGCTTGGATGTTGTCGTATCTATCGAATCAGGCATAACGGATCCTCGGGTCGAGAACGGCGTAGAGAAGGTCGACCAGCAGGTTCACGACGAGGTAGAGCAGCACCATGACCGTGACGAAGGACACGATGGTGGGGCCCTCGCCGCGAAGGATCGCCTGGAAGAGCGTGCGACCGACACCGGGCACGTTGAAGATGCCCTCGGTCACCGTTGCACCGACGAGCAGCGTTCCGAAGTCGGTACCCAGGTACGTGACGACCGGAATCAGCGAGTTGCGCAGGATGTGCACGGGGACGATGCGTCGTCGCGTGAGCCCCTTGCTGTATGCCGTGCGCACGAAGTCGAGTCCGGCCGTCTCGATCACCGATGACCGAGTGAGCCGCACGATCTGCGCGAAGCTGATGCTCGCCAGCACGATGGCCGGCAGGATCAGGTCTTCGAGCGGGGCACCGGCCCCGACGGTCGGACTGAACCAGCCGAGCTGGATCGCGAGGAAGTACTGGGCGACGAAACCGACGACGAAGATCGGGAGCGAGATGAGCACGAGGCTCACGCCGAGGCCGGTCGCGTCGAAGATGCCGCCCTTGCGCAGGCCGCTGATGAGGCCGACGAAGATGCCGAAGACCATCTCGATGAAGACCGCGAGCAGGGCAAGGCGAATGGTCACCGGGAAGGTGCGAGCCAGGACGTCATTCACCGACTGACCCGAGTAGGTGACGCCGAAGTCGCCCTGGAAGATGCCGATGAGGTAGTAGAAGTACTGAACGATGAACGGATCGTTGAGGTGGTATTGCTCGCGGATCTGGTCGATCACACCGGGCGCCGGCGGGCGGTCACCGTAGAGCGCCGCGATCGGGTCGCCCGGCATGGCGAAGACCATGAAGTAGATGAGGAATGTTGCTCCGAGGAGCACGGGGATGACTTGGAGGAGACGCTTACCGGTGTACCAGAGCATCAGCTCTCCTCAGTTGTTGTTGCTGAGAGCATTATGAACCGCAATCACAAGAATCGAGCATAGATCAGCAAGATGTCCGGGGCGTCTCCGCCCCGGACATCTTGCCTCAGGGATTATACAGACGGGTTACGTCTCAGCCCTTCGTGATCTCGGTGTAGAGCGGGACCGAGTCCCAGCCGAACACCACGTTGTCGACGGTCTCGGCCGAAGCGCCGGTCACGTTCGAGTACCACAGCGGGATGGCGGGGAGGTCCTTGAGCAGGACTTCCTGAGCCTCCTGGTACTTGGCGGTCGCCTCGTCGACGGCAGGCGCCGCGGCACCCTCGTCGAGCAGCGTCTCGAACTCTTCGCTCGAGTAGCCCTCGTAGTTCGACCCGGCACCGGTGCGGTACAGCGGCGCGAGGAAGTTGTACAGCGAGGGGTAGTCGGCCTGCCAGCCGGCACGCGTGCCACCGGTCAGCTTCGCGTTCGAACGGTCGTCGAGCGCCGCGGCGAAGGTCGGGTACGGCTTGCCGACAGCCTCGATACCGAGGGTGTTGGCGATGCTGTTGACGACCGCGTCGACCCAGGCCTGGTGGCCGCCGTCGGCGTTGTAGGCGAGGTCGAAGACCGTGTCACCGTAAGGCGCGATGGCGTCGGCCTCGGCCCAGAGCTTCTGCGCCTCTTCGGGGTTGAACTCGAGGACCTCGGCACCCGCGAGGCTGTCGGACCAGCCGTCGATGACCGGCGACGTGAAGTCGGAGGCCGGGGTGCGCGTGCCCTGGAAGATCACGTCGGTGATCTCGTCGCGGTTGATCGACATCGAGAGCGCGGCACGACGGAGCTCGCCCTCTTCGCCGCTCCAGTGCTCGAGGTAGTACGGCATGTTGAAGCCCTGGAAGATGGCTGCAGCCTGGTTGACCGCACGGTCGCCGAACTCGTCTTCGAAGGTCGCGAGCGCCGAGTCGGGCACTGCGTCGAGCACGTCGAGGTTGCCCGCCTGCAGGTCGGCGTACGCCGTGTCCTGCGAGGTGTAGAAGACGATCGTCAGGCCGCCGTTGACCGGCGTGCGAACACCGTCGTAGTCGGGGTTCGTCACGAGGTCGATCTTCTCTTCGTGCGTCCACGCGTCTTCGCCGGCGAACATGTAGGGGCCGTTGCCGACGGGGTTCTCGCCGAAGGCCTCGATGTCCTCGAATGCGACCTCGGGCAGCGGGAAGTACGCCGTGTATCCGAGGCGCAGCGGCCAGTCGGCCTCGGGCGCGACCAGGTCGACCGTGAAGGTCAGGTCGTCGACCACGTTGAGGCCGGTGAGTTCGCTGTCTTCGGTGTAGCTGAAGCCCTCGATGTTGTCGAAGAAGTACGAGGCGCTCTGCGCGTTGCTGTAGAGCGCACCATAGTTCCACGCGTCGACGAACGAGTTCGCGGTGACCGGCGAGCCGTCGGTGAAGGTCTTGCCTTCCTTGAGCGTGACGGTCCAGCTCTGCGAGTCCTCGGACTCGATCGACTCAGCCATGTCGAACTCGATGGCGCCCTCGGCGTCGTACGAGACGAGGCCCGCGAAGAGCGACGTCACGATCTTGCCGCCACCGGTCTCGGTGGTGTTGGTCGGGATCAGCGGGTTCTGCGGCTCGGAGCCGTTGGTCGTGATGATCGCCTCGGGGTCACCGGCCGGGGTCGAGGGCTCCGCTTCACCGGTCGAGCAGCCAGTGAGCGCAAGAGCGCCGGCGGCAGCAAGAGCAATGGCGGCAACGCCGAATCTCTTGATCTTCAATGTTCCTCCTGTGAGATGTGCGCGAGAGCAGGACGGTTCGTGGCCGCCTGAGCGCTTAGTGCCTTCGACAATACGAATCGTTCCTGAGACTTGCCAACTCGAGCCGGAAACCGTTACCGATGCGCAACCTTGCCGCTCGGCGACTGACGGATTCCGTCGTCGATACGCACGATTGTTGCGTTCTCACCCGCCATGCGATGATTGCGGCATGCGTTCCGACAGTCGACTGCGACTCGAGGTGGGCATCGTGCTCGGGCTCTCGCTGGGGGCAGCCGCCGTCTATTCGATCGTCTCGATCGTCGCTCGCGTCACCGATACTCGTCCGCTCGCCGAGCAGTCTGCGGCGCTCAACCAATCGCGATCGAGCCGCGAATGGCTCGACTTCACCTACCAGTTCCTCGATGTCTTCTTCGGACTGTTCGTCGTGGCGCTCGCACTCTACCTGCTCTGGCAACCCGGTCGCAGTCCGTTCCGCCGCATCGGCCTCGACTTCACGCGACCCGGCCGGGACGTGGCATCCGGCCTCGCGCTCGTCGCCGTCATCGGCATTCCCGGGATCGCCCTCTACGCCATCGGACGACTCGCGGGCTGGACCGTCGCGGTCGTCGCCTCACCGCTCGACGCACACTGGTGGACCGTCCCGATCCTCGTGCTCGCGGCGCTGAAGGCGGCGCTCACCGAAGAGGTGATCGTGGTCGGCTACCTGTTCACGCGGCTGCGCGAACTCGGCGTCGGCCCATGGGCGACCATCGTGTCGAGCGCGCTGCTGCGCGGCACGTACCACCTCTACCAGGGCTTCGGGCCGTTCGTCGGCAACGTCGCGATGGGGATCGTCTTCGGCTGGTGCTATCAGCGCTGGGGGCGCACCATGCCGCTCGTCATCGCGCACTGGATGCTCGACATGATCTCGTTCATCGGCTACCCGTTGGCGGTCGGCTGGTGGCCAGGGCTGTTCGCTCCGCCCGAGTAGTCAACAGACGTCGGATGCCCCTCACGAGACGCCGTCGCGGACGCGCACGCCTGGCGACGAGGTGCCGCCCCTGAGGTGCGGCCGCGACTGCCGCGACTGCCGCGGGCTGCTCGGGGAGCACGGTCACGGGTTCCACGACCTCTTCGTCGCCGCTCAGGTGCAGGCTGCGGCGCGACGGCGTGCAGATGATCGCGATCGTCTCGAGCCCGAAGAACCCGCCGCGTGCGAGGTCGGTCACGGCCTGCGCTCGACGCACCGCCTCAGCCGTGGCGGGGTCGCCCCGGTCGAGGTGCCGCAGCCGCTTCTCGATACCGGTGACGTCGGCCGTGGCGGCGCTCACTCCGATGAAGGCCACGATGAATCCGATGACCGTGAGGACGTCGAGGGTGAGCATGCTGCACCTCCCTGTGCGAATGATCCTCAGTTTATCGCGCAAACGAGTGCGGCGACATGGGTTCCGGAGGCGTGCTCGGGACGCGAACCGGTGCGTGAGGTCGGCATCGACGACGCACCCTGAACTCGGTGCACGCCCGGATGGGGCATTCGGGGCTGCCCGGATCCGCCACGCAGCGACCGCGACCAGCATGGGAGAGAACGCGGCCGATTTCCGCCGCACCGACGAAACGAACGGAACCATGGATCTCGCACGCGCCATCACCGCGGGCGGCCTCGCCGCCCGCCGGACCGACCGCCGGTTCACCGCGACCGAGGCGGAGGTCCGCGCTGCGGAGCGCCGCTCCCTGGATCGGCGCCTCGGTGCCGTCGCCGCAGCCGGCCGCCGTGAGTACACGGAAGCCGGCCGGCACGCGGCGCCCCGACCCGCGCGCGCCTGAGCGGCGCCCGACGCGCTCGCCGGGCGACCGCTCGGGCGTGCGTCAGCCGCCGATCTTCTCGCCGGCCGGTGTCAGCACCCACCAGACGTCCTGGACGCCCTGGCCGTTCGTGTCGCCGGCGGCCTCGTCGCCGATGAAGTAGTAGAGCGGCCATCCGTTGAGCGTGACCTGTGTGGAGCCGTCGACGCCCGTGATGGTGCCGACCTCGCCGGTCACCCCCTCGACCTCTGGGCTGTCGGAATCCGCGGTCACCGCGGGCCAGTTGGTCGCGCACTCGCCCTCGCAGACGCTCGCGTCGGCTCCCTGGGTGTCGTTGTCGAACATGTAGACCGTCATGCCCTCACCGTCGACGACGATCTCGCCGAGCGAGGACTGGGCCGTGGTGAGCGCGGCCGACGACGACTCAGCCGGCGCCTCGCTCTCGGTCGCGGTCGGGGTGTCGGCGGGCGGTTCCTCCGCTGCTGGTGTCGTACAGCCCGTGAGCGCGACGGCGAGAGCCGCGACGGCGAGTCCGGCTGCGATGCGCAGTTTCATGCGAAGACCCTTCTCTCGTGCTCGCGACCACCGTGCGCGGCCACGTCGGAAACACGAGACGACGGCCCGAATGGTTCACCGACCCGGCGCCTCGCCCGAGATGCCGCGCATGAGCACCTCTCCGCTGGCGATCGCCCGGATCTCGAGCGAGGCGATGTCGTCGAGGTCGACAGCGGAGGCGGCCGACAGACGCGCACCCGCGCCGGGGCGTGCCTGCCAGCTCGAGACCTCGCTTCGCGTGCCGTCGCGTTCGATGACCACGAGCGAGTACGGCCACCCGCCCGCCGGCACGTCCACATCACTCTCGCCGCTGCCGCCGTAGCGGCAGTCGAGCTCGATCCTCGTGCCCCACCCGACCTGGGTGAGGGTGGCCGTGGCGGTGAGCGGAATGTCGGCGGCCGCCTCGAACGCGACGGACTCCCGCGCCGTCGCGGGCTGGCCGAGGCTCAGCGGCAGTGCGATCGCCAGGACGGCCACCGCCGCTGCCGCCGCCACCGCCCCCCACCAGTACCGCGTGCGCCGCGTGCGGCGACGCCGGTCGGCGCGGCGGACCGCCTCGAGCAGGTCGTCGCGAGGCGCCGATGCGGATGCCCCGTCGGGGTCTTCCGCGAGAGCCCTCGCCCGATCGGGGGCGAGCCGGGCGAGCAGCCCGGGCATCGAGGCGAGCTCCGCGACGGCTCGCGTGCACACCTCGCAGGTCTCGAGGTGCTCCTCGAACTCGCGCCGCTCGGCGGGCGACAACGCCCCGAGCACATAGGCCGAGTCCCATTCCGCGAAGCGCGCGTGATTCGGGTTCATCGCGTCACTCCCTTCTCCTGCAGCGCAAGCCGCAGGGCACGTAGTCCGTAGTGCAACCGTGATTTCACCGTGCCCTCGGGGATGCCGAGGCGCCGCGCGACCTCGGCCACGCTGCATCCGCCGTAGTAGGCGTGCACGATCACCGCACGATGCTCCACCGACAGCGTGGTCAGCGCTTCCTCCACCAGCAGGCTCTCGAACAGGGCGTCGGTGGCGTCGTCCTGTGCACGTTCGGGGAGTTCGGCCACCCCGATCTCATGGCGGCGACGGGCGCTTCGCACTTCGTCGATCACGAGATTGCGGGCGACCGTGAACATCCACGACCTGGTCGACTCGGGCTCCTGGGCGAGGATCCGGGGGCTCCTCCACGCCCGCAGCAGCGTCTCCTGCACGATGTCGTCAGCGCCGGCCGCATCACCGGTGAGGTGCACGACGTACCGCCACACCGACGGGCCGTGCGCGTCGTACAACGCGACGAGACGGCTGTCGTCATCGGGGGGCATCCGTCACCTCCTGCCCTTCACAACGAGGCGGGAGCGCGATCGGTTCACCGAAGCACCGATCGGCATGCCGGTGAACCGGGAACGGGTCGGGCATCGTGTTCTCGACATGGATGCCACGGACCTGGGCCCGCTCGCCACGGAGGATGTCCTCCAGGTCGCGGGACTGCCCCTCCACCCGCTCATCGTGCACGCCGTCGTCGTGCTCACACCGCTCACGGTACTCGCCCTGCTGCTCGGCACGTTCTGGCCCGCGGCACGACGACGGCTCGGCATCGTGACCGCGCTCGCGGCCCTGCTCGTGCTCGTCATGGTGCCGGTGACGGTCGCCGCCGGGAAGTCGCTCGCAGCCGTGCTCGGCCCCATTCCCGCGATCGAGCGGCATGAGGCGCTCGGCGAGATGCTGCTGCCGTGGGTGATCGGCCTGTTCGTCGTGGCCGCGGCTCAGTGGGCCTGGTACCGGTTCGGCGACGCGAACGTGCGGCGCGACCGGCCGGGGTTCGCGCGCGGGGTCGTCATTGCGCTCGGCGCCGCTGCGGTGATCGTCGGCATCGGCACGCTCGTCACGGTGGTGCTGATCGGCGACTCAGGAGCCCGCGCCGTGTGGGGCGGGCTCCTGAGCGGGTAGCTCGCTACGCGAACGCCTCGACAGGCGGGCAGGCGCACACGAGGTTGCGGTCGCCGTAGGCCTGGTCGATGCGGCGCACGGGCGCCCAGTACTTGTTGCGGACAAGCGAGTGCACGGGGTACACGGCCTGCTCGCGCGTGTAGGGGTGCGTCCACTCGCCCGCGATGACCGACTCGGCGGTGTGCGGGGCATTGCGCAGGGGGTTGTCGTCGGCCGGCCACTCGCCGCGCCCGACGGCGTCGGCTTCGGCCTTGATCGCGATCATGGCCTCGACGAACCGCTCGAGCTCGGCGAGGTCTTCGGACTCGGTGGGCTCGACCATGAGCGTGCCCGCGACAGGGAACGACATCGTGGGCGCGTGGAACCCGTAGTCGATGAGCCGCTTCGCGACATCGTCGACAGTCACGCCGGTCTCGGCCGTGAGCGGGCGCAGGTCGAGGATGCACTCGTGCGCGACCAGCCCGTTGTCGCCCGTGTACAGCACCGGGAAATGGTCGCGCAGGCGCGAGGCGACGAAGTTCGCGGCGAGCACCGCCGTGGCGGTCGCCTGCTTGAGGCCTTCGGCGCCCATCATGCGGACGTACGCCCACGAGATCGGCAGGATCGACGGGCTGCCGTAGGGCGCCGCCGAGACGGGCCCGCCGTCGTGGGTGACGCCGCCCGAGTGGTCGGCGCGCTGGGCCATCGGGTGCCCGGGCAGATAGGGCGCGAGGTGCGCCTTCGCCGCGACCGGTCCGACGCCGGGGCCGCCGCCGCCGTGCGGGATGCAGAACGTCTTGTGCAGGTTGAGGTGCGAGACGTCGCCGCCGAAGTCGCCGAAGCGGGCGAAGCCGAGCAGGGCGTTGAGGTTCGCGCCGTCGACGTAGACCTGCCCGCCCGCGTCGTGCACGGCCTGCGTGATCTGCTTCACCTCGTGCTCGTAGACGCCGTGCGTGGACGGGTAGGTGATCATGAGCGCCGCGATGCGATCGGCGTGCTCGGCGATCTTCGCGCGCAGGTCGTCGAGGTCGACGTTGCCGAGCTCGTCGGTCGCGACGACCACGACCCGCAGGCCCGCGAGCACGGCCGACGCGGCGTTCGTGCCGTGCGCGCTCGACGGGATGAGGCAGATGTCGCGCTCTGCCTCGTCGTTGGCGAGGTGGTAGCCGCGGATCGCGAGGAGGCCGGCGAGCTCGCCCTGGCTGCCCGCGTTCGGCTGCAGCGACACGGTGTCGTAGCCGGTGACCTCGGCGAGCCAGGTCTCGAGCTGCTCGATGAGGCCGAGCGATCCGACGACATCGGCCTCGGGCGCGAACGGGTGCAGGTTCGCGAAGGCCGGCCAGGTGACGGCCTGCATCTCGGTGGCCGCGTTGAGCTTCATCGTGCACGACCCGAGCGGGATCATGCCGCGGTCGAGCGCGTAATCGCGGTCGGCGAGCTGCTTGAGGTAGCGCATCATCTGCGTTTCGGAGTGGTGCGTGTTGAACACCGGGTGCTCGAGGTACGGCGACGTGCGACGCAGCACCTCGGGGATCGCGTTCTGCGTGATCGGCCCGTCGAGGTCGCGCTCCTCGGGCCCGCCGAAGGCGCGGGTCACGAGGTGCAGGTCGTCGATCGTGGTGGTCTCGTCGACCGACACCAGTACGGTGGCCTCGTCGGCCTCCCACAGCAGCACGCCGAGCTCGCGTCCGCGGGCGACGACGTTCCTGGCGAGGCCCGGCACGTGCACGCTGAGCGTGTCGAAGTAGCCATCGTGCGCGACGTGCTGGCCGAGGTCTTCGAGCCAGCCGGCGAGCAGCTTCGCTTTTCCGGCCGCCTGCGTCGCGATCGATCGGATGCCCCGCGGCCCGTGATAGACCGCGTACATCGACGCCATCACGGCGAGCAGCACCTGTGCGGTGCAGATGTTCGACGTCGCCTTCTCGCGGCGGATGTGCTGCTCACGGGCTTGCAGGCTGAGCCGGTAGGCGGGGTGGCCGGCGGCATCCTGCGAGACGCCCACGAGGCGCCCCGGCAGCTGTCGCTCGAGTCCGGCGCGCACGGCCATGTATCCGGCGTGCGGGCCCCCGAAGCCCATGGGCACGCCGAAGCGCTGCGACGTGCCGACCGCGACGTCGGCGCCGAGCTCGCCCGGGCTCGTGATGAGCGTGAGGGCGAGCAGGTCGGCGGCGGCCACGACGAGGGCGCCCTGCGCCTTCGACGCGGCGATGACCGACGCCGGGTTCCAGACCCGCCCGGACGCGCCGGGGTACTGCACGAAGAGGCCGAAGTGCTCGCCGAGCGCGGCGACGTCGGTCGTCTCGCCCAGCTCGGCGACGACGAGCTCGATGCCCACCGCGTGGGCCCGCGACTCGAGGAGCGCGCGCGTCTGCGGCAGCGCGTCGGCGTCGACCACGAATCGGTTCGACGGCGACTTCGACGCGCGGCGCGTGAGCAGCATGCCCTCGACGACCGCCGTACCCTCGTCGAGCATCGACGAGTTCGCCGTGTCGAGTCCGGTGAGGTCGGAGACCATCGTCTGGAAGTTGATGAGCGCCTCGAGCCGGCCCTGCGAGATCTCGGGCTGGTATGGCGTGTAGGCCGTGTACCAGCTGGGGTTCTCGAGCACGTTCCGCTGGATCACCGCGGGCGTCACGGTGCCGTAGTACCCGAGCCCGATCATCGGCGTGCGCACGGTGTTCTGCGATGCGAGCGCGGCGAGCTCGTCGAGCGCCTCGCGCTCGGTGGCCGCGGCGGGGATCGCCGAGTTCAGCACGTCGCCCATGCGGATCGACGTCGGCACGGCCGCCGACATGAGGGCGTCGAGCGAGTCGTAACCGAGTGCGGCGAGCATGAGCCCGTGATCGGCGGGGGTCGTGCCGATGTGGCGCCGCCCGAAGGCGTCGACATCGAAGGCGGAGGAGACGGTCATGTGGTTCTGTGGTTCCTTACTCGCCGACGAGGGTGCGGTATTCGTCGTGCGTGAGCAGCTTGGGCAGGCTCGACGTGCGCACCTTGAGCAGCCAGCCATCGCCGAACGGGTCGCTGTTCACGAGCTCGGGCGAGTCGACGACGGCCTGGTTGGCCTCGACGACCTCGCCGTTCACGGGTGCGAACAGCTCGCCGACCGACTTGGTGGACTCGATCTCGCCGACGACGGTGCCCTCGGTGACGGTCGTGCCGGCGGCCGGCAGGTCGACGTAGACGACGTCGCCGAGCTTCTCGGCGGCGTAGTCGGTGATGCCGATGGTGGCGACGTCGCCGTCGACGTCGATCCACTCGTGTTCTTCGGTGTACTGCAGTGCGCTGGGCTCGGTCACGGGGTGCTCCTCGAGGTCGGTGGTGCGTTGGTGGCGGTCGTGCGGGATCGGTCAGGCGTCGCGCTTGTAGAACGGCGGTTTCACGACGGACGCCGCGATGCGCGTGCCGCGGATGTCGAGGAAGAGCTCGCGGCCGACCTCGGACACCTCGGGCGACACGTATGCCATCGCGACGGGATGGCCGAGCGTCGGCGAGAGCGCGCCGCTCGTGATGACGCCGACCTTGACCGCGTCGGCACCGCCACCGTCGTACACGTCGTAGTGCGCCCGTGCCGCGCGACGGCCCTCGGCTGCGAGGCCCACGAGCACCGGGGCATCGGCCGCCTGACCCGCCTCGATCGCCTCGCGACCGACGAAGTCGCCGTCCTTCGCGAGCGCGACCACGCGACCGAGGCCCGCCTGGGCGGGTCGGATGTCGCGGCTCAGCTCGTTGCCGTACAGCGGCATGCCCGCCTCGAGGCGCAGGGTGTCGCGGCTCGCGAGCCCGCACGGCACGACGCGGGATCCGCCGGTCTCGCGCAGGCTCTCCCAGAGGCGGCCGGCGCGGTCTGGCGCGAGATAGAGCTCGAAACCGTCTTCGCCGGTGTAGCCGGTGCGGGCGACGAGCACGGGCTCGCCCTCGAAGGTCGCGGGGAACGCCCGGTAGTACTTCAGCGCCTCGATGGCCGCGTCGAAGTCGTCGGCGTCGTTGCCCGGGCCGTCGACGCCGAAGCCGGGCGTCTCGAGCAGCACCGCGCGTGCGTCGGGCCCCTGCAGGGCGATGAGCGCGACGTCGTCGCTCTCGTCGGAGACGATCGTGTCGAACCCTGCGGCACGCGAGCGGAGCTCATCGGCGACGACGGCCGCGTTCGACGCGTTCGCGACCACCATGTAGCGGTCGTCGCCCGTGCGGTAGACCACAAGGTCGTCGATGATGCCGCCGTCTTCGGCGAGCAGCAGCGAGTACTTCGCCTGCCCGACCTCGATCGCCGACAGCTTTCCGGCGAGCGCGTAGTCGAGCGCCGCGGCGGCGTCGGGGCCGATGAGCACGATCTCGCCCATGTGCGAGAGGTCGAAGAGGCCCGACGTGGTGCGCACGGCGTGGTGCTCGGCGAGGTCGCTCGAGTACCGCACCGGCATCTGCCATCCGGCGAAGTCGGTGAAGCTCGCGCCGGCGGCGCGGTGCACGGCATCGAGCGGACTCAACCGCTCGACCGCCGCAGCGGATGCCTCAGGGGTGGTGGTACCGGGTTCGGGGGTCACGAGTTCTCCAGACGTGCCTGTCGCGCGGCGGTCGCCGCTTGAGAACTCCCCCTCTGTCATGAGCCTGAGAGTTTCACGCAGCTGCGCTTTCACCGTGGGCGGAGCGTCGCTCGCGCGACGCTCACTTTTCAGAGCGGCCTCGTCATCGCGGTGTGTGTGACCTGAGAGATTGGCGGGGAGGCTTGCTCCTTCGGTGCCGGCCAGTGCTGTTCTCGAGTACCGCCCGGCTCTCCCGCGACGCGTCGATGGCCCGGTATGAGGTTGTACCGCCGATCCTAGCAGCGACGGATGCTCGTCCGGTCGGCCGGGCTGATCGGCGGCGAACGGCAGGTGAACCGGTCGCCCGGTGCGGCCGAGTCCTGCCTGACACCCGCGAACGCCACGACGCCGGTCGCGTCATGCAGTTGGTGTTCGGGTCACGATGACTGTAAGCTGCTCGCAGGCCGAGGTTCGAGTCATCCTGACTCGAAGAATGGAGGTGACGGATGCCGCATCACGACGGCGCACCCGTGCGCCTCGCCGTCTCGACCGTGATCTTCGCCCTGCGTCCCGACCACACCGGGCTCCCCGTGCTCTGGACCCCGCTCGTGCGCCGTACCGTCGAACCCCACCTCGGCCTCTGGGCACTGCCCGGCGGGTGGCTGCCACCCAATGAGGAGCTCGAGGCCGCGGCCGCCCGCACGCTGCGCGCCACGACCGGCCTGGCTCCGAACTATCTCGAGCAGCTCTACACCTTCGGGGAGGTCGACCGCTCGCCCGACGCCCGCGTCGTCTCGGTCGTGTACTGGGCACTCGTGCAGAGCGATGAGGCCGCGCAGGCGACCGCGGGCCCGAATGTGCGCTGGGTCCCGGCCGACACGATGCCCGGGCTCGCGTTCGACCACAACCGCATCGTCGAGTACGCGTTGTGGCGCCTGCGCACGAAGGTCGAGTACGCCGAACTCGCGCACGCGCTCCTCGGTGCGACGTTCACCCTCGCCGAGCTCCGCGAGGTCTACGAGGTGGTGCTCCAGCGCCGGCTCGATCCCGCCAACTTCCGGCGCACGATGATCGCGTCGGGCCGGCTGCGCGAGACCGGCGAGCACGTCTCCGGCGCACCGCACCGACCACCCAAGCTCTACCGCTACGAGACCGCCGCATCGACGGCGCAGACCCGCGAACCGTTCATGAAAGAGAGGCCAGCATCATGAACCCCACGATCGAGCAGACCCGAGCCGCGGCATCCGTCGACCGCACCATCCAGCTCATCGCCCAGGGCGCGACGACCGGCGAAGCGTGCACGCCCGACCTCGCGAAGGCGCCGTGGGAGTTCGACGCCGGCCCCGCGGGGTACGGCCCCGGGTCGTCGATGGGCGACGTGATCCCCACCGGTTCGCCGCGCCAGGGCGCCCTCCCAGAGGCATACCGCACCGCCTCGAACGATGACCTGCACGCGCGCATCCGCGCCGCGAAGGCGACGCTCGGCGACCGGGTCGTCGTGCTCGGCCACTTCTACCAGCGCGACGAGGTCATCGAGCACGCCGACTTCGTGGGCGACTCGTTCCAGCTCGCGAACGCCGCGCTCTCGCGGCCCGACGCCGAGGCGATCGTCTTCTGCGGCGTGCACTTCATGGCCGAGACCGCCGATCTGCTCTCGACCCCCGAGCAGTCCGTGATCCTGCCGAACCTCGCCGCGGGCTGCTCGATGGCCGACATGGCCGACGAGTCGAGCGTCGAGGAGTGCTGGGAGCAACTCGAGTCGGTCTACGGCGACCTCGCCGCGACCGACGCCGACGGCCGGGTGCCGGTCATCCCCGTCACCTACATGAACTCATCGGCGGCGCTCAAGGGCTTCGTCGGGCGGCACGGCGGCATCGTCTGCACCTCGTCGAACGCCAAGACGGTGCTCGAGTGGGCGTTCGAGCGTGGGCAGCGCGTGCTGTTCTTCCCCGACCAGCACCTCGGCCGCAACACGGCGAAGGCCATGGGCGTGCCGCTCTCGCAGATGCCGATGTGGAATCCGCGTAGGGCGCTCGGCGGCAACTCCTCGTCAGATCTCGACGATGCCCGCGTCATCCTGTGGCACGGCTTCTGCTCGGTGCACAAGCGCTTCACGGTCGACCAGATCGCCGCCGCTCGCGAGTCGCACCCCGGCGTGCAGGTCATCGTGCACCCCGAGTGCCCGATGCCGGTCGTCGATGCAGCGGATGCCGCGGGGTCGACCGACTTCATCGTCAAGGCCATCCAGGCCGCGCCCGCCGGTTCGACCTTCGCGATCGGCACCGAGATCAACCTCGTGCAGCGGCTCGCGGCCGAGTACCCGCAGCACGAGATCTTCTGCCTCGACCCCGTGGTGTGCCCGTGCTCGACGATGTACCGCATCCACCCCGGCTACCTCGCCTGGGTGCTCGAAGAGCTCGTCGGAGGTCGCGTCGTGAACCGGATCACCGTGCCGGCCGACGTCGCCGACCCCGCTCGGCTCGCCCTCGAGCGCATGCTCGCGGCCAAGCCCGCCCCCGTCGGTCGAGTGGCGCCGAACGCGCGAATCGAGACCCCCGACGCGGGTGTCGATACGCTCGCCGGCGCTCGCTTCTCGACCGACGAGTCCGGAGCCTGAGATGACCCGCGTGCTCGTCGTCGGCGGCGGCATCGGCGGCCTCTGGACCGCGGTGAAGGCGGCCGATGGCGGCTTCGACGTCGAGCTCGTCACGAAGACCGAGCTGGCCGAGACGAACACCCGCTACGCACAGGGCGGCATCGCCGCGGCGCTGTTCCCCGACGACTCGGCCGACCGGCACTTCGCCGACACGCTCGAGGCCGGGGCCGGGCTCGCCGACCCCGCCGCGGTTCGGGTGCTGTGCGACGAGGGCCCGGCGCGGGTGCGCGACCTGATCCGCTTCGGCGTCGAGTTCGACCGCGGCGAGTCGGGGCTCGAACGCGGCCTCGAGGCGGCGCACTCGCGCCCGCGCATCCTGCACGCGGGCGGCGATGCCACCGGCGCGGCGATCGAGTCGGCCCTCGTGGCGACCGTGCGGCGACGCGCGGTGCGCATCGCCGAACGCACGATGCTCGTCGACCTCGTCGTCGAGCACGGCACGGTCGTCGGCGCCCGGCTGCTCGACGAGCACGGCTCGATCACCGAGCATCGTGCCGACGCGGTCGTGCTCGCCACCGGCGGCAGTGGATGCCTCTACCGGCATACGACGAATCCCGCGGTCGCGACGGGAGACGGCGGGGCCGCCGCCTGGCGCGCCGGTGCTCAGGTCGCCGACCTCGAGTTCACCCAGTTCCACCCCACGGCGCTCGCGGCGCCCGGCACCCCGCTCATCTCCGAGGCCGTGCGCGGCGAGGGTGCGGTGCTGCGCGACCGCGACGGCCGGCGCTTCATGCTCGACGTGCACCCCGACGCCGAGCTCGCCCCGCGCGACGTCGTCGCCCGCGCGGTCTGGCGGACGATGGCCGAGCAGGGCGGTGCCCCCGTGCTGCTCGACGCCACGGCACTCGGCGCCCGGTTCCTCGCCAGGCGGTTCCCCGGCCTCGACGCCGTCGTGCGCGGCGCGGGCTTCGACTGGTCGCGCGAGCCCGTTCCCATCACGCCGGCCGCGCACTACGCGATGGGCGGCGTGGTCACCGACCTCGACGGGCGCACGAGCCTGCCCGGGCTCTACGCCGTCGGCGAGACCGCCCGCACGGGCGTGCACGGCGCCAACCGGCTGGCCTCGAACTCCCTGCTCGAGGCAGCCGTCTTCGCCGACCGCGCGGCCCGGGCCCTCGTTGCGGGCCGCGCCCCTGCTCCGACCCTGTCTGCCGGATCAGGGGATTTGCGCCGACACGCCATACGCCGACCCGCCCACGACGGCGTGTCGCCAGAATCCCCTGATCGAGCAGACACCAGCATGAGCACCGTCGACCGCGAGCGGTTGCGGGAGCTGATGTGGGTGAGGGTCGGGCTCGAGCGCGACGCGGCGGGGCTCGCCGCGACATCCGCTCGCCTCGATGCCTGGCGGGCGCCCGACGTGCGCGACCGGCGCACCGCCGAGGATCGCAACCTGCTCGATCTCGCCCGGCTCACCGTCGCGGCCGCGATCGCGCGCCACGGGAGCGTGGGCGCGCACTTCCGAACGGATGACCCGGCCGAGGCCGCCTCGCCGGCGGCCCCCGCAGCATCCGTCGCACCCGAACTGGAGGCCGCCTGATGACCGACGCCCGCGAGATCGACCGCATCGTCGGCGCCGCACTCGACGAGGACGCGCCGTGGGGCGACCTCACCTCCGAGACGCTCATCCCGGCCGATGCGACCGCCACCGCACAGCTCGTCGCGCGCGAGGCCGGTGTGCTCAGCGGCGTCGACGTGTTCGCCGCGGCGTTCCGCCTCGTCGACCCGCGCATCGCGGTCGAGGCGCTCGCGCGCGACGGCGAGCCGTTCGAGGCCGGCGCGACCCTCGCCCGAGTCGAGGGTCCGGCCCGGGGCATCCTGCACGCCGAGCGCATCGGGCTGAACCTGCTGCAGCGCATGTCGGGCATCGCCACGCTGACGGCCTCCTACGTCGCCGCGGCAGCGGGCACGCGCGCCCGTATCGTCGATACCCGCAAGACCACGCCCGGTCTGCGCAGCCTCGAGCGGCAGGCCGTGCGCGACGGCGGCGGCCGCAACCACCGCCGGTCGCTCTCCGACGCGGTCATGGCGAAGGACAACCATCTCGCCGTGCTCACCGCGGGCGGGCAGGATCTCGCGACCGCCCTGCTCGCGGCGCGCGAGCGGATGCCCCACACGGCGCACCTCGAGGTCGAGGTCGATCGCCTCGACCAGGTCGAGGCGGTGCTCGCCGGCGGAGCCGACACGGTCATGCTCGACAACTTCGGCCTCGACGATCTGCGGCGCGGCGTCGAGCTCATCGCCGGCCGCGCGGTGGTCGAGGCGTCGGGCGGGGTCACCCTCGACACGGTCGGCGCGATCGCCGCGACCGGGGTCGACGTCATCTCGGTCGGCGCCCTCACGCACTCGGTTCGCTCGCTCGACCTCGGGCTCGACGTCGTCGTCGAGGCGGAACCCGCGGGGCAGTCATGATCTTCCTCGACCACGCCGCCACCACGCCCGTGCGCCGTGAGGCGCTCGAGGCGATGTGGCCCTACCTCTCGGGTGCGTTCGGCAACCCGTCGAGCAGTCACGGGCTCGGCGACGAGGCGGCGCGGGCGCTCGCGGCCGCCCGCGCCGCGGTCGCCGCCGTCGTCGGCCGCCGGCCCGGCGACGTCGTCTTCACCAGCGGCGGCACCGAGGCCGACAACCTCGCGGTGAAGGGCCTCTCGCTCGCGAACCCGCGCGGCCGCCACCTGGTCGTCTCGCCGATCGAGCACGAGGCGGTGCTCGAGTCGGCGGCGTACCTCGCGCGGGTGCACGGCTTCGAGGTGTCCGCGGTCGAGGTCGACGCGGGCGGAGTCGTGCGCCCCGAGGCGCTCGCCCAGGTCGTCCGGCCCGACACGACGCTCGTCTCGGTGCAGTTCGCGAACAACGAGATCGGCACGGTGCAGCCCGTCGCCGAGCTCGCCGCGATCGCCCGCGCTGCGGGCGCACTGATGCACACCGACGCGGTGCAGGCCGCGGGCTGGCTGCCGCTCTCGCTCGACGCGCTCGGCGTCGATGCGCTCTCGCTCGCCGGTCACAAGGTCGGTGCACCGAAGGGCACCGGCGCCCTCATCGTGCGCGGCCGGCTGCCCCTCGAACCGGTGCTGCACGGCGGCGGACAGGAGCGCGGCCGCCGCTCAGGCACCGAGAACGTGGCCGGTGCGGTGGCGTTCGCGACGGCGCTCCGCCTGGCAGAGAGCGAGCGAGCGGATGCCGCGACCCGCGTCGCGGCGCTCGGCGCGCGCCTGACGCAGTCGGTCGGCAACGGGGTGCCCGGCGCCACCCTCACCGGCGATCCCGTCGACCGGCTGCCCGGCACCGTGTCGTTCGTCTTCCCCGGCACGAGCGGCGAGGCGGTGCTGCTCGAGCTCGAGCGCGACGGCGTCGTGTGCTCGAGCGGTTCGGCGTGCGCGGCGGGCAGCGACGAGCCCTCGCACGTGCTCACCGCCATCGGGATTCCGGCCGAACTCGCGCAGACCGCCGTGCGCTTCACGCTCGGCGCCGAGACCACCGCCGACGAGATCGACGCAGCAGGAGCATCCGTCGCCCGTGCGGTGTCGGCGGTGCGCGGTATCGTCGCCTGACGCGTTGCTGAAGCAGCGCCGCGATCCGCGAGATCCATGCATGCCGATGGAGCTCGCGATCTGGGAATACCGGGTCTCACGGCTCGGGTTGTCACATCTGTTCGACTGAATCAGACACGCTTCCGGCGCAGCAGCGCGCCGACATCGATTGGACCCTCTTCCGTGACTGAACGCGCCCTTCCAGACCTCGAGCCACCGGGAATCGGCGAGCGTGGCATACCCGGTGACGGCATCGTCGACTCTCCGGCCGACGCCGCCGAGCAAGACGCGGCGGTGGTCGCTCACCAGCCCGACCACGGTGCCCGCAACAACCGCGTCATCTGGCTGCTGCTCGGCGCCACGTTCGTCGTCTTCCTCAATGAGACGATCATGGGCGTCGCGATCCCGCACCTCGTCACCGACCTCGACATCACGCTCTCACAGGCCCAGTGGCTCACCACCGCATTCATGCTCACGATGGCGGTCGTGATCCCGATCACGGGCTTCCTCCTGCAGCGCATCGCCACGCGACCCGTGTTCATCACGGCGATGAGCCTGTTCTCGGCCGGCACCCTGCTGGCGGCGCTCGCGCCCGGCTTCGAGGTGCTGCTGCTCGCACGTGTCGTGCAAGCCACCGGCACCGCCATCATGATGCCGCTGCTCATGACGACCCTCATGACCTTGGTCGCACCGTCCGATCGGGGCCGGTTCATGGGTCGCGTCTCGATCGTGATGTCGGTGGCCCCCGCGATCGGGCCGACGATCTCGGGCCTCATCCTGAGCTTCCTGTCGTGGCGGTACATGTTCTGGCTCGTGCTGCCGATCGCGCTCGTGATGCTCGTCATCGGCATCCGCCGCGTCGAGAACGTGAGCGAGACCCGCGTACTGCCCATCGACGTGTTCTCGGTCATCCTGTCGGCATTCGGCTTCGGCGGGCTCGTCTACGGCCTCAGCCTCGTGGGCGGCGTCGTCAGCGGGCGCTCGGCGCCCGACGCACCGGCCATGTGGATCGCACTCGCGATCGGCATCGTCGGCATCCTCGCGTTCGTCGGTCGGCAGTTGCTGCTGCAGCGCAGCGACCGGGCACTGCTCGACCTGCGCACGTTCCGCTCGCGCAACTTCTCGGTGTCGGTCGCGCTCATGGTCGTGATGATGGCCGCGCTGTTCGGCACCATCATCCTGCTGCCGATCTACCTGCAGAACGTGCTCGGGCTCGACCCGCTCTTCACCGGCCTGCTGCTGCTGCCGGGCGGGCTCATCATGGGCCTGTTCGGCCCCACCGTCGGCCGGCTCTACGACCGTTTCGGGCCAACGCCGCTGCTGGTGCCCGGCAGCATCGGGGTCGCCGCGGTGCTGTGGTCGCTCACCATGGTCACCGAGTACACCCCGCCCTACATGATCCTCGTCGCGCACGTCGTGATGTCGACCGCGCTCGCCTTCATGTTCACGCCGCTGTTCACGTCGGCGCTCGGGTCGGTCGAGCCGCGACTGTACTCGCACGGCTCAGCGATCGTCGGCACGGTGCAGCAGGTGGCCGGCGCAGCCGGAACCGCGTTGTTCATCACGGTCATGACCGCGCGCACCGCGACCGAGTCGGCTGCGGGAACCACCGCCCTGGCCGCCGAGGCGGCGGGCATCCGCACCGCGTTCCTCGTCGGCGCGATCCTCTCGATCTCGGCCATCGTCGGCGCGTTCCTCGTGCGCAAGCCAGCCGACATGTCGCACGACGCGCCAGTCGCTCACTAGTCCGCAGCGCGGATGACCGAGGGCGAGGGAGCACTGCTCCCTCGTCCTCGATCATCTTGGTGAGCGGTCGGCCCGTGGACTCAGCCGCAGTTCGGCCGACAGGTGCGCTGCGAGAGCGCGTCGACGAGCACGATGCCGAGGTCTTCAGGCTTCGAGGCCGAGTACGCGGCACCCTTGGTGACCTGCGCGATCTGCTGCATCGCCGCGAGGTCAGTGTCGGGTCCGAAGCCGATCATGATCACCGGCACGGGCTTGGCAGGATCGTCCATCTTCTTGAGCTCGGCCAGCAACGCATCGAGGGCGATGCCGTTCTCATCCTCGTTCCTGCCGTCGGTGATGAGCAGCACCGAGTTGACCTTCTCGGGGTCGTAGCTCTCGCGCACGCGCTTGACGGCCGCGAGGGTCGAGTCGTAGAGGCCGGTGGCTCCACCGAGTCGCTCAGGCAGCGACTGGATGATCCCCGCGATCTGCTGGGTGTGCGCCGTGTCGGCCAGCGGCGCGATCGGCGCGAGGTCTTCGTAGTCGAGTTCGCCGTTGCGAGCGGTCGAGAAGACCCACACACCGAGTTCGACCTCACCCGAGAACTTCTGCATCGCGCCGACCGCGGCCTGCTGGAAGATGTCGATACGACGCAGCCCGTTCTCGGCCGGTTCCTCCATCGAGCCAGACACGTCGATGACGGCGAGCATGCGCGAACGCAACGTGAGCACGCCCCACGCACGCAGGATCTCGAGCTGCGCGGCGCCGTCGAGGACCGCCTCGGCCGCGGGGGCCTCGGCGCTGATGCCGGCGAGGTCGAGCGTGCCGGAGCCGTCTGGGGCGCGGAAACCGGCGGCCGTGAGTGCCTCGGTGTCGTCGCGGATCGCCGCTTCGAAGTCGGCGAGCAGCTCGACCCTGGTCTTGACCCCCTCGGCTTCGGGCTCGGGCGTCGCGGTCTGCTTCGACGACGCAGCCTCGGGCAGCGCCAGGAACGGATAGTCGAGCGCGACGGTGCCATCGGTCGGGTAGGCGGCCACGAGCGGTTCGCTCTGCTCTTCATCGTTGTAGGCGGCGACCTGCGCCTCGCTCGTGATGACGATCGTCGGAGCGTCGCTGGCGCCGAGCGCGCCGAGCGCGGCGGTCGTCGACGCGGGGATCGACTTGCCGAGCGCGATCATCGCACCCGCGAACTGGCGCGGGTCGTCGGGTGACGAGTGGCCGCGGAGGGCGTACAGGCCGGCGAGGCTCGCAGCGGATGCCTCGGGGTCGGGCAGGATCGTCGGCAGGGCGCCGCCGAGCACTCTGGTCCAGCTCACCGGTTCGCTCGCGAGCTCGGTCGCCTTCGTCGCCGCGGCGGCGAACACCACGGGCGACGAAGCGATCCCGTCGCGCACCTCCACCTCGGGAGCGGTCTGCCCGAGCGACGTCGCGGTCGCGTTCATGCGGTCGAGCCACACGCTCGACTCGGGCACCCAGGCGTCGGCGGCGGCGTTGCCCGAGGCGAACACCGCGGCCGTGTCGGCCGAGTCCTGCGCGGTGATCTCGGTCGCCACGCAGTCGCCTGAGGCCGCGTCGAAGTCCGTCGCGATCTCGGCGAGCGCCGGCGCGATGGTGGGATCGGCCACGACGACGAGTTCCTGGGGTTCGGAGCATCCGCCGTCTGCAGACGCGAACAGCGGGTTCAGGTGACCGCCGACCCAGAGGTAGACCCCCGAACCGACGAGGGCGACGACCGCGACCGCCCCGATGATGGACATGACGATTCGGCGGCGCGGCATCGACGCCGGCGCCGCGACGGTATGACGTCCCACGGGCTCTCCAAGCCGGCGGGGCGGGGGCCCGCCGAATCCTTGTTCGGGTTCCCCCGCTCGGGGGAAGGATTCGTTCAGTGTAGGCGACGCTGCTGATTACGCGAATTTCGCTCGCTACTTGGCAGTGTTCCACAACACCTCTCGACCATCGCCTCGTCGCGTTGGCGTTGAGCGACAAACGCGGCGCGCGGAGCGACAGGGGCGTGACGTGGTGAGGCCGGGCGGTCCCCGCCGCCCGGCCTCGTCCCCCACCTGCGCGACCTCTCCCTCAGCCGTCGCGCAGGCGCTCTGTCGACGGCATGCGACCCGACTGCATGCGGCCTGTTGCCGCCCGTGCCGCGTGCTCGTGGATACGACCGTAGGCACCCTCCTGAGACCGCGACAAGGGGTTGACGAACCCGGTGTCGCGCACTATCACCCGCGCATCCGTCTGAAGGCTGGCCGTCGAGTGGGCCGCGTGCGAGCATGGAATCACCGGATGGTCCCGAACTCGACGGCCGGTCAACTCATGGACCACTTCACCGACAGGGCTGACGCAGGCAGGCGTCTCGCCGCCCGCCTGATCGACATCGATGCGCCCGATCCGGTCGTGCTCGGACTCCCCCGAGGAGGCGTCCCGGTTGCCGCGCCGGTCGCGGTCGCGCTCGGTGCCCCGCTCGACGTGCTGGTCGTGCGCAAGCTCGGCGTGCCCGGGCAGCCCGAGCTCGCGTTGGGCGCGATCGGCGAACAGGGCGCGCGGGTGCTGAACGACGACATCATCTCCCACGTGCGGCTCAGGCCCGGCGCGCTCGCCACGATCGAGCAGCGCGAGCGCGAGGAACTCGAGGCCCGGGTCATCCGGTTCCGCGGAGCGGCGGGCCCAGTCGATCTCGCGGGTCGCACCGCGGTGATCGTCGACGACGGCATCGCGACGGGTGCGACGATGCGCGTCGCCTGCCTCGTCGCGCACGCGAGAGGCGCGAGACGCATCATCGTGGCGACGCCGGTCGGCGCGCCCGAGAGCATCGGAGAGATCGCGTCGATGCCGGAGGTCGACGAGGTGATCTGCCTGTCGGCACCGCCCGGGTTCATGGCCGTCGGCATGCACTACCTCGACTTCGCGCAGACCCCCGACGCGCAGGTCGCCGCCCTGCTGGCGGCGGCGCGTTCAGCGGGCTGAAGGTGCTTCCCCGACGACGATCGTGCCGTCGTCTTCGTCGTTCATGACGCGCGGCGCGAGTCCGCCCTCTCGCATGAGGTCGGCCGCGGTGCTCGCCTGCCGCTCGCTGGTCTCGATGAGCAGCATCCCGCCGGGTGCGAGCCATCGAGCAGCGGATGCCACGACACGGCGATGCACGTCGAGTCCGTCGCCGCCACCGTCGAGCGCGACTCGTGCCTCGTGCTCGCGCGCCTCCGGAGGCATGAGCGCGATCTCGTCGGTGGGAACGTACGGTGCGTTCACGGCGAGCACGTCGACACGCCCCCGCAGGTCGTCGGGGAGGGCGTCGTAGAGATCGCCCTCGAACACCCGCGCGCCGCGTGGCTCGAGATTCCGTCGCGCAGCACGAACGGCCGCCGCATCGACGTCGGCGGCGACGAGGTCGATCGGGCCCGCGACATCCGCGAGCATCGCGCCGATCGCGCCGATGCCGCAGCACAGGTCGACGACGACGGGCGGCGCCCCGCGCTGCGAGTCCGCCCGGTCGCGCACGAACTGCGCCGCAACTGCTGCGAGGAACTCGGTGCGATGGCGGGGCACGAACACACCGGGTTCGAGGTGCAGGCGCAGCCCGCCGAATTCCGCCCATCCGAGCACCTGCTCGAGCGGCTCGCCCGCGACTCGGCGCGCGACGAGCGCTTCGAGCGCGTCGGAATCGTCGGTCGCTTCGAGCAGCAGGCGTGCCTCGTCTTCGGCGAAGACGCATCCGGCCGCCCGCAGTCCGAGCACGAGATCGGCTTCAACACGCATCACAGCATCGTATGACGCGCGGCGGTCGAGCTACCGCTCGACCGAACTCTCGACGTGCGGCTCAGGCGTCGGCGGACGGGCCCGCGAGGAGGCCGCGTACCTCTGCCCCGAACGCATCGACCGGTCCGTCGACCGTGATGCCCGGTGCCACGGCCGTGATCGGCAAGACCGCGACAGGCGGGACCGGCGCGCCCCATTCGGCACGCCAATCACTGATCTGCGCCGATGAGGCGGCGAAGACGATGCGCCCGAGGCCGACCCACGCGTGCGCCGCCGCGCACATCGGGCAGTGCTCGCCCGAGGTGTACACGGTCGCGATGGCACGTTCCGCGGGCGTGAGGTGCACCGCAGCCCAACGGGCGATCTCGAACTCGGGATGCCGGGTCGGGTCGCCGGTGGACTGCTCGCGATTGCGATCAGCGAACCGTTCGACGCCGTCGGCATCGACGAGCACCGAGCCGAAGGCGCCGTCGCCGGCGGCTGCTGCTTCGGCAGCGAGGTCGACGGCGCGGCGCAGATGTCTGAGGTCCTGCTCGGAGACGGTCATGGGTTGAAGTCTGCCGCACCCCGCGAACCGCCGGGTCGCATACGGCGACGGCATAGTGCCCTACTCATGGTCGTTTGGCAAGGCATTGCGCCCAGCGATCTCACACGCTTGGCTGGGTTGAATCCCAACCCGAGGAGGCGGTTCACCGTGGATACGAGCACGATCGTCTGGATCATCATCGCCGTCGCCGTCGTCATCGCGATCATCGTCATCGCCATGCTGATCACCAGCCGCCGGCGCCGCGAGGCGAGGCTGGAGGCCGAGCGCCGCAAGGCGGCCGACCTGCGCCAGACCGCGTACGAATCCGATGTCGAGCGGCGTGAACGCGAGGCCGACGCCGCGAGTGCTGCCGCCGCGGCGAAGCAGGCCGAGGCCGAGGCGATGCAGGCCAAGCTCGATGCGGAGCGGCTGACGCGGGAGAGCGCGTCGCATCGCACCGACGCCCAACAGCTCCGTACCGAGACCGACGCGCGGTTGACCAAGGCCGACGAGGTCGACCCCGACGTGGGCACCGACGAGACCACCGCCGCCCGTGAACAGGCTGCGCACGACTCGGAACCCACGCGGCGCGACCGGCGCGACGGGGTCGCCCAGGAACCCGTCGCCCAGGAACCCGTCGCCCAGGAACCCGTACGCGGCGCGGCGCCGCGCCCTGACGCGGACTCGGGTCAACGTATCTGAGACGGCGCTGTCTGAGACGGCGCGCGGTGCCGGCGACCCCATGGCCGGCACCCCGCGCCTCGCCTCATGCGGTTCACTCGAGCGCGATCACCGAGTCGAGCGTCGCGTCGTCGAGTGAGCGACGCCGCCCCGGCTCATGCCCGGCCGGTCATTTCAGCAGACGTGAGAGCACTCGGTCTGCGAGCGGCTTGCCGCCCGTCTGGCACGTCGGGCAGTACTGGAACGTCGAGTCGGCGAAGATGACCTCGCGCACGGTGTCGCCGCACACGGGGCACGTCTGGCCGGTGCGCCCGTGCACCTGCATATGGCTGCGCTTGTTGTCTTTCAGCTCGTCGGGTCGCTTGCCGGATGCCTCGGCGATCGCCACTTCGAGGGTGCCGCGCATCGCGTGGTACAGGTTCTCGACGTCGTCGGGGCCGAGCTTCGCGGCGAGCGCGTACGGCGACATCTTCGCGGTGTGCAGGATCTCGTCGGAGTACGCGTTGCCGACCCCTGCGAAGACCGACTGATCGCGCAGCAGCCCCTTGATACGAGTGCGGCGGTCGCGCAGGATCTCGGCGAAGTCGGCGAGTGAGAAGTCGGCGGAGGTGGGGTCGGGACCGAGCCTGGCGACGCCGGGGATCTCGGCCGGGTCGCGCACGACGTACACCGCGAGCGACTTCTTGGTGCCCGCCTCGGTGAGGTCGAACCCCGAGCCGTCGTCGAGCCGTACCCTCAGTGCGATCGGCGACTTGCCCGGCTTGATGAGCGTCTTCGGCACCTCGTCGTACCAGCGCAACCATCCGGCGCGCGCGAGGTGGAACACGAGATGCAGACCCGCCGCATCGAGGTCGATGAACTTGCCGTGCCGATGTGCCGCGACGATCTGACGGCCTGCGAGATCGGTGAGCGGCGGCTCGAAGGTCTTCAACGCCGCGATCGCCGCGACGCTCGCCGACGCGATGGATCGCCCGACGGCGAACTCGCGCAGGTATCGCGTGAGCGCTTCGACCTCGGGAAGTTCGGGCACTCCCCCATCGTCGCACCGGCCGACGACATCTGTGAATGAAACCGCAGCAGTCACCTGGTTCGGAGCCCGAGATCGCCGATGTCGAGGCCTACGACTCAGCTCACACCATGTTCACGTTTCCCGCGGCACTCGAGATCTCCCACGACGGCAGGCTCAGCCCGCCCGAGTATGAGCAGCATGATCGACGACGCCGCCTGTCTCGACGCAGCGAACTGAGAATAGGGTCGAGCCATGCGCATCGATGAGAGCACCGGCATCCGGGTCCTTCACCTCACGACCGAAGGAGCCCCGATCTCGACACCAGACGACGCGACCGACCTCATCGGCGACGCCTGGGCTCATCACGCCGAGCTCGTCGCGGTTCCCGTCGAACGACTCGACCCCGAGTTCTTCGACCTCAGCACCGGCATTGCGGGCGAGATCACCCAGAAGCTCGTCAACTACCGCCTGCGCCTCGCGATCGTCGGAGACATCGCCACGCGCGTCGACGCGAGCACGGCACTGCACGACTACGTGTGGGAATCGAACCGCGGAACACAGGTGTGGTTCGTCGCCGATGAAGCCGCGCTCGAGGAGAAGCTCGCAAGACGGCGCTGACTCAGCCGAGTCGAATGCCGCGAAGGGCCATGAACGGGGCGGGATCGATCTGGACTCCGCCCTGGTAGACCTCGAAGTGCAGATGACACCCGGTCGCGGCACCGGTCGCGCCCGACCAGCCGATCTGCTGGCCGGCGCGAAGGAGCTGGCCGAGCCGCACGAGGATCCCGCCGTTGGCGAGGTGCGCGTAGCCGGTGTCGATACCCGAGCCGTGGGCGATCTTCACCCAGTTGCCGTAGGTGCCGAGCCAGCCGGCACTGGTGACACGCCCACCTGAGGCGGCGTAGATCGGCGCCCCGCAGCCCGTGCCGAGGTCGATGCCCCGATGGAACGACTGCGAGCACCCGCCGGGTGTGCAGATCGGGGCGCGGGGGCCGAACGCGCCGGTGATGCGTCCGGCTGCCGGCTTCGCCCACACCATCGCGCAGGCCGTGCCCTGTTCGACCGCCTCGCCGACCACACCGGTGCTGCCGAGGATCACGCGCGCCGCCGGGGCGAGTTCGTTGAGGGCGACCGACACCGGGTGCGGGATGCACCCGCTCTGCGTGAGGTAGAGCGGTGCGGCGACCCCGCCCGCGAGGGCGGCGCCCGCCAGCGCATCGGCGAAGTCACTGCCGGTCGCGATGAACGCGCTCGACTGCGCCACGGCAGCACCGAACACGGTCTGGTTGATCGCTGCCGCCGTCAAGTACCGGTCGACCCCTTCGTGCCGTGCCACCGCGAACCCCGCCGAGACGAGCTGGCGCTCGATCGCCGGGCTCACTGCGCTGTCGCCGCCTGCGATCCGCACGGTGCCCACGCCGAGCGCCCGCATCGAAGCGATCGTGCTCGCGCGCACCGACGGTGCGAGCCCGTCGACGAGGAACACGGGCGCCCCGAGGGCGCCGGCCGCCGCCGACGCGGCGAGCGCGTCAGGGAAGGCGCGGCCGGTGACGACGAAAGCCTGGGCCGCCGAGGCGAAGGCATCGGCGATCACCCGCTCGCCGCTCTCGAAGCGATCGACTCCGCCGAGCCGGATGATGCTCGGTGTCAACGCCGCGAGCTCGTTGTAGACGCCCGCGCTGACGACGCTCTCACCGCCGGCGACCACGATGCGCGCGGGGGCGAGTCGCGCGATCTCTTCGCGCACCGACGCCGGAACGGCATCGGGTTGCGTCAGCAACAGCGGACCACCGACGTGGGCCGCCGCCGCCGCCGCGGTGAGCCCGTCGGGGAAGTCCATTCCCGTCGCCACGTACAGTACCGGCACGTTCGCGGCGAACCGTTGCGAGATCGCGATCGCGGTCTCGAACCGGTCGGGCCCGGCCAGCCGGTGCACGCCCGGGGCGAACGGGGTGATGTCCGCCTGCGCGACCGCGTGGAACGGCGGCTTCGTCGTATCGGGCGACACAGGATCGGTGGTGGGTGGCGGCGCGGGCTCAGGTCCTGGAGCCGGCTCCGGCGTCGGTGTTGGTGTTGCCGTCGGCGTCGGTGTTGCCGTCTGCGGCGGCGGCGGCGGCGGCGGCGCCGGTGTTGGTGTTGGTGTTGGTGTTGGTGTTGGTGTTGGTGTTGGTGTTGGTGTTGGTGTTGGTGTCCGCGTCGGCGTCGGCTCCGGCGTCGGGACGAGTTCGACTCCCTCTGCCGGAATGGTCGTGCCGAATCCGATGATTGCGGCCGCTGCGATCGCGACGACCCCTGCTCGCAGCGTGCGACGCATGAAGGACCCCTCCCCCTCGCGAACGACGGCCGCCGACAGCGTCCCCTCCTTGCGTTCGCCCTTCGCAGTGTACGGGGCCGTCTGCGCGACATCGAGGAACACGGCGCGATGCGCCGAGGATACGGCGCCGGCTACGACGATCTCAGGGCAAGCACCTCACCGTGCGTCTGGCATGTCGGGCAGTACTGGGCCGTGGTGCTCGCGAACGAGAAGTCGCGGATCGTGTCGCCGCAGACGGGGCACGCCTCGCCCGCCCTGCCGTGCACCCTCATGGCAGCCACCTTCGCCGCCTTGAGTCCGTCGATCGGTACCCCGCGGCGCGCATCGATCGACTGCACGACGACGCCGACGGTGGCCTCGAAGAGTCGGTCGAGCTCGTCTGGCGTCAGGGCGGCGGCGTGCCCGACCGGCGAGACCTTCGCCGTATGCAGGATCTCATCGGAGTAGGCATTGCCGATGCCCGCGAGCGATTCCTGCTCGTGAAGGACCGCCTTGACCTGCTTGCGGCGGCCGGCGACCGCCCGGTCGAAGTCCGCCCGCGAGAACTCGGAGTCGGCCGGGTCGGGGCCGAGCTTCGCGATCGCCGGCACCTCGATCGGGTCGTCGACGATCCAGCAGCCGAGCGACACCCAGTCGCCGGCATCCGTGAATTCGAGTACCTCGCCGTCGTCGAGCGCGAACGCGATGAGCGTCGGCGGGGCGTCGCCGGCAGGGACATCCGTCGCCGGGGTATCGCTGCCTTCGTCACGGTACCGTGCCCACCCGTGCCGGCCGAGCGAGACGACCAGATGCTGCGAGTCGCCGACCGCGATGTCGACGTGCTTGCCGTGTCGGGATGCGCCCCGCACCCGCTCGCCGACGAGCGACGACGGCGGACGCGCGCGCGTCTTCTCGACACGGAACTCCACGACGTCGACGTCGCTGATGCTGCGGCCGGTCAGCCGCGCGGCGAGATCGTCGACGAGCGCCTGCACCTCTGGCGACTCTGGCATGCGCCCAGCCTTGCACGCCGACCAGCGCCCGGGAAGACCGGGCGCCGGCGCATTCGCACTACTCCGAAGCGAAGTCGAGCATCGAGTCGTCGACCGCGATCATCGACCAGGTGCCGCCGTCGGCGTCGGTGAACTCGTACGCCGGAACCACGAGAACGCCTCCATCAGGCTGCCACTGGCTCGCCAGGCCGAGCCGGGCGCTGACGATCTCGACCTCGTTCACGGGCCAGGCGAGCGAGGTGCCCTCCGTCGGAGTCGCCGGCGGCTCGGTCGGCGCCACCCACTGCTCGCCTTCGATCGCCGCCTGCTCGCGAGCGGCGAACGGCATGACGCCCATCTGGGCGCCGAACCGCGGGTCCGAAAGGCGTTCGAAGCCCTCCTGCTCGCTGACGATGTCGTAGTCGCCGAGGGCGACGATCGGCGCCAGGGCTCCGGAGACGCTGTACACGCCCTGCGAGGTGAGTTCGAGAGACCAGCTCTGGTCGACGCGCTGACCGTCGACGACCGGCCAAGCCTGTGCCGGACGAGCCATCGCGCCCTCCCAGGTTTCGGAGGTGAATTCGAACGTCTCGGGGTCGCGCCCCGTCGCAGCGATGATCGAGCGCAGGGCTTCGATCGCGGCATCCTCGCTCGGGAGGTCGGCCGGAGGTGCGCAGGGGTCGACGGTCACGGTGTCGTCGACGACGACGCCAGCGCCGCACGCCGCCCACGGGTCGAACTGCGGGTTCGAGTACCAGAAGCTGAGCGTGCCATCGAGGCTCACCCCGAGGTAGGGAGCGGTGCCGTCCTGCGGTCCGACCGTCCATGCGCCGCCGTCGAGCACGGCTGATCCGTCGGTACCGAGCGCGGCGGCGAGCGCGTTGATCGCCTCGGCGCTCGATGCGCCGCGTGCGTCGTACGCGTAGGCGGGGGCCGCGCCCGCGTCAGTGGAGAGGCCCGACGAGCTGGAGCTGTTGCGGCCTCCGAATGGGTACGTGTACAGCATGTCGGCGGTGGCCGGCACCCCCATGTCCCTCATCGCCTGGTCCGCCGCACCGCCAGCGGGTCCGTCACCCTGCACCGCGCCGCTGGCAGCCTCGCCGCCGCTCGTGCTGGGATCACCCTGCAGCGAGATCGGCGGGGCGGCACCGTCTGCGAGGTTCGTCGCTCCGCCCGTCGTCGATCCGATTCCGTATCCGGCGGCACCGACGATCGCGATCGACGCGGCGACCGCGGCGATGGGAAGCCAGCGCGGGCGGCGGCGGGCACGCTCGGTGGCGAGGTCGGTCACCGGTGCTGCTTCGGCCGACGCCTCAGCGCCCTGTTCGGCCGTCGCCTCGGCGGTTGCTCGAGCGACGACCTCGTCGGCGAATCCTTCACGGGGTTCGACTTCGCCCGCAGGGTCGGCAGCGCGCAGGCGCGCGACCGGGTCGAGTTCGTCGTGGTCGTTCATGTCGGTCAGCCTCCGTGAGTGTGGTTCACCTACGGATATGTGCGGCGCCCACCGAACCTTGCACGAGCGCCGGCCATTGGCTACTCGGCCTCGAAGTCGAGCATGGAGTCGGCGACGGCGATGACCGACCACGTGCCGCCATCGGCATCGGTGAACTCGTAGGCCGGAATCACGAGCACGCTGCCGTCTGGCTGCCACTCGCTTGCGAGGCCGAGCCGGGCGCTCACGATCTCGACGTCGTTCACGGGCCATGAGAGCGACGTGCCCTCGGCCGGTGTCGCGGGCGGCTCGGTCGGCGGCACCCATTCCTCGGCCGGAGTGTCCGAAGCGCGAGCGGCGAACGGCATGCTCCCCATCAGGGCGCCGAACCGCGGGTCGGAGAGGCGTTCGAAGGCCGCCTGTTCGCTCACGACGGGGTATTCGCCGAGCGGCACGATCGGGGCGAGCGAGCCATACGCGTTGATGACCCCATCCTCGGCGATCTCCAGCGACCAACCCTGATCGATGCGCTGTCCGACAACAACCGGCCATGCTTCGGCCCACCGGGTGGTCGAACCCTCCCATACCTGCGAAGTGAACTCGAACGCCGCGGGGTCGAGTCCAGCCGCGACGACGAGCGAGCGCAGCGCGTCGATCGCGGCAGCCTCAGTGGGAGTCGTGCCTGTCGGTTCGCAAACCTCTGCGCCCTCGACGCACAGCCAAGGATTGATGTGCGGGTTCTGGAAGTAGAACGAGAGCGTCCCATTGAGACCGACCGAAAGGTACGGACCACTGAAGTCCGGCGGGCCAGCGATCCAACTTCCGTCCCTCAACTCCACGGGCGACACGATGCCGAGCGCGGCTGCGAGTGCGGCGACCGTGTCCTGAGTCGATGCGGCGTAAGCGTCGAAGGTGTAGGCCTGAGCGGTGCCCTCGGCGCTGTCGAGGCCCGACGAGCTGAACTGGTTCCGGCCGAATCCGTTGGGATAGATCGAGTCGGTGGTCGCCGAGTCGGCGGCCGCCCCTCCCGTGCCCCTGAGTTCCGGAGCTGCAGCACCTCCTGCGATTCCACCGGGCACCGCGCCGTCGGCAGCCTCGCCACCGCTCGTGCCCACATCACTCTGGAGGGAGATCGGCGGTGCTGCGGGGCCATCGGCGAGGTTGGCCGGCGCACCGGTCGATGCTCCGAGTCCGTATCCGGCGGCACCGACGATCGCGATGGACGCGGCGACCGCGGCGACGGGGAGCCAGCGCGGGCGCCGGCGGGCACGCGCGGCGGCGAGGTCAGTCACCGGTGCCGCTTCGTCCGGCGCCTCAGCGCCCTGTTCAGCCGCCGCATCTGCGGTCGCGCGAGCGACGACCTCGTCTGAGAACCCTGCACGGGGCTCGACGTCGGCCGCGGGATCAGCGGCGCGTAGGCGCGCAACCGGGTCGAGTTCGTTGTCGTCGTTCATGTCGATCAGCCTCCGTGAGTACGGGTCACCTACGGATATGTGTAGAAGAGCCGGAATCTTGTAGAAGAGCCGGAATCTTGTAGGAGAGCCGGAATCTTGTAGGAGCGCCTAGAACGTCATCCGCTCGCCCCACGCCTCACGCAGGCGCTTGCGAGCCCGCGAGAGCGCGGCATCGGCCCCCGATCGGGAGATGCCGAGCACCTCGGCGAGCTCCTCCCCGTCGAGGCCCTCCCACGCGTGCAGGAGCAGGATCTGCCGGTCGCGTTCGCCCACGCTCGCGAGGGCACCGCGCAGTTCCGCGTCGAACAGCACGCTCAGCTCGGGGTCGTCGGCGATGCGCGCAACACCGGCCTCGGGCACCTCGTCGACCGGGAGGTCGATGTGCTTGCGGCGGTGGTTCGCGAGCGTGAATCCCGCCGTGCGGTAGAGCCACGGCAGCACCGCGTCGCGTGGCACGTCGTCGCGGCGGCGCCAGGCGGTCGCGAAGACATCGGCCGCGAGGTCCTCGGCGTCCTGGCGCGGACCGCGACGGGCGAAGTAGCGCACGAGCGCGGTCGAGTGCTCGCGGACGATCTCGGTGAACCACGTCACGTCCGCACCGTTCCCCGGTGAATCGGCGCTCTCGGGCATCGCCACCTCTTCGGTCACGTCGGCGGTAGCTGCGGTGCTCGCGATCCTCACGCCATGTATGTGTCGCGTCTGCCGCGAGTCTTGCACGGGATGCCGCGAAACATGGTGATCCCGCGCGAAGTGACGCCTCACCACCTCTGGCGGGCGTACGTCGTCTGCCATACGCTGCCGTATGCACCCTCGGGTGAACCTCGCTCCGGGTGCCCTGCTGCCCGTCTCTCGCTACGCCGCAGGCATTCTCGGGCATACCTGGTGCGGCTGGGTCAGGGGGAATCCTCATGTCACGACGAATGGGCCGCGTGCTCACGGCAGCGCTTGCGGCGACACTGACGGCGGGTCTGGCATTGTCCGCGGGAGCGGCGGTCGCCGCGCCCGGCGCGAAGCTGAAGCAGTTCCGCGTGCCGACGGACAACAGCGAGCCTCGCGACATCGCCAACGGCTCCGACGGCAATCGCTGGTTCACCGAGGGAACCGAGTTCACGGCTGCGCCGGCGAAGATCGGCCGCATCACCCCCGCCGGCGTGATCACGGAGTTCGAGCCCACCTTGGCCGACGGATGCAACTTCTGCATCCTCACCGACATCGAGCAGGGGCAGGGCGACCTCGTCTACCTCACCTCGAACGACCCCACGCTCATGCGGTTCAACGTGCAGGCGCAGGCCTTCGAGGCGCCGGTGGCGATGCCGAACAACAACGCGCTCGCCGGCAGCCTCGCCGTGCACGGCGACTTCGTCTTCATCACCGACTTCAACAACGACGTGGTCTGGCGCTACGACAGCGTCGGCGGATCGTTCGTCTCGTTCGCGGCCAGCAACCCCTCCGACGTGGCGGTCGACGCCGCGGGCAACGCCTGGTTCGCCGAGCCGCAGGCCAACCTCGACCTCACGACCAACATCGCGCGCATCGACGCCGTCACCGGTGTGGTGACGCGAACCGTCGTCGACCCCGCGGCGCGTGCCATCGCGGTCTCGCCGACGGACGGGAAGGTCTGGTTCGCTGTGCGATTCATTACGCTCCTCTCGCCACAGGGCGTCGGATTCCTCGACCCCGCCGATGCGAACAGCGTGACGTTCTTCCCGGTCGACGCCACCGGCCCCTCGGCGATCGCGGCGGCACCTGACGGTACGATCTGGTTCACGCAGGAGACCCAGGGCAACGCTGCCAGCGTCACGAATGCGGGCGTCATCACCCAAGGCAAGACGGTCAAGAACAGCGATCCGGCCGGCATCACCGTGGCGCCCGACGGCGACCCGTGGTATGCCATGCGGGAGGCCGACAAGATCGGCACACTTCAGGTTCCCTAGAAGGGACTGGGAGTCAGCCGAGGCCAGGCAGGAGCACATGGCGCAGGCGGCTGCCACTGGAGCCTACGCACCGCTGACGGAGCTTCTGGCCGCGCCATTCAGGGTGACCGTCATGAGGCAGCTCCCGGAGTCATCGAATCAGCGGCGCCACGCCGCTCCCTCTGTGTCGTGAGGTCGGAATCGATCACGTCACGCACTTCGACGTGTCACGCTATCGCTTTCCCCAGCCCATTGTGTATCGTTTCTCGATAGGTGTCTACCGATAATCGATAGGAAGCGCATGCAACGGCCGACCATCCTCGTTCTGAAGGCGCTCATCGCCGCGATGATCCTCCTGATCCTCGCCTGCCAGCTCTTCCTCGTGCCGCCGACGGCGCAGGGCATGGCGCGCACGTACCCCGAGCTCGCCGACCTCGTCGTGCCGGGCATCGTGATCGCCGAGTTGTTCCTGCTCTGCATCCAGGTCGTGAACGTGTGCGTGTGGCGGCTGCTGTCGATGGTCGGCGAGCAGAACATCTTCAGCACCGACGCCTTCCGCTGGGTCGACGTGATCCTCGGCGCGATCATCGCCGCGACCGTACTCATTGCCATCGCGTTCGCGACGCTGTTCATCGCAGGCGTCGCCAACCCCTCTGTGCAGCTGCTGTGCGCACTCGGCGTCGTCGTCGGCTCGGGGCTCACCTTCCTCGTCATCGTCATGCGCGGCCTCCTGAAGAACGCCGCGCAACTGCAGCAGGACCTCTCCGAGGTGGTCTGATGCCCATCGTCATCGACCTCGACGTCGAGCTCGCGAAACGCAAGATGTCGGTCGCCGACCTCGCCGCGGCGATCGACATCACGCCCGTGAACGTGTCGGTCCTGAAGAACGGCCGAGCCAAAGCGGTGCGGTTCTCCACGCTCGACGCGATCTGCCGCGTGCTCGAATGCCAGCCCGGCGACATCCTGCGCTGGGTACCCGATGAGACGGATGCCGCGACCGAGGCGAAACCGGAGGTGTCCGCGTGACCCCGCCCACGATCTCTGCAGCGCGCGGATGGAGCGACGCCGCAGTCGCGTACCTGCTCGATGCGACGGCGTGCCCGGCCTGCGCTCGCGATCGTCTTCGCGACGGACGCTGCCCGACGTGCGGTGCGGTCATCGACGCAGAGCTCGGCTCGGCGATCGCCGCCGCGTCCGAGCAGGCGGCCGCGGCGATCCGCGACCGGCAGATGGTCGTCGACCGGGTTCCGGTGCCGATCGCGGTGGGTGACCGGGTCGGGCCAGCGGATGTCGCAGGGCCCGCTTCTGCGGCAGCTGTCGGCCCCGAGGCATCCGACACCTTCGCACCGCCGCCGAGCGCGAACGCACCGCGCCCACTCGCGACCAATGCGCGCCCCGAATCGACCGCCACCGTGCAGTCGGTGCTCGCCGTCGCCGGAGCCGGTCTGCTCGCGGTTGCGGCCGTCGTCTTCACCTTCTTCAACCCCGACCTCACCGACCACGGCGTGCGCAGCGCGATCATCGCGGCGATCACGCTCGTCTTCCTCGGCGGGGCGTGGTGGCTCGCCCGACGCGGCCTGCGATTCTCCGCCGAGTCGGTCGGCGGCCTCGGGCTCGTGTTCGGGGCGCTCGACGTCGCGTCGATCGTCGCGCTGGCGACCGACCCGGCGAGCGCATGGCTCACCGCCGCAGTCGCCACGCTCGTCGGCGGCGCCGCGATGGCGGCGCTCGCGCTCGCAGCGCGCATCCGCATCTGGTTCTGGGCAGCCCTCGTCGCGCTCGCGACCGTTCCGGCCATGTTCGGCTACGCGGGCGAAGCCCTCGGTGCGGCGCTCGCCGGCCACCTCGCTGCGGCGTACACCGCCTTCGCCCTGATCGTGCTGGCTCGCCGCGTCGCGCCGCGATTCGGCGGGCGTCTCGTCGCGGAGGAGCGCACGCTCACGGTCGTGCAGGTCGCCGCCGTTCCGCTCGCCATCGTGCTGATGCCGTTCGTGGACACCGACTCGAACGCGGCCCGCTGGCTCCTCGTCGTCGGCGTCCTCACGAGCATCTCCGTGCTGGGCGTGCTCTCCTCGCGCCACCCTGCGCGCCGGCTCTGGAGTGCGATCGCGGGGTTCGCCGGCGTCGCCGCGATCGCGGTGCTGCCGTTCGCGACGGGGCTCGGCGACGGCCTGCCGGCGTTCTGGGCTTTGGCCGTGCTCGCCGCGGGCACGAGCGTCGGACTCGTCGCGGCGTGGGTGCTCGCCCCGGTCCTCCGCGGGGTGGTACCTCACGCGTTCGCAGGTGGCGTGTTCGGCGCGGTCGCGGCATCCGTCGCCGTGCCGGCATTCACCGGGGCCATGGCCGTCCTCACCACGCTCGCCGGCACGCTCACCCCGTTGCCGTACGACACGCCGCTCACCGTGACCGGCGACCTCGTCGCGGTCGCGGTCGCGTGCGCCGCGTCGGCGATCGGCTTCGCCTCGATCGCGGTGATCACCGCACGCCGGCGCCGTGGGGTGGCCGTGGAATCCGAAGCGGCTCCGCAGAGCGGGGCCGACGGCGCGCTCGGCACGATCGCAGGGCTGCTCGGCATGCTCGCCTGGCTGCTGCTCGCGTGCGCGCCCGGGTTCCCGCTCGGTGCGCGCATCGCGATCGCGCTGGCGCTCGTACTGCTCGTCGCAGCGGTCCTGCGATTCGTCGCCGTGTTGCGGCCTGGCACGTTCCTCGGCGGTTCGCTCCTCGGTGGAGCGCACGTGGCGATCCTGCTCGCTGCGCTCCTGGCGGGCACGGATGCCGCGACGCAGCCATGGGCCGGAATAGCGGTCCTCGTCGCGCTCACGGCGCTCGCGCTCGTGACCTCCGCGAAGCTGCGCTTCCTCTACGTCGGCGCGGGCTTCGCCTACTCCCTCTCGGTCGTGGCGACGGTGCTCGGCTCGACGGCGCTCGAGGGGATCGCGCAGTGGTGCCTCACGACCGCCGTCGGTCTGCTCGTCGCGATCGTCGCGACGTTCGTGCAGCGGGTCGGAGCGCGCTCGTGGTGGGCGATCCTCGCCGTCGCCGCCGTGCCCTTCGGCATCGGCATCGTGCAGGTCGTGTTCGAGCGCAGCGGGTGGACCGCGCTCTCGACGGGGCTCATGCTGCTGCTCGCGGCGACCCTCGTCGTCACGCGACGACCCGGGCTCAGCGTGGGGCTTCGCACCGCGGCGGCGGCGCTCATCGTGCCGAGTGCCGCGGTGGTCGTGGTCTGCCTCGGAGCCGAAGTGCTCGCCGGCAGCGCCTCACCTGTCGTGCTCCCCGTGATCGCGGCGCTCGTCGCCGGCGTCCTGCCCGCGACGGCGGCGATCGGGCGGGCGCTCGAGCGTCACGGGCTCGGCGCCGTGGCATCCCGCGCAGCGCGCATCGCCATCGAGTGGTCGACGCTCGCGACCGGAGCGATCGCCGTGCTGCTCTCGCTCGTGCGCTTCGCGGCGGGCCTCGAGACGACCCTCGTCGTCCTCGTCGTGCTCGGGCTCGGCGCCACCGCGATGGCCGTCGTGCAGCGCCGGCGACTCGGCTGGTGGCTCGCTGCGGCGAGTTTCACCGGTGCACTCTGGAGCACGTGGGGCCTCGCCGGCGTCACCGAGATCGAGGCGTACCTCGTGCCGCCGGGCCTCGTCGCGGCACTCGTCGGCGCGGTGCTCACCGCTCGTGGTGCGCGCGGACTCGCGCTCGTGGCATCCGGCCTGCTGGTCGCGGTGCTGCCGACGCTGCTGGCTCTCGCGGTCTCGCTGCGCTCGGCCACCGACGGTGACGGTGCCGACCTCGCCGCCGACCTGCGCGGATGGGCGCTGATCGGCGCGGCCTGGCTGATTGTCGCGGTCGGCCTCGTTCTGGGCCGTGGCGGCCGCGACGACGCGGCTGGCGGCTCAGCGCGCACTGCGCGCCTCCGGACGCTGCGACCGGCCGTCTTCGCGACGGCGATCGTGGCCGCGGCGGCCGGTGCGCTGCAGGGCGCACGCCTCGGTCTCGACGGCATGCCCGCGTCGCCGCTCGCGGGCATCCCGCTCGTCTTCGTGTGCGCGGGCGTCGGTCTCGTCGGCGCGGCCGCGGCGGCGATGGCCGGGCGTGCGATCATCGCGGGCGCCCCGAATGACTCGGCGCTCGCTCGATCGCGCTGGCTGACCGCACCCGCACTCGCGTACCTCGCGTTCGCGGCCTGGCCCGCGATCCGCACCGAGTGGCCCGAGATCTGGGCGATGTGGGCGCTCATGCTCGCCATACTCGCGATCATGATGCTCGCGGCCGTGCGTTCGGTCACGGCCTTCACGAACCTGCCGCCCGTGTGGTTCGCCTTCACGATCGCATTCGTGACCGCGGTGGTCGCGTGGAGTCCGCGCGAACTGCGCGTGGAGTGGTTCTCGGTGCCGCTCGGGCTGTTCCTGCTCGCGGCGGGCGTGGTGGCGCTGCGGCGCGGTGTCGAGGGCGACTCGGCCGTCGCCGGCGGCTCGCCCGCCGCTCGCCTCACGGCATGGCCCAGCGGATGGCGCGGATCATGGGCGTTGCTCGCGCCCGGTCTCGTCGTGCTGCTCTGCGCGTCGATCGCGGCGACGTTCACCGACCCGCAGACGTGGCGCGCGATCCTCGTGATCCTGTTCGCGCTCACTGCGATCCTCGTCGGCTCATCCCGCAAGCTCGCCGCACCGTTCCTCATCGGCATCATCGTGCTGCCCGTGGAGAACGTCGTCGTGTTCGCCGTGCAGATCGGCCGCGGCATCGAGTCGATGCCCTGGTGGATCACCCTCGCCGTCGTCGGCGCCGTGCTGCTCATCATCGCCGTCACGACCGAGCGGCGCGCGGGCGCCGAGCAGGGCATCGCGGCGAGGTTGGGTGATCTGCGATGAGGTGGGCGGTGGCCGGGCCCAGACAATCCGAAAGGCCCTGGCGTCAGTCGACTCGTCGGGCCTTTCTATGCCGAAGCGTCCTTCGGTGGTGAGGAAGAGCATACGCCGGTCCGCGCGGATTGCAAGCAATTCATGACATTTGCTCGACAACGGGCCACTCGGGGGGAGTCCAAGACGCTGAAGCGAAACTCGACCGCGTTGCGTCACCGAACAACGTCTGGCTTGCAACCCACGTTGACCTGATTTCGAGTACGTCGCACTCATTCAGGGCGTTGTCGCTTCAAGGTGGCCCAGTCGCCCAGCCAGCAGTTCGGCGAACGTCGCCACCTGCTGCTCGAGGATGCGACCGTCCGTGAGGACACGCACCTGGACAACGAGATTGCCGCGCTGCAGGTCCCACACGTATGACCGCCAGCGAGGGCCTGGGCTCCCCTCGCGCACCCATCCAACTGCGGCGACTTCGTTCGGCACGTCGATGGCCGCTTGCGACGTGATCTGCACGAGACTGGAATCGAGGCCGCCCGCTGTCGGTATGTCCAAGTCCTGCCATGGGCAGGCAGCAACTCGCTCGTGGAGGTCGCGCATGAATGCGCTAGCTTCCTCAGTCGTTGAGAAGGCGCGGGCCGCGATGTCGACCACCTCGTCGTCCGTCTCCCACGTCTGCACCCAGCTGATCGGGTCTGCTGAGGCGCTACCGGGCCCGGCAGCGATAAACGGCGCATTGGCCGGTAGGAACGCGCATTCCTCGTCTCCGCCGAGCGCGAGCCACTGCTCCCCTGCGGCCGGTGCAACCGCGGCCACAGTGCTCGGCTCGAGCGCCCCCACGCCGTAGCGCTCATCTTGGATTGACAGTTGGGCCACGTCTTCGGCGGAGATCGCTATCCGCGCCGCAGCGTCCAGTTCGAAGCACCGCTGGGGGCACGCAAGTGGAGCCTTCGCATCCGGCTGCTGCGGCGAACCATCGATGAACGGCTGGTCCGGACTCGTCTCGCTCAGACTATGCCCGATATAGGCGAACATGCCCAGAACAGGGACGGAGAGCACCACCACCACCGCGAGTGCGATCAGCGCCCATGCCCACCACCGCAAGCCACGCCTCTTGGCCGGGCTCGGCTCGACGATGATCTCACTCAAAGACAAACCCCTCCAACTCACGGACAATTACGAACAATCCCCAGGCGAATGAGAAGTTGTCCGGGGGTCACGGAGCGGCACTCCTCGTGCTGGCTGGAGCATATCCGTCACCGGAGGGTCCGATCCAGTGGCGCTGGCAATCACCGGAGAGTCAATGACAACTTTGTTGCAAACTCCCTGATAAGGGCGAATTACACGTTGAACCGGAACTCGACCACGTCGCCGTCCTGCATGACGTAGTCCTTGCCCTCCATGCGGGCCGCGAGGGCGCGCGCAGGACGGCTCACGTAACCTGAAATCGGCCGCGGTACGCGCGGATCGACGAAAGGCTCCCCGTGAACATCACCCTGCTTCGACGTTTCGTCGCCGTTGCCGAGGAGCTGCACTTCCCACGTGCCGCCGATGCCCTCGGCATCCCGCTCGCCTCGCTCCACTCGTCGATCGAGAAACTCGAAACCGAGCTCGGGCGCCCGCTGTTCACCCGGCAGAGCCCGACCCGCCTGACCGAGTTCGGAGCAGCCTTTCTTTCCGAGGCCAGGGCCGAGATCGCCGGGGCGCCGCCGCCCGCCGAACAGCCCCCGGTGAAGGCCGGCGGCAAGGCGAAGGCTTCGAAGGGCAAGGGCCGCGCCCCCATCGTGAAGGGGCAGCCGAAGCCGTACAAGAAGCGCCAAGGACGCTGACGACGGCGGTCGTGCTCCTCGCGCCGCCCGCCACTCGGTCAGACCGAGGTGAGGTCGATGAATTCGACCGACTGCCGAGGTCCGGCAAGACCGTCTACGGGTTCACGATCGGCATCTTTCCCACCGCCTACCCGGCCCTGCCGGCAGCAGAGTGAGGTGGTTGCCTGCTTCTGCCGCTCCTACACGTTGAAGCGGAACTCGACCACGTCGCCGTCCTGCATGACGTAGTCCTTGCCCTCCATGCGGGCCTTGCCCTTGGCACGGGCCTCGGCGACCGAGCCGGTGTCAACGAGGTCTGCGAACGAGATGACCTCCGCCTTGATGAACCCGCGCTCGAAGTCGGTGTGGATCACGCCGGCGGCCTGCGGGGCCTTCCAGCCCTTGTGGATCGTCCAGGCGCGCGACTCCTTGGGGCCGGCGGTGAGGTAGGTCTGCAGGCCGAGCGTGTCGAAGCCGACCCGGGCGAGCTGGTCGAGGCCCGACTCGTCCTGGCCGGTCGACGCGAGCAACTCGGCGGCGTCGGCGGGGTCGAGGTCGATGAGCTCCGACTCGATCTTCGCGTCGAGGAACACCGCTTCAGCGGGCGCGACCAGCGCCGCGAGTTCAGCCCTCTTCGCGGCATCCGTCAGCACCGCCTCGTCGACGTTGAACACGTAGATGAACGGTTTCGCGGTCAGCAGGCCGAGTTCCCTGACGGGTTCGAGATCGACGGATGCCGCAGACAGGGGCGTGCCCTTCTGCAGGGCCTCTAGAGCTTCCTTGGCGGCGCTGACCACCGACGGGTCGAGCTTCTTGCCCTTGACCTCCTTCTCGAAGCGCGGGATCGCGCGTTCGAGCGTCTCGAGATCGGCGAGGATCAGCTCGGTGTTGATGGTCTCCATGTCGGCCTTGGGGTCGATCGTGCCCTCGACATGCACGACGTCGGAGTCGTCGAAGCCGCGCACGACCTGCGCGATGGCGTCGGCCTCGCGGATGTTCGCGAGGAACTTGTTGCCGAGTCCCTCGCCCTCGGACGCACCCTTGACGATGCCGGCGATGTCGACGAACGACACGGCCGCGGGCAGGATGCGCTCGGAGCCGAAGATGCCGGCGAGCGTCTCGAGCCGCGGGTCGGGCAGGTTCACCACGCCGATGTTCGGTTCGATCGTCGCGAACGGGTAGTTCGCCGCGAGCACCTGGTTCTTGGTGAGTGCGTTGAACAGGGTGGACTTGCCGACGTTGGGCAGGCCGACGATGCCGATAGTGAGAGCCACGAGGGTCTATCGTACCGTCCGACGCCGGAACGCCTCGCGCTGGGTCATCCGGCAACTCCGATGCGTTCCAGTCCGAGCCGACCATGTCGTCGCGCGACGGTTCGGGCGGGCACTTTGCCGACTTCGACCTGTACACGTGGGGGGCGTTCACGCTCGGCAACGCCGTCAGCCTCGAGAAGGCGCGCACCGACCACTTCCTTCCCTCGCTGGTCGAGGTCACCGAGCCCGAGGTCGCGGGCATCGCCGTGGTGACGGCGAGCGGGTTCACCGTCGGTTCGACGGTGGCGGCCGTCAGCGAGATCGAGCCCCTTGTTCGCGAGGCGCGCGACGCCGACGCGTACTTCGAGTACCGCGTCGACCCTGAAGACCCTGCGTTGGTGCCTCCCGTGCCGGGCGGCGAAATCACCGACATGGTGGGGTTGCAAGCCGACGCGAGCGACACGACCATCACCCTGCTCAAGGCTCCCGTGCTCTCGTACTACCCGTTCTGACTCGCCTTCGGCCCGGATTTTCGCTGGCCCGGTAGTGCAATCAGGGGACCGACATGCTGCTCGTGGTATCCGACGGACCGACTTTCGACCGGCGAACGTGAAGGGTCAGATAGACGCCCGCGATCACGAGGGCGCCGCCGATGATGGCGGGCAGCTCGAGCGTGGCGCCGAATGCGAGGGCGATGACGACGGTGAACACCGGCAACAGGTTGAGGAAGATGCCCGCCCGCGCAGGGCCGACCTTCGAGGCGCCGATGTTCCAGAGCGCATAGCCGGCCATCGACGGGAAGATCACGATGTAGGCGAGGCCGAGCGCGCCCGCTGCAGACGACGGCAGCGAGACGCCGGTGACCGCGATGAGCGGCAGCATGGTGACGACGGCGAACACGGACTGCACCGCCGTCGCCGTGATCGGCGGGGTCACGAGTCGCCGCGAGATGAGCGAGTACACCGTCCACGCGAGCACCGATCCGATCACGAGCAGGTCGCCCGCGCCGAATCCCTGCTCGATGAGCAACCCGAGGTCGCCGCCGGTGAGCACGACCGTCACGCCGACGAACGCCACCACGAGGCCGAGCGCCTGCACGCGGTTCAGTCGCTCGTGCAGGAAGATCGCCGCGCCGAGCGCGATGGTGGCCGGGTTGATCGCGCTGATGACCGCCGCATTCACCGCCCCGGTGAGGCCGAGCGCCGCGTAGAGCAGCAGTGTGTAGCCGGTGAGCCCGAGCAGCGACTGCAGCAGGTGCAACTTCCACTCGTGCAGCGCCGCGCGCCAGTTCGGTCGTTCGATGAGCCACGCGAGCGCGACGAGCGGCAGAAACGCGAAGCACCACCGGAAGAACGTCAGCGAGATCGGCGAGATCTCACGGGTCACCATCTCGCCGAAGACGTAGTTGCCGGCCCAGAAGAGGTTGGCGAGGGCCAGGAAGAGGTACATCCGGCCGCGGTTCACCGATCCAGCCTAATGCGGTCGAGTGGGCCGCCTCAGGCAGTTGCGGTACCGGATACCGACCCCTCTGGGATCGCGTCAGCCGACGAGGCCGAGTTCCTCGAGTGTCGTGAGCTGGTCGGCGCTGGGCGCGACGATCGGGGGGATCGCGCCCCAGTCGCTCATCTTCATGGTCGTCGTCATCGGGGTGCCATCAATCTCGAACGTGGAGACGACCTGGATCGGCCGGTCAGCCTCGTCGAGCCAGTAGTCGTAGAGGATCTCGTCGATTCCCAGCAGGGATGCCCCGAAGCCCTCCGCGGTCTTCCCGGTCACCTTGCCCGGATCGACGGTCACGGTGTATCGCGTGGCCTCGACACCGTCGACATCCTCAGGCCCGACAAGCGTGACCGAGGTCGCCGCGCCGCGAACATCCTGCGACTGCTGGACGGGATCGATCGACGTCATCTGCTCTGCAACAGGGAGGAACGGGTTCCCTTCGTCAGTTGGGTCGACCTGCACGTACTTCTCACCTGTCAGGGACTCGATCTGGATGTACGTCCGATCGTCGACGAGTCGCAGCGACATCTGGGTGCCGTCGGCGTCGACTGCCGCGTCGAGGCCGGGCTTGCCGTTTCCGTTGTCGAACACCATCGCAGCCTCCATCGACATCGCACTCGCAGCGGAGATGCTCATGATCATCCGAAACGACCCGGCCTGCTGCTGCGACTCGATGACCATGTCCATGAACTCGAGCGGCTCGTACTCGCGAGGCGCCTTCTCGGCCTGCGCTGACGCATTCACCTCCCCGGTCGCACCCTTCGCCTCGGCCGGCGCCGAGGCGCACGCGCCGAGCCCCACGATCAGGAAGCCCGCGATCAGGGCAGAGACAGCAGGCTTCAGCACGCGCATGGGGATCCGTTCGGTGGGTCGAGGCGTCGGCCGTCGGGTACGGCGTCGATCGGCAGGGTTTCGTAGGAGAAAGGGGGCCGCACGCGGCCCGTGGCGATGAGTATAGCCACTGCTCGCCAGGTCGGCGCGGGCATGCAAGCCCCCTGCGGACTTCGACCTATCCGAGCAGCCGGGTGCGGTAGCAGTGCGTGAGGTAGGGCACCTCGAGCTCATCGGCGCCGGCGAGATCGGGATGGGTCTCGAGCAGGGTCTCGAGGGCGGCGAGCATCGCGTGCTGCTCGGCCTCGGTCGAGGTGATGAAGTACGAGCGCGAGCGTACGAGGTCGAGGAACCGCTGGCGGGACATCCGTTCGACCCATTCGACCGTGTGCTCCTCGATGGCACCGAACGGCGGCCCGACTTTGACGTAGGTCTCGAAGGTCGCGCTCGCGTCGTGGCGTTCGTCCATGATCTCGCCGGCCTGGCGAAGCCAGTCGGAACGGATGTCGCGACTGTTCCACACGAGTCCGAGCACGCCGCCCGGCCGCAGCACCCTGGCGATCTCGGGGACTGCGCGCGCGGGGATGAACCAATGCCAGGCCTGGCCTGCGACCACGGCGTCGACCGAGCGGTCTTCGAGGGGAATGTCCTCGGCCGTGCCGAGGATGCGCGGCACACCCGGCACCGCGATCTCGAGTTCATCGAGCATCTCTTCGACGGGGTCGACGGCGGTGACGTCGCGGTCGAGTTCGACGAGCGCCTCGGTGAGCTTGCCGGTGCCGGCTCCGAGGTCGAGCACGCGGATCGCGTCGCCGATCAGCCACTCGATCGCCGCCGTCGGGTAGCCGGGGCGCGACCGGTGGTACACGGACGCCGCGGCGCCGAACGATCGCGCCGACCTGACCGTCGCGGGGTCGCCCGGGTCGGCGACCAGTCCGCCGCGTGTGGTCTCCGACCGCTCTTCGCCCATGAGGTGCCCTTCCGTCGCCGGTGCCATTCCACGCCCTGCGTGCGGCATCCGTCAACCTACGTCGCCCGATCGTCGGTCGAGCGGTGGATCGAGTAGCGCCACCGCCGTATCGAGATCTCGCGACGAAGTCGCGTATCGAGACCCGGTCGGCGTGCAGCCGATCGTCGGTCGAGTAGCCGATCGTCGGTCGAGTAGCGACGAAGTCGCGTATCGAGACCCGCCGCCGGGCAGCGAAGTTGCAGCCGATCGTCGGTCGAGTAGCGACGAAGTCGCGTATCGAGACCCGCCGCCGGGCAGCGAAGTTGCAGCCGATCGTCGGTCGAGTAGCGACGAAGTCGC
>NZ_JAJQPD010000015.1 GCF_021228295.1 Agromyces humatus
TCCACTCGCGATGAAGACCGATGACACCCCCGGAGCAAACGAAGCCGCAGAGATCTCGGCAGACGTGGCGAACCGATCAGCACCCGCCCACCGAACCACCCGCCCATCGGTGAATTTGCCGAGCTGCGTTGCGACCGCATTCCCGATGACCCCTGAGCCGCCGAGGACGACGATCCGTTCAGGATTGAGACGATCAAGCTCCTTGGCAACGACCGCGGGGATCGACGACCCCGTCACCAACAAGAGTGGCCCGCCGCTCGAACCCGCGACGGGTGCTCCAGCGAGAGCGTCCGGGAAGCTCAGTCCACTCGCGATGAAGACCGACGACACCCCCGGAGCAAACGAAGCCGCAGAGATCTCGGCAGACGTGGCGAACCGATCAGCACCCGCCCACCGAACCACTCCAGAGCTGGGAGCATCGTTCACGCCGGCCTGCGCGCTGCCGTGATCACCGAGTCCAAACACTCCGAACGCCGCAGCGGCCACAATACCCAACACGCTGAGTCGGAATGAGATCCGCATTTTTCCCCGATCGAATGCCGCTGAATATCACGCCGCCATGCAGTGAGACTGAGTCCAGCAGACAATCGGTCGTGTGGCACGTCCCCGATCAGGGGTCAGTGGACGGTCACATCGCCGTGATGGGACGGCACTGCCGGGCTCAGCAGCCGGGCGTCTCGACCGTCACTTCGGTCGACTGCACCATGGGCGTGTGCCAGACCTCGAGCGGCCCGTACTCCCCCGCCACCCCGGTGAAGTTCGCGACGACGGTGTGCGACGCCCCCGGCTGGTTCACGATGGGCACCTTCACGGCCGGCCGGCCGAGGTGCGGCACCGCGGCCGCCACCGAGGGGGCACCGTCGACGGTCGCGCCGGTGAACGTCGACCCGACCGGACCGTAGAGCACCAGTTCGGTCGCGATGACGCCCTTCGGGAAGAAGCGTGCGGGCGAGATGTACTCGGCCAGCCCGTCGACGGCGCCCGGGTCGAGCGTCGACGCGAACGTCGCGGTCGTCGTGAACGCGGGTTCGGTTGCGGTGCACTGATCGGATGTCGCAGCGACCGACAGCTTGGCGTAGTAGTCGAGCTTTCCCTCGGTGACGTCGTTGACGTACACGCCGACCATGGTCTTCTCGGAGTTGTCGGCGGGCAGCTTTCCGTCGATGCGGTTGCCGTCGATGAGCGCGGCCTCGGCCTCGGCCGACGGCACGTACAGCAGGCGCCCTTCGTCGACCGCCCGGGCCAGCGCCTCGACGAGGTCGCTGGTGTCGCCGGCACCCGAGCTGACGACGCTGAAGATCGATGCGGCGGCCGAGGCGAAGAACGCGTCCTGCTGCTCGGGCTCATAGCGGAAGTAGACCTGGTTCAGCAGTTCTGACACGGCGTTGTCGGCGGTGAGGGTCTCGCCGGTGGCGAGCTTCACCGGGCCGGTGGCGCCGAGCAGGTAGCTGAGGGCGACCGGGTCGAACGAGAGCACTCCGTCGATGGGCGTGCCGAACGACTCGGCCCAGTACGCGCGCATGATCTCGGCGCTCTCGGTGAAGTCGGGGGTGAGGGTGATGTCGGGCATGAAACGCCCGATCTTGTCGCCGTAGAGGGCGGCGGTCTCAGGGTCGAGTTCCATGATCGGCGACGGCCGGTTGTTGTTGAAGTCGCCGCTGTCGGCCTGTTGCGTGATCGTGAGCTTGCCGTCGGTGACGTTGATCATGACAATCGCGGCCGGGTTGCCGCCGGTGCCGCGCGACTCGGCGTTGTTCTGGAAGAGCATCAGGTAGTTGCGCGGCCCATCGGCGCCGAGCGCCGCGGGCAGCACCTGCAGCGTCGTGTTCGCGGCGTCGAGGGTGGGCTTCAGCTGCCCGACCGCCTCGTCGAGCCGGTCGATGCCCGAGGCCACCGGACCGATGAGTGCCTCGCGGTCGACCCCGTCAAGCTCGGCAGAGACCTGGTCGATCGCGCGCGACGCCTGCTCGACCTTGTCGGCGAGTTGTTGCACGGCTACCACGTCGATCGCGCCGCCCTGCGGCTTCAACGCGTCCATGCTGATCTCGGTCGCCGGAATGACGGCGCCGTTCACGAGTTCGTCGGCGCCGGTCGAGGCGACCCGCACGGCCGCCATGTTGGGGCCGACGATCGGCACCCACTCGGCCGAGCGCCACAGTACGTCGTCGGTGTTCGCGCGCGCCTCGGCGGTGTACTCGGTGAGCTGACTCGCCGACGCCTTCGCTCCCTCGACGTCGCCGGCTGCGATGAGGTCTTGCGTCTCGGTGGCGAGCGGAATCGCCGACTCGAGCGCGGCTTGCGTGGCGAACGCCTTGTTGGCCAGGACGACGCCCCACACGACCAGCCCGATGAGCACGACGAGGATGCCGATCGGCACCCACAGGCGGGCGCTGCGGATCAACGGACGCTTCTGCTTCTCGGCTCGGGTGGTCACCCGAGCAATATTAGGTGGTCATATGCGCGAACCACCGAGTCACCGGCCTGAATCTCAGGAGTGGCGGCGCCCAGCGGGTCAGTGGCGCCCGTTCAGCACGCCGCCGCTCTCCTGCAGGTAGCAGACGCCGCAGAGCGACTCGTAGGTCACGAGCTCGCCGTCGATCGCGACCTGGTCGCCGTCGAACACGAAGACGCCGTCGACGAGTCGGGCGTTGAAGATCGCCTTGCGGCCGCAGCGGCAGATGGTCTTCAGCTCTTCGAGGCTGTGCGCCACCTCGAGCAGGCGGCGGCTGCCCGGAAACGCCACGGTCTGGAAGTCAGTACGGATGCCGTATGCCAGCACCGGCACATTGTCGATCAGGGCGATGCGCAACAGGTCGTCGACCTGCTCTGAACTGAGGAACTGCGCCTCGTCGACGAGCAGGCAACTGACGTCGCGCCCGTGGTCTTCGATGATGCGGTTGCGGTGCTGCTGGAAGATGTCGAGCACGCTCGAGTCGGGCCCGATCGTGAAGTCGACCTCGCGCACCACACCGAGCCGGCTCACGATGTCGCGGTCGCCCTTGGTGTCGATCGCGGGCTTCGCGAGCAGCACCTCGTGCCCGCGCTCCTCGTAGTTGAAGGCCGCCTGCAGCAGCGCCGTCGACTTGCCTGAGTTCATCGCCCCGTAGCGAAAGTACAGTTTCGCCATCACTCGCCCCGCTGGTAGGTCAGTTGCACTTGCACATTCTTGCAGTCGTGGGCCGGTTCCCGGGGCTGCGGTGGGCGTACGGGGTCTCGCGCCTCGACCGACGTTCAGTCGCCCAGCCGGTAGGTCAGCTGCACCCGCACCTGCTCGTGCGTCGACTGCGCCTCAGCGCCCAGCGCCGCGGCGCGCGCGACAGCCACGAAACGGTCGATCTCGCGTTTCGTGGCCACCTGGTCGCCGAGTTCGGCGTCGACCACGATGCATCCGTGGTCGCCGACGGTCGTGAACGAGGCACGGATGCTGCGCGCTCGCCCCGCATCGCCGAGCCACAGTATGAGCGCGGCCAGCACCGACCGCTGATCCTCACGAAGGTCGACCGCGGCGCCCATCGGGTCGACGACCGTCGTCGACACGTCACTCGTCGCGCTGAGCCTCGCCGCGAGGTCGTCGAGCCACGTCGACTCGATGCCGGCGCGCAACTCGCGTCGCAGCGCCTCGGCGAGCTCGCGCGCGCGATCGGCATCGGCGAGCGAGACGCGGTCGGCCGTCATCACGCCCGCGAGGAACGGCAGCACCTCGCGCCTCAGCACCGACACCCCGCTCGGCGCCCCCGAGTGCGCAAGGCCCGAGCGCAGCTCGGCGTCGTGCTGAAGCACCGCGCGGTTGGCCTCGCGGTGCCATGCGAGGGTCTCGAAGACGACCGAGTACGAGTAGGCCGCGGCCGCGGCCGACATCGAGAGCAGAGGCGCTGCACCCACCACGACCAGGGCGAGCGTCGGAGCACCCGTGACGACGTAGGCCGAACCGCCGACGATGAGGATCGACAGCACCGCCGACGCCACCAGCCCCACCGCCACGAGCGATTTCCACGTGCAGTACGGCGCCAGCGAGAGGATCAGCATGCCGACCACCAGCGGCCCGAAGTCGTCGTAGAGGTAGCGGTTCGCACCGATCGTGCTCACGTACTCGGCGATCGTCGCGCCCACCGCGAGCGTCACCACGAACCAGAGCCGGTCGGCGGTGAACGGCGCCCGCGCAGGCGAAGCCCACCGCGCCGCGGCGAATCCCGCCCCCGCGACGAACAGGATCGCGAGCACCGCCGCGAGCGGCGAACTCACCTCGCCCCAGTGCGCGATCGTCAGGCCGATCGACAGCACGAGGGCGAGGATCGCGCCGACCGCCACGATCGGCGACACCGTGATCGCGCCGATCGGGTCGGCCTCCTGCTGGGTCAGGCGGATGCTGCCGCCGCTCAGGCCGTGGGCCTCGGGGATCGTTCGCGGACGGGTCATCCGCTCGCGCCGCGACATCCGCTCGCCCGTCTCGCTCGCGTTCATGCGTCGCCCTCGGGAACCGTGATGACGATCGTCGTGCCGATGCCCTTCGTCGACCACAGGCGAACGCTGCCCTGCACCTGCTCGATGCGCGCGCGGATCGACGTGCGCAGCCCGATGCGGTCGAGCGGAACGTCGTGCACGTCGAAGCCGACGCCCGTGTCCATGACCGCGACGGTCACCTCACCGCCGCCGATGCCCAGCGCGACATCGGCCTCGGCGACCTGCGCGTGGCGAGCGACGTTGACGAGGCACTGCGCGACGGCCTCGTCGACCGCCCTGGCGCGGGTCAGGTCGAGGGCGTGCAAGACGTCGAGGTCGCCCGTGATGCGCACCTCGAGGCCCACGTTCCTGGCGGCGGCGAGCGCGTGGCGCAGAGGCGGGTAGGTGTCGCGGACGGTGGCCGGGGCGTGCGCCGCGGCGGGGGCCGCGGGCTCGCGCGCGGACGCGTTGGCGGGCGCGGGTGCGTTGGCGGGCGCGGACGCCTGCTCGCGCGCGGCCCCGGGCGCGGGCTCGGGCTCGGGCTCGGTCGCCCAGTCTCGGCCGATGATGAGGCCGAGGTCCTCGCGGATGCCCGAACGCAGCCGCTCGTCGACGGGCCCCGAACCCGCCGCCGAGATCGCGATCAGGTGGCCGAGGGCGGTGTCGTGCAGACGCGCGATGGCCAGGAGCTCGTACTCGCGGCGGATGGCGAGCTCGTGCGACTGCCGGCCCGCGTCATGCAGTCCGGTGGTGCCGCGGGCGTTCCGGCGGCGCGAGAGCCCGTCGAAGCTGCGCACCACCACGAGGATGACGAACGCCGCGGTCGCCGCGAAGCTGGGCATGAACTCGGCCCCGACGGTCAGCGCGCCGAGCAGCAGCGCCCCCTCGCCGAGCGCGTACCCGAGGGTCGCCCAGACGATCGCGTTGACCGATCCGGCGCCGGCGCCGCCGACGAGCATCAGCGCGAGGCACGGCAACGCGAGCACCACGTTGTTCGTGCTCTCGAACACGTCGGTGTTCATGACGAGCGTGGTGATCGCGAACACGATGCCGGTGCCCACGACGAGGTAGACGGTCGTGAACAGCACCGTCGGGTATCGCGCGACGAGGAACAGCAGCGCCGCCATGCCCGTCACGAGCCCCGCGGCCGACCAGCCCGCAGGCGAGTAGCCCGTCGCCGCGACGAGCAGCGCCAGGACGATCGCGATGCCGAGGGCCACGAACGCCGCAGCGTGCCCCGCGCGAGCGAGCGACCGGCTCAGCGTGGCGCGCGCGAGATCGCCCGGCAACCCCAGGGTCATCGTGCGTCCTCCACTCGCGAGCGTGCCCGAGGCGCGCGTCAGCGAATCGGGTCAGCGCATTATCGCAATTGCGACGGCGTTCGTCATAACTGAGGGGCGAGTCAGGTCGCTCGCCGGCTCGGCGCGACCCAGTACCCGATGGCCGCGCCGGCGACCGCACCGACCGCGTTCAGTACCGCATCGAGCTGCGCTGGAGTCGACCCGACGTCCAGCATCGCCGGACCGTATTCGGCGAACACGCCCACCCCGATCATGACGAGCACCGCGAGCCACGCGAGCCTGCGGCCGACGACCACCACGGCGAGGATCCCGATCGGCACGAACAGCAGGGCATGCGCGGCATACTCGACGAACTCGTAGTCGATCCAGTCCCTGAGGCCGTGGCCCTGAAGGTAGGCGATCTGCCCGCGGATCCACGGCGTGAATCCTCGATCGATGGGCCGCGGCATGATCCCGACGACCGCGACCAGCGCCGAGTAGATCACGAGGATGAGCAGCGCCCAGCGCCGTGCTCGGTCGGGCGGAGTCATTCCCCCAGCCTAGGGACCGGCGCGTGCACGGCGGTCGCGTCGCCCGCCGGTCGGGTAGCGACGAAGGAGCGCATCGAGACGCCCAACCGCGGGATGGAGCAGGCGCAGCGGCGCATCGCGACGCCACCCTCTGCACGGGACAGGACCACAGCGTCGCGACGACCTCTGCAGCGACTCCCGTGCATCTCATCCTGCATTGGCACCTTGGGCACTTCGGCACTTCGGCACCTCGACACTTCGGCAGGAGAACTTCCGAATCCGAGTCACCGGTTGAGGTTTCGGCGCGGGAGCAACCGATCAGAAGAGGGCAGACGGGTCGGGCGGGGCACCGAACTCCATCGGCAGTTCGGTGATGCCGAGGGCACGTCGCGACCGGAGCGCAGGGGCTGATGACGAGGTCGACGCAACCGCTGCGAGTGCCGACGAACGGATGCCGCCGGTGACCGGGTCTTCGCGGGCGCGCTCGAGCCCATGGGCTCGGATCAGCGGGCGAATGCGCTCGCCGAGCCACCGCCGGTAGGCCTTGGGTGCGTAGGCATTGTTGCCGTAGTACATCGATCGGTACTTCGGTACGAGTTCGGGATGCTCCTGCTCGAGCCACTGCATGAACCACGGCTTCACGCTGCCGCGCAGGTGCAGCGCCGCGTAGAGCACGCTCGTCGCCCCGGACGCCTTCACCTGCCGCAGCGCCTCGTCGAGGTGCGCCCTCGTGTCGGTGAGGTACGGCAGGATCGGCATGAGGAACACCGAGCAGTCGAAGCCCGCCTCGCGCACCGCCGTCACCGTGGCGAGCCGCGCCTTCGCGGCAGGGGTGCCCGGCTCGACCGACTGCTGCAGTTCGTGGTCGTAGATCGCGATCGACATCGCCAGGTCGACCGGCACGTGCTCGGCCGCCGCGGCGAGCAACGGCAGGTCACGTCGCAGCAGCGTGCCCTTGGTCAGGATGCTGAACGGCGTGCCGCTCTCGGCGAGCGCCCCGATGATGCCCGGCATGAGCTCGTACCTGCCCTCGGCACGCTGGTACGGATCGGTGTTGGTGCCGAGCGCCACCGGCTCGTGCCGCCACGACGGCTTCGCCAGCTCGGTGCGCAATACCTCGCCGACGTTGACCTTGACGATGATCTGCCGGTTGAAGTCCTCCCCCGCATCGAGGTCGAGGTACTCATGCGTCGGCCGGGCGAAACAGTATGCACATGCATGCAAACAGCCCCGGTAGGGGTTGATCGTCCAGCCGAAGGGCATCATCGACTGGCCCGGCACGCGATTCAGCGCGGACTTCGCGAGCACCTCGTGGAACGTGACGCCCGCGAATTCGGGGGTCTGCACCGAGCGCACCAGGTTGTTGAGCATCGCGAGGCCCGGGAGCGTGTCGGACTGCTCGACACCCAACTCCTGGCCACTCCATCGCATTCAGCTAGTCGAACACATCTTCGAGTGATGAGCAAGCTCCATTGCGCGTTTCGCGTATGCCAGTTCCCCCTCAATTGAGGCGGAACTGGCGTACGCGACAGGGCAACCGGTCCCCCGCGACATCCGCAGGTGGAAGCCGATGCCCCGACGAGCCGCAGCACGCCGGGGCATCCGCAAGCCGCGCGCGCTACCCGTGGAACGGGGTGGCAGAGACGATCTCGCCCTGGATCCGTCGGCCCGTCGGGGTGTCGTAGGCGAAGTCCTCGCCGGCGTACTTGCCGACGATCACGACACCGAGCGGCGAGGTCGGCGAGTACACGTCGACGTCGACGTCGGACTCGTCACCGGTGAGCCCGCGCTCCGCGAGCAGGAACTCCGTCGGCGCCGCGTCGCCTTCGAACTGCACGACGATGATCATGCCCGGCTCGACGAGGCCGTCGTCGGCCTTGTCGCCCACCTCGGCACGCCGGATGAGGCTCTTCAACTCGAGGATGCGTGCCTCTGCCTCGGGAGTCACCTCGCCCGGACGCGCGGTGAACTCATCGAGCTCGGCCTGCAGGCGGTCGAAAGCGGCTCGCGTGAGCCAGAGCGTGTCGTTCGAAGTCGTCGACATCAGATCTCCTGTCGTGCGGGGCTCGCCCAGTCGGGCTCCTCCTGCGAAACGTAATCTCCCAGCCTAGCCGACCGGCCTTCAGTCGGGCTCCCCCTTGCCAGCGCGCAACCGAGCGTCACGCGGGCTGAGGCGCAAGCGCGGCGGGGCGGCCCGCGGCGGCGAGCTCGAGCTGCTCCCCCGCCCAGCGGCGGCGCAGCCAGCGGTCGTGGCTGGCGATGATGACCGCCCCGGGGTAGCTGCCGAGCGCCTCCTCGAGGTCGGTCGCGAGACCGAGTGAGAGGTGGTTCGTCGGCTCGTCGAGCAGGAACACGTGCGGCGGCCGCGCGATCACCAGCGCCAGCGCGAGGCGGCGCTGCTGCCCCACCGAGAGGGCGCCGACCGGCCGTGCCTCGTCGCGCGGGGCGATGAGCCCGAGCGATCCCAACGGCACCTGCTCGGCCCGGCGCTCGCCGAGCACCCGCGCGTAGTGCTCGCGCGGGGAGCGCGCGGGATCGGCGAACCGCACATCCTGCTCGAGCAGCTGCACGCGCAGTCCCTTGCGCCGATGCACGACACCGCGATCCGCGCCGAGCGTGCCGGCCAGCACGTTCAGCAGTGTCGACTTGCCCGCTCCGTTCGCGCCCGTGATGAGCAGCCGCGTGAGCGGTGCCACGCTCAGCGCGCGCAGTTCGAGGCGGCCGTCGACCGCGACATCCGACAGCTGCAGCAGCAGTCCCGCCTGCTCGTCGAGCGCGTGCGAACCCGATGGGATGCCGGCGAACGCCAGCGGCGCCGGGGGCTTGCGCACCTGCTCGCGCTCGAGCGTCGCCAGGCGCACCTCGGCGTTGCGCACCCGGCGCGACACCGCCCGCTCGACGTTCTCGCGCTTGAAGTGCTTCAGGAACTTGTCGTTGTCGGTCGCGGCACGTCCGTGGGCGACGTGGCGCGCGGAGTCGTCGACCTCGCGCCGCAGGCGCTTGAGCTCCTGCTGCTCGTCGTCGAACTGGCGCTGCCAGCGCGCCCGCTCGTCGGCCTTCACCGCGAGGAACTCGCTGAACCCGCCGCCGAACACCGTGCCGTCTGGGCCTCCGCCGGCACCGCCGAGCGCGCCGCGGCGCGCCGGATCGAGGTCGAGCAGGCCCGTCGCCACGCGATCGAGGAACGCGCGATCATGGCTCGCGAACAGCACCGGACCGCGCCAGGCCCGCAGGCGCGATTCGAGGAACTCGGATGCCCCGTCGTCGAGGTGATTCGTCGGCTCGTCGAGCAGCAGCGCCTCGGGAGCGCTCAGCAACAGGGCCGCCAGCGCGAACCTGCTGCGCTGCCCGCCCGAGAGCTCGTCGATGCGCCGGTCGAGGCCGAGGTCGCCGACGCCGAGCCCGTCGAGGAGTTCGTCGCGGCGGGCCTCGGCCGTCCAGATGTCGGCGCGCTCGGCGGCGTCGAGCGCGGCCGCGTAGCGCGCGGCCGGGTCGGGGGTGGTGGGTCGAGGAGCGCCGCCGGAGGCCGTGGGTCGAGGAGCGCCGCCGGAGGCGACGCGTCTCGAGACCTCGTCGGACTCGGCATCCTCAGCCAGGGCCGCGGCCGCCGCGTCGAGCTCGCGCTCGATCGCCCGCACCTCGGCGAGCGCCGACTCGAGCACCTCGCCGACCCGGTCGGCCGGTTCGAACGGCAACTCCTGGGCGAGCAGCCCCGTGCGCAGCGGTCGCGTGATGCGACCGTCGAGTTGTGCGGGAATCGCGGCGGAGGGGACATCCGCTCGCTCGTCGGCGTCGGCGTCAGCGGCACTCGCGCCCGCCCCGGCGCTCGCGCCCGCGAGTAGTCGCAGCAGCGTCGACTTGCCCGCGCCGTTCTCTCCGATCAGGCCGAGTCGCTGGCCCGGCGCGACCGAGAAGGTGAGATCGGCGAAGATGCGCCGGTCGGAATATGACGCCGAGAGTCCGTCGGCACGGAGGTAGTGGGAGGTTGAGACGTGTACAGCCAAAAGGGACGCCCTTTCGCGGGAGCCCCCGGGCGGCCACCGTCGGTCGAGTCGGCGCGCAACGCCGTATCGAGACCCCGGACGAGGACTCGATACGTGCGTCGCGCGACTCGACCGACGCGGCGACCGCCCGGGAGCGGAGAGTGGATCCCGCCGGGCATGTTGCCGAGAGATGGGTGCGCGCGCGTGCTCGTGTGCTGTCGCGATCAGCGAGGAGGCTGTGGGCACACCCAGGGTCTACGGCGCCTCAGGCGCGGGACGATGGGGTGTACTCACTTCATAGCGGGGACGACGTTAGCAGAGGTCGCCGCGAAAGGGAAGAGCCGGGCAGCGAACCCACCCGCGCGCCGACCTGCCGCTCGTCGGGTTTGCAGGACATCCCGCGATGTGCAGGACAAGGAGGCTTATGGGGCGTCCTGCGAATCGCCAAACGTCCTGTAAACCGCGGGGCGCGAGGGTCGCCGCGGGGCCGCGGGGCGCGGGGTGCGCGGATGCCGCGGGGCGCGACGCGTGGCGCGGGCGGATGCCGCGACTACGCGCTGAGGTGCAGGGTCGCGGCCGTGGCGGCGAGCGACGCCTCGGCGGCTGCCGGGTCATCCGACAGGTTCGTGCCGTAGCTCGGGATCATCTCGCGCAGTTTCGGCTCCCAGCCGGCCATGCGGTCGGGGAAGCAGCGCGACAGCACGTCGAGCATGATCGGCGCGGCCGTCGATGCGCCCGGTGAAGCGCCGAGCAGGCCCGCGATGGTGCCGTCGGCTCCGGTGATGACCTCGGTGCCGAACTGCAGCACGCCGCCCTTCTCGGGGTCCTTCTTCATGACCTGCACGCGCTGGCCGGCGGTGATGAGCTCCCAGTCGCGGTCCTTCGCGGTGGGCATGAACTCGCGCAGCGCCTTCATCTTCGTGGCACGCGACGCGAGCAGCTCGGAGACGAGGTACTTGACGAGGTCGAAGTTCTTGAGGCCCACCTGCAGCATCGGACCGAGGTTGTGGAACCTGATCGAGAACGGCAGGTCGAACCAGGTGCTCGTCTTCAGGAACTTCGGCGTGAAACCCGCGTACGGCCCGAAGAGCAGGGCGGTCTCACCGTCGACGACACGCGTGTCGAGGTGCGGCACCGACATCGGCGGGGCGCCCACGGCGGCCTTGCCGTAGACCTTCGCCTGATGCAGGGCGACGATCTTGGGGTTCGTGGTCTTGAAGAACTGACCCGAGATCGGGAACCCGCCGAAGCCCCTGATCTCGGGGATGCCCGAGTGCTGCAGCAGCGCGAGCGCGCCGCCGCCGGCGCCGACGAACACGAACCTGGCGCGAATGACCTTGGGGGTCTGGCCGACGGTCTGGCGCAGCTTGAGGCGCCACGTGCCGTCGTTCTTGCGCTTGAGCGACGTGACGTGGTGGTTGGTCTGTACCTGGCCGCCGCGACGTTCGAGGTCGCGCAGCAGGAACTTCGTGAGCGCGCCGAAGTCGACATCGGTGCCGGCCTCGATGCGGGTCGCGGCGACCTTGAAGCCCGAGTTGCGCTTCTTCGCGAGCAACGGAGTCCACTGCGCGATGCGCTCGAGGTCTTCGGTGTACTCGAGGTCGGGGAACAGCGGCTGCCCCTTCAGCGCCTCGACGCGCTTGCGAAGGTACTCGATGTTGGCCGCACCCTTGACGAACGTCATGTGCGGCGTGGTGTTGATGAAGTTCTCGGGCTCGGGCAGCTGGCCCTGCGCGACGAGGTACGACCAGTACTGCCGGCTCACCTGGAACTGCTCGTTGATCGAGATCGCCTTGGCGGCGCTCACCGAACCGTCCGGGTTCTCGGGCATGTAGTTGAGCTCGCAGAGGGCCGCGTGGCCGGTGCCCGCGTTGTTCCATGCGTTCGAGGACTCCTGTGCGACCTCGCCCAGCCGCTCGTAGACCCGGATGCTCCAGTCGGGCTGCAGCTGCGAGAGGAGGGAGCCGAGCGTGGCGCTCATGATGCCCCCGCCGATGAGCACGACGTCGACGGTTTCCTCGGAATTCACGGATTCCACTCTAACGTCGCGTCAGGGGTGCGCCTTACCGCAAGGTGCGGCGTCGAGACAACTGCGGCGGGCCGTGTATTCGCCGAGAGTGCGCCCGAGCTCAGACGATCTGCGGCAGCCCGCGCTCGTCGAGGGGCCAGCCGGGGTTGTGCGCGAGCTCCCAGAGGTTGCCGTCGGGGTCGGCGACGTAGCCGCTGTAGCCGCCCCATTCGGTCTCGGCCGCGGCCTTCGAGATCTGGCCGCCGGCGACCACCCAGTCGCCGATCGCATCGTCGACCTCCTCGCGCGACGCGAGGTTGATCGCGAGCGCCACCGCGCGAAACGCCGGGGCATTCGCGTGCATCGTCTGCACGGCGGCGTCTTTGGCGAGCTCGGCTGTCTCCCACAGGGCGATGACGCCGCCCGGGGTCGCGAAGAACGTGATCTCGCCGACCTGCGACGAGCGCGCCTGGGTCCACCCGAGTCGGTGGTAGAAGGCGGTCGCCGCCTCGACATCATGGACGCCCAGCGTGACGAGGGAGAAGCGCTGCGGGATGCTCATGTGGCGAGGCTAGCCCAGCGCGGTGGCCTTCGTCACGAGTCACGGCCGGGACATCCGCTCGCTCACAGCGCGGCGACGCCGCCCGCGATCAGGCCGACGCCCGCGGTGATGAGCGCAGCGGTGAGCACGGCGGCACCGATCCAGAGCAGCCAGATGAGGCGATTGGGTCGCTGCGGGTCGCTGCCGATGACCGAGAGGAAGAACCCCGCGGGCATGAGGATCGCCGCCACCGGCACACCGGCGCTGGCGAGCCAGAGCCAGAACCCGTCGAGCGCGGCGTTCGAGATCACCGCGAGGATCGCGATCGAGAGCACGAGCAGCACGGCGGCGTGCGCGTGACCGGCGCGGAAGAAGCTCATCTGCAGCCGGTTCGCGGGCACGTTGCCGCGCACGACCTTCGTGAGGAAGTAGCCGCCCGACTCGACGGTGACGAGTGCGAGCAGCAGGATGCCGACGAGGATGACGTCTTGGGCGGGCATGCTGAGTCCTTTCGTTGGTGCGGCGCCATATGATTGGATAGTGCTACTCTCCAATATTAGAGAGTGACACTATCCAATGCAAGGGGTCGCCGATGCGCATCTCCGCACTCGCCGCCGAGGCCGGCCTGCCCGTCGCCACCGTGAAGTTCTACCTGCGCGAGCGGCTGCTGCACGCGGGCACCGCGACCTCGGCGACCCAGGCCGCCTACGACGAGAGCCATGTGCGGCGGCTGCGGCTCGTGCGCGCCCTGCTCGGACCGGTCGGACTCACCGTGCAGCAGGCCCGCACCGTGCTGGCGCTCGTCGACGAGCCCGGCGACGACCTCTACGCCACCCTCGGACGCGCGGTGAGCGCACTCCCCCCGGCCGCAGCCCCGCCGGGCGACGCATCCGACCCGTTCCCGCGCGCCCGCGCCGCCCTCGACACGCTCGGCCAGGTCTACGACCCCGACTTTCCAGCCGTCGCGCAGCTCGAGGGCGCGCTCGCCGCCGCCGAGTCCGCGGGCATGCCGATCAGCGCGGAGCGCCTCGCGCACTACGGTCGAGTGCTGTCGGATGTCGCGGAGTTCGACCTCGCCCGAATGCCCGGCGAACCCCACGCCGCGGTCGAGTACACGGTGCTCGGCACCGCCCTCTACGAGCCGGTCATGCTCGCGCTGCGCCGACTGGCCCACCAGGACGCCGCCGTGCGGCGCCTCCGCGGCGACCCCCCGCCGGTCGAGTAGCCCCCGACCCATCCCTCTGTCGCCTCGCCGCCGGTCGCCTCGCCGCCGGTCGCCTCGCGCCCGGCCCTCCGCCGGTCGAGTCGCGCCGGCCCCCTCCGCCGGTCGAGTCGCGCCGGCCCCCTCCGCCCGGTCGAGTAGGCGCGCCAGCGCCGTATCGAGACCTCTTCACCCGCCGAAGTGCACGCCTCGCCCCCGAAACGGCGACGACTGCCCTCTCGACCGAGGAACCACTCCCGCCGTGCGCCCGTCGCACCGTCGCACCGTCGCACCGTCGCACCGTCGCACCGTCGCACTGAGAGTGCACGCCCCGCCCCGAAACGGCGACGACTGCACTCTCGACACACACAGCTCCACGGCACTTGGGCACTTGGGCACTTGGGCACTTGGGCACTTGGGCACTTGGGCACTTGGGCACTTGGGCACTTGGGCACTTGGGCACCTCAGACTTCGGCACTTGGGCACTTGGGCACCTCAGACTTCGGCACTTGGGCACCGCTTCCGCGGGCGGAGCACCACCGCTCTCCGATGCCTTGCCACGACGCGTACACCGAGGGTCCACTCCGCGCCCTCGGGCCCGGTGACGGCTGCACTCTCGACCGAGGAACCCGGTCACTCCGTGCGCCCCGCCGCACCGAGAGTGCACTCCGCGCCCCGGGTGGGGCAAACGGCTGCACTCTCGGCGGAGGAAGGGTCTCGATACGCTCCTTCGTCGCTACTCGACCGACCGGACGGCCGACACGCCGACAGGCCGACAGGCCGACGCGCGCCTCAGGGGGCGAGCAGCGCGGCGAGCGCGGGCAGCTGCGCGGGATCCTCGAGGGCCGAACCGACCGCGACCGTGCGAACCCCGGCGTCGAGGAACGCGCCCGCGTTCGAGGCATCCATGCCGCCGGTGGCGACGAATCGCGCCGCGGGGAACGGCCCCGCCATCGCACGGAACCAGCCGGGCCCGAGCACCGACGCCGGGAACGCCTTCAGCCACGTGAGCCCGAGGGCCATCGCCGCCTGCACCTCGGTCGCGGTCGCGACGCCGGGCAGCGGCGGCAGGCCCGCCGCGGCCGAGGCGCGCACGACGTCGGCATCGAATCCGGGGCTGACGGTGAACGCCGCACCGGCGGATGCCGCGAGCGCGACCTGCCGCAACGACACGACCGTGCCCGCGCCCACGATGCGGCCGTCCTCGCGCCCGGCATCCACGACGGCGGCGAGTGCCTCGACGTCGGCCCCCGACTGGATCGGAAGCTCGACGACCTCGATGCCGAGATCCCAGGCCTTGCGGGCGAGCTCGACGCTGCGCTCCGCCCCGAGTCCGCGGAAGAGCGCCATGATCGGACGCCCGGCGAAGATGCGGTCGAACTCGGCGTTCGTGACGGCGGAGTCGGTCGACTCGGTCATGCGTGGGCTTCTCGTGAGGATCGGGCCGATCGGGCCGATCGGGCCGATCGCGCCGATCGGGCCGATCGGGGGAAGTCGGCGGTGTCGGCGAGGGTGAGCACGGCGCGCTCGTGGCCGGCGCGCAGGCGGTCGGCGGACGACGCGCCCACGAGCAGCGCCACCAGGTATCCGGCGGCGAACGCGTCGCCGGCTCCGACCACCTCGACGACGTCGGCTCGATGCGCAGGCACGTGCGAGGCACCGGCGGAGCTGAACTCGGTCGCGCCCACATCGCCGTCCTTGACGACGAGCAGCCGCGGCTCGGGCAACAGCGCCCGGACCTCGTCGGGCGTCGCACAGCCCCAGAGCACGCCCGCCTCGTCGAGGCCGACGAACACGAGGTCGGCACGCCCGGCGAGGGCGCGCAGGCGCGTGGCTGCGACATCCGTCGGCCACAGTGCCCGGCGGTCGTTGACATCGAAACTGAGCACGGCGGATGTCTCGGCCACGCGTTCGATCGTCGCGTCGAGCATCGCGTCGCACGAGGCCGAGAGCGCCGGGGTGATGCCGCTCACGTGGACGACGCGCGCCGTCGCGAGCGGGAGCGCGTCGAGGAACGCGGGCGACATGCGCGACGCGGCCGAGCCGGCGCGGAAGTACTGCACGCCGCGGCCGGGGTCTTTGACGTAGAGGCCGGTCGGGGCATCCGCATCGGTCTCGACGAAGCGCGTGTCGACGCCGCGCGCCGCGAGCTGGGCGACGAGGCGGCGGCCGAGGGCGTCCTCGCCGACGCGACCGGCCCAGGCGGCCGTGTGCCCGAGCGCGGCGACGTGCGAGGCCACGTTCGACTCGGCGCCCCCCGCGTCGAGGTGGAAGTCGACCGCAGCCTCGAGCGGCTCGGCGAGTGCCGGCGTCACGAGCGCCATCGTCTCGCCGATGGCGACGAGCTCAGGCGAGTCGGGTTCCTCTGGCACATGGCTCACTCCACCAATGATGCCCCCCTCCCGAGTCGCCCGATTAGGCGCAGGTTCGCGCAACTCGGAATCGCGGCGCGCGGCGACGCCCGACACGGAAGGACGGCGGCGCAGCCGCGCTACGCGATGCCGCCGCCGTCGACGACGAGCGCCGAACCGGTGACGTAGCTCGAGTCGTCGCTGGCGAGCCAGACGACGGCCGCGGCGACCTCGCGCGGCTCACCCATGCGCCGTAGCGGCCGGTCGGCGGCCTCGGCGAGGAACGCATCCGCGTCCTGCGAGAGCTGCCGCGCCTCGTCGCGCAGCATGCCGGTGTTCACGTCGCCGGGGTTCACCGAGTTCACACGGATGCCCTGCGGCCCGTGGTCGATCGCGAGCGCACGCGTCATGTTCACCACCGCACCCTTCGAGGCGCAGTACGAGATCGCCTGGCCGCCGCCCTTGAGACCCCAGCCCGAGCCGGTGTTCACGATCGAACCGCCGCCGGCGGCCGCCATGACGGGCACGATGTGCTTGCACATCAGGAAGATCGAGCGCACGTTGACGCCGAACACCCGGTCCCACTCCTCGACCGTCGTCTCGACCGCGGTGGTGCGGCGGATGATGCCGGCGTTGTTGAAGACGACGTTGACCCCGCCGAACTCGGCGATGGTCGTCGCGACCACACGTTCGATATCGGCCTCGCTCGAGACATCCGCCCCGATCGCGACCGCGGTGCCGCCCGCCTCTCGGATCTCGGCGGCGACCGCCTCTGCGGCCTCGGTGTTCAGGTCGACGACCGCGACCGCGGCGCCTTCTGCGGCGAGGGCGATCGACGTCGCACGGCCGATGCCGCCGGCGCCGCCCGTGACGATGGCCTGCTTGTTCTCAAGGCGCATGGCCTTCTCCTTCGTGTTCCGGTGCGTGGACAGGGTAGATGCTGGTGGTGCGTTGACCGGTGATGACGCGGACGAAGCCGGCGAGGGCGGCATCGATGTCGGGGTCGCCGGTGTCGACGAGCAGGGGGCGCCCGCCGAGGTCGATGAGCTTCTGCTCGGGAGCGACGACGAGCAGCGGCTCATCGCCGAGCGCCCCGAGCACCCGGGCCGAGAGCTGCTGGTTGCCGCGACCGAGCAGAAAGCCCTGGCCGCCGATCACGGTGACGACGGCCTTCGCCGGGCCTCGTGCGACCTCGTCGAGCAGTTCGCGCTCCGACGCGTCGGCGAGCACGCGTCGCCCGTCGAGCACGACGTCGACGCCGAGCGGGGTCTTCGGCACGCCCAGTTCGCGCGCGAGTTCGTTCATCGTGCCGCCGGGGCCGAGCAGGTAGCGAACGCCGGGTCGAAGAGCGGATGCCGCTCCCCGCGCCGCGGCGCGCACCGCGGCCTGCTCGTCGGCGAGTGTCGCCGCCTTGCGCGCCTGGGTGCGCCCCGCCCGATAGGGCACGGCGAGCGTGCCGTACAGCTGCGGTTCGACGCGGGCGCGACGCAGCGCGGCCTCATCGACATCGAGCACCTCGCGCTCGAGCACCGGAAGCGGAGTGTTGCCCGATTCGGGGATTCGGGCGACACGCGGCGTCAGACGCCGCTCAGCCGGGGTGTCGCCCAGAATCCCCGAATCCGGCAACAGGGGCGGCGCGGGGGCGGCGTCGAGCGCATCGGGGGCGGCGTCGAGTGCAGCCAGCCAGGCGGTGGCGAGCCCGCCTGCGGCTCGCGGGCTGACCGCGAACACCGGGGAGTACATCTTCACGCCCGCGGGAATGCCGAGCGCCGCGACATCCGTCGACACAGCCCTCGCGACGTCGCGCGCGGTGCCGTCGCCACCCGCGAACAACACGAGTGACGCCCCGGCGTCGGCGAGCGCCCGCGCGGCCGCCGAGGTATCGCTTCCGGTCGTGTGCGCCGGCGGGTGGGTCACGACGACCGGCTCGAGACCGGCCGCGCGAACGACGTCTTCACCCATCGACCCCGCCGCCGTCAGCACGCGCACTCCGGGGCGCGCGGCGGCGACCACGGCGAGCGCCGTGAGCGCACGTGCGGCCGCGCGAGAGGCGCCGCCGCGCTCGCTCGCCCGCGCCTGCACGTCGGCGCCGTCGCTGCCGGCGAGGCCCGCGGGCCCGCCGATGCCGGCGACGGGGTTGACGATGAGGCCGAGCATGGTCAGGCGGCGGCCTCGGCTGCCGTGGCGCCGGTCTCGATACGGTCGCCGGCGCTCCCGACACGACCGGCGGGATCGACGGGGGCGCCGAAGTACTTGCGCTGGTACGCGCGCCACGTGATCGCCCACCGCTCGGGGTCGTCGAGGTCGTCGTGGTGGGTGTGGTGCACGGTCTGGTTGTGCGGGGCCGTGCGCACCACGTCGGGAGTCTCGCGCGCCTCGCGGGCGATCTCGGCGAGCACCGCCGCGTACTCGTCGAGTTCGGCCATCGAGTACGACTCGGTGGGCTCGAGGGTGAACGGCTGCGGCACGAGGTAGGGGTGGTGGCTCGTCCAGTAGTGCATGCCGAAGTCGCTCGCGCGCACCCCGATCTCCTCGGACGTGATGCCGGTCTCTTCGAACAGCTCCTGCCACGAGTACCGCACCTGCTCGATGCGGCGACGCCCGGTCGCATACGGCGCCGAGGCGCCCGGGATCTCGAGCACCTTCTTCAGCAGGTAGTTGTTGTTCAGCACGGCGATCTCGGCGACCGCGCGCAGTCCGTCGGCGCCGAGCGCCATCATCCACGCGTAGGCGCGCACGATGTTCGGGATGACCCCGAAGAAGGGTGCGACGGCGCCGATCGACTGCTCGCCCGCCTCGCGCACGACGAAGCGCGTCGAGCCGTCGGTGCCGCTCTCGCGCGCGACACGCGGCCCGGGCAGGAACGGTGCCAGCGCGGCGCTCACGCCGTTCGCCCCGGCGCCGGGCCCGCCGCAGCCGTGCGGGGTGCCGAAGGTCTTGTGCAGGTTGAAGTGGCACACGTCGAAGCCGGCGTCGCGGGCACGCGTGATGCCGAGGATGCCGTTGGCGTTCGCCTGGTCGTACGACGCGAGGGCGCCGACGGCGTGCGCGGCGTCGACCCAGTCCTTGATCGCCGGGTTGTAGATGCCCGTGTCCTCGGGGTTGGTCACCATGATCGCCGCCGTGCGCGGCGAGAGCGCCCGCTTCAGTGCCTCGAGGTCGGGGTAGCCGTCGGCGTCGGGATACAGGGTGATGACGTCGTACCCCGCCGCCTTCGCGGCGGCCGCGTTCGACGGGTGGCTGAAGATCGTCGTGATGACCTCGCGACGCTGCTCGCCCTCGCCGTTGGCCTCGTGGTACGCGCGGATCATCGCGATGTTCGACCAGATCGCGGCGGAGCCGCCCTGCGTGTGCAGCGACACCTCGTCCATTCCCGAGATCTCGGCGATCATGCGCTCGGTGCTCCAGACGATCTCGAGCACGCCCTGCGCGTCGGCCGGGTTCTGCAGCGGGTGCATGGCCGTCAGCGCGGGCGTGCCGACGAGTTGGTCGTTGACCTTCGGCGCGTACTTCATGGTGCAGGTGCCCTGGCCGATGTCGACGTTGAAGTCGGCGCCGAGGTTCTCCTGCGAGAGCCGCAGGTAGTGCTTCAGCACGCGCATCTGGCCCATCTCGGGCAGGGCGGGCGGCGCCGCGCGGCGAAGGCCGGCCGGCAGGTCGCCGACGACATCGCCGACGGCGTCGCGAACACCGGCCTCGATGCCGGTCACGAGCACGCCGCGCTCTCCGGGCGTCGAGAGTTCGAAGATGATCGGCTCGTCCCAGCTGGCCTGCTGGAATCGGCGCTGGGCGGGCTTGGGTGCGACGGGGAGGCTCATGCGCTCTGCTCCTCGAGGGTCGAGATGGTTTCGGATGTCTGGTGGTCGGTGTTGCTCGCGATCGCCGCGGCGAGCCGGTCGATGTCGGCCTGGCTCGTCATCTCGGTGACGCAGACGAGCAGCAGGTGCTCTCCGACGGCCACGCCGGGCTCGATGCCCTCGGCGCGCAGCGCCCCGACGAGGCCGGCCGCGGTGAGGCCCGCGCCCGAGAGGTCGATCGTGAACTCGCGCAGGTGCACGGCGGTGTCGCCGAGCGCGATCCCGGGGATCGCGCCGAGCTGCTGCTGCGCGTAGCGCGTTCGGGCGAGCAACAGCTCGCCGAGGTCGCGCATGCCCTGCGGCCCCATGAGCGCGAGGTAGACGCCCGCGGCGATGCCCCAGAGCGCGGCGGCGGTGCCGACCCACTCCTTGCCCTCTTCACGGTGGGCGAACGAGGTGCGGTCGTACGCCACGTCGCCGAAGCCGTACTCCCCCGGCACGTCGGTCGTCGCGAGGCCGAAGAGCCGCGACGGCATCTCCATGATGAACTTCGTGTCGTCGTGCACCGCGATGAAGCCGCCGTGCGCGCCGCCGAACCACTGGTGCAGGCCGAGCGACTGGATGTCGCCGCAGACGATGTCAGCGCCCTGCTCGGCGGGCGGCGTCAGCACGCCGTAGCCGATCGGGTCGGTGCCGACCACGAGCACGGCCCCGGCGGCGTGCGCCGCGTCGGAGATCTTCTGCAGCTGCGCCTCGACCGCGCCCGTGTGGCTCGGGGTCTCGACCCAGACGGCGGCGATGTCGTCACCGAGCCGCGAGACCAGCCCCGCGACATCCGCAACGCCGTCGATCGTCTCGACGAACTCGAGATCGAGGTGCACGCGCACGAAGTCGTGCACCTTCGAGAGCTTCGCGGGCAGCACGTCGCTCGCGACGAGGATGCGGCGCCGGCCGCTCATGCGGCCCGCCATCGAGAGCGCCGTCGCCGTGGCCTGGTAACCGTCATAGGTGGGGACGTTGACGACGTCCATGGCGAGCAGCTCGGCCATGAGCGACTGGTACTGGAACAGCGCCTGGAAGCGTCCGTGGTCTTCGTAGGGCTCGCCGGCGTACGCGGTGAGGAACTCGCTGCGCCCGATGACCTCGTCGACGACGGCCGGAACGTAGTGGTGGTACGTGCCCGCGCCGAGGAAGCTCAGGCGCTGCCGGGTCGAGACGTTCTTCCCGAGCAGCCCCTCGACGTGCCGCACGAGATCCTGCTCGGCCGTGAACGGCGCCGGCAGGTCGAGCGGGCGGTCGAGGCGAAGCTCGGCCGGCACGTCGGCGTAGAACTCGTCGACGGATGCCGCGCCCACGGCCGCGAGCATCGCGGCCTTCGATTCGGGGGCGGTGTTCGGAATGTACGGGTGTACGAATGGTTCGGTCATTGGTGCCTCAGTCGGTGGTGTCGGACAGGGTGATGAACGGGGCGTGCTCCGCGCGGGGGGTGGCGAGCACGGCGGCGCCGAAGGGTGGAAGGGTGAGCTTTCCGCCGTCGGTCGAGGAGCGGAGTCCCCCGCTGGTCGAGGAGCGGAGCGTCTCGAGACCCCCGCCGAGCAGGTCTTCTGCCCCCTCGGGCACGTCGACGGTGAGCTCACGACGTCCGTGATTCAGCACGAACGTGTAGTCGGTGGTCTCGTCGCTGCGCGTCACTGCCTCGAGGTCGGTGTCGGTCGGCTCTCGGGCGGGCAGGTCAGCCGCGGCAAGCACCGTGCGGAACACCGCGAGCATGCCCGCCGGCTCGAGGACGGCGCTCACGTACCAGGCGGTGCCGTCGCCGCGCCCGCGTCGAGTCACCGCTGCCCGGCCGGCCAGCTCGCCGCTGACGTACCGCCCGACGATCTCGGTGCCGTCGTGCACCTCGAGCCACTCGCCCCACACGGGCGCGTCGAACGTCGCCTCCCTGTTGCCGGATTCGGGGATTCTCTGCGACACGCCGTGTGACGAGGCATCCGGACCGGCGTGTCGGGGCAAATCCCCTGATCCGGCAGACACGGCGACGAGCTCGATGCGCTCGGCCTGCCCGTCGGGCACCGGCCAGTGCTCGTCGACCTCGACGCCGAGCAGTTCGCGCAGCGGGCCGGGCGCTCCCCCGTCGTGCACCTTCTCGGTGCCGTCGACGACACCCGAGAACGGCCCGAGGACGAGCTGCCCACCGGCGGCGACGTAGTCGGCCAGCGCCGCGGCCTGCGCGACATCCGCAATGTAGAGATTCGGCACCACGACGAGGTCGTACCCCGTGAACGGTCCGGTGGCGCGCACCGTGTCGACGGCGTGGCCGAGCTCGTAGAGCGCGGCATTCCAGGCGCGGGCCTGCGCGAGCCAGTCGAGGCGCTGCGACGGTAGCGACTCGGGCGCCGACGAGCCCCACCACGAGTCCCAGTCGACGACGAGCGCGACCCGCGAACGCACGCGAGTGCCACGCACCGGCGCGAGCCGCTTGAGCTCGGCGCCGAACGCCTTCGTCTCCTGGAAGCTGCGCGACGCCTCGCCCCGGTGGCCGAGCATCGCCGAGTGGAACTTCTCCTGCCCGTACTTCGCCTGCCGCCACTGGAAGAACATCGCGCCGTCTGAGCCGTGCGCAATGGCCTGCAGGCTGTCGATGCGCATCTGGCCGGGCGCCTTCGGCACGTTGACGTCGCGCCAGCTGACGGCGCTCGCCGCCTGCTCGAGCAGCAGCCACGGCCGCCCGCCCTTCAGCGACCGCATGAGTCCGTAGTTGAGCGCGGCCGGCACGTGCGCATGCGGATCGGCCGGGTCGGGGTACGCGTCGTCGGTGACGAGGTCTTCGGCCTCGGCGAAGGTCCAGTAGTCGAGCTCGCGGAACAGGCTCATGAAGTTCGTGGTCACCGCGATGTCGGGGGTCACCTCGCGCAGCACGTCGATCTCGAGCTGGAAGAGCTCGAGCAGCGCGTCCGACGAGAACCGCTCGAAGTCGAGCAGCTGCGTCGGGTTCACCGGGCCGGTCGCCTGGCGCGGCGCCTCGATGTGCTCCCACGCGGTGTAGCGCTGCCCCCACACGTTCACGCCCCACGCGTCGTTGAGGCCGTCGAGGTCGCCGTAGCGCGCCTGCAGCCAGCGACGGAAATGAGCGGATGACTCGGGGCACCAGCATCGCGACACGTGATCGCCGTACTCGTTGGAGACGTGCCAGAGCGCGAGCGCGGGGTGCTCGCCGTATCGCTCGGCCATGGCGCGCGACATCCGCTCGACGTGCTCGCGCCAGACCGGCGAGCTCGGGCAGTACGCCTGCCGAGACCCGAATTCGAGCTGCCGGCCCTGCTCGTTCCACGGCAGCATCTCGGGAAGGCGCCTGATGAGCCACGACGGCGGGGTGGCCGTCGCCGTGGCCAGGTCGATGCGGATGCCCGCATTCCACAGGATCTCGATGACGCGGTCGAGCCAGCCCCAGTCGTAGACGCCCGGCTCGGGCTCGAGCTGCGGCCACGAGAACACGGGCAGGCTCACGAGGTTGACGCCGGCCTCGCGCATGAGCCGCGCGTCTTCGAGCCAGACCGATTCGGGCCACTGGTCGGGGTTGTAGTCGCCACCGTAGGCGAGGGCGTCGAGTCGGATGCTCCGTGGAGCGGGAGTGGGAGTGGGAGTGGGAGTGGGAGTGGGAGTGCCGTCGGCCACGTCGGCTCCTCTCTGAGTTCGCGGGGTTCTGAGTTCACGGGGGTTCGGTGTTCGCGGGGTTCGGTGTCGCGGTCTGCGTTGTGCGGTTCCGCGTTGTGGGGTGTACAGCCTGCATTGCAGAATGTATTCTGTATACAGATACAGTATGACGGATGCCGCAACCGGTCAAGCTCTAGGCTTGCCGCGACGGCCGCCGACGTCGGTCGAAGAGGCGCGCAGCGCCGTGACGAGACCCCGGATCAGGACGAGGACACATGGCGATCGAACGCAAGAACCTTCGCTCGCAAGTGCGCGACGAACTGCTCGCGCGCATGCGCACCGGACTCGTGCAGCCGGGCGAGGGCATCAACGAGGTGCAGCTCGCCGCCGAACTTGGGGTCAGCCGCACACCGCTGCGCGAGGCGCTGATCGCACTCGAGAGCGAAGGCCAGATCTCGAGCGAGAACGGCAAGGGGTTCCGGTTCGTCCCGCTGAGCGCCCAGGAGTTCGAAGACCTCGCCCCCGTCCTCGCAGCCCTCGAGGGCCTCGCGATCGAGCTCAGCCCACTCGACGAGCTGCGCCCCATCGGCGTGCGGCTCGCGGCGCTCGCCGCCGAGTTCGACCAAGAGGTCGCCCAGCACGCCCTCGTCGTCACGAAGGACGACGAGTGGCACGCCATCATGCTCTCGGCGTGCCCGAACCAGCGCCTGCTCGACGTGATCGCGAGCGTGCGCGGGGCCTTCCATCGCTACGAGTCGCTGCTCGTGCCGAACGACGTCATGATCGGGCGGGTCGCCGCCGAGCACGCCGCGATCGCCGAACGACTCGCGGCGGGCGACGTGCCCGGCGCGACCGTCGCGCTCAAGGCGAACTGGATGAATGGCATGCGCCGCATCGTCGACAACGCCTCGAGCGCCTACTTCAGCGCCTAGCGTCGGTCGAGTAGCGACGAAGGAGCGTATCGAGACCACGCCCCCGTAAGCGCAGGCCTCGATACGGCGCTGGCGCGCCAACTCGACCGACGAACAACCCCGCCGGTCGAG
>NZ_JAJQPD010000007.1 GCF_021228295.1 Agromyces humatus
TCCCTCCTCAACCCACCCAACCGCGGGTCGAGGAGCGCCGGCGCGAAGCGGCGACGCGTCTCGAGACCTGGACGGTCGCTCCGCTCCCTCCTCAACCCACCCAACCGCGGGTCGAGGAGCGCCGGCGCGAAGCGGCGACGCGTCTCGAGACCTGGACGGTCGCTCCGCTCCCTCCTCAACCCAGCCCGGCGCTGTACGGCTCGACGTGTCGGTCTTCGCCGAGGCGGTCGACGGAGGCGCCTGGCTCGACGGCGACGTCCTCGAGGAGCGGCTCGCGCTCGAGTCGCTCGACGCGGGAGCGCGCGCCGCATGGATTGAACGTGGCACTCCGCGGCTGACCGCGAGCCGTGCCCTCGCGCAGTCGTCGCCGGCGACGGTGCCCGTCGGCATCGACGTCTGGTACTCGCAGGCGCAGCGGCGCCCAGCATCCGAGCGACTCATCGTGGAAGGCGCCACGCGCGACGCCGACGGCGACTGGGTGATGCCGGCGCGCACACGAGTCAGGGTACGGCTCGGCCACGCCGAAGCACCGCACCTGGTGCGCCCCGAGTATGCGGCGGGATGGCTCGCGGTGACCGAGGATCCGGCGGAGCTGCTGGGTCTCGGCGCGAGTCCCGGCGCGGGTCCCGAGAAGCGTCCGGCGCCGCCGGGCGCTCCTCGACCAGCCGACGCCGCCGACCTGATCGCGCGACGCGATGCGACGTTCGCCGAGGTGCAGGAGCACTACTACGACGCCCCGCCGCAGATCGAACGCGGCTGGCGCGAACACCTCGTCGACACGTCGGGCCGCGTGTACCTCGACATGGTCAACAACGTCACGCCGCTCGGTCACGGACACCTCGGCGTCGCCGATGCCGTCGCCCGGCAGCTGCGTCGACTCAACACGAACTCCCGCTTCAACTACGGGTCCGTCGTCGAGTTCTCCGAACGGCTGGCGGAGCTGCTGCCCGACCCGCTCGACACCGTGTTCCTCGTGAACTCGGGTTCCGAGGCGGTCGACCTCGCGCTTCGCGTCGCGCTCGCGGCCACCGGCCGGCGCGACGTCGTCTCGGTCGCCGAGGCCTACCACGGGTGGACCATCGGCTCCGATGCCGTGAGCACCTCGATCGCCGACAACCCGAGCGCCCTCGAGTCCCGCCCCGACTGGGTGCACGTCGTCGACGCGCCGAACGCCTTCCGCGGCCGGCATCGAGGGGCGGATGCCGCGCGCTACGCGCCCGAGGCCGCGCATCGAATCCACGAGCTGGCTGCCGCCGGTTCGCCGCCGGCCGCGTTCATCGCCGAGACGTTCTTCGGCAACGCCGGGGGCATCCCGCTGCCCGCCGGCTACCTCGCCGAGGTCTACGCCGCCGTGCGCGAGACGGGCGGCCTGGCCATCGCCGACGAGGTGCAGGCGGGCTACGGCCGGCTCGGCGAGTGGTTCTGGGGCTTCGAGCAGCAGGGCGTGGTTCCCGACATCGTCGCGGTCGCGAAGGCGATGGGCAACGGGTATCCGCTCGGCGCGGTCATCACGACACGCGAGATCGCCGCGCGATTCCGCACGCAGGGGTACTTCTTCTCGTCGACCGGAGGAAGCCCGGCATCGAGCATCGCAGGTCTCGCCGTGCTCGACGCGTACCGCGACCAGGGCGTGCAGCGGCACGCCGCCGCGGTCGGCGCATACCTGAAGTCACGGCTGCACGAGCTCGCCGCGCGGCACGCGCTCATCGGGGCCGTGCACGGTCTCGGGCTCTACCTCGGCGTGGAGTTCGTGCGCGACCGCGACACCCTCGAGCCCGCCACCGACGAGACCCGGGCGATCTGCGACCGCCTGCTCGAACTCGGCGTCATCATGCAGCCAACCGGCGACCACCAGAACGTGCTCAAGACGAAACCGCCGCTCGTCATCGAGCGCGACAGTGCCGATTTCTTCGTGGCGATGCTCGATCGGGTGCTCACCGAAGGCTGGTGAAGAGTGGGGTCTCGATACGGTCGGCGGCGCTCGCTACTCGACCACCGGGGGATCAGCCGAGCAGGTCGCGTACGGCCAGGCCCCATTCGAACCCGCACTCGCGGCAGTCGAAGATGGGGCCCTCATCGAGGGTGAGCGCGTCCTCGAGGTCGGTGGCCTCGACCTCGAAGTCGAGCGGGCCGAAGACGATCGCGCGAACGGACGAGGAATCGCACCGCGGGCACGGCTCGTCGAGCACCGGAACCGGCGTGTTCTGCTGCATCTGCTTCGTCATGGCACACACGGTACGCTCGGCCTCCGACATCCTCGGCAGCGCGTCCCGCGCGTCTCACGCAAGCCCGGCAGGGAGGCGCCGGCGGGCTCTCGATCCCTAGACTGGGCGCGTGCTCACCGCAGCAATCGTCTTCGGGCTCGCCCCCGCGGCCCTCATCCTCGTGCTCGGCATCGTCGCGCGCGGGGTCGCGACGCAGCACGTGACTCCGCGAGTGGTGCAGTACGCGCCCGAGCGCACCTCGACCGTGCTGCGCGATGCCCTGCTCGTCGAGGCCGACCGGCGTGCGGCATCCGCTGCCCTCATCGATCTCGCGGTGAAGCGCAAGGTGCGACTGCTCGCCGGCAGCGATCGGCGCGACCCCATCGGCGTCGAGGTCGAACCGGCCGTCGTGTTCACGTCTGAAGAGCTGTCGCTGCTCGACGCGCTCTTCGGGGCCGACCACACCAGCACACGGGTGCGGCGATTCTCGAGCGATCGACGCGCACTCACGGGCCGGCTGAAGACCCTGCTGCTCGGCACCGAAGACGCGCTCGCCCGCGACGGACTGATCGGCGAACGACGCGTCAGCTGGCCGGGCGGCGCACTGCGGGTGCTCGCCTACCTCGGCATGCTCGTCGAGGCGCTGCTGATCATGTTCGCGCTGCTCAACAACGCGTGGCCGGCGCTCATCATCACCCTCATCGCGCTCGCCGGCACGATCGCGACCATCTTCGTCACGCCGCCCTGGTGGCGCAAGTACCTGCCGCCCGCGCAGGCCAAGCGCGAGCACCTCGCCGGACTGCGCCGATACCTCGCCCTCGCCGAGGCCGATCGGCTGCGGGCCCTGCAGTCGCCGGGCGGCGCGGAACTGCGAGCGGATGCCCCGGGCGCGGCCGTCCCCGCCGGTCAGGGCAATGGCGGGCCGGCGACGACGGGCTCCTCACTCCCCGGCTCGGCGGCGGGTTCGGCCGACGCACTCCACCCCTCCGAGGGGCCCCCGCCCACCGAGCCGCTCGCACGCTTCCACCTGCACGAGCGTCTGCTCCCCTACGCGGTGCTCTTCGGGCTCGAGCGCGAGTGGATCACGAAGCTGAGGCTCGAGGCCGCCGCCATCGGCACAGATGATGCTGACTTCGCCGCGGTGACGGTGAGTGTTGCCGACGCCCTCGACGCGGCCGGCGGCGCACTCGAGCTCACCGCCTCGGTCGGTGATCTCGTCGACGGATCCGGTGAGGTCATCGAGGGCATCGGCGGCCTCTTCGAGGCATTCGGGCTGTAGGACCGCGCCGACCTCCCGACATGTTGCGTCGTCCGGTCGATCGCAGCGAACGGCGCGCGCTCGGTTGCGGCAGCATTGACCCATGGGTGCTCTCGAGGAACCGATCACGATCGACGTCGACGGCTCCCCCGTCTCGGGCGTCTACGCGCGGCCCGTCGGCGCATCGACCACGATCGTCGTCGCACACGGGGCGGGTGCGGGAATGGAGCATCCGTTCCTCGCCGGTTTCACGCGCGCGCTGAACGACGACGGATTCGCGACGCTGCGCTTCAACTTCGCCTATCGCGAGGCGGGGCGCCGATTCCCCGATCGCCCCCCGGCCGCGATCGCCGCCTGGCGAGCGGTGACGGATGTCGCGACCGCGCGCGCGGCCGACGCCGGCAGCCCCGGCGAGCCGATCTGGGCGACCGGCAAGTCGTTCGGCGGGCGCATGGCGTCGATGGCCGTCGCCGAGGGCATGCCGGCCGCGGGACTGGTGTTCCTCGGGTACCCGCTGCATGCTCCCGGCAAGCCCGACAAGCCGCGCGACGAACACCTGCCCGCGATCGCGGTGCCGATGCTGTTCCTGCAGGGCACCAACGACCCCTTCGCCACCCCGAACGAGCAGCTCGACGAGGTTGCGCGGCGCGTCGGTCCGAACGCGGTGGTGCAGTGGCTCGAGGGCGGCGGCCACTCGTTCGAGGTCAAGGGCGTGAAGCGGTCGGCCGCAGAGATCGGCGCGTCACTCGCCGCGCCGACGGCGGCGTTCGTGCGGGCGCACTCGCCGGTCGGGTAGCGACCGGCCGAGGAGGACGCGTATCGAGATCCGGTCGCGACGGGCCCCGATGCGGTCGCTTCGCGACCGACTCGACTAACGTCAGGGCACGAGGATGATCTTGCCGCGCAATTCGCCGGCCTCGCTCTGCCGGTGCGCATCGGCCGCCTCGGCGAGCGGGTAGCGAGCGGCGATCTCGACGTCGAACTCGCCGTTCGCTGCCAGATCGGCGGCCAGCGGCACGGCGTCGATGCGCAACTGCTGCTCCTCGGGCGTGAGCGGGATCGGGTTGCCGCCGCTCCATGCCCGGATGCCGAGCTCGGCGGCACGCGCCCCGAGCACGATCGTGCCGATGCGATCGGGGTCGGCGACGAGCTGCTTCGACACCTCGATCGCCTCGTCGGTGCCGGCTCCGTCGAGTGCGACGTCGACCCCGTTCGGCGCAACGGCACGTACGCGGTCGGCGAGGCCCGGACCATAGGAGATCGGGATCGCGCCGAGCTCGCGCACACGGGCGTGGTTCGGCTCGCTCGCGGTCGCGATGATCGTCGCGCCGAGCCGGCGCGCGAGTTGGATCGCCGCCTGGCCGACGGCGCCCGAGCCGCCGTGCAGCAGGAACGTGTCGCCCTCGCTCACCCCGAGCGACGTGAGCACCTGGTGCGCCGTGGCGACCGGGATGGGCAGCGCTGCCGCGGTCTCCCAGCCGAGCGCTGCGGGCTTGCGGGCGAGCTTCGCGGCGGGGGCGAGCACCTCGGTCGCGTAGGCGCCCTTGGCGCCGGACACGATGACCTCGTCGCCGATGACCCAGTCGCCGACACCGTCGCCGACGGCGATGACGACCCCCGCGGCATCCGAACCGATGCGACGCGGAGCGGTGATCGCACCCGATGCGCGGCGACCCGAGCGGATCTTCCAGTCGATCGGGTTGACACCGACGGCACGCACCTCGACGAGCACCTGGCCGGCGCCCGGGGTCTCGCGTTCGATCTCGCGGAATTCGAGGACCTCGGGATCGCCGAAGGCGTCGTACTCGATGGCGTGGGGCATGTCGAACCTCTCTCGTCGGGTCAGTGGCACGTCATCCCAGCTTCGCACGGCGAAGTTCGAAGCCCGCCCGCAGCCAGTCGTCGTACGCTGAGCGCATGCCCGAGACGAGCGGCACCTCACGCGGTTGGCTGCTGCCCGCCGTCGCGGGTGTCGCATCGGTCGCGTTCGGAGCCGGGCTCGGCGAACTCGCGGCCGCCATCGTGGCGCCCGCCTCGAGTCCGTTCGTGGTCGTCGGGTCGCTGCTGATCGATCTCGCGCCGTCGTGGGCGAAGGATGCCGCGATCGCGCTCTTCGGCACGGCCGACAAGGCCGCACTGCTCATCGGCATCGGGCTCGTGCTCGTGGCCGTCGCCGGCGCCGCCGGGGTGCTCGAGGCGCGGCGACCACCGTGGGGTCGGGTGCTCGTGGGACTCATCGGCGTGGTCGGCGCGGTGGCCGCCGCGACCCGCGCGAATGCGACGATGCTCGCTGTCGTGCCGTCGGCCGTCGCCGCGATCGGCGCCGTGCTCGCGTTGCAGTTCCTCGTGCGGCGCCTGCTCGTCGCCGGTCGAGGAGCGCCCGACGAAGAAGGCAACTCCCCCGCCGGTCGAGGAGCGCCCGACGAAGAAGGCATCTCCCCCGCCGGTCGAGGAGCGCCCGGCCAAGAAGGCAACTCCCCCGCCGGTCGAGGAGCGCCCGACGAAGGAGGACGCGTCTCGAGACACGAAGCTCCGTCGACTGATCTCGACACGCTCGCTGCGCGGACTCCTCGACCGGCGGAAGTCGACCGGCGGCGCTTTCTCGGCTGGGCCGGCGGCGCTGCGGCACTCGGCGCCCTCGCCGCGTTCGGCGGCTACGCCCTGCAGGCGGGCACCCGGGCCGTCACCGCGATCCGCGACTCGATCACCCTCCCCCGCGCGGCGACGAGGGCGACCGTGCCCGCTTCTGCCGAGCTCGGCATCGACGGCCTCACGCCCGTGGTCACGCCGAACGCCGAGTTCTACCGCATCGACACCGCGCTCGCGGTGCCGGCCGTCGACCCCGAGACGTGGAGCCTGCGCATCCACGGCCTCGTCGAGCGCGACCTGACCGTCACCTGGGACGAACTGCTCGCGCTCCCCCTCGATGAGAGCGTCACGACCCTCGCGTGCGTGTCGAACGAGGTCGGCGGCGACCTCATCGGCACCGCGGTGTGGCTGGGCTACCCGATCCGCGAGCTGCTGGCGCGAGCCGCGCCGACCGCCGACGCCGACATGGTGCTCTCGCGCAGCGTCGACGGCTTCACCGCGTCGACGCCGCTGTCGGTCTTGCAGGACGACCGCAACGCGATCCTCGCCGTCGGCATGAACGGCGAGCCGCTCCCCGCCGAGCACGGCTTCCCGGTGCGCATGGTCGTGCCGGGACTGTACGGGTACGTGTCGGCCACGAAGTGGGTCGTCGATCTCGAGGTCACCCGTTTCGACGCGGCATCCGCCTACTGGACCGATCGCGGCTGGAGCGAACGCGGCCCGATCAAGCTGCAGTCCCGCATCGACGTGCCTCGGCAGGGCCGGCCGGTCGCCGCCGACAACGCGGTGATCGCGGGTGTCGCGTGGCACCAGCACGTCGGCATCGCCGGCGTCGAGGTGCAGCTCGACGCCGGCGAATGGCGGGAGGCGACCCTGGCGACGGCGATCTCCGACGACACGTGGGTGCAGTGGCACTACGAATGGGCGGATGCCACGTCGGGGACCCACACCGTTCGCGTGCGCGCCATCAGCGCCGACGGCGAGGTGCAGACCGCCGAGCGCGTCGGCGTCGTGCCCGACGGCGCGACCGGCCTGCACGAGCGCACCTTCGACGTGAGTTGAGTGACCCGCGGCCCGTTCTGGCCGGCCTACGGGTTCTGCTTCGCCGCCGTCTGATCGCCCTGGCCCAGCGAGCGACGAGAGACCGATGCGCTTCGGGTGGAATGCCGGAGAATCCGAGATCCCTCGCATCACGCCGTCCGAGCATGGATGACCGACACGGCGCGGACTTGTCCTCAACACCTGCGTCGGAAGCCCACCCATTGCACGTTCGCGCCGCACCCGGTTCAGCCTCGCGCACACCGGAGAGAATCTCTCCAGAGGCGCGGGCACTTGGGCACTTGGGCACTTGGGCACTTGGGCACTTGGGCACTTGGGCACTTGGGCACTGGGCACTTGGGCACTTGGGCACTTGGGCACCGCCTGGTGAAAGGCCCACCTCGTTGCGACGCGTCGAGCTGAGACGCGGCGAGAGAACGGGACGAGAGCGGGAACGATGGCGGCGGCTCTGGAAGAGAGGCTGGGATGAACCACGCGATCCCGAGCCGTCGCTCTGGGTATCAGCGCACCGTCAAGGTCGATGAGGCGACGAGTCGCCTCGTGGATGACTTGGCCTACTACCTCGACACGACGAAGAAGGCGATCATTCGCGACGCCGTCGCTGACTTCGCCGATACACACCGGCCACGAGGTCGATATTGCGGAGGTGTCCACGAGACCGAGCGATGGGGCGCAGGCGGTGCCGGCGGTGGGAGCGATGCCGGCGGTGGGCGCGGCGCAGGCGGTGCCGGCGGTGGGCGCGGCGAAGGCGGTGCCGGCGGCGGGAGCGGTGCCGGCGGCGGGAGCGGCGGGAGCGGTGCCGGCGGCGGGAGCGGCGGGGGCGGCGCCGGCGAGGTCATGGGCGGGGCCGCTCGCGGGCCGAAATTCGAGGATCTCCCGGTTCGCGAGCGGCTCGAACTTCGTCGCAGCGAAATCATCCGGGCATTCGCGCGACGTGAGGCCGGCGAAATCCGGGTGATGAAGCCCCGGCCGCTGCTCGATTGGGACGGCAACCCCATCGACGACGAGCACGCCCTCGACGGCGGCATCGGTCTCGCCCATCACGACGTGCTCGAGTTGCTGGTGACGACTGATGTGGCGGGCGGTGGTGCGGAGGCGATGAGGCTCGAGGAGATCGCACGCGAGATCCTCCGCGCCCCCGTGCAGATCGAGTCGGCGACGAAGCTGCGGTTGTTCAGCCCCGCTCGCCTCGAGCAGGCGATCGCGGATTCCCAACCGTTGTAGGTCCACGCTCCCTCGGCGCGAGCGAGCAGGTCGGCGCCGCACTCGTCACGGCGTCGCGGCATCCGGTTCTGCGAACCGCGCGATGAGCTCGAGCGCGATCTCGCGGTGCCGGAGCAGGAAGGCCCGCTCGTCGAGCTTCTTGCGCCGAACCCACGAGGTGACCTCGTCGTTGCTCTTGCTCGCATTGCACGACCCGCAGGCGGGAACCACGTTCTCGAGCGTGTACCGGCCGCCGCGCGAGATCGGCAGCACGCAGTCCCGCTGCAGCGGCCGGTCGGCGGCGCCGCAGTAGGCGCAGCCATTCCATGCTGCGGTGAGGGCGGCCCACTGCTCGTCGGTGAGATCGTGCGTGACACGCGCCATGCGACGCTTGCGCCGACGTGAGTACACGGCAGCGCGGGTTCGACTGACCGCCATGGCGCCCAGCGTAAACCCGTGCCGACCTCAGCGCCGGGTCACAACGCCGGCGTCCGCGGAGGCGAAGTGCGGCGCGAGCCTGTCGCCTCGAACGCGGCGGCGAGCGTGAGCAGGGCGGTGTCGTCGTAGGCACGGCCGGCGAAGGTGAGCCCGACGGGCATGCCGATGTCGGTCATCGTGCCCATCGGCACCGTGACCGTCGGGATGCCGAGGTGCCGTGGCACCAGGTTGCCGTTCGCCACCCACACGCCGTTGCGCCAGCCGAGATCGGCGGATGCCTCGTCCACGTCCATGTCGGCGGGCCCGACGTCGGCGACCGCGGGAAAGACGACGGCGTCGAGGCCGAGGTCGTCCATCCATTGCTCGAGGTCGACCCGGCGGGTCTCCTCGAGGCCGCGCAGTCCAGCCTCGAGCTCGGGGATGTCGACGAGCGTGGTGCCCGGGTGCTCGCGCACCCAGCCCGGATACTCGGCGATGTCGTCGTCGAAGCTGAGGTAACGGTCGGGCAGGGCACCCTCGGGTTGCGGGAAGATCGTCGCGCCGTCGACCTGGGCGAGCCGGTTGAGCGCCGGGTCGTTGTTGGCGCGCAGGAAGTCGTCCCACGCCCACGCCGAGAGGTCGATGATCTCGCGGTGCAGGTACTCGGGGGTTACGAGTCCGCGGGTCGAAATCGTCGGCGCTCCGGGCCGGTCGCCCTCGTAGTTCGACACCACGGGGAAGTCGACCTCGACCACCTCGGCCCCGGCCGCCACGAGGTCGCGGCGCGCGGCCTCCCAGAGGTCGATCACCGAGTCGCGCGTCTCGATGCGCTGCCCGGTGGGTCCGCCGATGCCGACCGTGCCGACCGGCGACGCGGTGCCCGCCTCGCGATCGCGGTTGATGTACATGCGCGGCACTCCGATGCGCTTGCCCGCGAGCGCGGCGCGCCCGCCCGCGCCATCCGACAATTCGTTCAGGGGGTGCTTTCCTGCCACTTTCGCCGGCGAATCGGCCCCAATGTGGCGCGAAAGCACCCCCGGAGTGGGAGGGGTGGGGAGCGGGGAGGCGGGGGTGGGGGTCGGGGAGGCGGAGGTGGGGGTCGGGGAGCCGGGGGTGGGGGTAGCGGGGAGGAGCGCGACGTACGACGGCGGGCGCACATCTGAGGCCTGCGGAATCGAGACCCACGGCTGTACGCGCCAGAAGTCGCCTCGCGTCTCGGCGTCGTCGGCGACGATGACGTCGAGCACCTCGAGCAGGTCGGCCATGCTGCGGGTGTGCGGCACGACGACATCCATGGTGGGCACGAGCGGCCAGTTGCCGCGCACCGAGATGACACCCCTCGAGGGGGTGTACGCGCAGAGCGCATTGTTCGAGGCGGGCGCGCGGCCCGACGACCACGTCTCCTCACCGAGCCCGAACGCGGCGAACGACGCCGCGGTCGCGGTGCCCGAACCGTTCGAGGACCCCGAGCCGAATGCGGCCGTGAGGTACTCGGCGTTGTACGGACTCTCGGCGCGGCCGTAGACGCCGCGCTGCATGCCGCCGTTCGCCATCGGCGGCATGTTCGTGAGCCCGATGAGCACGGCCCCGGCCGCCCGCAGTCGCTCGATCGTGAACGCGTCACGCTGGGCGACCAGATGCTCGAAGGCGGGGCTGCCGGCCGCCGCGGTCAGCCCGCGAGCGAGGTAACTGTCTTTGGCGGTGTAGGGGATTCCGTCGAGCGGACCGAGGGTCTCTCCCCGGGCGCGGCGGGCATCGGATGCCGCAGCATCGGCCCGAGCCTCGGGGTTCATCACGACGAGCGCGTTGAGCGCGGTCGCGGTGCCCGGCCGGTCGTAGGCCTCGATGCGGGCGAGATACGCGTCGAGCAACTCGACCGCCGTCACGTCCCCGCGCTCGAGCGCCGCGCGCAGCGCGGCGATCGAGGCTTCGACCACGTCGAACCCGCTCATCGCGCCACCACCGGCTGCTGCTGCGTGATGCAGTGGATGCCGCCGCCACGGGCGAAGATCGGCCGTGAATCGACCGACACCACACGACGCCCCGGGTACGCGGAAGCGAGGATCTCGCGCGCCGAGGCATCCGCTCGCTCTTCGCCGAAGCCGCACGCGATCACGCCGTCGTTGACGACCAGGTGATTCACGTAGCTCCAGTCGACGAACCCCTCGTGATCGCGCAGGGTTTCGGGCGCAGGCAGGTCGATGACGTCCCAGGCGCGTCCGGCGGCATCGGTCGTGTCGGCGAGCAGCTCGCGCAGCTCGCGCGTGACCTCGAAGTCGGGGTGCTCGGGGTTCGGCTGGTGATGCAGCAGCAGGCGACCGGGCGACGGGATCGTCGCGACGATGTCGACGTGCCCGTTGGTGCCGAAGTCGTCGTAGTCGCGGGTGAGTCCGCGCGGTAACCACACGGTGTGGTTCGTGCCGATCGTGCGGGCGAGCTCGGCCTCGACGCGCGCGCGGTCGGCGTAGGGGTTGCGGCGCGGGTCGAGCTGCACGGTGTCGGTGACGAGCACGGTGCCCTCGCCGTCGACGTGGATGCCGCCGCCCTCGTTCACGAGCACCGAGCTGACCAGTTCGGCGCCGACCTGCGCCGCGACGAAGCGGGCGATCTCGGCCGATTTGCGCCATTCGGCCCACTCGGGCGCGCCCCAGCCGTTGAAGATCCAGTCGACGGCGCCGAGCACGCCGGGCCGCTCGTCGTCGACGACGAAGGTGGGGCCGAAGTCGCGCATCCAGAACTCGTCGAGCGGCGCCTCGAGAATCTCGATCTCGCTCGAGAGCATGCGCCTGGCGCGGGTCAGCTCGGTCGGGTCGACGACCATCGTGAGCGGCTCGAACTCGGCGACGGCGTGGGCCACGGCGGTCCAGGTCGCGTAGCCCTCCTCGCGCTCGGCGGGCTCCTCGCCGAGGGTGATCCCCTCGCGCGGGAACGCCATCCACGTGCGCTCGTGCGGCGCCGTCTCTGCGGGCATGCGCCAGTTCATGCGGTCACCTCCGTCGTGCGGGAACCGGATGTCGCGACATCCGCCGTCTCATCTTGGCCTTCGGATGCCGCAGCCGCAGCGTTCGCAGCCGATTCGGGGCGCCGCGCGGGGTCGCGGTAGGGCGAGGTCGTCAGCCAGAGCGCGGCATAGATCGCCCCGCCGAGGATGGGCCCGGCGAACGCCGAGAGGTCGGCACCGCCGAGGGCGGTCGCGATCGGCCCGACGTAGAGGGTCGTGTTCGCCATCAGCACGGCCACCGACGTGGCGACGACCATCGCGATCGTGCCCGGCCAGAACCACCCGCCCGAGTACCAGAACGGGCTGGTGCGCCGCTCGTCGCTGAGGGCGACGCCGTCGTAGCGGTTGCGGCGAAGCACGATGTCGACCGCGTAGACGGCCACCAGCGGGCCGAGCACGGTGACGCTCAGCTCGAGTGATGCGTTGAGCGTGTCGAGGAAGCTCGGTGCGATGTAGACGAACCAGCCCGCGGCCGCCGTCGCGATGGCTCCCGTGACGACCACCGTGACCGCGCGCGAGACCCGGAACCCGAGGCCCTGCGCGTAGAGGCCGGTCGAGTACGCGACGAGCACGTTGTTCGTGATGCTGCCGAGCACGACGATCGCGAGGAAGATCGGCGTGAACCAGGCCGGCACGATCTCGCCGATCGTGAGCTGCGGGTCGGTCATGTCGATCGCCGTGCCGGCCACGACGCCGAGCCCGCCGATGAGCACGGCGGGGATGAAGCCGCCGAGTGCCGTCCACCAGATGACCGCGCGCTTCGCGGTCGCGGCCGGCAGGTATCGGGCGTAATCGGCGCCCGTGCCCCACGAGAGCGGGCCGGCCGCGACGATCGCGTAGCCGAGCAGCACCATGGCCCAGTGCTCACCGACGGGCATGGGCGCCGGGGTGTACGTGAAGTCGGCGGCGCCGAGCACGAAGACCGCAAGCACGACGAAGGCCACGGCGAGCGCCGCCGAGAAGAACGGTGCGAGCTTGAGGATCGTCGCGTGGCCGTACACCGATAGCACGAAGCTGAGTGCGGCGACGACCACGAGCACTCCCCATTCGGCGCCGGCCGGCAGGGGCACTCCGAGCATTCCGAGCAGGGCGTTCGCCGCGAGCGTGGCCACGGCGATGTTGATGATCTCGTAGAAGAGGCCGATGGCCACGCCGAGCCCGCCGCCGAAGACGCGGTTGCCGCGCACCCCGAACATGGCCCGCATGATCGCCACGCTCGGCGTTCCCGATGCGGGACCGCTCACCGCGAGCCATCCGACCGCCGCCCACCAGAGGTTGCCGACGACCGTGATCGCGAGCGCCTCCCAGATCGAGAGGCCGAGCAGGATGAGCACTCCGCCGAGCACGAAGTAGAGGTAGATGACGTTGGCCGACATCCATACCCAGAACAGCTCGCGCGGGTGGCCGTGCCGCTCGGCGGCGGGGATGACGTCGATGCCGTGGCGTTCGACATGGCCGACCCGGTCGGCGTACTCGGCGCGGGTGTCGTTCTCGGCGCGGGTGTCGTTCTCGGCGCGGTCGGCGGGCGGCGGGGCGGACTCGGGGGTGTGCGTGTAGTTGCTCATCGTTGAGGACTCTCTCGACACGATCGGGGGACTCGATCTACTATTGATCACACGATCAATAAGATGCAGCGACGTTACCTACACTGAGGTCACCATGTCAAGCCCCACGCGCAAGAAGGCCGCTCGCAAGTCGCCCGCCGAACGAGCTGCCGAGATCGCCGACGCCGCCCACGAGCTCGCCCTCGAGCAGGGACTCTCGGCGGTGACGCTGCGATCCATCGCCGCGCGCGTCGATGTCGCCCCCGCACTCGTCGCCCACTACGAGCCCGACATGCAGGCGCTCATCGCATCGACGTTCTCGTCGATCGTCGCGGCCGAGCTCGCCGAGGTCGACGCCCTCGTCGCTGCGCTGCCGACTCCGCGCGAACGCCTCGCCGCGATGCTGGCGACGTTGCTCGACGGAAGCCGCGACGACGTCACCGTGGTCTGGGTCGAGGCCTGGGCGATGGGGCGGCGCAACGAGGCGCTCGCCGCGAGCGTGCGCGATGAGATGGATGCATGGCAGGCGATGATCCGCGGCGTCGTCGAGGCGGGCGTCGCATCGCATGAATTCGAGACGGATGACCCGGCCGCAGCCGCGTGGCAGCTGCTGGGCATGATCGACGGACTGAACGCCCAGGCCCTCGTGCGCTGGGGCGACGCCGCCGACCGCGGCTCGCTCATCTCGCATGCCGTCGAGGGCATGCTCGGGCTCGAACGCGGTGCGCTCGCCTCGCCCACGGTGGGTTGAGGAGCGCCCGACGGAGGAGGCCGCGTCTCGAAACCCCGCGATGTCGGCGGCTCCGGTTACGGTGGGAATCCACGACGGAAGGGGGCACGGCATGTACCTGCTCGACGGTTCCGTCGTCACGAGCGCGAGCGACCTCAAGAAGGCGTCCGAGTGCGAGTTCGCCTTCCTGCGCGAGCTCGACGTGAAGCTCGGCCGTGACACGCTCTTCGAGGCTGCGGGCGACGCGATGATGGCTCGCGCCGGGCAGCTCGGCAACGAGCACGAGCGCCGCGTGCTCGAGCGCTATCGCGGCGTGTTCGGCAGCGCCGTCGTCGAGATCGAGCAGCCGAGCGTGCGCGACGCCGACGCCGTCGCGGCGGCCGTTGCCGCCACCGTCACGGCGCTCGAAGCCGGCGCCCCGGTCGTCTACCAGGCGACGTTCGCCGAAGACGGATTCATCGGCTTCGCCGACTTCATCGTGCGACAGCCCGACGGGCGTTACCGGGTGCAAGACTCCAAGCTCGCCCGCCATGCCCGCGTCACCGCCCTGCTGCAGCTCGCCGCCTACGCCGAGCAGCTCGACCGGCTCGGCATCGCCTGCGACGACCAGGTCGAGCTGCTGCTCGGCGACGGCACCACGAGCACGCATCGCCGCGACGACATCACCCCCGTCTACCTCAACCGCGTCGCGCGCCTGCGCGAGCTCATCGACGACCGCGTGGCCGACACCGGCCCGGTCGCCTGGGGCGATCCGCGCTACCATCACGACGGTCGATGCCCGACCTGCGAGCTCGAGGTGCAGGCGCACCGAGACGTGCTCATGGTCGGCGGCCTGCGGGTCACCCAGCGCGAGCACCTTGCGGCCGCCGGCATCACGACGATCGACGAGCTCGCGTCATCCGTCGACCCGGTGCCGCACGTCCTCGACGCGACCCTCGACGGGCTCCGCGAGCAGGCGCGGCTGCAACTGCGGGCCGAGTCCGCCCAGCTCGCCGCCGAGGCCGCCGGCACCCGCTCGCCCGACGATCCGCCGCTGCCGCCGCCGGTCTCGGTGCGTGAGGCGCGGGCCCTCGCCGCGATCCCCGAGCCGAGCCCCGGAGACCTGTTCTTCGACTTCGAGGGCGACCCGCTCTACACCGAGGGCGATGGCACCCGGTGGAACCTCGACTACCTGTGGGGCATGGTCGACACCGCCGAGCACTACACCTCGTTCTGGGCGCACTCGTTCGCCGAAGAGCGCGACGCGCTCGTCAGGTTCATGGAGTTCGTCAAGCTGCGCCGGGCCGTGCACCCCGACCTGCACATCTACCACTACGCGAGCTACGAGCGCACCCACCTCACCTCCATCGCCGCGCGGCATGGAGTCTGCGAGGCCGACGTCGACCAACTGCTCGCCGACGGCGTGCTCGTCGATCTCTACCCGATCGTCAAGCGTGCGGTGCGGGTGGGCAGCCGGTCGTATTCGATCAAGAAGCTCGAGCCGCTCTACATGGGCGAGGCCGAGCAGCGCGAGGCCGACGTGAAGTCGGGTGGCGACTCGATCACCGAGTACGTGCGGGCGCGCGAGCTCGCCGACTCGGGCCGTGCCGAGGCCGCGACCGAGGCGCAGGCGATCCTCGACGACCTCGCCGACTACAACGAGTACGACTGCCTCTCGACCCTGCGCCTGCGCGACTGGCTGCTCGACGTCGCCCGCCGTGAGGGTGTGCCCTCGGTGCCGATGCAGGCGCTCATCGAGCAGGCCGACGGCAAGGTCTACGAGCCGTCGCCGCTCGCCGCCCTCCTGCGCGAACTCGCCGGCCCGGCCGATCCCTCCCGCGATGCCGATCGCACCGCACTGGCGCTGTCCGCGGCATCCATCGACTACCACGCTCGCGAGGCGAAGAGCTTCTGGTGGAGCCATTTCCTGCGCACCGACCAGCCAGTCGAGGCGTGGCACGACCACCGCGACGTGCTCGTGGTCGATCCGCTCGCCTCACGCGAGACCCAGGCGTGGCACAGCGAGCCTCGGTGGAACAATTCCCGCCGTGAGGTGCTGCTCACGGGCGACATCGCACCCGGCTCGCGGTTCTCACCCGGCAGCGACGTCTTCCTGCTCTACGAGTGGCCGGCACCGTTCCCGGCGCGATCCCTGCGGCCGGGCCAGCGCGACTCCACCGACGCGGTCATCCTCGAAGTGACCGAAGCCGGCGTGCTGGTCGAGGAGCGGGGCGTCGCCGGCGCGACGTGGTCGGCCCTGCCCATGGCGATCACCCCCGGCCGGCCGCCGAACACCGACGCGCTGCGCGACGCGATCGCCTCGTGGGCCGATCCGATCCCAGGCGCCCAGCCGCGACTTCCCCTCAACCCCGCCATGGACGTCCTGCGCCGGCTGGCGCCGCGCGCCGCGGGCGGTCTCGTGCCGCACGAGCCCGGCGTCGAGTACGTCGACGCGGTCGTCGCATCGGTGCGCCGGCTCGAACACTCCTACCTTGCCGTGCAGGGCCCTCCAGGCACGGGCAAGACGTACATGGCCTCGCACGTCATCGCGCGCCTCGTCGCCGACCACGGGTGGCGCATCGGCGTCGTGGCCCAGTCGCACGCCGTCGTCGAGAACGTGCTCGACGCGGTCATCGGCGCAGGCCTCGGCCGCGAGCGGGTCGGCAAGGCCGTCAAAGACGCATCCGACGTCGAGCGGTTCACGTTCACCGCGCTCGCCAAGAAAGACCATCTGCGCCAGTTCGCCGACGACCACGCCAGCCACGGCTATGTCATCGGCGGCACCGCCTGGGACTTCTGCAACACCAAACGCGTCGCGCGCGGCGAACTCGACCTGCTCGTCATCGACGAGGCGGGCCAGTTCTCGCTCGCGTCGACGATCGCCGTCTCGGTGTCGGCCCGCAACCTGCTGCTGCTCGGCGATCCCCAGCAGCTGCCGCAGGTGAGCCAGGCGCTGCACCCCGAGCCCGTCGACACCTCGGCGCTCGGCTGGGTGGCCGACGGGCACGAGGTGCTGCCGCCAGAGTTCGGCTACTTCCTCGCCGAGAGCCGTCGCATGCACCCCGACGTCGCCGCACCCGTGTCGCGGCTCTCGTACGAGAGCGCGCTGCACTCGCATCCGATCGCCTCGGCTCGTCGGCTCGAAGGCGTCGCCGCCGGGCTCACCGCCGTGCCGATCGCGCATGTCGGCAACAGCACGGCGTCGCCCGAAGAGGCCGAGGTCGTCGTCGAGATCGTGCGCTCACTGCTCGGGCGCCCATGGTCAGAGGCGGTCGAGACGGCCGCCGGGCCCATGCCCGCTTCCGCGCGACCGCTCACCCAGACCGACCTCATCGTCGTCACTCCCTACAACGCGCAACTCGCGACGGTGCGCTCGGCGCTCGACGTCGCGGGTTACATCGATGTGCCGGTCGGCACGGTCGACAAGTTCCAGGGCCAAGAGGCGGTCGTCTCGATCGTGTCGCTCGCTGCGTCGTCGGCCGACGACGTGCCGCGCGGCCTCGAGTTCCTGCTGTTGAAGAACCGGCTCAACGTGGCGATCTCGCGCGCGAAGTGGGCGGCCTACCTCGTCTACTCGCCCGCCCTGCTCGACGGGTTGCCCCGCCGGGCCGAGGGCGTCGCCCAGCTGAGCTCGTTCATCCGTCTCGTGGGAGCTGAACTGCCCGCCCGCGTCGGCGCCTGACCGTGCAGCTCAGCCGACGAGCTTCGTCACGATCGCGGTGATACGGCGCTCGCGCGTCTCGGCGGCCTTCGCCGACTCGACATTCGTCACGTGCGCCTTGCGCGCACTCGGCGAGAGCGCGTCGAATGCGCCACGCGCGCCGGGTGCGGCGTCAAGCGCCGCCGAGAGATCGTCTGGCAGCTCGACCGTGCGCGGCGCCGTGTCGACCTCGACGTCGACCGTGATCGGGTCTCCGCCCTCGATGCCCGTCGCCGCCCGCTTGTCGGAACTGAAGGAGATCATGTACCTGCCGCCCATCACCGCGACGGTGCTTCGGTAGGAGAACCCGTTGACGGTCACGTGGACCGGCGGCTTGCGTCCGGCGCCGAGCGCCTCGATCACCTCGGGCGGCACCTCGATTCCGGTGTTGTTGCCCGACAGGGTCATCATCGTCTCGAACCGCATGCGCCCGAGTCTGCCACCGTGGACTCGATGCTGGGAATACTGCACAGGGTACCCACGTAGGTTATTGACATGACTTCCTCCCCTGCGGTCTCCGACCTGAACCCTGCCCGAATCACCATGTACGGCGCTGAATGGTGCGTCGACTGCCGCCGCTCGAAGGCGCTGCTCGACCGCGAGGGCGTCGACTACGACTACGTCGACCTCGAGGTCGTCATCGACGGCGCCGACCGGGCGAAGGCCATCAGCGGCCGCACCCAGATCCCCGTCGTCGTGTTCCCCGACGGCACGCACTTCACCGAGCCCACCGACGCCGAGCTCTCCGCGAAGCTCGGTGAGGAGCTCGCGGCGTAAGCGCTGCATGAGCGTTCGGGCTCGACCCGTTCGGATCTCGTAACAAACGCACCGTGAGGGTGCGCGCGGCGTACAACTGAACCATGCCGTCGATCATCGGGCCCGAAGAATCCTGCGCAGCCTGCGCCGGCTCACACCGCAGAGGTCGCGCATGACGCTCACCCGCATCCTTCCGACGCTTCGGCGTTCGATCCCCGACCCCATCGCCCTCGATCGGTGGCCGAGGGCCACGCGCGCGACCGTCGGCGACCTCGAGGTCGGCGGCGTCTCGCTCCTGCGTCTCGCCGACCTCTGCGGCACGCCGGCCGTGCACATCGCGCCCGCATCGGTGCCCGGCTCGAACGGCACCGTCGCGTCGCCGACGATGCAGGCGGGGGTCGTCGTCGTGCGCGTGGTCGAGGCATCCGAGCATTTCGCCGGCGGCGTGCGCATGCTCACGCTCGACACCGACCTCGGCGCACTCGACCCGGTGTGGTCCGAGGCGCGCCTCATCGGCCGAGCATCGGTCGCCCGCGCGATCCGCACGCACCTCGGTCCGGCGCCTGGTCTCCCCACGACGGCGACGGCCGACCTGCCGGCCGACATCGCGAGCGGCGACCTGATCGCGCTCCCCTATGCCGCCCTCACCGACGACGCGGGGGTCGCCCGCCCGCTGAGCGGCTGGCTTGCGAACGCCGCGACGCCGTCACCCGTTGACGACGTCGCCGGTCGATGAGAGGTCGGCGCGCTCCGTGATCTCGAGCGCTTCGATGCCGGATGCCTCGAGCACGGCATCGATCGCAGCGCGCGAGCCGGCGACGATCGTCGAGTCCCAGTCGATCTCGCTCACGATCACCCATCAGCCGGTCGGCCGCGACCGGGTGGAACACCCGCGCGTACGCCTCGAAGCCGATCGGCACGGCGACGTGCATGTCGCCCGCGTGCGCGGCGACGCGCTCGGCGAGCCAGGCTCCGCGCGAGACATCCGGCTCCCAGTGCATCAGTAGGCAGTCATCAGCAGGCAATCATCAGCAGGCCGGCATCAGCGCAGCGCGGGCATGACCTCGGCGGCGAACAGCTCGAGGCCCGAGCGGTCGTAGGCCGCTTCGGGGTTGTAGATCACGGTGTAGCCGAGCCCGAGTTCACGGCGCTCGTCGAGCAGCGCGACGATCTCGGCGGGTGTGCCGACGAGCGTGTGCGGGCTGCGGTTGCGGTACTCGCCCATGTAGCGCGCCGTCGCCTCTGAACCGAGGTAGGGCGCGACCCGCGCCTCGATGCGATCGAGTCGGGCCGCGACATCCGCCGCATCGGTGCCGATCACGGTACGGAACTCGGTCGATCGCGTGATCGACGAGAAGTCGCGGCCGAGGGCGTCGCAATGCCCGCGCAGCACGTCGCTCTTGTGGGCGAACTCCTCGGACGTGCCGCCGAAGTTCGTGTACGAGGCGTACTTCGCGGCGATCTTCAGCGTCACCTTCTCGCCCCCGCCGGCGACCCAGATCGGAATGCCGCCGTGCTGCAGGGGCTGCGGCTGCATGATCGCGCCGTCGACCTGGTAGTAGGTGCCGTCGAGGGTCGCCTGCCCGGTCGTCCACGCCTGGTGCATGATCTCGACGCCCTCGCGCAGGCGTCCGAGGCGCTCGGGGATCGGGGGGAAGCCGTAGCCGTAGGCCCGCCACTCGTGCTCGTACCAGCCGCCACCGATGCCCATCTCGAGACGGCCGCCCGAGACGATGTCGACCGTCGCGGCGACCTTCGCGAGGTAGGCCGGGTTGCGGTAGCTCATGCACGTGCACATCTGGCCGATGCGCACTCGGCTGGTCGATGCGGCGTACGCAGCCATCAGCGACCACGCCTCGTGCGTCGCCTCGGTGTGCGACGGCGTCGGCACCGTGTGGAAGTGGTCGTACACCCAGATCGTGTCCCACCCCGACCCGGGTGCGTCGGCGTAGGCGGCGAGCCCGTGCATCACGTTCCAATGGTCGCTGGATTCGATGCCGACGAGGTCGTGACGCCAGCCTTGGGGGACGAACATTCCGAAGCGCATGGTCGCCAGCCTATGACGACGGAACGACTCGAGCGGGGGCTCGCGTTCCTGCGGCTCAGCGCTACCACTGATGACGACCTCGACGCGGCGCCGTACGGTGCGGGGATGACCGAGATCCATTGCGAAGTCAGTCCCGCCGATTTCGATGCCACGGTCGTCGAGACCTCGGATGCGCGGATCGTGCGCGTCATGGGCCGGGGTGTCTGCCCGACCCCCGGTTGGCGTGTCGAACTCGTCGCGGCCGCCGGGGGCGTCGACCACCGACCGGAGACCATCGTGCTCGAACTTCGCGAGACGCCGCCGAGGGAATCACGGTCGGCGACGCGCTCGCGCGTCTCGTTCGAGGCGATGATCGAGGGTCCGCGCGCTCGCGAAGTCGTCGTCCGCTTCGCGTGGCGCGAAGGCATCACGCTTCCCCTGCGGGGTCGGGTGCGCTCGTTCGCCTGAAGCGCCGGCGACCCCAGCGGGATCGCCGGCTCCTTGACGCTACGTCAGCGCGAACCTGAGCTCGGCCATCGCCGGGCCCGACCACACGTCGCCGTCGAGGTCGTCGCTGCGCACGGTGACGACCTTGCCGCCCTTCGAGATCACGAGGAGTGCGAGCTGGGGCAACAGGTCGCCGGCGTGCGTACCGTCGTGCAGGCTCTCGCCGGCGCCGTTGTCGGTGGCGAACTCGACCGCGCCGGACGCTTGGTCGAGTGTGCCGTTCACCGACGTCGTGAAGTCGAACCAGAGCGTGTCGACGGCGCCGTCGGCTGCCAGCCGACCGATCGCCGCGAGGTCGCGCTCGACGCGTCCGGCACTGCCCTCGGTGAGCCCGTGCAGCGCACTCGCGGCCTCGCTGATGTTGAGTCTTGCGAGTTCCTGTCGCAGTGCCTCGTCGATCTCGGCGGCGCCGAGCCGGTCGGGTGCACCCGGCACCGGAACGATACGGCGATGGTTGTGGGCGCGCTCGATGAACTGACTGAGCATGGGCTCGGCCGCGAAGACGAAGAGCGGCACGCGCTCCTCGGGGTCGCGCACCTGCAACTCCTGCCGCACGGCATCGGCGACGCGCTTCGCGTAGATGTCGAGCGCGGCCGACCGTCGATCATCTTCGCTCATGCCGCGGTCGCCGTGACCGCCGACGCGTCGGGTGCCGGCGCCGCCCGGCTCGCGGTTCGCGGCCTCGTCGGCGTTCTTCGGCAGCGAAGGATCGACCGGCATCTGCGTGACGCGGTCGGTGGGTGTCGCATGCCAGAGCGACCATTCGTTCGCCGAGACGGCGACGGCGTACGCCTCTTGGTCTTGGCTCGGCGCACGCAGCAGCTGCCCGAGCGTGAAGTGCGACCCGACGTGCACCGCGTCGTCGAGCCGATTGGGAAGCACGAACACCTCACTGCAGTCGGGGCCCACGAAGATCGCGAGTGAGCGTGAGAGCGCCTCCCACAGGTACGGATCGCCGACGATCGAGTTGCGCTCGGACCGCAGCGCCTCGAGTTCGGCGTTCGATGCCCCAGACGCCTTCACCTGTTCGATCGCATCATCGAACGCGCTCTTCACGGCCACCGCAGAGCGCTCGCGCTCACTGACGACGGGCGAGGTCGACGCGTAGATCGTGATCGACGGGTGGTGCGTTCCGGCAAGCGTTGCGAAGTCGGCCGCGGTGGGCAATTGGTAGTGGACGGTCATACGTTCCCTCCCCGATCGCGCGACGACGATGTCGCTGGCCTCCAGCCTACGAAGGCATGGAGGCCAGCGACACCCCTATCGTGCGACCGGGTGGTTCGACCGCATCACCCCGGTCGGGTCGACCGCGTGCTTCACTGCGCGGAGCCGCTCGAGCCGTTCACCGAAGAGGCGCTCGGCGGCGAGCTCGTGCTCGGCGAAGTTCAGGTAGTCGAGCGGTGCACGCCACGGTTCGATGCGCGAGAACAGACGGCCGAGGGATGCCGCGAGCCCGGCTTCGGCGCCCGGCATCGCGATCCCGACCGCGAAGACGAGATAGTCGGCGTCGAAGCCGGCGGTCACGCCGGGCGTGGCCGAGCCGGTCTCCTCGGCGCGGGTCTCGGCGACCTCGGGCCGGAGGCCCGCCCCGATGTGGCGGATCTCGGCCGACAGGAGCGTGGTCGAGGCATCCGGACCCACGGCGGCCAGGAACGCACGCACCGCAGCCGGCGGCAACGCGGTGAGCAGCATGCCGTCGCCGTATCCGGGCGTCGGCCCGGGCGGGTCCATGTGCAACTGCAGCAGCTCCGCCGTCGGCTGCGGGTGCACGGTGTCGATCTCGGGGCCGAGCGCGCGCAGCGGCGCGAGCAGCTCGTCGACGCGCTCGGGCGACTCGAGGATCGCGGCCTCGACGACCACGAACGAGCGACCCGAGAGGAACGGGGGAAGGTCGGGCAGCGGCGGGAGCCGAAGCACCCGGCCGACCGAGGTCACGGAGTCGGGCACGTCGGCGGTCCAGGCGGCCCAGGCCTGCAGCACCTCCTCGGCGCGCTCGATGGGCCAGAACATCGTGCCGGCGATGACCTCGGGGATCTCGAAGAGCCGGAACTCGAGCGCCGTGACGACGCCGAAGTCGCCCCCGCCGCCCCGCAGCGCCCAGAACAGCTCGGGCTCGTGATCGTCGTCGACCCGGCGGCGCACGCCGTCGGCCGTGACGAGCTCGATCGCGACGACGTGGTTCGCGGCGACGCCGTAGGTGCGGGCGAGCCAGCTGATGCCGCCGCCGAGGGTGTATCCGACGACGCCGACATCGTGCGACGACCCGGCGAGCGCGGTCAGTCCGTGCGGAGCAACCGCGGCGACCACGTCGCCCCACTGGGCGCCGGGCTCGACCCGGGCGAGGCGCCGTTCGACGTCGACCTCGACGCCGCGCAGTTCGTGCGTGCGCAGCAGGATCGCATCCGCGAGGCCGTTGCCCGCAGCGAGCGGTCCGGCATTGTGGCCGGTGCCCTGCGGCGCCACGGCGAGGCCGAGGCGCTTCGCGACACGCACGGTGTGGGCGATGTCGGCGACGCTCGCGGCGACGACGACCGCGGCGGGCCGCTGGTCGACGGCGAGGTTCCATGCCGTGCGGGCCTCGTCCCAGCCGGGATCGGCGGGGGTCAGCACGCGGCCGGCGACGGTGGCAGCGAGGTTGGCGAGCGTCTCGCGCAGCGAGAGGTCGGTGTCGTCCTCGTGATACCGAGGCGCCTCGAGGATGTCGGTGACGACGGCGTCGACGGAGCGCTGCGCGGCGCGGTGCGCGGCAGCGGACACAGGGGTGTTCACAGTCAGGTTCCTTTCGGGGATTCGATCGCGGGCCGGGCGGCCGATGGCCGGTACTCGACGGCCGGGCGGAATCGCACGGCGCTCGCAACGAGATCCCATCCAATGCCCGGCGCCGATGCGCCGCGTCAGTGAGTCCCCTCCGATCGCGTCAGGGATAGCCCGCAGCGCCCGCGCGGCCGCCGCAGCCTGCGCCAGGGAGGGGCGGCGCGGCGGAATACCGGATTCCCCGCGGCGGTTGCCCACTGCGATGGACACTCAGCTGCGACTCTCGGTACTCGACCTCGTTCCCGTACGCTCGGGCCAGACGAGCAGGCAGGCGGTCGCGGCATCCGTTCGCCTCGCGAAGCTCGCCGACCGGCTCGGGTACGAGCGGTACTGGTTCGCCGAGCACCACAACATGCCGGCCGTCGCCTCGACGACCCCGCCCGTGCTGATCGCATCGATCGCGGCGCAGACCGAGCGCATCCGGGTCGGATCGGGCGGCGTGATGCTGCCGAACCACGCGCCGCTCGTCGTGGCCGAGCAGTTCGCGGCGCTCGAAGCGCTCGCACCCGGCCGCATCGACCTCGGCATCGGGCGTGCGCCGGGCAGCGACCCCGTGATCACACAGCTCCTGCGCATCTCGGGACCGACCGCCGAGGTCGATCGCTTCCCCGACCACATCACCGACATCCTGTCGCTGCTCTCGCCCGACGGCGCGACGCTGCGGCTCACGAGCGGGCGTGAGTACCCGATCACGGCGACGCCGGCGGCGACGGATGTCCCGACGCTGTGGCTGCTCGGATCGAGCGACTACTCGGCCCGCCTGGCCGCGTCGCTGGGCCTGCCGTACGTGTTCGCGAACCACTTCTCGGGTGACGGCCTCGAGCGCGCGCTCGAGCTGTACCGCACCGAGTACCGCGCGAGCGAGGCGCACCCTGCGCCCGAGACGTTCCTCACCGTGAACGCGTCGGTCGCGCCGACCGTCGAGGAGGCGCGGGCGCGAGCGCTCCCGCAGCTCCGGTCGATGGCACGGCTGCGCACCAACCGGCCGATGCGGCCGCTCGAGACCGTCGAGGAGGCGCAGTCGGCGCCCACCGACTCGATCGGCGACGAGGTCATCGCGACGATGGAGAAGCGCTGGATCATCGCGGACGCGGCGGGGGCCGCGACCGAGCTGCGCCGACTCGCGGTGCGCCACGGCATCGGCGAGATCATGGTGTCGCCCATCGGCGGGTCGTACGACGGCGAACCCACCGACGCGACACCGGGCCGGGAGCAGACCCTCGAGCTGCTCGCCGCTGAGCTTCCGCCGGTCGAGTAGCGGCGAACCCGCTTCAGGCTCGCTTCAGCGCAACCCCGCCAAGATGGGCGGCATCGGCCAAGATGGGTTCACCGGAAGGGAGTCCGCGGTGCGCCTGTTGGTCGTCGAAGACGAGGTTCGCCTCGCCGAGGGGCTGAAGCGCGGTCTCGAGGCCGAGGGGTTCGCCGTCGACGTCGCCGCCAACGGCACCGACGGGCTCTGGTTCGCGCGTGAGAACCGGTACGCCGTCGTGCTGCTCGACATCATGCTGCCCGGCATGAGCGGCTACACCGTGTGCCGCACGCTGCGCGACGAGGGCGACTGGACCCCCGTGCTCATGCTGACCGCGAAGAGCGGCGAGTGGGACCAGGTCGAGGCGCTCGACACCGGCGCCGACGACTACCTGACCAAGCCGTTCTCGTTCGCCGTGCTCGTCGCGCGAGTGCGCGCGCTCATCCGCCGCGGCTCGACGCCGCGCCCTGCAGTGCTCGAGGCGGGCGACCTCACGCTCGACCCCGCCACCCGCGCGGTACAGCGCGGCGACGTGTCGATCGACCTCACGACCCGCGAGTTCACCGTGCTCGAGTTCCTCATCCGCCGGGCGGGCGAGGTCGTGTCGAAGGCCCAGATCCTCGAGGGCGTGTGGGACTTCGACTTCGACGGCGACCCGAACATCGTCGAGGTCTACATCCGGCACCTGCGCAACAAGGTCGACCGGCCGTTCGGGCGCGCGAGCATCGAGACGCTTCGCGGGGCCGGCTATCGACTGGCGGTCGACGGTGGCTGACGCCACAGCCGGCGCCACCGCCGAAGCACCCCGCCGCCCCCGGCGCCGGCGAGGCGGCGTGCGCACGCGGATCACGCTCGTCGCGACCTCGGTCGTGGCCGTCGCCCTCGTGCTGGGCGCCGTCGGGTTCTGGTTCACGCTGCGAACGTCGCTCTACGACGGGCTTCGCAACGCCGCCGAGCAAGATGCCGCGGTGATCGCCGAGCGCATCGAATCCGACGGGCTCGGCTCGGTCTCGGAGCCCGATGAGCGTCTCGTGCAGGTCGTCGACGAGGCCGGCACCATCGTCTTCGCCAGTGAGGACGCCCCTGCCGCACCGGTCGCCGACGATGACGACGCCCCGCCGGTACGCGTCGACGGCGAGACGTTCCTCACCGCCGTCGAGAGCTTCAGCACCGATGCGGTCGACGGCATCGTGATCGTCGGGCGCGACACCGAGTCCGCCGACGAGACGCTTGCGACCGTCACCCGCCTGCTCTGGATCGCGGTGCCGCTCATCATCGTGCTCGTGGCGCTGACGTCGTGGATCATCGTCGGCCGGGCGCTCTCGCCCGTCGAGCGCATGCGACGCCAAGTCGACGGCGTGACCGCGAGCACGCTCGCCAAGCGCATCGACGAGCCACCGGTCGACGACGAGATCGGCCGGCTGGCGCACACCCTGAACGGCATGCTCGATCGCCTCGAGGCGGCGCAGGCGACCCAGCGGCGGTTCATCTCCGATGCCTCCCACGAGCTCAAGTCGCCGCTGGCGGCGCTCCGCCAATACGCCGAGGTCGCGCGCGCCCACCCCGAGCGCATCAGCCTCGACGAACTCGGCGACGCGGTGCTCGACGAGGGCGCCCGGCTCGAGCGCCTCGTGCAGGGCATGCTCGTGCTCGCCAACGCCGACGAGGGGGCCCTGCAGCTCGAACGCAGCGACGTCGATCTCGACGACCTGCTGCTCGACGAGGCCAAGCGCATGCGCAACGGGGCCGGGCTCACGGTCGACACGAGCGGCATCTCGGCCGCGCGCGTGCAGGGCGACCCCCGCCTGCTGCGCCAGCTCGTGCGCAACCTCGTCGACAACGCCGCCCGGCACGCCGCGACCGGAATCACCCTCACGGTCGCACCCGTCCCCGACGCGACATCCGTGGTGCTCACGGTCGGCGACGACGGCGACGGCATTCCGGTCGACGAACGCGAGCGCGTGTTCGAGCGGTTCGTGCGGCTCGACGACGCCCGCGCACGCGACACCGGCGGCAGCGGGCTCGGCCTCGCGATCGTGCGTGAGATCGTCGCGGCGCACGGCGGCTCGGTGCACGTCGACTCCGGCGCCGGCGAACCCGGCACGCGCATGGTCGTGACGCTCCCGGCGGCAGTCGGCTGACGCCGCGCCGGCTCGATCGACCCTCCCAACGGTTTCAGGCTGGGTTCAGCGATGCCGGGGCATGCTCATGGCAAGGCTTCGGCAACTCGACTTCGACCAGTCCGACCAAGGAGGACTCCATGAACAAGCGCACGATCTGGATCGGCTCTGCAGCCGGCGCCGCGGCGCTCGTACTCGGCGGCGCGGCCATCGCCTTCGCGACCCCGACCCCGTCGCCGTCAGGCAACGACGGAACCGACGCCGACGACCAGGTGCTCGTCGGATCCGACCTCGACCGGGCGAGCGAAGCCGCCCTCGCCGAGACTGGCGGCGGAACGGTCGTCGACTCCGAGGCCGACAGCGATGGCGACAGCGCCTACGAGGTCGAGGTGCTCCTCGACGACGGCACGGTCAAGGAGGTCGAGCTCGACGCCGACTTCACGTTCGTCCGCTTCGACGACGAGGGCGGCGGCTCGGATGACGGAGCCGGCGACGTCGACGACGACAGCGACGACGCCGCGGGCGAGGACTGACGCGCACTGCGGCGGCGCATCCCGTTCATCTCGCCGCACACTACGGATGCCCCGGGGCCGCGCCCGGGGCATCCGTTCGTCGGTACTCGGCGTCGGGCCGCTGCTCGACCTCAGGCCGCGAGGCCAAGGCGACGCAGATCCTGCGTCGACGCGTGGTACTCGTCGCCCGCGGCGATCGTCGTCTCGCGCGGCACGCGCGCGCCGTTCTGCACGCGCGCGTTCTCGCCGACCGTCGCATACGGGCCGATCACGGCGTTGCGGCCGATGACGGCGCGGCGACCGATGTGCGCGTTCACGCCGATGACGGCGCGTTCGGCGACGATGGCGTCGCCCTCGATCCAGGCGCCCGGACCGATCTGCGCCGCGCGCTGCACCTCGGCGCCCGGGTCGACGTAGGCTTTCGGGTCGACGAACGCGGTCGGGTCGACCTTCGCGGTCGTGGCCACGAGGCCGCGCCCGTTCACGTGCTTGCGGTAGCGACGCGTGATCCCGGCTTCGTCTTCGAACTCGACATAGCTGATGCCCACGTGCTCCTCCTTCCGGCGCGGTGGCTCCACGCCCGGACATATGTACAACATCGAAGCTGACCGGGGAATTCCCGGACATCGAGCGCGCGAGCTTCGCCCGATCGATGCCGTCCGGGCAGGAGCTCGCCGAGGCCGCAATGCGCCAGCCGTGACGGGGTGCATCAGCATCCAGTCGGGCATGCGAGTTAGGCTCTCCTAAGAACGGATGCCGCGTCGCGGGCCGTCCGCCAACCCCGACCCAGGCCAGCCTTGCCCGATTCCCCATTGCTCGACCTCCACCGCGTGCGCATCCGCCATGAGGGTGCGACGCGGGCGACGCCCGACGGGGTGACGCTGTCGATCTCGGCGGGCGAGGTCGTGCTGCTGCTCGGCCCTTCGGGGTGCGGCAAGTCGACACTCGCGCTCGCGCTCGACGGACTCGTACCGCATGCCGTGCCCGCCGAACTCGAGGGCACGGTGCGCGTCGCGGGGCTCGACACCCGCGATCACGGGGTCGGCGTGCTGAGCGAGCACGTGGCGATGGTGTTCCAGGATCCCGACGCGCAGGTGGTCACCGGCACCCTGCTCGACGAGGTCGCCTTCGGCCCCGAGAACCAGCTGGTGCCCGTCGACGAGGTGCTCGCACGCGCCGAGCGGGCGCTGAAGCTCGTCGGCCTGTGGGAGCGGCGCGACGAGAACCCCGATCGGCTGTCGGGCGGCGGGCGGCAGCGCCTCACCATCGCGTGCGCGCTCGCGATGGCCGCGCCGGTGCTCGTGCTCGACGAGCCCACCGCCAACCTCGACCCCGCCGGCATCGACGAGGTCTACGCCGTGCTGCGCGAGCTCGCGAGCGAGCGCGACCACGCCATCGTGCTCATCGAGCACAACCTCGACGCGGCCGTCGGCATCGTCGACCGGGTCGTCGTGCTCGACGCCGATGGCCACGTCACGATCGACGGGCCGGCGCAGCAGGTGCTGCGCGACCGCGCCGAAGACCTGCTCGCACTCGGCGTCTGGCTGCCGGTCTCGACGCTCGCCGCGATGCGGTTGCGTGACGCCGGCGTGACGCTCGACCCGCTGCCGATCACCCCCGCCGAACTCGCGGCGGCACTCGACGCCCAACCGACGCTCCCGGCCCCGCTGTCGGGAGCGGGGGCAACCCAGGCGGGCGAGCCGGCGATTCGGGTGCGCGGGCTCTCGGTGCGGCGGGGCGGGCGGCGGGGCCCGGTCGTCGTGCACGACGTCGACCTCGATGTCGTGAGGGGCGAGTTCGTGGCGATCGTCGGCACCAACGGTGCGGGAAAGACCTCGCTGCTGCAGGCGATCGCCGGCGTCATCCCGCCGCCGGTCGGAGCCGTCGACGTGCTCGGCCTCGATCCCGCCCGCGCCGATGCGCGCACGCTCTCGAGCCGCATCGGGTTCGTGTTCCAGAATCCCGAGCACCAGTTCGTCGCGCACAGTGTGTTCGGCGAGCTCGAGCTCGGCCTGCGCGTTCATGGCGTGCCCGAGGCCGACCGGTCCGAGGCCGCGCTGCGCTTGCTGCGCCGGTTCGGGCTCGAAGACCTGCGCGAGCAGCATCCGTTCCTGCTCTCGGGCGGACAGAAGCGCCGCCTCTCGGTCGGCACGGCGCTCATCGCGGGCGCGCCGGTGCTCGCCCTCGATGAACCGACGTTCGGCCAGGACCGCGAGCACGCCGCCGAACTGCTCGACATGCTCCGCGAACTCAACGACGAGGGCACGACCGTGCTGGTCATCACGCACGACCTGCAGCTCGTCGCCGACTACGCGACCCGCGTCGTCGTCATGCAGGACGGCCGCATCCTCGGCGCCGGCCCCACCGCAGAGGTGCTCGCCGGCCCGCTGATCGACGAGGCCGGACTGCGGCACCCGCCGCTCGCGAGGGCGACGCGCGGCCTTGCGAACCACCCCGATTGGCATGGCGTGAGCCGGATGTCCCAGCTCCCGCCCCCGGCCGAGGCCGCAGCATGAGGGCGCCGACGGCGAGCGAGGCCGCACCGACCGGGCCTGTTCCGACACCGGCACGCCCCCCGCGCCCGCGGCCCGACCCGTTCGCCGAGCAGCGCCCGGCACGGGGCATCCGGTTCCTGCACGCCCTCAACCCGCTCGCGAAGCTCGCCGGGCCGCTGCCGTTCATGATCGCGCTCGTGTTCACCCGGGGGTTCGCGATCCCGATCGCGTTCATCGTGCTCGTGATGGCGCTGCTGTTCGTCGGCGCACGGCTCACGTCGCGCGGGGCGCTCGCGCTCGTGCTCGGCACGCCGATCGCCGTGCTCGTGCTCGGCGTGACCTTCGGCGTCTGGGTCGACCCGTCGCGCATCGACGAGGCGAGTGCCGCGGCATCCGTCGTGGTCGTTGAGATCGGCGAGTGGCAGTTCACCCTCGCCGCCTATCTCGTGGGGCTCGCCACGTCGCTGCGCCTCGCGGCGCTGCTCCTGCTCTCGCTCATCGCGGGCCTCACGTCGACGGGGCCGGAGTTCGTCCGCGCGATGGTGCAGAACCTTCGAGTGCCCTACCGCATCGGCTACACGGCGCTCGCGGCGCTGCGCTTCGTGCCGCGGTTCGGGCACGAGCTCGAGGTGATCCGCGCCGCCCACCGGGTTCGCGGCACCGACACCCGCCGCGGACCGATCGCCGCGGTGCGCCGCGGCATCGGCTACTCGATCCCGCTGCTCGCGAGCGCGATCCGCCACGCCGAGCGCGTGGCACTGGCGATGGACGCCCGCGCGTTCGGCGCGCACGCCACCCGCACCGAGCGCATCCTGAGCCCGTGGCGGGTACGCGACACCGCGTTCGTCGTGGCCTTCTGGGCGGTCGGCGCCGGGGTGTACGCGGTGGCGCTGCAGCTCGGCGTCACGTCGTGAGCGCATGCGAAAGGCCGGACGGCCCTCGCCGCCCGGCCTTCGCCTCGAGGTTCGCCTCGACTACTCGGTGGCCTGCTCGGTGCCCTCGATCTCGACGAGGAACACGAGCGTCTGCCCGCCGAGCTCGTGCGCCGCGGGGTCGGTGCCGTAGGCGTACTCCGGCGGAATCGTGACGATGAGCTTCGTGCCGACCTTCTGGCCGACGAGCGCGGCGCCGAAGCCCTGGATGACGCCATCGGTCGGGAATGTCGCGGGCTCGCCGCGCGCATAGCTCTCGTCGAACACCTCGCCCGTGTCCCAGCTGATTCCCTTGTACTGCAGGGTGACGCTGTCGCCGGCCTGGACGGTGTCGCCGTCGCCCTCTTCGATCACGTGCATCTGCAGCTCGGTCGAGGGCTCGGCGTCGGGAATCGTGACCGTGGGCGACTCGCCCTCGGCACCGAACTCGACCTCGGGCACGTTCTCGGTCCACTCGGAGGGCGTCAGCGGCTCCTGAACCTCGACGACGTCCATGACGATGACGAGGGTCTCGCCGGGTGCGACCCCGATCGACTCGTTGCCGGTGTCGCCGTACAGCGTCTCGGCGGGAGCCACGGTGACGGTGCGCGAGCCGAGCGGCACGCAGTCGATGCCGGCGCGGAACGCCTCGAAGATCGCCTCGTCGCCGGCCGTGATCGTCGTGGGCTGCGAGAAGACGGTCTCGCCCGACGTGCCCGAGAACGCGGTCACGACGACGTTGATGGGGTCGCCCGCCACGGTCTCGTCGCCGTCGCCCTCGATGGCGATCGTGCGCTCGAGCCCGGTGGCCTCGACCGGGGTGGTGAAGGTCGCGGTCGGCGATCCGGCGAACTCGCCCTCGACGTTGACGCCCTCGCTCAGCGCGCCTGTGGCGACGTCCATGCACTCGACCGCCGCCGGGGTATCGGATGCCTCGGGAGGGGTGGCGCCGCCGGCACAGCCGGCGAGGAGGAGGGCTGCGGCTGAGGCGAGCGCGATGGGCGCGGCACGGCGCAGTGCACGATTCATGAGGGTGAGTCTCGATTCGATCGGAACAAGAATGCTGAAAGCAGGTCGTCCAAGTCTGCCCTGTTCGGCTTTCGATTGCCTGAATCCGGCCAAATCGTTGCCATCGGGGTCACAATGGGCGCATGGGGGATACGACGGGGGAACCTGATTTCGCCGAGGGGTTCGCGCCTGCCGCGACATCCTTCGCCGAGCTCGACGAACTGATCTGGAATCCGATCTCGACGGCCGTTGTGGCGCGAGCCCACCCGCGGTTCGACGAGCTCGTGCTCGACGCGTGCGCGCGTGACGGGGCATCCGCCCTCCCGACCTCCGAACTGGTGGGCATCGGTGGCCTCGTCGACGCGGTCGACCCGTCTGCCGAGCTCATCGAGATCGCGCGCGAGCGGGCGGGCGAGCGGATGCCTCAACTGCGGTTGCACGTCGCCGATCCGACCACCTGGGAGACGACCGGCTACGACCTCGTGCAGTGCGTGCTCGGGTTGGCGACGTTCCCCGACCTCGACGCGGGGGTGCAGCACCTGATCGAGCGGGCTCGGCCGGGCGGACGTGTGGCGATCACGGTCTGGGCGCATGGAGCCCTCGAGCCGCTGCCCGAGGTCCTCGCCGCCGCCCTGCCCGACGCCGGAGCAGACGCCGAGACCGATGCCGTGCACCCGCCTGAACTCGAGGAACTGCACACTGCGGGCACGCTCGCCCACTGGCTGACCGGACTCGGCCTCACCGGCGTGCGGGCCGAGGCCGTGCAGCGGCACGTCGACCTCACCGACGAGCTCGCCTGGACGCTCGTTCTGGGCACCGACCTGCGTGCCGGGCTCGGAGGCCTCGAGGGCGACGAGGCCGTCGCAGAAGTGCGCGAGCGGTACCTCCGAGAGCTCGCGCACCGCGAGGTGACCTCGGTCGACCTCACGACCCTCATCGCCGTCGGGCAGCGCCCCGAGGAGACCGAAGAACGGACCCACGGGAAGTGACCACCACTGCCCCCAGACGACGTCGAACGTCCACCCGCGCATCTGGATCGGACTGGCGATCCGGCTCGGTGGCGACCCGACGAAGTAGGCCGTCGACCACCTGTTCCTGCGCGCCTAGCGGGAATCGGGCCCGGTCGCCGCAGGACGCGACGGATCGTTCGACCACTGGCTCCATGAGCCGGGATACAGCGCGGCGTCGATGCCGGCGATCGCGAGCGACGCGACCGCGTGGGCCGCGGTGACGCCCGAACCGCAATAGGCGGCGACAGGATCGCCGACCTGCACTCCGAGGGCGGCGAATCGTTCGCGAAGCGCCTCGGGCGAGCGGAACCGGCCCGCTGCGTCGAGATCGTCGCCGCTCGGCGCCGACATCGCTCGGGGGATGTGTCCGGCTCGTGGGTCGATCGGCTCGATCTCGCCGCGGTATCGCTCTGCGGCTCGAGCGTCGATCAGCACACCGCGGCCGGCGACCTCGGCGACCTCGTCGATGCCGATGACCGGCATCGCTCCGAACCTCGCCGTCGTGTCGCCGCGCTCGGGGACGACATCGCCGGTCTCGAGCGCATGACCCGCCGTGCGCCAGCCGGCGAGGGCGCCGTCGAGCAGCCGCACATCGCCGAAGCCCGCGTGGCGCAACAGCCACCACGCCCGGGCCGCCGACTGGTTGCCGAGGTCGTCCATGACGACGACGGTGTCGCCGTCGCGCAGCCCCCACCGACGCATCGCCGCAGTGAAGTCCGCCTCGGCGGGAAGCGGATGCCGCCCCTCGCCCACCGCGTCATGATCGGCGAGTTCACGATCGAGATCGACGTAGACGGCACCGGGGACGTGCCCTGCGCGATAGGCCTCGGTGCCGTCGGGCGCGGCGAGCGACCAGCGCACGTCGAGCACGACCGTGCGTTCGCCGGCCGCGATGCGTGCGGCGAGGTCATCGGGCTGGATGAGGATGGGCATTCCCCCATCCTCGGCCACCGCGACGGGGTCACGCATCCCTACGCATCCCTACGCATCCCTGCCGTGCGGATCGCCGTCGGCGTGCCGCTCGCGCTTGCGCAGCTCGGGGATCGTGAGCTCGGGCACGGCGCGCTTCATGAACTCGTCGAAGTCGGGCACCGTGAACGCGGCGTAGCCGTGCTCGGGCGTGTAGAGCAGCCCCATGTCGATGAGCTCGGCGCGGGTCGGGCCGACCTGCGTCGACTCACGACCCAGCACGCGCGCGACGTCGGCGGCCTTCTGCGGCTCGGGGCCGAGCTCGGCCATGGCCCGCAGGTATGCGGTCTGCAGGGGGGTCGCGCGATCGAGGCGCACCCTGAAGAACGAGCCGTCGAGCTTCGCCTCATAAGCCTCCCGGGCGATCTCGACGTCGCTCCGGTGCACGCGGCCGGCGGTGGCGACGGCCCAGACCTGGTAGCCGAGCTCCTGGATGAAGTACGGGTATCCCTGCGTGATCTGCATGGCGAGGTCGATCGCGTCGTCGTCGAAGACGACGCCCTCGACGCGCGCGGGCTCGGTGAGCGCCGCGCGAGCGTCGTCGCCCGCCAGCGAGCCGATCACGGGGAACGTGAAGAGTCGCTCGGCGTACGACTTGGCGTCGCCCGCGAGCTCGGCGATCTGCGGCAGCCCCGACCCGACGAAGACGATCGGCAGTCTGCGCTGCACCGTCTTGTGCACGGCCTGGATGAGGGCCTCGAGCTGGGTTCGGCCGAGGAACTGCACCTCGTCGATGAGCAGCGCGACGCCGCGGTGCTGCTCGTCGGCCGCCTCGCCGAGCGCCACGAAGACGTCGGTGAGGTCCATCGAGAGGTCTCCGTGGTCGCCCTCGCCCTCGGCAGGCGGCACGTCCCACGAGACGCTGAAGGTGCCCTTCTGGTCGACCGAGACCGCGAAGGCGCTGAGCACCTCGGCGGCGCGGCGGCCGCGCTCGGTCCACCGCGCGCGAGGCGACAGGCGCAGCAAAGCCGATTTCAGCTGCGAGAACATCGTCTGCCGGAACCGGGCGTCGTCGTGCTTGCTGGCCTCGATCTCGACGACCTCCCACCCGGCCGCGCGCGCGATCTCGCCGAATCGGCCGAGCAGCACGGTCTTCCCGACGCCGCGCAGGCCGGTGATGATCATGGACTGCTCGGTTCGGTGTCGTTCGAGACGGCCCAGCAGCACGGTGAAGGCCTCGATCAGGTCGTCACGGCCGACGACGACCTCGGGAGCGGCACCCGCGTTCGGCGTGTACGGGTTGCTGATGCTGTCCATGTTCGCGAGTTTAGGAGTATTGGGGGAATTTATCGAGATTTCATAAAGTTGACTAAAAGCGACAACACCCGCCGATAGACTGGCTGGACGGAACGAGTGCGACCGCTGGGAGGCTGAATGATCGCCAGCCTCGCTGCGTTCGCGGCTCTCGCGCTCGTCACCCCCTACGCCACGAGGCTGCTCGGCCGCCGGGTCTTCGCCGTCATCGCGCTGCTGCCTGCCGCGGTGTTCGTGCTGCTGCTCACGTGGTTGCCGGGCGTGCTGGCCGGAACGCCCATCGTCGAGACCGTCACGTGGATCCCGGCCCTCGACATCTCGCTGAGCTTCCGGCTCGACGCGCTCGCGCTGCTGCTCTCGCTCATCGTCACCGGCATCGGCGCCCTCGTGCTGCTCTACTGCACACGCTACTTCCGCGACGACGAACCGGCGCTGGGGCGCTTCGCGGCGCTGCTCCTCGCCTTCGCGGGCGTCATGTTCGGCCTCGTCACCGCCGACGACGTCTACATCATGTTCACGTTCTGGGAAGCCACGAGCGTGCTCTCCTACCTGCTCATCGGCCACTACACCGGCCGCAAAGAGAGCCGCGGTGCCGCGCTGCAGGCGCTCACCGTGACGACGTTCGGCGGGCTCGCGATGCTCGTCGGCCTCGTCATCCTTGCGGTCGCGGGCGGAACGACCTCGCTCGCCGAACTCATCGCGAACCCCGTCACCGGCCCGGCCGGCGAATGGGCGATCGCGCTCATCCTCGTCGGGGCGGTGTCGAAGAGCGCGCTCGTGCCGTTCCATTTCTGGCTTCCGGCCGCGATGGCCGCGCCCACCCCGGTGAGTGCCTACCTGCACGCCGCGGCGATGGTCAAGGCAGGCGTCTACCTCATCGCGCGACTCGCCCCCGGCTACGCCGAACTCGAGGTGTGGCATCCGATCGTCATCGGCCTCGGCACGTTCACCATGCTCGTCGGCGGATGGCGCGCCCTACGGCAGTACGACCTCAAGCTGCTCCTCGCCTACGGCACGGTCAGCCAGCTCGGATTCCTCGTGATGGTCACCGGATTCGGCACGCGCGACGCGGCGCTCGCAGGGGTCGCGCTCCTGCTCGCGCACGCGCTCTTCAAGGCGGCCCTGTTCCTCGTCGTCGGCATCGTCGACCACGCGGCGGGCACACGCGACTGGAGAAAGCTCTCAGGACTGGGCCGTCGCATGCCCGTCGTCGCGACGATCGCGTTCGTCGCCGCCGGTTCGATGGCGGGCGTGCCGCCACTGCTCGGCTTCGTCGCCAAAGAGGCCGTGTTCACCGCCGAGCTCGAGGCTGCGGTCGCGGGCGACGGCTGGGGCTGGGTCGCGCTCACGGGCGCGTTCCTCGGCTCGGTGCTCACCGTCGCCTACAGCGCGCGATTCCTGTGGGGCGCGTTCTTCACGCGAGCGGATGTCCCGGCCACGCCCCTGCACCGCGAGGGCGCGCTCATCGCGACCGCGCCGGCGCTGCTCGCCGCGGCGAGCGTCGTGTTCGCGTTCACCGTGCCGTACATCGAGCCGTTGCTCGCCGCCTACGCCGACACCCTGCCCGGTGCCCGCGAATACCACCTCGCCCTCTGGCACGGGCTCGAACCCGCCCTCGCCCTGTCGGCCGCGGTGTTCGCGATCGCGGCGTTGCTGATCTGGGGGCGTGAGCGCGTCGCCCGCATGCAGGCCGCGATGCCGCCGACCCTCGACGCGGCACGCGGCTACCTCGGCATCGTCTCGGTCGTCGATCGCATCGCGGCCTGGGTCACGACGGCATTCCAGGTGCGCGGGCTCACCGGCTACCTGGCGATCATCATGGCGGTCTTCATCGGCGGTCTCGGCAGCGCGGCGCTCATGAACCAGACCTGGCCCGACGAGGTGCGGCTCTGGGACTACCCGGCGCAGCCGTTCATCGCGCTCGTCATGATCATCGCGGCGGTGGTCGCGGCCATCGTTCGCGCACGGGTCACCTCAGTGCTGCTCGTGAGCGTCACCGGGTACGGGCTCGTGCTGCTGTTCGGTATGTCCGGCGCGCCCGACCTCGCGCTCACCCAGGCCCTCGTCGAGACGATCACCCTCGTCGTGTTCGTGCTCGTGCTGCGCCGCCTGCCCAAGCAGAGCGCGGCGCACCCCACCGCGCTCGGGCGCGCGACCCGCGCCGTCATCGGCGTGCTGGCCGGCCTCGTCATGGCCGTCATCGGCCTCGTGGCGCTCGGCGCCCGCATCGAACCGACCATCGCCGAGGGCCTGCCCGCGCTCGCGATCGAGGCGCACGGCACGAACATCGTGAACGTCATGCTCGTCGACATCCGCGCATGGGACACGCTCGGCGAGATCTCGGTGCTCGTCGCCGTCGCCACGGGCGTCGCCAGCCTCATCTTCGTGTCGGGCCGCACCGGGGGAGCCCCGCGTCTCGACGCGCTGCCCGACCGGCGCAATCGCCTGCAGCCCGTCCCCGAGCTGGCCTCGAGCATGCGCGCGGCCCGTCCCCGCCTCGCCGATGTCGACGACGAGACCGACGCCGCCGCCGAGGCGCACGAGACCCGCCAGACCTGGCTGCTCGCGGGGCGCACCCTCTCGGCTCGCAACCGGTCGATCCTCATCGAGGTGCTCGTGCGGCTGCTCTTCCACCCCGCGATCATCGTGTCGGTGTACCTGCTGTTCGTCGGCCACAACGCGCCCGGCGGCGGCTTCGCCGGCGGTCTCCTGGCCGGGCTCGCCCTCGTCGCGCGCTACCTCGCCGGCGGCCGCTACGAGCTCGGTGAGGCCGCCCCCATCGACGCCGGCCGGCTGCTCGGCACGGGACTGCTGCTCGCCGCCGGCACGGCCGCGTCGTCGCTGTTGTTCGGACTCACGGTGTTCGAGTCGACGTGGTTCGAGGCCGATGTACCGCTGCTCGGTCACCTGTCGATCGGCACCTCGACGCTGTTCGACATCGGCGTGTACCTCGTCGTCGTCGGACTCGTGCTCGACATCCTGCGCTCGCTCGGCGCCGAGGTCGACCGGCATCAAGAGGACTCCGAAGAGGGCGCCGACGTGCCCGAGGAGGTGCGCGCATGACCGCATCGCTGACCCTCGTCGTCCTCATGGCGGTGCTCTTCGGCGCCGGCATCTCGGTGATGCTCGAACGCAGCCTCACGCGCGTGCTCATCGGGTTCCTGCTCGTCGGCAACGCCGTGAACATCCTCATCTACCTGATGAGCGGAGCCCCGGGCCTCGCACCGATCCTCTCCCCCGGCGTCGACGAGGCCGAGATCTCCGATGCGCTCCCGCAGGCATTCGTGCTCACCGCGATCGTCATCAACCTCGGCATCACCGCATTCATGCTCGCCCTCATCTACCGCTCATGGTGGCTGGCCCGCCTCGGGCCCAAGGGCGACCTCGTCGACGACGAGGCCGAACTCGCCGAAGATGCCGAAGAGGCCGCCGACCTCATCCGCTCCTCCGCGGCCGACGACGCCGCGATCCAGTCGATCATCGAGGCGAGCGACGAGGAATTCGACGAAGAGCTCGAGCGCGAGGCATCCGCTCGCGATGATGAGCACGACGACGAGGGGGCCCGCCGATGACCGCCACGCTCGTCCCACTCGTCGTGCTGCTGCCGCTGCTCGGCGCGGCGACCACCCTCATCCTCGGACGGTACCGCCGCGCGCAGATCGCCGTGGCCGTCGGTGTGCTGGCCGCCGTCACGGTGATCGCGGCCGTGCTGCTCGTCATGGTCGACACGACGGGTCCGGCCGTCGTCTACGTCGGCGGGTGGGATGCCCCGTGGGGCATCACCCTCGTCGTCGACCGGCTCTCGGCGATCATGCTGCTGATCTCGGCGATCATGCTCGTCGTCGTGCTCGTGTACTCGGTGGGCCAGGGCATCGCCGACCAGCATCGTGAGACGCCGGTGTCGATCTTCCACCCCTCGTACCTGATCCTGTCGGCGGGAGTCTTCAACGCGTTCATCGCCGGCGACCTGTTCAACCTCTACGTGGGATTCGAGATCCTGCTCGCCGCGAGCTACGTGCTGCTCACGCTCGGGGGCACCGGCGAGCGCATCCGCGCCGGGGTCACGTACATCATCACGAGCCTCGTCTCGTCGTTGTTCTTCCTCTCTGCCATCGCGCTCATCTACGGGGCGACGGGCACGGCGAACATCGCTCAGCTGTCGGTGCGGCTCGCCGAGCTGCCCGACGATGTGCAACTCATCCTGCACCTGCTGCTGCTCATGGCGTTCGGCATCAAGGCGGCCATGTTCCCGCTGTCGTTCTGGCTGCCCGACTCGTACCCGACGGCGCCCGCACCGGTCACCGCCGTGTTCGCCGGGTTGCTCACGAAGGTCGGCGTATACGCGATCATCCGCACCGAGACGTCGATCTTCAGCGACAGCGACCTGTCGGGCCTGCTGCTCGTGATCGGCGGGCTCACGATGCTCATCGGCATCCTCGGTGCGCTGACCCAGGCCGACATCAAGCGTCTGCTGTCGTTCACGCTCGTGAGCCACATCGGGTACATGATCTTCGGCATCGGGCTCGCGAGCCTGCTCGGGCTCACCGCGACCATCTACTACGTCGTGCACCACATCACGGTGCAGACGGCGCTATTCCTGACGACCGGTCTCATCGAGCGGTTCGGCGGGGCGACCTCCATCAACCGGCTCGCCGGGCTGCTCAAGGCCTCGCCGATCCTCGCGGTGCTCTTCTTCATCCCCGCGCTGAACCTCGGCGGCATTCCGCCGTTCTCGGGCTTCCTCGGCAAGGTGGGGCTGTTCGTCGCGGGGGCGCAGGGCACCGCGGCCGATGCTCCGTCGGGGCCGGATTGGCTCATCTGGGTCGTCATCGCGGCCGGCGCCGCGACCTCGCTCATCACCCTGTACGCCCTCACCCGGTTCTGGAACATGGCCTTCTGGCGGCGGCGCGACGAGCTCGAGGGCTACGAGTCGGTGCTGCTCGGATCGGTGCTCGAGGCACCCGAGGGCGCCACGGTCACGGCGACCCGCACCACGCCCGTGCTCATGATCGTCGCGACCGCCACGCTCGTGATCGTCACCGTGTGCCTCACCGTCTTCGCCGGCCCGCTGTTCGACCTCGCCGGCCGCGCAGCCGAGGGACTCAGCGACCCGTCGATCTACGTCTCGGTCGTCTTCCCCGGGGGTGTGCGATGAGCGAGGCGACGCGCGAGATCTCGCGCTGGCGGTCGGTGTGGCGGCAGCTGCCCCTGCTCGTCGGACTGCTCGTGCTGTGGCTGCTGCTCTGGGACCACATCGACGTGCTCACCGTCGTCACCGGGGTGGTGCTCGCCATCGCCGTCACGCGCGCGCTCTACCTGCCGCCCGTACTGCTCAGCGGCCGCTTCAACCCGTGGCGCGGCCTGCTGCTCGGCCTGCGCATGATGTTCGACGTCACGCTCGCGTCACTCCAGGTCGCGGCCTTCTCGCTCTGGCCGTGGTGGAAGCCGACGAACGCGATCATCGCCGTACAGCTGCACACCCGTTCCGACCTCGTGACCACCCTCACGGCCGAGGCCATCTCGGTGGTGCCCGGCACCGTCGTCGTCGACATCGACCGCGAGCGCGGCCTGCTCTACCTGCACGCCCTCGGCACCCGCACGCAGGCCGACATCGACCGCACCTACGGCCACGTGATCGGCACCGAGGAACGCATCGTGCTCGCCATCGGCACGCACGAGCAGGCCGAGGTGGTGCGTGCCGAGCGGCGGGCTCGCCGGCTGAGCGGCGAGAAGTACGTCTCGCGAACCCACGACCCCGGCGCCGGGTCATCCGACCGCTCATCGAACTCCGACCGCCCATCGAACGGAGGCGAATCGTGACCTTCCTCACCGTCGTCGGCATCATCGCCGCCGTCATGTTCGGCATCGGGGCCATCGCCGCGGTCTATCGCCTCATCCGCGGCCCGTCGATCCTCGACCGGGCACTCGCCACCGACGTGCTGCTCGCGATCGCGATGTGCGCGCTCGGCGCCGAGATGGCGATCAACAGGCACACCGACACGCTCGTCGTGCTGCTCGTGCTCGCGATGTTCGCGGTCGTCGGCTCGATCTCGATCGCCCGGTTCATGGCGAAGCAGGATGCCTCATGAGCGCCGCCGAGATCGCTGTCGGCCTGCTCATCCTCGTGAGCGCCTTCCTCTCGATGGCGGCCGGCGTCGGCATCGTGCGGTTCCCCGACGTACTCACCCGCCTGCACGCCGCGACGAAGCCGCAGGTGCTCGGCCTCGCGACCGTGCTGCTCGCGATCGTGCTGCAGGTGCCGACCTGGGGCGTGCTGTCGACGGCGGTGCTGGTGCTGACGTTCCAGCTGCTCACCCAGCCGATGACCGCCCACATGCTCGGGCGCTCGGCCTACCGCACCGACCACGTGCGCCGCGACCTGCTCATCGAAGACGACCTCGGCGACGACATCGTCGCGCACGAGGAACCGAGCGGGAACGCCACGCCGGTCGAGTAGCGACGAAGGAGCGCATCGAGACCCCGTCGCGGGATCTCGATGCGCTCGCCGGAGCTCGCGACTCGATCGACAGCTCTGGCTCGCTCAGCCGCGGCCGCTGAACTCGGGCTTGCGCTTCTGCTGGAACGCCGCGAATCCCTCGCGGTAGTCGGCCGTGTCGCAGAGCGCGGCCTGGGCGCGGTTCTCCTCGGCCATCGACGCCCAGAGCCCGAGGCGCTCGTCGCGAAGGGCGGCGACGAGGCGCTTCGAGGCCACGAACGCCTGGGTCGCGCCGGTCGCCGCGGTGCGGGCTGCGGCGCGGGTGGCGTCCAACACCTCGTCGGCGGGGAACGCCTGCGAGAAGAGCCCTGCGGCGACCGCCTCAGTACCCGACATGAGCCGGCCTGTCACGATGAGGTCCATGGTGCGGTGCGCCCCGAGGCGCTCGACGAACAGGGCGTGCCCGCCCGAGTCGAGGGTCGCGCCGAGGTTCGCGAAGGGCGAGCCGATCTTGGCGTTGTCGGCGACGTAGACGATGTCGCTCGCGATGAGCAGCCCGAGTCCGACGCCGAGGCACGCACCGTGCGCGACCGCGAACGTCGGCGCCGGGAACGCGGCCATGCGCTGCAGCAGCGGCTCGACGATCCCGCCGAGGTAGCCGAGCACGTCGTCGTCACGCGGGTCGACGCCCGAGATGTCGCGGCCGGCGCAGAATGCGCGCCCCTCGCCGCGAAGCACGAGCGAACGGATGTCGCCGGCACGGGCCATCCGCTCGCCCTCGGCATACGCGTCGCTCAGCTCGGCGAGCGCCGCCGGATCGAGCGCATTGAGCTTCTCGGGCGCATTCAGCACGACCTCGGCGACGCCGTCGGCCACACTCAGTTCGATCATCCTGTCCACCCTCTCTTCTCCCCGTTCCGGGGGTGCTTTCGTGCCGGAACCATCGCCGTTCGGGGCGGTCTTCGGCACGAAAGCACCCCCGGAACGAACCTAAACGTCGTAGTCGACCACGACGCGGTCGGACTTGGGGTGCGACTGGCACGTGAGCACGTAGCCGCGCTCGAGCTCGTCGGGCTCGAGCGCGTAGTTCTCGGTCATCGCGACGTTGCCCTCGAGGAGCCGGGCCCGGCACGTGCCGCACACGCCTCCGGCGCACGCGAACGGCACGTCGGGGCGGATGCGCAGCGCCGCGTTGAGGATCGACTCGTTCGCCGACACCGGGCTCTCGACCGTCGACGACTGCCCATCGAGCGTGAACTCGATCGCGACCGTCGGCTCTCCCCGCTCGACCACGACGTGGCGTCCGTGACGCGGCTCGACACGGTCGGCATCGGTCGTGAACAGCTCGTAGCGCACGTGCGCGGGGTCGACGCCCTTCGCCGCGAGGGTGTCGCGGGCGAGCTGCACGAGCTCGAACGGTCCGCACAGGAACCACTCGTCGACCGTCTCGGGGCGGATGAGCAGGTCGAGCATGGTCTCGAGTTTCGGCGCGTCGATGCGCCCCGACAGCAGCGGCGCCGTGCGCTGCTCGCGCGAGAGCACGTGGTGCACCGCGAGTCGCGACGGGTATCGGTCCTTCAGGTCGGCGAGCTCCTCGAGGAACATCACGTCGAGCGTCGATCGATTCGTGTAGACGAGCTCGAACTCGGATGTCGCGGACCGCGCGAGCACCGTATGCGCGAGCGCCATGAGCGGGGTGATGCCGGATCCCGCGGCGATGCCGACGACGTGCTTGCCGTCGAGTGCGTCGAGCGTCGACGTGAACGTGCCCTGCGGGCTCATCACGTCGAGCGTGTCCCCGGCCTTGAGCTCGGAGGTGGCCCACGTGGAGAAGATGCCGCCGAGGTCGCGCTTGATGGCGACCGAGAGGCTGCCGCGTTCCGGCGGCCGGCAGATCGAGTAGCTGCGACGTCGTTCGTGGCCGTCGAGTTCTGCGCGCAGCGCGACGTACTGACCGGGCAGATAGGTGTAGTCGTCGGCGAGGGCGTCGGGCACCGCGAAGGTCACCTCGACCGCGTCGGCCGTGAGCGGCCGCACCTCGGCGACCTCGAGCGGGTGGAAGCGGGCACGATGCCGCTTGGCGACGTCGCTCGTGGACAGCGACTCGCCGCCGACGGTCGACGCGAGGAACGCCTCGGCCACCGACGTGTCTGCCAGCCGGGCCGTCGATGCCGAGGACGCCGTCGACCCCAGATTGCGCGCCGCCATCAGAGCACCTTGAAGTAGTCGAACGGCTCGAGGCAGTCGCGGCACTCGTAGAGCGCCTTGCACGATGTCGAGCCGAAGCGGGCGAGCTCGCGCGTGTTCAGCGAGTCGCAGCGCGGGCACTTCACTGCGAGCTGCAGCCGAACCGGCCCCGAGCCGCGCACGGCCGCCTTGCCCGTGGGCGCCTGGATGCCGTACCGGCGAAGCTTGGCCTTGCCCGCGTCGCTCATCCAGTCGGTCGTCCACGCGGGGGCCAGCACGAGCGACACCTCGACGTCGGCGTAGCCGGCGTGCGTGAGCGCCAGCACCACGTCGTCGCGCATCGCGTCGAGCGCGGGACATCCGCTGTACGTGGGGGTCAACTGCACCCGCACGGCGCCGTCGTCGCCGACCTCGACCGAGCGCAGCACTCCGAGGTCTTCGATCGTGAGCACCGGAACCTCGGGGTCGGTCACCGTCGCGGCGACCTGCCACGCGCGCAGCGCAGCCGGGTCGTCGGGAATCGGGCGAGCGATGGATGCCGCTGCCACGGCCGCGGTCACCACGATGCCCCCGGGTGCTGACGGGCGAGCACCTGCATCTCGGCGAGCAGCGGTCCGAGGTGCTCGGTGTGGCGGCCACGACGACCGCCGCCCGACGCGATGAACGCGGTGCGACCGGTGGGAAGCTCGATCTCGGCCTCCGCGAGCACCTGGTCGACGATCTCGTCGAATCGCTCACGCAGACTCGAGGGCAGCACGGCGACCCCGTCGCTCGCGAGCCGCTCGACGAGCTCGTCGTCGTGGAAGAGCTCATCGACGTACGGCCAGGTGTCGGCGACGGCGGTGATCATGCGGCGGCGCGACTCGTCGGTGCCGCCTGCGAGGCGCAACACCCACTGCGTCGCGTGATCGCGGTGGTAGTCGACCTCTTTCATCGACTTCGCGGCGATCGCCGCGAGCGTGGGGTCGGTCGACGAACTGAGGTCGCCGTACAGCTCGAACAGGTAGGTGGCCACGAAGAACTGGCGGGCGATGGTGTGCGCGAAGTCCCCGTTGGGCTGCTCGAAGATCCAGGCGTTGCGCCAGTCGGGCTCGTCGCGCCAGTAGGCGAGGTCGTCTTCACTACGACCGGACTCGGTGCCCGCGTAGTGCAGCAGCGAACGGGCGTGCCCGAGGAGGTCGAGCGCGATGTTGCCGAGCGCCACGTCCTCTTCGAGCTCGGGGGCCCGTGCGATCCACATGCCGAGCTGCTGCGCGAGCACGAGGGCGTCGTCGCCGAGGCGCAGGGCGTACTCCGCGACATCCGCCGACGCCACGGCGCCCTCGCCGGCCGCGCCCGCGCCGGCGAACTCGTCGGCGAGCGCCAGCCGGTCGACCGTGACCTCGCCGTGCGGGTCGATGTCGGCGTCGCTCACAGGTGCTTCACCCCTTCGCTCTTCGTGTAGTAGACCGCGTGGCGGTAGTTCTTGCCGGCGGGGCTCTCGAAGTACGCGCCCTTCGCGTCGGGGTCGCTCGTCGTGATGGCGTCGGCCGGCACCACCCAGATCGACACGCCCTCGTTGCGGCGCGTGTACAGGTCGCGGGCATTGCGCACGGCCATGTCGGAGTCGGGCGCGTGCAGCGAGCCGACGTGCACGTGGCTCAGGCCGCGGTTGGCCCGCACGAAGACCTCCCACAGGGGCCAGGACTCGGTTCCCGTCTCGCCGGGGGTGCTCATCATGCCACCTCCGCCGCCGCGCGCGCGGCCTGCTTGCGGGCGTACTCGTGGGCGGCCTCGCGCACCCAGGCGCCGTTCTCATGCGCCTCGCGGCGACGTCGCAGGCGCTCGGCGTTGGCGGGGCCGCGGCCGGCGAGCACCTCGTTGAACTCGGTCCAGTCGATCTCGCTCATGTCGTACTCGCCGGTCTCCTCGTTGAAGCGAAGCGCGGGGTCGGGAAGGGTGACGCCGAGCACCTCGGCCTGCGGCACGAGCATGCCGACGAAGCGCTGGCGCAGCTCGTCGTTCGAGAAGCGCTTGATGTTCCACGCCATCGACTGCGCCGAGTTCGGCGACTGGTCGTCGGGCGGGCCGAACATCATGAGGCTCGGCCAGTACCAGCGATTCACGGCATCCTGCGCCATCTCGCGCTGCGCCTCGGTGCCCTGCATGAGTTCGAGCAGGATCTCGAATCCCTGCCGCTGGTGGAACGACTCCTCTTTGCAGATGCGCACCATCGCTCGGCCGTAGGGCCCGTACGAGGCGCGGCACAGCGGCACCTGGTTGCAGATCGCGGCACCGTCGACGAGCCATCCGATCGCACCCATGTCGGCCCACGTGGGTGTCGTGTAGTTGAAGATCGACGAGTAGCGCGCACGGCCCTCGATGAGCTGGTCCATCATCTCTTCGCGCGTGATGCCGAGCGTCTGCGCCGCCGAGTACAGGTAGAGGCCGTGGCCTGCCTCGTCTTGCACCTTGGCCATGAGGATGGCCTTGCGCTTGAGGCTCGGCGCGCGGGTGATCCAGTTCGACTCGGGCTGCATGCCGATGATCTCGGAGTGCGCGTGCTGGCTGATCTGGCGGATGAGCGTCTTGCGGTAGGCCTCGGGCATCCAGTCGCGGGGCTCGATGCGCGAGTCCTTGGCGATGAGATCGTCGAACAGCGCCTGGCCGGCCTCGTTCTCGACCACGCTGAGGTCTGCGGGAGAGGTCATCGTCGACTCCTTGATTCGCGGCGTCCGGGCGCGCGGGGCATCCGGCATTACTAACCGATCGTTCAGTTAGTATATGCTCAAGTTGGGCGTCGCAGCAACGACGCATGAACTCGATGAGGAGCTTCAGATGACGGATGCCGCAACCGATGCCGCAGCGGATGCCCCGACCGCCGAGGCCGCGACCCAGCGCGTGAACCGCGCCATGATGGACCGCGACCTCGCCTCGGCCGCGCTCGGCATGGTCGTCGAGCACGACGACCCGGGTCACGCCGTGGTCTCGATGCAGGTTCGCGACGACATGACGAACGGTTTCCACATCACGCACGGGGGCCTCGTGTTCGCGCTGGCCGACACCGCCTTCGCCATCGCCTGCAACGAGGACGACAACGTCACCGTAGCCGCCGGCGCCGACATCACCTTCCTGAAGTCCACCGTCGCGGGGCAGACCCTCACAGCGACCGCGATGCGCCGTGCGAAGAGCGGTCGCACGGGCCTCTACGACGTGACGGTCGTCGACGACCACGGCGACACGATCGCCGAGTTCCGCGGCCGATCCATCTCCACCAACCGCACCTTCTGACCTGGCATCGAGGAGCACACCGTGTCGACGACGACCGCAGCCAGCACCGTCTCGGGCCTCCGCCCGCCCGCCCGCGAAGAACTCGACCCCGAAGAGCGGATGTCCCGCGCCGAGCTCGAGGCCCTGCAGCTCGAGCGCCTGCAGCAGACGGTGCGGCACGCATATGAGCACGTGCCGCTGTACACGGCCAAGTTCGACGAAGCGGGAGTGCACCCGAGCGACATCCGTTCGCTCGACGACATCGCGAAGCTGCCGTTCACGACGAAGGAAGACCTGCGGCAGACCTACCCGTTCGGCATGTTCGCCGTGCCGATGGAACGGGTCGCGCGCATACACGCGTCGTCGGGAACGACCGGCCGGCCGACGGTGGTCGGCTACACGAAGGGCGACCTCGAGCACTGGGCGACGCTCATCGCTCGCTCACTGCGGGCCAGCGGCATCCGACCGGGCATGAAGGTGCACAGCGCCTACGGCTACGGCCTGTTCACCGGCGGCCTCGGCGCACACGGCGGCATCGAGAAGCTCGGCGCCACCGTCATCCCGATGTCGGGCGGGCAGACCGCGCGCCAGGTGCAGCTGATCCGCGACTTCGAGCCCGACGCGATCCTCTGCACGCCCAGCTACCTGCTCACGATCGCCGATGCGATGGCGGATGCCGGCATCGACCCGCACTCGACGAGCCTCAAGGTCGGCGTACTCGGAGCAGAGCCGTGGACGAATGAGCTGCGCCGTGAACTCCAGCAACGCCTCGGCATCGACGCGCTCGACATCTACGGGCTCAGCGAGGTCATGGGCCCGGGCGTCGGCAACGAGTGCATCGAGACCAAAGACGGCCCGCACATCTGGGAGGACCACTTCCTTCCCGAGGTCGTCGACGGCGACACGCTCGAGCGACTGCCCGACGGCACCATGGGCGAGCTGGTGTTCACGTCGCTCACGAAAGAGGCGTTCCCGGTCATCCGCTACCGCACCCGCGACCTCACCCGCCTGCTGCCCGGTACCGCCCGCCCCGCCATGCGCCGCATCGAGAAGATCACCGGCCGCAACGACGACATGATCATCCTGCGCGGCGTCAACCTCTTCCCGACGCAGATCGAGGAGCTCGTACTCGGCATCGAGCACCTCACGCCGCACTTCATCCTCGAGCTCACGAAGACCGGCACGATGGACGAGATGACCGTGCGCATCGAACGCCACCCCGACCTGTCGGTCGCGACGTGCGAGGCCGCGACCGACGTGCTCGCCGAGCGCATCAAGCAGTTCGTCGGGTCATCCGTCGCCGTGAAGCTCGAGGAGCCGGGCACGCTCCCGCGCAGCGAGGGCAAGTACAAGCGGGTCTACGACCTGCGAAAGCAGTGATCGGATGCCTCAGCGACGCGTCTTCGCGCGGTCTGCGCCATGACGCACGTGACGGGTGGGAGACTGGGCGCGATGTCTGACAACGGAACGATGCGCCGAGGCCGCCCCGGCTACGACCAGCAGGGAATCCTCGACGTCGCCGTCGCCGCCTTCAACGAGTTCGGCTACGACGCGACCTCGATGGGCGTGCTCGCCGACCGCCTCGGGCTCTCGAAGTCGGCGATCTACCACCACTTCGCCTCGAAGGACGAGATCCTCGACCGCGCACTCGACACGGCGCTCGGCGCGCTCGAAGGGGTGCTGGCCGAGGCGGACACCGCGACCGGGCGGGCCGCCGACCGCCTCGACCTCGTGCTCCGGGGCGCGGTGCACGTGCTCGTCGACAAGCTGCCGTACGTGACCCTGCTGCTGCGCGTGCGCGGCAACACCGAGGTCGAACGACGCGCGCTCGCCCGCCGTCGCGCCTTCGACAAGGAGGTCACGTCGCTCGTCTCCGAGGCGCAGGCCGAGGGGTCGCTGCGCAGCGACATCGATGCGAGCGTCGTGTCGCGCCTCGCGTTCGGCATGATCAACTCGATCGTCGAGTGGTACCGGCCGGGCGGCCGTGAAGACGCCGACAACCTGGCGGGCGACGTGACCGCCGTCGCGCTCGACGGGCTGCGCATGCCCACGTCGAATCGGGTGCAGGAGCTGCTCGGCTGAAGCCCGGCGCGGCATCCAGGCGCGCGCGTCGCGCGACCGCTCGTCACGCGCCTCGCGGCGTCAAGGGCCGGGACGGGCGCGTGGCGGGCGCCGTCAGGCCGGGCGGGCGACCGCCGAGCGCTTCGTCTCGTGCGGGCGTCGCGACATCCGCTCGATCGAATCGTCAGCGGTGCGAGCGCTCCGCGAACCGACCTCCGCACGCCGTTCGAGGGCGACGCGACGCCGTTCGAGCTGCTGGTCCAGGCGCGCGTCCTCAGCCGCTCGCAGGTGCGGGAAGGTGAGTTCTGAGATCAACATGGCTGCTCCGGTTCGTCTCGTCCTGCACTCGAGACTCCTCCCTAAGGCGACCGTCCGGCATCGGGAAGATGCCGTATTCCGCTCAGGCGGCGCAGCTCAGGCGGCGCGGCTCAGCCCTCGGTCACCGCCACCGGCTCGGCCTGCGGCGCGCTGGTCGCGACCGTGATACGACTGCGGAGCGTCAGCATGAGCAGCACGAATCCTGCGGTGATGATGATGTGCCCGAGGCCGGCGATGCCGGCGATCATGCCGCCCGCCTGCTCGCCGAGCACCGTCAGCGAACCGTGCCAGACCATCATCGCCGAGGTCAGCAGCACCCCCACGTTGTAGACCCAGAAGAACCACCCGAACAACGGGCTCGCCGACAGCGTGAAGACCTTCTCGAGTGCGAGCACGATGAGCAGCACGAGGAAGCCGAGGGCCAGCAGGTGCGTGTGCGCGACCGCGAGCTGGGTGGACTCCCCCGCAGCGAAGTCGTTGGCCTTCGTGAACTCGCGGTAGTAGAGTCCGGCGCCGAGCCCCAGCACGAGGTACGCCGATGCCGCGGCGAACAGACGATTCATGACAAGATCCTTTCGTCGCGTCGAGTCTCTCGCGCGGGCCCTTCGGCCACATCAACCGAACGTTCGAGATGGGAATGAGCGGATGTCCCAAGCTGCTGTACCTCGTGTGAAGAAGCGCATCGGGTTCCTCTCCTTCGGCCACTGGCATCCGTCGCCCGAGTCGGCGACGCGCACGGGCGCGGACGCGCTCGTGCAGTCGATCGAACTCGCCGTCGCGGCCGAAGAGCTCGGCATCGACGGCGCGTTCTATCGCGTGCACCACTTCGCCCGCCAGCTCGCCTCGCCGTTCCCGTTGCTCGCCGCGATCGGTGCGCGCACGAGCCGCATCGAGATCGGCACCGGCGTCATCGACATGCGCTACGAGAATCCGCTGTACATGGCCGAAGAGGCCGCAGCGGCCGATCTCATCAGCACGCACTCGGGCGGCGAGGGACGGCTGCAGCTCGGCGTGAGCCGGGGCTCACCCGAGCCGGCGCTGAACGGTGCGCACACGTTCGGCTTCGTACCGCCCGAGGGGCAGACCGACGCCGACCTCGCGCGCGCGAAGACCGAGCTGTTCCGCGCCGCGATCGCCGGGGCGGGCGTCGCGCCCGCCGATCCCAAGATGACCGGGTCGACGGGTGCCCTGCCGATCCAGCCGCAGTCACCCGGGCTCGCCGACCGCATCTGGTGGGGCAGCGGCACCCGCGCGACCGCGCAGTGGACGGCCGAGCAGGGCATGAACCTCATGAGCTCGACGCTGCTCACCGAAGACACCGGCGTGCCGTTCGACGAGCTGCAGGCCGAGCAGATCGAGCTCTACCGCGACGCGTGGGCAGCGGCGGGCTGGGAGCGCACGCCCCGCATCTCGGTGTCCCGCAGCGTCATCCCACTCGTCACCGACCGCGACCGCGAGATCTTCGGCCCGCGCATGGCCGACGACACCAGAGACCAGGTCGGGTTCCTCGACGGCGGCCTCGCACGCTTCGGCAAGAGCTACATCGGCGAGCCCGATGCGATCGCGGCCGAGCTCGCGCAAGATGCCGCCGTCGCGGCATCCGACACCCTCATCGTCACCGTGCCGAACCAGCTCGGCGTCGACTACAACGCCCACCTGCTCGCCTCGATCGCCGAGCACGTCGGCCCGGCGATCGGGTGGGAGCCGAACCTCTGACGCCGGTCGAGGATCGAGCGAGGCGAGCGCATCGAGACCCCGCTGCTCAGCGCGGTCGCACCGGCGCCTCAGCTCCGAGTTGCCCGAATCTGCGCCTATTCGGGCAACTCGCCGCCGGTCGGCCCGCTGTCAGCGGCGTGCGCCAGAGTGGGGGCATGACACCCGACGCGCCGACCGATACCCGCGCCGACACTCGCGAGGCGGCGCTCGCCGCGCTGCGCGATCTCGTCGGGCGCGACGACGCCGTGTTCCACGACGGCCAGTACGAGGCGATCGCAGCGCTCGTCGACGGGCGCCGCCGTGCGCTCGTCGTGCAGCGCACCGGCTGGGGCAAGTCGGCGGTGTACTTCGTGGCGACGCTGCTGCTGCGCCGGCAGGGCGCGGGCCCGACGGTGCTCGTGTCGCCCCTGCTCGCCCTCATGCGCGATCAGATCGCGGCTGCCGAACGCGCAGGGGTGCGGGCCGTGGCGATCAACTCGACGAACCCGCACGAATGGGCCGACGTGCTGGCTCGACTCGACCGCGACGAAGTCGACGTGCTGCTCGTCTCGCCCGAGCGCCTCAACAACCCGTCGTTCCGCGAACAGCAGTTGCCCGCGCTGGTGCGCCGCATCGGCATGCTCGTCGTCGACGAGGCGCACTGCATCAGCGACTGGGGCCACGACTTCCGGCCCGACTATCGGCGCCTGCGCGAGCTCATCACGCGGATGCCGCCCGGGGTGCCGGTGCTCGCGACGACCGCGACGGCGAACAGCAGGGTGGTGGCCGACGTCGCCGAGCAACTCGGTGCCGAGACATCCGATCGCTCCGGCGGCGACGCCGACGTCCTCACGATTCACGGGCCGCTCGCGCGCACCTCGTTGCGGCTCGGCGTGCTGCGCCTTGCCGACTCGAAGACCCGCCTCGGCTGGCTGCTCAGCCACCTCGACGACCTGCCGGGATCGGGCATCATCTACACGCTGACCGTGTCGGCGGCCGAGAACACCGCCCGGCTGCTCCGTGAGGCGGGGCACGAGGTGCGCGCCTACACGGGCCAGACACCGACTGAAGAGCGCGAGGAGTCCGAGGGACTGCTCAAACGCAACGAGGTCAAGGCGCTCGTGGCGACGAGCGCGCTCGGCATGGGATTCGACAAGCCCGACCTCGGCTTCGTGTTGCACCTCGGCGCGCCGTCGTCACCCGTCGCCTACTACCAGCAGGTGGGGCGCGCGGGGCGTGCGACCGAGAACGCCGACGTGCTGCTCCTGCCCGGCACCGAAGATCCCGATATCTGGCGGTACTTCGCGACCGCGTCGATGCCCGACCGTGATCGCGCCGAGCGCGTCATCGACGCGCTCGAGCTCGAGCGCCCGACGTCGACGCCCGCGCTCGAGGCCCTCGTCGACATCCGACGTACTCCGCTCGAGCTGCTGCTCAAGGTGCTCGATGTCGACGGAGCCGTTCGGCGAGTGCAGGGCGGCTGGGTCGCCACCGGCGAGCCGTGGGTCTACGACGCCGAGCGCTACGGGCGCATCGCGGCAGCGCGCGTCGCCGAACAGCAGCACATGATCGACTACGAGCGCACCGGCGGGTGCCGCATGGAGTTCCTGCAGCGCTCGCTCGATGACGCGACGGCGACTGCCTGCGGGCGCTGCGACAACTGCGCGGGCGCCTGGTACCCGACCGATGTCGCGGGCGAGGCAGCCGTCGCAGCCTCGGGCGCACTCGACCGGGTCGGCGTGCCGATCGAGCCGCGGGCGCAATGGCCGACCGGCGTCGACCGGCTCGGCGTGGGCGTCAAGGGGCGCATCGCCGCCGACGAGCGACCCGCCGAGGGCCGTGCGCTCGCGCGCCTCACCGACCTCGGCTGGGGCAATGCCCTGCGTGAGATCTTCGCGCCGGGGGCGGCCGACGCCCCCGTGTCGCCGCCGGTGCTCGCCGCGTGTGTGCGGGTGCTGGCCGAGTGGCGGTGGGAAGAGCGACCCGTCGCGATTGTGGCGATGCCGTCGCGCTCGCGGCCCGTGCTCGTCGATTCGCTCGCGCGCGGCCTCGCCGACGTCGGGCGGCTGCCCTACCTCGGGGCGATGGCGATCGACGGCGACGGGCCGCGCGGGGAGCCCGGCGGCAACAGCGCCTACCGCCTCGCCCAGGTGTGGGGTCGGTTCACGGCCGACGGGCTCGAACTGCCCGACGGCCCGGTGCTGCTCGTCGACGACCTCGCCGACAGCCGCTGGACCCTCACCGTCGCCGCGCGCGAGCTGCGCCGAGCCGGCGCCACCGACGTGCTGCCGTTCGTGCTCGCGCTGCGCGGCTGACTTGAGGTTTCCTCGATAATTGTTCCTGGCGCCGAGCTCCCGGGTGTAACGTGCGGAGTGGCGTGAGAGACCCCTACGGCGCGACGCACGTCCTGCGACGGCCTTACCGACGTCGCTGGATGCGCCGATGATGGAAACCCGATTCCGCCTCGTCGCTCCGCAGAGGCCGTCCGGCCACCCGACCGGACGAAACTGCGAACCTGGAGGCGAAGATGCCCCACCACACGAAACACTTCGTTGCACGTGCCCTGATTGTCGCAGCCGCGACGCTCGGCATCGTGTTCGTTCAGGCTGCACCGGCATCGGCCACCGTGCACGAGATCGTGGGCCAGTGGTGCTCCGGTCAGGATGAGCTCGCTCCACCCGGGATCACCGGCGGAAGCAAGGCGGACAATTTCGCGAAGCCGCTCTTCGCCTCCGGGTTCATCTCAGAGGACCTCGTCCCGTTCACCGGGGATGCAGGGCCCGGGTTGCTCATCGAGTTCAACTACGACAATCCGAACTCGAAGGTCGTCGGAACCGGTGTATTCGTCATCATCGACCCCTCCGTCCCGATCTACCTCGAACTGATCGAGCCCGACCCCAACTTCCCGGCCTTCAAGGCCTGCCCGAAGTTGGCGACTGGCTGACCGGTCTGCGCCGACGTACGTCAACGCCGACGTGCGTCGGCGCTGCAAGCTCCTTCGCACCGTGGGTCTAGCAGCGCACCGCCGGGTGCCGCATGGAGTTCCTGTAGCGTTCGCTCGATGACGCGACGGCCGCTCCCTGCGGCCTATGCGACAACTGCGCGGGTGCCTGGTACCCGACGGATATCGCGGGCGAGGCAGCCGTCGCAGCCCTCGAGAGCGCTCGACCGGGTAGGAGTTCCGGTCGAGCCGCGGGATCGACCTGCCCGACGGCCCGGTGCTGGCTCGGCGACGACCCCGCCGACAGCCGCTGGACCCTCGCGGTCGCGGCGCGCCAGTTGCGCGCAGCGCGTTTCCCGTAGTGCCAGTCCCGCGTCATCCGTGATTCATCGATGAGGCGGACTGGCCCTGGGGTTTCCGAAGGTTTCAACCGCGCGTTCCGGTGATCAGCCTAGAATCGCGCCGCCAGCCGAGCGAGGTCGCTCCTGACATCACTCGACACGACCGATGGCCCGCCCAGCACGAGGATGAGCCGTGGCCGGAGCCGCGCGATCTCGTCCGCGACAGCGCGCGGAAGCGATCCACCCGGAGTGAGGAGCACAGGCGCTCCGTCGACCATCGCCGCCGGGCCGGCGGCGAGCGCATCTGGGAAATTCTCCCCGATCGCTAGGTATAGCATCGGCACGTTCGGTGTGAAGCGGGCCTTGGAGATCGCCACGGCGGTCGAATACCGGTCGGCTCCGGCGAGCCGCGTCACGGGAGCCGATGTGAGGTCGCTGAGCCGTGCTACGACCGCCGCGCCGACTGCGCCCGCGCCGCCGAGCACGACGATCTTCGCCGGCCGCAACCGCTGGATCTCTCGCTCGACGACACTGGGGAGGCGGCCGTGCTGCGTGAGGAGCACTGGACCCTTTGCTGCGCCCGCGGAAGGGGCGCCCGCCAGGGCGTCGGGGAACGTCTCGCCGCTCGCAAGGTAGACGACCGGCGCCGTCGAGGCGAACCGAGACTTCGAGATCGCGACGGCCGTTGCGTATCGGTCCGCTCCTGCGATCCGCTTCACGGTGCCCGCGGTGAGTGCGTCGACTTGGGCCACGACCGCTTCGCTGACCACCGACGCGCCGCCGACGATGACGATGCGGGCCGGCTTGAGGCGAGTGATCTCAGTCGCGACCGATTTGGGCAACGACCCGCTCGGTGAGAGCAGCACAGGCCCACCCTCCATCCCCGCCATCGGCGCCGCCGCCAGCGCATCGGGGAAGTCCCGGCCGCTCGCGAGGTAGACGACCGGCACGCCGGGCTGGAAGGCGGACTGCGCGACCCGCACCGCCGTGTCGTAGCGATCGGCGCCCGCCGTCTGTCCCACAATTGCTCCGATCCGGGCATCTCCCAAGCGGATCTCATCGCTGCCGTTGACCACGATCGTCGTGCCCGGGGCCCACGGGGCGTCGCGCCAGGTCTCATACGACCAGCGCGCGCCGACGGCGACCGAGAATTGCACTTCGAATGATCCTGCGGGGAGTCCCGCGATGGAATACACGCCCTCGGGGTCCGTGTAATCGTTGTGCTGGTACCGCTCCACTCCTTCGGTCGCGATCGCCTCGACGAGCGCGCCGTCCAGCGGCTTGCCGTCGAGCCCGACCACGCGCCCCGAGATGGTCGATCCCGTCGACAGTCGCGCGTCGAATCCGCTCCTCGCCTGTCCAGTTGCGACCTTCATCCGCGTAGCCGACGCGTAGTCCGCGACGTCGTTCCACCACTCATCGATGTACTTCGCCTGCTCCCCCAGCCAAGGCGACTCGAACTTCAGTGCATAGTCACCGGCGGGCATGCCCCCGACCTTGTACGAACCGTCCGGCCAGCTCTTCGCGCTGTACTGGGCACCGCCTTCGCCGCGTGCCCAGATCACCGCATTGTCGATCGGATTGCCGGCGAGGTCGGTGATCTTGCCTGAGAACGAGGCTCCTGGGGTGAGCTCGGCGTTCACGCCGCTCTTGCTCGCACCCGGGGCCAGCGTGATGACGGTCGCCGATTCGGCGTCCGGCTTGTTCTGCCACCACTCGCGGACATAGTTCCAACTCAGTTCATGGCCCTGCGGTACGAATTCCAGCTTGTACCCTCCAGCGGGAAGCCCCGTGAGCGCGTAGAGCCCCTGCTCGTTGGTCATCACATACGACTCGGGCACTTCCTCGCCATGGATGCCCTCGATCCACACCGCGACTTCGGGCAGCGGCCGCCCACCAGGACCGGTCACGGCGCCCGAGATCACGCCCGTGCCGGCAGCCTCGGCCGAATCCGCGTCGACTGCACCGAGGAGGACGCCGACCAGTCCGACGATCATGAGCCCGACGGTCGCACGAAGGACGATGAACTGCCGACGGCGTTGGGACATGGAGTCGCTCCTCACGGGGTCAGGGGCTGCTCGCCCCAGTACGCGGCCGCGGAGCGGCTGGAGTGATCCAATCACACGGGTCAAGTCATCGCGAACAGAGATCGACGCTCAGTATCAGGCCGGCGCCTGCTCCTTCGCCACGAGCGTGAGCACGTCGTACGACGCCACGAGCTCGTCGTTCTGGTTGCGCAGTACCGCATCCCACCGCACCTCGCCGTACTCGTCGGTCTCGCGGGGCGTGATCTGCTTGGCCGTCAGCTCGACGCGGATCGAGTCGCCGGGCGACACAGGCGTCACGAAGCGCAGGTGCTCGAGGCCGTAGTTCGCGAGCACCGGCCCGGGCGCGGCGTCGACGAAGAGACCTGCGGCCCACGAGACGAGCAGGTACCCGTGCGCGACCCGACCGGGGAAGAACGGGTTCGCCGCGGCGGCCTCCTCGTCCATGTGCGCGTAGAACGTGTCGCCCGTGAACTCGGCGAAGGTCTCGATGTCCTCGAGGGTGACGGTGCGCGATGCCGACACCACCTGGTCGCCGAGGCGCAGCTCGGCGAGCGACTTCCTGAACGGGTGCTCACCGCCCGGCTGCGACGCCGCGCCGGCGTGCCACACGCCCGTGAGCGCGGTGAGCATCGCGGGCGAACCCTGCACGGCCGTGCGCTGCATGTGGTGCAGCACCGCGCGAATGCCGCCGAGCTCTTCGCCGCCGCCGGCGCGACCGGGTCCGCCGTGCACGAGGTTCGGCAGCGGCGAACCGTGGCCGGTAGACGATCGGGCGTCGTCGCGGTCGAGGAACAGCACGCGACCGTTGTACGCGGCGATGCCCGACGCGAGCGCCACCGCGACCTCGGGGTCGTGCGTCGCGACGCTCGTCACGAGCGATCCCCCGCCACGCGCGACGAGCGCCGAAGCGTCGGCGAGCGAGTCGTAGCCGACGATCGACGCCACCGGCCCGAAGGCCTCGACGTCGTGCAGTGCGGGGCTCGAGGCGTCGGCGAAGTGCAGCAGCATCGGCTCGACGAACGCCCCGTCGGTGGCCGCGCCGGTCGATCCGTCGGCGAGGGTCACGGCCGGGACATCCGTCGATCCGATCACGAGCTCACCACCCGCCTGCTGGAGTCGCCCGACCTGGCGCAGCACCTCGTCGCGCTGGGCGGTCGAGGCGAGCGGGCCCATCGTCACGCCCTCGGCACGCGGGTCGCCGACGACGACGCGTTCGGCGATGCGCGCGCGCACTGCGTCGATGACGGCGTCGACGGATGCCTCGGGCACGATCGCCCGGCGGATCGCGGTGCACTTCTGCCCCGTCTTCGTGGTCATCTCGACGACGAGCTGCTTCACGTAGGCGTCGAACTCGGGGGTGCCGGCGACCGCGTCGGTGCCGAGCACGCTCGCGTTGATCGAGTCGGTCTCGCTCGTGAACCGCACGCCGCCGGTCTGCACCGAGTCGTTCGCGCGCAACTTCTCGGCGGTCGACGCCGACCCGGTGAACGCGACGAGGTCGCCGAGGCGCAGGTGGTCGAACAGATCGGGCACGCTGCCCGAGACGAGCTGCAGCGTGCCTTCGGGCAGCAGCCCCGACTCGACCAGGATGCGCACCATCGCCTCGGCCAGGTAGCCGGTCGGCGTCGCCGGCTTCACGACCGTCGGCACGCCGGCGAGGAAGGCGGGCGCGAACTTCTCGAGCGAGCCCCACACCGGAAAGTTGAAGGCGTTGATCTGCACGGCCACGCCGGGCAGTCGGGTGTAGATATGCCGTCCGAGGAATGAGCCGTCCTTCGAGAGGTTCTCGACGGCGCCGTCGACGTAGACCTTGCCGTTCGGCATCTCACGCCGGCCCTTGCCCGAGTACGTGAAGAGCACGCCGATGCCGCCGTCGATGTCGACCCACGAATCCTGCTTGGTCGCTCCGGTGCGGCTCGACAGGTCGTAGAGCTCGGCCTTGCGCTCGGTGAGTGCGAGCGCCATCTGCTTGAGCAGCACCGCCCGCTGGTGGAACGTCAATCGGCCGAGGCTCGCCTGACCGACCGTGCGCGCATATTCGAGCGCGGCGCCGAGGTCGAGGCCCTCGGTCGACACTCGGGCGACCACCTCGCCCGTCGATGCGTCGCGCACCTCGGTCGCCGTCGCTGTGGCGGCCGCTTCCGGCGTCCACCACTGCCCGTTCACATAGCTCGGCAGCATCTCGGTCATCGGTGATTCTCCTTGGTTCGGTGCGCAGGTTGAGGAGCGAGCGAAGCGAGCGTCTCGAAAGCCGCCCCCACGTGCAGCGGGTTTCGAGACGGCGCTTCGCGCCTCCTGAACCCACGAGTTGAGGTCATTGCGCGTCCCAGGTGTAGAAGCCTTGGCCCGCCTTGCGGCCGAGCCTTCCCTCGGCGACCATTCGGCGCAGCAGCGCGGGCGGGGCGAAGCGCTCACCGAGGGTCGAGGCGAGGTACTCGGCGATGCCGAGGCGCACGTCGAGCCCGACGATGTCGGTCAGCTTGAGCGGCCCGACCGGGTGCTTGTAGCCGAGCGTCATCGCCGCGTCGATGTCTTCGGCCGAGGCGACGCCGTCTTCGAGCATGCGAATGGCCTCGAGCCCGAGCGCGACCCCCAGACGCGACGATGCGAACCCGGGAGCGTCGGCGACGACGATGGGCGTCTTGCCGATCGCGCGCACCCACTCGCGCGCGTCGTCGACGAGCGAAGCGGCAGATGCCCCGCCCCGCACGATCTCGACGAGCGTCGAGGCGGGCACGGGGTTGAAGAAGTGCATGCCGACGAACCGGTCGGGGCGGTCGAGCAGGGCGGCGAGCTGGTCGATCGAGATCGACGAGGTGTTCGAGGCCAGCGCGGCACCCGGCGCGAGCACGGACTCGACGCGCGTGAGGGCATCGATCTTCAGCTCGAGGACTTCGGGCACGGCCTCGACCACGAGGTCGCAGCGGGCGAAGTCGCCGACCGTGGTGCTCGTCGCGAAGCGCGAGGCGAGCGTCGCGGCATCGTCGTCTGCGGTGCCGCGGGCGATCGACGCCTCGACCGACTCTCGCACCCGTGTCGCGGCCGCCGCGGCGGCGGAGGCGTCGCGCTCGACGACGGTGACCCGCGAGCCGGCGAGCAGGAACGCGTGCGCGATCCCCGCGCCCATGCGCCCCCCGCCGAGCACGCCGACATCGGTGGGTGCCCCGCGATCCGTGCTCTCGATCACTTCTTCTGCTTCCGCTCGAGGAACTCGGTCATGCGCCGCATCTTCTCGGGACTCTCGAAGAGCACCGCCTGCTCGTCGAGATCGACGGTGGGATGCGCGTCGCGCGGTGCCCGCATCACGCGCTTGGTCGCGATGGTCGCGGCCCGGTCGTTGCGGACGATGCGGTCGGCGATCGCATGCGCTGCGGGCAGCAGCTCGTCGGCGGGGTGCAGCTCGCTCACGAGCCCGATCTCGAGCGCTTCGGCGGCGCCGATCGTGCGTCCGGTGAGCAGCAGCTCGGCCGCGCGGGCCTCGCCCACGATCTCTCGCAGGCGCCAGCTCGCTCCGGCCGCGGCGATGATGCCGAGTCCGGTCTCGGGGTTGCCGATCTTCAGCGCGGGCGTCGCGATGCGGATGTCGGCCGCGTACGCGAGCTCGGCACCACCCCCGAGTGCGTACCCGTCGAGCGCCGCGATGACGGGCATCGGCAGCCCGGCCACGCGGATGAACGCCTTCGCGTTGATGCCTCGGCGCGCGTCATCGGCTCGCCGTTCACGCAGTTGTGCGATGTCGGCGCCCGACGCGAACACCCCGCCCGCACCGGCGAGGATGAGCGTGCGCGGGATCGCCTCGAGCTCGGCGCAGAGCAGGTGCAGCGCGTCGATCGTGGCCTGGTCGATCGCATTGCGCACGTCGGGCCGGTTGAGGGTTGCGACGACCCGGTCGTCGCGCCGCTCGATGAGCAGTGGCCCATCGCCGGTCGAGGAGGAGCGAAGCGACGTCTCGCGACCCTCGCCCATCACACGCGCTCCACGATGAGCGCCGTGCCGTGTTGAGCGCGGCCCGACGCCGACGCACATTGTCGCTGGCCGCGCATCACACGCGCTCCACGATGAGCGCCGTGCCCTGACCGACGCCGACGCACATGGTGGCGAGGCCGTAGCGCGACTGCTCGCGCTCCATGCGTCCGAGCAGGGTCACGACGAGTCGCGATCCCGATGAGCCGAGCGGATGTCCCAGCGCGATCGCTCCCCCGTCGGCATTCACCCGTTCGGGGTCGAGCCCGAGTCGCCGCATCGACGCGATCGATTGGGTCGCGAACGCCTCGTTGAGTTCGACCGAGCCGATGTCGTCGAGGTCGATGCCGGCGCGTTCGAGCGCCTTCTCAGTCGCGGGCACGGGGCCGAGCCCCATGATCTCGGGGGCGAGCCCGGCCGACGAGCCCACCACGACGCGGGCGCGCGGCGTGAGCCCGTAGCGCTCGACGGCGGCGGCGCTCGCGACGAGGATGGCCGAGGCGCCGTCGTTCAGGGCGCTCGAGTTGCCGGCGGTGACGACCGATCCGCCGTGCACGACCGGCCGCAGCCCGGCGAGCACGTCGAGGGTGGTCTCGGGTCGCGGTCCTTCGTCGACGAGCACCTCGCCGCGGTGGGTCGGCACGCCGACGATCTCCGCCTCGAATCGGCCGCCGGCGATCGCCGCGACGGCCTTCTGCTGCGAGCGCAGCGCGAACGCGTCGGCCTCGTCGCGGGTGATGCCGTCGACGCGGGCGACCTCTTCGGCGGTCTCGGGCATCGAGAACGTGGCCTTGTCGCGGGCGACGAGCTTCGGGTTCGGGAACCGCCAGCCGATCGACGTGTCGTGCGCCGCCCCCGGCTTCGCCCACGCCCGGTCGGGCTTCGCCTGCACCCAGGGCGCCCGCGTCATCGACTCGACGCCGCCGGCGATGATGAGGTCGGCGTCGCCGGACCGGATCGCCTGGGAGGCCATGGTGATCGCCGACATTCCCGACGCGCAGAGCCGGTTCACGGTGATGCCGGGCACCTCGTCGGGCAGACCGGCGAGCAGCACCGACATGCGCGCCACGTTGCGGTTGTCTTCACCGGCCTGGTTGGCACCGCCCAGGATGACCTCGTCGATCGCGCCGAGCTCGCCTGCCTGGTCGAGCCCCGTGCGCCGCACGAGCTCGCCGACCACGAGGGCCGCGAGGTCGTCTGGGCGCACGCCTGCGAGCACGCCGCCGTAGCGACCGACCGGAGTGCGCACTCCGCTGACGAGGTAGGCCTCTGCCATGGTTCTCACTCCTTGACCGCACTGTCTGTGGAACGCTGCTCCCAGCGTAGGCAGGAGTTCGCGGCATCCGCACGATCGAAATTCCTGACCGACCGTTCAGGTAGTAATTATGGCAAACGGATGACGCGGCCGCCACCCGAGGCTCGCGAGGTCAGCGATCGGATGCCGCAGCGATACGGTGCCGGAACGCGTAGGCCGCCGCCTCGGTGCGGGAGTCCGCACCGATCTTGGCGTAGATGTTCGACAGATGACGTGCGACGGTCTTCTCGCTCAGCGTGAGCGCACGCGCCACTTCGCGATTCGACCTGCCCGTGGCCACGAGTGCGAGCACCTCGACTTCGCGGGCGGTGAGTCCGCCGGGCGGGGGCCCGGGGGGCCGCCACCCCGGGCGGGCTGCGGCCGGGATGCCGAGCCGGTCGAACTCCGCCGCGGCGGCCGCGAGCTCGATCGACGCCGCATCGTCGTCATCGAGTCCCCGGTAGGCCTCGGCGAGCAGCATGCGCGCTGCGGCGGCGTCGTAGACGGCGCCGACGGTGCGCCACCCGTTGCACGCCTCGCGCAGCGACGGCAGCGCCGCCTCGAAGCGGTCGCGGCCCAGTTCGACTCGGCCCCGTGCCGTTCGCGCCTCGTTCACGAACCCCGGCGTTCCGTAGGCCGCGGCCATCGTCTCGAGGAACGCGCACGCCTCGTCGGCCTCGGCGGGTTCATCGGCGGCAAGCGCGATCCGCACGTGCGCCGCCTGCAGCGGCACGCAGGCGAGCGGGTCTTCGGCTGCGGCGACGAGCGCGGCGCGGATGCCCGTCAGTGCGAGGTCGCCGCGACCTTCGGCCAGACGTAGGAGCGCCAGGCCCGGCTGCGGATCCTTCCCGGCCTCGTGCGCTTCGAGGTACGCCGACCTCGCCGACCGGTGGTCGCCGCGCAGGCGCGCGAGATCGCCGAGTTGGTAGTGCCCCTCGGCCGCCGTCTCGGGCGCGATGGTGCCGAGCTCGGCGCAGACCTGCTGCGCCGCGGCCGCTGCCTGATCCCACGAGCCGAGCGCCTGCAGCACCTGCGAGCGGTGCACCCGGCAGATTCCGCGGAACAGTGCGGCCGCCGGGATCGTCTCGAGCCACGACTCCGTCGCCTCGGTCCAGCCTTTCGCGCGGTCGAGTTCACCGATCTCGTGCCATGCCGTCATGAGGTGGCAGTACACGTTGCCGGCCCATTCGGGCATCATGTCGTCGTCGAGCACGCTCAGCATCGCCTCGTCGAGCAACCCCATCGCATCGTCCACGCGGCCGCGTTTCAGGAGGATGCGCCCCTCGGCCACCGTACCTGCGGCCACGAGGCTGACATCATCGAACCGACGCCCCTGCACATGCAGGTCGTGAGCCGCGGCGAGCAGGTCCTCGAACTCGGCGTCGGCGAGCCCGCCCGCCGTGTCGATGCGGTTCTCGACGGCGGCGACGTATCGCAGGTAGTGGTGTTCCACCGTGTCGGGGTGCGTCTCGACGAGGCGCACGGCGCGTCGCATCCAGCCCGACCCGATGGTGTCGTCACCGCGGAGCAGCAGGTTCATCGCCACCCACATGGCCGCCATCGCCGCCATCGGCGTGCGATCGGCCTCGAGGAACCGTCGATATGCGGCTTCGCCGGCGTCGATCGAGCGGTCGACCTCGCCGAGCCACCAGGCGGCGTTCGCGAGCGCGTACAGGTCGTCAGCCGACAGGTCGCCGCCCGCGCGCGCCTGCTCGAGCCCGTCGACCGCGGCACGCCAGTCACGGCGTTGGTACGCGCGGCGTGCGGACTCGATCCCGCCCTGCTGCGACCCCGATCGGGGTTCGACCGTCACACCACCATGGTTCCACGTTCGCTCACGCGGCGCGCGGGTCGGGCCGCCCGTCGCCTAGCGCGCAGCGCGTATCGAGGCGCGCGCAGCGCGTATCGAGGCCCGGATCAGCCCTCGCCGGGCTCCACAGTCGGCATCGGCGGAACACCATAGGGTCCGACCAGCACCCACGCACCGGCGCTGCACTGGTAGAACGCCACGGTCGCGGTGTCGATGTAGACATCGCCGTCGGCCGTGCAGGTGTCGTTCTGCGGGGCTCCGACGCCGAGATTCAGCTGCGTGCCGGGGGCGCCTGGGGCGCCGGCCTCCCCCTGCGCACCGGGCGCACCCGTCGCACCGGTCTCACCCGTGGCACCGGTCGCGCCGGGTGCGCCCGCTGCACCGGTCGCACCGGTGAGGTTCTCGGCGGCCTCGGCGCGGATGTTGCCGGCGAGCGTCCACTCACCGTCCTGGAACAGGTAGACGTCTGAGGTCGAGATGTCGATGTACACCTCGCCGTCGAACCCCTTGCCCGATTCGGGAACCCCGGTTCCGGCACGCACCGCGGCGCCGGCCGGAAGGATCGCCTCGATCGCCTCCTCGTAGGCGGCTCGGTCGTCCTCGTCGATCGTCGGCACCGGGGCCGGCGTCGCGACGGATGCCGTCGGATCAGTCGATCGCGCAACCGTCGAGCCGAGGAACGCCGCGACGAACGACAGCACGACGATCCCGATGCCGAACCAGATGAGCATCGTCCGGCTCACGGGCGCGGGCTGCGAGGCTGCGGGCGCGGGCGCGGGCGCCGAGTTCTGGGGGTTGCCGTCATTGCTCATGCCGAGCCTCCACGTCTCGCGCCCCATCTATCGGGCCACCACCCGACGGCCCCGCGCGTCGCGCTCATCGTATCGACGCCACCCCTCCGAGGACAGGTGTCGAACACCATCGGCCCATCAACTCGCAGGACGCAGCCGAACGCATGCGTGCATGTTCTAACGGGTGAACGCGTTCGACCGGATGTTCGAGCGCGTGCTGCGGGCGCCGCGCACGGTCGGCGGCAGACGTCTCGACGTGGTCAGGCTCGAATTCAGACCTGCATTTTCAGAGTACGAGGCCGACACCGGCCAGGATTGCCCCGGCGATCGGACCGATCCACTGGGCGATCTTCACGATGCTCTGGCCCAGCGAGGATCCGGCCTCGAGGACAGCCCCGCCCTGCTTCAACATCTCCACCGCGGATCCCAGACGGGACGCGGCCGTCTTGCGGTCGGGTTCGGCAGCACTCATGTCCCGCTGGATCCCGTCCACCTCCGCCGCCACGCTCTCGACGCGACCCGCGGGCAGCAGCCGTCGCGCTTCCTCGAGCAGCAACCGCAGTGAGCGCTCGACCTCGGCGGGCATGGCGCCGACGTTGATCTGGTCTCGACCGATCCGGTCTCGACCGACCTGGTCTCGGCCGATCTGGTCACCCTCGGAGAAATTCTGCTTCCCCTTCCCGCTCACGGTGTTGTTCTTGCCGATCGTGATTTTCACCGGGTCACCTTCCGTTCCGCTTGCGTCTGGCCTTCGACATCCCGGTGCCGATTGCGAAGAGGACCGCGCCGATTCCGAACATAGCGAAGGCATATCCGATCGTCGGCGGGGGGCCGAACCCTCCGGTATTGGTCGCGGTCATTGCGCCGAATATGTGAGACGCGAACCACGCGAATCCGCCGAGGGCGATGAGCCCCCCGAGAATGGCGATCACCCGCCCGGGGCCCTCACCGTTGAAGAGTTCGTCAGTGGGTTCGTAATCCGCGGATATCTTCACTTTCTGCTTCCAGGTCTGGTTCACGGCCGAGTTGTACTGGTCCCGCCCGATCCTGTCCCCTCCGATCTTGTCCCGCCCGACCTGGTCGCCATCGACGAAGTTCTGTCTCCCGTTCCCGCTCACACGATTGTTCTTGCCGATCCTGATCCCCATCGCGTCGCTGTCATCCCCTGTCGCTCCGGGGTGGGGCTGCGTCACTTGGTACCCATCGGTCGGAGGCATTCCCGGCGGCATTGCGGAAGCGACGTCGAAGTAGCGCAACTGGACGCTGCCGAGCTTCACTCGGTCTCCATCGCGCAGTTGAGTCCACCCAGCCTCGCGCCGATCATTGACCCAGGTGCCGTTCGTGGACTGGGCGTCAGCGACGAAGACCGCCGGACCCGTCCCGTCGATACGGAAGTGTTGCCGGCTCACGCCGTCGTAAGGAAGACAGAGGTCTGCGCCCGGATCCCGCCCGACGGTCGACACAGCCGACGGGATCGGGATGATGCTGTTCACTTCTCCGCCGGCTTCGACGATGAAGCCTCGACGGATGCTGGACGGGACGGGGCTCATCGTGCCCACCGCCCCCGCTGTGCCACGCCCATGATCGTCCCCCGATCACGCGATCTGCCTTCAACTCGCGGCGACAGCATAGCGGAACTGAGCATTGCTCGTATACTGCTGGGGCTAGATGCCGAGGCTCACACCCCCCGAACTGGGGCCAAGGCCCAGCCCCGCTCCGCCCGACTGCGGGGTGCACAATCCTTTCCTCACGTTCTTGCGCGAGTCGCGCACTCGCCACGCGCATGGCAAGGCCCACGCACTGAACGCTCAGGCGGCACTCGCGCCAGCCAGGTCGAACCTCGCTCTTCCGCCGAGGCGGGGCGCGCGGGCGGGATCGATGTGCGGCGGGGGGATGAACCAGACCGAATCGCGGGTGGCGCGAATGCCCCAGTTCTCGCGGTGCATGCGGTGATGGCAGAACGAGCAGAGCATCACCCCGTTGGCCAGGTCGGTTGGGCCGGCATCGCGCTCCCACCAGCGGATGTGGTGCGCCTCGACGTACCCGATGTTCTGCCCGCACGAGGCGCACCCGCCGTCGCGTTCACCGAGCGCGAGACGCTGCGCCTTGGTGAAGAACCGTGCTGCCCGACCGAGGTCGAGCGGCACGCGTTCGCCGCCGAGCACGGCGGGGATGACCTCGGCGTCGGCGGCCAGCCTTCTCGCGGTCGTCGCCGAGATGGGCTGGTCGAAACCGTCGATCGAGGCGTGCCCGACGCCCTCGACGAGCGTCTCGAGATTCAGGCGCACGATGACGGTGGTCTTCGCGAGGGGAGTGCCCGTCTGCGTACAGCCGAGCGCGTGCCGTGCCAACGCGGCGAGCACGTCGGCCTGGAGCTGGGGGATGGTGCGGTCGTCGTCGATGACCGGCCCGGCGCCCAGCGCCCCATCGCGCACGAATGCGTCGGAGGCAGCATCGCCGTCGCCGCGGTCACCGCCGATGCCACGATCGTCGCCGTCGATGTGGCACTGCAGGTCGGACGCCTCGGCGCGGCCGCGCTCGCCTGGGTGCTCGTCTTCGGCAGCCGGTACCCGTTCGCGGCGGCGGAGCACGTCGCTCACAAGGGCCTCGATCGCCGCCTTGATCGGGGCGCCGGTCTCGGGGTCGAGACGAGCGCGCAGGTGCAGCATGCCGCCGGACTCGAACATCGTCAGGGACCGTTGACCCCTGAGCACGTCTCCTCGCGGTTCGACACCGTCTTGGTCGAGCCGGGCCTCTGCCTCACGCACGCCTCGGACGACGAGCTCGAGCGGCGCGACGACCGCCAGTTCGACGAGCGCGGTCTCGGTGATGTCGGCGAGGGCGGGGTCGGCGCGAGCCGCGACGCGGTCGAGCATCGCGGTGATCACGGCCGCGGCCTCGGTGCTGATCGTGGCAGCTCCGAGCGCGGCGGCGACGTGCGGATGCGCGGATGGACGATGTTCGCCGGTGAACGACTGGCGCTCGGCGGTGGCAGCGCCCACCGCGATGAGCCGGGACGCCTCACCGCGCGACCCACCGGTCGATGCGGCGAGGAGGCGGGCGGCGTTGTGGAACCCCTGCTTCTTGGCGAGGCCGGTATCGCCGAACTCGGGCCCCGACCGCCGGGCGACCTCATCGCCCACCCTCACCAGCAGCGCATCGGCGTCGCGACGTACGCGGGCGATCAGGTCGGTCACCGCGACGAGGCCCGAATCGCTCATCTGGCCGAGCTCGGCCTGCGCGCCGCCAGGCTGAGCCCCGAAGGCCGGCATCGCGTCGCCCCACGCTGCACGCAGCGCGTCGAGATCGCGCTCGAGCGGTTGCAGCGGGTGCGGCGGCCGTTCTTCCATGACTCCATCCTGCACCGACCCACTGACATTCGCTGCAGACGGAAATCACCCGTGAACAGCCAAAACCCTGTGGACAACTTCGACGATGTGCCACCTGTGGAGGACGAGTCGGTCCATGCCTGGCGCCTTCCAAGGCGAGTCGAACGACGAAGGCCCGCGTCCGTGAGGACGCGGGCCACCGAATTCGCGGGATGCCTCAGCTGGCGAGTACCTCGTCGGACTCAGCGTTGTCGGCGTCGACCTCGACGACCTCGACTTCGGTCGCCTCAACCTCGACGGTCTCAGCCTCGACCTCGGTGACCTCGGCCGCGACAGCCGCGAGGCCGCCCTCGAGCTCACCGAGCAGGTCGTCGCCCAGACGCACGTCGACGAAGTCGATGTCGATCTCGGCACGGTCCAGCAGCTCGTTCATGCGACGCTGGCGGTTGCGCGGAATGAGCGTGACGACCCGGCCCTGCTTGCCGGCACGGCCCGTGCGGCCCGAGCGGTGCAGGTAGGTCTTGTACTCGTCGGGCGCGTCGGCCTGGATCACGAGATCGATGTCGTCGACGTGGATGCCGCGGGCTGCGACATCCGTGGCCACCAGCACGTTCACGCGACCCGACGTCAGTTGCTGCAGGTTGCGCGTGCGGCGCGACTGGTTGAGGTCGCCGTGGAGGGCGACGGCACGGATGCCGTAGTCCTCGAGGTGGTTGGTGAGGTCTTCGGCGAAGGCGCGCGTACGGCTGAACACGAGGGTCTTGCCGTCGCGGTTCGCGAGCTCGGCGACGATGTCGCGCTTGTCGCGGTTCTCGATGACGAAGACGCGGTGGTCGATCGTCGACGAGGCCTGGTCTTCACCGGCGACCTCGTGCACGGCCGGCTCGACGAGGAATTCGTCGACGAGCGTCGCCACGCCCTGGTCGAGCGTGGCCGAGAAGAGGAGCTTCTGGCCGCCCTCGGCGGTGTGGCGGATGATCCGCTGCACGGGCTCGAGGAATCCGAGGTCGCACATGTGGTCGGCCTCGTCGATCACCGTGATGACGACCTCGGAGAGGTCGAGACGGCGCTGTTCGATGAGGTCCTCCATGCGGCCGGGGGTGCCGATGACGATGTCGACACCGCGCTGCAGGGCGCCGACCTGGCGGCCCTGCGGCACGCCGCCGTAGATCTGCGTGGTGAAGAGGCCGACGCTCTGCGCGATGGGCTGCACGGTGCGGTCGATCTGCAGGGCGAGCTCGCGCGTCGGGGCGAGGATGAGCGCGCGGGGCTTTCGGCCCATCTGGCGCTTGCCGCCCGACTTGCCCGACTCGGCCCAGAGCGTCATGAGGCGCTCGACCGTGGGAGCGCCGAACGCGATGGTCTTGCCCGAGCCGGTCTTGCCGCGGCCGAGCACGTCGCGACCCTCGAGCACGACCGGGATGGTCGCGGCCTGGATCGGGAACGGCGACTCGGCGCCGAGTTCCTTGAGCACACGCACGACGTTGCCGCCGAGCCCGAGGTCGGCGAAGCTCACGCCATCGACGGCGTCGGCCTGGATCGCGTCGGCCTCGAGGCGCTCGAGCACGACGTCGTCGGCCGGGGTGAAGTGCGCCTCGGTGTTCTTGGCGGGGTAGAAGCTCGACGGGCGGCGCTCGGAGTCGCGGAAGCCAGGTCGTTCGAAGTCACGGCGGGGCGCACGGTCGTCACGGTCGAACGAACGAGCCGGACGGTCGTTGCGATCGAACGAGCGCGCGGGGCGGTCGTTGCGGTCGAACGAACGAGCCGGACGATCATCGCGGTCACGACGAGGGGCGCGGTCGTCGCGGTCGAACGAACGAGCCGGGCGATCGCTGCGATCGTTGCGATCGTTGCGGTCGAACGAGCGCGCCGGACGGTCGCTGCGGTCGTACGAGCGCGCCGGACGGTCGCTGCGGTCGTACGAGCGCGCCGGACGGTCGCTGCGGTCGTTCGAGCGAGCCGGACGGTCGCCGTACTCGCGACGGGGTGCACGGTCGTCACGGTCGAACGAGCGCGCCGGGCGGTCGCTGCGGTCATACGAACGAGCCGGACGGTCGTCACGGTCCCGACGGGGTGCGCGATCATCACGGTCGTTGGATCGTGCGGGGCGCTCATCGCGGTCGAACCGGCGCGGGGCACGGTCGTCACGGTCGAATGAACGCGCCGGGCGGTCCTCGCGGTAGTGCGGGCGCGCGGGGCGGTCGCCGTATTCGCGGCGGGGGCCACGGTCGTCACGGTCGGACGATCGGGGCGCGCGGTCACTTCGGTCGTTGCGGTCGAACGAGCGGGGCGCGCGATCGTTGCGGTCGTATGAACGACCTCCGCGCTCGCCACCGGCCCGGGGAGCGCGGTCGTCGTGCGGCTCGCGGCCCTCACGCTCGCCACGGTGGGGCGCGCGCCCGGCAGCGACGCGCTCATCACGCGACCAACGGGTCTTGGCCGGGGAATCGGTCTCTTCGGGCCGGTAGCCGCGGTGGCCGGCGCTGCGCGAACCGGGCTTCTTCGAGCCGGCCTTCGCGTACGACGGATCGAAGTTGCGCGCGGGTCTACCGCCTTGGGGCTTCTTGTTCTTGGGCATGGTGATGACTTCCTGGGTTGTACTTGAGTACATGGCAGCGCCACTGCGGGCGCAGCACACTGAGAACCCGGAACATCGTCGACCGGGGCCGTTCACATACGGTGACTATTCGAGGGCGAATGCCCCGAAACCGGCCCTTTGGACTCACAAACCCATCCACACGACATGTGCGGTGTCCAGAACCGACTCGGCCACGATACCGGAAAGCGGCTGGGAATGCCCCGTGCACGCCTCTGCGGGTTGAGGAGCTCGCGCAGCGGGCGTCTCGAAACCCCCGCGCAACATGCCGGGCGTACGCTCGACCGGTGCCCGCAGCATCCGTCACCGTCGCCATCGAACCGCCCCGCCAGCCAGAGGTCGAGCGTCTGCTCGACGGCAGCACCGCCTACGCGCAGAGCCTCTATCCGCCCGAGAGCAACTTCCTGCTCGACATCGCAACGCTCGAACGCCCCGAGGTCGCCTTCTACGTCGCACGCGATGGCGAGCGCGCGGTCGGCATCGCGGCCCTCGTGATCGAGGCTGCCGCGGCCGATTCCGACGAGCGAGCGGATGCCCCGGCTCCGGCTCGCGGGGAACTGAAGCGCATGTTCGTGGACCCTTCCGCACGCGGCCGGGGCGTCGCCGCGGCGCTTCTCGCCCGTATCGAGGCCGACGCCGTCGCTCGGGGCATCAGCGAGATCGTGCTCGAGACCGGTGACCTGCACGACGCCGCGCAGTCCCTCTATACCCGGCGCGGCTACCGCGAGATCCCCCAGTTCGGTCAGTACGTCGGCGAGGCGCACTCGGTGTGCTTCGCGAAGGAGATCGCCTAGCCCGATCTCCTGATGCGCGAGTGCATCGCGATGCGGCATGCTCGGATCGTGCTCGTGCTCGTGCTCGTCTTCGTCTCGGCCATCGCGTTCGGCGTCACCGCCGGCGGCATCGTGGGCGCCGTCGCCACGGGAGATCCGCGCTACTCGATGACGTGGAGCTTCGCGCTGCCGGTGGCGCTGCTCGCGGGAACCTTCGGACTCTTCGGCGGATCCTTCGTCGCACGGCGCCGGGGCGCCGCATCCGAGGCGCCGCCGACCGGTGAACTCGCCCTCGCCCGCGTCGAGCGCATCTCCCGCACGGGCCTCTCGGTGAACGGCCAGCCGCAGGTCGACCTCCTGCTCACCGTCGCCCCCAGGTTCCGCTCGCCGTACAACACCGTGCACCGCGAGGTCGTCGACATCGTCGCGGTCCCGCAGGTGCAGCCCGGCACGGTCATCGTCGTGCGACGTCCCGACGATGCGAAGGCGAACGTCGAGCTCGTACTGGACCCGCCCGAGGACTGGGCCGGCCGGCGCGACGCCGAGCGCCTCCGCACCGGAACGGACCGCACGGTGCCGCTCGCATCCGACGTGCCCGAATGGCCGCCGGCACCGCAGTCGCCCGTCGGCGGTTCGCGTGCGCCGACACGTCCGTGGCGTCGGGTGCTGCTCGCCGGCGCATTCCTCATCGCGGCGGCGCTCGTGCTGATCCCCGCCTACGACTCGATCGGGCGCACCGTGCGGGCGATCGCGGCGGGCGACCCGGCCGCCGCGGGCGTCGTCGAGGGCGACCGCCATGATGAGATCGTCGAGGCGCTCGTTGCCGAGACCGGCGACACGAAGTTCGTGCGCATCGGCTTCTACGACGGATATGCGCTCGCTGCGGCGCCGTCCGAACCCGGCGCACTCACGATCGACTCGTACCAGTACCGGTACGACCGCACCGAGCACCAGGGTCCCGAGCTCATCCAGCCCTCAGACCCGGCGGCCGCGCTCTTCGACGTCGACGACGTCGACTTCACGCGTTTCCGCGAGCACATCGCCACCGCCGAGGAGCACGCCGGCATCGCCGATCCCAGTTCGGTCATCGTGCTCGTCGAGCGCCTGCCGGTGGCGGACGCCACTGGCGAGCGGCCCGTGCGGGTACTCGTGCTGCTCGATGCCGACTACGCCGACTACGCCGACGCGAGCGTCACGATCGATCCGCGGACCGGGCGCGTGCTGTCGTGAAGCGCGCCGCCATCGGATCACCCAACGGACGCCGGGAGGCAAGGCGAAGGAAGCGTTTCCACATCGCGGGCACGTGAGTTAGCATCGCTGCACCCCTGAACCCGGAGCCCGGTGTGAACTCGACCCGAATCGCAGGCGGCCGCGGCACCCGGCGACGACGACGGGTCGCAGTTGCCGCAACGGCCATCGTCGCCGCCATCGCGGGCATCGGCGCGCTCACGGGCTTCCACCTGCAGTTGCGCGAGATCGACCCGCCCGGCTCCAATGCCGTGAGCGAGGTCGTCACCGACGAGGTCGTCGGCATCCGCACGTTCACGCCCCCGGCGGGGATCCGCGTCGAAGCCGACCTCGAGTACGGCACACGTGAAGACGGCACCCTGCTGACGCTCGACGTGTGCCGCCCCGCCCCATCGACCGCCTCCCCGACTGCGCTCGGCTCCGACGAAGGCCTCCCTGCGGTCATCTCGATCCACGGCGGCAGCTGGGCGCGAGGCGACAAGGCCAACACCGACTGGCGCAACGTGTGCATGTGGCTCGCGAGCGAGGGCATCGTCGCGGCATCCGTCAACTACCGCCTCGTTCCCAACGTGATCTTCCCGTCGGCGATCGACGACGTCGCGCTCGCCGTCGAATGGATGCGCGCGCCCGAGCAGGTCGAGCGGTTCGACATCGACCCCACGCGCATCGGCGCCTTCGGCGGATCGGCGGGCGGCAACCTCGCCGCGCTGCTGGGCACGCGCGGCGACGGCCCGCTCGATGAGGGATCGCGGGTGGCGGCCGTCGCCGAGCTCTCGGGCCCCGTCGGACTCGGCGCCGCCGAACTGGCCGCCGATGATGCATCCGTCTGGCTTCGCGGCATCATCGGCGCGTACCTCGGCTGCGAACCGGGCGCGAGCGATGCGAACTGCCCGCAGGCGGCGAATGCCTCGCCCGCGACGTACGCCGACCCGAGCGACCCGCCCTTCTTCGTCGGACATGCCGAGAGCGAGGTCGTGCCGGTCGGCCAGTCGCAGCGATTCGCGACGAGCCTCGCGGCCGCGGGAGTACCGGTGGAACTCGCGATCGTGCCGGGCGGCGAGCACTCGGTCGGCATTCTCGACGAGGGCATGCGCGCCCGCGTCGCGCAGTTCCTGCGCGCGCACCTCGGTCCTTAGGGTTTGGCCGTAGGCTCGCATCATCCAGCCCCACCCCGGAGGCATGATGCCCGAGTCAGATTCACCCGTTCAGCTGTCTCGTGCCGATTGGCGGGTCGTCTTCAGCCGAACCCTGCACGAGTACCGCATCCACCAGGTGCAGGACATCGCCGCCGCGCTCACCTTCTACGTCCTGCTCGCGGTGCTGCCCGCGCTGCTCGCGACGTTCGCGGCGATCGGCATCTTCGGCCGTGCCGAGACCGCGGCTGAGAACGTGCTGATCGTCATCGAGGATCTCGGCGACGCATCCGTCGCCGAAGCCCTGCGCGAGCCGCTCGACCAGCTCGTGAACGCCTCGAACGCGGGGCTCGCCTTCGGCATCGGGCTGGTCGCCACGCTCTGGGCGGCGTCGGGGTTCGTCGGCGCATTCGGTCGGGGCATGAACCGCGTCTACGGGGTGAAGGAGGGGCGCCCGTTCTGGGCGATGCGACCCGCGATGCTCGCGGTCTCGGCCGCGGTCGTGGTGCTGGTGGCGATCGCCGGGGTCGCCATCGTCGTGACGGGGCCGGTCGCCGAGGCGGTCGCACGGGCCGCGGGGTTCGACGAGGGCGTCGCATTCTGGTGGGATCTCGCGAAGCTGCCCGTGCTCGCCGCGATCGGCATCGCCGTGCTGGCGCTGCTCTATTGGGCGGCGCCCAACGTGAAGCGCCGGCACCTGCGTTGGTTCAGCGTCGGCGCCGTCGTGGCGCTCGTCGCCTGGCTGGTGACGACAGCCCTGTTCGGCGCGTACGTGCTCGGGTTCGGAACGTACGAGCGCACCTATGGCGTGCTGGGCGGCCTCATCGCGCTGCTGCTGTGGATCTGGCTGTCGAACCTCGCGATGCTCTTCGGCGCGGTGCTCGACACCGAGGTCGAGCGCGCCCGCCAGTTGCACGCCGGCGTCGATGCCGCCGAGCAGGTGCAGCTTCCGCTGCGCGACGACCGGCGCATCATCGCGAACCGCACGCGGCGCGCCCGAGACGTGCAGGCGTCGGAGCGCATGCGGGCCGACGCCGTGCTCGACGGGGTCACGCCACCGGCCGGCCGCCGCCCGCACGGGTGACGCCGCGCGTACACGATCAGGCGCGCCCGAGCATCTGCTCGCTCAGGTGTCGCGAATGATCGGCGCGTCGTCTTCGCGATGGTCGTCGTCGCCGCCCGCCGGGTACTGCTCGAGCTCGGGACGGCTGCGCAGGAAGAGGACGCTCGCGATGAGCCCGCCCCACACGAGCACGATCGCGAGCACGAGAAAGACGATCGCGATGGGAGTCATGATGCACCTCCGTCAGATGCGTTGCGACCGGTCGTGGCGGCGGTGCCACCCGGTGGGTACGAGGGCCACGGTGCGAACCGCTCGGGATCCTGACGCCACCGCAGCGCGCTGAGCACGAACGTGCCGAGGAGGATCGCGATGATCGCACCCCACCCGATCGCGACGAGGTACCAGCCGGGCAGGCCCCCATACCCCTCGACCGAGAGCGTGACGATGCGTGAGATGAGCATGTAGCCGAGCACGATCGGTGCGAGCACGCTCGTGAGCACGAGCCAGATGCGCCCGACCTTGAACGTCGACAGGGCGTTCAGGTGCGTGCGCAGCTCGGGTCCGCGTCGCAGCACCCAGAGCACGAGCACCGAGGTGAGCACTGCGGATGCGACGATGCCGATGTTGTTCGCCCACTGGTCTGCCACGTCGAGGGCGAGCAGCCCGGTGGTGGTCGAGAACAGCACGATCGAGATGATCGCGGCGACGCCGCCGACCCGGATGGCGGCCTGGCGCACGGTGAGTCCGAACTTCTCCTGGAAGCCGGCGGAGACCACCTGCATGACTGAGATCAGCGACGTGAACCCGGCCATCGTCAGCGACCCGAAGAACAGCGCACCGAAGATCGGACCGCCCGGCATCTGCGACACGATCGCCGGGAAGGTGACGAACGAGAGCCCCACGCCGGTGAGCCCCTCGAGCTCCTCGATGGCCACACCCTGCTGGAACGCGAAGAATCCGAGCGTGGCGAACACGCCGATGCCGGCGAGGATCTCGAACGACGAGTTCGCGAACGCGACCACGAGTCCCGGCGTGGTGAGGTTCGCCTTGCGGTTGCGGTACGACGCGTACGTGATCATGATGCCGAACGCGATGGAGAGCGAGAAGAAGATCTGGCTGTAGGCCGCGATCCACACGTCGGGGTCGCCGAGTGCCTGCCAGTTGGGGGTGAAGAGCGCATTCAGCCCCTCGGCGGCGCCGTCGAGGAACAGCGCCCGCACGACCAGGATCAGGAAGGCGACGACGAGCAGCGGCAGGAAGATCACGTTCACCCGCTGCAACCCCTTCGCGACACCGGCCGCGAGCACCGCGATCGTCGCGATCCAGACGATCGCGAGCGGGATGAGCACGCCGGGCACGAACTCGAAGCTGATGCCCGGGTCGGCGACCTGCAGGTAGTCGCCCGTGAGGAACGCCGCCGGGTCGTCGCCCCAGCGCAGGTCGAACGAGAACACGAAGAAGCTGAGCGCCCAGGCGATGACGACGGTGTAGTAGAGGCCGATGACGAAGCAGATCATCACCTGGAACCAGCCCAGGTTCTCGAGCCACTTGCCGCCGAGCCGGCGGAACGCCATCGGCGCGGATCCGCGGAAGCGATGGCCGATCGCGTAGTCGAGGAAGAGGATCGGAATGCCGGCGGTGATGAGCGCGATGAGGTAGGGGATGATGAATGCGCCGCCGCCGTTCTCATAGGCGACGCCCGGGAACCGCCAGATGTTGCCGAGACCGACTGCCGATCCGATCGCCGACAGGATGAACCCGACCTGACCCGTCCACTGCTCACGCGGCCGCGGTGCGGCGGCGTCGACCTGTGCGTTCGACACGGTGACCCCTTTCGAGCGGTCCGCGCCACACTGCACGAACCTCGTCCGTCAGGGGCACCGTAGCAGCGCTCGCACCGGCACCGCGAGTCCCCATCGCCCCTACGACGGTACGAGACTCGAATGGCTCGCCGGAGGGATGTCGCCGGGCGACGGTCGTGCCAGAGTGACTGGCATCATGAACGACCTCGGACAGCCCCAGATCTCTTCCGCATCGGCCGAACCGCCGAAGGCGCCGGCTCCGCCGACCCCGCGCCTCGTGCGCACGATCGACGAGCGCGAGTTCCGGGCGTGGCTGTGGGTGACGACGTCGCTGCTCGCCGTCGCGCTCTTCGCGGTCTCGGTGCCGCTCGCGGCGACCATCTACGGCGTGCACCTGCTCGCCGCCTTCGCCACGAGCCTCGCGCTCGCGGGTGCGCTGCCGCTCGCGGTGCGGTGGCCATGGGTGGGGGCGGGACTCATGACGGTCGGCATCCTCGTCTTCCCGATGCTCTCGGCGTCGTCGCAGGGCGCGCCGTGGCCGTGGCCGGTCACGACGATCATCGGCCAGGGCGCGCTGCTCGTCGTGCTCGGGCTGCTGCGGCTCAACTGGATCGGCGTGCTCGCGGCATGGTTCGTCCCCGGGGCCGTCACGATGCCGTTCGGGTTGGTCGACGGCGGCGCGCTCGCCAACTGGATCACGGCCGCCTCAGTCACCGCGCTCGCGCTCGCGATCGCCCTGCTCATCGCGCAGCGCCGGCAGATCGGCGCCGAGCTCTTCCGCGAGCGCGCCAATTCGGCGTCGGAGCAGCAGCGACGCGTGCTCGTCGAAGAACGCACCCGCGTCGCCCGCGAGCTGCACGACGTGGTCGCGCACGGGCTGTCGGTGATCAACGTGCAGGCGACGAGTGCGCCCTACCGCGTCGCCGACCTCAGCGACGAGGCGCGCCACGAGTTCGCCGAGATCGCCGCGACCTCGCGCACCGCGATGACCGAGATGCGCCAGCTGCTCGGGGTGCTGCGCAGCTCGGACTCCGCCGCCGAGACCACGCCGCAACCGGGGATCGACGAACTGGGCGCGCTCGCGGCATCCGTCGAACGCGCCGGCGTGCCGGTGACCCTCGAACTCGCCGACCGCCTGCCGGCCGACAACCTCCTGTCGACCGCGGCATACCGCATCGTGCAGGAGGCGCTCTCGAACGTCGTGCGTCACGCGCCCGGCGCGACGACGCACGTCTCGGTCGAGGTGCTCGCCGACGACCTCGTCATCAGCGTCGAGAACGATGCGGCGACGGATGCCCCGGGGCCCGACGCGAAGGGCGGCGGCCACGGTCTCGTGGGCATCGACGAGCGGGCCGCGCTGCTCGGCGGGCGCGCCGAGCACGGCGAGCGACCGGGCGGGGGTTACCGTGTTCTCGCGACGCTGCCGCTCGGTGGCGACGACGGGCGCGACCCCGGCGACGGGCGTCTCAGCCATGGAGGACGGGTGGCATGACGATCTCGGTGCTCATCGCCGACGACCAGGCGATGGTGCGCGCCGGGTTCGCCGCCGTGCTCGCGGCGCACGAGGGGATCGAGGTCGTGGGCCAGGCGGCCGACGGCCTCGAAGCCGTGGCGCTCGCGCACGAGCTCCGTCCCGATGTCGTCGTCATGGACGTGCGCATGCCCGGGAAGAACGGCATCGAGGCGACTCGCGCGCTGCAGACGCCGCCGCGCGGCTCGGACTACGTGCCCAAGGTGCTCATGCTCACGACGTTCGACATCGACGAGTACGTGTACGACGCGCTGCGGGCGGGCGCGAGCGGGTTCCTGCTGAAGGACGCGACCCCCGAAGAGCTCGTCGCGGCCGTGCGCATCGTCGCGGGCGGCGACGCGTTGCTCGCGCCCAGCGTGACCCGCCGGCTCATCGAGGACTTCGCGCGGTCGGGGCCGCCGCCGCGGCCGTCGGGCACCCGGCTGGCCGGCCTCACCGAACGCGAGCTCGAGGTGCTCACCCTCGTGGGCCGCGGGCTCTCGAACTCCGAGATCGCGGCGGCGCTGTTCATCGCCGAGCAGACGGTGAAGACGCACGTGTCGAAGATCCTGCAGAAGCTCGCGCTGCGCGACCGCGTGCACGCCGTCGTGCTCGCCTACGACACCGGCCTCGTGCAGCCGGGCGCCTAGCACCTCGGTACCGAGTCCCTGGTACCGGCGTAGGGGTGCAGTTCGGCACCGCGGAGTGATGCCGCGCCGGGTGCCGCGTTCCTAGCCTGCGGGCATGGTTATCACACACACGCCAGGACGCGGGGCCGAGGCATCCGCTGGACAGCGCACTCGAGTCGCACGCGATTCGAGTGTCGACGCGATCCGCATCGCGCTGCTCGTGATCGTGTTCGCGCTGCACGCCATGATGTGCGGGGTCAGCGTCGGCGCCGCCGGACCGGTGCTCGAGAACGCCCTCGAGGGACGGGCCTGGTTCGGCCCTGTCAGCTGGGTCGTGCAGATCATGCCCCTGTTCTTCATCGCGGGCGGGTTCTCGAGCTTCCACCACTGGCGATCGATGCGCGCACGCGGGGCGTCGGCGTCGGACTACGTGCGGGCGCGCCTCGAACGGCTCGTGCGCCCGGCGCTCGCACTCGTGGTGGTCGTCGCCGCAGGCCTCGCCGCGCTCGCGCTCGCCGGCCTGCCGGCCGAGCTGGTCGCCACCGCGGGCTTCCGCATCGGCCAGCCGCTCTGGTTCCTGGGCGTCTACATCGCGATCTCGGCACTCGTGCCGGTCATGCTGCGCGCCCACGAGCGTGCGCGGATACTGACCCCGATCACGCTGCTGGCCGCGGTCATCGCGGTCGACCTCACGCGTCTGACGACCGGCATCGACGCGATCGGGTTCCTGAACCTCCTGCTCGTCTGGCTGCTCGTGCAGCAGCTCGGATTCCACCTCGCCGACGGCGCGCTCGACCGGCTCGGCCGCGGCATCCTCTGGGGCATCGCCGGCGGTGCACTCGCCGTGCTGGTGACGATCACCGTCGTCGGGCCGTACTCACCCGACATGTTCGAGAACCTGAACCCGCCGAACGTCACCCTGTTCGTGCTCGGCGTGGCCCAGCTCGCCCTGTTCCAGCTGGCACGCCCGCGCATCCGCGCCTGGGTCGAGCGAGCGGATGCCTCGCACCGCATCTCGTTCGTCGGCGAACGTGCCATGACGGTGTACCTGTGGCACATGCCCGTACTGGTCGCGCTCGCGGGCCTCAGCCTCGCCGCCAATGCGAGCTTCGGGATGCCGCTGCCCGAACCCTCGACGTTCGATTGGTGGGCGACGCGCCCGCTGTGGCTCGTCGTCGCGGCCGCCGCCGTCGTGCCGGTCGTGCTGCTGTTCGCGCGGTTCGAGCGGGCGCGTCGGCGCGGGGATTCCGGGCGAGCAACGGTCGCGGCATCCGCGGGCTGGACCGCCGTCGACACCGTCAGTGGAGTGGCGGGGGTCGCCGTGCTGCTCGTCGCCGGCTTCGGGCCGGTGCCGGCGCTCGTCGCGATCGTGTTGCTGTTCGTGGCGCTGCACGGCAGTGCGCGCCTCGCGGCGACGGCCAGGCTCGCCGCGGTGCAGCGACTCGCGCCGTGAGCCCGTCGGCGCCGGTCGAGGCCCGTGACCTCAGCGGGCGTCGACCTCGGCGGGCTGCGGCTCGACGACGGCCTGCGTCTCGACGGTGTCCGGCTCGACGGCGTGCGGCTCGGCGAACGCCGTCTCGACCTCGGTCGCGCGGTCGCGACGGTGCTCACGGATTCGTCGCACGACGAGCGTGACGAGCGCGATCGCGATCGCCGCGTACACCACGTAGTCGACGTACCCGAGGTACCGGTCGAGCACCTCGTGCTGGGTTCCGAGCGCCGCGCCGGCGCCGATGAGGAACGTGTTCCAGATGCCGCTGCCGATCACGGTGTAGACGCAGAACCGCAGCAGGCCCATGCGGGCCGCGCCGGCCGGAATCGAGATGAGGCCGCGAACGCCGGGGATGATGCGGCCGACGAGCACCGACCAGGACCCGTGGCGCGTGAACCACTCGGCGCCGCGCTCGAGGTCGGTGCGGCTCACGAGCCGGGTGCGCGCGATGAGGTCGATGGCCCTCGTCATGCCGACGGCGGCACCGAGCCAGTAGAGCAGCAGCGCGCCCGCGAGCGACGCGGCCGTGCTCCAGACGATGAGCCACCCGAGCTGCAGCTCGCCGGCCTGGCTGAGGTAGCCCGCGAACGGCAGGATCACCTCGCTCGGAATCGGCGGCACGAGCACCTCGATGAACACGAGTACGCCGACGCCGAACTCGCCGAGGGCGTTCAGCAGGTCGGCGGCGAACCCGGTGAGGCCGGTGAATCCGTGGTCGGGGGCCGTGGTGAGCGAAGACATCCCGGGCCACGCTAGGGGCCCCAGATGAACGAAACCTGAGGGGTTCGGGCGCTGGTCAGTGCGCGTGGCCGCCCGGCTCCTCGAGGTGCTCGCCGTGCGGCACCGCCTGCCCGCCCGCGGGTGTGGCGGCGAGCGCGGGGGTCGCCAGGGCCGCCACGAGCGCGGCGCCCGCGACGAGCCCGACGAGGGATCGCCGATCGAATCCCGCAGCGGGCGGCCCATCGGGTCGGGCCGCCCGCGCGGGCGCGGTCGCCGTCACGCGGGCGCGCCGAAGCGCGAGCGCGCAGGATGCTGCGACGACCACGATGAAGGCGGATGCCGCGACGAGGGGTCCCGCCGCGACATCCGCTCGCCCGACCCAGCCGGTCGCCACCAGCGCTCCCGCCCCCACGAGGAATACGCTGCACGCGACCAGCGCCGCAGCCGGCGCGACGAGCCGCCCGGCGCGGAGCGCGAGGATGCTCCACACCAGGGCGGCCACGCCGAACACGGCTGCCGCGGGCTGGACGATCCCCCCGGCACCGGCGGCGACGGCCAGCAGCACGAGCCCGGCGCCGACGGCGGCGAGCATCGGCCAACTGCGGGTGGCCGCCGCCAGTGCGCGCATGGCCGGCCCCTACGCCGTCGCCACGCGGCGCGTGGAGCGCTCGAACCCGAGACCGACTCCGAGCAGCACGATCGCGCTCGCGAGGTGCAGGAAATGGTCGGCCGTGTTCAGCGCGAGGATGTTCGCCGCGGTGCCGGCGAGGAAGAACCCGACGATGCCGAGCAGCAGGTAGACCGCGCCGACGGTCGCGTTGACGGCCTTCGCCGCGGACGCGGACATGAGGCCCGCGACGAGCAGGGCGCCGCCGATGAGGAGGTGGGCGATGTTGTGCAGCGGGTTGACCTGGAAGATGCCGAGCAGCAGCCCGCCCTCGGTGGCGATGAAGCCGACGCCGCTGGTGACGGCGAAGCCGAGCAGGCCGACGAGCACGTACACGGCACCGAAGACGGTCGCGACGATGCGGTTCGGAGAGTTTCGCATGGGGGTACCTCCCTGTTCAGAGCGCGGCGGTCGCCGGGCTGATGAGGGATACGGAGCACGCCGCCCGGCGGATTGGTTGCGGGTTCTCACAGGCCATTCATCGTGATCCGGACGTATGGTGGAGACGAGAGCTCGACTGTCGTACCGACGTGAGGAGCAACCGATGAATGCACACGAGCCCGGCTCATGGGAGCAGGACGAGAACGAGAGCCCGACCGACAACCTCGAGGGCGAGTACACCGAGACCAACGGTGAGGCCGTTCACGAGCGAACCGTGCATGGCCAGTACACGCGCGGCGACGACGGTGCGCCCGAAGACGACGACGAGGGCAGCTACACCGACGCCGACGGCAAGGGGCCTACGCATCCGACGAGCGAGCGGCACGGCAAGTACATTCGGCACGACCAGTAGTCGCACGCGCGACCCCGCGTCGGGCCATCCCTTCGACAGGCTCAGGACGGCGCGGTTACCGGCCTGAACCGCCGATGCGGTGAGATGGTGGCATGTCCGAACCGATCACCGTCTCGATCCGGCGCGAGGTCGACCCCGCGCACATCGCCGAGGCGACCGCGTGGGTGCAGACCGGCGTGAACCTCGCGAACAAGTACCCCGGGTTCCTCGGCTCGGGGTGGGTGCGCGCGGGCGAGACCTCGCACGTGTGGCACATGCTCTACCGCTTCGCGAGCGACGAGGCGCTCGAGGCCTGGGAGCGCTCGTCCGAACGCGCCTGGTGGCTCTCGATGGGCGAGGGCTTCGTGCGCTCCGAGCGCGTGAAGCGGCGCACCGGCATCGAGGGGTGGTTCGACGACCCGGCGACGGGCTCGATTCCGGTGACGGATGCCTCGGGCGCGGCGATCTCCGACGCGCCCGCGCCTGCACCGCCACGGTGGAAGCAGGCCGTCACGATCTGGCTCGGCTTCTTCCCCGTGAACCTGCTCTTCACCTCCCTGACGTCGCCCATCCCCGGCTGGGGCGACCTGCCGATCTGGACGCGCGTGCTCGTGACGACGCTCGTGCTCACGCCCGTGATGGTCTTCTGGGTGCTGCCGTGGGTCACGCACTGGCTGCGGCGTTGGCTCGCCCCGCGTCCCGCGTGAGCGGGGGTCAGCGCGAGCCGCGGATGCGGCGCGAGAGCGTCGCCGCGGCCTCGCGCACGCCGGCCACGGCCAGCTCGCGCAGCTCAGGCGACGCGTCGTCGGGGAACGTCACGGCGATCGCCGCGGCCGGCCAGCCGAGGTGGTCGACCACGGGCGCCCCGGCCGAGGCGAGTCCCTGCGTGACCTCACCCTCTTCGTCGGCCCAGCCGCGGGTGCGCACCTCGGTGAGCACCCGTTTCAGGCGGCTGTAACTCCAGCCCGGGGCATCCGACTCGCCCTGCGGCTGCCGTGATTCGAAGGCGGCGCGATCGGGATACAGCGCGCGCAACTGCGCCGGCGGCAGCTCGGCGAGCATCGCCCGGCCGGTCGCCGTGAGGTGTGCGGGCAGGCGCACGCCGACGTCGGTGACGAGCGACGGGCGACGCGGGGCGCGCTCCTCGACGAGGTAGAGCACGTCGCGCCCGTGCAGCACGGCGAGGTGCCCCGACTCGCCGAGCCGGTCGACGAGCCCCGCGACGAGCGGGCGCCCGAGCCGCGCGAGCGGCTGCTGCCGGCTGAACCCGCTCGACAGCTCGAACGCGGCGATGCCGAGGCCGTAGCGGCGCTCCTCGGGCAGGTGCACGACGAATCCGCGCTCCTGCATGACCGCGAGCAGGTGGTAGACCGTCGAGCGGGGCAGGTCGAGCGCGACGGCGATCGTCGCGGCCGGCACCGGCCCGCGCTGCGTCGCGAGATGCGCGAGGATCGCGAGCGTCTGGTCGGCGGCGGGCACCTTCGACGGCACGGTCATGCGATCCAGCGTACGCCGAGTCTGGGATCACAGACGGATGTCCCGGCCACGGCGTTCCCGCGCGCGCGACCGCAGTGTGGAATCGGAGGCATGAGCACCATCGCGCCTGCACCCAGCCCCGTTGCGACCTCCGTCATCGTGGGCACCGGCCCCGTCTCGATCGCCGACGTCGTCGCGGTGGCGAGGCACGGGGCATCCGTGGTGCTCGACCCGGCGGCCCTCGACGGCGTCGCCGCGAGCCGCGCGATCATCGAGGCGCTCGCCGCAGATCCCGAGCCGCACTACGGCATCTCGACCGGGTTCGGCGCGCTCGCGACGACGTTCATCGCCGACGACCGCCGGGCGCAGCTGCAGGCCAGCCTCGTGCGCTCGCACGCCGCCGGCTCTGGCGCCGAGGTCGAGACCGAGGTCGTGCGGGCGCTCATGCTGCTGCGCCTCTCGACGCTCATGACCGGTCGCACCGGCGTGCGCCGCGAGACCGCCGAGACCTACGCGGCCATTCTCAACGCGGGCATCACGCCCGTCGTGCGCGAGTACGGATCGCTCGGCTGCTCGGGCGACCTCGCGCCGCTCGCGCACTGCGCGCTCGTGGCGATGGGCGAAGGCGAGGTGCGCGTCACTCCGCTGGTTGAGGAGACGCGTCCTCCGGCGTCGGGCGCTCCGCAACCGGCGAATGAGGCGCTCGCCGCCGCCGGCATCACACCCCTTCGCCTCGGCGAGAAGGAGGGCCTCGCCCTCATCAACGGCACCGACGGCATGCTCGGCATGCTCGCCCTCGCGATCGACGACCTGCGCCTGCTGCTCACCACCGCCGACATCGCCGCGGCGATGAGCGTCGAGGGGCTCATGGGCACCGACGCCGTGTTCGCCGAAGACCTGCACGCCCTGCGCCCGCAGCGCGGCCAGGCCATCTCGGCCTCGAACCTGCGGCGCCTGCTCGCCGACTCGCCGATCGTGGCGAGCCACAAGGGCCCCGAGTGCACCCGCGTGCAGGACGCGTACTCGCTGCGCTGCGCCCCGCAGGTGCACGGCGCCGCCCGCGACACGCTCGCGCACGCGGCCTCCGTCGCCGGGGCCGAGTTCGCAAGCGCCGTCGACAACCCGGTGCTCACCCTCGACGGGCGGGTCGAGTCGAACGGCAACTTCCATGGTGCGCCGGTCGCCTACGTGCTCGATTTCCTCGCGATCGCGGTTGCGGATGTCGCATCGATGAGCGAGCGTCGCACCGACCGCTTCCTCGACCGGGCGCGCAACCAGGGCCTTCCGCCGTTCCTCGCGCACGAGGTCGGCGTCGACTCCGGCCTCATGATCGCCCAGTACACGGCGGCAGGCATCGTCTCGGAGCTGAAGCGCCTCGCAGTGCCGGCGTCGGTCGACTCGATCCCCTCATCGGCGATGCAGGAGGACCACGTGTCGATGGGGTGGGCGGCCGCACGCAAGCTGCGCCGCTCGATCGACGGCCTCTCGCGTGTGCTGGCGATCGAGGTCATGACCGCGGCCCGCGGACTCGCCCTGCGCGCACCGCTCGAGCCGGGCGCGGCGACGGGCGCCGTCGTGGCGCTCGCGGCAGAGGTCGGCGCCGTGCCGGGGCCCGACCGGTTCCTCTCGCCCGAGATCGAGGCGCTCGCCGAGGCCGTCGTGTCGGGTGAGGTCGCCGCGCGGGCGGCAGCCGTGACGGGGTCGCTCGACTGACGGTTTTCGCCGCGACGCGGCATCCGCTCGCCTGACGGCGACGTGCCCGCAGCCCGCTACCCGGCTACCCGAACCGCCCGTTCACGTAGTCGAACGTGCGCGGATCGATCGGGTCGGCGAACATCGCCTCGGTGTCGCCGTGCTCGACGATCGCACCGGGCGTGCCGTGCGATGCCAGGAAGAACGCGCAGTGCTGCGATACCCGCTGCGCCTGCTGCATGTTGTGCGTCACGATGACGATCGTGACCTCGTGCGCGAGCTCGAGCATCGTCTCTTCGATGACCCGCGTCGACGTGGGGTCGAGCGCCGAACACGGCTCGTCCATGAGCAGCACGCGGGGTTTCACCGCGAGCGAGCGGGCGATGCAGAGGCGCTGCTGCTGGCCGCCCGACAGGCCGGAACCCGGGGCGCGCAGACGGTCCTTGACCTCCTTCCACAGCCCCGCCTTCGTGAGGCACGACTCGACGAGGTCGTCCTTTTCGTCACGCGACGCGCGGGTGCCCGTCAGCTTGAGGCCGGCGATGACGTTGTCGTAGATCGACTGCGCCGGGAACGGGTTGGGCTTCTGGAACACCATGCCGATGTGCTTGCGCGCCTCGACGAGCTTGCGTGCAGGGTCGTAGATGTCCTCGCCGTCGAGCAGCACCTCACCGGCGAGCGACGCCGACGGCACGAGCTCGTGCATGCGGTTCAGGATGCGCAGGAACGTCGACTTGCCGCACCCCGACGGGCCGATGAGCGACGTGATGACGCCCGCCTCCATGGTCAGCGACACCCGGTCGAGCACCTGGTGGTCGCCGAACCAGGCCGTGATGTTGCGGCCCTCGAGCGTGGCGAGCTGCGCGGGTTCGGCGAGCGCGGCATTGCCGGTCAGGTTGCGGTTCGCGTCGGGCCGGCGACCGAATTGCGGCAAACGGATGCCCCGGCCCCAGTCACGGCGCTCGGGAACGACCTCGACGACGGTCGTGATGTCTTCAGTCATGGATCGGCTTTCAGGTCGTGGTGTCGTGGTGTCGTGGTCGGTGGTGGTGGGTGGGTCGAGCCGTGGGCGATTCGTCTCAGAGCAGGTTCGGCAGCAGCCTGACGATCTCGCCCGAGACCCAGAGGGCGGCGAGCAGGGTGAGGGGCACGAAGACGATCCAGGTGCGGCGGGCGCCCACGTTGCGGTACGCCCACACCGCGCCGACCTCGACGAGCACGAGGAACTGCAGCGCGAACACGAGCGCCCACACCATCGACGTGTCGCCGCGCAGCTCGCGGTCGGACTCGGGGAGGGTGGCGAAGTTCGTCAGACGCGTGCCCGTAGGCTGGGCCTCGCTCGTGAGGCGGGCATCGACGCGAGCGATGCCCGACGGCGAGAACGGCGCGCCGCGCGCAGTGGTGAGGATGACGCGGCTCTCGCCCGGCTTCAGGCGCGGCGGTGCCGGATCGCCGGCGTAGCGCAGGCCGATCACCTCGAACTCGTGCTCGCCCTGGCCGGTGATGACGCTGAACTCATCGCCGGGGGCGAGCTCTTGGATGCGGGCGAACGGCCCGCCGTACGCCGCGGCGCGGCCGAGGATGACGCTGACCCCGGCCTGACCGGGCAGTGCGGTGTCACGACGGTGGCCGGGACCGAGCTGCGTCGTCGCCGAGTCGGTGCCCTCGACGATGACCTCCCTGATGCCGAGGTTCGGGATCTCGAGCAGCGCCACCGGCGCGCCATCGGGCAACAGCACGTCGTGCACGTCGCCCTCGGTCACCGGGGCGACGCCCTCCTCGAGCTGCTCGCGGAACGTGTCGGTGAGTTGCTGCTGCGTGACGAGGTGACGCACCTGCCCGATGACCATGACGTTCAGTACGAGCGCGAGCAGCAGCGCCGAGCACACGATGAGCGCCCCGCGGATGAACTGTTCGCGCGGCGTGAGCAGGACCGGCGGGCGTTCGGGCTTCGGCATCCGCCGGGGCGGCTTGGGGGGTTTCGGTGGTTTCGGGGGTCGCTTCGCCCGCACCGCGGTGGCATCGCCCACGACGTCGGTGTGATCGTAGTCCTCGAGCAGCGTCACGCGACCTCACCCAGCCGCACCGGCACCTCGATGCGGCGCAGGAACGTGCGCACGACGGCGATGCCGAGCACCACGACGAACACGGCCGCGATGAACCACGGCGGCGCGAACACGTTCACATCACGCGTGAAGGATGAGAGTTCGGCGTTGTCGACCTTCTCAGGCGGCGTGAACGTCGTGTGCGCGGTGACGAACGTCCACTGACCCACTCCGGGCAGCACGGCGCTGATCGTGCGCTTCTCGCCCGGCTTCACCGCGACGACCTCGACGTCGTCGACCTGGCTGATGCGGTGGCCGAACGGGCCCTCCAGCCAGAAGTCGGCCGTCGCGTCGATCGTCGACTTCGACACGTTGCGCACCGTGAACCAGACCTGCAGTTCGCCGGCGAGCGGGTTCAGCGAGGTCGAGTACCCGCCGGCGAGGCCGCCGACGAACAGCACGCCGCCCAGGTCGGTCTCACCGAGTGCCGGGGCGGCCGGCGCTGCGGGTGGGCCCGCGGCCCCCGGGCCCTGGATGTGCGTGATGCTGCGGCCGGGCGGCGTGATCGGCGGTCGGCCTGGCGCGGCGGCGGGGGGATCGATGCCATCGCTGACGTCGACCGAGAGGTTGCCGGGGTTGCCCTCCTCGGCGCGAGCGGCTCGGTCGGCGGTCAGCCCGCCTGTAGCGACCATGAGCACGGCGAGCAACACGACGCCGCAGATCACGGTCGGCAACGAACCGGCGCGTCGAGCGCTGATCATGGTTCACTCCCGCCCGAGCCTGCCCCGGCCCCCACGACGTCCTTCTCGCGCTCGGCCTCGATCTTTCGCCGTGCCTCCTGCTCGGTGTACTCGATCCACGCCGCGGCATTCTTCGCGTCGACCGTGTTGCGCCACCTGCGCAGCACGATGAATCCGACGACCAGCGCAATGGCGATGACGAGCGGCCACGGCGGGGCGATGAGCACGGTGTCGCGCGAGATCGCCGAGACGGGCAGCTTCTTGTCGGCGTCATCACCCTCGACGAACGGGTTGAGGGTCACCCACGGGTTGAGGTATCCCCAGCTCGCGACACCGGGGATCTCGGTCTCGAACGTGCGGGTGAACCCGGGTAGCAGCTCGGGGATTCCGTCACCCTGCTTCGCCGAAGCAGGGGCGCTGAACCACGTGCGAACACCGAGCGACACGTTCGAGGCGAGCGCCACGTTGCCCGTGTTCTGGATCGTGTAGAGCACCCGCACGCCCCCGCTGAACGGGTTCCACCAGTCGCCGACGAACTGGCTGTCGACGCTCGAGATCGTGAGCGCCGGCTGGATGTCGCCCGACACTCGCACATAGAGGCGAGTACCGAGCCGCCGATCGACGTTCACCTGGTCGCCGGGCGTGACGACCGACGCGAGGATGCCGCCCGCGTGGTCGCCGGGGCCTGCCTGGGCGGGGATGTCTACGGTGAACGGCACGAGTCGCGACTCGCCGGGCTTCAGGTCGAACGCGAGCCGGTTGGTGCCGTTCTCGAAGTGCACCCAGGTGCCGGCGTCCTTCGCCTCGGCGCCGGTCTCGAGCAGGCCGAAGCTGCCGTCTTCGTCGTTGAAGGCGTCGGTCGCCAGCACGGTGAACGTCTGGGTGAGGGTGCCGGTATTGCGCACGAGGTACTTGTCGGCGACCTGTTGGCCGGGATCGACGCTGTAGCTGAAGCGCGTGCGGTTGTCGGGCTTGCCGTCGTCACCGGCGGGCTGCCCAGAGATGCCGATCGTGTCGTCGGCCCGGGCTGTGGCGGGGTCGCCGACGATCGCGGCGGTGATCGCCAGACCGGCGAGCAGGGCGACGACGAAGGCCCGACGGATGCCGCGGGCGGCGGGTCGGGCGGACGATGCGGGGGTGATGGCTGCAGTCACTGGCTGTGCATTTCGTTCAGGCGTCTCAGGTGAGACGGGGTGAATCGTGGGCGGGAACACACCGTGTGGGAGAGACACGCTCGGCGCCTCTCCCACACGGGTGTCACATACCTGACGACCTCTCGAGGACTACTTCGAGACGAGGTCGAGCGTCAGGGTCGAGGTGTGCGCACCCTTGGCCGCGTTGATCGGGGCCTTGAACGTCAGGTTGGTATCGAGCACCGCACCGACCTCAGCGGTCGAGGAGCCGACGGCACCCTCGGCCAGCACACCGAAGGCACCCTCGCCGGCGAGCTTGCTCGCACCGACGGTCACACCCTCAGTGAGCGCGACGCCGACTGGAGCGTAACCCAGCGCGGACTTGGCGACCGTGGTGGAACCCGGGCCTGCGAAGTCCGCAGCGGTGACGTTGAGGTTCCAGCCGCTCAGCACGTCGCGGTCGTCGAACACCGTGAACTGGCCCAGCGCGACCGCGTCGGTCGTCTGATTACGTCGCACATCGCCGAGGTCGATCAGCGTCGCAGCCGGAGCCACGAGTTCGAAGCGGCCCGAGTTGGTGACGTCGACCGTGAGGTCGGTCTCGGAGGTCGTGTCGTAGACGGGCGCCGTCGACGTGAGCGTGAAGGTGTCCCACGCCGCGAGGACCTCGTCGGCACCGTTGTTCTCGTAGAGGAACAGCTTGGTTGCCGCGTTGACCGCAATCGCGGAAGCGTCGACCGTGCCCGCACCGTTGGCGTCGAGCACGACCGTGCCGAGCCCGCTGCGCGCGCCCGCCGCCGAGAAGACGCCCACGTCGAGCGTCTTGTTCGCGTTCGCCGCACCCGCATTGATCGACAGCTGCTTGCTGTCGACCGTCTCAGTGACGAGAGTGTCGACCTTCTGGGTTGCAACGAGGTCGCCCTCGACGATCAAGTCAGCGGGAGCGGGGCCCTCGAGCTCGACGGGGCGGATCGTGTACTTGCCCGTACCCGGCTCGACGTCGATGGTGCGGTAGACCGAACCCAGCACCGTCACACCGTTGTTGGTGGTGAAGGCCAGGCCGGTGAGCCATTCGCCGCCCTCTGAGAACACCGACTCGATGCCGGCACCGTTTCCGGAGCCCTTCTGCTCGAGCGTCAAGTTGGGGGTGAGCACACCGCCGTTAGGGCCAGCCGCGGCGTCGGTCGAGAACGCGCGCCAGGTGTTCGTGCCACCAGACAGCTCGCTCACCTTCGCCACGAACTTGTAGACCTGCGTGAAAGTCGCCCCCGCGGGAACGTAGTCAGCTGGCATGATCTCCGCCAGGACGTCAGTGGCGCTCGCCGAGGCAGCGATCTGCTCGGCACGGTCGAACACCCTGCCAGGCTGCTCGACATAATCGCCGGTGTTGGCGTCGAAAAGGAAGAACGAGCCCGGCGAACCGTTGCTCTGCGGGTTCTTGATGTCGCCCTCGGCAGCGTTCGCCGAGACCGTGCCGCCGCCCACGAGGGCGAGGGCGAGGAGGCCGGCCGCAGCCGCGCTCCACTTCTTGTTGATGTTCATTGCATTCCTTGTCTCAGAGGTGATGCGTTAATGAGGTGTGTTCCTGTGGTGATGAACGACGCTGGTCTCGACATGGCGGCCGCGCCGCCTCCTCGACCGGCCGACCTATGCGCGAAGTGCGGCTCGGAAGGGCGTCGTCGTCGACGGAGCGAGGAAACCGAACTTCTTTTTCACCGAGCCCGCCTGCGTCGGCAGGACACTCGCCGTGTTGGCGAACTGGTTGGCTGCGTTGCTCACGAGCCTCGCGAGGTTGGCGTCATACTTCGGGTCCCCCGACGTCACGCGGGCGTTCTCGACCACGATGTAGGTGTCACGGCCCCAAGTGCTGTTGGCGTAGAACGCTGCGTTCGGAACCATCGAAGCGCCAGTTCCCGTGACCGCCGGCGTGCCGGCGATCGGCGAGCCGATCTTGACTCCCGCACCACGGCGGTCGATGCCCGCGCCGGTGTTCTGCGCCACCCACTGGGCGGCCGACATCGGCGTGATGGCGTTGGCAGGGAACGGCGTGGTGCCGTCGGCGAGGAACTCCGTGTCGTGCTCTTGGCCGACCCTGACGCAGGCACCAAGGGTGCCGATGCCGGCCTTCGAGATGAAGTCGGCGCGCGTGCCCGAGCCGCTCTGCGGGATCACGGGCACGACCGTGACGCCGCCGACCTGAGTGATCGTGCACTCGAAGATGCCCTTGAGCGTCGCCTGGTCGATGTTGTCGAACGCCGCGTTGGCGCCGCCCGAATGCGCGTACGAGAGCGCGTCGCGCCCGAAGGGGATGTAGAGCAGCGGACCGTTCGCCACCACCGTGGCACCCGACGACGAACGCGCGATGTCGACCTGGCCCGTGATGGTGACGTTGGTCGGGGAGCCAGGAGTCGCCGAGGTGTACGGCTGGCCGTCGATCGAGCGGCTGAGCGCACGAACCCCATCACCCGAGCCGTTGGGACGGCCGAAACGCGGACCGCCCGACTTCGTCTGGACGGTGACCGAGCCGGTCGCGTCGAACGATGCGGCGAACGCCGAGCCGGCCGAGGAGCGGACGGCCGAACCGGTTGTCGTCGTGCCATTGGCGAGGGCGTTCATGACATCCTGCAGCGTGTCGGAACCCACGACGACAGGGCCGTTCGACACCGGCTCCGCGTTCGCCGGGGAGGCGACCGCGAACAGCGACGCCGCCACGCCGAAGGCGGCGGCCGCTGCTATGATCTTCTTCTTATTCACAACTCTTCCTTTTCTCTAGGGCTGTGGTACAACAAACGCTCGCTCTTACCAGCGGGCGTCTTGGCGGCTCTCCACCGGAGGGCCGTCAAGTCTGTGGGGCACCCTCGCCCCGCTCTGAGGTTGGGCCTGCAGAGTGAACAGGGGGCGCTGTTCCTGCGAAGGAAGGCTGTACGGGCGACGGCCGAACACCCGCTTCGCAACGGCCATCATGTTCGCCTCCGAATGCGGGTCATCACGGGCACCGTGAGCGCGGTTCCCAAGCCGGCGACGAGCCCTGCGGGCACGGCCGCCGCCGAGACGCCCAGTTCGGGGTCATCGGGCGTCGCGGCGCCGACCAGCTCACCCGCTGGGTCGCCGGTCGCAGCGACGGTCGGTGGAGCTGAAGGGGTCGGTGCGGGCTGCTGCTGCGACGCGGGCGGCGTGACCGATCGGATGCCGCCACCGGGCGGTGCCGTGCTGCCACCCGGGGGCGGGGGGCTCGGGAACGAGCCGGCTTCGATCGCGTCGGCTGCGGCGAGCGCCTGGGCGACCCAGGACTGCGGCAGCGGCGCATACCCGGGCGGCAACTCGCCCGCGTCGGTGCCCGGCGACTGCCCGTCGCGCGCCGCGAAGCGGATCAGGTTCGCGTAGACCGCCCGAAGGTCGGCATCGGTCTGCTTCGGGTTCAGCGCCGCATAGACCGGCATCGTCAGCGGGTACGCCGTGGGTGCGGACTTCGCCGCCGCCCCCGATAGTGCGTACACCATGACCTTGTCGTGCGCATCGGAGGGCGTCATCGCGGCAGCTGCCGCCGCAATACCGTCCTGCGTCGGTGTGACGTACCTGCCCGCAGGATTGCGCAATGCCGCCGTCACCGTCTGGTAGAGCTCGGCAGCGGGCGACGTCGTCACCCCGATCACCTTCTGGCTGCCGAAGAGCTCGCGCACCGTCTTGCCGAACTTCGGTGGCGTCGCGAACTTGTCCCAGGCTCCGAGCAGCATGCCGTCACCGCGCAGCACGTGGTAGGCACCGTCGGCGAAGCTGTGGGTGTAGGGCCGCCACGTGACCAGGTTGATCGGCCCGCTGCCGTCGGAGGGATCGCTCTCAGTGGTGTTCGGCTTCTCGACCGGGTCGGCTTTGGGAAAGCTGTCGGTCGGAAGCGCGAAGCCCTGCCCGCCGGGATTCACCTTCGGATTGGTGGAGTACCAGGGGTTCACGATCATGCCCGACTCGTCGGGCTTGCCGTCGAGCCAGGCCCGGGCGTCGGGGTCGGCAAGCACGTACTCCCACAGCCGAACTGCGAGGTCGGACCGGCCCGACGGGGTGAGCGTGTCGGCGACCGACGCCGAGACGACGATCTGCGATGCCCATTCCGCGTCGTTGATCTTCGTGAACTCGGGATCCTGAATGATCGTGCGGGCGTTCTTGCCGGGGTCGTCGAAGCTCTTGTAGCCGATGTGCGACTTGTCGGCGCCCGACGGCAATGAGTCGGTGTATGACGCCGTCAGCAATTTGGCCACGAGCCTCGGGGTGAGCTTCAGGTCGGTCATCGGAAGTCCGGCACGCGCCTTGTATTCCGCGGGGGCGTTGATCGGATGCGGCTGCCGGTCGATCGAGAACGAGATGGCCACACCCGACAGCGCCACGGGGGCGTAGGCGACCGGATCGGTGGCGTCGCTCACGCGGCTCAGGTCGAGCGGGCGCGAGGTGAACGCGAGCGGGCTGGGCTCGGTGCCCGCCGCCCGCACCAAGGCGTCAGCTTCGCTGCCTTGACTCAGCACGAACGGAGCGCCGTCCTCACCGAGGCAGAGCTGCGGCTGCCACGAGGCGATCGCTCCTGCCACGAGTTCGCTGCCGGCGAGCTGGCGCTCGGCGGCGCCGAGCTCGCACCGCACGCCGAGCGGCTTGAAGTCGAGCTTCACGGCCACGTGATGCTCCCACGCGTCCCACCACAGGCCCGACCGGTTGATCTCGACCGAACCCGAGTCGCCGGTGCCGCGCGGAATCACCACAAGCCAGCACGACTGACCCACGACCGTGTCGTCGGTCTGCGTGATCGGCGCCCCACAGCCGAGAGCGGTCGACTGCATGGCCGTCTGCACCTCGAACGGCACCGAGCCCGAGCCGTCGGCGCCGCCGCCCGCCCACTTCACCTCGTTCGTGGTAAAGGCAGTGAAGAACTGGTTGGTGTTCAGGTCGACGAACTCGTCGCCCGACTTCTGCACGACCTTGCCCGCGTCGTCGGTCTTCAGGTTGTCGAGCACGTATTCGGCTGGGGCGAGCTTCTCGTCGACGATCCCGTCGGGGTTCGCAGCGACGAACGGAATCCCCGTGTAGGTGGGCACGAAGAAGCTCTCGCTCGGATCGGTGTACATGAGGTCCTCATCGGCGACGTCCTCATCGCCGGTGCTGCCGTCCCGGGCGGCGCCGGCCCCCACGGTGCCGCCGTATTGGCACGTGCGCCGGTCGGGGTGGCCGGGGTTCGCCGGGTCTTCGCCCCAGCACTGCGCGATCTGCAGGAAGTTCGTGCCGCCCGTCGTACCACCGGGACGCTCGGACTGTTTGCCCCCGGTCCAGCTCACGCGGATGCCCTGCGACACGAGGTCGCTCGTCTGCGACACAGTCACCGACAGGTCGGGGAACGGCGCACCCTCGGGATTCAGAGCATCCTCGGCGTTCGTCAGGGTGACCTCGCTCGACGTGGTCGTCTCGTCAGCGGCATCCGCTCGGTCAGCCGGGACCACGGCCCCACCGAACCCGACGATCCCCGCGACGAGAAGGCCGACGACGAGCCCTGAGAAGCCTGCGCGCACCCAGACCGCCCCGCCCGCGGCATCCGTTGCCTGCATGCTCATCGCGGCGCCCCGTTCGTGGACTGCCCACCGGGCGCGTTGGCGCGCCGCAGCCGCGGCGAGAGGAACGGCGGCAGCACGACCGCGGCGAGCAGCAGCAGCACGGCACCGAGCATCGCCGACTGCTGCCAGCCCCAGCTGTCGTCGTCGAGCGTGAACGGCGACGCCACGGCGGAGCCGGCGACCGCCGAACCGCCGTCCGAGATGAGGTTGCCGTTCTCGTCGTACACTGCGGCGCCGGCACCGGCGCCGGGAGCTGCAGTCTCGGCACCCGCACCCGCGCCTCCGGTGCCACCGGTGCCGTTCGTCGCCGCGCCGCCCGTCCCCGATCCCGATACGGGCGTCTCCTGCGGGGCGCCGGCGGTGCCGGTCGTGCACTGGTTCGGTCCGCGCTTGTCGCAGGCGGCCGGCTGGGCCGCCGTCAGCGCGAGCTGGTTGTTGCTCGGGGAGTCACCGGGCTTGAATGTCGGGTTGTTGCACGTGTTGGGATCGACGCCCGCGGCGCCTGCGCCTGGGATGCGCTTGATCTGGTCGAAGCCCGCCAGCACGAGGTTCATCGGCAGCGGCGAGTATCCGAGGTCTTCGGCCTGCTGCTGGCCCTCGCACAGCATGTAGCTGGCGAAGGCACCGAGGGTGGCGCCCTTCTTCTCGGTGAACACGCCACCGACCTGGGTCGGCACGATCATGTACGAGTAGCTCGAGAGCGGGTAGGTTCGCGGGTCGGCGCTGTTGTAGACGCCATCGAGGATCTGCGTCAGGTAGTCGGCCGAGCCCGAGTTCGTGTTGATCTGCGCTCGCAAGAGCGCCACGGCCACCGAGTCAGCCGTGGGCTCGACGTAGTAGTCGGCCTTGTTCAGCACCTTCGCGACCGGGAAGCCCGACTCGAGCGCGTAGGAGTACTCGACGTACGTGATCGCACCTTCGCCGTAGCCCTGGCTCACATAGCCCGCGACGCCCGACGAACCACTCTGCGCCTTGCCGTTGGCGGGCGTCGGGAACTGCGACCTCATGCCGGCCGTCCACAGGTCGGGGTGCTGCTTCGACATCCACAGCGAGAACTGCGCCGACGAGCCCGAGCCATCGGACCGCACCACCGGCACGATCGCCTTGTCGGGCATCGCCAGGCCCGGATTGTCGGCCGTGATCGCCGGATCGTTCCACTTCGTGATCGCCCCGGTGAAGATCTTCGTGATCGTGACGCCCGACAACCGAAGGTTCGAGACCCGCTTGCCGCCGATGTTGAGGTGGTACATGAACGCCGTACCGCCCGCGACGATCGGCATGTACGCATACCCGCGCGGCGGCACCTCGGGCGCCGAGTTGTCTTCGGGCCGCGTCTGGAACGGGATCTCGCTGACCGCGAAGTCGATCTTTCCCTCGATATAGGTGCGACGACCGGCCGACGAGCCCTGACCGTCGTAGTTCACGGTCATGCCGTAGTTCGATGCGACATTCCTGCGCCACTGATCGAGCGCGTTCTGCGACCACGTCGAACCCGCCCCGCTGATCACCTCGTAGGTGGCGGCGTGCGCGGGCATCGCGATGCCGACGGCCATCAGCAGTGCTCCCACGGCGGCGATGAGGCGCACGCGGCGCGTGAAGGGGGTCATTTCGGCTCCTCCTGAGGTTCAACTGTCGCCTCGAGGCGTCGGACGGCGGCGCGCTCCTCGTATCGCTCGAGGTCGCCCTTGGATCGCGCCTGGGCGGCTCGGCGCTGCCGTGGTGACAGGTCGCCGGGGCCCCGGCCGCCGATGACGCGGGCGACCGCGAACAGCGCGAGCACGAGCAGCATCAGCACGGCCGCCGTTCCGAAGCCGCGGGCGATGAAGTTCGGCTCGGGCGAGCGAACGAAGTCGAACACCTGCAGCGGCAGCGAGGTCATCGGCCCGTGGAACGGGTTGGTGTTCATGACCGAGGTGATGCCCGAGGTGAGCAGCACGGGCGAGGTCTCGCCTATGCCGCGGGCGGTGCCGAGGATGATCGCGGTGACCAGGCCCGAGCGGGCCGTCGGCAGCACCACGTGCCACACCGTGCGCCAGCGCGACGCCCCGAGCGCGTATGAGGCTTCACGAAGGTTTCCGGCCACGAGGCGCAGCACGACGTCGGACGCTCGCACGATGATGGGGAGCATCATCACGGTGATCGCAAGTGCCGCCGCGAAGCCCGACCGTTCGGCCCCGATGCCCAGGATGACGGCCGAGTAGACGAACAGGCCCGCCACGATCGAGGGAAGCGCGGTCATGGCGTCGACGATCGTGCGCACGAACCGGGCGAACCGCCCGCCGATCTCGTTCAGGAACAGTGCCGTGACGATGCCCAGCGGAATCGAGATCGCGAGGGCGATGCCGATCTGGATGAGGGTGCCGACGATCGCGTGCGCGACACCGCCGACGTCGAGCCCGTCGAGCGGCCCGGCGAACTCCATGTCCTGGAAGAAGAAGTTCAGGTTCATCAGCGCGGGCAGCCCGCGCAGGAGCGTGAAGGTCACGACGAACAACAGGGCGCTGAACAGCACGACTCCGGCGCTCGCGAGCACGAGCGTCATGACGCGGTCGACCATCTCGCGCCCGTCGGAGGTCGTGTTCACCAGCAGGGCGTAGATCGCGACGAAGGCGAGGAAGGCGACGACCACGAATCCGACGACCCCGCTCAGGGGTGCGATCCACCCGAACAGCAGGATGGCGATGGCCATCGCACCGGCTGCTGCGCCGAGCAGGGCGAAGCGGTCGTCGAGGCGGGCGGAACGGATGCGGCGACGCGGGCCGATCTCGATTCCCTCGCGCACCGGGATGCTCGTGCGGATCTCGGTCGCGGCCTCGAGCTCTTCGTCGGCGAGGTCCGGCTCGTACGTCGTGAGCGACATCACGCCTCACTCTCGGCGCCGGAGCGCGAGCGGGCGACGATCGACGACGCGGCGAAGTTGATGACGAGGGTGATCAGGAACAGCACGAGCCCCGCGGCCATGAGCGCCGACAGGGCGAACTCGCTCGCCTCGCCGTAGCGCAGGGCGATGAGCGCCGACACCGAGTTGCCGCCGGTCTTCAGCACCTGCCAGTTGATCGCGAAGATCGGCGAGATGATCATGTACACCGCGATCGTCTCCCCGAGCGCGCGGCCGAGCCCGAGCATCGTGCCGCCGATGATGCCGCCGCGGCCGAACGGCAGCACGACCGCCCCGATCATGCCCCAGCGCGTGGACCCGAGCGCGTATGCCGCCTCGCGCTCGCCGGCGGGTGCCTGCATGAACGCCTCGCGCATGATCGAGGTCTGGGTGGGCACGACCATGAGTCCCACGACGATGCCCGCGATGAACGCCGACGACGTGAACGCGCTCGCGTCGGTCAGCGCGGTGCCCTCTTGGTCGGTGACCGCGAAGAACGGGATCCACCCGAAGTACGTCGAGATCCACCGCGAGACGGGGATGATGCCCTCCTGAAGGAAGAACACCCCCCACAGGCCGAACACGACGCTGGGCACCGCGGCCATCAGGTCGACCAAGGTGATCGACCACTGTTTGAGGCGGCCCGACATGACCTCTGAGATCAGCAGCGACGTGCCGAGCGCCAGGGGAACCGAGATGCAGATCGCGATGACCGCGATCATGATCGTGCCGAACAGCACGGCAGCGATGCCGAACTCACCGGTCTCGGGCGACCACTTCTGCTCGAAGAGGAAGTCGAGCCCCGCCACCTGAATCGCGGAGCCCGCGCGGATCGAGAGGAACAGGCCGACGGCGAGCATGATCGCGACGGTCACGCCGCCGGCGGAGAACGCGACGGAGCGGAAGACCACGTCGGACCGTGACGGGCGAGGGACGAGCGACCGCGGTTCCTGCGGCGGACGCGACTCGGGAGCCTCGTCGGCGAGGATCACCGTCGTCGTGGTGTCACCGAGGGTACGATCGTCGGTCACGACCGCGCCGATCGGCATGGCGACGTGGGCATGGGCAACCTCGGGCTGAAGCGTTGGGGAGTGACGGCGCCGGGCGCCGATTCGCGGATCACGTTCGCCCCGCAAAGTGAACGATCGACATCGCGAATGCGAAGGAGGTCTGGATTCGGAATGGCATCCGGGCGCTTCACCCGCCATTGCCCCCCGAAGGAGGGGCCGGTGACGGTGTTGCGGTCGCGGCGGGCGGCAGGGAGGCTGGAGCAGGGCCATCCGATTCGAGCACTGTCACCGTCGTTCCCAACGCCAGCGCGGTCCCTTCGGCCGGGTCGCTGCCCACGATCGTGCCGGGCAGGACATCGGTCGAGATCGTAGCGAGCGCGACCGTGAAGCCGGCGCCCTGCAACGCGCCGAGTGCCTCCGTACGTGTCAGTCCGGCCACCCGGGGCACGCGATTGAACCCTGAAGCGACTGTGAGCGAGACGGACGCACCCACTGCGACCGGCGTCCCTGCCGCCGGCGACGAGTCGAGCACGGTGTCAGCCGCATGCGCCGAATCGACGACCGTGAGCTCGCCGGCCTCGAGTCCGGCGTCGGCGAGCGCCCGCATCGCCTCGGCGAGGCTCGAGAACGCGACGAGCGGCACGACGACCTCGACGGCCTCCACGACCGGGTCAGGCTGAACGGGCGCGCTCGACGGCGCCGCGTCGTCGGCCGGCGATGGGAGCGGCGCAACCTGCGAGGGTGGCGACGAGGCAGTCGGAACCGGGAGGACCGGCGACCCGGCGGCGGCGAATCCGGCGAGCGTCGCGACGACCGCGGCCACACCGGCACCCGTCATCCACGCACTCACCATGCGGCGCCGGTGCCGGTGCCGCGAGAGCGGCCGCCGACCCTTGCCCGCCCGCTGCACGGCGGTGCGTTCCGCCGCGGGCGATCGGTCGGGCACACTCGTGCTGCCCAGCACGCGCGTCACCCCCGTCGCCGGCGCGCCCGCCGGTCGAGTAGCCGGCGAAGCTGGCGTATCGAGACCTCGTGCCCGGGTCTCTACGCGCGGCTGCGCCGCTCCTCGACCAGCGACGTCGAGGGCCGCCCGCATCTCCCCTGCCGACGCGAACCGGTCCGAGGGCGCCTTCAGCAACGCCCGCACGACGAGCCGGTCGACGTCGCGCGGAATGCGCGAATCCATCACCGACGGCACCGGCGGCGGTAGGTCGAGGTGGGCGCGCATCGTCTCGTTCACGGTCGCGCGGCCGAATGGCGGGCGGCCGGTGAGCGCGAAGTACAGGACGGCGCCCGCCTGGTAGACGTCGCCGCGTTCGTCGACGGCCGCCCCTCGCACCTGCTCGGGCGACATGTAGTTCACGTTGCCGATCACCCCGGCACGGTCGGAATCGGGCTCGCTGCGCAGCACGTCGCTTCCGAGGGCGGCCCGCCCCGCGGCATCCGCCAGACCGAAATCGAGCAGCCGAACGCCGGCCGTTGCGATCGAACCCGCATCGGAGACCGCGACCATGACATTGGCGGGCGACACGTCACGGTGCACGAGGCCGACAGCATGCGCCGCCTCGAGCGCGCGCAGCATGCCGTCGAGCACGGCGAGCGCCTCGGGGACGCCCAGTGGCCCGCGCCGCTCGACGTGCTCGGCGAGGCTCGAGCCGCCGGCCCGCTCGAGCGCGATCCACGCGACCGGGTCGACGCCGTGCGTGTCGACGCCCACGTCGAGCACGCCAGCGATGTTCGGATGTCGCAGCTCCCGCGCCCGCCGCGCCTCGGCGAAGAACGCCTCGCGTGTCGCGGGCCGCCCCGAGAGGTGCGGGTGCAGCAGTTTGAGGGCGACGGATGCCCCAGTGCTCGTGTCGACCGCCGCGAACACCGATGCAGACCCGCCGGTTCCGAGGAGCTCGCCGAGCCGGAACCGGCGCGACACGAGGCCCGACGAGTCGGTCATCCTCCGGTGCGCTCCCCACGGTCGCCGCTGGAGTCGGCCCGTCGGTCAGCCGAGGGCATGCTCGGGCACCGTGTGACGTCGACCGAATCGGCCCGATGAGGCGCTTCGGTCTGCGTCATCCGCGATGATCGCATGCGGCAACGCTGCGAGTGCGCCGAGTGCCGACGCAGCGCCCGTCGAGGTCGAGTTGTACCACCGACCGCACGTCATCACCGTGACGCCTTCGTGCCAGACGACCCATCCGCGCGACGCGTTGTGCGGACCGGCGACGACCGTGATCTCCAGCTCCGCACACTGCGCCTGCAGTCGTCGCACGTGTGCGCACGCGGCGTCGAAGCTGTCGTAGAACAACGAACTGCGTCCGAGCTCGCGGTTGTTCGAGGCGAGCAGCCGCCAGATTCCGGGCCATCGCTGCGCGCCCGAGCGTGCCGTCGAGCGCGCCACGGCGACGATGGATCCGGCGTTCCCCAGCGGCGCCACCGGCGCGCGCGTCGGCCGGGTGCCTTGCGGCCGGCCGACGAACGGCTCGCGGAACCGGGCCCAGGCCTGCAGCATCGGATCGGTGTCCGAATCGAAGACCGCGAACCTCACCCGCGCGGGCGCACCCGCTGTGCCGCCGAGCGCGACATGATTACCGGTCACGATGCCCTCTACTCCGATGCCGGCATGCACCTCTGCCGCTCGGAAGCAGACTCAGCGCCGTGGGTTACGAAGAGTCCGTCCGCAGACGATCTACGGATGTCCGGAATGTGAGCAGCAGGTGTCGAAACCCGACCCGCGTCGCCGATTCCCACGGAACATCGCCTCGGCACCCCCCACTTGGGTGTTGTGACCCTGCGTGGGCGGTGACAGACTGTTCTGAGTCGAGCGGAGACCCGACCCGTCGAGTGCGACCGACGACCCGAACGGAAGCTTATGAAGTGGAACCCAGAGGCCCCTGAGGGCCACGACTGGTTCCGAGCGCGCCGCGCCCGGCCGCGTGGTGTCATGGTCACGGCGGTCGCCGCCGTGATCGTCCTCGGGGTCGCTGTCGCCACTCCGGCATCCGCCGAAGAGGTCGTCGCAACCGAGACCGGCACGACCGACACCACGACGGTCACCGCTGAACCGATTCCGGCCGACCCCCCTCCGGCTCCCGAGCCGGCTCCGGCGCCCGACCCCGCACCCGTGCCCGACCCGACGCCGGTTCCCGACCCGACTCCCGTTCCCGAACCGACGCCGACGCCGACTCCCGATCCCACGCCGACGCCGACGCCGACTCCCGATCCCACGCCGACGCCGACGCCGACCCCCACGCCAACGCCAACGCCGACCCCCACCCCGACGCCGACACCCACGCCGACACCGACGCCGACCCCCACGCCGACGCCGACGCCGACACCGACCCCGACCCCCACCCCGACCCCGACCCCGACCCCCACGCCGGGCACAGCACCGGCCGGAACGCCGAGCGCACCGGTCGTCCTCGTCGGAGACGGACCGGTCGCTCGCATCGTGACCCGCACCTCGACCACGGGCACGGCCTCGAACGTCACCTCGCTGATCACGGCGCGTGCTGCGCTCGATCGCGCAGTCGCCGCACTCCGCGACGCCGAGGCCGAACTCGACGCCGCTCGGTCGACGCGCGAGGTCACCCGCGCCATCGCCGAGAACATCCAAGCCATCGCCGACGACGCACGGCTCGACGCCGACGCCGCGGCCCGCGCCTACCTCGCGGCTTCGAAGGGCGGCGACGCCTCGCTGAACTCGATGGCCGCCGCGTTCGGGCAGGGGCGCGACCTGCTCGCCGGTCTCAGCGGCGTCGCCCGCGTCACCGAGATCGCCGGCGATGCCGAGAAGCTGCTCGAGATCACCGCCGAGCGCGACGCCGAGGCCGTCGCCGCTGAAGCGCGCGCGGCCGAGGCATGGGCCGCGGTCGACGAGATCGACATTGAGGCGCTCGAGAAGAAGGTCGACCGCGCCGAGCGCGCCGTCACCTCGGCCCGCAAGGCGCTCTCGGGCCTGCAGACCCGCGTCGCATCGGCGAGTGTCGCATTCGTGCAGACCCTCCCGCGAGACTCCGGGCTCCTCAGCGACCAGGGCTGGTCGGTGCCCGTGACCGGCGACCTCACCGATGGCTTCGGCCCCCGCCCCAACAAGCCACTTCCCGGTGTGAACGAGTTCCACCGCGGCACCGATATCTCGGCCGGATGTCGCGAGCCCGTGTTCGCCGCGACCTCGGGCACCGTCGTGCAGACCGGACCGAACGGCACGTACGGCAACTGGGTGCTCATCGACCACGGGTCTGGAATCTCCACGGGCTACGCACACCTGATCGACGGCGGCACGGTCGTCGAGACCGGTCAGACCGTGACCGCCGGGCAGCTCATCTCGGCCGTGGGTTCGACCGGCGCCTCGACCGGCTGCCATCTGCACTTCGAGGTGCGCATCGACGGCACCGCCGTCAACGCGATCCCGTTCATGGCCGCTCGCGGCGTCGCCCTCGGCTGAGTCCACCCGGGTCCGTCCGGTATCCCAGACGCGAGCCACGCGACATCCGTTGCCCGGTGCCATCACGTGGTGTGTGATCGGAGCATGACCGACGCACCCACCGCCCCCGCACGCACCGTCCGCGCCGCGCGCGGCTCCGAGCTCACCGCCAAGAGCTGGCAGACCGAGGCGCCGCTGCGCATGCTCATGAACAACCTCGATCCCGAAGTCGCCGAGCGGCCCGAAGACCTCATCGTCTACGGCGGCACGGGCAAGGCAGCCCGCAACTGGGAGGCGTTCGACGCGATCGTACGCACGCTCGAAGACCTCGAGGCCGATGAGACGCTGCTCGTGCAGTCGGGAAAGCCCGTCGGCGTGTTCCGCACCCACGAGTGGGCGCCCCGCGTGCTCATCGCCAACTCGAACCTGGTCGGCGACTGGGCGACGTGGCCCGAGTTCCGCCGGCTCGAGCAGCTCGGCCTCACCATGTACGGGCAGATGACCGCCGGCTCGTGGATCTACATCGGCACGCAGGGCATACTGCAGGGCACCTACGAGACCTTCGGCGCGATCGCCCGCGCCCGGTTCGACGGCACGCTGGCCGGCACGCTCACGCTCACGGGCGGCTGCGGCGGCATGGGTGGCGCGCAGCCGCTCGCCGTCACCATGAACGAGGGCGTCGTGCTCATCGTCGACGTCGACGAGACCCGCCTCCAGCGCCGCGTCGACCACGGGTACCTCGACGAGCTGACCGACGATGTCGACGACGCGATCGCGCGCGTGCTCGCGGCGAAGGCGTCGCGCACGCCGCTCAGTGTCGGCCTCGTCGGCAACGCGGCGACGGTCTTCCCCGAACTGCTCGCCCGTGGTGTCGCGATCGACATCGTCACCGACCAGACGAGCGCACACGACCCCCTGAGCTACCTGCCCGAGGGCGTGAGCGTCGACGAGTGGCACGAGCTCGCGGCATCCGACCCCGAGGGGTTCACCGAGCGCGCCCGTGCGTCGATGGCCAAGCAGGTGCAGGCGATGGTCGAGTTCCAGGACGCGGGCGCCGAGGTCTTCGACTACGGCAATTCGATCCGACGCGAGGCCGAACTCGGCGGGTACGACCGCGCGTTCGCCTTCCCGGGCTTCGTGCCGGCGTACATCCGCCCGCTCTTCGCCGAGGGGAAGGGGCCGTTCCGGTGGGCGGCGCTCTCGGGCGACCCGGCCGACATCGCGGCGACCGACCGCGCGATCCTCGAGCTGTTCCCAGAGGACGAGCACCTGCGCCGCTGGATCACGCAGGCGGGCGAGAAGGTGCACTTCGAGGGCCTGCCCGCACGCATCTGCTGGCTCGGCTACCAGGAGCGCCACCTCGCAGGCCTCAAGTTCAACGAGATGGTCGCCTCGGGCGAACTGAGCGCGCCGGTCGTCATCGGCCGCGACCACCTCGACTCGGGCAGCGTCGCGAGCCCCTACCGCGAGACCGAGGCCATGGCCGACGGCTCCGACGCGATCGCCGACTGGCCGCTCTTGAACGCCCTGCTCAACACGGCGTCGGGCGCGACCTGGGTGTCAATTCACCACGGCGGCGGCGTCGGCATCGGCCGCTCGATCCACGCCGGCCAGGTCATCGTGGCCGACGGCACCGAGCTGGCGGCCGAGAAGATCGCGCGCGTGCTCGTGAACGACCCCGGCACCGGCGTCATGCGCCACGTCGACGCGGGCTACGACCGCGCGGTCGAGGTCGCTCGCGAGCGCGGGCTGCGCGTGCCTATGCTCGACGCATGAGCGACGGCGCGGCCACACGACGGATGCTGCTCACCGGCATCGCCGAACTGGTGACGAACAACCCTGCACCCGACCGTGACGGCGGGGCGCTCGGCATCGTGCGTGACGCCGCGGTGCTCGTGGAGGACGGACGCATCACGTGGGTCGGCACCGCCGCCCACGCGGGCGAGCACCTCTCGCGCGACGGCGAGCGCGAGGACCGACGCGAGGGCGACGAGCATCGCGCGATCTGGGACGCCGATGTCGAACTCGTCGACGTCGGCGGGCGGGCCGTCATCCCCGGGTTCGTCGACTCGCACACCCACCTCGTGTTCGGCGGAGACCGGGCCGATGAATTCGCGGCGCGCATGGCGGGTCAACGATATGCCGCGGGCGGCATCCGCTCGACCGTCGCCGCAACGCGGGCCGCCACCGACGACGAGCTCCGTGCCCGCCTCGCCGGATTCGTCACCGAGCTGCACGCCCAGGGCACCACGACGTTCGAGATCAAAAGCGGCTACGGATTGAGCGTCGCCGACGAGCAGCGCCTCGTGCGCCTCGCCCGCGAGGTCACCGACGAGGTCACATTCCTCGGCGCGCATGTGGTGCCGTTCGAGTACCGTGAAGACCCGGCGTTCGACGGCGACGCCGCCGAGGCGGCCGACGCCTACGTCGACCTCGTCATCGGTGAGATGCTCACGGCGTGTGCGCCGCACGCGCGTTGGGTCGATGCCTTCTGCGAGCGCGGCGCCTTCACGCCCGAGCAGTCCCGGCGGGTGCTCGAGGCCGGTCACGCCGCCGGACTCGGCGTGCGCGTGCACGGCAACCAACTCGGCCCCGGTGAGGGCGTGCGACTCGCGGTCGACCTCGACGCGGCATCCGTCGACCACTGCACCTTCTTGAGCGATGCGGATGTCGCGACCCTCGCGGCATCGAACACCGTGGCCACCCTGTTGCCGGGCGTCGAGTTCTCGACCCGCCAGCCGTACCCCGATGCGCGCCGGCTCATCGACGCGGGAGTCACGGTCGCGCTCGCGAGCGACTGCAACCCGGGGTCGAGCTTCACGAGCTCGATGCCGTTCTGCATCGCGGTCGCCGTACGCGACATGGGGATGACCCCGGCCGAGGCGGTGTGGGCCTCGACCGCAGGTGGCGCGGCGGCACTGCGGCGAACGGACGTCGGCACGATCAGGCCCGGGGCACGCGCCGATCTCGTGCTGCTCGACGCACCGAGCCACGTGCACCTCGCCTATCGGCCAGGTGTGCCGCTCGTGTCACGCGTGTGGAAGGACGGCGCCGCCGTCGCCTGACGCCGCGCTGCACCGAGGCACCTCAGTCGTCGTCGCTTCGCCGCATGCGTCGCCGAGCCGACAGCAGGGTGAACTCGGGCCGGTCGGCAACGAGTCGCTCGGCCCGGTCGAGCGCATCGGTCACCCGCTCGGCGTGCGCCGCGACGACACCCACGCCGATACGTGAACGCCGGTGCAGGTCCTGATCGCTCACCTCGGCGACGCTCGCCTCGGTCGAGCGGCGAAGGTCGGCCAGCAGCGGTCGCAGCACCGCCCGCTTCTCCTTCAGCGAGTGCACGTCGCCGAGCAGCAGGTCGAACTCGATCCACCCGATCCACATCGAGACGGCGCCCTCAGCCCGCGGTCGGCGTGCGCGCGACCTCGATGGCGCCCATCCCCGTGAACCGGATCCACGCTCGATCCTCGGACTCGACGAGCGTCATGAGCACCTGGCCGCACGAGTCGCAGCGCACCACGGAGCCGGCGTCACTCGAGTAGACCATCGCCCGCGCGAGTTCGGCGATCGAGCCGCAGCCCTCGCACTTCGCGACCGCCACGGTCACGTCGAAGGCGAAGAACTCCGAGAGCGGTCCGGCGAGCGAGTTGCCGTCGAGGTGGGTCATCACATGCCTCCGTATCGCTCGGTGCGGATCGACCGCGCGTCGTGTCCGAACCCGACCAGCCAGTCGGCGACGCGTTCGACGAATCCCGTCGAACCGCAGACGTACACGAGCGGATGCTGCGCCGCCGGCACCACCGCGGCCTCGAGCGCCTCGCGCGTGATGCGTCCGGGTGGCGTCGGCCAGCCGTCGGGCGCGCGACGCGTGTAGACGAGATCGAGCCGAAGCGGGGCGGATGTCCCGGCCAGCGCCTTGAGCTCGCGAGCGAAGTACACGTCGTCGGGGGTGCGCACCGAGTAGAGCAACCGGAACGGCGTCTCGTCGCCGGCCTCGGCGCGTGCGCTCGCGATCGCGTAGAGCGGCACGACACCCGAGCCGCCCGCGATGAGCTGCACGGGGCGATGGTCGCCGCCCGGACGCCAGACGAAGAACGCACCGAGCGGCCCGTGCAGTTCGAGCTTGTCGCCCGCACGTACCTCGTCGACGAGGAACGGCGACACCTCACCGTCGGGCAGCTTGTCGACCGCGAGCACGACGCGAGACGAGTCGCCCGACGACGCGATCGAATACGAGCGGCTGGCGGTGTACCCGTCGGGCGCGGTGAGCCGCACGTCGAGGTGCTGCCCCGGCGCGTTGCCGGGCCATCCGTCGACCTCGAGCTCGAGGCGCGTCGCATTCGGCGTCTCGCGGTGCACGGCGACGACGGTGCCGACGTGCCAACCGGCGCGGGGAACCGCGCGAATACCGGCCGTGGTGTCGATCGTGTCGCTCACCAGTAGCGCTCTTCCTTCCAGGGGTCGCCGTGGATGTGGTAGCCGTTCTGCTCCCAGAAGCCGGGCTCGTCGCTCGGCATCATCTCGAGTCCGCGCACCCACTTCGCGCTCTTCCAGAAGTACAGGTGCGGCACGAGCAATCGGGCAGGGCCTCCGTGCTCGGGATCGAGCGGCTCGCCATCGAACTCGAAGGCGACCCAGGCCTTGCCGTCGAGCAGTTCGTCGAGCGGCACGTTCGTCGTGTAGCCGCCGTAGCTGTGCGCCATGACGTAGTCGTACTCGGTCTCGACGTGCTCGAAGAGGGTGTCGAGCGACACCCCACGCCAGCTCGTGCCGAGCTTCGACCAGTGCGTGACGCAATGGATGTCGGTGCTCACCTCGTCGATGTCGAGCGCCATGAACTCGTCCCAGTTCCACGATTGCGAACCCGACTCTGTGCGGATCGTGAACTCCCACTCGGCGGTGTCGACCTCGGGCGTCGGACCGGCCGACAGCACCGGGAAGTCGTGCACGAGGGTCTGACCGGGTGGGAGCCGATCGTCGCGTTCGCGACTGCGACCGCCGAACCCCCTGGTGATGAATGACATGGCGTCTCCTTGCCCGATGGATCGAGACTAGTGACCTCGTCCCCGCCTGTCACCGGTCGGATGCCAATCAGCCGGTGCCAGCGCCGCCCGTCGTGCTGTTCGACGCCGGCGCCGGCAACCCGTACATCGAGTGGCCGACGCTCGCGGAGTCGACGGTGATCCTCGCGCTCGCCGGACCTGGCCTGGTCCTGGCATTCCTGCTCACAGCCCGAAGCAGGAAGGTTCCGTGAACCCGACGCCCGACCTAACGACCGAGCATCTGCTCCATCAGCTCGATCTCGGTGGTCTGGCTTTCGACGATGGCCTCGCCGAGCCCTCTCACTTCGGGGTTCCGCGAGTCCAGGATCATCCGCGTCATCACGATGGCGCCTTCATGATGGGTGATCATGCCCTCGAGGTAGAGCCGGTCGAACTCCGCGCCCGTCGCATTCTCCAGCTCGGTCATCTCGGCGTCACTGAGCATCCCGCCCATCCCCATCCCCATGCCGTCTCCCATCGGCATGCGAGGTCGCCCTGCCTCATCGAGCCATCCCTCCATGATCACGATCTCGGATGCCTGGGCCTCGCGGATCTGCTCCGCCAGGGCCTGTACATCCGGGTCCGCCGACTTCTCGAGCGCGAGCTCGGACATGTCGATGGCTTGCTGGTGATGCGGGATCATCATCCGCGCGAACATGATGTCGCCAGGGCTGAAGCCGCCGGCGTCGGAGTCGGAGTCACCCGTCATTCCGCCACCCGGCCCAGGGTCGCCCATCATCCGTGATCCACGGTCGTCGTCGGCGTCCATGAAGTTGATCGTGCAACCCGACAGCGTGCCGGCCGCGAAGACGAATGCGGCGACTCCGGCCACCCAGAATCCCGGCGTGAGCACGATGCTCCTTACGTTTGCGATCGGCCGTGGACTCCGGTCCGAATGGACGACACGACCGGTCGATTCCACGCGTGCAGGATATGCCCGGGCCGCCCAGTCGCGCGGGCCCAAGGTCCCGAGTTCACAGGATGCGCGCGGCGCCGGGCATTCGGTCGATCAGGAGCCAGGGACGAAGAGCGAGCGCGAGGCCGATGAGAACGGGGCCCTGAGGATGCGGCCTCAGGCCGCCGGTGACCGGGCCGAAGGTCACCCAACCGGACCTTCGACCGTCAGTACGAGCGACCCGCGTGCACGGCCGTGCCGCATGTCGTCGATCGCCGAGCCCAGCGAATCGAACGGAACCGTTGTCACCTTCGGGCGCAACCCGAGGTTCGCGGCGAGGCCGAGGAGCCGACCGCCGTCATCCCGGGTATTGGCGGTCACCGTGCGCAGGTCGCGCTCCCGGAACAGGGACGCCTCGTACGACATCGACGGGATGTCCGACATCTCGATGCCCGCCAGAACCACCGTCCCGCCGCTGCGGGTCGCTGCGAGCGCGACGGGAACGAGACCGCCTGCCGGGGCGAACACGATGGCGGAGTCGAGCGGTTCCGGCGGCGGGGCCGCCTCCTCGCCGACGAACCCGGCACCGAGCTCGAGGGCGAGTGCGCGGTTCTGCTCGCCGCGCGTCATCACGGAAACGCCGGCGCCCGCGGCGATCGCGATCTGCGCGACGAGGTGAGCGCTGGATCCGAAGCCGTAGAGCCCGAGCCGGCCACCGGGTGGGAGGTTCGCCCGGCTGAGCGCACGGAATCCGATGATGCCGGCGCACAGCAACGGCGCGGTCGTGACCGGGTCGGCGTCAGCCGGCAGGCGATAGACGAACGCGGCCGGAGCGGCGAGAATATCGGCGAAACCGCCGTCCGCGTCCCAGCCGGTGTATTCGGAGCGCGGGCACAGGTTCTCCGAGCCCGATCGGCACCATTCGCAGGTGCCGCAGGTGTGGCGCAACCACGCGACGCCGACAAGGTCTCCGACCGCGACGTCGTCCACCCCGGAGCCGAGTCGGGCCACTCGGCCGACCGCCTGATGGCCGGGTATCACGCCGGGCCGATGCACGGGGATCTCGTGGTCGATCACATGCAGGTCGGTGCGGCAGATTCCGCAGGTGATGACCTGAACGATCACCTCGCCGCGGGCCGGCACCGGGACGGGCGCCTCGACGAGCTGGAGTTCTCCGGCGGATGTGCCCGTCCGCCACGCGCGCATCGTCGCCATGGCCTTTCCCTTCCGATCACCGCGTCGACGCGGCATCCCTCGATCGCCGAGTCAGCCGTGGCCGGCCGTCGCGATCGGCTCGCGCAGAAGCCGTATGAGTACCGACCCGTGCACGGCGCCGACGATTGCCCCAGCCGCGACGACGCTCGCGAGCAGGATGCCGACGCCGAGCACGCTCACGCCCAGGTCGGCCATGATGCTCGGGCCGAGGTAGGTCAATGGGAGGGCGAGCGCCCAGGCGACGGCGTTGGCGGGGATCCACCACCAGGAATGCGCCACGTACCTCCTGAGCACCACGACCTGGGCGCTCGCGAGGATGGGTCCGAGCACGAGCCCGAGCGCCGCGGCGGCCAGGTAGAACACGACCGGTGCGGGCTCCGCCGGGGCGGCCGCACCGGCCTCGGCGGTGTCGGCGGGACCGGTGACGAGCGAGATGACGGTGCTCGCCAGCATCCCGAGCAGCCAAGCGATGCCCGCCCCGATCGCGGTCGCCCAGACCCACGACCCCCACGACATCGCCGGAAGCGGATCACGCAGCACGCGCCACTGCGCGTAGCCCACGACGACGCCCTCGAAGAACGTTCCGAGCGCCACGGCGACGAGTGCGACACCGATGTCGACCCATGGATCGAGTTGCGCCCCCAGCAGCGACACGATCCCGACGCCCACGAGGAGCGACCCGCCGAGTCCGATTCCCTCGCCGGTGGCGTTCGCGAGCACCCATCGACCCCATAGCGCCCGCTCCTGGACGCCGCGCTGACGGACGTCCGTCGATCCCATGCGCGCAGGATATGCCGGGGCCGGATCGGTCTGCAGGCCGAAGGTCCCGCGGGATGTGCTCAGCGAACGACGCCGTCACGAGCCCGATTCGTGGGCGAACGCGAGGACGTGCCCGTCGGGGTCGGCGAGATATCCGACGTAGTGGTCCCGGCGCTTGTCGCAGGGGACTTTCGCCCCTTTCCGCGGCATGCGCCTTGCGACCATGTCAGCGAAGGGTCGTCCCTCGCTCACGCCCATCTGGTACGTGATGTGGCGAGGGCGCCTGACGGATGCCCCGTCACGCCGCGTCGCGCGGGGTCTTCGGCCGGCGACCGGCCGCCGTCCAGCTCGCCCCACGGGAACGCTCGAGGATCCAGGTGGCGATCATTGCGCCCGCCGCCCACGCAACGAGGATCCCGATTGCTGCCCATGCGATGAAGGGCCCGTCGGGGCGCCATGCCTCGAGCAGTCCTTGCCGCAGGTGAGTCAGCGGGAAGAACGCGCCGACGGTCCGCATCCAGTCGGGGCCGCCCACGACGAAGACGTCGGAGAAGAAGGCGATCACGAAGAGCAGCAGCAGTGCGACCGCACCCGAGGCTCGGGCATCTGGCACCGCGGTCGCGAGCAGGACGCCGCAGGCGGCCAGCGCCGCCACGCCCAGCACCACGACGCCCGCGCTCAGCAGGATGCCCGTCGCCGTCGTACGCAACTCGAAGGCCGCCGCACCGAGCAGGAGCATCGCCGCGGCGATCACCCACGCCACCACGACGGCCGCAACGGCTCGACCCACGCCGATCTCGCCGGTCGACAGGGGTGTGCCGCGCCATCGCTTGAGGATGCCCTGCTCGGCTGAGCGGGCCAACCACTCGGCCGTGTTCATGAACGCCACGACGGCGACGCCCCACGCGCACATCGCCGCGGCGGTCGACGTGATGAGCGGGATGCCGTCGCGCTCGCCGCCGCCCTGCAGCGTCACGAGCAGCCAGACGAGCCCGAGCGGAACCGCGACCGCGAAGAACAGGTCGCCGGGCCGTCGCAGGGTGGACCGCACGGCAGCGCCGACCTGACCGAGCGTCCTCGTGAGGGCCGTGGGCTGCCCGGACTCGACGCGGTCGAGGATGGCCGCGGCCGACGTGCCACCCGACCGCCCTGCCGCCGCGCCCGCCGCCGCGCGCCCCTCGCCCGCCGCCGCGCGGGCCGCCGCCCGCCGTCCCGCGCGCGGCTCCCAGCGGAAGGCCAGGGCGGCGACGATGGCGCCCCCCACGCCCCACGCGGCGATCAGGGCGAGATGGCCGAGATTCCAGGGCAGGTCGTCGTAGGGGTTGAAGAGTTCCTGCAACGAGACGACGAAGGGCTTGAGCGGCAACGCCCACGCGACTTGCTCCAGCCATTCCGGCAGTTCGCCCCCGATGATGAAGACGCCCGAGATGAACGACAGCACCACGACGGCACCGATCGTGATCGCCTCGGTGGAGCGGGCGGACGACGCCAACGACGCGACCGCGATGCCGATCGCGCTGAACGAGAGGAGCGCCACGACGATCGTCACGACGAGGGGGAGCACGGCATCACCGGGCACCGTGACCCCGTAGGCGAGGATCGCCACTGCGAGCACGACCGCCACTGATGCGGCCGCGAGCAGCGCGACCGCGACGACCTGCGCCGCGACGTACACCCACGACGGGAGCGGCGTGCCGCGCAATCGCTTCAGCACGAGCGACTCGCGATCGAGGGCCACGCCGATCGCGATCGACGGCAGGGTGGCGAACAGGCAGCCCATCGCGAGCGCGGTCGGCGTCGCGAACTGCATGACCCGAAGGTCGGTCACGGGATCGATCACCTCATTGCCAGCGACGATGCCGACGAGGATGAGCCACGCGAGCGGCATCCCGAACGTGAAGACGAACGCGATGCGGGCGCGCCAGAGCGATCGCAAGACGTGGGCGCTGCGGCTCGCGGTCAGGCCGAACGGCCCCGGACGTCCGGTGTCGACTGCGGGCGGCGGTCCGCCGGCGACGGATGCCTCGGGCACCGTGGTCATGCCCGCACCGCCTCGTCCGTTCCCGCGTGCACCGGGTGCTCGCCGACGAGTTCGAGGTACGCGTCCTCGAGGGTCGGGCGCCGCACCTCGATCGCATCGAGGGGGACGCCGCGTTCGAGCGACCAGGTCGTCACCGCGTGCAGGGTGCGCGTCGCGTCATCCGTGATCAGACGCCATCCGGCGCCGTCGGACTCGAGCGCCGCGCCGTCGCCGAGCAACTCCAACAGTCCGCGGGACGTGAGGGCGGCGGCATCCGTCGGCTCCGTCGTGCGAAACGCGATCACGGTCTCACGGCCGTGCGCGGCCAGCTCGCTCGGTGAATCGAGGGCGACCAGCCGGCCCGCGACGACGATGGCCACGCGGTCGGCGAGGTGCTGCGCCTCGTCGAGGTAGTGCGTGGTGAGCAGGACCGTCGTGCCGTTCGCACGCAGGTCGCGCACGATCGACCAGGCCTGCCGCCGCGCCTCGGGGTCGAAACCGACGGTGGGCTCGTCGAGGAACAGCACCTCGGGGTCGCCGACAAGACCGAGGGCCAGGTCGAGCCGGCGCTTCTGCCCGCCCGAGAGCGTCCGCACGCGCGCCGCGCGCTTCGCGGTCAGCCCGACGAGCTCGATCACCGCGTCGACGTCGAGCCGCCTCGGGTAGAGGTTGCGGTGCAGGCGCACGAGCTCGGCGACGGTCGCGTCTTCATCGAACCCCGCCTCCTGCAGCACGATGCCGATGCGCTCGCGCAGCTCCCGCTCACGGCGGCCGGGGTCGTGCCCGAGCACGCGCACCTCGCCCGAGTCCGCCGTGCGGTGACCCTCGATGATCTCCACGACGGTCGTCTTGCCGGCGCCGTTCGGTCCGAGCAGCGCGAACACCTCGCCGCGCTCGATCTCGAACGAGACGCCGTCGACCGCCTGCACGTCGCCGTAGGCCTTGTGCAGATCGCGCACTTCGATCGGACGCATACCGTACCCCCCGGATAGTCCTCAAACGATAGAGGTGGCCGATGCCCTCATCCGGGCCGAAGGTCCCTCCTGCGGATCGTGCTCCGCCTGCTCGCCCGGGGCGCCGCGCCGCGGCATCCGCTGAGTCTCAGTCGGTCGCCTGGCCGGCCGGGCCAGGCCTGGAGAACGCGCCGGTCGCCGGGACATAGCGAGTTCGACAGCTGCATGTGACCTTCGACCCGTACTCCAGGAATGTCGACGACGAGCATGCTGTCATGCCCCAGACGAACGCTCGACTCCAGTTCCTCGGCGCAGCAGACAGCGTGACGGGTTCGAAGACCCTCATCGAACTCGACTCGACGCGAATTCTCGTCGACTGCGGACTCTTCCAGGGCTACAAGGTGCTGCGCGAGCGCAATCGCACCCCGTTTCCCGTGGATCCCGAGTCGATCGACGCGGTGGTGCTGACGCACGCGCACCTCGATCACTCGGGATACGTGCCCGCTCTCGTTCGCGACGGCTTCCGCGGCCCCGTCTACACGACACCCGGCACCGCCGAACTCTGCGGCGTGGTGCTGCCCGACAGTGGCTACCTCCTCGAAGAGGAGGCGCGGCACGCGTCATCCGGTCGCTGGTCGTCGCATCGGAATCCGACGCCGCTGTATACGGCGGCGGATGCCACGCGGTCGCTCGATCGCTTCCGGCCGATCGGCTTCGACACGACCCACGAGATCGCTCGGGGGCTCGAGTTCACGTTCGTGCCCGCCGGTCACATCCTCGGCGCCGCGGGCGTGCGGGTGAGCGTCGGAGGGCGCGTCGTGCACTTCTCGGGCGATCTGGGGCGTGCCTCGGACCCGCTGATGCGACCCCCGCGCCCACTCGAACCCGCCACCGTGCTCGTGACCGAATCGACCTATGGCGATCGCCTCCACGCCGACGAGGATCCCGAGGCGGTGTTCGGCGAGGTCGTGCGCCGGGTCGCGAAGAAGAACGGCGTGGTGCTGATCCCGGCGTTCGCGGTCGGCCGTACCGAGACGATCCTGCTGCACCTCTCGCGGCTGCGGGACCGCGGCGAGTTGCCCGACATCCCCATCTACCTGAACAGCCCGATGGCGATCAACGTTGCCGCCATCTACGAGCGCTACCCCGAGGAGCACCGGCTCGACGCCCGGGAGATCGAGCGCATGTACGATCTCGCGACGAGTGTGCACACGGTTGACGACTCGAAGCTGCTGAACCTGCGGGGCGGCCCGATGATCATCATCTCGGCGAGCGGGATGCTCGCGGGAGGGCGGATCCTGCACCATCTCGTCGCGTACGGTTCCGATCGGCACAATGCGATCGTGCTCACCGGCTACCAGGCCGGCGGCACGCGAGGATCGGCGCTGCTCGGCGGCGCGCGATCGTTGCGGATCTTCGGCCGGGACGTGCCGATCCGTGCCGAGGTCGTCGCGATGGACAGCCTCTCGGCGCACGCCGATGCCGACGAGCTGCTCGCCTGGATGGGCGCCGTCGACCGGCCGCCCGAGGCGGTCTACGTGACGCACGGCGAGCCGGCCGCGGCCGACACGCTTCGCGCCCGCATCAAGCGGGAGCTCCACTGGCCTGTCCACGTGCCCGAGCACCTGCAGCGCGTGGGGCTGGGGGCGCACCAGGCTACGGTCAGCGCACCACCGCCGCGTCGTTGATCACCGTGGACGAGCTCGACCACGCGACGAGGGACCTTCGACCCGGGACAGCGCACTCGAAGTCCCTAGTGTGAGATCGAACGCTCAGGAAGGGGGCCATCATGGCCACGTCACTCGCACGCTTCGACCCATTCTCGGACCTCGTCGGATTGCGGGACCGGCTGTTCTCCGAGATGTCCTCGAGCACCGGCCGCCACGCGGCACCGACGACCGACATCTACACGGAGGACGACTCGAAGCTCACCGTCGAAGCGCACCTCCCCGGCTTCGCCGAGAAGGACGTCGACGTCGACATCGACGGTGGCGCGCTCGTCATCCGTGCACAGCGGGAGGAGCGGGAGACCGAAGGGGACAAGAAGAAGAAGTACGTCGTGCGCGAGAGCAGCTCCAGTTACTACCGCCGCATCATCCTGCCCGAGCAGGCCGATGAGGGCTCCGTGACTGCGACGTTCGACCAGGGTGTACTCCGTGTCACCGTGCCGTACAAATCGGTGCCGTCGCCACGCAAGGTCGAGATCACGCCCGGCTCCTGAGCGCCGCCTCCCCTCGGCCGACGTGATGCGCAGCTCGTCCTGCGAGACGGTCACGCTGAGCGCCTGGTCGCGGTACCCGAGGTGGAACCTGATGGAGTGCCGACCATGGAACGGGGTGCATGATGTCGACCGAGTGGGGACCGGCGCCGAGGGGCGGAGCATGGCGAGCGGTGGGCCGCTGCGTGCGGACGAGCGTCGTGATGCTCGCCCGCGGGCGCGTGCATCTCCCCCGCGGGAACGTCGGCCGCGTATTGCGCTTCGCGGATGGAAGCACCGCGCGGGTCTACCGTGAGACGGTCGTCGACCGCGGCCTGCCTGCCGATCCTTGTGTGCTCGTCGTCGCGTTCAAGCTCCGCCTCCTCCGGGGCCGGGCGCTGCACCGCCTCTTCGAGGCCGAGAGCCTCCTGAACACCCCGCTCTTCGTAGGATTCCCGGGTTACGTGTCCAAGCTCTGGTGCGCGCATGATGCGTCGGGCGTGTACCGAGGGGTCTACGAGTGGGACGGCCCGCAGCAGGCTCGCGACTACGCCGCGGCACTCTGGCGGGTACTCGAGTTGGGCAGCGTCCCGGGCTCGATACGGTACCGGGTCCTTCCCGGGCTGCACCGCGACGACGTCCTGGCTGACCCGGATCTGACATCGACGGCAGCAGCATCGGCAGCAGCATCGGATGACGCGTGGTGGCGATTGGTCGCAGTGACATGACCACCGAGACCGACGTCCTGGTCGTCGGCGCGGGCCCCACAGGCCTGACTCTGGCGCTGCAGGCGCACGCTCACGGCGCACGCGTCCGGATCATCGATCGGCGCCGTGAGCGCGTCCGGCCTTCCCGCGCGATGATGCTCCACGCCCGAGCCCTCGAGTGCCTCCGTCCGCTCGGCGTCAGCGAAGCCCTCCTCGACCGGGCGGATACCGCGCCAGAGGCTCGGATCCACTTCGGCCGGCGTGTCGTGCCAGTGCAACTCGGCCATGTCGATCTGCCGGACACGGCCTTCCCACATCTGACGCTCGTGCGTCAGGCCGATGTCGAGGAGGTGCTCTGGTCGGCCCTCGAGGAGCACGGCGTCCGAGTGGAGTGGGGAGTCGAGTTCCTGGGCGTTTCGTCGTTCTCGTCCGGTGGTCGGCTCGTCTCCGCGAGCCTCCGCACCACTGACGACAGGCTCGAACTCCATCCGTGTCGGTTCATCGCCGGGTGCGACGGCCAGTCCAGCACCGTGCGGAGTGTGATGGGCGCAACCTGGAGCGGTGCGCCGTACCGTGTCGAGGCCCTGCTCGCCGACCTCGAGCTCCAGGATGCCCCGGAGCCGGGGATGCTCCATGTCGCCGTGAACGCGTCGGGGCTCGCGTTCCTGTTCGCGCTCGGCGAGGGGTCCACGTGGCGCATGCTGGCCACCCGCCCCGCTGAGCCCGATCCCAGCGCAGCCTTCGGTCAGCTCGACCTCCCCGCACCCGCGGACGACGTGCGACGGCTCCTCGAGGAGTCGAGCCTGGCGGCGACGATCAGTGACGTCCGCTGGTCGGCGCGGATTCCACTCCAGCGACGAGTGGCGAAGCCGTTCCGTCGAGGCGCACTGTTCCTCGCCGGCGATGCGGCTCATGCGCATTCGCCCGCAGGCGGGCAGGGAATGAACAACGGGATCCTCGACGCCGCCAACCTGGGCTGGAAGCTCGGGCTCGCCTCGGTCGGGAGCGGGCACGGGCGGTTGTTGGACTCCTACGACCAGGAGCGGCGCCGAGCCGCCCGCCGTGTCCTCGCCCTGACGCACGCGATCTTCTTCGCCGAAGCCTCACCCAATCCGGCCGCTCGGCTGCTCCGCGGCGGGCTACTGCCGTTCGCTGCGCCCGTGATGCCGGCGCTGCTCCGTCGGAAGCGACTCACCGCCATCGCGGTCCGACTGCTCGCACAGCCCTATGTCCACTACGGGCAGAGCGGCATCTCGCGCGACGGCGCCCCTCGCAACCACCGGTGGCCCCGCCCCGGGCACCGGCTTGCCGACGCCGCCGTCACCACCGACGGTCGAGTCGGTCGCCTGCACGAGTTGACGGCGGCGCCCGGTATCCATGTTCTCCTCGAACGCGATGCGCGATGGGACCCGGACCTGCTCGGCACTCGACAGCCGCGAGCGCTCGTGCACATTCACCGAATCGTCAGCCATCCCGGACGCGGGGTGGTGGCCGTGCGCCCAGACGGCCATGTCGGCTTCCGCTGTGGCGAAGCCGACGGACAGCTCGGCGACTGGTTACGTCTCGTGGGTGCGCCTGAACGTCTTGGCAAGCCGCTTGCGCGATGACCACGACACGGTCGCGCAGCTCGCCGCCGACCTCGGGCAGACACCCGGGGGCGGTGTGTGGAGGGTCTTCCTCGGGGCCGCCCGAAGCGGACAGAACCTGACCGGATCGCCCCGTAGCGTGAGGGCCATGAACGAACAGAACACCACCATCAGCCCCTTCACGCTTCACGTGCCCGACGAGTCCCTGGCCGCGCTGACCACCCGGCTGCAGCAGACCCGCTGGCCGGTGGAAGACGCCCGCACCGGCTGGGACCACGGTGTCCCGGTCGACTACGCCAAGGAGCTCGTGACGTACTGGGCGAGCGAGTTCGACTGGCGAGCGCAGGAGCGGCGCATCAACGCCGTCCCGCAGTTCACCACCCCGATCGACGGGCACGACGTGCACTTCTTCCACGTTCGCTCCGCGAACCACGGGGCCACGCCGCTGCTCCTGCTCCACGGGTGGTCCGGGGCGCCCACCGAGTTCCTCCCGATGATCGACCCTCTGGTCGACCCGGACTCGCACGGCGGCGAATCCGAGGATTCGTTCGACGTGGTCATCGCGACCATTCCCGGCTTCGGTGTATCCGGTCCCGCGGTCGGCTGGAACACCGACCGGGCCGCCGCGGCCATGGTCACGCTGATGGCGCGGCTGGGCTACCAGCGGTATGCCGTGCACGGGTACGACACCGGTGCACTCATCGGACGCTCGATCGGCCTGATCGACCGGGAGCACCTGGTCGGCCTGCACCTGACCGACGTGCTCGGCGGCGAGGAGCTCACACCCGAGACGGCGGAGTTCAGCGACCCGCGAGAGGCGCGTGCCGTCGAGCGCGCGATGAGCTACCAGTACGAGCTCGGCGGCTATGCGATCGTTCAGGCAACCCGGCCGCAGTCCCTCGGCCTGGCGCTGACCGACTCACCGGTCGGCCTGCTGACCTGGCTCGTCGAGCGGTTCAGGGACTGGTCGGCCGCCGAGGACTCGCCGGAGGAGGTCTTCTCCAAGGACGACATGCTCACCACCGTCAGCATCTACTGGCACTTCGCCACCATCTGGTCGTCGATGCGGTATTACAAGGAGGGGGCGTCGGGCTGGGGCGTCGAACCCGAGAGGTCCGAGGCCCCGCTTGCGATCGTCGCCATGCCGCACGATCTCGGCTCCGCGGTGCCCCGCACCGTCGAGGGTGCGAACAACCTGGTCCGCTGGGAGGAGCTGGCGAAGGGCGGCCACTTCGCCGGATGGGAGCAGCCCGACCTGATGGTCCAGGACATCCGTTCGGCGGTCAGGGTGCTCCGCGCACATTGACCCGCGCACATCAACGGGGCGTGTCGAACCAGACGTCGACGGGGTCGGCGTCGACGGCGTCGCGCCAACTCTCGATGTCGAAGCGGAACTCGGCGATCGCGCAGGTCGGCATGTGCTCGATCGTGCTGTCCGACAGCGAGAACGCGAGGTCCGAGAGCCCGGGGTCGTGGGCGACGAGCATCACGGTGCCGATGGAGTCGTCGATCTCTCCCGCGATCTCGAGGATCGTCTCGGGCGACGCTCCGTAGAGGCGCTCGTCGAGCTCGACGTGCTCATGCATGAGGCCCATCGCACGCGCCATGAGCTGGGCGGTGCTGCGCGCCCGCACGGCGGTGCTCGACCGGATCACGTCGGGAACGGTGCCCCGCTCGGCGAGACGGTGGCCCATCACCGGGGCGTTGCGCAGTCCGCGTTCGTTGAGCGGACGCTCATGATCGTCGAGGCCGGGCTCGTCCCAGCTCGACTTCGCGTGACGCACGAGTACGAGCGTCTTCATGGTGCCGAGTCTGCCACCGCGCGCGCCGTCGCGCGAGGGGTCGCCGCGTCAGATTCGCGCGAACAGTCCGGCGCCGAACTCGAGCACGCACAGCGCCGCGAGCCGGACGGTGCGCCCGTCGGCGGCGTCGGCGGTCGCATCGATCTCGACGAGGTCGGCGCTGCGCACCCGCGCGTCGGATGCCACGGCGCGCACGAGCGCCCGCAACTCCCACGCAGCCAGCCCGCCCGGCACCGAGGCCGGGCATCCGGGCGCGACCGACCGGTCGCACGCGTCGACGTCGACGTCGAGGTGCACCGGTCCGCCGGCGGCGCCGGCGATCTCGAGCGCCCCCGCCATGACCTCGGTGAGGTCGCGCCCGTGTAGTTCATCGCGGTGGATCACCGTGATGCCGAGGTCGGCGGCCCGCTGCGCGTAGGCCGCCGAGTTCGCGAAGTCGGCGATGCCGATCTGCACGATGCGGTGCGGGTCGAGCCCGGCCTCGACGAGCCGGCGCACGGGCGATCCGTTGCTGACGCCGTCGCGCAGGTCGTAGTGCGCGTCGATCGTGACGAGTCCGGCGGTCGCGAGGTCGTCGCCCCACGCGCCGAGCGCCGTCGCGACGGTCACCGAGTTGTCACCGCCGAGCGCGATGAGCGCCGAGGCCCGTTCGAGGGCCGCCGAAACCGCGGCGATCGTGCGGGCCTCGCCCTCGGCCGAGTCGGGGTCGACGATGTCGCCGGCGTCGGCGAAGCGCAGGGCTGCCAGGTCGACGGGGTCGGATGCCTCGGCGGCGATGCCGCGGTCGACGGCCGGGCGCCGGTCGGGCATCAGCGCCGGGCTGTACCGCCGCAGCGCATCCCGGATCGCCGCGGGCGTCTCGTGCGCGTTCGTCGGCGAGAGCGAGGTGCGCGACGCCGGCACGCCGAGCAGTGCGAGATCGACGGATGCCCCGGGGGGCAGCTCGTCGAGCGAGGGCCAGTCACCCGCGCGTGGCCAGAGCGGATCGTGCGAGAGCGTCGACATGCCTCGAAGCTAGCAATGCGGGATGCCTCGTGCCGAGGCATCCCGCATCGAACGCGTCTGCGATCCCGGACTCGACGGGTGCCGGCGCGGCGATGCGTCCCAGCAGCCGACCGGCGGGAAGAACTCGATGCGGCCCATCAGCTGCCCGCGGCGCACTCCCCTCACAGCACCGCGGCATCGGCTCGCCCTCGCGGCCGTTCGACGACGCGAATGCCGAACTTCCTGACCTCCTCGACCCACAACACGAGTGATGCCATCGCCGCGCACGCCAGCCAGTGCGTGCCGTCGAGCGCGGCCGTGCCGAATGCCACCTGCAGGGGCGGCAGCGAGACGACCGCCACCTGAAGCACCACGCCGAGCATGACGGCGCCCCACAGCCATGCGTTCGAGAACAGCCCCCGGAACGCACTCGACGTGGCCGACCGTGCGTTGAACGCGGTGATGAGCGCCGCGAACACGAGCGTCGTGAAGCCGGCGGTTCGGGCCACCTCGAGGGTGTCGGTGCCGCCGGGGATCAGCCCGCCGGGCAGGAAGATGTCCATCGTGAGCAGTGTGACGACCGAGATGACGAGGCCGGTCACGGCGATGCCGATCCACATGCCGGTGTCGATCGCACGATCGTGGATCCCACGCGGAGGCCGCGCCATGACGTCGTCGATCTCGGGGTCGACGCCCATCGCGAGCGCCGGTCCCGAGTCGGTGACGAGGTTGATCCAGAGGATCTGCGTCGCCAGCAGCGGCAGCACGAGTCCGCCATCGGCCGCCGCAGTCAGCCCGAGCACCCCGGCGAACACGATGCCGAAGAACACGGTCAGCACCTCGCCCATATTCGAGTAGAGCAGGTAGCGCAGGAACTTGCGGATGTTGTCGAAGATCACCCGGCCCTCGCGCACGGCGTGAACGATCGTCGCGAAGTCGTCGTCGGCGAGCACCATCTTCGCCGCCTCCTTCGTGACCTCGGTGCCCGTGATGCCCATCGCGACGCCGATGTCGGCGGATTTCAGCGCCGGGGCATCGTTCACGCCGTCGCCGGTCATCGCGACGACCTGCCCGTCGGCCTGGAGCGCGTCGACGATGCGCAGCTTGTGCTCGGGAGCGACCCGCGCGAACACCGACACGGAGCGAACGGTGTCGCGGAGCTCCTGCTCGTCCATGTCGTCGAGGCGGGCTCCCGGAAGGGCGATGCCGTCGTCGGCGATGATGCCGAGGTCGCGGGCGATGCGCGCGGCCGTCGCGGGATGGTCGCCCGTGATCATGATGATCCTGATTCCGGCGGCGTGCGCCTCGGCGATCGCCGGTCTGGCCTCTGGGCGCGGAGGGTCGATGATGCCGACGACACCGGCATACACGAGGTCGTGCTCATGCGACTCGTCGATCAGCGGACGGTCCTCGCCGCCCGAGATGTTCTGGAGCTCGGGTGCCGGACGGTAGGCGACGCCGAGCGTGCGGAACGCGGCATCCGACAATTCATCGACGTCGGCGAGGGCCCGTGCCCGGCGTTCGGCGTCGAGCGGCACCGTTGCATCGCCGACCTGGAGGCGGGAGCAGTGCTCGAGCAGCACGTCGGGCGCTCCCTTGCTGAAGAGCAGTACCGCGCCGTTCTCGTGCCGATGTGCCGTCGACATCATCTTGCGTTCGGAGCTGAACGGCACCTCGCCGACGCGGCCGTAGTGAGATGCCCGCTCCGCGGTGCCCTCGAGCTTGCGCACCGCCACGAGGAACGCCGCCTCGGTGGGGTCGCCCTGGATCTCCCACTCACCGTCGTGCTCGGCGAGTTGGGCGTCATTGGCGAGCGAGCCGGCGCCGAGCACGAACTGCGCCTCCCCGTGCAGTCCGTCGTCCTCGCCGAGCTCGCCGCCGCGACTCGTCGCGCGACCGACGGGCGCATAGCCCACGCCGCTGAGGTCGACCGTGCCCGATGCCGTGACGACCCGCTCGATGGTCATCTGGTTCGTCGTGAGCGTGCCGGTCTGTCGGTGCAGATGACGGATGCCGACCCCAGCGTCTCGACGCTCGAGAGGTTCTTCACCACGGCGTTCCGCTTCGCCATGCGCTGCACGCCGAGCGCGAGCACGACCGACAGCACGGCGGGCAGGCCCTCGGGCACGGCTGCGACCGCGAGCGAGACGCCGAGCAGCAGCACCTGCACGAATTCGGCGGGCGTGCTGATGCCCTCGATGAGCGCGATCGTGACCATCACGACGATCGCGATGACGATGACGATGCGGGCCAGCATCCTGCCGAGGTGGTTCACCTCGTTCTGCAGCGGGGTCGGCTCCTCCGCCGTCTCGTCGAGCATCGTCGCGATCGCGCCCATCTCGGTGGACATGCCGGTCGATGTGACGATCGCGCGCCCCGTGCCGCGGTTCACCGCCGTTCCCTTGTAGACCATGTCGGTGCGGTCGCCGAGCGGAATCGACTCGGAACGCTCGATGGTCGTCGGATGCTTCTCGACGGCGGAGCTCTCGCCGGTGAGGGAAGCCTCGGCGATGCGCAGCGCGTTCGCGCGGAACAGCCGGCCGTCGGCGCCGACCTGGTCGCCCTCGGCGAGCACGAGGATGTCGCCGGGCACGAGTTCGGCGCTCGGCACGGTGACGAGTTCGCCGTCGCGCAGCACCGTCGACTGGGCACGGGTCATCACGGCGAGCGCCGCGACCGCCTTCTCGGCTCGGGCCTCCTGGATGAGGCCCAGCGCGGCGTTCAGCAGGATGATCGCGAAGATCACGATCGCGTCGATCGGCAGGCCCTCGGCGCCCTCGATGATCCACGCGACGAGTGAGATGGCGACCGCAGCGAGCAGCAGCACGATCAGGGGGTCGGTGAACTGGGCGAGGATGCGCCGCCACAGCGGGTTGCGTTCGGTGCTGCGCAGCTCGTTCGACCCGATCGCGGCGAGCCGTCGCGCGGCCGCGTCGCTCGAGAGGCCACGATCGGGATCGACGCCGAGCGCACTCGCGACGGATGCGGCATCGGTACGGACCGGGTCGGGGAGGTCTGACAGGTCGATGGCCGCTTCCGGAAGGTTCGCCATGTCTTCATCCTCAGTTGCCGCGACGATTCCCACAACCGAACGGAATACCCCATGGGGGTATATGGTTGTGCGGAGTGACGACGGAGGACACTATGAACATGACCCGCGACGACATGCACGAGCACCATGGTGACGACGGCGACGGCCACCACGCTCACGAAATGCACGCGACCGACACCGTGCCGAACGGGCACGACGCGCACGTCGGGCACGACGCGCACGCCGGACACGACATGCACGCCGGACACGACATGCACGCCGGACACGACATGCACGCCGGGCACGGCGGCGGCCACGGCGACCACGTCGGCCAGTTCCGCCGCCTGTTCTGGATCATGCTCGTCATCGCGGTGCCCACGATCTTGTTCAGCCCGATGTTCGCCGACATCATCGGCTACTCCCTGCCCGACAACCCGCTGATCCCGTGGATCTCCCCCGTGCTCGGCACGGTGCTGTACTTCTGGGGCGGCCGCCCGTTCCTCACCGGCGCCTGGTCGGAGCTCAAGGCCCGCAAGCCCGGCATGATGCTGCTCATCGGCCTCGCCATCACCGTCGCCTACTTCGCGTCGCTCGGTGCGACGCTCGGCCTGCTCGACCACCGCCTCGACTTCTGGTGGGAGCTCGCGCTCCTGATCGTGATCATGCTCCTCGGCCACTGGATCGAGATGCGCTCGATCGCGGCGACCTCATCGGCGCTCGACGCGCTCGCGGCGCTGCTCCCCGATGAGGCGGAACGGGTGGTCTCGGCGGGCTCGACCGACGAGGGCGACGGGACATCCGTCATCGAAACGGTCGCCCCCTCGGCGCTGCAGGTCGGCGATCTCGTGATCGTGCGTCCCGGCGGACGCGTTCCAGCCGACGGCGAGGTCGTCGACGGAACCGCGGCGGTCGACGAGTCGATGATCACGGGCGAGTCCGTCGCGGTGAGCCGCGGCCCCGGCGACCGGGTCGTCGCGGGCACCGTGGCGACCGACACCGCCCTGCGGGTGCGCGTCGCGGCGGTCGGCGACGACACCGCGCTCGCGGGCATCCAGCGACTCGTCGCGCAGGCTCAGGCGTCGACTTCGCGCGCACAGCGCCTCGCCGACCGTGCCGCAGGGTGGCTGTTCTGGTTCGCGCTCGGCGCCGCCGCCGTCACCGCGATCGCGTGGACGCTCGCGGGCAGCCCCGACGATGCCGTCATCCGCACGATCACCGTGCTCGTCATCGCCTGCCCCCACGCACTCGGGTTGGCGATCCCGCTCGTCGTGTCGATCGCGACCGAGCGGGCGGCCCGCGGCGGCGTGCTCATCACCGACCGCCTCGCCCTCGAGACGATGCGCACCGTGCAGGCCGTGCTGTTCGACAAGACCGGAACGCTCACGAAGGGCGAACCCGCCGTCACGAACGCCGCGGTCGCCCCTGGCCACGCGCTCAGCATCGACGAGCTGTTCGCCCTCGCGGCGGGCGCCGAGGGCGATTCCGAGCACCCGCTCGCCAAGGCGATCGTCACCGAGGGCGCCCGACGCGGCGTCGCCGGCCGACCAGCGCACGACTTCGAGGCGTCCGCCGCGATCGGCGTGAGGGCGCGCGTCGACGGGCGAATCGTGCAGGTCGGCGGGCCGGGCATGCTCGAGCTCGTGGGTCGGCCCCCGCTCGAGGCATCCGTCGCGTGGGCGCAGGCCGGGGCGACGGTGCTGCACGTGCTCATCGACGGCGAGGTCGCCGGCGCCATCGCGCTCGCCGACGAGGTGCGCCCCGAATCGAAGCAGGCCGTCGACGCGCTGCGCTCGCTGGGCGTGCAGGTCGTCATGATCACGGGCGACGCCGAACCCGTCGCTCGCACGGTCGCCGCGCAGCTCGGCATCGACCGGGTCTTCGCCGGGGTGCGCCCCGAAGACAAGGCCGCAAAGGTGCAGGAGTTGCAGCACGAGGGGCTGTCGGTCGCCATGGTCGGCGACGGCGTGAACGACGCTCCGGCACTCGCGCAGGCCGATGTCGGCATCGCGATCGGCGCAGGCACGGATGTCGCGATCGCGTCGGCCGGCGTCATCCTCGCGTCATCCGACCCGCGTTCGGTGCTCTCGGTGATCGAGCTGTCCCGCGCGAGCTATCGCAAGATGAAGCAGAACCTGTGGTGGGCCGCGGGCTACAACCTCATCTCAGTGCCGCTCGCCGCGGGCGTGCTCGCGCCAGTCGGGTTCGTGCTGCCGATGTCGGTCGGTGCGATCCTGATGTCGCTCTCGACGATCATCGTCGCCGCGAACGCGCAGCTGCTGCGCCGGCTCGACCTGCGGCCCGAGGCGTCGACGCGCGCGGTGCTCGCCCGGGCGCGCTGAGCCGCGGCGACGGCCACCGCCCGGGACATCCGCTGCTCGGGCCGGTCGCGGGGGCTCCCTCCCGCCACGCGACCGTCGCCGCCGGGCACGCACCAGAGTCCGGTGTTCCGCTGGAGTGATCGAATTCGCATACTCCAGCGGAACAGCGTCACTCCGGCGTGAAGATTGGAGGCGCCGACGTCAACGCGCGTCGGGCGTGAGTTCGCGCGCCCGGCACAGCAGTGAGCGCAACGCGTCGAGGTCGACGTCAGCAGCGGTCGCGAACGTGATCGCCGCCGAGCCGACCTTGACCTTGCCGAGCCGATCGGCCGCCGCCTTCACCAGGTAGGCGCCGTCCTCGGCGGCATTCACGTAGATGCTCAGGTGCCGCTGCTGCGCGGCGAGGCCCACGAGGAACCACTCGACCGAAGCGCCGCGCGGCCGCGGCTGGCTGATTCCGCCGTACCCCACGATGAGCTGGTCGGTGCCGCCCCACATCGGACCCTCCCACATCACCCGCTCGAGCCCCGCGAGCTCGGCGGCGATCAACTCGTCGAGCGCACGCATATCGTCGCCCTGCCTGCCCTCGACGCCCCTGAGGAAGGTGTCGACGTCGGTGTCGGTGCGTTCCATGCGACCATTCTGCCCCTGCGACGGATGTCCCGTGCTCGGGCATTCATTCGCAATGCAGGACCACAGCCCCGCCACCACGCCTATGCGAGGGCGCCACCCCGCTCATCCTGCGCCGTGGACGCACTCGGGCGCGGCCCGTGACGCCCAGCGAGCGTCATGCCAGCATGGGTCGAAAGAATTTCTCGATCGATGTCGATCCGGCCCATCCCTGTTCGACGTCGAAGTGAGGCGGGCACTCACGCTCGCTCCCGAACAAGGAGAGACGACCATGAAGTACATGCTGATCATGCGGGCCAACGACGAGGGCTACGCGGCATACGACGAGCTCGACTTCACCGAGATCATCGCCGCGATGGGCGCGTACAACGAGTCGCTCATGAAGGCGGGCGTGCTGCTCGCCGGCGAGGGGCTCGCCGACGCCAAGGAGGGCTTCGTCGTCGACTTCGACTCGACCCCGCCCGTGGTCACCGACGGCCCCTACGCCGAGGCGAAGGAACTGTTCAACGGCTTCTGGATCATCCAGGTCTCGAGCAAGGAGGAGGCCGCGGAGTGGGCCAAGCGCTGCCCGCTCGGCCCCGGTACGCGCCTCGAGGTGCGTCGCGTCAACGAACTCGAGGACTTCCCGCAGGACAACGAGTGGATCCAGAAGGAGGCCGGCTGGCGCGAGGAGCTCGAGGGCAAGGCCGCCGGCACGAACGGCTGATCCCATGACGACCGACCCGGCTGGCGGGGCATCCGTTTCCCCCAATCGTTCCGGGGGTGCATTCCCGCCAGATCCGCCCGCGACACGCGGTGTGGATGGCGCAGAAGCACCCCCGGAAGGAATCGATGCGACGGATGTCCCGGGCGCGGTCGATGCGGCGGACGCCGACGCCGCCGACCGTGCCCGACGCACCATCGCCGCGGTGTGGCGCATCGAGTCGGCGCGAATCGTCGCGACCCTCACGCGCTTCGTGGGCGACGTCGGCCAGGCCGAGGATCTCGCGCAGGAGGCCCTCGTCGAGGCGCTCAAGCAGTGGCCCGACGAGGGCGTCCCGCGCAACCCCGGAGCCTGGCTCACCGCGGTCGCGAAGCGCCGCGCGATCGACGGTTGGCGCCGGCGCGAGCGGCTCGACGAGCGCTACGCGGCGATGGCCCGCGACCTCGAGCAGCAGGGCGGCGAGGCATCCGACACCTTCTGGGACCCCGACACGATCGACGACGACATCCTGCGACTGATCTTCGTCTCGTGTCACCCGGTGCTCTCACGCGAGGCGCAGATCGCGTTGACGCTGCGCATCGTGGGCGGCCTCTCGAGCGACGAGATCGCGCGGGCGTTCCTGGTGCCGACCGCGACGATCCAGCAGCGCATCGTGCGCGCGAAGAAGACCCTCGGCGCGGCGAAGGTGCCGTTCGAGGTGCCCGAGCCGAACGAGTACGCCGAGCGTCTCGGATCGGTGCTGAGCGTGCTCTACCTGATCTTCAACGAGGGATACCTTCCCGCCTCGGGCGAGCAGTGGGTGCGACCGGATGTCTCGGCCGAGGCCCTGCGGCTCGCGCGCGTCGTCGCGGGGCTGATGCCGAAGGAGCCCGAGGCGCAGTCGCTCGTGGCGCTCATGGAGTTCACCGCGTCGCGCTTCGCGGCGCGCACGGCGCGTGACGGAACGCCGATCCCGCTCGACCAGCAGGACCGCTCCCGGTGGGACCGTGCGCAGATCGCCAGGGGCTCTGCCGCCCTCGCTCGCGCCGACCGCATCGGGCGGGGTCGGGCGTCGTACGGGCTGCAGGCGGCGATCGCCGAGTGCCATGCGATCGCGCCCACGGCCGATGAGACCGACTGGGCCCGCATCGCGCTGCTCTACGAGGCGCTGGGGCGCCTCGCACCGTCACCGGTGGTCGAGCTGAACCGGGCCGTCGCGGTGGCGATGTCGACGGGGCCGGCCTCGGCGTTGCGCATCGTCGACGACCTCGCGGGCGGAGGCAGGCTCGCCGGCTACGCGCCCCTGCCGGCGGTTCGCGGCGAACTGCTTGCACGGCTCGGCCGCACCGCCGAGGCGCGCACCGAGCTCGAGCTCGCGGCGCGCCTCACGGGCAACGAGCGCGAGCGCGACGCCCTGCTCGCCAAGGCCGCGGCGCTCGACGCCCGCGCCTGACCCCGTGGGTTGAGCAGGCGCGTCAGCGCCGTCTCGAAGCCCGCCCCGCACTCACTGGTTTCGAGACGGTCGCTTCGCTCCCTCCTCAACCCGCCGAGATGACCCGGGCCTCGCGCTTCGCGCGCCGACGCTCGCGCCCGCCCTCGACGAGGTCGTACAGCGAGGGCAGCACCACGAGGGTGAGCGCGGTCGACGACACGAGGCCGCCGATCACCACGAGCGCGAGCGGCTGCGAGATGAAGCCGCCGGTGCCGGTGATGCCGAGCGCGAGTGGCAGCAGCGCGAAGATCGTCGCGAGCGCGGTCATGAGGATCGGCCGCAGGCGTCGGGATGACCCGTGCACGAGCGCGTCGCGCACGTTCATGCCCCGGTCGCGGTACTGGTTCACGAGGTCGACCAGCACGATCGCGTTCGTGACGACGATGCCGACGAGCATGAGCACGCCGACGAGCGATGCGACGCCGAGCGGGATCCCGGTGATGACCTGCAGCGCGATCGCACCGGTTGCCGCGAACGGCACCGACACGAGCAGCAGCAGCGGCTGCAGCAGCGAACGGAACGTCGCCACCATGACGATGTACACGATGAGGATCGCCGCGAGCAGCGCGATGCCGAGTTGCGAGAACGACTCGGTCTGGTCGGCGGTGACGCCGCCGAGCGACGCGGTCGTTCCCGCGGGAAGGTCGACCGTGGCGACGGCCGACGAGACGGCGGTGCTCGCGGTGCCGAGGTCGTCGCCCGACGGGGTCGCCGACACGGTCGCGCTGCGCAGCCCCTGCACGGTGGTGACCGAGGCGGGCCCGTCGACCTCGGCCACGGTCGCGAGCGTGTCGAGCCGCACGAGCCCAGTGGGCGTCGGCACCTCGAGCGCTGAGAGCGTTGCGATCGTGGTCGGCGGATTCTCGGTGGCCAGGTAGATCGTCAGCGTCTTCTCGTCGATCACGACCGAACCAGCGGTCTGCGGCGCCATCGCGGCCGACACGAAGCCACCGAGCGCGACCTCGGAGTAGCCTGCGGCCGCGGCATCCGCTCGGTTCACCTCGACGGCGATGTACGGGCGCGACTCCGACAGGTTCGACGACACCTGGGTGATCGAGTCGACGCCGCCGAGTTCGTCGACGACGGCGTCAGTTGCCGTCTGCAGGTCGACGGCGTTCGACGCGGTGATGTCGACTTCGATGTCGTTCGACGCGCCGAACCCGCTCGCCGCGGTGAGAGTGACCTCGCCGACGTCGTCGAGCTCGTCGACCGACTCGCGCACCGAGGCCTGCAGCGCCTCTTGATCGGCGTCTTCATCGGTGGTGACCGAGTAGGTGATCGTCGCGCCGCCCCCGCCGAATGCCGCCGCGAGCGGGCTCGAGCCGGTGCCGATCGAGGTCTGCACGATCTCGACGCCCTCGGTGCCGCGGATCGCGTCTTCGACGGGCTCGGATGCCGCATCCATGGCGTCGAGGCTCGTACCCACGGGCAGCTCCTGCGAGACCTGGAACGTGTTCTGCCCTGACGATCCGAGGAAGTTCGTCTTCATGAGCGGCGTGAGCGCGACCGTGCCGGCGAGGATGAGCACCGCGACGATGATGGTCACGACGCCGTGCTTGAGCGTCCACTCGATGATCGGAAGGTAGCCACGCTGCAGGCGCGACGGGTGTTCGAGTTCGTCGACGGTGCCGGCGCGGGCGGGCCGATCGGATGCCCCGACGGCGGCCGGCGCGTCAGACGTCGCGGTCGCAGCGGCGGGCGCGGGGCGAGCGGATGTCGCATCCGCGTCGCCCGCGGAACGACCGAGGCCGGCCTCACCGTCGGGTCCGCGAAGTTCGGGCGCGAGCCACACGTCGTCGACGAACGCGGCCGCCGCGAGCTCGGCCTCGTCTTCGTGCTTGTGCAGCTTCGCGGGCTTCAGGAACCAGTATGCGAGCACGGGCACGATCGTGAGCGACACGAACAGCGACGCGACGAGCGCGATCGTCACGGTGAAGGCGAACGGGCGGAACAGCTCGCCCGTGACGCCCTCGACCAACGCGAGCGGCACGAACACGGCGACCGTGGTGATCGTCGACGCGGTGATGGCTCCGGCGACTTCGCGTACCGCGTGCACGATGGTGGCGGCCTTGTCGACGCCGTCGACGAGGTGGCGTTTGATGTTCTCGATGACGACGATGGAGTCGTCGACGACTCGGCCGATGGCGATGGTGAGCGCGCCGAGCGTCAGGATGTTGAGGGTGTAGTCGGCCGCCTGCAGACCGATGAACGTGACGAGTACCGACGTCGGGATCGAGATCGCCGTGACGAGCGTCGCCCGGATCGAGAGCAGGAACACCAGGATGACGATCACTGCGAACACCAGGCCGAGCAGGCCCTCGGTCGCGAGTGACTCGATCGATTGCTCGATGTAGGGCGCCTGATCGAACACGACCGTGAACGACGCGCCGGGATTCGTGGTGTCGAGCGACGCCTCGAGGTCGGGCAGCAGCGCCGTGACGGCGTTCGACACCTCGACGGTGTTCGCGGCGGGCAGCTTGGTGACCGAGATCGTGAGGGCGGGCTCGCCGTCGACGCGCGAGATGCTCGTCACCGGGTTGTCGGCGAGTTCGACGGTCGCCACGTCGGCGATCGTCGCGGCCACGGGAACCGCGACCGTCGTCGCCGCGCCGACGGCAGCGTCGACGCCCGGAACCCCGGCACCGGTGTCGGGAAGCCCTTCGACTCCCTCGGCACCGCCGCCGGCGTCGGGCGCCGGCTGCTGCTGGGTCGCGCCGACCACCGGCAACTCGGCGATCTCATCGACGCTGCCGAGCCGCGCGCCCGTCTGCACCGCGAAGGTCGAGTCGCCCTCGGTGATCGAGCCGGCCGGTACGAGCAGGCCGTTCTGCGCGAGCGCGTCGCGGATGGCCTGCTGGGTGATGCCGAACGCGGCGAGCTGAACGGGGTCGGGCGTGATCGTGACGCGTTGGCCGATCTCGCCGATGAGCGTCGCGTCGCGCACGCCGTCGACGTCGGTGATCTCGGCGAGGGTCGTGCGTTCGATCTCGTCGGAGAGGGAGCTGATGTCGTCGACCCCGGTGACGGCGATCTGCAGCACGGGGAAGTCGTCGAGGCTGAGCGCGATGACCTGGGGGTCGAGGTCTTCGGGAAGCTGGCCGGCGATGCGGTTCACCGATGAGAGCAGCTTCTGCTCCGCGAAGGCGAGGTCCGTGCCGTAGGTGAAGCTCGCGGTGACCCGTGAGAGGCCCGTCGAGCTCGTGGTCGAGGTCGATTCGAGCCCGGTGATGCCCTGGATCGCGGTCTCGATCGGCGTCGAGACGTCGGTGTTCACGATGTCGGGCGACGCCCCCGGGTAGCTCGTCACGATCGAGAGTTGCGGGAAGGCGATCGACGGCGCGAGCTCCTGCTTGAGGCTCGTCAGCGAGATGCCGCCGAAGATCGCGACGACGACCGTGACCAGCGCGATGAGCGCGCGGTTCTTCATGCTGAGCGCGGCGAGCAGATGCATTGGTCGATTCTCGCAGCCGCGACCCCCGCGAATGTCACCGGCCGGCGAATTTCGGGGGTTCTCCCCCGCTGAGAGCGAAATCGACGAACGGGTGGCGGACGACGCTCGTCGTCCGCCACCCGGATTGCATGCCGAGCGCGCTCGGCTCAGAAGCGCTCTGCCGCCGATCCGAGGCGCAGGAACACCGTCTCTCCGGTCGCGTCGTTCAGACCGTCGTTGTCGGTCACCGCGTACACCTGTCCGTCGCCGCCGATGGTGAGGCCCTCGAGCTTCTCCTGCGTCCAGCCGTCGATCGACTGCAGTTCGGGCAGCACGTCGATCGCGACCGTCTTCTCGAGCACGGGGAGTCCGCCCGGAGCCCCGAGGCCCGTCACGCCCGTCACACCGCCGACCTCGACGGTCGAGACGCGCTTGATCGCCGCGCGCGGCCCGTTGAGCTTGTCGCGCTCGATCACCGCGAGAGTGTCGGCGTCGACGGCGGTGATCTCGGACAGGCCGAGCCAGTCACCGGCCGCGGAGGTCGCCTCGAGTTGGTAGCCGAACCACGTCCAGGCGCCGCTCGCCACGTCGTAACGGCCGATGCGGGTCACACCGTCGCCGTCGATGGGTTCGGCCGCCCCGGCGGGGTCGCTCCACAGCGGGCGCTGCACGGCCACGTACACGACCTCGGCGCCGGAAGCGTCTGTGGTCGCCGTGACGCCCTCGAGGCCCCACTTGCCGATGTGCGCGGTGATCTCGGCGGGCAGCGCGACGGTCTCGACCACCGCTCCCGCGGCATCGGTGCGCACGAGCGAGTTCGCGGCGCCGGCGGCGCCCTCGCTCGCAAGCCAGTAGCCGCCCTGCGGGCGGGCGAAGAGGCCCTCGACGTCGAGGTTCGCGGGGCTGCCCCCGTGCGTCACGACGAGCGAATCGGTGATTCGGGCTTGGGCGCCCGTGACGTCGACCGTGAAGATCGTCGACGGCTTCAGCGCGTTGTCGCTGGCCGCGAAGATCGTGCCCGGGTCGGCCGGGTTCGCCGAGAGGGCGCTGAGCGCGAGCCAGCCGATCGCCTCGCCGTCGACCGAGTCGCTCACGATGCTCGTCCGGCTCGCGACATCCGAACCGAAGGCATAGACGTTCACCGCCGCACGCACGCCGGCCGACGCCTCGTCCTCTTCGCTCGAGACGACGAGCAGGTCGCGCGACGGGATCGGCAGGATGCCCTCGGGGCCGTTCGTCGCGAAGAGGGTCTGCACGAACTCGGGGCTCGTCGGGTCGGTGAGGTCGTAGACGACCACGATGTTGCTGCGCTCGCTCGCGACGAACGCGTACGTCGTGCCACCGAATTCGGCGATCGCGAGGCCCTCGGGCTCGGGGCCCTTGTTGTCGGCCCGGCCGTCGTTGTAGACGCCGTGCGCGACCGCGAGCTGCTCGAAGGAGCTGCCTGCGTCCCAGACGACCTCGCCGGTGCGCACGTCGAAGATCGACCAGCCGCGCGTGCCGCCGAAGAGGTCGCCCTCGTTCGCCGTGGCGACGAGGTTCGCACCCACCCAGCCGAGCGAGTCGGGCTCGCGGGGCACGTCGACGAGCGAGTCGGTCGCGCTGATGACCTTGTCGTCGTCGGTGTCGAAGCCGTCGGCGGTCACGGTGCCCGTCGAGAAGGCGCCCGTGAGCCTGCCCGTGCGCACGTCGATGAGCGCGATGCCGTTGTTCTCCTGCAGCGTCACCGCCAGTTCGCCCTCGCTCGAGAACGCGACGTACTCGGGCTCGGGGTCGGTGGCGCCGTAGAGTCCGGCGTCGGCGAGGATCGCCTGCGCGGCGCGGGTGTCGAATGCGACGGGCCGCGCCTTCCAGTTCGAGGGCTTCGAGGGCGTGAGCTTGACGACCTGCACGAACCCGCCCGGAGCCTGGGGCATGCCGCCCTCGACGCCGTCGACCTCGATGTCCTCGTCGCGCTGGTTCTCGATGGCGATCGCGGCGTACGTGCCGTCGGGTGAGATGGCGATCGAGTCGGGCTGGCCGCCGAGGTCGATGCTCGCCACCCGCTCGCGATCGGAGAGCCGCAGCACGTCGAGCCGGCCCTTCGGAGCGGTGAACGCGCCACCCGTCTCGTCGATGACGACGAGCACGTGCCCGCCGACGATCGAGACCGAGGTGGGCTGGTCGTCCTCGTGGCCGAGTTCGGCGAGCGAGACGGTGCCGAGCCCGACCGGCGAGCCCGGGTCGGTGACGTCGAGGAAGCCGATGCGCTTGCCGAGCGCGTCGGTGTACACGACCGTCTTGCCATCGGGCGACGCCGCCGAGATCTCGGCGACCGTCTCGTCGGCCGGGTCGACGCCGGCGGGCACGTTCAGGTAGACGGGGTAGGTCGCGGTGCGCGCGAACCCGGGTGCTGGGTCGGCTGCCAGGGCCGGCACGGCGCCGAGGGTGCCGAGTGCGACGACGGATGCGGCGGCCGCGGCCGTGCACCGGGCGAGTGTTGCTCGCTTCATGCGGAGATGCTCCTGTCGGGTGAGAGATGTACCCGGTCAGCGTGCTCCCGCCCGGCGACAGCGCGGTTGCCGCGAGGTGAACGGATGTCGCGAGTCCGACGAGTAGGGTTCGGCCATGGTCTCCCCGCTGAGGATTCGGGCCGCGCGAGCCGCGGACGCGGCCGAGATGGCGCGCGTGAACGTGCGATCGTGGCGCGAGGCGTATCGCGGGCTGATGCGCGACGAGGTCCTCGATGATCCTGAGCTGCCGCGGCTTCGCGAACGGTTCTGGACCACCGTCCTCACCGACGAGCGCTACCGCGCGAACCGCGTCGCTGTGGCCGAGCGCGGCGACGAGGTCATCGGCATCGCGATGACGGCCCCTCCGCAGGACGCCGAGGGGCCGTGGGACGCGCAGCTCTACGTGCTGTACGTCGTCGAGGTCGAGCACGGCTCGGGTGCGGGCGCCGCCCTGCTGGATGCGGTTCTCGGCCGGAGGGAATCGGCCGTGCTCTGGGTCGCGGACCCGAACCCGCGGGCGCAGGCCTTCTACCGCAAGCACGGGTTCGTCGCCGATGGCATGGCGAGCGTGGAGGAGGGCGTGCGCGTGATCCGGATGGTGCGCAGCGGCCTCGCCCCGATCGGGCTCGGCCTGGCCGCGCTCGGGCGCCCCGCGTACATCACCACCGGCCGTCGGCTCGACCTCGGCGGCGACCGCACCGTCGCCGTGATGCGGAAGCACGCACACGACATGCTCGACGCGGCATGGGCACGTGGCATCCGATTCATCGATGCGGCCCGCTCGTACGGTCTCGCCGAGGAGTTCCTCGGCTCGTGGCTCGCCGAGCACCCCGAGCGCCGCGCCGAGCTCACGATCGAGTCGAAGTGGGGCTACGAATACGTCGGCGGATGGCAGATGGACGCGGAGGTGCACGAGCGCAAGGAGCACTCACTCCCGATGTTCGAGCGGCAGTGGCCCGAGACGCTCGCCGCGCTCGGCGCCGCGCCCGGGCTGTACCTGATCCACTCGCTCACGCCCGGCAGCCCGGCCCTCGGTGACGCGGCCCTGCTCGATCGCCTGCGCGCGCTCGCCACGACCGGGGTGCGCGTCGGCATCTCGACGAGCGGGCCGCGCCAGGGCGATGCGCTCGACGCCGCCCGCGAGCTCGAGAACTCACCGTTCAGCGCGGTGCAGGCGACGTGGAACCTGCTCGAGCCGTCGGCCGGCCCGGCACTCGCACGCGCGCATGACGCCGGATGGTTCGTGGTGGTCAAGGAGGCGGTCGCGAACGGCCGGCTGAGCCCCGCGGGCGCGGCCGGCGAGCCAGCCGCTGCCGACTTCGCGGCATCCGATGGGCAGTCGATCGATGCGTTCGCGATCGGCGCCGCCCGGTCGCAGTCGTGGTGCGACCTCGTGCTCTCGGGTGCGGTCACGCGCCGCCAGCTCGACTCGAACCTCGCGTCGCGAGCCCCGTCGACGGATGTCGCAGCCCTCGCCGCGCTCGCCGTGGATCCGGCGGTCTACTGGGCTGCGCGCGGCGCGCGCGACTGGACCTGATGCCGGGTCCGGATCACCACGAGCCGAGTCGTCCGCGAAGCTGACGCGTAGACCTCGGTGACGCGGGCGCCGGAGAATCTCCGCCTACCGAACACGCGCACGAGCGGGGATCGCGTCAGACCACCGACGTCAGCAGGCCCTGGTCTTCGGGCACCGGCGTCCGCGAGAGCGAACGCCACGCTCGCGCGAGTGCCTGCACCGCGGCATCCGTCGTCTCGGCCGGATAGCAGAACGGCAACCGCAGGAACCGCTCGAACGCACCGTCGATGCCGAATCGCGGCCCTGCCGCGATGATGAGGCCCTGCGCGCGAGCGGCGAGCGCCAGCTGCGAGCTCACGGGCGCGCCGAGGCCGACCCAGGTCACGATGCCGCCATCGACATGCGGTACACGCCAGTCGGGGAACGCGTCGGCGAGCAGCCCCTCGAGCCGAGCGCGGCCGGTGCGCAGCTGCTCGCGGCGAAGGTCGAGGATGTCGTCCATGCGCTCGAGCAGGCGCGTCACGATGAGCTGCTCGATGATGGGCGTGCCGAGATCGCCCGGCGAGCGCACCGAGAGCAGGCGCCGGATGAGCGGCCGGTCGGCACGGATCCACCCCACCCGCATGCCGCCCCAGACCGTCTTGCCGACGGAGCCGACCATGACCGCGTCGCCGTACGCGGCGAGCGGCAGATACGATGTCGCGCGATCGATGTCGAGCTCGGCGATGGTCTCGTCGGCGATGACGACGGTGCCCTGGCGAGCGGCGGCGTCGAGCACTCGCTCGCGCGTGCCGACGCTCATCGAGCGCCCGGTGGGGTTCTGGAAGTCGGGCATGAGGTACGCGGCGACCGGGTTCGAATGGCGGATGGCCCGGGTCATGGCCTCGACCTCGTCGTCGAGGTCGTCGGGGTCGGTGTCGAGGCGGTCGGTATCGAACGGATCGGTGTCGTGGGGATCGGCGTCGGCGGGCGTGACCGAGACCTGGACGAGCCGCGCGCCTGCCGCGCGCAGGGCCTCGTACGCGTGCGGGTAGGTCGGTGCCTCGATGAGGGCGCGGTCGCCTCGCCCGACGAGCGCCCGTGACAGCAGGGCGATCGCGTGCTGCGCGCCGATGGTCACCATGATCTGCTCGGGCGTGGTCGGCAGGCCGCGCGCGGTGTAGCGGTCGGCGATCGCCGCGCGCAGTGCCGGGGTGCCGATGGGGTCGAACCCCGAGTCGGCGAGCTGGCCCGGCAGGTCGTCGAGCGCGGCACGCGCGACGTCGGGCAGCCACGGCAACGCGGGCGGGGCGGCCTTCGAGAAGTCGATGTACTCGGCGTCGGGCGGCGCGGGCAGGGTCGCGGGGATGCCCGGCAGCCGTGCGACGCTGCCCGAACCCCGCACGCTCAGCACGAGCCCGTGCTCGCGCAGCTCGCGGTAGGCCGCCGTCACGGTCGTTCGGCTGAGCCCGAGCCGCTCGGCGAGGTCGCGCTCGGCGGGCAGCCGGGTGTCGACGGGGATGCGCCCATCGAGGATGAGCAGGCGCACGCGCTCGGCGAGCGCCTGATAGGCGCTGCCGGCGCCGCGCCACTCGCCGAGGAGGGTATCGAGGGCACGGGCACTGAGGGTGGACTCCGCCATGCGAGCCACTTTATCGCAATTGGCTTCTTGCCATAAGGCCAATCGTGGAATTGGATTGCATCATGCCACGCTTCACCCTTCCCCGGTCCACCGATTCCGCACCCGTGCTCGTGCGCCGCTTCGTGCAGCTCTTCGCCGGGCTCTTCCTCTACGGCATCGGCATCGCCCTCATCGTGCGCGGCGAGCTCGGGGTCGCCCCGTGGGACGTGCTCACCCAGGGCATCGCCAAGCAGACCGGCCTCGGCTTCGGCCTCATCACCGTGCTCACGAGCGGCGTCGTGCTGCTGCTCTGGATCCCCCTGCGCCAGCGCCTCGGCTTCGGCACCGTCATGAACGCACTGCTCGTCGGCCCCGCCGCCGACGTCGGCCTCTGGCTGATCCCCTCGGGCCTCGACCTCTGGCCGCGCATCGGCCTGCTCGCCGCGGGCATCCTCGTGCTCGGCGCCGCCACCGGCCTCTACATCGGCGCTCATTTCGGCCCGGGCCCGCGCGACGGGCTCATGACCGGGCTGCACCGCGTCACCGGCTGGAAGATCTGGATCGTACGCACCGGCATCGAGCTCATCGTGCTCACCGCCGGCTGGCTGCTCGGCGGCAACGTCGGCATCGGCACGGTCGCGTTCGCGTTGCTCATCGGCCCGATCTGCGGGTACGCGATCCCCCTGTTCGCGATCAAGCGCGGCTCGCGCACCGAGCGCAGCGTGCGAGCGGATGTCCCGGCCCGGGCATCGCGCGCGGTTCCCACGCCCCGCGCGACCGCGGTCGTCGAGTAACCGCGCTCCGGGACATCCGCTCGCCCTGACGCGCACGGCAATGGCCCCCGAGGCCGGGACACCTCGGGGGCCATCGCGCGCTTTCTACAGGTTGCGGTCGGCGTAGGCCGTCATCGCGTCGCGCACGAACCCAGCGCCGGCCTGGCCGCCGTAGTTCGCGCCGAAGCGCTCATCGGCCACGTACATCTCGGCGAGACCGACGAAGTACTCCTTCGTCGGGCCCTGCCCGTCACTGCCGGGCGTGCCCGGAATACCGCGCAGCCACTCGAAGTGCCGCTGCGCGAGCGCCTGCGCCTCGTCGCCAGTCGGGTCGATGCCCCGTTCGGACGCCGCGATCCAGTCGCGGTTGAGCTGCGACACCCGCTGCTGCCAGTCCGTCTTCTCCTCGGCGCTCATCGAGCGCCACCACGCATCGCTCTTCGCGTACGCGTCCTTGCCCCAACGCTGCTCGACCTCCTCCTTGTACTGAGTGTGGTCGAAGCCGTCGAACATGTTCTCTGCCATGAGTCGTTCACCTCCTTCCAGTGCTCCGATGGTGTTCACGACCGACGCGATCTGCCGCGCCAGTCGCTGCTGCTCCTGCCTGAGCCACTCGAGGTGGCTGCGCAGGGCGTGCGGGGCGCTCTCCTCACGGTCGAGCACGTCGCCGATCGCGGGGAGTCCGAGCCCGAGTTCGCGCAGCAGCATGATGCGCTGCAGGCGTACGAGCGCCGGCTCGTCGTAGTAGCGGTAGCCGTTCGACCCGATGCGCGCGGGCGTGAGCAGCCCGATGTCGTCGTAGTGACGCAGTGTGCGGCTCGTCGTACCGGCGAGCTTCGCGATCTCCTGGATCGACCAGTCCACGACGTCCTCCTTTTCGCTCTCGCGGCCTTCGGACCGTTCTCGACCCGACACCTGCCACGGTAAAGCTTGACGCCACGTCAATGTCAAGCGCCGCGACATCCGCCCGCCCTTCTGCTCGTTCAGGGGATTTTGGCGACTCGCCGTCTGGGGCGCCTCGTCGCACGGCGTGTCACCCAAATCCCCTGAACGAGCAACACACGACATCACACTTGCGCGGCCGGGCAACGCGATATATCGTGTTACCAGAAGCCCAACGCGATATATCGCGAATGAAGGAGAGAACACGACATGTCCATCGAGAAGTGGGTCATCGCCCCGGGCGAGTCCCGGGTCATCGACCTCGAGCTCGTGCGCAAGCTCAAGGTCAGCCTCATCGGCGGCAAGGTCGATGTCATCGCGCACGACGAGCCCGGCGCGCGCATCGAGATCACGGGCGTCACCGGGAAAGACCTGAAGGTCGAGATCGACGGAGACGTGCTCGACATCGACCACCCGCAATTGCGGTGGGACAACTTCATCGAGGTCTTCAAGGGCTGGGCCGGCAGTGCCAAGGCGCAGGTGTCGATCCTCGCGCCGCGCCACGTCGTCATGAAGCTCGGCATGGTCTCGGGCGACACGCTCGTCTCGGGCTTCGCCACCGATGCGAAGCTCAGCACCGTCTCGGGCGACCTCGTGCTCGACACTCACGAGGGCGATGTCGAGCTCTCGAGCGTCTCGGGCGAGATGTCGGCCGGCAACCACATCGGCCGCATCACCGCGCACTCGGTCTCGGGCGACATCGTCGCCACCGGAGACGTGCGCTCGTTCAGCGCCGACACCGTCTCGGGCGACATCGTGCTCGATTCGTTCGGCACACCCGACAAGGTCGACACGAACACCGTCTCGGGCGACCTCACGGTTCGCTTCGACGCGGGCAGCGGGGCTCGCTACCGCATCAACACGGTGAGCGGCACGGTGCTGCTCGACGACACGACCATCAAGGGCATGCTCGGCAAGGGCTTCGAGCGCGTCACCGGTGAGCTCGCCGGCCAGTGGCTCGACCTCGGCGCGAACAGCGTGTCGGGCTCGATCTCGGTCATGCGTCGCGAGATCCCCGCGAACGAGCGAGCGGATGCCGCGGGCCACGCACACGACAACAGCTCGGCTTCCACGGGGGCGGCCGACCCCGAGGCGTCGGCATGACCCCGCCGGTCTTCGCCCACGGAAGCCTGCGCCTCTACCTGCTGGCGCTGCTCGACGAACAGCCGCGCCACGGCTACGAGCTCATCCAGGCGCTCAGCGACCGGTTCGGCGGCACGTACAGCCCGAGCGCGGGAACGATCTACCCGCGCCTGTCGAAACTCGAAGAGGAGGGGCTCGTCTCGAAGACGACCGACGGGCGCAAGACGGTCTACGAGATCACCGACACCGGCCGGGCCGAGCTCGACGCCCGCCGGCACGAGCTCGACGCGATCGAAGACGAGGTCACCGATTCGGTGCGGCGGCTCGCCGACGGCGTGCGCGCCGAGGTGAATGACGCGATGCGGTCGTTGCGGGCAGAGCTCGCGAGCGCCGCGCGCGAGGCGAAGCGCCAGGCCAGGACCGCTTCGGCGAGCTCCGCCGACACGACGGGCGCCGGCAGCGGCGGCGCGGCGTTCAACCTGCAGGCAGAGTCGAATCGTGCCGTGCACGAGGCCGACCTCGTGCTGAACGAGTTCCGCCAGCAGCTTCGCACCGATCTGCGTACGCAGGCGCACCGGGGGCGGGTGTCTCCCGAGTCGGTGACCCTGCTGAAGGCGCGGCTCGCGCAGGTGCGCGCCGACGTGCTCGCGACGCTCGTCGACCGCTGAGGTCGGCCGAACTGCGGGTTGAGGAGCGCCCGACGAAGGAGTGCGCGTCTCGAAACGCGACGTGCGAGCATCCGGGTTCCCGACGCGCCGGCGGCGCTCCTCAACCCGCAGCCTGTTCGCGTGTCGGCGGTGAGTGCTTCGATGGGGGCATGGCAGACGTGCGACTGGTGCCCTGGTCCGACGACGATCTCGCCACCCTGCAGCGCGGCAACACGCCCGAGATGATGGCGAACCTCGGCGGGCCCGAGACCGATGAGGCGCTCGCTGCGCGCCACGAGCGCTATCTGCGGTTCTGGCGCGAGGGTTCGGCACGCATGTTCCGCATCGTCATCGAGGGTCATCCCGAGGGCGTCGGCTCCATCGGCTACTGGCGGCGAGAGATCCCGGGCGAGTCGAACGCGCTCGAATGCGGGTTCTCGGTCGAGTCGGCCTATCAGGGGCGCGGCATCGCGACCCGGGCACTGCTCGTCCTCATCGCCGACGCGCGCGCCCGCGGTGAGACCGGGCGCCTCTGGGCCTATCCCCGCGTCGACAATGTCGGGTCGAACGCGATCTGCGGCAAGGCGGGCTTCCGGCTCGAGGGGCAAGAAGAGTTCGAGTACCCGCCGGGCAATTGGCAGACCTCGAACAACTGGGTGTACGACCTCGCCGAGCCGTCGCCGTCGTAGCAGCCGAGCGGGCGTAGCCTCTGGGGGTGCGCTCGTATCTCGCCGTCGCCCTGGGCGGCCTCGTCGGCACCGGCCTCCGCCTCGCCTGCGACCTCGCGTTCCCGCACGCCGACGACGCGTTCCCGGTCGAGACCCTCGTCGTGAACCTCGCCGGCGCCCTCGCGCTCGGGTGGCTGGTCGGCGGCCTCTGGACCCGGCCGTCGACGCCGATGTGGCTGAAGGCGGGCATCGGCCCGGGGCTGCTCGGGTCCTTCACGACGCTCTCGGCCGTCACGGCGGCGCTCGTGGTGCTGGGTCGCGAGGGCGAGTGGCTGACGGCGGTCGCGTACCTGCTCGTGTCGGTTCTCGGCGGGCTCGCCGCCGCGGCAGCCGGGCTGCGCATCGGGTCGCTCATCGCGCATCGCCCCATGCCCACCGAGGTCACCGACGCGGGTGAGACCCTGTGACCGGCGCGCTCTCGCCCCTCGTGGTCGCCGCCGTGCTCGTCGCCGGGGCGGTCGGCGCGGTGCTGCGCTACGCGCTCTCGCGTGCTTTGCCGGTGCGACCGGGGCACCTGCCCGGCGGCATCCTCATCGTGAACGTCGTCGGCTCGGCGGTCGCGGGCGCACTCATCGGACTCGCCGAGCGCGCGGCGCTCGACGGCGACCTGCGGCTCGTGCTCGTCACGGGGTTCTGCGGCGGGCTCACGACGTTCAGCACGTGGAGCGTCGAGACCATCGAGCTCGTCGACGGCGGGCGCTGGCGCGCCGCGGCCCTGAACGTCGTCATGACGCTCGTGCTCGGAATCGCGGCCGCGGCCGGCGGCTACCTACTGGTCAGCTGACCCATCTGAACCACCCGGGCCTGCGCCGGGGCCGGCGCTCCTGCGGCGAGCGGCGACGATGAGGGCTGCGGCGAGGGCGAGGATGCCGAGCGCGCCGATGACGAATCCGGCGATGGTCCAGCCATCGGGCCCGGTCGCGGCGGTGTCCTCCGCCTGCTCGGACTCGCTCGTGGCTGCGCTGTCGACCGGGGCGTCGTCGTGCGGCGCCTCTTCGGTCCAGGTGCCGGTCGCATCGGCGCCGACGCCGAAGTCGATGGCGCCCTCGATCGGGTGGCCGTCGGACGAGACGACGCGCCAGCGCACCTGGTAGTCGCCCGCGAGGTCAGCGGGCAGCGCCGCCGTCACGTCGGACCCGGCGATCACCGGGGCGCCGACCTCGATCTCTTCACCGTGGTGGTCGACGACGACGACCGCCGTGCCCGCTTCGATGACGGCGCCCGAGAACGTGAGCGACACTTCGGCCGGAGCGGCGTCGAACACCTCACCGGGCTCGGGGCTCGACCCGATGAGCTCGTCATGCGCGAACGCGGGCGCGCCGCCCGCGAGGGTGATGCCGAGTGCGACGGCGAGCGCCGCGGCAGCGAGCGCCACCGCGCGCATGCGGGCTGCGGGGCTGGTGCGGGTCGCGGCGCGGGCGACGGCGGTGGGTGACGTGGGCATGACGAGAAGCCTCCTGAGGCGGGATGTCGAACGGATGTTCCGTGGTGGAGCCACGGGCGACGAGTTCGGTGCCAACATAGCAATCGCGCCTGAGTTGCCGCCGAACTCGGCGACGCGCACCCCCACTCCACCCGGCCTGAGTGGAAGCTACAGCATCGCCATAATCTGGCGCGCGATCATGCGACCGGCGCGGTTGGCGCCGATCGTCGACGCCTGCGGGCCGTAGCCGGCGAGGAAGACCCGGGGGTCGCTCCACGCCGCGCCCTGCCCGACGGTGACCCCGCCGGCCTTCTCGCGCAGCCTGAGCGGTGCCAGGTGCCGCAGCTCGGGCCGGAACCCCGTGGCCCAGATGATCGCGTCGGCACGGGCCATGCCCGATTCGTCGCCGTCCCACACGACGCGGTCGGCTTCGATGCGGTCGAACATGGGGCGTGCGACGAGCAGGCCGCGCTCGATGCCGGCGGCGATGCGGCGACTCTTCGGCACGCCGGTGCCGCTCACGATCGAGGGCAGGGCGCGGCCCGAACGCGCGGCCTCGTCTTGCATGGCCACGGCGGCCGACGCGCCTTCGAGGTCGAGCTCCTGCCGGTCGATCCAGTCGACCGGGCGGCGCGACACCCAGGTGAGCCCGGCCGCGACGTTCTCGAGCTCGAGCATGAACCCGATGGCCGATGTGCCGCCACCGACGACGACGATGTGCTGGTCGCGGAAGTCCTCGGCTTCGATGTAGTCGGAGGTATGCAGGTGCCTGCCGGCGAACTCACCCATGCCCGGGTAGAAGGGAACGAACGGAGAGCCCCACGTGCCGGTGGCGTTCACGAGGAAGCTCGTGACGATCTCGTGCTGCGGCGCGCGCTGGTTCGCCGGGGCCTCGAAGCTCTTGCGACGGCGACCGAACAGCCCGCGAGCCTTCAGCTCCTCGACCGGCTTCGGCGAGAGGTCTTCGTACCGCACGACAAGGTCGGCGCCCTCGTTCCCGACGGAGCGCACGTCGACCGGCCGGTGCACGCGAAGGTCGTAGTGCTGCTCGAACCTGCCGTAGTAGTCGGCGACGACCTCTTTCGCGGGGAGGTCGCGGTCGGCGGTGTCGAAGCTCAGTCCGAGCTCGGCCATGCCGGGCAGGTCGTTGACGCGGTGCGCCGTGCCGAGTCGCAACGACGACCAACGGTGCTGCCATGCGCCGCCGGCACCGGGTGCACGGTCGAGCACGACGAAGTCCTCGTCGGCGACGAGCTCGAAGCGACGCAGGTAGTACGCCACCGACAGCCCCGCCTGTCCTGCGCCGATCACCACGACCTTCGCGCGTGCAGGGGCGGGTATCACCTGACCATCTCAACATGGCTTGCTGTGTGCCCGCAGCACGATCGCTGCACGCGATTTCGGGGGTGTGGATACCACCGAAGGTGGCTCGGCGCGGTGCTAAACTGGCATCCGGACGAAATTCAACTATCAGATGAGCGCCGGGTGAAGACCATCCCACCCGGCCAGATGTCGTAAGGGGGTCACGCATGGGGCGCGGCCGTCAGAAAGCCAAGCACACCAAGGTCGCTCGCGAGCTGAAGTACTTCAGCCCGAACACCGACTACAACGCGCTTGAGCGCGAACTCACGAGTTCGCCGCATGACGATTACAGCGAAGAGGCGTCGAAGTGGGCGGAGTATGCCGCCGAAGACGACGACACCTACGTCACCGGCGACGAACAGCGCGAACAGCGCGCATAGCCTCGCTGATCGTCGCCGACCTTCCCTGCGCGTTCGCCGCACGCACCTGATCGTCTCGATCGGCTGATGACCCCGTCCGGGTCGGTGCGCCGCGGGCACGCACACGGTGCAGCACGCGTCGGGCACGCCTTCAGCGACCCCGGCACGCCTTCAGCGACCCCGCCAGGCGGCGGCGTCTTCGACGAACGCCTCGAGTTCGACGAGCGAGTTCGAGGGCGTCATCGCGCGCAGCACGATCTCATCGAGGTCGCCATCGACGTATTCGGCGAGCCTCGCCGCGTCGGTGATGGTCGCGTCGGCGGCGCGGAAGCCGAGGCGCTCGAAGTTCGCGGCGTAGGCCGGCACCGACTCGTACCGCCCGATCTCGCGATCGAGCACCGACCGCGCCGACTCGTCGACGATCGTGCGCACGTACAGCGTCGACCGCACGGAGTGCTGATCGTCCCGACCGGCCGCGTCGCGACGCAGCTCCCCCGCGGTGACGCGACCGGCCGCGGGCGTGAGCCAGTTCAGGAGCACCCCGTCGGCCTGCTCTGCCGCGAGGCGACGCATACGAGGGCCGAGCGCACCGACGATGATCTGCGCGTCGGTGATTCCCCGCAGGGCCGCGAGACCCGCGCCGACGTACTCGACGGGTCGGGTCGTCACCCTGCCCGCGCCGATGCCGAGCGCCAGCCGTTCGGCGGGCAGCCCGCTGAGATCGAGTGAGTCGACCGGCCGGCGGTCGATCGGGATCACCCCGGTGGCCAGGCCGAGCGTCGATGTCGCTCCGGCCGCGACGCGGAGCCCGGCGAGCGAGTCGCCGCCCGGCACGTCGTTGATCCACAGGGTCGCGAATCCGAGGCGTTCGATGCGCGGGGCGAGCGCGCGAACGACCTCGGGCGGAGTCGTGCCGATGATGCCGATCGAGACGGCTGAGCTCACGGGTCGGCCCGGTCAGCTCGCGTAGCCGCCGACGAGGCGCACGGCACCGCCGTCGACGCCCTTGGCTCCCTGCTCCCACCCGTCGAGGCGCCGTGCTGAGCCTGTCGAAGCATCGCGATCGCCGATCGTCACGGTTCCTGCCTGCCAGGCCGGCAGCCCGAGGCCGCCGAGTTCCGCGATCACGGATGCCGCTGCCTCGGCCGCGACGACGGCGAAGAACCCGATGCCGAGGTTCCAGGTGCCCTCCGCCGACTCGAGCGTCGTGCCGGCGAGGTCGTTGAGCACGCGGAACACCGGGGCAGGCGACCACGTCGAACGGTCGAGTTCGACCCACGAACCGCGGGGGAGCACGCGCGCGAGGTTCGCGGCGATGCCGCCTCCGGTGACGTGCGAGAGGGAGTGCACGGCATCGGCATGGGGGCCGGCGAGCAGCTGCACGAGGGGGCCGGTGTAGAGCCGTGTCGGCTCGAGCAGCGCCTCGCCCCACGTCGTCGAGAGGTCAGCTGCGGCATCCGTGTACCCGATGGCCTTGGTATTCAGGATGTGCCTGACGAGCGAGTAGCCGTTGGAGTGCAGGCCGCTCGACTCGATGGCGATCACCGCGTCGCCGTCGGCCACGCGCTCGGCACCGAGCAGGCGGTCGGCCTCGACGACGCCGACCGCGGCGCCCGCGACGTCGTAGTCGTCGGCGCCCATGAGGCCCGGGTGCTCGGCGGTCTCGCCGCCGACGAGGGCGGTGCCGGTGTCGGCGCAGGCGCGCGCGATGCCGGTGACGATCGTGGCGATGCGCTCGGGAACGACCTTGCCGCACGCGATGTAGTCGGTCATGAACAGCGGCTTCGCGCCGACCACGACGATGTCGTCGACGACCATGCCCACGAGGTCTTGGCCGATGGTGTCGTGCTTGTCGAGCGCCTGCGCGATCGCGATCTTGGTGCCGACGCCGTCGGTCGAGGTCGCGAGCAGGGGCTTCGCGTAGTCCTTCGCGAACGAGACGTCGAACAGGCCCGCGAACCCGCCGACCCCGCCGAGCACGTTCGGGCCGTGCGTGGCGGCGACAGCCTCTTTCATGAGTTCGACGGCCAGATCACCCGCGTGGGTGTCGACTCCGGCGGCAGCATACGACGAGTTCGAGGTCACGCCCCAAGCGTACCCGCGCGTCGCGCGGCGACATCCGCCCGCTCCCCGATGGAGGCGAGTAGAATTCCGGTATGTCCGGGGGCACACCGTCGTGGGTGATCCGTGAGAACGCGAGTCGCCCGGTGCTGCTCGCCCTGTACCTGCGCGAGGCGCTCGGCATCGCCTCGCCGGTCGAGTTGCCGAGGCTGCGCGACGTCGGCGCGGTCGGCGCCAAACTCGAGATCGACCAGCACGACCTGCTCGAGCGGCAGTGGCGCGCGTGGTGGGCGATGACCGTCGAGCCCGAGGCGCATCCGTCACCGGTACCGCTCGAACTCATCGAGGCGTACGACACCGAGGTGGCGCTGCCGGTGTCCGACGCCGAGGTGCTCGCCGCTGCGATCGTGCCGCACGCCGAGGCCGCACGGGCGTGGGCCGAGTGGGCGCACGAGGGCTACCGCAACGCGTCGGCCGCACGACGCGGCGACTCCTACCGCGCCTACGCCGGCACGATCGCCGAGCATGAACGCGAGGTCGGCCGCCGTGCCCACTCGTTCGAGCTCAACGTCGAGGTCGTGCCGTTCGCGGCGGTCGGGGTGTGGTGGATCGGTGCGATGAGCGTCGCGGTCACCGATTCACTGCGATCGGATGCCTCGGCGTTCGACGATGCCATCCACCCGATCATCGCCGAACTCGCGTAGTCGCCGGCGCGCTCATCTGGAGCCGACGCGGTCGATCGAGCAGCATGGATGCCGCGAGCAGCACGGTGCCGACGAGGGCGAGTCGCAGGTCGAGGAAGAACTGCATGACCGAGAACGGCGGGATGAACGCGAGCGCCGCAGCCACCACGACGGCCGCCGTCCGGGGGCGGCGGAATCCGTCGGGGACGGTCGCCGAAACCGCCTCGAAGCGCGCGAGCGGCACCGAGACCAGCCACACGACGCCGAGCACGACGACGAGCACCACGGGGCGGCTGGCCCACCAGGCCGCGCTCGCCGGCTCGGGAGCCGCGCCCGGTACGAGGAGCGTCAGCCCCGCGACGACGATGATCACCGGAAGGTGCCAGAGGTACACCGTCATGGCGCGGCTCCCGATGAAGAACACCGCCGCCTGGGCGACGCGAGACGACATGAGGGCCGAGAGTGGGGTGTGCAGCACGCTGAGCAGGCAGATCTGGGCGACGCCGAGCAGCATGAGCGGCGCGGTCGGCGGGTTCAGGTTCGTCAGCATGTCTGACGAGTACCAGCCCGCCTCGACGCCCGGCCACATGAGCAGATAGGCGGCGGCGGCGAGCCCGACGAGCTGTGGCGGCGTACGCCGGCGGAACCAGCAGTCGGCGTACCAGAAGCCCAACTGCTGCGCGAACCCCCAGACGAACACGAGGTTGAGCAGGCCCACGTCGACGACACCGCTCGAGACGCGGACGGCGTCCACGAGCACGGCTGCGGCGGCGAGCGAGGTCAGCGTCAGGCGCGGCGCCCGTCGATGCAGTCCGGCCAGCACGGGGACGAGGCATTGCACCAGGAGGAACGCGGCGAGGAACCAGAGCGGGGTACCGGCACCCGCCGCGACCGTCTCGACCAGCACCGGGTCGACCCGGGCAAGCGTCGCAGCGCCGAGCACGGCGGCGAAGAACGCGAACAGCGCGAGCGCGGGCATCGCGAGCCGCATCGTTCGGGCGCGGATGAAGTCGGCGGCAGTGCCGCCTCGCCGCTGGAGGCTGCGCCAGCTCGTCACCGCCGTGAAGCCGCCGAGGGCGAAGAAGAGCGGCATGATCTGCCCCACCCATGTGGCCGCGTCGAACCACGGCTGCGCCTCGAGCGGACGCGAGACCACGATCGCACCGGATGCATCGAGGCCGACGCCGATCATCATGAGGTGGATCACGACGACGAGGAGCACACAGGCCACGCGCGCGAGGTCGACGACGAGGTCGCGGCGGGCGAGGAGGGCGGCGCGGGCGTCAGGCATAGAGGACATCCTGTCGGTCGGCGACCGCTGAGGGAATACCCGCGCCGTGCCAGACTCGAGGGCATGAGCATCTGGTTCGGCGAGCCCTCGATCGACTGGGCGAACTCGCGTCGCGACGGCACCCTCCTCAACGAACTCGGCATCGAGATCACCGAGCTGACCGACGACTCGCTGAAGGGTCGCATGCCGGTCGACGGGCGCACACGCCAGCCTGGCGGGGTGCTGCATGGCGGAGCATCCGTCGCCCTCGCGGAGACGCTCGCGAGCTGGGGCGCGACGTTCACGGTCGACCCCGCAGCCAACTACTGCGTCGGCATGGAGATCAACGCGAACCACACGCGCCCCGTGGCCGAGGGCTGGGTGTACGGCGAGGCCAAGCCGCTCACGCGCGGGCGCACGACGCAGGTGTGGGAGATCAAGGTCACCGATGAAGCGGGCAAGCTCGTGTGCATCTCGCGCTGCACGATGGCGGTGCTCGCGAGGCCGTCGGAATACTGACGCCGTGAAGCCGACGCCGTGAAGCCATTCGTCCTTCTCGCCACGCGTGCCGAGGACCAGCCTGCCGACGAGGAGTACGCGCTCTTCCTGCGCAACTCCCGACTCGACGAGCGCGATCTCATCCGGGTACGGCTCGAGGCGGCGCCCATGCCGCGGCTCGACCTCGACGCCCTTTCGGGCATCTTCGTCGGCGGTGGCCCGTTCAACGCCTCCGACCCGCCCGAGCAGAAGACACCGGTGCAGCACCGGGTCGAGGCGGAGTTCGGCGCGCTCCTCGACGAGGTCGTGGCCCGGGACTTCCCGTTCCTCGGTGCGTGCTACGGCGTCGGTACCGTCGGCGTCCACCAGGGTGCCGTGATCGACCGCACCTACTCCGAGCCGATCAGCGTCGTTCCGGTCACGCTGACCGACGCCGGGGCATCCGACCCGATCCTCGCGGCGTTGCCCCCGACGTTCAACGCCTTCGTCGGACACAAGGAGGCCATCACCGCACTGCCCGGCACGGCCACCCTGCTCGCGTCGTCGCCGACCTGCCCGGTGCAGATGTTCCGCGTGGGTGCGAACGTGTACGCGACGCAGTTCCACCCCGAGCTCGATGTCGACGGCATCACCGTGCGCATCCACGCCTACGCCGACCACGGCTACTTCGCCGCCGACGAGCTCGAGGCGACCCTGGCCGCGGTGCGGCGAGCGCCGGTGTCGTACCCGAGCCGAATGCTCCGGAACTTCGTCGAGCGCCACGCCCGGTAGCGGGGGCATCCGCTCAGCTGAGCACGAGGTCCCGCTCAGGCGGCTCACACGCGCGCGTGTGGGAGGATGGATCGTCCAACTCGGGCGCATCACCACACCCCCCACGAGGAGCCATCGCTCGAATGTGCGGCATCGTCGGCATCGTCTCCACCGAACCCGTCAACCAGCAGATCTACGACAGCCTGCTGCTGCTGCAGCACCGCGGTCAGGACTCGACGGGCATCGCCACGGCCGACGGCCCCGTCTTCCACATGGCGAAGGCCCGGGGCCAGGTGCGCGAGGCGTTCCGCACCCGTGACATGCGCTCGCTCATCGGCGACATGGGACTCGGTCACGTTCGCTACACGACCAAGGGCGCGGCCGAGCGTGAAGAAGAGGCGCAGCCGTTCTACGTGAACGCGCCGTACGGCATCATCCTCGTGCACAACGGCAACCTGACGAACACGCGCGAGCTCTCCGGCGACCTGTTCTCGATCGACCGCCGTCATGTGAACTCCACGAGCGACACCGAGATGCTGCTCAACGTGCTCGCCACCGAACTGCAGGGGCAGATCAAGGGACTCGAGCTCGACCCCGACCAGGTGTTCGAGGCCGTCTCCCAGGTGCACGAGCGGGTCGAGGGCTCGTACGCGGTCATCGCGATGATCGCGGGCTACGGTCTGCTCGCGTTCCGCGACCCGTTCGGCATCCGCCCGCTGATCCTCGGTCGTCGCATGACGAAAGCCGGCAAGCCCGAGTGGATCGTGGCCTCCGAGTCGCTCGTGCTCGAGAACGGCGACTACGAGATCGTGCGCGACGTCGATCCCGGCGAGGCGATCTTCATCACGCTCGACGGCGAGATGATCTCGCGCCAGTGCGCGACGAACCCGCGGCTGGTGCCGTGCTCGTTCGAGTACGTCTACCTCGCGCGCCCCGACTCGGTCATGAACGGCATCTCGGTCTACGAGGCGCGCCTGCGCATGGGCGACCGGCTGGCGACGACCATCGCGACCCACATGAGCAAGGGCGACATCGACGTCGTCATGCCCATCCCCGACTCGTCCCGCCCGTCCGCGATGCAGGTCGCGCAGAAGCTCGGCATCGAGTACCGCGAGGGCTTCTACAAGAACCGGTACGTCGGCCGAACGTTCATCATGCCCGGCCAGTCCGAGCGCAAGCGGTCGGTGCGCCAGAAGCTCAACGCCATGGGCACCGAGTTCAAGGGCAAGAACATCCTCATCGTCGACGACTCGATCGTGCGGGGCACGACGTCGCAGCAGATCGTCGAGATGGCCCGCGCGGCCGGCGCCAACAAGGTGACGTTCACGTCGGCGGCTCCCCCGGTGCGGTTCCCGCACGTCTACGGCATCAACATGCCGAGCCGGCAGGAACTCATCGCCCACGGGCGCAAGATCCCCGAGATCGCCCGCGAGCTCGGTGCCGACCACATGATCTACCAAGAGGTCGCCGACCTGCAGGCCGCGATCACCCAGGGCACCTCGATCGAGCAGCTCGACATGTCGTGCTTCACCGGCGACTACGTCACCGGCACGGTCACCGAGGAGTACCTCGAGTGGGTCGAGAAGACCCAGCTCAGCTGAGCCGCCGCCGCGGCGTCGGGGCATCCGCGGTCGGCGTCACGTTGGAGGCACCGAATTCGTTGGCTCGAACGGGTTCGGGCGCGCGAACGCGAGTGCTGAGCCGCTTGCGCGGCGTCACGCCTATTCGTCGATGTGATGCGTCGACGAGTGCTCGGCGACGACCGATTTCGCCCGACGGGCGGTCGCCCGGTCGATGAGCAGTGCCACGACGGCGCCGAGCGCCGCGCCGATGACGCCGCACAGCAGCAGCAGGAAGCCGAACACCTGACCCCGGTCGAAGTCGAGCCCGAGCTCGGGCGCGGGTTCTCCTGAGAACGAGAAGGTGAGGATGAGCGCGACGATCGCGCCGACGACGACACCGAGCGCGATGAAGCGCCCGAAGCGGGGTGCCCGCCGCACGGTGACCGTGTCGTTGACGACATCGGTCTCGACCTCGTCTTCGCGGACGACGAGGATGTCGTCGTCGGTAGGCTCGGACGGCCGGGCGGGGTTCTGCGGATCGCTCACCCCTCCATTGTCCCGCATCCGCGGGGCGGGGCGCACGCTTACGGGTCATCCGGCATGCAGCCGCGTCTTGCCGTCAGGCGCGGCTGACGTTCATCCGATCGCGATGATCACCGAGAGCACGGTGAGCACGATCGCGACGGGCGTCGCCGTGTACCGCTCGGGCTTGCTGCGCGAGATGGCGTTGAGTGCGATGCCGAGGGCGAAGTAGGCGGCGATCACCCATGCGGCCACGTCGACCACGATCTCGGGCAGCACCATCTGCACGAGCCCGGCCTTCATCAGGAATACCCAGGCGAACACGGCGTACAGCGCGATCGCGACGACGCTCCCGACCCGCTTGCGCGCCGGCAGCACCCGATCCGCGCCACCCCAAGCGAAGTGACCGAGTGGAGCGCCGCACACCAGCGCGAGCTGGAACACTGCGAGCGCGCCGAGGAGGACGCAGATGAGAATGGCGGCGATCGACGTGAGCGGCACCGTGCGAGCGTATCGTCCGCCGCGACGTCGCGGAAGTGCACGAAGCCTCGGCGGTGCGACGGCGTGTCGAGCGGTGACACTCCGCCAGGCAGCCAGAACCTTCTCTGTTCGGCTCGGCCGCTCTCAGACGATCGGCAGCAGCCCGCTGAGGTCGGCACGCTGGCCCGAAGCCTGCACCCGGCCGGCGGCGCGCGCGTCGCCCCAGGAGAGCGCGCCGGTGGCGAGCGCCAGCCAGGTCGAGGCATCGGTCTCGATCACGTTCGGCGGCGTGCCGCGCGTGTGCTTCGGACCCTCGACGCACTGCACGGCGGCATACGGCGGCACCCGCACCTCGACGGTGCCGCCGGGCGCCAGCTCGGCGAGCACCTGCAGCGAGTACCGCACGGCGAGCGCGAGCGTCGTGCGATCGACGGCGATGTCCTGAGGCTCTCGAAGGGATGCCGCGACATCGGCGCTCCCTTCGGCGACGGCTCGCACCACCCCGAGCGCCGCCCGTCCGACCTCGTCGTTGATCCTCGCGCGTGCCATGACTCCATCATCCCGGAATCCGAAAGACGGTAGCCTGAGTCGGTGAGAATCCTCGTCCTCGGCTCGGGCGCGCGCGAGCACGCCATCATCCTCGCGCTCCTCGATGAAGAGGCCGGCCACGAGATCATCGCGGCACCGGGCAATGCCGGCATCGCGGCTTCCCACACCTCGTCGGCACGCGGCAGCGTGATCACCATCGCGCTCGACCCGACCGACCCGGTCATCGTCGCCGACTACGCGCTCGACAACGACATCGAGCTCGTCGTCATCGGGCCCGAGGCGCCCCTCGTCGCGGGTGTGGCCGACGCCCTGCGCCCCCGCGGCATCGCCGTGTTCGGCCCCGGCAAGGCCGCGGCGGCACTCGAGGGATCGAAGACCTTCGCGAAACGCATCATGGAGGTGGCGGGCGTGCCCACCGGTCGTGCGACGCTGGCCGACACCATCGACGAGGTCGGCCGCACGCTCGACGAGTTCGGCGCTCCCTACGTCGTGAAGGCCGACGGCCTGGCCGCGGGCAAGGGCGTGCTCGTCACCGAAGACCGCGACGCCGCCCTCGCGCACGCCGCCCATTACCTGCAGCAGGGCCCGGTGCTCGTCGAGGAGTTCCTCGATGGTCAAGAGGTCTCGCTCTTCCTGCTCTCCGACGGCACCCACGTGCTGCCGCTCTCGCCCGCGCAGGACTACAAGCGCCTGCGCGACGGCGATCAGGGGCCGAACACCGGCGGCATGGGCGCCTACTCGCCGCTGCCGTGGCTCGGCGACGCGGTCGACGGTCGCGGCGGCCGGTTCGGCAGCGAAGACGCGTTCGTCGACGAGGTCATCGAGACCATCGCGCTGCCCACGGTGCGCCGACTCGCGCACGAGCAGACTCCGTTCATCGGACTGCTCTATGCGGGCCTGATCCTCACGTCGCGCGGCATCCGCGTCATCGAGTTCAACGCGCGCTTCGGCGACCCCGAGACGCAGGTCGTGCTGCCGCGCCTCGAGACGCCGCTGTCGGGCCTGCTCTTCGCGGCCGCGACGGGCCGGCTGGGCGGGCTGCCGCGGCCGAGTTTCCGACCGGATGCCGCGGTGACGGTCGTGCTCGCGAGCGAAGGGTATCCCGAGGCCCCCGAGACGGGGCGCGCCATCGAGGGGCTCGAGGCTGCAGCATCCGTGCCCGGTGTGCACGTCGCCCACGCGTCGACCGCGATCGGCGCGATGACCGAGCCGCACCCCCACCCGCCGCTGCTCGCGACGGGCGGGCGGGTGCTCAACGTCGTCGCCGTCGGCAAGGACTTCGCCGAGGCGCGGCGGCGGGCCTACGAGGCGCTCGGTCACGTGCGGCTCGACGGCGGCCAGTACCGCACCGACATCGCCGCGCGCGTCACCGAATAGGGTCGTCGGGCCCGCGCCATCGCCGGCTCTGCGCCGGGCGCACCGACGCGGCGGCGGTAGCGGCCGGCCGCGGGCGCCCGCTCGTAGACTGAACCGCATGAGCGACAACGGCGAGATGCCCGGTTGGACCCACGTGTACTCGGGCAAAGTGCGCGACCTGTACGTGCCCACGAAGCTGCTCGACGACGACGACTCGTGGACGGGCGATCCGCTGCACCTCTCGCCCGTGGTGCTCGTGGTGGCGACCGATCGCGTCAGTGCCTACGACCGGATGCTCGAGCCCGAGATCCCCGGCAAGGGCGCGATGCTCACGCGTCTCACCCACTGGTGGTTCGACCAGTTGCCCGACGTGGCCAACCACCTGGCGTACCCGCTGAACGACCGGCTCGAAGAGCTCGCGCTGCCCGACGTGCCCGAGGCGGTCAGCGACCGCGCGACGCTGTGCCGCACGCTCGACATGTTCCCGATCGAGTGCGTCGTGCGCGGCTACCTCACCGGCGGCGGCTGGAAGGAGTACCAGGAGACGGGCGCCATCGGCGGCATCGCGCTTCCCGAGGGGCTGGCGAACGGCGACCAGCTCCCCGAGCCGCTGTACACGCCCGCGTGGAAGGCGCCCCTGGGCGAGCACGACGAGAACGTGTCGTACGAGCGCACGGTAGAACTCGTGGGCGAGGTCGTGGCGTCGCAGTTGCGCGCGCTGTCGATCGAGATCTTCGAGCGCGCGGCGGCGATCGCCGAGGGGCGCGGCCTGGTCCTCGCCGACACGAAGTTCGAGTTCGGCGCCGACCGCGCCACCGGCATGATCACCCTCGCCGACGAGGTGCTCACCTCCGACTCCTCGCGGTACTGGGATGCCGCGGCGTACGCGACCGCCGCGACCCCCGAGCTGCGCATGGCGAGCTTCGACAAGCAGATCGTGCGCGACTGGCTCGCCAAGAACTGGGACCAGGACGCGTCCGAGACGCCGCCGACGCTGCCGCACGAGATCGTCGAGCAGACCGCCGCGCGCTACCGCGCGCTGCTCGAGCGCCTGACCGCGGCGTAGCGCAGGGAATAGGTTCGCGCAGACCTGAGTTATCATTAGTTGTGATTACAACCAACGAGACCCCGAAGAGCGGACTCCTCGCCGCCGACACCGGCATGGGCGCAGTGACGCTGCGCGTCGGCGACCTCGACGGCATGATCCGCTACTACCGCGACGGCGTGACGCTCGAACTGCTGAGCCACGACGGCCCCGTGGCCGTGCTCGGCCGAGGGACGACCCCACTGGTCATCCTCGAGCACGCCCCCGAGTTGAAGCACGCTTCGCCGAGCAGCGCCGGCCTGTTCCACACCGCCGTGCTGTTCGACTCGGCCGAGGCGCTCGCGACCGCCGTGTACTCGGTGGCGGCGAAGTACCCGGGCCTGTTCACGGGCAGTTCCGACCACCTCGTGAGCGAGGCGTTCTACTTCAACGACCCCGAAGGCAACGGCGTCGAGCTCTACGTCGACCGCGACCGCTCGAAGTGGAGCTGGGTGCACGGACAGGTCGAGATGTCGACCATCTTCCTCGACCCCAACCAGTACCTTCGCGAGCACCTCACCGAGACCGGCGCGTCCGCCGCGGCCACCGGCACCGGACTCGGCGACGCGATCATCGGCCACGTGCACCTCTCGGTGGGCGACGTCGACAGCGCGCGCGAGTTCTACGTGGATCGCCTCGGCTTCGAGCTCACCACGACGTACGGAAGCCAGGCGCTCTTCGTCTCGGCGGGCGGATACCACCACCACATGGCCATGAACACGTGGAACAGCCGCGGCGCCGGCCGCCGTCAGCTCGCACTCGGGCTCGGCAAGGTCGAGATCGTCGTGCCGACCGCCGACGACCTCGGCCAACTGGGCGAGCGGATGTCGCACCACAGCGTTCCGGCTCGCGACGACGGCCGCACCCTGACCTTCGACGACCCGTGGTCGAACCTCGTCGAGGTGCGCGCTGCCGGCTGACGCGATCCCGCGGCGGGGGCGCGCCCGCCATCACCGGGGGGCGGGGCCCTTCGCGTGAGACATGTCGTGAAAGGCTGCGAATTCCTGCCCGGCCACGGGCATCGGCGTCGTGCCGGGACGCGCCCTGAGGCCGTCGAGCACGATCGTGAGCTGCCGACGCCAGAACGGCAGATACTGTCGGCCGTACTGGCCGAGTGACCCCAGCATGTCGACCAGCACGCTGAGATCGACCGCGGTGACGTCGGCACGCAGCGACCCCTCGGCCTGTGCGCGTGCGACGAGCCCGTCGATCGCCGCTTCGAACTCGGCGCCGGGTCGGTGCGAGGGGTCGACCTCGGCGACCCGACGCATCACGGCCGGAAGGAACGGCGAGTCCGCGACCCAGGCGCCGAGGCGCTCGAGGTAGAGCTCGACGGAACGCCATGCGGTCTCGGCGCCGAGAATCTCGGGCGCGAACTCGTGCAGGTCGGCGACGGCCGTGTCGTAGAGCTCCCGCACGAGGGCGTCGCGGCTCGCGAAGTGGCGATACACTGTGCCGGCGCCGACGCCGGCGCGCGCGGCGAGTTCGTCGAGCGGTGCGTCGATGCCGCGTTCGGCGAAGAGGCGTCGCGCTTCGCTGAGCAGGCGTGCATGATTACGTCGTGCGTCGCGACGGGGCGAGGTGGGCGAACTCACGCTTTCACTGTACGCGCGAGATGCGACCCCGGGTCGAGGGGGTCGACGGTCACCTCGTTACGCTGAGCCTTCGTGCCCCGAGGCGGGACGCGCATCGAGCGCGGCGACGAACCATGACGTGATCGTCGATGGGTGCGTGATCGCGGTGCCGACGCAGACGGCCGTCGCACCGGCCTCGATGGCAGCTGCGGCGGCGTCGGGCGTGTGGATGCGGCCCTCAGCGATGATCGGGCGCGTGCAACGTGCGGCGACCTGTGCGACGAGTTCGAGGTCGGGTCCGGGGGTCTTCCGCCGCTCCCCCGTATAGCCGGCGAGGGTGGTGCCGAGCAGATCGGCGCCGGCCTCCTCTGCGGCGATCGCGTCGTCGAGTGATCCGCAGTCGGCCATGACGAGCACGTCGTGCGTTTCGCGCAGTGCCGCGATGGTCCCGGCGAGCGTCAAGCCGTCGGGGCGCGGGCGGCGTGTTCCGTCGAGGGCGACGACATCGGCCCCGGCATCGGCGACGGCCCGCGCGTGTTCGAGCGTGGGGGTGATGAAGACGCCGTCGTCGCCGTCCTTCCACAGCCCGATCACCGGCACGTCGAGATCGACGGCAGCGCGGATGTCGGCCGTGCCCTGCAGCCGGATGGCGACGGCACCGCCGGTCACCGCAGCCCGAGCGACCTGTGCCATCGTGTTCGGGTCGCGCATGGCCTCGCCCGGGTATGCCTGGCAGGAGACGATCAGCCCGCCGCTGATGCGGGCGGTGAACGTGGCCGCGTCGATACTCATGATGCTGATTTCCCGTCCACTCGGTCCCATGCGGCCGCTGCCGCACCGTACAGTTGCGCCGCCCCGCCGAGCTCACCGCGTCGCAGCGGCAGGTCGGTGAGAACATCGATCAGCTCATCGCGGAACGCGCGCTCCATCGGCAGCCACCACTCCTCGCCGATCCCCGTGACACCGCCGGTGACGACGATGCATTCCGGGTCCAGGAGCGTCGCGACCCCGGCGAGCGCACGCCCGACTGCCGCGGCGGACTCCTCGAGCGCGCGTCGCGCGATGGCATCGCCGCTGTCGGCGCGTGCCACGATACGCCGGGCATCCGCGACGGCGGGGTCGCCGCCGAGTGCGAGGTAATGCCGATGCATGCCGATGCCCGAACCGAGCGCCTCGAGGTGCCCCGGTCGCCCGCACGGGCAGCGCAGATGGTCGGCCCCGGCGATCGGCAGGTGGCCGATCTCGCCGGCGACGTGCCGCGCACCCCGAATCACGCGACCGCCGACGATGACGCCGGCGCCGACTCCGGTTCCCACAGCGACGACGACGGCATCCGACGCGCCTCGGGCGGCGCCGTACCGCGCCTCGCCGAGCGCGCATGCGTCGACGTCGTTCTGCACGTGGACGGGAACGGCTCCGACCCCGATGCGCACGAGTTCGTCAGCTACGCGTGCGGCCACCGGCGTGCCCGGCCAGCCGGCGAACGTGTCGGTCGCGGAGATGATCGCTCCGCGTGGCACGTCGACGACGCCAGCGGTGCCGATGCCCGCCGCACGAACCCGCGCCGGCTCGGTACGGCTGAGCAGGGTCGATGCCAGGTCGACGATCGTCGCGATGACCGCCCCGGGGCCGTCCGCGGCGGGCGTCGGTGCCGTGGCGGTGTCGAGGATCGTGTGCTCGGCGTCGACGAGTGCCGCGGCCGTCTTGGTGCCGCCGACGTCGACGGCGACGACGACGTCGACCATCAGGGGGTCGGCGCGCCGACGAGTTCGAGCGAGTCGAGGATGCCGCGGATCCGGGCGACGGCCTGCTCATCGAGCGCCTCGATCGGGTGCGCCATCGTCGCGTGGTCGATGATCCCGCGAGCCTGCATCGCCGTCTTGAAGGCGCCGACCCCGGCGGCATCGGGCGAGCGGCCCGTCGTCTGGAAGACGATCTCGAAGAGGCGGTTCAGACGCTCCTGCTCGGCGCGGGCGGCATCCCAGTCACCTCGGCCCGCGGCATCCCACAACCGGACGTAACCGGCGGCGTCGACGTTCGCCAAGCCCGGCACGACCCCGTCGGCGCCGGCGAGCGCCATCGCGTCGACGACCACCTCGTGGCCGGTGAAGAGGCGCAGCGGCCGCCCGGCTTCGGCGTTGGCTGCGATCAGCCTGCGGAACCCGACGTCGTCGCCGGAGGAGTCCTTGATACCCGCGATGACGCCCTCGAGCGCCAACTCGATGAGCAGGTCGGCGGGCAGCTTCGAGTGCACGCGCACGGGAACGTCATAGGCCCACAACGGCACGTCGATGCCGCGTGCGATGGTGCGGAAGTGCTCGGCCGTCTCGTCACGCGAGTTCAGTGCGTAGAGCGGTGCCGTGACCACGATCGCGTCGACGCCTTCGGCGGTGAGACGCCGCGCGGACTCGATCACCCGCGCCGCCGTCAGCTCGATCGCCCCGGCGATGATCGGCACCCGTCCGGCGTTCGCGCGCACGATGGCCTGCACGACCTCGACACGCTGCTGCTCGGTGAGATAGGCGGTCTCGCCCGTGGAGCCCAGCGCGAACAGGCCGTTCACGCCGTCGGTGACGAGGCGGTCGACGAGGCGCTCGAGCGATGTGACGTCGAGCGAACCGTCGGGCAGGAACGGTGTCGCGACGGGCGGGACGACGCCGGCGAACTGTGCGGGGGCGTTGGTGGTCGGGGACGTGCTCATTGGTGGTACTCCGTGTGGTCGTGGGTCAGGTGGTGATGCGCTTCGGGATCAGGTGGTGAGGTGCGGTTCGAGCAGCGAGGGCGCGGCGCCCAGGAGGGAGCGCGTGTACTCGTCGGTCGGGTCGTCGAACACCTGCTGCGCGGTGCCGAGTTCCACCACGCGCCCCTTGTTCATCACGGCGATCTCGTCGGACAGGTAGCGCACCGTCTGGATGTCGTGCGAGATGAACACCATCCCGAGGCCGAGCTCGTTCTTCAGGTCGGTGAGCAGGTTCAGGATCTGCGCGCGCACCGACACGTCGAGCGCCGATGTCGGCTCGTCGGCGACGATCACCTGCGGGTCGAGCACGAGGGCGCGCGCGATGGCGACGCGCTGCCGCTGCCCGCCCGAGAGCTGGCCGGGAAGTGCGTCGAGCGTGGATGACGGAAGCCCGACCAGTCCGATCAGGTCGCGTACCTTCGCCTCGCGCTGCGCCCGGGTGCCGATGCGGTGGACCTGCATCGGATCGAGCAGCGCGTCGCGAATCGTCATCCGTGCGTTCAGGGCGGTCGCGGGGTCCTGGAACACGACCGAGAGGATGCGGCCGAGCCGGCGGCGCACCGAGGTCGTGAACGACCGCACCGGCTCGCCGCCGAACCGCACCTGACCCGAAGTCGGGCGCTCGAGCCCGACGAGCACCTTCGCGGAGGTCGACTTGCCCGATCCCGACTCGCCGACGATTCCGAGGGTCTGCCCACGGCGCACGACGAGCGAGACGCCGTCCAGCGCGTCGACGTACTGGCGGTTCCGGAAGGTCGAGTTGCGCGCCTTGTAGCGCACGTGCACGTCCTTCAGCTCGATGACGGATTCGCTCATCGTCGTGCCCCGATCGGTTCGACCGGAGCATCGTCGGGATGCCCGGCGTAGTAGTGGTCAGTTCCCTCGATCCGGCGCCGCACCGGAACGACGCCGGTGTTGCGAGCGGGGTCGGATGAGCGCGGTGCGAAGCGATCGCCCGCAGGGAAGTCCCGCGGCGAGGGGACGACGCCGGGTACCTGGTGGAGTCGAGCTGAACCCGATTCGATCGAAAGCACCGCGCCGAGCAGACCTCGGGTGTACTCGTGCACCGGCTGCGTCAGCAGTTCGGTCGTCGTGGCCTGCTCGACGACCTGGCCCGCGTACATCACGGTGATGCGGTGCGCCAGCTCGGCGACGAGCGCGAGGTCGTGCGACACGAAGACCATCGCGAAGCCCAGCTCCTCGCGGAGCCGGTTCAGCAGTTCGATCACCTGTGCCTGCACGGTCACGTCGAGCGCCGTCGTCGGCTCGTCGGCGATCACCAGGCGCGGGTCGCGCGTCAGCGCCATCGCGATCAGCACGCGCTGTCGCTGGCCGCCCGAGAGCTCGTGCGGGTACGACGCCAGCGTGCGCTTCGGGTCGAGGCCGACGAGTTCGAGCAGCTCCTCGGCGCTGCGGGTGCCGCCGCGCGAGGTGAGCTGCTTCAGCTGCGAGCGGATGAGCATCGCCGGGTTGAGCGAGCTGAGGGCGTCCTGGTAGATCATCGCGATGTCGTTGCCGCGCAGCGCGTTGCGCTCCGACGGCATCATCGCGAGCAGGTCCCTGCCGTCGAACATGACGCGGCCGCGGATGTTCGCGCGCGGGTCGAGGAGGCCCATGATCGCGAGCGACGTGATCGACTTGCCGCATCCCGACTCGCCGACCAGCGCCATCGTCTCGCCGGGGCGAACGGTGAAGTTCACGTGGTCGACGACGTCGACGTCGCCGTGGCGGGGGAACGAGATGCAGAGGTCCTGCACCTCGAGGAGGGGCGGTGCGTCCGACGAATACACGAGTCGGTCGTGTCGCTCCTGCTCGCGGTGCCTCAACTGGTCCAGCCGCACGCTCAGCGGCACGATGCTCGTCGTGACGTGCAGCGCGGATGCCTGATCCGCCCGCTCCTCTGAGAGTGCCGACTCGTCGACGACCGACGCCTCGAGCACTTCGAGTTCGTCGATCCCCGCGGCGACCTGCTCGGGCGTCGCGCCGTCGTGCAGCGGCGCCTGCGCAGCCTCGAGGTCGTGGGTGGACTCCTCCGTCGAGGCGGCGTCGGCCGTGAGCTTGCGCGCACGGGGCGAGATCATCGCGTCGGTCATGCCCTCGGAGAGGATGTTCAGGCAGAGCACCGTCAGGAGGATCAGGAGACCGGGGAAGAAGGTCGCCCACCAGTAGCCGCTCATCACGAGGTTCCGGCCGTCGGCGATCACGTTGCCCCACGACGGCTCAGGTGCGGGCACGCCGGCCTGGAGGAACGATAGGGACGCCTCGAGCACGATCGCGTCGGCGACGAGCACCGTGGCGAAGACCAGCACCGGCGCGAGACAGTTGCGAACCACGTGCTTGGTGATGATCCGGGTGGTGGAAGCGCCCATGACGCGCACCGCCGACACGTAGTCCTCGCCGTACTGGTCGAGCACGTTGGCACGCACGACGCGGGTCAGCTGCGGGGTGTAGAGGAAGGCGATCGTCATCACGAGCACCGGCAGCGACTGTCCGAACACGGTGACGAAGACCGCCGCGAGCGCGATGCCGGGGAACGACATGATGACGTCCATCACGCGCATCACGGTTTCGGAGAGCCACTTGGGCGCGGTGGCGGCGATGGTGCCGAAGACGGCCGCGGCCAGGAGGGCGACGAACGTGGCGCCGAGACCGATCGTGAGCGAGTAGCGTGCGCCGTACATGAGGCGCGAGAGGATGTCGCGGCCCTGTCGGTCGGTGCCGAACCAGTGTTCCGGGCTCGGCGGTTGCACGGGCGCTCCGGAGGCCAGCGGATCGTACGGTGCGACGATGGGGGCGAAGATCGCGACCAGCGTCACGAGCACCAGGAAGCCGAGGGCGACCTTCGCACTGAGCGACAGGCCCGCCAGTCGCAGTCCGGGGGTGGAGAGTTTCTCTGTCAGTTTGCGTCGCATGTCACACCGACCTGATGCGCGGGTTGATGAGGACGTACAGGAGGTCGACGATGATGTTGATCACGACGAACGCGAGCGCGACCGTGAGCGTCACCCCTTGCACGAGATTGGGTTCGTTGTTGGTGATCCCCTGGAGGATCAGCGTGCCCATGCCGGGCAAGGCGAAGATGATCTCGATGACCACCGCGCCGCCGAGCAGGTATCCGACGCGCAGGCCGAGCACCGTGACCGGTGTGATCAGCGCGTTGCGGAAGACGTTGCGGGCGATCACCACGGGCCTGGGCACGCCGGCGCCGACGGCCGTGCGCACGTAGTCGCGGTCGAGCTCCTCGACCATCGCGGTGCGAACCACGCGCGAGAGTTGCCCGATCACCGGGACCGCGAGCGAGATCGCGGGAAGGGTCATCCGTGCGAGCCACCCTGCCGGGTCTTCGCTGAACGGCGGGAGTGGGCCCGAAGCGGGGAGCAGGCCGAGCTGGAGGGTGAACAGCTGGATGAGCAGCACGGCGAGCCAGAACGACGGCATGGACAGCGAACCGACCGAGAGGACGCGGATGGCCTGGTCGGGCCACCGGTCGCGGTAGAGCGCCGCCGCCACGCCGAGGATCGTCGCTCCGATGACGGCGATGAACAGGCCCAGGAACGTCAGCTGCAGCGTGACCGGGAATGCGCTCGCTACCGCGTCGCCGACAGGCAGCTGCCTGGCGGTGTACGTGCCGAAGTCGAATCGCACGAGTCCCGCCATGAAGATGACGTAGCGCACGAGCAACGGCTCGTTCAGCCCGTGCTCCTCGCGGTACCTTTCGCGGTCTTCGACCGACGCACCCTCACCGAGCGCGGTGATGGCGGGGTCGACTTGGGAGAAGGACATCACGAAGAAGACGAGGAACGTGATGCCCAGGATCATGAGGGGCAACTGGATGAGTCTGCGCCCGATCAGTCGGAGCGTGTTCGGCACGGTCCGTCCTTCCGGCTCGAAACGGGACCGCTACGGTGCGGTCGGAGGGGAGGACCGGGGCGGGACGTCGTCCCGCCCCGGTCGTGCGTCACTGCGCGACGCCGACGTCCAGGAAGGACAGTCCGGTCGTCGGGACAGGGGCGAAGCCGACCAGCTGGTCCGCGCTCCACGCGGTGGGCAGCTTGCGGTGGAACAGCGGGTACATCGGCACCTGCTCTGAGATGAGGTCGTACGCCTGATTCCAGGACTCCTGCTGCTCGTCACCGGATGCGGCGATCGCGGTGTCGAAGATCTCGGTGAGCTCGGCGAACTCGGGGCTGTCGGCCCAGTTGAACCGGGTGTTCGGCCACACGTTGTCGCCGTACCACCAGCGCATCAGGATGTCGGGGTCGTTGCCGAACACCGACGGGTCGCCGGGGGCGAGCATGACCTGGTAGTCACCGGCGTCGACCTTCGTGTACTGCGCGGGGGTCTGGCCGATGTCGAGGGTCGTGTCGATGCCGATGGCGTCGAGCGACTCCTTGACGAGGGGCGCCACCTCACGGACCCAGCCGGTGTCGGTGGTCAGCAGCGTGATCGACATGTCGCCGACGCCGGCCTCCTCGAGCAGGCTCTTGGCCTTCTCGGGGTCGTACGTGTACACCGTCGACGCCTCGTTGTAATTCGGGTGCGACTCGGGCAGGAACGACGTCGCCGGCTCGGCGTTGCCGAGCATGCCCGTCTCGATGATCTTGTCCATGTCGAGCGCGTAGAAGAACGCCTGGCGCACGCGCGGGTCGTCGAACGGCTCGAGCTTCGTGTTGAACATCATGAACAGGAGGCCGAACGACTGCACCGTCTCGACGTCTGCGGTCGCCTTGAGGGCGTCGACGTCGATGTAGGGAACGTCTTCCATGGCCTGGATCGTGCCCGAGGACATCGCGGTGACACGCGCCGCAGGGTCGCTCAGCAGGTTCCAGTTCATGCCGGCGGCCAGCGCCGGACGGGGACCGTTGTAGTCGTCGTAGCGTTCGAACACGATGGCCTCGTTGGGGGTGGCCGAGATCAGCGAGTACGGACCGCTCCCGACCGGCTGCGCGCCGAAGGCCTCAGCGTCAGCCTCGACGAGTGCCTTCGGAACGATCTTCACGACACCGAGGCGCTCGTTGAAGAGCGCGAACGGGTACTCGGTCGTGATCTGCACGGTGTCCTCGTCGACAGCCTCGACCGTGTCGACGAAGTCGACGAAGCTGGCGAAGAAGCCGCCGGTGTCGGGGTTCATGACCCGCTCGTAGCTGAAGACGACGTCTTCGGAGGTGACTGGGTCGCCGTTCTGGAAGGTCGCGCCTTCGCGAATGTCGATCTCGTAGGTGGTCGCGTCGACCTCCCTCGGCATGTCGGCTGCCAGGGCGGCGTACGGCTCACGGGTGACGGGGTCGAGATCGACCAGCCCCTCGAAGATGTGCCAGTTCGCCGCGAGCGTGACCGCACCCGACGCGAGCATCGGGTCGAAGCTGCCGCCGAGTGAATAGGAGATGCCGGCCTCGATCGTGGCCGACGGGTCGACCTCGCTCGAGGGCGCCGCGGCGTCGTCGTTCTGGGACGCCGGCGTGCACGCGGAGAACGCGACGGTGACGGCGACGGTGCCGGCCAGCGCGGCGGCCCACTTCGCCCGCCCGCGCTTGGGGATTCGGATCATGATTGCTCCATCCAAATGGTATTGGGGAAACGCCTGGTGAGGACATCGGGGGAGATATCGGACATCAGACATCGTATGTGAGTACACTGAAGCTAGTACTCAACGAGTGGAAGGTCAAGCCGGGAATGACGACACGAGACCAGACTGTGACCCAGGTCTTCTCCGCAACCCCCCGTAAGCGGGAGTCGCTGACCGACCAGATCAAGGGTCTGATCCTCGCCGAGGGCCTGCGGCCCGGCGAACTCATGCCCACCGAGGCCGAGATCTGCGCCCGCCTCGAAGTAAGCCGTTCCAGCGTGCGCGAGGCGATGCGCATGCTCGCCGCCCTCGACATCGTCGAAGTCCGACATGGCCACGGCACGTATGTCGGACAGCTCTCGCTCGCGCCGCTCGTCGAGGGCCTCGTCTTCCGCGGGGTCGTCGATCAGGACGACAGCGTTGCGGCGCTGCGCGAGGTCGTCGAGGTGCGCGAGGCACTCGACCTCGCGATGGCCGACCAGATCGCCGCGGCCCTCGAGGGCGTCGACGACCCCGAACTCAGCGGGCTCGTCGCCGCCATGGCCGAGAAGGGCGCCCTGGGCGAACCGTTCGCCGTCGAAGACCTTGCGTTCCACACCCGCCTGCTCGGGTACCTCGACAACACGCTCGTCGGCCAACTCGTCGCCGCGTTCTGGGAGGTCAACACGGTCGTCTACCCCATGCTCGGACTGGCGCCGGCCGACGACCTCGCCGACACGGCCCGCGCCCACGGCGCGATGCTCGACGCCGCCGTCGCGGGCGACGCCGAGCGGTATCGGCGGGCGGTCGTCGAGCACTACCTGCCCCTGCGGCGGGCACTCGAGAAGGCCGGTGCACGGCGCGCGATCGCCGACTGATCCGATGCCCGACGAGCCCTCAGCAGGTCGGGCACCGCACCGTCAGCGGCCGAGCACCTCGCGGAGCGCGCCGAGCGTGAGCAGGTCGTCGTCGACGCCGCCGCCCTCGTGCCCGTTGTACGGCCACACGGTGACCTGCTTCGGCCCCGCGTAGTTGTTGTAGGCCGCGAACACGGTCGATGGCGGGCAGATCGCGTCCATGAGCGCGGCCGTGATCCAGATCGGCGCCTGCGCGCGACGCGCGAAGTTGACGCCGTCGAAGTACGAGAGCGTGTCGAGCACCTGATCGGCGCGGTCGCGGTACCAGGCGAGGTACTCGCCGATCTCGCGGTAGGGCTTCGCGTCGGTGATGACGGTCGCGCGCGGGAAGTCGCAGAGGAACGGCACTCGCGCGATCGCGCCGGCGAGGTCGGGCACCAGCCCCGCCACCGCGAGCGTCAGCCCGCCGCCCTGGCTGATGCCGAAGATCGCGATGCGCCCCGCGTCGACGAGCGGCAGCTCGCGCGCGGCATCCGTCAATCGCACCGCATCGGTGATCAGGCGACGGAAGTAGTACGTGGCCGCGCTCTCGATGCCGCGCGTCATGAAGCCGGGGACCTGCGGACCCGAGCCGACCTCGTCGGGCGTGGCGCCGCGCGAGCCGCTCCACGCCTGCCCTCGGGTGTCGAGTTCGAGGTGCGCGTACCCGGCCGAGGCCCAGAGCAGGTTCTCGACCTCGTCGCCACGGCCGCGGCCGTACCCGTGGAACTGCACGACGGTGGGAAGCGGCGCCGACGTTCCGGCCGGCACGCGCAGCCACGCGCGCACGCGCTGGCCGTTGAATCCCGCGAACGACACGTCGTACACGTCGAGGGTCGTGAGCTGGGTCTCGACGTGCTCGACGGTCACGGCGAGGTCGTGGCTGCGGGCGCCGGCGAGGGTCGTCGACCAGAAGTCGTCGAAGTCGGCGGGTTCGCGGCCGCTTCCGTGATACTCGCGCAGCTCGGCCTCGGGAAGATCGACGTACATGGGGGTGGGACCTCTCGTCTCGGTACCGTCATCAAAGCAGACGGCAGGTCACAGAACGCATCGCGACGTCTCTCGACGACGTCGGCTTCGCCGGGTACCCGACCACCCGGGCGTGACGCGCGTCGGTAGGCTGAACCCGTGACAGAACACGAGGGCGTGGGCGACGGCATCGAGGCGAACACGCGCACGATCGAGGCGTCGGTCGTCACCGACTTCAGCGATCGCATGAGCTACGGCGGGTACCTCGACCTGCCGACGCTGCTCAGCGCGCAGCGCCCGATCTCGCGGCCCGAGCACCACGACGAGCTGCTCTTCATCGTGCAGCACCAGACCACCGAGCTGTGGTTGAAGCTCGTGCTGCACGAGCTCGAGACCGCCCGCGACCTGTTGCGCGACGACCAGCTCGGCCGGGCGCTGAAGTGCATCGCGCGCGTCAAGCACATCCAGAAGACCCTGACCGAGCAGTGGTCGGTGCTCGCGACGCTCACGCCCTCGGAATACGCGCAGTTCCGCGGGGTGCTCGGCAACGCGAGCGGCTTCCAGTCGTACCAGTACCGCGCGGTCGAGTTCGTGCTCGGCAACAAGCACGCGCGCATGCTGTCGGTGTTCGAGTCCGACCCGGCCGCGCACGCCCTGCTCACGCACGAGCTCGAGACGCCGAGCCTCTACGACGAGTTCCTGCGGCTGCTCGCGCGGGCCGGCTACCCGATCCCGCAGGCGGTGCTCGAGCGCGACGTCACGCAGGCGTGGACCTTCCAGGCCGAGCTCGTGCCCGTGTTCGCGTCGATCTACTCCGACACCGACGCGCACTGGGCGGCCTACGAGACGTGCGAGGAGCTCGTCGACCTCGAGGACAACTTCCAGCTCTGGCGCTTCCGCCACCTGAAGACCGTCGAACGCATCATCGGCTCGAAGCCCGGCACCGGCGGGTCGAGCGGTGCGCCGTTCCTCAAGCGCGCACTCGAGCTCACGTTCTTCCCCGAGCTGTACGCCGTGCGCACCGAGATCCCGGGGTGATCGGATGACCCGGCCGGCCCTCGACCTCGGACCGCTCGCCACTCCCGTGCGCCGGTCGCTGAACGGCGACCACCCCGGCGAGACCGGCACGATGCTGCCGCCCCTCATCGACCATCACGTGCACCTCATGATCGTCGGCATCGATGCCCTCGATCATGGCAACCTGGCCGGTGCCGTCGACCTCGGGTCGCCGCTCGACCTCGTGTCGGCAGGCCGACGCCGCGACGGGTTCCCCCGCGTCGACTACGCCGGCAACTTCCTCACGGCACGCGGCGGCTACCCCATGGGGCGGCCCTGGGCGCCGCCCAGCAGTGTGCGCGAACTCGACGCCGAGCGCGGCGACCGTCGCGCCGCCCTGCCCGGAGCCGCCGAGACCGCGGTGCGCGAACAGCAGGCGTTCGGGGCATCCGTCATCAAGGTCGCACTCAACGCCGATGCCGGGCCGGTGTTCGACCGTGCCACGCTCGCGGCCGTCGTGACCGCCGCGCGCGAACTCGACCTGCCGGTCGTCGCACATGTCGAGGGTGAGGGCATGACCGCGCTCGCGGTCGAGGCGGGGGTCGACGCCCTCGCACACACCCCGTTCACCGAGCAGGTCGACGACGCCCTCATCGCGCGCGCCGTCGCTGCAGGGCAGCGGTGGATCTCGACGCTGTTCGTGGCGGGGTACGGAGCGACGACGCCCGAGCGCGAACGCGCCCTCGACAACCTGCGCCGTTTCCGCGAGGCGGGCGGCCGAGTGCTCTACGGCACCGACCTCGGCAACGGCGATCAGCCGCTCGGCGTCAACCCCGCCGAACTCGCACTGCTCGTCGAGGCGGGGCTCGGGGCATCCGATCTCATCGCGGCCCTCACCGATCCCTGGCCGCGCCGATCGCGCGCCGAGGGCATCGCCACCTTCGTGCCCGGCCCGCCGCCGGCCGCCATCGACGACCTGCCCGACTGGCTGGCGACGGCGTGCGTCGTGCCCGCCGAAGACCTGGAGACCCTGTGAGCCTCGACCCGCACCTCGCATTCGCCCGTCGCATGGACCGCGCCGACGGCCTCGCGCACTACCGCAAGCGCTTCGCTGGCGCCGAGACCGACCTCGTCTACTTCGACGGCAACTCGCTCGGCCGACCGCCGCTGTCGGCGATCGAGCGCATGGGCGATTTCATGCGCGACGGGTGGGGCGAGAGGCTCATCCGCGGGTGGGACGAGGCGTGGCTGCAACTGCCCGTCGAGATCGGCGATCGCATCGGGCGCGCGGTGATCGAGGCCAAGGCCGGCCAGACGGTCATCGGCGACTCCACGACCGTGCTGCTCTACAAGCTCGCCCGGGCTGCGGTCGACGCGCAGGTCGCACGCGACCCGCGACGACGTGAGATCGTCGTCGACACCGACAACTTCCCCACCGACCGGTACGTGCTCGACGGCATCGCGAACGAGCGCGGCATGAAGCTGCGTTGGATCGACGTCGACATCTCGACGGGCGTCTCACCCGAGCAGCTCGCCGAGGCCGTCGGTCCCGAGACCGCCCTCGTCGTCGTGTCGCACGTCGCCTACCGTTCGGCGTACCTCGCCGACGCGCCCGAGCTCACCCGCATCGCGCACGACGCGGGTGCGCTCATCCTGTGGGATCTCTGCCACTCAGCGGGTTCGGTACCCGTGCGGGCCGACGCCTGGGGCTTCGACCTCGCCGTCGGATGCACCTACAAGTACCTGAACGGCGGACCGGGTTCGCCCGCCTTCGCCTACGTGCGCGACGACCTGCAGGCGGTGATCACCCAACCCATCCAGGGATGGTTCGGCACGCGCGACATGTTCGCGATGGGGCCCGACTACGAGCCCGAGCCGAGCATCCGCCGGTTCCTCTCGGGCACGTCGCCGATCGTCGGCATGCTGCCGATGGAGGAGACGCTCGCGATGATCGAGGAGGCCGGCATGCCGGCACTGCGCGCCAAGTCGGTTGCGCTGACGTCGTTCGCGATCACGCTCGCCGACGACTGGCTCGGCCCCCTCGGGGTCACGCTCGCCTCCCCCGCCGAGTCCGAGGAGCGTGGCGGGCACGTCACTCTGCACCACCCCGCGATGCGCGAGGTCACGGCACGGCTCTGGCAGCGCGACGTCATCCCCGACTACCGCGACCCCGGCGGGCTTCGCATCGGCCTCTCGCCGCTGTCGACGAGCTTCGAAGAGGTGCACCGCGGGCTCGCGGCCACGCGCGACGTGCTGAAGACGGTGCTGCTGGAGCGCGCCGGGCTGGCGTGAGCCCTGGCCTGCCTGACCCCTGGCCGCGTCAGACGAGCGCAGCGATTCCGGCCAGTTCGTGGTGCAGGTCTGCGGCGAGCGCTGCGGCGTCGAGCGCGTCGGCGTCGCAGTGCACGGCGCACCGCAGAACGCCGTCGTACGAGATCGCGGTCACGCCGAGCCGCACGTTGCCCTGAATCGCGGTCACCGGCCACAGTCGCTCGAGACGGGCACCCGCGAGCGCGAGCGGATGCCTCGGGCCGGGCACGTTCGAGACGAACATGACGATCAGGCGCTGGTGACGGGCGAGCCGCATGAACAGCCGCGCACCGAACCGCGTTCGCGTGAGCTCGAACGTGCCGCGCGACCGTGCGTCCTGCTTGGCCACGCTCGTGAGGCCGGCGACGTGCCGGAGCCGCCGGCCGACGTCCGTCTCGCGCGTGGGCAGATCCACGAGCATCACGCCCACGGCGTTGCCCGAGTCGTCGCGATGCGCGAGTGCGACGGGGACGCTCGTGGAGAGGGCCGCGGGAACGGGCTCGCCGCGGGCGCCGAGCGCCGCCGTCACGGCCGTCGCGACCGCGACGAGGAGGGCGTCGTTCACCGTCGCGCCGACGGTGCGGGCCCCGGCGGCGAGGGCGCCGAGGTCGACCTCGGCGAACCCGATGCCACGTCGGGGAGAGATGCGCCCGAGCAGGATGGTGCGCGGCGCACGCCGCACGAGCATCGTCGCGGTGCGTCGCAGCCCTGATGCGAGCATGCGCACCTGGGCGGTGAACGGCGACCGTCGCGACGAGCTCTGCTCGCGTGTGTTCGTACTCCGGTTCACGGATGCTGCCGACACGGCACTCGCGTTCGATGCATCCGCGGCATCGAAGAGCACCTCGGCGAGGCGGACTGCCCCGTACCCGTCGGCGATGGCGTGGTGGATGCGAAGCACGATTCCCGCACGTGCCGGCGCGACGCCGGGGACGACGATCAGCTCCCAGAGCGGGCGGTCCGGCGGAAGCGGCGTCACGATGAGGCGGGCACAGAGCGACTCGAGCCCGGCGATCCCGGCGACCGGTTCTGCAACGCGCACATGATGCGCGAGGTCGGGCGACACCGGCTCCCAGACGAGCAGCCGGCCGTCATGACGCACCCGCTCACGCAACCGTGTCAGGCGGGGAAGCCGTTCGGCGATCGCCGACCGCAGCGCGTCGAGGTCGACGGAACCGTCGGCAGCCACCGCGCCGCCCGGCGCGAGCACGCCGGCCATCAGGAACGCGTTGACCTGGTCGGGCGCATCGATCGCGATGTTCGCCGCATCCGCGGTCGAGAGCCGTTCGAACCGGACGCCCGCTGCGCTGGTCACGGGAGCATCCTATGTCGCACTCGCGGGCCGCACCCCCACGCCGCCACGCGCCCGATAGAATCGAGGAATCCACCCCCTCACCGGACGGAGAACCGCGGTGCCCACCATCGTCGTCGAAGTGATGCCCAAGGCCGAACTGCTCGATCCCCAGGGCAAGGCCGTCGCCGGCGCCCTCGCCCGCACCGGGCACTCCGGGTTCACCGGCGTGCGCCTCGGCAAGCGGTTCGAACTCACGGTCGACGGGCCGGTCGACGACGCGCTCCGCGCGAGCGTGAAGCAGATCGCCGAAGAGATCCTCTCGAATCAGGTCATCGAAGACGTCGTGGGCATCCACTACGAGGTGAGCAACGTCGAGCTCGCCGAAGAGGCCGTCGAAGCGGCATCCGTCACCGACGCGGGCTTCGGAGCCCCCGCGGGCGAGACCCACTGAGCGGGCGGGCTGACCACATGCGCATCGGCGTCATCACGTTCCCCGGCTCGCTCGACGACCGCGACGCGCAGCGTGCGGTGCGGCTCGCGGGCGGTGAGCCCGTCGCGCTCTGGCACGGCTCGCACGACCTCGAGGGCGTCGACGCCCTCATCCTGCCCGGTGGCTTCAGCTACGGCGACTACCTGCGCTGCGGCGCGATCGCCTCGCTCAGCCCCATCATGACCGAGGTCGTCTCGGCCGCGAACGCAGGCATGCCCGTGCTCGGCATCTGCAACGGCTTCCAGATGCTGACCGAGGCGGGGCTGCTCGAGGGCGGGCTCATCCGCAACGACCACGGCTCGTTCATCTGCCGCGATCAGGTGCTGACCGTCGAGAACACGTCGACCTCGTGGACTGCCGAGTTCGAGGCCGGGCAGCAGGTCACGATCCCGCTGAAGAACGGCGAAGGCGGCTTCATCGCCTCCGACGAGACGCTCGATCGCCTCGAGGGAGAGGGGCGCGTCGTGTTCCGCTACGTCGACGTGAACCCCAACGGATCCCTGCGCGACATCGCCGGCATCTCGAACGAACGCGGCAACGTGGTGGGGCTCATGCCGCACCCCGAGCACGCGGTCGAGCCCGGCTTCGGCCCCGACACCGCCGCCGCGATGCGGTCGGGTGTCGACGGCCTCGGGTTCTTCACGAGCGTGGTTCGCCGATCGCTGGTGGAGGCGTAGCGACTCCGATCGCCTCCGCACAGAGCTTCTCGCGTTCCGCGTAGGACTCCGCGATCGGCGGCAGCTCCGCCTGGGCGCGCCGATCGTCGACCGTCGTCTCGTTCTCGATCGGCGCCCGCGTGCTGCGCGATCGCCCAGGCCGCAGTCGCTGCTTCCCGGCCGACGGCGCATCAGGGATAACCCTCTCGACGCGAGGATTGCTCAGGAGTAGCGTACGGAGCGCCGTGATCGGGGGGTCACCGCCTCGATGCGACGATTGCCGAGCATGAATCGGGGGGATTCATCATGGACGTTCGCAGGGATTTCGCACGCCCGTTGACCGTTCCGGTGCACCACGTCGACGACCTGTGCGTCGTCGCGCCGGCACCGGAACTCAACGACCAGCTCAAGGAGCAGTTCGAGCGGCTGCGCAATCGCGCACCCCAGCTGCTCTCACACCAGCTGATGCGCGGCGGGCCGCCGGAGCACGTCGGACTGAACGACGGCCTCATCTATCCGGGGACGTACTTTCCGACCGGGACGACCGCGGCCGTCGCGCAGCGGGCGGCCCTCGACCGCGCGCCGCTGCGCGGCACCGTTCGTGTCGTCGTCGTGCTCGTCGACTTCTCCGACAAGGTGATGGCTTCGGGGGCCGAGGCTCGATTCGAGGAGCTCTTCTTCTCCTCGGGTCAGTTGACGCATGGCAGCGTCAAGGAGTATTTCACCGATGTGTCCGGCGGCCTCATCTCGCTCGCCGGGGAGGTCGTCGGCCCGTACCGTATGCCGCAGACGCTCGCGACCTACGCCGGCGCCGACAACGGCCTGCAGATGACGCAGCCCAACGCCCGCACACTCGCGAACGATGCGATCTCGGCCGCTGACGCCGACGTCGACTTCGCGCCCTACGACAACGACGGCAACGGGTACGTCGATGCCTTCATCGTCGTGCATGCCGGCCGCGGCGCCGAGGAGTCGGGCAGCTCGGCCGACATCTGGTCGCACAAGTGGGTGACGCCCGCCGAGCGCAACGTCGACGGAGTGAAGATCTTCGCCTACCTGACGATTCCGGAGGACGCGAAGATCGGCGTCTCCGCCCACGAGATCGGTCACCTCGTCTTCGGCTGGCCCGACCTCTACGACACGGATGGCACGTCCGAGGGCATCGGCAACTGGTGCCTCATGGCCGGCGGATCGTGGGGACTCGGCGGAGATCGTCCGACGCATCCGTCTGCCTGGTGCAAGGCGAACCAGGGCTGGATCAGTGTCGTGAGCCAGACCACGAATGCGACGGTCGCCGTCACCGACGTCAAGACCAGCCGCACGGCATACCGGCTCTGGAAGGACGGCACGGGTGGCAACGAGTACTTCCTCGTCGAGAACCGCCAGCAGGACGGCTACGACGCCTCGCTTCCCGGCGAAGGGCTGCTCATCTGGCACATCGACGAGGCCATCGGCAACAACAAGGACGAGACGCACTACAAGGTCGCCCTCGTGCAGGCCGACGCACAACGTCACCTCGAGAACAACGCCAACCGCGGCGACGGGGGCGACCCGTACCCGGGCAGTGCAGCCAACACGGCGTTCTCGTCGTCGACCACACCGAACAGCAAGTCGTACGCGGGTTCCAACACGTGCGTCTCGGTGACGAACATCCCGCCGTCGTCGACGACGATGTCCGTCAATCTCGGGGTGCGATGCCTCACCAAGGCTCCGAAGGAGGCCAAGGACCTGAAGGACATCACCAAGGAGATCCGCAAGGAGATCTTCAAGGAGCGGCCGAAGGAGTTCAAGGACTTCAAGGACCGCAAGGAGGCCCGCAAGGAGTTCAAGGAACGCAAGGAGTTCAAGGAGTTCAAGGAATTCGGCGAGAACAAGCTCATCGACGGGAAGCCCTTCGACAACGCCCCGCCGATGCACGCCCCCGCCGGGTACGCCGGGCCGTCCTTCTCGGAGTACGGCGGTGCCTCCGACGACATCGCAGCCCGGCTCGCATCGCTCGAGGCCGCGGTCCACGCGCTGCTCGCGGCGTTCGGCGCCGAACAGCAGGGGCAGCCGTGGGGAGACCCCGAGTCGGAGGCAGCTCCGTCTGAGCCGTTCATCGGCAGCGAGGAACGGCCGCACCTCGGCCACCAGGTCGGAGGCGCCGACGTGAGTGCGCTTCGCGAGGGGATGGAGGCCGGCGCCGCCGAGGCGAAGCGCGCGTTCGACGCGCTGCCGCCCCAGTAGCGGATCGATCTGATGACACGCCCTTCGGTGCTCGTGCTGGCCCAGCGCGATGACGTGGGGGCGAGGGCCATCGCCTCGCTCCTGCGTCAGCGCGCCGTCTGCGAGGTCACGCTCGCCGACGAGTTCGCATTCTCCCGCGATGCGGTGTTCCACGCCCCCGAGTCGGGGCGCGCAGGCGAGGATGCTTCGGGCGGACTGGCCGCTGCGCATCCCTCGCCGGAAGGTTCCGCGCGTCGCCGATCGGGAGTGGATCCGGAGCGGCCGTACGACGTCATCCTCTGCCGGGCGACGACGTTCCGCTCGAGGAGGTTCAGGCAGCGGACCGATGACGAGTACGCCGCCGCCGAGATGCACGCGTTCGGGCTGAGCTGGCTCTGGAGTCGGCGCGACATCGTCGTCAATCCACCCACGCCCGCCTGCCTCAGCGGCGCCGCACCCGACCTGCTGGGTGTCGCGCGCGCATGCGCCGCGGTCGGCCTGGCGACGCCGGCGGTGCTGCTCGCGACGGACGCTGCACGCGTCGACCGTGCGCGGCTCACCGGTCCGACCCGTCGGCCGTGGGTCGGGGTCGTACCGGGTGACTACGATGCGGCGCCCGTCGATGGCGGGCCTCCGCTCGCGGCACCCGCGCTCTGGATCGAGGAACTCCTCCCCGAACGGCTCCCGGTGCTGGTCTGCCGTGACCGCCTCGTCGACGCGCCGCCGGCCCTCGCCGGCCGTCTTCGCCAGTTGGCCACGTCGATCGGGCTCCCGCTCGCCGAGATCCGGCTCGCCCGGTCGGCGGGGCGGCCGGGCGGCATGGTCGTCGTCGGAATCAGTCCGGTCCCCGCACTGCAGGGCGCCGCGCAGCTGCGCGTCGTGGCGACCGATCTCGAGCTTCGGGCGTCAGCGCACCGGGAACGGGCAGTCGCATGATCGTCGTGGCCGGAAGTCCGACTGAGGGGCCCGTCGAACTCCTCGTGAACGCGGCGGCCGAGCTCGATCTCGACATGCTCGTGCTCGAGGAGGAGCGCGCAGCGGACTGGCAACTCGAGGTGGAGTCGGCCGACGGGGTCATCCGGGCGCACGTCATGCACGAGGGCCGGCCGATGGACCTGTCTGCCGCCACCGGCCTCTACCTGCGCCTCACGTCGCCCGAGGTCGTCGGCGCCCCGACGGATCCGCTCCGCGATGCCCGTCACGTCTCGGCGGTCGGCCTGCTCGCCTCCTGGGCCGACATCGCGCCGCTCAGGGTCGCCAACCGGCCGACGCCGATGAGCAGCAACGGATCCAAGCCCTACCAGGCCGCCGTGATCCGAGCCGCCGGGTTCAACGTGCCCGAGACGATTGTGACGAGCGACCCGTCGGAGGTGCTGGCCTTTCGCCGCCGACACGGGCGGATCGTCTACAAGTCGATCAGCGGCATCCGCTCGATCGTGCACGAGCTCACCGGGCCGAGGACCGATGACCTCGAGCGCGTTCGCGCGCTGCCGACCCAGTTCCAGCGGCTGCTCACCGGCGTGAACGTTCGCGTCCATGTGGTCGGGCGGGACGTGCATGCCTGCGAGGTGGACTCCCGCACGATCGACTACCGCTACTCCGAGGGCGAGCGGGGCGCCGAGATGGTGCCGGCCGATCTGCCCGACGCGGTTCGCGAGCGCTGCATCATGCTCGCGCACCACCTCGACCTTCCGCTCGCGGGCATCGACCTGCTGCGTGACGAGGATGACCTGTGGTGGTGCTTCGAGGTGAACCCGTCGCCGGCCTACAACTGCTTCGAGGAGCCGACCGGCCTGCCGATTGCCCGGTCGCTCGCCACGTGGTTGGCTGGTCGCGATGCCGCGTGACGCGATGCGGCGTGACGCGATGCGGCGTGACGGTGCGAGGGAGGGGGCATGATGGTTCAGCCCATCGAGAACAGGGCAGGCCTCGAGTGCCGCCCGATCGGTCCCCCGGCGCCGGGTCCGGCCCCTGACTGGTCGACCCAGACCGTGCGGGTCGAACGTGTCACCGAGCTGTCGGGGTGGGCGAACCTCCTCGCCGAGGCGGTCGGCCGTGAGTACACGGCCATCGTGCCGCCGCACCTCGCGCCGGCGCTCGCCGCCGAGTCGGTCTGGCACGTCGAGGCTGAACTCGTGGGCCCTCACCGCATTGCGATCACGGGCCTCGCCTCCGACCTCGAAGACGGTCCTGCCGACGAGGAATGAGCACGGCGAGCCTGCGCACTCGAGGCTTGCGAGCGCCCGGTCTCACGCGGAGACCGGGCGCACGCGACATCCGTCGGCCTGCTACGCGGCGGATGCCTCGACGCCGACCTCGGCGCGAAGCCGGGCGCCGAGCTGCTTGTCGACGTTCGTCCAGTACTGGAAGAAGCGCTCGCGGATGGCGTCGACCGTGATCGCGTCGCCCTGGCCGGTGAGGGTCTCCAGGAAGCGCGCCCGGGCCGCGTCGTCGAACACCTCACGGTAGAGGGTGCCGGCTTGGCCGAAGTCGTCGTCCTCGGCGTGCAGCGTCGCGGCGGCACGGGTCAGGGCGCCGTCGGACTCCCAGCCGCCCTCGCCCGCGCGCGCGGGGTCGGCCACCGGGCCGCCGAACGAGTTCGGCGCATAGACCGGCACGTCGGGGTGGTTGAACGTGTGGCGCTGCGCGCCGTCCTGCGAGTAGTTGTGCACGGGCGCGGCGTGGGGGGCGTTCACCGGAAGCTGGTTGTAGTTCGTGCCGACGCGATAGCGCTGTGCGTCAGGGTACGAGAACACCCGTGCCATGAGCATCTTGTCGGGGCTGATGTCGACGCCCGGCACGGTGTTCGCCGGTGAGAACGCCGCCTGCTCGATCTCGGCGAAGAAGTTCTGCGGGTTGCGGTTCAGCGTGTAGTGGCCGACCTTGATGCGCGGGTAGTCCTGCTTCGACCAGGTCTTCGTGAGGTCGAACGGGTTGAAGCGGTAGGTCTTCGCCTCCTCGTAGGGCATGACCTGCACGTACACGTCCCACGTGGGGAACTCGCCACGTTCGATCGCCTCATGCAGGTCGCGGCGATAGTAGTCGGCGTCGGCTCCGGCGATCGCCTCGGCCTCGTCGTTGCTCAGGTAGAGGTCGCCCTGGCGCGAGACGAAGTGGTACTGCACCCAGAACCGCTCGCCCGCGGCGTTGATCCACTGGTAGGTGTGCGAGCCGTAGCCGTTCATCGTGCGCCACGACTTCGGCAGACCGCGGTCGCCCATGAGGTAGGTCACCTGGTGCGCCGACTCGGGCGAGAGCGTCCAGAAGTCCCACTGCATGTCGGCGTCGCGCAGGCCCGATCCGGGCAGGCGCTTCTGCGAGTGGATGAAGTCGGGGAACTTGATCGCGTCGCGGATGAAGAACACCGGGGTGTTGTTGCCGACGATGTCGTAGTTGCCCTCGGTCGTGTAGAACTTCAGCGAGTAGCCGCGCACGTCGCGCCACGTGTCGGGCGAGCCCTGCTCGCCGGCGACCGACGAGAAGCGCAGCAGCATCTCGCTCTTCGCGCCCGGCTGGAACACCGCGGCCTTCGTGTACTGCGAGACATCGTCGGTGACGACGAACTCGCCGAACGCGCCGCCGCCCTTGGCGTGCACGATGCGCTCGGGGATGCGCTCGCGGTTGAACTGCGCGAGCTTCTCGACGAGGTAGCGGTCGTGCAGCACGGTCGCGCCGTCGGGGCCCGCCGTCAGCGAGTGCGCGTCGCTTGCGACGGGTGCTCCGGTCTGGGTGGTCGTGAACTCGGTCATCGATTTCCTCTCGTGGTGGGAATCGGCGCGGACACGCCGAACACCGCCCCTGACGGGCGGTCGTACATCGGGCCGGTTACCCGGCTGCCTGGCACTCGGGGCACTGGCCCCAGAACGTGACCTCGGCGGTGTGCAGCACGTAGCCGTTGGTGGCAGACGGCGCCAGGCACGGCGGCTCGCCGACGACGCAGTCGACATCGGTCACCTTGCCGCATGACGAGCACACCAGGTGGTGGTGGTTGTCGCCGACGCGGATCTCGTAGAGCGCCGGCGAGCCCGCCGGCTCGATGCGACGCAGCAGCTCGGCGCCGCTGAGGGCACCGAGCACGCCGTAGATCGCCTGAGGCGATGTGGTCGGCAGCGAGCGCGACACGCGCCGGAAGACGTCATCGGCGCCGAGGTGCTCACCGGGCGCGAACGCGTCGAGCACCGCGAGCCGCGGCTCGGTGACCTTGAGCCCGGCGGCGCGCAGGCGGGCGGATGCCTCGTCGCGAACGGTCGGGATCGAGGAGGTCATGACTCCACCCTAGCCGGGTTGTTTTGAATAAATCAAAACACCGAGGATGCCTCGGGCACGGTCGATCCGTTCCGTCGCGGAGCGCGATCCACTGTCGGATGAGGCGCTGGAGCGCGTCGGCTCGTACTCAGCGGTGCTCGGGGTTCGACACGAACCCGTAGCGCTCGCCGTCGTTCCACGCGGCCCGCGAGTTGCCGATCGCAGGGAACCCGCCGGCGTCCTTCAGCAGCCGTGCGACGTTCAGCAGGTTGTAGGTCATGAACGTCGTGTTGCGGTTGGTGAACTCGTTCTCGGGTCCGCCCGATCCGGGGTCGAGGTAGCTCGGCCCCGGCCCGACCTCGCCGATCCATCCGGCGTCGGCGCCAGGCGGGATCGTGTACCCGATGTGCTGCAGGCTGTAGAGGATCGACATCGCGCAGTGCTTCACGCCGTCTTCGTTTCCGGTGATGAGCGCGCCGCCGGTCTTTCCGTAGTACACGTACTGGCCCTGCTCGTTGAGCATGCCGCTCATGGCATACAACCGTTCGATGAGCTTTCGGGTGATCGAGCCGTTGTCGCCCAGCCAGATCGGCCCGCCGATGACGAGGATGTCGGCTGCCTCGACGAGCGGCCAGATCTCATCGGGCCACGCGTCGGCGGGCCATCCGTGCGCTCGCATGTCGGGATAGACCCCGGTGGCGACATCGTGGTCGACGAATCTGATCGAGTCGACGCTCACCCCGTTGGCCCGCATGAGGGCGATGCTCGCGTCCATGAGGCCCTGGGTGTTGCTGGGCTCGGGACTTCGCTTGAGCGTGCAGTTGATGAACAGGGCACTCAGGTCGTCGAACTCCGGCGTCGTTGCCATGACGCCGATGCTACTCGTGACGTTCCTCGACATCGAGCGATCCATCGTTCGTTCGATGCCGGCGCCCAGCGCGGCCTGAGAGCATGGAAGCATCCCGAACTCTGGAGCACCCGTGACCGTCGTGACCCCTGTCGCCACCCCCGTGACCCCCAAGCGCCTCTATCGCGGCCTCGCCTTCGCCGAGGCCGTGACGTGGACCATCCTCATCACCGCGATGATCCTGAAGTACGCCGCGGGCGTCGAGTGGGCGGTGCTCGTGGGTGGTTCGATCCACGGGTTCGTGTTCCTCGCCTACGGGTTCTCGGCGGTACTCGTGGGCGTCAACCAGCGCTGGAACCTCGGCCGCATCGCGTTCGCGGTGCTCACGGCGATCGTGCCCTACGCGACCGTGCCGTTCGAGGCGTGGCTCGTGAAGCAGGGGCACCTCGACGGCGAGTGGCGCCTCGAGTCCGGCGATCACCCCGACGACGACAGCTGGGTGAATCGGATGCTCCGTTGGTTCCTCGCTCGTCCGATCCTGTTGACCGTGGTCGCGGTCGTCGGCATCGCCACCGTGTTCTCGGCGCTGCTCGTCATCGGACCGCCCAAGGTGGGTTGACGAGCGAAGCGTCTCCCCGAGGTGGGTTGAGGAGCGAAGCGTCTCCCCGAGGTGGGTTGAGGAGCGAAGCGTCTCCCCGAGGTGGGTTGAGGAGCGAAGCGTCTCGAAACCTCGCACCGGGTTTCGAGACGGTCGCTTCGCTCCCTCCTCAACCCACGAGGCTTCAACGGTGCACGCGGTTGACGAGCGCCGTCCATACCAGCGCGATCGTCGAGCACGCGAGCAGTGAAACGAACACCCACGGCAGCCCGCCGAGTCCGATGACGCCGTAGAGCACGGCGCCGAGCAGCGCCCCGCCGCCGATGCCGACGTTGAACGCCGTCGTGTAGAACGACGCCGCGGCATCGCGGATGCGCGCCGACGCCGAGTGCAGCAGCCGGGTGTTGAGCAGCGGCGGCAACGCGCCGAACGCGGTGCCCCAGAGCAGGAAGGCCGCGACCCCGACGAGCGGCACCTGCGGGAACAGCGCGAGCAGCGCGACGCCGAGCCCCGTCGAGACGAGTGCGACCGCCAGGCCGATCGTCGGGCGGCGTCCGAGTACGGTGCCGGCGAGCACGAGGCCGAGGGCGCCCGCGATGCCGTAGGCCAGCAGCATGGGGCTGATCGCGCTCGCCGGCATCGCCATGACATCGGTGATGAACGGGGCCACGTACGTGTAGAAGGTGTACGCGCCCACCATCGTGACCGACGTGATGAGGCACACGACGATGACCGAGACGAAGGTCGGGTCGGAGCGCAGGCGCAGCGGCGGGGCATCCGCTTCACCGGCGTGATGCCGCACCGGCGGCAGGAACCGCTGCACCAGCACCGCACCCAGCAGCGTGAGCACGCCGATGCCGACGAAGGCGAGGCGCCAGCCGAAGGCCTGGCCGAGTGCGGTGCCGAGCGGCACGCCGAGCACGAACGCGAGCGAGCCTCCCGCGACGCTGATCGAGACGGCCCGGGCGAGCTGCTCTTTGGGCACGAGGTGGCCCGCGTAGGCGCCGACGACCGACCAGAAGAGCCCGTGCGCGGCACCGCCCAGGATGCGGGTCGCGACCACCGTGGGGTAGTTCGGTGCGATCGCGGTGAGCACGCAGCTGACGGCGAGCACCGCCAGGGTGATCACGATGAGGGTGCGGCGCGGCACGCGCTTCGTGAGTGCCGACAAGGGCACGGTCACCACGACGACCGTGGCCGCGAACACAGTCACGAGCAGGCCGATGAGCGGCTCGCCGACGCCGAGCTCGCGGCTCATGTCGGGCAGCAGGCCGGTGGGGATCATCTCGATCGTGACCGAGAGGAACACGGCCGCGGCGAGCACGACCAGGCCGAGCCAGGGGAACGGCGGAGCCTGGGTGGTGCCCTGCGGGGGAATGGGGGTGACGGGAGTTGACGACGTCATGCGATACCTGAGCGGAAAGGCGTCTCCCGCGGGCGCGGCGCGGGCTTCGCGTGGCGCACGACGGCGGGTCGACTGCGCGCCGATGTGCGCGCCCAGGGTCACCGCGAACCGGCGACCACGGGCAAGTCTACCGGGCGACCCCTGCTTCGCGCCCGGGGGCGGCCAAGAGGTACGACCGTCCGACGCGCGTCGCTGCGTCGATATGCTGATCGATCGCCTGCCGTATGTCGCTCGCTGCGCGAGCGCGACGTGCGCCGCCGAGCTGTTCGGAGAGTACGTCGCGCACGAGCGAGTGCGCAAACCGGAAGCACCCGTTGATGGTGCCATCGGCCCATACCGGCTCGACTTCGAGGATGACGCCGGAGTGCCGTGCGATGCGCAGGAGGCGGCGCTCGAGCCGGTCTGAGGACCATCTCGCTTCACCCGACACGGATGCCGAGAGTCCTGCGTGCACCTCCGTCACTGTGAACTCGAGGCCCGCCACCGCGGCGACCCGCAAGAGCTCGCGGTCCTCAGGGGCGAACCGGTCGATGCTGTACGAGACCACGCGGCGCACACCTGGCGGTATGCCGAGTCGCGCAATCGGGCCGCGAGCGCGAAGCCCGCCGCCGCCGCCGTCGTCGTACAACGCATCTTCGGCGATGAGCCATTCGATGAGCGTCGTCGCGAACAACGGGTTGCCCTCGGTTCTCGTGAACACCTGCGCCGCGAGTCCGGCTGATGCGACCGCCGGTGCGAGGCGGGATGCCAGCACCGCGGCGACTCCGGTCTCGCCGAGGGGCGCCAGTTCGAGATGTCGGCAGGCGCGCCGCGCCAACACACTCCTGAGGACCTCGCCGAGCGGATGCCGGCGGCGCCCGGCGGCATCGGGCCGGTACGTTGCGAGCACCAGCACGCGTGCTGAGGTCGATCGTTGGGCGAGGTAGGAGATCATCTCGATGGTCGAACGATCACCGGCATCGAGGTCTTCGAGCACCAGCACCACGGGAGCAACGGCCGACATCGCGTCGAGGGCGTCGGCGGCCTCACGCTGCAGACGTCCGGCCGATCGGCCGATCGCCTGGCGACGCACCCGATCGACGGCTGCCGGGTCGACGACTCCGGGCAGCTGCGCCAGCCAATCGGGCGCGACCTCCGACAGGATCCCGCGGAACCGTGCTCCGTTCGGTCCTCGGCACAGAGCACCCATCGCATCGAGGAGCGGCAGGTACGGCTCCGTGCTGTGGAGGTCGACGCAACGCGCTTCGCCGAGCACGGCGAGTCCGGTGCCGCGGAATCGTGCCAGGAAGGCCTGCACGAGCGTCGTCTTGCCCGCTCCGACCTCACCCGCGATGAACCCGACCGTGCGGACGCCCGAACTCGCCGAATGCCACCACCCATCGAGCTCCGCCAACTCGGACTGTCGTACGACCGGCGACCGTGCATCGCCGGGCGCGGACTCGCGCATCGTCGCCACCGGCGCGATGAAGCGGTAGCCGCGGCGGTACACCGTTGCGATGAAGTGCGCGATCTTCGGCTGCTCGTGCAGCGCCCGACGCAGTTCCGCGACGCACACCGTGAGGGACTCATCGCCCGCCATCCCACCCCATACCCGGTCGAGGAGGTCGGTCTTCGCCACGACCTCGCCGGCGTGCGCGACCAGCACTGCGAGCACGCCCGCGGTCTTCGGCCGAAGGTGCACCTCGACGCCGTCGCGGATCAGCGCCCCACTCGCCGGCTCGAATCGGAACTCGCCGAACGAGTACGCCGGCGACGCCATGAATGGCGCGACCTCGATCGAGTGCCCGACCATGCGCCATCCGTTCGCCGGCTTGCGTCAGCCTCGCAAAGCCACGCATCCGCGAGGTCGTCCGTTCGAAGGCTAGTTGAAAGACATCGTCGAGACACGACACCAGTTGTGGGGTCGGCTCGCCTCGAATGTTCGTCGTGTGGTGGGTGCGATGCTTGCGGTCGCCGCGGCTCAGCTTCCGGTCGTATTCGTTCCCGCCGACTGGGTGCCGTTCTTCGACGGGGGCGTCGGCAGAGGCTTCTTGGCCTGGCCGCTCGACTGCGCCTTGGTCGGCGTCGGCGGCAGCGGCTTGGGCGAGGTCGACGACTGCGCGGTTCCTCCGACACCGCCTGAGCTGCTTGCCGCGCTCGAACTCTGACTGCTGTTCACCGCCGGCGTTCCGCCCGACGTCGCGTTGCCGGTGCCGGCGCCGGTGCCGGTGCCGGTGCCGGTCTGCGTGCTCGCCGCTGTTGTGCCGCCGAACTTGGCGCGTTTGCCGTACGGCGCACCGAGCTTCACGGTGCCCTCACCCAAGTCGATGTCGATGAGGGGGTTGGGATCGAACATCTCGGCGGTGTCCTGCCACTTCTTCGCGGCAGCCCGGTCCATGCCCACGCCGAGTTTCACGAACGCCCGCGGCAGGTGGTTGGCCTTGCCTGCATCCATCGCCTGCCCCATCGCCCCGAGCGCCGCGAAGCCCGACATCTGCTTCGCCGCGTCGCTCCTGTCCCAGGCCGCGCGCACGATGTCGTTCGCCTTCGCGATCGTGAACAGAGCGCCGCTCGGGTCGGTGTACCTGATCGCGTTCGATCCGGCGTAGGCGTACGAAGCCTGCAACTCGGGCGATCCGAGAAGGCTGAACGGATCGCTCAGCGCCGGATCGACGGTCAGGAACAGCTCGCGCCGCGCGTCGTACCAGCGCTCGCCGAAGTCCATCAGACTGCGCCGCTCGTCGGTGTAGGCACCGGCGTACTGGTACGCCGTGCGGTACACCGTCGAGTGCTCGTCGATCCACACCTCCCCGGTCGGGAAGTACTCCTGGTGTTGGAACGTCTGGCCCGTCGCGTCGGTGACCACGTTGGTGCTGCCCTGCAGGTCCTTGTGCAGGAAGTACCGCTGCCCTTCCGCAGTGTAGGGGTCGTCGCCCGGATCGCGCTGCTGGGCGATCAGCTCGTCGTCGACCCAGATCTGCTTCGTGAGTTCGTTGCCGTTGCGCACCGTGACCCACGGGTTGATGAACGCCGTCTCGCCGTTCGGGCCACGTTCGATGACCCTGCGGCCCTCGTCGTCGTAGGCGTACTCGGTCGTCTCGCCGTACTCGTCGACGAGCACCATGTGACCCGCCCAGTCCCAGGTGATCTCGCGCGCGATCTTCGCCTTCTTGCCGGTGCCGCTGACGATCTGCGTCAGCTCGCCGTCGGCGTCGTAGTGGAACGTGTCCTGCCCCTGGGTGCTCACCTGGTGCGGGCCGTCGGCCTGGTACGTGCGGTCGAACGAGTACGAGGTGGCGGACTGCACCTTCTTGCCGAGCTTGTCGACCTGCGCCTTGCTCGCGACGTTCCCGGCGTCGTCGAAGCCGAGGTCGAATGCGAAGGTGCGGGTGTCCTTCCAGACCTGCGCCGTGCCGGCGGCGTGCGCGAGCCGGTCGTAGGGGTCGTAGTCGTAGGTCATCGAGACGGGGCTGCCGAACAGGTTCGGCACGGTCGACGGCACGTTGTTCGAGTACGTCTTCGGGTTGCCGACCTTGTCGTAGGTGTACGCCTGGTCCTGCACCTCGCCGTATTGGGCCGGGTTGCCCTTGAGCGCTCGGTTCGCCGAGACGGTTCGCACGTTCTCCATCCACCGGGTGAGCTCGTCGTAACTCCAGGTCGTCGTCGCGCCGTTGCCGTAGTCGATCGCCGCGGGCACGAGGAACTCGTCGTAGCGGCGATCGTTCACGTAGTCGTAGTGCCAGGTCGTCGGCTCGTCGGTGAAGGTCGGGTTGCCGTCGGCATCGAGCACGGGGTTGCCGTCGGCATCGAGCACCGGCACTTTCACGAGCCCTGCCTCGTCGCCCACCACCGACTTCGTGAGGCCGCCCGCGTCGTAGTCGTAGGTGAGCACCTCGCCGTCGGGATAGGTCATGGTCTCGACCCGGCTGAGCCCGTCGTAGATCCACTCGGTGGTCCACTGGAACCTCGGGTCGCCCGGCTTCCAGTTGTGCAGCTTGATCTCGCTGAGCTGGCTCGTCGTGTTGCCGAGCGCGTCGTACCCCAGCGTGACCACGCGCGCAGCGTCGTCGATCTGCACGATGCGGCCGGCGCCGTTGTCAGGCGCGCCCGCGGAGCCGTACGTGTAGGTCACGTCGGGGGTGTCCTCGGGGTAGACGATCTTCACGAGATTCTGCAGCTCGTAGTGGTAGGTGGTCTCGACGCCCTCCTCGCGCAGCGTGCCCGAGACCTCCCTGATCACCTTGCCCTCGGCGTCGTACCACGTCTCGACGAGGCCGCCGTCGGGGGTGTCGGTGCTCAACTTGTTGCCGACCCCGTCGTACGTGTGGGTGGTCTCGTTGCCGGCGACGTCGACGACCCGCAGCAGCTGGCCGAGCGGGTCGTACCGGTACACCGCCGTCTTGGCGGCGAGGAGGTCGGCGGGGTCGGGCGTCGCCGGGTTCAGCGGCTGGTCGTCCATCCGCACCTCGTTGCCGCGGATGTCGGTGAACGTCGTCGTCACGCGCCCACGCGGGTCGGTGCTGACGGCTTTCATGACGGATGCCGCGTGGCCGGCGACCTCGGCCGCGCCGAACCCGTACGTGGTCGTCGTGGTGCGCGCGCCGGGTTCGGTCTGTCGGGTCTCCTGGTCGAGCAGGGTGTACTCGCGGACCGTCTTCGTCGAGGCATCCGAGGTCGCGGTCTCGTAGGCGGTCTGCGCGACCGTGTCGAACGTCGGCCGGTAGGTCTCGATCTCATGGCCGAACACGTCGTAGACCACCGCGCCGCTGACCACCCGGCCGTCGGCCGGCACGCCCTCGGCGTTCACGACCCGCGCGTCGCGCTTCTGCTGGGTTACGCGCGCGATGCCGTCGGCGAACTGCACCGTCTCGATCGGGTCGGCGTTGAAGCGGTCGGCGTGCCGGGCGATCGCGTAGCCGTACGCCGGGTCGCTCGGGTGGTACTCGAACGTCACGGCATCGGCCTGCAACGGGTTGTTGATCGACGCGAGCCTTCCGAGGTCGTCGTAGGTGTACGACGTCGTGTTGTCGTTCGCATCGGTGCGGCTCGCGACCTCGCCAGAGGCCCAGTCGAACGTCGCCGTCGAGGTCAGGCCGGTGCGCAGCGGCACCGGGTCGGTGTCGGCCTCGTAGTCGAGGAAGACGTCGACCTCGTCCTGGCTGTCGAAGTCGTACTCCGTCACCTTCGCGATGTTCGCGTGGCCGACGTCCAGGTCGTAGACGTACTCGACCGCGTAACGCACGCCGCCCTCGCCCTCGGGGTACACGATGCGGTTGTAGCTGCCCCACGCGTCGTACTGCAACTCGGTCACGGCGACCTCGGCATCGCTGATGCGTTCTTCGAGGTGGGTCACCGACTGGTTGTCGCAGACCGCATCGCGGCCGTCGCGGTGCCGCAGCACATCGCCGTCGGCGTCGTACACGGTGATGACGGCCGGCACGCTCACCCACGTCGGGCAGACCTCCGGCGAGAAGATCGGCGAGGCCTGCTCGTCGGTCGGCATCGGGTAGTACGGGGTGTCGCCGAAGCACCCCACACCGGTGTCGTAGTCGCCGTTGCCGTCAAGCTCGACCTCCGACGCCGAGATACGGCAGTCGGAGTAGTCGGTGACCGTGAGCACGTCGTCGGCCGCAGTCTCGAGCTCGCCCCCATCGAGCTGCTCGAGCACGTTGCCGAGGCCGTCGTAGGTGAAACTCACGCTCGTCTCGTTGCCGACCGTCGTGCCGTCGGCCGCGAAGTAGCGCTCCTCGCTGTCGACGACGAGCGGCGCGTACGACCAAGTGAGCGACTCGGTGCCGGTCAAGGCGGGGATCGCCGTGTCGACGTCGACGAGGTCGGCCTCGGCGAGCGGGTCGAAGCCGTCGGCCACTCCCTGCACGTCGCGGATGCCCCAGTCGAGCGTCGCCGCCCGCAGCTTCTTGCCGGTCAGCGCATCGCTCACGACCATCGAGGTCTGCAGTCCGGCGACGAACACGTCGTCGTTGAGGTACTCGGCCTCGGTCGTGCGCTTCGCGATGCCCTGCTCGTCGAGCTCCTGCTCGGTGACCTTGCCGAATCCCAATGACTGGCGGAACAACCGGTCGAACCGCAGGTCGTCGTACGAGAACGTCGAGGTCGAGACATCCGCACCGTCGCCCGGTCGGCCGTCGTCGACGGCGACGTGGCTGAGGGCCCACGTCGAGCCGGGATGCGCGACCGTGTTGCCATACCGCTCGTAGTCGAGGCTCACGGTGCCGCCGAGCGGGTTCTCGACCGAAGCGAGCAGGTTGGTGCGCCCCGTCGTGTTGCGCTGCACCCGCACCTCGTGGTCGTCGGTCGAGGCGAGCGAGTCGACGAAGCCGTCACCGTCGATGTCCTCGAGCGTGACCTCGGAGAAGCTCACCGAGTTCTGGTAGGAGGCGCCCGGGTTGATGACGAGATAGCACGCGACGAGGCACAGCGGGCCGGCGTACACGGTGAAGTCGACGCCGCCGCCCATGCCCTGCGACCGGTCGTACGAGACCTGCGGCGCGGCGCCGAGGTCGGCGACGCCGACGCCGGCGGCACGGGCGAAGTCGCCGAAGTCGACGGCGGGCGCGAGGCCCGAACCGGTGCCGAATTCGACGGTGGGCTGCTCGCCGGCCGACGGCTTGTGCAGGCGGTCGGGGATGCCGTCGCCGTTCACGTCGACCCATGCGAACCTGGCCATGTCGTAGTTCCAGTTGAACGAGAGGCCGCCTGAGAACTCGCCCCACGGGGTGGCGAAACCGGCCGACGCGTGGGCGCCGATCGACTCCTGCGCGTTGAAGCCGCCGGTCGCGAGCGGCAGCACCGCGTCGGCGAACGAATAGCCGAGATTGTAGCGCACGAAGACGCCGCTCGGGTTCGTGTACACGACGTCGGGCAGGCCGTCGCCGTTGACGTCGGCGAGCTCCTGCGACATCTGCGCCGTGTCGCCGCCGCTCGTCGGGATCTCGGAGAGATCGTCGGGCGGGCCGTAGTCGGCCGAGAGCGGGCCTCCGGAGGGACCGGACTCGTTCGGGTTCGTGAACGACACGTCGAACCCGCCGCCGACGCTCACGCCGAAGCCCGCGCCGAGGCCCGGGTCGCTGTCGGAGGCCTTGCTGCCTTTCGAGGCCGCGTTGCCCTGCGTCGTGTTCGTCTTACCCTTGTTGTTCGCCGCGATGTCGACGAGACCGGCGTCGAGGCCGCCCGATGCGCTCACCGTGAAGTCCTGGTTGACCAGCCCCTTCCTCGGCTCCGCATCCTCGACGGTCTTGTGGAAGATGCCACGCTGGCTCGTGTACTGCACGTTGCCTGGGGTGATGACGTCGGGATAGCCGTCGCCGTTGAGGTCCTCGTAGTCGACGAGGCTCCAGCTCGGGCCGACGCCGACCGAGCCACCGAGCGGGCCGAAGCCGAACGCGAGGGAGAGGCTGGGGCCGGTGACCGAGATGCGGGTCACGCCGCTCTTCGCGGCGCCGTCGTCGACACCGAGCGACACCGTGTCGCTCGACAGGCGCGACGAGCGCATCCGCTCGGCCGACGCGGCGAGGTTGTCGCGCGTGCCGCGCCATTGCGGGGCGTCGATCGGGTTCGCCTCGGCGCCCAGCGCGTCGGGGTCGAGCAGCGGCAGATACGCGTACGCCGGATCGATGTCGGGCTCGGCCTCGCATTCGGTGACCGGGCCGGTGCACAAGTCATCGAAGCCGTCTGCAGGTTCGGCGGCCTGCGCGGCCGCCTCGTCGATCACGAACGCGTCCTCGTCGATGGGCGCGGTCGCCGTGTCGCCGCTCGCCGTGTAGCCGGCGACGCCCCAGCCGCGGTACGCGAGCGGGAAGATGCCCTGCCGGCCCGTCCACGTGCGCACGACTGGGGGAGTCACCTCCTCGGGCACGGTCTCGTCGGTGCGGAGGGTCACCGAGAAGCCGTCGGCCGAGAGGGCGTCGGCGAGCGCCGGCTCGCGCACGCTGAGCTCGAACCAGTACTCCTCGCCGTCGACGAGGCCGAACGAATCGTCGGGTGGGGTCGCGAACGGGTCGATGAGATCGACCGTGGTCTGGTCGGCCGAGGCCAGGAGCGTCACCTGCCGCTTCCAGACGAGGCCGTCGCGGCTCTTGATGCTGAGCACGACGTCGCGGTTCGGCAACTCGTCGGCGATCGGCGAGAGCAGAGCGTGCTCGATCCTCAGCGCGCCGTAGTCCTTCGTCTCGTCGGCCGTCCACGGCGCGAGCACCTCGGCAGTCGAGCGGTTCGGGTACTGCTCGATCTCGGGTGCGAGGTCGACGCGCTTGGTGTCGGTGAGAACGCCGTCGATCTCCTGCTGCACCTCGATCGGGTCGCCGTTCTCGTCGGTCGCCGCGGTGTAGTGGATCGCCGGGTTCCACGAGACCGCGGTGAGGTCGATCGACGAGTCGACGGCGAGGTGCGCGTGCAGCGTGTCGGTCTCTGGCTGGTCGTCGGCGACGTCAGGGTCGGCCGCGACCGGGCCAGACACCGCGGTCTCTGCGGCGAACGCGATGGTGCCGACGAAATCGGCGGGGATCACGCCGTCGCTGATCGTGACGTCGGCCGAGCCGTCGTCGGGAGTACCGATCGCGTCGGGGATCGCCACGGACAGCACGTTCTCGGGGTCGGCGTCGGTGCGATCGACCACGAGCCGCAGGTCGTCGCTCGTCGCCTTCGACTTCACGACGGTCGCGGTGAAGCGCACGGTGCCGTCGTAGGGCATCACGACGCGCGTGTTCGGGCGGCCGGCGAGCGTGAAGTCGTCGGCGATCGAGTAGATCGTCTGCGAGAGGCCGTTGACGTCGAGCGGCACCTCGGTGGTGTCGTCGGGCACCGGGTCGACCGAGCCCTCGTCGACGACGGCGTCGCCCCCGATCGCGGTGTACGTGACGGTCGGCGCCCATGCGACCTCGTCGTGCGCGCCATCGTCGATCGATCCGACGCGGAAGTACACGCGGTCGCCTGCGAGCACCTCGAGCTCGGTCGGCGTGCCGAACGCGACCGACTCATCGTCAGGCGTGGCCGGATCGTCGGCGACGAGGGTGTCGGGGACCTCGGTCGTCTCGTTGAGCTGGATCGCCACGCGTACGCCGTCGTCGCTCGCCGCCGCTTCGGGGGAGTCGAGCTCGGCCGCGCCCTCGATCGAGACGGTGCCGTCGAACGGCGCGATCCAGCGCCTGACCGTGTCGACGGGCGGCGAGGCCGCCTGCAGCCGCTGCTGCAGCGCATCGAGCTCGGTGCTGTCCACCTGCGGCGTCTGGCCGCCGGTCGCCAGCGGCACGGGTGTGCCCGTGCTGCCGGCCTCGAAGCTCGGCACCCCGTTCGACAGCCGGTTGAAGTAGACCGACCCCTCGTGCACGAGGTCGGGCAGTCCGTCGGCGTTGACATCGGTGAAGTACACGTCGCCCCATGCGACCGCACCGCCGACCCCGAACGAGGCCGTCACCACGATGTGCGCCTCGACCGCAACCTGGAGCTGGAACTCGTGGTCTCGCGAGAGTCCCTTGTCGGTGAGGGTCGTGAGCGGCACCGGATCACTGAAGTCCGGCGCGCCGTCGGGCCCTCCCAGATTCAACCGGTACCAGACCTCGTGCGTGTCGCCGTTCTCATCCTTCTTGACAGCAGACTTGAACACCTTGTCGGGCAGCCCGTCGCCGTTGAGATCGATGAACTCCTCGATGCCGTCGGTCTGGCCGCCGCCGACCTGGATCGACGCCCCGAAGGAGCCGACCTTCTGCGGGATCGCCGGGTTGAAGCCGATGTAGACGTGGCCCTCGCCGGAGTTCGACTCGGAGCCGCCGAGGGCGCCCGCCGTGACGTTCTCGTCGAGGAAGGCGCGGTCGCCGAGGTCGTCGTTCGCACCGGTCTCGCCCGTGCTCCACGTCGGGTCGGTCGCGAACCCGGTGTAGCCGGCCTGCGAGTACCCGACGTCGTTGAAGTACTCGAACGTGTGGGTGACGGCGGCGGGCGTGCCTGCGCCCTGCGTCACGGTCGACAGCAGCGTCTTGCCGAACGGCCCGATCGCGTAGCCGAGGTCGTAGCGCGTGGCGAGCTGGTCGTAGTCGCGACCGCCGTCGGCCTGGAGTTCGCCGAACCAGACCTCGACACTTGCGAGCCGCTCGGCGAGCAGGTCGAGATAGCGGCCGGTGCCGTCGAGCGTCGAGTCCGAACGCAGCCGGTACAGCACGCCCGTCGAGGGGTCGGTGCGCTCGGCCTGCCGAATGAAGCGGATCTCGTACGGCGGCTGCTCGTGGTACGCATCGTCGTCGGGGTGGTTCTCATCGGAGACTTCGGCGGCCTCGGTGTAGAAGATGCTCCGCAGGTAGGTGTGGCGGGCGCACAGCGTGTCGCCGTCGTCCTCGCACGAGGCATCCGCGACCCACCCGCCGTCGACCGAGGCGTCGTATCGGTATCGCAGGGTGTCGTAGTCGTACCGGAACATGTTGACGCCCACGTCGCGCTGCGCCGAGAGCAGCCACTTCACGATGTTGCCGTCGTCGTCCTTCACGATCGACTCGGGGTCGAGCGCACCGACGTTCGGGCCTGGCTCCGCGGCACCCTGCGGCCCGCCCATCGGGCCGCCCGCGTCGGGCACGGCGCCATACCAGCGGATGCCGCCCATCTTGTCGCGCACCTCCCACCAGTAGTTCTTCGGGCTGTCACCGTGGCGGATGATCTGCTCGTACTCGGTCTCGACCTGCCGGGTGAAGTCCTGCCGGTCGGCGATGCGGTCCTCCCACGTGTCGCCGAGCGCGTTCGGCACGAGCATGGCGCCGTCGAGCGAGTACGACTCCGACTCCTTGGCGGTGTCGAAGTAGGGCACGCCGTAGCTCGTGTCGACCTCGACGGCGCCGACGCCGAGATCCCAGCCGAGACCCGTCCAGCTCGACTCGGTGGCCGACACGTAGTCGAGCGACAGCTCGGGCGTCATCCCCCGCCCCTGCGGCACGATGAGCGGGTACGACAGCTGGGCGCTGCCGTCGCTGGATGCCTCGGGCGCGTCGATGAGCGCGAGGCCCTCGGTCGGATCGGCGTACTGGAGCCCGTCGAAGCCGCCGTCGCCGAGGTCGTCGGGAGTCAGCAGCGACTCGCGCGCGAGCGGCTCGCCGGGATCGACCGCCGGTGTCGCCAGCTGGGCGGCGACTGCTCCAGCGCCCACCACCAGGGCGAGGGCCGAGGCGATCGCCACGCCCTTCATGATCCGCGTCGAACGCTGCTCAGCCATGACCGCACGCTCCCATCGGTCGGCGGTCACGGGCGCCCGCGAACACCGATGTCGCCGACGATATCGGGGCGACCGAACCGAAGTCCTTACAGAATTCTTCAATCCGCCGAGATGCTTCAATCCGCCGAGACGTCGCACCCACCGCGTCGCGGACCGCCCTTCCTGCGGCATCCGGCACCATGGACCCATGCCCATCCTCAACAAGGACATGTCGGTCTGCATCTCGCTCGCCGGCCGTCCGTCGAACCTCGGCACGCGCTTCCACAACTTCCTCTACGACGAGCTCGGCCTGAACTTCATCTACAAGGCGTTCACGACCGACGACGTCGAGGGCGCGGTGCGGGGCATCCGTGCGCTCGGAATCCGCGGATGCTCCGTCTCGATGCCGTTCAAGGAGGCGGTGATCCCGCTCGTCGACGTGATGGAGGAGTCGGCAGCGGCGATCGAGTCGGTGAACACGATCGTCAACGACGACGGCGTGCTCACGGCGTCGAACACCGACTACGAAGCGATCGCGCAGCTCATCGCCGAGCATTCGCTCGACCCGGCGTCGCGGGTGCTGGTGCGCGGATCGGGCGGCATGGCGAAGGCCGTCGTCGCCGCGTTCCGCGGAGCGGGATTCGACGACCTCACGGTGCTCGCCCGCAATGCGGTCGCCGGGCCGGCGCTCGCGGCGAAGTACGGGTACGCGTGGGTGGCGGCCGAGGGCGCCGCAGCAACGGATGACCCGGCCCTCGGATTCGACATCATCGTGAACGTCACCCCACTCGGCATGAACGGGACCGACGCCGAGGTGCTCTCGTTCTCGCCGTCGTCAGTGGAGCGGGCCTCGGTGGTGTTCGACGTCGTCGCATTCCCCGCGGAGACCCCGCTCGTCGTCGCCGGCCGCGCCGCCGGCAAGCGGGTGATCTCGGGCGCCGAGGTGATCGCGCTGCAGGCGGCGCGGCAGTTCGAGCGGTACACCGGGGTGGCGCTGACGCGAGAACAGGTGGCGCGGGCGTCGGCGTTCTCGCGGGCGGAATGACGCGGGCGCCCGGCCGGGCTGCGAGCGTGCGCCGGCGTTCCAGACCTCGGCCCTTCGAATGTCAGGGGTCTGGTACATCGTGGATCTGCGGGGAGCGCACTCGCGGCGCTTGGGCGAATTCTCGTACTTTTCTTCGAGTCTTGGCCTGAATCTCAGATCTTCACTCGAAACTCTCTTCACTTCGTGTCTGATTCTCGCTAGAATCGAGGCATGTCCTCCGCACCCGCCGCGCTCCATGAGCTGCAGGGCGCGTGCGTCGAGGCCTTTGAGTCATGGGCGGGTGCTCTGCTTCGTGCGTCGACCGACGCAGAGGGCGATGTCTCGGCGATGAGCGACGACGGGCTCGTGCGCGTGACCGAGGCGCTCGCGCGCTTGGGCCGGCGGGTCGAGGCACTGCAGGCGCGCTGCGCGGTCGGGGTGGCAGAACGATCGCGTCGAACTGATCCGAGCGACGACCTGGCACGGCGCCAGGGGTTCTCGTCTCCCGAACGCCTCATCGCGCAGGCGACCGGTGGGCGATACTCCGACGCGGCGCGGCTGGTGGCGGTCGGTGAGGCGACGAGCCGGCGAGCCTCGTTCTCCGGCGAGTCGCTGCCCGCCCGGCATCCGCATATCGCGGCTGCGCTCCAGTCCGGCATCCTCTGCGTCGCGGCAGCCGACCTCATCCGTCGGTTCCTCGACGGCGTGGCACCACGCGCCGCACGCGACGAGCTCGAGGCGGCTGAACAGCTGTTGGTCGATCGCGCCCCGGTCGTCGGCGTCGATGGGCTCCCTCCGCTCGTCAAGCAGCTCGCGGCGCACCTCGACCCCGACGGCGTCAAGCCGCGCGAAGACGAACTGCGTGCGAAGCGCGCACTTGCGATCTGGGAAGACTCGGCAGGCATGATCAACCTGCGCGGCGCACTCGATCCTGCGAACGGCGCTCCACTCAAGCTCGCCATCGAGACGCTCGTGGGCGCCGAGCTCCGCCGCGCCCGCGATGCGAAGCGACCGTTCGGCGCGCCCGTCGACGAATGCGACGACGGCGCCGGTTCCGGTTCCGGTTCCGGTTCCGCCGTGCATGATCCGCTGTTCGGTGAAGAGCGAACGATCACCCAGATGAACGCCGACGCCCTCGCCGACATCGCGCGACTCTCGCTGTCGAGCGCCGAGGCGCCCGCCGCCCTGCGCTCGGCGGTCGTGGTCACGCGAATCGACGCCGAGGCGTTCGGGTCGGGCCGTGGCCACGCGACGATCGACGGCATCGATCAGCCGGTCTCGGTCGGCACTGCGTACGAGATTGCCGCATCGTCGGGCATCGCGCCCATGCTCATGCAGAGCTGCGGCGAGGTGCTCGACCTCGGCCGGGCCGCACGGCTGTTCAGCCGGGCCCAGAAGATCGCACTCGTCGAGCGCGACGGTGGCTGCGCGTGGCCCGGGTGCAGACGCCCGCCGTCGCACACCCAGGCTCACCACATCGCGTGGTGGAAGCGAGACCGCGGTGAGAGCAACCTCGACAACGGCATCATGCTCTGCAGTCATCATCACCATCGCGTCCACGACGACGGGTGGGGCATCGTGATCCGCGAGCGACGCAGCTGGTTCATCCCGCCACCGCATCTCGACCCGCATCAGCGGCCAAGACCGGGCAATGTCGCGCCACGGCATCTCGTCGCGCTGCATCTCGGCGATCGCGTCCCTGAACGAGTGGATTCCGCAACGCGGATTTCCGCCTGATCGCGGCAGTGGGCCGTCATGGGGTGTTGGGCACGCAGAGTTGCAAGGAGTTGGGTACGTGGGGTGGGCGTGATGGCAGGCCGCACCATTGTGGCGCCGACCACGCCGGTCGGTGCCGAGCCCGCGACAAGTAGACTGGCACCGTCAGGCATTCGCCCCGCGGCATCCGCCTCGCCGCCGTCTTCTGGAGCTCGCCACTCGTGACCATCGAAACCCCCGCCAACATCGCTGCACCGACGACGCCGGTGCTCGACACCGTCGAGGTCGCGCAGGCCACGCCCGAGAAGGAGCAGCCCTACGCGGCGCTGGGCCTGAAGCCCGACGAGTACGAGCGCATCCGCAACATCCTGGGCCGCCGCCCCACGAGCGCCGAGCTCGCGATGTACTCGGTCATGTGGAGCGAGCACTGCTCGTACAAGTCGTCGAAGATCTACCTGCGCCAGTTCGGCAAGAAGGTCACGCCCGACATGAAGAAGCACCTCATGGTCGGCATGGGCGAGAACGCCGGCGTGCTCGACATCGGCGAGGGTTGGGCCGTCACCTTCAAGATCGAGTCGCACAACCACCCGAGCTACATCGAGCCGTTCCAGGGCGCCGCGACCGGCGTCGGCGGCATCGTGCGCGACATCATCTCGATGGGCGCCCGACCGGTCGCCGTCATGGACGCCCTGCGCTTCGGCGCCATCGACCACCCCGACACCGCGCGCGTCGTGCACGGCGTGGTGAGCGGCATCAGCTTCTACGGCAACTGCCTCGGCCTGCCGAACATCGGCGGCGAGACCTGGTTCGACCCGGTGTACCAGGCGAACCCGCTCGTGAACGCCCTCGCGGTGGGCGTCATGCGCCACGAAGACCTGCACCTCGCCAACGCCAAGGGCGCCGGCAACAAGGTCGTGCTGTTCGGAGCCCGCACGGGCGGCGACGGCATCGGCGGCGCGTCGATCCTCGCGTCCGACACGTTCGCCGAGGGCGGCCCCACCAAGCGCCCCGCCGTGCAGGTCGGCGACCCGTTCGCCGAGAAGGTGCTCATCGAGTGCTGCCTCGAGCTGTTCGCGGGCGACCTCGTCGAGGGCATCCAAGACCTCGGTGCCGCCGGTATCTCGTGCGCCACCTCCGAGCTCGCGAGCAACGGCGACGGCGGCATGTCGATCGTGCTCGACGACGTGCTGCTGCGCGACCCCACGCTCACGCCCGAAGAGATCCTCATGAGCGAGAGCCAAGAGCGCATGATGGCCATCGTGCGCCCCGAGAAGCTCGACGGCTTCCTCGAGGTCGTGAAGAAGTGGGACGTCGAGACGAGCGTGCTCGGCGAGGTCACCGGCACCGGCCGGCTCAGCATCATGTGGCACGGCGAGGAGATCGTGAACGTCGACCCGCGCACCGTCGCCGTCGACGGCCCGGTCTACGAGCGCCCGGTCGCCTACCCGTCGTGGATCGACGCGCTGCAGGCCGACACGGCCGCATCGCTGAAGCGCCCCACGAAGTCCAAGGCGCTGCGCGCGCAGTTCCTGCAGCTCGTCGGCTCGGCCAACCAGGCCGACGCCGCCTGGGTGACCAACCAGTATGACAACTATGTGCTCGGCAACACCGCCCTCAGCTACCCCGACGACGCGGGTATGGTGCGCGTCGACGAGCAGTCTGGTCTCGGCGTCTCGGTCGCGACCGACGCCAACGGCCGATACTCGCAGCTCGACCCGCGCCAGGGTGCGAAGCTCGCCCTCGCCGAGGCCTACCGCAACGTCGCCGTCACCGGCGCGAAGCCCATGGGCGTCAGCGATTGCCTCAACTTCGGGTCGCCCGAGAACCCCGAGGTCATGTGGCAGTTCTCCGAGACGGTCGAGGGCCTCAGTGACGGATGCCTCGAACTCGGCATCCCCGTCACCGGCGGCAACGTGAGCTTCTACAACCAGACCGGCGACGTGCCGATCCACCCGACCCCGGTCATCGCCGTGCTCGGCGTGATCGACGACGTCGCCCGCCGCATCCCCTCGGGCTGGCAGGACGACGGCCACAACATCTACCTGCTCGGCGACACCAAGGCCGAGCTCGACGGCTCGGCGTGGGCCGGCGTCGTGCACGACCACCTCGGCGGACGCCCGCCGGCCGTCGACCTCGCCGGTGAGAAGACGCTCGCCGAACTGCTGGCCGCCGCCGCGATCGAGGGGCTCATCGACTCGGCGCACGACCTCAGTGACGGCGGCCTCGCGATCGCCCTGGCCGAGGCGGTCGGCCGCTTCGGCGTGGGAGCGCGGGTGTTCCTCGGCGAAGTCACCGGCGACGCCGGCATCGATCTCGCGACCGCGCTGTTCTCCGAGTCGACCGGCCGCGTCATCGTCTCGGTGCCGCGCGAAGACGACGTGAAGTTCAGGGGACTCTGCGAGGGCCGTGGCTACCCGGTGCGGCGCATCGGCGTCACCGACGCGGCATCCGGCGCCCTCGAGGTGCAGGACGTGTTCACCGTGACGATCGACGAACTGCGCTCGGTGAACCGCGCGCCGCTCGCCGACGCGTTCGGCCCCGTGCTCGGGCACTGAGCGCCGGTCGAGCAGCGAAGCGTATCGAGACCGTCATGACCGAGAACACCGCGAAGACCGAGCAGACCGAGTACACCGAGGCCTACGCCGCCGATCACGGGCGCTACGCGGTGATCCCCGCCGCCTACGTGCTGCTTCGCCGCGGCGACGAGGTGCTGCTGCAGCTGCGGCGGGGCACGGGCTACTACGACGGCCACTGGGCATGCGGGGCCGCCGGACACGTCGAGCGCGGCGAGACGCTGCTCACCGGCGCCGCCCGCGAGGCCAGCGAAGAACTGGGTGTCGAGGTCGACGAGTCCGACCTCGAGGTGCTCACCGTCATGCACCGCACCGGCGCGACCGGGGCGGCCATCGACGAGCGCATCGACGTCTTCTTCCAGGTGACGCGGTGGCAGGGCGACCCTCACCTCGTCGAAGACAAGGCCGCCGACCTCGGCTGGTTCCCGCTCGACGCGCTGCCCGACCCCGTCGTGCCGCACGAGCTCGCCGTCATCGAGGCGCTCCGCGAGCGTCGCCTCGCCCCGATCACCCCGTTCGGATTCTGAGATGGGCGGCGATCTCGCGTTCTACGGAATGCTCGCAGTCGGGGCACTGGCGCTGTTCGCGCTCATCATCGTGATCGGCATCGTCATGCGCTTCGTCAAGGCGCCGAGCGGCTCACGGCTGCGTCACGCGTTCGGCCCGCTCATGGGCGCCGGCGAGAAGCACCAGGAGCTGAACACCGGCCAGAAGGGCCTGCACGATTCGGTGATCGAGTCGATCCAGGAGCACGAGACGAAGGGCACCAAGCGCGAGACCGGCGGCGGCGCCGAGACCGGCGGGGCCGGCAACGACGAGAAGCGCGGGGCCGGCGAGGGGAACTCCCCCGATGCCGGCAACGACGAGCCGGGCGGCAGCGCACGCTGAACGGCGCGGTGCCGGGTCGCCTCAGGCACCCGCCGGCGGGTGCGCGAGCAGGTCGACGCGATCGGCGAGGTACCGTTCGAGCGGCGTGAGCGCATCGGCCTGCGTCGCGCTCCAGCGTACGAACACCTGGTCGTCGCGAACCACGAGCGGGCCGGATGTCCCGACTCGCGCAAGCTCGGAGAGGTCGATCGGGCTCGCATCGAAGTTCACGGTCCCGCCCTCGGCGATGCCGCCCTTCACCGCGGCGGCACGCAGCGCGCGCTGCTCGGCGACGGCCTCGGCGGTGACGCTCCTGCGTGCGGCTCGCTCGGCGCGCACGACCCGTCCGGTCGTCCAGGCCGAGCCCGCGCCGTCGAGCAGGATCACGCCGAGTCGCCACACCGCCCCGACGGGCGTCATGCGTGCGGCCCGCGGAACGCCGAGCACCCGCCGCTCGGGCACGAGCTCCGCGAGCACCTCGCTGCGGGCTCCCGCCTCGGCGAGCGCGGTCGCCGCGCGGGTCAGGTGTTCTCGGGCGCGATCGACCGCCGCCGCTGCGCCATCGGGCGGTGCCGCGGCATCCGTCATCGCGACCTCCCGATGAGTGCCAGCAGTGCGAGTCCGTATGCCTCGGCGGCATCGGGATGCTCGAACTGCTGTTTCTCGCCGCCGACGTCGATCACGACCTCGAAGGCGTCGTCGAGGCGCCCGAGCGACCGGAACGCGCCGCGCAGCAGCTCGCGCAACTGATCCTCGCGCGGCAGCCACACGGCATCCGCGATCGCGACGGAGTCGAGCGCCCACTCGGTGGTCCCGTTGAAGGCGAGGATCGCGCCGGTCGGCGTCGACAGCGTGTCGATGGTCATGTCGCTCACCGTGAACACGTCGGCCTCAGCCTCGGTCTCGACGTTCGACGGCAGGTCGAGCTGGAACCGGTCGCCCGACTCGGGGTGCCAGACGAGCCCCGAGTCGCGTAGGGCGAGCGCGAGCTCGCGTGTGATCATCGATGCACCCCCGCGTCACGCTACACGACGCGAGGCCGCCGACGACCGTCGGCTCAGGGGTGCGGTCGCCGGCCCGGAGCGACCCCGACGCGCACGTGCCGGCCCGTGGCGGCCTCGGCGAGCGCCGCATCGAGATCGGCGAGGGCGTGGGTGGCGCCGATGAGCTCGTCGAGTGGAAGACCGCGCCACGACCGCTCGAGGAACGCCACGGCGCGCACGAGTTGGTCGGCGGTGTAGTTGTGCACGCCGGTGACCGTGATGAGACGGCGCACGATCGTCTCGGGGTCGACCGGCACCTCAGGGCCGGGCGTCACGCTGCCGAGCAGCACGGCGATGCCGCCGACGCCGAGCGTGCGCACGGCGGTCTGCGCCGCCGACGCCGCACCCGATGCCTCGATCGAGATGAGCACTTCGGGGATGCCGCGGGCCGCCAACGCGTCGATCGCCGTGTCGAGCCGTTCGGGCGAGCTGCCGCGCGCACCCGGGTCGACGGCGATCGCCCCGAGCCGCGCGGCGAACGCCCGTCGCGCGGGATCGGGCTCCGACACGATCACCGTGGCCCCGGCCTCGATCGCGAGCGCGGTCGCACTCAGCCCGATCATGCCGGCACCGGTCACGAGCACGCCCGCACCGTCCAGCCCGACCCTGGTCGATGCCGCGTCGAGGGCAGCCACCGCCGTCGCCGTGGCGCATGACGCGGGCGCCGCGACGAGCGCCGGCAGTTGCTCGGAGACGCGCACGATCGCGGTGCCCGAGCGCACCTGCACGTGCGTGGCGAAGCTGCCCGACAGCTCCCAGCCGCGGTGCACGCGTTCATGGCCGTACTTCGCGAGCGACCGGCACTTCTGGGTGAGGCCGCGACGGCATCGGTCGCACTCGCCGCAGCTCACGGTGACCGACCAGACGACACGGTCGCCGAGCTCGAGCGGCGACCCGTCGGAGCGCACCGCTCGCTCGCCCACCGCGACGACGCGGCCCACCTGCTCGTGTCCGAGCACGAGCGGTGTCGCCGCCGGCTGCGTGCCGCGCACGGTGTTCACGTCGGATCCGCAGATCGTCGCGAGTTCGACCTCGACGAGGGCTTCACCCGGCGAGAGACGCACTCCCGGCGCGGCGAGGGCGTCATGTGGGCGGCCCGGCTCGTTCCAGACCATCGCGACGGGGGAAGGTCGCAGAATGAGGTCGGGTCCGGCGACACGCACGACGGTGTGCATCACCACTACTCGCCGCGCAGGCCGAGCAGTGCGGGCAGGTCGGCGATGCTCTCGATCACGGCGTCGGCGCCCGCGGCCTCGAGCGCGTCGCGATCGTGCTCGCCGCTCAGCACGCCCACGACGAACCCCGCGCCCGAGTTCACGCCCGTCTCGATGTCGGTGACGGTGTCACCGACGACGACCATCGCATCGACCGCGCTCGCGCCGGTGCGCAGCAGCGCGGTGAGCGGCAGGTCGGGGTAGGGGCGAGCGCGACCCGCGTCGGCAGGAGAGAGCACGAGGTCGGCGAGCCCGTGCCAGCCGAGGGCGTCGAGCTCGGCGTCGCGTTCGACGGGCGGCAGGTCGGAGATGAGGACGACGGATGCCCCGGCCTCGCGCAGCTCCTCGATCACCGCGACCGCTCCGGGGATCTCGGAGCCGTCGTCGGTGACGGTCGTGCCGGCCATGTCGAGCACGATCAGCTCGATGTCGCCGTCTTCGTCATCGTCGTCTTCGTCGTACTCGTCGACGTCCTCGTCTTCGACCTGGTCTTCGAGCTCATCGGCGTCGTCTGCATCGTCGTCTCCGAGTTCCGCGAGCTCGTCGAGTTCGGCCAGCTCATCGTCGCCCAGCGGGGCGATGGTGTCGAGCAGCTCCTCCGCGAATGCGGGATTCGTCGAGTTCGTGGTCATGACGCGCCTTTCTGCGGGCTCACCGGATGGGCCTCATCGCGGGTGCTCCGGCAGCGTCCGCGGTTCCGATGCTTCACCGTATTCAGCGGCCGTCAACGACCGACGGCGGGATGGTTACGAGCAGGTGAACCGCGCGAGACGCCCTGTCACCGGACACGTGTCGCCGGTGGGGACGGCTCAGCGACGGATGCGCGCCGGCCCGAACGCCGCGCCGATGCCGACCGTGATGATCGCGGCCGCGAGCAGGCCCCATCGGCCGGTGAGGATGGCGATCACGGCGAGCACGATGCCGATCACGACGAGCACGCGGGCGATCACGAGCCGCACCCTGCGGCGTGAGAAGAATCCCGGCTCCGGGGCGGGGGCGCTCATCGGGTGACCGTGAATTCAGTGCCGGTCGCGCGCTCGGCGAAGCTCCACACCCGGCCAGCGATCATGGGATCGGTCGTCGTGCGGGTCGGCCGGTGCACGACCGGCGAGCCCTTCGTCACGAACCTCGGCCCCCAGAACTGGCCTCCTTCGACACCGGGCGCGGTGAGCGCGTGCAGGATCGGCTCCGCGCCGCGGTGCTTGCCCTGTGCCCAGAGCGCCTGCAACGAGTCGGCGAGGCGCTTGCCCGTGCTCGGCGCGTGCACGCCCGGCACTCGCGGCGTTCGCCCGCCGATGGAGTAGCCGGGGTGGGCGACGATGCTCGACACCGGGACATCCGCCGCTCGCAACCGGCGATCGAGCTCGAACGCGACCACCTGCGACGCGATCTTGGACTGCGCGTAGGCACGCCAGGAGTCGTAGTCACGAGCGAGCTGCAGGTCGTCGGTGCGGAACGTCGAGAGCATCGTCGACAGCGACCCGAGCGTCACGATGCGCGCGCCGGGCGCGAGGTGCGGCAGCATCCGGCCGAGCAGGGCGAAGTGCCCGAGCATGTTCGTGGCGAGCACGAGCTCGTTGCCGTCGACCGACTCGCGTCGCTCATGCGGGGCGTGCACCATTCCGGCGTTCGCGACGACGCCGTCGAACGCGGGGGCGGCGGCGAGGGCATCGACCGCCGCCCGCACCGAGTCGAGCGAAGACGTGTCGATGACGAGGATCTCGACGGATGTCGCGGGCCGCGCCTCGCGGATCGCGGCTGCCGCCGCCTCGAGCCGGTCGTGGCTGCGCCCGCTGAGCACCACGTGGGCGCCGGCTGCGGCGAGCCGCGCGGCCGTGAAGAACCCGAGTCCCTTGTTGGCGCCGGTCACCAGCACTCGGCGGCCCGACTGCGACGGCAGTGCGGTCGGGTACCAGCTCACAGTTCGCCTGAGGCGGCGCCGCCGCCGGCCAGCTCCTCGTGGTGCTGGATCACCTCGGCGACCACGAAATTGAACCACTTCTCGGCGAACGCCGGGTCGAGATGCGCATCGACGGCGAGCGCCCGCAGCCGGGCGATCTGACGCTTCTCGCGGTCGGGGTCGCTCGGGGGCAGCCCGTGCACGGCCTTCAGGCGGCCGACCTGCTGGGTGAACTTGAACCGCTCGGCGAGCAGGTGGATGAGGGCGGCGTCGATGTTGTCGATGCTCGAGCGGATGCCGAGCAGCGCGCTCATCGCGGCATCGCGGTCGTCGAAGGCCCCATCAGTCATGCTTCGAGCGTACTTGGCAAACAGTGCGGCGCGGCATCCGTCCCCTCGGATGCCGCGCCGCGGTCTGCGTTCGCGATCAGCGGGGTGTCGCCCGCCGGATCACGAAGTAGCCGCCGATCGCGAAGAACGCGGCGAGCCCGAGCACGACGGTGAACATGCCCACGATGCCGATGCCGCCGAGCCACTCGACGATCGTCGGCCAGCTCTCGGTGAACGTCGCGAGCGCAACGGCGGCGAGCATGAGGGCGATGGCCCCGAAGATGAGGATCATCATGCCGCGCATGCGCCACCGCAGGTACACGGTGGTGATGCTCGCCCCGATGAAGAGCACGAGCAGCTGCAGCGCGAGCGTCGTGTAGAAGTCGACCAGCCAGCCGTTCTGCCCGTACCAGAGGGCATCGAACATGGAGATGCCGATCCACCAACCGCCGGTCGCCTTCTCGAGCTGTACGAGTGTGGCGATGGCGACGGCGTTCAGCAGGGAGACGATCCCGAACATCAGGCTCGTGCCGAGCCAGAAGTCCCGTCGCGTGGCACCGAAGCCCAGGGCGAACGACAGGGTCATGCCGATCGCCTGCACGCCGACGGCGACGAGGTACCACTGGGGCGACAGCACCGCCCAGCTGTACCGCATGCCCTCGCCCATTTCTGCGACGTCTGCGCTCGCGCCCGTGATGATGATCCCGACGATCATCGACACCGCCCAGGCGCCGCCCAGGATGATCCAGGGGATCCCGAAGAACACCGACGGCGTCACGGCATGCAGGCGCACGACGCGCCAGACCTCGTTGAAACGCGTGCGGGGCTCGGTGCGGTTCATGGTCTGCTGCTCGATCACGGCGGTCATGCTGCGACCTCCTGTTCGGTCGGATCGGCCCGAAGGTCGGTGCCGGTCATGTGGACGATGAGCTGCTGGAGCGAGACCGGGGCGAGCTCGAGGCCGAGCTCGGCGGCGCGGATGCGATCGGCCTGGCCGAGGCGTTCGTCGATGGTGACCGATGCGAGGCCGCCGAGGCTCTCACGACCGATCACCGCGCGGTCGGCGACGAACGACTCGACGGCCGCCCGGCCCCCAGCCACCGTGGTGGCCGAGCCGCGCACCTCGTCGGCGTCGCGGTCGAGCAGGATTCGCCCCTGATCGATGACGAGCAGGTGCTCGAGGAGGTTCGCCACCTCGTCGATCAGGTGCGTCGAGAGCACGATCGTGCGGGGGTGCTCGGCGTAGTCCTCGAGCAGGCGATCGTAGAAGATGTGCCGGGCGACGGCGTCGAGACCCAGGTACGGCTCGTCGAAGAAGGTCAGCGGGGCGCGCGAGGCGAGGCCGACGATGACCCCGACCGCCGAGAGTTGACCGCGTGAGAGCTTCTTGACGTAGCGGTTCAACGGAAGCCGGAAGTCGTGGACGAGTCGCTCGGCGAACTCGGCGTCCCAGTGCTCGAAGAACCACGGGGCCGCCGTGAACACGTGCGAAGGCTTGAAGCTGTCGGGGTAGCGCTGCGACTCGGCGATGAAGCAGATGCGGCGCAGGACGTCGGCATGCTCGGCGGGTTCGCGACCGAACACGTCGAGCGTTCCTCCGTCGGGGAAGATCTGCCCGGTGAGCATCTGCATCACGGTCGTCTTGCCGGCACCGTTGCGACCGAGCAGGCCGTAGATTCGGTTCTCCTCGAGCGTGAAGTCGACGGCGTCGACGGCAGTGAAGGTGCCGTATCGCTTGGTGAGTCCGCCGGCGCGGACCACGGTGCGGGTCATGAGTTGATCCTTTCGGCGCGCAGGAGCCCTGCGAGTTCGTCGATGTCGATGCCGAGCTTCTCGGCCTCGATGATGAGCGGTCTGATGTATTCGGTGGCGAAGTCGGCCCTGCGACGCTCGATGAGCCGTGCCCTCGCGCCCTGGGTCACGAACATGCCGATCCCCCGTCGCTTCTCCACGATTCCGTCGTCGACAAGGCGATTCACCCCCTTCAGTGCGGTGGCCGGGTTGACCCGGAGGAACGCGGCGAACTCGTTCGTCGACGGGATCTGGCTGCCCTCGGGCAGCGAACCCTCGATGATGTCGTTCTCGACCTGTTCTGCGATCTGGATGAAGATCGGTCGCGATTCGTCCATTCGGGCCTATCTGGGTCGTCATGAACCTTAGTTGGTTCATTACTTGTGTAACTAACCAACCATGCTCGGGTCCCGCTGTCAACCCCTGTTCGTCTGCCCGTTCACCGCTCGGCCCGAGCCGAGGAAGGTCAGGCGACGGATGCCTCGGCACGGCGGCGGCGCGACAGGCGCAGGCGGCCCTGCGTGAGCAGGATGCCGAGCAGCACGAGCACCGCACCGATCGGCTCATGCCACGAGAAGGTCTCGCCGAGCAGCACGACCCCGAGTGCGACACCGACGACCGGCGTCACGTACGTGACGGTCGACGAGCCGGTCGGGCCCCACGCCCTCAGCACGTTGATGAGCCAGATGTAGGCGAGGCCGGTGCCGAGCACGCCCAGCGCCAGCAGCGAGCCGACGATCGCCCAGTCGAGGTCGACGGGGGTCAGCGCGAGCCACGGCGTGAGGGCGAGCATGACCACCGCCGAGACGCCGATCGAGAGGAACGCGAATGTCGCGGGGGCGATCGGCCGCTGGCTGAGGAACCGCCGCTGGTAGCCGAACGTGAAGCCGTAACAGAGGGTTGCCACGAGGCACGCGAGCTGGCCGGCGAGGCTGCCGGTGAGTGCCTGGTACTGCCACGGGCCGATGATGACGAGCACGCCGACGATGCCGACGCCGACTCCAGCCCAGCGGCTCAGCCCGAGCCGCTCGACCCGGAACACGGCCGTCACTATGAGCGCCGTCATGATCGGCGTCGTCGCGTTGTAGATCGACGCGAGGCTCGACGAGACGTACTGCTCGGCCCACGCGAAGCAGAGGTAGGGGATCACGCACGTCGTGAGCGACACGACGAGGAAGTGCAGCCACACGGCCCGGTCGCGCGGCAGCACCGGGCCCGGCGTGCCGTCGGCGGCCGTCACCCGCGGTCGGGTGACGAGCACGATGACGCCGAGCGCGAGCGCCCCGAGCACGGTGCGCGACCATGCGATCTGCCCGAACGAGACCCCGTCGAGCGCGACCTTCATGAACAGGAAGCTCGCGCCCCACACCAGACCCATGGCGAGGAACTGCACCCACGTCGACAGCCGCCCCGAGCGCATCGGTTCGGCGCCGTCCTGAGCCTGTCGAAGGGATGCCTCGACGACGGCCTGCTGCGCGGTCCTGGTGCTCACCGGTCGAGCGTAAACCCGCCCGTGCACGGCGGCACCGGTCGGCGGGGGTGCTTGTCCGGAATCCGCCGGAGGTCGGCAGTCGCGAAACGGCGGCCGGGACATCCGCCCTTGCCGTCGCTCCCCGGTCACGCGAAGCTGGGCGACATGACCAGCCATTTCGATGTCGTCGTCCTCGGTGCCGGTCCCGGCGGCTACGTCGCCGCGGTGCGCGCCGCCCAGCTCGGGCTCACGACCGCCGTGATCGAGGAGAAGTACTGGGGCGGGGTATGCCTGAATATCGGGTGCATCCCCTCGAAGGCCTTGCTGCGCAATGCCGAGGTCGCGCATATCTTCAACGCACAGGCCTCGACGTTCGGCATCTCCGGCGAGGTGACGTTCGACTACGGCGTCGCCTACGAGCGCAGTCGTCAGGTTGCCGACGGGCGCGTCAAAGGTGTGCACTACCTGATGAAGAAGAACCACATCACCGAGGTCGACGGTCGAGGCACGTTCCGCGATGCGAACACCATCGACGTGGCGAAGGCCGACGGGTCGACCGAGACCCTGACCTTCGGCCACGCGATCATCGCGACCGGCTCGCGCGTCAAGGTGCTGCCCGGCGTCGAGCTCTCGCCGAACGTCGTCACGTACGACACGCAGATCATGGACCGCGAGCTGCCGCGCTCGATCGCCGTGATCGGCGCAGGCGCGATCGGCATGGAGTTCGCCTACATCGTGCGCAACTACGGCGTCGAGGTGACGATCATCGAGTTCCTCGACCGCGCGCTGCCGAACGAAGACGTCGACGTGTCGAAGGAGATCACGAAGCAGTACCGCAAGCTCGGGGTGCCGATCCTCACGTCGACCAAGGTGCAGACGGTGACCGACAACGGCGCGTCCGTCACCGTGGCCTACACCGGTGCCGACGGACAGCCGGGCTCGCTCGAGGTCGACCGGGTGCTCATGGCCGTCGGTTTCGCGCCGAACATCGACGGCTTCGGGCTCGAGGCCACCGGGGTGGCGCTCACCGATCGCGGCGCCATCGGTATCGACGAGTTCATGCGCACCAACGTGCCGCACATCTACGCCATCGGCGACGTCACCGCGAAGCTCATGCTCGCGCACGTCGCCGAGGCGATGGGCGTCGTCGCGGCCGAGACGATCGGCGGCGCCTCGACCATGTCGCTCGGCGACTACCGCATGATGCCGCGCGCGACCTTCTGCTCGCCGCAGGTGGCGAGTTTCGGGCTCACCGAGCAGCAGGCGCGTGACGAGGGCTACGACGTCACGGTCGCGACGTTCCCCTTCACGGCGAACGCCAAGGCGCACGGCCTGGGCGAGCCGACCGGGTTCGTGAAGCTCATCGCCGACGCGAAGTACCTCGAACTGCTCGGCGGCCACCTCATCGGCCCCGATGTCGCGGAGCTCCTGCCCGAACTCACGCTCGCCCAGAAGTGGGACCTCGGCGCCCTCGAGCTCGCCCGCAACGTGCACACGCACCCCACGCTCTCCGAGGCGCTGCAGGAGGCGTTCCACGGGCTCGCCGGCCACATGATCAACATGTGACCTCTGCAGGTTGAGGAGGCGCTCCAGCGCCGTCTCGAAACCGCCCGCGTTCTTCCGGGTTTCGAGACGCGGCCTCCTTCGTCGGTCGCTCCTCAACCCGCAGACGGCACAGCAACGGGGGCGGATGTCCCGGCACGTGGCCGCGGCATCCGCCCCCGTCTGTTCATTCGACGCGGCACGGGCAGGCATTCCCGCCGCGTCGAAGACGATCCGGCGGCGGGGTCTTCCCGAGCACCGCCGCCGGAACCTTTAGTGCTCGGTCGCCTTCTCGGCGCCGACGCCGGTCAGTGAGCGCACCTCCATCTCGGACTGCTTGGCCGGGTCTTCCCTGCGCTTGTCGAGCACCGTGCCGAGCCAGCCGAGGAAGAAGGCCAGCGGGATCGAGACGATGCCCGGGTTCGACAGCGGGAAGATCGCGAAGTCGATGTCCTCGGTCTTCAGCATCGACGTCACGGAGCCCGAGACGACCGGCGAGAAGATGATGAGGATGATCGCCGACGCGAGGCCGCCGTACATGCTCCAGAGCGCGCCCTTCGTCGTGAACCGCTTCCAGAACAGCGAGTAGACGATCGTCGGCAGGTTCGCCGACGCCGCCACCGCGAACGCGAGCGCCACTAGGAACGCGACGTTCTGGCCGTTCGCTCCGATGCCGCCGATGATCGCGACGACGCCGATGATCACCACGGTGCGACGGGCGACCTTGACTTCGGCGCCGGCCTCGGGCTTGCCCTTCTTCACGACGCTTGCGTAGATGTCGTGCGCGAACGACGCCGCGGCCGTGATCGTGAGCCCCGCGACGACCGCGAGGATCGTCGCGAATGCGATCGCCGAGATCAGCCCCAGCAGCAGCGGGCCGCCGAGCTCGAACGCGAGCAGCGGAGCCGCCGAGTTCGGGCCGCCGGGTGCTGCGGCGATGACATCGGCGCCCACGAGGGCGGCCGCGCCGTAACCGAGCACGAGCGTGAAGACGTAGAAGATGCCGATGAGCCAGATCGCCCAGACGACCGACTTGCGGGCCTCCTTGGCCGTGGGCACGGTGTAGAAGCGCATGAGCACGTGGGGCAGTGCGGCCGTGCCGAGCACGAGCGCGAGTCCGAGCGAGAGGAAGTCGACCTTCGCGACCTCGGAGACCCCGTACTTGATGCCCGGGTTCAGGATCTCGGGGTTGCCCGCCACCGCCACCGCGTTGTCGAGCAGGGTCGAGAAGCTGAAGCCGTTGAGCGCGAGCACCCAGACCGTCATGACGCCGGCACCGGCGATGAGCAGGACGGCCTTGATGATCTGCACCCAGGTCGTGCCCTTCATGCCGCCGATGAGCACGTAGAGGATCATGAGCGCGCCGACGACGGTGATGACGAGCGCCTGGCCGACCTGGTCGCCCACCCCGAGCAGCAGTGAGACGAGGCCGCCCGCACCGGCCATCTGCGCCAGCAGGTAGAAGAAGCACACGACGAGCGTCGTGGTCGCGGCCGCGATGCGCACCGGCTTCTGCTTGAGGCGGAACGAGAGCACGTCGGCCATCGTGAACTTGCCCGTGTTGCGCAGCAGTTCGGCGACGAGCAGCAGCGCGACGAGCCACGCCACGAGGAATCCGATCGAGTAGAGGAACCCGTCGTACCCCGTGATCGCGATCGCCCCGACGATGCCGAGGAACGACGCCGCCGACAGGTAGTCGCCGGCGATCGCCGAGCCGTTCTGGCCCCCGGTGAACGAGCGCCCGGCGGCGTAGTAGTCGGCCGCGGTCTTGTTGTTGCGGCTCGCGCGGAACACGATGATCATCGTGATCGCGACGAAGGCGCCGAAGATGGCGATGTTGAGCCAGGGCTCGCCCGGCGAGGTGCTCGCGGCTTCGAATCGGAACATCAGCGGGTCACCTCCTCAGCGGTGAAGGCGGCGCCCGTCTCGATCTCGTCGCGGATCTCCTCGGCGATCGGGTCGAGCTGCCGGTTGGCGTAGCTCACGTACCAGGTCGTCACGGCGAACGTGGTGACCACCTGTGCGAGGCCGAGCAGGATGGCGACGTTGATGCTGCCGAACACGGGCGTCGACATGAAGTCGTGCGCGTAGCCGGCGAGCAGCACGTAGGCGAGATACCAGACGAGGCACGCGGCGAGCACGGGGAAGACGAACCTCCGGTGCTTGGAACGCAGTCGCTGGAACTCGGGGGATTCTTGCACCGCGCGGTAGGGGACGGGTGGGGCCGTCTCGTCCTGCGCGCTCAGGGCTTCGTTGCCCATTGCGTCTCCTTCGTGGGGGATGTGGCGGCCGTGACCCGCGCCGCTCATTGCGTTCGCCCACTCTGGCGCGATGGGGTGGCGGCCGGGGGCGGCCGCCGCTCGTCGTCGCCCAACGGCGCGAACCGTGCGACGAACGGTTCCCGTACGACGACGAGCGACGGCGCAGCGCTGGATCGAACAGCTACGCTGGCGTTCATGCCCGAGTCGACGCTGCTCGCCGCCGCGCTCGGCGTCGTGGGCGGCGCACTCGCCGTCGGCCTGGTGGTGTTCCTGCGGCGCATCGTGCTCGCGTCGAAGGAGCTCGGCACCGATGCCGAGCGGGCCACCTACCAGACGCTGCACCTCGCGTCGCGCGCGGCGAAGCACCTGCGCGGCGGCGGCGGTGAAGCCGAGGTGCTGCGGGCCGGCCGGCACCTGCGAGCGCTGCTCGGCTGCGAGAGCCTCGCGATCGTCGATCGCACCGGGCGGGTCACGGTCGACGGCGACGACGCGGTGCGTGCGGTGGCGGCCGACCTCGCCGCCGCGGCGATCGCGAGCGGCAAGCCGCAGGTGCAGCGTCACCTCTCGATCGGTGCGAGCGAGACCGATGCCATCGTCGCGCCGGTGCTCGGCAGCGCGGGCCCGTTCGGGGCGATCGTCGCGTTCTCGACGCCGGTGCGTGCTGGCCTCGTGCGAGCGACCGGCGAGGTCGCCGACTGGGTCGCGGCGCAGGTCGAGCTGGGCGAGCTGGATGCCTCGCGCACGGCGCTCGCCGAGGCCGAGGTGCGTGCGCTCCGGGCGCAGATCAGCCCGCACTTCATCTACAACTCGCTCAACGCGATCGCGTCGTTCATCAACACCGATCCCGCGAAGGCCCGCGAGCTCGTGCTCGAGTTCGCCGACTTCACGCGCTACTCGTTCCGCCGCCACGGCGACTTCACGACCGTGGCCGAAGAGCTGCGGTCGATCGACAGCTACCTTCGGCTCGAGCGCGCCCGCTTCGGCGACCGGCTCACCGTCACACTGCAGATCGCGCCCGAGGTGCTCTCCACCGTGGTGCCGTTCCTCTCGATCCAGCCGCTCGTCGAGAACGCGGTGCGGCACGGCCTCGAGTCGAAGGAGGGCGGCGGACGCATCGCCATCACCGCGGCCGACTCGGGCGCGTTCGCCGAACTCACCGTCGAAGACGACGGGGTGGGCATCGACCCCGAGACGCTCGCCCGCGCGCTCGCGGGCGACCCGTCGACCGGCGAGCACGTGGGCCTGCGCAACGTCGACGCACGCCTCCGGCAGGTCTACGGCGACGAGCACGGCCTCGTGGTCGAGACGAACGTCGGTGCGGGTACCCTCGTTCGCATGCGGGTTCCGAAGGCGGGCCCGAAACGTGACGGCAGGACCACCCCATGATCTCCGTGCTCATCGCCGACGACGAGCAGCCCGCGATCGACGAACTGGCGTTCCTGCTCGGGCAGGATCCGCGCATCGGCGTCATCCACCAGGCCTCGTCGGGTGCCGAGGCGATCCGGCTGCTCACGCGCGAGCCCGTCGACGCCGCCTTCCTCGACATCCACATGCCGGGACTCACCGGCTTCGACCTCGCCCGCGCCCTGGCGCGCTTCGAGCACCGGCCCGTGCTCGTGTTCGTCACGGCCGATGAGGAGGGCGCCCTCGAGGCGTTCGACCTGGCCGCCGTCGACTACCTGCTCAAGCCGGTTCGCGCCGAGCGACTGCGCCGCTCGGTCGCACGCATCGTCGAAGCACTGAAGGCCGGGTCGACGAGCACGGCGGCGTCCGAAGCCGCCGAGCCCGAGGTGATTGCCGTGACCCTCGGCGGCACCACCCGCATGATCCGCCGCGACGAGGTGCGCTACGTGCAGGCCCAGGGCGACTACGCGCGGCTGCACACCGAAGAGGCGAGCTATCTCGTGCGGGTGCCGATGGCCGACCTCGAGCGGCAATGGGCCGATGCGGGATTCGTGCGCGTGCACCGCTCGTACCTCGTGGCGCTCGGGCATGTGAGCCGCGTGCGGCTCGGTACCGACCACCCGAGCGTCACGGTCGGCGGTGCCGAACTGCCGGTGAGTCGCCGCCTCCTGCCGGCGCTGCGCGACCGGCTCGAGCGGGCGATCCTGCGGGCACGGCCGTGAGCGACGCACCGACTCCGCCACCCCGGGTGCGCGTGACGGCCCCGCGCACCGCCGGCGGGACATCCGCCCGGCCCGTTCGATCGAGCGGTGCGGATGACCCTGCCGGCGACATCGCGGCCGTGTACGTGCGATCGCTCATCCGGTCGCAATTGCGGCTCGCCGTCACGGTCGCGGTCGGATTCGCCGTCGCGACCGTGCTCTTCGTGCTCGCGATCGCGCTGGTGCCGGGGCTCGACGACGCGTACCTGGCCGGCGTGCCGGTGTCGTGGGTGCTGCTCGGGGCGGGCATCTACCCGCTCGTGATCACGGTGGGCGGCCTCTACCTGCGAGCCGCCGCGCGCAACGAGGCGCGCTACCGGTCGCTCGCGGAGGACGAGTGAACCCCGCCATCGGGTACACCGCGATCGTCGGGGTGGCGCTCGTCTCGGCCCTCATCGGGTTCTACGGACTGCGCGTCTCGCGCACCACGAGCGACTTCTACGTGGCGAGCCGCACGGTTCGCCCGTGGTGGAACGCATCGGCGATCGGCGGCGAGTACCTCTCGGCCGCGTCGTTCCTCGGCGTCGCGGGCCTCATCCTGCTGACCGGCTCGGCCGCCCTGTGGTTCCCGATCGGCTACACCGCCGGCTACCTCATGCTGCTGCTGTTCGTCGCGGCGCCGCTGCGCCGCTCGGGTGCGTACACGATCCCCGACTTCACCGAGGCGCGCCTCGAGTCGCCGTGGGCGCGGCGGGTCACGAGCCTGCTGGTCATCGTGATCGGATGGTTCTACATCGTGCCGCAGCTGCAGGGCGCCGCACTCACGGTGCGCATCACCACCGGGCTGCCGTCGTGGGTCGGCTCCGTCGCGGTCGCCGTGATCGTCGCGGTCGTCGTCGCGGCGGGCGGCATGCGCTCGATCACGTTCGTGCAGGCGTTCCAGTTCTGGCTGAAGCTGACCGCGCTCGCCGTGCCCGTCATCGCACTGCTGCTCGTCGTCGGCGGCGGCGAGCCGCCCGCGCAGCTCACCCCTGCCGAGGCGTTCCCGCCGTCGGCCGGGCCCGGTGACCTCGACGTGTACCGCACGGTGTCGCTCATGGTCGCCCTGCTGCTCGGCACCCTCGGCCTGCCGCACGTGCTCGTGCGGTTCTACACGAACCCCGACGGCGTCGCGGCCCGCCGCACGACGGTCATCGTGCTCGTGCTGCTCTCGGTGTTCTACCTCTTCCCCACGATCTTCGGATTCCTCGGGCGGGCGTTCGCTCCCGACCTGGCCGCGTCGGGCGAGGCCGATGCCCTCATCCTGCTGCTGCCCGAACGGCTCGTGCCGGGCCCAATCGGCGACGTGCTCACGGCGCTCGTCATCGCCGGTGCGTTCGCGGCGTTCCTCTCGACCTCCTCCGGCCTCGTCATCTCGCTCGCGGGCGTCATCAGCCAGGACCTGCTCGGCGGCAGCGTGCGCGGGTTCCGCATCGCCGCGATCGTCTCGACGGTCGTACCGCTGCTCGTCGCCCTCGCCACCGAGTCGTCGGGCCTCGCGGGCAGCGTCGGCCTCGTGTTCGCGTTCACGGCCTCGACCCTGTGCCCCGTGCTGATCCTCGGCATCTGGTGGCGGGGGCTCACGTCGCGCGGCGCGATCGCCGGGATGCTCACGGGCGCCGTGCTGTCGGGTGCGGCGATCCTCGGAGGGCCGTTCGTCGCGACATCCGTGCCGCTCATCGCACCGTACCTCGAGCAGCCGGCCGCGTGGACGGTGCCGCTCGCCGTGATCGTGATCGTCACGGTCTCGCGACTCGACCGCCGCGGAACGCCGGCGGGCACCGATGCGTTCCTCACCCGGCTGCACGTTCCCGAGCGGTGAGCGCGGCGCCGCCTGCGGTCGGGCGGCGGGCGGATGCCGCGACCGGCGTCAGTTCGCCGATGTGACCCGCACGGGCTCGTCGCCGCGGGCGGCGAGCCGTGCTTCGAGACCCGCCCGCACCGCGGGCCACTCGTCGACGATGATCGAGTAGACGGCGGAGTCGCGCCATGTGCCGTCGGCGCGCGGCTTGTGCCGGCGCAGCACGCCCTCGAAGGCGGCGCCGAGGCGCAGGATCGCCCCGCGCGAGCGGGCGTTGCGTGCGTCGGCCTGCAGCTTGACCCGGCCGAAGCCGTGGTCGAACGCGAGGCCGAGCAGCAGCAGCTTGGTCTCGACGTTGACGCCGGTGCCCCACACCCGCGGGTCGTAGGCGGTCCACCCGATGTGCGCCGACTCGCTGTCGAAGTCGAGGTCGCCGAGTTTCGTGGCGCCGACGATGCGGCCGTCATCGGCGCCGCCGCGCAGCCGCACGGTCCACGGCATCGCCGACGGGCCGCCCGAGTAGTAGCCGCGTGCGAACACGTCGAACGCCGCCGCGTCCGCGGGCAGCCCCGCGGGGCCCCCGCCGTACCCGCCGGCGAACACCTCGGGTGTGCGGATCGCCGACTCGAGCGCGGGGATGTCGTCGGGCGTGAAAGGTGTCAGGCGTACGAGGCGGCCGACGAGTTCGGCGTCGGCAGGACGGGTCGCGGTCACCCGTCGAGTCTGCCACGAGGCGTGGAGCGCGGTGCGCGGCCGAGGATCGCGAAAAGGGTTCCGGACGCGACATCCGCCCGCTAACGTGACGAGAGCTAGTGCAGATCCGAACGAAAGGTGGGGCCGATGGGCGCTCTTGACGACATCACGAAGAAGGCACAGGACTTCGTCGAGGAGAACAAGGACAAGATCAACGAGGCGCTCAACAGCGAGCAGGCCGAAGACATCAGCGACAAGATCCTCGACGGCGTCGCCGACGCGGCCAAGAAGGTCGTTCCCGAGGAGCACCACGAGAAGATCGACGACGTGCGCGGCAACGTCGACGGGGCCATCGGCACCGAGAAGTAGTCGCAGCGACGCGAACGGGGCGGCGGGGGTCGATGACCCCTGCCGCCCCGTTCGCGCGAACTCAGACGAGCAGGTCGTGCAGTGTGACGATCTCGTCGCGGCCCGGGCCGACGCCGATCGCCGAGATGCGCGAGCCGCTCATCGCCTCGAGCTCGCGCACATAGCTCTTCGCGTTCGGCGGCAGGTCGTCGAACTCGCGGGCGCCCGAGATGTCTTCGCTCCAGCCGGGGAACTCCTCGTAGATCGGCTTCGCGTGGTGGAAGTCGCTCTGCGAGACGGGGATCTCGTCGAAGCGCTCGCCGTCGACCTCGTACGCGACGGCGACCGGGATGCGCTCGATGCCGGTGAGCACATCGAGCTTCGTGAGCACGAAATCGGTGACGCCGTTGATGCGCGCCGCGTAGCGGGCGATCGGTGCGTCGTACCAGCCCGTGCGGCGCTTGCGGCCCGTGGTGGTGCCGAACTCGTGCCCCTGCTCGGTGAGGAAGTCGCCCCACTCGTCGAAGAGCTCGGTGGGGAACGGCCCCGCGCCGACACGCGTCGTGTAGGCCTTCACGACCGCGATGACGCGGTCGATGCGGTTGGGCGCGATGCCCGACCCGGTGACCGCTCCGCCGCTCGTGGCGTTCGACGACGTGACGAACGGGTAGGTGCCGTGGTCGACGTCGAGCATCGTCGCCTGCCCGCCCTCGAAGAGCACGGTCTCGCCGCGCTCGAGCGCCTGGTGCAGCAGCAGCGATGTGTCGGTGACCATGGGTCGCAGCCGATCGACGTAGCTGAGCAGGTCGTCGACGACCTCGTCGACGCCGATGGCCCGGCGGTTGTAGACCTTCAGCAGCAGGTGGTTCTTCTGGTCGAGCGCCCCCTCGACCTTCTGTCGCAGGATGTTCTCGTCGAACAGGTCTTGCATGCGGATGCCGACGCGGTTGATCTTGTCGGCGTAGGCCGGGCCGATGCCGCGGCCGGTCGTGCCGATCTGGCGCTTGCCGAGGAAGCGCTCGGTGACCTTGTCGAGGGTGCGGTGGTACTGGGTGATGAGGTGCGCGTTCGCCGAGATGCGCAGCTTCGAGACGTCGACCCCACGGCTCTCGAGCCCCTCGAGTTCTTCGAACAGCACCTCGATGTCGACCACGACGCCGTTCGCGATGACGGGGGTCACGCCCGGCGTGAGGATTCCGGACGGGAGCAGGTGCAACGCGTACTTCTCTTCGCCGATGACCACGGTGTGGCCGGCGTTGTTGCCGCCGTTGAACTTCACGACGTAGTCGAGGCGCGAGCCGAGCAGGTCGGTTGCCTTGCCCTTGCCCTCGTCTCCCCACTGTGCTCCGATGAGTACGGCGGCGGGCATGTCAGTCCTCTCCTGCCGCGTCGGCCACGGCGGGTTCTGCGAGCGGTTCGCCATCGTGCGCCGAGGTCGACGACGAGGGCGCGAACGCGTCGTCTGACGACACGATCGTGATGAGCTGGGTGGGGGTGAACTCGCTCGCGATGCGAGCGGGCGCCTCGGCGTCGGCACTCGCCAGTTCGTCGGCGAGACGCTGCGCGCGCTCGTCGAGCCCGAGCTGCTCGGCGGCGCGGCGCTGCGTGTCGAGGGCCCTGAGGTAGGCGCGGTTCGGCTCGGCAGACCACGGCACCGCGGTGCCCGGCTGCCATCCGCCGAGGGTGAGTTGCTCGCTCGCGAGCTCGACGGCGACGGCGGCGTACGCGAACGCCTCGATGGGCCGCCCCTCGGAGTCGGCGAGGTCGGCGAGCTCGGTCCAGGCGAGCGGCGAGGTCGGATGACTCGCAACGACCCCGACGACGGATGAGCGATCGGCATCGGCGAGCGCCTGTCGCACCTGCGGTTCGTCGGCGAGCAGGGCGCCGGACGCGGGTGCTGATTCTTCAGGAGTCACACTTCACCCTATCGCGGGGCCCTTCCCGCGCCCGTGAACCAACACACGAGGGGCCGGAGCCGTCGGGCCCGACCCCTCGCGCGAACGTCAGCTCAGGCCACTACTGCACGGCGTTGAGCGCGTTGACGTTTCCGGCCCCGTAGAACCCGTTGCGCTGGCCACCGGTGCACGTGGCCGGGTAGCCGGGACGCGGCTCGTAGACGCCGACCGGGCATGCCAGCGGAGTCGCCGAGCGCTCGAGGAACGAGGCGAGCTGGCCGGGGTTCATGCCCGGGTGCGCAGAGAGCGCGAGCGCCGCGACGCCGGCCGCGTGCGGGCCCGCCATCGACGTGCCCTGCTTGTAGCCCCAACCGCCACCGGGATAGACGGTCGAGAGCACGGCGTCGGTGATGGTGGACGCGGCCCCGCCGGTGCGGAAGCGGGTGTCGCCGCCAGGAGCCGTCACATCGACGACGCCCTGCCCGTACGACGAGTAGTAGCTCTTCTGCTCGGTCGGGCCGACGGCCGAGACCGTGACGACGCCCGGCGCCTCCGCCGGAAGGTCACGACAGGCGCCGGTGATCGTGCGGTCCTCGACCGGGGCGCTGCCGTCGTTGGGGCTCGTCGAGTCCACGAACTTGTGCTGCAGGTCGACGTTGCTGTTGCCCGCCGACGCGATCGTGAGCGTGCCCTGCGCGTTCGAGTACCGCAGCGCGCGCTGCACCGCCTGCCAGACCGGACGCTGGCTCGGGTCGTTCACGCAGTTGAACTCCCACGGATCGATGAAGTAGCTGTTGTTCGTGATCGGCATGCCGTGGTCGGCCGCCCAGAGGTACGCGCAGACCGCCGCCTCGGGGTAGATGTAGCCGTCATCGTTCACGACCTTCACCGAGGCGACCTTGACGCCCGGTGCGACGCCGACGATGCCCACGCCGTTGAGCGCCGCGGCGATCGTGCCGGCGACATGGGTGCCGTGGTCGGAGGTCGTCGGGCTCCATGCGGCTTCGCTCGTGTCGGCGACACCGCCGAGGCACGACGCGCTCTGGTCCTTCGCGACCTGCGTCGCGAGGTCGGGGTGGCCGGCGTCGATGCCCGAGTCGAGCACGCCGACCACGATCGACGGGTCACCCGTCGTGACCGCGTGAGCCTCGGCCACGTCGATCTGCGCCATGTCCCACTGCGCGCCCCAGAGCGGCTCGGCGGTCGGGTCGCCGACGGCCGAGACTGCAGCCGAGTCGACGGCCTCGACGACCTCGTCGTCGATGAGGGTCGTGCCGAGTCCATCGGTCGAGGCGACCGACTCGACGCCGGCGCCGGCGACGGCTCGTTCGAATGCGGTGTTCGTCGACCGTGCGACGAGCACGCCGATCTGGTCGTACGCGGCGACGACGGTGCCGCCCGCAGCCGCGACTCGCGCCTCGGCCGCCTTCGTGCTCTTGCCCTGCGGCGCGAGCACGAGGTACGTGGAGTCGGGCCCTGCAGCGGCGGCCGGTGCGACGGCCGCCCCCATGAGCCCGACGGCGAGGGCAGCGGCGGATGCCGCGCCGATCACCTTGTGGAATTTCATCCTGTCTCCGATCGAAATGAGTGGAGCTCCGCCGACCGGGTCGGTCGGCGGCCCGGCCAGTCCAGTGGGTGCGACGAGCGGCGGCGTCGATGGTGCCGCACGACCGGTGGCGCGAGTCTATTGCCCCCCTTCCGGGGGGCGCGCGGGTTGACAGCCGCGACGTCGTCGTGCACGGTCTCGATACCCCACCGCGCGGCGACTCGGCCGACGAGCCACAAGTAGGCTGGTGGGCATGTCGAAAGTCCTCTCCAGCCTGCCCGTCGGCGAACGCGTCGGCATCGCCTTCTCCGGTGGTCTCGACACCTCCGTCGCCGTCGCGTGGATGCGCGAGAAGGGCGCGGTTCCCTGCACCTACACCGCCGACATCGGCCAGTACGACGAACCCGACATCGCCGCGGTGCCCGGCCGCGCCAAGGAGTACGGCGCCGAGATCGCCCGCGCCGTCGATGCGAAGGCCCCCCTCGTCGAAGAGGGCCTCGTCGCCCTGCAGTGCGGCGCGTTCCACATCCGCTCGGGCGGCAAGACGTACTTCAACACCACACCGCTGGGCCGCGCCGTCACCGGCACCCTGCTCGTGCGCGCCATGAAAGAGGACGGCGTCGACATCTGGGGCGACGGCTCGACCTACAAGGGCAACGACATCGAGCGGTTCTACCGCTACGGCCTGATGGCCAACCCGCGCCTGCGCATCTACAAGCCGTGGCTCGACGCCGCGTTCGTCACCGAACTCGGCGGCCGCAAAGAGATGAGCGAGTGGCTCGTCGCGCGCGGCTTCCCATACCGCGACTCCACCGAGAAGGCGTACTCGACCGACGCGAACATCTGGGGCGCCACTCACGAGGCGAAGAAGCTCGAGCACCTCGACACCGGCCTCGACATCGTCGAGCCGATCATGGGCGTCGCGGCCTGGCGCGACGAGGTCGAGATCGCCACCGAGGAGGTGTCGATCCGGTTCGAGGCGGGTCGGCCCGTCGCGATCAACGGCACCGAGTACGCCGATGCCGTCGCGCTCGTCTACGAAGCGAACGCGATCGGCGGGCGGCACGGACTCGGGGCATCCGACCAGATCGAGAACCGCATCATCGAGGCGAAGAGCCGCGGCATCTACGAGGCGCCGGGCATGGCGTTGCTGCACATCGCCTACGAGCGCCTGCTCAACGCGATCCACAACGAAGACACGATCGCGAACTACCATGCCGAGGGCCGCCGCCTCGGTCGCCTCATGTACGAGGGCCGCTGGCTCGACCCGCAGTCGCTCATGCTGCGCGAGTCGATCCAGCGCTGGGTCGGCTCGGCCATCACGGGCGAGGTCACGCTGCGCCTGCGCCGCGGCGACGACTACACCATCCTGAACACCGAGGGCCCCGCGCTCAGCTACCACCCCGACAAGCTCTCGATGGAGCGCGTCGGCGACGCTGCCTTCGGCCCCGAGGACCGCATCGGCCAGCTCACGATGCGCAACCTCGACATCGCCGACTCGCGCGCCCGCCTCGAGCAGTATGCGATGCAGGGCATCGTCGGCGGTGCGACCGCCGAGCTCGTCGGCGATCTCACGTCGGGCGGGTTCGCCGAGATCTCGGCGGGTGAGACCGAGACCGACCTCGATGCCGCGACGGATGCCGCGAACGAGGCCGCGGCGTTCGACCTCGGCACCGACTGACCGACGCCGCGGCACGATCGACGCTCCGCCCCCGCTCCTTTCCCGGAGCCGGGGGCGGTGCCATACTCAGACGACTGGCCGGTCGGCGCTCGGGACGGCGGGCAGCATCCCTCGGGAGGTCACGATGGCCGGCGACGCGATGGCACGAACGGATGTCTCGTCGTGAGCACCGAGACCGCGGCGATCCTCGGCCTCGTGCTCGTGCTGTTCGACTGGGTCATCCGCGTCATCGCGCTCATCGTCATCCCGCGCGACCGCAAGCCGACCGCCGCGATGGCCTGGCTGCTCGCGATCTTCCTGATCCCGTTCGTCGGCATCGTGCTGTTCCTGCTCATCGGCAACATCAAGCTGCCGAAGAAGTGGCGGGTGCGCCAGGCCGAGGTCAATCGACTCATCACCGAGCGCAGCGACGGCCTCGACCTCGCCCCCGACCGGTCGACCTGGCCGACGTGGTTCGCGACCGTCGTCGAGCAGAACCGGCGCCTCGGCGCCCTGCCCGCCGTCGGGGGCAACCGGGCCACGCTCATCGGCGACTATCAGGCGTCGATCGACGCGATGACCGCCGACGTCGACACGGCCGAGCGCTTCGTGCACGTCGAGTTCTTCATCGTGTCGCTCGACGACACGACACGCGGGTTCTTCGCGGCCATGGAACGTGCCGTGCAGCGCGGCGTCGTCGTGCGCGTGCTGCTCGACCACATCTCGACCGGGCGCTCGGCGACCCACAAGGCCACGTACGCCGAGCTCGACCGCATCGGCGCGAAGTGGAGCTTCATGCTTCCGGTGCAGCCGTTCAAGGGCAAGTACCAGCGCCCCGATCTGCGCAACCATCGCAAGATCGTCGTCGTCGACGGCCGGGTCGGGTACACGGGTTCGCAGAACCTGATCGACCGCAGCTACAACGCGAAGAAGAACCTCAAGCGGGGGCTGCAGTGGCAGGAGCTCGTCGCCCGCATCACCGGTCCGACCGTGACGGCACTGAACTCCGTGTTCCTCTCGGACTGGTACGCCGAGACCGACGAACTCCTCACCGACGACGAGAACGTGCGCGCGACGGTCGTCCCCTTCGACACGTCGCCCGATGCGCTCGATTGCCAGATCGTGCCGAGCGGTCCGGCGTTCGACGGCGAGAACAACCTGCGGCTCTTCCTCTCGCTCGTGAACTCGGCGCAGCAACGGGTGATCATCACGAGCCCGTACTTCGTGCCCGACGAGGCGATGATGTACGCGATCACCTCAGCGCGGCTGCGTGGACTCGACGTGCAGCTGTTCGTCTCGGAGATCGGCGATCAGGGGTCGGTGTGGCACGCCCAGCGCTCGTACTACGGGGCGCTGCTGCGGGCGGGCGTGCAGATCTGGCTGTACCCGGGCCCGTACATCCTGCACGCGAAGCACCTCTCGATCGACGACGATGTGGCGGTGATCGGGTCGAGCAACATGGACATCCGCTCGTTCAACCTCAACTTCGAGGTGTGCATGCTCGTGCGCGGCACGTCATTCGTCGCCGACATGCGAGCGGTCGAGCAGGGATACCGCGACATCGGCCGGCAGCTGACACTCGAGGAGTGGGAGCAGGAGCCGTCCTCGGCCACGTTCCTCGACGGCATCGCGCGGCTGACGTCGGCGCTGCAGTAGCAGGAAGGAACGAGGGATGCTCCAGGCGATCGGCCACATCCTCCCGATCGCGCTCGCCGTGGCGATCAGCTCGGTGCCGATCATGGCGACGATCGTCATCCTGCTCTCCCCGAAGGGCGCACGCACCGGTCTCCCCTTCCTGATCGGTTGGGTCCTCGGCATGGCCGTGATCGTGACCCTCTGCACCATCGGCGCCCAGGCGATCCCGGCGCCCCGATCGGATCGGCGCGAGGCGACGGCGATCGCCGTCGCCGAGATCCTCGTCGGTATCGCGATCGTGGTGGTCGCGATCGTGGAGTGGCGCCGTGCCCGTCGCCACCCCTCGGACGCCCTCCCGAAGTGGCTGGCCACCGTCGACAGGCTCGGGCCGTGGAGTGCCTTCGGGATCGCCTTCGCCCTCAACATCCGGCCGAAGGGCCTCCTGCTCGCCATCGCGGCGGGCATCGCGATCCGGGCCGCCACGCTCTCGGCGGGCGAGTCGGCGATCGTGATCGCGATCTACACGATCATCGGCGCGCTGACCGTCGCCGTGCCGGTCATCCTGTCGCTGGTCGATCGCAAGGGGATGCAACCGAGGCTCGTCGAACTGAAGGAATGGCTCGCGCACAACAGCGCCACGGTGACCGCACTCATCCTGCTGCTCATCGGCGTGGTCATCATCGGGGCGGGTCTGGCGAACCTCTGACACCTCGAACCGGTTCCGCCGGTTGCGAGGGCGGGACTCGAACCCGCGACACCACGTCGACAGGTCGAATCGGCGTCAGGCCGGCGTCTGCTGGTGCGCGGCCACGTGCCACGCGCCGTCGTCGTAGAGGTACGTCGTCGACATGCGCAGGTTCACGGAGTCGTCGCCGCGCCGCGCCACGGCGCGATAGACGACGATGCCGGCGCGGTCGCCGAGGCGGATGACCGCGGGCTCGTGCAGTTCGTACGACTCCCAGGGCGGCACACTGCGGAACGCGGCCATGACCTCGTCGCGCCCGAGCATCGCCCCGTCGACGACCATGAGGGCGTCGCGGGTCATCGACCGCTGGTAGTGCTCACCGCCGCGGCCCTCGACGATCGCACGCCATCCGGCGTGCTCCTCGTGCAGCAGGCGGGCGGGCAGATCGTCGGTGATCTCGGTCATGTGCCAACGCTAACCGCGATCGGATGCCGCGGGAAGGGCGGATGGCGAATCCCCGCCGTGTTGCGACATCCGCTTGCTCACAGCCAGTTGCGGCGCTTGAAGATCAGGTACAGCGTGAGCGCGAAGCCGCCCATGAGCGCCAGGGCGCCCGGGTAGCCGATGCCCCAGTCGAGTTCGGGCATGTACGTGAAGTTCATGCCGTAGACCGAAGCGATCAGGGTCGGCGCGAAGATGATGGCCGCCCAGCTCGAGATCTTCTTCGTCTGCTCGCTCTGCGCGAGACTCGTCTCGGTGAGCCGCTTCATCTCCTCGTTCTGGCGTTGACCGACGAGGGTCGCGTGCACCTGCAGTGCGTTCTGCAGCAATTGGCGGAACGACTCCCCGCGCTCGACGATGCGGATGACGTGGTCTTTCACGTCGCGAAGGTAGCGCTGCAGCTCGAGGTCGACGTCGTACTTCTCGAACCCGCGCTCGAGTGCGCCGAACATGTCGACGAGCGGCCGGGTCGCGCGCTGGAACTCCATGACCTCGCTCGCGAGGTCGTAGATGCGCCTGGTGACCTCGGGGTCGCCCGAGAAGAGCTGCTCCTCGATCTCGTCGATGTCGTTCTCGAGCCCCTGATCGACGGGCGAGTACTCGTCGACGACCTCGTCGAGTACCGCATAGAGCACCGCCTCGGGGCCCTTCGCGAGCAGCTCGGGCGTCGCCTCGAGTCGGTGGCGCACCTTGCCGAGGTCGGGCGACTCCGCGTGGCGGATCGTGATGGCGAAGCCGGGTCCGACGAACACGTGCAGCTCGCCGAACTCGACCTGCTCGACGTCGTCGAGGTACCTGGCCGGCCGCAGCACGACGAAGAGCGTGTCGCCGTAGCGTTCGAGCTTCGCCCGCTGGTGCCCCTTGCGCGCGTCTTCGACGGCGAGCGGGTGCAGGCCGAACTCGGTCGCGACGGCGTCGAGCTCGGCATCGGTCGGGCGGTAGAGGCCGATCCACGCGAACCCGCGGTGCGCCTCACGTGCCTCGAAGGTCTCTTCGAGGGTCGACGGCGTGGCGACGCGCGCGCCGCCACGGTAGATCGCGTTGTCGATGACCGGCATCGGCCCAAGTCTCGCGTGCCGTGCGGTGCGCGGTCTGCCGACACGCGGCAGGCCGATTCGCGGCATTCGCGTGCCGATGCCTCAGCCGGCCGTGCTGCCCGCGGTCGCGCCTGCGACCCACTGCCCGCGGGCCGCCTTCGGGCGGGAGCGTGCGAGCGTGCCGTGTTCGATGCCGAGTCGGTCTTCGGCGGCCGTGTACACGATCCGATCGGCCCGGGATTGGTCGATGAGCCCGATCGCATGGTGCTGCACGGCGATGCCGTCGACGAGTGCGGTGAGCATCTTGGCGTCGGCCGCGGGGTCGTCGCTGGCGCCGCGACCCGATTCGGCGAGTCGTTCGATGATGCGCGCGAGGCGCCGTTCGCAGTCGCGATGGTGACGGCTGAGCGAGGCGAGCAACTCGGGATTGCGCTGCGCCTCGCTCCAGGCGTCCATCCACACGAAGTAGTGGTCGCGCGGCGTCGTGGTGAGCCAGTCTGCGAGCGCCTCGACGGGCTCGACGCGTTCGGCGACCTCTTCGTCGCCCTCGAGCTCGGCGAGCACCGCGGCGTCGAACGCCTCGGCGACGAGCCCCTCTCGGGTCGGGAAGTAGTGCCGGATGAGGCCGTGCACCACGCCCACCTCGGCGGCGACGTCGCGGAGGGTCACCCGCGCGAAGCCGTCGCGGGCCACGAGCCGCAGCGTCGCGTCGAGGATCTGCTCCCGTCGCACCGCGGGATCCAACCGGGCTGCCATGCCACCATCGTACCGCTCTTGTCCGGATGGACAATTGGCGTAGAGCCTCTTGTCCGCATGGACAACGGGTGTTACCGTACTGTCCATGCGGACAACAAGGACGGCGTCCGCCGACGCCCTCGACACCGATCGCCGCCGATTGACCACCGGCGTCGTGACGGCGACCGTGCTCATGTCGTCGGGCTCACTGGTCATCTTCCCCCTGCTTCCGACCCTGCAGACCGAGCTCGGCATCTCGACCGCCGGCATCGGATTCGTCGCCGCGGCAGGATTCGCCGCCTCCCTCATCGCCGAGCTCGTCGTCGCGCCCTACGCCGACCGCGGCCGTGCCCGCACGATGGGCGTTGCCGGCGTGCTGCTCATGGCCGTCGCCCTCATCGGCTCCGCGCTCGCCACCGAGACCTGGCACCTCGTCTCCGCCCGCGCGGTCGGCGGATTCGGCTTCGGCGTGTTCATGGCCGCTGCGAGCGCGCTCCTCGTGCGCGTCGATCCCGCACGCGCCGGTGAGTCGCTCGGCCGCCTCGGTGCCGCAGAGCTCGCGGGCATCGCGCTGGGCCCGCTCGCGTCGGGACTCACGATCGCGTTCGCCTCACCGGGGGCGATCCTCGCCTGGTCGGGACTGGCGGTCGCGCTCGGCATCGTGCCGGTTGTGCTGACGTTCCGGGAGCGCACGGCAGCGGCGCCGGCGGGGCCGGGGGCTGCGGCATCCGGGGGCATCACGACCCGGCCGCCGCGCGTGAGCTTCGACCTGCTGCGCTCGCCGATGGTCGTCGGCGTGCTGCTGCTGTACGGAGCGATCATGGTGCCGACCGGCGCCTACGACGGCATCTGGCCGCGATTCATGACCGACATCGGCGCGAGCGAATGGCTCACCGCGCTCAGCTACGCCCTCTTCGCCGTGCCGTTCGCACTCGTCGCGGGCTGGGCGGGTCGCCTCGCCGACCGGCACGGCGGCGTTTCGGCGTTCGTGCGCGGCGCCGTCGTGCTCGTGCCGATCGTGGCCATCTACGGCGTCATCGGCAATCCGTGGGTGGCCACGGGGGTCGGATTGCTCGAGTCGAGCGGCCAGGCGCTCGCGTTCATCGGTGCGGCCGCCGCGATGGCACAGGCGGTGCCCGCAGCGCGGGCCGGTGCATCGCAGGGCCTCATGCGGGCGTTCGGGTTGCTCACCGCGACGATCGCGGCCGCGCTCTCGGGCATCGCGTACGACGCGGGCGGACCGCTTGCGCTCTTCGGCGGCACCGCGATCGCGGTCGTGCTCATGGCGGCGGGCGGGCTCCTCGTGGTGCGCGCAGCGCGCCCGCGCCGTCCGGCGGGCGAACCCGAGCACGCGGCATCCGCCGGATCTGCGGCGCACGATGGCCTCGCCAGCGAGGTCGTCGACGACGCCCTCTGCACGACCTCGCGCTCGTGAGGCGCGTCAGCGAGGCGCGTAGCGGCGAACCCACTCGTACATGACGACCGCCGCGGCGGCACTGGCGTTGATCGAGCGGGTCGACCCGTACTGCGTGATCTCGACCACGAGGTCGGCGGCGGCGAGCGCCTCGGCGCTGAGGCCCGGGCCCTCTTGGCCGAACAGCAGCACGCATCGCTCGGGAAGGCCTGCCTCGTCGACCGGGCGCGAGCCCTCGACGTTGTCGACCGCGACCACGGGCAGCCCCTCGGTGCGCGCCCAGACGACGAAGTCCGCGACATCGGGGTGGTAGTGCACGTGCTGATAGCGGTCGGTGACCATCGCACCGCGCTTGTTCCAGCGGCGGCGGCCGATGATGTGCACGGTGTCGGCGGCGAAGGCGTTGGCGCTGCGCACGATCGATCCGATGTTCATGTCGTGCTGCCAATTCTCGATGGCGACGTGGAACGGGTGGCGGTGCTCGTCGAGATCGGCGACGATCGCGTCGAGGCGCCAGTACCGGTAGCGGTCGATGACGTTGCGGGTGTCGCCGTGGGCCAGCAGGTCGTGATCGTAGTGCGAGTCGTCGGGCCACTCGTGCCTGCCGCCGGGCCACGGGCCGACGCCATGGGACTTCGCGGGCTCGGGCGTCGGTTCGGATTCCACCCTGCAAGGCTACGGCCCGCCTGCGGTGGTGGGTCGCGCGGGTCGACAGCGCGGCTCAGCGCCGGCCGAACAGCCGGAACCGGCGCCGGATCGACGCGACCGCACCGGTCGACGGTTCGATGGCGTTCACGTGACCGGAGCTCGGCGTCGCGGCGGCCGTGACGCCCGCCGGAGTCTCGTCGGCCGGCTCGTCGAGCGTGTCGTCGTCGGTCGCGACCAGGTCGGCGTCGCGGTCGCCGCCGCCCGGCGTTCCGACTCTGTGCTCGGAATCGTCCAGCGAGGGGCGTCCCGCCTCGATCCAGCGCAGGTATTGCGCGTACGGATCATCGTCCGCGACCGGCGGTTCTGCCGCCTCGAGTCGCGAACGGGACCGCCATACCGGTCGACGCAGCACCATGTGATTCCCCTCCTCCAACGATACGGGGTTCCAGACTTTTCGGTGTACCGAAACCTTGCTACGATTTCGGAATGCCGAAAACCCTCGAGGGCGAGATCGCCGCCGACCACGCCGAGCACCCCACCGCTGCGAACGGTGCGGGCGCGACATCCGTTCGCCATGATCGCCGCACGAGCGTGCCGCGCGCCGCCTGGCTGATCGGGCCGGCACTCGTGGCAGGCGTCGCGTACCTCGATCCCGGCAACGTCGCGAGCAACATGACGGCGGGCGCGCAGTACGGCTACCTGCTCGTCTGGGTGGTCGTGCTCGGCAATGTCATGGCGTGGCTCATCCAGTACCTCTCGGCGAAGCTCGGCATCGTCACCGGCCGCAGCCTGCCCGAGGTGCTCGGCGGGCGCATCCGCAGCCGCTGGGGGCGCCGCGCGTACTGGCTGCAGGCAGAGCTCGTGGCCATGGCCACCGACCTCGCCGAGGTCATCGGCGGTGCGGTCGCCCTCAACCTGCTCTTCGGGATACCGCTCATCTGGGGCGGTCTCATCACGGGCACCGTGTCGATCGGGCTGCTCGTGCTGCAGTCACGGCGCGGACCGCGCACGTTCGAGTTCGTCATCATCGGCCTGCTCGCGATCATCGCGATCGGTTTCACGGTGGGCGTGTTCGTGGCGCCGCCCAGCCCCGCGGGCATGCTCGACGGGCTCGTGCCGCGCTTCGCCGACGCCAACTCGGTGCTGCTCGCGGCGTCGATCCTCGGCGCGACGATCATGCCGCACGCGATCTACGCGCACTCGGCGCTCAGCCGCGACCGGTTCGCGACGCGACGCGGCGAGCAGGCGGGCGAGCGGGGTGCGACCGGTTCCGGCGGCGCGGCTCCGAGCGGTGCAACCGGCAAGATCGCCTGGCACGGGTTCGGCATCCGGCGAGGCACGGATGTCGCTCCCGAGCTCACCCCCGGCACGGCGACCGCCGTGCCCACCGACACGCTCGTGCGCGCCACCAAGTGGGACGTCACGATCGCGATGGCCATCGCCGGAACCGTGAACCTCTGCATCCTGTTGCTGGCCGCGGTCAACCTCGCCGGCGTCGAGGGCACCGATAGCCTCGAGGGCGCCTATGCGGCGCTCGGGGTGGCGCTCGGGCCGGTCATCGCGACGCTGTTCGCCGTGGGGCTGCTCGCCTCGGGCCTGGCGTCGACCTCGGTGGGCGCCTATGCCGGCGCCGAGATCATGTACGGCCTGCTGCACGTTCGGGTGCCGCTGCTGCTGCGCCGGCTCGTGACGCTCATCCCCGCGCTCGCGATCCTCGCGCTCGGATTCGACCCGACCACATCGCTCGTGCTCAGCCAGGTGGTGCTCTCGTTCGGCATCCCGTTCGCGCTCATCCCCCTGGTGGCGCTCACCGCGAAGGCCGGAGTGCTCGGCCGGTGGAAGAACCACTGGGCGACGACCGCGGCGGGGGTCGCGGCATCCGTGTTCCTGATCACGCTCAACGGCGTGCTGCTCTGGCTGGTGCTCACCGGGGCGTGACCACGGCCGGCCGAGCGCGACCGGTATCCTGAGGCCGATGCCACCCACGAGCCCCGCCATCGAGGACTACCTGAAGACGGTGTACGCGCACACCGAATGGCAGCCCGACGCCATCACACCGAAGGTGCTCGCCGACCGGCTCGGCGTCGCGCCGTCATCGGTCACCGAGATGGTGAAGAAGATGGCGGCCGTCGGGCTCGTGTCGCACGTTCCCTACGGCGCCGTGCGCCTGACCGATGCGGGGCTCGCCCGCGCGCTGTCCGTCGTGCGGCGGCACCGCCTCATCGAGACCTGGCTCGTGCATGAGATGGGGTACGCGTGGGACGAGGTGCACGACGAGGCCGAGGTGCTCGAGCACGCGATCTCAGACCGACTGCTCGAGGCGATCGACGTGCGGCTCGGGCGACCGGTGCGCGACCCGCACGGCGACGCGATCCCGGCCGCCGACGGCAGCCTGGTGAGCGAACCGTGGGTGCTGATGGGCGACGCCTCCGCCGGGCACGCGGGCGCCGTCATCCGCATCAGCGACCGTGACCCCGCCGTGCTCCGCCTGCTGCACGAGTGCGGCATCGGCCCGGGCACGGTGGTGACCGTGACGGATGTCTCACCAGAGGCCGTCGTCGTCGAGGCACACGGCACGGCACGGCGATTGCCCGCAGAGGCCGCACTCGCGATCTGGATGGCGGCGTAGCCGGAGGCATCCGCCCCGGTGCCGCCCGCCGTATCTCCCGCACGCCGCCGCGAGGGCATACCCGCCCGAAACCCGCCGGACATCGACGCGTGACGTGCGCACCCTAGGCTTGACGCATGGGACGACGTGAAGAGGTCGAGTGCTGGCTCACCGACATGGACGGCGTGCTCGTGCACGAGAACCACGCGCTTCCGGGTGCCGCCGAGTTGCTGGCGCAGTGGGAGGACTCGGGCACGCCCTACCTCGTGCTCACCAACAACTCGATCTTCACCGCGCGTGACCTGTCGGCGCGGCTGCGCGCGTCGGGCCTCAACGTGCCCGAAGACCGCATCTGGACGTCGGCGCTCGCAACCGCCGACTTCCTCAAGCAGCAGCTTCCGGGCGGCTCGGCGTTCGTCATCGGCGAGGCCGGCATCCTCACGGCACTGCACGAGGCCGGCTTCGTGATGACCGAGACCGACCCCGACTTCGTGGTCGTCGGCGAGACTCGCAACTACTCGTTCGAGGCGATCACCAAGGCGATCCGACTCATCGGCAACGGCGCCCGGTTCATCGTCACCAATCCCGATGCCACGGGCCCTTCGGCCGACGGGCCGCTGCCGGCGACCGGGGCGATCGCCGCCCTCATCACCAAGGCGACCGGCAAGGAGCCCTACGTCGTGGGCAAGCCGAACCCCATGATGTTCCGCTCGGCCCTCAACAAGATCGGCGCGCACTCCGAGAACACGGCGATGATCGGCGATCGCATGGACACCGACATCGTCGCGGGCATCGAGGCCGGCCTGCACACCGTGCTCGTGCTGACCGGCATCAGCGACCAGGCCGAGATCGAGAAGTACCCGTTCCGTCCCGAAGAGATCCTCACAGGCGTGCACGAACTCGTGGCGCCGGCGCCGGTCGAGACCGAGCTGTAGCGCACGCGAAGCACCTGACCTCACCGCACTTCCGATGCCGCGATACCGCGCAACTCGTCGCTTCAGCGTGCCCTCGGGCATCTTTCGCTTGCCGACACCCAGCTTCGTGCCGCGAGAAATCGAACTTTTGTGGCGCTCGAACCCAAGATCCCGATAGGTTCGCGCACATACAACTGAAAATCCGTGACCTGAAGCGAAGTGCTCGATGTTGTCCTACGAGCGCACCGATGCATCACCCGTTGAGCAACAACGCACCACATCGCTGATGAACGTTGGATTCGGAAAGGGCTTTCCTCACATGAACACACGATCACCTGGACGCTTGCGCTGGAGAGCGCGCACGTTGGCCGCCGTCGGCGCGCTCACGCTCGGACTCTCGCTGGCAACCGCCACCTCGGCCTCCGCCGACACCGATGCGGATCCCCGCGAAGGACTCACGGCCGGCCTGCACGACGCGGGGCAGGCGGCAAGCAACATCGCGCTGCTGTCGGCGCAGCAGAAGACCGCACCGTTCACGACGAACTCGGATCTCGCTTTCACCGGCGACCACGCGATCGCCGGCAACTACTTCGGCTTCCAGATCTACGACATCTCCGACCCCGCGGCGCCCACCCTGAGCGGAACGTTCGTGTGCCCCGGTGGCCAGGGCGACGTCTCGGTCGCCGGGAACCTCCTCTTCATGTCGGTCGAGTCCGGCCCCGGCCGACTCGACTGCGGCACGACGACCGTTCCGGCGACGGACCCGCAGACGTTCCGCGGCGTCCGCGTGTTCGACATCACGGATCTCACCAATCCCGTGCAGGTGGCGGCGGTGCAGACCTGCCGCGGCTCGCACACGCACACCGTGGTCGAGGACCCCGACGACACCGAGAACGTCTATGTGTACGTCTCGGGCACCGCGGGCGTGCGCACCACGACCACCGCGGTCGACGGCGGCTGCATCAACGTGCCCGGGAACACCGTCGAATCGCAGCTCGACGCCGAGGGCAACCCGGTACCGTCGGCACGCTTCCTCGTCGAGGTCATCAAGGTGCCGCTCGCCGCGCCGCAGGACGCGGCCGTCGTGAACAAGGCTCGCCTGTTCACCGACGCCACCACGGGAAGCTCCGCGGGCCTCTGGCCGGGTGGAAGCCACGGCGAAGGGCTGCAGAGCACCTCGGCGACCGACGCCTGCCACGACATCACGGCCTACCCCGAGATCGGTCTCGCGGCCGGCGCGTGCGAGGGCAACGGCATCCTGATCGACATCAGCGACCCGGTGAACCCGGTGCGCCTCGATGCCGTCACCGACCCGCGCTTCGCGTACTGGCACTCGGCGACGTTCAACAACGACGGCACCAAGGTCGTGTTCACCGACGAGTGGGGCGGCGGAAGCTCCGCGCGATGCCGCGCCCAGGACCCGCAGAACTGGGGGGCCAACGCGATCTTCGACATCGTCGACGGCAAGCTCGAGTTCCGCAGCTACTACAAGATGCCCGCGATCCAGACCGCGCAGGAGAACTGCGTGGCGCACAACGGATCGCTCATCCCGGTCCCCGGCCGCGACATCATGGTGCAGGCCTGGTACCAGGGCGGCCTGTCGGTGTTCGACTTCACCGACAGCTCGAACCCCGTCGAGATCGCGTACTTCGACCGCGGCCCGAACGACGCCACGCGTCTGGTCACGGGCGGCTACTGGTCGACCTACTGGTACAACGGCAACGTCTACGGCAACGAGATCGGACGCGGCTTCGACAGCCTCGCGCTGCAGCCGAGCGAGTTCCTCAGCGCGAACGAGATCGCAGCGGCGGGCGAGTACCGGCTGGCGGCGTTCAACGCGCAGGCCCAGCCGAAGTACGGCCACGCGCCGAGCTTCGCGGTGGTTCGGTCCTTCGTCGATCAGGCCGAGCGCGGTGGCGCGCTGAGCGGCGGCGCGCTGAGCGAGGTGCGCAAGCACATCGACAAGGCCGAGAAGCTCGTCGGAAACCCCGCTGATGCGAGCGCGATCGTCGCGCAGCTCGACAACGCGGCACGCAAGTCCGGCGCCGCAGCCGACTCCGCACTGGTGGAAGCGATCACGGCGCTGGCCGGCACGCTCGACTGATGCCGACCGGGGAGGCCGGTTGACTCGCCTCCCCCTCTCGGAAAGTGCCCGGCGGCTGCGGCCGCCGGGCACTTTCGCGTCCGGCTCACTCCCCGATCGCCCGCGCTTCGGCGTGTGGCCCGCGACCTCAGGCGAGATGGGCGACGGATGCCTCGACGAGAGCCCAGAACCGGTCGACGTCGATGCCCGTCGCGACCCACGCGTTCGGCTCGCGCGCCAGCATGCCGTCGAAGTCGACGCTCGTCGCGCCGAGGGTCAGAGTGCCGGTGAGCTCGACGTCGAGCCGCGTGTGCACGAGTTCCACGCAGCCGGGGTCGGCGAGCACCGCGACCGCGACCGGGTCGTGCAGCGGGCCGTCGGGCATGCCGAACACCTCGGCGTTGGTGCGGCAGAAGAACTCCAGCAGTTCGTCGCCGAACGCCGACGTGCGGTTGCCGATCGCCCCGAGGCGCGCACGCACCTCGGGGGTGACGAGCGCGCGGTGCGTGACGTTGAGTCCGACCATGGTGAACCTCACGCCGCTGCGCACCACGAGATCGAGCGCCTCGGGGTCGACCATCGCATTGAACTCGGCGTAGGGCGTCGCATTGCCGCGCTCGGTCGAGCCGCCCATCCAGACGATCTCGCGAATGCGGTCGGTGAGCTCGGGCCGGTCGCGCAGCAGCACGGCGACGTTCGTGATCGGCCCGGTCGCGATGATCGCGACGGGCTCACCGGCCGCGAGCAGCACGTCGGCCATCAGCTCGGTCGCAGTGCGCGGGTCGAGCGGCACGGTCGGCTCGGGCAGTACCGGCCCGCCGAGGCCGTTCGCCCCGTGAATCCACTCGGCCGTCTCGAGCGGGCGCGACAGCGGCCCCTCGGCCCCGGCCGCGACCGGCACGTCGGCGACACCCGCGACCGACAGCACCACGCGGGCGTTGCGGCTCGTGTGCTCGAGCGGCACGTTGCCGCCGACCGTCGTCACCGCGAGCAGGTCGAGCGACGGATGCCCCGCCGCGAACCAGAGCGCGAGGGCGTCGTCGTGCCCGGGGTCGCAGTCGAAGATGACGGGGATGCTCATGCGGCTCGATTCAGTCGATGAGGCCGGCGGCGGCGAGCACCGCGGCACGTGGGGCGTAGGAGTCGACCGTGCCGCGCGCCTGCACGGCGAGGGAGCCGGCGGCGACGGCGACGCGCACCGCCTCGTCGAGCGGGCGGCCCTCGGCGAGGAACGCCGCGAGAGTTCCGGTGAACCCGTCGCCCGCACCGGTCGAGTCGACCGCATCGACCTTCGGCGCGGCAACCGCCCAGGTGCCGTCGGCCGAGGCCGCCACGGCCCCCGCGGCGCCGAGCGTGATCACGACCGAGCGGGCGAGGCGGCCCACCGCGTCTGCGGCGAGCGACGACCACGTGTCGAGGGATGCCTCGGCAGGGACATCCGTGCCGACGCCGACCGCGCGCGCCTCGTGCTCGTTGACCACGAGCGGATCGCAGACGGCGAGCGTCGACGGCGAGACCGGTGCAGGCGGCGCGAGGTTCAGCACGAACCGCACCCGCGCGGCCGACGCGACCTCGGCGAGCCGGTCGATGGTCGCAACGGGCAGTTCGCCCTGCGTGAGCACGAGGCTCGCGCCCGCCAGGTGCTCGCGTTCGGCATCGACCACCACGGGAGTGAGCGCGGCGTTCGCACCCGGCGTGACGATCACGGTGTTCTCGCCCGAGTCGGCGACGGTGATCTGGGCGACGCCGGTCGGGACATCCGGGACGCGTTCGATGGCCCCGAGCGGCAGGCCGAATCGACTCAGCGCGGCGAGCGCGAAGTCGCCGCTCGTGTCGTCGCCGATGCGGGCGACGAGCTCGACGGCGGCGCCCGCGACGTGCGCGGCGACCGCCTGGTTCGACCCCTTGCCGCCCAGGGCGACGGCGAAACCGTGCGCCGTGACCGTCTCGCCGGGTTCAGGGAACGCGGCGACGTAGCTCGTCGAGTCGACGTTCAGCGACCCCACGACGACGAGCGCTCCCGCCCCGACCGCCATGTCAGGCGGCGGGCCCGGGCCCGGCGATGCTGGCCGTGAGCGGCTCTCCGCCGGCTCGGTTCGCGAAGCAGTAGTAGTGGCGCTCGCCCTTGGCCCATTGCGCCTCGGTCACCGGGTACGCGGCCTGCACCTGCAGATCTTCCATGCCCGCGACGGCGGCGAGATTGATCACGCCGGTCGCCGTGCACAGCAGGTTCATCTGCGACGCGAGCTCGGCCTCGCCCGGGAACGGCGCGGCCGCATCGCCCGGGAGCACACCGCGGTACACGAGCTGCGCGGCATGCGGGGCCGCGCAGTCGACGACCGTGAACTCCTCTTCGAAGGCACCCACGAACGGGTCGATGCACTCGCCGCCGAACAGGGCGTCCCAGGCGTGAACGCCGACCGGCTGCGCGGCGGTCGGTTCGGGTGTCGGCGTCGGCGTCGCGCTCGCCGACGGCGACTCGGCCGGAGCCGCCGTGCCATTGCCGAGTTGCGTGCCGAGGAAGAACAGGCCCGTGAGCACGAGCACCGCGGCGAGGCTGCCGGCGATCCAGGCGAGGATGCGGGCGGGGCTGTTGCGGCCCTGCGTGCTGGAGCCGCCGGTGCCCGAACCGCCGGAGCCGCCCCGGGCGGAGTTCGCGACGTCGTAGGCGCTGCGCGCGCCGGCGGCGGGTGCGGCGGGTGCGCCAGGCACGCCGAACGGGGTGCCTGCGCCGACGGCGGAGACGGAGGCGGGAGCGGTGCTTGCGGCCGGAGGCAGTGGTGCCAGCTCGGCGAACGGATCGTTCAGCGGCGCTGCCGGTCGCGTCGGTGGCGGCGTTGCGGCGGCGCCCCCGAAGAGGGCGGCGAGGGGGTCGTGGTCGTCGGACTCGACGGGTTCGTCGGCGGGTTCCCAGTGATCGGATGCCTCGGCGCCGAGGGACGCCGCAGGCGCCGGTTCGTGCTGCTCGGCTGCGGGCTGCTCGGGCTCGGTCTGGGGCTCGGGCTGCCACTCGGAGTCGGGCTCGAACTGCGGATCGGACTCGGGCGAGTTCGCGCGCAGGCGATTGACCGTGGCCGCTGCACTCGACATGTCGGCGTTCGGGTCGGCGGCGTTCGGGTCGGGGGTGAGGTTCCAGAAGTACCCCGCCTCGGCGACCTGCCGGGCGATCGACGACTCGGCGTCGGCGGGAGCCTCGCCGCCCGTCTCCGGGGTGGGCTCCTCGTCGACGGCGGCATCGTCGGCCGCGTCGAATCCGAGTCCGAGCGCGGCCACCCCCGCGGCCGAGGATTCGGCGTCGGCGGTCGGCGCAGCGTCGGTGGTCGAGGCAGCGTCGGCGGTCGGCGCGGGCTGCCCGGCCGGTTCCGCGTCGGCCGCGGCTTCGCGCGCCGCCCACCGGTTGCCGAGCTCGGCGAGCAGGTCGTCGATCGGCGCGGCGCCCTGTGGTTCGTTCGGCGGCTCGCCTGCGGATGCGGATGCGGGGAACGGGGCGGGCGCGGGCGGCGGCGTCGTCGTCGGCTCGGCGGGCGCCGGCGTGAGCGGCAGGCTCAGGGCGACGCCGGGATGGGCCGGCGGCGCGGGCGTCGACGGAGGGTGGACGGGAAAGGGGGTCCCGGTCTCGGGCTCGTTCAGCGCCGCCCAGAGCTCGTCGTCGTAGCCCGCGGACTTCGGCGGCTCGGAGGCGCGCTCATCCCACCCGCGAGGCGCGGAATCGGGCGCCGTCGGATGCCGCTGGGCGTCGTTCGGGGGCGGGGTGAACGAGCTGCGCGTGACGGGGGGTGGGGTGAATCCCGCGAACGGGGCATCCGACCCGCTCGACGGCGACGGCGACGGCGACGGCAGCACCGTCGGCGCACCACCGGGCGGCATCGGCGGCGTCGGCGGCGACGGCAGCACCGTCGGCGCACCACCGGGCGGCATCGGCGGCGTCGGCGGCGACGGCTCGCCCGCACGCCCCGAATCACCGGGCTCAGGGCCGGGCTCGGGCTCGGGCTGGGGCTCGTTCGAGCCCCACCGCAGAGCGAATGGACCGGTCGGGGTCACCGGCCCCGGCGGAGGCTCGACGGGCCGCAGGCTCTCGCTGACGGGAGGTTCGACCTGGGTCAGGCGCTCGGGGGGAGTCGCCGGCGGCGAGGCGACGAAGGGCGGGGACCACGCCGGGAGGTCCTCGGGCGGCGGCTGGCCCGGGGGTCCGTCGGACGGGGCCGGTCGCTCGGGAGCGCCCGAGGTGGCCTGCGGCGTCTCACCGGGTTCGCCGATCACGGGCAGCGCGCGTGTGGCGGCATCGTCGGCGGGCACAGGCGCTGGCGGCTCGGCGAGCGAGAACCAGTCGAGCACCTCTTCACGGCGCGGCGACGGTGCACGCAGCGGAAGGTCGGGCTGCGTGGGCGCCGCAGCTTCGGGCTCTGGTTCTGGGGTCTCGGGCATCGCGGGCTGCTCGGCCTCGGCCGGTTCCTGCGGCTGCTGCGACTCAGGCGTGCGCCCGGTCACGAGTTGCGCGAGCAGCCAGTCGGTGCCCTCGTCTTCGTCGTCGTCGTGCTTCTTGCGAACCATCAGGTCAATCCCAGGTCTTCGAGACCGATCGCGTACAGGTAGGGCACGCCCTCGGCCTCGATCACTTCACGCGCCCCGGTCGCCCGGTCGACCACGACGGCGACCGCGGCCACCTCGGCGCCGACCTTGCGCAGCGCCTCGATCGCCTTGAGGGGCGAGCCGCCCGTGGTCGAGGTGTCTTCGAGCACGATCACGCGCTTGCCCGCGAGGTCGGGCCCCTCGACCTGCTTGCCGCGGCCGTGGTCCTTCGGCTCTTTGCGCACGACGAACGCGTCGTAGGCCAGCCCCCGGGCGGCGCCCTGGTGCAGGATCGCGGCGGCGATCGGGTCGGCGCCCATCGTCATGCCGCCGACGGCGACGACCTCGGGCACGTCGGCGATGAGGTCGAGCATGACCTGCCCGATCAGCGGTGCGACCCGGTGGTCGAGGCTGACCCTGCGCAGGTCGACGTAGTACGTGGCCTTCTTGCCGCTGGTCAGGGTGAAGTCACCATGGAACACGGCATCGGCCGAGATGAAGTCGATGAGCTGCCGACGTGCGTCGGTCGCGGCGTGGGAAACGCTTGAGGTCACCCGAATACTCTACGGCGCGGCGCCTGAGAACGGGCGAATGCCCTTCGCGGCAACCCCGGCAGGGACATCCGTTCGCACCGCGAACACGCTGCGCACGCGATCGGGGACGACGAAGGGCCGCCCCGCGGGGTGTCCCTCCCCCGCGCAGCGGCCCTGCTCCCGGAGAACGGACCTCCGGGCGTCTCGCGTCGCCCTCAGACGGTGCGCGCGAACGTCTCGCGCGGCTGGCGGCGGTAGCCGTCGCGCGCGGTGACGACGAAGGAGCTGATGATGCCGAGGATGGAGGCGGCGGCGAGGAGGACGATGACGCTGGTCACGATGGATCCTTTCGAATGACGTTGCTGGCTGGTCGATGACCGGTGCGCCGTTGCACGTGTTCGACACTTCAATTGTGCGCCTGACAACTTTTCAGCACAAGCTCACAATTCTACAATGACGATGTAGCCTTACTTCATGGATGTGAACCGTCTCGATCTGCTTCGCGAGCTCGCCGAGCGCGGCTCGGTGACCGCCGTGGCCGAGGCCACGGCACGCACGCCGTCGGCGGTCTCGCAGCAGCTCAAGGTGCTCGAACGCGAAGCCGGCATGCCGCTCACCGAGCGCAGCGGGCGCGGGCTCGTGCTCACGAGCGCCGGCCACGCTCTCGCCCGCAGCGCCGCTGACGTCGCGATCGCGCTCGAGCGTGCCACTGCGCTGTGGGACGAGTTCCGCAACGACCCGAGCGGCGAGGTCACCCTGCTGACGTTCCCGACCATCGGCGCGGCCCTGCTGCCGGGCGTGATCACCGAGCTCGAGTCCGTTTCGGGGCTCGTGCTGCGGGCCACCGACCTCGATCCCGAGTTGGCCGAGTTCGCCGACCTGACCTCCGAGTACGACATCGTGCTCGCCCACACGATGCCGGGCGTGCTGCCATGGGGCGGTCGCGGGCTCCGGGCCGTGCCACTGCTCACCGAGCCGCTCGATATCGGCCTGCGCGCCGACCATCGGCTCGCGGGTCGATCGCACCTCCTGGCGACCGACCTCGTCGACGAGACCTGGCTCGGCGTCCCCTCGGGCTACCCGTTCGAGCGCATCCTGCACGCGATCGAGCAGGAGGGCGGCAAGCGCGTGCATGTGAGCCAGCGGTTCAGTGACATGCGCATCATGGAGGCTTTCATCGAGGCCGGCCTCGGCATCGCGTTCCTACCGCGGATCACGTCGGGCACCGTGCCGCCGGGCATCGTGCTGAAGCCGGTCCGCGGCGTCGCGGCGGCCCGGCAGATCGTCGCGCTGGTGCGACCGGATGTCGCGGAGCGGCTCGCCGTGCGCACGGTGCTCGACGTTCTCGTGGCCCGCGCCGCCCGACTCGAGCAGGCCTACGGGCATCCGTCGCGCGGCGGCCGGAGCGTGGCGGAATCCTGACGCGTGCACGTCAGGGCCGACCCGGATTTCCAGATCCACGACTGGGGCGGGCTGAGCCTGATCAGGCCTCGATGCGGAAGGCGACGCGGGTGCCCCACGGGTCGGCAACCGTCAGCGCGGAATCCGTATGCTCGTAGCCGACGCCGGCCGCGTCGAGTCGGGCGACGAGCGCGTCGAGATCGGATGCCACGGGCACGACGACCTCGACCGAGCCGAGCCCGAGAGTCGTCTGGCGCGCTCCCGCACCCGCGCTGCCCCAGGTGTTCGCGGCGAGGTGGTGATGATAGCCGCCGGCCGACAGGAAGATCGCCCCGTCGGCCTCGGCCGTCACGGCGAAACCGAGCACGCCTTCGTAGAACTCGCGCGCGATGTCGAGGTCGCCGACCTTGAGGTGCACGTGGCCGACGTCGGCGATGCCTGCCGTCTCGCCGTCGAGGTGCTCCTCGAGGAACGCATTCGGATCGAGCGCGGCGCTGCCCATCTGCACCTCGCCGTCCTGCCACACCCACTCGTTGCGGGGGCGGTCGACGTAGAGCTCCACGCCGTTGCCCTCGGGGTCGGCGAAGTAGAACGCGAGGCTCACGGCATGGTCGGCCGAGCCCTGGTAGGCCGACGGGTACAGGCTCCCGACCCGCAGCAGGGCACGTGCCAGCGCGGGCTCATCGGGGAAGCGGATCGCGGTGTGGTACAGCCCGGCGTCGGCGGGGTTCGCGGTCGGGGCGTCGACACCGACCAGGCGGATGAGTTCCTCGGCCGAGGCGCCCGCATCGGCGTCGACGTCGGCTCCGAGCGCAACCGAGGGCTCGTCTTCGCTCAGCGGTACCAGGCCGACACCCCCGACGTAGAAGTCGGTCATCGCGTCGAGGTCGGCCGTGTGGAGTTCGACCGTACCCATCCGCGTGGCGCCGGCGATGACGCTCTCCGCGGGCTCCTCACCCGTCGAACCCGCAGAGGCCGACGTCGGGGCCGCGCCGGATCCTCCGGCGAGCGCCACCATTCCCCAGACTCCGCCGCCCACGGCGAGCACGGCGGCGGCGGCTCCGACGACTCCGATCGTCCACGCGCGACGCGTGCGCGCGGGGCGGGCAGGGCGTGTGGGGCCGACGGAGGCAGGGCGGGATTCAGGTCTGCGAGTCACGCTCACTTGCCAACGTCGTCGCGCGCATTTCCATTCCAATGCATGGACATTGGTGTTGATTTCATCGACACCGCATGCCACCGACAGCCCCCTCGCGCGGACATCCGTCGATGACCTCCAACGGAGGCATCGAGCACTGCCCCCCGAACTAGACTCACCGACCATGAGCGATGACGCGATCCTGTTCGACGTGACCGATGGGCTCGCCCACCTCACCCTCAACCGGCCAGCTCGACTGAATGCCGTCGACCCCCATGCGATCGCCCTCTGGCAGCGCTATGCGCACGAGATCGCCGAACGCGACGACGTCCGCGCCGTGCTCTTCGACGCGAGCGGGCGTGCGTTCTGCGCGGGCGGCGACGTGCTCGCGATGTCGCGGCTCGCGGGGTCCGAACCCGACGCGGAACGGGTCATCCAATCGCTCGCCGATCAGATCCACGATGGGCATCGCACGCTGCGCGAGAGCGCGAAGCCGATCGTCGCAGCGGTTCAGGGCCCGGTCGCCGGCGGCGGACTCGGCTTCATGCTCGTCGCCGACCTCATCGTCGCCGCCGAGGGCGCCACGTTCGCGAGCCGATATGCGGATGTCGCGCTGACGCCCGACTGCGGCGTGAGCACCCTGCTTCCCGAGGCCGTCGGCACCCGGCGCGCACTCGAGCTCACGCTCACCTCACGCACCTTGTCGGCGGCCGAGGCGCTCGAGTGGGGACTCGTCGCCGAGGTCGTGGCACCCGAGGCCCTCGCGGCGCGCGCCCGCGAGATCGCGCAGTCGTGGCTCGAGGGCGCGACAGCGGCCTTCGGTCAGGCCAAGCGACTCGTGCGCTCGGGGCTCGCGCGGCCGTTCCAGGACGCGCTCGACGACGAGGCCCGCACGATCGCCGCCGCGTTCGTCACGCCCGAGGCGCAGGCCCGCATCGCCGCCTTCGCGAAGCGCTGAGCGGCGACCCGGGGCGGGCGCCTCAGTCGTGCTGCGGGAACCCCAGGTTGATGCCGCCGTGGCTCGGGTCGAGCCAGCGTGACGTGATCGCCTTCTCTTGCGTGTAGAAGTCGAACCCGCGCGCACCGTAGGCCTTGGCGTCGCCGAACAGCGAGTCCTTCCAGCCGCCGAAGGAGTGGTAGGCGACCGGCACCGGGATCGGCACGTTGATGCCGACCATGCCGACCGTCACCTCGCGCTGGAAGCGCCGCGCGGCGCCGCCGTCGTTCGTGAAGATCGCCGTGCCGTTGCCGTAGCGACTCGAGTTGATGAGCTCGAGGCCGTCTTCGTAGCCCTCGACGCGAATGACCGACAGCACGGGCCCGAAGATCTCGTCGCGGTACACGGCCGACGAGGTCGGCACCTTGTCGACCAGGGTCGGCCCCATCCAGAATCCGTCGGGGTCGCCGTCGACGTCAGGGTCGCGTCCGTCGACGACCACGTCGGCGCCGTCGGATGCCGCGACGTCGAGGTAGCCCGCGACCTTGTCACGGTGCTCGCGCGTGATCAGGGGACCCATGTCGCACCCGCGCGTTCCGTCACCGGTCTTCAGCCGGGCCATGCGCTCGGCCACCTTCGCGACGAACTCGTCGGCGATCGTATCGACCGCGAGCACCGCCGAGATCGCCATGCAGCGCTCGCCCGCCGAGCCGAAGCCGGCGTTGACCGCCGCATCGGCCGCGAGGTCGAGGTCGGCGTCGGGCAGCACGAGCATGTGGTTCTTCGCGCCGCCGAGCGCCTGCACGCGCTTGCCGTTGGCCGTCGCGGTCGAGTAGATGTACTGCGCGATCGGGGTCGACCCGACGAACGAGATCGAGCGCACCGTGGGGTGGTGCAGCAGCGCGTCGACCGCGACCTTGTCGCCGTGCACCACGTTCAGCACGCCGTCGGGCAGCCCTGCCTCTTTCATGAGCTTCGCGAGCCAGACGGCGGCGCTCGGATCCTTCTCGGACGGCTTCAGCACGACCGTGTTGCCGGTCGCGATCGCGAGCGGGAAGAACCACAGCGGCACCATGGCCGGGAAGTTGAACGGCGAGATGATGCCCACCACGCCCACCGGCTGGCGGGTCGTGTACACGTCGATGCCCGTCGAGACGTTCTCGCTGTACTCGCCCTTGGTGTAGCCGGGCATGGCACACGCGAGTTCGACGACCTCGAGTCCGCGTGCGATCTCACCGGCGGCATCGCTGAGCACCTTGCCGTGCTCGCTCGTGAGGATCGCGGCGAGCTCGTCGGTGCGACCGGCGAGCAGCTCGCGGAACGTGAACATCACCGCCTGCCGCTTCGCGATCGACGTGTCGCGCCATGCGGGGAACGCGCGGGCCGCGGCCTGCACGGCCGCGTCGACGTCTTCGGTGGACGCGAAGCGCACGCGCTTCTGCTCGACGCCGAGTGCAGGGTTGTAGACGGGCCCGCTGCGATCGGATGACCCGGTGACGGATGCCCCGTCGATCCAGTGGTCGACCGTTGCGGCGCCCGATGTGTGGGTTTCGGTCGGTGTCTGTGCTTGTTGAGCGGTTTGGCTCATGAGTCAGCCCTCTCCTTCGAGTGCGGTGCTCAATACTTCATCGTAGATCGCCATGGCGTCGGCGACCTCTTCTGCCGTGACCACGCACGGCGGCACCACGTGGATTCGGTTCTCCATCACGAACGGCAGCAGGCCGCGCCCGACGAGCGCGGACTTGAGCCGCCCCATCGCCGCGGCGGGCAGCGGTTCGCGGGTCTTGCGGTCCGTGACGAGCTCCATCGCCCAGAACACGCCCTCGCCACGCACCTCGCCGATGGCCTCATGCCGCTCGGTGAGGTCTTCGAGCGCGGGCCCGATCGACTCGGCGCCGATCTCACGGGCATGCTCGACGATGCTCTCGGACTCCATCGCGTCGAGGGTCGCGACGATCGACGCCATCGCGAGCGGATGGCCGGAGTAGGTCAGCCCGCCGGGGAACACGCGGTCGTCGAACGTGGCGGCGATCGGGTCGGAGATGACCACGCCGCCCGCGGGCACGTACCCCGAGTTCACGCCCTTCGCGAAGGTGATCAGGTCGGGGCGCACGTCGTAGCCGTCGAACGCGAACCAGCGGCCGCTGCGACCGAAGCCGCACATCACCTCGTCGAGGATCAGCATGATGCCGTGGCGGTCGCACAGCTCGCGAACCCCGGCGAGATAGCCGGGAGGCGGCAGCATGATGCCGGCCGTGCCCGGGATGGTCTCGAGCAGCACGGCCGCGATCGATGACGGCCCCTCGGACTCGATGACCCGGCGCAGGTGGCGCAGGGCGCGCTCGGACTCCTCTTCTGGGGTCGATGCCCAGAACTCCGAGCGGTAGAGGTAGGGCCCGAAGAAGTGCACGTGCGCGCGGGCGAACTCATTGGGCACGCGACGCCAGTCACCGGTCGCGACGACCGCGGCGCCCGTGTTGCCGTGGTACGAGCGGTAGGTCGACAGGATCTTGTCTCGTCCCGTGTGCAGCCGCGCCATGCGGATCGCGTTCTCGTTGGCGTCGGCGCCGCCGTTCGTGAAGAACACCTTGTGGAATCCGGATGGCGCGCGCGCCACGATTCGCTTCGCGGCTTCGCCGCGCGCGAGGTTCACCGTCGACGGCGCGATGGTCGTCAGCAGCTCGGCCTGTTCGCGGATCGCCTGCACGACCGCCGGATGCTGGTGCCCGATGTTGACGTTCACGAGCTGGCTCGAGAAGTCGAGGTACTCGCGCCCGGAGTGGTCCCAGACCCGGGAACCCCGGCCGCTCGCGACGGTCAGCGTCGAGTGCTGCGACTGCGCCGACCAGGAGTGGAAGACGTGCTCGTTGTCGAGCTCGCGCGCGAGTTCGTCGAGGCCCTCGGTGAGGCTGTCGGTCATGGCTTCGCTGCCTTTCTGTGTGTCGTCGTGGGTTGAGGAGCGCCACGCGAAGCGCGACGCGTCTCGAAGCCATCAGTGCGGCATCCGGTCTCGAGACGGCGCGGCGCGCCTCCTCAACCCACGAGCATTGTCAGTTGCCGCCCTCGGCGAGTTCGACGTCGATCGGTTCGAAGCCCTCGCCGGTGACGTCGACGCCGTCGGCCTCGAGCGCCTCGAGCGCCTGTGAGATGTAGTCGTTCGACCACGCCGTCGCCGGCGGCTCCTCGGTGATCGGGCTCGCGCCGGCCTCGTTGACGGCGCTGAGGGCGCCCTCGACGGTGGCGTTCCAGGCGGCCTCGTCGATCATGCCGACGCCATCGGGAGCGGGCCAGATGAGCTTGTTGGTCTCGTTGACCATCCAGAGCTCGTGGCTCGGGCCCCAGCCGGAACCCTCGGCGATCGTGATGTCAGAAGCCTCCTGCGGGTTGTCGGCGGCGTACACCCAGCCCTTGATGACAGCCTTGAGGAAGGCGACCGTCGTCTCTTGATAGGCCTCGTCGCTCTCGAGCCGTTCGGTGTCGGCCCAGATCGCGTCCTGCAGCATGGCGCCGACCGTGTCCTGATAGCTGATGACGTTGAAGTCGTCGGGCTGGTAGAGCTCGCCCGTGTCGGGGTTCACCGACTCCAGCAGCTGCGCGTACTCGTTGTAGGTCATCGCCTGCGCCGCATCGATGTCGCCCTGCAGGAAGGCGTTCATGTTGAAGTCCTGCGTGATGATCTGCACGGTCGACGAGTCGAGGCCCTCGGCGGCCATCGCCGCGAAGATCTCCCACTCGTTGCCGAAGCCCCACGAACCGATCTTCTTGCCCTCGAAGTCGGCGACCGAGTCGATGCCCGAGTCGGCCCACGACACCTGCAGGGTGCCCGAGCGCTGGAAGATCTGGGCGATGTTCGTGAGGTTCGCGCCGGCTTCGATCGATCCGAGCACCTTCGGCACCCATGCGATCGCGTAGTCGACGTCGCCGTTGGCGAGCGCGTCTTGGGGGACGATGTCGCCGCCCGAGGGGATGATCTCGACCTCCAGCCCCTCCTCCTCGAAGTAGCCCTGGTCGACCGCCGCGAAGTAGCCCGCGAACTGCCCCTGCGGCAGCCACTGGAGCTGGAGCTTCACCGGCGTGAGCTCGCCGCCGTCGGTGCCGCCGTCGGTCGCGCCGGTTCCGTCGCCGGATGCCGTACACGCGGTGAGGGCGAGCGCTGCCGCGAGGGCGATGCCCCCGATCGTCGCGAAGCGACGTCTGCTGTGGTTCATGTCAGTCCCCTTCTCTGTGCTTTCGTGTGCGTTCGTGGTGCCTGGTGCCGTTCCCGCGCCTGGCGGGGACGCTTTCTCGTTCCGGGGGTGCTTTCGCGCCAGAATCACGCCTCTGAGCACCTCGAGATGGCGCGAAAGCACCCCCGGAAGGGAAATGCGGGTGCGAGCGGCGGGTCGAGGGCGTCATCGCGCGACTCCTGCCGGCCGGCCGCGCTGCACGAGCCGTTCGAGGCCGAGCGTCGCGAGATAGAAGATGAGGCCGAGCACGATGGATGCCACCACGTAGGCCCAGGCGCGGGCGTACGCGCTCGAGGCGGCCGAGGTCGAGATGAGTGCGCCGAGCCCGCCGCGCGGACCGCCGAAGTACTCGGCGACCAGCGCGGAGATCACCGCGAGCGACGAGGCGATGCGGATGCCGGTGAGGATGAACGGCCGGGCCGTGGGCAGCGTGAGCGTGCGCAGCACCTGACTCGAGTTCGCCGCGTACGCCTTCATCAGATCGCGATGCACGGGCGTCGTCTGCCGGAATCCGCGCAGCGTGTTGAGGAACACCGGAACGAACGAGGCGATGCCGGCGATCGCCTGGCGGCCGAACTGGCTGTCGGCGCCGAACATCGAGTTGAGCACGGGCGCCAGCGCGACGATCGGCACGACGGCGAGGGCCGCGACGACGGGCGCGCTCATGCGGTCGATGACCTTCCATCGTGCGGCGAGCGCCGCGAGCGCGATGCCGAGGATCGAGCCGAACACGAGTCCGACGAGCGCGTTGGTGCCGGTGATGAGGGTCGCCTGCACGATCGACGGCCAGTAGGCGATGAATTCCTCGACGATCGAGGCCGGGCTCGGCAGCAGGTAGTCGGACACCCCGACGACGCTCACCAGGAACTGCCAGATGCCGAGCACGATGAGCCCGACCGTGATCGGCGCGACGACGCGCAGCGTGGACTCCGTGCGAAGACTCATGCGTCCTCGCCCGGTCGCGGCGACGGTCGACATCAGCGGGTCTCCACTCCGCGCGGGCCGGCCGTGACCGGCGTCTCGCCGTGCAGCGCCTCGCGCACGGCGGTCACCATCTCGAAGAAGCCGCGCTCCTCGCGGAGCTCCTCGGTGCGGGCGGCACGGCGCGTGTCGACGCCCAGCCGCATCGGCACGATCTCGCGGATGCGCCCCGGCCGCGGCGACATGACGACGACACGATCGGAGAGGAACACCGCCTCGGGGATCGAGTGGGTCACGAACACGACCGCGGCGCCCGTCTCAGCGGCGATTCGCACGAGCTCGGCCTGCATCTTCTCGCGGGTCATCTCGTCGAGGGCGCCGAACGGCTCGTCCATGAGCAGCAGCCGCGGCTGCTCGGCGAGCGATCGGGCGATGGCGACGCGTTGCTGCATGCCGCCCGAGAGCTGGTCGGGGTAGCGGTCGGCGAAGTCCGAGAGTCCGACCATGTCGAGCAGCTCGGCGACACGACCGCTGCGAGCGGCGGATGCCACTCCGTGGAGTTCGAGCGGCAGTGCGACGTTCGCGGCCACGGTTCGCCACGGCAGCAGGCCGGCGGACTGGAACGCGATGCCGTACTCCTGGTCGAGCCGGGCCTGCTTCGCCGTCTTGCCGAACACCGAGACCGTGCCCGCGCTCGGCGCGTCGAGGTCGGCGATGAGGCGCATGAGCGTCGACTTGCCGCACCCGCTCGGGCCGATGAGCGACACGAACTCCCCCGCCGCCACCGTGAGGTCGATGGCGTCGAGCGCCTGCACGTGCCCCGACGTCGTCTCGAAGATCTTGTCGACGCCGCGCACCTCGACCGCGGTCGTCCCCGCGGGTTGAGGAGGCGCGCCAGCGCCGTCTCGAATCCCTGCCGCCGCAGCATCCGGGTTTCGAGACGCTGGTCTCGACCCACCGCCTGCGTCGCTCCTCAACCCACCGTCGCCATCCGTCATGCGGCCTCCTCCGTTCGTCGGTAGTTCTTGAGGATCACGCCGAGCAGCGCGACGGAGCCCGCCGCGACGAGGCCCAGCACGATCGCGCCGAAGATCGGGCCCCAGGCCTTCGCGGGGTCGCCCGACGCCTGCCCGGCGAATTGGATGAGGATGCGCCCGATGCCGCCCTGCAGGCCGGTCGACACCTCGGCGACGACGGCACCGACGACCGCGTTGGCCGCTCCCAACCGCAATGCGGGCAGCAGGTAGGGCACAGCCGCGGGGAAGCGCAGTTTCACGAGCGTCGGCCAGTACCCAGCGGCGTACGTCTGCATGAGCTCCTCGTGGATGCGGTCGGGCGACTGCAGTCCCTTGAGGGCGCCGATGGCGATGGGGAAGAAGGCGAGGTAGCTCGCGATGAGCGCGACCGACATCCAGTCCTGCCACTCGAACGCGCCGATCTCGACGCGCGACCCCCAGCTCTTCACCACCGGTGCGAAGGCGATGAGCGGCACGGTCTGGCTGATGACGATCCACGGCAGCAGGCCCCACTCGGCGATGCGCCATCGCTGCATGACGAGCGCGAGCCCGATGCCGACGATGACCCCCACGAGCCAGCCGGCCGCGGCGATGCCGAGCGTCGTGAGCGCGGCGAGACCGACGACCGCCCAGAGCGGAAGTGCCGACGGTGACCGCGTGACCGGCTCAGCGAGCCTGCCGACCATGTCCCACACGTGCGGCATCGCGAGGTCGGTGGTTCGCGGTAGCACCCGGGCACCGGCGATCACGACACCGTCGGACGGGCCGAGCAGCTTGTACGCCTCCCAGATCAACGCGATCACGACGATGCCGACGGCACCCCACACCATCGCCGCGATCTGACTCGACTGCTTCGTCGTACGCGTGGCGCGGCGGGTATCGAGACCACCCGGGGCGGATCTCGATACGCGTCCGCCTTCGGCGGGCGCTACTCGATCGGCGGTACCCGTCATGCCTTCGCCGTGATGTGCTCGGAGAGCGCTGGGATGACGGTCTCGCCGTACACGCGCAGCGTCTCCTCCTTGTTGTCGTGCTGCAGGTAGCCGGCGAACTGGTCGACGCCCAGATCGGCCAGCTGCTTGAGCTTCGCGATGTGCTCGTCGGCCGTGCCGAGCACGCAGAAGCGGTCGACGATCTCATCGGGCACGAACTGCGTGTGCACGTTGCCCGCCCGCCCGTGCTCGTTGTAGTCGTACCCCTCGCGGCCCGTGATGTAGTCGGTCAGGGCCTTCGGCACCGCCCCGCCCGAGCCATCCGCCCCCGTGCCGTACTTCGCGACGATGTCGGCGACGTGGTTTCCGACCATGCCGCCGAACCAGCGGCACTGGTCGCGCATGTGCTGCCAGTCGTCGCCGATGTACATGGGGGCGGCCACGCAGAACTTGATCGACATCGGGTCGCGGCCGACGGCCTCGGCGGCGTCGCGCACGTGCTGGATCATCCACGCGGCGATGTCGAGGTCGGCGAGCTGCAGGATGAAGCCGTCACCCACTTCGCCCGCAAGCGTCAGCGCCATCGGTCCGTAGGCGGCGACCCAGACGTCGAGCTGCGAGCCGCGCGACCAGGGGAACTGCAGTTGCGACCCCTTGTACTCCACCGGCCGGGAGTTCGCGAGCTCGCGGATGACGTGGATCGATTCGCGCAGCTCCTTCAGCGTGACCGGTTTGCCGTTCGTGACCCGCACCGCCGAGTCGCCGCGGCCGATGCCGCAGATCGTGCGGTTGCCGTACATCTCGTTGAGCGTCGCGAAGATCGACGCCGTGACCGTCCAGTCGCGCGTGGCCGGGTTGGTGACGAACGGCCCGACCTTGATGCGATGCGTCTCGGCGAGGATCTTGCTGTAGATGACGTACGGCTCCTCCCACAGCAGGTGCGAGTCGAACGTCCACGCGGTGCTGAAGCCGTACTGCTCGGCGAGCTTGGCGAGGTGCACCGTGCGTGACGCGGGCGGGTTGGTCTGGAGGACGACTCCGAAGTCCATCTCCGCTCCTTTCGTTTCAGTGGGTCGAGGAGGCCGCTCGCGGCCGTCTCGAGACCCGGTTGCTGAGGCGTCGGGTTTCGAGACGGCGCTGGCGCGTCTCCTCAACCCGCAGTCGTGGTCAGAGCAGGTACTGGCTGAGGCCTCGCTTGAGGAACCGGCCGTCACCCTTCGCGCCGAGGTACTCGTCGCCGTCGACGATGACCTTGCCCCGCGAGAGCACGGTGTCGACGTGGCCGTCGATCTCGTACCCCTCCCAGGCCGAGTAGTCCATGTTCATGTGGTGCGCCTTGTCGACGCCGATCGAGGTGTGCCCGTTCGGGTCGTAGACGACGATGTCGGCGTCGGCACCCGGTTGGATGACGCCCTTGCGGCCGTAGAGCCCGAACATGCGCGCCGGCGTGGTCGACGTGAGCTCGACCCAGCGTTCGAGGGTGATCTCGCCGGTGACGACGCCCTGGTACATGAGGTCCATGCGGTGCTCGATCGAGCCGATGCCGTTCGGGATCTTGCGGAAGTCGGCGAGGCCGAGCTCCTTCTGGTCTTTCATGCAGAACGGGCAGTGGTCGGTCGAGACCATCTGCAGGTCGTTCGTGCGCAGCGCCTGCCACATCGCGTGCTGGTGGCCGTCGGCCCTGGCCCGCAACGGCGTCGAGCACACCCACTTGGCGCCCTCGAACGCGCCCCACTCGTCGCTCTTCGCGCCGAGCTGGTCTTCGAGCGACAGGTAGAGGTACTGCGGACAGGTCTCGCCGAACACGTTCCAGCCCTTGTCGCGCGCGGTCGCGAGCTGTTCGACGGCCTGCTTCGCGCTCACGTGCACGACGTACAACGGGGCATCCGTCACCTTCGCGAGCATGATCGCGCGGTGCGTGGCCTCCTCCTCCATCTCCCAGGCGCGGGCGATGCCGTGGTAGTACGGGTCGGTCTTGCCCTGGTCGACGAGCTGCTGGGCGAGCACGTCGATCGCCGGGCCGTTCTCGGCGTGCATCATCGTGAGCATGCCCGTGTCGCGCGCGACCTGCATCGCCTTCAGGATCTGCGCGTCGTCGGAGTAGAAGACGCCCGGGTAGGCCATGAACAGCTTGAAGCTCGACACGCCCTCGTCGGGCAGCGCGCGCATCGCGGCCAACGAGTCGTCGTCGACGCCGCCCACGATCTGGTGGAACCCGTAGTCGATCGCGCAGTTGCCCGCCGCCTTCTGGTGCCAGGCGGCCAGGCCGTCTTGCACGCGCTGGCCGTACGTCTGCACGGCGAAGTCGATGATCGACGTGGTGCCGCCGTGCGCGGCGGCTCGGGTGCCGGTCTCGAACGTGTCGCTGGCGGCGGTGCCGCCGAACGGCAGTTCCATGTGGGTGTGCGCGTCGATGCCACCGGGGATGACGTACCTGCCGCTCGCGTCGATGACGCGGTCGACGGATGCCGCGACATCGGTTCCGAGCAGGTTGCTGCCCGGTTCGAGCACGGCACGGATGGTCTCACCGTCGATGAGCACGTCGGCGGGGGCGCGGCCGGTGGCGCTGACGACGGTGCCGCCGGTGATGAGGGTCGTGGTCATGATCTCGATCGCTCCTTCGTCGCTACTCGATCGGCAGGGGTTACGGCTTCGCGATCTCGGTGTACGAGTCGGGACGACGGTCGCGGTAGAACTGCCAGTCGTCGCGCATCTGCTGCACCATGTCGAGGTCGAGGTCGCGCACGAGCAGCTCTTCGTGCTCGCTCGACCCGCGCTCGCCGACGAAGTTGCCGCGCGGGTCGATCACCTGGCTCGTGCCGTAGAAGTCGACCGCGAGCTCGCCGTACTCGTTGTCTTCGCGCCCGACGCGGTTCGGCTGCAGCACGAAGTAGCCGTTCGCGACGGCCGCGGCCGGCCCCTCGACCTCCCACAGGCGGTTCGAGAGTCCGGGCTTCGTAGCGTTCGGGTTGAACACCATGTGCGCGTCGTTCAGGCCGAGTTCGCGCCAGCCCTCGGGGAAGTGCCGGTCGTAGCAGATGTACATGCCGACCCGGCCGACGGCGGTGTCGAAGACCGGGTACCCGAGGTTGCCGGGCCGGAAGTAGAACTTCTCCCAGAACCGGTCGAGGTGCGGCAGGTGGTGCTTGCGGTACTTGCCGAGGATCGTGCCGTCGGCGTCGACGATCACCGAGGTGTTGTAGTAGACCCCGGTCTGCGCCTCTTCGTAGATCGGCAGGATCATGACCATGCCGAGCTCTTTCGCGAGGGCCGCGAAGCGCTGCACGATCGGCCCGTCGGCGGACTCGGCGAAGCGATAGTACTTCTGGTCTTGCGTGATGCCGAAGTACGGGCCGTAGAACAGCTCTTGGAAGCTGATGACCTCGGCGCCCTGCGCCTTCGCATCGCGGGCGAACTGCTCGTGCTTGTCGAGCATCGACTGCTTGTCGCCGGTCCAGGTCGTCTGCGTGATGGCCGCTCTGACGATCGTCATGTTGCCTCCTGAGTCGGTCGGCGCCGTTGCCGTCCGTTCGGTAGGTGCGAGGTTCGTGCCTACCGGGCGGTGGTACTACGCCGAGTGTTGGTGCCGATCGGTTGCCCTACGGGCCTCGCGACCCGTTCTGTGATTGTTCGGCGTGAACATTTCCTTTATGTTTCACCTTGTGACGTGGTGGTTAATCATCCTGTCGCGTGCAGCGTGAGGAGGCAATGGTGCGATCGAGTATTCGCATGGATGTCTCGCACCTGACTTCGCTCGCGCCCTTCAGCGATACGACGCCGAAGGGCATCGCGGGCGATCTCGCCCGGCTGGTGACGAGCGGCGAGCTCGAGGCGGGCGCACGATTGCCCACGGTGCGCGAGCTCGCGGTCGAGCTGGGCGTGAGCCCGGCAACCGTGAGCCAGGCCTGGCAGGCGCTCGCCCGTGCCGGCCTGATCGAATCGCGCGGGCGGGCCGGCAGCTTCGTGCGCGAGGCATCCGCCGGCCGTCTCGCGCTGCGAATGCGGGGCATGGCGGCACCCGACGACCCGGTGCGCCTCGACCTGTCGCGCGGCACGCCCGACCCGCTGCTGCTGCCCGCCCTCGGCCCGGCCCTGTCGCGCGTCTCGGCGAAGGCCGAGACCGGCAGCTATCAGGCCGAACCCGTCATTCCCGCGCTCGGGCGCGTGCTGCGCGACTCCTGGCCGAACGAGGCCGACGCGATCATGGTCGTCGACGGTGCGCTCGACGCGATCTCGCGCACGCTCGAGCAGGTCGTGCGCTTCGGCGATCGTGTCGTCGTCGAGAGCCCCGGCTTTCCGCCGTTCCTCGACCTGCTCGAGGTGCTCGGCGCGATCCCCGTGCCGGTGCGCCTCGACGAGCACGGCATGCGCCCCGAGGCACTGGCCGTCGCGCTACGCCAACGACCGGTCGCGGTGCTCCTGCAGCCGCGCGCGCAGAACCCGACGGGCGCATCGCTGACACCCGCTCGGGCGGAGGCGCTCGCACGCACGATCGAGGTCGCCGTCGGCATCGGCGACCTCGTCGTCATCGAGGACGACCACTCGGGCCTCATCTCGGTCGATCGCGACGTCACCCTCGGCACCTGGCTGCCCGACCGCGTCGTGCACGTGCGCAGCTTCTCGAAGTCGCACGGCCCCGACCTCAGGATCGCCGCGCTCGGCGGCCCGCGCGACCTCGTCGACCGCATCACCGCACGCCGCATGCTGGGACCGGGGTGGACGTCGCGCATGCTGCAGACGATCCTGCTCGACCTGCTCACCGACGGATCGTCGCTCGACGCGGTGGCCGAGGCGCGCCGGCAGTACTTCTCGCGGCAGCGCGCGCTCGGCGATGCGCTGCGTGCTCGCGGGGTGGCGGTTGCGAGCGCAGACGGGGTCAATCTGTGGATGCCGGTCGTGAGCGAACGGTCGGCGCTCGTGCAGTTGGCGGCGGCGGGTATCCGGGTCGCGGCGGGGTCGCCGTTCCTCGCGGCGGCGAACGGCGCGGATGCGCCGGGGGGCGGCGCGCGGTCGCGGCGGGAGTTCGCTCGGGTGACCGTCGGCATGGTGCGCGACGGGGTCGACGACGTCGCCGATGCGCTCGCGACGGCGGCGCAGCACGTGGTGGCGGGGGGCTACTGAGGAGGGGCGGGCTCGGGTTTCGAGCTCGGGCTCGGGCGATCCCGAGGAGAACTGCAGTTTCGAGGACCATCCACCCCCGACACGCCCTCGGAATCGCCGATCTCCTCGCGTCGGCGGGGACTACTGAGCCGGAGCTCGCGCGGTGCAGACTGGTCGTGTGAGCCAGGGCAGTCGCGCATGGGTGCTGCACGTCGACCTCGACCAGTTCATCGCGGCGGTCGAGGTCCTGCGGCGTCCCGAGCTCGCGGGCAAGCCGGTGATCGTCGGCGGCCGGGGCGATCCGACCGAGCGCGCCGTGGTCTCGACGGCCTCCTATGAGGCTCGTGAGTTCGGCGTCGGCTCGGGCATGCCGTTGCGCATCGCGGCCCGCAAGGCACCCGAGGCGGTGATCCTGCCGGTCGACCACGAGGCCTACCTCGCGGCATCCGACGACGTCATGGCGACCCTTCGCACGCAGCCGGGCGCCGTCGTGCAGGTGCTCGGCTGGGACGAGGCGTTCGTCGGCGTCGCGACCGACGCGCCCGAGGAGTACGCCCGGGCGCTGCAACGCGCCGTGCTCGAACGCACGCGGCTGCACTGCAGCGTGGGCATCGGCGACACCCTCGTGCGTGCCAAGATCGCCACGGGGTTCGGCAAGCCGCGCGGCGTGTTCCGGCTCACGGCCGAGAACTGGCTCGTCGTCATGGGCGACCGGCCGACCATCGACCTGTGGGGCGTCGGCACCAAGATCTCGCGGCGACTGGCCGCGATCGGCATCTCGACGGTCGCCGAGCTCGCCGCCGCAGACCCCGACGCCGATGGCCTCGTCGCCGAGTTCGGCCCGCGGATGGGCCCCTGGTACGCCCAGCTCGGCCGCGGCGACGGCGAGCGTGTCGTCGACGACACCCCGTGGGTGGCACGCGGCCACAGCCGTGAGACGACCTATCAGCACGACCTGACCGAGGCCTCGCAGATCGATGAGGCGATCCGCGAACTGGCCGCCCAGGTGCTCTCGGATGTCGCAGCCGAAGGTCGCCCGGTCGTCGGCCTTGCGCTCAAGGTGCGGTACGCGCCGTTCATCACCAAGACGTTCACGAAGAAGGTGCCCGAGACGTTCGACCGCGAACTCGTGATCTCGCGCGTGATGGAGCTCGCCGGTCGCATCGAGCCCGATCGGCCGGTGCGACTGCTCGGGCTGCGAGCCGAGATGTCGATGCCCGACGATTCCCGTGAGGGCCACACGCCGACGCGCAGCGGGTGGTGAGCGGGGCGGCGGTGAGCGGCGCGGTGCTCCCCACCTCCAATCAGGCGCCCAGCGCTGCGAATCTGACTGTCGGTGACTCGGCGGGGGCGCCCTCCACGATCCTTCCCGGCGTCGCGACGTTTGCTGATCGAGTCAACGGTTCGCTCGCGCTTGATGTCGCGTTCCAACTGCGCCAGCGCTGCCATGATCGTGAACAGCATCGATCCCGTCGGAGTTGATGTGTCGACGTCACCGTCGCCAAGGTTCAAGACGCGAAGGCCGGCACCGCACTCAGGCGAGGGCACCGACGGCGAAGATCAAAGCCGCGTCGACTGGTCGATGTCTTTGTCTTTGCGGAAGCCCCAGAGGACGATGCCGAACAGGAGCGCAAATCCGAGAAGCGCCCATCCTCGATAGTCGCCCATATCGCCGATGAGGAACCAAACGCCCGCGCCCACGAAGAACAGTCCCGTCACAATGCCGAGCCACGTGCGCACAGTCTTCATGGCCCAAGAGTACGCCGGGGCGATTTCTGGGCCCATGCCCGACGCTCCACCGTGACTCCGTACGGGCGCCGCTACCGCGACGATCTGCGTGAACGGATTGCGACGCCGCCAACGGGGAAGGCGACCAAGCCGCTCGCGCAGGGAGAGCGATCCAAGCTCCGCTGGCCAAGCTCACCCACAGCCCGATCGAGAGAATGACCGCTGCCTCATCTAGGAACCATACCGAGGCGGATGAAATCAAGCTGCGGCCGCCGCCCTCATGCGGATCGGTCTACGGACGGACCGGGTCGCGTCGCGAGCGGTCGCTGGAGGGCTGTTCACGCGCGTGAGAGGGTTATTGCGAGCGGGGGCTGTCGCTCTGATTCGTTGAGGGGGCTTGATGACATCGGTCGGCGGGTACGAGTTCGTTGGCGGATTTCCGAGTGATGCGACCATTGCGGCGGCATACGACGACGCCGACTCTGCACGTGCGGTGATTTGCTACAAACACTTCTTCCCCGCGGTGTCGGGCATGGCGATCTTCGCCGGCACGACTGCGGTGGGCATCGAACCGAATCGGGTGTTCGGCACGATGGACACTCGTCCCGGGCAGGTGGGTTTTACCCTTAACTCCGACACTCCGTACGCGCCGGTGCTCCTCGACCTGACCACTGGCCCTCTCGTGGTGATCATCCCTCCCGGCCCGATCGTCGGCGCCGCATTGAACGTGGACCAGAGCTGGATCAGCGACCTCGGCATCCCGGGGCCGGAAGAAGGCCGCGGCGCCCGGCATATCTTCGTCGCGGTCGGATACGACGGCGAGGTACCGCAAGACGGGTACGTGCACCACGCACTGGGCAACCGAGTGGTCGTCGGCCTCCGCGCGATCCCGCAGCACGGTGACGTCGAATCCGCACTCGAGCTGCTGCGGTCGGTGCAGGTCGTGCCCCTCACCGATCGATCCGACTGGAAGCAGCCCGTCTGGATCGATCTGACCGGACGACCGCAAGACACCACTCCACTCGCCGTGCAGGGCACGCTGGAGTATTGGCGACTCCTGCACGAGTACATCACTACAGAACCCACCCACCCCGATGACCGCGCCTACCTCGGAGAGCTCGCCGTGCTCGGCATCCGCGCAAATGCACCCTTCGAGCCCGACGATCGAATCTCGCGGATCCTCACGACCGCCGCCGTCGCGGCTGACGCGCAACTGCGGGTGCAATCGCTCGCCGATCGCCGCCCTGACCGGGTCGTCTGGCCCGAACGGCACTGGGAATGGGTAACGCTCCGCCCGGAGAACGCGAACTTCGAGATCGACTCGAGGACCGACGTCGACGCGCGGGAAACTTGGTTCTACCAAGCCATCGCCACGTCCCCCGTCATGTTCCGCAGGCAAGCCGGCAGTGGCTCGCTCTACTGGTTCGCCGCGCGCGACTCCACCGGGGCGTATCTGGACGGCGGCCACTCCTATCGACTCGACGTGCGCCTCCCAGTGCCCGCGGGCCTGTTCTGGTCGCTCACCGTCTACGACGCCGAGACCCGATCACAGATCGACACCGCCCAAGGAGCGGCAGCCGTCCGCTCGCTCTTCGAACTGGCCGGGCGCCTCGACGGCGACAACGCCACCATCTTTTTCGGTCCGGACAACGTCGCTGACGACCACCAAGCGTGGGTACAGACCCTTCCCGGTCGAGGGTGGTTCGCATACTTCCGGATCTACGGCCCGACCGCTGCGGCCTTCGACGGCACCTGGAGACTGGACGACATCACCACGGGATAAGCCATCAACACCCACCGAGCAGCGCACGCACCCGCCCGCAGGCGGATCCCTCGTCGGGCTGGAAGCGGCGCGCCCTGAGAGGATCGATGCGTGGTCAGTTCCTTTGCTCTCGTCACCCGTACGGCAGTGCCGGTGGAGCAGCTGTTCGATGTGTCTCTGAGCATCGACGAGCACGTGGCGTCGATGGAAGAGTCGGGTGAGCGCGCGATCGGCGGTGTCACCGGCGGGTCGATCGGACTCGGCGAGACCGTGACCTGGCGTGCGCGGCATTTCGGGATCTGGTTCACGATGACCTCGCAGATCACCAGCCTTGAGCGACCCGATCGGTTCGTCGACGAGCAAACCCACGGCCCGTTCCGGTCGTTCCGCCATGAGCACACCTTCACCAGGGACGGCGAGATCACCGTCATGGTCGACACGCTGACGATCGGCTCGCCGATCTTCGGACGCCTCGCCGAGCGCACCGTGCTCGTCCCCTACCTCCGCCGGCTGATCCGGCGACGCAACGGCCATCTCCTCGCGGCGCTCGACCCAACGGCCAGCACCCCGTGACCAACCCTGAACTGCCGGCATGGCCCGCCGATGAGTCGAGCCCGTTTCGTCGCTCCGAAGTATCGACCCGGATCGGCCGCGGCGATGAGGTCTTTGAACGCGCCGCACGCGATGTCCTTCGTTGGAAGGTGAAGACCCGAAGCGGGTTCACCGTCCCCGTCGCGCGACCGGTCTCGCCGGGCACGGAGCTCACGATCACCGCCCGGGTGGTCGGCATCCCCGTGCACGAACCCGTCCAAGTGGTGTCCGTCGTCGCGACCGGATCCCGCGTCGGGTTCTCGTACCGGACCCTTCCAGGACACCCCGTTGTCGGCGAGGAAGCATTCATCGTCCACCGCGAAGGAGAGGACGTGTTCCTCACCATCCGATCGCTCACGAGCCCGGCGCCACAGCAACCGTGGCGGGCGCTCTACCTCCTGCTTCGCCTCGCGCAACGGGTCGCCCGACGCCGGTACCTCCGCGCCCTCCGCTGACGTCAGCCTCTGCTGTCCGACAAGCGGGTCCTCACCGGACGTCCGCAAGCCGATCCCCGCCCGGCGCGCTCGTCGACAGGTCGTCGCTCACGGTTAGGCTATCTTGGTGCAACTCGGCCTGGTCTTCGCCCTCGTATGGGCGGTGCTCGCGCTCGTCGCGGGCGTCGCGCTCGTCATCCGGCGGACGTGGCTCGCCGAGACGATCGCGGCGGAGCGGCGGTCGCGACCGGGTCGCGCGGCGGCGCGCGCCCCGAGTCGAACCCTCTTCGTAGTCATCGGCCTGCTCTTCATCGCGATGGGTCTCTTCATCATCGGCTGGTCGGTCGCGGCCTCCCTGTGACCCGAGCGTCGCGAAATGCCCCGCGTTCTTCGCAGGGCTTTCGCGTACCCGGGCCCGACGCCCGCGCCTAAAGCCGATCGAGTGTTCGGTAGAGATCGGCGCGCTGCGTGTCCGCGTTCGGCCCGAATGCCGGTACCTCTACGCCGCGAATTGTGGTGTCAGTAGTGTTCGCGGGCTTGGAGGACGACGATGTGGTCGTCGGTGACGTAGTAGACGAGTCGGTTGACCTCATCGATTCGACGCGACCACGCTCCAGTGAGCACATGTTTGAGCGGTTCGGGCTTGCCGATGCCGGCGAACGGGTCGCGGAGCGCGTCGGTGATGAGCAGGTTGATTCGCTTGAGCGTCTTGCGGTCTTGAGTCTGCCAATAGACGTAGTCCTCCCACCCTCTCGGGTCGAAGGCGAGCGCTCGCTTCACGGTTCGATGAGATCGTGGCGCTCGAACTCACCGCGTCGTGCGCGCTCGATTGCCTCGAGCAACCGCTCGGCATTCGCCGGATTGCGCAGGAGGTGGGCGGTCTCGGTGATCGCATCGTAGTCGTCCTTGGACATGATGACCGCGTTGCCGTGCCGGGACACGACCTCGACCGCGGTGTGATCCTCGTTGACCTGTTGAATCAGTCCGAACAGCGTCTTGCGCGCTTCGGTCGCGGTGATGGCCGACATGATCCCCTCCGTAGCGAGTAGTACTTGATACTGTACCACTCGAGTGGCCGCGGATGCGCATGGGGATCCGCCAGCGGGCGGCTCTCATCCGACTCGGTGTCTCACAACCTCGGTGTCTCCATACGCATGGGACGTAAGCGACGCGAAGCCCGGGAGTGCGACATCGAACGGTCATAGAACGCCGCCAATTGCCGCCAGACTCCACGGGGGCGGTGACCCGTGCCCACGCGCACTCAGGCGCGCGCGCCGTTGGGCACCTTCATATAGCGGTCGGGGGTGATCGTGAGCTCGGCCTGACCGCCGGTCATCGAGCGCAGGTCGAGCACGTAGCGTGCCAGCTCGGCCTCGGGCACGCTCGCCACGACGCGGGCGCGGCCGTCGTCGGCCGTCTCGGTCGCGCTCACCCGGCCGCGACGACCCGACAGGTCGGTCAGCACGGTGCCCTGCAGGTCGGCGGGCACGGTGACGGTGACGACCGACACGGGCTCGAGCATCACGGTTCCGGCCTCGGCGAGCGCCGCCTTCACCCCGATCGACGCGGCGGTGCGGAACGCCATCTCCGACGAGTCCACCGAGTGCGACTTGCCGTCGTACAGTTCGACGCGAACGTCGACGACGGGATGCCCCTGCGGTCCGCCGCCCGCGAGCGCATCGCGTGCGCCCTTCTCGACGGCCGGGATGTAGGTGCGCGGAACCGAGCCGCCGACCACCGAGTCGACGAACTCGAATCCCTCGCCGGGCTTCAGCGGCGAGACGCGCAGCTGCACCACGGCGAACTGCCCATGCCCGCCGGACTGCTTCTTGAGCTTGCCCTCGACGTCGGCACTGCCGGCGATCGTCTCGCGGTACGCCACCGGGGCCGGCCCGGTGTCGACGTGCACACCGAAGACGCGGGCGAGCCGCTCGACGGCGACCTCGACATGCATGTCGCCGAGGCCGCGCAGGATGGTCTGGTCGGCGGCGCGGTCGATGACGAGGGTCGGATCCTCGGCGACGAGCCGGGTGAGCGCCGTCGACATCTTCTCGTCATCGGACTGGGTCGCCGGGGTGAGGCTCATCGCGAACACCGCCGGGCGCGTCGGCAGCGGGGCCGGGCGGGCGGTGCCACCCGTGCGCGACCAGAGCAGCGTGCCCGACGGCGACCCGGTCAGCTTGGCGACGGCGCCGACCTCACCGGCGCGCAGCGCCCCGACCTGCAGGTGCTCGGCGCCGCGCAACTGGAAGAGACCGTGGATGCGCTCGTCGGCCCCGGTCGTGGCGTTGTGCAACCGGTCGCTCGGGTGCAGCACGCCCGAGAGCACCTTGAGCATCGAGATCTGCCCGACGAACGGGTCGGCGACCGTGCGGAAGACGTACACCAGCGGTTCGCCGTCGGGGTTGGGGGCGACGCGAACCTCGGCCCCCGTGACGGTCGCGGCCCCACCGCCGCCGCCACCCCCGGTCGCGGCATCCGTGCCGCCCGTGCTCTTCGCCGACCCGCCGACGACGATCCGCGCGTCGCGCTCGAGTGACGACGGTGACAGTTCGCAGATCAGGTCGGCGACGCGGTCGACGCCGGTGCCGGTCAGGCCCGAGCAGACGACGACGGGCACGGCGCCGCCCGACGCGACCTCTCTGGCCAGGGTTCGCTCGAGCTCGGCCGGCGACGGCTCGTTGCCCTCGAGGTAGGCCTCGAGCTGCTCGTCGTCGTGCGAGACGATCTCTTCGGTCACGTCGAGGTGCATCTGGTGCTCTTCCGCCTCAGCGTCAGCGGGCATCGGCGCCTCGTGGTGGCCTCCGTCGGCGTCGTATTCGAGCGCCTGCTCGCTCAGCACGTCGGCGACGCCGTGGAACGCCTGTTCCTCGCCGAGCGGCAGTTCGATCGGCCACAGGTGTTCGCCGAACGCCGCCCTCAGCTCGCCCATCACGCGGTGGAAGTCGGCCCGGGTCTTGTCCTCCTGCGTGATCACGACGATGCGCGGCAGGCCCGCCGCCTCTGCCGCCGACCACACGAACCGCGTGCCCGCGGTGACGCCGTCGACCGCGCTCACGACCACCACCGCGACATCCGCAACCGACAGCGCGACGTCGACCGAGCCGACGAAATCCGACCGACCCGGCGTATCGGCGAGCGTGATCGTGCACTCGCCGGCGTCGCCCGGGGGCGACCATGCGAGATGGGCAAGTGAAAGCCCGAGGGTCGTTCCCCGGGCGATCTCTTCGGGCTCGTGGTCGCAGACCGTCGTGCCCTGCTCGATGCTGCCCGCCCGGGGGATGGCGCCGGCGCGATGCAGCAGCGCCTCGGCGAGCGTGGTCTTGCCCGCCCCCGCGCCGCCCACGAGGGCGACGGTGCGGTGGGTCGGAGTGGATGACGAGTTCATGGGGCCTCCCGCGCCGGTGCGGATCCGTTCATCCATCGTGTACCTGTCGGCGCGCGAATGCCAGAGCGATCGGATGTCGCGCGGTGGCGACTTGTCCTCCACAAGGATGGCGTTCGGGACACTATCCACAGGGTTTATCCCTGATCGGAGGGTAAATCGATGTCGATTCGAATGTCGGTGGGTGGGTGCAGAATCGAAGCATGGAACACCCGCCGCACCCGCTCGCCGTGCTCGGGCGCGACCTCGACGCGCTGCGCGCGGCGTGGGCCGGCAGCCAGCCCGCGTTGGGCGGCACTGTCGGAGGGGT
>NZ_JAJQPD010000016.1 GCF_021228295.1 Agromyces humatus
ATCGCCGCGAGGAATCGGGCAGCAGCAGGCGAAGACAACGACAACACCACGAGCAAGCACCTCCACATCGGGTGTTGCATCGATCAATGGAATCCCGGGGGGGCTTGACGCCTCAGCCTGCTCGGAGGCTGAACCAGCCTGCTCGGAGACTGAACCGTCCATCGACAAAGCCACGACTCCACCAACGGCAAGCGCGTCTTCGCGCAGAAGAACACGCTTGTCGCTCTCGAAGGCGGTCGCACCGCAATTGTGATCGCCGAACTCTCGGCGTAGACGCGCTCCACCGACTGTCGTGTGGTCCAATGCCTCAGGCGGACACCGCCGACCGCTCGCAAGAGACCGCCGAATTGGGCCCGAGCATCACGGTCACACACGCGCGCACACGCACACACACACGCGCGCCTCAGGCGGCGCCGTTGAGCACTTCGGCGACGAATGCCCGCGTGCGCCGCGCCAGCCCCTCGATGCGCTCGAGCTCGTGCGTGCTGGGCTGCACCTCGGAGGGCGCGGGCGGACGGCCCAGCCGAACCGTCTCCTGACAGGCGAGGTCGCTGCAGATGTAGGTGCCGACGCTGTCGCCCCGCTCCCCCGACGCACCTCCTCGCCGCGCGGAGAACAGCACGACCTGGTCGCCCGGCTGCTGCGTGTGGCAGAGGCTGCAGATCGCGGCTCGGTGATGCGAGCCGGTGCGCTCGGCCGCCCGCAGCACGACGCCCGCCGCCGATCCGCCGAGTTCGGTGATGAGGTAGCCGCGGGCCGGGATGCGCGGGTCGCGCCACGCGAACGCGTCGAGGTGCGCCCACTCGGTGACGAAGAACCGCACGGGCAGCGAGACCTGGACGAGTTCGGTCTCGGTCGCGTTGCCGAGCGTCGAGCGGATGTCGCTCTCGACGAGTGCCTGCATGCGTCCCCTCCCGTGCGCGACCCATTCAGTCTACGAACCGCGTGGTCACTCGGCGATGCGGGACGACGACCACTCCTCGTAGGTGGTGGGCGCGTCGTCGAGTCTGAACGGCGGCCCTCGGTCGGGATCGAGGTCGCCCGGGCGCGCCGGACTCCCGGCGCGGACGATCGACCACTCGATATCGAGTGAATCCGCGCCCCAGTGCACGATCACGACCTCATCGGGTGCGATGTCGGCCGACGACCGGGCTCGATCCGAGAGCTCATCGGCCGAGATCGCGCGGGTGAGCCCCGAGGCGAGGAACGCGTCGATGCCGAGGCAGTCGTCGACCCACTCGAACCAGAACTCCCGCCGGGAGAGCAGGCACACGACATCGTCGACGCGGTGCACCCAGAACTCGTAGCCGAAGACCCGGCCGAGCGATCTCAATTCCGATCGCGACGAGGGCTGCAGACCGGCGGACTCCGCGACCTTGTTCGCGGCGCCACGCTGATGGCCCGGCGGTACATGTTCGAACACCTCGAGGCCGCGCGGCGGCGACATGGCGCTCCGGACCGGTTCGAGCACGATCGCCGCGATCAGCAGTGAGACCGACACCGCGCCCACGAGCACCCATCGCGGGAGCGGGCCCCGCCGGGGCGAGGACTCGCGCGAGGGCCCGCGTGGGGACTCCCCCGATTCGGGAACCCGTGGAGCGCGGTCGGCGGCGGCGTCACGTGCGGCGAGTTCGGCTTCAACCTCGACGAGTTCGGCGATCACCGCCGCCGACGGGTCGGGAGTGCCATAGGCGATCCGTCGCAGCGCGTCACGACGGAGCGTCAGCGGGTCTTCGGCGTCGGTGCGCATCTCCTCACCGCGCGGCGTGCGGCTCCCATGCGACCCAGTGTCGCGCAACGCGGGCACGAGCGAAACGGAACTGTGCCACGCGTTCAGCCGCCTGGCCGCCCGGTGCCTAGGGTTGCGCCGACGGTGATGACGAGTCGGCTTCGGCGGCCGCATCGGCCGCGACGCCGGTCGCGGCATCCGCTCCATCCGCTCCGTCCGCGGCACCGGGCTCCCCGCCGCGCCCCCGGATCAGGAATCCGAACGCGAGCGCGACGAAGAACATGAGCACGCCGTAGACCGCGGCGGGCAGGCTCATCTCGATGCTGCCGATGACGGTCTGGGCGATGACGATCGCGAGCGTCGCGTTGTGGATGCCGATCTCGAACGAGCTCGCGATCGACTGGCGGCGGTCGACACGCAGCACGCGCGGCACCAGGTATCCGATGCCGAGCGAGAGCACACAGAAGACGACGGTGATGCCGGCGAGGCGCCCGGCGTTCTGCATGAGCAGGTCGAGGTTCGACACGATCGCGCCGGCGATGACGACGACGAGGATCACGACCGAGGCGATGCGCACCGGCTTGTCCATGCGGTCGGCGAAGGCAGGCCTCCACCACCGCACGAGCATGCCGAGCACGACGGGCAGCAGCACGATCGCGAACACCTCGATCGTCTTCGCGAGCTGCAGGCCGAGCTCGTCGTTCTCGGGCAGGAAGTACGCGATCGCGAGGTTCGTGATGAGCGGCAGCGTGACCACGGCGAGCACCGAGTTGATCGCGGTGAGCGAGATGTTGAGGGCGACATCGCCGCGGAACAGGTGGCTGTAGAGGTTGGCGGTCGTGCCGCCCGGCGATGCCGCGAGCAGCATCATGCCGACCGCGAGCACGGGCGGCAGCCTGAACAGCAGCACGAGTCCGAAGCAGATGGCGGGCAGCAGCACGAGCTGGCAGACGAGGGCGACGATCACCGCCTTCGGATGCCTCGCCACGCGCGTGAAGTCGCGCGGCGTGAGGCTGAGTCCGAGGCCGAACATGATGATGCCGAGCGCAACGGGCAATCCGATGGTGGTCAACGCTGATCCCATCCGCTCAGTGTGGCGCATGCGAGCGGTTCAGGGAATGGGCAGTCTGCGGCGCGGCAGCATGACGATTCCTCTGTCGCGACCCGGGTGCCCCGGCCTACGATGTCTGCAGCAGGGAGGGGGCGCAATGGCGGGTCGCCGCACCAAGATCATCGCTGCGGCAGGGGCAGCGGTCATCGTCGCGGGTCTGGTGATCGGCGGCGTCGCGCTCGGCACGTCGGGCGTGTTCGAACCTGCCGGCACCCCCGAGACCGAGACGGTCGTCGAGGAGCCGCGCTGGGACGAGCCCGCGCCCGACGTGGGGCCCGGTGACGCGCCGGGTCCCGACAGCGGGCAGCCGACCGGTACCGACGGCATCTGCTGGGTGTTCTCGGGCGGGGGCTGGATCGGGGCTCCCTGCCCTCCCGGCGCCGACGACTGAGAAATCGACTGAATCAGTCGAGGTCGAACGCGAGCGGCGGCCGATCATCGACACGCGGGCACCACCCGGCGGGCGCGCGGTCGTAGGCGTATGCCGGTCCGTCGGCGATGAGCGCGGCAAGTGCGGCGAGAAAGCGGTCGATGTCGTCGACGGATGTCCCTGCGCCGAGGCTCGCACGCAGCCCGTTCGACCTCGTGGCGAGACGGTCGAAGAGCGGGTGGGCGCAGAACCGCCCGGCGCGCACCGAGATGCCGTGTTCGGCGCCGAGCGCGGCGGCGAGGAGCCCGATCGATCCGCGGTCGAGTTCGACGGTTGCGATGCCGAGCCCATCGTCGAGGTCGTCGAAACCCCGGATGACCCGCACGCCGGCCTGGGCGGCGAGCCCCGCGTGCAGGCGTCGGGTGAGCGCGTGCTCGTGCGCCGTGCGCGCGTCGTCGCCGAGCCGCTCGAGTTCGGCGAGCGCCCGTGCGAGCGCGACGATGCCGATCACGTTCGGCGTGCCGGCCTCATGCCGGTCGGCGCCGGTCTTCCACGAGACGTCGTCGATGCCGACCGACTCGACCGCTCCGCCCCCCGCGAGATGCGGCGGGGCCGCGTCGAGCCAGTCGGCACGGCCGACGAGCGCGCCGGCGCCGTACGGGGCGTAGGCCTTGTGGCCCGAGAACGCCAGGTAGTCGACGCCGAGTGCGGCGATGTCGACCCTTCGGTGCGGCAGCAGTTGCGCGCCGTCGACGGCGAGACGCGCGCCGTGCGAGTGGGCGAGGCCGGCGAGGTCGCCGATCGGCAGCACCTCGCCCGTGACGTTCGACGCGCCGGTGACCGTCAGCAGCGCGGCCGGACATCGGCCGAGCTCGGCGTCGATGGCGTCGAGCGTCGCGGCGAACGAGGAACGGCCCACGACCACGCGGCGGGCGCCGTCGCGCCACGGCAGCAGGTTCGCGTGGTGCTCGATGTCGAGCACCACGGTGTCGCCCGGCACCGCGTTCGCGAGCAGGTTCAGTGCGTCGGTCGTGTTGCGGGTGAAGACGACGAGGTCGTCGTCACGCGCTCCGACATGGCGGGCGACCACGGCTCGCGCCTGGTCGACGAGCGCGGTCGTCTGCTGCGACGGGTACCCCGTGCCCCGGTGCACGCTGGCGTAGTAGGGCAGCACCCGTTCCACGTGCTCGGCGACCACGGCGAGCGCGGGCGCCGACGCGGCGACGTCGAGATTCACGTGTCGCACGCGGCCGCCTCCGAGCACGGGCACCTCGAGGCCCGTGTCGGCGAGCTGGGCAAGGGGGGCGAGCGAGCCGGGGGCCGCGACATCCGAGCGCTCGAACGCAGGCGGCAGCGTCGGCGTCAGTCGATCATCGGTGCCGATCACGGATGCTCCTCGCTCGAGATGTGGCGTCGACGCTACGGTCGCGGCACGGCCCCTTCAAGGGGCGGTGACCCGCACTGTCACGCCGCGTCACACGACGCAATGCGCCGACACCGAAGCACATCGACTCGTCCGCGTCACGGCCGACGCGACAGGGTCGCCAACGCGGAATCGTCGTTCCCGACGTGCACGTTCGCAGGCCGCTCGAGCCCGAGCGAGTCGCGCAGCGTGTGGCCCTCGTACTCGGTCGGGAACACGCCGCGCCGCTGCAGCTCGGGCACGACACCGAGCGCGAACGCGTCGAGCTGCGCCGGCTGGATCGCCGAGAGCACGTTGAACCCGTCGACCGCCCCGGCATCGCCCCAGGCCTCGAATTCGGCGGCGATGTCATGCGCGGTGCCCACGATGATCGAGGCGCTGACGGATGCCGCGACCACGAGATGGCGCAGCGTGGGCGGCCGCTCGCCGTGCGGGCTGCGGCCGGTGCGCTCGGCGACGATCTCGACGAGCTCCTGCCCGACCGCGCTGAACTCCCCGAGGAACGCGGGTGTCACCGCGCGGTCGGGTGAGAGCCCCGAGAGGTCGAGGCCGACGAGCGTCGAGAGCTGCGCGAGCGAGCGGTTCGCGGGGAACGCCTGTGGCGGGCCGTCGGGCCAGTCCTCGGCGATCTGCACGAGCTCCGACAGCTCGTCGGCGATCGACTGGGCATGCTCGCGGGTCTCGCCGACGATCGGCAGCACCGGCGCGATGACCTTGAGCGTGCGGTCGTCGCGGCCCGACTCGAACGCGAGCGACCGCAGTTCCTCGCGGATCGCGACGGCGTGCTCGAGGTCGCTCACGGCGACGAGGGCGAGGTCCGCGTGCTGCGCCGCGAAGAGCCGCGAGCGCGGCGACGTGCCCGCATGCACGATCGGCAGGTGCCCCTGCACCGGGCGCGCGACGTTCAGCGGACCGTCGACGCTGAGGAACTGGCCGCGGAAGTCGGTGGGGTGCAGCTTCGACGGGTCGAGGAACACGCCGGATGCGACATCCGCCACGATCGCGTCGTCTTCGAACGAATCCCACAGGCGCCGCAGCACGTGGTCGAACTCGGCCGCACGGTCGTAGCGCGACGCGTTCACGACCGCGAAGTCCCGGCCGTGGTTGCCCGCAGCCCGTGGCTCCGAGCCAGTGGCGAGGTTGAGTCCGGCGCGACCGCCCGAGAGCAGATCGATCGACGCGGTCGCGCGTGCCAGCGCATAGGGGTCGGCGTAACCGGTGTTGGCGGTCGCGATGAGCCCGATGCGTTCGGTGACCCCCGCCAGGTACGTGATCGCCGACAACGGGTCGATGCGCGCCACGAGGTACGGGTCGCGGAACTCGAGATCGTGGCCGGTCGCGAGCCAGTCGCCGAAGAAGAGGTAGTCGAGCCGCGCCGCCTCGGCGACCTTCGCCGCGTGCCGCAGTGCGGCGGCATCGCCACGGGGGTCGCGATGCGCGCCTGTCACCCGCCAACCCGACGGGTTCGCGCCGATGGCCCGGACCATCGCGCCGATGATGAGTCGAGTCATGTTCCGACCTCCCGCCTCAGACGCTACGGAGCCGCGGCCGAAAGCGCGCGGGCGACCGTCACACACGTCAACCGGGAGTCACAGGCCGTCATCGGGCCTCGCGAGCTTCGGTTCATCCCGCGCCGTACAATCAAGGCATCCGTGCACTGCACCACCACCCATGCCCCCTGGAGGCCACCACTCCGTGACGAGACCCGACCGCGATCGAACCCCTGACCGGCACCCCCACGACGGGCATGCGTTCGCGAGGACGGCGCCGCCGCCCACCCCGCCGATGCGGCTCGCCGATGCATCGGAGCTCGTGCTCGTGACCTCGGCGAATCGCCCGTCGCGATTCGATCGCGACGACCTGGTGATGCGCAAGGGGCAGTACGCGTTGCGGAACGGGCACATGACACCGCAGGCATCGATGGTCGAAGATCTCCTCGCGATCGGTGACACGCTCGATGATGCCGAGATCCCGTTCCTCCTCGTACGAGGCAACGATGAACGCCCGGTCATCGCCATCGACCGCGCTCAGCGCAAGCACGTCGCACGCGCCTTCCGCGAGGCATTCGCGAATGAGCCGTTCTACGCCACGACGCTGGCCCCGGCGCGCGCCGCAGACGCCGACGCGGTGCTCCTCGCCGACGGCAGGCTCTCGGCACACCGCAAGCCCACCGTGCTGCGCATCCATCGCCCACGCATCGAACCGATCGGTCGCCTGCGCTACGGCAGCGCAACGGCCGTTCAGGTCGAGTTCTGGCGATTCGGCGACGACGTGATCGAAGCGCCCGTCGAGAACGCCCTGATGCGGCACAGGCTGCCGCGATCCGAGGCGATCGATGACATCGTTCACCTGCACGGCCGCGATTGGCCAACGCTCGAGCACATGTTCGCCACCCTCGCGACCGACGTCGACTTCGAGATCGACATGGTGTTCTCATGGGTCGACGGCTCGAGCGACGAGTTCGTGCGCGAACGCGCGAAGCGCATGCAGAGCTACGTCGTCGGCGAGGGCGACGATTCCGAAGCCCGCTTCCGGCAGATCGACGAGCTCAAGTACGCGCTGCGGTCGGTGCACCTCTTCGCGCCGTGGGTGCGGCGTATCTTCATCGCGACCGACTCCCCGGCGCCGAGTTGGCTCGCGAAGCACCCCAAGGTCACGATCGTGCGCAGCGAGCAGATGTTCGCCGACACGTCGGTGCTGCCGACGCACAACTCGCACGCCGTCGAGAGCCAGTTGCACCACATCGACGGACTCGCAGAGCACTTCCTGTACTCGAATGACGACATGTTCTTCGGACGCCCGGTCTCGCCCGACCTGTTCTTCTCCCCCGGCGGCATCACGAAGTTCGTCGAGGCGTCGACCCGCATCGGCCTCGGGTCCACGCACCCCGGCCGCAGCGGATTCGAGAACGCCGCGCGGGTCAACCGGGCGCTGCTGCGCGATCGCTTCGGCAAGGTCACCACCCGTCACCTCGAGCACTGCGCGGCACCGCTGCGAAAGAGCGTCATGGCCGACCTCGAGGCGTCGTTTCCCGAGGAGTTCGCGCGCACCGCGGCGAGTCGGTTCCGGTCGGCGACCGACATCTCGGTGACGAACTCGCTGTACCACTTCTACGCGCTGCTCACTGGGCACGCGGTCGTGCAGACCGACGCCCGCGTGAAGTACGTCGAGACGACCCTGCGTCAGGCGCTGCCCGCGATGCGCCGGCTGCTCAAGCGCCGCGACCACGACATGTTCTGCCTCAACGACGGCAGCTTCCCCGAGATCTCGGTCGAAGAGCGCACCGCTGCCGTGATCGACTTCCTCGAGCGGTACTTCCCGTTCCCAGCGCCATGGGAGAAGACGACGGATGTCCCGACTCCTGCCGCCGACGCGACATCCGACCAGCGCGACCGCACCGCCTGAGCCGCCTCCTCCGCCGGCTTGAGTGAGCTCGGGGTCAGCTTGAGTGAGCTCGGGGTCAGCTTGAGTGAGCTCGCCGCCGGCTTGAGTGAGCTTGCCGCCGGCTTGAGTGAGCTCGCGGCACTTGAGGACGCGTCCAGGCGTCCTCAAACGCGCCAAGCTCACTCAAGCCGCGCAGACGACCGGCGGGCTCGCTTCAGCCGGCGGGCAACGGGATCGGCACCGTGAACGGCGGTTCCTTCGCGACCGGCAGTGTCGAGGCATCCGCAATGCTGACGCCTGCTTCGCGGAGCCGCCTCGAGCTTTCGCCGGCATCGATCCAATCGAGCACGGGGAATGAACCCAGCGGCACGACCGAGTGCAGCACCGTCGACGGGTACACGTGCACGAGGTTGAATGCACGGGCACCGTCGCGGCCCCGCGTGCCTCCGACGGGCACATTGAGATCTTGGGTGTAGCAGCTCGCCGAGGCGACCGAGACGGGCACGCCGGCGAACGTCGCCGTCGACGAGTAGTGCAGGTGTCCGGCGATGATCGAGCGGATGTCGCTGCCCTCGACGACCTCGGCGAGGCCCGACTGGTCGCGAAGCTCGACGGTGGCGGCGAGGTCGAGGACGCTCGGTACCGGTGGATGGTGCATCGCGAGGATCGAACCGTGCGGCGCGGGGATCGAGAGTTCCTCGGCGAGCCAGTCGAGCTGCTCGGGAGTCACTTCGCCATGGTGATGGCCCGGCACGGTCGAGTCGAGCGTGATCACCCGCAGGCCGTGCACGTCGTCGACACGATCCACCGCGCGCGAACCGCCGCCGCGCTCGTCGAGCAGGCGGCGGCGGAAGGCCGCCCGGTCGTCGTGGTTGCCCATGACCCAGATCACCCGGGCGCCGAGCCGTTCGGCGACCGGGTCGACGATGCGGCGGATGCGATCGTAGGCGTCGGGTTCGCCCTTGTCGGCGAGGTCGCCCGTGAAGACGATCGCCTCGGGCCGGCCGCCCGACGCCTCGAACTGGTCGAAGAGCCGGCGCAGGTGCCACTCGCTCGCGACTCGGTCGTACAGCATGTCGCCGCCCGCAAGCACGTGGGTGTCGCTGATGTGGAGGAGGAAGTGGTCCGGCCGAGGGAATTCGGCCGTACGGGTGCTCACGAGTCGTCCCCTCGTTCGATGGCGGCGCACGGCGTTGGGCGTCATGCTCACGCTAGCCGACCATGCGCGTCTGAACGGGGTATGAACGCGCGGCGTGGGCATTCTGTCGCGCGCAGCTACCAGGCGTCGGAGCGGCGTGACACCGTTCGTCCACCAGGTGCTCGGCCGCGGCACGCCCGATGAGGCACCGGCCCGCCCGACCCGCGGGCCGGAGCATCCGTCAGTTCTTGTGACGCGGCTTGCGGAACGGCTTGTCGTCGCTCGGCGCACCCTCGCGGCGGTCGTCGTCGCGCCGCGGACGGTACGAACGATCGTCGTCGCGCGGCCGCCGCTTCGGACCGCCGGTGTCGCGGCGCAGCTCGATGAGACGCCCCGAGATGCGCGTGCCGGTCAGCCGGTCGAACACGTCGTCGGGCAGATCGGCCGGCAGCTCCACGAGCGAGAACTCGGGCCGGATCTGGATCGCGCCGAAGTCGTCACGCTGCAGCCCGCCCTCGTTCGCGAGCGCGCCCACGATCTGGCGCGGCTCGACCCGGTGGCGCTTGCCGACCGCGATGCGGTAGGTCGTCATCGGCTTCGAGCCCGGGCGCTGACGGCGCTCTGGGCGGTCGCCCCGCTCGGAGCGGTCGTCGCGATCGAAGCGGTCGCGGCTGTCGCCGTCGCGATCACGCTCGCGCCGCGGTCGCTCGGGCTCGAGCAGCAGCGGCGTCTCACCCTGGGCGACCACGGCGAGCGCGGCAGCGACGTCGACCTCGGGCACGTCGTGGTTGCGCACGTAATGGGCGACGATGTCGCGGAACCCATCGATGCGCTCGGCGGCCGAGAGCGCCTCGGTGATGCGGTCGTCGAACCGGGCGAGCCGGGTGACGTTGACCTCGTCGACGCTCGGCAGCTGCATCTGGATGAGCGGCTGACGCGTGGCCTTCTCGATGCGGGCGAGCAGCCCGCGCTCGCGTGGGGTCACGAAGCTGATCGCGTCACCCGTGCGACCCGCGCGCCCGGTGCGGCCGATGCGGTGCACGTAGGGTTCGCTGTCGGTGGGGATGTCGAAGTTCACCACGTGACTGATGCGCTCGACGTCGAGTCCGCGGGCCGCGACATCCGTCGCCACCAGGATGTCGAGCTTGCCCGACTTCAGCTGGTTGACCGTTCGCTCGCGCTGCGCCTGCGCGATGTCGCCGTTGATGGCGGCGGCCGAGTATCCACGGGCGCGCAGCTTCTCGGCGAGCTCTTCGGTGACGTTCTTCGTGCGGACGAAGACGATCATGCCCTCGAAGTTCTCGACCTCGAGGATGCGGGTGAGCGCGTCGACCTTCTGCTGGTACGACACGACCAGGTAGCGCTGCGTGATGTTCGCCGACGTCTGGGTCTTGGTCTTGACCGTGATCTCTTCGGGATCGTGCAGGTACTGCTTCGACATTCGGCGGATCGCGGCCGGCATCGTCGCCGAGAACAACGCGACCTGCTTGTCGTCGGGGGTGTCGGCGAGGATCGTCTCGACGTCTTCGGCGAAGCCCATCTTGAGCATCTCGTCGGCCTCGTCGAGCACGAGGTACTTCAGCTCGCTGAGGTCGAGCGTGCCCTTGTCGAGGTGGTCCATGATGCGACCGGGCGTGCCGACGACGATGTGCACGCCGCGCCGAAGCGCCGAGAGCTGCACGCCGTAGCCCTGCCCGCCGTAGACCGGCAGGATGTGCACGTTCTTGAGATGCGCGGCATAACGCTCGAACGCCTCGCAGACCTGGAGCGCGAGCTCGCGGGTCGGCGCGAGCACGAGCGCCTGGGGGGTCTTCTGCGACACGTCGAGACGCGCGAGGATCGGCAGCGCGAACGCCGCGGTCTTGCCGGTGCCGGTCTGCGCGAGGCCCACGACGTCGCGGCCGGCGAGCAGCGTCGGGATGGTCGCCGCCTGGATCGCCGACGGCGTCTCGTAGCCGACATCGTCGAGCGCCTTGAGCACCGGACCGTCGAGTCCGAGGTCGGAGAACGTCGCGGCGGGCTGCTCGGCAGCCGCTGCCTCGACCGTTGCGTCGTCTGAAGTCACGCTTCAGGGTAGTCCGCGCAGGCTGAGAGCGGGCGGATGTCCCGCACATGGCGCCCCGCCCCGCGCCCGCCCCGCGCCGCGCCGCGCCGCGAGATCGTCAGCGCCGATCGCTACGCTCGTCGGATGGATCGAGTACGGATGCCGCAGGGACGCCAGTTCGCGGTGACCTGGTCGATCCCCGATGACTACGGCGGCATGACCGCGGCAATGCTGCAGCGATCATCGGCCTTCAGCCGGCTCGGCGGCACGCCCGTCGACGTGCTCACCTTCGACGCTCGGTCCGACACCGCCGACCTCGAGAAGCGGCTGCGCGAGCGCGGCGTGCTCCACCACGGGGTCCGCCTCGTGAATCTCTACGACTGGCTGCGGAGACATCCGCTGCCCGGCGGGGCACTGAGATCTGAACGAGACGTGTTCACGCCGCTCGCCGAGGCCGACGCGACGGCGACGCGGCGACGCGGCGATACCGTGACGAGCCGAGTTCGCAGCGACGAGCACGGACGAACGCTGCAGGTCGACCACTACCGCGACGACGGCACGCTCGTGCTGAGCGACCGGCGCGACACGCGCCGCCGCGGCGTCGTCGGCGGCCGCTCGATCGTGCTCTGCGACCCCGAAGGCCTGCCGGTGCGATCGTGGGCGCGCATCTGGCCGCTCTACACGGCGTGGCTCGACGCGCTCAGCGCCCGCCGGCCGAGCTTCATGATCGTCGACAGCAAGACCATCGCGCGCTTCATGGTCGGCTACCGGCGACCGCATGTCATCACGGCGCATGTGGTGCACGCGTCGCATCGGTCGGGCGCCGGCGAGGCGCACCCCGTCCGCGCGTCGAGGCGAGACGTGCTCGAGCGGCTCGACGGATTCGACCTCGTCGCGGTGCTCACTCGACGGCAGGCCGCGGACATCGACCACGATGTCGGCCGCACGCCGAATCTCGTGGTGATCCCGAACTCGCGGCCCGGCTCGGGCGCTTCGGCGGGCGGCATGCGTGGCGATCACCGCAATCTCGGCGGATCCGGCGGTGCGCGTGACCCCGACCGTGGTGTCGTGCTCGCCAACTTGACGCCCCGCAAGCGCGTCTCGCACGCGATCGACGCGGTGCAGCGGGCTCGCGGTGCCGGCCGTTCCGCCACCCGCCTTCGGCTCGACGTCTACGGCGACGGTGAGAGCCGCGCGGCGCTCGAACGACGCATCGGGCGCGACACCGCCGTGCGGCTGCTCGGATTCGATCCTGACGCCCGCCGCGAGCTCGCGACGGCGTCGTTCCTCCTGCTGACGTCACGGTCCGAGGGCTCGCCGCTCGTGCTCGTCGAGGCGATGGCCGCCGGATGCCTCCCCATCGCGTACGACGTCAGGTACGGGCCATCCGACCTGATCAGGAACGGACGGAACGGCTATCTCGTGCCCGCCGGCGACGTCGACGCGCTCGCGGCGGCGATCGTGCGATTGCGAGAGCTGCCGGTCCATCGGGTCGAGGCGATGCGACGCGAGGCGATGCGCTCGGCGCGCCGCTTCGACGAGGCACGGGTCACGCAGATCTGGGCTCGCGAGCTCCATCGGGCGGCGGTGCGCCGCAGGCTGCGACGCTCGCCGAGGTTGCGTCGCGTGCGTGAGCTCACGGCCCGCACGCGGGTTCCCGCGTCTGCTCGCGCTGTGGTGGTGAACCTCGCGACGGCGTTCGGCGCGGGTCGCCGTTCGCGAGGGCGCGAGAAGACCGGGGCGTCGCGCGGCTGAGCGGCTATTCGGGCTTGTCGGGTCCGCCGGGCTTGCCCTTGCCGTTGCCCTTGCCGGGGTGGTCGTCGCTCGGGACGGGCGTCTCACTCGGTTCGGGCTGAACGGTCGGCTCGGGCTCGGGAGCGGGCGGTGGTCCCGGTGCCGGTGCCGGCTCGTCGGACGGGGCGCCCGTCGGCTGGGGGGCCCGGAACGGCGGGGCCGGCGTAGAGGTCGGCAGGATCGGGCCGAAGGGCCCGATCCCCTCGGCGTCGGTCGTCTCGGGGGTGGGTCGACCGTCACGGGTCGAGGTCGAGGCGTCTTCGCCGAACGTCGTCTCGGTCACGGTTCGGATGAACGCGGCGCCGCTGCCGATCGCCGTGATCGCCACGAGAACGGCGACGGTCAGCAGCACGCCGAGGCGATGCACCGACAACCAGGCTGCGACACGCGCCGCCACCGGCGCGGCCGGATCGAGCAGTGCAGCCCGCACCCTGGCGAACCGCGATTTCGGTGCAGCCCGACGACCTCGCGTCGGCAACGTGTCGACTTCGATCTCGTTGTCGTCGATCTCGGGCACGTTCACCTCGTTTCAGTCTTCGGCACCGGACCCGCCAACGGGGGTCACCGGCGCCCGACATCGAGGATACGTCAGTGCTCCCGACTCGACGAAGACCGTCGTCTTTCAGGCGAGTGCGGCTTGGACCTCTCGCGAGGAGAAGCTCGAGGTGGGCAACGCACTCGTCCGCGCGGAGATCACACCGCCCGTCGGATCGAGGACGAACGTGCCACTGTGCTGGAGGAAGAGGAACTTGCCGAGGCCGATCGACGAATGCTGTTCTCCTGAAGCGAAGACGCGCAGGGAGGTGCGGCGGGCAACCGCGCCGGCCTCCGACGCTCCGCCTGGCGTGACGACGATCGCCGCCGCACCCGCGAGTCTGCCTCGATCGGCGAGGCGCTCGAGTTGTCGGATGTGCGAGTGACAGACCGGGCAGGTATGGCTCCGCATGAAGAACACGACTGCCGCGCGCCCCGCGATGACGCTCGATACCGGGTGCGATTCCCCGCGCGCGTCGATGAGGTCGAGGTCGGGGAACGCCGTGCCTGTTGTGGGAACTGCAATATCGGTCATGGCCTGGTCCGTTCTGAGATGATGGGGTGGCAGGGAATAGGCAATCGCCTTGCGTTTATTGTCAACCACATTGCCTAATCTGTCAATGGAGTTGCCTATGTACGGGGATGCGCTGCGGGAATTCGCCGCCGCGAGCGGAGACGGGGTCGCGCATCTGCTCGCCCGCGCCTCGGGGATCACCATGGGAAACGCGCTCCAACGGCTTGCGGAGATGGGGCATTCGTCGGTTCGGATGGCGCACCTCGCCGTCTTCTCGAGCCTCGACCCCGAGGGCACTCGGATCAGCGATCTCGCGGCGAGGGCGGGCATCAGCCGTCAGGCGATGAGCATGCTCGTGCGCGACTTGGAGGCATCCGGCTACGTCCGGAGCGCCCCCGATCCCTCCGACCGCCGCGCGATCATCGTCGAGCTCGATCGTCGTGGCGCGGAATTCTGTCGCGCAGCCGTCGTCGCCTCCGCCGAGCTCGATGCCGCCGTCGAGGCGACGGTCGGCCGAACTGAGTTCGAGCAGATTCGCCGAGCCCTGCAGGCCATCATCGGTGGCGCCGGGCCCGGCCCCTCCACCCGATGATCGACTAGCGGCCGACCTTGCCGAACAGGCCCGCGATCGGCGCGAGCACCATCGGGCGGGCGGCGACCCACGCCACGGCGATCACCACGAGCGAGGCCACGAAGATCCAGAAGCCCAGCCAGCTGACGACGTCCTGCGCCGCATACATGTGGTTCAGGTTGCGCAGCGCCCCCGTCAGGAAGACCAGCGCGACGTGCACCACGATGAACGCGACGAAGTAGAGCATCACCGGGAAGTGAACGGCACGCGCCCACTCCACGGGATAGATGCGGTTCAGGGTCTTCGCGTTCTTCGGCCACAGCCCCGACATGCGCACGCCGGTCACCGCGGCGAGCGGAGCCGCGATGAAGATCGTCACGAAGTACGCGAGCACCTGCAGGCTGTTGTAGTTCACCCAGCCGTTCTCGAGCGGCCAGTCGAGCGACACGTACTGCAGGGTCGCCGAGATCGCGTTCGGGATGTACTCCCAACTCGTCGGCACGACCCGCATCCACTGCCCGGTCGCGAAGAGGAGCACGACGAAGACGATGCCGTTCACGAGCCAGAGGATGTCGAGCGACTGGTGGAACCACAGGTTCAGGCTGATCTTGCCCTGCCCGCCCTTCGACCACCTCGGTGTCCAGTAGGCGGCCGGTCGCTTCTCAGTGCGCACCTGCAGGCCCGATCGGATGATGAGCACGATGAGGAACACGTTGAAGAAATGCTGCCAGCCGAGCCACGCGGGCAGCCCCACGGGCGCTCCCTCGGGCAGGTGCGTCTCACCCGGGTAGGTCGCGAGGAAGTCCTGCATGAAGTCGAGCCTGATGAACCAATTCGTCACCACCACCACGAACGTCGCCGCGAGCAGCAACCCGAACCCGCCGATCACGGCGGAACCGACCAGTTGCCCGGGAGTGTATGCGCCGAAGCGTCCGGGCTTCGGCGCGGGCACGGGAGCCGGTCGAACGGGCGCGGGCCGGGCCGCGCCGGGCGGGCGGGTCGCCGCCGGGCGGGCGAGCGGGACGCGCTGGGGCGGCGCGGCAGGGACAGTGGCCACGGATGCCGCGACCGCGGGCTGCTCGATGAGCGGGGGCGGCACGGGCGTCGCGGGCGCGACCTCCGCGACCGGCGCGGCTTCTGCGACCACCGCGCGCACCGGGGCGAAACCCGCGGGCGGCCACGGCTCGCCGCCCTTCGCGCGAGGGAGGCCGCGTCGGAGCGGATGATCGGAAGTGGCGGTGTCGAGCGCGGGTGCGGCCAGGGCCGCCGCCGCCCGGGTTGCTGCCGCAGCGACCGGCGCCGCACCGGGCGCCGGTGTCGCGGGTGCCGCCGAAGTGGCCGCCGCCGTCGCGACAGCAGGCGCCGCGCCGGCAGCCGGCCACGGCTCACCCCCGGGAACGCGGGGCAGTCCACGCCGCACCGATCGAGCAGGCCCGGTCGCAGCCACAGCGGCGACCGTCGGGGGCTCTGGGGCAGGCGCGGCAGCGACATCCGCCATCTCGACGCTCGGTTCCGACGTGTGGGCCGCCGCGCCGGTCACCGGGGTCTCAGCGGGAGCCCCCGCGATCTCGATGGGCGCATCGCCCTCGGGCGGCCAAGCGTCGCCGCCACGTTCGCGAGGCAATCCCCTCCGGAGGGTCGGCGAGTAGGTGGCCACCGGTCAGCGCTTCCGTTCGGCGAGCGCGCTGATGAGCTGCGGCACCACGGTGAAGACGTCGCCGACGACACCGAAGTCGGCGACCTCGAAGATCGGCGCATCGGGATCCTTGTTCACGGCGATGATGTTCTTGGCGGTCTGCATACCCGCCTTGTGCTGGATCGCACCCGAGATGCCGAGGGCGACGTAGAGCTGCGGCGACACCGAGACGCCCGTCTGGCCGACCTGGTGGTTCGCCGGGATGTAGCCCGCGTCGACCGCGGCTCGCGATGCACCGACGGCGGCACCGAGGGCGTCGGCGAGTTCCTCGACGAGCGCGAACTTCTCGGCCGAGCCGAGGCCGCGGCCGCCGGATACGACCTTCGTCGCGCCCCGCAGCTCGGGCCGGCTGGAGGCCTCTTCGAGGGCCTCGACCGACTCGATGGTCGCAGCGGCCGCACCCGAGGGCTGCAGCTCGAGCGTCTCGAGGGCGACGGGCCGTGCCTCGGCTCGCGATTCGATCGCGCCCTGGCGAACGGTGACGACCAGCGGGCCGAAAGTCGCGGCGGACTCGAGGTTGTAGGCGCCGCCGTACACGGAGTGCCGGGCCACGACGCCCTCGTCGTCGCGCGAGACGCCGATCGCGTCAACGGCGATCGGCGCACTCGTGCGTGCGGCGAAGCGGCCGGCGACGTCTCGGCCTTCGATCGAGTTCGAGATCAGCACCGCGTCGGGCGCGACGGCCGCGGCGGCCGCGGCCAGCGCGTCGACCTGCGGCACGGTGAGCTGAGTCTGCGCCGAATCGGTCTCGACCACGAGCACGCGCTCGGCGCCCGCTGCTGCGGCCTGCTCGGCGAGCGCCTGCGACTCGCCTCGCCCGGGCGACGTGACGGCGAGCGCCACCGGGGTGCCGATGAGCGAAGCGGCGCCGAGGAGGCCGGCCGCGCTCGAGGCCAGCTCACCGGCCGGCGACGTCTCGAGCAGGACGAGGATCGAGTCTGCGGGGTAGTCGGTCATGATCGTCCTCTCAGGCCAGCCGGTTCTCGATGAGGAACTCGGCGATCTTCGTTCCGCCGTCGCCCTCATCCGTGATCTTGACGCCCGCAGCGCGCGGCGGCTTCTCGGCGATCGCCGTCATGATCGACGAGGCGACTGCGAGATCCTGCGGCTCGATACCGAGATCGGCCGCGGTCAATGTCTCGAACGGCTTCTTCTTCGCCGCCATGATGCCCTTGAAGTTGGGGAGGCGGGCATCGGGCAGTGCCTCGGTGATCGAGATCACAGCCGGCAGCGGAGCGCTCACGCGCATGGCGCCGTCGTCGGTGGTGCGCGTGCCCGACACCGATTCGGCGGTGATCTCGACCGACGAGAGCGCGGTCGCGTTGGCCACTTCGAGCAGTTCGGCGAGCATGGCGGCGAGGACGCCGCCACTGCCGTCGGTCGAGAGGTTGCCGGCGATGACGAGGTCGAACCCGGTGCGACGGATCGCGGCGGCGAGCGTGCGGGCGGTCAGCCCGAGGTCGGCTCCGGCGAGGCCGGGGTCGGCCACGTGAACCGCGGATGCCGCTCCCATCGCCAGTCCCTTGCGGATCGTCGTCGCGGCCGTCTCGGGGGCCATCGACATGATGACGACCTCGACGCCGTCGGCGGAACCGGCGTGCGCGAGCGCCACTTCGAGGGCACGCTCGCTGATCTCGTCGAGCACGGACTCGCTCGCGGCGCGGTCGGCGAGCCCCGTCTCGAGGTCGAGCTTGCGCTCCCCGTACGTGTCGGGAACCTCTTTCACGAGGACGATGATCTTCATCGGGCCCTGGGTCCTTTCCTCATCGGCGAGCATCAGTGCTCACCGCAACCAGTTAATCATGCCTAACTCAGTCGCGGGGTGCGGATTGTGCAGGCCCTACAATCGGTTCACGAGATCGCGGCCGACGATCAGCCGCATGATCTCGTTCGTGCCCTCGAGGATCTGGTGCACCCGAAGGTCGCGCACGACGCGCTCGATGCCGTATTCGTGCAGGTAGCCGTAGCCGCCGTGGAGCTGCAGCGCCGAGTTCGCGACGTCGAACGCGGCATCGGTCGCGAATCGCTTGGCCATCGCGCACGCCGGCACGATGTCGGATGCTCCTTCATCGAGCTTGGCCGCGGCGCGATGCAGCAGCGCCCGGGCGGCCTGGAGTTCGGTCTCCATGTCGGCCAGGGTGAACATGATCGACTGGTTCGTCGCGAGTGGAGCGCCGAAGCTCTCGCGCTCGCGCACGTAGCGCAGCGCTCGCTCGAGCGCCCACTGCGCCCCGCCGATCGAGCACGCCGCGATGTTCAGGCGCCCGCCGTTGAGACCCCGCATGGCGATGCCGAATCCTTCACCCTCGGCGCCGAGTCGGTTCGTCGTCGGCACTCGAACCTCTTCGAAGACGACCTGTCGGGTCGGCTGGGCGTTCCAGCCCATCTTCGCCTCGTTGCGCCCGAAGCCGAGGCCGGGGGTGCCGTCGGGGACGACGATCGCGCTGATGCCCTTGGAACCCTGTTCACCCGTGCGCGCCATGACGACGTAGACCGCCGATGACCCCGCTCCCGAGACGAACTGCTTGACGCCGCTGATGACGTAGTCATCGCCGTCGCGGCGGGCCGACGTCGTGATCGCCGTCGCATCGGACCCGGCGCCCGGCTCGGTGAGGCAGTAGCTGCCCAGATCGGTCATCTCGGTCAGGCCCGGGATCCAGCGCTCGCGCTGGACCTCATCGCCGAACGTGTCGATCATCCACGCGACCATGTTGTGGATCGAGATGTACGCCGCGATCGTCGTGTCGCCCTTGGCGAGTTCCTCGAACATCGCGACCGCATCGAGCCTCGAGAGGCCCGACCCGCCGAAGTCCTCGCGCACGTACACACCGCCGAGACCGAGCTGGCCCGCCTTGCGCAACGTGTCGATCGGGAAGTGCTTCTCGGCATCCCAGCGCGACGCATTCGGCGCGAGTTCCGCATCGGCGAACTCGCGTACCGCTGCGATCAGGGCGTCGCGCTCTTCGGTCATGGTCCTGTTCCGGCGGTCATGGTCCTGTTCCGGCCGGGCGCCTCGCCGGAATGGAGAGACTGCCTGCTCCCTTCATACCCGATGACGCGTCCAGGCAACACCGCGGCCTGGAGTTCCGAGGACTCCGTGCCGCGGCATCCGCCACCGTCGTCGAGCCGGCGCGCGCTCAGGCGCCGGTCAGCACCTCGCAGGCCCTCGCGAGCTGCTCATCGCCGGTGAAGTGGGGCTCCTTGACGACCTCACCGGTATCGGCGTTCACGACCAGGACCCCCTTGAAGTTGAACGGCACCTGGCCGATGATGCTGAGGGTCAGCGTGCCGTCGGGCGCCACCTTCAGTTGGTCTGCACCCACATCCATGACCTTGAATGAACCGAACTCGGAGGACGCGGTTCCCGCGACCCTGATGGTGGCGAGACTCAAGACGTTGCCACCGCCGTCGAGCCAGCCCCGCTCGATGCGGAACCCGCTCAGCGTGGTCGTGACGTCGACGCCGCACTCCGCGGTCAGGAAGTCGTCTTCGAACGTGAACTCGATCGGGATCTTCTCGATCGTGGGCGGGGCGGCCAGCGCTGGAGTCGCGGTGGCGATGAGAAGGAGTGCGGCCGCAGAGATCGCGGTCACTGCTCGGGCAGTCGTGCGCATTGGTGATTCCCCCCTTGTCGAGTGGAACAGCGACCGGATCGCGTGTGTCGAGCGGCACTGCTCGGCGTCAGTCAACCGCCGTCGTCGCCCGGCCGCAAGGGGCCGGATACGCCGATTCGCCGGGTGCGGCGGGCAGCGGAGACCGAGGACTCCGCGCTCGACTCACCCGACGTACTCGGACAGTTGTCGCGCGATGCCGGCCGATACGGCGCCGGTTCCGCCGAGCACGACGATCTGCTTGCCATCGAGACGTTCGAGTTCGGCCTTCACGGCCGTCGGGATCGTGGTGCCCGGCACGAGCAGCACCGGCGCGTCGGCAGAACCCGCCACCGCAGCGCCCGCGAGTGCGTCGGGGAAGTTCGCGCCGGAGGCGATGAAGACCTTGCCGACACCGGGCGCGAACGAGGCCGCGCTGATCGCCGCAGCGGTC
>NZ_JAJQPD010000008.1 GCF_021228295.1 Agromyces humatus
GCGAGCGTCAGCGAGGCCGTGGCGGCAAGCGCCACCACGGCGCCCAAGCGCAGAGACTTCTTCATGGATGCTTCCTCACTCTGGTGGATGGTGCACCGCGTCTCGGTACCCCAACGTGAGCAGCACGGCCTGCATCAGCCAGCACAGTCCCGTGAATCCTGCACGATGGGACTGCATTGTCGCGAGCGAAGCAACCGGAACTGCTATTAGTTTGGCTGCTAAACTATAGGCGCATCGTCCGCGCGTCAAGCACGAACTTCGCTGACCCCGACCGCGATCATTGGATGCCGAGAACGGCACTCGCCACGAGGCTCATCGCACCCTGCAGGACCAGGTCGTCGCCGACTTCGCTCACGCGGAGGTCGAGCGAATCGACGACCTCCGCCGCGAGCCGCGCGCGGAGCGCGTCTCGTGTGGAGGAGAGGATCGGCTCGACGAACGGATCGATCAACCCGGTCACCACGACCGCCTCGAGACCCAGCGAGCCGACGAGCGGCGCCAGAACGATCGCGAGACATTCCCCCGCATCGCGGAGCACACCTTCTCGAGCCGCATCCGGCGACTCTTCGACCCGGGCAACCAGCCGTGGGAGCGACAGGGTCGCCTCCAAGCATCCCTCACGACCACACACGCACCTCGGGCCGCCATCACCGCCGACGGCGACGTGGCCGATCTCGCCCGCCGTGAATCGCGACCCTTGGACGAGCTGACCATTCGTGATGATGCCCGCGCCCACACCGAATCCGATCTTGACGAGCATCAGATCCTCCTCCGACGCATAGAGGTCACGCTCGGCGAGCGCAGCGGCATTCGCATCGTTCGCGACGCAGGTCGGCAGGTTGGTATGCCGCTCGATCTCCGCCTTGAGCGGGAGACCGACCCAGTCGAGGTTGTGCGACGCGAGCACGCGACCCTCGTTGTCGACAGTGCCGGGGGCGCAGACGCCCACCCCGAGGATCCGTCGGTCGGCGCGGAGAATGAGCCGATCGATGAGCTCGATCGTCTTCTGCAGTGCCGCATCCCCGAGCGCACCCTCGGTCGCGATCGACTCCCTCACGTGCACGTTCCCCGCGAGGTCGATCAACGCCCCGCGGAGTTCACGGTCGGGAGACAGGTCCACGGCGACGACCAACCAGTTCAGCCGATCGATGTTCAGATCTACTGCGGGGCGACCGGGCCCGTCGACCGCGCGCTGGCGCGTCTCGACGACGAGCCCCTCTCGAATCATTTCGGCGATCAATGACGAGACCGTGGCCTTCGTGAGCCCCACGGCCCGCGCAAGGTCTGCACGGGAGAGATCGCCGCTCTCGTGCAAGAGTTGGAGCAGACGCGAATGGTTGCTCCCGGGGAGTTCGCGCCGGATCTCAAACGGCGTCAGATGCGGCGCTCCCGCTCCCGCTCCCGCTCGCGTTCCGTCCTCGGCCTTCATCGTTCGTCCTATAGCTTCGCGGAGACCGTCAAGATCTCTGTCCGTCGTCATGACTTGTCCTCGGTTTCGTCCGAACGGATTCCGCGCATATGGCACGGGTTGCATGCCTCCCGCTCGTGCTCCGAGACGGGCAGGAGGATCGGCGGTCGCGTACGACCGCCCATCCCCCTGCCCAACCTACTTCGCGACGAGCACCATGATCGGTGCACTCGTCGTCGCCCCGGCTTGATTCCGGAACTCGACCGTGTACACGTGGGAGCCGAGCATCCGGTCGGTCACGCGCACGCTCGCCCTCTGCGCATGCGGCGTCACCGCCGTCAATGTGCCCGAGCCGATCTCCACACCGTCCTCGAGGAACCGGTACGAGGTCGCGTTCGTTCCCCACCAGAGGTCGGCGTACACCGTGTACTCACCGTCACGATCCCAGTTGTCAGACGAGAGCACCGGCTTTCCCGGGTTCGCATCGGTCACGTTCACGACGAGCGTGACGGACTGCGAACGCCCCTTGGAGTTCTTCAACACGGCGACGTATCGGTATTGGCCGTTCGAGAGCCCCGAGATATCGACGCTCGCCGCCTGCGCACGCCGGCCATCCGCGGTGAGGTGTTTCGTCGAGACGAGCTCACCGTTCTCGTAGAGCTGGAACAGCGAGGCGTTCTCACCCCACCAGTTGTTCCAGGTAATGCGGAACTCGCCGTCGTGCAGACCCGTGTCCCAACCGTTGTCCGACGAGAGCACACCCGGCACCGGCGGCGCCACCGCTCCATCGTTCGACGGAACATCGGGCAGCGTCACGGGTGTACTCACTGCCGAACGCGTGCCCTCGCCGACACCGTTGACGGCCGCGATCTCGTAGCTATGCGAGCTCCCGAGTTCGAGACCGGAGACGGTGCATGTCGTGACTGCGACATCGACCTCGCACACCGGCGTCGAGGCGCCCGCTTCGTAGACGCGGTAACCCGTGACAGGGCTCCGCCCGTCGTCGTCGGGGGCCGCCCAGCTCACCGCGATCGAGGTATCGCCGGCCTGGACCGCGGTCGGGGCATCCGGCGCACCCGGCACCGTCGCAGCGTCGCGGAGCGACCACCCCGAGAACGCGGCCACGACTCGGTCGCTTCCGCCGGAGTTCACCGCGGAGGCAAGCATCCCCGTGTCGGCTGGGCCGGTGAGGCCGGCCGGGGTCGCAATCCCGAGCACCGTCCAGGCCTTGCGGTCGGCGCTGCACGCGCCCTCGAATCCGACCTCAGTGCGGGTGAGTCGCAGCCAGACCGAACCCGAGAATTCGGGTGCGTACCGGTGCGTGTCGAGCGAACCGCTCGAAGATCCGTTCCAGGTGAGCACACAACCGTTCGCGGGCGTCAGGGAGAGCAGGGCGATCGCCGATGTCCCCTTCGTGATATCGGCGCTCGCGACGATGCCCGAACGAGCCCACGGGCGAGCGCCCTCGCTCTGCTGGAGGTCGACGTGCACCTCGGCCGTCTGGCCGTTCCCGAACGCGTCGTCGCGGAACACCGCTGCAAAGCGGCGGGTCGTCCTGGAGAAGTCCGCACCCGTCGTGCGGATCGCGAACTGGTTGCCGCCGGCCGAGAAGTCGCTGACGGTCTCGGTCGAGTGTGTCAGCCACGGATCGCCGGGGGGTCCTCCGACGAGCACGATCGCCGACGCGGACTTCGTCTCCTCCGAGTCACCTGTGATCACCTGTGCGTCGACTCCCACGTCGGCGACCGCACCCTGCAGGTTCACTGCGTCCACCGTCACATCCCAGGTCGTGGTGCGAGTCTCGCCGGGGGAGAGGTCGGCCAGGGTCGTCTCCGCCGAGCCTGACACCAGGACACCCTCGGGTAGGTCCAGAGTCAGCACCACGCGATCGACCGTCGTCAGGGGCGACGTGTTCTGCACGCTCGCCGTCACGGTGCCGGTCGATCCCGGGCGGATGGTCGGTGCGGTGAGCCTGAGTGACACGCTCCCCTTCGCGAGCGAATCGATCGTCTTGCGCGCCTCGGTGACGATGTCGCCGCTCGGCGTGGAGGGGTAGCCGTGGTCGCCGCGCGCCCACGCCTCATCGACTTCGAACCAGTCGATCGCGGCCGGCGATCCACCCTGAACGAGCGCCACCCGGAGCGTCTGGAAGTACTGCTGCCAACGGGAGGCGTAGAAGTCGCCGACGAGCCCTTGCCACTCACGGTTCGCATAGTCGTGGAGCGAGAAGCTCGCTTTCGTCCCCCACGTCGTCAGCAGGTTCTGGAGATCATAGGCGCCGATCGCGCCGTTCTGCGCGTGAGCTCGATCGACGTACGCCCCGAGCAGAAACTCCGAGTCGGTCGCGAGCACTGCGTCCAGCTGCGCGATGAGGTCCATCCAGGTCTTCGTGAGCGAATCGAACTCCTCGAGGTTCCGCGCCTGGTAGGCCGCGTTGATCTGCGGGAGCAGGTCACGGCTGAGGTTCGCGATCACCTGACGCGTGACGTCCGTCAGGTCGTACTCGTAGGCCGCGCGCTGAATGACGTCGCCGTCCGCGGCGACCAGTTGCGGCAACGCCGTTGCGAACTTGGCGAGGTCGTAACGTACTTCGCCCACGGCACAGCACGAGCGCGCCTTCGTTGTCGTGAGGCTCGGCTGCGCTGCGAACAATCCATCGTGGGACTCGCTGTGGGTGCCGATGGGCTTCATCGAGTACGCGGTCTCGGCGATGGTCTTCCACGCCGCCGCCCCCGCGTCCGTGCCGTAGCGACCCATCGCGTACTCGCGGAACCATTCGGTGTGGTCCGGGGCCGTGTCGAGCCAGGGGAGTTCGGAGAGGAGCTCGTACGCCGCGGGGTTGTTGTAGAAGCCCTCGGGCAGGATGGCGACGCCCGAGAGCGCCGAGTCGGCCTTCGCCCGGGCCGCGAAGTATCGATCGATCCACACGGTGCTGATCGCCCCCATGGACGTGTTGCCGCCGAAGTTGTAGATCGAGCCGAACGCATAGGGGATCCCGGGCCACCGTGTCTCGCGGTTCAGCGTCCCCACGGTGTCCGAGAGCCCGTCGACGATCAGCAGTCGGTTCTTGTCGACGACGCCGGAAAGCAGCGCTGAAGTCGGGTTGCTCTGCCAGCCGAGCAGCACCCACAGTGCGGTGGGGTGTGCGTCGCGGAGGGCGTCCTCGATGCCGGACGCAGCATCAGGAACGGAGACGTTGCCGGGCTTGCCGCCCTCATGGAGCGGATCCATCTTGTAGGCCCCTGCATCCCCGATGAGTTCGCTCGAGATGCGGTAGTAGTCCGCGGCGACGTCCGCGAACAACTCGGTCGTCGGATCGAGCCAACTCGGACGCTGGTAGTTGCTCCAGGTGCCCTGGGGGACGACGTTCGCGCCAGGGTTGCGCTGGGCGAAGTCGGTCGGGACGGTGCCGAAGTACCCCGGTAGGACCGGGGTGATCCCGAGCGCGTCCGCGCGTTCGACGATGAGCGAGGCAAGCCTGGCACGCTCCTCCAGCAGTGCAGTCGTCATCGGCTCCTGACCCTCGGATGAGATGTTCTGCAGAACCCACCACGGCTGGTGAGCGGGCTGCGGAATCCACGCCCGGGCCTCGGCATCCGAGTAGCCGTACTCCGTGAGGAGTTCGGCGAACACCGCGTCGGTGCCGATGCTGAGGAAGACCTGGTTGACGCCGTGGAGCGCGAGGTTGTCGAGGAGTCGCTCCCAGCCGTCCCAGTCGAGGTAGGGGTCGGTGTAGCCCTCGTTGGTGTCGTTCATGGCGAACCGGTACCCCTCGTGGCCGGTGTTGGCAATGGGCGCTTCGGGAGCGGGCAGCACGTCGGGAACGGCGGGTCGGGTGCTTCCAAGGTTGACCGCGGCGTGAGCGACGTACTTGAGGTACCACCCGGCCGCGGCGGTCAGCGCGGACGGGGTGGTCGCCTGAATGTCGATGTTGCCGGCGCTGCCGGAGATGGTGTACTCCTCGACACCGTCGGCCGAGCGCTCGAGGTCGAAGTCGACCTGGTCGGCGGCGTCGCCGATCGATCGGGCGAGCACCGCTCCGGCCGCAGTCTCGTACTCGTCGTCTGTGAGCGGGAACTCGGGCGTCGGCAGCGTGATGGGCGGTTCGGGGTCGATGACGGGTGGCTCGCCCGTGGGCGGGACGATGCGGACGGTCGCGCCGCGGATCGAGCCCGAGTAGAAGAACTCCGTGCCGCTATTGCCGCCGTTGCCGAAGCGCAGCTTGGTCCCGTCCGTGACGGCGCTGTAGCCACCGCCGAGCACCGCCTTGCCCGTGCCGGTGCCGGCACCCGTGACGGCGATGGAAACGTCGTTGCCCGTGCGCTCGACGGTGATGTCGTAGGTTGCACCGACTGCGGCGACGACGCCGGATGACACGGCGAGGTACTTCGTGCTGCCGCTCTTCTGCCCCATCCAGAACTCGATCTGCTTCTGGGGGGTGAGGTAGACGGCCCAGCCGTCGTCGGCACCGCGAGTACCCATGATCGTTCGGTGCGTGCCGCCGACGACGGCCGGCGTCACGTCGTCGAGCTCGAGCCGCCACGTGCCGTGGTCGCCAGCGGCCTCGGGCTGGTAGCTCGCGGCGTATTCGACGGTGATCTCCCCGCTGTCCGTCCCGTTGAAGACGGCACCGGACGACGCGAATGACACGCCCGCGGCAGCTGTGCCGTCGTGCCCATGCCAGGAGACGTCGGACGCCGCACCGCCGCTGAAGTCCCATCTCGCGGCGTCATCGGATTCGTCGGCGTACGCAGCGACAGGTATGAGGGGACCTGCGATGAGAGCGATGCCGAGCATCGCCACGGCAAGGAACCGGCCCCGACGGGAGGGTGACCAGGATGAGGAAAGTTCGCGCATGTGCAAGCTCCGATTCGACCGGGTGGGCGTGTGTGTTCGCCCGAGCGCGACCGAGGGCACCAGAGCGATCGGGTTTAGTTCAATTGCCAAACTTTTTATTTCGTGCGACTCTAACCGAGCCTTCCGAGGCTGTCAACGGTTCGGGGCGACGGTGGATTCGTCCCGTGGTTCCCTTCGGCTCGTCTCTCGCCGGTGTCGCCGATCCGGCGGTTCACGACGGCGGTGCGGGCGCGGGAGCTCAGAAGGACGACGAGTGTCTGTCTCGACTGATCCCCAGGAGAAGCCGTGTTCTCAGGACAGGGTCGAGTCCTGCGCGAAATGGACGTCAGCCGGCGTCCCCGTGCTCATCAAGTGCACTGGGGAGCTGCTCGCGGGCGAGGATGCTCGCACGGGCGAGCACGTCGAGCTGAGCAGGGTTGTACAGTTCCACCATCACTTCGACGAGCGTCTGCTGCGTGACGTGCTTGCTCGTCGACAGGTGCGCCGCCGGATCGCTCAGCCAGGGGTAGTCGATCAGGTTCCGCGCGAGAATCGGCGCGAGCCGTTCGACGAGCTGCTGCCTGGTCGCTTCGTCCGCATCCGCGGGGAGTGCGTCGATGTCAGCGCCGACGGCGTCGGTGTCGGCCTCCACCATCTTCCGCACATCGGCAATTGCGTCCTCGTCGTACAACTGCTTGTAGATGTGGATGATCGAACTGTCGGTCTCGGACAGCCGTGACGCCACAGACTCGAAGCCGGCGGGGGCGTCAGCCGGAGCGTTGTCGCGCAGGATGACCGCGATATCCGATCGCGCCTGCTGCAGGCGTTCGATCCTCGCCGCCAGCTCTGCGTCGAGTTCCCGCAGCGCATCCGGCGTGCCGCCCCCGCCCGCGCTGACATCTCCGATCTGCGACAGCGGCACGCCCAGATCCACCAGACGTCGGATACGCAGAAGGCACACCAGATGCCGTACCTCGTACTCCTTGTACCCGTTGTACCTGCGCTCAGGCACGTCGAGCAGACCCAACCGGTGGTAATGCCGGATAGTGTTCACCGTCGTCCCCGCCAGATCGGCGAGCTCACGCGTACTCCAGGCCACGTTCGACTCCCTCGATGGAACCTACCGTACCGATTCGTGCTGAAGGATCGCGGAGTGATCTCGGCCGCGCGACCGGGTGGCCAGCCGAGTTCGCGGTCGAGATGACGCTCAGGCGAGCGCTGCTGCGAGCCCGTCGAGCAGGCGCTCCACGTCGTCGGCGTCGGTGTAGGGCGCGAGCCCGACGCGCAGCCCGCCCTCGTCGCCGAGTCCGAGACGGCGCGACGCCTCGAGCGCGTAGAAGTTGTGGGACGGTGCGAGCACCCTGCCCTCGGCGAGCCGCGCGGTGATGTCGGATGCCGCGTGGCCGGCGAATGTCGTGAGCAGGGTCGGTGTTCGGCGCGAGGCGCGTGACCACAGGGTCACCCCGGGCAGTTCGGCAAGTCCGGCCTCGATGCGCGCACGCAGCACATCCTCGTGCTCGTGCAGCGCCGCGTACGAGGCGGCGAGCCGCGCGCGGCGCGAGCCCGGGACATCCGATGCGCCCGACGACTCTCCCGCCTCGCCCGAAGAATCGCCCGACGTCGCGAGCCCGGCGAGCACGTCGACCGCCGCGGTGGCGCCGGCGAGCAGTTCGTACGGCAGCGTGCCGAACTCGAACCGCTCGGGCACGGCGTTCGTCGCCGGCAGCAGCTTGTCGGGCATGAACATCTCGAGCAGCTCGGGCTGCGCGGCGAGCACGCCGCAGTGCGGTCCGAGGAACTTGTAGGGCGAGCACGTGAAGAAGTCGGCCCCGAGCGCGTCGATGTCGGGCAGCTCGTGCGCGGTGTAGTGCACCCCGTCGACGTAGAGCAGGGCACCCACCGCGTGCACGGCGTTCGCGATCGCAGGGATGTCGGGCATCGTGCCGATGAGGTTCGACGCAGCGGTCACGGCGACGAGCCGGGTGCGATCGGTCAGGGCCGCCTCGATGTCGGCGGTCGCGAGCTCGCCGGTCTCGGGGTCGAAGTCGACCCAGAGCACCGTGGCGCCGACGCGCTCAGCGGCCTGCACCCACGGTCGCACGTTCGAGTCGTGGTCGAGCCGCGTGACGACGACCTCATCGCGCTCGCCCCAGCCCCGCGACAGCATGCGCGAGAAGTCGTAGGCGAGCTGCGTGGCGCTGCGACCGTGCACGATGCCGCGCGGGTGCCCGTTGACGAGGTCGGCCATCGCGAGGCGGAATCCGTGCACGGCCGCCTCGGCGCGCTCCTCGGATTCGCCGGTCGTGCCTCGATTCGAGAGCGGGCCGGTGAGCACGGATGCCACGGCCTCGCCGACGACTCGCGGCGTCTGCGTTCCGCCGGGGCCGTCGAACTGGGCCCACCCGCTCTCGAGCGAGGGGAACATCGATCGGATGCGCGCGACGTCGTAGGCCATGGCGGAAAGCCTAGCGATCGGCGACGCCCGCCCTCGGTTACGCCGCTCAGTGCGGCGCGTGGTACTCGGCTTCACCTCGACGCCAGTAGCCCTTGACCACCGCGTGGTCGGCGTCGATCGACCACCGTTCGAGCAGCGCCCGCCCCGGTTTCACGATCGCCTGCTCGGCGGCGATGAACGCGAACACGTCGCCCGTGGGCCGGTCGTCGGCGGTGAGCGCGGCGAGCCGCTCGCCGAGCACGGCGGCCGGGGCGGCCGGGTCGCGTCGCAGCCACTCGACCCGCACGTCGTCGGGTGTGTCGAGCTCGTAGTCGGCGCCGTCGCCGGCGGCCTCGATCACGACGAGTCCGATCGCGGTACGGGACATCCTGCCGACGTGGCGGCGGATCGCGGGCAGCGCCGTCTCGTCGCCCGCGAGCAGCCACGCGTCGGGCTCGCCCTCGAGCACGAGCGAGCCGCGCGGGCCGCCGACGCCGGCCGAGGCGCCGATGGGGGCGTCGGCCGCCCAGCGTCCGGCGATGCCCTCGTCGCCGTGCACGAGGAACTCGAGCTCGAGCACGCCGGCCTCGGCGTCCCACGCGAGCGGCGTGTACTCGCGGTTGGGCGACGCGCGCAACTCGTCGACGGTGAGTGGCGCGATGTCGCCCGCGTCGGCGGCCGGGAAGAACACCCGGATGTGGTCGTCGGCGCCCAGCGAGTCGAAGCCGCGCAGCGCGTCGCCCTCGAGACGCACGCGCACGTAGTCGGACGTCAGGAATCGGCGTTCGACGAGGCGGACCGGGCGGAAGACGAGTTCCGACGGGCGGCGGGCGAGCGAGAACGGCATGGTGTTCCGATCAGGTAGGGAAGGAGGTGGGGATGACGCCACGCTGCCGGGCGATGAGGCGTGCCCAAGACAACGAGCTTAATCCGAGACCCCGGCGCGACTGCCCGCCGGCGGTAGCATGCCGACATGGGGGAGACGCCGGTCGCGGCATCCGTTGCCATCGACGAGCCGCCGCGCGCGCGCCGGTTCTCGCTGAACGCCGCGCTCGACGGATTCTTCTTCGTGTTCGCCGGCGTCGCCTCGGTGTGGCTCGCGTGGCTCGTGCTCACCGAGTCGTTCGGCTTCGGCTGGTGGGGCATCGCGTTCTTCGTGGTGTTCTGGCTCGTGCTCGCGTACCTCGTACTCCCGCGGTTGCACCGCATCCTCACCACGATCTACGTGCCCGACTACTTCATCGGCCGTGCCCGCACCAGTGACGGCCTGCTGGGCGACCCGGTGAATCTCGCGGTCGACGGGCCCGAGGCATCCGTGCACGCGGCGATGCTCGCCGCCGGCTGGACCCGCGCCGACGACCTGTCGCTCGCCTCGAGTTGGCGCATCGTGACCTCGACCGTCACCCGCATGAGCTACGACGAAGCGCCGGTGAGCCCGCTGTTCCTGTTCGGGCGGCAGCAGGACTTCGCCTACCAGCAGGAGGTCGAGGGCAACCCGGCCAAGCGCCACCACGTGCGGTTCTGGCGCACGCCCGACGGCTGGCTGCTGCCGGGTGGGCGCCGGGTCGACTGGCTCGCTGCCGGCACGTTCGACCGGGCCGTCGGCTTCTCGCTGTTCACCCTGCAGGTCACGCACAAGATCGACGCCGACACCGACGTCGAGCGCGATCACATCGTCGCGACCGTGCTGGGAGGAAACCCCGATGCGCGCGTCCACGTGCTCGCCGACTTCGCGACCGGGTATCACTCCCGCAACGGCGGCGGGGATTCGATCCGCACCGACGGCGACCTGCCGGTGATCGATGTGTCGGATGTCCCGGCCGCGCCCGTCGCGCCGGCGCAGGGTGGTGGCGTATGAACGTCGACAAGCGTGCGGCGTTCGAGCCGCCGGCCGAGCTCGTGCGGCCCGTGGAGGCGACGCCCGACATGAAGCGGCCGGGCCCGACCGCAGCCGGGGCCGTGCTCGTGGTGCTGCGCGTGATCGCCGGCATCGTCTGGCTCGTCGCGCTCGCCGCCCAGTGGGAGCAGGTGCTCGCCGACGACGGCGGCATCGACCCCGAGTCGGCCGAGGGCGTCGCGTCGTACGGGGTGCTCGGGTTCATCCTGGTGGTCGGTGCGGTCGTGCTGCTCGTGCAGCTGCTGCTCGCGTTCGCGGTGTACCGCGGCAGCAACGCGGCCCGGCTGACCCTCATGATTTTCGCGACGCTCAGCATCGTCGTCTCGTGGATCGACTACGCCGCCGGTCAGGAGATCACGATCCGCACGACGCTCGTGACGCTCGCGCTCGACATTCTCGTGCTGCTCGCACTGTCTAGCCGTGCGGCGCGCGCGTACGCGAGGCGGCCGCGCCGCGCGTCGTCGGTCGAGTAGGCGCGCCAGCGCCGTATCGAGATCACGCGACGGGTCTCGATACGCTGGTCTCGAGACGGCGCTGGCGCGCCTCCTCGACCCGCCGCCTACGTCGCTATTCGACCTGCAGCGTGTGCAGCGCGTCGCTCGCGCTCAACCAGCGTCGGCGCTCGCCTACGTGACGACTGTGGCGGACGTCGACCCGGTGGCGATGACGGCGGTGCCCAGCTTCACGGTGGTCGTGATGGGCCACGGGGAGTACTCTGACCGCGGCGACGGGTCTCAGGTTCCCGTCGGATGGGGTGGGCGGTGGCGCGCGCGATCGACATGCTGGTCTGGGCCGCGATCTTCCTGCTGATCGCGGTCGTCCTCGTGTTCGCGGGCATCCGGGTCGGCACCGATGGTCCGCTCATCGTGACGGGCACCGCGGCCGAGGGCGACACGTTCGAGCTCCGCTACGTCGCGAACCCGTGGCTCGCCTACCTGCACATCGTTCCCGGCGTCTTCTACCTGATCGGCGCGCCGCTGCAGTTGTGGCGCCGCTTCCGCGAGCGGCATTTCGCGTTCCACCGTCGGTTCGGACGCGTGCTGCTCACGCTCGGGCTGGTGAGCGGCGTCTTCGCGCTCGGGTTCGGCGTTCCGTTCTCGTACGGCGGCGCGTGGCAGTCGCTCGCGGCGGCGGTGTTCGGCTCGTGGTTCCTCGTCTCGCTTGCGCTTGCCTATCGCGCCATCCGCGGCGGCGATGTGCGGATGCATCGGCGGTGGATGATCCGTGCGTTCGCGGTGGGGCTGGGCGTCGGCATGATCCGCATCTGGGTGGGGATCTTCGCCGGGTTCCAGATCCTCTCCCTTGAGGAGAGCTTCGCCCCCGCGTTCTGGCTCGGGCTCTCGATGCATGTCGTCGCCGGCGAGTTGTGGCTGTGGTGGCGCCCGAACGAGGACGGGCTGCCGCGGCGCGCCGCGCTCGAGCCGGTGGTCGAGTAGGCGCGCGAGCGCCGTATCGAGACCTCGTGCGCTGTTCGCGCGACCGGCCCACGGGGTCTCGATTCGCTGGTCTCGAGACGGCGCTGGCGCGCCTCCTCGACCCACCGCCTCCGTCGCTACTCGGCCGGCGACGCGTGTGCCGCGCACGGCGGCAGGTCGCACGACCCGCACACGACGCGCTCGGTCGTGCATGAGGCATCCGCGCAGTTCGCCGTTCGGTTCGCTGGTGTGCCGCACACGACGCACGAGCCGATGACCTCGGCGCGGTCGCTGAACTCGATCGCACCGCGCTTGTCGAACACGTAGAGCGACCCCTGCCAGAGGCCGTCGTCGCCGAACTGTTCGCCGTAGCGCACGATGCCGCCGTCGAGTTGGTAGACCTCGCCGAAGCCGCGGCTGACCATGAGGCTCGAGAGCACCTCGCAGCGGATGCCGCCCGTGCAGTACGTGACGACCGGGCGCCCCTTGAGGTCGTCGTACTCGCCCGAGTCGAGGAGTTCCACGAAGTCGCGGGTCGTCTCGACGTCGGGAACGATCGCACCGCGGAACCGGCCGATCGCCGCCTCGAGCGCGTTGCGCCCGTCGAAGAATGCGACCTCGTCGCCGCGCTCGGCGACGAGTTCGTGCAGGTCGTCGGGAGAGAGTCGCGTGCCGCCGGCGACCACTCCGTCGTCTCCGACGCGCAGCTCGCCGGGCGCACCGAACGACACGATCTCGTCGCGCACCTTGACGCTGAGCTTCGGGAAGTCGAGGCTCGCACCGGTGTCGTCGAGGCCGCTGCCGGCGCTCCACTTGAATTCGATGTTCCTGAATGGGGCATACTCGCGGGTCTTGCGCACATAACGCTTGAGCGCGGTCATCTCGCCGCCGAGGGTGCCGTTCAGCCCGTGCTGCGAGATGAGGATGCGCCCGCGCAGCCCGAGCGATTCGGCGAGGTCGCGCTGCCACAGCCGCACCGCGTCGGGGTCGGCGAGCGGCGTGAAGGCGTAGTAGAGCAGGATCTTCGCGAGCGGCACCCCGAGATTCTACGAGCGGATGCCGCGTGATTGCCGTGTGCCGCTGCGTCGGTCGAGTGGGGCGAAGCGCGCCTATCGAGACCCCTTGTGTTCACGGATCGGCAATACGCTGAGACTGATCGAGGAGGCCGATGATGCTCGACTACGACCCGTACGCAGCGCTGCAGGCGCTGAAGCCCATGCCGGCATTCACGCTCACGAGCGCCGACTTCGCCGATGGCGACGAGTTGCCGCTGCCGCTTCGCGCGTCCGGGCGCGGCGCCGGCGACCGTTCACCGCAGTTGTCGTGGTGGGGCTTTCCGGCTGCCACGCAGAGCTTCGCGGTGTCGTGCTTCGACCCCGACGCTCCGAGCGGATCGGGTTGGTGGCACTGGGCCGTCGCGAACATTCCGGTGACGGTGACGAGTCTCGACGCCGATGCCGGCGAGCCGGGCGGCCTGAAGCTGCCGCACGGCGCTCTCGTGTTGCGCAACGAAGACGGCGAGCGCCGGTACGTCGGATCGAGCCCGCCGCCGGCCACCGGCGTGCACCGCTACATCTTCGTCGTGCACGCGCTCGACCGGGCCCGCCTGTCGATCGATCCCGACGCGACCGCCGCCGTACTCGGCGCGCAGTGCTTCTTCCACGGCCTCGCCCGTGCTGTGCTCACGGGTACCGCGATCCACCCAGACTGAGCTCGGCGGCTATTCGACCGACGCCGGCCACACCGGGTCGAAGCGCTGCTCGTCGAGCACGCGGGCGACGAGCCCCGGCGGAAGGTCGTGCAGCTCGGGCGGATTCCACCGCGGCTGCCGGTCCTTGTCGATGACCTGGGCCCTGATGCCCTCGTGCAGGTCGTGCTGCTCGATGAACCAGGTCACCGCGCGGAACTCCTGCTCGAGCGCGTCCTCGAGTCGCGGCAGCGTGCGCGCCCGTCGCACCGATTCGAGCGTCACCGCCAGCGCGGTCGGCGAGAGCGCCTCGAGTTCGTCGGCCGCTGCGGCAGCGTAGGCGAACGCGCCAGGGTCGAGCGGATGTCGCGGGAACGCGCTCGACCCGGCATCGGGCCTGCCCTCGGCGAACGCGCGCAGGCGCGCGATGATCTCGCCGACGGTCGGCGCCGAGTAGCAGGCGTCGACCCAGTCGCGCGCGAGCGCGAGCGCCGACGGCCCAGGGGTCTCGTCGAAGAGCATGACGATCTCGGCGGGGGTGCCGGGGTCGGCCCGCTCGGCGAGGGCCTGCAACAGGTGCGGCAGGCGCTCGGAGGGCACGTACGCGTCGGCGAAGCCGGCGTGCAGCGCGTCGGCGGCGTCCATGGTGCGAGAGTTCAGGGCGAGGTGCACGCCGAGCTCGCCAGGTGTTTTCGCGAGCAGCCACGAACCGCCGACATCGGGCGTGAACCCGATGCGCGTCTCGGGCATCGCGACACGCGAGCGTTCGGTGACCACGCGGATCGACGCGTGGCCGGCGAGTCCGATGCCGCCGCCCATCGTGATGCCGTCCATGATCGCGACGACCGGCTTCGGGTACCGGGCGATCGCCGCGTCGAGACGGTACTCGGTTCGAAAGAACTCGTGCGCCTCGGCATGGGCGTCATTGGTCGCGTAGCCGTAGAGTTCGCGGACGTCGCCGCCGGCGCAGAACCCGCGCTCGCCGGCACCGTCGAGCACGATGACGCCGACCTCGGTGTCATCGCGCCAGGCGTCGAAGATCACGGTGAGCGCCCTGATCATCTCGAATGAGAGGGCGTTGAGTGCCTGGGGACGATCGAGCGTGACATGGCCGACACCGTCGGCGACGGTCGCAGAGATGTGGTCGCTCACGAGTGCCACCGTAGCGCCCATCGGGGCTAACCTGCTCAGATGGTGCCAGTCGAGATCCTGTGGGCGTTCGTGATCGCCTCGGTCGTGCTCATCGTGATTCCCGGTCCGAGCGTGCTGTTCGTGATCGGGCGCTCCCTCGCGCTCGGCCGCCTCGGCGGGCTGCTGAGCGTGGTCGGCAATGCGATCGGCATGGTGCCGCTCGTCGCCGCGGTCGCACTCGGGGTCGGCGCACTCGTCGCCCAGTCGGTGATCGTCTTCACGATCATCAAGTTCGTCGGCGCCGCGTACCTCGTCTACCTCGGGGTGCAGGCGATCCGCCATCGCGCCGACGCCGCCGACGCCGTCAACGGGCAGGCGCCGCCGCGCTCGCACTGGCGCCAGCTCGGCGAAGGCGTCGTCGTCGGCGTCACGAACCCCAAGACGATCGCGTTCTTCGTGGCGGTGCTGCCGCAGTTCGTGTCGTTCAGCGCCGGGTCGATCCCGCTGCAGCTCTTCGAGCTCGGCGTCGTGTTCATCGTGCTCGCACTCATCTGCGACTCGGTGTGGGCGCTCGCTGCGAGCGCTGCGCGCGACTGGTTCGGCCGTTCCCCGCGTCGAGCCTCCCACCTCGCCGCCACCGGCGGCGTCATGATGATCGGCCTCGGCGGCGTGCTCGCGCTCAGCGGCAACAAGCACTGATCGCCCATTCGCCTGTCGAGTAGGCGCGCCAGCACCCTATCGAGACCCCGCACCAGCGACCCGTCCTCCACACACCCGACCCGCCCCCTCTCCATTCCGTGCCCGGCCTTCGCTCGAGGCGCACCGGCGAGACGCCGTAGCCTGCCGGCATGATGCACGTATTCGAGATCGTCGCCGAGCCGGTGCGGCGGCGCATCATCGAGGTACTCGCGGTCGGCGAGCACACGGTCGGAAACCTGAACGACGTGATCTCCGTCGAGTTCGGGGTATCACGCTCGGCGGTCTGGCATCACCTGCGCATTCTTCGCGATGAGCAGGTTGTCACGGTGCGACACGATCTCCAGGAGCGCTGGTACATGCTCGACGAGGAGTTCCTCGAACGACTCGACCACGCGGGTCGGCGCCCTGTTCCTGCTCTGGGATCACAGGTACGGCTCCAACGTCGGCCGCATGCCCATTCCGCCGGTGACGCCGTCACGCACGCCGCACGCGCATCGCGCGGGTCGCAAGGGACTGCGCGGGCGCGACGAATTCGACACGTGAGCGCCTGCCTCTACTCCAGCGCGATCATCGAGACACCTCATGACCTGTGCAGAACCGGTATGCCAGTTCCGTCTCAGCGTGAGGGGGAACTGGCATACGGAATTCGAAGGACCTGGTGCCAGCGCCAGGGCCGGACGCCCGAGGAGCCGGCGGGTCGGCCGGCGCGCCTACGAGGAGCCGGCGGGTGGGCCGGCGCGCCTACTCGACCGCCGGGTGCGTCGGCGATCCGGCCTCGGTGAGGCACGCCTCGAGCGCGACCCAGCCCAGCATCGCGCACTTGACGCGCATGACGTACTTCGAGACGCCGTGGAACGCGATCGCGTCGCCGAGCAGTTCTTCGTCGGGCTCGCCCTGACCCTGCGAGCGCAGCATGGCCCGGAACCCGTCGATGAGTTCGCGCACCTCATCGACGTCGCGACCGGTGGCGAGCTCGGCGAGTGTCGAGGCCGAGGCCATCGAGATGCTGCAGCCGTCGCCCTGCCACGCGAGTTCGGCGATGCGAGCATGCGAGTCGTCGAGGCGAATGCGCATGGTCAACTCGTCGCCGCACGTCGGGTTGAACTCGTGGTGCTCGGCGTCGGCGTGGTCGAGCGGGCCGTCGCCGTGCCTCGCCCTCGCCTGGTCGAGGATGATCTCTTGGTAGAGCCCCGAGAGTCCGCTCATGCGATGACCGCCGCGGCCGGGGCATCCGAGACGCCGAAGAATCCACGCACGCCGGCGAGCGCGTCGACGAACCGGTCGACCTCGTCGTCGGTGGTGTACACGTGGGCGCTGGCTCGCGTCGACGCGGTGATGCCGAGTGCGCGGTGAAGGGGCTGCGCACAGTGGTGACCGACGCGCACGATGATGCCGGCCTCGTCGAGGAACTGGCCGACGTCGTGGGCGTGCACGCCGTCGACCGAGACCGCGACGAGCCCCGCGCGCTCGACGCCGACACCCGGGCCGATGATGCGCACTCCGGGCAGCGCCGAGACCCCTTCGACGATGCGCGCGGCGAGCTCGGACTCGTGCCGGGCGATCGCGTCCATGCCGATCGCCTCGAGATACCGCACGGCCTCGGCGAGGGCGACCGCCTGCGACACCGGCTGCGTGCCCGCCTCGAAGCGGTGCGGCGACGGCAGGAACTCGGCGGTCTCGAGCGTGACGCGCGTGATGGTCGATCCGCCGGTACGGGCCGGCGGGAGTACGTCGAGCAGCTCTTCGCGGCCGTAGAGCACGCCGATGCCGTTCGGCCCGAGCATCTTGTGGCCCGAGAACGCGGCGAAGTCGACGCCCATCGCGCCGAAATCGGTCGGACGGTGCGGCACCGACTGGCACGCGTCGAGCACGACCCGGGCGCCGCGGGCGTGCGCCAACGACACGACGTCGGCGACGGGTGCGAGGTAGCCCGTGACGTTCGAGACCTCGGCGACGGCGACGATGCGGGTGCGGTCGCCGAGCTCGGCGGCGAGGTCGTCGATCGACCACAGGCCGTGCCCGTCGACGCGCACCGCACGCAGCCGCGCGCCCGTCTTGGCTGCGAGGCGCTGCCACGGGATCAGGTTGGCGTGGTGCTCGGCCTCGGTGATAACGATCTCGTCGCCGGGTTCGAGTGCGAGCGAGCGAGCGGATGCCCCTCCGAGCCCCGCGCTCGCGTCGGCGATGCCGAGGGAGACCATGTTGATGGCGTCGGTGGCGTTCTCGGTCCACACGATCTCGCGCTCGCCGGCGCCGACGAATCGGGCGACGGTGGCCCGGGCGTCTTCGAAGAGCGTGGTCGAGTGGCCGACCGCCGCGCTCGCGCCGCGGTGGACGGGTGCGAGGTGGTGCTCGAGGTACTCGCGCTCGGCGTCGAGCACCTGGCGCGGTCGCTGCGAGGTGGCGGCGGAGTCGAGGTACGCGGTGGGGGTGCTGCCGCCGGACGCCCGGTCGAAGGCCGGGAAGTCGCGGCGGAGGTCGCTCATGCTCATCCCTTCAATCGTCCCACGGATGGGTGGGTGTGGGCCGGGAGCGATCAGCCGCCACCGTCAAGCGGTCTGTGTATACACAGCAGTGGGGGCGGGGCTCGGATTGCAACTCAAGCCGCCACAGTGTATACATAAAGAGGAAGAAGGGGACCGATGCGAGCCAGTGATCGCGCCTACCGCGCACTCCGCGAGGAGATCCTCGACGGGGTGCTCGCGCCCGGCACCGCGCTCGCCGAGGTCGAGCAGGCCAACCGCCTCGGCGTCTCTCGCACTCCCGTGCGCGAAGCACTCGCACGGCTCGAAGCCGACGGTCTCGCCACGGCCGCGTCGCCGCGCGTGCTGCAGGTGAGCGAGCTTTCGGCAGCGAGCATCACCGCCCTCTACGAACTGCGCGAAGCGCTCGAGGAGCAGGCCGCCCGCCTCGCCGCGATGCGCCGCGATCCCGAACGATTCGAGGGACTGCGCAGCCGACTGCAGCTCTCGCCGGGCCAGCTCGCCTCGGGCGACGAGGGCGGCCTGCGCGACTACTACGACACGGTCGACGCGCTCGACGCCGAACTCGATGCCGCGGTCGCCAACCCGCTGCTCATCGGCGCCCTCCGCAACGCTCGCCTGCACTCGGCCCGTGTGCGGCGGCTCGCACGCCAGCATCCCGAGCGACTTCGCGCTGCGGCATCCGAGCACCTGCTCATCGTCGAGGCGATCATCGCCGGCGACGCGTCGCTCGCAGCGCATGCCACTCACGTGCACCTGCACATGAGCCTTCGTCACGCACTCGCCTCGATCGAGGCTCGTCAGCCCGACGGGCACCGCGTAGCCTGACCGATGGAACACCGAGAAAGGTCCACCATGCATCTGCACCACGTTCGTACGCATCGCAGCGACGAGAACCTCGCCCGAGAGGGCCAGCTCGCCTGGCAGCTCGCTGGCGTCGCGACCGACCCGGTCGAGCTCGACGACGACGTGATCGACATGGTCGTGAACCGCGTGATCGACAACGCCGCGGTGGCCGCGGCGTCGGTCGCCCGCCGGCCGGTCGTGTCGGCCCGCAGCCAGGCGCTGTCGCACCCGGTTTCGATCGGCGGCGACGGTGCGACCGTGTTCGGTGCCGATGCGGCGCGCCACACTTCGCCCGAATGGGCCGCATGGGCCAACGGGGTCGCGGTGCGCGAGCTCGACTACCACGACACCTTCCTCGCCGCCGAGTACTCGCACCCGGGCGACAACATCCCGCCGATCGCGGCGGTCGCGCAGCACCTCGCGGCCAAGCGCGGGCTCACCGGGCGCGACCTCGTGCGCGGCATCGCCACGGGCTACGAGGTCCAGATCGATCTCGTCAAGGCGATCTCGCTGCATGCCCACAAGATCGACCACGTCGCCCACCTCGGGCCGTCGGCCGCGGCCGGCATCGGCACGCTGCTCGGCCTCGATCAGGAGACGATCTTCCAGGCCATCGGCCAGGCGCTGCACACCACCACCGCGACCCGGCAGTCGCGCAAGGGCGAGATCTCGACGTGGAAGGCGCACGCCCCCGCCTTCGCGGGCAAGATGGCCGTCGAGGCGGTCGACCGCGCGATGCGCGGCGAGACGAGCCCCGTGCCCATCTACGAGGGTGAAGACGGCGTCATCGCGTGGCTGCTCGACGGGCCCGAGGGCGCCTACGAGGTGCCGCTGCCCGACGTGGGCGAGGCGAAGCGCGCCATCCTCGACTCCTATACCAAGGAGCACTCGGCCGAGTACCAGGCGCAGGCCTGGATCGACCTCGCCCGCAAGCTGCACGCCGAGTATCCGCTCATCCTCGACTCCGACCACATCGAGTCGATCACGCTGCACACCTCGCACCACACCCACTACGTCATCGGGTCGGGCGCGAACGACCCGCAGAAGTTCGACCCCGATGCCTCGCGCGAGACGCTCGACCACTCGATCCCCTACATCTTCACGGTGGCCCTGCAAGACGGCTCGTGGCACCACGCCGACTCGTACTCGCCCGAGCGCGCACACCGTGCCGACACGGTCGAGCTGTGGAAGAAGGTGTCGACCGTCGAAGACCCCGAGTGGACCCGCCGCTACCACTCGAACGACATCAGCGAGAAGGCCTTCGGCGGCCGCGTCGTGATCAAGCTCGCCGACGGCGGCGAGATCGTCGACGAGATCGCCGTGGCCGACGCGCATCCGCTCGGCGCCCGCCCGTTCGCCCGCGAGCAGTACGTCGCGAAGTTCCGCACGCTCGCCGAGTGGGCGCTCGAGGAGGCCGAGATCGAACGGTTCCTCGACGTCGCCCAGCGCCTGCCCGAGCTCGGCCCCGACGAGCTCGCCGGCCTCACCTTCACCGTCGCCCCCGGGGCGCTCACCGGCGTCGACATCCCCGAGGGGCTCTTCTGATGTTGTATTCCACGACCCCTGCGGCCGAGAAGCGGCGACGGTTCCGCGAACGACTCGCCACCGGCGAGATCATGCGGTTCCCCGGCGCGTTCAACCCGCTGAGTGCCAGGCTCATCGGTGAGAAGGGCTTCGAGGGCGTCTACATCTCGGGTGCGGTGCTCAGCGCCGACCTCGGGCTGCCCGACATCGGCCTCACGACGCTCACCGAGGTCGCCGGCCGAGGCAAGCAGATCGCGCGGATGACCGAGCTGCCCGCGATCATCGACGCCGACACCGGCTTCGGCGAGCCGATGAACGTCGCACGCACGGTTCAAGAGATGGAGGACGCGGGGCTCGCGGGGCTCCACATCGAAGACCAGATCAACCCCAAGCGCTGCGGTCACCTCGACGGCAAGCAGGTCGTCGACGACGAGACCGCACTCCGGCGCATCCGTGCCGCCGTCGACGCGCGCCGCGATCCGAACTTCCTCGTCATGGCGCGCACCGACATCGCCGCGGTCGACGGCCTGCAGGCCGCAGTCGACCGCGCGAAAGCGCTCGTCGACGCGGGCGCCGACGCGATCTTCCCCGAGGCGATGCGCTCGCTCGAGGAGTTCGCCGCGGTCCGCGCTGCGGTCGACGTGCCGCTGCTCGCGAATATGACCGAGTTCGGCAAGAGCGACCTGTTCACCGTGCGCCAGCTCGCCGATGTGGGCATGAACATCGTCATCTGGCCGGTGTCGCTGCTGCGCCTCGCGATGGGGGCCGCGGTTCGCGGGCTCGACGAGCTCGAGGCATCCGGAAGCTTCACGGCGAAGCTCGGCGACATGCAGCACCGTGCCGACCTCTACGAGCTCATCGACTACGAGGGTTACAACCACTTCGACACGTCGATCTTCAACTTCACCGTCACCAAGACGCCGGTTGAGCGCCGGATCGAGTAGGCGCGAAGCGCCGTATCGAGATCCAGCGCGCCAGCGCCGCATCGAGACCACGCCACGAGCAAGGGAGCACACATGGCCGAGCAGAGCACCGCACCGCAGACCGCGGCGCCGACCCCGATGATCTACAAGGGCCTGGCCGGTGTGCCGGTCGACTACACGGCCGTCTCGAAGGTGAACCCCGACACCAACTCGCTGCTCTATCGCGGGTACCCCGTGCAGGAGCTCGCCGCGTCGTGCACCTTCGAGGAGGTGGCCTACCTGCTCTGGCACGGCGAGCTGCCCGACGACGCCGAGCTCGCCGCGTTCGAGGAGCGCGAGCGGTCGCTGCGCGGCCTCGACCACGACGTCAAGCGCATCATCGACGAACTGCCGCTCACGGCACATCCGATGGACGTCGTGCGCACGGCCGTGTCGGTGATCGGCGCGAGCGACCCGGCCACGCCCGACGACTCACCCGAGGCGAACCTCGACAAGTCGTTGCGGCTGCTCGCGAAGCTGCCCTCGATCGTCGCCTACGACCAGCGGCGCCGCCACGACCTCGAGTTCGTCGAGCCCCGCGACGACCTGGGCTTCTCGGCGAACTTCCTCTGGCAGACATTCGGCGAGGCGGCGGAACTCCCGGTGGTGACGGCGTTCGACGTGTCGATGATCCTCTACGCCGAGCACTCGTTCAACGCGTCCACGTTCACCGCGCGCGTCATCACGAGCACCCTCGCCGACCTCTACTCGGCCGTAGTGGGGGCAATCGGGGCGTTGAAGGGTCCGCTGCACGGCGGAGCCAACGAGGCGGTCATGCACGCCTTCGAAGAGATCGGCGCGGGCGAAGGCGGCGCCGAGCGCGCGGTGGCCTGGCTCGACACCGCCCTCGCCGAGAAGCGCAAGATCATGGGCTTCGGGCACCGGGTCTACAAGAACGGCGACTCGCGCGTGCCCACGATGCGCGACTCGATGGAGCGCATGGTCGAGCACTACGACCGGCCCGACCTGCTCGAGCTGTACGTCGCGCTCGAGCAGGCGATGGGCGAGCGCAAGGGCATCAAGCCCAACCTCGACTACCCGGCCGGTCCGACGTACCACTTGATGGGATTCGACACCCTGACATTCACCCCGCTGTTCGTCGCGAGCCGCATCACCGGGTGGACGGCGCACATCATGGAGCAGGCCGCGGCGAACGCCCTCATCCGGCCGCTCTCGGTCTACAACGGCCACGACGAACGGCACGTCCCCACGAAGGACTGACGCCATGTCGCACGTGTTCCTCGAGATGTCGATGACCCTCGACGGGTTCACGGCCGGGCAGGGCGTGAGTCTCGAGCGGCCGCTCGGCATCGACGGCGACTGCGTGCACGAGTGGCTCCGAAACTCCGTCTTCTCAGGCGCCGCGCCGCGCGACGACCGCTCGGGCGTCGACGACCGCGAATCCGACGAGGTCGACCGGCGCGCCCGCGCGGCGATGTTCGAGTCGACCGGCGCGTTCGTGATCGGCCGGCGCACGTTCGACGTCGGCGAGGGGCCCTGGGGCGACGATCCCGTGTTCGGGGGTCGGCCGTGCTTCGTGGTCACGAGCCGCGAACGCGAGCCGTTCTCGCGCGGCGGCTCGCGCTACGAGTTCGTGACCGGCGGGGTTCGCGAGGCGGTCGGGCGGGCGAGTGCGGCCGCGAGTGCGGCATCGGTCTGCATCATGGGCGGTGCGGATGTCGCGCGCCAGGCCCTGGCCGCCGACCTCGTCGACGAGGTGCGCCTGCACCTGGCGCCGTTCCTGCTCGGCGGAGGGTCGAGACTGTTCCCCGACGCGTCGGGGCATCGGGTCGATCTCGGCCCCGAGTCAGTCGAGCAGGGTGCGCTCGCGACGCACCTGCGCTACCGGGTGCTGCGCTCGGCCGGGTGACGCGAGCGTTCGTACAACCGCGGCCAGCGGCATCCGCATCGCCGCTGTGGTGATGTGCCAACGTTGAGGAAACGACCACGATTCCGGCATACAGTCGTGGACTATGCACATGATCTTCCGCACGCTGCTGCACGTGCTGTTCCTCGCGCGCCGCAAGCCCGACCTCGCGCACGACGAGGTCGCCCGCACGAACTTCATCACCCTGCCGACCGACCTCGACATCAACCGGCACATGAACAACGGCGTGTACTTCTCGATCATGGATGTCGCGCGGTTCGACATGCTCGTGCGCAACGGCGTCTGGCAGATGATGCGCGACAAGGCCTGGTACCCGGTGGTTGCGAGCGAGACGATCACGTTCCGCAAGTCGCTGGGCCTGTGGCAGCGGTTCACGATCGAGTCGCGGCTCGTCGGGCACGACGACAAGGCGGTCTACATGGAGCAGCGCTTCGTTCGACCCGGCCCGGGCGGCCAGCCCGAGGTGTACGCGACGGGGTTCATCCGGGCCCGATTCCTGCGCAAGGCGGGCGGCACCGTGCCGATGAGCGAGATCGTCGAGGCGCTCGGCGTGACCGAGGCGCACGGCATCCCCGAATGGCTCGAGCGGTGGGGCACGGATGTCGCGTTGCCGCCGACCCGTGCCGAAGCGCCGTCGGTCTGGCACTGAGGGAGGGTCTCGATACCGGCGCTGCGCGCCTCCTCGACCGACGCCTACGAGAGCGCCTTCTTCGGCACGACGACCTCTTTGATGATGAGCAGGATGCCGGCCGCCACCGGGATCGCGACAAGAGCGCCGGGCAGGCCGGCGAGGGTGCCGCCCGCGAGTGCGGCGATGAGCACGATCGACCCGGGGACCTGCACCGCCTTGCTCATGACCTTCGGCGTGAGCACATAGGCCTCGACCTGCATGTAGATGAGCATCGCGACCAGCACGATGAGCGCCGCCAGCGGCGAGACGAAGAGCGAGAGCACCGTCATCACGATGGTCGTGAGCACGGTGCCGATGAGCGGGATGAGCGTGATGAAGAACGCCGCAACCGCGATCACGAGGGCGAATGGAACCTGCACGAGCCACAGCAGGATCAGGCTGTACGTCGCATTGAAGAACGCCAGCACGACCATGCCGCTGAGGTAGCGACCGACGTTCTGCATGATGCGCTCGGCGTATCCGACGACCCGCTCACGATGCGAGGCCGAGATCAGCGTGTAGATCGCCGCCTTCGATACGTCGAGCGTGGCCGTGAAGTAGATCGTGAGGATGAAGATGAAGAACGCGCTCGAGAGGCCGCCCACGATCGCCAGGCCGATGTTGAGTGCTCCGCCGCCGATCGTCGCCCAGAAGTTCGGATCGCTGATCAGGCCGGTGATCCACGTGTAGATCGTGCTGAGCACCCCGCCCGTGCCCGAGGACGCCTCTTGGAACCACTCCTGCTCGCGCATGTTCGCGAGCATTTGCGGCAGCGAGTCGATGAGCAGCGATGCCTGCGAGATCACGAGCGGCAGCACGAGCCACAGCATGCCGGCGATGACCAGGATGAAGAGGATGATCACCGTGACGATCGCGACGCCGCGCTTCATGCCGCGGCGCTCGAACCAGCGCACGAGCGGGTCGAGGCCGAGCGTGATGAACGCCGCAGCGAGCACCGAGAACACGACGCTCGAGATGCTCGCGAACGCGGCGGTGAGCGCGAGCGCGACGACCACGCCGAGCGTCGCGACGAACGCCCACTGGAACGGCCGGTTCGCCATGAAGTCAGCGGCGCGCCCCGGGCGGCCGGGGCGGTCGGTCGTCGCCTGCTCGGCCTCGCGTGCACGTCGCTCGATGCGCTTCACGGCGTCAGTCTAGAGGGGCGGATGTCGCGTGGTCGGGACATCCGCATCGTCGGCATCATCGATGCCGGGCTCAGGCCTTGGCGCTGCTCGGAACCGTCAACTCGCGGTAGTGGGGTGCGAAAACGGGATAGTAGGTGTCCCACACGGGGAGCTCTGCCCCGGAGCGGGCCGCGATGAGCCGATCGAGGTAGTAGTCCCAGCCGGGGCCCATGCTCTCGGCCTCGGCCGCGTCCTTGATGCGCTGGCCGAGGGTGAGCGTGGTCATGCCGCCGCCCTCGACGAGGTGGCAGAAGACGCGGATGCCGGTCGGCCCGGAGCCGGAGTCTGCGGTGAAGCGGTACGGTCGCTGGCACTCGAGGATGCTCACGTTCTGCCACTCGGCGTCGCCCTCTTCGGCCGTCATCTGGAAGCGCACGCCGCCCGAGGAGGGCGTGCCGGTGTACGTGCCGATCCACGCCTTCATGGCGTTCGGGTTGGTGAGGCTGTACCACACGTCTTCGATGGGCGCATGGAACAGCCGATCGAACTGCAGGTACAGGCCGTCGACCTTCAGCACGTAGTGTCCGGTCGGTTTCGCGGTCATCTTCGCCTCCCTGTCGCTCGTCACTTCAGGCTAATGCGGTGCGGTGCCTATCTCTAGAGCGACGGGCCTCACTAGAGTGTCGCCATGGGTTCCAGTGGGGGCGCGAAGCGCAAGCCGAATCATCCGTCGAGCGGTCAGGCGCACGAAGAGACCATGAACGTCACCGAGGGCAAGTCCGGCCTCTGGGGTGCGCTCGCCGGACTCATCGTGTTCGCGGTCATCGCCGTTCCGTTGTCGGCGGCGTTCGCGTTCGCGACCAACCCGCACACGCAGCAGCTCTTCGCCGGCCGGCTCTCCGACGCGACGCAAGGCGGGTATCAGGCGTTCTGGTGGATCGTCACGATCTTCCTGCTCGCGCTGCCGTTCCTCGTCGGCTACGGCGTGGCCAGGCTCTCGGCGAAGTCGCTCACGGTCATCGGTGCCGTCGTGGCGCTGTTCCTGATCGCGGTGCTCGTGCTGGGGCAGCTGTTCGTCTTCTAGGCGGCTGGTCTTCTCGGCGCCCTGTTCGCGGCCGGGCTCTTCGGTGACCGCATCCGAGTCGGTCGGGCGCGCGATCGAGGGTGTGGCGGCATTGCCGCCGAAGGCGTCGAAGGGCTCGAAGTAGGTCGTTCGGTTCGGCACGCGTCGTGGTCGCGCGCGAGTAACATCGATCCGATGCATCCCCTGATGGCTCGCGCGGACCTCCGTCACCAGAACCTGCGTCGCGCGCTCCAGATCGTGGTCCGCGACGGCGGAACGGCGACGCGCGCGAAGATCGCGCGAGAGACCGGTCTGACCTCGGCCACGGTCTCATCGCTGATCGCCGAGCTCGAGCAGTCGGGGTTCGTCGACGAGGTCGGGCAGGCGTCGAGCACCGGAGGCAAGCGGGCCACGCTGCTGAGAGCGGCCGAGCGGGGGCACGAGATCATCGCCGTGCGGGTGCGACCGCACCTGATCATGGGCTCCGTGTTCAACCTCGCCGGCGAGAAGCTCGCCGAGGACCGTGCCGACTTCGAGTCCGACGTGCGACCCGACGACGTCGTCGAATTCGTCGAGCGCCTCGCGAGCAGCCACTGCGAACAGCTGCTCGCTGTGGGCATCCAGGTCCCGGGCGCCGCCGAATCGCGGGTCGTCGTCGAGAGCGTGCAACTCGGATGGTTCGAGCTCGCCCTCGGTGAACTCGTCGAGGAGGCGGTCGGTGCTCCCACGCACGTCATCAACGACGCCCACGCTGAGGCGCTCGGAGAGCTGATCGATGAGCGCATGCGAGAGGGCGTGCAACTGTTCGTGCACCTCGGCGAGGGCATCGGTGCCGCCGTCGTGCATCGCGGCGAGCTGCTTCGGGGCGCGTCGGCCCGCGCCGGCGAGATCGGGCATGTCCGCGTCGTGTTCGAGGGCGAGCGCGCACAGTGCCGTTGCGGGCTCTACGGCTGCCTCGAGTCCGCCGCGTCGATGAGCGCCATGATCGGCGACGAGTTCCGCGATGAACTGACCGCCGACGAGATCGCGAGGCTCGTCTACGACCCCTACATCCGGGCGCGGCTGGCCGCGGGCGCGTCGGCGTTCGCCCGCGCGCTGCGCATGCTCGCGGCAATGCTCGATCCCGACGACGTGGTCATCGGCGGTGCTGCGCCATCTCTCGGCCCCGACTTCCTCAGCATGCTGCAGGACGAGTTGGATCTGTACCGCGCGAAGGGCGCCGGCCCGGTCGCCGTCCGCTACGCACGTCCGACCGACCCGTTCCTCGGTGCGGCCCAGCATGCCCTCATGTCGACGCTCGGCGTTCGGTGGAACCATCCGGGTGTCGCACTGGCCGGCTGAGTCCGAGCCCGACTGCGGTGCTGGTGGGCCGACGGTTGCCGATGGAGCATACCATACGGTATGGTATGTAGTATGAACGGCCTGCTGCCCGACCCGATCTGGCCGGTCGTCGTGCTCGCGGCGATCCAGCTGGTCGACGGCATCATCAGCTACAAGCCGGTCGCCTTCGTGGCCGAGTGCTTCGACGACGTGCACTTTCCACGTCGCTGGTGGTGGATCATGACCCCCATCAAGTTCGCGGCCGCCCTCGGCCTCATCGCGGGCCTCTGGATCCCGTATCTCGGCGCCGTGACCTGCGGGGCGCTCATCGCCTATTTCGTCGTGGCGATCAGCATGCACCTGCGCGCACGAGACTTCGGGCGCAACCTGTTCGTGAACGCGACGGGCATGCTGGTGATCTGCGTCGCGACGATGCTGTGGAGCTTCGTGCTCTAACCGGTCGCCGCGTCGCCGGGCACCGCCTCGAGCAACAGCTCGTAGACCCGGCGCAGGTCGTCGGGTGCGATCGGCGGAATCGTCATCGCGGCGCCGAGTGACACGAGGTAGGGCACGAGCGCCGCGGTGCGGGCGGCTGCATCGGAGTCGACGGCTGGGCGCCACGCGGCCTGCAACGCATCGATGACCGCGGCATCGATGCGCGCCTGGGCCGCGCGGGCGACGGGGTCGACGGCGGCCCATGCCCGCACGGCGAGGTCGAGCCCGGGTCGCCGGATCGACTCGGGCCGAGACGTTGCGAGCTCGGTCAGCCACGCGAGCGTATCGCGGGTCTGGTCGCCGCGACGTGCTTCGATGGCGTCGGCGAGGGCGCCGAGGGTCCGCCGCTCGTACTCGGCGAGCAGCGCCTCACGGTACCCGGGAGCGCCGTCGAAGTGGTGGAAGAACGAGCCCTTGGTGAGTCCGATGCGCGCCGCGATGCGATCGATGCGAAGCCCGGCCTCACCCTCGTCGGCGAGCACGGCGAGACCCTCGTCGAGCCAGCGTTGCCGAGTCGTGGACATACCCGCCACCGTACCCGAAGGTATGGTCGCCGGCGAGCGCGAGCGCGAGCGCGGGCGCGGGCGCGCTCGGCCGCTCAGGCGCCGGATGCCTCGAGCACGGCCATCGCGGCATTGTGTCCGCCGATGCCGCTGACGGCGCCGCCGCGGACCGCGCCCGAGCCGCAGAGCAGGATGCGCGGGTGCTGCGTCGCCACGCCCCATCGTTCGGCGGGAGTCGTGAGTGGCGCATCGTCTTCGGCCCATGGCCACGACAGCGGCCCGTGGAAGATGTTGCCGCCCGGCATGCGCAACGCCTCCTCGAGATCGTGCGTGGTCTTCGTCTCGATACAGGGCCGGCCCGAGGCATCCGTCGCGATCACGCTCTCGATCGGCTCGGCGAGCACCGAATTCAGGGACTCGATGACGGCCGCCTGCAAGCGTTCGCGCAGCGCGTCGTTGCCGAAGCGCTCGACGAGGCGGTCGGGTGCGTGCAGCCCGAAGACGGTGAGGGTGTGCATGCCGGATGCCACGAGCTCGGGTGCGAGGATCGACGGGTCGCTCAGGGTGTGGCAGTAGATCTCGCACGGCAGCGGTGACGGGATCTCGCCGCGCGCGGCCGTGGCATACGCCCGGTCGAGCTGCGTCTCGAGTTCGTTGATGTGGAACGTGCCGGCGAACGCCGCCTCGGGGGCGACCGCGCTGTCGCGCAGCCGGGGCAGCCGCGTGAGCAGCAGGTTGACCTTCACCTGTGCGCCCTCGGGCACGGCCAGGCGGCGCAGGCGCTCGCGCACGACGGCGGGGATCGAGAGCGACTCGTCGCTGAACGGCGGCTCGTCTCGCGGGGCGATGCCGGGCGCCTCGGGGGCGATCGGAGCCGACGCACCCGCGTCGAGCAACCGCTCGAGCACGGCCGGGGCGACGTTGGCGAGCACGGTCGTGGCGGTGATCGTGTGCTCGGCGCCGTCGACGCGGTAGCGCACGTGACCCTCACCCGAGACGCCGAGCACCCCGGCGCCGGTGACGAGGTCGGCACCCGCCTCGCGCGCGGCCCGGGCGAGCTCGCCGGTGACCGCGCCCATGCCGCCGACCGGGACATCCCAGTCGCCCGTGCCGCCGCCGATGACGTGGTACAGGAAGCAGCGGTTCGCGTCGAGTGCGGGGTCGTCGAGGTCGGTGAACGTGCCGATCAACCCGTCGGTCGCGACGACGCCCCGCACGAGGTCGTTGGTGAATCGCGCGTCGACGGTCTCGCCGAGGGGGCGGTCGACGAACTCCTGCCAGATGCGGTCGTCGCCGACGAGAGTGCGCGCCTCGGCGCGCGTCGGCAGCGGCTCGGTGAGGGTCGGGAAGAGCCGATCGGCGAGTCGAGCGGTGTCGGCGTAGAACGCGTCCCAGGCGCCGGCGTCATCGGCCGCGTCGACGCGCGCGAAGGCGGCGACGGATGCCTCGGGCCCGGCCTCGTTGTCGATGAGCAGACCCCGTGCGGGGTCGGTCGGATCGGGGGTGTACGACGAGTAGCGCCGACGCACCAGCCGCACATCGAGTCCGAGGTCGTCGATGATGCGCTGCGGCAGCAGGCTCACGAGGTACGAGTAGCGCGACAGCCGTGCGTCGACACCCTCGAACGCCTGCGCCGAGACCGCCGCGCCGCCGAGGTGGTCGTCGCGTTCGAGCAGCAGCACCGAGCGTCCGGCGCGGGCGAGGTAGGCGGCAGCGGTGAGGCCGTTGTGGCCACCGCCGAGGATCACGACGTCGTGGGGCTGAGGCATCCATCGAGCGTAATCGAACCGCAAGTGCCTTCCGGGGGTGCTTTCCCGCCATCTGGAGTGTCGATCGGCCCTACATCTGGCGCGAATGCACCCCCGGAACGGGTGGAGGTGGTGGAGGTGGAGGTTGAGGTGGAGGTGGCCTGCGCAGCACGGTGCGCCAGATCGTGACGAGCATCGCCGTGAACGTGACGATCCAGGCGGCGAGGGCGAGCCAGGTCCAGCCGAAGCCGATCGCCTGCACGATGGGGAGATGGTCGACGTCGCCGAGGAACTGCGACCCGACGCCGTACATGCCGAGTGGGAAGACGATGCTCCACATCGTCGGCTCGTATCGCAATGGCACACGGTGGCGTACGTGGCGCCAGTATCCCGCGATCACGAGCGGCGGGATGAGCCACGTGCCGAAGGCCCAGAAGAACACGGAGGCGCCGGCGATGAGCCCGCGGGTCGCGTCGACCATCGGGGCATCGGCCATCTCGACGATGCGCGCGCCGGCGACGACCGTGATCGCGGTCGCGCCCATCGCGACCCAGTACGGCGGGGTGAGATCGGCCGGGCGGAACGGGTAGGCCAGCATCCGCACCCCCACGAAGACGCCCACCGCGCAGTACAGGAAGGTGCCGACCGACCATGAGAACACCGCGAGGAGCGCCAGCGCCGGGCGCCATGACGGAGTCAGTTCCACCTGCAGCGTGGCCGCAAGCATGGCGATGGACTGACTGGCCACGGCCCAGATGAACCAGGTGCCGTTCGCCGTGCCCAGCGCCAGCACCGTGCGCCGGCCGAGCACGGCCGTCCACGGCACCGTGTAGCCCAGCACGATCCACGCCAGTGAGGCGATCAGCAGCAGCCCGACCGAGAGGGAGTTGAGTCCCTCGAGACCCAGCCGACTGCCCAGCACGCAGCTGGCTGCCACGAACGTGAAGTAGCCGAACGCGCGCGCCGGATCCGCGAAGTCCGCTGCCATGGCCCCGCGGTGCCGCAAGAGACGAACGATGTTCAGGGCGATCAGGGTGACGTACGCGACAGCGGCGATGACGAGCAGCAGCCTCGAGAGCGCCATCACCTCGTTGGTGTGCATCGCCACTGAGAGGATGCCGCTCGCCATGACCAGTGCGAAGTACCCCGGGGTGAGTCCGCTCACCGCCGCATCGGCTCGGGCGAGCAGGGTGCTGCCCTCGGGATTCGGTCTGGCGTGCAGCGTGGACACGCCCTCAGGGTATCGCCGGGCAGGCCGGCCCGGGCAGGGCCGGCCCGGCCGCGCTAACGCGCCCGGCGCATCGCCCGCACGCCGACCACCACGCCGATCGCGCAGGTCGCGGCCGCGGCGATGATGCCGCCGACGACCGCCGCAGCCCCGAAGTCGCCCGCGAGCAGCGCCCGCTCGGCACCGACGAGGTAGCTCAAGGGGTTCACCGCGGCGGCGACCTGCATCCACGCGGGACCGTCTTCGAGCGGCAGCAGCATGCCCGAGAGGATCATCAGCGGGAACAGCAGCGTCTGGTGCACCATCCAGAACATCCAGTCGCGGTTGCGGCAGGCGAGGGCGAGCGTGTAGCTGAGGGCACCGAACCCGATGCCGAAGACGGCGAGCACCGCGAGGCCGGCGATGAGCCCCGCCGCGTCGAGGCTGAACCCGAACGGCACGGCGACGAGCACGACGATCGTTCCCTGGATGGTCAGCGGCACGACCTCTTTGAGTGCTCGGCCGACGAGCAGGGCGCTTCGTGAGAGCGGCGCCACCAGGGTCCGTTCGTGCGAGCCTGTCTGCATCTCGAAGAGCAGGTTCGCGCCGGTCGACGCGGTACCGAACAGCGCGACCATCACGAGAATGCCGGGAACGAACCACTGCAGGGTTCCGGCGACATCGCCGCCGGCCGCGCCGACGAGCAGGGGCCCGAACAGGCCGAGGAAGACGAGTGGCTGCACGAGCGAGAACATGACGCTGAACGGGTCGCGCACGAGCGGTCGCGACTCGCGCACGAAAACCGCGGCCGTGTCGCGCACGAAGCCGGTGGGGCGTGCGGATGCCGCGGGGCGATCGTTCTCGGCCGCGACGGCGGTCGAGGCGGGGCTGATGGTGTTCATTGGATTTCCTTCCGAGTTGTGATCGGTCGTGCGGTCGTTCTGGTTGCCAGCGCAGGAAGTTTCAGGCGACGCGCCGTTGCGGAGGCGGACTCGGGGTGCTCCTACGGCGTGTCTTCCTGCATTGGGGGTGAGTTGGGCGGGATGGGTGGGCGGGGGTGGGGTTTCGGGACGCTCGCTGCGCTCGCTCCTCAACTCGCTGTGCTCGCTCCTCAACCCGCGAGGGCCGGCTCGGCGGATGCCGCGGCGGCGGCCTCCTCGCGGAGACTCCGGCCCGTGAGCGCGAGGAAGACGTCGTCGAGCGTGGGCTGGCGATGCGTTGCGGCGACGGCCTCGAGACCGGCGTCCGAGAGCGAGCGGATGTACCGGGGCAGGGCCCGATCTCCGCCCGGCGCGGTGACGGCCACCACGCGGGCATCGACCCCGTCGACCTCGCCGCCGATGCGCGCGGCCGCGGTCGCGGCATCCGATGGCGTCTCGAACGTGAGCGTGACGCGGTCGCCCGCGAGCGAGTTCTTGAGCGAGCCCGCGGTGTCGTCGGCGATGACGGCGCCGTGGTCCATGACCATGACGCGCTCGGCGAGCTGGTCGGCCTCATCGAGGTAGTGGGTCGTGAGGAAGATCGTCGTGCCGGTCGCCCGGCGCAGGTCGACGATGTGCTCCCACAGGTTCGCGCGCGAGTGCGGGTCGAGGCCCGTCGACGGCTCGTCGAGGAAGAGCAGCTCGGGCCGGTGGATGAGTCCGAGCGCGATGTCGAGTCGCCGCTTCTGCCCGCCCGACAGGGACTGCACCGTGCGGTTCGCGACCTGGTCGAGCTCGAGCGACTCGATGAGCTCGGCAGCACGCGCACGCGTCTCGCGGCGGCCCATGCCGTAGAACGCGCCCTGCGCGTGCAGCTCGTCGCGCACACGCTGGGTGTGTCCGCCCGAGTTGCCCTGGCCGACGTAGCCGATGCGGCGGCGCACGCCGGCGGGATCGGTGCGGATGTCGCAGCCGGCCACGATCGCCTCGCCGGCGGTCGGCGGCAGCAGGGTCGTGAGCATGCGCAGCGTCGTCGACTTGCCGGCGCCGTTCGGGCCGAGGAAGGCGACGAGCTCGCCGGCGTCGACGGACAGGTCGACGGAACGGACGGCCTCGACGGTCTGTCCCTTCGAGCGGAACGTCTTCGTGAGGCCCTGTGCGGTGATCATCTGGTTCGTTCGGTTCGTCATGCCTGCAGTCTTCCGAGGCATCCGGTCACTTCTTGTCCTGATGAACGAGATACTTGAGCCATGGCCGCCACGACCTCGAGAACCCTCGAACTCCTCTCATTGCTGCAGAGCCACCGGCACTGGTCGGCGCGCGAACTCGTCGGCCGCCTGGGCGTGAGCGAGCGCACGCTGCGCCGCGACGTCGAGCGGCTGCGCGAGCTCGGCTACGGGATCGAGTCGATGCGGGGGAGTGCGGGCGGCTACCGCCTCGAGGCCGGCACCGGCCTGCCGCCGCTGCTGCTCAGCGACGACGAGGGCGTCGCGATCGCGGTGGGCCTGCGCTCGCAGGCGACCGCCGGGCTGCGCGGCGCCGAGCACACGACGCTCAGCGCCCTCGCGAAGATCGAGCAGGTGTTGCCGCCTGCACTGCGGCGCCGCATCGACGCGCTCGCCTCGCACGCGACGGTCGGGGCGGGCGCTGCGGGGACCGGCGGGCGGCCGACGCCCGAGGTCGACGCCGAACTGCTCGGCCTACTCGCGCTGGCCTGTCGCGATTCCGAGCGGCTGCGATTCAGGTACACGGATGCCGCGGGCGAGGCATCCACTCGTTCGATCGAGCCCTACCGGCTCGTGCCGGTGGCCCGTCGCTGGTACCTGCTCGCCTGGGACCGTGATCGCGACGACTGGCGCACATTCCGGCTCGACCGCATGAGCGAGGTGTTCCAGACCCGGGTGCAGTTCGAGCCCCGGCCGATGAGCGACGACGAGGCGCGCACCCGAGTCGAGCGCGCCTTGCGCTGGCGGGCGCGCAGCGTGAGGGCTCGCGTCGTGATCGCGATGCCCGCGGCCGAACTCACCGACTACCTCGGTTGGTACGGTCGCGACGTGGTGCCCGACGGGCCGGCGCAGTGCGTGTGGCCGCTCGAGTCCGACGCCGTCGAGAGTCTGTTCCTGGTGCTCATGTGGCTGCCCCGGGGCATCCGCTATCGCGTCGAGGCGCACGCCGACGTGCTCGCGTTCCTCGCGGAACAGGGCGAGCGGTTCTCCTCGGCGGCCCTCGCCGAGGACCTCAACGGCCCCTGAACACGGCGGCGCCCCGGCCGTCGTCGGGACGACCGCCGGGGCACCTGTTGGGGGCGTCTCACCTCGTGGCGACGAAGATGTCGCCGTCACGGCCGAAGTACAGCCGGTGACCATCGCGCGACAGTGACGGTCGTGTTTCCGATCCGCCGGTGTTCACGTTCGGGCCGAGCTCGACCGGCGGCTGCCAGGCGCCATCGGGTCCGCGCACGGAGGAGTAGATGTCCATGCCGGCGCTCCCGGGTCGAGACGATGCGAAGACGATCTCCCGGGCTCCGGGAAGCACGTTGGGCATGATGTCGTCAGCACCGGAATTGAGCTCCGCGACCGGCGTGGGCGCCGTGAACCGGAAGTCGCCGATCATCCTGCTCACGTAGATCTCCTGCGTGCCTCCCGGGATGGGCGCGCCGCTCGAGAAGTAGAGCGACAGTCCGCCCGGCCCGCTCGCCAGTGACGGTCCGTACTCCATGCCGGGCAGGTTCGGCCCGTCGGGCGCGCACCCGAGGTTGCGGGGTGGTGCCCACGCACCGCTGGCCGGGTTCTGCGACGTGATGTAGATGTCGCCGAGTCCGCATGCGACGGTGCCGTATGCGTCGGTGCCGCCGCGCGTGGAGACGAACAGCAGCTCGTTGCCGGGCAGCGGTGTCGGGCAGAAGTCCTGGGCGGGGCCGTTCACGGGCTCGGGCAGCATTGTCGGTGCGCCGAACGGCGTCATCGCGCTCTCGCGGGTCGCCACCCAGATGTCGTTGTCGCCGCCTTCGCGCGTCGAGGCGATGTACAGGCTCTTCCCGTCGGGAGACTCGATCGGGCAGCCGTCGGCGCCTGGCGCGTTCACCGCTGAGACAGGCACGGACGGTCCCCAGCCATCGCTTCCGCCCTGGGCGGCGTGCGCCGGCGCGGTGACGAGCGCTCCGATGACGATCGCCGTCGCGACCGCGGCGAACGCGAGCCTTCTTCTGTTGCCGAGCATGTCGATTCCCCTCTTCTCGGGTCGGGGCAGCGAACGCTGCGGAACCAGTCGAGCGCAATCCGTTATCAGCCTGTTAACGACCCCATTGACGGATATCGGCCGGCGCTCCAGAGTGGACGCGTGGAGATCGGCGTACTCGGGCCGGTGACCGTGGGCGGTGGAGCGGTCGCGCTCTCCCCGCGGGATCGCGTGGTGCTCGCCGCGCTCGTCGCGCGGGCAGGCGAAACCGTCTCGGCGTCAGAGCTCGCCGACGCGCTCTGGCGCGACGCGCCGCCGGCATCATGGACGAAGGTCGTTCCCGGCTGCGTGATGCGCCTGCGGCGCGCGCTGGGCGGCGCGGGCGCGATCGAGACGGTCGGCTCCGCCTACCGCCTGGTCGTCGAGCGCGTGGAGATCGACGCCGTCCGCTTCCGGCAGCGAGTGGCGCGCGGGCATGAGCTTCAGCAGCTGGGCGAGCCCGACCGCGCCGTCCACGTGTTCGCCGAGGCGCTCGAGCTCTGGCGCGGGCGGGCGTACAGCGATTCCGACGAAGCCTCGCTCGTGCGCGTCGAGGCGACCGCCCTGGAGGAGTTGCGCGACGACACCGAGGAGGCCCTCGTCACCGCGCGCCTCGAGGTCGGAGCGCTGGGCGAGGTGATCGGGGAGGCGCAGTCACTCGTTGCGCAGGAGCCGTTGCGAGAGAAGCGCTGGGCATTGCTTGCCCAGGCCCAGTACCGGGCGGGCCGGCAAAGCGACGCCCTCCAGACGCTCCGTGACGCTCGCGCGACCCTCGTGGAAGAGCTCGGGCTCGATCCCGGGCCCGATCTCGTTGAGCTCGAGCGGGCGATCCTGCGCCACGACTCCGCCCTGCACGTCGGCGAGGTCTCGACACCCCCCAGTCGCGAATGCCCCTACTTCGGGCTCGTCCCGGCCGGACTCGACGATGCCGACCTGTTCTTCGGTCGAGAGCGCGAGCTGCGGTCATGGCTGCCCGCTCTCGCGGAATCGGGCGTCCTCGTCATCGCGGGGCCGTCGGGCGTCGGCAAGTCCTCCCTCGCGCGGGCGGGGGTCGCCGCAGCCCTGCGGGCGCAGGGCAGAACCGTCTCGGTGATCACACCCGGTGCGCGGCCGATGGCGGCGCTCGAGGCCGGCATCTCTTCCGGTCCTCGCGCGCTGATCGTCGATCAGTGCGAGGAAGCGCTGGTGCTCTGCCAGGACCTCGCCGAGCGAGGACTGTTCTTCCGCACCCTCGCGGAGTCGTTCTCACATGACCTCCTCGTCATCACACTGCGCGCCGACCGGCTGGGCGACCTGGCGAATCACCCCGAGTTCGCCCGACTCGTCGAGCGGAACCTCGTGCTGCTCGGGCCGCTCGACGCAGACGGGCTGCGCAGCGTGATCGAGCGGCCTGCGCGTCAGGCGGGTCTGCTGCTCGAACCCGGTCTCGTCGATCTGCTGCTGCGTGACGTCGCAGACGAACCCGGTGCGCTGCCGTTGCTCTCGCACGCACTCCGGCAGACGTGGCTGCGTCGTGAGGGCCGCACACTCACGGTCTCGGGATATGCGGAGGCCGGCGGCATCAGCGGCGCCGTGGCGCAGACCGCCGAGCAGCTCTACGGCGAGCTTTCCGACGAGCAGCGAGCGCGTCTTCAATCACTGCTGCTGCGTCTGGTCGATGCCACGCCTCAGTCGCTTCCGACTCGCCGCAGGATGCCGCTCGACGTCGTCGCCTCCGATCCTCGTCGTGCCGAACTCGTGCGCCTCCTGGTCGACGCACGTCTGCTCACGAGCGACGACGGCACCGTCGAGGTCGCGCATGAAGCACTCGCACGGGCATGGCCGCGCCTGACGGAGTGGCTGGAGCAGGACGTCGACGGGCAGCGCATCCTCCGGCACCTCACCGCGACGGCCGAGGCCTGGGATGCCATGTCGCGTCCAGACAGCGAGCTGTACCGTGGAGCGCGGCTCAGCGCCGCGCTCGCGTGGCGGGATGCCGCATCTCCCGAGCTCACCTCGATCGAGGAGTCATTCCTCGATGCCTCGGTCGGGCGCGAGCAGGCCGACCTGCGGGCCGCGACACTTCAGCTGGCCAGGGAGAAGCGGAGCGTCGCCTGGTTGCGGCGGCTCGCCGCGGGCGCCGCCGTCCTCGCCCTCGTGGCCGCCGGGGCGGCGGCCTTCGCCTTCATCGAGCGTCAGCGGGCCGACGATCGCGCGTTGGTCGCCGAGGCGCGCCGCATCTCGGCACGCGCCCTCGTCGACCGGCCGTACGATCGTGCACTCCTGCTGGCGACCGAGGCGATCGGCCTGTGGGACAGCGTCGAGACACGGGGAAGCCTGCTCAACACGCTCCAGCGCAGTCCGCTCGCGTCCCGCGTCATCCGCAGCGGGGATGCGCCGATCATCCACTTCGATCTCTCGTCCGACACGAGTCGTGCGGTGGTGGTGGACAGTCTCGAGAACCTCGCCCTCATCGAGACCGAAGGCCGAGCGCCCATCGCCGGCCTCAGCGACGAAGGCACATCGTATATCGACGCCGAACTCAGCCCCGACGGCCGAAGCGTCGCGGTGTCGTCGGTCAACGTGGAGTGCTGGTTCGCCGACTGCCGCGACGTCGCCGTACGGTTGGTCGACGCCGACGACCTCAGCGGGCAGGGCACGCGGCTGGGCGGCTTCCCGCTGCCCGTCGCCGACGTGTCGTTCTCCCACGATGCCGCCATGATCGCCGCCATCGCGCCGATCCCGTGGTATCCGGCGCCGGGCAACATCGCGGTGTGGCACGCCGACGAACTCGACGCGCCCGCCGTCGTCATGGATCTGACCGAGCTCGGGGAGAACCCGGCCCTGACCCCCGACCGCTTCGTGTTCGGCACTGTCGAGTTCGCACCCGACGGGCAGACGCTCTATGCGAGCGGTTACGGCTCCACGGTCGCCTTCGACACCGCGACCGGGGAGGCCAGGGCCACGTACGGCGGGCTCGGCCTTCTCGGCGTCAGCCCCGATGGCCATTCGATCGCACTCGTCGGCACCGGGAACGAGGCGCTCCTCCAGGACACCGCCACCGGGGCGACCATCGAGCTCGTCGGGCACACCGCCCACGTGCGGGATGCCGCGTTCAGCCCCGACGGCGCCCTCGTCGCGACAGTGGGGAACGATCACACCGCGATGGTGTGGGACGCCCGCACAGGTGAGCGGAACCATGTTCTCGAAGCCCATGTCGGGGCGGTGCACGGCGTCGAGTTCGGGCCGTCCGGTGCCCTCTTCACCGCGGGAGCGGACGGTGCGGTCATCGAATGGGACCTCACCGGCGACTCCGGCCTGTTCCGCGAGGTCCTGACTGAGCGCCCGCTCGAGCACGTGGTCGCCGGCGTGCCGTTCGTGGCTCCGCATGGGGAGCGCGTCGTGGTGATGGGCGAGACGAGCGTGGATCTCATCGAGGTGACGACGGGCGTGGTTCGCTCGATCCCCTCCGGGACCGCCCGGTGGGCGGCCTTCCATCCCGACGGCGATCGCTTCGCAACCGTGACCGGCAGCGGGGTCGCCGAACTGTGGGATGCCCCGACCGGCGAGCTCGTCGCGAGGAGCGACCCGGGTGCGGCGAACGGCGGTGCGCTCGCGTTCACCCCCGACGGCCGGAGCGTGGTCGTGGCCGAGCGTTCGGGCGACGTGCGCATTCTCGACGCCCGCACGCTCGAACAGCTGCGACCGACGATCGATGTCGGTGTGCCGGCGACCGGCATCCGCGCGGCCGACGGTGTCGTTGCGGTGACCTCGCAGGGAATCGACACCGGGTCGGGCACCGAGGTGGTGTTCGCGGATGTGAACGACGGTGCGATCCTGCGTCGCGTCGAGCTCGACTCGTGGGGCGTCCGTGCCGCGTTCAGCCCCGACGGATCGCGGTACGCGTTCGGCGGTCGCGACGGTGACCTCGGGGTCTTGGACATCGCCACCGGCGAGGTCGTGTACGGCTCGACGGAGCCCATCCACCAAGGGCCCGTGTCGTGGGTCGTCTTCACCGGCGACGGCGAATCGCTCATCAGCCTCGGGTACGACGGCGAGGTCGTCGTCTCGTCAGGCGATTCCGCTGTGCCCTTCGCCCGCCTCTCATCGGCGCAGCCGAGCATGGCGGCACACGGGGTGTTCAGCGATGCCACGATGCTCCGGATCGGCTACGCCGACGGCTCGGTCGCCGAGTTCGATACCGATCCCGGGCTGTGGGCGCGGCACGCATGCACCGTCGCCGGCCGCGACCTCACCGCGTCGGAATGGCAGGATGCGTTCGGCGCGCGCGAGTATCGGCCGACCTGCGGGGGGCTCACGGGCCTCGCTGGTGCGCGATAGGCGGATCACGAGCCGTGTCGAGGGCAGCGCACCGTTGCGGATGTCGGCGGCAGGGCGTTGGCTTACCGCATGGACATCGCATTCGTGGCAGGGTTCGGTCCAATCGGCGGCGCCGACGCCTCTTCGTCCGAGTTCTGGGGCGGGGCGTTCGGCATCCCCTTCAGCGAGGACAGCGGCTACTTCCACACCGAGCGGCTTCCCGGCGTCAACGCCTTCGCCATCTGGCCGCTGAGCCAGGCCGCCGAGGCGACCTTCGGCACTGCCGAGTGGCCGGCAGGCCGCCCTGTGCCGCAGGCGTGGATCGAGTTCGACGTCGCCTCGCCGCAGGCCGTGGCCGAGGCGGTCGACGAGCTCCGCGCGGGCGGACATGAGATCCTGGTCGGCGCGCACGAGGAGCCGTGGGGGCAGACGACCTCGCGCCTCATGAGCCCCGAGGGACTGCTCGTCGGCGTGAGCTACACGCCGTGGATGCACGAGGTGCGACCTGCCGGAGATGCAGTGGTCGGTTACGACCCCGAACTCGACGGTGCCGCCGGTCTGGGGCCGGCCTAGTACCCCGAGGGCGCGTCGCCGCCGCCGCTGCGGTCGAGGGTGCCGATCTCGGCGCCGTCCTGACCGAGCACGGTCATCGTGTCGCCCGCGATGGTCGCCTCGCTCAGGCCCGAGAGCCACGTGTCGACGTCTTCGCAGGCCATGAGCGTCGTCGCGACGTCCTCGAACTGCACGTGGTCGGCCTCGTCGACACTCCACGAGCCGTTCAGCGTGTTACAGCCGTCGGTGCCGCTCAGGGTGCCGTCGTCGGCCAGTTCGAGTGAGGGCACGCTCGAGTTGGACGTGTCGCCCCACGTGCCCGCCGGGTCGACCGAACCGCCCTGCGCCTCGCCTTGAACACCGGCGCAGCCCGCCAGCACGAGCAGGGCGAACACGGCCCCGCCGGCGATCGAGATCTTCCGAATTCCAGCCATGGTCGCAGGGTAGTCCCGAGGGCCACATGCCGCCACGGATTCGGGTCTCGATCAGGGTGTCACCGCTGGGTTCAGGACGTGCGCGGCAGCGTGCCGATCTCGGAGCCCGACTCGTCGAAGAACGTGATGGTGTCGCCCGAAACGGTCGCCGTGGCCCGGCCGGCGAGCCAGTCGATACCGTCGCAGCCGACCTGGGTCGAGAAGCCATCGCCGAACACGAGCGTGTCGCCGTCGATCGTCCACTCGCCGCCGAACTCGTTGCAGCCGTCCATGCCGCCCGCGCTGCCGTCGGCTCTGATCGTGATCGAGGGCTCGCGCGGAGTGCTGGGAATGCCCCACGTGCCGAGGAACGCGGCGGCATCGCCCGACGGCACCGTGCTCGGGTCGATGTCGGTCGACCGCTCGAGGGTGCCGATCTCGGCGCCGCCGCCGTCGAAGACCGTCATCGTGTCGCCGTCGACCGTCGCGGTGTCGACGCCCGAGAGCCACGTGTCGACTCCCTCGCAAGCCATGCGCGTCGATGCGACCTGCTCGAAGGCGATCGTCTCGCCGTCGTCGCCCCACGAACCGACGAGGCGGTTGCAGCCGTCTGTGCCTGTGACGGTGCCGTCGTCGGCAAGGGCGAGCGCCGGCGGTGCGCCGACCATGGACGGGCCGCCCCAGGCGCCGACCGCGTCGAGCTGCGGCACCGGGGTCGGCGTCGGCGTCGGTTCGGGAGCGGAGCCGCCGGGGCTCACGCATGCGGCGAGCACGGCGGTCGCCGCGAACAGCAGTGCGCCGGCCAGCAGGGAGCGGGACGAAATCGCGGCCATCCTGCGAGCCTAGCTCGCGGCACCGACGACTGGCACGGAGCCAGGTCAGCTGGAGGCCGGCGTCGCCGTCGCGCGGGCCGCCCTCGCGAGCGCCTCGCGGCACGCGACGACGGCCGGCCTGACGGCCGCGGCATGCCGGGTCGAGGTGAACACCTCGCGCAGCGGATGTCCCGGCAGGTCGACGAGCGTCACGCTCGGCGCCTCGCCGGCCCACACGAGATCGGGCAGCAGCCCCACGGCATTGCCCGAGCGGATGAGGCGGATGTGCGCCATGAGGTCGGCCGTCTCGAACCGCACGTCGGGCTCGAACCCGGCGTCGCGGCAGAGCTGCTCGGCCCAGTCGCGCGACGCGGTGCCCTCGGGCTCGAGCACCCAGGGCCGTGTCGCGGCGGCGGCGAGCGATGACCCCGTGGGTTGAGGAGGCGCGCCGGCGCCGAGAGATGACCCCGTGGGTTGAGGAGGCGCGCCAGCGCCGTCTCGAAACCCCGAGGCCTGCCCGAGGGGGTTTCGAGACGCGTCCTTCGTCGGGCGCTCCTCAACCCGCCCGGCAGGGTGGGGCGGCAGCGCGAGGCGGATGGCGTCGGCGGCGAGCGGCACCCGGTCGAGCTCGGCGCGGTGCGCGCGGGTGTGACCGGGATACTGCTCGGCCACCACGAGGTCGAAGTCGCGGGCGGCGACGTCGAAGAGCGCGAGTTCGGGCTCGCGCTCGGTGATCTCGACGCGCAGTTCGGGATGTTCGACGCGCAGCAGCGTGAGCGCCTGCGGCACGACGGCGTGCGCGGCCGACTGGAACACGGCGATGCGCACCGTACCGCCGACCGTGGTGAGCGAGCGGGCGACCTCGGCCTCGGCCTCTTCGAGCCGGTCGAGCACCGCGCGGGCGTGGGCGACGAGCAGCTCGGCCTGCGGCGTGAGCTGCACGCGACGCCCCGCCTGCACGAGCAGCGGCACGCCCGCTTCGCGCTCGAGCTGACTGAGCTGCTGCGACACCGACGAGGGGCTGTACGAGAGGGCCTCGGCGACGGCCGCGAGCGTGCCGCGCTGGCTCAGTTCGACGAGCAGGCGCAGGCGTCGCACATCAAGCATGTCTGCCTCCGGGACATCCGTTCATTCATTCGGTTTCTCTGAACAGTATCCGTCAGAATCATTCGCTGTACTGATCGGATGTCGCGACGCACACTTAATCCGACAGGCGCGCAGTCCCCGACGCGCCCGCAGAAAAGGAACGTACCCTCGTGACCATGTCGAATGCCGCCACCGACGCCCGGCCGAACACCGATCACGTCGTCGCACTCGTGCGCCGCTGGCTCGCCGAGAGCGCCGAGCACCCTGTCGAGCCCGCTGCCGAGCGTCTCGCCGGCGTGCTGAAGGATCCGAACGGCCTCGCATTCACCGTCGGATTCGTCGATGGCGTCATGCGCCCCGAAGACCTGGGCGTCGCGGGCCGCAATCTCGAGCAGGTCGCCAAGCTCACCCCGAAGTTCCTGCCGTGGTACCTGAAGGCCGCGATCCGTGTCGGCGGGGTGATGGCGCCGGGGTTCCCGTGGCTCGTCATCCCGATCGCCCGGCGCGTGCTGCGCCAGATGGTCGGCCACCTCGTGCTCGACGCGACCCCCGAGAAGCTCGGCCCCGCGATCGAGACCCTGCGCGAGTCGGGCAACCGCCTCAACCTGAACCTGCTCGGCGAGGCCGTGCTCGGCGAAGACGAAGCGAACCGCCGCCTGCGGGGCACCCACGAGTTCCTCGCGCGCGACGACGTCGACTACGTGTCGATCAAGGTGTCGAGCGTCGTCAGCCAGCTGTCGATGTGGTCGTTCGACGAGGCTGTGCAGAAGGTCGTCGCGAAGCTCACCCCGCTCTACGAGCTGGCGGCGCAGAGCGAGGCGCGCTCGGTTTCGAGAGGCTCAACCAGCGGGAAGAAGTTCATCAACCTCGACATGGAGGAGTACCGCGACCTCGACCTCACGATCGCGGTGTTCACGACCCTGCTCGACCAGCCGCAGCTGCGCGGGCTCGAGGCCGGCATCGTGCTGCAGACCTACCTGCCCGACGCGCTCGGCGCCATGCAGGAGCTCACGGCGTGGGCGAAGCAGCGCCGCGCCGCGGGTGGCGCCCCCATCAAGGTGCGCGTCGTCAAGGGCGCGAACCTCGCGATGGAGCACGTCGACGCGGCCGTGCACGGCTGGCCGACTGCGACCTACGACACCAAGCAGGACTCCGACACCAACTACAAGCGTGTGCTCGACTGGTCGATGACGCCCGAGCGCACCGACGCCGTGAAGCTCGGCGTCGCCGGTCATAACCTCTTCGACGTCGCCCACGCGTGGCTCACCGCTCGCGAGCGGGGCGTCGAGTCGCGCGTCGAGTTCGAGATGCTGCTCGGCATGGCGACCGGCCAGGCCGAGGCGGTGCGCCGCGACGTCGGCAACCTGCTGCTCTACACGCCCGTCGTGAACCCGAGCGAGTTCGACGTGGCCATCGCCTACCTGATCCGCCGCCTCGAAGAGAACGCGAGCCACGACAACTTCATGTCGGCCGTGTTCGAGCTCGCCGACGACCGCGGGCTGTTCGATCGTGAGCAGGCCAGGTTCCAGCGTTCTCTCGACGCGCTGCGCCCCGAGTTCGAGGCGGCGGATGTCCCGGCCCCGATGCCGAACCGCACCCAGAACCGGCACACCGAGTGGGAGGGCGACGCGCTCGCCGCGGCGATGGCGATCACCGCCGCTCCCGCCCCGGGCAGCGAGCTCGACGACGACGCGTCGCTCACGGGCGTCGTGCTCGGCATCACCCGCGGGTCGGGCGGTGGGTTCGCAACGGCGGATGGCGCGACATCCGCCGTTGCGCAGGCGCCCGCCGGCACGCCCGCCGGACCGGGCCTGACGCCCGGCTTCCGCAACGAGCCCGACACCGACCCGGCGCTCGCCGCGAACCGCGACTGGGGCCGGCGCATCCTCGCCCGCGTGCCCGAGTCGCGTCTCGGGCTCGACACGATCGCCGGCGCGCACGTCGCCGACGCGGCCACGCTCGACACCGTCATCCAGACCGTCGCGGCTCGCGGCCGCGCGTGGGGCGAGCTGCCGGGCGCCGAGCGCGCCGCGGTGCTGCACCGTGCGGGCCTCGCCCTCGCCGCGAACCGCGACCGGCTCATCGAGGTCATGGCCGCCGAGGCCGGAAAGACCATCGCCGAGGCCGACCCCGAGATCAGCGAGGCCATCGACTTCGCGCACTACTACGCCGAGCGTGCCCGCGAGCTCGACCACGTGCAGGGCGCCGTCTTCGTGCCGCCGCAGCTCACGGTCGTCACCCCGCCGTGGAACTTCCCCGTCGCGATCCCGGCCGGCGGCGTGCTCGCCGCGCTCGCCGCGGGCTCGGGCGTCATCATCAAGCCCGCGAAGCTCGCACAGCGCTCGGGCGCGGTCATGGTGGAGGCGCTGTGGGAGGCCGGCGTGCCGCGTGAGCTGCTCGCGCTCGTCGACCTGGCGAACCATGACCTGGGCCGTCAGCTCGTCGCCGCGCCCGAGGTCGGCAGGGTCATCCTCACCGGTGCCTACGAGACGGCGCAGCTGTTCCGCTCGTTCCGCAACGACCTGCCGCTGCTCGCCGAGACGAGCGGCAAGAACGCGATCATCGTGACGCCGAGCGCCGACCTCGACCTCGCGGCATCCGATGTCGTCAAGAGCGCGTTCGGCCACGCGGGCCAGAAGTGCTCGGCCGCGTCGCTCGTGATCCTCGTCGGATCGGTCGCGAAGTCCGAGCGGTTCCACCGCCAGCTCGTCGACGCGGCGATGTCGCTGCGCGTGGGCTACCCGGCCGATCCGCAGAGCCAGATGGGCCCGATCATCGAGCCCGCGAACGGCAAGCTGCTGCACGCGCTCACCCAGCTCGGCATCGATGAGGAGTGGCTCGTCGAGCCCAAGCAGCTCGACGCCACCGGCAAGCTGTGGTCGCCCGGCATCCGCACGGGCGTCGCCGCGGGCTCGTACTTCCACCTCACCGAGTTCTTCGGGCCGGTGCTCGGCATCATGCACGCGAAGGACCTCGATGAAGCCATCCGCATGCAGAACGCGGTCGACTACGGACTCACGGCCGGCCTGCACTCGCTCGATTCCGACGAGCTCGCGACCTGGCTCGACCGGGTCGAGGCGGGCAACCTCTACGTGAACCGCGGCATCACCGGCGCGATCGTGCAGCGGCAGCCGTTCGGCGGCTGGAAGCGGTCGGCGGTCGGCGCCGGCGCGAAGGCGGGCGGGCCCAACTACCTGTTCGGCCTCGGCGATTGGATGCCCCAGCACGGCCACACCTCGAGCACGCTGCACCTGCGCGGGCTCGAGCAGCGGGTCACCCAGCTCATCGAGCTGTCGCAGCCGGCCCTCGACTACGAGGCGTTCGAGGTGCTGCGCCGCTCGGCGCTCAGCGACGAACTCGCATGGGCCGAGGAGTACGGTGCGGTGAAGGATGTCTCGGGCGTCGGCGTCGAACGCAACCTGTTCCGCTACCGATCCCTGCCGGTGACCGTGCGCGTCGGCGAGCACGCGACGCTCGCCGAGGGCCTGCGCGTCATCGCCGCCGGCCTGCTCGCGAACGCGCCGATGATGGTGTCGACCGCGGTCGAGCTGCCGAACGGAGTTCGCCGGCTGCTCGCCGCGCGCGACGTCTCGGTCGTGCGCGAGGGCGACGGTGACTGGCTCGCCCGCGCCGCTCGTGGTGCCATCGCGACGCCGCGCGTGCGGCTCATCGGCGGCGGGGCGTCGGCGCTCGCCGACGCGCTCGGCGGAACGCCCGATATCGCCGTGTGGTCGCACCCGGTGACGCCGTCGGGCCGCGTCGAGCTGCTGCCGTTCCTGCACGAGCAGGCGATCTCGATCACGAACCACCGGTTCGGCAACCCGACGACGATCTCCGACGGGGTCATCTGAGGGTCGGTCGAGTAGCGACGAAGGCGGTGGGTCGAGGAGGCGCGAAGCGCCGTCTCGAGACCAGCGTATCGAGACCCGTCGCGAGCGGATCTGCGGTCTCGGTACGCGTCGCTACTCGACCGGCGCGCGGTCGCCTGCCGTGACCTGTTCGCGCAGGAACTCCCGCCAGGTCCGCTCCCCGCGCTGCGTGCCCTCACCGGTCAGGTTCTCACCCGCACGATACGCGCGACCCACGGCGCCGGGGAGGCGGATCGGAAGTGGCCGCCGCGCCCGCCCACCGGTCACCTCGGCATAGGTCTCAGCCAGCTGCCGGATGTCGAGCACGTCGGGTCCGGCGAGGTCCGCGACCCGACCCGCGGGCCCGCCGAGCGCGAGCTCGGCGAGGCGCGCGGCGACCTCGTCGCCGTGGACCGGTTCGAACCGCAGCCCACCCGGCACGGGCAGCAGCGGCAGCTTCGCCAGGCCGCGCACGACCGGGAGCACGAAGTCGTGCAGCTGTGCGGCGCGCAGCACCGTCCACGGCACCCCCGACCCGGCGATCGCCTGCTCGGCCTCGGCCTTGCCGCGGAAGTATCCGATCGGCATCCGGTCGGCGCCGACGACCGAGATGAGGATGAGATGCGCCACGCCCGCCGCACGAGCGGCGGCGGCCAGGTTGCGCGCCGCGATGTCGTCGCCCTTCGCGCCGCCGGCCAAGTGCAGCAGGACGTCGACGCCCTCGAGCGCCGCGGCGAGTCCACTCCCGGCGACGGTGTCGGCTTCGACATGCTGGATGCCGGGCTCATCCGCGCGCGGATGGCGGGAGAGGATCCGGATGTCGCGACCGGCCTCACGAAGCAATGGAACCACGCGGCTGCCGATGTTGCCGGTGCCGCCGGTCACGAGCAGAGGTGCATTCATGGTCTTCTTCCTCTCATGTCACATCCGAGGGTGTTCCCTCGTCGACATTCCGACGATCGAGCACGAGGAGATGTGACATGACCGACCGGAGAATCCTGGCGAGGCGGTTCGAGACCGAGCGCCGGCGGCTGCGGGCCATCGCGATGCAGCTGCTCGGCTCGACCGCGGATGCCGACGATGCGGTCCAGGAGACGTGGCTCCGGCTCGAACGGGTGGATGCCTCGAGCATCGACAACCTCGATGCGTGGCTGACCACGGTCGTCTCACGCGTGAGCCTCGACCTGCTGCGCGCCCCGAGGCGTACGCGCGAGCACTCGTGGCAGGTCGAGCCGTGGCGGGACGAGCCCGTCGCGGTCGGTGCGGACCCCGCCGAGTTGGTGGTGCAGAGCGATCGCATCAGCACCGCGTTGCTCGTGCTCCTCGAGACGCTGAGTCCGGCCGAGCGGATCGCGCTCGTGCTGCACGACGTGTTCGGGCAGTCGTTCGACGAGATCGCGGCGGTGCTCGACCGGTCGCCGGAGGCGGCTCGGCAGCTCGCCTCCCGCGCGCGCCGGCGCGTGCGCGGCGCCGAGGAGCCCCCGCGACCGGATCGCGAGCGCGGCCGGCGCATCGTGCACGCGTGGCTGGCCGCGGCGCGCGACGGGAACCTCGTCGAGCTCCTCTCGCTGCTCGATGACGGCGCGGTGCTGAAGGCGGACTACGGAACCTCGAAGCAGATCGTCGAGGGCGCGCAGGCGATCGCCGAGCAGGCCGTGCTGTCGGGCCGATTGGCGGCGCATTCGACGCCGATCCTCATCGACGGACGACCCGGCGTCGCGGCGGTCATGCACGATCACGTGGTGTCGATCATGGCGTTCGACATCGTCGGCGATCGCATCGTCGGCATCGAGGTGCTGGCCGACCCGGCGCGGCTCGAGGCGCTCGGGGTGCAGCGCGTGCTCTAGACCTGCAGAGCGCGTGCTCTAGACCTGCGGGGTGGGCACGTGCCGGCCGCGATTGCGGCGACGGATGCCGCGTGGCGCGCGACCGCCCACGAACGAGCGCGCCGGGTCGACCATGAACCCGTGCCGGAGCGCCTCGCGGCCGATGAGCATGCGGAAGCCCATCTCGTCGCGGTTCGTGAGCGTGACCTCGGCGGTGACGCGGTGCTCCATGAGCACCACGTCCATGAGCACGACGATGCGCTCTTCGCCGTGGCCCGACGAGCTGCGCACGTGCCGCCGGTCGTACACGGGGCACTCGAACACCACGGCGTCGTCTTCACTGTCCTGCCAGGGGTGGATGCCGAATCGCACGAATGCCTCATCGCCGCGACGCAGCTCTTCGAGGTCGAAGGCGTGCAGTGACGAGGTGCGGGCGCCGGTGTCGAGCTTCGCCTTGATCCACGGCACGTCGGCTTCGGGCAGGCTCACCCATTCGCGCCATCCCGCGATGGTGTTTGAATGGTGGGGCTTCGACACGACACCATTTTCGCAGGGACAATGATGAAACTCGCGATTCTCTCGCGCGCCCCACAGGCATACTCCACCCAACGACTCAAGGCCGCAGCCCAGCAACGCGGCCATGACGTCAAGGTTCTGAACACCCTGCGCTTCGCGATCGACCTGTCGCGCGGCGAGCCCGACCTGCAGTATCGCGGCCGTCAGCTCTCCGACTACGACGCGGTGCTGCCGCGTATCGGCAACTCCATCACGTACTTCGGCACGGCGGTCGTGCGCCAGTTCGAGCAGATGGACGTATACACGCCGAACACCGCCAACGGCATCTCGAACTCGCGCGACAAGCTGCGCGCCACGCAGATCCTCTCGCGCCACAACATCGGCATGCCGCCGACGGCCTTCGTGCGCAACCGCGCCGACGTGCGCCCGGCGATCGCTCGCGTGGGCGGCGCTCCAGTGGTCATCAAGCTGCTCGAGGGCACGCAGGGCATCGGGGTCATCCTCGCTCCCGAGGTCAAGGTCGCCGAGGCGATCATCGAGACGCTGCACTCGACGAAGCAGAACGTGTTGATCCAGCACTTCGTGAAAGAGAGCCGCGGTCGCGACATCCGTGCGCTCGTCGTCGGCGACCGCGTCGTCGCGGCGATGCGTCGCGTCGCGAGCGGCGACGAGTTCCGCTCGAACGTGCACCGCGGCGGCTCGGTCGAACCGGTCGAGCTCTCGCCCGAGTACGAGCAGGCGGCGGTGCGCTCGGCGCAGATCATGGGCCTGCGGGTCGCCGGCGTCGACATGCTCGAGGGAGACGAGGGGCCCCTCGTCATGGAGGTGAACTCGTCGCCCGGCCTCGAGGGCATCGAGACCGCGACGAAGCTCGACGTCGCGGGCGCGATCATCGACTACATCGCCAACCAGGTCGCCTTCCCCGAGATCGACGTGCGACAGCGGCTCACCGTCTCGACCGGTTACGGTGTGGCCGAGCTGCTCGTGCACGGCGCGGCCGACCTCATCGGCAAGACGCTGGGCGAATCGGGGCTGTGGGACCGCGACATCACCGTGCTCACGCTGCACCGTGGCACGACCGTGATCCCGAACCCGCGCAAGGGCGTCGTGCTCGAGGCCGACGACCGGCTGCTGTGCTTCGGCCGGCTTGAAGAGATGCGCTCGATGATCCCCGAGCGCCGGCGGCGCCGCGCGAAGGTGCGCAAGCTGCCGAAGCAGCCCATCCCCACGCCCGCCGAGTAGCGGCGTCGACGAGGTATCGACCGCGGCCGGCACCTCGGCCCCGTCGTCAGAACAGGAACTCTCGTGCGGCACGCCGCCGCGGCGCTGCACCCGGGTCGCTGTATCGGCGTGTCTTCCTGCACTGGGAACGCGATCCGCGCTGAACGGTCAGCTCTCGGCGTCGAGGGCCGACGCCACCATGTCGAGGGCGGTCGCGCGGTCGATGCCGAGGTGGCGCACCCGGTCGGCGTAGGCGATCGCCGCCCGCTGCGCCTCGCGAGCGACCGCGTCGCCCTGGGCTGAGACGAAGCTGCCCGCCCGTCCGCGGGTCTCGATGACGTGATCGGTCTCGAGTGCGCGGTACGCCTTCGCCACGGTGTTGACGGCGAGCCCCAGCTCGTCGGCGAGCGCCCGCACGGTGGGCATGCGTGCGCCGGGGGCGAGCGTGCCCGATCGCACCGCGTCGGTCACCTGTCGCCGCAACTGTTCGAAGGGCGGCTCGGATGCCTCGTGGTCGATCGTGAATCTCATGTCGAGCCCACCTGCTCCGTGACGACGCGGGTCATCGTCAGTCGCGGTTCCGATTCACGAGTCGCGAGAGCACGATCGCGCTGCGGGTGTGATCGACGTTGGGTGCGATGCGCACGCGCTCGAGGGCGTCTTCGAGCGACGCGATGTCGCGGGCGCGCATATGCACGATGGCGTCGGCCGAGCCGGTGACGGTGCCGGCGTAGACGACCTCGGGCACGCCCTGCAGGATGCGCTGCAGTTCGTCGGGCGCGACCGTGCCACGGCAGAACAGCTCGACGTACGCTTCGGTCGACATGCCGTCGACCGTGGGGTCGACCTGGATCGTGAACGAGCGGATGACGCCGTCGGCGACGAGCCGGTCGACGCGGCGCTTGACCGCTGACGCCGAGAGCCCGACCGCCGAACCGATGTCGCCGTACCCCGCCCGGGAATTCTGCCTGAGCAGATCGAGGATTGCTCGATCGAGGTTGTCCATGCTCGGAGTGTACGTGGATCCGTTGCGCTCGAATAGCATTCAGCGCAGATTTCCTGCGCCTGATGCGGCGATCGCTCGGGTACGGGCGACTGGCGCATCATCGTCGCCGGTTCGCGGTCGGAGGGCACCCAGAGCGGCCCTGCATCACATCGTCGACTCAGGATGCCGCAGCAGAGGGCCGGACGCGAACCGTTGTCTGCGTCATCCGCTGGCCTTATCGCACTATTCGTGCTTCTCGTCGCCGAATGCGCTTGAATCTTGCGTCAGAAGCGGCCAACCGCAACGGAATTCGGTTCACACTGAAAGGAGTAGCCCCGGCGGCCGCGAGACCCGAACGTCGTCGCCGGGGCTTTGCACCGCACCCACGAAGGAGTGAGATGTCGACGCTGGTCGGAACCGAGCCGCAGCCCGCCATGACGCCCGAGCGTCGCCCCACCGGCCGCGCAGTGCTCATGTGCCGCCCCGAGCACTTCACGGTCGTGTACCGCATCAACCCGTGGATGAACCCCGCGGCGCCGACCGATACCGAACTCGCCCTCGCGCAGTGGCAGACCCTGTACGACACCTACGTCGAGCTGGGCTACGACGTGCAGCTGATCGATCCCGTCGATGGCCTGCCCGACATGGTCTACGCCGCGAACGGCGGCTTCGTGCTCGACGGCATCGCCTACGGCGCGAAGTTCACCCACCCCGAGCGGCAGCCCGAGGGGCCCGCCTACATGCGGTGGTTCGGCGACGCCGGCTTCGACGTGCACGTGCCCGACGAGGTCAACGAGGGTGAGGGCGACTTCCTGCTCGTCGGCGACACGATCCTCGCGGGCACGGGATTCCGCAGCGATTCGGGCTCGCACGAAGAGCTCGCGCGGGTGTTCGGCCGCGACGTCGTGACGCTGACGCTCGTGAACCCGAGCTTCTACCACCTCGACACGGCCCTCGCCGTGCTCGACCCCACTCCCGGCCAGGAGCACATCGCGTACCTGCCGAGCGCGTTCGACGAGGCATCCGTCGCCGTGCTTCGCGACCGGTATCCCGACGCGATCATCGTGAACGAGACCGACGCGGCGATCCTCGGACTCAACTCGTTCAGCGACGGCTACAACGTGGTCATCGCGTCTCGTGCGGCCGACTTCGAGCGCCAGCTGCGTGAACACGGCTACAACCCCATCGGCGTCGACCTGTCCGAGCTGCTGCTCGGCGGCGGCGGCGTCAAGTGCTGCACGCTGGAACTGCGCCGATGACCGTGACGACCGATTCCTCGGCGACGACCGATGCCACGAGTGCCGCGATCGCACTCGAAGACGAGCATGCCGCGCACACCTACCATCCGCTGCCGGTCGTCGTCGCGTCGGGCGAGGGCGCCTGGGTGACGGATGTCGCGGGCCGGCGGTATCTCGACTGCCTTGCCGCGTACTCGGCGGTGAATTTCGGTCATGGCAACCCGCGGCTCGTGGCGGCCGCGCGCGAGCAGCTCGCCCGTATCACGCTCACGAGTCGCGCCTTCCACAACGACCGGCTCGGGCCGTTCGTCGCCGAGCTGGCCGAACTCTGCGGCAAGGACATGGTGCTGCCCATGAACACGGGCGCCGAGGCGGTCGAGTCGGGCATCAAGGTCGCGCGGGCGTGGGGCTACCGGGTGAAGGGCGTCGCGCCCGACGCCGCGAACATCATCGTGATGGCGGGCAACTTCCACGGCCGCACGACCACGATCATCTCGTTCAGCGACGACCCCGACGCGCGGGATGACTTCGGGCCCTATACGCCGGGCTTTCGCACGGTGCCCTACGGCGACGCCGCCGCCGTGGCCGAGGCGATCGACGAGAACACCGTCGCGGTGCTCGTCGAGCCGATCCAGGGCGAGTCGGGCATCGTCGTGCCGCCCGCCGACTTCCTGCCGCGGTTGCGTGAGCTCTGCACCGAGCATCGCGTGCTGCTCATCGCCGACGAGATCCAGTCGGGGCTGGGCCGGGTCGGCGCGACGTTCGCGTGCGAGCTCGTCGGGGTCGTTCCCGACCTGTACCTGCTCGGCAAGGCGCTCGGCGGTGGCGTCGTGCCCGTGTCGGCCGTCGTGGGCGACCGCGACGTGCTCGGCGTGCTGCGGCCGGGCGAGCACGGCTCGACCTTCGGTGGCAATCCGCTCGCCGCGGCGGTCGGGCTCGAGGTCGTGCGCATGCTCGCCACCGGCGACCCGCAGCGGCGTGCGCGCGAGCTCGGGGCGCGATTGCACGAACGCCTCCAACGGCTCATCGGCAACGGCGTCGTCGCAGTGCGCGGTGCCGGGCTGTGGGCCGGCATCGACATCGACCCCTCGATCGCCACGGGGCGTGAGGTGTGCGAGGCGCTCATGCGCCACGGCGTGCTCGCGAAGGACACGCACGGCTCGACCATTCGGCTCGCGCCGCCGATCGTCGTCGAGCCCGCCGACCTCGACTGGGCGGTCGAGCGGCTGGCGCAGGCGCTGGAGGACCTCAGGGGATAGGCAAGGTCGACAGCGCGGCCTCCAGGCTGCAGGTCTCTGCTCTCTGCGTCGCGCATGCCACTCGTCGCGCATCGCGGGCGTTCGCCGCGCCGGAGTCGTAGGGTGGGCCTCGTCCCGATGACGCGGCACTCGTCGCGGCTCCGAACGGAGGAAGCGCATGGCCGACACCGACGTCCGTCGTCACGCTGACGAGTATCGCCGCAGCATCGAGTCGCCCGACGAGTTCTGGCTCGAGGCAGCTGCGCTGGTCGACTGGCGTCACGCTCCCGAGCGTGGCCTCGACGACGGCGCAGCTCCCATCTATCGCTGGTTCCCCGACGGAATCCTCAACGTCAGCGAGAACGCGCTCGACCGCTGGGTCGCGGCCGGCCGTGGTGATCAGGTGGCACTCGCCTACGACTCGGCCATGACGGGCTCGAAGCGCACCTTCACCTACAGCGAGCTGCTGCATGAGGTCGCGCTCTTCGCCGGCGTGCTGCGCAACAACGGCGTCGAGAAGGGTGACCGGGTCGCAATCTACCTGCCGATGACGCCCGAGGCCGTGATCGCCATGCTCGCCTGCGCCCGCATCGGTGCCGTGCACTCCGTGGTATTCGGTGGCTTCGCGGCCAACGAACTCGCGGTGCGCATCCAGGATTCCCGACCCCGGGTCATCGTCACGTCGTCGGGCGGTCTCGAGCCGGGCCGCTCCGTCGAGTACCTGCCGATCATCGAGAAGGCCCTCGCCATGATCATCGGCGACCGCTCGGTGACCGACGCCGTGACGCAGTCGATCCGCGTCGTTTCCGCTGACGAGCTCAGCGTCGAGACCGTCATCGTGCGCAGTCGCGAGGCCGTGCCGGGCACCGCAGCCGAGTTCGACGGCCGGGTCGGCGTGCGCTGGGCCGACTGGGACGAGGAACTCGCGAAGGCCGAAGCCGTCGAGCCCGTCGCCGTCGAGGCGACCGACCCGCTGTACGTGCTCTACACCTCGGGTACGACCGGCACGCCGAAGGGCGTCGTGCGCGACAGCGGCGGGTACGCCGTGGCCCTCGCCTGGTCGATGAAGAACATCTACAACGTCGACGCCGGAGACGTCATGTGGACGGCGTCCGACGTCGGCTGGGTAGTGGGCCACAGCTACATCGTCTACGGCCCCCTGCTCGCCGGGGCGACGACGGTGCTCTACGAGGGCAAGCCGATCGGCACACCAGATGCAGGTGCGTTCTGGCGAATCGTCGAGGAGTACGACGTCAAGGTGCTCTTCTCGGCGCCGACCGCCGTGCGCGCCATCCGCCGCGTCGATCCCGATCTCATTGAGCTCGCCAGGTATGACACGTCGACCCTCGACGCGATCTTCCTCGCCGGTGAACGGCTCGACACCGAGACCTATCACTGGATGGACAAGGCCCTCCACTGTCCGGTCATCGACCACTGGTGGCAGACCGAGACGGGGTGGGCGATCGTGGCGAACCCTCGGGGCATCGAGCCGCTGCCCGTGAAGCCGGGCTCGCCCTCGCTTCCCGTGCCCGGTTACCGGCTCGCGGTCGTCGACGGCAAGGGCAGGCAGGTCGAGACCGGAGTCGAGGGCAACATCGTGCTCGGGTTGCCGCTCCCGCCGGGGAGTCTGCCCACTCTCTGGAGCGGTGACGAGCGGTACGTCTCGTCGTACCTCACCGCCTTCCCCGGGTACTACGCAACCGGCGACAGCGGTTACGTCGACGACGACGGGTACGTCTATGTCATGGGGCGCACGGATGACGTCATCAACGTCGCAGGACACCGGCTCTCCACCGGCACGCTCGAGGAGGCCATCAACCACCACCCCGCGATCGCAGAGGTCGCCGTGATCGGCATCCACGACGAACTGAAGGGGCAACGCGCGGCCGGATTCGTGACACTCAAGCACGGGGCATCGATCGACCACGACGTGCTCGTGAAGGAACTGGTCGCGCTCGTTCGCGAGACAGTGGGGCCCGTCGCGGCGTTCCGCGACGTCACCGTGCTCGAGCGCCTGCCGAAGACCCGCTCGGGCAAGATCCTGCGCAAGACCATGCGCCAGATCGCCGACGGCGAGACCTACAAGGTACCCGCCACGATCGAGGACCCGACGGTGCTCGAGGCGCTGAAGGCGGCGCTGGCGGCGCAGTAGGTCGCGGCCGGGCGGACGAGCGGCTCGACGACGTGCTGAACGAACTTCGGGCCGCGTAACCTCGCCGCGATATCCTTGCACCCGACCGCACGGGTTCGTCCGCGTCGGGGTCAGGGGTGGGCAATGGCACGAAGCAAGGCCGAGAAGGCCGCGTCCAAGGCGCTGAAGAAGGCACGCGAGGCACTCGATGCGGCGGCCGAGGCGCTGGCCGAGGCGAGACGTCTCGCAAAGAAGGTCGACAAGGGCGCGAAGAAGCGCGCGGCCGAGGTCGGGTCCGACCTCGATCGCGTTGCGTCTCGGCTGCGCGTCGAGGCCGCGGTCGTGAAGCAGAAGATCGAGAACGCGGCGAAGTCCGACAAGCCGGCGAAGGCGAAGGCGAAGCAGGCGGTCGCGAAACGCGCGTCGACCACCGAGGCGAAGAAGTCGCCTGCCACGAAGACACCGGCGGCGAAGGCTGCGGCCGCGTCCGTCGCGACGACGAAGCCGCCCGCGGCGAAGAAGCCCGTGGCCAAGCCCACCGCGAAGAAGCCGGCGACGAAATCTTCGGCCAAGCCTGCCGCGACAAAGCCGGTGACGAAATCTTCAGCCGAGCCTGCCGCGAAGAAGAAGCCAGCGACGAAATCTTCGGCCAAGCCTGCCGCGACGAAACCGGCGACGAAATCTTCGGCCAAGCCTGGCGCGACGAAGCCGGCGACGAAATCTTCGGCCAAGCCTGGCGCGACGACCTCCGCAGCCGAACCCTCCGCAGCCGAACCCGCCGCGGCGAAGCCGGCCCCGGCGAGCCCCGCAGCGACGACGGCGCTCGAGGAGATGACGGTCGTGCACCTGCGCAGCCTCGCCCGCGAACGCGGCATCCCCGGATACTCACGGTTCACCAAAGCGCAACTGATCGTCTTCCTCCGCGACTGACACTTGATCGCTCCATGACGCGGCGCCGCCTCGGCGCGTCGCGGTCGTCCCCGTTCCCAGAGGAGGTCGCGTGACCACTGACGCTCCGGGAGCCCTCGATCGCTCGAGCGAGGCCACCCCTCCGCGCACCTTGCTCGACGTGCTGCGCGACACGACGCAGCGGCATCCCGACGCGTCAGCGCTCGAAGACGCCGACGGCGCACTCAGCTACCGCGAACTCATGGCGCGGGTGGTGCGCACGGCCGCCCGCCTGCACGAGGCGGGAGTTCGCCGCGGAGATCGGGTCGGCGTGCGCATGGCCTCGGGCTCGCGGGAGCTGTACATCGCGATCCTCGGCGCGATGGCCGCGGGCGCGGCCTACGTGCCCGTCGATGCCGACGACCCCGAGGAGCGTGCGCAGCTCGTCTTCGGCGAGGCCGCCGTGCGGGGCGTCATCTCGGGTCGCGGCGAGTTCCGCCCGAGCGCCGGGTTCGCGGATGGCCCGTCGCCCGAGCTGTTCGACGGCGAACCGCCGCACCCGAGCACGCATGCGACGCCCATCGCGACTCCGCCCACGCTCGACGACGACGCGTGGATCATCTTCACCTCGGGCTCGACCGGCACCCCCAAGGGCGTCGCGGTGACGCATCGTTCGGCCGCGGCGTTCGTCGATGCCGAGGCGCGGCTGTTCCTGCAGGGTGAGCCGCTGGGCCCGGGCGACCGCGTGCTGGCCGGGCTCTCGGTCGCCTTCGACGCCTCATGCGAGGAGATGTGGCTCGCGTGGCGTCACGGCGCGTGCCTCGTTCCGGCGCCTCGCAGTCTCGTGCGCAGCGGCATGGACCTCGGCCCGTGGATGATCACGCACGGCATCACGGTGGTCTCGACGGTGCCGACCCTCGCGGCGCTGTGGCCGGCCGAGGCGATCGAGAACGTGCGCCTGCTGATCTTCGGCGGCGAGGCCGTGCCGCCCGAGCTCGCTGCGCGCCTCACCGCTCCCGAGCGCGAGGTGTGGAACACCTACGGGCCCACCGAGGCCACGGTCGTCGCGTGTGCCGCGCTCATGGACGCCGAAGGTCCGGTGCGCATCGGCCTGCCGCTCGACGGCTGGGCGCTCGCCGTGGTCGATGCCGAGGGCAGCCCCGTCGCGGACGGCGAGCCGGGCGAGCTCATCATCGGCGGCGTCGGGCTCGCGCGGTACCTCGACCCCGAGAAGGACGCGCAGAAGTACTCGGCGATGCCGACCCTCGGCTGGGAGCGCGCCTACCGTTCGGGCGACCTCGTGGCGTTCGACGGCGTCGGGCTGCTCTTCCTGGGCAGGGCCGACGACCAGGTGAAGGTCGGCGGTCGTCGCATCGAGCTCGGCGAGATCGAGTCGGCGCTGTTGGAGCTTGCGGGCGTGAGCGCCGCGGCGGCCGCCGTGCGCACGACCGAGGCGGGCAACAAGGTGCTCGTCGGCTACCTCGCCGTGACCGATGCCTTCGACCAGTCCGCGGCCCGGGCTCGGCTCACCGAAGAGCTGCCTGCGGCGCTCGTGCCGCTGCTCGCGGTGCTCGACGACCTGCCCACCCGCACGTCGGGCAAGGTCGACAAGGCCGCACTGCCGTGGCCGCTGCCCGGTGTCGAACTCGATGCCGCGGGCCTCGGCGAGTCCGCTGCCTGGCTCGCCGAGCAGTGGCAGGCCGTGCTCGGCGTGCCGGTGACCGAGCCCGACGCGAGCTTCTTCGACCTCGGCGGCGGGTCGCTGTCGGCGGCGCAGCTCGTGAGCCGACTGCGTACCCGCGATCCCGAGTTCACGGTCGCCGACATCTACGACCACCCTCGGCTCGGCGCGATGGCCGACGAGCTCGACGCGCGGGTCGGCGACGGGTCATCCGAACCGGTGACGTTCCACCAGCCCGAGCCGACACCGCGGGGCACGCAGTGGCTGCAGACGCTCGTGGGTGTGCCGCTGTTCATCCTGAGCGGGGCGCGATGGCTGCTCTACCTGCTCACGTCGACGACGATCCTGCGCGCGGTGAGCGACGACTTCGGGTTCCTGCCCACGGTGCCGCTGTGGCTGCTCATCGTCGGGCTCCTCATCTTCGCGACCCCCTTCGGCCGCATGGGCATCGCCGTCATCGGGGCGCGGCTGCTGCTCGCGGGGCTCGAGCCCGGCGACTACCCGCGGGGCGGCTCGGTGCACATGCGCATGTGGCTCGCCGACCAGATCGCGCACCAGGTCGACCCGGTCGGCCTGTCGGGGGCGCCGTGGGTGACCAACTACGCCCGCGCGCTCGGTGCGAAGGTGGGGCGCGACGTCGACCTGCACACGCTGCCGCCCGTCACGGGCATGCTGACGATCGGCGATCACGCCGCCATCGAGCCCGAGGTCGACCTCGCCGGCTACTGGATCGACGGCGATCTCGTGCGCATCGGCCGGGTGCGCATCGGTGCCGAGGCCACGATCGGCACGCGCAGCACGCTGCTGCCGGGCGCGCGCATCGGCCGCGGCGCCGAGGTCGCGCCCGGGTCGGCCGTGTTCGGGCGCGTGCCGTCGGGCCAGCGCTGGGCCGGGTCGCCCGCCGAGCGCATCGGACCCGCCGAGCCGAAGTCGGCCGAACCGCCGCGACCCGGCCGTTGGCTCGTCGCCTACGGGCTGTCGTCGATCTTCCTCGCGCTGCTGCCGTTGACGGCATTCGCCTCGGGCGGTGTCGTGATCGCCCTCGGCATCGCCGGCTCCGATGACCTCGGTCAGGCGGCGCTGCGCGCGCTCGCGTGGCTCGTGCCCGCAACCCTCGTCGCCGGGGTCGTGTTCGCGGGTCTCGTCGTCATCGCGGTGCGGCTGCTCGCCATCAGGCTCGACGAGGGGACGCACCCCGTGCGCAGCCGCATCGGCTGGCAGGCGTGGACCACCGAGCGCCTGCTCGACGCGTCGCGCACCATCCTGTTCCCGCTCTACTCGAGCCTGTTCACCCCCATCTGGCTGCGCCTGCTCGGCGCCGACGTCGGGCGCGGCGTCGAGGCATCCACCGTGCTGCTCATCCCGTCGCTCACCACGATCGGCGACCACGCGTTCCTCGCCGACGACACCATGGTCGCCTCGTACGAACTGCAGGGCGGGTGGATGCGGCTCGCGCGGGCGCGCATCGGCAAGCGCGCGTTCCTCGGCAACTCGGGCATCGCCACCGCCGGCCACCGGCTCGCCAAGGACGCGCTCGTGGCCGTGCTGTCGGTCGCACCCTCGAAGTCGAAGCCGGGCACCTCGTGGCTCGGGTCGCCGCCGGTGCGGCTGCGCCGAGCCACCCTCGAGTCCGACGAGAGCCGCACGTACCAGCCGCCCTACGGCTTGCGCGTCGCCAGGGCGCTGTGGGAGCTCTGCCGCATCGTGCCGGTCTTCGTCACGTGCGGCATCGGCCTCGGCGTGCTGTTCACGCTCGCGTGGCTCACCGACACCTACGGGGTGTTCGTCGCCCTGCTCGTCAGCGGCGTCGTGATGCTCGCGGCCGGCGGCGTCGCGGCGCTCGTCTCGACCATCGCGAAGTGGGCGTTCGTCGGGCGCATCGCGGTTGCCGAGTACCCGCTCTGGTCGAACTTCGTGTGGCGCACCGAGGTGTCCGACACCTTCGTCGAGATGGTCGCCGCACCGTGGTTCGCGAACGCGGCTGCCGGAACGCCCGCGCTCGCCGTGTGGCTGCGCTCGCTCGGCGCCCGCATCGGACGCGGCGTCTGGTGCGACAGCTACTGGCTGCCCGAGGCCGACCTCGTGACCCTCGGCGACGGGTCGACCGTGAACCGCGGTTGCGTCGTGCAGACCCACCTGTTCCATGATCGAATCATGAGCATGGACCACGTCACCCTCGAGACCGGCGCGACGCTCGGCCCGCACAGCGTGATCCTGCCCGCCGCAAGCATCGGCGCGCATGCCACCGTCGGCCCGGCCTCGCTCGTGATGCGCGGTGAAGCAGTCCCCGTGGGCAGCCGCTGGAGCGGCAACCCCATCGGGCCGTGGCGCGCGGTGCGCATCGCCGACTACCACGCGCGGGTGCGCTGATGCACGCGAACGAGATCGGCGCCGAGACCGCCGGCGACCCCTATGTGCCGCAGAGCGGCAACGGCGGCTACCGCACGCTGTCGAACTCGTTGAACCTCAAGTACCGCATCGCCCGCAACCGACTCGACGGCGTCGCCGAACTGCGCCTGCAGGCCATGCAGCCGCTCGCGCGATTCACCCTCGACCTCGTCGGGCTCGCGGCGTCACGGGTGCGGGTCGACGGTCGCAAGGCCGACTTCCGGCAGGTGCACGGCAAGCTGCGCATCACGCCGCCGCAGGCGATCGAGGCGGGGGCCGAGGCATCCGTGGTCATCGAATACGGCGGCGCCCCGAAACCGCGACGCACCCGCTGGGGCGCGATCGGCTGGGAGGAGCTCGACGACGGCGTGCTCGTCGCGTCGCAGCCGTCGGGCGCGCCCACCTGGTTCCCGTGCAACGATCACCCGAGCGACAAGGCGAGCTATCGCCTGCGGTTCGAGACCGACGCCGCGTACACGGTCGTCGCGAACGGCGAGCTGGTCGAGCACCGTGTGGTCGCCGGGCAGGGCGTGTGGGTCTACGAGCAGCGCGAGCCCACGGCGAGCTACCTGCTCATGGTGCAGCTCGGGCGCTACGCGAAGCGGGTGCTCCCGAGCACGGTCACCGAGACCGCGGTGTACTTCCCGCGGGCGCTCGAGCGCCGGGTGCGCGCCGACTTCGACCCGCTGCCGGCAATGCTCGAGGTGTTCGACGACTGCTTCGGCGCGTACCCGTTCGAGCAGTACTCGGTCGTCGTCACCCCCGACGAGCTCGAGATCCCGCTCGAGGCCCAAGGGCTGGCGGTGTTCGGGGCCAACCACATCGACGGGCACGGCGGTGAAGAGCGGCTCATCGCACACGAGCTCGCGCACCAGTGGTTCGGCAACAGCGTCGGCGTCGACCGGTGGCAGGACATCTGGCTGAACGAGGGCTTCTGCTGCTACGCCGAGTGGCTGTGGTCGGATGCCGCGGGCAAGGCCTCTGCCGACGAGCTCGCCCGAGAGCACCACGCGCAGGTGTCGCAGCTGCCCGCCGACCTGATGCTCGGCGATCCGGGGCCCTCCGACATGTTCGACGACCGGGTCTACAAGCGCGGCGCGCTCACCCTGCACGCCCTGCGCCTCACGATCGGCGACGACGCGTTCTTCGCCCTGCTGCCCGCGTGGACCGGCGCGAACCGGCACGCCACCGCCACGACGACCGACTTCATCGCGGTCGTCGAGCACCACACGGGCCGCGACCTCGGGGCGTTCTTCGAAGCTTGGCTGTTCCACCCGGTGCTGCCGGCATTGCCTCCGGCCCCGGTCGTCGACGACTCGGTCATCGGACGAGTGACGGCGTGGGCCGGGCGACGGCGACACTGACGAGGCATCCCTCGATGCGGCGGTCGATCAGGTCGTAGACGGTCGCCGTGCCGGGAAGGTGCGCGGTCACGCCGTCGCGGCTGCCGCGCGTCTCGAACACGATTCGGCCGGGTTCGATGCGCAGCCCCCGGCCGTCGGCCTTGAGCGCGGCCTCGGCGCGCACCCACCGGCGTACGGCCGTGCGCGGGGTGCCACCGAGCAGTTCGACGATCGCTCGACGGCGAGCGGTGTCGGCTTCGCGCGGCACGCGAGCAGGTTCGACATCGACGCCGACCGCGACACCTGCGGGTGCGATGACGGCGACCACCAGATGACCGCACGAGGCGAGGCTCGCGGCCGGCGGCTTCGACGCGACATCCGACCAACGAAGCCGCGGCCGGCCGTGCTCGGCGCCGCAGCGTTCGCACGCGGCGGTGACCTCGACGGCCTCGGATCGCATGCCACCGGCCGCGGCGGCGAGATCTCGCAGCAGCATGCGCCCGAGCAGGAATCGGTCTCGCAGCCCGGGGTGCGTGGTCGCGACCGCCCGAGCGCGCTCGGCGTTGCCGAGCAGGTGCAGGGCGCGCCCGCGGTCGAAGTCATCGGGGTTCGCCCATGCGAGCCGCACGCCCTCGTCGAGCCCGGCCGAGCGGGGCGTCAGGGGCGGCATCTCGTCAGTCCACCACTGCGGCTGAGGCCGCGCAAGGCTATGCTGCGCCCATGAGCGAGGTCCGCGAAGAGCCGATCGAACGCGATACCCGGGGCGACCACGGCTTTCTCGGGCAGCCGAGACCGCTTGTGCACATCTTCGGTGTCGAGATGTGGGAGCGGTTCAGCTTCTACGGCATGCAGGGGATCCTGCTGCTGTACCTGTACTACTCGGTCGCCGAGGGCGGCCTCGGCATGGACCAGACCTCGGCCGCCGGCATCGTGGGCGCCTACGGCGGGGCGGTGTACCTCTCGACGATCCTCGGCGCATGGATGGCCGACCGGCTGCTCGGCTCCGAGCGGGTGCTCTTCTTCAGCGCCATCGTCATCATGGCCGGACACATCGCGCTCGCCGTTCTCCCGGGATTCGTCGGCGTCGGCGTCGGCCTCGTGCTCGTCGCGATCGGCTCGGGCGGGCTGAAGGCCAACGCCACGAGCGTCGTCGGCACGCTCTACTCCGAGCATGATCCCAGGCGCGACGCCGGGTTCTCGATCTTCTACCTCGGTATCAACCTCGGGGCCTTCTTCGGCCCGATCCTCACCGGCATCGTGCAGCAGCAATGGGGGTTCCACTGGGGCTTCGCGCTCGCCGCGGTCGGCATGGCATTCGGGTTGATCCAGTACTCGTTCGGTCGAAAGAGCCTTCCGCCCGAGGCATCCGTCGTGCCCAACCCGTTGCCGTCGTCGCGACGCGCGCTCGTGATCGGCATCGCGGTCGCCTTCGTGCTGCTCATCGCGGTGCTGCTGCTCACGGGTGTCATGAACGCGACGAACCTCGTGACGTGGGTGATCGGCGGCACCGTGATCGCCGCGGTCGCGTACTTCGTGGTGATCCTCTCGAGCCACCGCATCACGCCGACCGAGCGCAGCCGGGTCTACGGGTTCATCCCGCTGTTCATCGCGAGCGTCGCGTTCTGGTCGCTGTACCAGCAGCAGTTCACCGTGCTCACGATCTACTCCGACGAGCAGCTGAACCGCGACCTGTTCGGCTGGGAGATGCCGGTGCCGTGGGTGCAGTCGATCAACCCGATCTTCATCATCATCCTGTCGGGCGTGTTCGCCGCGCTCTGGACGAAGCTCGGCGACCGCCAGCCGCCGACGCCCGTCAAGTTCGCGCTCGGTACGGCGGTCATGGGTGTCGCGTTCCTGCTGTTCCTGCCGTTCGCGGGCGGCGGCGCCAACTCGACGCCGCTGCTGTGGATGGTGCTCATCCTCTTCGTGTTCACGGTCGCCGAACTGCTGCTCTCGCCTGTGGGGCTCTCGGTCGCGACGAAGCTCGCGCCGGGCGCGTTCCACACCCAGATGGTGGCGCTGTTCTTCCTCTCGGTCGCACTCGGCACGTCGATCGCCGGACAGCTCGCGGAGTTCTACACCGTCGTCAACGAAGCGACGTACTTCGGGGTGCTCGGTGCGATCGCGATCGTGCTCGGTGCCGCGCTGTGGCTCGCGCGCAAGCCGGTGCTGCGGCTCATGGCGGGGGTGCGCTGACCGGCCGGATGCGCCGGCGCCGCGCCGGCGCCGCGCCGCCGGTCGTCAGTTCGGCTCGACGGTGATCGACCCGTTCGACGTCGACAGGTCGAGCGTGAACTCGCCCGACGGGTCGGTCGGGATCGCGATATCGATGCGACCGTTCGAGGTCTCGTGGTTCACCCGGTAGCTGCCGTCGGGCACGGCCACGTCGATCGAGCCGTTCGAGGTGCGTGCCTCGACCTCCTGCGCGACCTCGAGCCGGAGGTCGATCGCGCCGTTCGACGTCGATACGTCGATGCCGCCGCCCTCGAGCCCCGAGCCTTCGATTCGCCCATTCGAGGTCGCCGCCCGGATCGTTCCGGTGACGCCGTCGAGCGCGATGCGGCCGTTGCTCGTCTCGACGTCGACGTCGTGCACGAGCGTGAGATCGACCTCGCCGTTCTCGGTGCGCCCGCCGACGTCGAGCCCGGCCGGCCCCTCGAGCGTGTATTCGACCGAGCAGTTGCGGCCGCAGCCGCCGAGGACGAGCGTGTCGCCTTCGACGGAGTGCGTGTCTTCGAACGTGCGCTCGCCGCGATACCGGATGGTGCGTTCGAGCGAGATTCCAGTCGCCCCTTCGACGCCGCGAACCGTGACCCCGCCGTCGGTGTCGTCGATCTCGATCGCGGTGACCACCTCGTCGATGGTCGCGTCGTCGCTCAAGGTCTTCGGTGGTTGGAGCAGTGCGCATCCGCTGAGCAGCAGAGCAGAGATGCCGACGCCGGCGGCGACGGCGAGCCGTGTGTTTCGCCTGGTCGAGTTCATGCCTTCGACGGTACCCCCGCATGGACGCGCACGCTCGGGGGATGGCCCCCCGACCGCTCACGGACATCCCCCGCAGCGGGCGGCTACGATTGCGTGGTCACCAGATGAGAAGGAGCTCGATGCGGCGACCCCTTGTGGTGATCCCCACCTACAACGAACGCGAGAATCTCGCGTCGATCGTGGGTCGGGTGCGTGTCGCCGTTCAGGATGCCTCGGTGCTCGTGGTCGACGACAGCTCGCCCGACGGCACCGGCGAACTCGCCGACGAGCTCGCCGCCGCCGACGCCGCGGTGCATGTGCTGCACCGCGCGGGCAAGCAGGGACTCGGCGCCGCCTACCTCGCGGCGTTCGACTGGGCGCTCGAGCAGGGCTTCGATCCGATCGTGCAGCTCGACGCCGACGGGTCGCACCTGCCCGAGCAGATGCCGTCGCTGCTCGCCGCGCTCGAGGGCACCGGTCCGGCCGGCGAACCAGTCGACCTCGTCATCGGGTCGCGCTGGATTCCCGGCGGCTCGATCGAGAACTGGCCGCGCCGCCGCGAGCTGCTCTCGCGCGCGGGCAGCGCCTACGCCCGGTGGGTGCTGCAGTTGCCCACGCGCGATGCGACCGCGGGCTACCGTGCCATCCGCGCCGACGCGCTGGCGCGCATCCACCTCGACGAGGTGCACACCCGGGGCTACGGGTTCCAGGTCGACATGCTCTGGCACGCCAGAGAGGCGGGGCTCACCGTCGTCGAAGTGCCCGTGACCTTCGTCGAGCGGCTGCAGGGGCAGTCCAAGATGAGTCTCGGCATCGTCGTCGAGGCGATGTTGAAGGTCACCGGCTGGGGCATCAGCAGTCGATTGCGGCGCCGGGGTCGGTCGACGAGCAGCAGCGGGTCGGCGACGAGGCGTTCGCGCGCCTGACGCCGGAGGAATGGTCGCATCGCAGCGACGATCGGTCGGGTGCGCAGCTTCCGTCGAGGCGAGGCTGGAAGCCGACCGAAGGAGCATCCATGTCGACTCGCACGCCCACCGCTGCGGTACCCGCCGTGCCGGCCGCCCACGCACCCAGCACCGCGGCCACCGTGCGCCGTGCCTCATGGCCGGCCGTGGTCGCGCTCGGGCTCGGGATCTTCACCCTCGTCACCAGCGAGTTCCTCCCCGCGAGCCTGCTCTCGCCGATCGCTGCGGAGCTCGCGATCACCGAGGGCACGGCAGGGCAGCTCGTGACGGCGACGAGCCTCATCGGCATCGTCGCGGGCCCGCTCGTCGTCTCATCACTGCCACGGCTCGACCGTCGGTGGGTGATGGCCGGGCTCACGTCGCTCGCGATCATCTCGAACGTGCTCGTCGCGGTGGCGCCGACCTTCGGGCTGATGCTGGCCTCCCGGCTGCTGCTCGGGCTCGCGCTGTCGGGATTCTGGGCCATGTCGCTCGCCGTCACCGCGCAGCTCGTGCCGGCCGACCGCCTCGGCCGGGCGATGACGATCGTGAACGGCGGCGTGTCGCTCGCCACGATCGCGGCAGTACCCGCGGGCGCATGGTTCGGCGAGCAGTTCGGCTGGCGAGCCGTGTTCCTCGGTGCAGCCGCCGCGGGTGTCGTGACGCTCGCGGCGCAGCTCGCCACCCTGCCGTCCGTTCCGCCGAGCGGTGCGCCCGGGTTCCGCGCGCTCGTGCAGACCGCGAGAACGCCGGTCGTCGCGCTCGGCATCCTCGCGATCGTGCTGATCGCGGGCGGTCATTTCATGGGCTTCACCTACCTCCGACCCGCGTTCGAGTCGATCGACGGCCTCAACCCGTCGCTGCTCGCACTGCTCCTGCTCGTCTTCGGCGTCGCGAGCTTCGTGGGCAACGTCGTCGCCGGCCCGCTGGCCGACCGCCGACTCCAGGTGCTCGTGATCGCCGCTCCCGTGGCCATCGGCGCGGCGACCGTCGTGTTCGCACTCGGCGGCGCACACCTCGGCGTGGCGATCGTCACCGTCTTCGTGTGGGGTTCGGGATTCGGCGCCGTACCCACGATGGTGCAGACCTGGATGGCGAAGGTCGCACCCGACCGGCTCGAGAGCGCGGGCGGACTCGTCGTCTCGGCGTTCCAGATCGCGATCACGATCGGCGCGGCGGTCGGCGGATTGCTCGTCGACTCGGTGGGCGTGCAGGCGGCGTTCATCGGCGGCGGCATCGCCGCTGTGCTGGGGGCGTGCGTGCTGTCATCCGCGCGGCGGCGCTGACGCGGGACCCGACCCGGCGGGCCCGAGGGGCCACCGGGTGCGCCGCTCAGGCGATGCGCTGGGGAAGGGCTCGGCGCCAACGGCTCGGGGCGGCACCCGAGTGCCGGCGGAAGGCGCGACTGAACCCCGCCTCGCTCTCGTAGCCGAGTCGATAGGCGATGTCACCCACGGGAATGCCGGCTCGAAGCATCCGCTCTGCATGTTCCATCCGGACCCGCATCAGATAGCGCGCCGGGCTGTCGCCCACCGTCAGGCGGAACTGCTCGGCGAACTGCGACCGCGATGACCGCGCCACGCGTGCGAGCGACTCGACGGTCCAGGGTGAACCCGGGTCGTCGTGGATCGCCTCGACTGCGCGCCTCAGGTTCGGATCGCGGGCGGACGCGAGCCAGTCGAGGGCGCTCCCGCAGCCGCGTTCGAGCCAGAATCGCACGGCCGCCGACGCGACGACATCGGCCAGCCTGCGGATCACGGAGTCGCTGCCCGCCCGGGCGCTCGACATCTCGCGGTACATCGTGTCGAGGAGCGAGGCGAACACCGGCTCCTCGACACGGAATCCGCAGGTGAACAACACCGGCGGCATCGCACGAGTGAGCTCGCTGCCGTCGCCGTCGGTCGCGAGCGACCCGCTCAGCATCACCGAGTCGGCTCGGGCTCGGACGTCGGCGCCCCCGCCGCTCGGAAGCAGCACGAAGTCGCCGGACTGCATGGTGAGCGGTTCGGCGCGCGCACCGATGGTGCCGACCGCGTGTTCGCCGAGGAGGGCGCGCACTTCGATGCCGCCGCTGACGACGAAGAGGAATCGGACGCCGGGGCCGTCATCGCGTCGTGCCGTGCCCTCGGGGAGGTCCCAGTGGGTGAACTCGAGCACGCTCCAGTGCAGCCGCGCGAGCACGTCGTCGATCGCGCGCGCCTCGAGATCGACCTCTGGCGCCGCTCCTGCAGGGAGCTCGATCGTACTCATGAGAGGTGCAAGCGCGACGCCGGCCCGGGCATTCCCCGGAATCACGGAGCCGGACTGCGGCGTCGTCAGCCGACGAGCAGCAGGGGGTCGGCGACGAGACGTTCGCGCGCCTGACGTCGGGCGCCGACGAGCGCGGCGTCGGGACCCAGCCGCGCCGGCGCGATGGTCGGGATCGCCCGCAGCGCACCTCCGCCGATGGTCGGCCGGTTCGCCCGGAACGATGCCTCGATGTCGCCGAGAAGCGGTGCCCAGTAGCCGCCGATGATCACCGCGGCGGGGTCGACCGTGGGCACGACGACCTGCAGCGTGCGCCCGATCCACAGTGCGGCGTCGAGCCACGACCAGCGTGCCCGGTCTTCGCCGTCGGCGACCCGTGCGACCAGCTCTTCGAGGGCGGCGGCGCGTCCATTGGCGGCGGCGAACTCCGCGAGACCCGCACGCTCGAGCACGACCTCGGGCGCGGCGACCGTGGCGAGGCATCCGCTCTGTCCGCAGTCGCACCGCACGCCGCCCTGCACGACCGGCAGGTGGGCGAATGTCGCGGCGAGCCCGTGCGCACCGACGAGCGGCCGCCCGCCGGAGATCACGGCCGCCGTGATCGCACCGTCTCCCGACAGGTAGAGCACATCGTCGATGCCGGGCAGCTCGGCGCGCTCGGCGTCGGCCGCGGCGCTTGCCGTCGACTGCAGGGTGACCGGCAGCGGCAGCGCGGCCTCGGCGTCGTCGAGTTCCGGCGTGGCGTCGCGCAAGACGTTGATCAGGTCGACCGGTTCGGCGCCCAGGCGCGCATCGGTGATGACGACGGCCGGTTGGCCGACGACGGCGCCGTCGACGAGCACGGTGACGTCGGCGATCGGATGTCCCGCCCGGTCGGCCCGCGCGAGGGCGCGGCCGAGCGCGGCCGCGAGGAGCTCGGCGGGCGACGGCGCCTCATCGGTCGCGTCATCGGGCTCGCCCTGATCCAGCGCCGGAGCGGCCGGCACGACGAGAGGGGCGACGAACCGTGCGATCTCATCGCCTCCGAGCGTCGCGACCGTGGCGATCGCCTCGTCGCGTGCGAGCATCGCCGTGACGAGCACGTGATCGGCCGCGGTGAGCGCGAGCGGTGCGGTGCGGCCGTCGGCCGGGGCATCGGCAGGATTCACCCGGATCACACCGGCCTCGAGCAGGCGCGCTGTCAGGCCGGCGATCGCGCCCCGGCCCAGTCCGGTCGCCGACGAGAGCTCGCTTCGCGTCGCCGGGCCGTGCACGATGAGGTGCTCGAGCAGGCGCGCAGCCTGCGCGCGGTGCGCGTCGTCGATGGGGCCGGTGGTCGTAGGGGCGGATGTCTCGCCGACCTCAGTCATGGTGAAAGCATGGTGGTCGGAGGGTGCCGCGGTCACGTACCCCATTCGGGGGACACAGGCAGAATGACCCGCGACATCCCCCACCGAACTCGAGCTCGATGCCGGAATGCGCGACCTTCGCGCAACGAGGGGTTCAGGTGCAGCGACAGGCCGGGCGCGAGGTCTCGAATGTCAGGGGCGGTAGTGATCGCGCATGGCCGGGTAGTAGTCATCGAAGTTGATCGCGGCCGCGTCTTGGCCGGCCTCGGCCGCGACCAGTCGGTCGAGGTAGTACTCCCAACCGGGGCCGGCGGTGTCGAGGTCGTGCGGGCCCGGCTGGGCGAAGGTGAGGGTGGTGGTCCCATCGGACTCGGTCAGGTGGACCTCGTACGTCCAGCCCGGCGAGGTCTCGGATGCGGGAGTGGCCGCGGTGAGCCGGTGGGGCGGCGCGCATTCGAGGATGTTCAGTGGCTCGGGCCGTGCATCGTCTTCGGCGGTCATGGTGAGCATCACGGTTCCCGTGGCGGGGTCGCCGGTGTAGGTCCCGATCCATCGGGACAAGCGGGCCGGCTCGGTGATGGCGGCCCAGACGTCTTCGACCGGGGCTGTGAACGTGCGTGTCAGGATCAGTGCCGGAGTCCCGTTCCGGTCCTCGACTCGGCCCGTGGGGGTGGGGTTCATGCTGTCTCCTCTCGATCGGCTTCTCGTGACAACGGGGATCTGCGTCGCTCTCGGCTGGTGCGGCGCACCTCGGTGGCCAAGGCGTTATTGGTAACCGATGAGTTACGTATCTGTCAAGGTCGGTTCGTTGCTCGGCTGGTTCCGCCCGCTCGGCCTTCGACGGCCGTCACCACCTGCGATCTGGCGGTCCGGTGGGACACTGGACATGAAACCTGATTGGAGGGTGTCATGGCGAGGACGCCGGATGCGCGACACGATGAGCAGCGCGAGGCCCGAAAGGCGGTCGCCGAGGCCAAGCACGCGAACACGGAGGCGAGGAAGCTTGCGAAGACGCTGTCGCGCGACGCCCGGATGAACCTCGAGGTGCTCATCGCCACCGCCCGCGCCGACGTCCGCACGGCGCGCAAGGAGCTCCACGACAATCCGAGACGCGCGCGGCGTACCGCGAAGCGGGCGGCGGCGCGGCTGGAGTCGGCATCGCTTCAGGTGACCGCCTCGGGCGACGCCCGGCGCAAGGCGCTCGCCGATTCCGATGCCAAGAACCGGGCCAAGACGATCAAGCGGCGCCGCGTGCAGGCGGAACGGGCTCGCAAGATGGCCAGGACCGCCGCGTTCCGCACGATCGTGTCGTCCATTGCCATCCCGACCGATCGCGACCAGGCCGAGTCCGACCTGTCGTACTTCCAGCACCTCGAGGATCGCGTCGCCAAGCGCGCGCGCCACTGATCAGCGCGGGTGCGGCGCGGCGGCGACCGCCCACGCCTCCGAGCACGCCCTGATGCCGCTCAGGGACGGTGTGCGCCGGATGGACGAGCGTGGCGCTCCACGAGGCATCCGCTCAATGGGTGTTTCTCCCGATGCGGTCGCACCCGGCGTTTCGTACCTTCGGTGCCATGGATGTCGCCGTGCTCGCCGGCGTCGTATCGACCGGCCTCTTCGCCATGAGCTATATGCCCATGCTGCTGAAAGCGGCGCGCACCAAGGATCTCTCGTCGTACAGCTTCGGCAACCTCGCGATCACCAACCTCGGCAATGTCGTGTACTCGCTCTACGTGTTCAGCCTGCCGTTCGGGCCGATCTGGTTCCTGCACTCGTTCTACCTCGTCGCGTGCGGGCTCATGCTCGTCTGGTTCCTGCACTATGGGGGAGCGTGGCGTCGGTTCCTCGCCAGGCGGCGCGACGCCTGGCGGGAGCGGGCAGCGGCGAACGACCGGTCGAGCCAGTCGCCGGTGCGCTCGGCCGCGTAGCACCGGCGGATGTCGCGTGCGCGGATTCGGATGTCGCGTGCGCGGCGTTTCGGGACGGTGACCCGCTTGCCGCCTCTGACCGCCAGGGGTAGTTTGACCGTATCCGACGGGTGCGCGGCGAGCTGCCGAGCCCCGAGTGCGCCCGCCACGGAAGTCGTCATGACGTCAGTTGACGTGCTCGAACGCGGACTCGAGGCCTTCGCCCGACAGCGATGGCGCGAGGCGTTCGACGCGCTGACCGAAGCCGACGCCGAGACCGAACTCGGCGCCGACCAGCTCGCCCGGCTCGCGACCGCGGCGATCCTCCTCGGGGACTCGTCGGGCATCGACACGGCGACGCGGGCGCATGAGGCCTTCCTCAGAGCGGGCGACGACGCGGAAGCTGCGCGAGCCGCCGTATGGATCGGCATGCACCTCTTGGATGAGCAGGAGATGGCGCGGGCCGGCGGCTGGATCGCGCGGGCACAGCGCATCGTCGGGTCGGGCGGCGCAGCCGAATCGGTCGGTGGGCTGCTGCGGATACCGCAGGCGCTCGGTGCACTGTACGGGGGAGACCCGACGAGCGCGCTCGAGATGTTCTCGCAGGCGCTCACGCTCGCCGAACGCTTCGGCGACCATGATGCGATCGCGCTGGCGCGAATGGGGATCGGCCAGGTCGAGATCGCGATGGGTGACTCGGATGCGGGGTTCAGGCTCTTCGACGAGGTGATGGTGGCGGTCACGGCCGGTGAGCTCTCGCCCGTGCCATCGGGAATCGCCTACTGCGAGGTGATCGGGATGTGTCAGATCGCATTCGACGTCGCGCGGGCACGGGAATGGACCGTCGCATTCGATCGCTGGTGCAGCGCCCAACCCGACATGGTCGCGTTCAGCGGACAATGCCAGGCGCAACGCGCGGCACTGTTTCGCCTGCACGGTGCGTGGCAGGAGGCGTTCACGGCAGCGTCCGCGGCGTTGGCGCGTCTGCGTCGAGGCGACCGCGACGCGTCGTATGGAGCCTGGTACGAGCAGGGCGAGATCCAGCGCCTGCGCGGTGAGACCGACGCGGCCGAGGAGTCGTACCGCCATGCGAGCGAGACGGGATACCCGCCGGAGCCGGGACTCGCACTGCTTCGGCTGGCGCAGGGCCGGGCGAGGTCTGCGCAGTCGCTGCTCCATGAGGCGATGGCGAGCGCTGACGTGGTCAATCGTCGGCGGCTCCTGCCTGCGTTGATCGAGACCGAACTCGCCATGCATGACACCGCTGCGGCCCGCCAGGCCGTCGACGAACTGATCGCGATGACCCCGAGCGCACCGAAGCCGATGCTGCAGGCGGTCGTCGACGCCGCCGAAGGGGCCGTGCTCCTCGAGGAGGGCGCACCGCGCGAGGCGCTCGAGCACCTCCGCCGTGCGTGGGCGACCTGGCACGAACTCGACATCCCCTACGAGGCGGCGCGGTGCCGGCTGCTTGCGGCCCTCGCGTCCCGAGCAGTCGGTGACGAGGCATCCGCTTCGATGGAGTTGGATGCCGCGCGCACCGCGTTCTCGGAACTCGGCGCAGCGGCGGATCTCACCCGGCTCGACGCGCTCGCGCGCTCGATCTCGAACGCCGCATTCGGTCCGCTGACCGCGCGCGAGGTCGAGGTGGTGCGCCTCGTCGCCGCCGGCAAGACGAATCGCGCCATCGCGAACGAGCTCTACCTCAGCGAGAAGACCGTGGCGCACCACCTCAGCAACGTGTTCGTGAAGCTCGGGCTCACGTCACGTGCGGCGTTGACGGCATACGCGTACGAACACGCGCTCGTGTAGGTCGTCCGGCCACTTCGCGCTCGTTCTGCACCCGGCCCCCGGGTCTGGCCGTGCGCTCGCGTCATGATGGGGATTTCTTCCGATGCGGGCGCCGATCGCGCCGCCTACCGTCATGCGCATCACCCACACCATCGCGTGACGGAGGCCCTGAAATGCTTACCTACAACACCGACCGTACCGACAACACCGACCGCACCGAGTTCGTCGACACCGTCGTCATCGGCGGCGGACAGGCAGGGCTCGCCATCGGCACCGAACTGGCGCGCCAGGGGCGCGACTTCGTCATCCTCGACGCGGCGCAACGAGTGGGCGACGCCTGGCGGCAGCGTTGGGACTCGTTGCTGGCGAATACTCCCGCTCGTTACGACGGGCTGCCGGGTGCGCCCTTCCCCGGCGACCCGCTCGCCTTCCCCGCCAAAGACGAGATCGCCGCGTACCTCGAGGACTACGCCGCCGCGCAGGGGCTCCCGGTCCGCAGCCGGGTGCGCGTCGACGGTGTGCGGCGCGAGGAAGACCACTTCGTGACTTCGGCCGGCAGCCGCAGTTGGGCATCGCACAACGTCGTCGTCGCCGCGGGCGGGTGCCAGGCGCCCAAGGTGCCCGACATCGCCGATCAACTCGGCGACGACATCCTCCAACTGCACTCGAGCGAGTACCGCGATCCGGCGCAGCTGCCCGCCGGCCTGGTGCTCGTCGTCGGCGTGGGCAATTCCGGCGCGGAGATCGCCCGGGAGGTCGCCTCGTCGCACGAGACCCTGATCGCGGGGAGGCCGAGCGCGCAGCCCCCGGTGCGCCCGAGCCGCGCGAATGCACGGTTCGTCTACCCGGTGATCCGTTTCGTGGGGCTTCATGTGCTGACGATGGCGAATCCGATCGGTCGCAGGTCGGCCGCAAAGCTCACTGCCGCGCCGCTCATCCGCACCAAGGTCGCGGACCTCGTCGCCACGGGCGTTCGAGTCGTTCCGAGGGTCACCGACGTGCACGACGGCCGCCCGGTCTTCGCCGATGGCACGACCTGCGAGGTGTCGAGCGTGATCTGGTGCACGGGGTATCGGAACGACTTCGGATGGATCGACCTGCCGGCGTTCGGCGACGACGGCGCGCCGCTGCATCACCGCGGAGTGGTGGAGGCCGTGCCGGGCCTGTTCTTCATCGGCCTCGAATTCCTCTACGCCCTCTTCTCGGCGACGCTCCCGGGCGTCGGGCGCGACGCCCGCTACCTCGCGAAGCGGATGCCCCCGCCTGCACGCATCCAGGCCGGTGGGAACCAACGTCCGGATCACGTGAGGACGACCGTCGGGAGCGAGTCATGACCGGGTCCATCGGCCTGCACCGCAGACTGGTCGGTTGGTACGAGAATCTGCCCCTGCCTGCGGGGCAGATCCTGGGGATGGCGACGGCCGTTGCGGTCGGTCGTGTTCGCCCCGCACCGATCCCTGGCCCACGGGTCATCCACCGGGCAGTCGGTGTCGCCGCGCTCGCCGCAGGGGCCGCGCTCAACGCGTGGGCGCTTGCCGAGCGGCGACGCCGCACCTCGGGCCGGTTCGAACTCGAGCAGCCGGAATCGCTCGTGACGACGGGGCCGTACGCGCTGAGTCGGCACCCGATGTACGTCGGATGGTGGTTCATCCACCTCGGCGCCGGCCTGCTGTTCGGTTCTGCCTGGGTTGCCGCGACGATACCGGCGGCGACGTTCGTCGAGCACCGATTCGGCGTGCTCGTCGAGGAGTGGATGCTCGAACGGGAGTTCGGCGACGAGTTCGCACGATACCGCGAACGCGTGCCCCGCTACCTGACGCCGTGGCGATCGCGACCGGCGGTACGACCTCCTTCGTGACCAGCGAATTCGCCGCCCGCCCTTCCCTCACGGCGGCGACGAGCGCAGAGTGGGATGAGCGAGGGAGGCTCCCATGCGCAACGCAATGGTTCACCCGGATGTCATGCCGATTCTGTCTCCAGGCCGGCATCGCTCGCCTCGGCGCGGGGCGTGCTTCATGGAGTTCGCGTCGTACCTCGCGGGCGAGCGCTGGAGCGACCACCCCGCATGCACGCAGGGAACTCTCGCACTGCTCGCGCGGCTGGTGAACGATCGCACCACCGATTCCGGCCGCGCCCGGCTCACACCGCTCATCCCGTCGGTCATCGGCTTGAAGAGCGACGACCCGCTGCTCGACGTGCTGCTCGCTGTGCGGGCCGCCCACGACGCATTGCCCGTCGCCGCCGAGGAGCGCCAGCGCTCGCAGGCCGTCGCCCTGCTTGTCGCGGTCGACGTCCTCGAAGAACACGGTGGCGTGCTCGCCGCCGAGGCGCTCGAGTCGGCCCGGACCGCCCTCCGAACCGTCCCCGCCGCCGATGCCTGGGCCACCGGATTCATCACGCAGATGGGCCCGGCGCGGCGCGCCGGAATGAGCGTGCGGCAATGCCGGGATGTCGTGATCGGCGCGGTCCACGGGATCTCGCAGGCGTGCGTCGGCGATGCCGACGATCGACTCGGCGCCCTGCTCACGGCGGCCGTGTCGATCACGGAACGCTTCGTGCGCGCCGAGCAGGCCCCAGCGGATGTCCCAGCCCGCGCCGACGCGCATCTCGAGACCGACGCGCACCTCGCGAGCTGAGGGGCACGCCTGCCGCTGACGCCGAGGTTCGCCCTACTTCGTGACCGAGTTGCGTGCCGTCGGCTTCGACACGGCCGGCTTCGTCGCAGCTGCACGCGGGTTGCGCACCGTGCGCGGTTTCGACGAGGTCGCCTGCTCCGCGGCATCCGCCACCGTGCGCGCGATCGGCTGCAGCCTCGCCAACTGGGTGACGTGCTGCGGGCCGAGCTCGTCGAGCGTCGCCACCTCGAGCAGCTTCATGGTGCGCTCGATCTCGGTGCGCAGGATCGAGATCGTCGTGTCGACCCCGCGGCGCCCGCCGGCCATGAGGCCGTAGAGGTAGGCGCGGCCGATGAGCGTGAACCGGGCGCCGAGCGCGACCGAAGCGACGATGTCGGCGCCGTTCATGATGCCGGTGTCGAGGTGCACCTCGAGGTCTGCACCGACCTCGCGCACGACGCTCGGCAGCAGGTGGAACGGGATCGGCGCGCGGTCGAGCTGGCGACCGCCGTGGTTCGACAGCACGATGCCGTCGACGCCGCGGTCGGCGAGCAGCTTGGCGTCGGCGACCGTCTGCACGCCCTTGACCACGATCTTGCCCGGCCACATCTCGCGGATGACGTCGAGGTCGTCGAACGAGATCGTGGGGTCCATGGCGGCGTCGATCAGCTCGCCGACCGTACCACCGGTCGACGAGAGCGAGGCGAACTCGAGCGCGGGGGTCGTCAGGAAGTTGATCCACCATGCCGGACGGGGGATCGCGTTGATGATCGTGCCCGCCGTGAGCTGGGGCGGGATCGAGAAGCCGTTGCGCTTGTCGCGCAGCCGGGCACCGGCGACGGGCGTGTCGACCGTGAAGAAGAGGGTGTCGAAGCCCGTCGCGGCCGCGCGCCGCACGAGCTCGTACGAGATCTCGCGGTCGCGCATCACGTAGAGCTGGAACCAGTTGCGCCCGGCGGGGTTCGCGGCCTTCACCTCTTCGATCGAGGTCGTGCCGAGGGTCGACAGGGTGAACGGGATTCCGGCTGCTCCCGCGGCACTCGCGCCGGCGATCTCGCCCTCGGTCTGCATCAGGCGAGTGAAGCCCGTCGGTGCGATGCCGAACGGCAGGGCGCTCGTGCCGCCGAGCACCTCGCGCGAGGTGTCGACGACGGGCACGTTGCGCAGGATCGACGGGTGGAACTCCACGTCCTGGAACGCCTGACGCGCCCGCGCGAGCGACAGTTCGCCCTCGGCCGCGCCCTCGGTGTAGTCGAACGGCGCCTTCGGCGTGCGACGCTTCGCGATCGCGCGGAGGTCGGCGATCGTGAGGGCCTTCTCGAGCCGCCGGTCGGTCGCGTTGAGGGTCGGCTTCTTGAACGTCATGAGCTCCGCGAGGTCGCGGGCGTTCGGGAACTGGCGCTTCACCATCGTGCTTCTTGCTCTCTCTGTCGTCATCTCGAGGCGGGGTTCGGGGCGGGGTCGATGAACGTCTCGGCGTAGTACCCCGAGATGTGGTCGTGGATGCGGGTGCGGGCGGTGGCGGCATCCGCTGCTCGAATCGCGTCGACGATGCCGCGATGCTCGCGACGCAGCCGATCGGATGTCGCATGCCAGTCGTCGAGGCGATCGAGGCCGGCGCGTGCATAGCCCTCGATGCCGCTGCGCAGGCCGGCCATGGTCGCCGCGATGACCTGGTTTCGGGATGCCTCGGCGAGGGCCAGGTGGAAGGCGGCGTCGAGTGCGAGGAACTCGGCGGGGTCGAGGTCGGGGGAGTCCATCGCGTCGAGCAGGGCGATCGCCTCGGTGAGGTCGGGCTGCGGTGAAGCGTCGGCGAGGTCGGCGGCCACCGCGGTCTCGAGGATGAGGCGGGTGCGCACGATGTCGGCGACGGGGAAGCCGCTCGCCGCGACCTGCAGCCGCATCAGGGCACTCATCCCTCCGCTCGGGGTGGCGATGATGATCGCGCCGGCGTTCGGGCCCGACCCGGCCTGCGTGCGGATGAGCCCGAGTACCTCGAGCACGCGCAGCGCTTCGCGCACGCTCGAGCGGCCCACCCCGAGCTCGGATGACAGCGCGCGCTCGCCGGGCAGACGCTCGCCGGGGTGCAGCGCGCCGGACAGGAGTTGCGACTCGACGTGATCGAGCACGGTGCGCCAGGCGCGCGGGGCTTCGGATGTCGCGACGAAGGCAACCGGGGATGCCGTCACGTCGCCCGCCATGTCGTGTGCTCCCGTCGCCCCATCGTGTGGTCTGACCACAGTAGCAGATGTGGTCAGACCACACGAGTCCGCACGGCACTTCGTGGGTTCGTGCGCCGCCTACGGCACGACGACAGCGCGTCCTCGCAGCGTGCCGTCGTGCAGCCGTCGATACGCCTCGGGAGCCTCGTCGAGCGAGAACACCTCGGTCTCCACATGAACGAGACCGGCCCGCGCCAGCTCGTAGACCTCGAACAGCTCCGATCGCGACCCCCAGTAGGGTGCCCGCACCGTCGAGTCGAACGGTCCGGCGAGCACGCCGCTCGGCAGGGTGCCGGCACCGACCCCGACGAGTACCTGGTCGCCCTCGACCGAGATCATCGCGTGTCCGGCGTCGAGCGTCGGCTGGTTGGCGACGAAGTCGAAGACGGCGGTCGCGCCTTTGCCGCCGGTGAGCTCCTTCACCCGCTCGGCGGATTCGGCGTCGGACGGGAACACGTGGTGCGCGCCGACCTCGGTCGCGAGCTTCAACTTGTCGACGCTGACGTCGAGCGCGACGACCATCGCGGGGGTGAGCGCCCGCAGGAGCTGGATGGCGACATGCCCGAGTCCGCCCGCGCCGATGACCACGGCGGTCGAGCCGGGCACGAGCTTCGGGAGCGACTGCTTGATCGCGTGGTACGGCGTGAGCCCCGCATCGGTCAGCGCGACGTTGGCGACGGGGTCGAGATCGCCGATGGGCAGGAGATGACGCGCGTCGGGGACGAGCATGAACTCGGCCATCGAACCGGGGGCACCGAGTCCGGGCGGGGCGATGCCGAGCTCCGCGGCCCGCTCGCAGTAGTTCTCCTCACCCTGCGCGCAGTGGTAGCAGCGCCCGCACCCCTGCGGCCCGTACACGGCGACCGACTCGCCGAGCTCGAGGCCCGTCACCCCGGCGCCGAGCTTGTCGACGACGCCGACTCCCTCGTGCCCGAGGGTGAGCGGGAGGCCGTAGATGTACTGCTCCTCGGTGAGGCCCATGATGAAGCTGTCGGAATGGCAGGCGCCCGCCGCGGTGACCCTGATGCGTACTTGACCCGGGCCGGGCTCGGGCGTCTCGATCTCGACGACCTCAGGCTCGACGCCGATCTGCCGGTACTGCAGTGCCTTCATGTTCCGTCCTCCGTTCATCGGCCGGAGTCCGGCTCCGGTGGCTCCACTCTTCACGGTTCGAGCCACGGATGTCGCGACGAAAGTCCTTCGCCTGCTGCTCAGCCCTTGCTCGGGCGGATGCGAATGCGGTTCCTGCCCGACTCGTCGAGCTCGACGACGCCGCCACGCGACTTCACGAACTCCGTGAACGACCCGAACCCGAGCCGGCGCTCCTGGAATGACGGGTCCATGCGCTGCATCTGGTTCTTCACGGCGCCGCTGGGCTGCCACTCGTCGTCGTTCTTCGCGCGCAGCAGTTCGAGGGCCTTGAGCAGCAGGCGGCTCGGGTTTCGGGTGCCCCCGGCGGGCGCGACATCCGTTCCGTCGGAGAAGGCCACGACCGGCGACGGGCGACTCGACGACCTGGCGGGCACAGCGTCTGTCTCGGTCGACGCGGCGGTGTCGTCGGCCGCTGCGTCGACCGCGGCGTCGGTGGCCTTCGCCTTGCCGCCGCCGCGGGTCGCACGACGGCTCTTCGGCGCCTCGGGTGTGGACGCCTCGACCGGTTCGCTCGCGGATGCCTCGTCGGCCTCCACCGCGGCGTCGGTCGACAGCAGGGCGTCGTAGTCGGCGTACTCGTCGCAGGCCGCGGTGAGCGCTCGGCTCGTTCCGCCGGCCACGCCGATGCCGACGACGTAGCGGCCGAGGCGCCGGGCCTTCTGCGCGAGCGCGACGTAGTCGGAGTCGCCGGCCACGATCACGATGTGCGAGAGGTCGTCGATGCGGAACATGTCTTCGACCGCGTCGACGGAGAGGCGGATGTCGGCGCCGTTCTTGGTCGCAGAGAGCGGGAAGAGCTGCACGAGGTCGACGGCGCGGTCGATGAGCTGGCCGCGGTAGCTGGCGTTCACCGGCGTCGACCAGTCGGCGTAGGCACGCGAGATCGCGATGGTGCCGAACGTCGCGGCGAAGTCGAGCACCGCGTCGATGTCGACCGTTGCCTCCGCGAGCCGCTCGGCGGTCTTCGTGCCGGCGGTGGGCGCCTTGGTGCGCGATGTGTCCTTGCGGTACGAGCTGTCGCCGTGCAACTGGTCGTAGCGCGAGATGACGATGTTGTCGAAGTCGAAGTAGAGGGCAACGCGAGGTTCTGCCGATGTGGCCATGTCGACCTTCCGTCGAGGGTGCGTTCGTCCCGATGCTATTGGGTTTCGGCCGGAGCCCAGATCTTCACGGACAACTCGCCGCTGTTGTCGCTCAGGTTGCTGTCGTTGATGCCGAGCACCAGGGTTCCGGCGTTCAGGCAACGATACGTCGTCGCCTCGCCCGGAGTGACGGCACTGAAGAACTCGGGGTTCACGGTCGTCAGCCCGACGATCAACGCTCCGTGCGAGTGTTGCCCGTAGCCGGAACGGGCCTGGCCGTCGGCGACGACTGGCATGTCGCCGGTCGCCAGAATCGTGAACGCCTCGTCCTGCTCGCAGCCGAGGCCCGTGGTGAACCAATCGTCGGTCGCGAGCACGACATGTTCGAGATCCGCATCGGTGATCGGCTCGGGCACGACTTCATTCGCGTCCGTACCTCCGTTCTGGTTGGTCGCGGCGGAATCGACCCAGGGTTGGGTCGCGAGGAGTGTCGCGACGCCACCGCCGATGACCACGGCGATGAGCCCTACCACGAGCCAGGGCACCCATCGCGGGGTCGTACCGCGGGATCCGCGGCGACCCGGCGGCGGCGCGCTCGGCGTCGGTCGGGTCGGCGGGTCCGACCGCGGTGGCGCGGGTGTCTGGGTCGTGGTGGGCCGGGTCGTCCACCATGGCGGATCGGACCCCGAGATGGATGTCGGTCGCCGAGGCGATTCGGAGGGCGGGGTCGATCGGGCCGTGGCCGAGGTGACCGCCTTCGGCGGCTCGGCGGCGGGCGGAATGGTCGGTGCCGTCGCCGGTAGGGCGTCGCTCGGCGGGACGGGGCCGGTCGGGACATCCGCCACTGGTCCCGTGTGGACGATCGGAATCAGGCCCGCCGTCGGCACCGGGCCGTGGTCTGGGCGTGTTCTCAGCGGGGCCACGTCGAAGAGCTTCGTGTCCTCGCCGCGCAGGTACAGCACCGGCGTCACCCATTCGAGCGTGCCGCGTCCCATGCCGAGGATGCCGATCCGGCCGCTGCGCACCGCGTCGTCGATGCCGCGCCCATGGGCGAGGGCGGTGTAGAAGCCGCGCGCGAACTCGATGGCGGCGTTGTCGCTGATCGAGAACTGCATGGCGGCGACCGCCCGGATGCCGCTGTGGGCGAGCGCTGCGGCGGTGCCCGAGAACAGGTCCGTCGTCCCACCGGCGCCCGACTGGCACGAGTTCAGCACGACGAGCCTCGGCGTCGGCTCGGCCTCGTGCAGCAGGTCCGCGAGACTCGATGCGGTGACGTAGTCGGCACGGCCGTCGCGGCCGACGAAGGCGAGCACGCCCTCGTCGGTGTCGACGTCGTAGGTGCCGTGTCCGACGAAATGCAGCACGTGCCACTCGCCTTCGAGCAGCCTGCCGTGCACGCCGTTCCAGGTCACCTCTTCGAGCCACTCCAGCTCGACGCGCCCCGAGTCGAGGTGCGGGCGAAGCGCCTCCTCGAGCCGTTCGCGCTCGCCGACGACGTCGAGCGTCGGGAGGCCGCGAGGCGACGAGATCATGCCGAGCACGCGCATGGGCGGCTCGATCGCGAGCGCGGCCGGCGAGTGCGGGGCGGGGACGTGACGCACGAGCGGTTCCTTGCGGCACAGGTACACTCCGGTCTCGGCGTCGAAGAGTGTCTCCCAGGGGAGTGCCGCAAGGCCGGGCGCCGTGAGGCGAAGGGAGATCTGCACGCCACGGCCGCGCTCCGAGGCGACCGCCGTGCTCGTCCGGTAGGCGGTGCGGATCGCGCCGCTGAACGTGGACTCGAAGAGTCGCCGGCCGACGTCCTGCACCGCGGCCTCGGTGTCGGACATGACCCGTCGCGCCGAGACCGACGATGAGAGCACGGTCGCCTCGAGCAGGGGACGTCGCCCGATGAGCTCGTCGAGGTCGAGCGTGATCGTCTGCGTCGGTTCGCCGCCGCCGACCGACCGCAAGACGTGCACCACATAGGAGCCGGATTCGGGGCCGGGCCCGATCTCCAACTCCAGTACCGTGTTCATGCGCGCATCCTCGCCCCGCCCCGTCGTCATTGCAACGGTGGTCGCACCGGATTCCGGCTCAGGGAGCGCCACCGCATCACCACTCGAAAGTTCGCGCCCGAGCTGGCTTTGGCGATATAGGCGCCGACATCGAGGCTGAGCTGCAGACCGAACTCCACCTCGATCTCGTCGGGGGCGTCTTCCTGCGCCTTCACCTGGCGCAGGAGCGCCGTCACCGCGGGCCGCGCGTGCTCGATCGCGTCGTCGAAGCTCTGTTGCGTGCGTTCGACGACCCGGCCGTTCGGGATTCCCCGGGTTGTCAGCGCGCTGTCGGGAATGCCCCGCACGGTCAGTCCGGGCGGAGCGCCCGTCGCCTCTGCGGTGACGCCGGAGGCGCCTGATTGGGCGTCGTCGGCGACCTCGATGGCGACTTCTCCGCCATCCTCCGTCGTGAAGACCGCGATCCGCTGCATGACGCCCCCCGCCGTCGAATCCGCTGTGCGGTGACGTTCGGTCAGTTCACAGGGTACTCCCGAGACGGTTCTCTGGGGTATCCCCTCATCGTCGACCGGCTGGGGGGCGCCGATCAGCGCTCCTGATCGAGACCACCTCCCCGAAGTCGGGATGGCCGCCCACGACGGTCGCGGCTAGGCTCGCGACATCCGCTCAGGAGGATCGGGATGGCGCTCGCACGGCTCGCACCGCTGGTGGTCATCTCTGCGTTCGCAGCGTTGCTGGTCGGCTGCACCTCGGCGCCACCGTATTCGCCGCGCGTCGAGTCCGCGCCGGCACCGCCGGCCGACGCGGTCGAGTTGCCCGAGGGCAGCGTCGAGGCCGCCCTCGAGGCACTGCCCGACACGGTGGCGCGCATCCTCGACGAGTCGGGCGTGCCCGGCGCCGCCGTCGCCGTCGTGAGCGACGAAGAGTTGCTCTTCGCCCAGGGATTCGGGGTGCGCCGCGTCGGTGACGACGCCGCGGTCGACGACGACACGGTGTTCCAGGTCGCCTCGATGTCGAAGCCCATCGGGGCGACCGTCGTCGCGACCCAGGTCTCCGACGGCGTCGTCGGCTGGGATTCCCCGGTGGCGCCCCTGCTGCCGGGTGTCGTGCTCGCCGACGCCTGGGTCACCGAGCGGCTCACCGTCGGCGATCTCTACGCGCATCGGTCGGGGCTGCCGATGGCGGCCGGCGATGACCTCGAAGACATCGGCTACGGGCGCGACTACATCCTCGAGCACCTGCGGCTCGAGCCGCTGTCGCCGTTCCGCAGCACCTACCACTACGCGAACTTCGGCATGACGATGGGCGCGCAGGCCGTCGCGAACGCCGCGGGTGCCGAATGGGAAGACCTCTCCGATCAGGCCCTCTACGAGCCGCTGGGCATGGACTCGACGAGCTCTCGGTATGACGACTTCGTCGCGCATGACAATCGCGCCGCCCTGCACGCGAAGATCGACGGCGCCTTCGAGCCCCGCTACGAGCGCGTGCCCGATGCCCAATCGCCGGCAGGCGGGGTGAGTTCGAACGTCGTCGACCTCGCGAGGTGGATGTCCCTCGTCATCGGAGAGGGCACCTTCGCGGGCGACGAGCTCATCGCACCCGCCGACCTGTTGGCGGCGACCTCGCCGCACATCGTGGCGGCCCCGCCGGGCGCGCCGACGATGCGGGCCGGGTCGTACGGATTCGGCTTCAACGTCGGGTCGCAGCCGAGCGGTCGCACGACCCTCGGGCACTCGGGTGCCTTCACGCTCGGCGCAGGCACGAACTTCACGATCGTTCCCGCACTCGGCCTCGGAGTCGTCGCGCTGACGAACGGCGGGCCGGTCGGGGCGGCCGAGGCGATCGTCACCGAGTTCCTCGACCGCGTGCAGTTCGGCGAGCCGACCCGCGACTGGCTCGAAGCCTACGGCGGCGCTCTCGCGCACTACTACGCGCCCGCCGGCGACCTCGCCGATGCCGGCGCCCCCGCCTCGCCGGCGCCGTCGCCGGCGCTCGAGAACCTCGCCGGTACCTGGTCGAACGACTACTTCGGCCCGGCCGAGGTCGAAGTCGCGGGCGGCGTCGCCACGGTGCGCCTCGGCCCAGATGGCGGCTACTCGTTCGAACTCGAACCGTGGGACGGCGACGTCTTCGCATTCGTCCCGACGGGTGAGAACGCCCCGGACGGGTCCCTCTCGTCGGCGACCTTCACGTTCGGCGACGGGGCCGCCGGCGGCGACCGGATGACCCTGCAGTTCTTCGACGCGAACCGCCTCGGCACCTGGACGCGGGGCTGAGGGCCGAGCGTCCCTGCAGCCGCGCAGGCGTCAACTCGGCTGGGTTGGTGGCGACTCGGGCGTGTGGGGCGACCACTCGGGCTCTTCCACGGGGACGTCCTCGGCGGCGGGCGGTTCAGGTGCGGCCTGGGGGAGTCCGCCGAGTCGGTCGACCTGTTCGGTGAGCGCTTCGAGAACCGATCGCAGCTGGATCTGTGCCACTTGGGCGTAGGTGCGCACGTACTCGATCTCGGGGACGGGCGGCCCTTGGCCCGCGGCGACCGTTGCCGACGCCTGATTGGCGCTGGTCTCGGCGCGCTGCAGGATCTCGCGGTACTGGTTGCGGGCGGTCAACACGAGATCCCGGGCGTACTGCTCGGCGTCGGCGACCGCCTTGTCGGCGATCAGCTGAGCCTGAGACAGCAGCCCGACGGCCCCGGAGGTGATCTCGTCCTCATCGACGGGTGTGCGACCGTTGGCATTCTCGGCGCGCAGAGCAGCGAGCTCCTGTTGCGCGCTGGTCATGGCTTCGCGGGCCTCGGCGAGGGCCTCGGACAGCTGCCCCATGAAGGTGTCGACTTCGAGTCGGTCGTATGCGCCGCCCCTGATCTTCATCGTGAAGTTCACATCGTCGGTGTTCGGCAGGTGGCTGACAGCCGCAGCCAGGGCATTCTCTGGCGTTGTGCCTGAGTCGTCGGCGGGACTCTCAGGCTCGGTTCCGTTCTGTGTCATGCGCGGTCCCCCGATTCGGTGTGCGGCGGCTGAGTTGACTGCGGGTCCTGGCTGTGGTGATGCAGGGCATGACTGTCTTCGTCGAGCGTAGCGAATTGCTCGAAGCGGATGTCGGCCCAGGCGATCCCGGCGCTGCGAAGCCGCGCAGCCGTGTGCCGCACCATCTCGGGTGATCCGCATACCAGTGCGAGGCGCCCGGAGTGGCCGCGGTCGTCGGCGGCGGCGTCCCCGACCCAGCCCTTGCGACCGGGGTAGGTGGCGTCGTCGGAAACCACGGGCGTGTACGTGAACCAGGGACGGCCGTTGAGGTTCTGCAGCAGCCGGTGCTCGTAGAGGTTCGCCGGCACCCGCACCCCGTGGAACAGATGCACGTGTGGAGCCTGACCGGTCGTTTTCCAGTCGTGGTCGATCTGCTCGAGATGCGCTCGCAGGGGCGCGAGGCCGGTGCCGCCGGCGACCATGACGAGGTCGCGCCGGCGCTCGTCGGCCGTCAGCGTCAACTCCTGACCGACCGGGGCGCCGAGGCGGACGGTCTCGCCGACCCCGAGGGAGCGGACGATGGTGCTGCTCACCTGACCGCCCGGGACCATCTGGACATGGAACTCGATCGTGCCGTCGGAACGGGGCGCATTCGCCGGGCTGAGATAGCGCCACAGCCGTGGCCGAGCGGGTACCTCGACGGCCACCGACTGGCCGGGCGCGAAGGGCAGGTCGGGTTCGGGGCGGACCTGGATGACCGCGATGTCGAGGCCGCGGTGCTCCACCGCGGTCACACGACCCGACCACGAGGCCGGGCTGGTCGCTTCGGACTCATCGGCGGCCGCGATCATGACTGACGCGATCAGGCCATAGGCCGCGGCCCAGTCGGCCGCGAGCTCCTCGGTCCACAGGTCGCCCAAGAAATGCTCGAGGGTGGCGAGCAGGGATCCGCCGACCGCGTCGTAGTTCTCGGCGATGACCTCGAAGCGCCGATGGTCGCGGCCCAGCTGCTGAATGAACCCGGTCACCTCGTCGAGCTCGTCGACACCCGACACGATCCGACCGAGCGCGCCGACGAGCCGATCACGCTGATTGGCCATCGAGACCGGGAACATGCCCCGCAGCTCGGGGTGGGACAGGAACAGGTGCGAGTAGAAGTACAGGGGGACCTCGTCGCCAAGGCTCTGGGCGAGTGCCCACGTCTTCTTCAGCGCCGCGGTGTCCACCTGCCCTTCATAGCAGAGTCGACCCTGACGTCCAAGGATGAACGGCAGTTGCCTCAGGTGCGCAGCACGACGTTGCGGGGTTCGTCGCCACGCGACATCCGCTCGATCTGATCGCGCAGGAGGCGCGCCATCCGCGGCATCATCGCCGTCGACGCGCCGCCGACGTGCGGTGAGATCAGCACGTTCGGCAGGTCGAAGAGCGGATGCCCCGTGGGCAGCGGTTCGGGGTCGGTGACGTCGGTCGCGAACCGGAGCCGGCCGCGCGTCGCGTGCTCGAGCACCGCCACCGTGTCGGCCACCCTGCCGCGCGCGATGTTCACGACGAGCGCGCCGTCGGGCAGGGCGGAGAGGAATCGGTCGTCGACGAGGCCCGTCGTCTCAGGGATGAGCGGCACGGCGACGATGACGATCTCAGCCGTGGGAAGCAGGTCGTCGAGTTCGTCGATGCCGTGGATGCGCCCGGTGTCGTCGTCGCGGGCACGGGTCGCGACGCGCACGAGCTCGACCTCGAACGGTGCGAGGCGCGCCTCGATCGCGCGGCCGACGCCGCCGTAGCCGAGCAGCAGCACGCGCCGGTCGGCGAGGCTCGCGTGGCGCGCCGGCGCCCAGCGTCCCTCGCCCGCGGCACGGACGAAGTCGGGGATGCCGCGCTGCGCCGCGAGCACGAGCGCGAGGGCGAGTTCGGCCGTCGAGGTCTCCTGCACGCTCGCGGCGTTCGCGAACACGTGCCCGGCCGGCAGTGTGGCCGCGACGTCGTCGTAGCCGATCGACTGCGACTGCACGAGCCGCACCGGCACGCCGGCGAGCGCGCCGAGACGCTCGGACGCGCCCATGTACGGCGGCACGACGATGTCGATGCGCTGACCGGGCGCAGTCGGCGGCGGGCCGTCGAGCTTCCACTCGATGAGGTCGACGTTCTCGGGCAGCGGCTCGGTCGCGAGCAGCGCATCGCGAAGGGCTGCGCCGGGCAGGGACACGAGGAGCGGGTCGGTCATGCCTCGATCCTCGCAGAGCCGATGCCGATGCCGATGACCCGATGACTGCACGGACTGCTCGCCTCTGTGGCTAGGGTTGGCAGAGCAGGCGAGTTGAGAGGACTGCCCTGCTTCGGATGCACGCCACCCGAAGCACCCCCGTTCAGCGAACACGAAGACAGTGGAGCTTGAAGCATGCTTTCAGAGAAATCAGCACCCATCATCGAGGCCACCCTCCCGGTGGTCGGAGCGAACATCAACGAGATCGCCGAGCGCTTCTACCGGCACCTGTTCGAGACCCATCCCGAACTGCTCGACGGGATCTTCAATCGGGGCAACCAGGCCGACGGCCATCAGCAGCAGGCGCTTGCGGGCTCCGTTGCCGCGTTCGCGACCATGTTGGTCGACAACCCCGGGCAACTGCCCGAGTCGCTCCTCTCACGCATCAGCCACAAGCACGTGTCACTGGGCATCAAGCCCGAGCAATACGAAGTCGTCCACGACCACCTGTTCTGGGCCATCGTCGATGTCCTGGGCGACGCCGTCACCCCCGAGGTCGCGGCCGCCTGGGAGGAGGTCTACTGGCTCATGGCCAACACCCTGATCAACTTGGAGCGCGGCCTCTACGATGCCGTGGGCGTCGCCCCCGACACCATCTGGCGCACGTGGCGGCTGGTCCAGCGCATTCAGGAGACCGACGACGTCGTCACGTTCGTCGTCGAACGCACCGACGAGCGCGACGTCCTGCCATCGCTGCCAGGTCAGTACGTCACGCTGCAGATGCCGATGCCCGACGGCACCCGCCAGCCGCGCCAGTACAGCCTCACCCGGGCCGACGACGGACACCATCGCTGGTTCGCCGTCAAGCGGATCACGGGCGCGGGCAGTCCCGACGGGGAAGTATCCAACCTGCTGCACACGGCGGCGAAGGTCGGCGACGAGGTCGTGCTGTCCGCACCGTTCGGCGATGTCGTCCTCGACACCTCCGACCGGCCCGTGGTCTTGGCCAGCGCTGGAATCGGTGTGACCCCCATGGCCGGCATCCTCTCGCACCTGGCCCAATCCCGCTCGGGCCGTGAGGTCATGTTCCTGCACGCGGGAACGTCACCGGACTCCTATGCACTGCGAAACCAGGTGCAGGAGGATCTCGGAACGCTGCCGCAGGCGGGCATGGTGACCTGGTACGAGCGCGACCTGGATTCCGGTCCGGGCTCCGGTGACGAGCGTGCCGGCTTCATGGACCTCACCGACGTCGAACTTCCCGCCGACGCCGTCTACTTCCTCTGCGGGCCGCTCCCGTTCATGCAGGTGGTCCGCCAACAGCTCCTCGGTCTGGGCGTGTCGCCCAGGGACATCCAGTACGAGGTCTTCGGCCCCGACCTCTGGCAGGCCGACTACGAGTAGCCGGTACCGGGCAGGGCGACGATGAGCGGGTCGGTCACGACTCGATCCTCGTAGAGCGGATGCCGCGGGCCCCGCCCGCGCGTGTCACGGAAGCTGCTCGACCTGGGCGCGTCAACCAGCCCGCGGTTCGTAGCGGACGGGCGCGAATGCCGCGGCGACGAGCGAACGCAGCGTCTCGAGGTCGCGTCCGATGAACCTCTGCGCGCGTGCCTGCACGAGCACGTTGCCGATCGCGGTCGCCTCGACCGGGCCGGCGAGCACCGGCAGCCCGGCGCGGTCGGCGGTGCGCCGGCACAGCAGCTCGTTCAGGGCCCCGCCGCCGACGATGTGGATCGTCTCGACATCGACGCCCGACAGGATCGACGCGGTGCGAACCGCACCGGCGAACGCCTCGGCGAGGCTCTCGATGATCGACCGCGCGAACTCGGCACGACTCGCGGGTGCGGCGACGCCGTGCTCGGCGCACCACTCGGCGATACGGCCGGGCAGGTCGCCGGGAGCGAGGAAGCGCGGGTCGTTCGCGTCGAAGATCGAGATCGGCGAGGTGACGGATGCCGCGGCCGCGAGCAACGCGCTGAGCTCGACGGTCTCGCCCTCGCGTTCCCACTGCCGCACCGACTCGCTGAGCAGCCAGAGGCCCATGACGTTGTGCAGGAATCGCACACGCCCATCGACGCCGCCCTCGTTCGTGAAGTTCGCCTCGCGGGCCGCATCGGTCGTGACCGGATGTTCGAGTTCGACGCCGACGAGCCCCCACGTGCCGCACGAGATGTAGGCGGCCGTCTCGGCCCGCATCGGCACGGCGACGACCGCCGATGCGGTGTCGTGCGATCCGACCGCGACGACCTCGACGCCGTCCGGCGCGCCCAGCTCGGCGGCGACGCTCGACCTCAGGGCGCCGATTGGCTCACCTGGGCTGATGAGCGGCGCGAAGACGGATGCCGGAAACCCGAGCCGCGCGATGAGCTCGTCGTCCCACTCACCCGACTCCACGCCCACGAGTCCCGTCGTCGACGCATTCGTGCGCTCGGAGAGCTTCGCCCCGGTGAGCTGATAGGCGATGAGGTCGGGCACGAGCAGCAGCGAATCGGCCAGGTCGAGACATCCGCCGTCGCGTTCCGCGGCGAGCTGGTAGAGCGTGTTGAACGGAAGGAACTGCAGCCCGTTGCGGCGGTACAGCTCCGCGAACGGCACGATCGCGTGCACGGCCTCGGCACCGCCCGCGGTGCGGCGGTCGCGGTAGTGGAACGGTTCGCCGAGCATCCGGTCGCCCCGGATCAGCGCGTAGTCGACGGCCCACGAGTCGATGCCGATGCTTGCGACGTCGGGGGCGGCGCGAAGCGCCTCGCCCAGCCCCGCGAGCACGCTGCCGTACAGGCCCGTGAGATTCCAATGCAGCCCCGAGGCGAGCCGCACCGGGTTGTTCTGGAAGCGCGCGACGGATCGAAGCTCGAGCGTGCCCGCGCCGCGGCCGTCGACGTGGCCGAGCATCACCCGACCGCTCGTCGCCCCGAGGTCGACGGCCGCGACGGTGCCGTGCGTTGAGGAGCGACGAAGGTGCGTCTCGAAACCCGGTTGCGTCGTGTTTCGAGACGCGTCCTCCTTCGTCGGGCGCTCCTCAACCCGCGGCTGCTCGGTCATCGCAGGAAGGCCGCCGCGACACCCGCGTCGACCGGGACGTGCAGGCCGGTGGTGTGGCTGAGCTCGGGGCCGGTGAGCACGAACACCGCGTTCGCGACGTGCTCGGGGAGCACCTCGCGCTTGAGGATCGTGCGCTGGGCGTAGAACGTGCCGAGGTCCTCCTCTTCGATGCCGTAGGTCTTGGCGCGGTTCGCGCCCCATCCGCTCGCGAAGATGCCCGAGCCGCGCACGACGCCGTCGGGATTGATGCCGTTGACCTTGATGCCGTATTCGCCGAGCTCGACCGCGAGCAGGCGCACCTGGTGGGCCTGGTCGGCCTTCGTCGCCGAGTAGGCGATGTTGTTCGGGCCGGCGAACACCGAGTTCTTCGAGGAGATGTAGATGATGTCGCCGCCGAGGCCCTGGTCGATCAAGACGCGGGCGGCGGCCTTCGACACGAGGAACGAGCCCTTGGCCATCACGTCGTGCTGCAGGTCCCAGTCGGCCTCGGTCGTCTCGAGGAGCGGCTTCGAGAGCGACAGGCCCGCGTTGTTCACCACGAGGTCGAGCCCGCCGAAGGCGAGCACCGCGTCGTCGATCGCGGCCTGCACCGCCGCGGCGTCCGTCACATTCGCCTGCACGCCGATCGCGACATCGGTATCGCCGAGCTCGGCGGCCGCAGCCTGCGCCTTCTCGAGGTCGAGGTCGGCGATGACGACGCACGCGCCCTCGGCCGCGAGGCGGGCGGCGATGGCCTTGCCGATGCCCGAGGCGGCGCCAGTGACGAGCGCGACGCGGGTCGCGTGCGTCTTGGGCTTCGGCATGCGCTGCAGCTTGGCCTCCTCGAGCGCCCAGTACTCGATGCGGAACTTCTCGTCATCACTGATCGGCGCGTAGGTCGAGACCGACTCGGCGCCGCGCATCACGTTGATCGCGTTCACGTAGAACTCGCCGGCCACGCGCGCGGTCTGCTTGTTCGCACCGAACGAGAACATGCCCACACCGGGAACGAGCACGATGGCCGGGTCGGCACCGCGGATCGCGGGCCAACTGCCGGTCGAGCCCGTCGAAACCGCGTGGGCGTCGTAGTACGTCTGGTAGTCGGCGCGGTACTGCTCGTGCAGCTCCTTCAGGCGGGCGATGCTCTCCTCGACGCTCGCCGAAGCCGGCAGGTCGAGCACGAGCGGCTTGACCTTGGTGCGCAGGAAGTGGTCGGGGCAGCTCGTGCCGAGCGCGGCCAGCGGGGCGAGCTTCTCGCGGGAGCAGAACTCGAGCACCACGTCGGCGTCGGTGAAGTGGCCGACCTGCGGCCTGTCGTACGACGCGAGCCCGCGGATCGTCGGCGCAAGCGCGGCGGCCTTCGCGCGCCGCTCCACCTCGGGCAGCGCCTCGTAGCCGGGCACGACCGCGCCGAACGGGTCGGCCTTGCCGTGCTCGGCGAGGTAGGCCGCGGCGGTGTCGATGATCCAGAGCGAGTTGCGCTCGGACTCCTCTGACGTGCCGCCCCAGGCCGTGATGCCGTGGCCGCCGAGGATGCAGCCGATCGCCTGGGGGTTCGCCGCCTTGATCCCGGCGATGTCGAGACCGAGCTGGAACCCGGGTCGACGCCACGGCACCCACACGACCCTGTCGCCGAAGATCTTCGCGGTGAGCTCCTCGCCGTCGGCGGAGGTCGCGATCGCGATCCCCGTGTCGGGGTGCAGATGGTCGACGTGCGCGGCATTGACGAGGCCGTGCATGGCCGTGTCGATCGACGGCGCCGCGCCGCCCTTGCCGTGCAGCGTGTAGTCGAACGCGGCGACCATCTCGTCCTCGCGCTCGACGCCGGGGTAGACCGCCACGAGGTCGCGCAGGCGGTCGAGCCGCAGTACCGCGAGGCCCTGCTCGGTGAGCGTGCCGAGGTCGCCGCCCGAGCCCTTCACCCACATCAGCTCGACCGGCTCACCCGTGACGGGATCGGTCCCGGTGCCCTTCGCCGACGTGTTGCCGCCGGCGTAGTTCGTGTTCTTCGGGTCGGCACCGAGGCGGTTCGACCGCGCGATGAGGTCGGCAGCAGCCTGGTTCGTCATGGTCATGCCCCCCAGCCGGCCTGCACGCCGCCGACGCGGTCGGCCGCGATCTGCGAGAGGTAGCCGGATGCCGCGAACGCGGCCATCGGGTCGGCGGCAAGGCCGCGCGACTCGCGCCAGTCGGCGAGGGCCGGGCGCACGTCGGTGTAGAACGCGTCCATGAAGACGCGGTTGGCCTCGAGCACATCACCCGACACCTGCGCGGCGCGCAGCGCCTCGGTGTCGACGAGCAGCGCCCGGGCGGTCATCTCCTGCACGTTGAGCACGCTGCGGATCTGTCCGGGCACCTTGTCTTCCACGTTGTGGCACTGGTCGAGCATGAACGCCACGTCGGGGTGGTTGAAGCCGCCACCGCGGATCACCTCGAAGATGATGCGGAAGAGCTGGAAGGGGTCGGCGGCGCCGACGATGAGGTCGTCGTCGGCGTAGAAGCGGGAGTTGAAGTCGAACGAGCCGAGCTTTCCGAGGCGCAGCAGCTGCATGACGATGAACTCGATGTTCGTGCCGGGCGCGTGGTGCCCGGTGTCGAGGCAGACCATGGCCTTGTCGCCGAGTGCGGCCACCTGTGCGTACGACGTGCCCCAATCCGGGACATCCGTGTGATAGAACGCCGGCTCGAAGAACTTGTACTCGAGCACGAGGCGCTGGTCGTCGCCGAGGCGCTCGTAGATCGTGGCGAGCGAGTCGTGCAGGCGGTCCTGTCGACCGCGCAGGTCGGCCTGGCCCGGGTAGTTCGAGCCCTCGGCGAGCCAGATCTTCAGGTCGCGGCTGCCGGTCGCGTGCATGACGTCGATGCACTCGAAGTGGTGGTCGATGGCTTTCTGTCGAACCGAGGCGTCCTCGTGAGTGAGGGCGCCGAACTTGTAGTCGTCGTCTTGGAAGGTGTTCGAGTTGATCGTGCCGAGCGCGACGCCGTGGTCTTCGGCGTGGCGGCGCAGGTCGTCGTAGCTGTCGACCTTGTCCCACGGGATGTGCAGCGCCACGATCGGTGCGAGCGCGGTGTACCGGTGCACCTGCGCGGCATCCGCGATCTTCTCGTAGGGATCGCGCGGGGTGCCCGGCGTCGCGAAGACCTTGAATCGGGTTCCCGAGTTGCCGAACGCCCACGAGGGGAGCTCGATCGACTGCAGCTCGAGCTGGTCGAGGACGGTCTGCGGAATGGTGCTCACGAGTCGCTGCTTTCTGTTCTGGTGCCACTGCGGGCGGGGTCGGATGCCGCGTCGGCGACGACCGCGGCGAGCTGGTCTTCGAGGTGGAACACCTCGGTGAGCCTGAGGAAGCCCTCGTCGGGCGGCACGTCGAGGTCGACGAAGAAGTCGGCCATCTCGGCCTGCCAGCGGGCATTCACGTCGGTGCCTGCCATCGCCGCCTGCGCCTCGACGATCGACGGCGTCTCGACGTAGCCGATGAGCAGTCCGTCGTCGCGAAGGAAGAGGGAGTAGTTGTTCCAGCCGGTCGCCTTGAGCGCCCGGAGCATGTCGGGCCACACGGCGGCATGGCGCTCGCGGTACTCGTCGATGCGCTCGGGTTTCACCTGGAGCTGGAAGCACACGCGTTCGAACGTCATGATCACACCTCTCGGTAGTCGATGCCGAGCAGCGAGGCCGCAGCGCGGTAGTCGCCGGCACGGTGTCCGACCGACAGCGACCAGTGGTGACCGATGCCGGTCGCCGACCACTCGTCGACCCACTCGCCGGGATCGCGGCCGAAGTCGACCCGACTGGTGGTATTGCCGATCTCGAGCAACGGCCCCGGCACCACGATGCCCTCGGACGCCACGAAGGCGAGACCGCCGTCGCGATCCTGCCCGAGCCCCAGCAGCGTGACCGGGCCGGCCTGCACGTCGAACTCGACCGAGACGCCCCAGCCGCGCTTGCCGTGGTACACACCGAGTCCTCTGAGCAGCGGCTCGCGGGCCGACACCGCGAGGTGCGCGGGACCGTCGTGGCCCATCTCGACCACCCCGTCCTCGAAGTTGAGCGCCTGGATCTCGCAGAACGACCCGCCGGCGCCGACGACCTGCGTCGCGAGCTGCGCGACCGTCGTGCGCAGCTCGTACTCGCCCGTCGCGGGGATGCCCCGTGCCGTCAGCAGCGATGCCCCGAGGATCATCCCTGCGCCCAGCCGTTCGTGTTGCTCCCCGTCGAGTCCGCGATGGTAGTAGGCGAGCGAGTCGAGGTCGAAGTCCTCGACCAGGCGATCGAGCCCGACCGACACGCGGGCGCCCCAGGCGAAGTCCACGTCGTCGACGGTGTCGTCGAGCGTGAAGATCTCGCGGGCAAGGGACATCCGCTCGCTCGTCTCGGCGTCGGTGACCTGCTCGACCCGCACCCGCAGGTCATCGAACTCGAGCACCTCCACGTGCGACCCGAACGTAACGGGCAGCAGCGTGAGATCGGTCGACACGTCGAGCATGCCGGGGTACACGTGTCCCATGAGGCCGTGGCGCGCATGGCGCAGGGCCGCGCGCACGTGCGCGGCGTTGATCCAGCGCTCGATGCGCTGCCACGCCGACTCCTGGCGCAGCCAGCCCGAGACGCTGCGGAACGGGATGCCCGCGCGCCGGAACACGTTGCCGATCTCGGGCACGGGGCACTGCCCGCAGTACGCGAGCCACGCGCCGGTATCGAACGAGGCGTGGTCCATCTTCTCGGTCGGCTGCAGGTCGATCACCAGCACCGGCGTGTTCGCGCGCTGCGCGATCGGCAGCACCATCGACGACGTGAGGTAGGTCGTGAGGAACAGCACGATGAGGTCGCAGTCGGCCTGCCGCAGCCGCTCGGCGGCGACCGCGCCCTCCTGTGCGTCCGAGATGAACCCGACGTCGGTGACCTCGGCGTCCATCGCCTGGAATCGCTCGGACACGTAGCGGGCGGACTCCTGAAGCTGCGGCAGCAGGTCGGGGAACTGCGGCCAGTACGTGCCGAGGCCGCCGGCGACGAGGCCGATGCGCGGCTTCCGTCGCGCCTTCGGCGGCAGCAGGCCGCTCACGTCGCGTGCGGGTGCGTCGGTCATGGTCGTCATCTCCTTCGTGATGTGGGCGGGGTCTGTCCACGGATTCGGCAGCTCCGCACTGCGTGCGCGCGATTGAGCGCGACGCGGCGGAACTCCGAAACGGCGTACAGGCGGGTGCCTGGAGAGTGGGGCGGATGCCGCTGGCGCGGCTCGCGGCATCCGCCCCGGTTCAGCGACTAGAAGTCGTAGTCGTCGATGTTTTCGGCGTTGAACACGGTCGGCGGGCCGACGATGACGATGCCGCCCTCGCCGATCTCGCGCTCACCGAGGTCGCCGGCCTCGAAGGTCTCGCCGACTTCGCCGGTGAGGTCGCCGTCAGCGAGCGCCTTGCCGGCGAACGCCGCCACGTAGCCGAGCTGGGCCGGGTCCCACAGGGCGAACTCGGTGACGGTGCCGTCCTTCACGAACGGGCGCATCTCGTTCGGCAGGCCGAGGCCGGTGAGGGCGACCTGGCCCTTGTACTCCGACGTCGAGAGGTAGCGCGCCGTCGCGGCGATGCCGACCGTCGTGGGCGAGATGATGCCCTTCAGGTTCGGGTACGCCTGCATCAGGCCCTGCGCCTCCTGGAACGACTTCGTGTCGTCGTCGTCGCCGTAGACCTTCGCGACGAGTTCGATATCGGCGTAGTCGGGGTTCGACGCGAGCTCCTCCTCCATGAACTTGATCCACTCGTTCTGGTTGGTGGCGTTCGCGGTCGCCGAGAGGATCGCGATCTCGCCGGCTCCGCCGATCTGCTCGGAGATGAGTTCGACCTGGATGAGCGCGACCTCCTTCGCCACGACCTGGCTGATGAACACGTCGCGGCAGTCAGGGTTCGTGTCGGAGTCGAAGGCGACGATCTTGGCGCCGCCGGTGCGCGCCTCCTCGAGGGCCGAGCAGACCGCGTCGGGGTCGTTCGCGGCGATGACGATGACGTTCGTGCCCGCCTGGGTCTCGGCGTTGATGAACGAGACCTGGCTCGACGCGCTCGCGTCGAGCGGGCCGACGACCGCGCTGGAGGCGAATCCGGCCGCTTCAGCGCCCTCTTCGCCGCCGCCGAGCACGACGTCGGTGTACGGGTTGTTGAGCTGCTTCGGGATGAACGTGATCGTCTGGTCGCCTTCGGTGCCCGAACCGCCGCCGGACTCGGAACCGCCGCCGGCGGCGCAGCCCGTCGCGATGAGGGCGATGGTCGCCGCGGTTGCGGCGATGGTCGCGATCCGCCGGGTGCGTGTGCCCCGGCCGGTGCGCGTGCGGAACAACTCCATTGTCTTTTCCTTCCTTCGTGCGCCAGGTGCTAGGCGCTGACCGACCCCGAGGGCTGGGCCTGGGGGAGTTCGCGGCGCACACGACGATCGTGGCGTCGGCGTTTCACGGCATCGAGGATGCTCGGTGCGACGACCGAGGCGATCAACAGCGTGCCGGTGACGATGATGAGCACGACATCGGAGACGCGTCCGAGTCGCAGGGCGTAGTTGATCGTGCCGATGAGGAGGACGCCGGCGACGACGCCCGGGATCGAGCCCTTGCCGCCGAAGATCGACACCCCGCCCAGGAGCACGGCCGCGATCACCGCGAGTTCGAGTCCGCTCGCGTTGTCGGAACGCGCACTCGAGTAGCGAAGCGTCCAGTAGATGCCGGCGAGGGCCGACACGCCCCCGGAGGCGACGTAGAGCCAGAACTTGGATCGAGCCACGTGGATGCCCACGAACCTCGCCGCCTCGGTGCTGAAGCCGAGCGCGTACAGGCCCCGCCCGAACGGGGTGAAGTGCAGGATCACGCCGAAGGCGACGACGATGATCAGCACGCCGATCATGACGGTGGGGATGCCGGTCGCGCCGATCTTCGAGGTGAAGAAGGCCGTGAGCTCCGGCGGGAAGTTCGCGACGGCGTTGTCTCCGATGACGACGAGCGCGAGCCCGCGGAACAGCGCCAGCGTGCCGATCGTCACGGCGAGCGATGGGAGCCCGACGACGGCGACGAGGAAGCCGTTGAACGCGCCGGCGAGCACGCCGACCACGAGCCCGAGGGCGAGCACCACGCCGATGTCCCACCCGGCCTGCCACAGCACACCCATGAGCGCGCTGGTGAGGCCCGCGATGGAGGCGACCGACAGGTCGATCTCGCCCGTGATGATGATGAGGGTCATCGGCATCGCGATGAGCAGCACCGGGATCACGTCGAGCAGCAGGAATCCGACCGTGACGGGCGAGGCGAAGCGGGGGATCGAGATCATCGCGATGACGATCGTCGCGATGAGCAGGTAGATCATGATCGCGTCGCGCCCGAGCAGGATGCGTGCCCAGCCGGTTCGGCCGCGAGGCTCGTCGCGCAGCGTCTTCGTCGTGTCGGCCGAGACCGCCGATGTCGCCGTGGGTTCCACCATCTCGGTGTGCTTGGTGTCAGACATCCCGGGCCTCGCTGAGTCGGAGTCGACGAGCCGTGCGGATGCTCGCGACGCGGTCGATGATGATCGCGGCGAGGATGAGCACGCCCACGATCGCCTGCTGCCAGAACTTGTCGACCCGCAGCGCGGTGAGCGCGCTCGTGATGGTCGTGAGGAGGAGGGCGCCGATCGCCGCGCCGACCACCGAGCCGCTGCCGCCGAAGATCGCGACGCCGCCCACGACGGCCGCGGCGACCACGTCGAGTTCGAGTCCCGTTCCGGTCGTCGCGCCGACGGAGTTGAAGCGTGACGCGTAGAGCACACCCGCGAGGCCCGCGAGCACGCCGTTCACCGCGAAGGCGATGAAGACCCGGCGCCCGACGGGGATTCCGAAGAGCTTCGCGGCATCGGGATCCGACCCGATCGCATAGAGGTCGCGACCCGACCGCGTGCCTGCCATCACGATCGCGACGACGACGACGACGAGGACCGCGAGCAGCGTGATCAACGGGAACCCGAGGATCGTGTCGACCGACAGCGCGCCGAACGCGTCGGGACGGTCGTCGGCGAAGTACTGCGTGCCACCGGCCCAAGCGTTGTTGAGACCACGGTAGATGTAGAGCGTACCGAGCGTGATGACGAGCGCCGGCACGCGGGCGAGGGTCACGAGGAGGCCGTTGATCGCCCCGAGGATCGCGCCGAAGGCGAGCCCGATCGCGAAGACCGCGATGATCGGGATGCCGGGCACGTTCGCGAAGAGCGAGCCGGTGCCGAACGCGACGAGGCCGAGGATCGATCCCACCGACAGGTCGACATTGCGCGTGATGATCACGAGTGCCTGGCCGACGCCGAGGATGATCATGATCGTCGCGTTGAGCAGCAGGTCCTTCGTGCCCTGCGGCGACAGGAAGAGCGGGTTCGCGGCGTACGTGACGAGCACGAGCACGATGAGCGCGAGCGCGACCGGGAACTCGCGCAGGCGCAGCACCCCGGCGAGGCGTGAGCCGCCCGGCCTCGACTTCGTGGGCGGGGGAGTCGGCGCCGGGGTGGGCGTCGACGTGACGGTGTCGGTCATTCGGTGTGCTCCCGGGTGGCGGTCGCCGCGTGCATCACGGCTTCGGGGGTGGCATCCGCTCGATCGAGGCGGGCGGTGATACGGCCTTCGTGCATGACGAGGACCCGGTCGGCCATGCCGAGCACCTCGGGAAGCTCCGACGAGATCATGAGGATCGCGATGCCGCGCCCCGCGAGGTCGGAGAGGAGTCGGTGCACTTCGGCCTTGGTTCCGACGTCGATGCCGCGCGTCGGCTCGTCGACGATCAGGAGCTTCGGCTCGGTGGCGAGCCACTTGGCCAGCACGACCTTCTGCTGGTTGCCGCCCGAGAGCGTCGAGACCGCGTACTCCTGCGAACCGGTCTTCACCTGGAGGCGCTTCGTCCACTCCACCGCGGCCGCGCGTTCGCGACCGCCGTTGATGAGGCCGAACCGGGCCAGCGAGTTCCGCAGGGTGAGCGTCGCGTTGCGGGCGACCGAGAGGTCCATCACGAGCCCCTGCTTGCGCCGATCCTCTGGGACGAAGCCGATGCCCGCGTCGATGGCGGCCTGCGGATCGCGCGGCCGCAGGGCGCGGCCGAGCAGTTCGACGCTCCCGCTGTCGTAGCCGTCGATGCCGAACACTGCTCGGGCTACCTCGGTGCGGCCGGCGCCGACGAGCCCGGCGAGCGCGACGATCTCGCCCGAGCGCACGTCGAAGTCGATGTCGCTGAACACGCCCGCGCTCGAGAGCCCGGAGACGGTGAGCACGCGGTCGCCGATCTCGGCCTCGACCTTGGGGAAGAGTTGGTCGATGTCTCGGCCGACCATCTCGCGCACGATGACCGGAGTCGTGACGGAGGCGGTGTCGTGGGTGCCGATGTAGCGACCGTCGCGCATGACGGTGATGCGGTCGGTGAGCGCGAAGATCTCGTCGAAGCGGTGCGAGATGAACAGGATGCCCGCTCCGCGATCGCGCAGGCCGCGGGCGACGGCGAAGAGACGGTCGACCTCGACACCCGAGAGCGCCGCGGTCGGCTCGTCCATCACGAGCACCTTGGCCTCGAGTGAGATCGCCTTCGCGATCTCGATGATCTGCTGGTCGGCGATCGAGAGACCCTCGGCGATGCGGTCGGGATCGATCGGCACGCCGAGTCGCTCGAACAGCGCGCGGGCTTCGGCGCGCATGCGCGTGCGGCTGATGAGACGGGAACGCCCCTTCGGCTGCCGGCCGATGAAGATGTTCTCGGCGACGGTGAGATCGGGGAACAGCGTCGGCTCCTGGTAGATGACCGAGATGCCCGCGGCCTTGCTGTCGGCGACCGTGCGGAAGGCGACCGGCTGCCCGTCGACCGTGAACTCACCGGCGTCGGGGTGGTAGAGACCCGCGAGGATCTTCACGAGCGTCGACTTGCCGGCACCGTTCTCGCCCACGAGGGCGTGGATCTCGCCGGAACGGAGTTCGATCGTGCCGTCGGCCAGGGCGACCACGGGACCGAACGTCTTCGCAGCGTGGCGCAGGGCGAGCACTGCCGGTGGTGGCGTGGCGACGTCAGTGGTCGGTTCTTGCGACATCGGTAGCACGCACCTCCGCGTTGAGGAATGAATCGTTTCAGCAATCCCGATGTTAGGGCTATCCATCGGTGACGTCAACTTCTTCCGAGTCTCGTTATTGATTCGATTCATTTCGGTGCTCGATGCGCAATACTGTGTGGACGAGCCAGCGCGCGACTCACTACCGGCACGAGTTGGCGACGATCGTCCGAGGGGGGCCGAATGGCGGTGAGTGTGCGCGATGTCGCGGCTGCGGCATCGGTGTCGGTCGGCACGGTCTCGAACGTGCTCAACCGGCCCGACAAGGTGTCGCCGGCCACGGTCGAGCGTGTGCACGCCGCGATCCAAGAGCTCGGCTTCGTTCGCAACGACGCCGCTCGCCAGCTGCGCGCCGGGCGCAGCCGCTCGATCGGACTCGTCGTGCTCGACGTTCGCAACCCGTTCTTCACCGACGTCGCACGGGGTGCCGAAGACCGTGCCGCCGAAGACGGAATGACGATCCTGCTCGGCAACAGCGACGAGAACGCCGATCGCGAGGGTTCGTACCTCGACCTGTTCGAGGAGCAGCGCGTGCGCGGCGTGCTCATCACGCCGCTCACCGACGACCTTCCGCGACTCGAGCGGCTGCAGGGTCGCGGCACGCCCGTCGTGCTCGTCGACCGTGAGGCCGCAGACCGGCGCTTCTCGTCAGTCGCCGTCGACGATGTCGTGGGCGGCGAACTCGCCGTGCGGCATCTCGCCGAGGTCGGCCGGCGCCGCATCGCCTTCGTCGGCGGACCGATGGCGATCCGCCAGGTGACCGATCGCCTCGAAGGCGCCCGGCGCGCGGTCGCGGCGACACCGGGCATGACGATCGAGGTCGTCGAGACCGAGTCCCTCACCGTGCTCGCGGGACGGGCCGCCGGTGCCGGCATCCGCGAGCGCGTGGCATCCGACCGGCCCGACGCGATCTTCGCCGCCAACGACCTGCTCGCCATGGGCGTGCTGCAGGCGCTCATGATGCAGGGAACGGTGCGCGTGCCAGAAGACATCGCGCTCATCGGGTACGACGACATCGACTTCGCGTCGGCGGCGGTGGTGCCGTTGTCGTCCATCCGGCAACCGGCGGCGCTCATCGGCTACACGGCGGTCGACCTGCTGCTGAAGGAGGCAGGCGAGGCAGAAGATGGCGGGCGTGAGCGCGAACGCGTGATCTTCCAGCCCGAGCTCGTCGTGCGGGGTTCGACGGTCGCGGATTCCGCGTCATCACCGCCGTAGCGCGCAGCGCACACGCGACAGTGCGCTACGTGCGCGCCGGTGTCGATTCTCGCAGCACGACCTCGGTCGCCACGGCGCGGGCAGCGGCATCCGAATTGCCGAGTGCCAGGCGAAGCGCGCGGCGGCCGAGCGCTTCGAGCGGTACGCGCACGGTCGTGAGCGGCGGGGTGACGTCGCGCGCGGTCGGGATGTCGTCGAAGCCGGCGACGGCGACGTCGGCGCCCGGGGTGAGCCCGGCGTCACGGATCGCCGAGAGCGCACCGACGGCCATGATGTCGCTGGCGGCGAAGACGAGCTCGATCCCGTCGAGTCCGCGCGAGAGCAACCGCCGCATGCCGTCGTAGCCGCCGTCGCGGGTGAACGCCGTGCGAACGACGTCGTCGTCTCGCAGCGAGCCACCGCCGGCCTCGAGGCCGGCGCGGAAGCCGTCGAGGCGGTCGACCTCGGCGAGCAGCCCCTCGCTGCCGGTGAGCACACCGAACCTCCGGTAGCCGATGCCGGTCAACGCGCGCGCGAGCGCGACGGCGCCCCCCGCGTTGTCGACGAGCACGGTCCGCAGACCGAGTTCGTTGCGGCCGATGAGCACGACCACGCCGCCCGCGCGCTCGTAGGCCCGCAGCTCGTGACCGAGTGCGCTCTCGGCCGAATCGGCCGTCGGTCGTGATCCGGCCAGGATCATGACGCGCGGGCGCTGCCCCCGGAGCGCGCGAACGAATTCGAGCTCGCGCTCGGCGTCGCGGTCGGTCGCCGTCATCGTGACGATGAGCCGAGCGGCGTCCGCCTCGGCGACGACGCCCGCCGCGATCGACGAGAAGTAGGGGTCGGCGATATCGGCGACGAGCAGCGCCACCGTGGTCGTCGTTCCTCTGGCCATGGCCTGGGCCGGGACGTTGGGGGAGTAGTCGAGCCGCGCCGCCGCCTGGAGCACGCGCTCGCGGAACTCGTCGTTGACCTTGCGGGTGCTGCCGTTGATCGAGCGAGACGCGGTGGCCAATGAGACGCCCGCCTCGCGCGCGACGTCGTGCAGGGTCGCGGGTCGGCTGGGCCGAGTGTCAATGCCGCCGTCGGTCATCGGTCCTCCTGCGCGTCGGCGCGGGCGCCTCGACTCGGCGGGGCAGCGCAGGTCGGATGTCGCGGGCGGGCCGTTGGGCGTCGTGTCGGTGGTGCTGGTAGGAATGATACAACTCAGGCAGCGCTTTCCCACAGGTCGAGAACAAGGTGGAACCACGGTGACTCGTCGCGTCGTCGTCGCACCCGACTCGTTCAAGGGCGCCGTCTCAGCTGCCGATGCCGCGGCGGCGATCGCGCGGGGCTGGTCGAGCGTCGCCCCGAGCGACCAACTCGTGCTCCGTCCGATGGCCGACGGCGGCGAGGGCACCGTTGACGCGCTCGAGGCGGCGCACCCCAGTGCCCTGCGCATCCCCGTCACGGTACAGGGTCCCGACGGCCGGCCGGTCGCGACCTCGTGGCTGTGGCTGCCCGATGGCAGCGCCGTCGTCGAACTCGCGATGACGAGCGGCATCACGCTGCTCGACGCGCCGCGCCCGCTCGACGCACACACCCTGGGCTTCGGCCAGGCGATCGCCGCGGCGCTCGACGCCGGGGCCTCGCGGCTGGTGCTCGCGATCGGCGGAAGTTCGTCGACCGACGGCGGCGTGGGGGCGCTCGCCGCGCTCGGCGGCCGGTTCGCCGACGCCTCGGGGCGACCGATCCGACTCGGCAACCGCGGCCTCGGCACCGTCGCGCGCATCGACCTGTCGGGGCTCCGGCCGTTGCCCGAGGGCGGGGCGACGATCCTCTCCGACGTGACGAACCCCCTGCTCGGACCCATGGGCGCCGCGGCGGTGTTCGGCCCGCAGAAGGGCGCCGACACCGACGGCGTCGACGTGCTCGAACAGAACCTCGCGCGCCTCGCCCGCCTCGTGCAGCGCTCGCCGCTCGGCTCGGTTGACCCGGCGACCCCGGGCGCGGGCGCAGCCGGCGGCACGGGCTTCGGACTGCTCGCGTGGGGTGCGACGATGGCCGGCGGCGCGAGCGCCGTCGCCGATGCGATGCGGCTCGACGAAGCACTCGAGGGGGCCGCGCTCGTCATCACGGGCGAGGGCCGGTTCGACGGCCAGTCCGCAGCCGGCAAGGCACCCACCGAGGTCGCCCGCCGGGCTGCGGCAGCGGGGGTTCCGGTCGCCCTCGTCGCAGGCGCGATCGTCGCCGAGACCGACCGCTTCGCGGCATCCGTCTCGCTCACCGACCTCGCCGGCGACGCCGCCGGCGCGATGACCGAACCGGTGCGATGGCTCGAACGCGCCAGTGCTGAACTCGCCCGTTCGATCGGCTGACCCCACGTCACATGCGAGGAGCACTCGGGGACGCTGAGTATGGTGGAAGACGCCGCGCGCGAGGTTGCCCCACGTGGCAGCCCCGTTCGACAGAAGGGTCCGCGCGTGAGTTCACATCGCTCTGCCATCGAAGACGTCTATGCCCAGGTGCTGGCGCGCAACCCCGGCGAGGCCGAGTTCCACCAGGCCGTGCACGAGGTCTTCGACTCGCTCGACCGCGTGCTCGAGAAGCATCCCGGGTACGTTCAGGCGTCGATCCTCGAGCGCATCTGCGAGCCCGAGCGCCAGATCATCTTCCGCGTGCCGTGGGTCGACGACGCCGGTCGCGTGCAGATCAACCGCGGCTTCCGCGTGCAGTACAACTCGGCGCTCGGCCCCTACAAGGGCGGCCTGCGGTTCCACCCGACCGTCACCCTCGGCACCGTCAAGTTCCTCGGCTTCGAGCAGATCTTCAAGAACGCCCTGACCGGCATGCCGATCGGCGGCGGCAAGGGCGGCAGCGACTTCGACCCGAAGGGCCGCTCAGACGCCGAGGTCATGCGCTTCTGCCAGTCGTTCATGACCGAGCTCTCGCGGCACGTCGGCGAGTATCGTGACGTGCCCGCGGGCGACATCGGTGTCGGCGGCCGCGAGATCGGCTACCTCTTCGGCCAGTACAAGCGCATGACGAACCAGTACGAGTCGGGCGTGCTCACCGGCAAGGGCCTCACCTGGGGCGGCTCGCTCGTGCGCACCGAGGCGACCGGCTACGGAGCGGTGTTCTTCACCGAGCACATGCTCGCCACGAAGGGCCGCTCGTTCGACGGCGCCCGCGTGCTCGTGTCGGGTTCGGGCAACGTCGCGACCTACGCGATCGAGAAGGTGCACGCCCTCGGCGGCATCGTCGTCGGCGCCTCCGACTCGGCGGGCGCCGTGCACGACCCCGACGGCATCGACCTCGACCTGCTGCGCGACATCAAGGAACGCCGGCGCGAGCGCATCAGCGTGTACGCCGACGAGCGCGGCGACCGGGCGAAGTTCATGCCCGGGGCATCCGTCTGGGATATCGAGAGCGACGACCCGATCCAGGTCGCCCTGCCCTGCGCCACGCAGAACGAGATCAGCGAGGCACAGGCGGCGAAGCTCGTCGCCGGTGGGCTCATCGCGCTCGCCGAGGGCGCCAACATGCCCACGACGCCCGGCGCGATCCGGGTGCTCAGAGAGGCCGGTGTGCTGTTCGGGCCCGGCAAGGCCGCGAACGCGGGCGGCGTCGCGACGTCTGCGCTCGAGATGCAGCAGAACGCGTCACGCGACTCGTGGAGCTTCGAGCACACCGAGGCGCGGCTCGCCGAGATCATGGCCGGCATCCACGAGCGCACCGCCACGACCGCCGACGAATACGGCGCACCCGGCGACTACGTGGTCGGCGCGAACATCGCGGGGTTCATCCGCGTCGCCGATGCGATGCTCGCGCTCGGCGTGATCTGAGGCGAACCCGCTTCACGGCTCGACGACGCGCTCGGTGATTCCGCGCGCGAGTTCGACGAGCCGGGTGCCGCTGTCGCGCGCTCGCTGGCGGATGAGGCCGAACGCCTCGTCGACGTCGATGCCGCGGGTCTGCGCCACGATCCCCTTCGCCTGCTCGATGAGCACCCGGCTGTCGAGCGCGTGCTGCAGCTGCGCGCGCACGACGTCGCCCTCGCGCACGGCGCGCTCGTGCAGGATGCTGATGGTCGCGACGTCGGCGAGCGCGCGGGCGACCAGCGCGTCGTCGTCGTTCAGGCGACCACGCGAGGTTCCGAACAGGTTGAGCGAACCGATCGTCGAATCCCGCAATCGCATGGGGATCGCGTGCACCGATTCGTAGCCGGCGTCGGATGCCGCTTCCGCGAGCGTCGGCCACCGGTCGCCGATCTCGGTGCGATCGGCTGCCGAGACGACCGCGCCGGACGTGTAGGCGTCGATGCACGGCCCCGCACCGATCGACAGCTGCACCGCGCCGAGTCGCTCGCTGCGCGCACTCGTCGCTGCTGCCACCGCGAGCGCTCCGCGCGGATCGGCGAGGATGATGCCGGCATCGGCCGCGTCGAGCAGGTCCCTGCATCGCTCGACGAGGGTGTGCAGGAGGTCGATCACGTCGTAGCCCTCGACCAGCGTGTCGGCGAGCGTCACGAACGTCTCCACGAGTCGACTCTCCCGGGTCGCGTCGTTCATGTGCTCATTGTAAAAACGGGTCGCCGACAGCGCCAGCTTCGGGCACGCTGTGAACCGCGCGCGGAGTCTTGTCGGGCCGTTTCGGCGAGCGTAGCCTTGACGTAGGTAGCCCTGGACCTCGGTCACCTGAATCTGTTTCCGTCGCGTCGTCGCACGCGACCCAGACGAAGGAACCGAGGATGTCCGCCATCATCCGCACCCACGCCGCTTCAGCGTCATCCGCCGGCCATCCGGGCAACAGCGAGTTCACCGAACTCGCCCGGCTCATTCAGGCGTCGGGACTCATGAGACGCCGCTACGGGTACTACTGGACCAAGCTCGTCGCCGTGCCGGTCGCGTATGCCGTTGCGATCGCCGCCTTCATCTGGATCGGCGACAGCTGGTGGCAGCTGGTCGTCGCCGTGGGGTTCGCGGTGCTGTTCACCCAGACGGCATTCCTGGGGCATGACGCCGCGCACCGCCAGATCTTCAGGTCGGGCGTCTGGAACGACTGGACGTGCCTCGTCGTGGGCAACCTCTTCGTGGGCATGAGCTACGGGTGGTGGCAGCACAAGCACACGCGCCACCACGCCAATCCCAACAAGATCGGCGCCGATCCCGACATCGAGCTGCCGGTCATCTCGTTCACGCCCGAGCAGGCCTCGCGCCGGCGCAACGCGCTGACGGGGTGGCTCGTCGCCCATCAGGGCGTCTTCTTCTTCCCGGTCCTGTTGCTCGAGGGGCTCTCGCTCCACGCGTCGAGCGTGCACCGGGTCTTCGCCAAGGAGCCCGTGAAGCGGCGGTGGGTCGAGATCACCTTTCTGATGATTCGAGTCGTCGGATACCTCGCCCTCGTGTTCCTCGTGCTGTCGCCGGGTGTGGCGGCTGCCTTCCTCGGCGTGCAACTCGGACTCTTCGGGTTCTACATGGGTGCCTCGTTCGCGCCGAACCACAAGGGCATGCCCCTCGTGCCGCCGACGCTGAAGCTCGACTTCCTCAGGCGCCAGGCGATGATGAGCCGCAACATCCGCGGCAACCGCTGGATCGACACCGCCATGGGCGGACTCAACTACCAGGTCGAGCACCACCTCTTCCCGTCGATGCCGCGCCCGCACCTTCGCCGTGCCGCGCCGATCATCTCGGGCTACTTGCGCGAGCACGACGTGCCCTACGTGCAGGCCGGACTGTTCGAGTCGTACGGCATCGTGCTGCGCTACATCAACCGCGTGGGGCTCGGCGAACGGGATCCGTTCGAGTGCCCGCTCGTGGCGGCGCGGCAGACGATCTGATTGGCCGGACGCCCCACCGCCGCAACGGACTGCGTCTCGATCGCGGAGAGCGCCGCGGTCGGGGCATCCGCGAATCGAACGACGGGTCGCCATGCAGACTGCGGATGCCTCGCCACACGCATTCCCCGTGAGAACACCAGCCAGCCCAGCCCGATGAGGGCCGCGACCGCGGCCGCGACCGCCGCGACGCCGAGTGCCCACCGCGGGCCCAGGCCGTCGGCGACCGCGCCGACGATGGGTGCGCCGACGGGTGTTCCGCCGACGAGGATCGCCATGTACAGGGCCATGACGCGGCCCCGCAGCGCGGGATCGGTCGTCGTCTGCACGTAGCCGTTGGCGGTGGTGAGAATCGTGACGGCGCCGAGGCCGATGAGGATCGTCGAGGCCGCGAACGTCCAGAACGTGGGCATGAGCGCCGCGATCAGCGTGGCGACACCGAAGAACGCGGTGGCCAGGATGACGATGCGGATGCGGGCGCGCTCACGGCGGGCGGCGAGCAGCGCACCCGTGAGCGAGCCGATCGCGAGGATCGACGAGAGCAGCCCGTATTCGCCCGCACCGCGCCCGAACTCGACCGCCATCGTCGACGAGAAGATCGGGAAGTTCATGCCGAACGCACCGATCAGGAACACGATGACGAACACGATCATGAGGTCGGGTCGCGTCAGCACGTAGCGGAAGCCCGCGATGAACTGGGCCACGGGCCTCTCTGAGCCGGTCGCTCGAACCACCGGCTTCAGTCGCCCGCCGCGCAGCATGGCGAGGGCGCCGAGCACCGCGAGGAACGAGACGGCGTTGATGACGAACACCCAGCCAGAGCCCACCAGCACGATGAGGACGCCGGCGACGGCGGGGCCGATGAGGCGGGCGGAGTTGAACGACGCCGAGTTCAGCGCGACCGCGTTCGACATGTTCGAGCTCGAGACCAGGTCGGAGACGAAGGTCTGCCGCGCGGGCATGTCGACGGCGTTGACGATGCCGAGCGCGAGGGCGAACGCGTAGAGGTGCCAGAGCTCGGCGTGGCCGAGGATGAGCAGCAGGCCCAGGCCGAGTCCGAGGAGCATGAGGGCCGACTGGGTGAACATCAGGATCTTGCGGCGCTCGAAGCGGTCGGCGAGAAGGCCGGTGATGGGCACGAGAAGCAGCTGCGGGGCGAACTGCAGGGCCATGGTGATGCCCACGGCGAAGGCGTCGTTGTCGGTGAGTTCGGTGAGGACGACCCAGTTCTGGGCCGTGGCCTGCATCCAGGCGCCCACGTTCGAGACGAGGGCGCCAATGAACCAGATGCGGTAGTTGCGGTGGGCGAGGGAACGGAACATGGCACTCACTGGGTGGCGAGTCCTCCGATCAGTTCTGCGGCGCGGGCGAGTACGGCGCGGTCTTCTTTCGAGAGGTCGCGCAGGCGGGTGGTGAGCCATGCGTCTCGCTGCGAGATGGTGGCCTTGACGAGGGCGAGGCCAGCGTCGTTCAGGGTGATGTTGGTCTTGCGGCGGTCGACCTCGTCGGCGGTGCGCTCGATGTAGCCGGTCTCTTCGAGGCAGTTGACGGTGCGGTTCATCGACGGCGCCGACACCTTCTCGCGCTCGGCGAGCTGTGTAAGGGTCTGCGTGCCGCCGCGGTAGAGCGCGCCGAGCACCGCGAACTGGGCATCGCTGAGCGCCTCGTCGGCCTTCTGCGCACGCATTCGGCGGGCCAGTCGAAAGGTCGCCAAACGCAGCTCGGTGCTTTGCTCTGCGATGGTTGCCATGGCTAATTAGTGTAGCTCATTAGCGTGGCTAAGTAAAATTGGTCTGGCGCCGTCGCGCTCTGATGACACGACGAGGGGCCCGCGCGTCGCGCGGACCCCTCGGAGGCAGGATGCCTCAGTCGCAGACGAGCCTCAGTCGCAGACGAACTTCGCGTCACCCCACACGCCGTGGGCGCCGTTGATGCTGCCCGGCGCCTCGACGATCAGGTCGACGTACTGCGCCCCGCTGAGGTCGACGTCCAGAGACTCGGGTGCGAACCCGGGTGTGAACGTGCGCGACTGGTAGCGGTTGACCCCGTCGGCGTCGACCTTGAAGATCACGTTGCCGGCGAAGCCGGCCTCGAGTCCCACGTCCGCGGTGAAGGCGCTGCACGCCCCGCCCACGTAGTAGGTGATCTTCGACAGTGCGTGCACGCCGAGACCCTTCTCGTACGTCGGCCGCTCACCCGTAGCGGGGTCGGTGTAGTTGATCGCGAGCGGCAGGTCGGGCGAGTTCGCGGCGTCCTTGTTCGCCACGTTCTTGCCGATGACCCCCCAGCCGTTCGTGGCGCTCAGCCACGGCAGCTCCGAGGCGAACACCGTGCCGCTCGGCGGCGTCGGCAGCGGCTGGTCGACGACCTTCCAGTCGAAGATCTTGAGCCGCGACTCGGTCGGCAGCACGACGTACGCGAGCTCCTTCGCCGGGTTCAAGCGCACCATGTTCGAGTACACCTGGTACCTGCCCGTGGGGTACTCGTACACCGCGGGGTTCGTCGCGCTGTTGCGCCCGAGCGAGGTGATCGCGACGCTCGAGCCGCCGAGCCCCGAGGCTTGCAGCAGCCAGTTCGGGAAGTACACGCTCTGCTTCGAGACGGTGCCGTCGGTGTAGTGGAGCTCGAGCTCGGGGTTCACCCCGCCGCCCGTGGCCGCCGAGGCGAGCAGGGCGAGGTGGGTTCCCTGCCCCGAGAGCGCGACCGTCTGCCCCGCGGGTGCGACCGAGTCGGCCGCGCCCGAGGGGGCCGGCCAGGTGTACTCGATCGCCGCGTCGCCGGTGCCGACGGTGACCGTCGAACCGGGGGTGACCCCGGCGCGGGCGAGCGCCTCGGCCGAGAACGTGGCACCGCCGCCGTCGAAGTTCCCGGCCTTCGCCGTTGCGATCTCGGTGACCGAGTCGGCGTTGAACGCGCCTGCCAGCGAGCCGTACGCGACGTACAGCTGGTTCGCTCCCGACACCGTGTTCGGGTCGCCCTGCGAGGTGAAGGCCGCCTCGACCGTCACGGTCTGCAGGTCCGCTGCAGCGGCATCCGTCACCTCGAAGACGAACTCGGCGCTCGCCGAGCCGCCCGCCTTCACCGTGCCGACCCGGTCGCCGGCCGACGAGACGAGGGTCCAACCCTCGGGCGCGACGGGCGTCAGCACGACGCCGTCCTTGGCCTTGGTGCCGGTGTTCCGGAACGCGGCGGCCACCGTGGTCTGCTCGCCCTGGAAGATGCGATCGGCGAGCTCGACGGCGACCGATGCCGCGGAGGCATCGGCGTCCTTGCCGCCCACGCTGCTCGTGGCGGCCAGCACGACCTCGGCACGCTCGCCCGAGGCGATCGGCTCGAGCTTGACGGCGACGACACCGCCGGCGTCGTCGGCGTCGTAGAACCAGCCGGATGCCGCGGCCTCGAGTTCGGCCATCGACCCGTGCTCGCCCAACCTGACGTCGTCGATCGTCACGTTCGCCGGAGCCGAGCCGGTGTGCGCCTCGATGACGTACGGACGGGCGTCCGCCTTGCCCGCGTACTCGCCATCGCGTGCCCCGATCTCGACGGTCACGGTGCCCTTCTTGCCCGCGGCGGGTGCCGTGACCGAGAAGTCCTGCGTGCTCGAGGCGCCGTCGGCGTAGGCGCGGGTGACCTTGTCGTCCTCGTAGAGTGCGAACTCGCTCTCGCCCTGCGGGTACACCGAGAGCGTGATCGGCGAGTCCTCGGGAACGAGCGAGGCGTTGCGGGCGACGATGCCTTGCGGCACCAGTGCGCCGGCGCGCACGAAGATCGGCAGGCGCTCGAGCGGAGCGGGGTGGCCGTTCAGCACCTGCCCGCCCTCGTGCACCTTGCCCGTCCAGTAGTCGACCCACTGGTCGCCGGCCGGCAGGTAGATGCCGTTGCGCACCGCGGTCTTCGTGAACACGGGGGCGACGAGGTAGTCGCTTCCGAGCAGGAACTCGTTGTTGGCCTCGACGCTGTACGCGCCCGGGTCCTTCGGGTACTCGAGCGCGATCGACCGCATCATCGGCAGGCCGCTGCGGTGCGATTCTGCCGCGAGCGAGTAGATGTAGGGCATGAGCTGCTGGCGCAGCTGCAGGTAGTCGCGGTTGATCGCGGTCGCCTGCTCCCCGTACAGCCACGGACGCTTGTCGGTGCTGGCCCAGCCGCTCATCGAGTACAGCGCGGGGGCGAACGCCTTCCACTGCAGGTCGCGCACGTAGCTCTCGGCCGAACCGCCGAAGATGCCGTCGACATCACCCGTGGTGAACGGCAGGCCCGAGTTTCCGGCGCCGGTGAGCGCCGAGACCTGCCAGCGCACGGCGTCGAGGTTGCCCGAGTGATCGCCCGTCCACTGCATGCCGCAGCGTTGCGAGCCGGCCCAGCCCTCGACCATGAGCGAGGTGCCACGGGCGTCGGAGTACTGCTCGATGCCGTTGTAGGCGGCCTCGCAGCCGGTGAGCGCGAGGCGGTAGCCCGAGCCGACCCAGGCCACGTCGAGCTTGCGCAGGCGAATGCCGGCCTCACCGACCTCGTACTCCTGTTCGGTGAGCGAGCGCTGCGTCCAGAGCCCGGTCTTCAGGCCGGTCTCGGCCTCGATCGCGTCGACCGTCTCAGGCAGCTCCTGGTACTCGCAGCCGTAGCCGTCGTTGACGAGCATCCAACCTGCGGGCATGTCGTGCTCGACGAAGCCCTTCGCGATCTCGAGCGCCTGCGGGGTTCGCAGCTTCGCCGGGTCCTTCGAACCCGAGTACGTCGGGCTCGAACGGTTGTAGCAGTCGGCGTCACCGTACTCGAGCGCATAGACCGGCGGCATCATCGGCCGGCCGGTGAGCTTCGTGTAGCCGTCGAGCGCCTTCGTGTACGAGCCGACGAAGTAGTAGGCGTCGAAGCGCTGCTCGGCGTGCGTCGTCGTGTGCGCCGCGAAGTCGTAGCTGCCCGCGGCGAAGGTGTTGCGCAGCACACCGTAGCCGTTGGACGACATGTAGTAGGGCACCGCGTTCGGGTAGCCCTCGTCGTCCCAGTCGAAGTTGCGTGCGACGTTGATGGTCGCCCCGGTGTGCACCGAGCGGCCGTTCTGCATGCCGCCGCCGAGGAACTGCTCGCCGTCGAACTCGTCGAGGTGCTGGGTGGTCGAGCGGTCGCCGAAGGTCAGCGGCGCGGATTCCGACCAGACCACTGAGCCGTCGCTGCGCTTCAGGGTGGCGGCACCCGAGGCGCGGTCGACCTCGAGCGTGACCGCCGAGGTCGCGATCGCGATGGTGTCGCCGTCGTTCACATCGACGGATGTCCCGTCGAAGTCGCCGGTGCCCACGACGATGTTCGCGGTGCGTGCGGGGTCGCCCTGCGGGGTGTTCGCCGGATCGGTGAACTCGCCGGTCGGCGTGGCCTCGAGGCGGAGCGTGCGCTCGTCGAGGAAGGTCGCCCGCAGCGCGCCGTGCTCGGCCCCGAGCGTGACGCTCGCGCCGTCCTGCTCGACGTCGACGATGGCGCCGAGCGTCTCACCCGTCTCGTCGACGGGCACCTCGGGGATCACCTTCTTCGGCGTGATGGGCGTGGGTTCCGTCGCCGCGGCGGCCGGTTCGGGGGTCGATCCGACGGCGAGGGCGACGGAGCTCATGCCGGTCATCGCGACGATCGCCGCGAGACCGAGTGCGGTGGCGCGCCGGGGTCGCCCGGCGACGCGTGTTCGGGGTGGAAGCATCGTTGCTCGCATTCGTAGTTGTGAGTGAATATGGTTGAAACACTGCGAAACGTTCAAATAAGATCATTTGTGAATCATCCCCGTCAAGGGGAATCAACGAATTGAATGACGAATCCGGGCCGACCGCCGACGGTCGGGCAATTCCGGCGTCAAGGTCTCCAGCGCGCCTCGGGTGCACCTCGGAGCGCGTCGCGTGAGCGCGAACGGATGTCGCGACTGCCACAATGTCCGCATGCCCACGTTCACCGACGACTACGGAGTCCGAATCCACTACCGGTCGTGGCGCGTGCCCGACCCGACGGCCGTGGTGCAGCTCGCCCACGGCATCGGCGACCACATCGGCCGATACGGCGAGCTCATCGAGGCGCTCAACACGGCCGGGTACTCGGTATGGGCCGACGATCACCGCGGTCACGGGCAGACGGGCTTCGAGCAGCACGGCGGCGACCTCACGCGCATGGGTCGGCCGGGCCCCGGCGGAATGCGCGCGGCGATCTCCGGCCTCGAGCGCTTCGGCGAGGTCATCCGCGACGCCGAGGGTGACGAGGTTCCGCTGGTCATGCTCGCACACTCGTGGGGGTCGTTCATGGCGCAGCACATCGTCAACCGGCATCCTGATCGCTACGACGCCGTCGTGCTCACCGGCACCTCGTGGCTGCAGCTCGGCTACACGAACATCGGAGACCTCAACAAGCGCTTCGCCAGGCCGGGTGGCACCCCGATGGACTGGATCAGCCGTGACACGGCCGTTCCCGAAGCGTTCATGGCCGATCCATACACGACGAGCCGCACGCTGCAACAGCTGTTCGGCTGGCCGCAGTCGTTCACGCTCATCAGACGGCCGTCGAAGCGGATTCCCAGCGAGCTCCCGCTGCTCATCATGGTCGGCTCAGAGGACGTCGTCGGGGGCGTGCGCGGCTCGAGGGCGCTCCTGAAGGACTACATCCGGCGGGCGAACCTCGTCGACGCGACGCTCATCGTCTACGACGGTGCCAGGCATGAGTTGTTCAACGAGACGAACCGCGAAGAGGTGCGCGGCGACCTGATCCGCTGGCTCGACGAGCGTTTCGCGGTCGACTGACCGTCGGTCGAGGAGCGACGCAGGAACGTATCGAGACCTCCCCGGGGGCTGCGTGGGCGACTCAGCCTGCCCGCGACGCCGGCACGTCGAACCCGAGCAGACGGATGCGCGGGTGGTGGGCGGCGCGCGACTCGGTCGCCCACGGATAGACGATCGTCGTCAGATTGCAGTTGCCGAGCACGGGCAGCAGGTCGCGGTAGCCGTCGGGGTCCATGCCCGCGAGCTCGCAGAACATCAGCCTGATGAGGGTCGCGTGCGCCACGATGAGCACCCTGCCGTCGGGGAACTCGGCGACCAGCTCGTCGAGCACCGGCAGGGCGCGAGCGATGCCGGTCCGGCCGGCCTCGCCGCCCGGCAACGGGTTCGACGCGGGCGCCTCGCAGAACGCGGTCCATTCGGCGGGGAAGCGTTCGGCGATCTCGTCGGGCGTGAGCCCCTCGGCGTCGCCGAAGTCGATCTCGACGAGACGGTCGTCGAGACGCAGCTCGAGGCCCGTCGTCTCGATTGCCGGTGCCGCCGACCGCCGTGCACGGCTGAGCGGGGACGCCACGATCGCGTCGAGGTGCGCATCGGCCGCCCAGGCGCCGAGCGCGGCGGCCTGCCCGAGGCCGTGGCGCGTGAGCGCGACGTCGGAGTTGCCCGCGTAGCGGTGCTCGGCGTGCCAGATCGTCTCGCCGTGGCGCGCAAGGAAGAACGTCGTCATGCCGCAAGCGTACGCAGGAAGCCGCAGGTTGAGGAGGGAGCGGAGCGACCGTCTCGAAACCGCGTGATGAACGGGCGCGAGTGCGTAGGTTTTAAGCGGCGGCCCTGCGGCTTGGCTCCTCGGCGTGGCGCTCCGGCGGGTGCGGTCGTTCCGGGTGCATCTGGTGGCGTTCGCGATGCGCGGACTCGTCATCGGGGCGGCGGTCGCTGGTCTCGAGACGGCGCCAGCGCGCCTCCTCGACCCACCGCCTTCGTCGCTCCTGAACCCACTCGAACGGCGCGATCCGTAGGCTGTACCCCATGCACGGTGAGTACAAGGTTCCCGGCGGCAAGCTCGTGGTGGTCGACTTCGACGTGGTCGACGGCGTCATCCGAGATCCGCGCGTCGCGGGCGACTTCTTCCTCGAGCCCGACGAGGCGCTGGGCGACCTCAACGCCGCGCTCGATGGCCTGGCTGCGGCATCCGATGCGAAGCAGATCGCCGCGGCGATAACAGCTGGGCTTCGCCCCGACGCCGTGATGCTCGGGTTCTCGGCTGAGGCGGTCGCGGTCGCGGTGCGACGTGCGATGACGGATGCCACGAGCTGGGCCGATTACGAATGGGAGATCGTGCACGACCCGGCCGTGCCGCCGCGCCTGCACCTCGCGCTCGACGAGGTGCTCGCCACCCGCGTGGGCGAGGGCCGGCGCAAGCCCACGCTGCGGTTCTGGGAGTGGGACGAGTCGGCCGTGGTCATCGGCAGCTTCCAGTCGGTGAAGAACGAGGTCGACCCCGAGGGGGCTGAGAAGTACGGCTTCGACGTCGTGCGGCGCATCTCGGGCGGCGGCGCGATGATGATGGAGCGCGGCAACGTCGTCACCTACTCGCTCTACGTGCCGGCCGAACTCGTGCAGGGCATGAGCTTCGCCGACTCCTACGCGTTCCTCGACGACTGGGTGCTGCAGGGCCTGCGCGCCATCGGCATCGCGGCGACCTACCAGCCCCTCAACGACATCGCGAGCCCGACCGGCAAGATCGGCGGTGCCGCGCAGAAGCGGCTCGGCTCGGGCGCCGTGCTGCACCACGTCACGATGGCGTACGACCTCGACAACGAGAAGATGCTCGAGGTGCTGCGCATCGGCCGCGAGAAGATCAGCGACAAGGGCATCGCCTCGGCGGCCAAGCGCGTCGACCCCCTGCGGTCGCAGACCGGGCTGAGCCGCGCGGCGATCATCGAGAGCCTGAAGCAGACGTTCACGTCGTTGTACGGCGCCACGCCCGGCACCGTCACCGTCGACGAGCTGGCAGAGGCCGAGTCCCTCGTCGAGTCGAAGTTCGCGACGAGCGAGTGGCTGCAGCGCGTGCCCTGAGCGCCGCGCCCTTTCCTGACCACCGCTCCCGCTGCGCCGTTTCGGCGCCCAGTGCGCCACTCTTGCTGGCGCGGTCTCAGCCGAAGTGGCGCAGCAGTCGATGAGGTCGGCGTCAGGAACACGCAGCGTCGCCCGCTACAATCGCCGGGTGGACTGGTGGATGTGGCTCCTGATCGCCGCCACCGTGCTCGCCTTCGGGTGGGTAGCGGTGCGGCGGCGCTGGATCGACCTCTCCGACAAGACCAAGCGCGGTGGCGGCGGTGGCGGAGTCATGATGATCGGCGACGAGGTCTTCGCGCCCCGCAAGCACGAGGCGCAGGTCGAGCTCGACCGGCAGAGCCGGCTTCCGACGCCGGCGCCCGTGGCGGGCGACGGCGACAAGGGCATCGCCTTCGCCGACGACGAGACGGCGGATGTCCCGGCGCGCGCCGACCGTTTCAAGGGCTCGATCCGACTCGACGTCGGGCGCTGACCCTCCGAGTCGAAGCGTCGCCCCGCGTCATCCGCTCGCGAAGCCCGCTATAGAACGTCGGTGCCTCGACGACGTGGAGCCGAACTGGCAGCCCCCTCCGCTACCGCCCCGAAACCGCCGCGGCGAGCGACGCGCCCCACTCCGTCGCCCGTGCCTCTTCGCCGTCGGCGAGCGGACCGCCATAGCCATGCACCCCGAACGTCTCGGGCTTGGCGGCGGGTTCGAGTCCGAGGGCCACGAGTCGCTTCATCGCCTTCTTCGCGGCCGAGCCGGGCAGGCGTGGCGAGACGGTGCGCGTGTCGAACGTCGCGACCCGCACCGCGCGCGACGGCGGAGCCAACTGCTCGATCCATTCCCGGATGCCCCGGGCGGGAATGGTCGAGGCGCCCTGCTGCCGCGCCGACTCCCGGGTCTTCTGGGTCGTCATCGAGAACGCGTGCGTCGGTCCGCCGACCAGCACGAGGTCGATGTCGTCGGGAAGCGCCGGAGGAGCATCGGTCGCCGACACGACTTCGACCTCACCGCCGACGCTGGCGGCAGCCGCCCTCGCGATCGCCTCGGTGTTGCCCCAGATCGATTCGTATACCACCAGTGCCCGCATGATCGCGTCTCCTTCCCACGCTCGACAGCGTCAGGCTAGGACCCGCCTGAGCGCACGACAAGGACTTTCGGCCCGGGTGGGTTGAGGAGGCGCGCCGGCGCCGTCTCGAAACCCCACGTTCTGGCAACACGATTTCGAGACGGTCGCTTCGCTCCCTCCTCAACCCACGAGTCGGTGCGGCAGACTGGAGCGCGTGCCCCACGACGAGCCGAACCGCATCATCCACGCGGACAACCTCGCGGTGCTGCCCACCCTGCCCGACGGGCGGTTCACGCTCGTCTACCTCGACCCGCCGTTCAACACGGGCAGGGCGCAGGCACGCCAGTCGACGAGGCACGTTCGGCTTTCCGATGCAGCGACCGGCGACCAGCCCGCTGCGGATGACTCGCGGCCCGGGTCATCCGCCATCACGGGGTTCGCCGGCAAACGGTACGAACGCATCCGCGGCGACCTGCTGCGCTACGACGACCGGTTCGACGACTACTGGGCGTTCCTCGAGCCGCGGCTCGCCGAGGCGTGGCGGCTGCTGGCTGACGACGGCACGCTCTACCTGCACCTCGACTATCGCGAGGCGCACTACGCCAAGGTGCTGCTCGACGCGCTGTTCGGCCGCGCGTGCTTCCTCAATGAGCTCATCTGGGCCTACGACTACGGCGCCAAGGCGAAGCGCAAGTGGCCGACGAAGCACGACACGATCCTCGTGTACGTGAAGAACCCGGCGACGTACTGGTTCGACTCGACCGCCGTCGACCGCGAGCCGTACATGGCGCCGGGGCTCGTGACGCCCGAGAAGGCCGAGCTCGGCAAGCTGCCCACCGACGTGTGGTGGCACACGATCGTGTCGCCGACCGGCCGTGAGAAGACGGGCTACCCGACGCAGAAGCCTGAGGGCATCCTGCGGCGTATCGTGCAGGCCTCGACGCGCGAGGGCGACTGGGTGCTCGACTTCTTCGCCGGCAGCGGCACGACCGGCGCGGTCGCCGCGACGCTCGGGCGGCGGTTCGTGCTCGTCGACGAGAATCCCGAGGCGATCGCGGTGATGCGGGGAAGATTCACGGATGTCGCGGGCGTCGTGTTCGACGACGGCGTCAGTCAGAGCTGAACGAGTGCCGAGGGGGGCCGATGCCGTGCGGCGCCGGCTTCTCGGCGGCACGCGGGGCGACCGCTCGGCGCGGCACCCCGCACAGTGCGAGCGAGAGCGGCGTGAACAACAGCAGCATGGCGAGCAGCCACGGGCCGACGAGCGCGACGCCGAACGACCCCCACTCGTGCACGCCCGCCTCGCGCATGACGAACAGCACCGCCGAGTGGGTGAGCACGACCATGAACCCGCAGAGCGAGAGCCGCGAGATGAACTCGCCCGCTCGACCGTCGATGCCCGCCAGCAGCTCCCCGACGACGAGGATGAGCCCGCCTGAGATGAGCATCGCGGTGACGACGCTCACGACGGGGGTGCCGAAGTCGCCGTGCTTCAGGTCGAGCGGGCCGGATGCCCCCGACACGATGAGCGCCGCCGAGACTGCCAGCATGGCCGCGCCCGTCGTCGCCGGATGACCGATGCGGGATTGCATGTCCCGCAGCGTGCGACCGGCGACGACGAACACGACGCACGCGAGTCCCACGCCGGCGTCGAGCGGCACGAGGGCGATGACCTCGCTGGTGAGGTATGCCGCGGTGAGCAACCCCGCGGCGATCAGCCACTGCCAGCCGAGCCGGAGCCGTTCGATCGCGGCCGCAGCGACGATCGCCACGAAGAACGCGGTCACGAACCAGAACGCGTTGAGCTCACGTGGCAGCTGCGCACCGCCGGCCAAGAGTCGCAGCGGATCGTCGAACCCGACGAGGATCGCGGCGATGATCACGAGCCACGCGAGATACGGCAGGAGCAGCGACTGCCCGCGGCGCCGCACGAGTTCGCCGAACCCGAGGCTCGACGCGAGATAGCCGCTCAGCACGAAGAAGATCGGCACATGCCAGGTATAGGTGGCGAGCCGCACCGGCGGTTCGAACCAGACGTGGCCGACGACGATCGCCACGATCGCGACGATCCGGAGCACGTCGATCGATGCGTCGCGGTGCAGAACGTGCTTGACCACGGGTCACAGGATAGGCGTCGTGCCCCGATGCCGCACCGGGGTACCGGGCGTGAGCATGCGGGGTTACAATCCGCTTCGCAACGGTGCAGGAGGCGCATTCACCCCACCGGCGGGCATGCTCTCCGGCGCGTGTCAATCCCTTGAGCGCACCGCCCGCCGATGCGAGCGTAGATGGACGGCGTCAGACCCGGCGCCGACTGATGGACGGCGTCAGACCGACGCCGCACGCGACCGCGGAGGATGAGCGCAATGGGCGCAGGAGACAAGATGAAGCACCAGGCCGAAGAGATGGTCGGCAAGGCCAAGCAGGGTGTGGGCAAGGCGACCGGCAACGAGCGGCTCGAAGCCGAGGGCCACGCCGAGGAGACGAAGGCCGACCTCAAGCAGGCCGGCGACGAGGCCAAGGACGCAGGCAAGAAGGTGAAGGACGCCTTCAGCGACAAGTGACCGGGCACTGGCCGAACGACCGAGGGGCGAGCGCGATGTGCCGCTCGCCCCTCGGTCGTCCGCGGATTGGGAGCGGTGATGGTGGAGAGGTACCCGTGACGATCTCAGTGATGCGGGGAAGGTTCACGGATGTCGCGGGCGTTGTCTCCGAGTGACGTCGCGCGCCGTTCGCAGCGGCGCGACGAAAGGACCCCGCCGAATGAAATTCCGCATCTTCACCGAACCGCAGCAGGGCGCGACCTTCGAGCAGCAACTCGCCATGGCGCAGACCGCCGAGCGGCTCGGATTCGACGGCTGGTTCCGCAGTGACCACTTCCTCGCGATGGGCGGGATGGGCGGGAACGGAATGCCCGGCCCGACCGACGCATGGGTCACGCTCGGTGCGATCGCGCGTGAGACGTCGACGATCCGGCTCGGCACGCTCGTGACGAGCGTCACCTTCCGGCACCCGGGGCTGCTCGCGATCCAGGTCGCGCAGGTCGACGCGATGAGCGGCGGCCGCATCGAGTTCGGGCTCGGCACCGGATGGTTCGCCGCCGAGCATGCGGCATACGGCATCCCGTTCCCCGACAAGCGGTTCGGCATACTCGAGGAGCAGTTCGAGATCGTCACCGGGCTGTGGGCGGCACCCGTCGACGAGCGGTACTCGTTCGCGGGATCGCACTACACGCTCCACGACGCCCCGGCATTGCCCAAGCCCGTGCAGCAGCCGATTCCGGTGATCGTCGGCGGCGCGGGGCCGGCGCGTACACCGTCGTTGGCCGCCCGCTTCGCGCACGAGTACAACGTGCCGTTCCGCTCGAACGACGTGATCGAGGCCGGCTTCGGACGGGTGCGAATTGCAGCCGAGTCGATCGGGCGCGACCCGGGGTCGCTCGTCTACTCGGCGGCGCTCACGACAACGGCGGGCGCGACCGAGGCCGACTACCGCCGCCGAGCCGAGCGCATCGACCGGGAACCCGATGAACTGCGCCGCACCGGCATCGGCGGAACCACGCAGGAGGTCATCGACCGCATCGGCGGGCTCGCTGCGATCGGCGTCGAGGCGGTCTACCTGCAGGTGCTCGACTTCGACGACCTCGACCTGCTCGAGTTCCTCGCGAGCGAGGTCGTGCCGCACGTCGGGTAGAGGCGCATGACGGATGCCGCGACACGAGGTCGCGGCATCCGTCGGCGCTGCATCGTCACGAGGCTGTGAAGAAGGACTCCTGCGATCGACGACGGCCGAGAGCATGAGGGCGATCCACTTGATGTAACGAATCATTGCCAGGGTTTACATCAGACATCTGACGTCATACTCTCGAGGGAGGGCGGCAAGGTTGCCGCCATGAGCGAAAGGACATGCATGTCTTTCATCCGTTCCCCGCAGCGCCGCGTCGGCGCTGCCTCCCTGGTCGTGGCCGTGGGCCTGGTCGGAGCCGTGCCGATGGCCGCGCACGCCGACACCGCGCCGGCGCCCGACTTCGACGCCAAGCCCCCGCAGGCGGGCGAGCCCTTCTACGCCGAGCAGCAGCTCGCGACCAATGGCGTGGGCTTCCCGAACTACCGCATCCCCGCGCTGGCGGTGACGAACGACGGCGACATCCTCGCCTCCTACGACGGCCGGCCCACGGCGGCGGACTCGCCCGGGCCGAATTCCATCCTCCAGCGGCGCTCGACCGACAACGGCGCTACCTGGGAGGAGCAGACGTTCATCCACGAGGGCAAGGTCGCGGCGCCCATCGAGGGCTACTCCGACCCGAGCTACATCGTCGACCGGCACACCGGCGACATCTTCAACTTCCACGTGAAGTCCTTCGACCGGGGCTTCGGCAACTCGCAGCCCGGCGTGGATCCCGAGGCCCGCAACGTCATCCACGCCGAGGTCAGCGTCTCCGAGGACGACGGCCACACCTGGGAACACGAGGTCGTCACCGCCGACGTCACCGCCGACCTCGACTGGCGCTCTCGCTTCGCCGCATCCGGACAGGGGATCCAGCTCAAGTACGGCGAGCACGCCGGCCGGCTCATCCAGCAGTTCACCATCATCAACAACGACCTCGGCGGTGCCTTCCAGGCCGTCTCGGTCTACTCCGACGACCACGGTGAGACCTGGCAGGTCGGCGAACCCGTCGGCGTCGGCATGGACGAGAACAAGACCGTCGAGCTCTCCGACGGCCGCGTCATGCTCAATTCACGCGACTCCCAGCGCTCGGGCTTCCGTAAGGTCGCCATCTCCGACGACGGCGGCGTGACCTACGGCGAGGTGGTCGTCGACCAGGAGTTGCCCGACCCGACGAACAACGCGGCGATCCTGCGCGCCTTCCCGAACGCGGAGGAGGGCTCGGACAGGGCCAAGGTGCTGTTGTTCTCGAACGCCGGCTCCTCGACGCAGCGTGCCAACGGCGTGGTGCGGATGAGCTTCGACGACGGCGAGACCTGGCCCGTGGCCAAGGTGTTCCAACCGGGTGGCATGGCCTATTCGACGCTCGCGACGCTGCCGAACGGCAACATCGGGCTGCTGTACGAGCCCGAGAGCGGTAACGGCGGCATCCGGTTCGCCGAGTTCAACCTCGCATGGCTCGAGGGCCTCGCGGCGCCGATGGAGATCGCGGACGTCGCCGCCGGCAGCGGCACCACTGTCGAGGTGCCGGTCACGATCACGAACCAGTCGGGCCGCGCGCACCCGAAGGCCGAGCTCACGCTCGACCTCCCCGAGGGCTGGGTGCTCGAGGGCGTCACGCTCCCCGAGCTCCGCCCCGGCGTGATGGTTGCCGCCCTCGCGCGGATCACGGTGCCCGCCGGCACGACCGCCGGAACCTACGACGTGACCGCGCGCCTCACCTCGCTCGGCAACGTGACCGAGGAGTCGTTCACGGTGACGGTCGACTTGTTGGACAAGTCCGCGATGACGGCGACCGCCTCGAGCGAGAACCCGTCCTCAGGCGAGGGCGCAGCACAGGCGATCGACGGCAACCTCCGAACGCACTGGCACTCGGCCTGGTCGACCCAGCCGCAGCCGACGCATCCGCACGACCTCACGGTCGACCTCGGCGGCGTGCACGAGGTGCGTGCGCTGCACTATACGCCGCGGCAGAACGGCACGAACGGCCGGATCGGCTCGTATGAGGTGTACGGCAGCACCGACGGAGAGACCTGGGGCGAGCCGCTCGCGTCGGGTCGGTTCGCCGCCGGCACGGTCCCGCAGCGCGTCGCGTTCGACGCCACCGAGATCCGCTACGTCCGGCTGGTGGCGTTCGACGCGCTCGACGGCTCGCGATTCGCCTCGGTCGCCGAGCTCGACGTCGAGGGTGTCCGCTGACGTCGGGTAGCTGAGCATGACGGATGCCGCGACGCGAGGTCGCGGCATCCGTCAGCGTCGTATCGTCACGAGGCTTTGAAGAAGTAGTCCTCGCCGAGGAGCGATGCCGAAACCACCCAGGCACCGTTCGCGATGTCGGCCGACGGCACGGCGATCGCGACATTGCCGGTGGCCGACGCGTCGGGGTACAGCTCGTTGATCTCGGACCAGTCGTTCGGGATCACGGCCGAGTGATCGTACTCCTCGTGGGTCGTGCCGTCCGCTGACACGAACTTGACCGACAGATCGATCCACGGCGTTCCGGTCGTCGTGCCGACGTACGTGACGGTGACGGGCACCATCGCCCACTGCATGCCCTCAGGGGCAGGCTCGTTGAACTGGTTCTCGGCCGCGACGATGGCGTTGGCGTCGAGTGTCGGAGCGCCGACGGTGAGCTGCCAGTCGGGTGCCGAAGCCGGGCCGATCACCACGGTCGTGCCGATCGCAGCGGGGTTTTCACGGGTGCCGGGTTCGGGTGCCGGCGCCGGTTCGTCGCTCGGCTCCTCGACATCGACATCGGCGGGGGCATCGTTCGCTGCATCCACCGCAGTGGTGTCGCCCCCGATCGCCTCATCGACGCTCGTGACGAACGCCGCGGTGTAGGCGATCGACATCACGATCGACAGCACGAGCGCGGCCGCCGAAACGATCGCGCCGGCGGCAGCGACACCCTTTGCCTTCCCCTTCAGGAAGAGGGCGATCACGCCGAGGACGACGCCGACGAATGCCACGAATCCGGCGAGGACGCCGACGAACGGGATGAACGCGAACACGAGTGCGACGATGCCGACGATGAGCGCGGCGAGGCCGAGGCCGTTGCCGGGCTTCAGAGGCGAGTTGGGGGCTTCGCTCGCAGGGGAGACGTTCGGAGTTGCGGAGCCGGAAGCCGCTGCGGGCGGTGCGGGCGGGAATTCGGTGTCGCCGGGGTACTGGTCGGACACGTTGGTGATCCTCATTTCTGTGCTGTGTCTGTACGACGTTCGAGTTTTCGGATGTGGCTGTGCGTCAGTCCTCCACGACCTCGATGACGAGATCGAGCCCGTTGTCGGGGTGGTAACCCCACGAAGCCGCGAGTTGATCCCAGTCGGCGGTCTGGCGGCCATCGAGTGCGCGAGTGCTGTCCATGCGGGTAACGACGCTGTCAGGAACGTCGAGCTCCGTGAGCACGCAGACGACATCGGTGAGATCGGCGCCGCTGCTTTCCGCGCCTTCGGTCTGCATTGCGACGCTGTCGCCGTCGTCGCCCACGACGATCCAGGCGTTGTCTTCGACGTCGCACGTCTGCACGGCACCGTTGATCGGGCTCGGGGTGAGCGCCGCTGTGGCCGTTGCGATCACCGGGCCGGCGACAGCGCCGATCAAGGTGTCGACGATGAGGCCGATCCCGATACCGGCTGCGCCGTATGCAAGGTGGCGAGTGCTTCCGATGGGAGGGGGTGCCGCACCGTCATTCAGCGGGTCCGGCGCATGGACCTCCATGGTCGGTTCTGCGGGGTCCGCCGTGAGGTCGATCTGCTGCTCAGTCACGATCGTCCCTTCAGAAGCGGGGGAGGTGCAGCAGGTTGTCGCTCTCGCGGCCGTTGGCGACGGTCGTGAGGTAGCGGCGGCCGAGGTTTCCGGTCTTGGGGACGACGAGCGCACGAGCTCCAGTGACGTCGTGCGACGTGTACATCGACGTGCCGGCGTCGATGGCGCGTGCGATGGCCTCGGGAGTCGCATTCGTGAGCGGGCTCGAGGTCGTCTGGGAGTACTGCACTGCGGTGATGTGCGAGCTGTGTGTGCCGGGGTTCTGAACCCGGACGCGTCGGATGTACGGCATGGCGAGTCGCCCTTTCGGTCGTGATGCCGCGAGAAGTGCGGCATGTCGACAAGCTAGGGCGACTGACCCTTCCGATGGGAACGAACGCTGATAAGGGGGGTTCTCAGCGAGTCGACAGGCGCGCGGGCTAATTGGGGCTACGGTGAGACTCGCCGACCCGCAAGCCGCTCGAAGGAGGTCTGAATGCCTGCTCCAACTCTCGCACCGACCACCGACTTGCGCATCTCGCTGGCCGGCATCGCTCGTCTCGCGGCGGTGAAGCGCCCAGTTGTGACGACATGGCGAAGTCGGTTCGCCACGGGTGACACCGCATTCCCGGCCCCGGTCGGCACTGAGGCAGGCATCGTGCTCTTCGACGCCGTCGAAGTCGCCCACTGGCTCGTCGACACCGGCCACGGCAAGAACCCGCATGCTGTCGAAGATGCCGCGCTGCACGCGACATCCGCCGTCATCGACCTCGACTTCGACGCGCTCACCGCGATGCTCGCGCTGCGGGCTGCACACGGCGGGCCGTTCGCCGACCTCGATGCCGACGACCTGGTCGACTTCGCCGATGAAGTCGACCCCGATGACGACTGCCTGTTGCGCGAGGTCGATCGACTCGGTGACGGGCTCGCCGCTGCTGCCCGCCGGGTCGATGCACTCGTCGATGCTGCCTACACCCCGACGGCCGCGTTCGAGCAGGTCATCGCCGATCACATCCGCGGCTCGCGAGAGTTCTCACGGGTCGTGCTCGCACCCGAGGCATCCGCGCTGGTGAGCGAAATCGCGATCGAACTGGCCCTGACGAACGAACTCGCCGACGCCGGCGCGCCCTGCTTCGTCGACCCGACCGGGGTCGGCGGTGATCGCCTCGTCGACCTGGCCGGGCGGCTCGACGAGCTGGCCGACGTCGCGATCGTATCGGCCGACTCCGACGCGGGCGCGGCGCGACTGTTGCGCCGCCGCCTGCTGGCCCTCGGTGTCGCGCGCACTGGCGTCAAGGTCGGCACGGCAGGCGACTTCGAGGTGATGGGACCGGTGGTGCATGTCGCCCAGTACCCGACCGCCGAAGCGCCTGAGGCGACGCCGCTCGAGATCCTGACCGCGATCGATCAGATCGTGCTGCAGATGTCCGATGCGCAGCGCGGCGTCGTGCTCGCGCCCGCGAGTGTGCTCGTCGACGGCGGCCTCGACCGCGCGACTGCGCAGGTGCGCTCTGGGCTGTTGCGCGCCGGGCGAGTGCGCGCCATCGTCGCACTGCCGGCGGGGCTCGTCGTGGCACAGCCACGGCAACGACTGGCGCTGTGGGTGCTCGGTCCGGCGCACGCGGCCGTGTCGATCGCCGATCGGTGGACGTTGGTCGGCGACATCGGCGACCGCGACCTCTCACCTGCCACGCGAGCCGACCTCGTCGGCGATCTCGCGGCGTCGATGGGCGAAGTTGCAACGGTTCGAGCGCATGCGTTCGGGTCGTCTCGTCTGGTGCCCACGAGCAAGCTGCTCGCGCGCACCGAATCGCTGACAGATGAGCGCACTCCGGTTGCGCACGCTCCGCGTGAGCAGGTTCCCGCGGGCGCTCGCGATGTGCCTGCGCTGCTCGACGAGCTGCTGCTCGCTCTTGGTGAATCGGCTCCCGCCTCGGCGCGGCGCCTCAGTGCGGCCGAATCGCCGGCGTACCTGCAACCCGCGGCGCTCGGCCGTCTCGTCGACGAGCGGCACCTGCGCTGCCTTTCGGGGGCGCGCATGGGCGCGGCTGATCTCACTACCGACAGCGGGTTCACTGTGATCGGCGCCGCCGAGCTCGAAGGCGCGTCAATGCCCGGTGACCGCCGCATCGATCGCATGCTGCTCGCCGCCCGCTACCCCAAGGCCCGTCTGACCGAACCCGGCGACGTCGTCTTCACCACGAGCCCGCACCCACGCGCCTGGGTTGATTCGGCCGGTGCGTCGGTCGTGGTCGCCCCGGCCCGCGTGCTGCGCATCGACGCGCGCGACCCCGCTGGACTCGTGCCTGAGGTGCTCGCGGCCGATATCAACGGGCAGCCCGAGCGCGCCAGCGATTGGCAAAGCTGGCGCGCTCGCCGCGTGGTGAACGGCCGGGGCGATGACCTCGTGAGCGTGCTGCGCGACATCCGCTCGGTTCGTGAAGAAACGCAACGACGCCTCGACGACCTCGCCCGACTCGAATCCCTCGTGACCGCCGGCTTCACCGCCGGCACTCTGACCGCCCCCGAAAGGAACGACTGAATGGCAACCAGAACCAAGGCCGCGCCCACCGCGCCGTCGACGATGAAGGAGCTGAAAGACACGCTCTGGAAGGCCGCCGACAAGCTGCGCGGGTCGATGGATGCATCGCAGTACAAAGACGTGATCCTCGGGCTGGTGTTTCTGAAGTATGTGAGCGACGCGTTCGAGGAGCGGCGCGAGCAGATCGCCGCCGAGCTCGCCGCCGCGGGCATGAGCGAGGAGCAGGTGGCGCAGCTCATCGACGATGTCGACGAGTACGCGGGTCGCGGGGTCTTCTGGGTTCCGGATGTCGCACGCTGGCGGTACCTCGCCGAGAATGCGAAGGGCGGGGCCGCGGCATCCGATGGGCATGCGCGGTCGATCGGCCAGCTCATCGATGAGGCGATGGATGCACTCATGACGGCTAACCCTGCGCTCGCGGGTGTGCTGCCGCGCATCTACAACCGCGACAACGTCGACCAGCGCCGGCTCGGCGAGCTCATCGACCTGTTCAACTCGGCGCGGTTCACCGGGCAGGGCGCGAAGCGAGCGCGAGACCTGCTGGGGGAGGTGTACGAGTACTTCCTCGAGAAGTTCGCACGCGCCGAGGGCAAGCGCGGCGGTGAGTTCTTCACGCCCGCGGGGGTAGTACGGGTGCTCGTCGAGATGCTCGAACCCACGAAGGGGCGCGTGTACGACCCGGCGTGCGGCTCGGGAGGCATGTTCGTGCAGGCCGAGAAGTTCCTCGAGGCCCACGACCGCGAGGGCAGCGACATCTCGGTCTACGGGCAGGAGCTCAACGAGCGCACCTGGCGGCTCGCGAAGATGAACCTCGCGATCCACGGACTGAACGGCAACCTCGGCCCGCGATGGGGCGACACCTTCGCGCGCGATCTGCACTCCGACGTGCAGGCGGACTATGTCATGTCGAATCCGCCGTTCAACATCAAGGACTGGGCACGCAACGAGCAGGACCCGCGGTGGCGGTTCGGCGTGCCGCCCGCGGGCAACGCGAACTACGCGTGGATCCAGCACATCCTCTCGAAGCTCGCCCCCGGCGGGCAGGGCGCCGTGGTCATGGCCAACGGTTCGATGTCGTCGAACTCGGGGGGTGAGGGGCGCATTCGCGCCGAGATCGTTGAAGCCGACCTCGTGTCGTGCATGGTCGCGCTGCCGACGCAGTTGTTCCGCTCAACTGGGATTCCCGTGTGCGTGTGGTTCTTCGCGCGCGACAAGTCGGCCGGGGCGGGCGGCTCGGTCGACCGCCGCGGGCAGGTGCTCTTCATCGACGCGCGAAACCTCGGGCACATGGTCGACCGCGCTGAGCGCGCTCTGAGTGACGACGACATCGCCCGAATCGCCGACACATTCCACGCGTGGCGCGGCACTCCCTCTGTGGGTCGAGGAGCGACGAAGGAGCGTCTCGAGACCCCCATCGCTGGTCGAGTAGCGACGGAGGAGAGTATCGAGACCACTCCCGAATACACGGATGTCCTGGGCTTCTGCTACTCCGCATCCCTGGACGAGATCAAAGCCGCCGACTACGCATTGACTCCTGGACGGTACGTCGGTGCTGCAGACGTAGAGGACGACGGCGAGCACGTTCAACTGAAGATCGAACGGCTCACGAAGGAGCTGTTCCAGCAGTTCGACGAATCGGAGCGGCTAGCGGCCGCCGTGCGCGAGCAGCTGGGTCGGGTTGAGCGATGACCTCCACGAGGCTAGGTGACTTGCTCGAGGTCAAGCATGGCTATGCGTTCCCCGGGGATGGATTCGGACAGCGCACAGATGCCCCCCAAGTACTCACCCCGGGCAACTTCGCATTGGGTGGGGGGTTCCAGGCTGCGAAACCTAAGTCGTTTGATGGTGAGTACCCCGGTGAGTTCCTTCTGCAAGGGGGAGAGGTCGTTGTGACGATGACCGATCTGAGCAAAGCAGGGGACACTCTTGGATTCGCGGCGGTTCTGCCCGACGGCGAGTTCTTGCACAACCAACGAATCGGCCTGGTTCGATTGAGTCGACCTGAGCTCCTCGACGAGCGGTACTTCGCCTACCTCACCCGCACGGATGGCTACCGCGCTCACATCATTGGCACGGCGAGCGGAAGTACTGTCAGACACACAAGCCCATCTCGGATCGGCGACTATTGGGTCGAGCTCCCGTCACTAGCGGTGCAGCGCGCCACCGCAGAAGTGCTCGGCGCACTCGACGACAAGATCGCAGCGAACACCAATCTCGCTTTCAAGGCGATGGGGCTGGCCAGCCTGCTGTTCGATCGTGCCACGATCGACGCTCGGGTCGTCGCGATGAGCGAAGTTCTGACGCCCGTACTGGGAGGCACACCCTCGCGGGCCCGCGACGACTACTGGGGCGGTTCGAACCTCTGGATCTCCGCGAAAGACGCAACTAATGCTTCAAACTCGGTCGTTCTCGGGACGGAGGAGCACATCAGTGATCTGGCAATACGCGAAACCAAGGCGAAGCCACTCCCGGCGGGGTCTGTGATCCTGACAGCTCGCGGTACTGTCGGCGCGGTCGCGCGGCTTGCGGTCCCAGCATCCTTCAATCAGTCGTGCTACGGATTCGCGCCCGATGGCATTCCGTCGTCGATTCTCTACTTTGGGATTCGTCGAGCGGCCGATCGGGCGAAGGCAATCGCCCATGGCTCGGTGTTCGATACCATCACCATGAAGACGTTCCAGCACTTGGAGTTCCCAAGCTTCTCGCCCGCAGATGCAGCGCAGCTTGATGCCCGTTTGGCGCCACTCCTTGCAGCCGTCGATGAGGCGATGCGTTCGAACCGCACCCTCGCCGCCACCCGCGACACGCTCCTCCCGCAGCTCATGTCCGGCAACCTCCGCGTTCGTGACCTTGAACGGTCAATGGGTTGAGCGCGCAGGCAGCTCTGATCATGTGCCCTGTTCTGGGGCGGCCTTCGCGAATCTCGCGCCGCCCACCCGGCCAGTAGTCTCGACGAGGCATCCCCTCAGATCGGCTTTCACAGGAGAGAGAACAGCATGAGCAACCCCGTGCTGCGTGCGCAGACCAGGAGTTCCAGATGAAGGTCTTCGGCAGGGCCGTGAAGGCGTTCTTCACGAAGCGGGTGCTGTTGTGGCCCATCCTGCTCCTCGTCGGCTGTGTCGTCGCGTTTGGCGTGTTCATGACCACCGCGGGGGCGAGTTTCGCCTTGGCGGGCCTGTCGGCCTTTGGCACCGAGTCCGAGAGTCGCGACACGCAGGTCATCGAATCCGTCAGCCGTCAGGAAGAAGTCGTGCTCTTGGGTCTGGGTATCCAGGGGATTTCGAGGAAGGGCGAGAAGAGCACGCTGTTCGGCGCCGACGTGCCCGGCAGCGAGCGGGCATCGTTCATCCAGTACACCTTCGATGCCAAGCTGGGTATCGACGGCAGCGACGTGCGGATCGAACCGATTGGGGAAGGCTCGTACCTGATCACCATCCCGGAGTTCATCTTCATCGGACATGACAGCGAGGGCTTCGAGCTCATTGCCGAGCAAAACGGCGTGCTGAGCTGGATCACCCCCGAGATCGACGCCGTCGAAATGATCAACGACATCCTCGACGACGAACTCCAAGACGAGTACGTCGAGTCCAACCAGGAGGTCCTCCGAGATCAGGCAGAGGCGTTCTACAAGGGCATCATCTTGGGTGTCGACCCCAATCTGACGGTGAAATTCAAGTTCGAAGGCTGATCGCCGGGCAGACCCCGATGCTGCGAGTGTCTGGAGGGCATTTCCGTACCCCGCCTTCGGGGGTGACCGTCGGGTCGCTCGCAAACGTTGCCCTACGCTCCTCATATGGAACTGAACCGATCGCTGGAGCAACACATCGCGGTATTCGGCGAAAGCGGCAGTGGCAAGACCGTCCTGGTCTCGTCGTTCTACGGGGCGGCGCAGGAGCCGCAGTTCCTGAAGAAGAGCCTGTTCCGCGTCGTGGCGGATGATCCCGGCCAGGGGACTCGGCTGTCGCGCAAGTATCTCGGAATGAAGAACTCCGGAAAGCTGCCCGAGAGCACTCGATTCGCTTCAGAGTCATTCGCGTTCTCGGTCAAGCTGAAGGACCGACCCGATGCCAAGGTTTCGAAGTCTGGTTCATTCGACGACTTGCGACTCGTCTGGCACGACTACCCCGGGGAGTGGTTCGAAGAGGACGTGAGCACTCAGGAGGAGTCCCAGCGCAAAATCGATACATTTAGGTCGCTACTGGGCTCCGATGTCGCGCTCCTGTTGGTGGATGGTCAGCGACTGCTCGACAACACCGGCGAGGAGGAGCGGTACTTGAAGTCGCTGTTCACCAACTTCCGCAACGGTCTACTGTCGCTGAAGGACGAGCTGCTGGATGGCGGCAGGCGTCTCGTCCAGTTCCCGCGCATCTGGATACTGGGAATGTCGAAGTCTGATTTGTTGCCGGACTGGGACGTGTTCAGGTTCAGGGACCTCATCCTCGAAAAGGCAGGTGAAGATGTCAACGAACTGCGGAACGTCCTCGCCGAACTCGTGGAGGACGGCGGTGCCCTTTCCGTGGGTGAGGACTTCGTACTGCTTTCGTCGGCGAAGTTCCAGGCCAACCGGATCGAGGTATCTGAACGGGTCGGGCTCGACCTGATCATGCCGCTATCCATCACGCTCCCTCTCGAGCGGCACGTTCGATGGGTGGAGAAAATGCGCTCTCGTGGAAAGGTGGCGGAGAGCCTGCTCGGCAGTGCCGAGAAGGCGTTGGCGTTTGCATTGGTCGGTAGGCGCATGGTGCCTGGCAAGGTTGGCATCGTGTTGAATCTGATCCCCGACAGTGCGCTGAACGACGCGGCGAAGCTCGCGGGCGACAAACTCAAGGGAGCGAACGCGGCCGCTCTGGCGAAACACGAATACCTGACCGCAACGCTGACTGGATTCCGGATGGATCTCGACAAGAGTGAGGAGGAACAGATCCTTCTCAGGAGCAGCAGATGAATTTCATCTGGGCAACGCGAGGGCGGACGTGGGGTACCCGGTTCGTCCGTGACGGTGGCTATCGAGATCCGCTCCCGGTCTATGACGAGGCGTTCTCCGGTGCGCAGGATGGACCGGAAGTCTGGCGCCGTGTCGGTGAGATTGTGGCCCTGCGTTTTTCCGATCCTGACGGTCGGCGAGACAGAGCCGGGAGGGTGATCTCGCACGAGTTCGTCCTTTTCCCGCCCGAGGCCAATCGGATCGACTCAATTGAGAAGGGACGCCAGATCCTCTGGCCCGAAGTGCAGGGAGAGTACGCACGGGTCTGGGAGTCGACCGTACCTCCGACTGCAAGCGCCTAGTGGCACTTGGTTAGGACCTACTTGCTCGTTCGATTGCTTCAGTCTGCCGTGGGTCGAAGGAACGCGTGCAACGAACGCTGACTTCTTCTTCACGATTGTGGCCGATTGCGCACTTCCGCTCATGTGCGCAATCGATCACAATGGGGTGATCAGTTCGAAGGAGTACTGCATGACTGAACCGATGCGAGTTCGGACGGTTCTCGAGCTTGGCGGCGCGGTCCATGATCGACGAGTCGAACTCGGTCTCACACAGGCTCAGTTGGCCGAACGAGCCAACGTCACTCGCGAATGGGTGGTTCGTCTCGAAGGCGGGAAGCCGCGTGTTCAGATGGATCGCGTCTTCGATCTACTGCGAGCCCTCGATGTCGAGGTCGTCCTGCACGCGAAGGGCCACTGATTACTGGGGTTATCAGTGGCCTCAACGAACAACGGGCGGGTTCCTCATACGCTGGCCACGAGGCATCCGTCACCGTGATGGCGGGTCGAAGGAGGAACCTAGCGTGAGCGGGTACAGCGAGGCGCAGTGGGAGCAGGACACGCTCGACTGGCTGGCCGAACCGCTGCTGTGGCAGACCGCCCGCGGTGATGAGATCGCGCCGGGCTCGGGTGAGCGCGACAGCTGGGAAGACCTCGTCATCCGCCCGCGTCTGCTCGCCGCGATGCAACAGCTGAACCCTTCCGTGCCGATGCAGTACCTCGAGCAGGCGCTCGCCGAGATCGTCGCCCCCACCTCGCAAGACGCGATCACCGAGAATCACCGCATCCACGGCATTCTCGTCGGCGGATACCGCCTGAGCTACCTCGACGCCGACGGGGCCGAACAGCACCCCACGATCCGCGTCGTGAGCCCCGACCCCGACCGCAACGACTGGCTCGCGGTCAACCAGGTCACGATCCGGCAGGGCGAGCGCACCCGACGGCTCGATCTCGTGCTCTACCTCAACGGCATGCCCGTGAGCATCATCGAGCTCAAACGGGCCGGCACCGAACAAGCCGATGCCTCGTCGGCGCACGCCCAGCTCGCAACCTACCTGCGCGAGTTTCCGATGGCGTTCCGATTCTGCGTATTCGTGCTCGCCAGTGACGGGCTCGAGGCGATCTATGGCACGCCATTCACCCCGCTGAACCACTTCGCCCCGTGGAACGTCGACGACGACGGCAAGCCGGTCGAGCCCAACCGCCTCGTCGACGGTGAGGCCGTGCCGTCGCTCGAAGACGCGGTCAACGGACTCTACAACCAAGAGCGTTTTCTACAGCTCATGCGCGACTACACCGCCTTCGACGAGGGCGACGACGGGCTGCTGAAGCGCATCGCGAAGCCGCACCAGTACTTCGCCGTCGCGAAGGCCGTCGGCACCACCGTCGAGGCGGTGCGCACGAACGGCAAGGCCGGCGTTGTCTGGCACACGCAGGGTTCGGGCAAGTCCATGGAGATGGAGCTCTATGCGGCGCTCGTCATGCGCGAACCGGCGCTCAAGAACCCCACGGTCGTCGTCATCACCGACCGAAAGGAGCTCGACGGCCAGCTCTTCGAGGGCTTCGACCGCAGCCTGCTGCTGCCCGAGAAGCCGAAGAAGATCCGGCTGCGCCGCGAGCTGCGCGACGAACTCGCGAACCGGGTCACCGGCGGCATCGTGTTCACCACCCTGCAGAAGTTCGGACTCAGCCAGGCCGAGAAACAGGCCGGCCTCGACCACCCGCTGCTCAGCGACCGGCGCAACATCATCGTGATCGTCGATGAGGCGCACCGCAGCCACTACGACGACCTCGACGGCTACGCCAGGCACCTGCGCGACGCGCTGCCGAACGCGACGCTTATCGCTTTCACGGGCACGCCGATCTCGTTCGACGAGCGCGACACCCGCGAAGTGTTCGGCGACTACATCGACATCTACGATCTCACCCGCTCGGTCGCGGACGGCGCCACCGTGCCGGTGTACTTCGAGCCGCGACTCATCAAGGTCACCCGGGCGGCTGAACTCAGCGAAGACGACATCGACGTCGCTGCCGATGAGGCCACGATCGGACTCTCCGACGACGAACGGGCGCGCATCGAGGCATCCGTGGCCGTCGTCAATGCCGTCTATGGGGCACCCGAGCGCCTCGAAGCGCTCGCCGCCGACCTCGTCGCGCACTGGGAGGAGCGGCGGGCGCGCATGCAGCCCTTCATCGAGAGCCACGGCAAGGCGCTCATCGTCGGCGGCACGCGCGAGATCTGCGCGCTGCTCTACGCCGAGATCGTGAAGCTGCGCCCCGAATGGCACTCCGATGACCTCGCCGGCGGGGTCATCAAGGTCGTCTACTCGGGCGTGCCCGCCGACACCTCGCCGATCGTCGAACACGTGCGACGTGACAGCGCGAACGCCGCGATCAAAGAGCGTCTGAAAGATGCGGATGACCCGCTCGAGCTCGTGATCGTGAAAGACATGATGCTCACGGGCTTCGATGCACCGCCGCTGCACACCCTCTACCTCGACCGGCCGCTCAAGGGCGCGCTGCTCATGCAGACGCTCGCGCGGGTGAACCGCACGTTCCTGGGCAAGGAGGACGGCCTGCTGGTGGGGTATGCGCCGGTCGCCGAGAACCTCGCCGCAGCGCTCGCTGAGTACACGGTCACCGACCGCGAGGAGCGGCCTGTCGGGCGCGACGTCGACGAAGCGGCGGCACTCGCCCTGCAGATCGTCGGCGACGTGCGCGGGCTGCTCGCCGGGTTCGACTGGCGCGCGGAGCTCGCGGTGGGAGGCAGCAAGGCCTACCTGAACGCGGTGGCGAAGGCGGTCGCGTACCTGCGCGATGCCCAGAACCCGCTCAACGACCCGACGCTCGGGCCAGAGACGCTCGCCGCGCGGTACCGTCGCCTGTCGGGGCAGCTCGCGCGGGCGTGGGCGCTCGCCTCGGGGCGCAAGACCCTTGCCGATGTACACGACGAGATCGCGTTCTACCAAGAGGTTCGAGTTTGGATGGCGAAGTTCGACGCCGCCGACCGCAAGGCCTCTGGGCAGCCGATCCCCGAAGACATCCAGCGGCTGCTCGGCGGGCTCATCGCCGAGGCCACCGACGCCGGCGGCGTCGTCGATATCTACGAGGCCGCCGGGATGCCCCGGCCCTCTCTCTCGGAGCTCACTCCCGACGTCGTGCGCAACGCCCAGCAGGCGCGCAATCCGCAACTCGCGATCGAGGCGCTTCGAGCGCAGCTGCTCGAGGAATCGGCCGCGGTCACTCGCGGCAACGTCATTCGGCAGCACGCGTTCTCGGCGCGCATCGCCGAGCTCATGAACAAGTACACGAACCAGCAGCTCACCTCGGCCGAGGTCATCGCAGAGCTCGTCGAGCTGGCTCGCGAGGTGGCGGCGGAGAGCTCCCGCGGAGCGTCCTTCTCGCCCCCGCTCAACGACGACGAACTCGCGTTCTACGACGCGGTCTCGCAGAACGAGTCGGCGGTGCGCGAACAGGGGAGCGGCATCCTCGCCGAGATCGCGCGCGAACTCGTGGCGATCATGCGGCGCGACGTGCGCACCGACTGGACGGTGCGCGCCGACGTGAAGGCGAAGCTGCGTTCGTCGATCAAGCGGCTGCTCGTGCTCAAGGGCTACCCGCCCGACAAGCAGCCCGAGGCGATCAAGCTCGTCATGGACCAGATGGAGGCCATGGCGCCGCGGTACTCCGAGGAGCGTCGCGCCGGCTGACAGCGGGCCCGGCCCCTACGCCGACTCGCGCTCTACGAGCGCGGTGGGCAGGATCGTCGCGTGCGGCACGTCCTGCTCGCCCTCGACGAGGCGAATGAGCAGGTCGGCCATGCGGCTCCCGGCCTCGATCGACGGCTGGCCGACGGTGGTCAGCGGCACCAGCCCCGAGAGCGCCGCGGGGCTGTCGTCGAAGCCGACCACTGCGACATCATCGGGGATACGCAGGCCGCGATCGCGCAGCACGGTGAGCACGCCCACGGCCATCAGGTCGCTCGCGACGAACAGCCCGTCGATGCCGGGGTCACGGTCGAGCAGCCGCACGGCCGCCTCGACGGCGCTCGCCGCGGTGAAGTCGGCGGTCTCGAACAGGTCGTCGGGCAGTCCCGCCGCGCGCACCGCGTCGAGGAACCCGTCGAGCCGGTCGATGCCCGCAGGCATGTTGATCGGCCCGGTGATCGACCCGATGCGCCGTCGCCCACGCTCGATGAGATATCGGGTGCCGGATGTCGCGCCGGCACGGTTGTCGACGTCGACGAAGTAGTCGTCGTGGCCGGTGCCGAGCGCGGGGCGGCCACCGAACACGAGCGGAACGTTCGGCCGCGCATCGGCGAGGATCGAGTCGCCCACGTGGTGCGAGATGACGATCGCCCCGTCGACGATGCCCGAGTTGAGGTACCGCAGCGTCTTCTGATGCGGGTCGTTCGACGCGACGAGCAGGTTCAGCACGTACTCGCTGTCGTCGATGCGATCGGTGATGCCCTTGACGATCGCGGCGAAGTACGGGTCGCCGAAGAACCTGGTGACGTCCTCGGGCACCACCAGCGCGATCGCGTTCGACGAGCGCCGGGCGAGCGAGCGCGCCGCGCGGTTGGGCACGTAGTGCAACTGCTCGACGGCGTCGTTCACCGCCGCGACGATCTCGGGGCTCACCTTCGGCGACCCGTTGACGACGCGGCTCACGGTCGCCCGTGACACACCCGCGGCCCGTGCCACCATCTCGAGTGTCGCCTGGCCCGGCGCGGCTTCTCTCGCCCCCATGTGCTCAGTCTAGGTCTGGCCGCGAGGCGGGTCTCGATACGCGCTGCGCGCTACTCGACCGACGCATGCGCGCGCTACTCGACCGACGGCAGCGCGCGCGCCGCGATCACCCGGGCGTACGTATGGCCGCTCTGTTTCACCGTGCGCTCCTGCGTGTCGTAGTCGACGCGCACGAGCCCGAACCGCTTGTCGTAGCCCCACGCCCACTCGAAGTTGTCCATGAGCGACCAGTAGAAGTAGCCGTGCACGGGCACGCCGCCATCGATCGCGTCGAGGATCGCGCCGAGGTGGTCGACGAGGAACTCGGCGCGCGCGACATCCGCCACCGAACCGTCGGCTTCGACGACATCGTCGTACGCGGCGCCGTTCTCGGTGACGTAGAGCTTCACGCCCGGGGCATCCGTGTACTCGTCGTGCACGCGGCGCAGCAGCTCGGTGAGTCCTACGGGCTGCACCTCCCAGTCCATCGCGGTCAGCGGCAGGCCCTGCGGGTGGTTGAAGACGTCGTCGGCGGCAGGGAACGGCGACGAGGTCGGCCGTGACGTGGGCGCCTGGGCGGGCAGCGGGTCGGCCGCCGGGCGGTCGCTCACGAGCTCGCCGTGGTAGTAGTTCACGCCGAGCGTGTCGATCGGCGTTGAGATGACCGCGAGGTCGCCGTCGTGCACGACCGATTCGAGCGTGGAGCCCAGCCCGGCTGCGTCGAGATCGGCCACAAGGTCGGCCGGGTACGCACCGCGGAAGATCGGGTCGAGGAACACGCGGTTGAACTGCGCGTCGATGCGGCGGGCGGCGTCGACATCGCCCGGGCGAGCAGGGTCGACGGGCTTCGCGACGGTGAGGTTCAGGGTGATGCCGAGTTCGAGCGCAGGCCGCGAGCCCGAACGCATGCCCGAGCCCGAGCCCGATCCCGCCCGCGACCGCAACGCCTCGACCGCGAGGCCGTGGCCGAGCATCAGGTGGTGCGCCGCCGCGAGGCCGTCGGCCTTCGACTGCCGGCCGGGCGCGTGCGCGCCCGCCGTGTAGCTGAGGAACGACGAGCACCACGGCTCGTTGAGTGTCGTCCACACGTCGACGCGGTCGCCGAGCGCGTCGTGCATCGTGAGGGCGTAGTCGCGGAATAGGAACGCGGTGTCGCGGTTCGCCCAGCCGCCGCGTTCCTCGAGCGCCTGCGGCAGGTCCCAGTGGTAGAGCGTGAGCCACGGCTTGATGCCGGCGCCGAGCAACTCGTCGACCAGGCGCGAGTAGAAGTCGACGCCCGCAGGGTTCACGGGCCCGCCGTCGGGCCGCACGCGCGACCATGACGTCGAGAACCGGTAGGTCTGCAGGCCGAGGCCCTTCATGAGGGCGACATCGGCCGGCATGCGGTGATAGTGGTCGCACGCGACATCCCCGTTGTCGGCGTTCACGACGGCGCCCGGAACGCGGCAGAACGCGTCCCAGATCGACGCGGTGCGCCCGCCGTCGAAGGCGGCGCCCTCGATCTGGAACGCGGCGGTCGCGGCGCCGAACAGGAAGTCCTGCGGGAACGGCCGCCCGTGGCGTGCAGCGTCGGCGCGGGCGGCGGGGGAGGCGATGGTGGTGTCAGTCACGGTGGCAGGGTCCTCTTGTGATACGAGACGAGATGTGGCGGATGTCGCGGCGCGCGGGCCGACGTCGAGGCTCATCCCTTCACGGCTCCCGCCATGATGCCGCTCACGAGCTGCTTGCCCGCGAAGGCGAACAGGATGAGCAGGGGGATGGTCGACAGCAGCACGCCGGCGAGCACGATCGAGTAGTCGACGAAGTGGTTCGACTGCAGCAGCGAGAGCGCCACGGGCAGTGTCGGGTCGATGCGGTCGAGCACGATGAACGGCCAGAAGAAGTTGTTCCAGGCCGAGACGAACGTGAACAGACCGAGCATGGCCGCGGCCGGGCGGGCGGCGGGCAGGCCGACGGTCAGGAACGTGCGGAACGACGATGCCCCATCGACCCGTGCGGCCTCGATGAGCTCGTCGGGCACCGACTGCTGCAGGTACTGCGTCATCCAGAACACCCCGAACGCGCTCGTGAGGGCGGGAATGATGATGGCGCCGATGTTGCCGGTCCAGCCGAGGTCGGCGAAAAGGATGTACAGCGGCACGACACCGAGCTGCGTCGGCACCGCCATCGTCGCGACGACGAACACGAGCAGCCAGCGCCCGCCGCGGAACCGCAGCTTCGCGAACGCCCAGCCGGCAAGGGTCGAGAAGAACACGACCGACAGGGCGATGAGCGCCGAGCTGTAGATCGAGTTCCACAGCGCCCGCCAGAAGTTCACGGCTGGGTCGTTGATGACCGTCGCCGCGTTCTCGAGGAAGTTGCCGCCCGGGAGCCACGACATGTTCGGGTCGCGAATCGTCGAGGCGTCGCCCGAGCCGATCAGCAGCGACCAGTAGAACGGGAACACGGCCGAGGCGAGCACGATCGCGAGCGCCGAGTAGACGAACCAGCCGGGGCGCGAGCCGCGCACCACGCGCGGGCGCCGGCGGGTGCCTCGATCCGCGGGCCCGCGCCCGGCGGGTTCGGCGGTCTCGGCGAGAACCATGGACCGGGTCGCGGTCATCGCCCCACACTCCCTTCGTTGCGCACCAGTCTTCGGGTGACGAGCAGGTTGATGACACCGATCGCGAGGATGATGAGGAACAGGATCCAGGCGAGCGCGGCCGCGCGGCCGAAGTTCCACTGGCCCCAGCCGATGTCGTAGAGGTACAGGGTGATGGTGAGCCACTGCGAGTCGGCGCCACCGGTGCCGAACTGGTCGTACATGCGCGGCTCGTCGAAGATCTGCAGCCCGCCGATGGTCGAGGTGATGATCACGAAGATGAGGGTGGGTCGCAGGCTCGGCACGGTGATGGCGAAGAACTGGCGCAGCTTGCTTGCGCCGTCGATCGAGGCGGCCTCGTAGTAGTCGCGCGGGATCGCCTGCATCGCGGCGAGCAGGATGAGCGTGTTGTAGCCCGTCCAGCGGAAGTTCACCATGGTCGCGATGGCGATGTGGCTCGCGAACGCGTCGCTGTGCCATTTCACCGGCGGAATGCCGAGGTCGGCGAGGAACGTGTTCACGAGGCCGTACTGGTCGCCGAACATGTTGCTGAAGATGAGGGCGACGGCGACGGGCGCCATCACGTAGGGCACGAGCACGCCCATGCGCCAGAAGGTCTTGGCGCGAATGTTCTGGTCGAGCATCGCCGCGATGAAGATCGCGAGGATCAGCTGGGGGATGCTCGAGAGCAGGAAGATGCTGAAGGTGTTGCGCAGGGCGATCCAGAACTTCGGCTGCGTGAGCACGTAGACGTACTGGTCGAAGCCGATGAAGGTGCCCGTGTTGCGCACCATATCCCAGTCCATGAACGAGATCACCGCGGTGTACGCGATCGGGAACAGCCCGGTGACGATGAACAGGATGAAGAACGGCGAGATGTAGAGGTAGGGCGACAGCTTCAGGTCCCACCGGCTGAGCCGGTGCGAGAATGCGATCCGCTTCGGGGCACGCTGCGGCGGCGGGCCGGATGTCGCATCCGGCCGTTCGGCGGATGACGGGGGCGCGGTGGCGGTCGATGTCACGGTCGTTCCTCTTGCTTCCGGGTCGGGTGGTGGCGTGATCCCGCGGTGGCCGTGAGGCCGGCCACCGCGGGGGAGTCACGTGACTAGCCGATGGCGTCGACCTCAGAGACCCACTGGTCCCACGAGGCCTGCTTGTCCTGCGTGCCGTCTTCGACACGGGTCAGGGCCTTCTGCATGGCGTCGTTGATCTGGAAGTAGAACTCGCCCTTGAACGGTGCGACGGTCACGGCGTTGGCGCGATCGATGAAGATCTGGCCGACCGGGGCGTTGCTGAAGTACTCGTTCGTGAAGTCGGTCAGCGCCGCGTCCTCGTAGGCGGCGGTCTGGCTCGGGAAGGTGCCGGCGTTGACGAACGCCTTGATCTGCTGCTCGGGAGCGGTCAGCCAGTCTGCGAGTTCCTGCGCCGCCTCGACGTGCTCGCCGTTGGCCGGCACGGTCAGGTACGAGCCGCCCCAGTTGCCGCCGCCGTTCGGGAAGACGTTCGCGACATCCCAGCCGGTGACGCCCTCGGCGTTGCCCGAGATGACGCCGAGCATCCAGCCCGGGCAGAGCATCGTCGCGTAGGCGCCGTTCGAGAGACCGGCGAACCAGTCGTCGCTCCACTGGCCGAGGTGTGCCGACTGGGTGGCACTTGCGTCGAGCACCTGGTTGTAGAGGTCTTCGACCTCACCGTTCTCGGTCGCGATGATGTCGCCCGAGTCGGGGTCCTCGTAGGCGGCCTCGAGCTGGTTGACCATGCCCTGGTAGGTGCCGCCGGCCGAGTCGAACCACGCTGTGCCGGTCGCCGCGGTGTACTGCGCGCCGACCTCGAAGTACGTGTCCCAGTCGCCCTCGAGCAGTGCGGCGACCTCGTCGCGGTCGGTCGGCAGACCGGCGGCGGCGAACAGGTCGGAGCGGTAGCAGACGCCCATGGGGCCGACGTCGGTGCCGTAGCCGATGAGGCGGCCGTCGGCGTCGGTGGCGGCGTCGACCTTCCAGTCGAGCCAGCGGTCGGTGACGTCGACCTCGGCGAGCAGGTCGGAGTACTGCATGACCTCGGGCAGCCAGTCGACCTCGATGGCCTCGACGTCGGCGAGGCCCTTCTTGCCGAGCTTCTGGAAGTAGTTCGCGCGTGCGTCGTTCGACGTCGCCGCCTTGTTCTGCACGACGGTGACGTTCGGGTTGGCGTCCATGTACTCCTGCAGGAGTTCGTCGGTGTAGCCGAAGTCGTTGAACGTGGCGACGGTCAGTTCGATGGGCTCGTCGCTCGAACCCGAGGTTGCGTCGGACGATGCCGCACAACCGGCGGCGAGCAGTGCGATGGATGCGGCGCCGGCGACGGCTCCGGCGATCCGTGTGTGGCGTGAGAGCTTCACGGTCACTCCTTTGTGTGCGTGGACGGAATGTGTCACAGCGTGAGAGCGCTCTCGGCCAAGATCGTGAGAGCGCTCTCACGGCTTCGAGAGGAGACCCTATGCACTGCAAGCGCCTCCTGTCAAGAGAGCGCTCTCACGGAATCGCCGAACGACGTTCGCGACACCGCGCCGAACGACATTCGCGACACTCATCCGAGCGGCGTTCGCGACACCGTTCGGATGTCCCTCCCAGCCCGCGTCGAGGCGGGCACCAGGCCCGAATCCACCGATGTGAGTCGGGGCTGGGTGCTGAGTTGATCTCGCGCGGGCTGGCGCACTTGGGCAGGGGTGGCCGCCGGGCGTCGCATCCCCCTTGTGGGATCACCGTGCGTTCCCTAGCCTGAGCGATGTCGCTGGTGACACGAGTCACTTCACCGAGGCGCCGACCAGGCGTCAACCGCACGGGGCGAGCGAGCCCTCGACGAGGAGAACACGACCGAATGAGCACTCACCCTCGGCCCACGCGCATTCCGCGCGGCCTGGCCACCGCATTGACCGTCGCGGCGGCGGTGATCACCGTCTCAGGCACCGCCGGGGCGGCGCACGCCGCACCGGGTCCGCAGATCGACCCGTTCGCACCCGACTTCGGACCCAACGTGGCCGTCGTGTCGCCCGATACGCCGCTCGACGAGGTGCAGGCGATGCTCGACGAGCTCGCTGCCGCGCAGGTCGACGCCGAGATGTCGACCGCGCGCCACAGCGTGCTGTTCCTGCCGGGCGCCTACGGCACCGCCGAGGACCCGCTGCAGGCGCGCGTCGGCTACTACACCGAGATCGCCGGCCTCGGCGCGTCGCCCGGCGACGTCGATATTACGGGGAAGCTCGAGGTCTACAACCGGTGCCTCGCCGACGGCGGCACCTCGAACTGCCTGGCCCTCGTGAACTTCTGGCGCACCATCTCGAACCTTTCGCTTCAGGTGCACGGCCCAGGACAGGACGGATGCCGCGCCTCCGCGAACTTCTGGGCGGTCTCGCAGGCCGTGTCGATGCGCCGGCTCGACGTCTCGGGCGGCAACCTCTCGCTCATGGACTACTGCACCGCCGGCCCGCAGTTCGCGAGCGGCGGGTTCATCGCCGACTCGCGACTGCCGTTCGTGATCAATGGGTCGCAGCAGCAGTGGCTGACGCGCAACAGCGTCGTGGGCGGCTGGTCGAACGCCGTCTGGAACCAGGTGTTCTCGGGCGTCGAAGGAGCGCCGGATGACGCGGCCTTCCCGAACCCGCCCTACACGACGCTCGACGAGACGCCGGTGAGCCGCGAGAAGCCATACCTGTTCGTCGACGACGAAGGACGCTACGCGGTGCGAGTGCCCGAGGCACAGACCGGCACCCGCGGCATCACCTGGGCCGACGGCGAGACGCCGGGTCGCACGATCCCGATCACGGACTTCTACATCGCCAAGCCCGGCGACTCGGTCGGCGCGATCAACTCCCAGCTCGCCAAGGGCAAGCACCTGCTGCTCACGCCCGGTGTCTACGACGTGGCGAGCCCGATCAACGTCAAGCGAACCGACACCGTCGTGCTCGGCATGGGGCACGCGACGCTCACCGCCGTCGACGGCGCCGTTCCCCTCAAGGTCGCGGACGCACCCGGCATCATCGTTGCCGGGGTGACGATCGATGCGGGCACTGTTGAGTCGCCCGTGCTGCTGGAGGTCGGCCAGCCCGGCGCCGGCCAGGCGAAGAAGGTCGACCCGGCCAACCCGATCACGCTCTCTGACGTGTACTTCCGCGTCGGCGGGCCGCACATCGGCAAGACCGACACCGCGCTCGTCGTGAACAGCGACCACGTGCTCATCGACCACGCCTGGGTGTGGCGCGGCGACCACGGCATCGAGGACTTCACCGACGGTGTGAACGGCGACACCGACCGCTGGAACACGAACACCGGACGCACCGGCGTGGTCGTGAACGGCGACGACGTGACCGCGACGGGCCTCTTCGTCGAGCACTTCCAGCAGTACAACACCGTCTGGAACGGCGAGCGCGGCACGACCGTGCTCTACCAGAACGAGCTGCCCTACGACCCGCCGACTCAGGCGGACTGGACCCGGCCCGACGGCACCCTCGGCTACCCCGGCTACAAGGTGGCCGACGACGTGACCGAGCACACGCTCCACGGCGGCGGCGTCTACGTGTTCAACCAGAACAACCCGTCGATCGTCACCGAGAACGGGTTCGAGGCGCCGGACGGCGAGGGCATCTCCTTGCACCACATCATGACGGTGAACCTCAGCGCCGGCACGATCCTGCACGTCGTGAATGGCATCGGGGGGACGGCCGACACCAGCGTGATCGGCGTGCCGCAGTTCATCACGCACTACCCGCTGCACTGACGGGTGGCTGCCTCGAGCGCGGCTCGGCCTCGGTGATCAGGCCGAGTCGCGCTCGACGAGCACCGGCCCGCCGTGCGGAGGCGCCGGCGCGTCCTCGCCGTCGAGTGCGGCCAGGACGCACGCCGCGAGGTACGACGCTTCGCGCTCGATCGCCTGCGTCACGGTCGTGAGCGGCGGGGACGCGAGCGCGGCCAAGGGCACGTCGTCCACGCCGATCACCGCGAGGTCGCGGGGTACCGCGAGCCCGGCGATGCGCGCCCCGGCGAGCACCGCGAACGCAACCTCGTCGTTGTACGCGGCGACGCCGTCGACGCCGGCCGCACGCCAGGCGGCAACGGCCGTCGCGCCGGCGCCGGCGTCGACCGGGACGGGGATGACGAGCGGCGCCGCGAGTCCGTACTCGGCGCACGCCGCGCGCACCCCCGCCAGGCGCCGGTCGGCGAAGTCGGCGACGCGTCGGTCGTCGGTCGTGGCATACCCGATGCGGCGGGGACCTCCTGCCACGAGGCGGTCCACCTGGATCCTGCCGATGCGGGGTTGCGGATCCTGGGCGGCGGGGTCGTCGACGCCCGTGCTGACGACCTGGATGCCGGCCTGCCGCATCCCGCGCGCCTCATCGGGATCGAACGGCGTAAGGCCCACGACGGTCCGGGGCGTGACGGCGCGCCACAGGTGCGACAGCGGGCGCTCGCCGCGCACGTGGTGCACGAGCACCGAGAGGTTGCGCTCCCCGAGCGCGTCGGCAAGGTGGTCGAGTATCGTCTCGACGACGGGGCCCACGGGCCAATCGGGCAGCACGCACAGCACGAGGTCGCTGCGCCCGCTGCGCAGCGCGCGGGCTGCGGCCGACGGCGCATAGCCGAGTCGCGCGGCCGTCTCCAGCACTCGTCGCCGGGTGGCCTCCGAGATCGAAGTGCCCTCAGTGTCGTTCAGCACGTAGCTCACGGTCGTGCGGGACACTCCGCTCTCGCGCGCGACATCAGCGCTGGTCACCCCGGCCACGCATCCTCCAGAAAACTGCCCTCGATTGCACCCTAGTGGGGTCGGGGCATGGCGCGTCGGTGACTCGATTTGGTGACTCGTGTCACTAAGTGCTTGACGGCACTTGACGCGTATGCAATGGTTCCGTGAGAGCGCTCTCACGATCGTCGGCCAACGGAGGTCGGACGGGGGAGCGCGCAAGTCCGTCGACGCCCGCGTAGCGGCGAGGCGGGCGCGACACGAGCCACTCGCGACTGGGCGGGCGCCTCGGAAAGGACCATGATGATCCGTCCGATCCCCGATGCCGAGAGGGCATCGCATCCGCCGCACGGGAAGCCCGCCGACCGCGGCGCACCGCGGCGCGGCTGGCGCTGGAGCGTCGCCGCGCTGACCGCCGCCGGGCTCACGTTCTCGGGCCTCGGCGCCGTCGGCGCGCAGGCCGACCCGGTCCCCGTGGGAACCGGCAGCTTCACGACCGACCAGGTCGGACCCGCGCCCGAGGGCTGCGCCCCGCTCGCGACCGACGCACGCGCCTTCATCACCGACTCGGCACCCGCGGGTGCGGTGCCCACCAACGACTGGTGGTCCTCGCTCGCATTCAAGAAGTTCAACTGCACGATGAGCGAGCCGCTGCACGCGCATCCCGCGTCCTACAAACCGGCCCCGGGCGGCCTCGGCCTCTCGCACACGCAGCAGCCCACGCTCTCGGGCACCCCCGGCGGCATCGGCGAGTTCCACTACCCCTACAACGAAGACCTCCTCGTCGGCGTCGCCGGCCTGAACGCCCCCGTCGTCGAGGTCGCGGACTGGAGCGACTGGACCGTCACGCCCTCCTGGAGCGACGGCACCCGCTCGATGACCGCGACGATCGGCCACGGCCTGCCGTTCACCTGGTTCGAGCTGACCGGCGGCGACGCCGTGCTCACCGGTGCGGCCGACCTGCGCGTCTGGCTCGACGACGGCGAGCGCATCGGCTTCAGCTCGGGCGGCGCCGACTACGTCGCGTTCGCCCCCACCGGATCCACCTGGACGACCTCGGGACGCACGCTGACGAGCAGCCTCGCCGGAGCCGGCTACCTCTCGCTCGCCGTGCTGCCCACGACCCCCGGCGACGACGATGCCGCACGCACCGCCGTGGCCGATTCGTACACGCCGTACGCGTATGCCGAGGTGACCGGCACCCGCGCCGACTACGTCTACGACGAGGCGACGAGCATCGTGCGCACGACCTACTCCGTCGAAACCGAGGTGCACGAGGGTGCGAACGAGGGCACCGTGCTCTCGCTCTACCCGCACCAGAGCGCCCACCTCGAGGATGCGACCGGTGACGGACCCGGTGCGGGCGCGGCATCCGATCGCACCTACGTCTCGGCCCGAGGGCCGATGACGACCCTCGTCGGAGCGACGTCGTTCACGACCGGCACGCCCTTCACCGGCGTGCTGCCCGAGCTCCCCTCCGTCGCGACCGCCGACGGCGAGGCCAACGCCCGCCTGGACGCGCTCATCGACGCGGATGCCGCAGACCCCATGAGCATCGACGCCGACGACACCTACTGGACCGGCAAGGCCCTCGGCCGCGCGGTGCGCATCGCCGAGATCGCCGACCAGCTCGACCGCACCGCCGTGCGCGACACGGCGCTGGCGCAGATCGAGGCCACCCTCACCGACTGGTTCACCGCCGACGCCGGCGAGACCGAGCAGGTCTTCGCCTACAACGAGAACTGGGGCACCCTCGTGGGCTTCCCCGCCTCGTACGGCTCCGACAAGGAGTTGAACGACCACCACTTCCACTACGGCTACTTCGTCGTCGCGGCGGCCACGCTCGCCCGCTTCGATCCGGAATGGGCGGCCGATGCGGCCTACGGCGGCATGGTCGACGAGCTCATCGCCGACGCCAACAACTTCGACCGCGACGACACCCGCTACCCCTACCTCCGCGACTTCGACATCTACGCGGGTCACGACTGGGCGTCGGGTCACGGCGCGTTCTGGAGCGGCAACAACCAGGAGTCGAGCTCGGAGGGCCAGAACTTCGCGAACGGCCTGATCCAGTGGGGCACGGCCACCGGCGACCTCGCAACCCGCGACGCCGGCATCTACCTCTACGCCACGCAGACCGCCGCGATCCAGCAGTACTGGTTCGACGAATCGGGCGCGATGCCCGACCAGTTCGGCCACTCCACGGTCGGCATGATCTGGGGCAGCGGCGGCGCCTACGCCACGTGGTTCAGTGCAGAGGCCGAGATGATCCAGGGCATCAACACCCTGCCGATCACCGGCGGGCACCTCTACCTCGGCCTGCGACCCGACGACGTCGAGCAGAACTACGACGAGATGGTCGCGGTCAACAGGGGCACGCCCACGGTGTGGCAGGACATCTCGTGGTCGTACCTCGCCCTCGGCGACGGCGACCGCGCGCTGGCGGAGCTCGACACCGACCGGGAGTACCCGGTCGAGGAGGGCGAGAGCCGTGCGCACACCTACCACTGGATCGCCAACCTCGCCGAGCTCGGCACGGTCGACGACACGGTGACGGCCGACCACCCGGTCGCCGCGGTGTTCGACGACGGCGGGGCGCGCACCTACGTCGCCTCGAACCTCACGCAGGAGCCCCTCACGGTGACCTTCTCCGACGGGACCGTCCTCGACGTCGCCGTCGGCGAGACGGCCACGTCGGGAGCGCACACCTGGAGCGGCGGCGGAGCACCCAGCGGCACCGAGGATCCGACGGATCCGACCGATCCGCCGCCCGCCCCGGCAGCCACTGAGCTCTTCCTCACCGCATCCGGCGGGTTCGCGACGACGGCCGGCACGACTGCCACCGCGACCCTCGGGGCCCGCACCGGACCCGACGCCGTCGGCGATCCCAGCACGGGCTTCGTCGCGACGGCCGAGAACGTCACCGGCGAGTTCGGCGGGCTCCGCACTGCCTTCGACCTCGGCATCGACGCCGGCGGAGCGGTCGGCAACGGAACCCGATTCCGGGTCTCGTACGACCTCGACGGCGACGACACGTGGGACCGGGTGGAGTCGTATCAGTACTTCGCCACCGATCCGGCGCCCGGATTCGAGCGCTACACGTCGGCGAACCGGGCGATCGAGACCGCAGAGGGCACCCTCGGCGACCTCGTCGACGGCGCCATCAAGGTCGAGGTGTGGAACGTGCTCGGCACCGGCGCATCGACCGTGGACCTCGCGACCTCGATCGTGCGCGTGCCCTTCGGTCCGCTCACCTTCGACGCCGGCGACCCCGACCCGGACCCCGATCCCGACCCGGATCCCGACCCCGTCGTGACGCCCGGCGCGCCGCGCGAGGTCTTCGCGACCGCGGCCGGCGGCTCCGAGATCGGCGTCGCATGGGAGGCTCCGACCGAGTCGGGCACCTCCGAGGTGACCGACTACCGGGTCGAGTTCCGGCCCACGGGCACGACCGACTGGATCCGCACGCTCGACCCGGTGACCACCACCACGGGCGCCCGTATCACGGGCCTCGTCGCGGGCACGGAGTACCAGGTGCGGGTGGCGGCGATCTCCGACGCCGGACTCGGCACGTTCTCCGAGGCCGTCGCGGCGAGCACATGGGCGGCCCCGTCCGAGCCCCGCGGCATCACGGCCAAGGTGCAGGGACGCAACGTGCAGCTCAACTGGACCGCACCCCGCGATCCCGGCGGCGCACCGGTCACCGACTACGTCGTCGAGTGGCTGAACGGCAGCACGTGGACCGTCGTCGGCGACGGCGTGAACGCCGTTCCCGGCGCACGCATCACGGGCCTTGTCGGCAAGACGACCTACCTCGTGAGGGTCGCTGCGGTCAGCGACGTCGGCGTGGGAGCGTGGGCGAGCGTGAGCGTCAGCACCAAGTGAGCTGACGGCGGCGAGCGATACGGCGGTGGCCCCGGTTCTGAGGATCGGGGCCACCGTGCGGCCCGGCCACGTCGGCGACGCCCCGATGTTCCCGGGTGGCGTCCCGCTCTGTGGGGTTTCTCGACACCGTGCGGGTCAAGTGCTCTGATCATGCTGCGGCGAGTCGGGGATGGTCACCTCCTCGGGCTGAGCGTCGAAGAGCTTTGAACCGCCACGCGTGTCCGGAGCGTGGGCTCGTTTCAGCTGGCCAGTTCGAGGGCCGGTTGTCGAGCGTAGCTGATCTGCTCGAGCTCGATCGGGGTGAGGTCGTCGATGGACTCGTGGGTGCGTTCGGTGTTGAAAGTTCGTTCGCGCGTTGCGTAGACACAGGCTGACTTTTGAGAGCGCTCTCACGATTCGTCGACGGATGTCCGCGACACCGTTCGGATGTCCCTCCCAGCCCGCGCCGAGGCATCCGCTCTACACTGCCGTGCGTGTCAGATGCTCCACCGCCCCAGCCGCCCGAAGGGGCGCGCCGACGCCGCATGACCATCGCCCTCGCGATCAGTGCGGCCCTGGTGGCGATCGCGGTCGTCGTGATCGGCGCGGTCACCGCCGCCGGCACCGGCGGAGCAGGCGCTGACCGCGCCGATCCTGCCGCGGCGACCGAGACCGCCGATGCGATCGAGCGGCCGACGCCCACCGCGACGCCCGAGCCGACGCCCGTCGCCGTCCAACCGGCGCTCACCCCGCAGGTGCAGGCCCAGATCGACTACGCCCTGACGTACTGGAAGGACTACAACCCCGAGTACGGCGTGCTCGGCATCACCGATTGCGTCAACTTCGCGAGCCAGACCCTCCTCGCCCGCGGCTGGCAGGAGAACGACGAGTGGTACAACGCCGACGACGTCTACCAGGCGAGCGACACCTGGCGAAGCTCGACCTCGATGCGCGACTGGCTCGCGACACGGCCCGACCTCGCCACCCCGCTCGACGACACGCAGCGCGATGAGGTCGAGGTCGGCGACATCGCCCAGTTCGACTGGGACAACTCGGGCGACCGCGACCACACCGGCATCGTGACCAAGGTCGAGCGGACCGCCGACGGCACTAAGATCTATTTCGCCGGCCACACGCTCGACTCCGACTACCGCGACGTCGACACGGCGATCACGGTCGATCACCCGGGTGGCACCGCCTACTACTGGAGTCTCGAGCAGTGACGCACCCAAGCCCCGCCGTGCAGAAGCGACGAATGACGGTGGCGCTCGTGCTCATCGCCGTGCTCCTCGCGGTCGCCGTCGTCGTGGTCGGCGCCGTCTCGGCCGGGGCGAACGGGGGTGCGGGCGCCGCGGCATCCGCTCCACCGACGCCCACCGAGACGCCGCGCCCCGCACCCGCCGAGGCCGCCCCGCCCGCGACGGTCGACACCTTCGATCGCACCGCGCACTCGCTCGACGACCCGATGAGCATCTGGGTCGTCGTCAACAAGCTCCGGCCGATGAATCCGCAGGATTTCGAACCCGCCGACCTCGTCTTCGTGCCAGTCGAGTACACCTTCGAGCCGTATATGCGTCAAGAGGCATCCGACGCGGCCGTCACGATGTTCGAGGCCGCTGCGAACGAGGCCGACCTGTTCCTCGCGTCGAACAGCGCCTTCCGGTCGTACGGCGCGCAAGAGAACATCTACGACGGCGACGACACGCTGACCGCACGCCCGGGGTACAGCGAGCACCAGACCGGGCTCACGATCGACATCGGCCCGTCGACGGGGGAGTGTTCGATCGAGGCGTGCTTCGGTGAACTCCCCGAGGGCATCTGGCTGCGCGACAACGCCTACCGGTTCGGGTTCATCCTGCGCTACCCGGCCGACAAGATGGCGGTCACGGGCTACGAGTACGAGCCGTGGCACTTCCGCTACGTCGGCGTGCCGCTCGCGACCGAGATGCGCGAGAAGGGCATCTCGACCATGGAGGAGTTCTTCGGTCTGCCGGCAGCGCCGTCGTATGAATGAGCGGATGCCCCGCCGTGGGCTTTCGCTGACGGTTCTCATCGTCAATCAACTCCTGGCCGGCGTCGGCGTGGCGTCGGGCATCGCGGTCGCCGCGTTGCTCGTCGACGAACTCACGGGGGTCGTCGCCCTCGCCGGGCTGGCGCAGTCGGCGAGCGTGCTCGGCGCGGCCCTCGCCGCGATTCCGCTCGCTCGACTCGCGGTGCGCGCCGGGCGCCATGTGTCGCTCGCGACGGGTTACGCCTGCGCGAGCGCGGGTGCCGTGCTGATCATCGCGGCGGCGGCGAGCGGATGGATCGTCCTGGTGTTCCTCGGCCTCGCCGCCTTCGGGGCGGGCGCAGCGGCCGGACTGCAGGCGCGGTTCGCGGCGACCGAGGTCGCGGCGCCCGGATTCGAGGCGCGGTACATGTCGCTCGTGCTCTGGGCGACGACCCTCGGGTCGGTCGCCGGCCCGTTGCTCTCGGAGACCGGTGCCGAGGTCGGCGCGGCTCTCGGGTTGCCGCCGCTCGTCGGTCCGTTCCTGCTCTCGGGCACGGTGTTCGCCCTCTCATCTGTGCTCGTCGCCGCGCTGCTGCGGTTGCCGAAGGCGGGCGTGCTCGAGTCCGACACCGAGCCCGACGAGCCCCAACCCGCGGGTCGAGGAGCGCCCGACGAGCCCGAACCCGCGGGTCGAGGAGCGCCCGACGAAGGAGGACGCGTCTCGAGACCCACCACCCCGCCCGCATCACCTCGCGGCGTCGGCTCCTGGGCGGCTCTCCGCATCGCCGTGCGCGAACCCCGCGCGCTGTTCGCGGTGCTCGCCATCGTCTGCTCGCACACCGTCATGGTCGGCGTCATGGTCATGACCCCGGTGCACATGACTGCGCACGGACTGTCACTGACGCTCGTCGGCGTGGTCATCAGCATCCACATTCTCGGCATGTACGGAGCGAGCCCGATCGTCGGCTGGCTCGCCGACCGAATCGGCTCGGCTCGCGTGATCGCACTCGGCATCGGCTTCCTGCTCACCGCAGCCCTGATCGGAATCCTCATGCCCGCCGACGACGTGCTGCTGATCCCGCTCGCACTCGGCCTGCTCGGGCTCGGCTGGTCGTGCGGCCTCATCGGCGGCTCGACGATGCTCAACCACTCGGTCGATGCGAGCCTCCGGGTGCCATTGCAGGGCGCGACCGACGCTGCGATGAATCTCGCGGCTGCGGCATCCGCCGCCCTGTCGGGCATCGTGCTCGGCATCGGCGGATTCGCGGGCGTCAACGTCGTTGCGCTGCTCGTGCTCGTGCCGCTCGTGATCTCGGGCCTGCGGGCGCGGCGCGCCGATCGCTCGGCCGATGCGACCGCGTCGGCCTCCGAAGCGTGAGAGCGTTCTCAACGCCTTCCCAGCGGGTGAAAGGCTTCCTCACAAACTGGCATGATGAAGTCGGCGTGTCCCCCAAAATGCCGACACCGGAATCCGCACGTGCCCAAGATCAAGACCCCCAAGACGAAGTCCCAGCCGAACCCCGACCTCGCGCCCCTTCCCGAACGCCGTCGATCGACGTTCCGTGAACCCGCTGCCGACGTCGATCTCGGGCTCTTCGGGCTCGCCAAGGGCGACCCCGAGACCGCTGTGACGACGGATCTCGCTGACGCGACGGACGTCGTCGACGTGTCCGCGATCGCAGTGGCGTCGAATGTCGTCGACGTATCCGCGATCGCAGGGGCGTCGGATGTCGCTGCAGCACCCCTGGCGGCTGAGCGGCCCGACACGGCAGAACTGTCGGCGGCCTCCGACGAGCCCGAGCCGGCCGACGAAGCTGGGCCGGCTGACGGTCCCGGGCCGACCGAGGTCCCCGAAGCCGCGCCCGTCGAGGCCGCTGCCGGGCCGTCGCAGCAGCGTGCGCGTCACCGCGCCGACCGCGCCGGCAACCGACGACCCTCGGGCAGCAGCTCCTTCCGCATCGCGCTGCCCGCGCCCTGAGGCTAGTCCGGGCCTCACCCCCGGGGGTATCACGCCCGCAGGCGGACCTCGCGCTCGGTCAGCGCCTCGAGCAGTGCTGCGGCGGTCGCGGCGTCGTCGACCGTCACGACGAAGACTCGCCCATCGCGCCGCGCCACCTGCAGCGCCTCGCCCGAGTGCAGCACGACGCCGAATCGGCCGTCGAGCCCGATGCGAAGGCCCCACCCGCCGAACTCGGCCGACGGTTGCACAGTCGTCACACCCGCCTCGGCGATGTCGCCGAGCGGGATGCGGAACCGGGGCACGCCGATCGAGGACCGCACCGTGAGGCCGGCGCGGTCGACGCGCACGCGGAACACGAACGTGGCGCACGCGAGCACGAGCAGCACGAGTGTGGTGGCGAGCATGGTCCACCACGCAGGCGAACCTGTCACGCCCAGGGCGATCGTGCCGACCGCGAGCGCGATGATGCCGGCCGTGATGCCGAGCATCGCCGGCCCCGACATCGTCGTGGTGCGCACCCAGACCGCACGTTCACCAGGGGCGAGCGCGAGGGCGTCGACCGCCTGCACGGTCGCGCCTGACCCGCCGCTCGTCACGACGTTCGGCTGGGCGAACCACCCTGCGATGCCGGTGAGAAGCGCGGCGCCGACCCCGACGGCGAGCGGCAGGAGGACGCCCGGTGCGTCGTGCGCGTCTTCGAGCCCGCGCTGCATGCCGAACGACCAGGTGAGGGTGACCGCGACCAGCGTCGTGGCACCGAGCGCCACCGCCCCGAGCAGTCGCTGGGTGGGCCCCCACTCGCCCTCGCGCGATGGCACGAGCACGATCGCCGCGAAGAGCGCAGCGAGTCCGCCGCCGAGGACGGCGGTGAACAGCGGAACCGTCCACGCGGGCGCGAATCCGTCGGGTCCGCCGTCGCCCGACCAGTGCGTCGCGACGGTCGCCGGGACCTCGGGCAGCCAGACGAGCATGAGGACGACGGCGATCGCCGTGATCACGACCGGGGCGACGACACCGACCACGAGGTATCGGCGTCGGGCGGCGTGTACGTCGGGTGTGGCGGTCATCGGAACGTCTCCTTCACGAGTGAGGCGAGTGTGTCGGGCGAGAGGCCGAGCGCGCGAGCGCGCTCGGTGAGGGCGACGACATCGTCATGCAGTTGCGCGAGCGGTGCCACCGCGTCGGTGACGACGGCTCCGCGGCCTCGACGCATGTCGACGAGTCCCTCGTCGCGCAGCTCCTGGTACGCGCGCAGCACGGTGTGCAGGTTGACCTCCAGCGAACCCGCGACCTCACGGGCCGAGGGGAGCCGGTCGCCCGGCCGGAGCCGCCCGGCTGCCGCGTCGGCACGCACCGATGCCGCCACCTGCGCGAAGATCGGCACGTCACTCGCGGGATCGACACGGATCAGCATCGCTCTCCTTCACAACTGTTATAGAAATACTAGAACAGTTCGGGTTCACGTGCAATCCCGCCTCGCTGAGGTAGCCGGCTCAGCGGATTGAGCGACGAAGGAGCGTCTCGAACCCCGGCAGAGGGGGGTTTCGAGTCGGTCGCTGCGCTCCCTCCTCAACCCGCTCGAGCGTCGGCCTACGCCCCGGCGAGCGCCGCGTCGACGATCTGCTTCGCCGCCGCCTGCACGGACTTCAGGTGCTCGGGCCCCTCGAACGACTCCGCGTAGATCTTGTAGACATCTTCGGTGCCGCTCGGCCGCGCGGCGAACCAGGCGTTCCCGGTCGTCACCTTGACGCCGCCGATCGCCGCGTCGTTGCCGGGAGCGTGCGAGAGCTTCGCTGTGATCGGCTCGCCTGCGAGCTCGGTCGCCGAGATCGCGTCGCCGTCGAGCTTGCCGAGGGCCGCCTTCTGAGCAGCGGATGCCGCGGCATCCGTTCGCTCGTAGGCGGGATCTCCGAACCGCTCGACCAGCGAGCCGTAGAGCTCCGACGGCGACTTGCCCGTGACCGCACGGATCTCGGACGCCAGCAGGCAGAGCAGGATTCCGTCTTTGTCGGTCGTCCACACCGAGCCGTCGAACCGCAGGAACGACGCGCCCGCGCTCTCTTCGCCGCCGAACCCGACCGATCCGTCGATGAGTCCGGGCACGAACCACTTGAACCCGACGGGCACCTCCCAGAGTCGCCGGCCGAGCGACGCGGCGACCCGGTCGATCATCGACGACGACACCAGGGTCTTGCCGATCGCGGCGTCGGCGCGCCACTCGGGCCGATGCGCGAACAGGTACTCGATCGCCACGGCCAGGTAGTGGTTCGGGTTCATGAGCCCGCCGTCGGGTGTGACGATGCCGTGCCGGTCGGCGTCGGCGTCGTTGCCCGTGACGATGTCGAAGTCGCCCTGATGCGCGAGCACCGAGGCCATCGCACTCGGCGAGGACGGGTCCATGCGGATCTTGCCGTCCCAATCGAGGGTCATGAACGACCACGTCGGATCGACGCGCGCGTTCACGACGGTGAGGTTGAGGTCGTAGTGGTCGCGGATGGCCGCCCAATAGTGCACGGATGCCCCGCCGAGGGGGTCGGCGCCGATGCGGATGCCGCTGCGCCGGATGGCCTCGAAGTCGATGATGTTCGCGAGGTCTGCGACGTAGTTGCCGCGGAAATCGTAGGTTTCGACCCCGCTCGGCTCGGCCTGGTTCGCCGCGCCGCCGCCGCCGGCGATGAGCTCGTTGGCGCGGTTCGCGATCCACGTCGTCGCCTCGGAGTCGGCAGGGCCGCCGTGCGGGGGGTTGTACTTGAAGCCGCCGTCTTGGGGCGGGTTGTGCGACGGCGTGATGACGATGCCGTCGGCCTCGCCCTCGCCGCGGGTCTCGGGGTCGTTGTTCCACTTCAGGATCGCGTGGCTCAGGGCCGGCGTCGGCACGTAGTCGTCGAACTCGTCGACGAGCACGCGCACCTTGTTGCCGACGAGCACGTCGAGGGCCGTCGTCTGGGCGGGGGCGCTCAGGGCGTGGGTGTCGGCGCCGATGAAGAGCGGCCCCGTGATGCCCCGCGACGTGCGGTAGTCGACGATCGCCTGCGTCGTCGCGAGAATGTGGTGCTCGTTGAAGCTCGTGGTGAGCGATGAGCCGCGGTGGCCCGAGGTGCCGAAGACGACGCGTTGCTCGGGTATCGAGGCGTCGGGTTGCTTCTCGTAGTAGGCCCTCACGAGGGCCTCGACGTCGATGAGATCGGATCCGGTCGCCTTGGTTCCCGCGCGCTCGTGCATGATCCCAGTCTTGCGTGGGTTGAGGAGGCGCGCCAGCGCCGTCTGGAATCGTGGGTTGAGGAGGCGCGCCAGCGCCGTCTCGAAACCGCGCCGTGCGTCATCCCGGGTTTCGAGATGCTCGCTGCGCTCGCTCGTCAACCCGCGAGGGCGTGCACCCCCGTCGCGACCGTGTAGATCGCGAGGCCCGCGAGGGCGCCGACGACCGTGCCGTTGATGCGGATGAACTGCAGGTCGCGCCCCACCTGCAGCTCGAGCTTCTCGGTCGTCTCGCGTGGGTCCCACCGCTCGACGGTCTCGGTGATGACGCCCGCGATCTCGTGTCGGTAGTTGCGGACGATGTACGCGGCGGCGTCGATGACCCAGGCGTCGACCTTCGCGGCGAGCTCCTCGTCGGCGGCAAGCCGGGCGCCGACCTCGATCACGGCCGAGCGCAGCCCGGCGCGCAGCTCGCTGGCGGGGTCGGCGAGCGCCGCGTCGAGGCTCTGCTTGACGCTCGCCCACGCCTCCGCGGCGAACTCGCGAACGCGCGGGCTGTCGAGCAGGTCGGCCTTCAGCCGTTCGACGCGGGCGATCACCGCCGGATCGTGCTGCAGGTCGTCGGCGAGTTCGGCGAGGTAGCGATCGATGGCGAGGCGAAGCGGATGTCCCGGCTCCGCCCGTACCGCCCGCACGAACGCGAGCACCTCGCGGTGCGCCCGGTCGTCGACGAGCCGGTCGACGAACCCGGGCACCCACTTCGGCAGCCGGCCCGAGACCATGCTGCCGAACGCCTCGGGATGCCCGGCGAGCCACTCCTCGGCCTTGTCGAGCACGACGTCGATGGCCGCGCGCTGCTGGTCGGCGGCCACGAGGCGGCCGCCGATGCGGCCGATCGCGGGCGCCCACTCGGGTTCGAAGAGGTGCTTGCGGGCGAGCCGCTCGATGACGTCCTCGACATCGTCGTCGCCCAGGAGCGTCAGCACGCCCCGTGCCGCGACGGCGCCCTCGGCGGTCAGACGCTCGGCGTTGTCGGGCTCCGCGAGCCACCCGCCGAGGCGCCGCGCGATGCCGACCGACGACAGCTTGCCGACCACGACCTCCTCGCTCAGGAACTCGTCCTCGACGAACGCGCCGAGCGTGGCGCCGATCTCGTCCTTGCGGTTCGGGATGATCGCGGTGTGCGGGATCGGGATGCCGAGCGGATGCCGGAACAGGGCCGTCACCGCGAACCAGTCCGCGATCGCCCCGACCATCGCCCCTTCGGCCGCGGCCCGCACGTACCCGAGCCACGCGATGTCGTCCTGCAGCGCGAACGACACCGCGAACACCGCCGCCGCGACCACGAGCAGGCTCGTCGCCGCCCGCTTCATGCGCCGCAGCGCCGCCCGTCGCTCCTCGTCGGTCGGCACCGCGGGCCGCTCGACGCGAGCCACGGCCCGACCTTCCTCGGTCGTCGTCATCAGCCGCCCTCCTCGCTTCGTCGGGACTGCGGTCGGTCTCGACGCTAGGCCATCTCCATGTTGCCCGTTCAGGGGATTCGACCGACACGCCGAGACGTGAGCCGCGTGCGGCGGCGTGTTGCCCAAATCCCCTGAACGAGCAGACTGGATCGGCCAGAAGCACCGCGCGAGGGGCAACTAGGCTGGCGTGCATGACCGAAGCCGTGCCCGCGACGCCCGAGGAGACGTACTCATACCTCGGACCGGCCGGCACGTTCACCGAGGCGGCGCTGAAGCAGGTCCCCGAGGCGGCCGGCAGCCACTGGCGGTCGGTGAACAACGTGGGCGAGGCGCTGTCGGATGTCTCGACCGGGCGCTCGACCGCCGCGATGATCGCCATCGAGAACTCGATCGAGGGCGGGGTGAGCGCCACGCAGGACGCGCTCGCGACCGTGCCGGGGCTGCGCATCATCGGCGAGTACGTCGTGCCGGTGAACTTCGTGCTCGTCGCACGCCCGGGCACCACGCTCGGCGAGGTGAGGCTCATCAATGCGCATCCCGTCGCCTATGCGCAGTCGCGTGGCTGGCTCGAGCAGCACCTGCCCGACCATGGGCACATTCCGGCCGCGAGCAACGTGCAGGCCGCGGCATCCCTCTTCGACGGCAGCCAGGCCGACGCGGCGGTCGCGCCGCCCGGCATCACCGACCACCTCGACGTCGACGTGCTCGCGCACGACATCGGCGACAATCCGAACGCGGTCACGCGATTCGTGCTCGTGAGTCGTTCGCGAGCGCTGCCCGAGCCGACCGGTGCCGACAAGACGAGCCTCATCGTCGAGCTGCCGAACGACGAGCCCGGCGCCCTCCTCGCCATGCTCGAGCAGTTCTCGACCCGTGGGGTGAACCTGTCGCTGCTCGAGTCCCGCCCGATCGGCGACGCACTCGGCCGCTACCGGTTCGTCGTCGACCTCGATGGGCACGTTTCCGACGAGCGGGTGGCCGATGCGCTGCTCGGACTGCGACGCACGAGCCCCAAGGTGATCTTCCTCGGTTCGTACCCCCGGGCCGACCAGCGGGCGATCGAGTACCACTCGAAGTTCGACGACGAGATCTTCATCGAGGCGCGCGACTGGCTGCGCGGACTCGTGAGCGGTGAACCCGACACCGACTGAGGCTGGCCATTCTCGGCGCACGAGTCGAGAATGGGGGAATGACCGACAGCACGGCGCGCATCGATCCGCGCTACGACCCGCGGTTCCAGCGCGGCTACGTCGGCAGCGAGACGGATGCCCCGCCCCACGCCGCTTCGCCGCAGCCCGAGTCACCCGTGGTCGCGCCCGTGCCGGTCACGCGTGAGCCGCGCGAGCAGGTCGAGGCTCGCCCCGCTCGCTTCGAGCCCGAGCGGTCGCAGGCTCCGCGCGATGACGTCCATCGGGGCGTGCCGAGTCCGTTCGTGCCGCCCGCAGACCGGGTACCCGGGGCGCAGGAGCCCGGCGGTGGCGCCGAGTCGGCCGCTGCGGAGCAGGCGGCCGTCTTCGCCGAGGTCGAGCCCGATGACCCTGAATCGGCCCGCTACGCCCGGGCCTGGCTCATCGCCGGCTGGCTGTTCTCGGTGGCGATCCTCTTCGGGGGCCTCTGGTGGGCGTGGAACGCGGCCATCGACCCGCGGTACTACACCGGCTTCGGCGGCTCCGACTCCGACATGTTCCTGTACCTGCAGTGGAGCGTGCCGCCGGCCATGGTGATGATCGGCGGCCTCGGCGCGGTCGTGGTGACGACGTTCGCGGGGATGCACCAGCTCGCGGCATCCCGTCGACAGGCTCAGGACGGCGCCGTCGATCGCGACGCCGATCGGGCTCCGTCGGCGTTCCCGCGCGTGCCGACCGCCTACGTGCTCATCGCGATCGCCGTCATCGGGTTCATCGCGACGTACTGGCTGGCCGGGCTCATCGGGGCTGGTCAGTCGGTGATGTGGACGGAGTCCGGACCGCCCGCCGGTCAGCTGACGACAGTCGCGCTCTCGCGAGTCGGCGACGTGGGGCTCGCGCCGATCTCTGCGACGGCGTTCGCGGCGGTCATCGGCCTCGTGCTGCTCGGCGTGCAATCGGCACGCCCGCAGCGAGCGGCACGGCGCGCCACCTGAACGAGCGCGTCCTCAGCGCGGAACGCGCACGACGAGCGACGCAGGAGCGACGGTGAACGTCGCGCCGACCACCTGGCCGAACTCGTCGCCGTCGATCTCGAACTCCTCGGGGCCCCCATCGATGCCGATCTCGACCGAGCGGCCGCGCAGGTAGACGATGTGCTGGCGCCTGTTGCCGCCGGTGAGGTCGATGAGCTGGCGGCCGAGCGTCGACTTGCGCAGCACCTGGTTCTCCCAGGTGACCGTGCGCCAGATCATCAGCCAGCCGAAGATGTTGCTCGGCTGGAGCACGACCACGTCGAGCTTGCCGTCGTCGAGTTCGGCGTCGGGGATGAGCTCGATGTTCCCGGGCAGATAGCCGAGGTTGGCCACGAGGATGCTCGCGACCTTCGAGCGGTGATGCCGCCCGCCATCGAGCCGGTGGGTGGCGCGGTAGGGCTTCGAGGACGGGATCGCGCGCAGGCCTGCGTCGACGTACGCGAGCCAACCGACTCGTTTCTTCAGTTCGGGGTTGGTGTTCGAGATCATCGTCGCGTCGATGCCGATGCCGGCCATCACGAGCGACACGTGCGACTCGTCGGAGCCGTCGGGCCGGGTGATGTCGGCGACGATGACGTCGACCGCGTGGTCGCCGCCCGAGAACGCGAGCACGACCGCGTCGTCGAGGTCGTTCACCGGGATGCCGAGGTTGCGGGCGAACAGGTTGCCGGTGCCGAGCGGCACGATGCCCATGGGCAGGCCGGTGCCGCGCAGCCCTGCAGCCACCGCCCGCACCGTGCCGTCGCCGCCCGCGGCGATCACGAGGTCGACGCCGGCTTCGACCGCCTCGTGCGCCATGCTCTTGCCCGGGTCGTCTTCGGTCGTCTCGATCCACATCGCCGCAGCGAACTCCTGCCGCTGCTCGGCTCGGGCGACGGCCTCGCGCAGTGTGCGCACACCCTGCTTCGAGGGGTTGAAGATCACCGCTGCGCGCGGGCGCGACGCCGCGACATCCGCCGCTTTCCCTTGATCGCTCGCCACGAAGCCAACGGTATTCCATCGGGGCCTCCAGAGCCGAGAGCGCGCGGATGCCCCGGCTAGACTTGCTCGGGTGATCGACCCCGTGCTGCTCCGCGAGAACCCCGACCTCATCAAGCGTTCGCAAGAGCTCCGCGGCGAGTCCGTGGCGTTCGTCGACGAGGCCGTCGCGGCCGACGCCGCGCGCCGCACGGCCATCACGGTGTTCGAGGCGCTGCGCGCCGAGCAGAACGCCTTCGGCAAGCAGGTCGCGCAGGCGCCCAAAGAGGCCAAGGCCGCACTCGTCTCCGAGGCGCAAGAGCTCGCCGGCCGGGTGAAGGCGGCCAACCAGGTGGTGAGCGACGCCGAGGCCGAGTTCACGCTCGCGGTGCAGAAGCTCGGCAACATCGTCCTCGACGGAGTGCCCGCCGGCGGCGAAGACGACTACATCGTGCTGCGCGAGGTCGGCGAGCTGCCCGCGTTCGAGTTCGAGCCCCGTGACCACCTCGAGATCGGCGAGCTGCTCGACGCCATCGACATGCAGCGAGGGGCCAAGGTCTCGGGCGCCCGCTTCTCGTACCTCAAGGGCGTCGGCGCCCGGCTCGAGCTCGCCATCATGAACATGGGCCTCGACCGGGCGATCGCCGCCGGCTTCACGCCGCTCATCACGCCCACGCTCGTGCGCCCCGAGATCATGCAGGGCACCGGCTTTCTCGGCGCCCACTCGGAAGACATCTACTACCTGCCCGACGACGAGCTCTACCTCACGGGCACGAGCGAGGTCGCGCTCGCCGGCTACCACGCCGACGAGATCCTCGACGTGTCGGGCGGGCCCCTGCGCTACGCCGGCTGGTCGACCTGTTACCGCCGCGAGGCGGGTAGCCACGGAAAAGACACGCGCGGCATCATCCGCGTGCACCAGTTCAACAAGCTCGAGATGTTCAGCTACATCGACCCGGCCGACGCCGAGGCCGAGCACGAGCGCCTGCTCGCCTGGCAGGAGGGAATGCTGCAAGACCTCGGCCTCGCCTACCGCGTCATCGACACCGCGGCCGGCGACCTCGGATCGAGCGCCGCTCGCAAGTACGACGTCGAGGCGTGGGTGCCCACGCAGGGCGCCTACCGCGAGCTCACCTCGACCTCGAACTGCACGACGTTCCAGGCCCGCCGCCTCGACATCCGCCACCGCACCGAGAGCGGCAGGACGGCACCGGTGGCGACCCTCAACGGCACGCTCGCGACGACGCGGTGGATCGTCGCGATCCTCGAGACCCACCAGCAGGCAGACGGGTCGGTCGTCGTGCCCGAGGCGCTGCGCGGGTACCTCGGCGGGCTCGAGCGCCTCGAGCCGGTGGCGCGATGAGCACCGATCCACTCGCGCGTCGGTCGAGGAGCGACGAAGGAGCGTATCGGGACCACGCCGACGCATCTCGATACGGCGCCGGCGCGCCTACGCGATCAGCAGAGTCGGATGGCACGTGGTTCGTCGCCCTCGATGTCGACGGCACGATCATGCACCAGGACGAGACCATCGACGGCTCGGTCGCCGACGCCGTCGCCGCGGCCGTCGAGCGCGGGCACCTCGTGACCCTCGCGACCGGTCGGTCGTGGGCGACGACGGCACCGGTGCTCGAGCACCTCGGCCTCGAGCCCGAGTACGTCGTCTGCGCGAACGGCGCCATCACGATGCGCCGCGACACCGCAGCATCCGGGGGGTACGTGCGCGAGCACGTCGAGACCTTCGACCCGACCGCGGTGCTCGAGCGCATCCGCGCGTTCCTGCCCGCGGGCAAGTTCATGGTCGAACTTCCCGACGGCTTCCGGCTGTACACCACCGGAATGGTCGAGTGGAACCTCGACAACGCCCGCGAGGTCGAGTTCGGTGAACTGCTCGACCAGCGCGCGACCCGCGTGGTCGTGACGAGCCTCGAGCACGGGCTCGACGAGTTCTTCGAGATCGTCGACCAGATGGGCCTGCATCACGTGAGCTACGCGATCGGGTGGACGGCGTGGCTCGACATCGCCCCCGACGGCGTCAACAAGGCCACCGCGCTCGAACGCGTGCGCGGCTGGCTCGACCTGCCCGCCGACCGGGTGATCGCCGTCGGCGACGGTCGCAACGATCTCGAGATGTTCTCGTGGGCGGGTGCGGCAGGTCGCTCGGTCGCCATGGGCCAGGCCCCCGACGAGGTGCGTGCGGCCGCCGACGAGGTCGCGGGGTCGATCGACGACGCCGGTCTCGCCGCCGTGCTCGACTCGCTGCCCTGAATCCCGCGTCCGAATCCCTGTCTTCGGCCGCGACACGCCGGTAGAATCGGGGCGTCGGAGGGGACGGCGTGAAGGGTGAGGCGCGCGCTGCCGGGGGTGAGGCCGTTGGTCCGCCGCGCCATGGACGCGTGCGCCGACGCTCGGGCGTTGCGACATTCTTCAAGCTCGCGGCATCCGTCATCGCCGTGATCGCCGTGAGCGCTGCCGCGGTCGTCGCCTACGCCACCATCGATCTCGTGCGCACCGTGCAGCAGAAACCGACCGTGACGCTCGCGAACGAGGAGATCCTCGAGGGTGTGCCCGACATCGGCGCGCTCGAGGGGGGCCTCAGCTTTCTGCTGGTCGGCAGTGACAAGCGGCCCGCCGACGGCTCGTTCGGCGACCCCGAGATCGACTCGGCGGTGCTCAACGACGTCACGATGCTCGTGCACCTCGCGCAGGACCACTCGCATGCCGAGGTCGTCAGCTTTCCCCGCGACATGCTCGTGTCGGTGCCCGAGTGCCCAGACCCGGCCGACTCCACGAACACCCTGTCGGCGCTGTTCGAGACGCCCCTGAACGGCGTGCTGCACCACGGCGGACTCGCGTGCGTCGCGCTCACGATCGAGCAGCTCACGGGCGTCAAGATCCCGGTCGGCGGGGTCGTCGAGTTCCAGGGCGTCGCCGCGCTCGCCGAGGCTGTCGGTGGCGTCGAGGTGTGCCTGGCCGATCCGGTCGACGACGACCTGTCGGGTCTGCACCTCGGCGCGGGCAAGCATGTCATCACGGGATACACGGCCCTCTCGTTCCTGCGTACTCGCCATGGCGTGGGCGACGGCAGCGACCTCGGCCGCATCGCGAGTCAGCAGACGTTCCTCGCCTCGCTCTCGCGCACCATGCAGTCGAGCGGCACGCTCGGGAACCCGGTGAAGCTGTACTCGATCGCGAAGGTCATCCTCTCGAACATGCAGCTCTCGAATGCGCTGCAGAACCCGGTGACGCTCGTGTCGATCGCGCGCGCCCTGCAGGCGGTCGACCTCAGCCGCATCGCGTTCGTGCAGTACCCGACCGTGTACACGTCCGATCTCAGGTACGTCTACCCCTCGCCGTCCGCCGAGGCGGTGGACCTCGCGTTGCAGCAGGATCTGCCGATGGCCGTCAACCCCGATGCGACGACGGATGCCTCGTTCGGGACGATTCCCGATCCCACGCCGCCCGCTACCCAACCGGCGACGCCGCCCGCCACCGAACCCGGGGCGTCTGCCATGCCCACGCCCACCCCGACGCCTACGCTCCCGCCCGCCACCCTGCTGCCCGATGACGTCACGGGGCTCACCGCCGACCAGGTGCGCTGCGCGACCGCGAACCCGGGCTGAGCGGGCGCTTCAGGGCTCTCTCAGGCGCGGCTGGAAGGCTGTTCGAGATGCGCGTCGGCTAGAATCGGGGCCTGTCCGCACGATTCCGCCCTCGGGTGGGTGACCCGCGGGCTTGGAGGGCTGTCCGAGCGGCCGATGGAGCTGGTCTTGAAAACCAGTGGGCAGCAATGCCTCGTGGGTTCGAATCCCACGCCCTCCGCGCGAACAGACCACGACCGGCGACACGAGACCAGGCGACACGAGAGGAACACGTGAGAGAAGCGGTGCGACCCACCACGCGTCGCGCGGCGAAGTCACCTTCGGTCGCGCGCCACGGACGCCTCGGCAGGCACTCCGCATGGAAGACCGCGGCGAAGGCCGTGGCATCCGTCGTCGCCGTTGCACTCGTCTCGGGCTCGGCGGTCGCCGCATACGCCGCGTTCGACCTGGCGAGCTCGCTGAAGCCCACGATCACGCTCGACAACGAGGCGGTGCTCGACGGCGTGCCCGATGTCGGCGCCATCGAGGGCGGTGTCAACCTGCTCGTCATCGGCAGCGACAGCCGCGAGGGCCAGGGCGACGCGTTCGGCGACCCCGACGAAGAGACCGCCGTGCTCAACGACGTGACGATGCTCATGCACATCGCCGAAGACCACTCGCACGCCTCGGTCATCAGCTTCCCTCGCGACATGCTCGTGGACGTGCCCGCGTGCACCGACCCTGAAGATCCCGCCGGCGACCCGCTCTACGAGCAGTACGGCGTGAAGATGAACTCGGTGCTCGACTACGGCGGCATGCCGTGCGTCGTCAAGACCGTCGAGCAAATCACCGGCCTGACGATCCCGTTCGCCGGCACCGTGCAGTTCCTGGGCGTGGCGGGCCTCTCCGAGGCTGTCGGCGGTGTCGAGGTGTGCGTCGCCGAACCGATCGTCGACGAGCACACCGACCTCAACCTCTCGGCCGGCACCCACTCGCTCAGGGGCATGGACGCGCTGCAGTTCCTGCGCACTCGGCACGGCGTCGGCGACGGCAGCGACCTCGGGCGCATCTCGAACCAGCAGGTGTTCCTCTCATCGCTCACGCGCAAGCTGCAGAACGGCGGCACGCTCGGCGACCCGGTTGCGCTCTACTCGATCGCGAAGGCCGCGCTCAGCAACATGCAGCTCTCGTCTTCGCTCGTCGATGCCACCCGCATGGTCTCGATCGCGAAGGCCCTGAAAGACACCGACCTCTCGAAGATCGCGTTCATCCAGTACCCGACGGGGTACACCGATGACGGCGGTGCCGTGGTGCCGAGCGAATCGGCGTTGCTCATCAACACCGCGCTGCAGGAAGACCTGCCCGTGATCTTCGACCCCGCGGCCGGCGAGGCGTCGTTCGCCTCGGCGGCCGACCCGAACGCGCCGGTCGAAGAGGCGCCGGTCGAAGAGGCGCCGGTCGAAGAGGCACCGGTCGAAGAGGCACCGGCGACCGATAGCCCAGCTGCGCCCGCGCCGACCGCCGAGGCACTGCCGAGCGATGTCACGGGCCAGACTGCGGCCGAGACCCGCTGCTCGGTGGCGAACGACGGCTGAGCGCCCGAATCGGCACGAATCGTCAGTTCGGGCACCCTCGGGTTATGATTGCTCGCGTGTGCGCGCAAGCGTTCACGAGGAGACGTCGCATAGTCCGGCCGAGTGCACCACCCTGCTAAGGTGGAGTCCCCGTAAGGGGACCAGGGGTTCAAATCCCCTCGTCTCCGCTCTCTGATACCTCAGGCAAGAAGCAGTGGCCCTCGCATTCCGCGGGGGCCATTCTCGTCGTTCGGCGTGCGACCCCTCGTGGGATTTCGGCGCGCCATCGGGACTTCCCGAGTATTCATCAGAACACGGTGCATGCTTGCGTCAACCTCTTCGGCTCGCAGAGTGGGACCCCGATGGCGGACATCACCCGACGCACGGTACTCCTTGCTGTGGCAGCGGCTTCAGCGGCTTCGTTGACGGGCTGCGAGCAACCGGACGTCGTGCAGGCGGCCCCCGCGACGTCGCCGCCGATGCCTGCGCGCGTGCCGGTTCCTCCGGGCACGCTGACGGAACTCCCGCCGGCGTCGGGCAGCGTGATGGCGTGGACCGTCGACGACGGAACCAGCTCAGAGGTCGTCGGCGCGTACTCCACGTTCGCGGCCGCGACCGGGACGCGGCTGACGATGTTCGTCAACGGGATCTACTCGAGCTGGGATGAGAACGCCGAAGCGCTGCGACCGCTCGTGGCATCGGGCCAGGTCCAACTCGCGAACCACACCTGGTCGCATCCGGATCTCACGACCCTTGACGACGCGTCGATCCAGGCCGAGCTGCAGCGCAATCACGACTACCTCGCCGAGAGGTACGGCGTGGATGCGCGACCGTACTTCCGTCCGCCGTACGGAGCGCACGACGACCGCGTCGATGCCGCGGCTGCGGCGATCGGATACACGACGCCGACGCTCTGGTACGGGTCGCTGGCAGACTCCGGGGAGCTGCCCGATCAGCAGATCGTCGACCTGGCGAACGAGTGGTTCGCCTCGGGACGGATCATCATCGGGCATCTGAATCACCTTCCGGTCACACGGGTCTTCGATCAGCTCATCGACATCCTCGAGACGAGGGCATTGACGACGGTCACCCTGAACGATGTCTTCATCAGCGCCGCCCACCCATGATCGATCGGCACGTCACCCGCACCGCGTGCCGCGAGGATGCGGCGGCGTGAGTCAGACCTCGTTTCCGTGCCGCAGCTTCACCGGCCGCAGCCGGATCCACACCAGGCTGATGAGGCCGTGCGTGAAGTCGATGGTCATGGCCGCGATCGTCTCGTCGCCACGGTTGAGCATGAGCCCGGCCTGGGCGTTGACCGGGCGCTCGTCGATGACGAGGCCCGGTTTCTCCGCCATGCCATGCAGGAGCAGCGTGATCGCGTCGCGCACACCGCGCACCACCCTGATCGTCGGATGATCCTGATCGCCGTCGTCGACGACCACGGCGACACCCGGGTCCAACAGCGACCCGAGCCGCGTGGCGTCGCCGCTCTCCGCGGCCGTGCGAAACTCGTGCACCCGCTTGTGGTGCGGCGGGCGCACGAGCCGTCCCCAGCGTGATGAGGCGGCCGGCTTCCCCGGCCCGGTTCTCTGTTTCCGTCTCCCTGACATCGTTCACCCCAGTCCGCTTCCGGTGATCTTCCGACCACGGGTTCTCACAATGAAGACCCCGTTGCGGGCGATTCTGTGACATCGAGCGTGCGGGATGCACCGCGTGCGGGCGGCTGTGGGACGGCGCGCCGAGAGTGGCGACGGGTGATGTCGATGTCGCCGGGTGTTGGTAGTTTGGTGCGCATTCTCCACCACCACTGAAGGCGGCCCTGATGCGTCGATCGTTCCCCGGTTCCGTGCTCGCAACGGTCGCCACCGCAACACTGTTGGCGACCGCTGCCGCACCGCCGGTCGCCTTCGCGGCGCCGAATCACGTCGTGAACGGGGCGCCGCATGCGGCGGCGATCTCGACGCCTCCCGGCGCAGGCGATGCGCCCGTCATGGGCGAGTACCCCGCCTCCGAGTACCGTGCCGAGGCGGTCTCGCTCGAGGTCGGGCTCGTCGATGCGATCGAGACCGATCTCGGGCTGTCGGCCGCCGAATACCTGGCCGCCGCCGACGCCGCGGTCGACGCGGCCGACGTGCTTGAGCACCTCGAGCAGCAGCACGTCGACACGACCGATGCGGTGCTCGACGGCACGACGCTCACGGTGCTCGTCGACTCGACCGAGAGCGCCGAGGCCGTCGCTGCGGTCGGTGCGACGCCGGTGTTCGAGCCGACTGCCGAGATGCTCGCCGACTACTCCGGCGTGGCCTTCGAGGCGGCTGCCGACCTGCTCGGCGGTACCGGGTGGGCGATCGACGCCGCCGACCTCAACGGGAACGGAACGCCCGACGACGGCTACGTGGTCTGTTCCGTCGCATTCAACGGCAGGCTGAAGGCGGGCGGCGCGCATCAGGTCAGCACCGCAGGTCACTGCCTCGATGGCACGGCCTTCCCCGGCGCATCCGCGAGTGCGCTCGACCAATCGAGGCCCAACCAGTTCCAGGGCCCGGGAGCCACCCTCGGCACCCCGATCGCCTCGTCGGTGCGATTCGGCGCCGCGGTCGATTCCGCCCGCATCGCCGTCGACCCGGCCTGGACACCCAGGCCATCCGTCTCCATCTGGGGCGGTGGCTCAGGCTCTCCCTCTGCGGGCACGCCGGTCGCGGTCCGCGGCGCGACGGCAGTGGTCGTCGGCGCCAGGCTCTGCAAGTCCGGGCGCACGACCGGCTGGACCTGCGGCACCGTGCGTGCCGTTGACGAGGCGGCCTTCGTCAGCGAGCGCCTCGTCAACGCGATCATCGCCGACACGTGCGTGCTCGGCGGCGACAGCGGCGGGGCCGCGCTCATCGGCGACTACGCGGCCGGCATCACTTCTGGTTCGACCGCGGGCGATGTCTGCATCCGCGGCGACCTCAGTGCCTTCTTCTCGGTGCTCTCGCCCGCAGGGCCCGACCTGCTCGACTTCAACAGCGACTGGGAGCTCTCGGTAGCGGTGTCGAAGCCGCAGATCACCTCGATCCTCGGCGGACGTTCCTACCCTGATGTGCCCGTGCGAGGCACTGTGCCCAACGCGCCCGCGGGCACCCGCGTGTCGCTGTACCTCGACGGCGCGACCGCCCCCACGTCGACGTTCACGCTCACGAGCCGCGGCGGAACGTTCAGCCTCCCGTTCGGCGGGGCCTCGCTCGGGTCGCACGCATGGCGTGTCGTCGCCTCGCAGGGGCTGCACTCGTCCGCGACGGCGAGCGGAACGGTCGCGCTGGTCGCACGGCCCGCGACCGACCGCCTGTTCGGGCCGACCCGGTACGAGACCGCGATCGCGACCTCGGTGAAGGCATTCCCCTCTCCCGCCGCCGTGCCCGTCGTCTACCTCGCCTCGGGCGAGGGCTTCGCCGACGCTCTCAGTGCGGCCCCCGCGGCGGCGAAGGGCGGTGGCCCGCTGCTGCTGACGCCCCGCTCCGGGCCGACGGCCGCGATCCTCGCCGAGATGCGTCGTCTGAACCCCGCGAAGATCGTGATCGTGGGAGGCACAGGTGCCGTCGCGTCATCCGCCGACGCAACGCTGCGCGCCATCGCGCCGGTGCAGCGCATCGGCGGAACCGACCGCTACGACACGAGCCGCAAGCTGGTCAACGCGGCGTTCCCCGCGCCGACCCAGGCGGTCTACGTCGCCTCGGGTGCCAACTATCCCGACGCCCTCGCGGCGGGCGCCGCTGCCGGGTCGATCGACTCGCCGGTCGTGCTCACTCGTGGAGCCGCGCTCGATGAGGTGACGCGGCAGCTGGTGCAGCGCCTCGCCCCGCAGCGCATCCGCGTCGCCGGCGGGGCGGCCATCGTGTCGAACACCGTGCTCGCGCAGCTCACGCCCATCGCCGCGGACACGAAGCGCGTCTCCGGTGCCGACCGCTACACGACGGCCGCTGCGATCAACACCGACGCATTCGGCAGCGCGACGCGCGCATTCGTGGCGAGCGGGCTCAACTTCCCCGACGCGCTCGCCGGCGCGGCCTACGCCGGCAGCTTGGCGGCGCCGCTCTACCTGAGCGCGCCGAAGTGCCTCCCCGCTGCCGCTGCGACCGACCTGCTGCGCCTCGGCGTCGGGCAGGTCACGTTCTTCGGCTCGGCGGCGGTGCTGTCGAGCAACGTCTCGGCACTGCGTCCCTGCTGACCCGGCCGTCGTGCGTTACGACGCCGCCTTCTTCTTCGCAGCTGCCTTCTTCGCGGCCGGCTTCTTCTCGCCCGCAGCGCCCTTCTTCGCTGTGTCGGTCGCCTTCGACGAGCCCGAACCCGAACCCGAGCCCTTGCCACCGCTCTCGCGCTTCGACGCGATCGATTGGCGCAGCGCCTCCATGAGGTCGATGACCTCGCCGCCCTTCTCCTGCTCGGGCTGCTCGCCGAACGTCGCAGCGGTGTCGATGGCGTCGCCCTGCTCGAGCTTCGCCGCGATGAGGGTGCGCAGCTCCTGCTGGTACTCGTCGACGTACTGCTCGGGTTCGAAGTCGTTGACGAGGCTGTCGACGAGCTGCTTCGAGAGGTCGAGCTCCTTCGGCGAGATCTTCACCGCCTCGTCGAGCGAGGCGAAGTCGGCGGCGCGCACCTCGTCGCTCCACAGCAGGGTCTGCACGACGAGCACGTCGCCGCGCACGCGCAGCGCCGCGAGGCGGCTCTTCTGGCGCAGCGACATGCGCACGATCGCGGTGCGATCGGTCGACTCGAGGGTCTCGCGCAGCAGCACGTACGCCTTCGACGACGCCGAATCGGGTTCGAGGAAGTAGCTGCGGTCGAGCATGATCGGGTCGATCTGCGCGCTCGGCACGAACTCGACGACATCGATCTCACGGCTGCGCTCGGCCGGGAGCGCCTTGAGGTCGGCATCGGTGATGACGACGGTGCGCTCGCCGTCGTCGTAGGCCTTGTCGATGTCTTGGTACGGCACGACTTCGCCGTCGATCTCGCAGACGCGTTGGTACCTGATGCGCCCGCCGTCGGCGGCGTGCACCTGGTGCAGTGACACGTCGTGGTCTTCGGTGGCGCTGTAGAGCTTGACGGGCACATTGACCAGGCCGAATGTGACCGCCCCTTTCCAGACGGCTCGCATGCCTACCAGTACACACCCCAGACACCCGCGAGGCATAGCCCGATGCCAAGATGGGGGCATGGCCGAGGGCTCGCGTCAGCTCGTCGAGGTCGACGGTCGCAGGCTGCGGCTGACGAACCTCGAGAAGGTCATGTATCCCGAGACGGGCACGACCAAGGGCGAGGTGATCTCGTACTACGCCGAGATCGCGTCGGTCATGGTGCCGTTGGTGGCCGGCCGGCCGGTGACGCGCAAGCGTTGGGTGCACGGCGTCGGCACGGCCGATGACCCGGCACAGCCGTTCTTCGAGAAGAACCTCGCCGAGCACGCGCCCGAGTGGGTGCGGCGAGGCGTCATCCAGCACTCCGACGGGCCGAAGACCTATCCCATCGCGGGCGACCGCGCGACGCTCGTGTGGCTCGCCCAGCAGGCGGCGCTCGAGCTGCACGTGCCGCAGTGGCGGTTCGACGCGCAGGGCGGTGCCACAAATCCCGACCGCATGGTCTTCGACCTCGACCCGGGCGAGGGCATGGGCCTCGCCGAGTGCGCCGAGGTGGCGCGCCTCGTACGCGACCTCATCGCGGGCATGGGACTCGAGGCGATGCCGGTGACGAGCGGCAGCAAGGGGATCCACCTCTATGCGGCGCTCGACGGGTCGCAGACGTCGCAGCAGGTATCGGATGTCGCACACGAGCTCGCCCGCGCGCTCGAGGCCGACCATCCCGATCTCATCGTGTCGAGCATGCGCAAGACGCTGCGCACGAGTCGCGTGCTCATCGACTGGAGCCAGAACAACGGCAAGAAGACCACGATCGCGCCGTACTCGCTGCGCGGCAGGTCGCGCCCGACGGTCGCGGCACCCCGCACGTGGGAGGAGCTCGACGATCCGGGGCTTCGCCACCTCGAGGCATCCGAGGTGCTCGCCCGGGCCGCCGACGGGGTCGACCCGATGCGGGCGATCACCGAGCGGTCGCATGGCGGGCCGCTGTCGGAGTACCTCTCCATGCGGTCGACCGGCAAGACGCCCGAGCCCATGCCGGCCTCGACGTGGGGTGCCGCCAGCGCGCCGGGTGACGACTCCGCGCGGTTCGTCATTCAGGAGCACCACGCCCGTCGCCTGCACTTCGACCTGCGGCTCGAGCGCGACGGGGTGCTCAAGAGCTGGGCGGTGCCCAAGGGCGTGCCCGAGACATCCGGCGTCAACCATCTCGCGGTGCAGACCGAGGACCACCCGATGGAGTACGCGACGTTCGAGGGCACCATTCCGGCGGGGGAGTACGGCGCCGGCTCGATGACGATCTGGGACACCGGCACGTACGCCACCGAGAAGTGGCGCGACGAGGAGGTCATCATCGACCTCGACGGACAGCCGGGCGGGCCCCTCGGCGGTGTCGTGCGGGTCGCGCTCATCCGCACCGACGGGTCGGGCGAGAAGAGCAGCTGGCTGCTGCACCGCATGAAGGACCAGCGGCCGCACGCGCGGGTTGAGGAGGCGCGCCAGCGCCGTCTCGAAACTGCGGGCGACGACGAGGGTTTCGCGACGCGTCCTCCTGCGTCGGGCGCTCCTCGACCCGCGATGATCCGTGAGCGGCCGATGCTCGCCACGCCCGGCACCGTCGGCATGCTCGCCCGCGGTGACTGGGCGCTCGAGTGGAAGTGGGACGGCATCCGGGTGCTCGCGCGTGTCGAGGGCGGCGGCGTGCGACTCATGAGCCGCAACGGCATCGACATCACCGAGCGGTACCCCGAACTCGCCCGCCTGCCCGAGGTCATCGACGGCGACGCCCTCGTCGACGGCGAGATCGTCGCGCTCGACGCCGAGGGCCGGCCAGATTTCGGCCGGCTGCAGGAGCGCATGGGACTCACCAAGCCTCGCGAGATCGCCGCGGTCGCGGCATCCGTGCCGGTTCGCCTGCTGCTGTTCGACGTGCTCGAGGTCGACGGCGCGTCGGTGGTGGCCGAGCCCTACCGCGCCCGGCGGGCGCGACTCGCAGAGCTGGCGCGCCGCGTGCCCGGGGTGCCCGTCGAGGTGCCGCCGGCCGCCGAGGGGACGCCGGCCGACGCGCTCGACGAGAGCCGCATGCTGGGGCTCGAGGGGATCGTCGCGAAACGACCGGGCTCGGCCTACCGGCCGGGCGCGCGCACCGACGAATGGGTGAAGCTCAAGGTCACACGCACGCAGGAGGTCGTCATCGGCGGATACCGGCGCGGCGTCGGCACGCGCACTGGTCGTATCCGGTCACTGCTCGTCGGCATCCCCGGCGCACGCGGGCTCGAGCACGGGCTCGAGTACGCGGGCCGGGTCGGGTCGGGCCTGGGTGAGAAGGAACTCGATCGCCTGCTGGCGACCTTCTCCGAGACCGAGCAGCCGGATGCCCCGTTCCTCGACGTTCCCGCGGCCGACGCCGCCGACGCGGTGTGGGTGCGGCCCGGACTGGTCGGTGAGATCGAGTTCAGCGGATGGACCGGCACGGGCGTCGCCCGCCATCCGCGGTGGCGGGGCCTGCGCACCGATATCGACCCCGCCGACGTGCGTCGCGAGGAGTGATGCGCGGCGTGGGTGGTCTCAGAGTCCTCGCCCGCCGGTGACGGGCAGCACGGCGCCCGAGACGTACGACGCCTCGTCGGACGCGAGGTATACGTAGGCTCCGGCGAGCTCGGCGGGTTGACCGGCGCGGCCGAGCGGGGTGTTGCGCCCGAACTCCGGGAGCTTGTCGGGCCAGCCGGTCGCCGGGATGAGCGGCGTCCAGATCGGGCCGGGCGCGACGGCATTGACGCGGATGCCCCGTGGTCCGAGCTCTTCGGCGAGGGCCTTCGTGAACGCGACGAGCGCCGCCTTCGTCATGGCGTAGTCGACGAGCACCGACGATGGGTCGAACCCCTGGATGGATGCCGTGGTGATGATGGACGACCCCGCGTCCATGAGCGGCACGGCGGCACGCGCCATGAACACGGGAGCGAACAGGTTCACCCGCATGACGTACTCGAAGTCGTCGGTGGGGATCTCGTCGATCCCACCCCGGTTCCGTTGGTGCGCGGCATTCAGCACCAGCAGGTCGAGCCCGCCGAACGCCTGCGCGGTCTGCTCCACGATGTCGCGGCAGTGCTGCTCGTCGCGCAGGTCGCCCGGCAGCAGCAGCGGGTCGCTGCCCGCGTCGCGGATCCATTCGGTCGTCTCCTCGGCGTCGGGTCGCTCGCTCGGGAGATAGGAGATGGCCACCCGCGCGCCCTCGCGGGCGAACGCGATCGCGAGCGCACGCCCGATGCCCGAGTCGCCGCCGGTGATGAGCGAGCGCCGTCCCTCGAGCCGGCGATTGCCCCGATAGCTCTGCTCCCCGTGGTCGGGCAGCGGTGCCATGCGCTCGGTGAGCCCGGGCGGCTGCTGCTCCTGACGCGGGAACGGGTCGGTGGTGTGCTTGGTCGTGGGATCGATGAGCCGATCGTCGGTCACGGCGCCTCCTCGGATCACGCGCGACGCTACGCCGGTGCAGGGCCGGCCGACAGGGGATTGACACGGTCGCCGGCCCTCCGGCTGCGATGCCCGACTACCGCCACGCCGTTGGCCGGGACGACGCCGGCAGGGGAGGGCGGATGTCGCATCCGGGTCGCTCGTCGAAGGCCTGTCGGCGCAGGGCTCCCGCGGCCTATGCTGGTGTCGTGGGAACGCTGTACTACGGTGACTCCGGCACGCCGATCGGCATCGAAGATCGGGCGCTCGCGCACGTCAAGGTGGCGATCACGACCAAGCTCCGGCGGGGCGAGAGTTTCACGCTGTCATGGCAGCACACCGACGATCAGCCGCGTGGCCGCAGCACGCTGTGGCTGCATCCGTCGATCCCGCTTCGCTTCGTCTTCGACGAGCCCGAGCGCCCCGAGCTCAGCCGCCGGTGGATCGAAGACCTGATGCGCTCGGCGAACAGCACGGGCGGCATCCAGCTCGTTCCAGAGCATCTCGACACCAACCCGATACCGACGAACCCCGAACAGCCCGTACAGGTGGGGGTCGACGTGCAGGAGGTCGAGCCCGACAGCGAGTCCCAACAAGGCGGGCAGACGCAACCCGCCTGATCACGGGCGACGTTCAGGGAGGGGAACCATGAACGACACACTCGGGCACGAGATCGAGCGGTGGTGGCCGCATCTCTCGATAGAGGCGAAACACCGACTGCTCAACGACCTCGACGGTGAGATCGATCCGGCGACGGCGTCCGAGATCGAGGCGCTCGTCGGGTCGCCGGTCGACACATCGTTGTCACCCGCAGAGCGAGACTTCATCCGGACGCAGATGGAAGCCGTCGACTGAGCGTTCAGGGGTCCGCTGCAGGCGAATCCGCGCCTGACCGCGCGTTGTTGTCCTCGAGCGCTACTCGACGTCGATCTCCTCCGACTCGTCGGGCTCGGGTACGTAGTGCAGGCCGGAGGTGCTGTTGGCGGTGAGCAGCAGCTGTTCGACCCACAGTCGATTGAGGGTCGGCTGCCGGTTGCCGCTGAACACGAACTGCAGCGGGATCGCTTCGTGCAGCCAGAACGTCGTGCGGCCGCTGCCCTTCTCGACGCCGTGCTCCCACGTCATTGCGAAGCTCTCGGCACGTCGCAGCTTGTTCAGGATGGCCACGCGCAGGTGGGCGAGGACACGATCGTCGATATCGATCTCACGCTGAGACGAGTTGTAGATGAACTTGCCCATGCTCGCACTCTAGTGCTCACGCACCCGTCTCATGATGCGGCGTGGCGACCGCGTCGACTCGGGCTGGCCCGTCGTGGCGCGACGCCGCCCACGGCGCCCCGGCACGGCGCCCCGGCACGCCGACCCCGTTCCTGAATTGCGCACGGGCGAATGACGGGTGACGCGGTCAAGGGGCGACGGATGTCCCGCATCAGATGACAGTTCTCTCATACTCGGCCTGAGCCCGTCGCCCGTTTGATACCAATGAAGGATGGAGGAACCGGGCCGCGAGCGACTCTCGCGCCGGCGACCGGCGTGGCTGGTCGCGGGCGTGGTCGGCGCGCTCGTCGTGCTCGGCATCCTCGGGGTCTCCAATGCGCTCGCGGTCGCCGACTCGAGGGGTACGCAGCAGCAGATCGCGCCGGTGGTCGGCGGCACGCCGACGCCGTCGCCCTCAGCGCCCCCGGTCGACCCCGCTCCGTCGCCAGACCCGGCTCCGGTGCCCGCCCCGCCTCCGGTCGATATTGACGACGATGACGACGACGATGCCGACGACCTCGACGACTGACGGCCCCGGTCAGCTCAGGCGATAGCCCATTCCTCGAACGGTCTCGATGCGCCCGCGACCGAGCTTGCCGCGCAGGTAGCGCACATACACGTCGACGACGTTCGAGCCGGGGTCGAAGTCGTAGCCCCAGACGCGACTGAGCAGTTGCTCGCGGCTGAGCACTTGGCCGGGATGGCGGAAGAACTCGGCCGCGAGCGCGAACTCGCGGGCCGACAGGTCGACATGCGTGCCGTCGACCGTGACCCGGCGCGTGTGCAGGTCGAGCACGAGGCCGCCGTGCTCGAGCCTGGTGGCGGATTCGGCCGGGGCATCGTTGATGCGCAGCCGGATGCGGGCAAGCAGTTCGTCGAACCGGAACGGCTTCGGCATGTAGTCGTTCGCCCCGCCCGAGAGGCCCGCGACCGTGTCGTGCCCCGAGGTGCGCGCGGTCAGGATGATCACGGGCAGGGTCGATCCTCGGCCGCGCAGCTGTTCGAGCACCGTGAACCCGTCCATGCCCGGCAGGCCGATGTCGAGCACCATGAGGGCGTGGTCGCCGCTCAGGCCGAGTTCGAGCGCCGTGGGTCCGTCGGCGGCGCGCTGCGTCGTGAACCCGGCGGCGCGCAGGCCCTTCTCGACGAAGGCGGCGATGCGCTCCTCGTCTTCAGCGATGAGGATGCTGCTCACGGAGCCTCCGCCTTCGCGGGGCCGTCGACCGGGAGGACGAGCGTGAACGTCGCCCCGAACCCCGGGGTGCTCGCGAGTTCGACGCGCCCACCGTGGGTTCGCGCGATCGCCTGCACGATGGAGAGGCCGAGGCCGGAGCCCTTCACCCCGCGGCCGACGTCGACCCTGCGGAATCGTTCGAACACGGCGGACTGCGCCTCCTTCGGGATTCCCGGGCCACGATCGGCGACCGAGAAGTCGACGGTCGACTCCCCGTCGCCGACGTCAACGATACGGCTCCCGATCGTGAGGTCGCCCCCGCCATGGGTCGTGGCGTTCGTCGCGAGTTGCAGCAACGCCTGCGTGACCCGGGCCGAGTCGAGCACCGCCGTGCCCGCGGCGATCGGCCCCTCCGCGACCTCGGCGCCCTCGATCGCCTGGGCCTTGGCGATGACGTTGCGGGTCAGGGCTGCGACATCCGTCGGTTCGAGCGCGAGGTCACGCAGGGAGCCGGCCTGCTGCGCACTCGAGATGTCGGCGACCAGGTCGGCCATGCGGTCGAGCTCGTCGATGGCGAGCGTGCGCGTCTCGGCGACGTCGGCCGGCGAGTTCGGATCGAGCAGTTCGAGGTGCCCGCGGACGATGGTGATCGGCGTCTTGAGCTCGTGCCCGACGTCGTCGAGCAGTCGGCGCTGACCCTCGAGCGCACTGTCGAGGCGGTCGAGCATGTCGTTGAAGGTGCGAGCCAGTTGCGAGACGTCGTCGTTGCCCTGCACCTCGACGCGGTCGCTCGACGCGGTTGCCGTGATGCGTTCCGCGGTCTCGCGGAGGCGGCGGATCGGGGCGAGCAGGCGCCCCGAGACCAGCCAGCCGACCAGTGCCGCGGCGATGATCGTGATCACGGCGGCGATGTTGAACGTGCCCGCCGCCGCATCGAGGTCGGCGAGCGAGCCGCGCAGGTCGTATGCGGCGAGGAAGATGCCCTGCTGCGGGTCGTCGGCGAGTCGTACCGGCGTGGCGATGTAGCGCAGCACGCGGTCGCCTTCGACATAGGTGCCCACGACGACGCGCTCGCCCGACGTCTCGTCGACGACCCGCGTGACGAGCCCGGGGAAGCTGTCGAGCGGCGCATCGACGTGCACCCCGGGCACGAGCGCGGCCTGGCCGTCGATGATTCCGAGCGTGCCCTCGTTGCGGTCGGGGTTGATCTGCTGCACGACCGCGCGCAGCGCCTGGTCGAGACCGCTCCACTGGCCCTCGGTGACGACGATCCGCACGTTCTCGACCGTCGTCGTCAGGCGATCGTCGACGTTCGCGAGGATGCGCTCGCGCTGGAGGATGTGCGCGAACGAACCGGCGAGGAGGATTCCGATCGCGGCGACGAGCACGACGACCCCGACGATGCGCACACGAACCGAGAGCGACCGCCGTCGCGGCGTCATCGAGTCGGTCGGGCTCATCCGTTCATTATTCCCGGCCCGCCTCCGCGTCCCATCAGATCGGATGTCCCGCCCGCGGCTTATGAGAAAGCTCTCACATCCGGCTCATCCGCGACTCCTTTGCGCCGAATGGAATGAACGCGTGCAGAACCGTGTCGCCGAACTGGTCGCCGAGGCCGTGGCCGAGGGTGGCGAGCCCGTGCGTTCGTCACGGGTCGTCTCGGCCGAGGTGTCCGACGACGCTCGCCTCACCGCGGTGTCGGTGGGACTCGACGGCGCCGACGACCGGCTCTACTACGTGCGCGAGCCCGCCGACGGCGGACTGCCGCAACTCTGGCTGCACCCCGACGACCCGCGGCTGCCTGCGCTGCAGGCGGTCGCGTTCCCGCACGCCGTGAGCATCATGCTCGAGCGGATGTCGCTGCCGACGACCCTCGAATCGCTCGAGCTGCTCGCGTACCGGCCGGGCCGCCGGGCGGTCGCCCGCGTCGTGGCAGGCGGGCGGCAGTTCTGGCTCAAGGTCGTGCGCCCGACGCGAGTGGAGCGCATCGTCGCGGCCCACCGTGCACTCGAGGAGCAGGGTCTCCCGGTGCCGCGGCTCATCTCGTGGTCGCCCGCCGGCCTGCTGGTGCTCGGCGCCGCCGAGGGCGTGCCGATGGCCGACGTCACGCGCACCGCGTCGGCTGAGGCCGTCATCGCGGCGGTCGACCGGATGCGCGCGGCATTCGCCCTCACTCCGCTCGAGGAGCCGGTTCGCTCCATCGTGCGGGGTCGAAGCGCCTGGTACGCGAGCGTGCTCGGCGGCACTTCCACCGAGCTCGGGGAGCGCGCAGGAAGGCTCGCGCTCTGGGTCGACTGGCGGGAGGGGCCGGTTGCGACATCCGTCGCCGTGCATGGCGACCTGCACCTCGGCCAGCTGTTCGCATGCTCCGCCGAGGACCCGACCGTCGTGGGCGTCATCGACGTCGACACCGCGGGAATCGGCGACCCCGCCGACGACTCGGCCGCGTTCATCTCGAATGCACTGGCGGCGTCGGGTCTCAACGCCGACGCCGACGATGCGGGCCGGCTCGCGGAGATCGCCCGGCAGGCCTTCCGCGCTTGGGCCGTCGACCGGCTCGATGATCCCACGATGGCCGAGCGCGTACGCCTCTCGCTGGTCGAGCACCTGCTCGCGCAGGCCGCACAGCTCGCGGATCGCGACAGCCGCATCGAGCTCGCCTCTCGCTTGCTGGCGACCGCAGAGTCGGTTGTCGCGGGCCGCGGACTCGAACTCGTCGGGGCGGGTCGCGCAGATGAGAGCCCTCTCAGATCGGTCTCCTCGTCGCCTCATCGCGACCCGAGAGTCTGAAGAACGTCACAACCCGGCGGGCCACCCGCCCCGAATCCGGCGGGACTGCCGCCATACGAAAGAAGGACAGCATGCACGCGAAGAAGTGGATCATCATCGGCGCGGCCGGCACCCTCGGCCTCGGCATCCTCGCAGGCGGAGCGGCGGCAGTGGCCGACACGCTCGACCTGCGCGACGTGCAGGGCGGAATCAGCTCGGTGCAGCCCGTCGTGAGCAACAACGGCACCTCGACCGACGGCACCTCGACCGACGGCACGCAGGACGCGGTTGCGCCCACTTCGTCCCCGGTCTCGACGCAGAGCCCGGCATCTCCGATGTCGACGCCGAGCCCGGTCTCGCCGGTCTCGACGCCGAGCCCCGTCTCGGCGGTCTCTGCGCAGAGCCCCGTCAGCGCGCAGAGCGCTGCGTCGACGGCCTCGGTCGCGTCGGCCGACTCGCCCAACTGACCCGCCGCGTCACGACTGACGGCGCCCGCCCCGGATCCGATCCGAGGGCGGGCGCGGTCGCGTGCGCTGTCGCCGCGATGGCACCCGTACTGGGGGTGCCGCACTCAGTGACAGCACCGAGCCGCGGGTGCCCGCGCAGGGCCACGGTGGGAGATGGCGTGCCACGAGGCTACGCCGCTCGAATCCTCACCGAAGGGACACCATGTTCTCCAGAATGCTGACCAACGTGGGCGCCGGGGTCGCGCTCGCCGCGGCGCTGGCGCTCGGCACCGGTGCCGCCGCGTACGCGCACGAGTGTTACAACGCCAACCGCTCCGAGCAGGGCAACGCGAGTGCCGGCTCGAACTCGAAGGCGTGGTTCACGCTCGTCGTCGCCGACGCGATCCAGGGCGACGCCGATGCCGGGTTCATCACCCAGGAGCAGGCGGACTGCATCACGGCGGAGTACGCCACGACCGGCGCACCCGCTTCGTTCACGATCAAGGTCAAGGGCGCCGTGGGACAGGACGGCACGATCGGACTGCACAACCCGAACCTCTCCCACGCCACCGACGGCCAGGGCATCGACCACGCGTTCGCCGCCTACGGCGAGCAGATCTTCGGAAGCTACGCCGCCTGCGGCGTGGAGTTCTGAGCCCACCACGGATCGATTCTCGGTCGCGAACGACGCCCCGCACGCCGACGCGTGCGGGGCGTCGTTCGATCATCGCCGGGATCCGATTCGGACCGACACCTTCGTAGGGGCTGGCCCGTCGTCGCAATGCGGATGTCGCAGGCCCCGGATAGGGTGACGGCGTGGAGCATCCCGAGGTGGTCGATCCGCGGCACCCGCTCATCGAGCGCGTGCGAGTGATCTGCCTCGCGCTCCCCGAGTCCGTCGAGGTGAAGGCGTGGGGCCGGCCGACCTTCCGTGCTCGCAAGCCGATCTTCGTGCACGTCGCGGCCACGATGGAGCGGCCACTCTCGATCGTGGTCAAGACCGACCCCGACGAGCACCGCGCACTCGTCGAAGACGGCCGGTTCTACGGAGTGCCCTACTACGATCGCGCCCGATGGATCGGCGCCGACCTCGACGCGCCCGACACCGACTGGCAACTGCTCGCCGAACTCATCGAGACGTCGTATCGCCAGGTGGCGAACCGCAGGCAGCTCGCCGCGCTCGATGCGCTGCGTCCCGATCATGCAGCTGGCTGAGGCATCCGGTCAGGCCGCCCGAGCGACGCGACGGCTTCGATTGGCATGATCGAAGCCGGTACGTTAGAGTTACGTGGTTGCCTGATCGCGATCGAAGCGCCGGGCGATGTGCCATGCGCCCGTAGCTCAACGGATAGAGCATCTGACTACGGATCAGAAGGTTGGGGGTTCGAATCCCTCCGGGCGCACACTGGTTGAGACAGTACAGGCCCCGAATCACGCGGATCTCGCGAGAGTCGGGGTCTTTGTCGTTCATCGCTCGGCCTCCTGTGTGTGCAGTGTGTGTGCACCGGCGCTCTTCACTGGCACGAGCGCGGCGGTCGACTCGGCTGCATGGCGCGACGCCGACCCGATCAAGTGCGAGCAGATGTCGCCGGTGATCGAGACCGACGAGTGGCCGAGCCGCTTCGACACGATCGCGATATCGGTGCCGGCGGCGATCATGAGCGAGGCGTTCTCGTGGCGCTGGCCGTGGAACGTCATCTTCGGCAGGCCAGCCTCGACGCGTAGCTTGTCGAACAGGCGTGACGCGTACTGCGGGCGCAGGGGCTGCCCGTCCTCGTACGTGAAGACGTAGCCGGTCTCGGTGTACGCGTCGCCCCAGTCCGCAGCCTCCTCTTGTTGCGCGAGCCTCCAGCGTACGAGCGCGCCGCTCGAGCGGTCGTCGAGATCGACAGTGCGGCGGCCGGCGCGGGTCTTCGGTGCAGCCTCGACGATCTCGGTTCCCGCCTGGATGCGGTTGTTCCGCACGGTGACCGCGCGACGGGTCATGTCGACGTCCGTCCAGCGCAGGCCGAGCAGCTCGCCGCGGCGCATGCCCGTGAACATCGCGAGTTCGAACAGCGCAGAGAGTCGGTGCCCCGCGGCGACGTCGAGGAACTCGCCTACCTGCGCTGGCTCCCACACCTCGAGCTCCTTCTTCGACACGGCCGGGAGCTTGAGCCCCGTCGCGGGGTTGTGGTCGATCAGGTTCTCCTCGGCCGCTGAGCGGAGCGAGCCCTGCACGACGGCGACGATGCGGCGAACGGTCGTGGCGCCGCGGCCGTCGTCGAGCAGCTGCTTGATGAATGCGTTGACGTGGAAGCGGCGAACCTCCGAGAGTGGGACGCTACCGAGCGGTGAGGGTGCGATGTCGAGTTCGACGTATCGCCGGTAGTTCACCATGGTGGAGGCTTTCAGGCCGCGCCCGGTCTTCTGGTGGTGGTCGAGCCAGCGAAGGATGTACGCCCCGTACAGCTCACGGGTGGGGGCGACGTACGTGCCACGGTCGAGCTTCACGGCGGCCTCGTTGCGGGCCTTCTGCGCGGCCTGCTTCGAGGCGAAGCCGCCCTGTCGCACCTGGCGCCGCTTCCCCGTGATCGGGTCCGTACCGGCGGCGAGGTAGAACGCCCACGCGCCGTGCTTAGGGTTCTCGAGCTTCGGGCAGCGGTTCCCGAGGGTCTTGCCGTGCTCGTCGCGGCATCCGCACCTGCGGTACACGTCAGCCATGATGATCCTTCCTCGCGCCTAAGGCCACTCGTCGGGCACGACGGGGTGCTCGGCGCGCTGCGCAGCCTCGATGAGGGCGACGGCGAGGTGCCGCGCCTGGTCGGGGCTGAGGTGAGCGTGCACATTCACGTTCGTGAGAATCACGCCGGCCTCGGCTCCGGTGTCGGGCTTGACCTCGAGTGGTTCGATCGCGTACCGCGGGATGAGCTTGAACGTCATGACCCCTGCTCCCTGTTCAGCGCGGCGAGCGCGACGGCCTGTTCGAGCAGCCACGACGCGGCGGCCGCGGCTTCGCTCGCGAGCTTTCGGGCGTCGTCCACCGTGGCCTCGCTGGCCCAGTGCTCGGCGTTGATCGCGAGCTTGACCGGCTCGTCGTCGACCCGCGTGAGCGCGGCGGTCAGGTTCAAGGGGCCGACCGTGTCGGCGCTCATGTGGAAGTCGTGTTCGTTCCGGGGCCGGTGTCCGCGCGCGTCGCCCTCGCACCATGGCACCGGGCAGTCGATCCGCTCGGCGCTCATGAGGTCTCCTCCGGTGCGGAGAGCGACTTCCTGAGTTCGCGGAGCTGTTCGACGAGCGTGAGGAGCAGCCCGACGCTGATCTCGTACGCCCAGTGATCCTTGTCGTTCTGCCAGATCGTCAGCGCGGCCTTGCTCCAGGGCGCGTCGGGGGAGAAGATGCCCATCTCAGGGATGGGCGCGTCGGCGGGTGCTCCGTACTCCGCGAGGATGCGACGGCCGCGCCACCCCCACGCGGGGTGTTCGAGGTGCTGGAGATCGCTGGTCGCAGGGGATACCATCGTGTTCACGCTCTGGGGTTCCTTTCAAGGTGATTCTGGATCTCGCCCTTGGCCGGGTTGCTTCCGGCCAAGGGCGTCTTTCGTTTCGGTCAGGCGAGCGTCCACAGTTGGCAGCTCGAACCGGTGCGAGTGCGCCCACGCTGCGACGCAGCACGGACCTTCCCCTCCACAACGAGCTCGTTGCGACGGGTGCGGATGCTCTGCGGCGTCGCCTCGGGCACGGAAGGGTGCATGAAGCGGTGGGCCTCGTAGAGGTCGACGAGACGCTCGTCGGACAGGGGCCCGTGGTTGTTGATGAGCGTGACGATCGCGGCCTGCACGAGCTGCCGGCGCGTGGTCGTCTGAGCGTCGGCCGCTTCCCATGAGGTCTCGGGGTCGCGGGGTCGTGCGATGGGTGCGGGCACTAGGACTCCTCGGGTTCGGTGCCGTCGTGGGCACTCGCTTCGATCCATGCCGAGACATCGGCTTCGGTGTAGAGCACCTTCCGGGGGGTGGGCTTGTAGTACCTCGGGCCCTTGCCTTCGTGGCGCAGAACGGCCAGGTGCGCGCGGGTGATGCCGTAGCGCTCCTCGACCTGCAGCGGGGATAGGTACTGGGTGTGCATTGCTCTGTTCGCCTCCCTAATCCTAATCGGGAATGATTAGTAAGGCCAGAATAGATTAGACCGGATAAGGATGCAAGGCGTATCCGGAATCGGATAGGCTGCGGCGCGTGGTCGATGAGCGCGGGGCGGAGTCAGTCGATGCCGTGTTCGCGAACGCGGTGCGCGACGCGCGTCTCGCAGCGGGCATGTCTCAGGACGACCTCGGCACGCGGATGGCGCGGCGGGGGTTTGACTTCCACCAGACGACGATCGCGAAGATCGAGCGAGGCGCGCGACGCGTGACGGTCGGCGAGGCTGCCGAGCTCGCCGACATCGTTGGCATTCCGCTCGCGGCCGTCCTCGAGCGGGACCCGGCGTCAATGCCGGCGAAGCGGGCGCAGCTGGAGGCGAAGACGCGCGCGGTGATCATCGACCTGGTCGCGCTCGAGGATCGTGCCCGAGATGCACGCGTCCGTCTTGACGAGCTGCTGCAGCTCGCGGTCGAGTTCGACGAACTCGCCGGCGAGGATCTCGTCGAGTGGCGGGGCGAGCGGATGACGGCCGGCACGTTCCTGCGCGACCTGCTCAGCGTGCTCGACGTCGACGCGCTCTCGGACTGGGATCGGTTCACGCGCTCGGCAGGCGGCGCCGCGATGCTCCATCACTTCGGACTGGACCGGCCGGCCGCGCTTTGATCTAGCGTCAGATCCCCTGCCCGCGTGGCCAGTGATTCCGAGCAGGTTTTCGGCGCCGTGTGCAGCGTGTGTGCACCTCGGGCAGATTTCGGATATGGAACTCTGCGGCTCCTTCGATCATCGAACGCGCCGACCAGTCGCCCAACCCGCGTCGTCGGGCATTTGCTCATCGAGCACATCCTCGAGCGCCGCAACAAGGGGCTTCGGCTGCTGGCCTAGAGCCCAAGTTTCGAATTCAGAGTCGTCGGGTGCCGGGAGGCCGCTCTCGATCATGCGGATCTTGTACGGCTCCCAGTGCTCCCGGAACGACTCAATGAACGTGGCTCGCTCGCGTCCCAGAACCTCTTCGGCGCGCTTCGCGATTTCCGGTGTCAGGTTGACGCGCGCTGTCATCATCGCCTTGGAGTACTGATGCCATGCGGCTCGAACGTCCTCCAGGGCTTCCGCGGCGTTCAGGACCAGTCTCCAGCGCTCGACGTCAAGGATCGCGCTGTCGGGGAGCAGCAGCTCGGCGAGCGTTGTTCCGAAGGCGCGAGAGAATCCGATGGCCTCACCAATTGTGATTCCGCGTCTGCCGGCCTTGCTGCCCGGGTTCTCGATGCGCCAGATGGACGACTTATTCATCGGGCTGCCAAGGCTGGTCATTCGTTCGGCGAGGTCGACCTGACTCCAGCCGCGCTCCTCGCGCTCGATGCGTACGCGACGGGCGACATGTGATTCGTCGCCGAGTCTTTCGATGAGCCGGGAGATCTCGTCCCAACTCGCTGCTTCGCTCATTTCTGCCTCCGTACGGGTTCAAATTCGAAACGAGTCTATCTCGCAATGGGCGACACGACAAGGCACAGTAGATATCAGGACGACGAGCACTGATACAGGAAACGGAGGAGTCGCCATGGTCATCCCCGACGAACTCAAGGGCAAGGTCACGATCGATGTCGCGACCGCTGCTCGAGTTCTTGGCATCAGCAGGAACCTTGCCTACCATGCCGCTCGCGATGGGACCATCAAGACACTGAAGCTCGGTTCGCGAGTCCTGGTGCCCGTGGGACCCCTCCTCGACCTCCTCGCCGGTCAGACTGACGAGGCGGCCTAAACCGATGGGCATCCGTCGCACGCTCATGAAGTTTGAGACCGAGTTCACTCAGGTCCCGAACGCATGGCTGCGCGACGAACGACTCTCCCGCCGGGCGCGCGGTCTCCTTGCCGAGCTGATGACGCACAAGGTTGGCTGGCGAGTCTCGATCGCGTCGCTGCAGAAAGCCGGCCCTGAGGGTCGTGACGCGTTGCGCGGCGCGGTCTCCGAGCTCGTCGACGTCGGGTACCTGCGGCTGTCGCAGGGGCGCGGAGAGCGCGGCCGGTTCAACGAGATCGAGTACGAGCTATGCGACCCCTTCACCGCTGTCGGAAAACCCGACACCGGTGGATTTACCGACAGCGGTGAATCCGACACCGGTGGGTTCACCGACAACGGTGCAGCCGATGTCGGTGAATCCGACACTAAGAAGAACATCTCTCCAGAACACGACTCCGAAGAACAGAAAGAACTCTTCGTGCATCTCGACGATGCACCGGCAGCGGTGAAGCCTGATCATTCATCCGAGTTCGAAGTGGAGTTCTGGCCCGTCTACCCCCGCAAGCAGGCGAAGGCCCCTGCGGCCAAGGCGTTCGCGAAGGCGCGACGGAAGCACAGCCTCGAGACGATCACGGCCGGTGTCCGCGCGTACGCCCTGATGAACGCGGGCGGCGACAGGACGAAGATCAAGCTCGCCGCGGGGTGGCTCAACGATGAGCGCTTCCTCGACGAGGAGCAGCTGCCCAATCAGCCGGCGGCTGGCACTGGCGCTCGCGCGGGGCGTGAGACCGCCGCGGAACGTGCGTACGCGCTCACGGAGGAGCTGAGGCGGCAAGAGGCTGGGGACTTCGCCTCGCTGCCGGTGGCGCCGCGTCTCGACGATCACGTGCACGAGTTCGACCACGGGTGCTGCATTCGCTGCGGCTTCTACGACGAGGGCCGGAGGGTCGCATGAGCGACGACGTACCTAGGAAAGGACACCCCATGCACACGGACAGCAACATCACGGCTGGAGGAGCCCCTCATGGTTGACCATCTGAAGCCGGAGCTCGCGTTCAGGCAGGAGATCGACCGGCTGTGGCGTGCAGTGCGCGCGCTCGGCAACGCGACCCCGCTCGCGTCCTCATCGATCGGTCGAGGCGGCATCCGCATCTACGACGGCGGCATCATCACCGTCGAGAACGGTGGCATCAGCGTCATCGGGTGGATCGACGTCAGCGGCGAGATCCGCATCGCCGGCACCCTCCGAGGCACGGGCGACATCGTGTGGACGGGTGACGCGTCGTTCTCGGGCGACACGACGATCGGGGGGAACCTCGACGTCACAGGTGCGACAGCGATCTCGGGCACCCTGGACGTGACCGGGGCGACGACGCTGCAGGCGCTCGTCACCCTCCTGAACGATCTTCGGGTGCAGGGTGGCGGGAAGATCACGATCACGGGCGGCCCGTCACCGATCACGCTGCAGAACGGGACGCTGTCGTTCGGGACGGGCGCACAGCTCGACGCCGACGGAGGGGGCGCGCGCCTAGTCGCCTCCGGCGGCTCCGGGCCTCGCGCGTTCGCCTTCCCCGGCTCGGTCGGGATGCAGCACAGCCTCGGGCACTCCGTCATCGTCACGGGGACGCAGACCACGATCGAGGGCGGCCTTCAGGCGTTCGGCAATAAGAGCTTCGTGATGGAGCCCCCGACGAAGCCCGGCAAGCTCCTGCGCCACGGTTCGACAGAGTCGCCCGTGTCCGGCATCGAGTACTGGGGTGAAGCGGAACTCGACGACGACGGCAACGCGAGAGTCGAGCTGCCGGAGTACTTCGAGGCGCTCGCGAAGCCCAAGGGTCGCATCGTCCTGGTCTCGCCCGTTGACGAGCTCTTCTGGGTGGCGGCGTCGCGGATCAAGGACGGCGCTTTCACCGCGAAGGGTCAGCCTGGCGGCACGTTCTCATGGCTCGTGAAGGCCGAACGGTACGGCGGCGACTTCGACCTCGAGTCCGACATCGACGCCAACGATCTGACCGGCACCATCGACTCTCAACCCCTACGGCGACGCACTGTCGCAGATCCCACCGAAGGAGAAGCACCATGACCGATTACAAGACCAAGGCAACCGAGATCCTCGCCAAGACCGAGGACCTCGCACGCGACCTCGAATCACATCTCGGGCTCGCCGCTCGCACGCGCGAGTGGAACCCGACGTTCGACACCGCGAGCGAGTTCCGCGCGGAGCGCCCCGAAGGCCAGTCGGTCGAACGGCAGACGCACACGGACCGATTCGTCTCGGAGTACCACAACCAGGCGTCGCAGGCAGCCAAGGCCGTGCAGGAGCTCCAGCAGCCCGGCCAGACGCTCACGACCGCAGAGGCCGCCGCGCGAGACACGATCCTCGCGCTCGTCGACGAGATCCACGCCGTCCAGACCCACGACGACGCGATCGCGCTCGTCGCCACCATCAACGAGTAGGAGAACAACATGACCATCAACAAGATCACCGCGCCAGACCCGGAGGCGATCGCGACCATCGGCGACACCAACCACCACGACCGCGGCGTTCGCATCGTGCTCGGCGTGGGCTACACCACGAACGACAGCATCGCCGAGTGGGCATCGCGCCGGGGCTACAGCGTCGAGGTCGTCGACGAGATCCCGCAGGACCACCTCGACAAGGTCGCCCGGCTCGACGCGTACAGCGTCCAGTTCCTCGGCTCGCTCACCGACGCAACCGACCCCGACCAGCGATTCAAGGTCACCGCCGCCGACGGGCACACCGTCGTCGACCTCCGCGACGTCATCAACGGCACCACCACCGCCTGACCCCCGAGAGGACAGACACCATGACGATCTACATCACCAGCGTGCGCTCGTTCGCCGAGACCATCCGCAACGCACGCGAGCGGGCGGCGACGCTCGCCCGATCGCTGTCGGACGCGATCGCCCGGGCCCGCACGTTCACCGACCCCGACCTTTCCGACCAGGGCGTCGCCGCGAAGCGCGCCGAGCTCGAAGCCACGTTCCGCGCCGCCGCGCAGACGGACCTGCAGAAGCTGACGGCGGAGGTGTCGCACGCCCGGCAGTACCTCGCCCAGGCTGCACGCGAGAACACGCAGCTGCCGAACGACGCGGCCGGCCTGATCCGTGCCGAGCAGAAGTGGCGGCAGGTCGAGAAGATCCTCGACGCCGGCGGCGACCTGCTCTCCCAGATCCGCACCGCCGACGCTGACACCGCCCTCGCGATCGCCGAGTTCGGCCCGTCGTGGGTGCAGGCGCAGAGTGTCCGCCCGCAGGGCCTGACGGGCGCTGTCGCGGCCGGCCTCACTCCTGACGGCGTGCAGGGCGGAGATCCCGCGGCCAGCGTGCGCAGAGCGGTGAGCGCCCGTCTCGCGGACGTCACGACCGACCCGACGCTCGCGGAGCTCCTGCGGGTTGACAGCGCCGCGGATGGGCACGTCGCCACCGTCGAGCCGTGGCTGACCGCCGCGTCGAACCTCGTCGAGTACGGCACCGCTGACCTGCTCGGCGCTGCCCTCGCATCCCAGATCGCCCAGCCCAGCACCGAACCCGCCCCGGCTGAGGCCGCGGCCTAACCCGAATAGGAGACACACACCATGGGAGTACTCGAAGCCAAGAAGGCCACGACCCAGATCGCGCGCCTCGCGCAGAACCTGCAGACGCGCCTTCTCGCGCACGACGCGTTCACCGACCCGGACCTCACGAGCGAGGCCCGCCAGCGGCGCCGCGAAGAGCGCGTAGCCGCGTCGCTCACGGACGCGCGCCGCAAGGCCGCCGCGATCCTCAAGACCGCACAGGACGGTGCGGCGTTCGCCGACCGGCAGCTCGACGCCTACCGGCCGAAGCTCGACCCCAACGACGTCGCCCAGCTCACCCGCACCGCCCAGGCGTGGCAGATGACGATCGAGCCGCTGCGAGCCCAGGGCAAGAACTGGGCCGAGATCGCGGCAGTCACCGACGCCGACGGGCTCCTCGCGCTCGAGCGGTTCGCCCCGCAGACCATCCGCCTGCAGGAGTCCGCCCGCGATGCGGAGATCATCATGGCGAACCTGCAGCGCGCCAGCGACCGCCGTCTCGCGGAGATCCACACCGACGAGCCCGCGCGGCAGCGGTTCGTGGACGCGGCTGATGCGCAGAAGTACCTCGGCGCGGTGTCGGCGATCGCGAGCGGGATCGAGGGGGTCACGAAGCCGACCGACGCCACGGCCGTGATGATCAGCGTCAAGCGAAACATCCACCCGCTCGGCACACTGCCCACGGAGCCGCCCGCGACGTCGGAGCAGCTCGACCGCACGCTCTCCGCTGCCACCCACGGCGGCATGGGAGCACACGAGCTCGCCGCGTCCGTCCCCGCCTGAGGCGACCATGGGCAAGAAGAGGAAGAAGCCGCGGCCGCCGGCACCAGCGACACAGGCGGAGTCGTACGAGCAGATGGCCGCGGAGCTCGTGGCCCGCGGGCTCGCGTCGCCCCTGATCCTCGATTCACCCGGGCGGAGGCGCCGCGACGTCCGCCCAGACGACACCGCCTAGCCCGACACCGAAACTGGGGCCGGCGTGACCTTGCACAGCACGCCGGCCCCACCGAACCGACAAAGGGAACCATCTTGACCAGCATCCCCGGCTACACCACCCTCAAGCGGCAGGCACGCAAGGCGAGACGAGACGCCGAGGACACCGCCTCACGCGAGCTCTTCGCCTGGCACAAGGCCGAGAAGGAACGACTCGATACGGATGCGTCTCTGAGCATCGCAGAGCGTCAGTACCAGGAGCGCCAGCTGCTCATGGAGTTCGGTCGACGGTCGAAGCGATTGCTCGCGAAGGCGAAGCGCGACAACACTGTACCGAAGCTCCTCGAGCGGTCGGCTCGCGCGGAGATCGAGGCGAAGCGCGAGGAGCTCGACGGATGAACGAGCTTGCCAGCCTCCTCGACCACATGGAGCGTGGCCGCTGGCCCGTTCAGAGCGACGAGGAGGCGTGGCGTCTGCTCGCAACGTGGGCGTTCCAGACGGAGTGCCTCCAGACGGACGAGGCCGAGAACGTCGCGTGGGAGACCGAGATGCGCGAACTACTGCGCCGTGACCTTCCCTACGCCGAGTTCGTCGAACAGCGCATGGCCGCTCTCTCGCGGCGTCTGCAGGCCCGAAAGCTCGCGCAGACGAACCTCCGCTACAAGTACGGATTCAAGCCCCGCAGCGGGTCGCTCGTGCGGCGCGACGTGCGGCGCTTCTACCGCTCATGGTCGGAAGACTGATCCGACCTGTGGGGTAACGGCCGTCGCGGTGCACACGCGTTGCACACACGCGGCGAAGTGGCCAACGATTCACTGGGCGCGCGGGCAGGGGATCTGACAGCAGATCACATGGCGCAGACCCCTGAGGGTGCTCAGGGTGGTCATCTCGGCATGACGCACGCGCGTACGCGCCTCGCGCACGAGAGTCGAACGTTCGACAGCGGTCACGAGTTGGGTAGTCTCGGCCTATGTCGAATCCGGCGACTGAGCTCGCGCAAATCCTTGAATCGTGGGAGGTCCCGCGAGGTCAGAGTGCATACAACGCACGCGCGGTTGAGGGTGAGGACAACGTTGCGTTCTGGACTCGGCAAGCGCAGGCTGTGACTCTGCTTAGGGCCGTGATAGCTGAGATCGATGCGATGCAGGCCGCTGGCGATGACGTCTCTGCCTACTCCGCGTACATTGCCACCTGGTCGGAAGGAATCTTCTGCTTCCACAACGGATGGCAGTCGGGACACTCGCAGGGAGGCACTGCCGTCGAGATGCCCTCATTGCTCGCGCTCAAGTCGCTGGGCCTTCTCTTATCGAAGACAGGACGAGCGGTCGGCTCAAGCCCCACACAGCGCGCCACCCTGCTCGCCTGCCTTGCCGAGGCGCTGCAGCTGATCGAGAGCGAGCTCGACGACTGGGACCGATCGGAGAAGGAGTATCTCTATCGTCTGGTGGCGTCAGCGCGTGGCGCGCTCGAGGAGCACCCGCTCCTGGGTGAAATCGACATCCGGAAGCTGCTGAACGAGCTGATCGGCGCTCTCACTGGGGTCGCGCTGGATCTCCGGGCCTCGGAGGGGAAGACGGACCGGTTCGACAGGATCATGAACTGGGTCGCGTCGACTGCCGGCGTCGTTCGGGGCATCGTGTATGACGCAGAGGCTCTTGCGAGTCTTGGGGTCGCTGTCGGCACGATCGCGGCGGTCACCGGCAGCCAGTGAAGGGGAAGGGCCCCGTGAAGTGCTGGACGCGGGTTATGTTCTGCATCCTCGGGCCTGACGCACGCGTGCACACGCGCCTCGCGCGCGCGCATGGGCGTGACCGGTCGACTGCGGCAGCCGGGGATGGCCTCAACAGCGCTTAGGGCATCCCGGTCAGTTGTCGCGGTCCGGGGAAGGGTGTCCGCCTGGGTGACACCCTTCGTCAGCGGAATGTGCCGTTGTGGTGCCGGTTGACGTTGTAGAGGGCGTAGGAGAGGCGTTTCTCCGCCTTGGTGGGTCTGCCGCTGCGCGTCATGGTCGTGGTGAGCGCGAGGTATTGGTTGAGGAGCTTGTCTTCCTTGGTGACGCGGGCAGCCCAGAGGTCGACCTGGCGGGCGTGGGTGGCGATCGCGGTCTGGGTGGAGCGGTCGAACCAGAGGCCGTAGTCGCGTGCGATGTTCGTGACCGAGCCGGGCGAGATGCCGTGCTCGCGTGCGATGGCGTTGCGACCCTTGCCGGCGCGGATATCGGCGGCGACAGCTTCGCGGGTGCTGCGGGGGAGCGGGAGCGGCTTGGGCATTGAGCCTCCTGCCTCCATTGTTCCCGGGATACCACCTAATCCTCGGCTCGTGGCGCCGGATAGTCGAACTTCGGGTAGCCCTTGAACCCTGGAGCGTGCGACTGTATGAACGCCTGATGCGTCGCCTCGAGCGCGGCCCGCAGCGTCCGGTACCGGCCGACGATCGACCCGGCGAACTCTGCCACGTATCCAACTTCGGCACCGACGCGGACGATCCGCACGACGCCGTACGCCCGGCCGTTCGTGTCGGCGAGCGTCCACACGCCGGGCGTACGCTCGTCGGTTCCGAGGAACGGATGCCAGCGCGGTCGAAACTCGGGCAACGGTGCTCCTCTCGTGGGGAGCGCGCCGGCCCGCGCAGTGCCGATTGTAGTAGCCAGACTCGGGTGAGAATCGCCCAATTCTCGGGAGAGGATGGAGGAATGCTGTTCGCCTTCATCGATGAGTCCTACACGAAGGACCGCTACTACGTTGCGGCGGTGTTAGTCGACGCGGACGATCTCAGGGCGCTCTCGGCGGCCGTGGCGCGTTCAGCGGAGTATGCCGCGGGCTATGGGGTGGAACTCGGGACCGAGTTTCATGCGCACAGCATCATGTCGGGGCGTGATGGTTGGGAGCCTGTACAGGGGAAACCTCGGGCAGCGATCGCAATCTATCGGGATCTCCTTCGGGAGCTTTCAGGTCTGCCCGTCTCGATCTACATTGAGGGCGTCGACGTCCCGAGACTCAATGCGCGGTACCGGTACCCTGACCCACCGCACCTCGTCACTCTGCGTCACGTTCTAGAGGATCTCCAGCAGGCCGCAGCCATGCGCGGCGACCAGGTGATCGTGATCTGCGACGAGGTTACCGATCAGGAGGCGCACAGCAAGAAGTTCGGCGAGTACCAGTTGATCGGCACACCCGGCTACCGATCAACAACGCTCTCGCGTATTGAGCAGTTCATGTTCGCTGATTCGCGCCAGTCGCCCGGCCTCCAGTTCGCGGACGCTGTCGCGTACCTCTATCGCCGGCGTGACGCACACACCGAATCATCCGCGCGAACCGCGCGAGCTGTAGAGGATCTCTGGGCGGTCATTCGACCTCGCGCGCGCAAAGCGCGCCGTTGGGACCCTTAAGCACTAATACCCCGCGAGGCGGGGTATTAGGCGGACAACGCTCCGGTATCCGGCTCGTCGTACGACCACGGTAACACGCAACGTTGAGCGATCGCTGGATTTTCTTGACAAACGGCGCGATCCATGGTTGCCACCGGGAGCAGTGTTCTTCCCGATGAGACGCATGTTTACGATGCGCCCTCGGGTGCCCGTTCGATGACGGAGACGACGCACGTGCGGCAGATGTACCGGCCGGCCCTCCAGATCGTTCGCGTGCCGCAGACCGGGCAGTCCGGCTCCGTCGCGATCAGGTCGTCATCCATGCTGGAAGGCTACGACCAGGCATCTGTAGGGTGGCGCCCATGCCAAGCCGTGAGCAGTGCATCGCGGCGTTCGCAGCGCACGCCCTGCGAGTCGCGACCCGTATCGCACAGGACGACCTCGATGCCGTGCACGACGGAGCCCGCGACTTAGGGCCTGAGATCCCGCCTCAGCCCGCCGCCGCGGCCTCTGCCAGCTCATCCTGAACCCACTGATCGGCATACTCGGGGCAGTAGGCGGAAGCGCCCGCCGAGAAGACGACGAAGTTGTTCGCGGTCGGGTGCTGCGCATCCGCGGATTCGACCAGCGTCACACTCTCGTGCGAGCCGCCCGACGCCAGCACGTTGCACGCCTGGTGCGCGAGCGCGATCCGGTCAGCTTCCGGCATCGATATCAACGGTTCCACTGCTCGCCCTGGCCCGGTCATGTTGATGACGGCGAGATCGGGCGCGACGACGAGGCAGGGGAAGTCATCGCCGGACTGCGCGTAGCAGACGCCACCCGGCGCGGTGAGGGCCTCGACGTCGACTGCCGGCTCGGTCGGGTCGGGCGTCGGTGTGGGCTCGGCGGGCACGGCGGTCGCTGCGGGCTCGCCCGCCTGTACCTCTGGCTCGCCCGGGGTGAGGGCTCCCGTCGCGGCGACGGCGACCCCACCGCCGAGGACGAGCACACCGGCAACGGCTGCAACAGCGATCCACTTCTTGGCCATGCCTCGGAGCCTAGCGGCCACCACCATGCCGAACTCTCGGCGGGTTCGATCCGGAGCACTGTGTGTGCGATCGTGTGTGCAAACTGCAGAGGATGAGCAGGGGGCAGCGGGGATCGTGGCCTGTTGACCCGAGCCCACGCCCGCGAGATCCTGCGCCACACGGGACGTGCGGGTATGAGCAGTCATGGCGAGCAGTTCTCTACGGATCAGAAGGTTGGGGGTTCGAATCCCTCCGGGCGCACACTGGTTGAGACAGTGTGAAAGCGGTTCGCGAATGCGGGCCGCTTTCGTCGTTTCGGACGAACCTCCGATGTCGAACGCGCGACCTGTGAATTTGATCGCTCCCTGGCGGTGAATCTTCATCACTACTTGTCGCAGGTAGCTGCCCGGAAGGGATCGGCTAACGGAACGCCCTGTCCGAGCAGACCCAGCGGTGCTGCACCCAGATGTTCGGCTCGACGTACACACCCTCGTCTGCGCCGCAGTCGATGCGGAGCGTCGAGAGCCCCCGGGCGACGGCGGCCTCGACCCATCGGTCACGAAGGTGTACGACGTGCCGCCTTCCTTGACGATCGTCTCCGCGGGCCGGTGCGTCACGACGAAGACCGGCGAGTGATACGTCGGGTTGTCGCCCCAGTGGGGAATACCAGGTCGGCCATCCGCCGGCCGACGATCACCGCGCCGATCGTGCTGAACAGCTTGTCTGGAAGCGCTCGACCTCGGGCCCCGATCTCCCCGCGAACATCCAGTCATGCATGCGGTCGCCCTCGTGTCCCATCGGTTCCTCGACGGTCACGTTGGGACCGGTGATACAACCGTCGAGCGACATCGTGATCTCCAACAGGACCTTGCCCGTTGCGAATCTCCCGTCTCTACCGCTCGGCGGCGCGAGCCTTGGCTGCCTCGACCGTGTGATAGCCGGGCGGCCAGAGGTCGATCTGCGGTCGTCCGTGGATGGCCTGGATGACCGCGATCTCGCCGGCGTGAAATGCCTCATGGAACATGAGCCGATGGATCAATGACCGCCTCGTCAGGTGCGCCGCGGCCTGCTCGCCATCGGGGCTCATCGGTTCGTCGAGCGTCTCCGGCGTCCAGCTCCGAAGTGCGTGCGCAACGATGGCCCATGTCGTCGTCCACCCAGCCACCAGCTCCTCGGCGGAGCGGGGCTGGTCGAGGTGATCCTCCCAGCCGTCATCCTCCATGCCGGCGAACGGGGTCGACTCCCGGCCCGGCAGCCCGAGGAAGGAGCAGAGCCAGTAGACCCGCGTCGCAGCGGCGTGCCCGGCGATCGCCCAGATCGGCCAGCTTGCGCTCGCGTCGGCGCGCGCGGCGTCGTCGGGTACGGCCCGCAACGCGAGTTCCTCGGGCGACATTCCGCGCAGGCCTTCCACGATGAGGTCGTTGTACAGGCGCCAGTCGCCGTAGAACGGTTCGATGCTCATGGTTCAGACCTTATCCCTCACCGGATCTTCAGTGGCCTCCGGGTTCAGCCGGGCGATAGCATGCGGCGATGAGCACAGTGCAAGCCGATTCCGGCCACGGCCTGGGAGTGGTCACGCCCTGGCGTCACTACACATGGATCGCCGTAGGCGGCGTGATCGTCGTCCCCGTGCTCCTCGCGTTCGCGTTCAATAGCTATACCGCACCCGATGATGCCGCGTTCATCCGCATGGCTTTTGCACAGGTGGCCGGCAACACTATCGCGATCGCGACGATGCTCACGTTGGTCATTCTGAGCGTCGCGAGCCGAACCAAGGCGGCGACATCAACGCTCGTGTTGAGTGCCGCGATCGTCATCTTGGTCTCCGCCGGATCGCTTTCCAACGCGGCCGACACTCTGCTGCAACGCATCGGCTGAAGCGACACGCGATCGAGCTCGACGCACTGCGGCTAAAAGACATCGCTGTCTGGCGTCCTCCAGCCCGATCCGCATGCGGGCACCGGCATGACTAGGGAGAGCCTGCGACAGGGGGCTGTTCTCGTTCCCACTCATCGGCGACTCCGTCCCGGGTAGATGGTCCGCATTTCGGCAAGGTGTCGCCAGTGGTGCTGACGCCTCGAACGGATCGCTAGAGTTGCACGCGATCCAGCGAGTAGAGCTGTCCGGATCGCACGACGTGTCGAAGACAATCCCCCTGAGGAATCCAGCCGATGACCAACACCCCCACACCGCCTTCTGCCGGCTGGCACCCAGCGCCAGACGGATCGTCGGCAACGGACGGCGCACGATGGACGCAGCCGCATCACGAGCCCAGCCAGCAACCCGCGACTGCCAACGCCATCGCGAAGCTCGCGATGGCGACCCAAGTGCTCCTGATTGTCTGCGGCGTCCTGTCCGTCACCACCATCGGAATCGAGACGTTCGGGATCAGTGCGGTCACGGGCTACCTCAACGATCACAACTTGGCCATCGACGTTTTCGACGTGTATGACCAGAGCACGTTGGTGGTCACGATCCTGTCGGCTGTCTCCCTTATCGCCACCAGCGTGCTCTGGGTCATCTGGCAATACCGGGCTGCCAAGCAGGTCACTGGCCGAACACGGCGCTCACCCGGTTGGCACGCCGGATCCTGGTTCGTGCCCATTATCATGTTCTGGTTCCCGTACCAGAACATCTCGGACCTCTGGCGAGCGGGCGGGCGTACTCGGCCCTCGTGGCTGATCATCTGGTGGTTGCTTTATGTCGTCAGCAACTTCGTCATCCAGCAATCGAGCCGGATCTACACGGCCGCCGAGGATCTCGAACAGCTCCGTACCGCGATGTGGATGAGCATCGCAGGCGAGATTCTCCTCCTGGCAGCCGCGCCGTTAGCATGGCTGATCATCCGCGGGATCACGCAGGGCATTCTGCAGCGCTCCTCTGGCCCCGTACATTCGCTGGTGGTCTGACGACCACCCATCGTTCAGAGGATGTGCGCAAGCCGATCCTTCAGCGATAGATCGGCATGCGCGTCATCCGACGTCGCGATGAGACGATGAGAATTCGGTGGCGGGACGGTGGCGGCTCAATGGCGGCTCACTGACGGCGTCTTGACGTGGTGCTGACGGGAAGCGCGGAGCGAGCATGAGATCCATGAACACGACACGAATCGTCGATCTCCGTCAGGAGTACGGCTGGACCCAGGAACGACTCGCGACCGAGAGTGGCGTTGGACTCAGAACCATCCAGCGGCTGGAAGCGGGACAGGACGCCAGCCTGGAGACCTTGTCCCTCGTGGCTGAGGCCCTGCGTGTTTCAGTTCGCGACCTCTTCACCACAATCGATGACGCCGAGCTCAGTAGCCGCGTCGAATCTCTGCAAGCCAGAACGGAGCAACAGCAGGCTGCGCGCGACCGGCTCACCGGTGCGTGGAGGTGGCTGTACATCGGGATCGGCGTCGTGCTGAGCCTGGTCAGCTTCACGCTCGGACAGTACGGGTTCGTATTGTTCCTCGCGTACTGGACGGGCGGCTATCTGATTCTGGTGGCGATCCGCAGGATCTACCTCGAACCGCGGCTCGAGGAGAAGTACCCGCTCTCGCGGAGCAAGCGGCAGCTCCGGGCGCAACGGACGCCGTGGCGTGTCTCGGAGCCCGAGGAATCAGGAACCGTCTCCAAAGCACTGCCGTGAGCGGCGCGAGCGAGGGCGGCGGATCATCGGTCTGTCTCGATTGGGTGTTTCCGTCGTCGTCGCTGCCTGATGCTGCCCACGAGCGCGTCGCACCAGCCGATCCCCTGAGCGGTGCGAACTCACCCAGCGGCCGTGCGGGACGCGGAGATGCGCCTCGTTTCGCCCTGGGCGCGGAACAAGACGGCTGAGAAGACGAGGAACACGGCAGCGCCCAGCCAGCCGCTGATATTGCCCAGGCTGGGTAGCCAGAACAGGGTGACGACACCTACCGTGATGAGTGCTCCCGCCAGCACCGCGAACAGTTTCATGCCGTAGAGCGAGATGAACACCAGACAGTGCGCGCCGACGATGATCAAGGACGCCGGGAAGAACAGCAGCGGCACATAGGTGCCGAGGGCGATCGCGACCAGCAGCCCAAGCGGCACGGTGAACGCGGACTGCATCGCGAGGGCCGCAGACGGATGCCCCTTGGGTAGTGCTGCCGAGCCGCCCATGAGCTTCAACACCAGCGTGGCCAGCGGAAAGATGAACATTCCGCCGATAAAGAAGGTGGCGATCGCTACCGGCATCGAGATCTTCTTCTGCGACCCGCACTCGCCCTGGCAGCGAGGCATCAACGAAAACACCAATGGCCTGCTGCGTCAGTACTTTCCGAAGGGCACCGAGCTCGCCGGGTTCAGCAAGGAGCACCTCGACGCCGTCGCCGCGGAGCTGAACGACCGCCCCCGCAAACGACTAGAGTTCCAAACCCCGAATGAAGTCATCGGGGACGTCCTGTTGCGATGACCGCTTGAATCCGCCGATCCCTCAGCGGGCAGGAGATGTGGTTAGTCGCTGTGTGCAGCGATGCGGTTCTCGAGATCGGTCCGGGTGGCCGGCCACTCGGTGGCGAGCACTGAATAGACCGCGGTATCTCGCCAGCTGCCATCTGCGCGCCTCTGGTCCCGGCGTAGGACGCCCTCGAATTGGGCCCCCAGTCGTTCGATCGCGCTGCGGGAGCGGGCGTTCACGGCGTCGGCCTGAATCTTCACACGGCCGAAGCCGTGGCCGAACGCGAGTCCGAGGATGAGCAGCTTGGTTTCAGGGTTCACGGTCGTGCCCCAGACATCGGGGCTATATGCGGTGGCACCTATGTGTGCACTTTCGTTGTGTAGGTCGAAGTCACCCAGCCAGGTTGCGCCGACGATCTTGCCCGCTCCACTCCCGGCCGAAGCGCGGACGGTCCAGGCAAGGGACGTCTCGTCATCGAGGTAATAGGAGTCCACGAAGCGCTCGAAAGCATGAAGGTCGGTTGGCAGCGCGGCGACGCCCCCGCCGTAGCCGTTCTCGAAGACCTCTCTCCGTCCGATGGCACGGTACAGCTCCGGAATGTCGGGAGGAGTCATCGGCGTCAATGTCACGACGGAGCCGGCGAGCATGGTCGGGCGGGGAAGAACTGCGGTCACGGATTCAGTGTCACACCTCGCGCATGCGTGCGGCGAACTCGAGGCCCCTCGAGTGCGAGCCGCTACCGGCCTACCAGTCCCGAAGGACGAACCCACCGCGTGAGGCGCAACCGGCGAGCATTTCGACGCTCGCAACCGATCGGCATTCGCGCCCGCTATACCGCTGGCCGAGCTGCGACAGTCAGTCGCGAAGCGGTGAGCCGGCCACCTCGAACTGGAAGCCGCCGAACTCGCCGGACAGTAGCGGGCGAGCCGCTGCAATGGACGCCTGAACCTCGGGCATTCGGAGGGACTCCTGATGCGCATCGGCGCTTCGCCAAAGCTCGATCACGAACACGGTGTCCGGCTCCGCATCGTTGGTGCCCACCTCGTAGGCGAGGCAACCGACTTCGGAGAGGACGCCACTTCTCTGGGTGAGGTGTGCGACGAGCGCGTCGCGCTTTCCTGGAACGGCACCTAACGTGCCAGCGTTCGCGAAGACCATGAAAGAAAGGCTAGCTATCCGTTCACCCGGTAAAGCAGTGGATCTCCGTCCGCTGGCGGACCCTCGATCGGGTGTCAGAAGTCGGAGGCCGGAAGTCGAGTGAGGGTAGTTGGAGGTGGCGGCGATACTGTGGGGCGTGGAGTACGTGTCCAGAGTGCCGCGACCGCCGCTGGACGGGCTGATCGGCGACCTCTACTACCTTGAGGGCGCCCCGCCGTACGCCCGGTTGATGCTGCCGGCGGCGCCCGCGCCTTTGCTCATCGTCAATCTTGGGGCGCCGTTTCTCATCCGCGCAGGGACCGATGTAGAAGCCGTGGAGTACACCGACGGCTGCGCGGTCACCACGCCCACCCGTGCGTGGGAGTTCAGCTACCCAACCCCGACCCGGTCCGTGGGCGTCCACTTCAGGCCGTGGGGGCTGGCACCGTTCCTTCCGATGCCCGCGGCCGAGTTGTGCGACCGACCGGCGACGGTGGAGCAGATCTGGGGCCAGCCCGCTTCAGCTGAGTTGCGACGCCGACTGACCTTGGCGGACGCGCCGCACGAAATGCTGATGGTGCTCGAGGAGGAACTGGTGCGACGGCTGCGCCCGATCAACGGCTTGGACATCGTCCGCCGGATGAGCAGCGCCATCGCGGAGACCGGCGGAGCGGTGCCGATCAGCGACCTCGGCGGGGCAGCTCACGCCAGCAGCACGTACTTGGCGAAGCGGTTCAAGGAGATCATCGGCGTCACGCCGAAGCGGCTGGCGCGCAGCTACCGATTCACCACTACCGTGCTGGCGCTCGATGTGGCCGCACCTATCGACTGGGGCGATGTTGCCGCTGGCTCAGGCTACTTCGACCAGGCCCACTTCGTCCACGAGTTCCGGGAGTACACCGGGCTCACGCCGACCCGGTATGTCGAAGTCCGGCAACGCTTCCTCCGCGAACATCCCGGCCACGCGCTGGAAGGCTGGCCGCTGCCAGCCGATTGATTTCTTACAAGAGCGACCACTCACGACACACGAGACTTGGGACTCCAGACAGAGGAGTGACCCATGGGGAAAGTAGTCATGAATGCGTCGGTCTCGGTTGATGGCTTCATTGCGGCTGAGAACGACGATCCCGGTCCACTGTTCGAATGGTTGGTCAGCGGTGACGTGCCGCTGGACGAGAGCGGCGTGTTGAATGTGTCGCAGAGGTCCTACGACTACGTCCGGCCGTACTGGGACCAGATCGGGGTGACCATCGCCGGCCGCCATGTCTTCGACATCACGGACGGTTGGGACGGGAAGCCTCCGAGCGGGATCGACCACGTCGTCGTCGTGACACACCGGCCGGCGCCCGAGGGCTGGGACCCCAACGCGCCGTTTCACTTCGTCGACGGCATCGAGGCGGCCGTGACCATGGCGAAGGAGCTCGCGGGTGGCCGCACTGTCGAGGTCGCCGCCGGCGACGTCGGCGGCCAGGTGCTCGCCGCAGGTTTGGTCGACGAGGTACGCATGGACGTCGCACCCGTCGTGCTCGGGTCCGGCAAGCGCTACTTCGGCTCTGTCGACTCGCAGCACCTGCTGGAAGACCCAGACGTGGTGATTCAGGGTAACCGGGTGCTACACCTGCGCTATCAGGTGCGCAGTTAACCGATCCTCTAACGGATCGAACCGTTGCCTCGCGCGACGTCGGGTCGCACGCGAGATGCGGCGTAGTCAGACGTCTGGGATGAGGCGCTTCCCCATCGACACGACGGGGTCAACGACATACCCCAGAGTCTCGTAGAACGAAAGTGCCTGCTCGTTGCTCGTGCGCACCTGGAGCGACAGCTTGGGACACCCAAGGCTCAGGAGTCGCTCTTCAAACTCCGCCATGAGCCTGCGTCCGAGTCCGGAACCCTGCAGGGCTGGCTTCACCGCCAGGTAGTTGACCCAGCCGCGGTGACCGTCAAATCCCGCCATGCCGACCGCCACGATGTCACGCCCGGCATCTGTTACTGACTCTGCAACGAGGAACAGTTCCGGCTGTACCGTCCGCTTGCGCGCGATATCCCGATTGGGGTCATTCCAGGGGCGAATGAGTCCGCACTCAGTCCAGAGAGCGACGACCTGCTCAGTATCACCGGTCTCGAACGTACGGATGGCGTATTCGGTCATCGATCCACGGTAGCCGCAACACCTCGGGCCACAGGCCACTACACGATCCCTTTTCGAGATCTACTCTGATGGATCGCTGCCGTCGGGCGGTTCGAATTCCGCCATGAATCGAGCTCGCGCCTTCTCGAGCCACTCGGCATGGTTCGGGAGAAACGTCGTCACCGGGTTCCTCTCGAGCACAGCCTCGAGGTTGTACAGAACTTGGTGCTCCGGATCCTGCGTCTCGCTTCGTTGATTGAACGCCGCGAGCCATTCGAAGAGAATCAGAGCCTCATCGCCACTCAGCGTGAAGCTCACGTCTGGCTCTTGCATGCTGCTCCCTCACGACCCCTTCATCGCGCCGTCCGGGTTACAGAACCCGCTTGCTCCCAATCAGCTGCGTCACATTGAATCGAACCCTACAGAGTCGCGCCCGATGGCCGGTCCTCAGGCGCGACGGTCGCTGATGTTCCACTCGCTTCCGGACGTTTGATGCCCACCACCGTCCATGCCCGGTGCGCTGTTCGGGCGTGGTCGCCCGTGTGAGCGGCCCCAGACCCGGCTGGAGTGTCCAGTCGGGTCTGGGGCCGGGGCATGCGGGAGTCACGCAGGAGCCTGCAGCATGTCACGCGCCGGGCTGCCAGGGACCGGTATCAGTCGGCCGGGAGAAAGACCCGGTTCGGGATCTCCTCGTAGTCCGCCGGATCGAGAGTGTCGACGCTGCCGTCGACGATCGCGTCGACCAGGCCGTCCAGGCCGGTCTCGACCTGCTTGGTCAGCATGCCGTTGCGCTTCTGGCCGTCGGTCTGGGTGTTGCTGGAGGTCTCGAACAGCACGGTGGCGCTGCCGCGCAGGGCGAACGAGCCGAGCGCGGTGCCCGGCAGGTTGGTGTCCTGGGGATAGAGCGTCAGGGCTCCGAAGCCAGAATTGCCCTGGCCCTGCAGCGCGTCGTAGACCGCGACGTTGGCCCGGCGCGAGGCGTCGTAGTCGAACTTCGGCCAGTCACCGAACTCGCTCGGGTCGGCGATGAAGCGGCCCGAGATGGACAGCGGCGACATCTCGCCGGTGCCCTCGACGGCATAGCAGGACCATTGGTTGTGCAGGTCGACGAAGTAGTCGACGGTGCCGAACTCGGTTTCCAGGCTGCGGTAGAGGTCGCGGACGGTCTGCGACTCCGGCGTGATGTACCAGCCGGTGTCGGCGCTGTTGCCCGGGAAGTCCGCGGGGGCCGGGACGTAGTCCAGGTCTGGGTTGAAGTCACGGTTCACGTCGAAGCCGGGCACGTCGGCGCGGTAGTTCCACGACGGCCCCGCACCTGCCAGCTGCGGGAAGTCCGCGACGACGTCGTCCCAGGACATCTCGTTCTGGCGGGTGTCGTTTTCGCCGCCGTCGACGTTGAGTCGCGGGACCGCCACGATGGTGATGTTCTCGCGCAGCGCCTGAGCCGCAGGGGTGTTGCTGCCCCACTGGGGGAGCAGGTTGAGCAGCGCCTCTGTGCCGTGGTTCTCGTTGCCGTGGATCTGGGATTCGACCAGAAGCACGGTGTCGCCGTGGCCGACGCGGGCCTGATAGATCTCGCGCCCCTGGTTGCTGTAGCCGGCAACCTCCACGTCGACGGTGCCGCCAGTGGTGCGCTCGATCTGCTGGAGCCGCTTCGTCAGCTGGGCGTGGTTGACATAAGCGTCGTTGTTGTTGCCGGGTTCGGTGCCGCAATGCGACTCGGGCGGGATGGCGAAGGCGGGTGCGGGTGCGGAGAGGACGGCGGCGCCGAGGAGAAGGGCGGCGGCCCCTGAGACGGCGCGGACCTTGGTGTGGGCGAGTGACATGGAAACCCTTCCGTAGGGAGAAGTGAATCACTGCAGACTCGCATGCTTCTGGCTGGGCCGCTAGTAGTACTTGGAGATCGCTCTCCTTTACTTGCGCGTCGCACGGTCAGAAGTCGGCGCCCTACCGTCCGAAGTTGGCGCCGCCCGTCGCGCACCCTCCTCGCTCCCGGGCAGCCCACGGTGATGCGGCGCAAGTCCATCGAGGGTGGCGACGGTGAGCCCATGCCGCACTACCGACAGTAGGCACGAGGCGTCAGTTGACGATCCTCCAGCGGGAGGGCTCGAGAGCTGCCGTGGTTCTCTTGATTACTCGGTCAGCTCGAGCGTTGGCAGATCTGACTCGAATGCGACTAATCCGAAGTTGCCGGATAGCCGATAACTTGCTCCCTCCACCCCGAATTCATCGAGGGATCCGAAATCAGGCTGGCCGGTTGCGTCTACGGCCGGATGCGCTCCCTTGGATAGCACCCAACTGTCTTCGAGATAGACGTTCTCCAGCTCCGGGATCGACCAGTAGCCAGTCAACGTGCCTCCACGGTGGCAAGTTCGATCCTGCGCAGATCCATCTCAGCATCATGGCATCTCGCCTCGGTCACCTCGGCGCCGCCCCAAAGCCGATCCTCTGCCGGGACGTACTCAGCTCTTTCCGGCAGATGGCCCGTTCTAGGCGGTGGCCTCGTCGCGCGGATCCGGAAGATAGGCGGTGATGTCGATCGGCACGGTCGGGGGCAGTGCGATCCCGGCGGGGTCGATGGGTGCTGCGGTCATGGTGTGTTCCTTTCGTATTGGTGTTCGTGAAGGAGTTCACGGAGTTGGATCCGTGCCCGCTGGTAACGTCCTCGCGCGGTCGACTCGCTGATCCCGAGGATGGTGGCTGCTTCCGGAAGCGTGAATCCATCCCAGAGGACGAGGCGCACGAGTTCGGATTGGTCGTCCGGGATGGCGTCGAGGGCGGCGCGGATGTCGAGGGTTTCCGCGTCCACGTGTTCGGTCGGGAGCGCCTGCAGATGTTCGCGCAGCTTGCCTGTGAGGGCGGAATGACGGGCGGCGCCGCGGGCGGCATTGGCAAGGATCCGCCTCGCGACGCCGAACAGCCACATCCGTGCTTGCTCGGACTCAACGGGCATTCGATCGCCTCGCCGCCACGCAACCATGAACGTCTCGCTGAGCAGATCAGCGGCGTCGGCCGGGATCGTCACGCGTCTGCCGAAATAACTGAGGAGGTCGGCGGCGTTGGCCTCGTAGGCGCGCTCCAGGTGTGCCTGTCGCGTCGATCGGCTTCGACGGCGCATCATTGCGCGGAGCCTTCGGCCGTGTCGTTGCATGGCCCTGCCGCATATTCCAACGAGACACCTTGTTTCAGGTAGCCAGCCTGCTCGAACTCGGCACCGATGCGATGGCTCATGACTTGTGTCGCCGCAATCGAGTACGTCGCGGGCGGCGGGGTCGCGCCGGAGGCGATGCTGTCCGGGTCGGTGAACGCCACGCGTTGTTCGACGTCGATTTGGTACGCTGCCTCGATCTCGTCAGCGGTGATGGATGCGATGAGCGGATCCCAGTCGTGATTGGTGAGGAATGTCCGCGCCTCTTCGGTGCGCCGGTCGACTTCCTCGTCCGGTACGTCGTGGTCGCGATAGTTGGGTTCTACGCGAATGAAGACTTCGCAGAGGCCGAGGTCGGATCCGTCCGGCAACTCGAAGCTGCGCTGCGCGACGACGTCGGGGGTCCAGCCCAGCCAGTCGATCACGGCCGGGCCGGCCGTTGCCGCGGTGACGCCCAAGCCGACGATACCGATACCCAGGGCGGAGCCTGCGATCAGCTTGCGCAGGAACGTTGTTCCCCGCGGAGCTTCGGCGAGGACGGCGCACGCAGTCGCTTTCGCGTGTTCGGCGGTGGCGGGATCAGACCCCAGCGCCGGTGGTGCAGCGTGCCGCACCGCCTCATCCAACCAGTCCATCGCCCTGCCCTTCGTGGAGTGCCTTCACATAGGACATGTCCGGAAAGGCGCCGTCCTTAACAGCTATCGCGAAGCTTGTTTCGGCCGGACTGCCTTCGAGAAGCCGCAGACAGCGTACGTGTGCGCTTTCGTGCACTCCGGATCCGTCGACGGCCTTCCGCTGACGGGCCGGCGCGCCACGGGCGGCGCGACGCGCGGAGGGTCATCCGTTGGGCGAGATGATACTTACGGTTCGAGTGGGTGCGGGTCGTGTGGCGAGCACCATGGCGACGATTCCGAGGAAGACTCCGGCGGTCGACCGCACCAACATGTCGAGCCCGACCAGCGCGCTCACGACCTCCTGATTGGACGACGCCGTGCCCGCCGCGACGATCAGCATCTGCAGCAGAGAGGGCACGATGACCGCGATCAGCGACCAGCTCGGCGCCCAGTTCCACGGCGACGGTATGACGCCGGCTCGCGCGATCTGCACGGACGCCACAGCTGCCAGAACCACCTTGAACAGGGTGTCAGCGGTGCCCAGCGCGAGCTGCTGATCCAGCGTCAGCTGCGTCAGTAGACCAAGGCTCAACAGGATCTGGTCCGCGAAGGTCCAAATCGCGAGAAGGGCGAGTACCCCGGTGCCGAAGGGGCGGTGTCCGGTGGCGCTGCCGGCTCCTCGGATGCCGAATGCGAAGATCAGCAGCGCGATCGAGAACAACCCAGGCGCCACGAATCCTGATCCGGGGATGGACAAGAGCATGGGAGCGGCGACGGCGCCCACCAGCGTCGACACGATCAGGAACGCTCCGCCGAGTATCCACGCTCGCCGAGCGTCTCGCATCGTCGCGTCGTCGCGCGGTCGAGGACTGGTCACGAGCCGCAGCATATCTGCTCCCTCCCGGCCGGCACGGTGCCATCTCGTGAGCACCCCCGCAACATCGAGGGCAATCGCGCTGAGGGTTCCGCCATCGGCCAAACCATGGAGAGCGCTGGGTGGGGGTTGGTTCCCGCGTGGTTAGGCTGACCGGCATGACCCAGCGGAGCGCGCTCTTGACGGCCGCCAGCACGATCGCGCTGGTCCGGATGGTCGAGGGTGCGCTGTGCATCGCGGTTCTCGCCTATGCCTACGGCCTGCGCGTTGCGGCCGGCGACAGCAACCTCTTCGACTACTTCGGCTATTTCACCAACCAGACCAGTCTTCTCGCAAGCGTCGCGCTGATCACCACTGGCATGTTCGCCATCCTCGGACGACATGTGCCGGGTTGGCTGTCCACGCTGCGAGGAATCACCACCGCGTGCCTGCTCGTTGTCGCGGTCGTCTACAACGTCCTTGTGCCCGGCGCAGGGTCCGCACCGCCCTGGGTGAGCGTTGTCCTCCACGTCGTGTTCCCGATCGCTGTCACGCTCGACTGGGCGCTCGTCGGAGACCGTCCGCCCCTGTCTTGGCGGCGGCTCTGGGTCGTCCTCCCTTACCCGCTCATCTGGGTGGGAGTCGTCCTCGCTCGCGGCGCGATCGACGGATGGGTCCCGTACGGCTTCCTCCTTCCTGAACGAGGACTCCTCTCCCTCTTCGCCCATGTCGTCGGACTGGTCGGCGCACTGCTCGCGGCCGGCGCCCTGGTCTGGGCCGCGAGCCGGCTGCACGTACCTCGGTCGATCGCTTGAGCAATAGGGCGATCCCGGCGCTGAGCGCACGGGACGGCAATCGCATGATCGATGTGGGTGACCAACGGTTCCGGGAGATCGCATACGCTCGGGCCATGTCGCGATGATTTCCGCTGGCCGCCCGATCAACGGTTGGCTTGATAGGCGCGCTCGTTTCCGTGGGGCTGTTGGCGGGGTGCAGCCTCTTCGAACTGAAGTTGTCGTCTCCCACCGAGGTCGAGACAGCGAACCTGCGGATCTCAGCTGATCAGATCAGGTATTCCTTCGACGGCTACTGCGGAGTCGGAGTGAAGATCGAGAACACGAGCGACCGCACGGTGCATTTCGCCGAAGACGACGTCGAGATCTTCGACGGCGCGAGCTTCACCGAATGGGACCCCGTTCACGGATGTCCACACGGGGGATGAGGTCAGCGGTTACGTCGTCAACGAGTTCCCGACAACGATCGATCCCGGCGCGGGTCAAAAACCATCGCTTCTGACCCGCTCGTGGACAGAGTTCTCCCCGGTCGACCCCGCCACCGGGTCACACGCAACGAGCACGGGCGTCTCGAGAGCTAGCCGACCTTGGGGAGCAACCGGCCGCTGGTGCGGTACCAGGCGACCTCCCCGCTCGGGCCGCGCACGAAGTCGGAGCGGGGCGAGAGGGGGCTCGCGCCCACCACGTGGTCGTCGCGGTAGAAGTCCACGTACTCGGGCGCCGCTTCGTCGGCCACCGAGCCATCCGGATTCAGTGGGCGAATGCGCAGCCGGCCGCTCTCGGCGGTGAACTCGAGCGTCACCCTCGCCGTGTTGCCGTCGGGCCCGATCTCGGCGAGGTCGTACCGACCTTCGTAGGGGGCCAGCTGCGCAGCGGTTCTGATTCGGGGATCGGCCGGCAGGTTGTGGACGCCGGCGAACCGCGACAACGCCCAGTCGTCTTGGAAGAAGTTGCTCAGGAGCTTCGGGCCATCCTCGGAGTTCGTGAGCATGGCGATGCCGAAATTCCGTTCGGGAACGAAGAGGAACCCGCTGTGCTGCCCGGGCCAATCGCCGCCGTGCTGCACGACGCGGACCCCTTCGGCGGTCGGCCGCACCCGGAAGCTGACTGCGTACCCGTCGATCTCGATGAAGATCGTTCCCCCCGGGCCCGGATGCGAGTGCATCGCCTCGAGCGAACCAGGGCTGAGGATGGGACGGCCATCGGGTCCGGTGCCGTCGCCCAGGTGGAAGCGCAGGTAGCTCAGTTGATCGCGAGCGCTCGAGATGAGGGCGCCGGTCGGGTTGAGCGACCTCGGGACATACCAGAAGGACGGATCCAGTACCGCCTTGCCCTCGACCACGCTGTGGGCGCCGGTGAAGGTGTGTCCGACGAGGTCGTCGGTGAAGAACCGGGTCTGGTCGAGGCCCAGCGGGTCGAGCACGAGCTCCTGCATGGCTTGCTCGAAGGTCGTTCCGTGCACCTTCGCTACCACGCGGCCCGCGAGCACGACTGCGGCGTTGTTGTAGAAGAACGTGGACCCGAGCGGCGTCAGCTGAGGAAGGCCCACCATGCTCGCCACGTAGCGCTCGATCGCGTCCTCACCCCGCCCGAAGTCCTCGAGGTCGTCACCGAACCAGCCGGCGGTGTGGTTCAGCAGGTGCCGTACGGTCACGTCGGCCGCCACGTCGTGGTCGGCGACGGTGAACTCCGGCACATAGGTGCGCACGGCCCGGTCGAGGTCCACCTTGCCCGCATCGACCAGGCGCATCATCGCGGTCCCGGTGAACGTCTTGGTCGTCGATCCGATGCGGAACAACGAGTGCTCGTCCACCGGCACCGGAGCGTCGACGCTGGCGATGCCATAGCCTCGCACATGCTCGTTCCCGTCGTGCAGTACCGCCACCGCGACGCCGGGCACCGCGTACTCCTCCATCGCCGACTGGATCTTGGCGTCGAGCTCGGCGAAGAGGGCGTCGGACGCGCTGGGCGACGATGCAACCGTCGGGCCGGTGCTCCCTGTCGGGCTCGAAGCACCCGGGTCCTCGGCGGTGCATCCCGCCACCGCCGTGCCGGTGGCCACGATGGCAGCCAGGTCGGCGGACCGCCGCAGCATGGACCGCCTCGACATCGTCCGCGACGCAGACGGAACTTCGTTGTCCAGCAGGCCCATCGTTGCCCCCTTGCGCCGAGTCTGGCAGATCCTACTCGGCCGGCGCGACCACAGCGAGACCGCCTCGTCGCACACCACGACCATTCTGAATCCGTCCCACTCGGGCACGTACATGCAACCGCCAGGCATCGACGCCGGTTCGGGGAGGTCGGCAACAACCTTCGCGAGAGCGACCTCAGGCGGAATCCGCACTGTTGCGGGCAATGTCACCCTGTAAGCGTCCCAACGATCTCCATACGGGCATGTGGGTGGCGTGTTGGCTCCTCCGCCGATATCCCAACCGATCGGATCCCCACTCTGAAGGCCCTCGTTGTCGCACCTACTCTGACGGTGAGATCGTGACGTCGAGCTTGCCGTCTTGGTCCTTGAACCCGAGGCCGACCGGGATCAGTCCCCATGTTCGGAGGTGAGATCCGCTAACTCGTGGCCGCTACGTTTCCGTCGCGCAACTGGCGGAACGACCTGGCTTTTGGGCTCGCATAGCGTTGCGACGCTGGCGTGCAACCTGCCGGAACCTTGGTTCTCCTTCCGGACCGCGCGGTTCGGATCCGTCAGACGTCACGAGCGACCCGTATCAGCCCAGCCGTTCTCGAGCTCGACGCCGCTTCCGTCGAGCGTCGACTCGAACGCGAGAAACACGTCGACGAGTGCATCCCGGTCGGTGAAGTACCGCGCGTAGTAGGCCTCGAGCTCGGGGGCGAACCCGCCGTCGAGCACGACCTGGGAACCGAGGTAGGCGAACAGCTCGTTGGCACGGTTCTCTGACCGGTCGCCGACCGAAGCCGCGATCTGTCCGAGCACGCCGTCGTCGGCGGGCACCCGCAGGAGCTCCGCCTCGACGAGCACATCGACCTCATCGCGCTCTGCGGGATCCAGTCGGGCATACACGGCATGCAGAAGCTCGTGCGCGGCCGTCGTCACCATCATCGGCCGCAGTCGCGCATCCTCGGGCTTGAAGATCGAGATGACGTCGTACCCGGTGTAGCACCCGACCGTCGTGCCGCCGTCGGATTCATCGGGCTCGAACGCACGCGGGTCGCAAGCTTGCGACAACTCGTCTTGGTCGCGAAATCGTGGCCGGGCATCGAAGAAGATCTCGCGCCCCTCGGCCGTGAGGAACGCCTCATCGGCGAGCGCCGCGATCTCGGCGTCGGGACGGTTGATGATGAGCCCCCCGGGTGTGGTGAGCTCGAGCATGACCAAGAGTCCGCCGAGGGTCAGCACGCCGGCGAGGACGACGGTGAGTGCGTTCCGGGTCACGATGGCGAGTATGCCACGGCGGATGACCCAACACGGCCTGGGCCGCGGCCGCCGACCACGCGTTGCCGGTCTCTCCTACGATGCGCATCACGCCACCGCATTTCATCACTTGCCGGAATCCCGCGCGCGCGATGGAGTCCGCGACCGCAGGGATTCCGGCGCTCCGCCGGGATCCCGTACTAATCGAGCCCCCCGTGCGCATTTGACGAGCGTGAAACCAGCGGCCGGTCGATCTACCAGACGGTGCCGCCGCCGACCGAGATGCCGCCCCACGTGAGCGCGATGAAGATTGCGGCGAACACGACGGGCGCGATGCCCTTGCCGTTGCGCGCGAGCCCCTTGAAGAGCGCGATCACGGTAAGGATTGCGGCGACGATCGAGAGGCCGCCGCCGAGGATAAGCCCGATGAACAGCGGGATGGGCATGAGCACGAGGCCAGCCAGCGCGAACCAGAACGCGGCCCAGGCAGCCGGATTAGAGCGGCGTTCGATGGAGGAGGACATGCTTCATCATCTCGTGTCCGCAGCCCGCAGCCCGTGAGACCCGCGCTGCTCGTCCAGCTGAGCGCGTCCACTCGACGATCGGCGATCGGGCATATCTCGCGATTGCCGCGCGCCGGATGCGATCGAATCAGAGATTCGGCCTGCGTCGCGAGGCGTGGGAGGGCCGCCGCGGCAGCGCTCGCCAGTGCCCCGCGGACTCCGGGGGCAAGCCCCCTGCGAGCTCGGGGGTCACCTCCACAGCCGCGTCGCGCTACCGGCGATAACTTCTGGCCATGGACCAGGTCACGCGCACGAGGAACTCAGTCGTTTTCTTGGCAGTCTCGCTCGCGGCGATGGGAGTCGGGCAGCTGCTGCTCTCGTTCGGGCGCGACTTCATCAACGCCCAACAGCCCATTGACTGGGCGCACTGGCTCATCCTCATCGGCGCAGTGGGCGGTGCGCTCAGCATCTCAGGATTCGGACACGGCCGGCTCGGCCGGATCGCACGTTCCCTCGTCGTGATCGGCGCCGTCGGGTTCGGCGGAATGGTCGCGATCGACCTCCTGCTCTGGACACTGCCCGCCGAGCCGATGCTCGACGACGCCCTCAGCGCCGCGATCGATGCACCGCAGGTCGCCGTGCCCTTCCTGTGGGTCGGACCCGCGCTGTTCTTCATCGGCCTGGCGCTCGTCGCGGTCGAATGGCTTCGCCTGAGCGCGTGGGCGGCCGGGCTGTTCATCGTCGGCACCGTGCTGAGCGGAGTCGGCGCCGCCACCGCCGTCGACGGCATCACACTCGTCAGTTTCGCGATCATGCTTGCAGGTCTGGGCCGCCTGTTCGCTGCGACATCCGTCAGACCGCACACTGCTGTGCCCACCGCGGCACTGCACGGCTGAGCCCGGTCACCATAGAGCTTCCTCCTACCAACCCAACGACTACTGTCGCCTCAATTCCTCAAGCTGATCGTCCTGCGGACTACGCCAATTGGTCGAGGGCCCTGCTGATGCGCACGTATCGCGGGCAGTTTCCGTGGGTCTCGTCGGATGGTTGACGATCAACCTCGTTTGCAACACCATCGAGCATGGGGGGTGGCACCTGACCCCTCGACGACGTCCGTCGCCGATCGCGGCTAGCGAACCGAGGAAGACGATGCAACCGTCAGCTATCAACGACATCAAACTGGAGATGCGCGGACGCGGTTTCACGACGAAGGCCTTCGTCGACGACGAGCTCTTCGCCCGGATCGTCGGACTGCTCGACGATCAGCCGGAGCGGATCGACACACCGCCCGACGAGTTGCGCTTCATCGAAGGACGACTCGATCTCCCCATGGGTCACCTGGAACACTTCCGCATCACGGCAGCGGACGGGCGCACGACCTGTGACTGCGGACGCACGACGACTGCGCTCGACATCGTCTCTACCGCACTGGTGAACCGGACCCACCCGTTCGACCTGATGCGCGACGCGCTCCTCGGCTTCCGCAACACCCTCGAGTTCGCTGATAAGGGCCGGCAAGGGGACTGCTACGCCTGTGGACGGGCGGTGCTGGCGTCCTCCTACTGGACGAGCGGCTACATGTACGCCTAAACCCGCGTCAACGATTGAGTGGCTGATAACCGGGCCGCAATCAGGTACGCGACCCATCACTGGTGTGCGGCCCGCACAGAACGTGTTCGACCACGGCTGGCCGAGTGCCTTGCCGTCCGCGCTCGAGCGCGACGGCATGCAGATCGACGACTACCTCGCCTCCTAGGTGGCGTCCCCGGCCCGGCGGCACTGGCTCTACACCCAGGAGGGCAGCCAGGGCCAAGACGTCTCTACCGCACGACATCCTTGCGACGTGAGGGCAGTTCCACGTCAATCGTCGCCGTTGCGGATCCCTCAGTGAACTCATGGACTGCGGGGTGCGGGCCTGCATCCTTTCTGTTCCAACTGACGACGGCCTCACTTAAGCTCTGACCCATGCCCAGGAACCCGAACGGCCGGCTCCAGGTGGTCTGCGGGCCGATGTTCGCCGGCAAGTCCGAGGAGCTACTGCGGCGAGTGCGCCGCGCGCAACTAGCCGGACTCGCCATCGAGGTCGTCAACCACGCGCTTGACGATCGACACGCCGCGGGCCGGGTGGCCTCGCACTCGGGGCTCAGCATCGCGTCCCGATCAGTGCCCGACGTCGAGTCGCTGGTGGAGCTGGTCGGCGAACGCGAGTTGAACCTGCTGGCAATCGACGAGGCCCAGTTCTTCGGGCCGGAGCTCGTCCCGACGGTGAGCAGGCTGGTGCTCACCGGGATGTCAGTGGTCGTCGCCGGTCTCTGCGTGACGTTCGACGGCCGCCCCTTCGAGCCCCTCCCGTCGCTCATGGCGCTCGCCGAGGACGTGACGAAGCTCACAGCCGTGTGCGCTGTCTGCGGGCAGGACGCTGCGTTCCATCAGCGCGTCCTCACCGCCGAAGTCGCGGACGCTCGCGTCGCGACCGCCGAGCACGTGGGCGGCATCGAGTCGTACCAGGCACGCTGCAGGCAGCACTTCGGCGAACTAGGCCCTCGCTCGGCGTAATGCGTCGCCCAGCCCGCGATCCCGCGCCCGACAGTTGTCGCCTCATAACGGATCCGCTTGGGGTCTGTCGGGATCTTTGTGTAACTGGCTCGGCGTGACTGCCGCGATCTAGGGTCGCGGCGTGAGGAGAATCACGCATGGGTAAGGAGTTGCAGCGGTTCAGGCAGGTGAATCCGCAGACCGGTGAGGTCATCGAGGCGGAGGTCGATCTGTCGGCGCTGGCGGAGCAGTTGGTCGTGTCGGCACAGGCGCAGGGCATCGAGCTGACCGGTCCGGACGGGCTGCTGACAGGGCTGACGAGGCAGGTGCTGCAGTCCGCGTTGGAATCCGAACTGTCAGGTCATCTCGGCTACGACCGGTACGCGGTCCAGGGGCGGGGGTCGGGGAACTCCCGGAACGGGTCGACGCCCAAGACGGTGCGGACCGAGATCGGCGAGGTCACCGTGCAGGTCCCGCGGGATCGGGCCGGCACGTTCGAACCGCAGATCGTGCCGAAGCATCAACGCCGTCTGGACGGGTTCGATCAGAACGTGTTGTCGTTGTACGCGAAAGGCATGACCACCGGCGACATCGCCGCGCATCTCGCGGAGATGTATGGCGATGACGTGTCCCGGGATCTGGTGTCCACGGTCACCGACCGGATCGTGGACGAGATGACGGAATGGCAGTCCCGCCCGCTGGATCAGGTGTACCCGGTGATCCTGATCGACGCGATCATGCTGAAGATCCGGGCCGGGACGGTCGGGAACCGGCCGGTGTACGTGGCGATGGGGATCGATCTGGACGGGCACCGGGACGTGCTCGGGATGTGGGTCGGCCCGACCGGCGGGGAAGGCGCGAAGCAGTGGATGAACATGCTCACCGAACTGCGCAACCGTGGCGTGCAGGACGTCATCATGGTCTGCTGCGACGGCCTGAAAGGGCTCCCGGAATCGATCCGGGCGACGTGGCCGCAGGCATCCGTGCAGACCTGTGTGGTGCACTTTGGTGCGCAACAGCCTGCGGTTCGCGTCGAAGAAGCAATCAGGCGCCCACGATCGCGGCCGCGGAGTCCTGCTTCGCGGAGTTCGCCGACGCGTGGGAGCCCACCTACCCGGCGATGGTGCAGATGTGGCGTCGCTCCTGGGGCGAGTTCACCCCGTTCCTCGAGTTCCCGCTCGAGCTGCGCAAGATCGTGTACACCACGAACGCGATCGAATCCCTCAACGCGAGGTTCCGGCAAGCCGTCCGCCGCCGCGGGCACTTCCCGAACGAGCAATCCGCGCTGAAGGTGCTCTACCTCGTCGCGGTCCATCGACAACACAACCGAACGAATCCGACTGGCGAAACCGCCGGCTGGAAGGGCATCCTGAACGTACTGGCCATGACCTACGGCGACCGCCTAGGCATCAACTGAACAACCGAGCCGATGACCACTTACACAGAAACACGGACAGACCCTTTGCCGGCCGACACCGTGCCGGCGTGCCAGCGCCCGGATCCCCAGCCCCTCAACGCGCGCGTCACGTCGGATCCGAGCAAACACATCCACCCGAGACTCCATCCGTCCTCCACCCTCAGCAATCGGAAATCACAGTTCCGACAACGGTGGAGGTGGGTCCGGCTTAGATTGCCGCAGACACCCCGGCAACCATCAAGTGGTCCTCGCTTAGATTGCCCTGGTGGGTTCGACTTACGCTGCCATAGTCACCCCACCACCCCAGGGGACGTCACCCACACCGGACGTGCGGAGTTCCCCTCACGAGTGGGTGCATGTGGAGATGTGCCTGAAAGATTTCATCCGAAGGGTACGGAGCGTCCTGGCCCCCCGAGCGCTCGATGCTGACCAGATCGTCGGTCCTGATCTACCAGCAAGCCGGTGACACCGGTGAGGCTGGCAACGCCACGCGGTGGCGAGCCACCCTCGCAGTGAAGGATCCCAATGCGGACGTCCGCCGAGGACTGGCTGGCGGGCGCGCAGTTGATGGGCGCCGGTGGCATCGGCCAGTATGGACTCAGCCGCGTGCGTCGAGAAGCGTCGGCCACTTTTGGTTGATGAGAGGAGTGCCGCGCGTGGAAGTTCTGGCGGCACAAGCCGATGTGCGTCGCATCTACCGAGGCGGATATTCCGGCCCGCTCGTCTCCACGATCGTGTGGGCCGTCGCCAACGCGGTCTTCTATTGGGTTTCCCCGGCCGCCGGGATGGCCGCCCTGTTCATCGGCGGAATGTTCATCTTTCCGCTGGCCACGTTGGTGTTGAAGCTCATGGGCGGCTCGGCGGCACTGCCCAAGGGGCATCCGTCTGCGGCGCTCGCGATGCAGTCCGCGTTCACCGTGCCTCTGGGGCTGCTGGTCGCGATCGTCCTCGGCACCTTTGAGCCGCTGCTGTTCTTCCCGGCGTCCTTGATCATCGTGGGCGCCCATTATCTGGTGTTCATCTCGCTCTACGGCATGAAACTGTTCGGGGTGCTGGCGGGAGCACTCATCACGGTAGGCGTCATCACCCTGTTCTGGCTACCCAACCTGGGCGATATCAGCGGCTGGCTGGGCGCTGCCGTGTTCCTCGTCTTCTCAGCCGTCTTGTTCCGCGCCCAGGGCGAAACGAGGCGCATCTCCGCGTCCCGGACGGCCGTTAGGTGAGTTCGAACCGCTCAGGGATCCCTCACCGTACGTTGCGGGCAGGATAGTCGACATTCGACTTCAGCGCCCGGTGGAGGATCCCGAGACTGAGGCTTGGCTCGAGCCATTCCGTGACGGTGTCGGGGAGTTGAGCCGAGAAGGCGAGGTCCTCGGACATCTCGCTTCCGTTGTGACGTGGTTCTGGTCCCCGTTGAGCCCGCGTCGACGGCAGGCTTGAGTGTGGCTTGTTGCGGTTTGGGCCGACGGGACGCGCGAACGATCGATCGAGGACTATCCCCCGTGGGGGTATGTCTCGGAGATGAGGCAGGGGTTCATCGAGTGTGACGAATGGTCGATGGAGCACCGGGGACTTTACGCGTTCCGCTGGCTCCCCGACGACCGGGCTGCAGAGTTGAGAGCGGCACTGGCGATCGAACCGCGCGATTTCTGAACGCGCGCTCAGGGATCCCTCAGCGAGACTTGAGTCGCAATCGGGCGGAGAGGATCTGATGCGATACCAACGGGTTCGATGGGCCCACGACTCAGTCGAGGTCCCTATTCTGCTGTACAGCGAGATCGACGATGATGGCTGGGAGATCCGAAAGGTCGAGGAATTCAGGTCGGGGTTCCGCGACCTCGCATCGCGGGACGTGGAGACGGGCGGCAGTTTTCTCGGAATCGAGCCGATCCCTCCGCTCGATGAGATCAACCTGAGCGCCGAGTTCGATGGGGCGCTGATCAGTGCCGAGGATTTCGAGACCGTCTGGGGCGAAGCTAAGGCGTCGCACAAGCTGCCTTGACCGTTCTCGCTGGCACCGTGCACCCCCGCAGCTACGTTCCCGCTGACCGATCCGCCTGCGGGCTCCTATCTGAATTGATGGAGAGCTGCGCTGAAGGCGTCGGGGTCGGCGCGGGTCTCGTCAGTCAATAGCAGCGTGTGGTCTCCGATGATCCTCGTGAATGCGCCACGGCACGGGATCGTCACGATTTTCGTGAGCCCATGGCGCCATGCGGTGATGAGCGCCTCAAGGGAACGACGCTCGGGCTGCTCCTCGACTGAGGTGGGGAGCCCCACCGTCCGCCTGCGGAATTGCGAGGTCTGCCAAGGTTGATAGCGCTCAAGGCCAGCCTCACCGAAGCGGTCGTGCCAGGACGGCCCGGTGATTCGCGCAAGCAACTCCATGCGCTCGGCAGAGTTGTTGGCTGTGCTGCGAATCGCGTCGAAGAGTGCGGGGTCGCGGACTTCGCCGGCGTGCCGGAGCGTCGAATTCCAGAGCTCCGGCCATGCTGCCTGCCAATCTTCGATGTCGACTCCATCATTTTCGTTCACCTGAGGGTCGGGTGAATCGACGAGTGGCGGCGGAACGTCGTCGTGGGGAGGTTTCAGCCCCCAGGCGTCGCGGATCCACAGCAGCTCGACAAGTGACGCTGGATCGTCATCGACGGTGATCACCATGTCGTGCGGCCAGGGATTCCCGGGAATCGGTACAGATGAGCGCACGACTACCTCCTGGAGGGTGTCTCTCGACGGGCTGACACCCGACCGTCTCACAAACGCGACCCGAGCGCACCATCTCAACGTCGTCCCGCTGCGGGATCCCTCTACGCCAAATGCCCGAGAGCCTTGAGCAGGTCACCTAGCCACACAAGCTCGAACGTGATGGTGGAGTCGATGTCATCGGTGCGGTGGAGGTTCGTCCACGATTCGGTGAGCTGCCCAATCGTTGGCGATGGCGGCTCGTTCAGCACATCGTAGATCTCGGGAAACGGTAGCGAATAGAAGTAGTCCTCGGGCAGCGTCACGGTCTCGCCTCTGGTCTGCTCCAAATGAGTGATCAACCGTTCGAACACCTCGCGGAGTTCCCGGGTGTCGATCTGCAGTCCGCTCCACGAATCCATGTGCCAAAACTGGTCCGCCACCGCGCCGCCTGCCGCGACGCATCCTGCCCGATGGTCGGGCCTCGGGTGTGCAGCGCCGCGACGACAACCTGCGTGCTGCGACCATGACGACGATGAGCTGTTCTAGGCAAGAATGACTGACGGCCCAAGGTGAATGTGAGGCGGAACGCGTGACCGAGAACGGCGATCTCGCCAAGTCCGTTTCCGCTGCATTGAGCGAGGTCCTCAAGCCCGTCGGATTCCGCAAAAGGGCGAATAGCTTCAACAGGACCGCCGATGACGGGCTTGTGCATCACGTTTCGGTGCAGCTCGGCTCGTATGATCCGAGCGGAAAGCACGCGGTGCCGGGACTCGTTCCCGATCTGCACGGGCGCTACCGGGTGAATCTTGGAGTCCACGTTCCCGCGATGAGTCGGATGGGCTCACCCAGGAGCACCTTGATAAACGACTACAACTGCCAGCTGCGGTGGGGGCTCGGCGATTTCATGCCCGGCGGTTTTGATCAATGGTGGGACCTCCGGGATCGCCTGTCCGTGGAGGAGGTGTCTCAGGTGCTCGCCAGGCGTGCTCTGCCCCATCTCGATCATTTCAGCAGCGCTGACCGAGTGCTGGATGCCTACAACGAACAGGGTCCGCGTGCGTTCGGCCCGATCACGCCCAAAGCAGCAGCACTCGATGTCGCCGATCTTCTCCTGGCCCGCAACCGGATAGAAGAGGCACGACGACTGCTCGCGACCTATGTCGAGTCCGTGAGGCGGGGAGATCACGCCGGGCACAAGGAGTACCTCCGTGAGTATCTCGCGGAGCGGGGCTTCGAAGCGCTATGGCAACCGCTGCAGTAGCCGATGCTCACCTGCGACCCGTTGAGATAGCCTTCGAAGTCCTCGTCCCGTGCGAGATCGATCGCTGAGATCGTGACGGGTCAACCCGGCGGGGGATTGACCACCACATCGTCGAGGATCTCCATCGTTGTGACCAGTTGGCCATCCGTAGTGGTGCTGACAGTGTCGATCAGCACGACGTGGACGTGCCCAGCCGCATCGGTGTAGGTCACCCAGTCGGGATGGTGCAGCGTAGTGACAGCGTCGCCGGCCTCTCCGCGAGGTTCGTCGACGACGATCGGACCGGGTCCGGCGATGGTCCCTTTGTCCGCGAGCAGATCCTGAATCGTGTTCGTGTCAGTAGGCATCGGGGTCTCCTTTGGGCGTGCTCAAGTGATGACCTGGTCGGAGAGAATCTCGATTGTGTGGACCATCTGGGATGCGCTTCCCGGATTGGGACCGCTTGTGACCGTGTCCAGGAGCACCGCGTGCCAGTGACCGAGCTTGTCCTTGTACGTCACCGTGTCGTAGTGATGGATGACGACGACACCGCCGTCAGCAGCAGCCTGAGGTTCGATGACGGGTTCTCGACCGCGGATCGTTCCCCGCTCGGCGATCAACTTTTCGATCGAGCCGAACTCAGTTGACATGACATCTCCTCTCGGTGCCGCACCGTACTCGCCTCGAGAAGTGGCGGCAAGGGGGCGGGCTGGTCCGCAGGGACCGGCTCACGCGAAATCCGGGGCAGCTTGGCGACACAACGGGAATACGAAAGCCTTCGGGTTATCGATGGCTCCTGCCTAAACAGGGTGCACACAGCCAACCGCCTTGGGTTCGCTGCCCTCGTTATTCGAGTTGCGGCTTTTCGGCTTCGGGTCCGTCAGCGGACGTCCGCAGGTGGATCCCTCGCCGGGACGCAGGATGCTTTTCGGCGATCGGCATTGATCACTCGGTCGGGCAGGGTATTCCGCCCTCGTGAGCGATCAAGATCGTGTCAAAGACGTACTTGCCGTTCTGTGACCTGATAACGAACTCACCGAGATACGTGCCCGCATCGTTCACCGCGGGGACGGTCACGGTGGCATCGGGGTCGACCCCCTTCTCGACGTCGGGAAGGACGGTGAGGGCTGCCTCGAGGGCCATGAGTGCGTCTTCAGGCGTGAACCCGAAGATGCTCTCGGCACCGGGTGATTCACTGAGCGCGCGTTGTTGGCCACGAATCATGACCTCGAGAACTTCTCTGCGAGATTCGGCGCCCAAGTCAGGTGCCGACTCCACGATGCCGAATGCTCCACAATCGGGATCGGTAAACACTCTCTCCGGCGATGGCGTGGATCCGGCTGGTGCTTCAGTTTGGCTCGCACATCCGGACATCAAGAGCACGACCACACTCAAGAGCGCCGATGTCGAGGCGAGCTTCTTCTGATCCACCATGATTGCCTCCTAGTCTTGACGCAGCCCGAATAGCTTTGCGTGGTCGCCGACGTAGGACTCCTCGCAGACTCCCGGATCGGCTGCGGCGAAACCCAGCGCGGTCAGCCCGTAGCGCGTGTGGAAGTCTGGCGAGATCTCGACCATCCCGATCACTACACCGTCTTTCGTGACGTTCATCCGCAGGTTGTCGTCGGGACCAAGCTCCCGCTCACGCTCGGGAAGTTGTTCCAGTGCCGCTGCGAGCAAATCGATGTACAACGAGTGGGGCAGATGCGTGCTCTCCTGGATCGTCTCCGCACCGACACTGATATGCCATTCGAGGGTGGCTTGGATGGCCTCAGCGCGGCTGGCGTAGAACCCTTCCTCGGCCAGTTCTCGGACAATGTCGAGCCCGCATGCGATTGCCAGCTCGGTCTCGGTCGGCGGAGTTCGTTCCGGCGCGAGAGTCTGCTCAACCATCGCATCGATCGAACCCGGCCGTGTTTCACCCGGGGTGGCGCACCCGACGGCGCCCGTCAGCACTCCGACGAGCACCGTAGCCAACAGCGCAGTGCGAATGCTGTTCATGGCGTGTCCTCCGTCAGCAGTGGTAGCCAATGCTCGCGACAGTTCGCCGTCGCTGCTGTTTCTGTGGTCCTCCACGTGCACCTCCTCAACTGAGATATGTCCTGGGAACCGGAAAGTTGAACACGCAGTGGCCCAGCGTCATGCTCAAAGCGGAATTCTGCGCCCGCTCGAGGATCGTCAACTGACGCCTGCCTCTCTGTCGGTAGCGCGGCATAGGCTCACAACGTGGCCACCCTCGACGACCTGCGACGCACCACCGTCGGGCTGCCCGGTAGCGATGAACGCGCGACGACGGGCGGCGCCGCTTGGTTCGTTCGCGGCAAGCTGTACGCGTGGGAGTGCCATCCGTGGCCGAGCATCCCCGCAGACATGCGCGAGACAATCGCGGCCGAGCTCGTCGTCGGCGTGAAGGTCGCCGACCGCCTGGACGCCCTCGCTCTTGTCGAAATGGCGCCCGACGTGTTCCTGCGCACCACCACCGCTTGGGGCGAGCCGAAGGTCGCATTCCGCATGGCCGGCATCGACGAGGACCATCTCGCCGAGCTCGTGACGGACGCTTGGCGCGTACAGGCTCCAAAGTATCTGCGGCGCGAGCTCGACGACGTCGGCTCTTAGAGGATGGCGGAGCGGCGGCGTCATTCCTCGCCCCATTCGAACGAGCTCAACTCCCACGGATCGTCGGGGGTGCGGCGGTCGGCCTGTGTACCCGGCGGTATCGCTGCCAGTTCCTCCAGCGTTGGGTCGGCGGAGACAACGTGCCGAATGTGCGTCGCCACGCAAGCACCAGGCGCGTTTGGGTCTTCGCCATCGGAAACTGCCCAATCGCCCTCAGGGGAATGGAGCACCTGCAGGACGGCCGCCCCTCCCAAGACAGAACGGGTAACAACCGCGCCAAGGGCAGCAGGAAAGGTCCCCTCCTCGAACGGCCACGGCATGTACCGGAACATCTCCGCACCGTTCACTCGGATGGCCTCTCAGTCGACTACAGGAAGTCCACGCATTATCGCGCACGGAGAGGACGCTGCCCTCCCCTGTCGCCCCCAAGACGATCCTCGAGCGGATGTCCGCTGGCCGCCTTGCGCCGTCCGAATCAGCCCTCGAAGACCTTGGAACTCGTGAATGCGGTATCGGCTGAGACGGCCCCACGAGTTCCGGTGGGCACCCAGAGGTCGAGTGGGTGACCGTTCGTTCATCTGCGCAACAGTGGTGGCGGTGAATGAGGTGATCGAGTGGCGCGAGGCGATGAACTGATCATCCTTGCTTTACCGTTGCTCGGCCGCGTGTGCCGCCGCGTTCGTCGAGGTCCGCTTCTCGTCGCGTTTCCCGATCCGATCGAACGTGATTGCACCGGCGAGAGCGATGCCAAGGACGATGCCCACGGTCCAGATGAACGTTGCAGTCAGATCCGCTCTGAAGAAGTACCTCGCAAATGCGCCCGCAACGCCGATGACCCCGGTCAGAGGGACAGTAACGGCGACGGCAACCAGTTCCGCGCGCCATGGGCGAGTCACCTTTGCCAGTCGCATGCAGAACCAGCCGAATGGCACGGCGATCACGAGCAGCGCCGACAGCCAAAGACGCTCGGCGAGCATTTCTTCGGCGCCCGCGACATAACGAGCGCCCGCCTCGCCGAGCAGCGTCGCGACTTGAATCAGCCCGATCACGGATTGCCACACCAGGATCGCATGCAGTGCTCCGCCCACCAACAAGATCATGCGCTCAACCGGACTCATACTGAGGTCCTGTTTGGTAGCACCCGGCGTAGTCGTGGGGAGACGCGGCGTGGCGGCATCTTGGCGTCGTGGCACGTTCGGATTCTAGGGCCCGCCCAGCTCGAACAAACTGGCGGTCGCTCTGGCGCCAGATCAGACGGAAGCGCCCGCAGGCCGATCGGGAAGCGGAACGCGAGCGGGCCATCGTAGAAGCGTTGCGCGTCCGAGGTCAGGATCATGCTGCCGTCCTCGTCGACGGTCAGGTCGAGGTCGACGGCGAGGTGTTGGTGGGTGCCGAGATAGTCCACGACGCGGTCGCCGACGAGGATCATCGTCGCGTCGAATCGTCGCCGGCGGCCTCGGATGTCGTACTCCCGCACGAACGTGATGGTTTCGCGGCCGAGCGGGTCGCGGTACGGGAAGTTCTCAATCCGGAAGGGCACGTCCCTACCCACGTCGGGGATGAGGATGTTGCGCAGTCTCCCGACCTGCAGGAACGGGACCGTCCACCACGGCCCACGGCGAATGCTCGTCATCATGCCGGTGCCGATGCATGCCTCACGGGAGTCGAGCCCGACCCCGAACCGCCGCTGCATCATCGGATGCAGGCGCGCGAAGTCCTCACCCAGGGCCCGCTGGAAGATCGATGTCATCGGATCTGCTCCGGGGCGGGAAGACTGGCGAGCGTGGCCGGCGCGTCACGGAGGTGATCATCTCGCCGCGAACCATCGGCAGGTGCTCGTCGGCAGCGCGCCGCGCGTGGCCTTCCGGGCTGCCAGAACCACAGCACGCTGCGCAGCGGCCACCGCTCGGGTGCCTCCCCGCGCTCGATCCAGATGCGAAGCCGGTCGAAGCTCCACGCGGTCACCCATCCCAGGATCGGACGGACCACGAGATCCGGCATCCGGCCCCACCCGGGCGTGTAGTCGTAGCCGGTGATGAACCGGATGCCGCCGTCGACCGGGATGTATCGCCAATACCCGCGTCCAGCGCGGATCGGCGAAAGCCGATCAGATGTCCCGAACCGCCACGCGGATGTCCGGGAACCGTCCGGACGCGACGCTTCGCCGAGGCTGACCCCGACACCCGCCACCGTGTGGAACGGAACCTGACGCGTGTAGGTAAAGCGGGCCGCACCGGCCTCCGTCATCCCGGCCGGGACGATCTGCGAGAACCGCAGATCCCACCGCCCATGCTCACCGGGCCGCTGCGTCAGCGCCCAGACATCCTCGAGATCCGCATCGATCGTGATCTCCACATAGATGCCTCGCCGCGCCACACCCTCGAGCGTAAGCGACGGCAACCCGACCCTTCCACGGGACGCCGCTGCGCCGCGGTGCTACCGCTGCCCCGTCACAGGACGTCGCGCAGAGCGATCCCTTCCGGGGAAGCGGCCGCGCTGATGCGCGGCCCGGGGTCAAGCCAGGGGCCGGCCCTGTTGAGGCCATGGCTTCGTACGCGCGACTAGATTTGGTGTCGCCAACCCGGTGAAGCAACAGAACGGGACTTTCATTTGAACATCGAACTCGCCTATGTGCGACAACAGCGCCCGCTGGGGACGCTGTGGGCGAGTGCACTGCTCATCATGGGTGGCGTCCTCTTCGTGATTCCGATCGTGTTCACGTTCCTCGCGAACGCCGCAACATCCTCATCGATTGACCCGGAGTTGCTCGCACCCCTCATCGTGACGGCGGCCGCCGGTGCTGTCCAACTCGCGGCAGCATGGGGGGCGTGGCGCGGCGACCGTTGGCCACGGCGAATCCTCCTCGCCTTGCTCGCCGCTGAAGTCGCGAGTCTGCTACTTGGCTACGAGTTTGTCTTCCTCGGGATCATCCTCACTGGAACAGCGACGTTCCTCCTGTGGCGATCGGGCGCGCGCAATTATTCAACGAACGTGCTCGCCACCCGCCGACGACCCTAATCGACTTGCCGCAGGGCGGGTACCCGGACCAGAGGGCACCAGCTTGCGAGCGGCACTCCGACGGGTCAGCTTCTCCTCATTGGGCCGAGAGGCGGCGCGAACGTAGAGTTTCCGTCGTCCACTGCAAACAATGATCCCGAGTGAACGAGGCCGAATTCGGTCTCGTCAAGTCCTGAGCAGGAGCCTCCGATTTGAATCCATGGCTGGTATTGCTCGGCAGCGTCGAAATGGCGTTCGGCGTCTACGTCCTGTGCAACTTGGAGAAGATGCTGCGGTGGAGCCAGAAGTACATGGAGCAGAACGTCGGCAGAGTTGGAAAAGCATTCGCGGAGGGCGCGAGGCCACGATTCATGATCTATCCCGGTGTCGGCTTCATATTCGTCGGCGTGCTCGTTCTTCTTCAGGGCGTGGACCTCTTGTAGCGAAGCGGTGGTGGATCGTGCGCAGCGACGCGGCGGGAACCACAGTCGATGCCGGGACCCACGCGCATGAGCGCAATCACTCCTCGCTCTCCATCAGCCGCGGGATGAGGTGCTCGAGGGACCAGACCGCTGCGGGCTCTAGGCCCGTCGCTTCCTCCACGGTCGCGGGACGGATCTCGCCGCGCGCATACAGTCGTGGTGCGCCAGTGATGGGATCCCAGGTCGCTTGAGCTGGCGGCCACTCGTCGGCCTCATCGATACCAGGATCAAAGCCGACAGCTGGCACGAGGTCCGACCGGAGAGCGTGGTTGTCGACCCCCACAACAAATTGGTAGTCGCGATTGCCTATAGGTGGCAGCCCCGGTTCGTCCGTTGTTGTGCGGTAGAACGCAACAGCGGCGTCTCTCAGGACGCGGCCGTAAGCGTACCGCCCGTTCGGCAGAGTGAACTGGACGACCGAGCCGAGCTCGGGACGTCGCGGCTTCATGGGAATCCTCCGAAATCGTCGAAGAAGGAATCGGACATCAGTTAGCAACCGAACAGCCCGACGGAGATGGTCGTCTTGGATCAAAACGGCAACAGGCACCGCTCCGCCGCGACGAGAATGCCCGAGAGGACGAGCTCGACGAGCGTGGCCAGGGCGCATTCGCTGCACGGTGTCACGCTACCGATTGACGTCTGCGTCTTGGGTGCCCGGAACCCGGTCGGCGATCGATACATCGTGATCGACATAAGCGCGTGGGGGTCAAGCCAGAACCATCATGGCCGCTGATTCGCGTATGCCTGTCCCGCAAAACTGCCCGATGAAGGTGCGGCGGATTCTGGTGGTCGACGCAACAGGTCAAGTGTTTTGAAGGCTATCCGAGATCTGTTGCGGCGATGTGGTGTTCGGCTCGGAGGCGGCTGGCGGGT